>CAWJPI010000005.1:0-68512 GCA_963844705.1 Vulcanimicrobiota bacterium | reverse complement strand
CGTCAACTCGCTGATGGGTCTCTGGCGGTACTTAATCGCCGAAGAAGTCTTCATTCGTCCCTGGAAACGTCTCGGAGACGGTCGATTTTCTCCGCACGATTATCCCGGAAACACTGTTCGATCCCGAGACCTGGACCGGACTTCCCGCGTTCGCACGGGTGATACCGGAAGGAGACATTCTCCCGACGCGTGCCAGTACAGCCTGGAAAGCAACGACTACCAGGTCGGTCTCAATCACGTCTACGCGACGAGTCCGGACACCCAAACGAAGGTCTATGGTACGCCCTGCCCGATCTCGCGGCCTCGGTGTTGCTTACCGGCCGCTTCCCACGATCATAGACGCTTTCAAGGATCGAGGCCCGCGGAAAGAGGCTATCCCGGCCTGCGGCAAGATCACGCTAGCGCGGCACCGTCAAAGATCAGCCCCCTGCTATCCAAGAACTCTTTCGCACCGCTCATCGAAGGCGTAAGCATCCAGCGAACAACGCAAGCGCTATCAGACCGAAGAGCGGGAAGACGGATCGATAAGGCGCTCAAGGTGTTGGCCAACGCAACGAGCTACGGCATCTTTGCCGAAATGCGCCGCGGAAGAAGCGCTGAAAAAAACAGTGCCGGTGACGTGCTACGGCATCGACCTCGATCCGTTCGCCTGCAAAGTGCGCAACCCGGAGCGGCCTGGCGAGTATTGCTTCCCGCCGTTGGCCTCGCTGATTACGGCGGCGGCACGGCTGATGCTAGCGCTGCTGGAGCGCTGCGTGACTGATCTCGGCGGCACGTACGCGATGGAAGATACGGATTCCATGGCGATCGTGGCCACGCAGCGCGGCGGCCTGATCGAGTGCGAAGGCGGCGCACATCGCCAAGGGCGGCAAGCCCGCGAGTAAGGCGCTATCGTGGCCGCAAGTCGATGCGATCGCAAAGCGCTTCGAAGCGCTGAACCCCTACGACCTCAAGGCTCGGTCCTGAAATCGAAGACGACAACTTCGATCCGAAGACCGGGCGCAGCGCCAACTGTGGTGCCTGGCGATTTCCGCCAAGCGATACACGCTTTTCCTCCGCGATCGCAATGGCGAACCGGCGCTGTTGCGCGAAGGCGTCAATAACGCCGAGGACCGCTACTCCGAGCACGGCCTGGGGCATCTGCTCAATCCGGCCGATCCGGAAAGCGAGGATCGCGACTGGATCGCTCAGGCGTGGCTTTCGATCGTGCGCCGGTCGCTAGGCCTCCCACGAAGCCGCTGCGCTTTGCGAAACGGGTCGCCGTGGGGCGGAGAAGTCAGCAGCCCCGCGGTAATGAAGCCGCTGAAACCTCAACGCTGGGAAGGCTACGACAAGCAGATCAAGCCGTTCAACCTCATCCTCAGCTGCCACGTGCGCAAGCTCGGCCATCCGATCGGCGCCGATCCGGAGCGCTTCCATCTGATTGCGCCGTACGAGACCGATCCGCGGAAATGGGAAACGATGCGCTGGATCGATCAGTATTCGAAAGACGGTAAGCGCTATCGGATCAGCACTCGGCGCTGCATGGCTCACGGACCATGGCGCGCGTCAAAAGCTATGGCGACGTGCTGCGCGAGTACGAGTACCATCCCGAAGCGAAGTGCAGCCGATGCCAGCGGTGCGCCGTGCCGAAAGCAAACCATTGGCTTGCTCGGCCGGCGGCACATCGCGATCGACGGTTTCGTCTTTATCGGCAAGGAGTCCAATAAGTTGGAACAGGTTGAAGAAGGCGGTGTTTCAAGCGAAAGCAATGTTTACACGAAGTTCTACGATGCACAGCGCGACGAGTGGGAAACCAAATGGCTGCCGATGCTCCGATCAAAGCCCGGTCCCACGACTGTTGGAACGAGGTGTATCGCGCGCGACAATCTATGCCGCAAGGGCTGGGCGAGAGCCGTACAGTGGCACGAGAGCGAAACTGATAGCTGCGCTCAAGCGCGTGACGAGCGATTCGTAGCGACAATGAGGCCGCCGAATCGCGCGAGGTCGTGAACCGTAGCCGAGGCCACCTAACCACATGTGCCGAAGGTTCTGAGAGCGCCGAGCCGTTCTCGGGTCAGGGAGCAAGGTAAGTGAAGTGTTTAGATTTTAGTCGCTACGCCCTAAGCAGCTGCGCTGCTGCGGCAATGCTGTCCAGGCTGCGGCGGATCGCAGCCGCCAATCGGTGCGCCGGGCGCGATGCCGCAAACCTCCGCGATCGCAACGCACGCCGATCGTGGCAAGTCGTGGATGCTGCCGGAGGCGAAGAGTGAAGACTTGCTTTATGTCTCGGCGTACTCAGACGTGCTCGTCTACACTTATCCTGGCGGCAAGCAGGTTGGCGACCTCAAGGGCTTTAACTCGGCTGCCGGTGAGTGCGTTGACAGCAAAGGCAATGTTTTCATTACCGCGTTCAAACCGCGAGGCGTAAAATGAGTACGCGCACGGGGGGAACCAGCGGATCGGCCACTTTCAAGCTGATGCTATTCCTTTAGCCTGTGCCATCAATCCGAAAAGCGGGAACCTGGCAATCTCCGGCTCCTCCAGTTATGTCGAGATATACAAAGGCGCGGAAGGCAAACCAAGTCTTATTACCGATAGCGGCATGGTTTACGGGACATTAGTCACGTATGACGACAGCGGAGACTTATTCTTTATTGGCTTAAGGTTTGGCAACAAGCAGCACTTATCTAAGCTGCGAACGGCTCATCGCAGTTTGTAAACATCAAAGCCGACGCAAGCGTTACACGTCGAGGGCGGCCTTCAATGGCATGACGGTCTTTTGACAGTGGCTTACCGTTCCGGAAAAAGGACTTCATCTATCGGTTCCAGGTCAGCGGAAGAAACGCCCACGAGGTTGGCGCGACGCCCCTCGGCGCGCAGGCATGGCTCGTGCTTCAATATTTCATCGACGGAAAGACTGTCATCGTACCAAGCCTTAATAAGTCCGTTCGAGGCACCATCCTACTACTATAGATACCCCGCGGGCGGACAGCCGACGTTCGCTCTTTTCCCGAGAGAATAATGGCAGTACTCGGGCCTGTTGTCGTAAGTCGCGCGCAGTAAGCCCCGCGCCTCTGCCGCTCTTCACGGCTTCGCGAATGCAAGGCCGCGCTGGCTTTGCGGGGCTTTGCTGCAGCGCGGGCACCGCTGCGCGGATCGCCTAGCCGCTGCGCCACCATAACGTCCGATGGGCGAGGTCTCGCCCAGCCCCGGCCGCATTGCTGCGGCTTCGATCGCCAGGAGGCTAGGCAGCCGAGCAGGTGTCTCGTCTTGGCGGCTGTGGCTCCTATCCCGGCAGCGCCACTGCGGGATCGGAGCCGCAGCATAGCGAAACAAGCCCCCCAGCTGGCTATGCCTCTTGGTTCCCTCAGTGGCCACTTGAAAACCGGCCACCCATGGCCACTTCAAAACCGGCCAAATGGTGCCGTCTAGCGCAGAAGGAAGTTTAGTCGGGTCCTTCTTTACGTTGGTGTCTGAACCTTGCGTGCCCTGGCAGCAACGCTGGATTCGTGAAGGCGGTAGCTCTTGCCACGAATCTCGATTAGGTGGCTGTGGTGCATCAAGCGATCGAGAAATGCAGCAACCGCCGGTGTATCGCCGAACAATTTCGGCCAATCCTCAAGTGGTCGATTCGACGTAATCATCGTCGAGGCGCGTTCGTAGCGTCGCATCACGATCTCGAGCAAATCTTCCGCGGCCGCCATCGGCAGTTTGCGCATACCCAAATCGTCGATGATCAGCAACGGAATCTCGCTGTAGGCCGCGATCGCTTGAGGGCGATTGCCCAACGCTGCTGCGAGCACGAGCTCTTCGAAGAGCACGTGTGCCTCGCGATAGAGCACACGGAATCCGGCGAGGATGGCCGCCATGCCGATGCCCTGCGAGAGATGCGACTTCCCGCTCCCGGGGTTTCCTAAAATAAGGCAGTCGCGCCGCTGCTCGACGAAGCGTGCGGTGGCGAGCTCGTAAATTAGCGCGCGATCGATCGAGTTGTTGAACTTCCAATCGAAGGTGTCGAGCGTCTTTCGATCTCGGAAGCCCGCGCTCTTGACGCGCCGTTCGACAAGGCGATCTCTTCGACGCTCTGAATTCGTCGTGGACGAGCAGGTTTAAGAAGTCGAGCGGGCCGAGATTATCGGCGCGAGCCTGCTGAGCGCGAACGCTGACAGTATCGGCCATGCCGCCCAGTCGCAACTGCCGTAAGGCTCGATCGAGCTCTTCAGTGGTCATGCGGATCTCCTTGTACAAGGGTGGTGAAGTGCTGCTGGTAGGTATCGATGAGCGGAATGATGCGATGCTCCGCCGTGAGCGACGTCGGTCGATGGTGCATGAGGTAGGTGCGAAGAAACCGTAGCCGCCACGTTCCCGCGGCGACGGCGAAGACGCAGGCGCGTTCGACGCTTTCCGGCCCGTAGCGCCGAATGAGATCGATTACGCCAAAGAGGGTGCGCGCTGCCAGGATGCCGCGCTCGTTCTCAACGGCCCGAGCAAAAGCCCCGCAGTGCGGCCCGAATTCAGCGATCCGAGCAACCAAGTCGAGTACCTTGAGCGGCGTCTGCTTCGGGAGGTCGGCGGCGATCGTGCGGCGCTGCCCTCTTCCGGTTACCGCGTGCTCTCGAATCAGCTGGTGCGTTTGAGGGTCGAGAATCCGCAGCCAAAGTCGGCCAATATGCACGACAACCTTGGTTCCAACGTAGCGCGGCGGAACGGAATAGTAAGCCGCCTGTACTTCGATGTGGCCGTCGAGGTGAACGCGTCGCTCAGCGATCTCGTAGTATTCAAACCGCGTCGGCGGCAACGGCAAGAGATGTGGGCGCTCCTCTTCAAACATCGCACGCACTTGTCGTTTTGTCGTGCCGTGGATGCGCGTGGCCGCCCAGTTGGAGTTCCAGCGTAGCAGCCATTCGTTCTGCTCGGCGGTGCTCTCGAACCGCTTGCCCTTGAGCGCTCGCTGCACGTGATGGATACCGGATTCGACTTTGCCCTTCAAGTCCGGCGCGTACGGCCGGCAAGGAAAACCAATCGCGCCATAGTGCGCGAGCATCGCCGCGTACAACTGGTTGAGTTCCGGATCGTAGATGTCAGGATCGAGAACGCCTTCGCGCAGATTGTCCGGCCGCACGATCGCCGTCACGCCACCGTAGTAGGCAAAGGCATCTTCGTGCAGCTCGCACCACGTCTGCTTGGACGACGTCCACACGGTTTTCGGAAAGTAGTAGCGGCTCATGCCCAGCGTCATCACGAACAGCCGCGGTCGCCGGTATTTGCCGGTGCGCGGGTGCAGTGTCGGCGCGCCCTCGCCGTAGTCAACTTGCGCTTCTTGACCGGCCGGCGTTTCGAAGCGGCAGCTCACCTTGGGTTCGTTGGGTCGCAGTTTGCCGACGAATCGCTTGACGGCGTTGTAGGCACCGTCGTAACCGCAGTGCTCGACCAGATACTGGTAGATCGAAACGCCGTGGCAGCCTTTCTCCAGCTCCGCCTCGATGACGTCGCGGAAGGGTTCGCAGCTGCTCCGAGATCGCCGAGAGCCGGTGGCCACCTTGGCCGCTTTTGGGTCCGAGCTGCTACATTTTGGCGGCAGCAGCCCGGCCTCACGGCCGATCTTGGCAATCGTTTCCCGACGGTGGCCGGTTTCGCGCTCGATCTGCCGCTGTGTGAAGCCCATGCTGAGCAGACCGATGATCTTGGTTCGTTCGCTCATCCTCAGTTCGTTCATACGGCGCTCTTCGCGCCGAGAGGTCTGAGCTAGACGGCCGGCTTTACCAGTGGCCTATTTTCAAGTGGCCACCGACTTCTGGCCGGTTTTCAAGTGGCCACGGGTGGCCGCTTTTGAGTGACCGCCGAGGGCGTTCTAAGCGATCGAAGCCGGGCCATGCTGCTGGGCTGGCTATGCCGATCAGCGAGCTATGCCGCCATGCCAGCGCAGCAGCAATGCCGATCCATGCTGCAATGCCCGCCATGCAGCAAAGCTCTCGTCGCCGCGTAGCAACGGCCTCGCTGTCGCGAACGTCGTGCAGAGGGGCAGAGCGTGCTCGTCGAAAAACGATCGAACGCGAGGAGCTCCGCTATTGTACGATCTGTATGCGTACGGAATTGGATTTGTCCGTCGGCGAGGTGTGGAACCACGCTGCGTCTTTTTGGCTGTACTGATCGAAGCTCTCCCAAGCAAATATCGTCGGAAACACTGCGACCGTATACACGCCAGGCTCGTTGAGATTGTAACCCCAATAGTCAAGACGAGCCCATTGAGAATCCCTACCCGTTTCGGGATCGAAGAAATTCGCAACGCTGACTTCCCCGGGCGTAAACTGCGACGTCGCGGCAGACGTAACGAAGCCACCTCGATTCCCTTTCGAAACCACTAAATTCCCGTGCGCATCGTGAACGATAAGGCCGCTCAGCCCCCACACGGGCAGCCACTTGTAGTTAAGATAGTGATCTGTGCTATTTATGAACGTCACTCGTAGTCGTATCGCCTCGCCTACGCGGTAAGCGGCTTTGTCAGATTCAAGGCGAGTTTTGAAAACGCCGGCACGCACCGGAAACTCGGCGGCAGCATTTACAAGTGGAGATGCGGATAGACAGACCGCTACAGCCACGCAAATGATAAGGCTACGGAAAGAGCTACGATACACGCCGAACCTCATTCGTGACCAGCGCTTGCGGTTATTTGAATCGCGCCCGGCGCGCCGATCGGCGGCTGCGATCCGCCGCACCCTGCCAGCATTGCGGCAGCCGCGCAGCAGCTCAACGCATAACCTACTCTCACCGCCGCGTATCTCGTTTGCGTTGGTCAGCGCAGGTCACTAGCTTCCCACCGTGCTAACGGCCACGCCGTTGATGTCCTTAAAGTTCTTGTTCACCCTTTGGATGATTTTGGTCGCCTTGCCGCCTTTAGGATAGTTCCAGTACGCGAGTTCATCCCTTTTGTGAGCGCCATAGAGGGCGACCAGAACGTTGGACTCCTGGATCCAGCCGAGATTCCCCGATTGATCAGTTTTCGTCTCCCCGGTGACCTGGATGCTTGAGCCCGAGATGGCTAAGCTGTAAACCACGCCCTTGCCGACGGCTGCGAGGTCCGAGGAAACCCACTGCAGCGTCTTGACTTTGATGTTCCGATTTGGCGTGAGGATTGAAAAGGAGCTTCCGCCGTTGGGAAGCTCAGCAATGTCATCGGCGCGGTAGTTCTTGCTTTGGACTTCCACGAATAAATCGCCGGAGTCATCATACGTACAGCCGTGTTTCCCCCGCTGCGTTCCAACTGGCAGCGTATAGGTGGTCGGCGTGCCGCTGCCCTCCGGATAGACTGCCGCTATAACCTGGTTGCCAGTATTATTGGCGAGAACGGCGAGGTTCCCCGTTGTAGGATCGACCGCGCATGAAAATGCATCGTACCCGTGTAGCGTGATCGTTGAGGTTGGTTTAGTCGCACCATGCGCATATTTTAGGATGGTGCTAAAGTCTTCGAACCCTAAGACATATACGTTACCGCTCGTGTCTGTGCACATCCCACTAACATATATTCCTGCGCTGAAGTCACTGACAAAATCTCCGCTCGGGTAGTCGAACCTGTAAATCCAGCCGGGAGGCCCGCTTGCGTATATCAAATCGCCGTACGCTCGACGCTCGATGACCGTGCTGGGTGTTGAGAGCGGATGCCGACTCGGGAGCGAGAAGGCCAACTCCCGGCAGAGGAGTCCCGATCGGCGGCTGCGACCCGCCGCAGCCTGCCAGCATTGCTACTGCCGCGCAGATGCTAAGAGCGTAGCTACCAAAACCTAAGACTCGCATTTACTGTGCCTCCGAAACGCAATGGATGGATTGGGTGGGCGTCTTCGGCGTTCGATCTCAGTTCCATCGCGATGTGATCAGCGCCTGCAAAGCGCAGCAAAGCCTTCGCGCGACGACGCGACGCGGGCGAGGCGGCCAGGGTAACGAGATACGGATGGCGGCGGTCAGTTTGATCGAGTGGCGTTCGTTAAATGGCATCCGTCTCAACAAAAGCTGTGTAGCACCTTTTCTTTGCCGCTTAGGGTGATGCTGAAGACGGTGCCATCGTTGCAAGCGCCTCCATAATACGTCGTGCCGTAGAGTTTGCCGTTCAGCCTAGTCAGCTCCGCCACCGGATATGAGCCGTCGCCGCTCGTAGAACCGAAGCTGTACAACACCTTCACTCTGCCGCTCGGGGTAACACTGAACACGGTGCCGGAACCATCACAATAGTAGGTGCTTCCGTATTTGCCTCCGGCAGTTGTCGTGCCGTAGAGCGTGCCGTTGACATCCATCAGGGGCGCTGCCGGGCGAGCGCCATCGACGCGTCTGCCGCATTCTGCGTCGAAGTTGTGCAACACTTTCCCGGTGCCGTTGCTGGTGACGCTGAACACCGTTCCCTGGTCGGTTTTATATCCTCCCGCGTACGTCGTACCGTAGAGCACACCACCGAGGTCCACCAGGCCGCCATTTGCCCCTGCGGAATCACCGCTGGGACCCTCGTCGATGAAGCTGTAAAGGTCTTTTGTTTGCCCAGTCATGCTCACGCTGAACACGACTCCCTCATTCTTCGCTCCGCCGCTCCACGTGGTGCCGTACAGGCGGCTGCCGACTTCAAGCAGGCGTCCGTACGGTTTATAGCCGGCCTCGCAATACCTGCTGTTGCACCCTTGCCCAAAGCTGTGTACCACGTGCTCCGCGCCGCTCTTCGTGACGCTGAAGACGGTTCCAAAGCCGTAAGCGCCACCGGCGTATGTCGTACCGTACAGCGTTCCGTGGACGTTAGTAAGTCCGGTGGGCTCATTTCCGTCGGGTGGCTTACCGAAACTGTGCATCACGTGCTCCTCGCCGCTTGTTGTAATGCTAAACACGACGCCATTGCCGTGAGTGCCGCCGCTCAAGGTGGTACCATAGAGCCCGTCGCCGACGAAGATCATACTTGACGGCCCGATACCGTCAGACCCTTCGCCGAAACTGTGCAACACCGTTTCTGTACCGCGTGTCGTGATGCTGAACACGGTCCCGCAGCCGCCGCGGCTGCGTGTAGGACAATAGGCGCCGCCCCATGAGGTCGTGCCGTACAGCTTGCCGTTTATGGGGACTAATCGGGTCATCGGAAAGATGCCATCGGTGCTGGCTCGCCGGGCTACCGATAATCTAGGATGCTGAAAGGGCTGAGCCATTGCGAGGCTTTTCGCCGTCGCGTCCGGCGCGCCGATCGGCGGCTGCCATCCGCCGCAGCCAGCGAGCATTGCGGCAGCCACGCAGTTGTTCAGAGCGCAACGGCCAAAGCCTGAAATCCTCATTTCTCCCGCCTCCTGGAGTCTGAACGCTCCGACGGCTAGGGACGTTCGGCGCTGGGCCTTGGTTCCATCGCTAGAGCGAGGTCGCCGGGGCCAAAGCGGCCTCGGGTCCGGGCTCTATTGGCATGGCGCCGATGACCCGCTCGTGAAAGGGGGTGCCCGATTGCATATCCACCGGCCAACAAGGTAACATGAGTGGGCTAGCTAGCTTGTATGACCCGATATGGCCAGCGCTCGGTTTCGCCCATCCTTCTTCCGGAGTTCGACCGGGTCGTCTACCTTACGAGAAAGTAGTGTTAAACGTGAAATGCGAGATTGAATTTCTGGCCGTTGGAAAAGCATCAAAAGCGGGTGATGCAATTATCGTTCGTTATGGCGAAGTAAACCAGTACAAACTGATGGTAGTTGACTGCGGGATGAACGATACCGGGATCGAATCGCCAGGGACCCATTGAGGTTAAGGAGTTGATTTATGTTGATTTTTTTGGTCGTGCCGCGCTTCCTTTAAGTGTGGGCGCTTTCGCGTTTGCGGGCCAAGTCCCCGCGCGTGTGTACTTTCGGCGTGAGTTAATCCTTCAAGGATAGCAAAACGCCATCGAGCCAACTTCATGTCAACTACGAAATCGAACGTGAAGGAGACCCGATGACGAACCCCAGTGTACCAAAACTTGACCGGTCCGCGCTACTGGGCATCCTGGCCCAGCGGCGAGGGTTAAAGCCAGCAGTCGCATTTCGGGCACGTGAGAACGTCGCCACGCGATCAGCCCAGCGAAGAAGCCGATCCAAAGTGTCAGGCACGGTTGGGTGAAGAACGGGACTCCGTAGACGAGAAACTCAGTCCAGTTCTTGCTGGCGCTTTCGAGGCTAACTGGTTTGACAACCATCCCACGTTGTAAGGCGCCTCTGCGTACTAAGATCGTAATCGGACGCCCATTGAGCGGACGCAGTTGAATCCAATAACGCTCTTGCAGCGTGTTGGCCCGTAAATCGATCGCATCGCCGGGGCGAACGCCAGCTTTGTCGGCCGGGCCACCTGGGGCGATAGCGTCTACTTCTTGGCTAAAGGGTGGCGCGAAGGATCCGACCCATCCCCACCTGCCGCTCCACGGTGGAGCGCCCCCTAATCCGACGATGCTGGCGACGCTGGTCAACGCAGACAGTGCAGCAGCTGCGCAAAGCGCCAGAATCACCGCGCGCCAGGCAGCGGATCTCATGTAAAGGGTCTTACTCTAGTGCGCGGCCCCGTTCCCTTAGCGACGTTCGGGCGAACGGTTACGGCCCCGATAGGCGGCAACTCGTCGATGTAAGGCCGGCTCCGGTCGAAGCCGGGAGTGCTCCGCGGCTCAACGCCGTGGCGGTCGGAAGCTGTAGGTGGCGCTCCTAGGCAATCACGCCTGTAAATGATGCTCTTGTAGAACCTTTGCAAGGGAAAGGATATGGAACGCGCCGCCGACGCTATGGGCAAGGTGCATCATCGCATGCGACTCGTCGGGAGCGTACGATTCGCCCGATCGTTTGGGACCGAGCACGAGCGCGCCGACCAACCGTCCGCGCGCGATCATCGGATAAGCAAATTCGCCTCGCAGCTAGGTCGAAAGCGTATGCAGGTCGAGCACCTTATGCCGGTTGGGAACGGCGGCGAGAAACTGACCCCTTTTCGGCGGCGAAAAACTGACCCCCGATGGGGTCAGATTACGCCGCCGCCGGAACTTTTCCCGCGGCGTTGCCGGGAGTTGAGGCGCTGGCTCTCGCCGGCGAACTCGAAGATCGAGCCGTGATGGACGAGCCGATCGATAACGGCCGTGGCCGCCATCGGATCGGGAAAGATGTTCGTCCAATCGGTGAACGCGAGGTTGGTACTGATCGCGACGCTCTGGCGTTCGTATCGGCGCGAGATAACTTGAAAGAGCAAATCCGTTGCCTCCCGTTCAAACGGAATGTAGCCCAGCTCATCGATTAGCATCAGATCGTAGCGTTCGTAGGATCGCAGCTTGCGTTCGAGTTGCCCCTCGTGTTTGGCTGCGATCAATCCCATCAGCAGCTCGGCTGCGGTGACAAAAATCACGCGATAGTTTCGTGTGCATGCTGCTAGGCCAAGTGAGAGCAAGCAGTGAGTTTTGCCAGTTCCCGGTGGACCGATGCATATCACGTTGCGGTGCTGCTCGACGAACGAGCAGTCGAAGTGTTCCAAGAACTTCGCCTTGGGAAGTTGCGGTTGCAGAGCGAAGTCGAACGACTCGATGGTCTTGATGACGGGGAAGTGCGCGGCGGCGATCCGCGCGCGCACTCCGTTCTCATGGCGTTTACTGACTTCCAAGGCGGCTAGCTGCGTGATGTACTCGATCGGTTGAGCAATCTCGCTCGCCAATCGTCGGTAGTTGCCAAGCATCGCTGGCAGCTTCAGGCTGCGAAGGTGCAACTCGAGCAGCGGATGTTGATCCATTACGCTCTCCCTTCGGCTAGCGTTGCCAGATCGTAGCGCTTCAGATCAACGACCGGTCGCTGCATGCCATCGGGCGCCCGCAACGCCAGGATCGGCGCCGCCGGTGGAAGCGGCGTCGTGCGCTGGCGCACAAGTAATGCGATCGCTGCCGGGTCGAGGGTTCCGCAGATCAGCGCCTGCGAGACGCATTCGGCGACAATCTCGCTGGAGTACGTGAGCAACAGCCGTAGAACCGCCACAAACGCGCGGCCGGCTCGGGCTCGATCTTCGGCCAGCAATCGATCGCGCAGAGCCAGCAGCGGCGCCGGCAGGCGGCTTTGCGCGATGATTTCGGCTCGCTCGATGCTACGATGCTTAAAGGCCAGCAGTTCGATGGCGTGGCGGACGTCGAGCATCGTTTGGTGCTTGCCTGTACAGCGCTGATGCTCGGCAACGAGCTGATCGTTGAACGACGATGCGCAACAGATTCTCGAAGATTTCGAGGACGGCATTCCGATGTGCCCACCGGCTCGGCACCGAGTAGCGGTTGGTATCGCAGATCACTTCGGCGAACTTGTTTATGCGGGCGATCCGTCGCACGCAGGGCGCCGGAAGTGCCGCCGGTAACGGCCGCAGTTTTGGCAGCTCGCGGGCAAAACGCTCGCCAATCGTTTCGCGATGAACCGACGATTGGCGCGCCTCATCGCGTTTGCAGAAGTGCTCGAGCGCGAGGTTGAACTCCTTGAGGTTCTCGCACTCCGGGGTTGGTCGAAACATGTTGTCTTCAACAAAGCCGTTGAAGCCCTCGACGCCACCCTTTTCGTTGCCCTTCGCCGGAGCGGCGAACTCCACTTCGAGCGCCAGGCCACCGCAGAACGATCGAAACGCCTCGTTCTCTTCGCGGTTGCGGCCACGCAAGATGCGCGTGACCGCCGTCTTGGCGTTATCGAAGAGCCCGACGCGCGGAACACCGCCGAATGCACGACGGCGCCCAAAACGCCGGCGAAGAGCGCCACCTGGTCTTCGCGAAACGACACGCGCGCGAAGAGCCGCCCGCTGTAGCTGAGCCGCGCAACAAACAGATGTACCCTAGTGAGCACGCCCGCGACGACGAGGTTGACGGGCGTGAAGTCTGAACTGCATCTGATCGCCGGGAACGTAGAGCGCTCGCACGAATGCCTCTTTGCCGACGATCTCGCGCCGACGGTTTGCAACGTACTCACGCAAAGAGCGTTCGCTCACCTGCAGATCCGGATCGACGAATGCTCGCAGCTGCGCGCCGATGCGCACCGCCGTTATCTTTGGCGATCGACGCAGCAAGTTATCGATGTGATAGCGATAGGCATCTAGGCGAGGTGCGCGTTTGAGGCCGTGGTGCTGCGGCGATTGCAGCGAGCGCACGTATTTCTTAACCGTGTTCTTTGAAAGACCGAGATCACGAGCGACCGTTTTGATAGGCTCGCCGTCGCGGACGCAGCGAAGCCGAATGGTTTCCCACGTATCCAAAGTAATCAACCTCCTCGGTGCTCCTCTTGGGGAGGGACTTGTGTGTTAAGCCCGTCCTTCGAGAGGAGCGCCCTCGTTCTGTGAGGGGTCAATTTCGGATGCCGCTAGGGGGTCAAAACCTCGGTGCCGTTACCACCGGTCGCGCAGCGCAACAATCGCCGGATCACTAGCGCTCACATCGCCGTAGTGGCCGGCGCCGTCGTCCATTGCGAGCGTTACAAACGAAGCGTCGGCATGGGTCTCGAACGTTTCCCGCGTGCCCCGCAGCAGGGTTGCATCGTCGGTGACCTCGGCCACCTCGTCGGCGAAGGTGCGAATTGCGGCCTCGTCCTCGTGCCGCTTGCGGAAAATATCTGGTCGAGCACGCGCTCGACCCGCGAGTGGATCGCCCGTACCGAGAACCCCAGGCCGATCACCAACGCCGTGCTGACCTCTAGGTTCGTCATATGAGTCGCGTGACTAAACCAGAAACCGATCACTGACTCGCCCAGCATGAAGAGGCCGACGACGATGATAGACACTCCTGAGAATACCGCCGCCCGGTTTAGGACGAAGCCAACGTCAATGAGCCGGCGGCTGAGGGCAGCATAGGTAAGCGCGACGGGCGCAAGAAATAGTATCAAGTTCTCGACAATGAAGTATAGGTTCACTGCGAGATATGACGGCGGCGCTAGGGAGAAGACGATCGCGTAAACGGTCGTCGAGGGGACCGACAGGAGGATTGCGAGGCGGCATAATCTACACGGCTCCCTTTCGCGAAGGCCTGCAGAGGCCGCGGCTAACGTCCGTGCTGCATTTCGCGCAAATGCCAAGTCAGCGGTGTCAGGCTGACCGAGACAAACCCGGTCTTCGGTCGATCGTAATCGATCATCATCTCTATTACGATTACATAAGCAAGGACATAAATGATGCTGAGCATGAGGGGGCGCGCCCCATCTAGAGCAAAGCGAACTCCTAGCGACAAGGCGCCAAGTGTAACTAAACAAAGCGTGAGGACGACAATAGCCGTCGGCATGTGACTAGCCAACGCTTGGCGCTGTTGCGCGAGAACATCAATCAGGTTGTTTACGCTTTGCAGAAGCAAGGACAGTCCTATCGTTCCTCGAGCATCCAACGCGGAGGACGCAATACCCCACAGTTGTTTCTCGTCGCGCTTAGCCTCGGCGGTTGTTCTTTGCATCAACTCCGGATCGTCAGAGCTTTGATAGACGGCCAAGCCTGCAGCGGTGGCGTCAGTCAAAATCTGGCGAAAGCGCCTGGAGTCTGCGGGTTTGAGTTGGTCTGCCCGGAGCCACGCGGTACCGATAGCATTAGCTTCGGCAATGACGATCGCTCGGCGCGCGTCGAAACGCGCCGAGGCTTGGGAAAACGACAAGCCCAAAACAAAAGCTGATAGCGTGAGGAGACCAGCCTGCAGCGCATTGACCGGATCGAGGTTGGGATTTTTTAGAGATACTAGGGCCCGAAGGCGATAAGGCAGCTCAATCGCCAGGCCCAACACGACCAACATGACCGTTGGGAGTATCCAGGGACTGGATTGGTAGAAAAAATCGGTCATTTTAGAGTCCCCGTTTGCGAGCAAGCAAAAGTAGGGGTTGCCTCAGCCAGTGTTCCGCTGAGCATAAATGCGGTTGAAATTACGCTTCGCTTGTCCTGGTGCCTCGTTCCGCGAGCTCTTCGGCCAGAATAGGAATGCTCATATTACAGGCCTGAACACCTTGCGCCACGCAAATCTTGAAAACATCCATGATCTCTTCCGCGGTTGCGCCGAGTTTTAGCGCGGCTTTGATGTGGCGGCGAACGCCCGGCGCGTACATGTGGGTGTACGATACATCGAAAGCGATGCTCAGCAGCTCGGCGAGCTTCGGATCGAGGGCGCCAGAATAGACTGGAGCCCCACAAGCAATGAATGCTTCGGTCCACGCCGGGTCGATCTGGTAAAACCCGTCCCACGCGACGTTCCATTGCCCGGCGGCGCGCGTCCGATCGCAGACCGGCGTCGCCGCAGCTTCGCCTTTTGCCGTTCCGCCAGCATTGGACGCCTCTTCTAAAAGAATTGGGGCACCGAGGCTACAGACGTGAATCGACAATAGCGAAGCCATCTTGAGTACCATGAGCAGCTCGTCGCGCGTCGCGCCCGCATCGAGGGCCCGTCGGATGTGGCGCCGAGTTCCGTCAGCGTTGAGATTTGTGCACGCCGAGTTGATGGCCACGCTAATGAGCTCGACGGTCTTGCGGTCCAGTGTCCCACTCCAGGGAGTGTTGGTTACTTTTTCTACTGCTGCACTCCATACTGGGTCCCAAAGTTCTAACGTATCAAATGCCGCCAGGTCCCAAGGTCCGGTTTCATCGGTCGTCATAATGCCCTCAATAACTCATGAGATTTTCAATCACGTCAGGAATGCGATCCTAAAAATTATGCCTATAGCACTTAAGCAACGGCTCCGACCTGGCGTTGCCATCGGCAGCGCCGGATCGCTTAACGTGGGTTCTCCCCTCGGGGCTAATCGATTGATTCGTCTGCATCTTCCCACAGGTGAAGCAGCTCGCGCGCTTCCTTGGACGCAAGCATGCTCGTCAAACGCGCGATCTTCCGGCCTACATCTTTCACTCGCTGCTCAGAGCTAAGATCCTTGATGTGGCCACCCTCGGTAAAGGCGGAATCGGCATTGTAGATCCACGCCTCGGACGGAATGACCCAGGCGTGGAGGGTTCGTCCAATCGCGCGCAAGGCGTTCAGGGTCGAAGCTCCGCCCATGCGGCCGCCGGAGACGCCAACAAGACCCACGACTTTACCCTCGAACTCGTGCGTACTCATCAGGTCGAGAGCATTCTTTAGCACACCACTTATCGAGCCGTGATAGTTCGGAGTTGCCAAGATGATGCCGCTCGCTTCTAAGACCTTTTGCCGTAACCGTTGAACGCCGGCGTTTCCCTGGAGTGTGTCAGCGTCTCCGCCGGTGCAAAATGGAAGATCATAATCGCGCAAATCCAGGAGTTCCGTGGTTACGCCTCTCTCCTCCGCACCGGCGAGAGCAATCTTCAAGGCGACCCTCGTCCACCCGTTCGCTCGAAGGCTGCCGCAAATGCCGACGACACGAATCGACTCGTGCCCGCCCATCAGTACGCCAGTAAGTGCGCATCCGAAACTTCGGGTGTCGGCTCGTTAAAGGTGCCGTCGGTCTTGAGCACCAGAAAGCCTTGATGGCCAGGTTCGCGATTTGGCGGGAGGCCAAGGTGCGCGAGCGTCTCCTCGGTCGTCTTATATGTCGTTCCGATCTTTAGCATTTGTCGCGCCTGTTCCGGAGTGGTAACAGCGTGGCGCCCGCATTATAGCAATCTACGGCAGCTTGAACTTGTTCGTCCCAGGTAACGGGGATGCATCCGGGTGGGCCATCTTCCGGCAGCCACATCGGCCCGTAGGGCGCCGCCGTGATCATCAGCGGTGCCATGTTTTCGGGAAGAAGGGAGTCGTCAGTAAAATACGCCATGTTTGATGCTCTCCTTAAAGGGCCGCAAGGCCTTCAACAGCAAACAGGCGGTGCCTTTCAGGCAGCCGTTGGTTTACCGTCACTCTTAACCTCCGGCAACAGGCGTCCGGTGCGCCATTGCGAGATCGCCGAGCAGGGCTGGGCCGCCGCCGACGATGACACCGTGGAACGTCCGCACCCGGGAGGAAGAGCGACGTGACCCGCCGCATGCCTGGCGCGCAGTCATGTCGCTCGAGCACATTTTTTACCTCAGTCAGTCGATCGCGGCGGCGGCGGTGATCGCCTCCCTCCTCTATCTGGCGCAGCAAGTGCGCCAAGCCGAGCGGGTTCAGCGTGCGACGATGCAACAGGGACGGGCGGATCGGACCTCTCAAGCTTCTTTGGCCGCTGCGAATCCTGATCTCGCGCGCGTTTTTCAAAAGGGCGCGGCGGGAGATGCGCAACTGACGCGCGAGGAGTTCACCCAATGGAATGTTGATGTGTCGCGCGCTGTTTCTCAGCGGGGAGGACTCGTTTCTTCAGCATGAGGCTGGGATGCTTTCTGACGCTGCGTTTAATAGCTATGTCGCAGGCGTTAAGTTCTATTTCTCGATGCCGGGAATGCGCGCGGCGTGGAAGCTGTCGGAGGGCCAATTTGGCAGCGACTTCCGCGCCTTCGGCAAAGCGATGCTGGCTGAGACCTCAGTGTCGCAACATCCCGACGCATATCTTCAATGGCGCCAATTGTTGGAGTCGGAAGCGAGCACAACCGCCGAGAGCTAAGGCCCTCCCCAACGGGGCCCCCTCGTTGTGCAGATCGATCCCGACTTCGCGTCGGTGATGGATCACAAGTGGTATTACGTCTTCCTTACGCCGCAGCTCGTTGCGGATCATTGACAAAGCGGTCAAACAGGCGCATTCTACCACGCGGGGCCCTCTCCCGGCAGGCCCCGCACTTCGCGTTTATCCTGCGGCATTTTATGCGCTAGCGCGTCGAGGAGGCGACAGATGAAGGGCTTAGATTATATGCGGTACGCCTTAGCTGTCTGCGTGGCTGCGATGCTCGCAGGCTGCGGAGGCGAGACCGGAACTCCTCCGGGCCACGTTGGTGCGGGAGCCACGGCAGAGCGAACGCACGTGCGTCCCGCGTACGGCGTGCTCTATAGCTTCAAAGGCGGGACGGGAGAGGGCGCGACCCCAAGTGCGGGCCTCATCAACGTCAATGGGACGCTCTACGGCACGACGACCGCGGGCGGAGCAGAGGATGTCAGTGGCTTCGGCGGAACCGCCTTCGCGATCACGACGTCAGGCAAGGAAACCGTGCTCCACAGCTCCGGCGCCTCGGGAGACGGCAACTTTCCCGACGCAGACCTCGTCAACGTCGGCGGCACGCTGTACGGCACGACCCTTTTCGGCGGCGCGCACCCTTACGGAACCGTCTTTAGCGTTACGAAGACCGGCACGGAGAGAGTGCTCCACAGCTTCAAAGGCGGCTCAAAGGATGGCGGCACATGCGGAGGCAGGTCTCCTCAACGTAAGCAACACGCTCTACGGCACTACCTTCTACGGCGGCGCTCGGGGCTGCGGCGTCGGCTGCGGAACGGTCTTTAAGGTCACAACGTCCGGTAAGGTAACGCTGCTTCACAGCTTCGGCGCGTCCGGACACGGCCTTTACCCGGCCACCGACCTCGTTGACGTTGACGGCACGCTCTACGGCACAACTTCGGAAGGCGGCGCGAACGGCCGCGGGACGGTGTTCGCGATCACGACGTCCGGCACGGAGACCGTGCTCAACGGCTTCGGCGCTTCGGGCGATGGCGCAAATCCCGACGCCGGCGTCGTCAATGTCAACGGCACGCTCTACGGCACGACGGTTACGGGGGGCGCGAGCGGCGACGGAACGGTCTTCGCGATCACGACGGCCGGCGCGGAGACCGTGCTCTACAGCCTCAAAGGCGGGTCGGGAGACGGCGCAGGCCCAAACGCAGCGCTACTCAACGACGACGGCACGCTCTATGGCACGACTCGGTTCGGTGGCGGCGTTGAGTGTCGCAAACATCTCGGCTGCGGCACCGTCTTTTCGATCACTCCGTCCGGTGCCGAGGCGGTGCTCCACATGTTCACAGGCCACTTGCGAGACGGCGCGTATCCCTACGCGGATCTCCTCGACGTCAAAGGCACGCTCTATGGCAGACCAGCTTCGGAGGTGCGAAGGATTCCGGAACGGTGTTCTCGTTATCGCCGTAAAACGGCTGGGCCTGCGGCAACGGTGCTTGCTGAGTCGCGCAACATGCTTTGACTGACCAAAGGACGCGCCATTGAGCTTACCCATAACGGTCTACACCGCAAAAAAGATCGTCACGATGGAGCCGGTCCGCCCGGAAGCCACGGCCGTAGCCGTGCGCGACGGCATGATTTTGGCGGTCGGCTCGCTAGACGACTTGCGACCCTGGCTGCAAGGCCAGCCGTACGAGTTGGTGCGCGATTTCGAAAACAAAGTGCTGCTGCCCGGACTGATCGATCCGCACCTTCATCCGTTTATGGCGGCGGCGATGATGATGACCGATCTGATCGCGGCCTTCGAATGGCGGCTGCCATGGGCCACGATCGAGGCCGTTCGCGGAAAAGATGCGTATATCGCGGAGCTTCGCCGCCTGGAACAGAGCCAAAAGCGACTCTTCCGAACCGCTGATGACCTGGGGTTACCATCCGTTCTGGCACGGTGTCGTCGCCCGCACCGACCTCGACGCCGTCTCGGCGACCCGCCCGATCGTCGTTTGGCACCGCTCGGCTCACGAGATGTTCTTCAATACCGCGGCACTCCAACGGTGGAACCTCACCGCCGAAGAGGCCCGCTCTCATTCGAATGCGTGGATTATGCGGCCGGGCACTACTGGGAATCCGGAATGGTCGAACTCGCCGCGGCGAAGCTCGCGCCCTATATGTTCGCTGAGTCGCGATTTCTTGCCGGAGTGGCTCGCGCCCGCGACGTCGTTCGTTTCGGCGGAATCACGACGATTGCCGAGATGTCGTTCGGGATCACCGATCCCGAACTCGAATGGCTGGGGCCCAAAGCCGTGCTCGATGGTGACGACGTTCCATTTCGAACCTTCTTCGTCGCCGATGCAAAGACGCCGGCAATGAAGCTCGGTGCGGAACAAGCCCTCGCGTGGGCCGACGGACTGCCGCAGCGCAACACTCGCCGTTTGCGCTTTGGGCGCCATATCAAGCTCTTCGCCGACGGCGCGTTCTATTCGCTGGGAATGCGCATGGGCGGCGCGGGCTACATCGACGGTCACCAGGGCGAGTGGATGACGCCCTTACCGCTGTTCGAGCAGCTCGCGACGACGTTTTGGAACGCCGGCTACCAGATTCACGTCCACACCAACGGTGACGAAGGACTGGGCCTGGTTCTCGACACGCTGCAACGACTGCAGGATTCAAAACCTCGCGTTGACCACCGCTTTACGATCGAACATTTTGGCTACGCCACCGACGGCCAGGTCGTCAAGCTGGCACGGTTAGGCGCGATCGTCTCGGCCAACCCGTACTACATGTACGAGCTTGGTGACGAGTATCCTCGAGAAGAGCCTCGGGCGCGACCGCACGTCGCAGATGGTACGCATCGGCAGCGTCGCTCGCGCCGGCATTCCGCTGGCGCTGCATTCCGACTTTGCGATGGCGCCCGCCCAGCCGCTGCGTCTGGCGCAGATCGCGATCACGCGCCGAACCGCCGGCGGCGCGCAACTGGCCCAAACCGAGCGACTGACGCTCGATCAAGCGCTCCGAGCCATCACGATCGATGCCGCGTTCATGCTCGGTCTCGAGAACGAAATCGGCAGCGTTACTTCGGGAAAGCGCGCGGACTTTACGATCCTCGACGAGGACCCCTACGCCGTAGATGCCGGCTCGCTCGCCGACATCCACATAGCGGGAACGATCTTCGAAGGGCAGTCCTTCGCCGGCTAGGCGGCCCTCCTTAGGCTATAACGTGGGTGGAACGCATTTGCCGGAGTCGACGCGGCAGGTGGCGATGCCGGCTGGTTCGGTACCAGCGGCAAAGGGTGAGCCCTTCACCGGCTTGAGTGCGCCGGTGGAAACGTCGATCGTATAGGCGGAAACGTTGTTCGATCCGACGTTGGGCGCGTATAGGAACTTGCCCGCCGGGTTGACGGCGACGTAAGCAGGGTTCGTCCCCGCGGCAAACGGCGAGCCCTTTATCGCGCGGAGCGCGCCGTCGGCGGCGTGCGTGTAAGCGGAGATGTCGTTTGAACCTTCGTTGTTAACGTAGATGTATCTGCCGGAAGGATCGACGGTTACGTTGATGGGGTTCGTTCCCGCGGCAAATGGCGATCCTTTCACCGCCGTGAGCTCGCCGCTCTTCCCAACGACGTCATCAACGACATATGCAGAAACGTTGTTCGAGCTATAGTTCGGGACGAAGACGAACCTGCCGCCCGGATTCACCGTTATACCCTCGGGCTCCGTGCCGGCCATATACGGCGACCCTTTTATCGCCGCAAGCGTCCCATCGCTCCCAACCGTAAAGCCGGAAACGTTATCGGAGCCGTAGTTTGCCGTGTAAAGAAACTTGCCCTTAGGATGGATCGCCACGTACTCGGGTTCGGTGCCCGTCGTAAACGGCGATCCCTTTACGACTGTCAGCGCGCCGGTTGACGGGTCGATCGTATAAGCGGAGACGTCGTTGTCGCCGTAGTTCGATACGTACACGTACTTGCCCGTCGGGTTGACGGCGACGCCGCTGGGCTCGGTACCGGTTGCAAACGGCGACCCCTTTACCGCTTTCAGCGCGCCGGTGCGCGCGTCGATCGCGTAGGCGTAAAGGTCGTTATATCCATCCGTGGCCACGTATGCGAACTTGCCCGTTGGGTCGATCGCCACGGCGGTAGGATCCGTACCCGTGCTAAACGGCGATCCTTTTATTTGTTTGAGCGCACCAGTGTTGTAATCGATGACGTAAGCGGAAATATCCGCGGAGCCGTAGTTGCCGACGTAAACGAACTGGACCACTGCGTCGCGCGAGACTCCGAGACTGGGAAGCGTTAGGTTTGGGCCGCGCGTTCCGCCGCTCGAGCACCCAACGAGTGAGGCGAACGCGCCGACCGTCAGCGCTGCGGCGAATGCTCCTAGCAGGTATCGCATGGAAAACTTTCCTTTCTGCTCGCTAAGCCAGTACTCGGTGGCTTCCTAAGGGAGATGGGCCTTCCTGCCTTCGGCGGCGCGAGGCTACGAGCCGACGGAAACGGCCTCGCTGTCGATCCGATCGGACTCACGATTGTTGACCAGCCCCGGAACCTGTTTGAAGGCTTTACCGCGGAAATGCGTGCCCGAAAGGCGGTGTCCCCACGTCGTAGGCGATGCCTGCCGGCGAGTTCATCCCCTGTTGGACCGGCGCCAAGGCTCTGTCGAGCCGGCCTTAAAGGCGACGACCGCGGGTTCGTCGCTTTCGGAGACGTACGTATAGCCGGCCTTGTTGACCATGACGTCGGCCGGGGCTCTCATGCCGGTGATCGCCTGGTACGGCTGACTCTGACCGGCCTTGTTTTCTTCGACGTCGCCGGAGCTGCTGGTCGCGGTAACCAGATTGGTGACGTAAAGCGTACCCTTCGCATCGACGGCAATGCCATAAGGGTTGACGACACCATCGGTGACCGTCCTGCTCGGTGACTTGCCTCCCTTGGGGAATACGGCCACGTAGGCTTCCTCGGCATTGGTGCCGGCGACATACAAGTTACCGGAGCGGTCGAGCGCGATGCCCGTCGGCAGCGACACGCCGTTCGTGATGGTTCCATTCGGCGTCGTCGTCCCGCTCTTATACTCCGTCACGTTGTCGCCACCGGGGTTGGTCACCCAGAGATTGCCGCGGCGGTCGATCGCGCAGAATTCGGGAAAGTCGAGACCTTTACTGATCGTTTGGAACGGCTCGGTCTGGCCGGGCTCGTATTCCGAAATCGAATTGACGTTGACGTTCAGTACGTAGAGAACGCCGTTGCTGCCGATGCAGAGGCCCACGGGAGAATTCACGCCAGCGGTTATATTCGCAATCGGCCCGTTTGCGGGTTTCCTCGCGTCGTAAACGTCGATTTTCCCCAACGTGTTCTCGGCCACGTAGAGCAGCCGCATCGAGCGCGTTCCGGCGACCGACTGGCGCGGCACTGCACCCGGCGCACGAATTGACTAAAACCTGAAAGCTTCACTTGGTGTACCCCTCTATCAGGAGATGACGATTCGAGGGGGGGTCGTCATTTTCGACGGACGACGAGCCGGTGCCGCTATTTGCCCCTAGTAGATCGGTGACCCCGGTGCGCCGGGCGCGACGCTGCCGTCGTCGGGCGCGAAGATCAAGCGCAGCGGCAGGCTCGATCCCGCTTCGGGCATGGTAACGATCGTGACGCGCACGAAGCCGTGCGCCGGTATGACGTACTGCCGTACTTTGTAGCGCGAGAACGGCGGCGTTTGGTGCGATTGCACCAGCACACCGTCGATGATGTAGCTGGCGGTGGCGTGGCCGCCGCGCGGGTTTTCGTAGATCGCGACGCGCTGCGGTGACGAGAGCGGGTTCTGCACGTTTACGACAAACGATTGCAGCACGCCGTAGTCGCCGGAGAGCGCCTGGCCTTTGAGATCGTTGGGGAGCGGCAGCTGCCCAATCGGCAGCTCGAGATAATCCGAATCGACGCGCCATTGGGTGGCGAAATGGAACTCCGCGATCGGATAGATGCCGCGAGCGTGGATGTGCGTCCCCGTCAGCAGCTCGTCGCTGCTCGGACTCGAAGGATCGCCCGCAGCGTCCTGCGCCACCAGCGTGAGCGCGCACGTTTCCGCCCGAGAGCACGCGCAGCTGCAGCAGGTTGCAGACGATCGTTCCCGCGGGGAGATCCTGCGTGACGACGTTTGTGGTGCTCTTGGCGTCGAGTGTGATCAGGCGCCCCTGGTTCTGCACGACGTTCACCAGGAAGCGCACCGTGGCCGAATGGCCCACCTCCATCTCGTTGCTCGAGGGTCCGCCGCGTCCGCTGATCATCTGCACGATCGCGGGCTCGGGCGAAAGGTTCTGCACGCGCAGCACGATGCGGCGGTCGGGCTGCCCCGAAGGATTGTAGTGGAAGTAGAGAAAGCGCGACGGCTGCTCTTGGCGCAGGTTGGCTTTGAAGAGCGTGCCGTTCTCGGCGAGGCGCTCGGGATAATCGCTCACCATCAGCGAGTCGGGTGAGATGCGCGGCACCGCAACGTTGCGCGCTTCGACGTGCGTCGAGCCGTTGACCTCGAAGTCTTCCTTGCCTTGGATGAGCACGGGCACGTCGAACGAGGCGACGTCGTCTTGGGCGAGGTTCCCGCGGAACGGCACGTCGTCGCTGGAGACGATGATTTGCGCGTTCGGGCGCCCTTTCGCCGCCGCTCGCACCTCGCGCGCCGCCTGCTCGCGCACGAATTGCGCCGATGCCGGATCGCCGGTGAGGTCGAACGCCACGTATGGCGCGATACTGCCGGCGTAAAACGCGACTCGCACCGGTACGTCGCGCGTGAGATGGCGCGCGTCGCTCACGGTCACCACCGTGGTGCCGGGCGCCTTACCGACGATCGTGAGCCGCTGCGAAGCGGGATCCACTTGCACCCCGGCGATCGACGGATCGCGCACCACCGCGGCGATCGGCGCGATCGCCGAACCCACCGTCAAGTTCACCGCGGAACCCACCGGCACCGAAGCCGCGTCGGGCTGTACGGTGATCGGCGGCGGGGTCGGCAGCGGCGCGCCTGGCGCCGCGGGTGCTGCCGGCTGCGCCGGCGAGGCTCCCGGCAGCGGCGAAGCGCTGCTTCCCGGCATGGGCGACGCCGCGCTCGGCGCGGGAGCGGGACTGGGATAGGTGAGCGGAGGCTGAGTCTGCTGGGCGCGCGCGACGGCGCTGAAGAGAAGAAAGAGAGCGAAGAGCGGCAGCAGCCTACGCAATTTGCGCTTCGGCGCGGCGCACGGCCGTCGCCAGCAGCGTTTTGTAGCCAAAGCTGGGGAACAGCACCGTCACCAGATCGCGCTCGGTGCGCTCGACCGTTCCCATGCCGAACTTCGGATGATGCACGACGTCGGCGATGCGGAAGCCGCCGGTCGCTGCGACCGCGTCGATCCCGCTGGCAAGCGAAGCGCAAGCAGTTGTCGCACGCGCCGCAGTTGACGCGGTCGAAATCCTCGCCGAAGTAATTGAGGATGAAGCGGCGGCGGCACGACGCGGTCTCGGCGTACTGCAGCATCATCGCGAGCTTGCTTTGATCGTAGGATTTCTTCGTGTCGTAGTTGGCCAGGTTGAGGATCAGGCTGCGATGCTTGCGCACGGCTTCGGTGAGGCAGTAGGCCGACTTGCCGGCGTGCTCGATGTAGCCGGACTTCTTGAGCAGTGCGAGGATCACTTTGAGCTTGGTGAGCGGCAGCTGCAGGATCTTGCGCAGGTCGACCATCGAAACGCCGGCGGACTGATTGCCGAAAACCTCGATCGTTCCGAAGACGCGCTGCACCTCTTCAACGTCGGGATACTTGCCGGTGAGGAAGTAGTTCTGCACGCGCGTGTCGCTCATGCGGTAGATCAGAATGCAGCGCGAAGGCAAACCATCGCGCCCGGCGCGGCCCGCTTCCTGCGTGTAGGCTTCGAGCGAACCGGGCAGATCGTAGTGAAGCACGAACCGAATGTTCGGCTTGTCGATGCCCAGCCCGAAGGCGTTGGTGGCGACCACTGCGCGGATCGACTCGTCCATGAAAAGATTGTGCACGGAAGTGCGGTCCTCTTTGTGGAGCTTCGAGTGGTACACGGCGGCGGGAATGCCCAGCTCGCGCGTGAGGTACTGCTGCACTTCCAGCGCGTTCTTGATCGTGGCGGTGTAGATGATGCCGGTTCCTTCGAGGGCATCGTCGCTTTCGAAGAGGGACGAAACGATGCGCAGCTTGTCGATCTCTTTATCCGCTTTGCGCGCTTCGTAGATCAGGTTCGGGCGGTCGAACCCGCGGACGATCGGCTTGACCTGGTCGAGGCCGAGCTGCTGCAGGATGTCCTCGCGGACCGACGGCGTGGCGGTGGCGGTCAGCGCCAGCACCGTGGGATGGCCGAGCTGCGCGATCACCCCACCCAGCGCGAGATAGGCCGGACGGAAATCGTGCCCCCACTGGCTGATGCAGTGCGCCTCGTCGACGACGAAGAGCGGGATCTTGATCGACTTGAGCAGCCCGAGGAAGACTTCGTCTTCGAGCTTCTCCGGCGTCGTGTAGACGATCCGCACGGTGCCCGAACGGATGCGCTCGCGCGCCCGCATCTCCTGATCCTCCGAGAGCGTCGAGTTGAGGGCCACCACATCGGTGATGCCGCGCTCGGCGAGCATGTCGAGCTGGTCCTTCATGAGCGCGATCAGCGGGCTGACGACGACCGTGGTTCCGTCGAGGAGGAGAGCCGGCAACTGGTAGGTGAGGCTCTTGCCCGCACCGGTCGCCAGAATTGCCAAGGTATCCTGGCCTCTGATGACGCGCGAAACGACATCTTCCTGACCCGGATGAAAATCATCGAATCCGAACTTCTGTTGAAGTGCTGCGCGCAGATCCACGGGTATCTTTCTAAGTGATGTTCAGCAGGGAAACCCAAATGCCGGTATGTGGGAAGCAAATCATAGAACCGGTTCCAAGCACAACCCGTTTCACCATACCCGGCAGCAGGCGCCACCAAACGGCCCGCTAAAGGTTGACCGCCGTGTCCCTCTACCGCACTGGCGCCCCCAGACGTTTGCCGATCTCGTCGGTCAGGACGCCGTCGTCCGGACGCTCACCTCGGCCATCGAGAGCGGGAAGCTCGCCCATGCCTACCTATTCTCTGGCCCGCGCGGCTCCGGCAAGACCTCCGCCGCCAAAATTCTCGCGCGCTGCATCGATTGCGAGGCCGGCCCGACGGCCACCCCCGACAACACCTGCGAGAACTGCCGGGCGATCCTGGCCGGCACGGCGCTCGACGTGCTGGAGATCGACGCCGCCAGCAATCGGGGCATCGAGGAGATCCGCTCCCTGCGCGACGCAGTGAAGTTCGCCCCGGCGAAGATGCGGATGAAAGTCTACATCCTCGACGAGGCGCACATGCTCACCAAGGAGGGCGCCAACGCCTTCCTGCAAGACGCTCGAGGAGCCGCCGCCGCACGCGGTGTTCATCCTGGCGACCACCGAGCCCGAGAAGCTCCCCGTCACGATCCTGTCGCGCTGCCAGCGCTACGCGTTCCGGCGCATCGCCGGTGCCGGTGATGATCGAGAAGATGCGCGAGATCGCCGACGCCGAGAAGATCGCCATCGACGACGAGGCGCTGGCCGCGATCGCCTACCGCGCCGACGGCGGCCTGCGCGACGCGCTGACGATGCTCGAACAGCTCGCCGCCTTCTCCGGGGAGCGAGACGGCTACGCACACAGACGCTCGACCTCGCCTTCGGCTCGACCGGGCGCGAGTTCGCGCGATCGGCTCATCGACGCGATCCTCGCGGGCGATGCCGCGGCGCGCTCTGCGCGAAGTCGAAGCGGCCAGCGACGCCGGCGCCGATCTCACCGTGCTGACCCGCGCGCTGCATCGCCGGCTTTCGCCACCTGCTGGTGGCACGCGTCGATCCCGGGCTGCTCGCCCGCGACCTCGCCCCCGAGGATGCGCAGCGCGCCGTCGGAGCGCGCGGCCGGCTTCTCGCAGGCGATGCTGGTCCGCGCGCTGCGGACCTTCAGCGAGGCGCTCTCGCTGGGCCGCGGGCGGAAATGCCCGCCTCGAGTTGGAGACGGCGCTGCTGCGCTTCATCCTGGCCGGCGAGGATCCCACGCTCGACGCGCTCGGGTCGCGCGTGGCCGCGATCGAGGAGCGCCTGGCGCTGGGCGGCCAAGGCGTCCCCGAGCCGAAAGCCAAGCCGCCTCGGCCGCCTGCGCCCGTTGCCGCCACCGCGCCGGTTGCCGACTCGAGCCGCCGCAGGCCCGGCAAAGGTGCCGGCAACCCATGGCGGCGGCGAGAGCGGTCTTCGCTGCAGAAAGGTGCGAGCCGCGTGGCAGAGCATCCGCTCGAAGATCGAGAGCGAACGCCAATCGTTGCGGGCACCGCTTTCGCGCGCCAGCGGTCGAGTCGCTCGAAAGCAACGCCATCGTGCTCAACCTGCCGGACGCGTGGAGGCCGAGACGCTGCGCGAACACGCGACGATCATCGAAGCCGCCATCGCCGACGTTCTCGGCGTGCCGCTGCGCGTTACGCTGCGGGTCGACGCGCAGCACGTACGCAAGTCCGCGAAGCGGCGCCGCGCCGACGAACGCCGACGGACGACCGACGCGCTCTTCGATTATGCCAACGAACGGATACGATAAGCAGGATGAATCAAGCGCAGTTGATGGCCCAAGTCAAGAAGATGCAGGCCGAGATGGCCAAGGCTCAAGAAGAGCTGGCGAACACGATCGTGAGCGGCAGCGCCGCCGGCGGAGCGGTGACGGTCGACGTGACCTGCGATCAGCGCGTGAAGCGCGTGAAGATCGACAAAGAGGCCGTCGATCCCGACGACGTCGAGACGCTCGAAGATCTCGTGATGGTCGCGATCAACGACGCGCTGCGCAAAGGCGAACGAAACGTCGCAGAAGCGGATGGCCTCGGTGACCGGCGGCATGCGCGTTCCCGGTTTGATGTGACGACGGTCGCAAGCCCCGTCGCTGCGCTGATCAACGAACTCAGCAAACTGCCGACGATCGGCCCGAAGACGGCGGCGCGCCTCGTCTTTCACCTGTTGAACCGCCCGCGCCACGAAGCACAGACTCTCGCGGAAGCTATCCTTGCCGTCAAAGATAAAGTCGGCTTTTGCTCCGTCTGCTTCTCGCTCTCGGAGCACGATCCGTGCGAGTTCTGCACCGACGACCGGCGCGACGCCGGCGCGATCTGCGTCGTCGCTGAGGCGAAGGACGTATACGCGATCGAGCGCACCGGCGCGTTCAAGGGGCGCTATCACGTGCTCGGCGGTTTGATCTCGCCGATGGACGGCATCGGCCCGGCCGCAGCTGCACGTGAAGGAGCTGGTGGAACGCGTCGGGCGCGAAGAGCCGCGCGAGATCATTCTCGCAACCAATCCCAACGCCGAGGGCGAAGCGACGGCGCTCTACCTCTCGCGGCTGCTGGCGCCGCTCGGGCCCGCCGTGACGCGGCTCGCGTACGGCTTACCGATCGGCGGCGAACTCGACTACGCCGACGAGTTGACGATCGTGAAGGCGCTGGAGGGCCGCCGCGCGATCTAGCCGCGAATAAAGCGCGGCAATTAAACGATTCGCCAATGACGACCGGTCTAGTTACCTTTACGTAGAGCCTTACCGAGCTTCGAGGTGGTACGGTGATTGCGGACCGGGTGTGGGCTGGCCGAGGCGCCGCTGCAGCGGCGCCTCATTTTAGGAGGCGGCGAGGATCAGCAGATCGTTAAGATGCGCGGTTGCGGGCTCGACCACGTCGCAGTAGACCCCCATCAACGTCTCGCGCTCTTGCGCCAAGAAGCGCAGCACTCGCGGATCGCTTGGATCGCCGTCGGGATGATAGGTGACGGTGACGCATCGCTCGATCGGAGACCGCACGCGCAGGCGTACGTCGCCGAGTAGCAGATCCTCGCCCACGAGATCGCCTTCGAGCGGTGATCGCCGAACCGTTCGCGCGCACGAAGAAGTTCGGCCGGAAGCGCTCCCATTCGGCAACGTAACCGAGATGCGCGTTCAGATCGCTCATCCAGGCATCGACGATGATCGAGATCGGCGCATCGTCGAAGAAGTGCTCTCCGCCGAGAACTTCGACCGCGACCCCGCGTTCCGTCGCGAGCGCTTGCCCGGCCCGCGCATCGCGTACGAGATGCAGCCGGTCGTTCTCCTTGCCGCGGTAGGTCTTACCGGCTCGCGCGCCATCGTGCGCGAGAAGAGCGTACGCGCGATCGCCGGGGATCCCCCGAGCGCGACCTCCACCTCGTCGAGATCCTCGCCGCGCAGACTCTTCACCGGATAGCGCCGGATGGCGGCGAGCGTGCCGATCAGCATGGCATCGCAGCGCTTCCCCGAGGGTTTTAGCTTGGCCTTGCGGGAAAGCGCGCGCGATGGAATCGCGCCCGCTGGACCTCGCCGGAGTTTTCGATCGAGCCGCGAGCCTCTGCATCCGCAACGCGGCGCCGCTGCTGGGCGTGGCCGCGGTGGCGACGATCCCCGTCGCGATCGTCCAGTACGTCGTCGACCAGCGCGCCGGCCCACAGCTCGACGCCGCCCTGCGGCAAATGGAAAATCCGCAGTCCCTAAGCGCCACGCATCTGCCCTCCCTCCCGCACGCACCCGAAGCGCTCGGCCTGACGATCGGCTCGCTGCTCTTCGGTTATCTGATGCTGGCCTTCGCCACCGGCGCGATCGGCGTCGGCGTCGGGCGCATCTACCAGGGCGCGCGGCCAGGTCTGCGCGCTTGCTACGCGCCGGTGCTCGCACGTCTGCCCTCGATCGCCGGTCTGCTGCTCTCCGCCCTGGTAGCGCTGATCGTTTCTTACGTGGCGGCGTTCGTCGTCGTCGCGATCCCGGTCGCCTCGGTGGCGCTGGCACTCTCGAACTCGGCCTCTACGATCCTGCCGTTTGCGGTAACCGCGATGCTGCTGGCGATGTCGTTCGCGCTCGCGCTGCTGGGCGCGGTGGCCGGCTGCGCGCTCTTCACGATCGTGATCGAGGGCGACTCGGCACCAGCGGCACTGCGCGTCACCATTCGGCGCATCTGCAACCGGCGCCAGCTGGGGCGCGCGCTGCTCTGCTCGATGGGGATCGGCGGCGTCACGCTGGCGGTCTCCGCACTCGTCGACCTCGCCGCGGTCGGCGGCTTGTCGCGCTGGCCGCTGGCCTACATCGTGCTCGATGCCGCAGCACGCACGGTCGTCGTGCCGTTTGCCGCCGCGGTGCTTGCCGTCTACTACTTCGACGTGCGCGCTCGCGCCAGCGAGACGAGTCTCAACGACGTGCCGCTGTCGCCGTCGGAGCCGACCCCCAACTATGCGCCGACGCGTTACCTTTCGGGCGAGGAGCGCGCGCTGATCGCCGATTTCCTCGAACGCCGCGAACGCTTGACACCACAGCGCCGCGGTGCCATCGCCGCGCGACTGGCAGCTCCGGCGCGCCAGCGCGTGCCGCAAGAACTGGCACGCCTCGACGACGAATCGCTGCTCGAACGCCTCTGAACGCGAGGCTACGGTCCAAACGCGATGCGAAGCGTTCCGTCGATCCGGCGGCATCTGCGCACGATCCGCCGTAAGCCGGGGCCGCTCTAGGCTGACAAGCGCTCCAAATGATCGGAAAGAAGGCCGATCAGTTCGCCTTGCTGCGAGTCCGATAGCTCGCGCTTCGGAACGATCAGCATCTTGCGGCTTTGACGAAAGCGGAGGAGCACGACCGTCGGGGTTTCGCTGAATCCGGCGAGCGAATCCCAATGGAGCTGCACCGTTGCGTTCCGCTTGACGATCTCGATGCCGTCGTCGCTAACCACGTAGGTCGTCGGTCCGGTTGCGCTGCTGCGCTGCACCGTGCGCTTCACGCTTAGCGCGAGCGCGACGTATCCCAGCACGACGACGGCGATCGCGACGCCGACGGCATAGGAGATGAGATCGGTCACGAGATCCCAGGTGTCGCGCCACGGTCGCTGGAGCCGGAAGAGCGTTGCCGCAGCGAACACGACGAGACCGATCGTGAAGTAACGATTCCAGTGGGGGCGCCGAATGGCCGCCCATACGTCGGCGCCCTCGAGGGTGGTCTCGAACCTCAGCCGGCTACGTCCCGATGCTGACCGTTAGGACGGTGATGGGATCGATCGTCTTGTACATCTGGTAGGGATTGCCGCCCGCGGGGTAGTGCCAATATTCGATGCCGCCGCCACCGCTGGCGTCGAAGCAGTACGCGTTGGCGCCGACGACGACGCGGCCTTGCTGCGTGTTGACCGGCGTGTTCTTCTTACCGACGACGAACGGGTCGAGCACGTCGTTGTAGCCGCGGTAGCACGTGTCGGTGAGAATCACTTCGTGGCGGGAGGTTACGCTGTTGTCCGAGAGCGTCGCTTCGTACATCCCCGTGTCGTCTTTGGTGCTGCCGGCCTCTTGGTCGCCGAGCACGAGGTACTTGCCGTCCCACGTCGTGCCGTTGGGAAAGCCGATCGTGAAGCCCTTGGTGGCAAGCGTCGTCTCTTGCTTCGTCCCAACGAGCACGCCGCAAACGCTGATGTCGTCGTACATGCCTTCGCCGACGACGTTGCCCTTGTCATCGTAACCCATCGTCTCGGGAGTCAGGTCGCAATAGCCATCGCTGTAGGTCGCACCTTTCTTGGCGTTGCCTTTGGGATAGACAACGACTCTGCCCGGCGAGCCGCCGGTGACCGCAATGTCGCCCGCGGCGTCGATCGAGCACCCAACGAGCACGCCGCCTGGATGGTACGTCCGCAGCGGCTTCGTTCCGCCGTGCGCGTACTCTACCAGCGATCCGCTGCCGGAGTCTGAGAGATACACGTCGCCCTTGGCGTTGACGCATCCGCCCGTTGCGATGACGCCGAGCGATCCCACCTGCGTCCCACTCGAATAATCGTACACGTTAACGCCGCCGGCGTGGTCGTCCTCGGCGTAGATCAGGATCGACGAACTCCCTTTCGTTTGCGGGAGCATCCACGACTCGCCGTGGCTCGCGACGTTGCCCGACGTTCGCGTTGAACCCGACGGCTGGAAGCGCCGAGTAGGGGCTGCGTGCTTGACCGGCACATCCGGCAATGAGGGCCGCTGCAGCTGCGGAGAGAACGCGTGCGTGCTTCATCGTCCGGAGGTTCCCGCTAGGTCGCGACACCACCCTCGGGCGCAGAGCCGCAACCGCGTCAGTTTACTGACCACATTCGCGCAATAGCTTTCGTGCCGCGGTTGCGTACTGCGGACGCCCCGTGATTCTTGCCATCGTACGGTACGCGCTTGCGAGCGGTCGTGGATGGTCGGTCTCTCTGAGCACGTCCACCGCCTGCGCGATGGTGTGCTTGGCCGGCTCCGATTCGCCCATTCCGAAGAGCGCTTCGGCCTGCATTCGCAGCGAGATACCCACGTATCGCGCCAGACCGACGCTCCCGTAGACTGCTTCGCCGGCTCTGGCGTGCTCGAGCGCCGGCTTGAATTCCTGGTGCACGAGATCGAGCTGGGCGCGCGACATCTCCTGCGCCGCTTGCGTCAGGGGATTTCCGGTCGCGAACTTGGAAAGTTCCTCGGTGTAAGCGGCCGCCGCGGCGAGTGCACCGGCATCGAAGCTCGCACTCACCAGGCCGGTGAGCACGCCGGCCTCCACCCATCCGCTCCCCGCGATGCGAGCCGCGCCGATGAGCGGCGCCAGCAGTCGTGTCGCGTCTGCCGGACGGCCGTTGAGCCGGTAGTGCGTTAACAGCGAAATGGCGATGATCAGCGATCCGCGGATCAACCCGGCGGCGAGTGCGGCTCGATAGCACTCGCGCAGCAACTCCTCCGCGCGCGCGCTATCCTTTGCGAGCAGACTGCTCGTCGTCGCGTACATCGTGCGGGCGCTGATCTCGGTCGTCGCGTCGGTATGGTTTCGCTCGACGATGCCGCACGCTTCCGACGCCAGCCGCACGGCCTGGTCGACGCCGCCGTTGTCGGCGAGAAGCTCCGCCTTGAGCAGGAGCGCCTGCGCGAGCGCGGCCGGCGCGCGACCGGCGCGGCCTGCGTCGATCAGCGGACGCAGCGCGTCGATGCTCTGCTGCGCGAGCGCATCGGCCAAGTTCCAGTCTCCGCTCGCCGCAGCGACGCCGGCGAGCGCGACGTCGGCTTCGACTCGCGCTAAGCCGCCATCGTCGGTCACGCGCGCGGCCAACGTCGTTGCAAGGCCGGCGTGGTGATAGGCTTGCGCGAATTGGTCTGCATCGCGATACAGTAAGGCCACGCGCGCTTCGATCGGGTAGCGCTGTTGCGGCAGCGTCAGCTCGCCGGCCAGCCGTTCGAAAACCTCCGCCGCCGCCTGCCAGTGCCCGCCGTTCTCCAACACCTCGCCGAGCGCAATGCGGGCCTCGAGTGCATCGGCTGCGACGGCGAGGGCAGGCGAGGTCTCTTCGGATCGCAGCGTCAGCAGCCGCTGCGCGATGCGGTTCAACGCGGCTCGGCGTTCGCGGAAAACCTGTCGTTCCGAGAGGTGCATCGCCTTTGCCACCGCGGCGTAACGCTCGCCCTTGATCTCGCAGCGCATGACGATCTCGCGCTGTCGCGACGAAAGCTCGGCAAACGCGGAGCGCACCATGCTCGCGAGCTCGCCGCGATCGACCCGCGGCATTCGCGTAAGGAGAACGTTCTCCGGCGCGGGGCGCGCCTCGACGGCGAATCGCAGGAGTTCCCCGCACGCGCGAATCGTCTCCGCATCATATAGCTGCTTGCGGGTCATATGCTCCGGCCTCCCATCGTCGGCAACACCTCCGAGAATCTAGCTAGAGCGGGCCACGACACTTCGCCGCGGCCCTCGGAAGGTCATCGTGGCTCCAGCGAGCCGTATTCGTTTTCGTAGTACGTGTCGCGGAGGTTGCCGAGCTGCAGGTCGCGGCTGACCGGGGTAGCGTCGCCCCGGTAGACTGTGATTCCCTTAAACAGGAGCCGGTAGGCGCCCAGGCGCGCGTTCTTCCAATCGGAGATCTTCCAGTGCTGCGGCGCCATCAGCGGATAGTCGTACGGCGGCAGCGGCGCGCGCTTTCCCTCGAACGGCTCGAACTCGACGCGAAAACCCTCGCGTGCGAAGATCGCCGCCTCGACCTGCGCTTTGCTCGCCACGACGAAAAAGAGGACGGCTACTTCTTGCGCAGGCGCGCGAGCAGGTCGCTCGCGATGCGCAGGGCGTCTTGCTTGGTGCGATTGTAGAGCGACGACGTTTGCCCCTTGCTCATATAGCGCCCGTGCTCGTAATAGAACGTCACGCCCTCGCCGACCACGATCGTGCCCGCGTAGGCAATCGCGCCTTTGATTGCGATGCCCGCGATCGGCACGAAGCCGACCAACTCGCGCGCCAGCGTGCGCCAGCCGAAGCCGCCGCCGATGATCGGCAGCAGCTGCCAGGTGCGGCCCATGTCGGGATCGCGTCCGTATGCCGCCTCGATGTGCAGCAGCAGCATCACCTGAATCCCGGTGATCGCAACCATGTCGCCGGCCGACGCGAACGCGCCGAGCACCAGCCCGACGAACGGGATGTGGTCGACGACGGCGCTGGCCAGCGACACCTTGAGCGCGTTCTGCGCCGCGTCGCGCGTGAGCTTGGCGGCGACCGTTTCGCGCAGCGCCGGAAGATTGCGGCCGACCGCGATCTCCACGCCCCCGGCGCACTCCACCAGATGCGGGAAGAAGCGCGCCCGCAGCGCGCCGAGTTCCAGAGCCTGCACCACGTACTCGCCCCACGAGCCGCGCGCCGGCGGCGACGACGGGCCCGACGGCGTGGCCAGCGGATCCACGGTCAGCGCGAGAATCGGTACGCCTAGCGTCGAGAGCGTCGCGAAATCGGCGCCCAAACAATCGCCCCGCGCGCCGAGAAATACGATGGCACGCGCCTCGCGCGGATCGGTGAGCAGCGGCGTGCCGAGGCGAATCGTCTCCAGGCACGCCATCGCTTCGGCGGGGATTGCGTCTTCGTGCCCGGAGAGCAGCAGCGCTCGCAGTTCCGCCATCAGCGAAGGATCGCCGCAGAGCAGGAAACGGAACGGTTTACGCACGTTTGCGCGCACGGTACGCACGTCGATGCCCTTTCGCACGATGCGAAAGAGGTCGCGCGCGTCGGCGGCCATAGCCATCGCTACAATCCCAGCGCCGAGAGGTTGACCGCGAGCGTGCCGTCGGCCCTTCGCAGCTCTTTTTGCGGGTCGTCGGTGTAATCGAGATAGACGAGGCCCAAGAAGATCTCCAGCGGCCACGCGTGCATCTTGTGCGCGTTCGCGACGTCGATCACGGTCTCGTTGGCGCCTTTGGCCTCGGCGATGATCGTTTCGGGCGTGCTCTTGATATCGGCGGCGACGATCGTCGCCGCGACCACGTCGCCGGGGGTGAGATCGTCGCGGAGCATCGTGCGGTAGTCGATTCCGCTGGAGCCGAAACGATTCTGCAGCGCGTATTGCAGCGTCGAGTAGAGCTGCGGCGAGGTACCGACGCCGAGCAGCGTGATGCGCACCGCGAGCTGGCGCGAGCGCGCGAGGTTGAAGAGCTGCGCGCCCTCGGAGGCCGCGGTGGCGGCCGTGTTCAGCTCGTCGTTCACCTTTTTCATCGATGGCACGATAGCCGCGTAGTCGTTTGGCTGGATGTCGCCGTTGTAGCCGATGGAGATGCGGTCGAGATCTTTGAGGAACTCGTCGAGGTCGCCCAACGACTGATCGAGCATCGTCAGCGAGGCTCGCGCGGCGTCGACGGAACGCAGCATCTCACCGTCGGCCAGTTGCAGTTCGTTCATCGAGTGCCCGTACGACGGCAGCATTTCGAGCGATTCCGCGGGCACCGGGCTCATATTCAACGGGGCGAGCATCTCGCCGTAAATGTCGGCGCTCTCCTTGAGCAGGCCGCCCTCCTTGTTCTTCTCGAGCGAACCGACGCCCGCAATCGGACCGCCGCTGCCGCCGGCGTCTTCCAGCGCGCTGTTCACCGACCGCGCCATCGAGGTGAGGTTCTTGACGATCGCCTCGACGCGCGATCCGCGCTTGACGTTGATGCGGCTGAGGTCGGGCACCTCGTACTGAATCGTGTCGAGCCGGCTCTGCACCGACTTGAGCTGGTCCCGGCCTTCGGTCGCCCGCGTCGAGATCTCCGATGCAGCCTGCACCTGCGCGGACTGCGCCGCCTGCACCACGTCTTTGAGCTTGGGCAGGTTGGGCTTGATGAGCGTCACGCGCTGCACTTCCATCTGGCGCAGCGCGGCGATGCGCTGATCGGCGGCGGCGCGTGTGGCCGACGAGCCCAGCTGCGCGGCCTCCGCCAGCGTCTGCTCGCTCTTGCTGGGCAGGCCCAGCGCCAGCTCAGACTGTCCCAGCTCGAGCAGCGCCTGCGCGCTCTGCGGATCGGCGTGAAGCACTTGGTCGAGGCGCAGCTCCGCAAAACTGTAGCGCGCGCGTTCCTCGTCGCTCGAAGCCTGCACCAGCGTCTGCGTGGGCGTGACGGTCTTCGGGTCGATCTCGGGATAGCCCATCAAGTGCGCGACGCGGGCCTGCGGATCGGGGTGATCTTCGAGATACTTGCTGACCGCGTCGCTGTGCTCTTCTTGGAGCACGGCGAGGTGTGCCATCATCGTCACTTCGGAGTCGGGGTCGTAGCCGGCGCGCGCCATCAGCTGCAGGCCGTAGCGATCGGCCTGGATCTCGTCCTCGCGCGAGACCTTGGCCATCAAACCGGCCTCCGCCAGGCCGCCGAACTCGTAGAGGATCGGCGAGAAGATCGAGGCGATGCCGAAGAGCAGGTTGAGGATTTCGGCTTTGCTATTGGTGGTGAGCACGTGGCGGCGCTCGATGTGGCCGGTCTCGTGGCCGATCACGCTGGCCAGCTCGTCGTCGGACTGCACGAAGTCGATCAGCCCTTCGTACACGTAGACGAAGCCGCCCATCGTCGCAAAGGAGTTGACCTGATCGTCTTTGATGATCTTGACGGAGTAGGGGACGTCTTTGCGCGCCACCTGACCCCACAGGTTGCCCGCGACCCCGGCAACGTAGGCGTTGAGCAGCGGATCGGTCTCGATGACGCTGCTGGCGACGATCTGCTGATCCTCCGACTGTCCCAACGCGATCTCGGCCTGCGTGGACATCGCACCGGTCCGCGCCGGCCCAATGGCGCAGAAGAGCGAAGCGATCAGGATCAGCGGAATGGTGCGACGGAGCATGAGATGTAATTCCTTTACCGGGTGGAGCGGGACCAAGTTACGCCCGGTCTCTGTGTATTATATGTGGACAACGCTAAGAACTTGTGTATCGTTTGTGGATGAACGAAGGGGACGCCCCTACTCCTTCTCGGAGAGCGCAGCGTGACACTCTTACGAGGTAGGCGTGGCGGCCTTGAAGTGACGCTCGCCCCCGGCGACCTCGAACGGGGCTTCGTCGATCTTCATGCCCGGCTTGGCGAGCAACCAAGTTTCTATCGCGGTGCCTCGGCGACGGTCAACTTCTCGGGCGATCAGCCCTCGGCGCGGGATCTCGCACTGCTGGGCGTCGTGCTCAGCGCGGCCGGCATCGTTTTGACCGCAATCACCGGAACCGACGAGCACCTGCCCACTTTGGCGCAAGACGCATCGCTGCAGTTCGGGCCGCCGCGTGGGGAGCTGGAACGCCGGCGAGCCGGCCGTCCACGCCCCGAGGTGCACCTCTCCGAAGCCGCTCGCTCGCTCGTCGCCGATTTCGCCGGCGCGCGCGGCGACATCGCCCAGCGCCGCAGCCGCGGCGAGGCCAGCGTACGCCGCCACCCCTCCCAGACGCCGCCCGACCCGACGACCGCGCCGGTGCTGCGCGTGGTCGACGCGCCGCCGGCGACGCTCTACCATCCTGCGACGCTGCGCGGCGGGCAAGTGCTGCACCACACCGGCAACATCGTCGTCGTCGGCGACGTCAATCCCGGAGCGGAGCTGGTAGCCACCGGTGACATCGTCGTATTCGGACGCCTTGCGGGCATCGCCCACGCGGGGGCCCAAGGCGACGCCGACGCGCGCATCTACGCGCTCGATCTGGCGCCGACGCAGCTGCGCATCGCCACCTGCATCGCGGCCGAAGGCGAGAAGAAACGCCGCGGCGCGCCGGTGCCCGAAGCGGCGGTCGCCCAAGACGGGCGCATCGCAATCCTCAAGCTCGACCGGCTCGACGCGCTCGAGCGCTCCAAGACGGCATCGACGTGAGCGCGCGGCGCATCGTCGTCACCTCGGGCAAGGGCGGCGTCGGCAAGACGACGACAACCGCCAATCTCGGCGCTACGCTGGCCATGCGCGGGAAGCGCGTGATCCTCATCGACGCCGACATTGGGCTGCGCAATCTCGATCTCGTGCTCGGGCTGGAGAAACGCATCGTTTTCGATCTGGTCGAGGTGGCCGAGGGTCGCTGTCAGCTGCGCCAAGCGCTAATCCGCGACAAGCGCTTCGAATCGCTCTCCGTGCTTCCGGCCGCGCAAACGCGCGAGAAGGACGCGATCTCGCTCGAGCAGTTTCGCGCGATCGTCGATCTGGCGGCCGAGCAGGCCGATTACGTGCTGATCGATTGCCCGGCGGGCATCGAGACGGGCTTTCGCAATGCCGTGGGCGGAGCCGACGAGGCGATCGTCGTCACGACGCCCGAAGTCAGCGCCATCCGCGACGCGGATCGGGTGGTCGGCAAGATCGCGCACGATCGTAAGCCGATCCGCCTAATCGTCAACCGGTTGCGCCCCGAGATGGTGCGCAGCGGCGACATGCTTTCGGTTGAGGATGTGTGCGAAGTGCTCTCGGTCGAACTCCTCGGCGTCGTGCCCGACGACGAAGAGGTGATCGACACGACCAATCGCGGCGAACCGATCGCGCTGCGCGAGGGCGGCCGCTTGCGCGCGATCTACGACAAAATCGCGCGCCGCTTGGAAGGCGAGATGGTTCCGTTCACCAACTTCGACAACACGAGTCTCTTCGGCCGTCTCATCGGTGCGTTGAAAGTAGGATAGCGTGTCGCAGATTCAATCCGTTCCGCAGGAGATCGAGGCGGCCGCCCCGCCCGCAAAGGCGCTGGGCCGCGCGATCGTGCTCACTTCGGGCAAAGGCGGCGTGGGCAAGACGACGACGACCGCCAATCTCGGCACCGCGCTCGCGCAGCGCGGCGCGAAGGTCGTGCTCGTCGACGCCGACGTGGGCCTGCGGAACCTCGACATCGTGCTCGGCCTCGAGAGTCGCGTGAAGCACCACTTGCTCGACGTGCTCGAAGAGCAGTGTTCGCTCGACGACGCGCTCGTCGCCGGCAAGCATACCGAGACGCTCTTTCTCCTCGCCGCCGCGCAGTCGCGCGAGAAGGACGACGTCGAGACCCACAAGATGAAGGAACTGGTCGCGAGCCTGCGCGAGCGTTTCGACTACGTGCTGATCGACTGCCCCGCGGGCATCGAGCTGGGCTTCAGGAACGCCGTGGCGGGCGCCGACGAGGCGATCGTCGTCTGCACGCCCGAGGTCTCCGCGGTGCGCGACGTCGACCGCGTGGTCGGCTTGCTCGGCAATCGCTTTCGCCCGCAGCTGGTAATCAACCGCCTGCGTCCGGCGCTGGTGCGCAAAGGCAAGATGCTCAGCGTCGACGACGTCAACGGCATCCTGCGGTTGCCCCTGCTCGGCGTGATCGCCGACGAGCCGGAGATCATCGTCACGACAAATCGCGGCGAGCCGCTCGCGTTGCAGCGTACTACGCCGACGGGCGCGGCCTATCACGCGATCGCCGCGCGCATCGCCGGCGACGACGTGCCCGCGCCGATGCCGGCGTCGAGCAAGCCGTCGCTCTTCGAGCGCGTCGGCGAGTTCCTCGGAGGGAAGCGCGCGTGATCGAGTTCCTGCGCCGCCTCTTCGGGCAGCCCGGCTCGAGTGCTACTGCGAAGGATCGCTTGCGCCTCGTGCTGATGACCGATCACCTCGAGCTGGCGCCCGAGATGATCGAGGCGATGAAGCGCGATCTCGTCGACGTGATCTCGCGCTACGTCGAGGTCGATCGCGAACGCATCGAGGTGAACTTCGAGCGGCAAGATAGCGCGCTCGCAATGCTCGCCAACATTCCGATCCTCTCGGTGAACCGTCCCAACGGCAACGGCACGCACGCCGCGCCCGAGCCGCCGAAGGAGATGCCCGAGCCCACGCAGGCCGCGTCGGCCGAACCGCCGGCGGAAGCCAACAAGCCGCCGGTTCGCAAGCGGCGCCGCAAGTCGAGCAAGAAGGCCGCGGCGGCGAAGGGCGCCGCACCCGCCGCCACGCCGGCTCCGGCAGGAGCTTCGTAGAGACCGTCCGCATCGGCCCTCATGGCCGTTTCGGCTTCGCATACTGCCGGGAGCGGCGCCGTACGCGCGCTGCGCAACGTCAACTGGCCGCTGGCGCTGGGCGGGATCGCGATCTCGCTCATCGGCTTGGTCTGCATACGCTCCGCCGGATTGCACGCGCCCGAGGCGCGCAGCGAGTTCTTTAAGCAGATATTCTATCTCACGCTCGGCGTGCCGGTGATGCTTGCCGTCTCTCTCGTCGACTATCGCAATTGGAAGCGCTGGGCGCCGGCGCTCTACGTTGCCAACCTGCTGCTGCTGCTCTTCATCCTGCGCGGCGGCCACAGCGCGCTGGGCGCGCAGCGATGGATCTCCCTGGGTCCGCTGGGAACGTTTCAGCCCTCAGAGCCCGCCAAGCTGATCGTCGCGATCTCGCTGGCCGCGGTGCTCTGCCGCGGCACCTACGCGAATCTGCAAGACCTCTGGAAGCCGCTGCTGCTCGTCGGGGTTCCGGCGCTGCTGATTCTCAAGCAGCCCGATTTGGGCACGTCGCTGACCCTGGTCGCGATGCTCACCGTCGAGCTGTTCTTCGCGCTGCCCAAGCTCGGCGATTTCGGGATCTACGTGCTCGCGATGTTCGTCGCCGGGGCGGCCGCGGTCGGAACCAACGCCGTGCTCAAACCGTTCCAGCGCGCGCGGCTCTTCGTCTTTCTCAATCCGCACGCCGATCCGCAAGGCTCCGGCTACAACCTCGCGCAGTCGAAGATCGCGGTCGGGAACGGGGAATGGTTCGGGCGCGGTCTCTTCCGCGGCACGCAGACGCAGCTCAACTTCGTGCCGGAGCACTCGCGAGACTTCATATTCACCGTGCTCGCAGAAGAGTGGGGATTCGTCGGCGCCGCGGTCCTACTGGCTCTCTATGCGACCGTGCTCTATGGCGGGGTTGGCACGATGATCGCCGCGCGCGATCGCTTCGGCTTTCTGCTCTCCGCGGGGCTCGTCGGTCTCCTATTCTTCCACGTGCTGGTCAACGTGGGAATGACCGTGGGGATCATGCCGATCACCGGAATTCCGCTGCCCTTCATGTCGTACGGCGGTTCGGCCATGCTTACCGACTTCGCCGCCTTAGGCATCCTGCTAAACATTTACTCGCAACGAAACCGCGACGTGCTCGGGAATGCGTAGCAGGCTAGCCTCTGCAGGGAGGCTCGCACGGCGTTGCTAAGGATTGTCGTGTGGGCGTGATGAGAGCGTGCTTCCGGCTGCCGGCTTTAGCGGTCGCCTTTTCTCTTCTTAGTGCGTGCGGCTCGCCGCAGTATGCCGCACTGCCGGCGGGCAATCCGCAGAAAGCCGCGGCCTTCATTCAGCCTAACTCGTGGCTCGACCGCAAAATCCAACACGTCGTCGTCATCATCCAAGAGAACCGCAGCTTCGACAATCTCTTTCAAGGCGTGCCCGGCGCCGATACGCGCTCCTGGGGCTACGATAGCAAGGGCGACCGCGTACCGCTCAAGCCGATCGATCTCGCGAGCTTCTGGGATTTGCAGCACGTGCTCTCGTCGTTCTTGCTCACCTGCGACGGCCGCAACGCCTATCCCGGCACCGGCTGCCGGATGGACGGTTGGGATAAAGAACCGGTGACCTGCGGCCAGCCCGGACAGCCGCCGTGCCCGTATAAGATGCCGCAGTACGGTTACGTTCCGCAGAGCGAGACCAAACCGTATTTCGACATCGCCAGCCAATACGTGATCGCCGATCGAATGTTCGCCTCGAATCTCGACGGCAGCAGCTTCATCTCGCACCAGTACATCATCGCAGCGCAGGCCAACTCGGCAACGAATATCCCCGAGGGCGGGCCGTGGGGCTGCGGCGGCGGTGCCGGCGACAAAGTCCCGACGGTCACCAAAGAGCGCGCGCTGGGTCCGAGCATCTCGCCATGCTTCAATAACCAAACGATCGGCGACGAACTCGACAAGCTGAACCTTCCGTGGAAATACTACGCCTCCGCACGCAACACGGGTTTCCTGTGGAGCGCCTATCAGGCGATCAAGCACATCCGCAACGGTCCCGACTGGAAGAAAGACGTCGTCAGCCCGCCGACGCGTTTCTTTACCGACATCAAGAAGGGCGACCTCGGTGCCGTCACCTGGATCACGCCGTCGTGCCCCAACTCCGATCATGCCGGCTGCAACTCGCATACGGGCCCGGAGTGGGTCGCGACGCTCGTTAACGCGATCGGTGAATCGCAGTTCTGGAAATCCACGGCGGTCTTCATCTTCTGGGACGATCCCGGCGGCTGGTACGATCACGTTCCGCCGCACAAGGTCGACTACGACGGGCTGGGCTATCGCATCCCGATGCTGATCGTCTCGCCGTACGCGCGGCAAGGTTACGTCTCGCACGTGCAGTACGAGCACGGCAGCATTCTGCGCTTCATCGAGGAGCGCTTCGGGCTGGCGACGCTCGCCGCCAGCGACGCCCGAGCGACCTCCCCCGCCAGGGATGCCTTCGATTTCGACCGCGAACCCCGCAAGTTCGTCCCGATTCCCTCGAAGATGACGCAGGAAGACTTCCTGCGGCAACCGGTCGATTACCGCGACCCCGACGACGAGTAGGCCGGTGCAGGTCCGGTTTGCGCCGGGGGGGAACAGAGCAACCACGCCGGCAGGCTCCGTCACGCGACGCAGGGCCGCCGGCAAAAACGTATTAGGCACAAAATTTTTTCCGAGCTAGCAGTCGCGGCCCGCGGCGCCCCCGAGACGGCGCCCCGAAAACGGTAGGCGCGGCGGCGACGGCAAGCTCTACAAACTGAGGATAATTTGTCGAGCGAGATATTGATCTCGAGCGACCCCTGGGAAAACCGGGTCGCCATACTCGAGGACGGCGATTTAGCCGAACTCTACATCGAGCGCGAAGAGAAAGTCATCGGCTCGATCTACAAAGGAAAAGTACAGAACGTCCTCCCGGGAATGGGAGCGGCGTTCGCCGACATCGGGCTCGGGCGCAACGCCTTCCTGTACGTCGACGACATCAACAAGCAACCGCTGAACATCGGCGACGTGGAGATCACGCAAGGCCACAGCGGGTTCACCATCAGCGAGAAGGTCAAACGCGGCGACGACGTGCTCGTGCAGATCGTCAAGGAGCCGCGCGGCCTCAAGGGCGCGAGAATCTCGACGAACATCTCGCTGCCCGGACGCTACCTGATCCTGATGCCCACCGGCAAGTACTCGGGCGTCTCGCGCAAGATCGAGTCGGTTGACGAACGCAATCGCCTCAAGAGCGTGATGAAGCGCATCCGTCCCGAAGGAATGGCGACGGTGGTGCGCACGGCCGCCGCAGGCGCGAGCGAGGCGGAGCTGATCGCGGATCTCGGCGTTTTGATTCGCATGTGGCACGGCATTCTCGAGCGCTACAAACGCGTGCAGGCGCCGGCGCTGCTGCACAAAGACATGAACCTCGTCTACAAAGCGGCGCGCGACTTTATCACCGCTGACGTCGAGCGCGTGCTGATCGACGACGAGGAAGAGTACCGCAGGATTCGCGATTTCCTGCAGCTGCTCGGGCCGCAGTACATCGACCGCATCGAGTACTACAACTCCGGCCGTTCGCTCTTCGACGACTATAACATCGAGGCCGAGCTGCAAAAGCTGATGCGGCCCAAGATCAACCTGCCTTCAGGCGCGTCGATCGTGATCGAATCCACCGAGGCGCTCACCGTGATCGACGTGAACTCCGGAAAGTTCACCGGCGGCCGCAATCTCGAGGATACGATCCTCAAAACAAATATCGAAGCGGCCGAGGAGATCGCGCGCCAAGTTCGTCTGCGCGACATCGGCGGCATCATCGTCGTGGACTTCATCGACATGGCCTCGGAGTCGTCGCGCGATCGCGTGATCAAGACGATGGAAGATAACTTACGCCGCGACCGTACCCGCGCGACCATTCAATCGTTTTCGAATCTGGGATTGCTGGAGTTTACGCGCAAGCGCATCGGCAAAGATCTTGGCGCGCAGTTGCGTGGAACTTGTCCCACGTGCGCCGGCTTGGGGAGCGTGATGTCGTCGCAATCGGTGGCGATCGAAACCTTCCGCCAAATTCGCGACCGCGCGCGAACCGGCGCGACGGGCGATATGCTCGTCCACGTGGCGCCGACGGTCGCGGTGCAGATGGATTTCTGGTACGAAGAGGAGTGCCAAGAGCTGGCCAAGTCGATCGGACATCCGATCCTGGTGCGCGTGGATCCGACTGATCCATCCGGAGAAGGCGCGCATCGAGTTGGTGGCTGCGCAGGCCGCGCAGCGCGAGAAGCCGATCCGCGTGGGCGACGAGCACGAGGTCGAACTGCTGGCGGGACGTCTGCCCAATGCAACGTCCGCGGCGGCGATCGTCGACGGGCGCGTGGCGGAGGTCGAGAACGCCGCCAACAACGCCGGCAACTTCGTGCGCATTCGCGTCCTCGACGTTGACGATTCCGACGACTACGTGCTCGCCGAGATGGTGACCGCCGGCGCGAAGGCGCGCCGCAAGCGGCCGGCGCGCAAAGCCACGCTCACCGCCGCCGAACAGACGCGCCAGCTGCGCGAGCTCGCCGAAGACGCCGCGCGTCAATCGGCCGCGCGTCCGCCCATCGGCATCACCTCGGTCACCGAGGAAGAGGAAGCGCAGGACAAAGCATTGAGCGCGGAGCGCCGCGGCGAAGCGCAGCCCGACGCGATCGTCATCGTCGAAGGTGCGGTACAACATGCCGACGATGCAGGGCGCAAGCGGCGTCGCCGTCGCCGTCGCGGCGGACGCGGTCGCGGTTTAGGCGAGGAAATGGCCGCAACGGCGGCCGCCCCGACCGTGGCCGCGCGGCCCGCAGCACCGCAGCCGTCCGAGGCTGCCGCGAGCGACGGTGATTCGCAACACCGCCGTCGCCGCCGTCGCCGTCGCGGCCGTGGCGGCCGCGGACGCGGCGACGGAGCCGCGCCCGGCGCGATGCCCGATCGTCATATCTTCGAAGTGTTCGACCGACGGCAGCACGCACCCGACCGGAACGACCGCGCCGCCCGAACCATCGCGCGCCGTCGCGACGCGCGTGCGATCCACGCCACCCGCGGTCGAAGCGCCACCGCCCAGCCTCAGCGCGCCCGCTCAGGAGCCGCCGAAGCGCACCCGTCCGGCACGCCGCCGCACGACTACGAGCACGAGCGTGAAGGCCGAGCTGGCGGCGACGCCGGCGGCGATCGCGCTCCCCGCATCGCAAGAGAAACCGAAGCGCACGCGCAAGGCCGCGACGTCCAAGAAAGCCGAACCGAAGGCCGCACCCGCTGCGCCTGCGGCGAAGCCGAAGCGCACGCGCAAGGCAGCTGCTGCGACGCCGGCTGCACCGGCGCCGGCCGAAAGCACGACCAGAAGGCCGCGCCGCAAGAAAGCCGCAACGGCCGACGAGTAACGCAGAGAGAGAGCTGTTTGCGGGTTGGGCGAAAAAAGAAGAGCGTAACAATAAAGAGGACCTCTATATCAGAGGCCCTCTTTATTATTTAGATATTGGAAGCGTTGCCGTTCTCTTGGTTCAATCTCGCCAAGCGTGCGTTGAGGAAGTCGAGCGCGCGCGTGAGCTGGTCGTCTTTGGCGGGATCGCCGTAGAGCGCGCGCTTGTTCTCGCCGATCACGATGTCGGGCGTAATGCCGAGGTGGTTGATGTCGCGATTGCGCGGCGTCAGATAGCGCGCCGTGGTCACTTTGATCGCGCTGCCGTCGGGGAGCGGATAGATCGTCTGCACGACGCCTTTGCCGAACGTTTTGGTGCCGATGATCGTGCCGACGCTGCTGTCCTGGATCGCTCCCGAGGTGATCTCTGAAGCCGATGCGGTATAGCCGTTCACCAGCACCGCCAGCGGCAGCGGCTGGATCGCCGTGTCGTCGGCGTCGAGCGTGGTGACGTTCGAAGCGCGCGACTCCACCGACACGATCGGGCCGCTCGAGATGAACTTCGAGCTTACCGCGACCGCTGCTTCGAGGTAGCCGCCGCCGTTGTCGCGCAGGTCGAGCACGAGCGCGCGGGCGCCTTCACGCTGCAGGCGCTGCAGCGCCGGGGTCAACTCGTCGCCGGTGTCGCGGCCGAAGACGGTGAGCGCGACGTAGCCGATCTTGCCGGGCAGCATCTTCTCGTAGACGCTGAGCTGGTGGATTTTGGCGCGCGTGATCGTGATCGGCGCCACGGCCGCGCCGTCGCGTTCAATCGTGAGCGTTACGCGCGTGCCTTCCTTGCCGCGCAGCTTGCCGCTCGCGGCGGAGATGCCCAAGCCTTTCGTCGAGACGCCGTCGATCGTAGTGATGAGGTCGTCCTGCTCGACGCCGGCCTTGTCGGCGGGGCCGTCGGGAACGACGTTCTCGACGGTAATGTATTTCGTCTTGTCGTCGACCTGGATCACGATGCCGGTGCCCCCGAAGTCGCCGCCGTCGAGGCCCTCGTTGAGCCCGGCGTACTCCTTGGGTGTGAGAAATACGGTGTAGCGATCGTTCACCGAGCGCATCATGCCGTCGAGCGCGACGTAGCTGAGTTCGTGAGAGCTGAACTTGTGCGTTTCGCGCGAAGCGGCTTCAACTTCGCGATCGATCTCGCGAATGTCGCCTGGCGTTCCGGCGTTGTGCATCGCGGGCAGCGCCGCGTTCTTCACGCCGGCGGTACGCATCGCTTCGAGCAGCGTCGAACGCACCGAGTCGAGCACCAGCTGCGGATCGACCTTCTTATAGAAGTTCTCAGTGAGATATTGATAGCTCGTCGAGAGTTCGGCCGCGTCGGTGGGCGAAAGGTGCGGCGGGTTCGCCGCCGATACGGGCAGCAGGCGCGCCGTCGTGAGGGCTAGCGCTGCGAGGAGCGCGAGGCAGAGGTTGCGTTTCATATCCTTCATTTCAGCGTAACTGCGAGCGCAAGCGTGCCTTCGCGGCGGCGAGCTGCTTGTCGGCCGGGGTATCGATCAGCGACGGGTTGGGATCCTGTTCTACCGTGACGTTGGGCTCGATGCCGTGGTGCTGGATGTCGCGGCCGGCCGGCGTGAGGTAGCGCGCGGTGGTGATCTTCAAGGCGCCCAGCTGGTCTTCGAAGGGGAAGATGCTCTGCACGACGCCCTTGCCGAAGGTGCGCGTGCCGATCAGCGTCGCGAGGTGGTAATCCTGCAGCGCGCCGGAGGTGATCTCCGAAGCGCTCGCGGTATACTTGTTTACCAGAATCACGAGCGGCTGCAGGCCGCCGATCGCGTCGCCGAGAGCGGTGTCGGTGGTGCGGCTACCGTCGCGGCGGATCGTCGAGACGATCGTACCCTGCGGAACGAAGAGACTCGAGATCGCGACCGCGGCATCGAGCAGGCCGCCGCCGTTGTCGCGCAGATCGAGTATGTAGCCTCGCGCGCCTTTAGCTTTGCCGTCGAGCAGCGCTTTGCGCACCTCGTCACCCGAGGTCGTGCCGAAATCGGAGAGGCGGATGTAATCGAAGCCGTCTTCCATCTTAGCCTGCACCGTCGGCACGTGGATGATCTCGCGGACGACTGCATAGCTCTTCTCGGCAGCCGGCGAAGAATACGGATGCGCGCGGAGGTGCACGGTTGTTCCCGACGGACCGCGAATCAGCCCCTCGACTTTGTCGAGCAGCATGCCCTTTACCGGCCGGCCGTTAACGCTGTCGACGATCTCGCCGGCTTTCATTCCCGCCCGGGCTGCGGGCATCGTTACGATCGGCTGCACGACGATGCGGCCGTCACGCAACTGGAAAATGTAGACGCCGATGCCGCCGAAGTTGCCCCCGGAGAGCGACTCGTTGAGCCCCCGATCTTCGCGCGGCGAGAGATAGACGGTATAGGGATCGTGCACCGAGTTCATGATCCCGCGCAACGCGGCGTCGGTGAGATCGTCGCCGGCGCTCGCGCTGGCCAGCGAGTCGGAGTAGTGCTGCTGCGCGTAAGCCAGCAGCTGCGCCGCGCGTTCTCCGTCTTGCACGGGATCGCCGCCGGCCGGCTCGGCGGGCAGCGACACGTGCGGCACCTTTTTCGAGCTGAGATACTCTTTGAGCGCACTCGACTCGCCGGCGAGCGGCGTCTGCGGCGAGATCGGCTTGTAGTAGACGCTCTCGAGGCGGCGCAGCGTAACGTCGGCCATTTCGGAACCCGGCGTATCGTGCGTTGGGAAGAGGCCGCGCAGATCGCCGGTGCTGGCGACCTCGAGCACGGATTGCTGCGCGATCAACCCCGTGCGGTAGCCGATGAAAACGGCACCGGCGGCCGCGACGGCCACGACGAGGAGCGCAGTGATGAAAAGGCGTGTGAAAGGGCTCATCGGTTCTCTATCATTACCCGGATCGACCAGCTGGGAGTTTCTCTTTGGCGAAGGATACTCGCTAAGTCTTAATGCAGCCGGGGCGCCGGGTCAACGGGTTTGCCTGCAATCCGAACCTCAAAGTGCAAGTGAGGGCCGGTCGACTGACCGGTCGACCCGACCGCGCCGATCGCCTGGCCGCGCTGCACGCTCTGCCCCACCGAGACGTAGATGGCCGAGAGGTGGCCGTAGCCGGTGGAGTAGCCGCCGCCATGGTCGATGAGGATATAGTTGCCATAGCCGCCGTACCACTGCGCCATGATGATGGTGCCGCCCGCCGCGGCCGTGACCGTCGTGCCGCTCGGGGCGGCGATGTCGAGCCCCTGGTGGAACTCCGGGGCCCCGCCGAACGGGTTGCTGCGCCAGCCGAAGGGCGAGGTGATCGTCCCCGTCACGGGCCAGGAGAACATCCCCGAGGCGCCCTGACTCTCGACGCCGGCGATGCCGGCGGCCTTCTGCTGCGCCGCCAGCTCGCGTTCGCGCTCCTGGATCAATGCTTCGAGCGAGGCTTCTTCGGCCGCGGAGAGGTCCTCCATCTGCGCGACTTGCGTGGCGACGCTGCGGCGGCGCACGGCGGCCAGCTCGACGAGGTTGCGGCGTTCGCCGGCCAGCGATCCGAGCTGGCTGCGCGCCTCCTGCTGCGCCTGCTGCTCCTGCTGCAGTTCCATCGCCGCGCGCTCCAGCGCCGCTTCGATCGTCGCCACGCGCCGCTCGGCAGCCTTTCGCGCCCTCACCGCGCGTTCGTTGGCGGCGATGAGCAGGCGCATGTCCTCCCAGCGCTCGACGAACTCGCTGAACGAGCGCGACGCGATCAGCGCGTTGACGTAGCTGAGATTCCCATACTCGTAGATATCGACGAGGCGGCGTTTGAGGAGCTCGTCGTGCAGCTTCAGGGAGCGGCGGGCTGCATCGAGCTGCGTGGTGTTCCAGTCGAGCCGGCGCTGCGTCGAGTCTTGCTGCGACGCGAGTGAGTCGAGGCGATCGTTCACTTGGCCGATCGCGGCGTTCGTCTCTGCGAGCTGGTTCTGCAGGTCGTTGTAGCGCAGCGTGACGGAGTGCAGTTCGGCGCGTTTGACGTGCAGCTGGGACTGCAAGCTCTGCGCTTTGGCGCGCTCGGCGCTGATGCGTTGCTGCAAGGTCGGGCCGGTGGCTCCGGCCATCGCCGGCAGGAAGGCGGCGAGCAGCGACCAGGCGGCGAACGCGCGCGGTTTCAAAGAAGTTCCTACGTGCGCAGGTGCCGGCCCACGGAGAGCCACGACGCGATCGCGCCGATCGCCGCGCCCACGGCCAGCAGCTCGGGCGCGAGCAGCCGCGCGTCGACCGGCGAGGCACCCAGTGCGATCCACGGCAGCGCTTCGAGCAGCCGCGGCCACAGTTCCACTCGCGCGATCGCGAGTATCCCCACCGCCAGCAGAGCGCCCAGCACGCCCGCGAGGAGACCTTCGCAGATGAAGGGCAGGCGGATATACGTGTTGGTGGCGCCCACGAGCTGCATGATCGCGATCTCGCGGCGGCGCGCGAAGACGGTAAGCCGGATCGTGTTCGAAATGATGACGCCGGCCACGACGAAGAAGACGACGATCACGCCGATGCCGACGCGGCGCAGCACGGCTCCCAGTTGGAGCAAGCGCTGCACGATCTTCTGTCCGTACACCACTTTATCGACGCCCGAGAGGCGCGTCACCGTCGCGGCGACCGCCCCCACCTCTTCGGGAACGCGCACCTTGATGCGGAACTTGTCGGGCAGCGGGTTCTCGGTGAGCAGCGCGGTGTCGATCGCGCCGCGCGTCTGGGAGCGAAGCTCCGCCAGGCCTTCGCGCTTGGGAACGAAGTGCGCCGATGCGACGCGTGGGTCCATCGCCAGATAACGGCCGATCGCCGCGGTCCCAGAGGGAGTTACGTCGGCGCGCAGATAGGCCGAGATCTCGATCTGGTCGAGCAGCCGCGCGCCGACATCGGCGAGGGCGGCGCGCACGAACAGGAAGAGCCCGAGCAAGACGATGGTGATGGCGACGGTGCCGATTGCGGTGATCTGCATGCCGGTGTTGCGCGAAAAGTTGCGCAGCACCTCACCCAGAAAGAATCTGATCTTGCCCGAGTCCAAGATAATAGTAGCCCCGTTCTTCATCGGTGGTGATGCGGCCGTCGTCGAGGCGCACGACGCGGCGGCGCATCCGGTCGACGACGGCCTGATTGTGCGTCGCGACCACGACGGTCGTTCCCTTGAGGTTGATGCGCTGCAGCAGTGCGGTGATCTCGGTGGTGTTGGCCGGATCGAGATTCCCGGTGGGTTCGTCGCAGAGCAGAATCTTCGGATTGTTGACCAGCGCGCGGGCGATCGCGGTGCGCTGCTGTTCGCCGCCGGAGAGTTCGCTGGGATACATGCGGCTCTTATGGGCGAGGCCGACGAGATCGAGCACGCGCGGCACCTGGCGCATCACGTCGCGCGTGTGCGCGCCGGTTACCTGCATCGCGAACGCGACGTTCTCCCAGACCGTCTTGTCGGTGAGCAGCTTGAAATCTTGAAAGACGACGCCGAGATGTCGGCGTAACGCGGGAATGCGGTTGCGGCGCAGGCGGTCGACGCGAATGCCGTCGACGGTTATCTCGCCGCTGGTGGCATTGGCCTCGCGATAGAGGAGGCGCAGGAGGCTCGATTTGCCCGTTCCGGAGTGACCGACGAGGAATACGAAGTCACCCTTGGCGATCTCGAGGCTCACGTTGTCGAGGGCGCGCACGCCGTTAGGATAGACGAGCGAAACGCCGCGGAGGGAGATCATCGCTGACGGAGGAGTTTTTCGCAAGGTGGGGCCTATACCTTCGGCATGGACTTCGATTTAACCGACGAGCAAAAGGCGATCCAGAGCCTCGCGCGCGAGTTCGCGCAGGACGAGGTGCGCCCGCGCGCCGAGGAGATGGATCGCGAGGAGCGCTTTCCGTACGACTTGGTCGCGAAGATGGCCGAGCTCGGCTTCATGGGACTGCCGTTTCCTGAGAAGTACGGCGGCGTCGGAGGCGACACGGTGAGCTACGCGCTGGCGGTGATGGAGATCGCGCGCGCCGACGCATCGACGGCGATCACGATGGCCGCGCACACCTCGCTCGGTGCGACGCCGTTCTACCTTTTCGGTACCGAGGCCCAGAAAGAGAAGTACCTGGTGCCGCTCGCGCAGGGCGAGATACTCTGGGGCTTCGGCCTCACCGAGCCCAACGCGGGAAGCGACGCGGGCAACGTGCAGACCAAGGCCGAGCTGCACGACGGGAAGTGGACGATTAACGGCACCAAGGCGTTCATTACGAACTCGGGCACCGACATCAGCGGCGGCACGACGATCACCGCGGTGACGGGACGGCGCCACGACGGCTCGCGCGAGATATCCAACATCATCGTTCCTCAAGACACGCCGGGGTTCACGCGCAGCCGAAAGTACCGCAAGATGGGCTGGCGCGCGTCGGACACGCGCGAACTCTCCTTCGCCGACGCCGTGGTGCCTGAGGAGAACCTGCTCGGAGCCCGAGGCGAGGGCTATCGGCAGTTCCTCTCGATCCTCGATGGCGGGCGCATCTCGGTGGCCGCGCTCTCGATCGGCCTGGCGATGGGGGCGTACGACGAGGCGCTCGCCTATTCGAAGGAGCGTCACGCATTTGGCAAGCCGATCAGCAAGTTTCAGGCGATCTCGTTCAAGCTCGTCGACATGCTCACCGAGATCGAGCATGCCAAGCTGATGATGCTGCGCGCCGCGTGGGAGAAGGACCAAGGGCGCGACTACGTTCGGGCCGCCAGCTTCGCCAAGCTGTTTGCCGGCGAGCTGTCGCACCGCGTGGTCAACGAAGCGCTGCAGATCCACGGCGGCTACGGGTTCATGGACGAGTACCCGATCTCGCGAATGTATCGCGATCAAAAGATCAACGAGATCGGCGAGGGCACCAACGAGGTGCAGCGGCTGGTTCTCGCTCGCTTGATGGGGCTTTAATCTTTCGCCGGTAAAATGGTGGAGCTCGAAAGGATGGTCCGTATGAAATTTCGTCTTCTTCCGCTTTTGGCGCTCGCGCTCGCGATGACGGCGCCCGCCTTGGCCGCACTCACGATCGGCGCGAAGGCGCCGCAGTTCACGTTACAGGCAACCAAGGGTGGCAACGTCTACACCTTCATCCTTGCCGACGCGCTCAAGAAGGGCCCCGTCGTGCTCTACTTCTACCCCGCCGCCTTCACGACGGGCTGCACGATCGAGGCCCACGACTTCGCCGAGGCAATCGATCAATACACCGCGCTGGGCGCCACGGTGATCGGCGTCTCCCACGACCCCATCGACAAGCTCCAGAAGTTCTCGGTGAGCGAGTGCCGCAGCAAGTTCGCGGTGGCAGCCGACACCGACCAGACGGTGATGAAAGAGTACGATGCGGTGCTGACGCAGCATCCGCAGTACGCTAATCGCACGTCCTACGTGATCGCTCCCGACGGCACGATCGTCTACGAGTACACGAGTCTCGATCCGTCGCTGCACGTGCAGAACACGCTAACCGCGCTGCGAGCGTGGCAAGCCGACCGCGACGGCGGCGGAACGCCGTGAGGGAGGCCCTCATTTAGCCCAGCTCTTCGTCGCCTCGGCCCTCGATTACGATTAGTAAACTTCGGGCCTCGGCTCCTCAATCTGGACTAAATCAGGGCTTCCATCAAGGCTTGATCTAGCAAAGGTTGATCTAGCAAAGCTTGATCTGGCAACGCTTGAATCTGGCTTGAGGATATCCGGTTTTTTTAAACGGCGTCGGCGTCGTCGTTTAGGAAGAGTTGCTGCGAGCGCGGGAGGCGTTTGCTCGCGGTGCCGGCGTCTAGTGAGGTTGGAGCGCGCGGGACGACGTCGATCGGCGGGATCTCGTCGAGTTCGTCGGCTACGAGCGAGGCCTCGTCTTTGAGCTTGCGGCCTTGGGGCAGAAGCTTGGTCTCGTACGAGCCGACGGCACCGTTGAACGCGTTGACCGATCGTTCGAGATGCTTGCGCACGTCGAGCAGGTGCTCTGAAAACTTGAGCGCGCGCTCGTAGAGCACGCGGCCGATGCTGGCGATGCGCTTGGCGTTCTCTTCCTGGCGCAGCGCCTGCCAGCCCATCGCAAACGTGCGCAGTAGGCTGATCAGGATGAGCGGGCCGGTAACCAGAACGCCTTTGTCGAGCGCGTACTCGATCAACGAGGGATCCTCGCTGCACGCCGAGCTAAGGAAGGCTTCGCCGGCCACGAACATCACCACGTAATCGGCGGAGCCTTTGGCGTTCTGATAGCCGCGTCGGGCGAGCGCGTCGACGTGGTCGCGCAACGCACGGGCGTGTGCCCGCAGCAGCAGCTTGCGCGCGTCGTCGTCGGAGGCTTCGAGCGCGGCCTGCATCGCATCGATCGGCGCCTTCGCGTCAACGAAGACGAAGCGGTCGCCGGGCAGGTTCACCGTCATGTCGGGGCGCACGCGCGCTTCCTCCAGCGCGACGGTCTGCTGCTCGGAGAAATCGCAGAACTGAAGCATGCCCGCCTTCTCGACCACGTTGCGCAGCTGCATCTCGCCCCACTTGCCGCGCGACGCCGGATTACGCAGCGCGGTGACGAGCGTGGACGTCTGCGTGCTCAGGTGCGAGGTCGCGCTCTGCAGCTTGTCGGTGCGCCCCAGCAGCTGATCGATCTGTTCGCGCAGGCTCCCCGCCTCCTGGCGGCGCGTCGCCTCGATCTCGGTGAGCAGACGGTCGAACTCGCCGAGCTTCTGCGTCACCGGCGACACCAGTTCGCCCACGCGCTCGCTGGCACGCATCGCCGTCGCTTCCCGCAACTCGTTCTTGGCGCGTTCGAGCAGCGCTTCGATGGCCTTTTCGCCGGTCTGCGCAGACTGCGCCAGCGTGGCGCGCAGCGCGGCGCTCTCGGCCCGCGACGCCAGCCACACGATCAGCGCGCCGGCGCCCGCGCCGGCGAGGAAGAGCGCCAGGGCCTGCAGCGCCATCAATCGCCACCCGGGCGCAGATACTTGCCGAAGAACGCGAGCGCGCGCTCCCACGCGTCGGCGCAGGCCGGCGCCAAGTACGAGGGACGCTGGTCGTCGCAGAACGCGTGTCCCGCGTCGTCGTAGATTTTGAAATCGTTGGGCACTTTGAGCGCCGCCGCGAATTCGCGCACGCTCTGCGCGGGGATGCCGGTGTCGCGCGCGCCGTAGCTGCCGCAGACGGGCACGCTCATCTTCGCAGGGTCAACGTCTTCGAGCGGCCCGTAGAAGGGCGCCGCCGCGGAGAAGAGCGTCGCGTCGTCGATCGAGGCCAACAGCGCGATCCGGCCGCCCATGCAGAAGCCCATCACCGCCGTCTTCGTTCCCCCGAACTGCGTGGCGCACCATTTCGCGGCCGCCGCGATATCGCCGCCGTACTGCGCGCGAGCGAGTTGCTTCGCGTACGGACGAAAGATCGTGTAATCGGTCGAGCCGTCGCCGCTGGGAGCGTTAAAGCGCGCGTAGAGATCGGGGGCGATCGCGGCAAAGCCCGCCTTGGCTAGGCGGCGCACGACGTCGCGAATCGTCGTGTCAACGCCCCACACGTGCATGACCACCACAACCGATGGAGTGCCCGCGCCGGCACCTTTGGGACGCGCGGAGTAGGCGGGCAACGCGATATCGGGGCGGTCGAGCGTGACCCGCCGCACGACGATGGCGGGATCGTCTTCACTTACCAGCGGGGGATGCGGCTTGCCGCCGTCTTGTGCGAGCGCGGCCACCGGCGCGCTCAGCGCCGCGGCAGAAATCCCGACGAACACGCGACGGCTCAACTCGGGGGAAGCCGCTTGCGTCGGATCGATCTCCGGCGACGTCATTGAATGCCGTGGTTGGCGGACGCGGCAAATCTCTCCTCGAAAGGGCGGGCGTGGTCAACCGAAGATTCTTTCTCGCCGGAACGGCGACGGCAGCGGGCACGCTCGCTGCGGCCGATGCCGCCGCGATTCCGGGCGGCACGCATTTCGTCGAGCGACGCGCCGATTTCGACGCGGCCGCGTTCGCCGCCGCGGTCGGCCGCCCGGCGAGGATACGGCAGGTCTACGAGGCGGTGGGATTCCACGCCACCGTGCTCGACAGTGCAAAGAATTCGTTTAACGGTCTGCGCTTCGGTTTCGGCTATCCGGCCGATTCGATCGCGATCGCGCTGGCGGCACACGGTCCGTCGGCGGCGTTGACGTACGGCGACGTCGTGTGGAAGAAGTATCGCATCGGCGAGCTGTTCGCAATCAACGACGCCTCCGGCGCGCCGGCCACCGCGAACGCGTACTTCGCCGCCCGCGCCGCGTTTGATCCCAACGCCGATCCCGACGATCCCGGCGGCAGCTTCCAGGACGCCTCGATACAGACGCTGCAGCGCCGCGGCCTGATCGTGCTCACCTGCCACACCGCGGTCGAGGAACAGGCTCGTTCGATCGTGCGGCGCGGCTTCGCACCAGGTTCGGCAAGCGCTGCGGAGGTTGCCGCCGACATCCTGACGCACCTGATCCCCGGAGCGCTCGTGGTGCCGTCGATGGTCGCCGCGCTCGCCGTGCTGCAATCGGTCTATCGCTACTCGTACGTGACGCTAACGCCGTGAAACGCTCACGCTCGCTCGTCGTCCTCGCCGCGAGCGCCGCACTCGCGGCAACCGCATGTTCGAGCGGTGCCCCGCGGGGTGCGCCGTCGGCGCCCGCAGCAGTCGGGGCCGCGGTCTACGATCCCAAGAGCTTGCCGCCGGGGGAGCTGGGACAATCGATCGCGCTCGGCCACGCGATCATGATCCGCACGCGGCGCCTGATGAAGGGGTACGTCGGCGCCGATCTCGTCTGCGACGACTGCCATATCGCCGCAGGCACGCAGCTTAAGGGGGGAGCTTTCTCGGCACGTACGCGCGCTTTCCGCAATGGAACAAGCGCGCACATCGCGTGATTGCGCTGCAAGACCGCATCGCGGAGTGCTTCTTGTACAGTATGAACGGCCGCGCTCCGGCCTACAGCAGCAAGGCGATGATCGCGATCGTCGCCTACATCTCGTGGCTCTCGCGCGGTACGCCGGTCGGCGCGAAGCAGCCGGTGTCCGATCGGTATATCGTCCCGCTCCCGCGGCGCGAGCCCGACCGCAAGCGCGGCTCCGCGCTCTTCGCGCAGGATTGTTCGATGTGTCACGGACTCGACGGAACGGGACTCTCGGGCATCTACCCGCCCTTATGGGGAAGGCGTTCGTTCAACTCCGGCGCGGGCATGGCCCATATCGACCGCATGACGGGATTCGTGCGCTACGACATGCCGCAGAACGACCCCGGCTCGCTCTCGGTCAACCAAGCCTACGACATCGCCGCATTCGTCTTGAGCCACAAGCGCCCCGCGTTCCGCAAGAACGCGCTGGTCATCACCCCCGCGCTCCCCGCCACGTTTTTCTAACCCCCCGTCACCCTGACGCAGCGTGCTCGAGAACGTGTTTGAGCGGATCCCGCTTATCGTCCCTCGACGGCGCTCGGGATGACAAAGGGCGCTCGGGGTGACAAGGGGGTCGTAGCCATGGGGCTCGGAGCGGCGTAGAATGGGGCTGTTTTGGAAGAGACGCTCGTTCAGGTAACGCTCCCCGAGATGGGTGAGTCGGTGACCGAAGGCTCCGTCGTCGAGTGGCGCAAGCGAGTCGGCGATTTCGTCGCCGAGGGCGACCCGCTCGTCGAGATCACCACCGATAAGGTCAACGTCGAGGTGCCGGCGACGGTCTCCGGCGTGGTCACCAAGATCGGTGCACGCGAGGGCGAGACGGTCGCGGTCGGCGCCGTGCTGGCCGAAATCGACACGACGAAGACCGAGGGTCAGGCCTCCCCCGCATTCGCGAAGCCCGCGTCGGGTAACGGCGCCGCAACCGCGCCGCGGCCGGCCGGCCCATCCGCGCCGATCGCCCCGTCCCGGGAAAGAGCGCGGGACTGGCCGACCCGCAGGCCCGCCGTTTGGCAGAGCGGCTCGACGTCAACCTCGGCGCGATGACCGGCACGGGGCCCGACGGGCTGATCCTGCGTTCCGACGTCGCCGCGGCGGCCGGCAGGCCGCGCCGCCCCGCGCCGCCGCCAGGGCCGCCGCTGCCGCCGATTCCGCCCGGCGCCTCGTTGGTGCCGCTTCGGGGACCGGCCGCGGCGCTCACCGGCTACATGGAGCAGAGCCTCCAGATTCCCACGGCCACGAGCTTTCGCAGCATCGCCGTCAACGCGCTCGACGCGCGCCGCAAGGAACTCAACGGCGCGCTGCGCGCGGCGGGACGCGGCGAGAAAGTCTCGTTCACGCACCTGATCGCGTACGCGATGGTAACGTCGGCGCGCGAGCAGCCGGCAATCACGCACTCCTTCCGCCGCGACGAGAACGGCGCGCCGGCGCGCCTCGAGCCCGGCATCCACCTCGGTCTGGCGGTCGACGCCGCGCGCAAAGACGGCACGCGCTTTTTGGTCGTACCCGTGATCCGCAACGCCGGCCAGCTCGACTTCGCCGCATTTCGCGCTCGCTACGAAGAGCTGGTCGCCAAAGCGCGCGAGAACAAGCTCGTCGCCGACGATCTCGTCGGGGCGTCGTTCACGCTGACCAATCCCGGCGGCATCGGCACCGTCGCGTCGGTGCCGCGCCTGCTCGCCGGCCAGGGCGCGATCATCGCGACCGGCGCTATCGGTTATCCCGCCGGCTTCGGCGCGGCCAACGAACAGTCACTGCGGCTGCTCGGCGTCTCGCGCGTAATGCAGATGACCAGCACCTACGATCACCGCGTGATCCAGGGCGCGCAGTCCGGCGAGTACCTCCGCCGCATCGACGAGCTATTGCAGGGCGACGGCGGGTTCTACCAGAGCGTCTTCACCTCGCTCGGTCTGCAGGCTGCGGCGATTCCGCAGGTCGCGATGACCCCCGTCGGGCCGGCGACCACGCCGCCCTCCGACGAGATGCTGCGCGCGGTCGCCGCGGGCATGGCGATCGTCTCCGCCTACCGGCGCTATGGCCATCTCGGCGCGCACCTCGACCCGCTGGGAACCGAACCCGTTGGCGATGCGTCGCTCGAGCCGCAGACCTACGGGCTCACGCCCGCGCTGCAGAGCGCGATTCCCGCCAGCGTGCTGCGCGTGAAAGTGCCGGGCAATACCCTGGCCGACGTGCTGCCGCGTCTGCGCGAAACGTACAGCTCCACGATCGCGTACGAGATCGAGCACATCTCCGACGCGGTGCAGCGCACGTGGCTGCGCGATTACATCGAATCGGGCCGCAACAAAGTGTCGCAATCGCCCGAGCGTCAGGTTGGGCTGCTCGAACGGCTGACGCGCGTCGAAGCCTTCGACCGCTACGTGCGCAAGACGTTTCTCGGCCAGAAGACGTTCTCGGGCGAGGGCCTCGACGTGATGGTGCCGATGCTCGAAGAGATGCTCGACATGCTCGCGGAGGACGGTGTGGCCGACGCCGTGCTCGGCATGGCGCATCGCGGACGCCTCAACGTAATCGCTCACGTCGTCAACATGCCCTACGAAGAGGTAATGACCGAGTTCGAGATGGCCGCGTTCCGCGCCGATCTCGACGACGACGACGTGATGGGCGACGTGAAGTACCACCACGGCGCGACCGGCACGTTCACGACGACCAAAGGAAAGACGATCGGCGTCACGCTGGCGCACAACCCCAGCCATCTCGAAGCCGTCGACCCGGTGGTCGAGGGCAGCGCGCGCGCGCTGCAGACCGATCATTCGCACGGCATTCCCGCCTACGACCGCAAGCGCGCCGTGCCCATTCTCATCCATGGCGACGCGGCGTTTACCGGCCAAGGCATCGTTGCCGAAGTCTTCAACCTGCAGTCGTTGCCGGGCTACGAGACGGGCGGCACGCTCCACTTGATCGCCAACAATCAGATCGGCTTTACGACCGACAACGCCGACGCGCGCTCCACGCGCTACGCCTCCGACCTGGCGAAGGGCTTCGACGTGCCGATCGTGCACGTCAACGCCGACGACGTCGACGCGTGCATCGCGGCGGTCCATCTCGTCGTGGATTTTCGCCGTGCGTTCGGGCGCGATGCCCTGATCGACCTCATCGGCTACCGGCGCTTCGGGCACAACGAGCAGGACGAACCCGCCTACACGCAGCCGCAGATGGTCGAGCGCATCAAGAGCCATCCGACGGTGCGCGAACTCTTCGCCAACAAGCTCGTCAATACGGGTACGCTCTCGGCGGACCGCGCGCGCGCGATGGCCGAAGAGGCGACGCAGCGGCTGCAAGAGGTGCGCCATGCCGTGCGCGGCGCGAGCGCGTCGTACGCCGGCGGCCGCAAGATGTCGGGCAGCAATACCTTCGACGGCGCGCAGCTGCCGCCGGCCGACCGCGCCGCGCTCGTAGGGTGGACGGAGTCGCTCGCGACCGTTCCCGAAGGCTTCGCGCTCAACCGCAAGCTACACAACCAGATCGAGCGCCGCAACGCGACGATCGACGAGCGCGGCGTCGTCGACTGGGGCACGGCCGAATCGCTCGCGTGCGCCTCGTTGCTGGTCGCAAACGTGCCGGTTCGGCTTACCGGCCAAGACACCGAGCGCGGCACGTTCAGTCACCGTCACGACGTCTATCACGATCCGCAGACCGGCGGCATCTGGATTCCGCTGCAGCACGTCGCACCGGCGCAAGCGTCGTTCGAGATCCACAACAGCCCGCTCTCCGAGTACGCGTGTATGGGCTTCGAGTACGGCTACTCGACGCAGCAGTCCGACGCGCTCGTGCTCTGGGAAGCGCAGTACGGCGACTTCTTCAACGGCGCGCAGGTGATCGTCGATCAGTTCATCGCGGCCGGTCAAGCAAAATGGGGGCAAACGTCGCGCCTCACGCTGCTGCTGCCTCACGGCTACGAAGGCGGCGGTCCCGAGCACTCGAGTGCGCGTCCCGAACGCTTTCTGCAACTGGTAGCCGAAGGGAACCTGCGGGTCGCCTCGCCGTCGACGGCGGCCAACTACTACCACTTGCTGCGGCTGCAGGCTCGCTCCCCGATCGCGGTGCCGCTGGTCGTGCTGACGCCGAAATCGTTGCTGCGCGCCGACGCCGCCTCGGGGCGGCTCGACGAGATGGCCGCCGGCAGCTTCGCACCGGTCATCGAGGATCCGCGCCCGCTCGACCGCGAAAAGGTCGAACGCCTGATCCTCTGCACCGGCAAGATCTACTACGACCTCATCGCCGCGCCGGCGTACGGCGCGCTGGCGAAGACGGCGATCGGCCGCATCGAGCTGCTGGCGCCGCTGCCCGTCGCCGAAATCAACCGCCTCATCGCCGGGTACCCGCGCCTGAAAAAGATCGTGTGGGTGCAAGAAGAGCCCAAGAATATGGGCGCGCGGGCCTTCGTCCGGCGCCGGCTGCTCGAGGGCAAGCGCGACGGATTCGACATCGAGTACATCGGGCGTGGTTATCGTGCCAGTCCCAGCGAAGGCTATGCCGGTCAGCATGCAGCCGAGCAGGAGCGCATCGTCGCGACGGCTCTGGCGGAATAGAAACCGCAACCCGTTAGGGGACGAACATCTGGTTGAGGAGCTCGGCGATCGTTGAGGCGTGGACGAAGAGCCGGCTCGACTGGACAGTAAGGAAGCTTTCGGCCACCATCGAAGCGAAGAGATGAAGCAGTGCGTCGTAGTAGCCGCGGTAGTTGAGCAGCCCGATGGGCTTATTGTGGATGGCTAGCTGGCGCCAGGTAAGCACTTCGCAGAATTCGTCCATTGTTCCGAAGGCGCCGGGCAACGCGAGAAACGCGTCGCTGAAGTTATCCATTAGCGCTTTTCTCTCGTGCATCGAGGTGACGACGTGAAGCTGTGTGAGGCCCTGGTGCGCCACCTCAGCGAGGGCGAGCGCCTGCGGGATCACGCCGATTACCTCGCCGCCGCAGGCCAGCGCCGAATCGGCCACGATTCCCATCAGACCCACGCTGCCGCCACCGTAGACGATGCCGTAGCCGGCGCGCACCATGGTCCGGGCCGCCTCGGCCGCCATCGACGCGTAGGCGTCGCCATTGCCGGTTCTGGACCCGCAGAAAACGCAGATGCGCTTCATCGCTCTGCGCGGTTGGTCGGAGGACCCTAATGCGCCTCCCGATTCGCGTCTGGTTTTGGGTAGCGGTAGAGTTCGTCGTGCTCAGTGCCCTGGCGGTGATCCGTACCAAACTGTGGACCTACGGCTCCGATACCGGCACCTTCGCGCAGGTGGTTGGCGACGCGTTCCACGGCATGCGAGACGGCGTCGAGCAGGGGTCGCACTTTCGCTATCACTGGTCGCCGACGCTGGGAATACTTTGGCCGTTCGTCGCGCTGACGCATGGCGCGCTCGCTTTGCAGATCGTGCAGGTGGCGGCGACCGTCGCCTGCGTTCCGCTGGTGGTGGCGCTCGCCCGGCCTTATGCCGGCAAGAAGCTCGCCGAGCAAATCGGTCTGGTGACGCTCTTCTACCCGCCACTGCTGGCGCTCGGCTTCGACGAGTTCCACGAGCTGGGGCTCTTCACGGCGCTGGTGCTGGGAATGTTCGTCGCCGCCGACCGCGCGAAATGGAAGTGGTTTGCGATCTGCTCGCTGCTGGCGATGGGCTTGCGTGAGGATGCGGTGATAACGCTCTTCGTCTTCGGTGTCGTCTTGGTGGTCACGGCGCTGCGGCCTTCGCCGCAGGGTTGCGGTCTGCTGGACAAGCGTCCGCTGGAGCGCCGCTCGCTAGTGATCGCGGGCAGCCTATTGGCCGGCTGCTGTGCGGGCGCCCTCCTCTTCTACTACGGCGTGGTGATTCCGCGCCTTGGGGGCTGGCGTCCGAGCCACTTCTACGTGTATTCATTCGCGCACGGTCCGCTCGCACTGTTGACTGCCCCGGTGACGCACCCGTTCCAATTTGCGACCTCGATCTTCACGTTCGGGCGCCTTACGTACGTGCTCGAGGCGCTCGTCCCGCTGGTCTTCCTGCCGCTGCGCTCCTGGTGGGCGCTGCTGGCGGTTCCCGGCGCCGGCATCGTGCTGCTGGCGAACTCCGGCTACGTCTGGCGGATGGGCGACCACTACGCCGCGCTCTGGATCCCGTGGCTGCTCGTCGCGATGGTGATGGGGGTCGTCGCGCTCGCCCGTAAGACCAGCGTGCGTGTGGCCAAGAACTGGACCGTTGCCGCCGCGGGCGTCTGCGTCGTTTTCCTGATCGCGTTCGATCCGCTCCATCCGCTGCACTACTTACACCCGTACTACCGCAACCTGCGGGCTGCGGCCGCGGCGCTCAACTGCGTACCGAAGAACGCTTCGCTCGCTACCTACGACGAGTGGTTCTCGGCGATCGCCGCGCAGCGACCGAAGGCGACGATCGATAAGGCGGCCGGTGTACAATACTTGGTGTATGCCGACGATTTTCCGAGCAAGAGCTTCCAGCAGCGGCTGCGCCCGGCGATTGCCGCCGAAGTGGAGCGCGGGCAGTACCGCGTCATCTGCAGCTTCGACAAGGTTCGCGTCTACAAAGCCGTCGCCTGGAAAAAATGACCCGTAGGATTCCGGGTCCCGGCCGCCTGCAGACGCTGCGCGGTCTCTTTCCGGTGCCCTTCGCGAAGTTTCCGGAGTTTTTGTCGCGCGCGGCGGAGCGCTACGGCGATGTGGTGGCCTTCGCGCTGCCGTGGCGCTCGTACGTGTTCCTGAACTCAGCCGAGCTCGTGAAAGACGTGCTCGTCACGCAGCAGCACGCGTTCTCGAAGTCGCTGGGAACGCGCGTGCTCTCGCTGCTGCTGGGAGAGGGACTGCTCACCAGCGAGGATCCGCTGCACCGCCAGATGCGCCGCATCGTGCAGCCGGCCTTCCACCGCGAGCGCGTCGCCGAGCACGCCCGCATCATGGAGCGCGACGCGCGGGAGTTTGCCGCCGCGCTCGTACCCGAGCACCCGTTCGAAGCGCGCGCGGCGATGACGCGAGCTTACCCTGCGCATCGCCACCGAGACCCTCTTCGGCAGCGACGAAAGCGATTCGGCGCGCGCCGTCGGCGAGGCGCTGGGGCTCATGATGCGCGAGTTTCCCTACATGCTCACGCCGCTGGCCGGGTTGCGGCGACGGCTTCCGTTGCCGGGCATCCGCCGCTTCTGGCGCGCGCGCGCGATGCTCGACGAGATCATCTACGGCTTGATCGAACGCCGGCGGCGCGACGGCGAGCAGCGCGGCGACGCACTCTCGCTGCTGTTAGCCGCGCGTGACGCCGAGACGGGCTTTCGTCCCTCCGACGAGCAGATCCGCGACGAGATCATGACGCTCTTCATGGCCGGACACGAGACGACCGCCAACGCGCTCACGTGGGCATTGCTGCTGCTCGCCAAGCACCCTGGTGTCGACGAACCGACCGAACGCGTGATCAAGGAGGTGCTGCGGCTCTATCCGCCCGCGTGGATCCTCGGCCGCGAGACGCTGCGCGAGGTGACGCTCGTCGACGGCAGCGTCATCCCCGCCAAGACGACCGTCTTCCTCACGCCGTTAATCTTGCACCGCAACGCGAGCGTATTCGCGCGGCCGGAGCGGTTCGCGCCGGAGCGCTGGCGCGATGCCGCTCCGCCGCCGTTCTCCTACGTGCCCTTCGGCGGCGGCGCGCGCCGCTGCATCGGCGAGGAATTTCGCGTGGCGGGAGATGAGTGTGGTGTTGGACGAGCTGCGGCGGCGCTTCCGTTTCGAAGTCGCCGGGGACGCCGACGTCGGCATCAGCGCGTCGGTGACGCTGCGGCCCGGCGGGCCGGTGATGCTACGTGCCGTCGCGCGGACAGGAAGCGACGGCGACGGGCGTCTGGTCTTCGGCGAGCGTCTGTCTCCAGCAGCTGCCGGTGAGCGAGCAGTAGCAGAGCGAGACTTTCAAGTTAAGCAGTGACGGGCCCAAGCCGCTCACGAGCACGGCTCCGTTTAGCCGCACGAGCACGTGCTTCGCGTTGGCGGGAACGACCATTCCGGCGTGCGGCGTGCTGGTGGTGATGCTGAGACCGCCGTTACCGTGAGCGGCCGCCGCGCGGATGCGCTTGGTCGCCTGCGGCTGCGCCTTGAAAACGTCGGTGAGCGCCGCCTCGAGCGATGATACGTGCTTACCGTCGAGGTCGATCGTCACGCCGTGCACGATTGCCGGTCCGAGGCCGTCGTTGCGCAGATCGAGTTCCATCATCGAGGGCGAATTCGTGCGGTCGAAGGTTACGTAGGGCCACACGGTCGCGCTGAATTGCTGCGCGATGACCCGCGTTTGGTAGACCGTCGAGATCGCGGCGATCGTGCTGATCAGCAGCGCGCCGAGCGCGATCGCGAAATCCAGCCGGAAACGCTTCTCCCCCATGCGGCTTGCAGCGTTACGCGACGACGAGCTGCTCGTCGCCGGCTCCGGCCTTGGCGACCGCTTCGCGGATCATCTGCTCGGCGATCTCGCGTACCGCCCAGCGCGCCTGCGCGGCGGGCTCGAGCCGGTCGATTGGGTCGAAGTAGAGGAACGCCTTTCCCGGCTTCACGCTCGGCGCTGCGTAGACCGCGATGCCGTTGTCGCGGTCGTAGTACTCGTAGGAGTGCACGTCGCGCTTGCCGCCGCCGCCCGGCGCGTCGCAGACGAAGGTGGGCGTGTTGAAGCCCGCCGTGCTGCCGCGCACGTACTTCTCGATGTCGACCGCGGTCGGCGATCGTGGTGCGCAGGTCCTCGACGCCTTTGACCATGTCGTGCATGTAGACGTAGTACGGGTGCACGTTGATGTGGCCGAGCCGCTTGACGAGCAGCTTCATGCGCTCGCGCGTGTCGTTCACGCCGCGAATCAGCACGGACTGGTTGCGCATGACGATGCCGCGTTCGAAGAGGAGGCGCATCGCCTCCTCGGTGATCCAGGTGATCTCTTCCGGCGCGTTGAAGTGCGTGTGCAGCACGACCTCCTTGCCGAGCTTGCGGCCCTTGTCGACGATCGCGGTGAGCGCGTCGAGCCACTCGTTGTCGGTGATCAGCTTCATCGGCATGACCGCCGGCCCTTTGGTCGCGAAGCGCATGCGCCGCAGGTGCGGGATGTCGAGCAGAGCGTTGCCGATCAGTTCGATGTTCTTGGGCGCCAGCTGGTAGGCGTCGCCGCCGGAGATGACGATGTCCTCGAGCTCCGGACGGCTCGCGATGTAGGCGAAAGCCTCGTGCCACTGTTTGGGCGTCTGCGCGAGCGCAACTTTGTCGACCTCCTCGGTGTCGAGGCCGATCGCGTAGCTGCGCGTGCAGAAGCGGCAGTACACCGGGCAGACGTCCAGCGGCAGAAAGAGCGCCTTGTCGACGTAGCGGTGCATGAGCCCGGGAACCGGCGAGTCTTCCTGCTCGTGGAGCGAGTCGAGCGTGAGGCGCGGATGGTCGGGCAGCGCCGTCGACGCCAGCGGAAAGAACTGCGTGCGGATCGGATCGTTCAACGGATCGCTCCAGTCGATGAGCGAGATCGCATACGGCGAGACGCGCACGGCCATCGGCGCGCGGGCGAAGCCCTCTTCGAGCGTCGCGGTAGAACTCCGGCGAGCAGACGTTCTCGATCGTCTGCGAGCAGTTCGTCGGCGGTCTTGACCGACTGGCGCTGCTGCCAGAGGTGGTCGAGGAACGTCGCCTCGTCGACCTCGGCGTAGGCTGGGATGTGGCGCCAGAACTCGCCTTGGCGCAGGGCCTTGTACTCGAACTGCCCGGCCGGAACCGGCGGTTTGAGGTGAGGCGCGGCGCTTAGCGTATGTGTCAAGAGAGTTTCCTTGCGTATGTTGCGTTGAAATGTTCGAGCAGGCGCGGGCGGTCGCGCAGCGTCTGCAGGGCGATCTCGGCGTGGCCCTTCGTGTAGCCGTTGCCGATGATCATCGTCACGTCCCGGCCGACGCCTTCGGCTCCGAGCGCGGCGGCCGTGAACGACGTTGACATCGAAAAGAAGTAGATGGTTGCGCCGTCGCGGGCACAGAGGATCGAACCCAGCTCGGTGTCGGGCACGTTGACGCAGTTGACCACGAGGTCGGCAAGCTGCGGCGCGGCGGCCGCGACGGCCGATCGAAAGCGCCCGCGCGTCGCGAGCGTCGGCTTCGACGAGGTGGTCGACGTACTCCAGCTCTTTAAGGAGCTTCGCACCGGGCGTGTTCGCATCGGGCACGACGCCGATCACGCTACCGGCGCTGCCGACGGCGCCGCGCGCCTGCGCGCAGGCGAGCATACCGCTCTTGCCGTCCGCACCAACGATGGCGACCGTGTCGCCCTCGCGGCAGAGGCGGCGAACCTGCGCCGGCGCGCCGGCGACGTCGAGCACCGCGAGCGCGACACCTTCATCGATGTCCTCGGGGAGGCGCGCCCAGAGCGCGCTCTCGAAAAGAATCGCGGTCCCCGTTATCCAGAGGCGACCCGTGGCGACATCGACGCGCTGCACGCTCTCGATGCGCAACGGGGTCAGCGTCAGCGAGACCAGCGACGCGATGCGATCGCCCGGCCGCAGGTCGAGCCCATCGCGCAGCGCTTCGCCGATCTCCAGCACGCGGCCGACGAACATGCCGCCGCTGCCGGTGACGGCGTTGTGCTGCTTGCCGCGCAGGCGAACGATTTCGACGATGTGATCGGCGATGCGCGCCGAATCGCCAGCGCACGCGTGCGCGATCTGCTTGAAGGAGGCCGAATCGATGTTGAGCGCGTCGACGGCGCAGAGGATTTCATTGACGTGGATCTCCGGCGTGGCGTCGAGCCGCCACGCCTCTTGCGGCATCGCGCCGGCAGGCTCGATCACGCGGTGGGTCCCCAGCGGACAGCACAACGCTTGCATCTGCATAAGGCGCGCTATCCTACCGTGACGCCGCCGCGATCGAAGGGCATTCCCAGCACGATCGTCGTGCGCGTGCGTGCCATTCCGGGAGTGGCCTTCAGGCGCGCGAGCAGTTCGTCGAGGTGATGGGTCGAGCGCGTCGCGACCTTGCAGACGAAGCTCTCCTCACCGGCGACGGAGTGCACCTCGCAGACCTCCGGCATCGCGCCCAACGCGCGCGTGAATTCGTCGTACGCGCAGTCGGGCGTGGTGTAGCAACTGATGAAGGCGGTGAGATTGAGGCCGAGGCGCTGAGCGTCGAGCTTGGCGCCGTAGCCGCGAATGTAGCCCCGCTGCTCGAGGCGCTTCACCCGGTCGTGCACGGCGGGCGCCCGCAGGCCGACGATCGTGCCAAGCTCCGCGAAGGTCGAACGGGCATTGCGCTGCAACGCCTCAAGGATTCTGAGATCGAGCTCGTCGAGTCCGTTTGTCGTAGTTATCATCATTCGTTCAGAGGTTAAAAATGCCGAATGATCTTCGGCACCTAAAGCATATCATCGGATATCCGTTCGGCGCAAGCCCTTGGCTGATCGCGTGTTTGTTGCTGGCGGCTCTGACCGCATGCGTCCCGCAAAGCCGCCAGGCGCCCGCTGGGACCGTGCGCTTCGACCTCGCCGCGGATCCCCGTAACCTCAACCCCCTCTTCTCCAACCCCGACGCCGCCTCGGTCGAGCAGCAGCTGGCGCGCCTGGCCTTCGAGCCTTTCATCGACGT
>CAWJPI010000004.1:0-162815 GCA_963844705.1 Vulcanimicrobiota bacterium | reverse complement strand
CACGCCCGCGGTCGCTCGCTCCCTGCGCTGCTGGCCGAGATCCCCACGCGGGCCAACGGCGGCCTCTCGGCCGACGGGCGGACGATCCGCTACCGGCTGCGCCCCAGGCTGCGCTGGAGCGACGGCCGGCCGCTCACGACGGCCGACGTGCTCTTCACGCTCCGCGCGATCCTCGACCCGCGCAACCCCGTGCGCTCGCGCGAAGGCTACGACCTCATCGATCGCGCCTACGCCGTGGGGCAACGCGAGGTCGTCTTTCATCTGAAGCATGCCTGGGCGCCGGCCGTCACGACGTACTTCTCCTACGGATTCTCGCCGCAGTTCGTGCTGCCGGCGCACGTGCTGGGCGTCGCGGCGCCGCTGGGGCGCGCGCCGTTCAACGCCGCGCCGCTGGTAGGCGACGGTCCCTACCGGTTCGTCTGGTGGCGGCGTGGCGAAGGGCTGCGATACGAGGCCAATCCGCTCTATTGGCGCGGTAAGCCGCCGGTCGCCGTGCTCGACGTCCGCACGATTCCCGATCCCTCGACGAATCTGCTCTTGCTGCAGTCGGGCGAGCTGGATTGGAATCTTCTGGCGCCCGCGCAGATCGCGATCGTCAAGCCGAATCCGCGAATCCGTTTCGTGAAAGTGCCGACGGCGGTCGTCGCGGGCCTAGCGTTCAACGTGACGCACGCGCCGCTCGACGACGTCGCGATCCGGCGCGCGATTGCGATGTCGGTCGATCGCGGAGCGATCTCGCGCAAGATCACGTTCGGCGTCTATCCGGTAACCGATGCAATCCAGCCGCAGTTCTCGTGGGCGTACGATTCACGCGTGCGCGAACCGGGCTACGATCCGGCCGCCGCGGATCGCCTCTTCGACGCCGCCGGCTGGCGCCGCGGCGCCGACGGTATGCGCCGGCACGACGGACGGCCGCTGCACCTCGTCTACGTGCAGTTCGTCGAGACGACGACCGGCGTGCGCGTGGCGGCGGCGGTGCAGGCGATGCTTCGCGAGCGCGGCGTCAACGTCGTCGTGAAATCGGTCAGCAACGCGCAGCTGTTCTTACCGGGCAGCGGCATTCTCGCGTCGGGAAGCTTCGATCTCGCCTACGTTCCATGGAGCATGGGCGCCGATCCCGACGATTCGTCGATTCTGCGCTGCGGCGCGCCTTCGAACTACATGCGTTGGTGCGACGCGCGAGTCGAACGGTCTCGAAGCGCAGGCGCTGGCGACGACGAGCGTCGCGGAGCGCCGCCGCCTTTATTCGGACATCGCCGCCATCGTCGCGCAGCAGGTGCCGATTCTCTACCTTTTCAACGCCGACTACGTGTACGCGTATCGCGACCGTTTGCGCGGCTTTTGGCCCAACGCGTTTACACCCACGTGGAACGCCTGGGACTGGAAGCTCTATTCCTTAGCCGAGAAGAGCGAGTCGTAGAGCTTGCCGCCGATCGCGCCGCCGACGATCGGCGCGACCCAGAAGAGCCAGAGCTGCGCGATCGCCCAGCCCCCCACGTAGATCGCCACGCCGGTCGAACGCGCGGGGTTCACCGACGTGTTCGTTACCGGGATGCTGATCAGGTGGATCAGCGTGAGCGCCAGGCCGATCGGGATCGGTGCAAAACCGGCCACGGCGCGTTTATCGGTGCAGGCCGCGATGATGAAGATGAACATCAGCGTCATCACCACTTCGCAGACCGCGCAGGCGAGCAGCGTGTAGTGGCCTGGCGAGTGATCGCCGTAGCCGTTGCTGGCGAAGCCGTTGGCCGTGGTGAAGCCCGCCTGACCGCTGGCGATCACGTAGAGCACGCCGCCGGCGACGATGCCGCCGATCACCTGTGCGACGACGTACGGGATCACGTCGCGCGCCGGGAAGCGGCGCGCGGCCCAGAGGCCCACCGTGACCGCCGGATTGATGTGACAACCCGAGATGCCGCCGATGGCGAACGCCATCGTGAGCAGCGTGAGGCCGAAGGCAAGCGCGACGCCGAGAAATCCGATGCCCAACGAGGGAAAAGCTGCCGCCAGTACGGCGCTGCCGCATCCCCCGAGCACGAGCCAGAAAGTGCCGAAAAACTCCGCCGCGAGTCGCCGAGAAAGAGACATCGCTCCCTCCTCCTATTGTTGGCGTGAAATCGTGGGTGGCGTGTAGTCGTGTCGCGGGCGTTCGGTCGCTCGTCCCGGCAAACCTGGCGAACCGGGAAGCCGCCGAACGAACTCGCAGGTTGCCGAGTTTTTTAGACCGCTTTGACCGCGGCGGTTAGCGCGTCGACGGATGCTTTGGCGTCGCCGAAGAGCATCGAGGTGTTGGGCATCTCGTAGAGCGGGTTCTCGATGCCGGCGAAGCCGGAGCGCATCGAGCGCTTGAGCACGACGACGTTGCCGGCCTTGTCGACGTCGAGGATCGGCATGCCGTAGATCGGTGAGCTGGTGACCGTGCGGGCGGCGGGATTGGTGACGTCGTTGGCGCCGACCACCAGCGCGACCTCGGCGGTGGGAAACTCCGCATTGACGTCTTCCATGTCCAGCAGTTGGTTGTAGGGCACGTTCGATTCGGCGAGCAGCACGTTCATGTGGCCGGGCATCCGTCCGGCCACGGGATGGATCGCGTAGAGCACCTTCACGCCGCGCTTTTCGAGCTGATCGGCCAGCGCCTTGACGCTGTGCTGCGCCTGCGCCACCGCCATGCCGTATCCCGGAACGAAGATTACTTTCGATGCGTACGCGAGCATCACGGCGACGTCGTCGGCGCTGGTCGCGCGGATCTGCTGCGGGCCGCCGCCGGCGGCGGCGGGATCGGTGCCGCCCGCGGAGCCAAAGGCGCCGAAGAGCACGTTGGTCAGCGGGCGGTTCATCGCGCGGCTCATCGCGACGGTGAGGATCGTACCGCTCGCGCCGACGAGCGCGCCGCAGATGATCAGCAGCGTCGAGTCGATCTCGAAGCCCGTGATCGCGACGGCGACGCCGGTGAAAGAGTTCAGCAGCGAGATGACGACCGGCATGTCGGCGCCGCCGATCGGCAGCACGAAGAGCACGCCGAGCAAGAGCGCGGCCAGCAGCAGCACGGGGAAGGCCCATTCCGGGAGCACGCCGAGCGTCGACACGAGCCAGATCGCGAGACCCGACGATCGCCAGCAACACGATGGCGTTAACGAACTGCTGGCCCGGATAGGTGATCGGCCGCCCCGTCATCACCTCTTGCAGCTTGAGGAATGCGATGATCGAGCCGGAGAAACTCACGGCGCCGATGATCGCCGAGAGCACGAGCGAAACGGCGATGACGTCGCCGATGTTGCCGTTGGGGACTGCGACGAAATACTGTACCGTCGAGATCAGCGCGGCCGCGCCGCCGCCCGCGCCGTTGTAGAGCGCGACCATCTGCGGCATCGCGGTCATCTTCACTTTGATCGCGGCGAAGATGCCAATCGCACCGCCCACGACGACGCCTACGAGCACCGATAGCCAGCCCGCGCCCTGCGTCTCCACGAGGATGCCGACCAGCGCGATCGTCATGCCCAGCATCGCGAGCCGGTTGCCGCGGCGCGCCGTCGCCGGCGAGTTCAGCTCGTGTAAACCGTAGATGAAAAGGGCGATCGCGACGAGATCGGCCAGGCTGATCCAGACGCTCATTTGCCGTCGCCTTTACGCCGGAACATCTGCAGCATGCGTTCGGTAACCGCAAAACCGCCGAACACGTTGATCGCTCCCAGCGTGACGGCCGCGACCGCCAGCGTGGTGAGCAGCGGACCGTGCTGTACGCCTTCGAGCGCTGCGACGATCACGATCGCGCCCGCCAGCACGATGCCGTGGATCGCGTTGGTCGCCGACATCAGCGGGGTGTGGAGCGTCGTCGGCACTTTCGAGATCACCTCGAAGCCCACGAAGACGGCCAGCACCAACACGGTGAGGAGCTCGATGAGATGCGAAACGTCGGTCACGATGCGGTTCCTCCGAGCAGCACGCTGCCGCCGCGCGCGACGACCGCGCCCTTGGCGACGTCGTCGTCCATGTCGATGGTCAACACACCCTCCTTGAGCCACGGCGAGAGCAGCGCGTGCACGTTGCGCGAGTAGAGCCGGCTCGCGTCGGCCGGCATCGTCGAGGGAAGGTTGGTGGTGCCGACGATCGTCACGCCGTTCGGCGTCGTGGTCACTTCGTCGGGGACCGTGAGCGCGCAGTTTCCGCCGGCTTCGGCGGCCAGGTCGACGATTACGCTGCCCGGCTTCATCGCCGCTACCGCGGCCTCGGTGATCAGCACCGGCGCCTTGCGCCCGGGAACGAGCGCGGTGGTGATCACGACGTCGTTGGCGCCGATCTGCTCCACCATCCACGCGCGCTGGCGCTCCTGCTGCTCCGGCGTCAGCTCCTTTGCGTAACCGCCGGAGCCTTCGGCGTCGGCGCCGAGGTCGAACTCGAGGAAGTGCGCGCCCAGTGACTGTACTTGTTCCTTGACGACCGCGCGTACGTCGTAACCGCTGACGACGGCGCCCAAACGCCGCGCGGTCGCGATTGCCTGCAGGCCCGCGACGCCCGCGCCGAGCACGAGCACCTTCGCCGGCGGAATCGTTCCGGCCGCCGTCGTGAGCATCGGAAAGAATTTCGGCAACGCCGCGGCGCCGAGCAGCACCGCTTTATAGCCCGCGATGTTGCTCTGCGACGAGAGCGCGTCCATCGACTGCGCGCGTGTGATTCGCGGAATCATCTCCATCGCAATCGCGGTAAGCTTCGCATCGGCCAAGCGTTTGGTAAACGCCGGATCGCCGAGCGGATTGAAGAACCCAACGACCACCGAATCGGGGCGCAGCGCCGCTAGCGCTTCGTCGCTCGGACGGCCGACCGTTACGAACACGTCGGCGGCAGCCGCGAGCGAGCGCGCGTCGGCGGCGAGTTTTGCGCCGGCCCGTTCGTAGAGAGCGTCGGGAAAAGCGGCCGCCGTTCCGGCGCCGCGCTCGACGCTGACCTCGACGCCGGCTTTAACGATCCGGGCGACGGTTTCGGGCACGAGCGCCACCCGGCGCTCCTTTACCGCGGCCTCGCGAGGAACGGCTACGATCATAGGTCGGAGCCATACGGCCTAAAACGAACGCTGCCCTCTAGGAGCCTGTAGGGTTCTAAGCGATGCCAATCGCGTTGCGCAGGATGCCGATGCGCTCGATCTCGACTTCGAGTGAGTCGCCGTCGGCGAGAAATTCGGGGGGATTGCGCGCGAAGCCGACGCCTTCGGGCGTTCCGGTGGCGATCACGTCGCCCGGAAGGAGAGTCATTCCTTTGGAAAGCGCGGCGATCACTTGCGCGACCGGGAAGATCATCGACGAGGTCGAGGCGTGCTGCTTCTCGACGCCGTTGCGGCGCAGACGAATCTCCAGCCGCTGCGGATCGCCCAGCTCCTGCGGCGTGACGATCCACGGCCCGATCGGCGCGCTCTCATCGAGGCTCTTGCCTTTGAACCACTGGCCGTGCTCCCGCTGCAAGTCGCGCGCGGTGACGTCGTTGAAGGCCGTGTATCCGAAAACCGCGTTCAGCGCATCGTCGGGCGAAACGTTCTTGCACTCGCTCCCGATCACGACGGCCAGCTCCGCTTCGTAGTCGTACTCGTTCGAAACCGCGGCTTCCAGATGCAGCGTGGAATCGGGCGCGGCGATCGCGGTGGTCGCCTTCGTGAAGAACGTGGGCACCGACGGCAGCTTCAGCTCGCGACCGAGCGCGCGAGCGCCCTCGCGCGCGTGTTTGAGATAGTTGCGCCCCACGCAAAAAACGTTTCGCGACGGGCGTACCGGCGCGTCGAGCGTCACGCTCTGCAGCGGAATCAGTTCGTCGGCGGAGTGCCAGGCGACACGCTCGTGCGGCGCCAGCTCGAGATAGTCGAGCAGCGTTGGCGTCGCGATCGTACGGATGAGGTCGCCTTCGAGAAGGCCGGGACGCGACCGGCCGGCGGCCGGCCGGTACGTCACGAACTTCACATCGGCGGCAGCGTGGCCTGCGCCGGTTTGGGACTCGGCGTAACGCCGCGAATCTGATTGAGCGACGGCAGATTGGCGTTCTGCTGCTGCTGCTTCTTCATCTGCTCGACCGCCTGTTCGCGTGCGTGCTGGATCATCACGGTCGCCGCGCCGGGTTCGTTGCCCCAGTTTCCGCCGGCGGAGACCAGCGCGACGCGGCGGGCGACGTTTTTCGTTTTAGGATCGTAGTCGTAGGTAACGCGATAGAGTCCCACGGTCGCCGAGCCATCGGGTTTGCGAATCCACATCTGCAAGGCGTTGCCGAACGTCTGCAAGTTGAACTGGCCCGACTTGCACGGCTTAGTTGACTTCACGCGGACGACTTGTCCCTTGCTGTTGACCTCGACCACCACTTCGGTGTGCAGCGGTACGTTGGGGAGCTGCGCCGCGCCCATCGGGTGCTGCGAGGGCAGCCCGTGCGGCGCGGGCGTTGGCGCTGCCGCAGCACGCGCACCGGCGAGCCAGAGCAGCGCAGCCAAGACGGCGAGAGTACCTCTCAACGATTTCAAGGGTGATTCTTTTCTCAGGCTAGTTGCGCGAAAGCACCGCGAACGGATGTCCGCAGGAGCCGCAGGCGACGACGACCTGGAGGTGCGGCTTTTCGCGCACGCTTCGCGCTTCGTCCGTACCCTCTTCGAAGCCGCAGAACCGGCATCGCGTCGAGGTCGGTCGTTCCCCAGCCGCCTGTTCGTCCACGTACGGCGCTTTACGCGGGCTTCGCGCGACGACCTGCCGAAGCAGCGCCCACCCATGTTTCCCGCTCGTCTGGCAGCGGTCGCTCTCATTGCGGCCTTCGCGCTCAACTTCTCCGCCGCGCAAGCCGAGCGGCCGATTGTCGATCTCCACCGGCTCGACTCGTACTTCGCGCTCTTCGCGGCCGACTCGAGCGTGCCGTGGAAGGGCGCGACCGTTCGTTTGGATACGTACTCGAGTGCGCCGGTCTCGCTGGCCGTCTATGCCGTGGACCCGGCCGACGTCCTCACCGCGGGATCGAACTTCAGTCCGCGCGCGATCGACACCGCGCGGCGTCGTCCGGTCACGTCGTTCACCTTTACGCCGCCGGGCGGCTATCAGTTCCAATCGAGCGAGGTGCCGGTGCCGCTCGGAACGCGCGAAGGATTTTTCGTCGTCGAAGCGCGGCGAGGCGACGTCGGCGAGCAGGTGTGGATCAATCGCTCGCGCGTCGGACTGATATCCAAAGAGACGCCCGGGGGCGTGCTCTTCTACGGCGTGGACCTCGGCACGGGATTGCCGCTGGCGCGGATGCGCGTGCAGCTGGTCGTCAGCAACTCCTTCGTTACCGAGGCGACCGACGCGCAAGGAATCCTGCGATGGAATCGCACGCCGCGTCCGGTCTTTGCGCTGGCGCAGTGGGGAAGCAGCTACGCGTTCCTGAGTCCGTTGCCGCAGGCGCCGGTGCCGGCGACGATCGTCGGCGTGCGCACCGATTCGGCAGTCGTGCACGCGGGCGGCGTCGTGCGGGTTGCGGGATTCGCGCGCGCTCGCTCGGGCGGCGTGCTGCGCGCGGAGAGCGGCAGCGCGCTGGTCTCGTTGCACTTCGGCGCGCGCACGATACTGTCGCGCCATGCCGCGCTCGACGAGGCGGGAGCCTTCTCGGCGTCGCTGGCGGTTCCGGCGGAATCCGCCGCGGGCGACTATACGGTTTTAGCGCAGGCCGGAGGCGGCGTCGGCGGCGCCACCGTCCACGTCGATGCCGACGCGGGCGGTCTGACCCTCGACGCTAGCGCCGCGTGCAGCCCCTGCGACTACCGGCAGGACGTCCCCTTACTGGTGCATGCGTCGCGCGGCGATCTCACCGCGACGGTCACCGTCGTGCGCTCGCCGCACGTTTATCCGGGATACACCGCGGAGACCACGCCGTGGGCAACTACGAAGTGGCTCGCGACGACGGTGCGGCTCGACGGCAGCGGAAACGCGACGATCGACGTACCGCATCCGCTCGACGGTCTGGGTTCGACGTACGGCGTGCACGTCGAGGCCGGCGGCGCGACGGCCGACACGCGCGTGATCGTGCCGACGGCGGAGGCCGCGATTCGACTGAGCGTCGACCGCACCGAGCTGAGTCTCGGGACGCCGCTCGGCTTCGACGTCTACGCCGAAGCGCTCGACGGCAAACCGCTCGCTGGCGCGAACGTCAGCGTCTCGCTCGCGCACGGAACGTCGGCGCAGCGGCAGCAGCTTGCGCTCGATGCCGACGGCCACGCGCGCGGGAACTTCAGCACGCCGGAGCTGGGCACGAATTTCATCTTCGCGTCGGTCAACCGCGAGGGGCGCGCCACCGACGCCGCGGCCGTGCAGGTGGATCCGCAGGCCTCTTCTCCGTCGGCCGATGGCCGCAGCCCCGACGTGCGAATCTCGCTGGGCAGCGCGGCCTACCGCGCCGGCGAGGAGATCGCCGTCGATGCCGGCGCGCCGGCATCGCAGGGTGACGCGCTGATCAGCTTCGAGAGTTCGCTCGGTACGCAGGCGGTGGTGGCCAAGTCGCAAGACGGTCACGCTGCCGCGCACGTGCGCGCGCTCGACGCGGCGGGCGAGCTCCAGGTGGGTGCGGTGTTCGTGCGCGACGGCGCCATCGAGTGGAGCGCGGTGCCGCTGGCGCTCGAAGCGCCGGGACGACCGCACCAGGCGGCGCTCTCGCTCGCGGGCGACAAACTCACTCCCGGCGAACCGGCCCACGTCGCCGTCGACGGAGGCGGCACGGGCCACGGCACGTTCGTCGTGCGTCTCAGTCGCGGAACGCCGTCGGGCAGCGCGGTCTTCTCCTCGGCGCCGCAGCTGCTCGCGATCGGCGTGTCGACGACGCAGAATAGCGCGCCGCAAGACGTGACGTGGCATCCCGGCGTAGACTCCACCGGCAATCACACGCAGATCATCGGTTTCGTGCGGCGCACGCAGCCGCCCGACGAAGCGCTGGCCCAGGCCGAGAGCGAGACCGTCTCCTGGAGCGTCGCGCGCGGCGGCGCCGACGGCATCTCGGTAATGCTTCCGGCGCGCGGCGGGCGTTACGAGCTTTCGGTGCTCGATATCGCCGACGACGGCAGCGTCAGCGCGGGCTCCACGATCGTCGAGGTTCCGTAAGCATAAAATGGCATTGATGCTGCTCGACACGTATGGGCTCGTGTATCGCGCGTTCTTCGCACTGCCGGGTTTGACCACGAGCGCTGGGATGCCGATCAACGCGGTTTACGGTTTCACGATGATGCTCAACAAGCTCATCGCCGACGAGAAGCCGACGCACGTCATCGCCGCCTTCGATAAGGGCATGCCGGCGCAGCGCCTCGCGCTCTACGCCGAGTATAAGGCGCAGCGCCGCACGATGCCCGACGAGCTGCGCGGTCAGTTCGCGCTGGTGCGCCGGGTTCTCGACACGTTCGGCGTTCCGATCGTCGAAGTCGAGGGTCAAGAGGCCGACGACGTCATCGCGACGCTCGCGGAGCAGGCGGAAGAGTCCGGCGAACAGACGATCGTCGTCACCGGAGACCTCGACCTGCTGCAGATCGTCGACGAGCGCACGACGGTGCTGGTCACGCGGCGCGGCATCACCGAGCTGGGACGCTACGATCCTGCGGCGGTGCGCGAACGCTTTGGTTTGGAACCGGCGCAGCTGCCCGATTACCGCGGTCTCAAGGGCGATCCGTCCGATAACCTTCCCGGCATCCCCGGCGTCGGCGAGAAGACCGCGAGCAAGTTACTTCAAGCCGCCGGATCGCTCGACGCGCTCGTTGCCGACCCCGCGCTGGCCGGCAATCCGAAGCTGCAGCGGCTCGTCGAGGAGTACGGCGAGCAGGCCTGTCTCTGCCGCGCCGTCTCGATCGTGCGCCGCGACCTGCCGCTGCACGTCGACTGGGAAGCTAGCCGGTACGAAGCGCCGCAAGATCGCGAACTCTACCAACTCTACAGCGAGCTCGAGTTCAAGACGCTGCTGGCCAAGCTGGAGCCGCCCTCGGATCTCCCGCTCTTCGAGAGCGCCGCCGCACTCTCGGGAAACTATCGCAGCTACGCGGCGTCGGTCAACCCGCCGGAGTTCGCGCAGCTGGCGCGCGAGCTGCGCGAGCTGGACGTCGCGGGCGGCGTGGCGATCGCGCATCTCGGCGACGCGCTCGGCGTGAGCGCGCACGAAAACGCCGGCATCGCATTTGCGCCCGGAGCACTCGGCCACGGCGACGTGCGCGCCGCGATCGCAAAGCTCTTCGACGACGCACCGCGCGTGGCGGGCTACGACGTCAAACGCCTGCTGCACGTGCTGCAGCGCGGGGGCGTGGTCAACGCGCGTTTTGCCGACGATGCGATGATCGGCGCGCATCTGCTCGACCCGTCGCGCGGCTTCGCGGAGGTAAACGACGCCGCCGCGCAGCTGCTCCGGCTCGACGTTCCCGCCGACGCCGCCGCCGCGGCCGACGCGACGCTGCGCTTGACCGCGCACGTTCGCGGCGAACTCGGCAAGCGCGAACAGCTCGCGCTCTACGAGGAGCTGGAGCTGCCGCTGGCGCCCGTGCTCGCGAAGATGGAAGCCGCCGGCGTGCGCATCGACATCGCCGAACTGCGCGCAATCGGCGAGCGCGTCGACGCCGCAGCCGGACAGCTGCGCGGGCACATCTTCGACCTCGCCGGCGAAGAATTCAACATCGGGTCGCCGCAGCAGCTGGGGCGCGTGCTCTTCGGCAAGCTCGAAATCCCCGGCAGCAAAAAGACGAAGACCGGCTGGGCGACCGGCGTCGAAGTGCTGCAATCGCTGGCGCGCGAGTACCCGATCTGCGCGCTCGTGCTCGAATGGCGCGAAGTCACCAAACTGAAAAACACGTACATCGACGTGATCCCACAACTCGTCGATCCAAAGGACGGTCGCCTGCGCACCGAGTTCAACCAGACCGCCACCGCTACCGGGCGCCTCTCGTCGACGAATCCGAACCTGCAGAACATCCCGGTGCGCGGCGAGCTGGGGCGCCGAATCCGCCGCGCGTTCGTCGCTCGCGGCCACGAGTACGTGCTGCTCGCCGCCGACTATAGCCAGATCGAGCTGCGGCTGATGGCGCACCTCTCGGGCGACGCGGCGATGCGCCGCGCCTTCGACGAGTCGCAAGACATCCACGACTTCACCGCGCGGCAAATCTTCAACGTCGCCGGGGGCGCGCAGGTCGACCCCAACCAACGCCGCATGGCCAAGAGCGTGAACTTCGGGCTGCTCTACGGGATGTCCGACTTCGGCCTCGCGCAGCGGCTCGAGATCGGCCGCGCGGAGGCCAAGGGGATTACCGCGGCCTATTTCGCGCGCTTCCCGTCGGTGCGTGCCTACATCGAGCGCACGATCGCCGAGGCGCGGCGCAGCGGCTACGTCGCGACGATCCTGGGGCGCCGCCGCTACATGCCCGGGCTCGTCTCCGGCAACTACCTGCTGCGTGCCGCAGCCGAGCGCGAGGCGACCAACGCGCCGCTCCAAGGCAGCGCTGCCGACCTGATGAAGCTGGCGATGGTGCGCATCGATCGCGCGCTGGAAGAGTCGGGACTCGACGCCGCAATGCTGCTCCAGATCCACGACGAGCTGATCTTCGAAGTGCGCGAGTCGCAGCTGCGCGAGGTCGCCGCCCTCGTGCGCGAGCACATGGAGGGCGCGATGTCGCTCGCGGTGCCGCTCGAAGTGACGTTGAAAACCGGCCGCAACTGGTACGACGTCGAACCGATGACGCAGGAGCGCTTCGAACGTGTTTAACATCGCCGCCGCGTTGATCGCCGCGCTCGCTACCGTCGTGGTCCACGCCCCGAAGGCCGATCTCACGCTCGAGGTCGCGCGCACCGAGACACAGCTCGAGCACGGCTTGATGGACCGCCGCTCGCTGCCCGTGCATACGGGTATGATCTTCGTCTTCAATCGCGACGACACGGTCGACTTCTGGATGAAGGACACGCTGGTGCCGCTCGACATGGTCTTCGTCGGCGCCGACGGAACGGTGCGCCGCGTCTACGATAACGTGCCGGTCGTTTCGCCGAAGCTGACCGACGACCGGATTCCGCGCGAGGAGGCGCGTGCGCGATACGTGATCGAGCTGCCGGCGGGCGAAGCGTCGCGCGACGGCATTGCCGCCGGCACGAAGCTCGATCTGCGCGCGCTCTCGTCTCCCTAGATGCCGGAGCTTCCCGAAGTCGAGACGATCGTGCGCGGCTTGCGGCGCGCGATCGCGGGCAAGACGATCGAAGCGGCCGACGTACGGCTCGCTCGCGTGACCGTGGCGCCGCGCGGCGTCGCGTTCGCCGGGGCGCTGCGAGGCCGCCGGATCCTCGCAATCGGGCGCCGCGGAAAGTACGCCGTGCTCGAGCTGGACTCGGGCGACGCGCTGGTCGTGAGCCTGCGCATGACCGGGCGCCTCATCGCGATGGGCTGCGACGAGCCGGAGTACCCGCGCTCCCACGTCGTCCTGCGTTTCAGCGACGGAGCCCGGCTGCATTTCGCCGACGTCCGCACCTTCGGGCGCATGCGCCTGGTTGCGGCGGGCGAAGCGTGGGACCGGGAGCTCGGCGTCGAACCCCTATCCACCGGCTTTACACAGGAGGCCTTTCTCGGTATGCTGGCTGAGCGGACGAGGCCGATCAAGGCATTCTTGCTCGACCAGCGGCGCATCGCGGGCATCGGAAACATCTACGCGTGCGAGGCGCTCTGGGAGGCTCGGATTCGTCCGGCCCGGCCGGCTCGAGCTTTGACAAAGGCGGCGGCAAGCCGCTTACGACTCGCCATCGTTGACGTTTTGCGGCGCGCGATTACCATGCGCGGTACGAGCGTCGACGACTACGTGGATGCGCAAGGCCTTCGAGGCGGCTTTCAAAACGATCTCGCGGTCTACGGGAAGCACGGGAGTCTCTGCCGCAGGTGCGGCACCAGCAGGATCGTGCGAACCGTGTTGGCCGCGCGCGGCACCTGGTGGTGCAAACGATGCCAACGATAAAAAATGAAGTGATAAAAAAATTATGAAGGTAGGAAAAGTCACATAACTACAACCGATCTCGCCCCAGTCAACATTGAAGAAGACCAATTAGCGCTCGAACAGCGCCTCTACGAAGAATCGCTCCGGGTTCTCGACGAGGGCCAAGTCCTCACCGGAACGATCGTCCAAAAAGACAAAGACGAAGTGCTCGTCGACGTCGGCGGCAAGTCCGAAGGCGTGCTCCCCTTCCGCGAGTTGTCGCTCGCTATCGATCCCAAGGTCCTCAAAGTCGGCGACACCGTCGAGGTGATGGTGCATCGCATCGATGAGATGGACGGAACGCTCTTTCTCTCCGAACGCCGAGCGCGTGCGCTCAAGACGTGGGAGAAGGTCATCGAAGCGCACGAGCGCGACGAAGTGATCGAAGCGACGGTCACGCAGGTGGTCAAGGGAGGCGTGCTCGTCGACCTCGGCATGCGCGGCTTCGTTCCCGCCTCGCAGATCCGCCGGCAGCCCGTCGGAAACCTCGACGAGCTGGTCGGGCAGCATCTGCGCCTCAAAGTGATCGACCTCGATCACAAGCGCCATCGCGTCGTGCTCTCGCAGCGCTTGGTGCTCGAAGAGGAACTGCAGGCCAAAAAGCAAGAGCTGCTCGACACGCTCGAGGTCGGGCAGATCCGCGAGGGCATCGTCGTGCGTCTCGCCGATTTCGGCGCCTTCGTCGATCTCGGCGGCATCGACGGCCTAATCCACAACAGCGAACTCTCGTACGCGCGCATCAAGCACCCGTCCGAAGTCGTGAAGATCGGCGACGTCGTGCAGGTCGAGATCATGAAGTTCGACCCCGATGCGAAGAAGGTCAGCCTTTCGCTCAAGCACGCGCTCCCCGACCCGTGGGATCAGTACGCCGACCGTCTCTACGAGACGAACAAGCTGACCGCGCAGATCGTCAAAGTCACCCCGAACTACCTGCTCGTCGAAGTGATCCCCGGCATCCTCGCGATGGTGCCCAAGGGCGAGTTCGATGCTGCGGCATCGTTCGCGGCCGGACAAGAGGTCGAGGTAACGCTGCTGACGATCAACCACGCCACGCGCCGAATAACGGCCTCCATTCAGCACGTCGCCGACGTTCCTCTCGAAGAGATCGAGCAGTACGCGGTCGAGGAGGAGATCGGCGTCGACCCCCCCGTGGATGCGGTTTCGGAGCCGAGCAGCCCGAGCGAGTAACGCCGCGGACGTGCGCGTTGGGCTCACCGGCGGCATCGGGGCGGGCAAGAGCGAGGTCGCCTCGATCCTCTCGGAGCTCGGCGCCTACGTCGTGGATACCGACGCGATCGCGCGTGAGGTCGTGGCTCCCCAGAGCGACGGCCTGTTAGAGATCGGCCGGGTGTGGCCAGCGGTCGTGCGCAACGGAGCGCTCGACCGGGGCGCCCTGGCCGATATCGTCTTCGGCGACGCCGCGGCGCGCGAGCGGCTCAATGCCCTCCTCCACCCGCATATCCGCAGGATCGCCCTGGAGCGCGAGGCGCGGGCCAAGCCCGGCCAGCTGATCGTTCACGTGGTGCCGCTGCTCTTCGAGACGGGGTACGATCGCCTCGTGGACCGCTCCGTTCTGGTCGTCGCCCCGCTGGAGCGGCGGATCGCGCGCGTCGTCGAGCGCGACCGCATCGACCCCGGACGGGTCGCGGCCCGGATGGCCGCGCAGGTCGAGCCCGAGCGCGCGCGGGAGCGCGCCGATTTCATTATCGAAAATGATGGGAATCTGGATAACCTCCGCGCGCAAGCCCAAGCAGTTTACGAGAGACTGGTCGCGATTCTCAGCAAATCCTGAGTTTGCCGAGCGCTTGTATGGGAAAGAAGATATCCCAGACCAAGGAGGTTTAAATATGGCACAGGATTCTGGACAGTCCGGCGGGATGAGCGTTCGCGAAGCGGGTCGCCGCGGCGGTGAGCGCGTGAAAGCCAAATACGGCTCGGAGTTTTACGAGGAGATCGGGCGTAAGGGCGGCGAGGCCACCAAGAGCAAGTATGGTCCCTCGTTCTACGAAGTGATCGGGCAAAAAGGCGGGCAGCGGCCCAAGCGCAAGGCCACGGCTTCATAAGCCGCGACTTGCGGTAAGTACTCGCCGATGGCAGAGAAGAACGAGCGCCCGAGCAAGCGCGAAATGTCCGTACGCGAAGCCGGAAAAAAAGGCGGCGACACGGTCAGAGATCGCTATGGCTCCACGTTTTATGAAGATATAGGGCGCAAAGGCGGCAAGGCCACGCGTGACCGCCACGGCGTCGAATTTTACGAATCAATCGGTCAAAAAGGCGGCAAGGTCGTCAAGGAAAAATACGGGTCGGATTTTTACGAAGAGATCGGGCATAAGGGCGGCCAAAAAGTCAAAAAGCTCATCGCCGAAGCCAAGAAGAAACTCAGCGAAGAGGGCCGCTAGCAGCCGGGCGTCAGTGGTGGATTGAAACTCCGCCGCTGACTTTGCCCAAGTGAATCGTGTCGTCGTCGAAGTTGACCGAGATATTGCCTGATCGTCAGCGTTTGACCACCGGAATGAACGTAGCTGGGGTGCGACATCTTTAGCACCTTGGCGTCGTTCGTCCAGGTTACGAGATCCGTATCGAAGGCCCGGTGCTCCGGGTCGTTGATTCGCTCGATGTGCACCGCCCCGACGGCGGTGAAATCGAGCGAGGCGATGTCGAGCTGGATGTGCTTCGCCGAAATTCGCAGAGTACGGCTTACCTTTGCGGAACACGACGCCGTTGCGCACGCCGTTGACGGTTCCGCTCAGTCCGTCGGGCGAGAGACGCGCGTGCTCGTAGTCGAAGCTCCACGACTTCGTCGTGATGTGATTGTTGAGCACGTGCCCGCCGCGCAGGTCGATCGGGAGCTGACCCGGCGGAACGGCGGCGTTCCCCGCCCGGCGAGCACGACCTCGACGACCACGTAGATGCCGAAGAGCACGCCGGCGAGAATCCCGATGCGTTTCCACGAGCTTTCGCCTAACGCTCATCGGTGGGAACCCCCGGAGGGGTTGTCGCGTTCTCGTAGGCCCGGAAGCCAGAAGTAGCGCCAGATAGACGACCGCCAGTGTGAGGACGACGGCGGTGGGTCCGATGCTGCGAGAAGAGCGTCGGTACCCGCGGACCTACTCGCCCGCTCGACCGTCGCGCGCTCCTCCAGCCGGGTGCGAGCCTGCCAGTTTCCGTCGGGCGCGATGATTCCGCTGATGCCCGTCGCCGCGGCGCGCACGACGTAGGCACCGCTCTCGATCGCGCGCAGTTGCGCGATCTGCGCGTGCATGTAGGGCCCCGACGTCTTTCCAAACCAGGCATCGTCGGTGCTGATCACGAGGATCTGCGCGTTCTGGCGCATCTGCCGCAAGGCGAGATCGGCAAAGGCCGACTCCCAGCAGATGAGCGGCGCGATCGGCAGCGCGGTCGTGGGGTAGACGCCGTCGCGACGGCCCGGCGTGATGCCGCCGTTGAGCGAACTCGACGTACGGCAGCCACGAGAGAAATCGACGGCCGGGAAACGATTCTGCGAACGGCACGAATTGGCGCTTGCGATAGATCTGCGTACTGCCGTCGGGCGAGAGCATGAAGAGGGCGTTGTAAATGCCCGTGACGTTGGCGTCAACCGCGCCGGCGACGATCGTCGAACGAAGGCTGTGCGACAGCTGCGAGATGTCGTTGAGCAGTACGGGATCGAGATTCGAGCTCGGTCGTGATCGCGGTCTCGGGCCACACGACGAGCCGCGGCTGCGTGCCCGCGAGTGCGCGCGTCATCGCGGTGTAACGGCTCACGGCCAAGCGCAGTGCGTTCCACTTGAGCGACTGCGGAATATTGCCTTGCACGGCCGCAACTTCGATCGTCGGCTTCGGCAGCGAGCGCGCCGGCCAGAACGCCCAGGAGAGCAGCGTCACGCGATCGCGGCGCCGGCGATCGCCGGCGAACGTGTGCCACGTCTTGCGGCGCACCGCGTCGGCACCGTACGCACCCAGCATGCATAGCACGAACGTGATGCCGTAAGTTCCTCCGTACGCCGCGACGGCGCGCAGCGGCGCGTCGGCTTGCGTGTATCCGAGCTGGTCGAACGGCGCGGCAAGCACGCCGATCGAGCGCAGCCATTCGCACACGGTGAATGCCGCCGCCGCGCCCAGCGGCGCCAGTTCCGGACGCATGCGTGCGTAAGCCGCGGCGCTCAGCGCACCGGCCAAAGCAAAGAACGGGGCTTCGATGAGCGCCGGACCGAGAGCCAAGAAGGGGCCGAAAACGCCGATGTAGCGTCCGACCGTGTGCCCGACCCAAGCAAAATCTAAGGCAAAGAATATCAGCCCGGCGACCCACCCGAGCAGGGCCGCGCGCTTCCAGGAAGCATCTTGCCATACAACAGAAAAGCGCCGCAGTTCCCAATGGAACCAGCCATGCTGCGCCAACTTTTGGAAATGCCGCCGCCAACGCAATCGCCGCGAAGATCGCCAAGCCGGCATCGCGCACTAGCGGCCGCGAGGAGATCATGATTCGCAGATTGAGTTTCGGTTTTGTCGTCGTGGTGGTTACGGCGTTCATCGTTGCGGCGTGCGGTCGTCAGGTCACGCCGAACCCGCCAGGCTTGGGACCGGGCGGCGCCCCTCTGGGATACATGGCCGTACACTTTGACGTCGCCGCGCCATTCAACTTCTCCAACTACCAATACATGATCGTCTTCAATACGAGCGGCGACGGAAAGACGCCGTCGACGGATACCTTGCAAACCAACTGGGCGGGTTATTCGTTTGCCCTGATCGCGCTGGGCAGCGGTGGAACCTCGTACGCGGAACCGGTGCAGTTCGTCCGCAACGAAAATCCCCACATTCCGCCGGCGTGGCTGCGCCTGGGAACGACGCCCCAGCAGTTCTCCTTCAATCCCGACAGCAACGGCTCGGGAACCGAATTCTCAATCATCGCGCAAAAGGCGATATTCAAGGGAATCGCGTCGCCGTCGCCATCGCCGAGCGCGTCGCCGTCGAATCTCTGGACGTTCAACGCATTTACGACGCAAGCGACCAACGGCGGCACCTGGACGTTCCTCGACTCGCTCGGCCCTGGCGGCCCGATCGACCCGCAGTTCGTATCGCCGAAACTCTGCATGACCGAGCAGTTCGACAACACGTACTACGCGTATTTCACACCGTCGGATCCCGCCGCGCAGATCGTCAGCGTGGAAATCTCCAACAATCCTTCGGCGCCGACGCCGTGTCCGTGAGCGAGTTCGCCGTCGAGTGCGCGTGTAGTCCGTGCAGCTGCCTGGTGAGCGGACCGGTCTTGGGCGGCGAAGCGTATTGCAGCGATTTCTGCCGCGGGGCCGAGGACGGCATCGAGGTCACGGCCTGCGCGCTGCGGGCATCCGCAGTGCGACGAGCCTTGAGGTAGCCGCATCGACCCTTCGTCCCCGAGCGTGACGACCGGCGGCGACCTCGTGCTTTACGAGGCCGTCTCGAAGCGGCTGTGGCTTATCGTTGCCGTCTCGGCGCTCGGTTTCACGTATATCGTGCTGCTCGCGGTGCTCGGACGCACCATGCCGGTGCTGCACGCTTGGGCACGCGCCTACATCGCGGTCTTGCTGATCGCGCTCGTGCCAAGGCTCGTCTACCTGATCGTGCTCTAACCAACCGATGCTCAAGCTCACGAAGTCGGCACCTCGTCTATCGGCGCGTACTCCTCCCCTGGGAGTCGATCGAAGGAGTTCGCCCCCTCGATCTACCCAACGGTCCGCACGCTGGCGTGGTGCTGCGGATCGGCACGATCGCCGGAGCCAAGCTCTCGGCCGGCAAGTTCGCCGCCGTCACGATTCTGCCACTGATGCGGAAATACGTCGCGCGTTACGGCGCGATCCCGGTGCCGCCGCCGCGCGGCATGTCGCTCGAGCAGCTCGAAACGACGATCGCCGCATACCACACGCGCTCTCGGCAACGACAAAAAAACAACCCGGGCTTCCCCTAAAAGTTGAACGTCGTTGGGACGACTGGCTGCGGTGAGCCGATGTTGAAGACCGCAGTCTGGGTGGGAAACGCCAGCAGGTTGAGGCCGACGTTGATCGCCGCTTGCGATTCGTTGTAAAGCACCAGTAGCTGGTAGCAGTTTCCGATCGTGCGCGTATAGTAGATGACCTTGTCGGCGACCAGCTCGCCGCCGCCCTTCCAGTTGAGATTGGTGACGAACTGCAGCGACGCGTCGCGCCCGAACGGCGTCGAGAGCTGCAGGTTCGTCGTTTCGAACCCTTCCCCGGGGCCGGGGATGAACGAGCCGCTGAGCATCAGCACCGAACGCGTGCGACGGCCGCGCCGTGAGCTGATAACTCAGCGGCTGCGCGACGCCGTCGAAATTCGTTGCCCAGCCCAGCGAAAATGCGTACACGTCGTCGTTGAAGAGGCGCACCATATCCTGCGCGTTCTTCGTGTTCTCGTGGGTTGCTGATCGAGGTATTGGAACGGCACCAGCGCCGGGCCGTTGTAGTTGGCCTCGTTGTAGGTAAGCGTATTGACGATGTGCGGCTGACGGGCGTGGTGAGGCTCAGGTCTTGCTCGATCGCGGCCTTGAGGTCGCCGGTGCCGTACGCGTACTGGTCGACGGTCACCGTTCCCTGAAAGTCGCTCCCCAAAACCTTGGCCTCGAGCGGGCCTACCACGAGATTGGCGTCGCCGCGCCACGTCGCTAGCGCTTCGGGCTGGCCGTCGCCCGCGGGGTTGCTATACTCGCCCACCGTCAGCTCCGCCGATAGCGGGATGAAAAAGTGCTGGAAAAAGTCGGTAGGCCGCACTTCGAACTCGGGAATCTTGTTGATTCCGGTCGCCTCCAGCGAGTAGGTCTTGTCGAACTCCATCTGGTAGTCGGCGCCCGAGGTCGTGTACTGCAGCAAATAGTCGAACTCGGACTGATTGCTGAACGACGATTCACCGCCGAAACTCGCGTTGCTGTCGCTATCGTTGTAGGTGGTCGTTTGGTTCAAGTTTTCGTTGAACTGCCGCGTGTCCGAGAACGTGAAGCTATCGCTGCTCGATTGACCGCCGACGGAACTGTGGCTGATGCTGTAATTCTGCGACGTCTGCGCGGTTTGGTGCGCGATGCTGATCGCGGTTCAACTCGTTGGGCGGGATGCTGCACCAGCGGGCCGTAGTTCGACTGATACGTGAACTGCAAGTTGCCGCGCAGATGCTCGGAGAAGTTCTCCTGTTCGGCCAGCGAGAGATTCGTCTGCGTCCCGCCCTCCTGGCGATTGTTGATCGTGTAGAGGTTCACGCTAACGCTGCGCCGGCCTTTCCTGCTGGAATAGAAGCCGACGTAGCCGAGCCCCAAGCCTTCCTTCGTGAAATAGTTCACGATGTAATAGCCGTAATAGTACTGGTCCTTGCCGAACGGGATTTGGACTTTGATCCACGCGCCTTCGTACGAGTCGTAACCGACCTCCGGGAACCAGTGGGCGCGCCCGCGCTGCCCTTCGAGGCTGCGCAGCGGAATGATCAACAGCGGCAGGTAGAAGATGGCCGCCGCGCCGAGCCAGAGCACGGCTTTATGAATGACGATGCGATCGCCCGGATAGACCGCCATGTCCTTTCCGGTGATGTGATAGCCGCCGCGCGGATTCTCGCACGTCGTCACGTACGGATTGAGACCGTGGCGGTGCCGTCGGGATTGGTATGCAGGTCCTGCGCTTCGAAGTGCACGAGGCCGCGCTGAACGCCCTCGTCGCTGGCGCCCTTGCCGTTGAGCAGTTTTGCGGTCTGCTGCACCGTGTCGAAGATGATGACGTCGGCGGTGAGCACCGAGTTGTGCTCGTGATTGACGAGGAACGGATGGCCGGTGATCGTGATCGTGCGAATGCCGTCGAAGTGCGCGTGATCGCCGACGATCTCTTCGTCGCCGTAGTAAATGTGCACGTTGCCGATTGCGTCGCTCGGCTGGCCGCGTTCGCGGTTGCCGCTCCACTTATCGGAGATCACCGCGAGGTAGCCGGGCGCCAGCGTCGGCGCTCCCGTGGGGGCCGGCGTCGGGCTGCGGCGTGGCCTGGCCGGCCGGGGGAATCGGCGGCGGCGTCTCGCCGCCGCGCACCAGGAAGATCGGCCCCAACGACGCGGTGGGATTGGGAGTTGCTCCGGGTATGGGCGGCGGCGTTACCTGGCTTGCCGGAAGCGGCCGCGGCGTGGGATTGAGCGTGAACGTCCCGTTGCCGACGCCCGGGGGGACCTGCGGGGGCCCAGGAGTGGCCGGCGGTGCGGGCGTCGGGGTCGAAACCTGCGCGACGCTCTGGGCCGTGCCGGACGCGGGCGCGCCATTCCCGTCGCTATCGGCGTAGTGCTGCGCGCAGGTCTGGCCGTTGAGCAGATTCGAGCGCCAGCTGTTCGCTTGCGTCTTGCGAAGCGGCCGAGGCTCCGGTCGGATAGGCGCCGCAGAGATAGGCGACGAGCACCGCAATCGCGGCTAGGCCGCGACGTCCGTGACGTTCCGGAGCACGGCCCTAGCGCTCTTCCAGCCAAAGTAGGAGCGTGCCCGCAGTTCCCATGATGATGTTCGGCAGCCAGGCGGCGAAGAATGGATTGATCGCACCGTTACGGCCGAATGCCGAGCAGGCCGACGTCATGAGATAGTAGGCGAAGAATGCGATGATCGCCAGCGCGATGCCGAGCGTGCGTCCGCGCTTGCCGAAACGCAGTGCCAGCGGCAGGGCCACGATGACGCCGATGAAACACGCGAACGGCCACGCCAGCTTGTTGGCGAGATTGATCTGCAGGTTCCCCATCGCCGTCCCGCCGATGCCTTGGGATTGGAGCGCGTTGACTTGCGTGCGCAGTGACTTGCTGCTCATCGTCCACGGATCGTTGTTCACTTGCTGACGAACTGGGAGCGGTCTCTCCCAGCGGCAGGCCGATCGTGACGCTCTTTACGTGCTGTTGGTTGGTCAAAAAGCCGTCGTTGTTGTAGCGAGTGTCGATGACGTCGTGCAGGTCGAGCAGGCTCCCCTGGACGTCGGCGCTGCGGCCTGCAGCGTCTCGTTCCACGGGCCGTACTTGCGCCGGTTTGAAGATCTGCACGTCGAGCATCGTCTTGTTGTCGGGCGCGACCTGCCCGACGTAAAAGGTGTTGCCGGTGTCGGGATCCTTACGAAAGAACTGCGGCTCGACCGGCAGCGAGTCGGTGTGGTAGATGATCTGATAGAACGTACGCGTCGAGAGATCGACCGAAGCCGGCGCGACCCACTCGTTCATCGTGTAGGCGACGAGAAACATAGCGAAGCCGAAGACGAGCGGCGAGAGCGCGATGCGCATGATCGGAATGCCGGCCGTGCGCATCGCGGTAACCTCGTTGTCGCCCATCAGCCGGCCCATCGCGAGCAGCGCGGCAAACAGGCACGCGAACGGAAACGCCATCGGAATGGCTTGCGGGATGCGGAAGATGACGAAGCGCAGCACCAAGAAAAACGGCGCGTGCTGGTTGATGATGTAGTCGGCCGCGAGGAAGAAAATGTTGAGCGCCCAGAACAACAAGAACGCGCCGAACGCGAACATGAACGGGCCGAACATCTCGCGCAGCAGGTAGCCGTCGAGGATCGGCAGCCCCGGAACGCGCAGCGCGAACGCGGTGCGAACGGTTGGCGGTCGGTGAACGTCGTCATCGGGAAGGATCGGATCGGCGCGTCACGGCGCTATTCCGACGAATCAGTAGTTGCGGTACGCGTTGAGCACGCGCACGACGTACGCTCGCGTTTCGGCATAGGGCGGGACGCCGTGGTAGCGGTCAACCGCTCCGGGCCCCGCGTTGTATGCCGCGACCGCCAGCGTGACGTTGTCGTGATAGCGATTGAGCAGCGAGCGCAGGTAGCTGGTGCCGCACGAAACGTTCTGCGTGGGATCGAAGGGATTGCCGATGCCGCAGCCTGCCGACGTGCCCGGCATCAGCTGCATCAGGCCCTGCGCGCCGGCGACGCTAATCGCCGACGGATTGCCGGCCGACTCGGCCATGACGACCGCGCGCACCAGGCCGGGCGGAACGCTGTTGGCCTGCCCTGCGCCGGTCACCAGCGAGTCGAGCGTCGCGGGGTCGAGCGCATGCGCGGCGTACGGCAGGTAGCCCGCGCCGGCGCATCCGTAAAGCAACCCTAGAAGGCCGCAAATCCCGAGCACACGTTTCATCGCACCGTCGCCTTTCTTCTCGGTCCGCAGTCAGGCCTTGCAGGCAGGCCGCGGGAACGAGAACGAGCAAGCCACGTTGATCCTCCATTGACGTTAAGGTGTTAGGCGGCGATGATATCGAGAGTGCCTTGAGGTTCGCTGAGGCGTGAGCGAATACGACGTCCTCGTGGTCGGCAGCGGCGCGGCGGGGACGACCGCGGCCGAGCGCTGCGCCGGTGCGGGCCGGCGCGTGGCGATCGTCGACCGGCTGCCGTACGGAGGTACGTGCCTGCTGCGCGGCTGCGACCCTAAAAAAGTGCTCGTCGGGGCCGCAGAGGCGGTCGACTGGGTGCGGCGGATGGCCGGGAGCGGTATCGCCGGCGAATCGCACATCGACTGGCCCGAGTTGATGCGCTTCAAGCACACGTTCACCGATCCGGTGCCGCCGCAGCGCGAAGGCGAACTGGCAAAGCCGGCGTGACGACGTATCACGGCACCGCGTGCTTTACGAGCGCCACGAGCATGCTCGGTCGCCGGCGAAACCGTCGAGACGAAAAACGTCGTCCTCGCGTGCGGCGCGTGGCCCGCGAAGCTGGGATTGGAGGGAGAGGAGCATCTGATCGACAGCACCGGCTTCCTCGACCTGCCCGAGCTGCCCAAGCGCATCGCGTTTATCGGCGGCGGTTACATCGCGTTCGAGTTCGCGCATCTCTCGGCGCGCGCCGGCGCGTCGCCCGTGATCTTGCAGCGCGGTCCGCGCGTGCTGACCGGATTCGAGCCGTCGCTGGTCGATCGCATGGTCGCGATCGGCGGTGAGGTGGGCGTGGACGTGCGCACCAACGCCGAGATTACGTCCGTCGAAAAACGGCGTCGGGCTTCGTGGTGTGCGGCAACGTGAGCGGTGAACCGTTGCGGCTCGGGTGCGATCTCGTCGTTCACGCCGCCGGGCGCGCGCCCGAGCTCGACGACTTGGCGCTCGACGCGGGCAACGTCGAGCGAACCAGAAAAGGCGTTGCGGTTAACGAGTTCTTGCAGAGCCGAAGCAATCCGGCCGTTTATGCGGTGGGCGATTGCGCCGACGGGGGCGGCCTGCCGCTTACGCCGGCCGCGACGTACGAAGGCGATCTCGCGGCGCGAAATATTTTAGAGGGGAACGCTCATCGGCCGGATTTCGACGGGCTGGCAAGCATCGTCTATACGATTCCGTCGCTGGGTTCGGTCGGCCTCACCACGGCGCAGGCACAGGAGCGGAGTCTGCCCTTCCGCGTTGCCGAGGGTGATTCCACGCAGTGGTATTCGTCGCGGCGCGTGCGCGCGCGCTGCTCGGCCTATCGCCTTCTGATCGGCGAAGCGAACGACGCACTTCTCGGCGCGCACGTCATGGGTCCGCATACCGAGGAGTTGATCAACGTCTTTTCACTCGCGATCCGGGCGAAAGTTCCGGTGAGCACGCTGCAGGCGACGCTGTTTGCCTATCCGACCGCGTCGTCCGACATCCAAGCGATGACGGGCGTGGCCTTGGGATGAGCCGGCGGCAAGCTCGGCTCATCGCTGCACTCGCCGCCTTGACGGCGGCGGGGTGCGGCGCGCGCTCGACGGCGTTTGCGCCATCCCAGGGTCAGACCGCGATCGCGATCGGGCACTCCACCTCGACCTTCACGCTCCTCCATAGTTTCGGCAAAGGAAACGACGGCCAAAAGCCACTGGGAACCCGGCTCATCGTGCTGCACGGCGCGCTCTTCGGCACGACCAGCCAGGGCGGCGCGCAGGGATTGGGAGCGGTCTTTAGGCTCGAACCTTCCAGGGGCGCGGAGAGCATCGTCCATAGTTTTCTGGGAAGCGGCAAACGCGACGGCGCCGACCCGCAAGGCGGCCTCGTGAACGTTGGGGGCAAGCTTTACGGCACGACGCTCCACGGGGGCGCCGACTCCGGCGCTTGCGGCAGCGGCAAAGGCTGCGGCACGCTCTTCAGCGTGACGGCTTCGGGCAGCGAGCTCGTGATCCATAGTTTCGGCGCCAGCGGCGACGGCGGTTTTCCCGCAGCCGGCCCGGTCAAAGGCGCGTACGGCGCGCTCTTCGGCACGACGGAGGCCGGGTTCAATCTGCAAACGCAGTACGGGATCGTCTACGAGATCGCCGCGAACGGCACGGAGTCCCTCGTCTACGAATTTGCCGGGCCGCCCAGCGACGGCCAGTATCCGATCGCGGATCTGGGATATTCTGGCGGGAATCTTTACGGCACGACGGAGCTGGGGGGAAGCGCCAAGGGATGCGGCGGCTTAGGCTGCGGAACGGCGTTCTCCCTTGTCGGCTATAGCGGCTTCGCAGAACACGTGCTTCATAAGTTTTCCGGAGGCGCTGACGGTACGTTTCCCGTCTCCGATCTCGTCGGCGTAGCCGGCACGCAGTACGGCGTTACCAGCGGCACCGCGCAGAGAAGCTGCAGAGAGAGTTGCGGGAACGTCTTTGAGATCGCGACCTCGGGAAAAGAGCGCGTGCTTTACGACTTCAAGGGCGGAAGCGATGGGGCGCAGCCGTATGGCGATCTGCTCTATTTGAACGGCAGCTTTTACGGCGTCACCAACTCCGGCGGCAGTTCGAGCTGCGCGCTCAAGCACAGCGTCGGCTGCGGCACGATCTTCAAACTCACGCCTGAGGGCGTCGAGACCGTCCTCCATAGCTTCGACGGCAACGACGGTTCGGTACCGCAGACCAATCTGATGGAATATCGCGGGAGCCTCTACGGTACGACCGCCGGCGGCGGAGCCTACGGGCACGGCACGGTCTTTTCGATAACGCCCTAGGCGAACACACGTTCGGGGTCCCAACCTCACGCGTTTTTACGAAGCGCGTTACGGCGCGCTTTTCGGCGCGCCAAAGCCTTGCTTCACTATAAGGTGGGGCGTATAGTGGTGGAAAGTAGTGCCTAGTGGTGCTTTGCGGAGGAGATATTGCACGCTGGTCTGCCACGGTTTGCGGGCTCGGAACAGCACGCTCTTGATGATAAGGGCAGGCTTATCGTCCCCGCGCGCTTCCGCGAGCGGCTCGGATCGGAGTTCGTGCTCACCATCGCCCACCCCGATCGCTGCCTCGCGCTCTATCCGAGTGCGACGTGGGTCGAGTTCTGCGAACGGCTCGAAGCCGTGCCCCGCAAAGACGAGCGCTACCGCCACTACGTGCGCTACCTCTTCGCGCACACCGAGGAGGTGGGGTGCGACAGTCAGGGCCGCGTCGTCGTGCCGGCGCTGCTGCGCGCGTACGCCGGCATCGGCAGGCAGGTCGTCTCGGTCGGCCTGCTCACGCGCATCGAGATCTGGGCGATGGAGCGCTACACGTTCCAGAATCCCCCCGAAGGCGAGCTGCCCGATTACATGGGCGAGCTAGGCCTGTAGGGCGCGGCGATGTGCGGGGGTCATCCTGAGCCACGTTCCGGTTCTCTTGGGTCCGGCGATCGAGCTGCTCGCGATCGTGCCGGACGGTACCTACGTCGACGCGACGTTCGGGGCCGGCGGCCACACGCGCGCGATCTTGGAGCGCCTGGGGGACGGCCGGCTGATCGCGCTCGACGCCGATCCTCGCGCGGCGCCGATTGCGCGAGCGTTCGCCGATCCCCGGCTGGAGTTCGTGCACGCCAACTTTCGCGACCTTGCCGGCGTCCTCGACCGCTACGGGATTCGCAGCGTCGACGGCGTGCTCTTCGACCTGGGGGTTTCGTCGATGCAACTCGATGAGCCGCAGCGCGGCTTCACGCTCGCTGCGCGGGCGCCGCTGGATATGCGAATGAATCCGGCGGCCGGCCGCAGCGCCTACGACGTGCTTTCGACGGCAAGCGAACGCGAACTGGCCGACATCTTCTTCGCCTTCGGTGAGGAGCGCTCGGCGCGCCGCATCGCCCGCGCCATCGTCGCCCGGCGCGAGCGTAACGAACTGCCGCACACGACGTCGGAGTTTGCGGCACTCGTTGCGGGCGTCGTGCATCGTGTGGGAACGCGAGAGCGCATCCACCCGGCGACGCGCGTCTTTCAAGCGCTGCGCATCGCCGTCAACGACGAACTCGACGCGCTGCGTGAAGGCCTCGACGCCGCGATCGGGCGGTTGCGCGAGGGCGGACGCGTCGTTGCCATCAGCTTCCATTCTCTCGAGGATCGCATCGTGAAATTGACATTCCGCCAGGACGAGCACCTGGAGGTGCTCACCCGCAAGCCCATTCGTCCTTCGGAGGTCGAGCTGGCCGAGAACCGGCGGTCTCGCAGCGCCAAGCTACGCGCGGCCGCACGGAGCGGGCAGTCATGATCGCCGCTCGCGCGGTTCCCATCTCGCGCCCGCAGCGCCCACGCACCGTTCGTGGGGCCACGCAGCGACGCAAGCAGCGTACGGCGCGCGCCCGCCACGCCAACGTCGGGCGCGCGTTCGGCTGCGTGCTCTGCGCCTGCGCGCTGCTGATGGGCTACGTCGTGCTCACCTCGAACCTCACGGGGCTCAGTTACGCGCTGGCGAGCGCACAGGCCAAGCGCGAAGCGCTCGTCGCGCAGACGATGCGCCTCGACGACCGCATCGCGGCACTCCGCTCCGACGACCGCCTCGCCGCGGTCGCCGCGCGCCTCGGCATGCGCGAGCCGGAGCAGTTCGCCGTCGTCACTGTGCAGGCGCCTCGCGTGGCGCGCGCTCGCGCTCGCTTCCCGGTGCTCTCGTCGCTCGCGGGACTCTTCGCCCCGGCGATCTCGTCGCGCCAATAAAGAACGGATAGCCTCGTGCACAACCGCACCTTCTCTCGCGTTGCGCCCATGCGAGCGCGATTCTTTTTTTATGCGTGCATGACCGTGGCGGTCTTCCTCGTGGCGCGCCTCTACGTGATCCAGGCGCTAAAGGGACCGGTCTACGCCAAGGAGGCGCTGGCGCAGCGCTCCGATACCGTCGAGGTCTTCGCGCGGCGCGGCAGTATTCTGGATCGCGAGGGCGGCGTGCTCGTGCGCTCGCTGCCGTCGGAGAGCGTCTATGCGGTGCCGCGTCAGATCGCCGATCCCGACGCAGCCGTTTCGAAACTGCAGAGCGTATTCGGCAAGCTCGATCCGTCGGTCGTCACCGCACTGCACGACCGCCGGTCGTGGTTCGCCTGGATCGCGCGGAAGGTACCGCACGAGACAGCCGTGCGCGTGAGCGCGCTCGATCTGGTCGGCATCAACCTAAAGGAAGAGGAGACGGGCAAACGCGTCGACACCGCGGGGCGGCTGGCGTCAACGGTGCTCGGCTTCGTCGGGACCGACGAGAACGGTCTCGACGGCATCGAGTACTCCTACGACGACGTCTTGCGCGGACGTTCGGGTCGCGTCACCCTCGAGGCCGACGAATTCGGCCGGCCGATTCCATTCGGGCGCGAGCGAGTGCTCGCGCCGGCGCAGCCGGGACGAAACGTCGAGTTGACGATCGATCCGTACCTCCAGTTCGTCGCCGAGCAGGCGCTGCGCAAACAGGTGAGCGGCTACCACGCGCTCGACGGAACCGCAATCGTGATGGATCCCTGGACCGGCGAGATCCTCGCCCTGGCCAACGCGCCCGACTTCGACCCGAACCATTTTTGGAGCTATGCCGGCGACGCGCGTCGCGACCGCGGCGTGATGGACGCGTACGAGCCCGGCTCGACCTACAAACTGGTTACCGCGGCGGCGGCGCTGGAATCACATAAGGTGTCTCTCACGTCGCGCTTCCCGGCGCGAGATACGCTGGAGGTAGGCGGTCGCGTCATTCACAACGCGGAAGACGGCTTCATGGCCGGCACCGGGGGCAGCGAGACGCTCGAAGAGATCATCGAATACTCGCATAACGTCGGCGCCGCGGAAGTTGGACTCTCGATCGGCGCGAAGACTTTCTACGATATGGAGCGCAGAGCGGGTTTCGGCGAACCGACCGGCGTGGGATTGCCCGGAGAGAACCCGGGGATCGTGCCGCCGCCGGCCCAATGGAGCGGTTCCTCGCTCGCGACGATGTCGTTCGGTCAAGGCGTCTCGGTAACGCCGCTGGCAATGGCGCGCTACTACAGCGCGATTGCCAATGGCGGCTTGCTGCTGCAACCGCGGATCGTCAGCGCCGTCTACGACCAGCAAGGAAAGCTCGTCCGCTCGAGCGAGCGCCGGGTGATCCGCCGCGTCTTTTCGCAGCGCACCGCCGCCGAGTTGCGTCGTTTCTTACGCTCGGTCGTGATTCGCGGCACTGGCGATCCCACCGCGCAGCTTGCCGGCTACGCGACGGCCGGTAAGACCGGTACGGCGTCGATGGTCGTCGACGGCGAGTATCGTTCCGGCTATTACGCCGCCTCGTTTATCGGCATGGTGCCCTACCGGCATCCTCGGTACGTCATCTACGTCAAGGTCGAACGGCCGATCGGCTCCTATTATGGCAGCATCGTCGCCGCACCGGCCTTTGCAGCGATCGCGCGCTCGGCTATGCTGCACGCCGGCATCCTGCCGGCCGGCATGCTGGCGCGCAATGAATAGGCTCGCTCCCGCACGACTCGGCGCGCTGCTCGAACGCCTGCCGCACGCCAGCGTCGACGGCGCGCTTGACGTCGAGGTCGAGCGCATCGAGATCGACTCGCGTGCGGTGCGCCGCGGCGATCTCTTCGTCGCGCTGCGCGGCGAGCACACCGACGGACATCGCTACGTCGCCGATGCGCTGAACAACGGCGCGAGCGGCGTCGTCGTCGAGGAGAGCAACGGCGTCGCGCCCCCGCCCGGCGCCGCGATCGTACGCGTGCCCGATACGAAGCGCGCGCTCTCGCTTCTGGCCGCGGCCCGTTACGGCGACCCGTCGGCGCGGCTGCACGTGATCGGCGTGACGGGAACCAATGGCAAGACGACCACGACGCGCATGCTCGGCGCCATCCTCAACGCGGCCGGCATTACCTGCGGAGTGATCGGCACGGTCGGCGCCGAGTATGGCGAGAACCATCGCCAACTGCGCAACACGACGCCGCTGCCGCACGAGTTGCAGGATCTGCTCTGGTGGATGGCCTTGGAAGATGCGAAGGCGGTAGCGATGGAGGTCAGCTCGCACGCGCTGGCGCTCGGCCGCGTCGACGACGTTCGCTTTTCGGTCGCGGTGCTCACCAACGTCACCCGCGACCATCTCGACTTTCACGAAAGCGTGGAAGCCTATCGCGCCGCGAAGCGCAGGCTCTTCGCGCTCGCCCCTCGCTGCGTGCTCAACCTCGACGACGACTGCGGTGCGCTTTGGGCCGCGGAGCTGCAGGCGCAAGGCCGCGAAACGATCACCTACGGCACCGCTGCCGGCGCAACGCTGGTCGCGCGTGACGTGCGCGTTGACTCCGGAGGCACCGGGTTCACGCTCGACGGACGACGCTTCGAACTGCGGCTTTCGGGGCGCTTCAACGTCTCCAACGCGCTGGCGGCGATCGGCGCGGCGCGGCTTCTCGGAGTGAGCGACGAGGTTTGCGCGCGCGGGCTCGCCGCGCTGACGCGCGTGCCGGGGAGGATGGAGCGGCTGCAAGGCAACGGCGTCGACGTCGTGGTGGACTACGCGCACACGCCCGACGCGCTCGAGAACGCGCTGCGCGCGCTGCGCGAGACGACCGCAGGATCGCTGATCGTCGTCTTCGGCTGCGGCGGAGATCGCGACCGCGGAAAGCGCGCCGAGATGGGCGCGATCGCCGCGCGCCTGGCCGATCGCATCGTTCTCGCCGACGATAATCCGCGCAGCGAGAATCCACAGACCATCATGGACGACATTCTCGCCGGCATCGGCGAGAACGATCGCGTCCTTCCCGTCGGCGACCGGCGGATGGCGATCCGCTTCGCGATCCAAGAGGCCAAGCCGGGCGACGTCGTGCTCGTCGCCGGGAAGGGGCACGAAAACTATCAGATCGTCGGCGAGCGCACGCTGCCGTTCGACGATGCCGCGGTCGCCCGCGAGATGCTCGCGACGGTTGGCGCGTGAAGCTGCCGCTGCGTCCGGCGATCGAAGCGACCGGCGCGACGCTGCTCGACGGCGAGCGCGCACCGCAACTCCTGCGGATTCGCACCGATACGCGTACCGTGGAATCCGGCGACGCGTTTCTCGCGCTGCGCGGCGAGAACTTCGACGGTCATGATTTCGCCGGCGAAGCGGTGCGCAAAGGCGCGGCGCTGGTGATCGTCGGCGATGCCGCGGCGCGCGTCGCCGGGGTTCCCACGATGGTCGTGAAGGATACGCTGGCCGCCTACCTCGCGCTGGCGCGCCTGGCCGCCGAGGCCTTTGACGGCGAGATCGTCGGGATCACCGGCAGCACCGGGAAGACCACGACGAAGGTGTTGCTGGCCGCGCTCTTGCGCATGAGTTTTCGCGTCGCCGTACCGCCTGCCAACGAGAACAACGAGATCGGCGTCGGCCGGCTGCTGCTGAGCTTGAGTAACGACGATCACGACGTCGCCATCGTGGAGATGGGGGCACGGCAATACGGCGACGTGGCCGTGCTCGTGGAGGCCGCGCGTCCCAAGATCGGCGTGCTCACCAACGTGGGCGACGCCCACGTCGAGATCATGGGTTCGCGCGAGCGTCTCGCCGATACGAAGTGGGCGCTGTTCTCGCACGGCGCGCGCGCCGTTCTCAATGCCGCCGACGAGGTGTCGCGGGAGCGAGCCGCCGGCTTGGCGCGGCCCGAGAGTACGGTGTGGTTCGTCGCGGTTCCCAATGCGGCGGCGCTGCGCGATTACGCGTCGTTCGAACGCTTGATCGCGGTCGCCGGCACCGAGCGGCTCGTCATCCGCGACGGCGGCGAGGTGTCCACGTACGCCGTGGAGACGTCGCTGCCGGGCCTGCACAACCGCTTCAACCTTGCGGCCGCCATCGCTGCGGCCTTCGCACTGGGCGTTTCCGCGGAGCTTTTGATTCCTGCGATTCCGTCGCTCGAACTGCCCCAAGGCCGCTACGATCGCATCGCGATCGTCGGCGGTCCGAATGTCATTTACGACGCATACAACGCCAACGCGAGCGGGATGATCGCGGCGCTCGACACGTTCGGCTCCGAAAGAGCCGCGCGCCGCATCGCGGTTCTCGGCAGCATGGCCGAACTGGGCGAGGAGTCGCAGAGTCTTCACGAACGCGTAGGCGCCCACGCCGCGAGCCGCGTCGACGTGCTGTTGGTCAGCGGCGACTTTGCGGCAGCGCTCGCGCGAGGCGCGCGCGAGGGCGGGCTCGACGCCACGCGCATCGTCGCCGTCGACGGCAACGCGCAAGCCGCCGCGTGGCTGCGCGAGCACGCGCGCAAGGACGACGTCGTCCTGCTCAAAGGGTCGCGCAAATACCGCCTCGAGGAGATCGTCGAGGAATTACTCGCGTGAGCCGCGCACTCGCCGGGCTCGCGATCGAAATCGACGGCATGGCCGCCGGCTTACGCGCGATACCCGTGCGCACGCCGTTGGTGCGCCCCGGAGACGATCTGATCGCGACGATCGCGCGCGCCGTCGACGGCATCGCGCGCCCGGGCGACGCGATCGCCGTCTCGGAGACCGTCGTCGCGATCGCGCAAGGCGAGTTCGTCATCGCCGATCACGTGCGGCCGTCGCGCCTGGCATTTCTGCTCTGCCGCTACGCGGGTCCGCTGGCGACGATCAGCCAGCCGGAGTCCATGCAGCTCGTGATCGAACGCGCCGGTTACGGCAAGACGATTTACGCGACGCTATGCGGCGTAGCCGGACGCGCGATCGGAAGGCGGGGCGTCTTCTACGAGATGATGGGCGAAGCGATCGCGGCGTTTGACGGCTATACCGGAACGATGCCGCCGTACGAACGCGCCATCGTACTCTCGCCGCGCGCGCCCGACGAGTTCGCCGAAGCGCTGCGATCGCGGCTGGGGATCGAGGCCGCGGTCGTCGATGCCAACGACCTCGAGCGCGCCAAAGTGCTGGGGTGCTCCGGCGGCGTGCGCGCCGAGGAGATCGAACGGGCGCTGTTGCGCAATCCGCACGGCAACAGCGACGAGCAGACGCCGCTGGTGGTGCTCAAGTGGCGCGGCGCCGGGCGTAATCCGCTGCTGCGCGAGGAGGCGCCGTGACCGCGACGCCGGTGGCCGTCGCCGTCTGGCTCTTCATCGGTTTTACCGTCGCGGCGGCGACGGGGATGCTGCTGCTGCCGCTGCTGCGCCGCCTGCAGATCCGGCAGCACGCGTACGAAGACGCACCGCAGACGCACCAGGTGAAGAGCGGAACGCCGACGATGGGAGGCTTGGTTTTCGCGGCGGCGATCGCGGCCGTCTTCGCGATCAGCGGAACGCCGCTGCTGGGCAACCTCGTCTTCCTCGTCGTCACGTGTGCGCTGGTCGGCGCGATCGACGACTACTTCACGATCCGCGGCGGAAGCCGTCGCGGCCTGCGGGCGCGCACCAAGCTGCTCGCGACGGCGCTGGTGGCGGTGACCTTCCTGCGCACGCTCGACGCGAGCGGGACGGTCTATGCGAACAACGTCGTCTTTCATACGGGTTCGCTGTGGCTGACGGTGCCGCACTGGCTCTGGCTGGTGCTGGGCATCCTCGCGATCACCGGCACGATCCACGCGGTCAACCTCACCGACGGTCTCGACGGGCTTGCCGCCGGGACGATGGTCCCGCCGCTGGCGGTGCTCTGCGCCGTCGGCGCCGCGTCGGAGGTGCCGGCGGCGTGGATCGCCGCGGCGGCGGGCGTCGGCGCGTGCCTGGCATTTCTGATGTTCAACCTCCACCCGGCGAAGCTGTTCATGGGCGATACCGGCTCGCTCGCGCTGGGCGCGCTGCTCGCAGGGGTGGCGATTCTCTGCGGCGAGATGCTGCTGCTCGTGATCGTTGGCGGCGTCTTCGTCGCAGAAGCGCTCTCGGTGATGCTGCAGGTCTCGTATTTCAAGGTGACGGGTGGCAAGCGCATCTTTCGGATGAGTCCGCTGCACCATCATTTCGAACTCTCCGGCTGGCGTGAAACGAAGGTAACGGCGCGCTTTTGGCTTGCGTCGCTGCTCTGTTCGTTGCTAGGATGGATCATCGTTCGATGACCGACAGCTTTGCGATCACCGGCGGCACCTCGATCCTGGTGATCGGGCTGGGCCGCAGCGGTTTGGCGAGCCTGGAAGTTCTCGGTAAGCACGACGTGCGGCTCTACGCAACCGATGAAAAGCCGCCCGGCGAACTGACCGCAGCGATAGCATCGGCGCAGGCGTGCGGCGCGCGCTTCGTTACTCCCGCCGAGCTGCCCGACGTACTCCCGACCATCGACTGGGCGGTGCTCTCGCCCGGCGTTGCGCCGATCTCTCCCGTCGTGGCGGCGCTGCATCGCGCCAACGTTCCGGTGATCGGCGAGATCGAGCTTGCCTATCGGCTCTGCAAGGCGCCGATCATCGCCGTGACCGGGACGAAGGGCAAATCGACGACGACGGCGCTGATCGGGCATCTCTTGCGCGCCTGCGGTTTTGGCGTGCGGGTCGGCGGCAACATCGGCAATCCGCTGATCAACGAGGTCGTCGCCGCGGAGAGCCGGCGACTGGATCGTCGCCGAGGTCTCGTCGTTTCAGCTCGAGACGATCCGCGCTTTCAAGCCTCGCGTCGCGGTGCTGCTCAACATCGCTCCCGATCACCTCGACCGCTATCCGTCGATGGACGAGTACGCCGAAGCGAAGTACCGCATCTGTGCCAATCAGTCGATGAGCGATTGGTTCGTCGGCAACCTCGACGACCCGCGCATCGAAGCGCTTGCGTGGCGCCACGGCAACGCCCGCGTGCAGGCGCGCCAGCTGTGGTACACGCTGGGCACCGCGGAGCGAGCAACGATGTATCTGCGCGACGGCGCGATCGTCTACGCGCCGGCCACCGGCGATCCGCGTCCGATCGTGCTGATGCGCAGCAGCGACGTCCCGCTGCCGGGGCGACACAACGTTCACAACGCGATGGCGGCGCTGCTGGCGGCGCTCGCCGTCGGCTGTCCGCCGGCCGAACTTCGCGGCGCGATCGCGTCGTTCGCCCCGATGCCGCACCGGCTCGAAACGGTCGCAGAGATCGACGGCGTGCTCTACGTCGACGATTCGAAGTCGACGAATCCCGACCTCGGTCATCGCCGCGCTGCACAGCTACGATCGCCCGATCGTGCTGATCGCGGGCGGGCGCTCGAAGGGAAGCCGCTTCGACGACGCTGGGTAACGTGATCTCGCGCCGCGTCAAAGCGCTGGTGGCGATCGGCGAGTCCGGGCCGCAGATTCGCAGCGCGGCTGCGGGCGTCACGGCAGTCGAGGCCGGCTCGATGGAAGAAGCCGTGCGCCGCGCGCGCGAGTTGGCCGCCGACCGGCGACGTCGTGCTGCTCTCGCCGGGCTGCGCGTCGTTCGACATGTTCGCGTCGGCCGAAGATCGCGGCGAAGCGCTTCCGCGCGGCGGTCGCAGCGCAGCGGGAGCCCGCTGGTGCATAACGCAGCCGCCGTCGCCGCACCGCGCGATCCGGCGCGACAGTCCGGCGCTCGTTCCTACGTGAACGCGCCGCTCGACGTCGTGGCTCTTCACCGCGGTCGCGGCGCTCGTCGCGATCGGTCTGGTGATGGTGTTCTCGGCGTCGAGCGCGACGGCGTACGCCGAGCACGGCGACATCGCCTACTATCTCAAACGCCAACTGATTTGGCTCGCCCTCGGACTCGCCGGCGCGTACGCGTGCTATCGCATCGAGTACCACCGTCTGCGCGCCGCCGCGCCGTACCTCTTGCTCGGCGCGACGGTGCGGACTGGTGCTGGTCTTCGTTCCGCACGTCGGCTTGGGCGTCAACGGCGGACGGCGCTGGATCGGCACGGCGGGGCTGAGCCTGCAGCCGTCGGAGTTTGCCAAGCTCGCGCTGGTGATCTATCTGTCGGCGATGCTTTCGGCGCGCGGCGAGCGCATCACGTCGCTGTCGCGCGGACTCTTTCCGCTCTGCGTGCCGGTTGCGATCATGGCGCGTGCTCGTGCTCAAAGAGCCCGACATGGGCACCGCGAGCCTGCTCTTCTTCACCGCGTTTACGATGTTCTTCGCCGCCGGCGCGCGCCTCGTCCACCTCGCCGCGATCATGTGGTGACGGTACCCTTTGCCGCGCTCAACGGTGCTCGCCAGCCCGTACCGCCGCGCGCGCGTCTTCGCGTTCCTCGATCCGTGGAAGGACCCGCACAACACCGGCTTCCACATCGTGCAATCGCTGCTGGCGCTCGGGAGCGGCGGCATCTTCGGCGTCGGGCTCGGCGCGTCGCGCGCGAAGTTCTTCTATCTGCCCGAGCAGTACACCGACTTCATCTTCTCGGTGCTGGGCGAAGAGCTGGGACTGATCGGCACGCTCGCCGTGGTCGCGCTCTTCGTCATGCTCGCGTATCGCGCGGTGCGGATCGCGCTGGCCGCGCCCGATCGCTTCGGCTTCTTCCTGGCGATCGGCTGTGCGGCGATGATCGCGATTCAAGCGTTCATCAACATCGGCGTCGTCTCGTCGTCGTGGCCGGTCACCGGCGTTCCGCTGCCGTTCATCTCCTTCGGCGGAAGCTCGCTCGTCGTCAACCTGCTCGCCGTCGCGCTGATCGCCAACGTCGGGCGCCATCGCAGGATCAACGCCGCGCCGCACGCCCGGTGACGGTCGTCTTCGCCGGCGGCGGAACGGGCGGTCATCTCTATCCCGCGATCGCTATCGCCGATGCGCTGCGCGAACGCGGCGCGCGCGATCGCTTTTCATCGGCAGCGCCGACCGGCTCGAGACGCAGATCGTACCGAATGCGGGCTACCCGCTGCAGACGATCGCGGCGCACTCGCTGCCGCGCCGTCCGTCACTCGAGCTCTTCGCCGTCTCTGGGGCGCAACGTGCGCGGAACGTTGCAGAGCCTGCGTCTGCTCGCGGCCGCTGCGCCCGGATCTCGTGATCGCGACCGGCGGCTACGTCTGCTTTCCGGTCGCGCTCGCTGCGCGCATTCGCCGCGCGCTGCGGCGCTCGCGCGCGCCGCTCGCGCTGCTCGAACCCAACGTCTCGCCAGGGCTCACGAGCCGGCTGCTGGCGCCGCTGGTCGACGAGATCTGGGGCGTCTGCGCCGGCTTCGCGCCGGCGATCCGCGGGAAGTGCCGCAACACGGGGATTCCCGTGCGCTCGCGACTGCGCGAGCTGCCCCCGCGCGACGCGCCGCCGCGCGGCTGGGGCTCGACCCGGCGCGCCCGACGCTTCTGGCGGTGGGCGGAAGCCAAGGCGCGCGCGCGATCAACGACGCGCGTGGCGGCCGCGCTGGGCGCACGGCGAGCTGCCGGCGGGCTGGCAGGTGCTGCGCGCTCACGGGCGAGGCGAGAGGCGAGCGCGCCGTGCGCGCGGCGGTAGGGAGCGACGCCGGCGTTCGTCGTGCGTGCCTACCTCGACGAGATGCGGCGACGCGTACGCGGTCGCCGACCTGGTCCTCGCGCGGGCGGGAGCCTCGACGCTGGCCGAGCTGGCGGCGCTGGGGATGCCGGCAGTCTTGGTGCCGTATCCGTTCGCGACCGAGGCGCATCAGGACGCAAACGCGGAGGCGGTCGCGGCTGCCGGAGCGGCGGTCGTTCTTCCCGATAGCGAGCTTGCGTCGGGCGGCCTTGCCGAGAGTGCTCGCCGACGTGACGCAGCACGCAACGGCTGGCGCAGCTTCGTGAGCAGCGCATGCCGGCTTGCCGGACGACGATCCGCTCGCCGCGATCCTGGCGCGGGTCGAATCGCTCACGTGCGGAAAGAGCGAGCGGTGACGTACCATCTCGTCGGCGTCGGCGGCATCGGCATGAGTGCGATCGCGCGCATCCTGCTCGCGCGCGGCGAGCGCGTCTCGCGGCTCCGACATGAGCGCTACGCCGCTGATCGAACAGTTGCGCCGCGAAGGCGTGAGCGTCACCATCGGGCATGCTGCGAGCAACATCGCGGCGCGCCGACGTCGTAGTCGTCAGCTCGGCGATCGATCGTTCGCAATCCCGAGTACGTGGCCGCGAACCGGGCGGCGATTCCGGTGCTGCACCGCGGTGAGATGCTCGCGCGGCTGCTGCGCGGACCGGCGCGGCATCGCCGTCTGCGGCACGCACGGCAAGACGACGACCACCGCGATGGCGCACGCAGTGCTGCGCGGCGGCGGCGTCGATGCCGGCCTGGCGCTCGGCGGCATCGACGGCTCGCTGGGCACCAACGCTGCACGACGGCGCCTCGCCGTGGTTCGTTACCGAGGCCGACGAATCGGACGGTTCGTTCGCGCTATTGGAGCCGGCGATGGCGATCGTCACCAACATCGAGAACGATCACCTGACCAGCGACGACGAGCTGCCCGGCATGGTGCGCGCGTTCGGCGAGTTCCTGGCAGAAGCTGCCCGCGCGACGGTCTGGCGATCGTCGGAACCGACAATGCGCTGGCTGCATCGCTGCGCGATCACGAGCTGCGCGCGCCGATGGTGACCTTCGGCCTCGGCGAAGCGGCGGGCTTGCGTGCGCGTCGAACGTCGCGTTCCGACGATTTTGGCTCGACGTTCACGCTGATCGACGGCGATCGCCGCCTTGGCGAGGTCGCGCTGCGCGTTCCCGGAGCGATGAACGTGCAGAACGCGCTCGCCGCGATTGCCGTAGGCCGCGCGCTCGACCTTCCGTTTCGAAGCAATCGCGCAGGCCTTGGCGCGGCTTTCGCGGCGTGCGACGGCGCTTCGACATCCTGGTCTCCAACGACCGCGTGACGATCGTCGACGACTACGCGCACCATCCCACCGCGGTGCGCGCGACGATCGCCGCGGCGCGCACTACCACGACGGCGCGCTCGTGGTCGCCTTCCAGCCGCACCGCTACACGCGCACGGCCTATCTCGCCGCCGAGTTCGCCGACGCGCTCGCGCGGCGCCGACCGCATCTATCTGACGCCCGTCTACGCGGCGTCGGAGCCGGCGATTCCCGGCGTGAGCGAACGCTCGATCGGCGACTCGCTGGCCACCAACGGCGCCCGCGTCAACTACGTCGAGCGGGTGGAGGAGCTGGAGACGCGCATTCTGCGCCGAAGCACCCGTCGGCGCGATGGTGCTGATGCTCGGCGCGGGCAACATCACCGACGTCGCGGGGCGCCTCGCCGCTTCGGCGCGCTCGTAGAGCGCGGTCGCAGCGGCATGAGCCTCACCACCGCAGCGCCGTCGAGTCGCTGCTCGAGCCAGCGCGACCGCGCAGCGCTGCGCGCGATCTTCGGCGAGCGCGTGCGCTTCGACGAACCGCTTGCGCCGTACACGTCGTGGAAGATCGGCGGCCCGGCCGATGCGTTCGCTCACCGCACACGGCGAGGCCGAACTCGCGGACGTCACTGCACTTGGTGCCTGCGGCGCAAGATGCCGTGGTGGGTGATCGGCGGCGGCAGCAACGTGCTCGTCGGCGACGGCGGCGTGCGCGGCATCGTGCTGCGCCTCGCCGGCGATTTCGCCGCGGTGAACGTGCGCTCCGAAGAGGGGGAGCGTGGTGGTGGAGGCCGGGCGCCTCGGCCGGCATGGCCTCGTCACCGCGAAGGCCGCCTCGGCCGGCGCCGCCGGCATCGGATCGCTGGCCGGCATCCCGGGCACGATCGGCGGCTCGCTGCGGATGAACGCCGGCACCGACCGCGAGATGGGCGATTTCGTGCGCGACGTGTGGGTGCAGTCGCCGAGCCGGCCGCAGCCGCATCCGGTGAGCGTGCGCTATCTCTACCGGCAGATCGACGCTGCGACCGCGACGTCGTCGTTTCGCGCGTAACGCTCGCGTTTCGCGCGGTCCGATTCGCGCGGCGTGCGCGAGGAGATGCAGACGCGCCTGGTGCGCCGCAAGCAGACGCAGCCGATCGGGCTGCCCAACGCCGGATCGTGCTTTCGCAATCCGCGATGGCGACAAGGCCGGCGCGCCTCATCGAAGCGGCCGGCGCCAAGGGGTGGCGCGAGGGCGGCGCGGAAGTCTCATCGCTGCACGCAAACTTCATCAATAACGTCGGCGGCGCGACGGCACGCGACGTCGCCACGCTGCTCGCCCGAGTCCGGCGCGCGGTGCTCGATCGCTTCGGAGTCGAACTGCACTTGGAAGTGCATCTCGTTGGAGTCTTTATCGATGCAACGTAAGGCCAGCGGTGGCGCGTCGTGATGGGCGGCGCAGCGCCGAGCGCGAGATCTCGATTCAATCGGGATCGGCGGTGCTGCGCGCGCTTGCGTTCGCTCGGATACGAAGCGCGCTCGCTCGACTTCGACGACCGGTTTCTCGACGCGCTGCGCCAGCTCAAACCCGACGTCGTCTTCAACGCACTGCACGGGCCCGGCGGCGAAGACGGCCACGTGCAGGCGCTGCTCGAGTATCTCTCGATCCCGTACACCGGCAGCGGCGTCGAAGCGGCCGCGCTCTCGATGGACAAGCACCTTACGAAGAAGCTGCTTCGCGGCCGAAGGCCTGCCGACGCCGGCGTGGGATCTCTTCGATCTCACCGGCGGCACGCTGCCGCTGCTGCCCGGCTCGCTCGACCTTCCGTTCGTGATAAAGCCGCGCTTCGAAGGCTCCTCGACCGGTACCGTTATCGTGCGCACGCACGAAGAGTGGACCAACGCGATGCTCGAGGCGTCGAAGGCGTACACGCAGATCCTTGCCGAGGAGTACGTGGAGGGCCGCGAGTTCACGTGCGCCGTGCTTGGCGAAGAGGCGTTGCCGGTGGTCGAGATCATCGCCAATCGCGACGGCTTCTACAGCTACGATGCGAAGTACGAACCCGGCGGCTGCACGCACGTCGTTCCCGCGCGCGATCGACGACGACTTGGCCGCGCGGCTGCAGATGCTCGCGCTCTCGGCGCATCGCCTGCTCGGCCTGCGCGACTACTCGCGCAGCGATTTCATCATCCGCAGCGACAACCGGCCCTATCTGCTCGAGATCAACTCGCTGCCCGGCCTCACGCAGGCGAGCCTGCTGCCCGACGCGTGCGCCGGCGCCGGCATCGGCTTCGAAGCGCTCATCGAACGCCTGATCGGCTACGCGCTAGCACGAGCCGAAGTCCGCGACGCCGTAGCGTAGGGAGTTGCGCAGCGAGCGCGATTGCGCGTCTCGCCGCACCTGGCCCCGCGGGGTCGCTACTCGCTTCGTCATCGCTCCCGCCATCCTGGCTCCGCTCCTCCTTCAGACGCCCCGCGGAAACCACGTCCCAATCCGCCACGCGCCGCGTTCCATTCATGAGCTAAAGGTAGACAGGGTCAAGAGTTGGATCCTCGAAAAAATGAACGAGCCCGCTGGTTTGGCGGGCTCGTTGTTTTGCTCCTGAGAGTTGGATTCGTGGATTAGCCTTTGGAGCGTGGGTTGACGGCGATGCCGTCGGGGACTTCGCTCGCAACGAGATCGGCATTGTAGCTGTACTGGAACTTGAGGCCTTTGGTGCTGTACGAGTAGACGTCGACTTCGGCGTTGGCGCGAGCGACCGCGGTGTAGGTGCTGTTGTCCGCGCTGAGTTTGCCGAAGAAGCTTTCGCCCTTGAGCGCGAAGGGACCGCCGACCGTTTTGCACGCCGGGTTGCAGCCGCTGTAGATGTAAACCATCTCGGCCATGTCGTCGATGATCACCAGGTTGCCCTTGTTATCGAGATCGATGCCGCCGTAGTACGTCGGCTTGAAGCCGGTCGCCACTTTGCCGCCGCCGGCGCAACCTTTGAAGTAGATCAGCGCCGCGCCGCCGCTCGCGCTGGTCTTCGCGTCGGTCCAGCAGTCGCCGTTGGACGCCATCGCAGTGCCGCCCGAGTGGTAGATGGTCTTGTTGCTGAGGGTGACGGTGCAGCCGCCCTTGAGGGTGCAAACCGAGAGCGTGCCGGCCGTGGAGGTCGGGCCCGCGAGGTTGCTCACGACGATCTTGCCGGTCGCCGCGTCGGGGCTCGATGCGTCGGCCGCTTGGCCGGCGGAGTCCTGGATGAGTCCAAGCTCTTTGCCGCACATCGTCGGGCCTTTGTGCACGATTACGTACGAACTGCCGCCGTCGGGATCGATGAGATTGCCTTTGAGGTCAACGGCCACGTCGTTGACGCTGGCGACGCCGCTAATCGAGCAGATCGGCTTCTTGTTGGCCTTGTTGTCGGCGAGGTAGCCGAAGATGGCGCTGCTGTCGAATTGGGTGACGTAAGTGCCGGTCGATGGCAGCTTCTTGGCTTTGTCGGGGAATGCGAGCTGGTGGAGAACCGAGACCGCGCGCGACGGTGCCGCGTCGCCGTAGACGCTCATCGGCACGTAGCGCAGCGACATGGGGCCCGCGGAGCCGCCGGACGATGCCGGCGCCATGTTTGCTCCGCAGCCCGCGAGCAGCGCACCGGCGATGGCCGCGCAGAGCGCTGTGGTGTACGAACGCATAGAACGAACCTCCGTATTAAGTAGCGTTAGAAGTGGTGATTATTGCTGGGAGCGCGGATTCTGAGCCACGCCTTCCGGCGCCAAGCTCGCAGTCAATCCGTTGCTGAACTGATACTCGTACTTGATCCCCTTGGTGCTATAGGAGTACACGTCAACGACGCCGTCGGTGCGATCGACCGCCGCGTAGTCGGTGTTCGCCTTGTTCAGTTTGCCGAAGAAGGACTCGGCCTTGAGCGCGAACGGGCCGCCGACGACTTTGCACGCCGGGTTGCAGCCGCTGTAGATGTATACGGCCAGCGCCATCTCGTCGATGATCACGAGGTTGCCCTTGTTATCGATATCGATGCCGCCGTAGTACGTGCTCTTGAAGCCGGTGGTGATCTTGCCGCCGCCGGCGCAACCCTTGAACCAAATCAGGACGGGCTGGCCCGTCGTGGTGTTTTCCTTCGCGTTGTCCCAGCAATCGCCGTTGTTGGCCATGGCGACGCCGCCCGCTTCCAGCATGTCCTTGTTGGTAAGGTTGGCGGTGCAGCCGCCCTTCAGCGTGCAGATCGAAATGCTTCCGGGAGCCGAGCCGGTATCGAAAATGTTGCCGACGGCAATCTTTCCGGTGATCGCGTCGGCGCTCGACGCATCGGACGGCTGGCCGTACGAATCCTGAATGAGGCCTGCCTCTTTACCGCACATCGTGGGTCCTTTGTGCACGATGACGTAGCCGCTGCCGCCGTCGGGATCGATCATGTCGCCCTTGCCGTCGACCGCGACGTCGTTGACGCTGGAGACACCGCTCACGGTGCAGATCGGTTTCTTGTTGGCTTTGTTGTCGGCGGCATAGCCCAAGATGTCGCTGCCGTCGAACAGCGACACGTAGATGCCGCTCGTCGCCTTCACCTTATCGGGCGTCGCGAGCGCGTGCAGCAGCGTCACGGCGCGAGCCGGTGCGACGTCGTCGTAGACGCTGTAAACGGGATGGCCTTGCACGCTCATGATGGGAGGGCCGCTCGGCGATGAGGGGCTGCCGGCGCATCCGGCAAGCAATTCGCCGGCGATGGCGATGGAGAGCGCCGTACTCAAAAAACGCATGGGGTTCTCCTTGGCAAGTAGGTGGGAATGACTTTTGTCGTTTATGCCCGAGTCTGGCGAACCCTCTACCGAGCGCTTTCGTTGCCGAAGACCTCCGCATCGTCGGCGTCGAGCATGTCGAGCCGCGACGTCTCCGGCGGGAGCCGGCGCACCACCGGATAGCGAGCGAGAAACGCCGGATCGTTCGCGCGTTCGCCGATCGTCGAGCGTTCGAAGGCCGCATTGATCTCGGCGTAGCGCGCCGGGTCGCTATGTTCGGCTATCCAATCGGCGATCTCGGCGTCTGACTGCGCGGTCGCGATGAACGCGCGGAGATGCGCTTCGGGAAAGCCGAGGCGCTCGATGAGACGCGAGCTGAAGCCGGAGATCTGGTACTCGCCGATGTTCCCTCCGGGCAGCGTCGCCCGCAGCTTGTCGACCGTGCGCGCGGCCATGAAGAGGTCCAAGCCGGGCAGCAGCTCGCGCGGGCTGCGGGGCGGCCGTTTCGTTAAGTCGAGGGGTTCCATGCTTGCGACATTTCAACCAGGCTGCCCGCCAACGCCTTCGCAACCAGGCCGCGTCTGGGAGAAGTCGAAACTGGGGGGCCGTCGAAAGAGATCGTGAAGATTAGCACTAATTTTTTTGGAGGAATTCCTTGCCAACCGTTGTCGATCGAGGTCTCGAAGGTGTCGTCGTCGGATCCACTGGGCTCAGCAACGTCGAAGGTGGAATCGGCCGCCTCACCTATCGCGGCTACGATATCGACGATCTCGCGCCCAATGCGACATTCGAAGAGATCGTCCACCTCCTGCTCTACGGCACGCTGCCCAACCGGCAGCAGTTGGAGAGCCTGCGCCGCGAGCTGGCGTCGCGCCGCGCCCTGCCCGAACCGCTGCTCACCGCGATGCAGAACTTTCCGAAGACCGCCTGGCCGATGGAGGTGATGCGCACCGTCGTCAGCGGCCTCGGCCTCTTCTCCCCGCACAACGCCGACGGCGAACATCTCTCCGACGTTCACACCGCGATCGAGCTGATCGCCAAGACGCCGACGATCGTCGCGGCCTGGGATCGCATTCGCCGCGGGCTCGATCCGATCGATCCGCGCGCCGATCTCTCGCAAGCCGGAAACTTCATCTATATGCGCACCGGCAAAGCGCCGCACGCGATCGAGGAAGACGCCCTCGACACGTACTTTGTGCTGCTCGCCGACCACTCGTTCAACGCTTCCACCTTCGCAGCGCGCGTCGCCGCATCGACGCGCGCCGACATGTACGCCTCGGTCACCGCGGCACTGGCGACGCTCCAAGGCGACCTGCACGGCGGTGCCGCGTCCGCGGCATACCGCACGTTCGCCGAGATCGACGCGCCGGAAAACTCCGAGCGCTACGTGCGCGAGATTCTCGGCAGCGGCAAACGCATCATGGGCATGGGCCATCGCGAGTATAAGGTGCGCGACCCGCGCGCCAAGCATCTCGAAGCGATGGCCAAAGAGCTGGCGCAGCAAGTCGGCGACGATCGCTGGTACGAAACGGCGCACGCCGTCGAAGAGGCCAGCCGCAAAGTGCTTCAAGAGAAGAAGCCCGGCAACACGATCTACGCCAACGTCGACTTCTACACCGCACCGGTGCTCGCCGATCTGGGTATCCCCGGCGACGAGTTCACCTGTCTCTTCGCGTGCGGCCGCATCGCGGGCTGGACGGCGCACATCCTCGAGCAGCTCGCGGACAATCGGCTGATTCGCCCGCAGGCCACCTACGGCGGCCCCGCCACGGGTCCATACGTGCCGCTCGATAAGCGCGCCACCAACGGCTCGGCCGGCTAGGCCGCAGCCTCCGATATGCTGGTCGTCCCTGCTATCGACCTGCGCGGCGGTAAGTGCGTGCGCATGAAGCAAGGCGACCCTAACACGCAGCGCGCGTTCGATGGCGATCCCGTCGAGCGCGCCAAAGCGTTCGTTGCGGAAGGCGCGCGGCGCTTGCACGTGATCGATCTCGACGGCGCGCTCGGTTCCGGTGAAAACCTCGCCGCGGTCGAACGCATCTGCAGAGCGGTCAACGTGCCGGTGCAGACCGGCGGCGGCTTACGCGCCGTGAAACATGCGGAGAACGCTTTCGCGGCCGGTGCATCGGAGATCATCCTCGGTACGCTGCTCGTCGAAGACGAGCGTCTCGCGCGCAACATCATCAACCGTTTCGCCGGCCGCGTGATCGCCGGCATCGACGCGCGCGGCACGCAGGTATCAACGCGCGGTTGGCAGGAGCGAACGCCCGTCGATCGCGACGCGCTCGTGCGCCGCGTGGCGCAGTGGGGCGTGTCGCGTATCATTTTCACCGAGATCCGCCGCGACGGCATGGGCGAAGGCTACGATATCGAGGCGCTGCGCGCCGTCGCCGATGCCGCGCCCGTCAAAGTAACCGCCAGCGGCGGCGCGCGCAGCATCGACGATCTCGAAACTCCTAAAAGAAAGCGTCCCCCCGGCAGTAGACTCGTGCATCGTCGGCAGCGCACTTTATACCGAGACGCTCGATCTCGAAGCCGCTATCGAGGCAGTCGCTTAGTTCGAAGGACGCGCCAGCGGTCACTAATCGTAAACGCGGGACAGACTGCTCGGCAGGCGCGCCACGATTTCGTAGTCGATCGTATCAGCCCACTTCGCCCAATCGCTCGCACTTACGCAGGCGTCGCCCTCGCGACCGATCAGCGTAACCGGCGTCCCAACCGCGGCGTTCGGCGCGCGGCTGAGATCGATCTGCGTCATGTTCATCGCGACGCGTCCGACGATCGGGCAGAGTGCACCGTCGACGACGAACGCGCCGCGATTGGAGAGCGCGCGCGGCACGCCATCGGCGTAACCGGCCGGCACGACGCCGATGCGCATGTCGTGCGGCGCGTGAAACGTTCCGCCATAGCCGACCGACGCCCCCGCCGGCACTTCGCGCACGACGATCAACTTGCTATGGAACGAGAGCGCCGGCTGCAGATCGGGAGCGCCGGCGCCCATCGCCTCGCGCGTCTGCGGCGAAGGCATCAGCCCGTAGAGCGCGATCCCGAAGCGCACCATGTCGAGGCGGGTCTGCGGCCACAGCATCGCCGCAGCCGACGCCGCGATGTGACGCACGGGCGCCGCTCCCGCAGCCTGGAGGCGCGGCATCACGTCGCCCAGCGCGCGCTCGAACGTCGCCAGCTGGCGCATCGTGTACGGTGAGTCCAGCTCCTCGGCGGCCGCCAGGTGCGAGAAGATGCCCGCAAGTTCGAGGCCTTCCTCGGCCCCGAGCCGCGCTACGGCATCCGACAGGCCGGACGGCTCCAGCCCTAGCCGATTGAGATCGGTGTTCACCTTTAGATGAACGCGAGCGGAGGTCTCGCGCAGGCGAGCCGCCGCGGCCAGACGCGCGGCGAACTCGCGGTCCCAGAGCGCGACCTCGACGCGGGCGGCCAGCGCGGCGTCGAGGCCATCGGCCGGAAGCGGACCCAGCACGAGTACCGGCGCGACGACCCCAGCGGCCCGCAACGCAAGCGCCTCGCCAAGGGTGTAGACGCAGAGCAGATCGGCCAAGGGCTCTATCGCTAGTGCCGTCGCCTCCAGCCCGTGCCCGTAGGCATTGGCCTTCACCACGAAGGCGGCTTTAACGGGGGCCGCCAAGCGGCGGAGCAGCTCGGCGTTATTGCGGAGGGCAGCAAGCGAGATCCGCAGGTGCGCGTTCATCCGGGGGCCTGCATTCGAGGCGGTTGCACTCCGGCCTGGACTCTGCTAGGATAGCACCGCTAGCGCTCTTGCGCTGAGAGTGCTAAAGTCCTGTTTGTTTGCCCAGTTAACCAAGCCTGTGGGAGGTTTTACGTGAATCTCAAGCCCCTGTTCGACAACGTCGTTGTCGAACACGTCGAGCAAGACGACAAGACGACCGGCGGCGTCTTCCTCCCCGACACCGCGAAGGAGAAGCCGCAAGAGGGCGTTATCCGCGCAGTCGGGGCCGGCCGCGTGACCGACAAGGGAAACCGCGTCGAGATGCATGTCAAGGTCGGCGATCGCGTGCTCTATCGCAAGTATTCGGGGAGCGAAGTCAAGATTGACGGCACCGAGTACCTCATCATTCCTGAAAAAGATATTCTCGCCATCGTCGACAAAGTGCCGGCCGGCGTTTAAGGAGTTCAAGAGTTCATTATGGCTGCAAAGCAACTCGTATTCGATGAAAGCGCGCGACGCGCGCTCGAGCGCGGTGCGAACATCCTCGCCGATGCCGTGAAGGTGACGCTCGGCCCGAAGGGCCGCAACGTCGTGCTCGACAAGAAGTTCGGTTCGCCGACGATTACCAACGACGGCGTGACCATTGCCAAAGAGATCGAGCTGCCCGATGTGTTCGAGAACATGGGCGCGCAGCTCGTCAAAGAAGTCGCCTCGAAGACCAACGACATCGCGGGCGACGGCACGACCACCGCGACGGTGCTCGCGCAAGCGATCATCCGCGAAGGTCTGCGCAACGTGACCGCGGGCAGCAATCCGCTGCTGATCAAGCACGGCATCGAAAAGGCCGTCGAGATCGCGGTCAAAGAGATGGAGTCGTTCAAGAAAGACGTCGATACCAAAGAGAAGATCGCCCAGGTCGCGTCGATCTCGGCCAACGATCCGGAGATCGGCGAGTTCATCGCCGATGCGATGGAGAAGGTCGGCAAAGACGGCGTGATCACGGTCGAAGAGTCGAGAACGCTCAAGACCGAGGTCGAGACCAAAGACGGCATGCAGTTCGACAAGGGCTACATCTCGCCGTACATGGTTACCGATTCCGAACGCATGGAAGCCGTGCTCGACAATCCCTACATCCTCGTGACCGAGCGGAAGATCTCGGCCATCGCCGACATCCTGCCGCTGCTCGAGAAGGTCGTCCAGGTTCAGAAGCCGCTGCTGATCATCGCCGAAGACGTCGAGGGCGAAGCCCTCGCGACGCTCGTCGTCAACAAGCTGCGCGGCACGTTCACCTCCGTTGCGGTCAAGGCGCCGGGCTTCGGCGACCGCCGCAAAGAGATGCTCAAGGATATCGCTACGCTAACCGGCGCAACGGTGATCTCCGAAGAGCTCGGACTCAAACTCGACAAGGTGACGCCCGATCAGCTCGGTCAAGCCAAGCGCGTGACGGTCACCAAGGAAGAGACGACGATCATCGACGGCAACGGTAAAGCCGACGAGATCAAAGGTCGCATCGAGATGATCAAAAAGCAGATCGAAGAGACCGATTCCGACTTCGATCGTGAGAAGCTCCAAGAACGTCTCGCGAAGCTCTCCGGCGGCGTCGCCGTCATCCAAGTCGGCGCGGCCACCGAAACCGAGCTCAAAGAGAAGAAGCACCGCATCGAGGACGCCCTCTCGGCGACCCGCGCGGCCGTGCAGGAAGGCATGATTCCGGGCGGCGGAGCGTCGCTGATTCATGCGATCAAGGCGATCGACAAGTACGAGTCCCCGAAGACTAACGGGCACGGCGCAACGTGGGCCGACGAAAAGATCGGCATCAGCATCGTGCGCAAGGCGCTCGAAGAGCCGGCGCGTCAAATCGCCGACAACGCCGGATTCGAAGGTTCGGTACAGGTCAACGCCGTGCGTACGAAGAGCGCGCCGTTCGGCTTCGACGCGATGACCGGCGACGTCGTCGACATGTTCGCGGCCGGCATCGTCGAGCCGTTGAAGGTAACGCGTGCGGCGCTTCAAAACGCGGCTTCGATCGGAGCCTTAATCCTCACGACCGAAACGCTCGTTGCCGACAAGCCCGAGCCGAAGAAGGACCCCGTCGGCGCACCCGGCGGCGGCATGGGCGGCTACGACATGATGTAGCCTCGACCGCACCTGTCATGCCGAGCGCAGTGCAGGGATGAGCGCAGTCGAAGCGCCCGTCAGCAATGTCGGGCGCTTCTCTTTTGTAGGGAACCGCTTCAGCCCGGTTCGGTCAGGATCGTCATGGTGTCGCTGGCGTCGGGCTGGACGAGCGGTTCGCCGTAGATGCTCTCCGGTTCGTGGATGTTTTGGAACCCAATCATTGCGTCGTGCACGACGCGGTGATGCGGCATATAAAGCGTGGCGCCGGCGCTTTCGCGCGAGATATATGGCGCGCCGTCGAGCACGGTGAAGTCCACCGTCCAGGGCACGTCAACGAGCGGCGCCAGCGTGAAGTTGCCTGCGATCACGGCCCGGCGCGGTAAGAAATCGCCTTCGCCCACCCACAGCTCGCGCAGCCGGTTATCCTTCGGATGCCGCAGCGCCACGAGGCCGAGATGGTACGTGGTGACGCCGTCAACCTCGGGCGTGTCGATCAAACTCACGCGGTAGTCGGGCGCTTGCGCGGAGACCGTCGCGATCACGCGCAGTGGCGCCCCGCTTGAAGACGACGGCGCGGCGACCGTCACCGGACGGTAGCGCATCCCGAACGCATACGCCGGCGTCAGCAGCGGTACGCCCAGCAGATCTGGCGCCGTCGGCCGCTTTCCTACCGGCACCGAGTAGCTGTCGCAGCCGCTTTTTGCGATGCAGAGCGTCAAGCCGAAGTTAACGTTGACCCCGTGCGGTACCGGCGGAGGCGCGGCAAGTTCTTCGTCGCTGATCGGAAAGACGCGCACCTGGCCGTCGCTCTGATCGTCAACCGCGCGGTAGTGCTGCGCGACGGGCTTGCTGCCGTCGAGTCCGCTGACGTCGATCGTATAACCGATGCGTGGCGGATAGGTCGCGCTGGTGACCGCCGATCTGGTGCGCAGCCAGATCTCATAAGCATCGATCGCCGGCGTTGCGATCATGCGCTCCGCCTTACCCTGCCGACGTCTTCCACAGCTTGGGACAGAGCAGCGTATCCGTCGGCTGCCCCGCAAGCTCGTCTACCATATCTTCGGTCACGTTGAACTGGATGACCTGCGGCCATCCGGTCCACGGCATCGGAAACGGAATCGGCACGCGTACGTAGTGGTACTGATGCGTGGGCGTGCGCAGCCGCAGCGCCAACTGCTGGGGCCCCGAACCCGTCGACGCACCGCGGTAGAGCCACGTGTAGTACGCATCCTGATCGTTCTCGACGTCGATCTGCTCGGGCAGCTGCGCCGGAACCGGCTTGTTGCACGTGACTTGGTTCGCGTCGAAGAGCACGAACGTCGGCTGCACGTAAAGGAATGACTGCGGCGCCGTGCCGCTGAGGAGCACGGGCATTCTCGGCTGCACTTGTGCTTGCGGTTGCAGCGCCTCGGCGATCGCGCGGTCGTGGCCTGAGAGGAAATAAAGGTAGTCCTGTGCGGTGCAGCCGTATTTCGGCGCGACCACGTCGAGCCGCCACGCGCCGAACGTGCTGTCGAACTCGACGATGCCTTCCGGCTCGTCGCCGCGCTCGAACGAGAAGGTGCGCTCGAGCTGCGTGCGTCCGATGCGGTCGGTCAGGCGCACGCGTACGGCGATCTGCGTGCTCTCGGGTGCTCGCGCGATCGCGCTGCAGAAACCGAGGTGGAGAATCACGTGCGACGCTACCATTTCGGTCTCCTTAGGACGAGGACGCAGCCGCCCGGTCCCGCATGGGCGCCGGCCGGACCAGGGGCGAAGCAAGCGCCGCACCGCCGGCAGCACCGAGGATCGGCAAGAACGTCACAGCGACGCAAGTTCGGCCCGTTCGAGAAGGCCGCCTGGTGCCCGCGGATAAGAAGAGCATTATGCCCGCGCGTAACCTCAACGATTTTACGATACGCGTGGCGACGGTCAACGGCTCAGGAAGCCAGTCCTCCAACCTCGTGCTGACCAACGCCATCGCGCGCCTCGGCATCCCCGTGGCTCCAAAGAACGTCTTCCCTTCGAACATCGAAGGCTTGCCGACGTGGTTCGACGTGCGCGTCAGCGCGCTCGGCTATCAGTGCCGCGCGCGCGACTTCGACGTGCTCGTCGCGCTCAATGCCGCAACTTGGCCGCAAGACGTCGCCGGCGTGAAGTCCGGCGGCGCCGTGATTCACGATGAGTCCTATCCGTGCAAGGGCGACACGCTGCGCGAGGATCTCACGTACTACTCGATTCCGTTTACGGCGCTGGCCAAAGAACGCTTCGCCGACAAGGGCGACCTGCGCAAGTACCTGATGAACATGATCTACGTCGGCGTGCTCGCGAAACTGCTGGAGATTCCGCTCGAAACGATCGAAGAGGCGCTGCGCATGCAGTTCCGCAGCAAGGCCGCGGCGGTCGAGCTGAACATGACCGCGGTGCGCGTCGGCCACGACTACGCCGCCGAGCATCTCGAGAAGCACGATCCCTGGCGCCTGGTGCCGATGACCGGCAAGACCGACGGCCTCATGTTCATGGAGGGTAATCGCGCCGCAGCGCTCGGCTGCGTGATGGGCGGCTGCACCGTGGCCGCGTGGTATCCGATCACGCCGTCGTCGTCGCTCTGCGAGTACTTCATCCAGTACTGCGACCGCTACCGCGTCGACAAGGAGACGGGCGAGCGTAACGTCGCGATCGTGCAAGCGGAAGACGAGCTGGCCGCAGCCGGCATCGTGTTCGGCGCCGGCTGGGCGGGCGCGCGTGCGATGACGTCGACGTCGGGGCCGGGCATTTCGCTGATGGCCGAGTACGCCGGCTACGGCTACTTTGCCGAGGTTCCCGGCGTGATCTTCGACGTGCAGCGCGCCGGGCCGTCGACCGGCCTGCCGACGCGCACGATGCAGGGCGACGTCGCCTTTGCGTACACGCTCTCGCACGGCGACACGAAGCACATTGTGCTGCTGCCCGCGACCGTGAGCGAAGCGTACGAGTTCGCGATGGACGCGTTCGACTTCGCGGAGCGTTTTCAAACGCCCGTCTTCGTGCTCAGCGACCTCGATCTGGGCATGAACGCGTGGCTGACCCCGCCGCTCCCCTATCCCGAGAAACCCTTCGACCGCGGTAAAGTACTCGGCGCCGACGATCTTAGCTCGGTGAAGTCGTGGGGGCGCTACCGCGACGTCGACAAGGACGGCATCCCCTATCGCACGCTGCCTGGAACGAATCATCCGTCGGCCGGCTTCTTCACGCGCGGCACGGGCCACGACGAAGAGGCGCGCTACTCCGAACTGCCCGACGTCTGGCAGCGCAATCTCGACCGTCTCAACCGCAAGACCGACACCGCGCGACGCGCCGTTCCCGCGCCGGTCGTCTCAGAAAAGAAGAGCACGAAGATCGCGATCCTCGCCTACGGCACGACGCATCACGCGGTCGTCGAAGCGCGCGACTTCCTGAGCGAGGCGGGCGTCGAGGTGAACTACATGCGCGTGCGCGCCCTGCCGCTCTCGCCCGAGGTCGCGACGTTCGTGCAGCGGCACGATCGCGTGTACGTCGTCGAGCAGAACCGCGACGGCCAGCTCTACGGCATCCTGCGCACCGAGTTGCCGACGCACTTGATTGGACGCCTGGCATCGATCCGTCACTACAACGGCGTGCCGATCGACGCGCGCGCCATCATCGACCCGCTGCTCGAAGAGCAACGCGAACCCGCCGTAGTGGCGGAATGAAACACCTCCATCATCCCGAGCGCAGTCGAAGGACGAGCGCAGCCCAAGGAAGCAAATGACCGCCAACCTCAACATCATCGGCCTCGCGCGCGAAGTCTACAAAGGACTTCCCACGACGCTCTGCGCCGGCTGCGGCCACAACTCGATCACCAACCATCTGATCAAAGCGCTCTTCGACTATGGCATCGAGCCGCACAAACTGGCGAAGATGAGCGGCATCGGCTGCTCTTCGAAGACGCCGGCATACTTCGTGGAGCAGGCCCACGGCTTCAACGGACTGCACGGACGCATGCCTTCGGCTGCGACGGGTGCGAAGTTGGCCAACCGCGAGCTGGTGGTGCTGGGCATCAGCGGCGACGGCGACACGGCGAGCATTGGGCTCGGCCAATACTGTCACATGATCCGCCGCAACGTCGACTGCACGTACATCGTCGAGAATAATGGCTGTTACGGATTGACGAAGGGCCAGTTTTCGGCGACGGCCGACGTCGGTTCGAAGCTCAAGGGCGGCAAAGAGAACGAGTACGCGACGATCGACATCTGCGGGCTCGCGATCGAGCTGGGCGCGACGTTCGTGGCGCGTTCTTTCTCGGGCGACGGCAAGCAGCTCGTGCCGCTGCTGCAGGCCGCATTCTCACACCGCGGCACCGCCATCCTCGATGTGATTAGCCCCTGCGTCACCTTCAACGATCATGAAGGCTCGACGAAGAGTTATGCCTACGTGAAAGACCACGACATCGTACTGCACACGGCCGACTACATCGCCGCTGCCAAGGAAATCACGGTCGATTACGATCCCGGCGAGGTGCGCCACGTCGAGCTCGACGACGGCGCGCACGTGCTGCTGCGCAAACTCGACATCGACTACGATCCGACCGACGGGATTGAGGCGCTGAAAACGATCCACGAAACGCGGGCGCGAGGCGAGTTCGTGACCGGGCTGCTCTACGTGGAGACCAATCAAGAGGACCTCTGCGCACGCGAGCATCTGCCAAAGCGTCCCCTGGCGCAGCTCGACGAAGAGTCGCTGCGAATCGATCGCGACGAGTGGCAGCGCCTGATGCAGACCTAGCGGCCGCACTGCGGTCCGCGAAGTCGGTCTTCGTGCTGACCGGCTCGGGCATCTCCGCGGAGAGCGGGCTGCCAACGTTTCGCGGCGTCGGCGGCCTGTGGCGCACGCATCGGGTCGAAGAACTCGCGTCGCCACAGGGCTTTGCCGCGGACCCGGAGCTGGTGTGGACGTGGTACAACGAGCGCAAAACCGCGCACCAAAACGCTCAGCCGAACGCGGGCCATCTCGCGCTCGCGCAGCTCGAGCCGCAATTCGTCGATTTCACCCTGGCCACCCAGAACGTCGACTCGCTTCATCTGCGCGCGGGCTCGCAGCGCGTGCTCGAACTTCACGGCAGCCTACGCGAAGCACGCTGCAAGCGCTGCGAGGAGCGCCGCGCGCTGGATTCCACCGGGCTCCCGCTCGATGAGATTCGAGCATGCGTGCGGCGGCCATTTCCGTCCCGACATCGTCTGGTTCGGCGAACCGCTGCCGCCGGCAGTCTGGCGTGCAGCGCAAGAGGCCTCCGCGCGCGCCGACGTCATCCTCGTGATCGGAACGAGCGCGGTCGTCTATCCGGCCGCCGCGCTCGCAACGCACTACAACCGTCACGCCTTCGTCGCCGAGGTCAACCCCGAGCGCACGCCGATCAGCGACGCTGTAGACTGCGCGCTGCAAGGCACGGCTGTCGAAGTCTTGCCCGTCATCCTGAGCGCAGTCCTGTCATCCCAGGCGCAGTCGAGGGACGCATAACCAACTAAATATCGCTCAGGGTGACAAAGGCGGAGGTTTCTTCCCCAAGAGCTCGGTGAGTTTTTGTTCGACGGCGCGGAGGGTCGCATTTTCGGCTTCGGCTCGCTCGAGCTGGCGGCGCACGTGCGCGGCGGCGATGCGATCGTATGCGGCGGCGGCGGAGCGCGCGAGTTTGCGCAGGCAGCGGCGCTCGTCGGGGTCAAGGTCTTCGCCGGTGGCATGGCCGCCGTAGAGCGCGATCGCGGAAACATCGTGCCCGACCGCAACGGGAATCGCGTAGAGAATCTGGCGCTCGCCGCCGGGAAGATCGGTGCGCGGCCATCGCATGCCGCCGGGATCGATCGCCTCGAGATCGGCGCGCAGCCGCAGCACGAGCGGATCGTCGCGTTCGAGCGCCGTCGCCTCGCCCTCGTGCCATCCGAGCGCGTGCGCGCGCCGGTAGCCGTCGTTCTCAAAGCGGAATATCGCCGCAGACGCAAGCCCGAACGCGTCCGCCGGCTCGTCGACGAGACGCCGCGTCGACCGCCGGCGCCGACGACGCTTGCGCCAGCGCGCGCGCGACGCCGGTGAGGCGCTGCTCGGCAAGGTGGCGCTTGTGGAAGAGTACCCGGTCGATCGAAGCCGTCGATGCGCGCGTGCAGTGCGTTGAACGAAAGCCCGAGCGCAATCGCCGCGACAATCTCCAGCAGCACCGCGACGCGCTGGCGTCTCGAGCAGTTTGCCGAACACGTACTCGATCAACGTGAACATCGCCACCGCGCAAACCGTAAGCGCCGTATAGACCAGCGTGCGGCTGATGATGAAGCTCACGTCCATGACGCGGTGGCGCATCGACGCCGTAGGCCACGGCCACCGCCACCAGGGCGGGCGACGCCGCGTACGCGAGACTCACGCCGTACACCACGGCGCCCACCGTCGTCAGCTCGGTGGCGACCTGTTGCAGGGCGCCGGTGACGATGAGCACGACGAAGCTCGCGATCACCCAGACGAGCCGGCTGCGCGTGCCGCCCGGCGTGGTGACGTAGGTCGAGATCAGCGCCGCCAGGGCGGCGAGGCTGGTCGCGAGGATCGCCACGTTGGCCAGCGGCACGATCTGTTCCGGGGGTTGCGAGGAGAAGCGCAGCATGAGATAGGCGTACGAGTAGATCGCGGCGACCACCAGGCCGGCAGGGAGGCTGAGCCGGTCGACGACGCGCGCCACGCCCGACGGCTCGTCGTTGGGAAAGCGGCTGGCGAAGATCATGATCGCCGCCGCTTGAACCGCATAGAGCAATCCGACGAACGCGTCGAAGGTGACGGCTGCCGAACTCGCACTCTCTTGCGACCAGAAGATCAGCGAGTAGGGCAGCAACGCCGGCGGCGCGACCAGCGCGAACGCCCAGGTCATGCGGCTCGGACGCACCAGCACCAGCCCCAAGCCAACGAGTCCCAACGCGAGCCCAGCGAGCGCGTAAGCGATCGTCTCTGCGGCGCCGAACCCGGGAAATGCAATCGCGTGCAGCGTCACGGTCTTCGGCCGGCGCTCGTGAGTTACGACGAACGTGATCGCCGCGCCGCCCGGCACCTCTTCCTCGAGAACGACGAAGCGGCGGCCGCGCAGCGGCAACGTCGGGTAATCGATTCGATCGCCCACGGCGACGCCCGCCTGCTCGGCCGATGACTTCGGACCCACCTCCGTCACCGTCATCTGCGCGCGGTCGGCCAGGAAACCGTAGGTTCCCACCGGCACGTTCAGGTCCACGATCGAGGCGATAGCCGCAGCGACCTCGATCGCGCCGAGAATGAGAACCACGATCAAACGAAGGCGCGCGTGCACGTTATTCGGAGGCCGCAGCGATGCGCGCGCGGCGTGCCGCGGCGTAGCGGAAGAGCGCGTACACCGGCACGCCGCTGAGCAGGATCAGGAGGCCGATGCCGGTGTCGTGCGGCGACTTTACCACCGTGTCGCCGACGATATACCACGCGGCCGCAAGGAAGAGCAGCGTGGAAAAGGGCTGGCCCGGCATCCGAAAGACCGGCGTGCGCGCCTGAGGATTGCGCGCGTCGCGCATGCGGAAGATCAACAGCGCGATCGCGCACAATCCGAAGAAAATGTAGTCGTTGCAGGTCACGTAGTTGAGGATTTGGTCGTAGCTGCCCGAGAGCGCGATAACGATGGCGACGAGGCCCTGGAGCGCGATTGCGAGCACGGGCGCGTGCGTGCGCGCGTTGACGTTGGCCAGCCGGCGAAAGAACGTGCCATCGGCGGCCATCTGAAAGTAGACGCGCGGCGACGTGAGGATCTGATTGCTCAGGAAACCGAGGGTGGAGATCGCGATCACGATCGCCATCACCCGCTGCCCTGCGGGGCCGATCACGAGCCCGGCGACCTGCGAAGCGGGCGTGCTGGTAGCGGCCAGCGCAGAGATACCGAGCACGTGGAGGCACGTCGCGTTGACCGCGAGGTAGAGCAGCACGACCACGGCAACGCCCAAGATGAGCCCGCGCGGCAGCGTCGCGTGCGGGTCGCGAAGTTCGGCCGACATGAAGCTCGACGTCTGCCAGCCGCTATACGCAAAGAGCACCGGCACCATCGCCAGGCCGATTACCGCCAGCGTGCTGCCGTGAGGTGCGGCGACCGGCGCCGTCGCGGCCGCGGCGTGCGACGCAAAGAGACCGATCGCTGCAAATGCCGCGATCGCCGCAATCTTGAGCACCATGAAGGCGTTCTGCGTCGTCGTTCCGCTTCGCACCCCCAGCGCGTTGATCGCCGTCAAGAGTCCGATGGCGATCGCCGCGATCGCCGCGTGCGAGGTTTTCCAGCCGGTCAGCGGCTCGTAGTAATTCGCAAAGGTTACCGCCGCTGCGGCCATGCCGCCGCTCTGCGAGACCAGCAGCAGCGTCCAGCCGAAAATGAATGCGAGCGCTGGATGGAAAGCATCGCGCAGGTAGGCATACTGGCCGCCGTCGTCGGGGCGCCGCGAGGCAAGCTCGGCGAAGATGCCGGCGCCGAGCAGCGCGATCGCGCCGCCGGCGATCCACACCGTCATCACCAGCGTGCCGCTGCCGACGAAACGCGCGACGACCGAGGGATTCATGAAGATGCCCGAGCCGACGATGCCGCCCATCACGATCAGCGCGGCATCGCGCGCGCCAAGTTGACGGATTAACTTCGGACTAAGCAACGTCATCGGGGGAAAGGCAGCGGTGCAGCGAAGTGGCGCTTCATGCTGGCAATCGTAACGCTTCTTCTATCCGTTCTCGGGGTCACGGTGGCGCAAGATCCTCCGCAAGGGCCGCCGCCGGCCCAGATGATGCAGCCGCCGCTCGAAAACGGCGCGTGCCTGGATTCGCCGCGCCCCGTCCCTAAAGCCCTCGAACACCCGGTCTCGCGAGCAATGCAGGTCGTCCGCATCGACCAGGTCGTCTCGACCGCGACGATGACGCCCGGGCAGATAATCGGCTTCCTCTATACGACCGAAGGCAACGGCACGTGGCTCGGGGAGCGAAGCAACGAGTACACCTCTCCGGCAGGCGCCAAGGAGATCAATGCGGTCTTGGCCGCGACGCACGTCACCGGCGTCGCCGACAACGCGTTCCCGCCGCAGAGCCGCTACGGCGTGCCGACCAAATACCCCCAGCTCTTCCGCGTCAACCTTCCCCCCGACGCCATGAACGTGCTGCGGATCGCCCTGGTGCCGTGCGTCGTTTGGCCGAGCTCTCGGCCGCTCCCCGACCCAAGCTTGTGAGCCCCGGGGGCGCCCGGGAGCCGGATTAGCACCGAGCGCATCCGAGTGCTAAGATAGCGGGTTGTGGGGCCGATGGAGTTCGTGGTTCGTGCCCGCCTGGGAGCGTTCGAGCCCAACGCCGACGTCTTCGTCGACGAAGAACAGCGCCGCGTCGTCGCGATCGTCGAAGTCGCGGGAGCGGATCCCGACAGCCTAAGCATCGTCTTCGACGAGCGCAGCCTGCTCATCGGCGGGCGGCGGCGCGGGCCGGCGCGTCTGCGCCACGGTTCGTTCGTCCAGAAAGAGATCGCCTACGGCGACTTCGTCAAACGCATTACGCTGCCGGTCCCAGTCGAGTACGAGCAGATCACGGCAAGCTACGAAGACGGCTTTCTCGTCGTCGTCGCACCCCTCGCGCCTCTCGCCTATCTGCCGACGGCGCGCACGCAACTCCAAATCTTGGTCAAAAGGACGCACTCCTAAAACCGATGCCCCAGAAAACCAGCCCCAGTACCGAAATCGTTCCCGCCCAGTCGATCGGCATTCTGCCGCTTCAAGAGGCCGTGCTCTTTCCGCACACGGTCATTCCTCTGGCCGTCGTCAAGAAATCGGGCATCCAGCTCGTTGAAGAGGCACTGCGCGAAGGCAAACCGATCGGGCTCACCGTCCTGCGCGATCGCGAGATCGAGGATCCGGGCCCCGACGACGTCCAGCGCGTTGGGACGATCGGCGTGATTCAGAAGATGCTCAAGGTACCCGACGGCACGCTGCGCTGCATCGTCGCCGGCCAGCAAGTGTTCCGCATCGAGCAGTTCACGCAAGTCTCGCCGTACATGGTCGCATCCTACAGCGAGCTGCCCGACACGACCGTCGAGAACGAAGAACTTGGTCGCGATGCAGCGCAACCTAGCCGGTCTCTTCCAGAAGCTCCTCTCCTATCTGCCGCAGGCGCCGCGCGAGATGGAGATGGAGGTGGCCAATATCACCGATCCGGTCGTCCTCACCTACTTCGTCGCCTCGACGATGCGCCTCGAAACGACCGATCGCCAAGCGTTGCTCGAAGAGCGCGATACCGCCAAGCGTATGCGCAAGCTCACGCTCCTGCTCACCAAAGAGCTCGAGGTGGTCGAGCTGGGTCACAAGATCCAGAGCGACATCCAGCGGGAGATGGAGAAGAATCAGCGCGAGTTCTACCTGCGCCAGCAGCTGCGCGCCATCCAGGAAGAGCTGGGCGAGGTCGATCCGCAGCAGGCTGAGACTAACGAGCTGCGCACCAAGATCGACGGCGCCTCGATGCCCGAAGCGGTAAAGAAGGCCGCCGATCGTGAGCTGGACCGCCTCTCGAAAGTGCCGCAGGCGAGCCCCGAGTACAGCGTCATTCGCACGTACCTCGACTGGCTCGTCACGCTGCCTTGGAAAGAGGAGACCGCCGACCACATCGACATCAAGACGGCGCGCACCATCCTCGACGAGGACCACTACGACCTCGAGAAGATCAAGGATCGCATCGTCGAGTACCTCGCCGTCGGCAAGCTCAAAAAGAAATTGACCGGCCCGATCCTCTGCTTCGTCGGTCCGCCCGGCGTCGGCAAGACGTCGCTTGGCCAGTCGATCGCCCGTGCGATGGGGCGCAAGTTCGTGCGTCTTTCGGTGGGCGGCGTGCGCGACGAGGCCGAGATTCGCGGGCACCGGCGCACGTACATCGGCGCGATGCCCGGCACGATCGTGCGCGCGCTTCGCGATGCCGGTACGCGCAACCCAGTGATGATGATCGACGAGATCGACAAAGTCGGCGCCGATTTCCGCGGCGACCCGCAATCGGCGCTCCTCGAAGTACTCGATCCCGAGCAGAACAACAACTTCCGCGATCATTACCTCGATTTGCCCTTCGATCTCTCGCAAGTGCTCTTTATCTGCACCGCCAACACGCTCGAGACGATCTCACCGCCGCTGCGCGACCGCATGGAAATCATCACGCTCTCGGGCTACACGGAACTCGAGAAGCTGCAGATTGCCAAGCGCTACCTGCTCAAGAAGCAGCGCGTGCACAACGGTTTGCGCGAGACGCAAGCGCAGATCGGCGATCCGGCAATCCGAGCGATCATCAGCGACTATACGCGCGAAGCCGGCGTCCGCAACCTCGAACGCGAGATCGGTACGGTCTTCCGCAAGATCGCGCGCAAGATCGCGGAGAACCCGCGCTTCAAAGCGCGCGTGAAGCCCGAGAGCCTCGTCGAGTACCTCGGCAAGCCGCGCTTCTTCAACGAGGTGCGCAAGCGGGTGGCGTCGGTCGGCGTCGCGACCGGCATGGCGTGGACGCCCGTCGGCGGCGACATCATGTTCATCGAGACGCAAGCGATGCCCGGCACCGGCAAGCTCGTACTCACCGGACAGCTCGGCGACGTGATGAAGGAGAGCGCGCAGGCCGCGGTTTCGTTCCTGCGGTCGCGTTCGGCAGAGCTGGGCTTACCCGACGACTACTTCGCCAAGCACGACATGCACATTCACGTTCCCGCCGGGGCGACGCCGAAGGACGGTCCGTCGGCAGGTATCGCGCTGGCCACCGCAATCGCCTCGATGCTCACCGGACTCAAGGCCGATCCGAACGTCGCGATGACCGGCGAGATCACGCTCACCGGCCAAGTGCTCCCGATCGGCGGCTTAAAAGAGAAGGTGCTCGGCGCTAAACGCGCGGGCATCGGCAAGATACTCCTGCCGCGGCGCAACGAGCTCGATATCGACGACATTCCCAAGGAAGTGCGCGACACCATGACGTTCGCCGGCGTCGACGAGCTCTCGGAAGTCTTCCAGCACGCCCTCGGCAAGCGGGTGATATCTCCGGTGCCGCTGGGAATCGAAAACGGTAAGACCGATAACGTCGTTCCGTTGCGGGCACGCTCGGGCGCGGCGAAGCGCCGCAACGGGCTCGTCAAACGCCCAGGCGAGCGCAAGCGTAAGATAAAACGATAGCCCGATGAAGCTGTTTGCGACCGCGCTTGGCGCGGCAATTCTGGGCGGATGCGCTTTCGGCGGCGCGCAGAGCGCGCCGAACGTCGCGGCGGGCGCGGGTGTCGTCGTCGGCGCCAAAGCCCCATAGGATCTCTACGTCGCCGATTTCGGCGCCGATACGGTCGAACCTGTTTAGCAACACGAGCTACAAGAGCGCCGGTACGATTACCGACGGCATCGATAGTCCGGGCGGCCTGTTTCTCGACCGGGATGGACGGCTCTACGTCGCGAACATCGACGGCGCCGACGTGACCGAATACGCGGCGGGCAGCACGGGTCAGCCGAGCTTCAAATACAGCGCGGGGATGCACAACCCGTACTCCGTCACGACGGACGCCCACGGCAACGTGTTCGAGGGCGATCTGTACGGGTACCTCAACGAATACGCCCAAGGCGTCGATACAACGATCGCCGCGTGCACGGCCCCCGGCACCGTCTTTGGCATCGCCGTCGATTCGAGCGGCGACGTTTTCGTCAACTATTTCGGAAAGCCGTTGGGCCCCGCGAACCTCGTCGAATACCGCGGCGGTTTGAGCACTTCTTGCAGCGCAAAAACGCTCAAGACGAATCCGTACCCGGGCGGCATCGCGCTCGATAAGAACGGTAAGCTGCTCGTCGCCGAAGGGACCAAGGTCGTGGTGATCGACCCGGCGCACCCCAAAGGCGCCGCGAAGATCGGGTCCGGCTTCTCCGGCGCCATCGACGTGAGGTTGAACGGAGCCAACACCGAAGCATTCGTGACGGATAATTCCAGCGATACCGTGACCGTGGTGAGCTATCCGGCCGGGAAGAATCTCAAAGTCCTCGGCAGCAAGAACGGCCTCAAGTTCGACGCGCGCGGCCGTCGACTCGCCCAACGCCGTCTATTAGGAGTCTCGCCGCCGGCCTGGGAAACGGAGAGCGCGAGGGGGAATAGCGTAAATCCCCGGACGAGCGAAAGCGGAAAGCAAAACTCGAAAATGCACAAAACACTCTCGGTCGTCGTGATCTTCGTCCTCGCCGGATGTTCCGGCATAGCTACGCCGAGTGCCCCTTCACTCGCCGGCTCGGCCCCCGGCGGCGCCGCGCCGGGAACCTTCTCGGTGCCGCATCTTGCGGAACTCGCAACCCTCGCATCGGGCGGTCGAGCTCTCAAAGCCACTCAGGACCTCTACGTCAGCGACTTCGCCTCCGGCAACGTCGAAGTGCTGCAGAATGCCGGCTACCAAAAGATCGGCATGATCAAAAACGGACTGGGCAGCCCCGACGGTGACTATCTCGACGCCAAGGGCAATCTCTACGTCGCGAACTACGGCGGCAGGACGATCACCGAGTACCCTCCGGGCCAAAAGATGCCTTCCTTTACGTACGGCTCGGGCATGCAGGCTCCGGTCAACGTGACGGTCAACGCAAAGGGCAACGTGTACGAATCCGATTTCAAAGGCTTCGTCAACGAGTACGCGCCGAACAGCAACGTTGCGGAGTATACCTGCACGCCGGGCGGCGGCGTCGAAGGCGTCGCCGTCAACAAGCACGGCGACGTGTTCGTTTCCTATAACCCGCGCTTCGGCCCGGCCAAGATCGTCGAATACAAAAACACGCTCTCCGGCTGCCACAATACGCTGCTCGACCCAGGCTTCAAGTTCATCGGCGGAATCCAGTTCGACCGCCACGACAACCTCCTGGTCTGCGATCAGTCCGGTCCCGCCGTTAACGTGCTCGAACCGCCGTATACCAGCATCACCTCGACGCTTGGCGGAAATTATCAGGAACCGTTCCACATCACGCTGAGCCGAGACAACAAGATCGCCTACGTGGCCGATCCTCATACGCCGGCGGTCTACGTGCTGAAATACCCCAGCGGGGAGCTCATCGCGACGCTTGGAGCGGCCAACGGAGTCTCGCAACCTGCAGGCGCCGTCAACGCCCCCAACGCCGTCTACTAGGAAGGGAAGCCCCGATTTGGCCCAGGTCTTCGTCGCCTCGGCCCTCATTTACCACAAGTAAACTTCGGGCCTCGGCGACTTCGACCTGAACCAAATCAGCGCTTCCATCACGGTGGCTGCCTGACCCACTTGAACATTTCCTAAGACACGGTGATGCCGGTGCCTTCGCAGACTTCGCCGACGACTGCGGCCATCGTGCTGCGGTCGTGTAATTCGCGAACGAGCTGCGGCAGATCTTCGCGCGCGATCGCGATAAGCAAGCCGCCCGAGGTCTGCGCGTCGGAGAGGCCGATGCGCGCGGCCTCCGGCACGGTCACTGCGAAGGTCGTAAACGCCGCGTGCGTCTCCGCGTTGTGGCGCGTGCCGCCTGGAATCACGCCTGCGCCGATCAACTCGAGTACGCGAGCCATGAAAGGCACGGCTTCCGCCTCGATGCGCAGACGTACTCCGGAAGCACGCGCCATGTTTTCCGCATGGCCGAGCAGGCCGAAACCGGTGACGTCGGTTGCCGCGTGCGCTCGCGCCGCGAGCATCGCTTCGGCCGCGTTTGCGTTGAGCGTCGTCATCGCGCGCACCGCTTCGTCGAGATCCTCCGGAGCGATCGCATTCTTTCGCCGCGCGGTCGTAAGAATACCCGTGCCAAGGGGCTTGGTGAGCACGAGAACGTCGCCGGGCTTCGCGCCGGCGTTGGTGACGATGCGTTGCGGATCGACGACGCCGGTCACGGCCATTCCGTACTTCGGCTCGGCGTCCTTGATCGTGTGTCCGCCGACGATCGCAACGCCGGCGCTACGCGCGACCGCCGCACCGCCTTCCAAGATGCGTGCGAGAATTGCGAGATCCAAGTCCTCGGGAAAGGCGACGATGTTCAGCGCGCTGATCGGCCTGCCGCCCATCGCGTAAACGTCGGAGAGCGCGTTGGTCGCGGCGATCCTTCCGAAGTCGTACGGGTCGTCGACGATCGGCGGGAAGAAGTCGACGGTCTGGACCAGCGCGAGATCCTCTCGCACGAGATAGACGCCGGCGTCGTCGCTGCCGCCGTAACCCACGAGCACGCGCGGATCGGTTGCGGGCGACACGCGCTCCATCACGCTGCGCAGCTCGGCGGCGCCGAGCTTCGCGGCGCAGCCGGCGCACGAACTCAACTCCGTCAGGCGGATGCTCGCGACGTCCATCGAACCCCATAATTCCATGTCGAGGCAGCTCTTATTCCTTCCCGGACCGGTGACCGTCGCGCAACCGGTGCTCGAGGCGGCGGCGCGTCCGCTGATCGACCATCGCGGCCCGGAGTTCGCCGCGCTGCTGGAGCGCGTGGTCGCGGCGATGCGCCCGGTCTTCGGCACGAGCGGCGAGATCGTCGTGCTCGGCAGCTCGGGCACCGGCGCGATGGAGGCGGCCTTCGTCAATCTCTTCTCACCGGGTGACCGGCTGCTCTCGTGCCCGGTCGGCGCGTTCGGTAAGCGCTTCGCCGCGATCGCCAAGAGTTTCGAGTGCGAGGTCGAGCACCTCGACACCCCGGTTGGCGCGGCGCTCGATCCGCGCGCCTTGCGCGCGCGCCTGGAGGCCGATCGCGAACGGCGCATCACCGGCATCCTGCTCACTCACAACGAGACGTCGACCGGCGTTGCCAACGACATGGCCGCGATCGCACCGATCGTGCGCGAGCACGGTGCGCTCACGCTGGTCGACTCGGTGAGCGGGTTGGGGGCCTCAGAGTTTTCGATGGACGCGTGGGGTTACGATGCGGTCGCCAGCGCGTCGCAGAAGGCATTTGCCGCTCCGCCCGGGATCGCGATGCTCGCTTTGAGCGAACGCGCGATGGCCAAGGCGTCGCAGCGCCCGTCGGGCCGCTACTACTTCGACGTCCGCACCGCCGTCGAATTCGAGGGTCTCGGCCAGACGCCGTGGACGCCGCCCATTTCGATCCTCTACGCGCTCGACGTTGCGTTGGCGCGCTATCACGTCGAGGGAATGGCTGCGGCGTTCGCGCGGCACGCGCGCAACGCGCAGACCGTGCGCGATGCGTTGTGCGGCTTGGGCTTTACGCTCGTCTCGCAGCCCGGCGCGCACTCCGATACCGTCGTCGCGGCCTATCCTCCCAACGGACTGCAGCCGGCCGTGCTGCTCAAACGGCTGCGCGAGCGCTACGGCGTCGTGCTCGCCGGCGGTCAGGGCGAGCTTGCGGGAAAGATCGTCCGCTGCGGTACGATGGGCGACCTCACCGAAGCAGATTTTCTTACGGCGTTCGAAGCGCTCGAGGCGACGCTCGACGAGCTTACAAGCGGTGTCGCCTAAAGTACGGTAGCACGAACGGACGCGCGAACCACGGGATCGTGGAGAGCAGCGCGTCGTCGATGGTTGCATCGTAGCTGACGAGATACGGCGCTAAGCGCGATTGGTGAAGGTCGGCGCGAATGTCGCGCGAGAGCGGAAAGAAGAGCGCCACGAACAGCACGAGCCAGAGCAGAATCGCGCCTTTGGCGAACCCGATGAACGCGCCCCCGAGCGCATTGCCCAATCCCAGCAGCGGCAGCTTGGCAATTCGTCCGAGCAGCTTGGCGATGAAGAGGACGATCGCGTAGGTGAGCAGCCCGGTGAGGAACATGCCCACGACGTGCGCCGAGCCCGGACCGAGCTTGGTGATCGCTGCGATTTGCGGGTCGAAGGTGCCGTTGTAAAACCACGGCGTCACCAGCGCGGCCGTCACCGCCACGGCGCCGCCCAGCTCGGAGACGAAACCGCGCGAGTAGCCCTTCCACGTTGCGATGCCGAGCACGATGACGATCACGACGTCGGGCCACGCGAATCCGCCGATCACGCGCGGATTTCCGCTCCGAACTGCGCGCGTAATGCTTCGAGCAGACCGGCGATGGCGACGTCGGCCTCTTCGTCGGTGATCGTGGCGTCGAAACGCTGCAGCACGACGCGCACGGCGAGGCTCTTGCGCCCTTCGCCGACTTGCGCGCCGCGGTACTCGTCGAACGCGCGAGCGCTCGTACAGATCTCGCCGAGCTGCTCGGCAATCGCGCGCTCCAGCGCCGACGCATCGAGGCCGTCATCGACGACCAGCGCGAGATCGCGGTACGTCGACGGAAAGCGCGAAGGCGGCCGATAGGTGGGCGTGACGAAGTGCGGAAGCGCGCGGAGGTCGAGGAGGGCCAAGTACGCGCCCTGCGGCAGCTCGTACTTCGCGGCCAGGCGCGGATCGACGGCGCCGGCGTGGCCGACCTCCTTTCCGTCGACCACGAGCACGGCGGTCTTGCCGGGGTGCAGCCCCACGCGGCTCGCGCGCCGGCTCTCGGGTTCGAAACCCGTGACCGGACGCAGCAAACGCTCGCAGTCGCCTTTGAGACGCAGAAAGTTCGAATCACGCCACGGCGGTTCGTCGCTGGGCAGCGCGCGGAACCCGAACGCCAGCATCCAGCGCTCTTCGAGGCCGTCGCCCCGCGCGCGGAAGGTTTCACCGATCTCGAAGATGCGCGGGCTCGCGTCGCTGCGGCCGAGATACTCCAGCGCGCCGTCGACCAAATCGTCGCGCAGAAAGCGCTGCTCCTCGGAGAGCGGATTTGCGACGGCGACCTCGCCGCGGCCGCGCAGCGAGTGCGTGACGATCTCGCGGTAGCCGAGGCCCTCCAGCGCGTGCGCGACGGCGTTTTCGAGGTCGTAGTCGGTGCTGGAAATTTCGTGAGGCGCAACCGACGGCACGATGGCCGGAATGCGATCGTAACCTTCGATGCGCGCGACTTCCTCGACGAGATCGGCGGCGATCGTCAGATCGCGGCGTTCCAGCGGGGGCACGACGCAGAGCGTCTGCCCGCCCGCGTGCGACACCTCGCAGCCGATGGCGCGCAAGTGCTCCGCGATGCGCGCGCCGCTCAGCGGCAGTCCCAGCAGGCGGTCGACGTCGGAAACCTCCAGGGCGATCGGTGCGGCGCGCGCGATGTCGGCGCCGTACGCGCGAGGCCGGTAGACCGTGCCGCCGAGATTGGCCAGCAGCCGCGCGGCTCGCGCCGCGCCGATATCGGTGAGCGCCGGCGGCAGCGATTTCTCGTGACGCGACGACGCCTCCGAGCGCAGCGCCAGCGCTGCGCTCATGCGGCGCACGCGCGAGCCTTCGAAGTTCGCCGCTTCCAGGACGATGGCGGTGGTGTCGGCGCCGACTTCGCCCGCCGCGGCGCCCATCAGACCGGCAAGACAGAGCGCGCGCTGCTCGTCGGCGATGACCAGCGCCGACGGCGAGAGCGTGCGCTCGACGCCGTCGAGCGTTTCGATCTTTTCGCCTTCGCGCGCGCTGCGCACGATCAAGTGGTTGCCCGCAATCCGCGCCGCGTCGTAGAAGTGCAGCGGCTGCCCGGTCTCCAGCATGACGTAATTCGATACGTCGACGACGTTGTTGATCGGTCGCTGTCCCGCGAGTGCCAGGCGGATCCGCATCCACGCCGGGGCCGGCGCAACGCGCAGCCCGGCGATGCGCTGCGCGACGAAGCGGCGGCAGTCGGGCGACTCGATCGTCACCTCGACTGTCTCGCCCGGCGGCTCGGCCTCGCTGCCGGGATTCTCGAAGGTGGCAAGCTGCAGCGGTACGCTGTACGACGCCGCCAGCTCGCGCGCCAGGCCGAGAACCGACATCGCGTCGGGCCGGTTCGTGGTGATCTCGACGTCGAGCACGACGGTATCGAGCCCGAACAGCTCGACGGCGTTGCGCCCCAGCGGCGTCTCCGGTTCGAGCTGCAGGATGCCGTCCTCGAACCACTCGCCGGGGAGCGCCAGCTCTTCGGCCGAGATCATCATTCCCGCAGAGGCGACGCCGCGCATGGTCCGCGGAGCGATCGTCAGCCCGGGAAGCTGCGCGCCGATCGTCGCGACGGCGATCGTCTGTCCCGCGGCGACGTTGGTGGCCGCGGTTGCGATGGTCAGCGGTGCGGAATCGCCGATCTCGACCCGCGCCACCGAGAGACGATCGGCGTTGGGATGCTTCTCGAGGTGGCGATGCGGCCGGTCACCACCCCCGTCACGGTGGACGGCGCGCGATCTCTTCCACCGGAAAGCCGAGCATCGCGAGCCGCTCGGCAACCTCCACGGCATCGTCGGGGAGCGCGACGAACTCGCGCAGCCAGCTGATCGGAACTCGCATTTAAGTCAAAGGTTCCTTGGCGCTCAACTCAGCTGCGCGAGAAAATCGGCATCGCTGTCGATGAAGCGGCGGATGTCGTCGACGCCGTAGCGCGCGAGGCCAAGCCGCTCGACTCCGAAGCCGAAGGCCCAGCCCGAGTAGCGCTCGGGGTCGAGCTTCGCCTCGCGCAAGACGTTGGGATGCACCATTCCCGCGCCGCCCAGCTCGATCCAGCCCGAGCCGCCGCACATGTTGCAGGGCGGCTGCCGCGCCTCGGCGGCGCACTTTGGACAGGTCGTGTCGACCTCGGCGCTGGGCTCGGTGAACGGGAAGTAGGAGGGCCGGAAACGCACGCTTTGTGAAGGGCCGAAAAGCCGCCGGCAAAGGCCCGTCAGCATGCCTTTGAGATGCCCGAAGTTGATGCCCTCGGCCACGAGCAGACCCTCGACTTGGTGGAACTGGAAGAGGTGACGTGCGTCGACCGCGTCGCGCCGGTAGCACTTTCCCGGGGCGACGATGGCGATCGGCGGCTTGTGCGTCTGCATGACCCGGATCTGCATCGGCGAGGTGTGCGGGCGGAGCAGCAAATCGCCGGTGATCCAGAACGAGTCGAAGCCTTCGCGAGCCGGGTGTTCGGGGGGAATGTTGAGCGCGTCGAAGTTGTAGTAACTGGGCTCGGCCTCGGCGCCGACGACGACCGCGAACCCGTGCCGCGTAAAGTAGTCGCAGCTCTCTTCGATGATGCGCCGCACTGGATGAATCGAGCCCGCAGGGGCGCCGAGGGACGGAAAAGTGACGTCGACCTCGGTCGCCAGCTCGGCATCGACCCGAAGCGATTCGAGCGAGTCGTGCGCGCGCTGCAGCGCGGCTTCCATTGCGGCGACGGCTTCGTTGATGATCCGCCCCGCCTGCGGCCGCTCGGCGGGCGGAAGGTTGCCGATCCCGCGCCGCACCAAGGTGACTTCTCCGCTGCGCCCGAGGTATGCAACGCGCGCACTTTCGAGCGCCCGCTCGTCTCGTGCTGCCGCGATTGCTTCTTCAAAACGTTGTTGAACTTCCGCGAGTTGGATGCTGAGTTGCGTCATACTTCCTAAAATGAAAACGCCCGGTTCGTTCTTTCACCGGGCGCTTCGAAAATCGGCGTGCGGCGCAAGCCGCTTTGATGTTTTTACGATGCCGTGGGCGCCGAGTGCAGCCTACGGTACGCCAGATAAGCGTCGATTGAACCCGTTTGGGCGAAAAGTCTCCAGAAGAGATTGCACGTTGCCATAGCGCTTTGAAGTCTCCTTCCGAGCCGTCGGCTCCATCGCGGCCCTCGTCGCGGAATGGGCTGAGTATACCATGCGACTTTTAGCCCTGGTAGTCTTGACTTTTCGGGCCTCCAGTACTCTCTTGACAAATGGGATGCCGAACGGCTTCGTAGAGCGCAATTGAGCCCGCAACGGCCGCGCTAAGCTCTCAGCAGGCCCCTTCATCGGGACCGCCACGAGGGCGTCGCAAAGCTCCATCCAGCGGCCCAGACCGTGACGTTCGTGCCCGACGACCAGCGCGACCGGGGGCTCCCAATCCTCGGCGGCGATTGGCCGGCCGCCGGCTGCCAGGCCGAGCAACCGTGTCCCCGCTGCCTTTGCCGCGGCAACCGCCTCGGCCGGTTCACCGATGGCGAGCTCGAGGCGAAAGATCGCGCCCATCGACCCGCGCACGACCTTGGGATGGTACGGATCTACTCCGAGCGAGCCGAAGAGCACCGCCGGCGCCCCGAAAGCGTCGGCGGAGCGGAGCAGGCTGCCCGCGTTCGCCGGATCGGCGACGTCGGCCAGCACGAGGACGGGGCTGCCCGCGGCCAGCGCCTGCCGCGGCTCGACCAAACGCTGCGGCGCGACGGCGAGGATGCCGCTCGGCGTCGCGAGATCGGAGAGGGAGGCGAAGATCGCGGGGCTGACGAGATAGGCCGGCGTGCCGGCGTCGTCGAGCTCACGGAGCCGGGGCGTGGCTTCATAGGCCTCCGGCGTCGCGAAGATCTCCTCGATCTCGCAACCGGCGGCGCACGCTTCGGCCAGCAGCGTCGGGCCTTCGAAGGTAAAGCGGCCTCGTTCGCGCCGGCCTTTGGGAAGCTGCAGCGCTCGGGCGCTCTTCAGCCGCGGCGAGTGGGCCCCCAGCGACGTCGCCACGGCGTTAGCGCGAACGCGCGCGCGAGGTCACCCAAGCGCGCACGCCGATCATCACCAGGCCGGAGAAGAGGGCCGCCAGTACGATCGCGATCTTGTCGTTGAAGTGGTGCGGCACCAGCGTCCGCACCAACGAGATAGACCGCCGCGACGAAGATGACCAGGAAGAAACCTAGCCAGGCGATCTCGATTAAGATGGGCGAGCGTACCGGCGGCACCGTTGCGGTGTTTTGGTACGAGGCGCGCTCGCGGCCTGCCGCCAAGTGAGCGCGCATGGATCTCGACGCCTCGCGTCCTCGCATCGCAGCGGCCGTTCGAAGGGGCGTGTCTTCGCCGTCCGCGTCGACGAGTTGGAGTACGGAGACGGCACCGTTCATCGCGTCGACGTCGTCGAGCACGGCGCTTCGTCTCGGCGGTCGTCGCGAGCCGCGTCCCGGTGAAATCCTGCTCGTACGGCAGTATCGTCATCCGGTTGCCGTATCGCTCTGGGAAATTCCGGCCGGGCACACCGAGCCGGGAGAAGACGCCGCTGGAAGCTGCGCGGCGGGAGCTGCACGAAGAGACCGGCTATGCGGCCGGCCGCCTGAATCAAGCGATTGGGTCTTTTTGGATGACGCCGGGATTCTGTTCGGAGGTTATGCACTTATTTGCGGCGTCGGAATCTCACCGCGGGCACGCCGGAATTCGACGAGGACGAACGCATCGAAATCGGTGCGTTCACGTTACGCAGGCGGCATGGCGCCTGGTTGCTGAGGGAACTGCCGACGCAAAAACCGCGCTCGCTCTGCTTTGGCTGCAGCAGGGTGGCGGCAGGTGAAATTGGAAGTGATGGCGGTCGATAATTACCGGTAGGAGCAGAACCTGCCGGGCTTTTCGGTACCGTTGCTCTTGGAAAACGGCGAGGTTTTGGTCTTTGGAGGTTCATTGTGGAGATACCCAGCGACATTGATGCCGTCATCAAACGTTTGTTGGAGCCGCACGGCATCACCGGAGAAGAGTCGGTGCTGGCTCCCGAAGACGAGGCGTACTTAAACTCGCTCATCGCCTCGATTCGTTTGGGCCGCCGCTCCGTTTTGATCGTTGAAGATGCCGACGAACGGCTGCGTTATATGTTCAGCAACGCGACGCGCGCCGAGGCCGTTACGATGCTGGGCAAAGTCGTCGAAGCCACAGGACGGCGTCTCGCCGACGGCGACGACTAGCCGGTCGTCTTAGGCGGTCAGGCTGAGGCCGTCGATCTTCCCCTGCGGGTGTCAGCTCGAACTCGTAGTGATATTGTGCGCGGCGATAGCGCACGAGAAATTCGTACATGGTATCGCCGCTCGTCTCCGTCGTGCTCGAGAGCGGCACGATCGTGAGCAACGGTCCGAGCGAAGCGAAGTCTTCATGCGCGACGAGATCGTCGGTGAGGTAGGCGCTGAACGCCGGCGTCAGTTCGCGCGCGCTCGATGCGTCCTGTAGCGAGACGCGCGAGCCAGTCGTCGCGCGCGAACGACGATCGCGTTATCGAGGCGCGCCGCCATCGGCGGCTACGATCAGATCCAAAATGCGTGCGGCTAGCTCCTCTGGTGCCGCGACCGGACCGTGGAACGGGTCGGCGTTCGAAAGCACGATGACGCCGACGTGCTGCTCCGGCAGCAGCGCGCTCATCGCGCGGTACCCCGATATCTCGCCATTGGACCACACGAAATCTTTGCCGCCGCGCCGGTCGATTACCCATCCCATGCCATAGCGCGTCGGGCCGTTGCTTGCACTCGGCGCGAACATCGTGCGCACGGCGTCGATGCGTAACAGGATCGGCATTTCGATGTCCCACTTGGCCAAGTCGTAGATCGTCGTCACCAAGCCGGCGTCGCCGCCGAGCCACGACGGATCCCACCCCGGAGCGGGTGCGAACTCGCGGCCGCTGCGCGTGTAACCAATCGCGTGCGACGGAGAGATGCCGCTGTCGCCGGCGAGGAAACTGTGGTCCATGACCAGCGGAATGAAGAAGTTCTGCTCGAGGTAATCCGAGAGCGTGACGCCGCTGGCGCGCTCGACGACGGCGGCGGCGATCAGATAGTTGAGCACGTTGTTGGCATATGGCGGCGTCGCCGAAGTAGCCGGCTTTGCTTGGTCGAGCGATGCGATGAGGTCGGCGATCTTGACGAGCGCGTTGGTCGGATCGGTCGGCGCGTAGCGCGGCAGTCCCGACGTCTGCGTGAGCAGCTGTGCGATCGTCACGTCGCCGCCGTTGAAGTGAAACTTCGGGAATGTACTTGGAGACGCGATCGTCGAGCGCGAGCTTGTTGTCTTGCGCGAGCAGCAGGATCGCCGCTGCGGTGAATTGCCGCGTGAGACCGCCGACGTAAAACTGCGATATCGGGATCCATCGGCACGTGCTTGGCCAGACTCGCGAAGCCGAAACCCTTGGCGTAGACGATGCGGCCGTTCTCGACGATGCCGATCGCCAGTCCCGGGGTCCGGCCGTTATGGATTTGATCCCGCGCCATGTCGTCGATGCGCGAGGCGATGGCCGGCGTGAGCGTCACGCCGCTCTCGGCCGCGAGAGCCGGCGACGCCTGCGTGAGAACGCAAGAGCGATAGAGCCGTCCGCAAAGACGGAAGCTCCAACGTCTCATACCTACGATGATTAGCGCTCCGGCCGTCGGGGCCTTTATCTGGCCCGCCGCCTATCTCTGCGCGGCTTGCCGAGCAAGGTCGAGCAACGCGCCGAATGCCTTGTGGTCGGAGATCGCTAGCTCGGCCAACGCTTTGCGGTTGAGGGTGACGCCTGACTTCTTGAGGCCGTGCATGAAGACCGAGTACGAGATCCCCTCGCGGCGCACGGCGGCGTTGATCCGGCTGATCCAGAGCGAGCGAAAGTCGCGCTTGCGGACGCGCCGGTCGCGAAATGCGTAGGCCAGCGATTTCAGGAGCGCCTCGTTCGCGACGCGATAATTGCGGCGGCGGGCGGCGCGGAAGCCCTTGACGAGCTTCATCACCTTGCGGCGGTGCTTGAGCCCGTCCGACCGCGCGTTTGATGCGTGCCATGTTTGGTTAGCCTCCCCTTACACCAGATACGGAATCGTGGGCGCCAAGCGCTTCAGGTCGCCTTTGAATGTCGGCTGGTCCTTGCGGAAGTTCCGCTTGCGCTTCTTGCGATTTCTTGCTCAAAATGTGCCCGCAGCCGTCGAATTGATGACGGTGCAGCACTTTGCCGGTCGCGGTAACTTTGACGCGCTTGGCGGTTCCTCGATGCGTTCGAATCTTCGGCACTGGTTCGCTCCTTGACTGGGATGGAAAACTTCGGCGGACCCGTCGGCGTCATGCGCGGCGCAAAATCATGAACATGTTCTTGCCCTCGAGCCTCGCCTCTCGCTCGACCGTTGCGAGCGGCGCCATATCTTCGGCCATGCGATCGAGCAGCCGGCGTCCGAACGACGTGTACGTGATCTCACGGCCCGCGAAACATGATCGTCACTTTGATCTTGCTCCCGTCGAGCAGGAGGCGCTCGGCCATTCGCGCCTTCGTCTCGTAGTCGTGCGTCTCGATCTTCGGTCGCAGCTTCACTTCTTTGAGTTCGAAGTGACGCTGTTTTTTGCGCGCGTCCTTGTCTTTTTTCGACTGCTCGTATTTCAGGCGGCCGTAGTCGGCGATCTTGCAGACCGGCGGCTGCGCCGTCGGCGACACTTCGATCAAATCCAGCCCGGCTTGCCGAGCACGCGCCAGCGCGTCTTCGGTCGCCAGAATGCCGAGCTGCTGGCCGTTCTCGTCGATCACTCGCACGCTGCGGATGCGGATCTGATCGTTAACGCGCAGGGGTCTTGCTATGAGCTCATCTCCAAAAAATAAAAAAGGCGCTGCCGGAGCAACCCCACCAGGGAACCAGCCGATGGTTCCTTTGGTGAAGACCGGATCGCCCGTAGGCATCCGGTGAGCGGCGCCGAGCCGCTGCTTCGGCTCGCCAACCATATCACGCCGGGCATGGGGAGTGTCAAGGGCGCCGTCTTAAGGTAGCCCTCGTTTCGGCTCAGAGCGCTTTGAGGGCCGAATCGAAGCGTTCCAGCAGATAAGCAATCGCCTCGTCATCGATGACCAGCGGCGGCGCGATCCGCAGCACGCGCTCGCGGGTCTCCTTGGCGGCGACACCACGCTCGAGCAGGGCTTGCGAGAGCCGGGTGGCGGGAAGCCGCAGCTCGACTCCCAGCAGCAGGCCGCGTCCGCGGATCTCGGTGACGAGCGGCGAGCCGATGGCGCGCAGCCCTCGCACGATCGCGGCGCCCGCGTAACGCGCGCGCGCGGCGAGATTCTCGGTAAGGATCACGTCGAGCGCCGCCTCGGCGACGGCGCAGCCGAGCGGGTTGCCGCCGAAGGTGCTGCCGTGATCGCCCGGCTCGAAGAGACTCATGAGGGCGTCGTTCGCGAGTGCCGCAGAGACGGGATAGAAACCGCCTCCGAGCGCTTTGCCGACGATGAGGATGTCGGGCTTGACGCCTTCGTGATCGCATGCGAAAAGCTCGCCGGTTCGCCCGAAACCGGTCTGCACTTCGTCGGCGAGCATCAGCGCCTCATGCTCCCGGCACAGCGCCCACACGCGCTTGAGATAGCCCGGCGGCGGTACGTTGACGCCGCCCTCGCCTTGGATCGGCTCGACGAGCACGGCGCACGTTTGCGGCGTCATCGCGCGCTCCAGCGCCTCGGCGTCGCCGAACGGAACGCTGACAAAACCCGGCAAGAAAGGTCCGAAACCCGCGCGGTATTCGGGCGTCGTGCTCGCGCTCACCGCGGTCATCGTGCGGCCGTGAAAGTTGTTCGAGAACACGACGATCTGCGCCGCGTCGGGCGCAATGCCTTTCTTCACGTATCCCCAGCGCCGCGCGAGCTTGATCGCGGTCTCGACCGCTTCGACGCCGGTGTTCATCAGCAAAGCCTTATCGTAGCCGCACGCGCGCGTCAGTTTCTCGAGGAAGCCGGCCATCCGGTCGTTGCGCAACGCGCGCGACGTGAGCGTGAGGCGTGCGGCCTGCGCGACGAGCGCGGCCTCGATGCGCGGATGGCGATGGCCCTGGTTCAGTGCCGAGTAGGCGCTGATGCAGTCGAGATAACGCTTGCCGTCAACGTCGTAGAGCCAAACGCCTTCGGCCCGCTCGACGACCAGATCGAGCGGGTCATAATTGTGGGCGCCGAAGCGTTCTTCAAGGGAGACGAGCTCTCGTGCTCGCTCTGAGAGGAGATGCACCCTGGGCGTCTTAAGGACACGCTGTTGACCACCTGCTTTGAAGGGCTGGAGCGTCTCGTCGCTCGCGATCACCCCGGCGTCGCTATCGGCGGCCGGACGCTCGCGTACGTCCACGGCGAGCGCCGGCCTCGTGCGGTCGTCCTGCTTCACGGGTTGAGCGCGAGTCCGGCGCAGTTCGAACGCGTCGCGCGCGACCTTTTCGACCGCGGGCACAACGTGGTCGTGCCGCGTTTGCCCAAACACGGTCACGCGAATCGCCTCTCCACCGCTCTCGAGCGCCTCCGCCCCGAAGAGCTGTACGACGCCGTCAACGAGTACGTCGGGATCGCGCGCGAGCTGGGCGAAAACGTTACCGTCGCGGGTTTTTCATTGGGCGGTCTGCTCTCGGCATGGATCGGTCAGCACTACGAGATCGACCGTTGCGTTCCGATCGCGCCGTTTTTCGGAGTCGCGATGATTCCGAACCGGCTGATGAGCACGGTCGCCGAGCGCCTGTTGCGGCTGCCCAATCGTTTCTATTGGTGGAACCCGATCCTGCGCGACCGCCACATCGCGGCCTGCGGTTATCCGCGTTATACGACGCACGCGATCGCGTACTCCTATCGCATCGCGCGCACGCTGCTCGACGAAGCGCTGGCGCAAGCTCCCGGCGCGCGAAACGTCGCGATCATCACCAACGCCGCCGAAGTCGCGGTCAACAATTACGCGGTGCGCCGCCTCTATCGCCGCTGGCAGCGCCATCGTCCCGACACCGTCGAACTCTCGGTGCTCACCGGCCTTCCGTTATCGCACGACATCATCTCACCGACGCGCCCCTGGCGCCTCGCCGATCGCGTGCATCCCACGATCCTCCGCGCAATAGATCCGTAACGAAACGCACGAGCGAACTGCCGTTTAAATATAATCCCGCAGATTGCGGCCAATACGCTGCTAGCGGCTGCGTGATACCTTCGCAGAGCAAAATCGGGAAGCCGTTTTCGAACGGGCGTCCCCACGGGTTCGAGAAGCGTGTGACCACGCGGCTGTAGCGGTAGAGGTGCGCGCCGCGCATGCAGTCGCCGTGCACGTCGATGAGCACGTTGCCGCTGTTGCCGCGCGGGCCCCACAGCCAGAACTGATTGTTACCCGAGAGCGCCGGCGGCAGACCGTACCGCGGCCCATAGAAATCCAGCGCGGCCGCCTCGCCGTAGTTGCTCGCGAGGATCGCGGCCTGCGCCCGCCGTGCGGGAGGCAGCGCACGATAGATGCCGGCGACGGTGGCGGCCAGCTCTTGCCAGCCGTGCATGTCACCCCAGTCCGGCGGCAGATTGCCGATGTCGGTGCGCTCGCTCTTGGCCAGCGCCACTTCGCCGGCGAGCATCTTTACGGCGACCTCGTCGTACGCCGACATCGTGCGTTCGGGAAGGATCGGCATCAAGAGCGGCACGAGAATGCCTCCCGCAACGACGACGTAGATCGCGAGCGCCGGGCGCCAGGACCGCGCTTTGGCCGTGAGCGCTTCGACCGCGACCGCGCCCGCCGCGATCGGGATCGGGTAGACGTCGCCGGGATAGTAGTTCTTGCCGTGCAGCGCGACCATCGCACCGATCAAGAAGAGATAGGCGATGCCGAGAAAGCGCGTTTGCGCGCGGCGCAGAAGCGCGACGAGGCCGATCAACCAGAACGGCGCGAGCAGCGGGTGCGTCACCAGCAGCTGCGTCGAGAGATACTGCAGCGGCGACAGGACCGTGTTGCGGTGGGCTCCGGCGGCATGCAGCAGCGCGAGCATGGGGAATCCGTGGGCGCCCTGCCAAAGAACGTTCGGAAGTTCGATAACCGCCGCCACGGCGACGCCCGCGACGAACCACGGCGTGCGCAGCACCCGCCGCTGCGGCGTCAGCAGAAGACCCGCAACCATTCCCACAGCCAGAAACGCTACGGTGTACTTGCTCTCGAGCGCCACGCCGGTCACCGCGCCCACCGCGAGCCACCAGCGCGGATTGGCGCCTTTGACGATGCGCAGCAGGTAAAGCGCCAGCAGTGGCCAGAGCCACAGCCCCACGGTGTCGGTCGAAAGTTTCGTGCCGAAATCCATCAGTGCGGGCGTGATCAGCGCGAGCAACGCGCCGAACACCTCGGCAAAGACGCCGCCGCCCAGTTCGATCACGAGCAGCACGGTCGTATAGACGCACGCCGCCGCAAAGAGCGCGCACGTGGCTCGGATGGCGAAGAGCGAGTGGCCGAAGAGCTGCGATCCCGCGGCGATCAGCGGTACGACCGGTGGCTGATCGACGTAGCCCCACGCCGGATGAAAGCCGCAGATAATGAAGTAGAGCTCGTCCCGGAAGAAGCCGTAGTGCGGATTGCCCACGAGGTGGATCGCCAACGTCACCGCCGCCGCCGCCAGCGGTATTCGTCCAGGAAGCCCCGAGCGCATAGCCTAAGTCATAAGCCATTCCGAAGAACCTTGCAACGCCCCGGCAACAAACGGGCGCCCGCGCTCCCAAACGCTGCCCGTGGGCCAGCACGCCGGCCCTCATCGCGTATCACGACGCGGAGTGGGGCGTGCCCGTGCACGACGACCACGTGCTCTTCGAGTTCTTGGTGCTCGAAGGCGCGCAGGCCGGTCTGAGCTGGCAGACCATATTGTTAAAACGCGAGCGCTACCGGAAGCTCTTCGGCGAGTTCGACCCGGCCTTCGTCGCCAACGTGACGCCCGCGCGCGTGACGCGCATGCTGCGCGATCCCGGCATCGTGCGCAACCGCGCGAAGATCGAATCGGCGATCGGCAACGCGCGAGCGCTGCTGATCGTGCGCCAGGAATACGACAGTTTTAGCGATTATATTTGGGAGTTCGTCGGTGGCAGGCCCGTTCGCAACAACTGGAGGCGGATGGACGAAGTGCCCGCGTCGACGCCGCAATCCGAAGCGATGAGCTGCGACCTGCGCCAGCGCGGCTTCCGTTTTGTCGGCCCGACGATCTGCTACGCGTTCATGCAAGCCGTAGGAATGGTCGACGACCATCTCGTGACGTGCGACTGGCACTAGCGTTGCTGACCGCCGCGCTGTTCGGCGCGCCTCTCCTTGCTGCCGCGGCGACCACTTCGGCGAGTACGGTGCTGCCCAACGGCACCTACCAATATGCGATCGACGTGGCGGGGCAGGCCGTCGGCAAGAGTACGATCGTCGTGAGCCGCGAACCCGGCTCGATCGAGATCGGCGAAAGCGCATCGGTAATCGGGCAGTCGCTCGTGACCCGGCGCACGCTGACCGCGTCGACGTGGGCGACCGTCTCGTACTCGGGGTCCTCGGGCACGAAATCTTTCTCGGTCAACGTTCGCGAGAATCAAGCCGTGCTGACCGCGGGCGCCGTGACCAAACAGATCTCGGGCGACTCCGGTTCGCCGTTCGTCGTCAGTGAGAACCTCGTCGCGGCATTCGCGCAGCTTCCCGCATTGTTGCACGTTACCGGCGTGATGCACGTTACGCTGGCCTGCATCTGCGGCGGCGATTTCACGGCGGTGCCGGGGCGCGCGAGCGCGTCGAGCGCGGCTCGTCCTGCCGGCGTACCCACCGGCGACGCGGCGCTGGACCTCGATTTCTCCGCGACCAAGGCCATCGTTTGGTACGACCCGCACAGCTTCGTGGTGCACCGGTTCGAGGTGCCCTCGCAGCGCTTTGTCGTCGCGCTGCAGTCTTACGACGCGGCGATCGCCCCGCTCGCGCTTCCGGTGCAGCCGACCCCGCTGCCGACCCCGCCGGCAAAGTACTCGTCGAGCGACGTTACGATCGTCGCCGACGACGGCGTGAAGCTGCGCGGCACACTCACGCTTCCCGACGGCGCCGCGCGCCCCGTTCCGGCGTTTCTCTTCGTGCACGGGAGCGGCTGCCTCGACCGCGACGAGACGATCGGGCCGAATAAGATCTTCGGGCAGCTCGCCAATCGCCTCGGCAACGACGGTTACGCCGTGCTGCGCTACGACAAGCGCGCCTGCGGGAAGAGCGGCGGAACGTACGCCGTCCGCGACCGTTTGCTTGCCGACGCGCGCGACGCGCTGACGTTTCTGCGGGCGCAGCCCGGCATCGATCCCGCGCGCGTCTACGTGCTCGGGCACAGCGAGGGCGGAGAGCTGGCGCCGAGCATCGCGATCGCCGATAAGCGGCTGCGCGGCATCGTGCTGATGGCACCCCCGGCGATTCCACTCGAGAAGATCCTGATGCAGCAGGCGCTGCACGACGCACCCGACGCCGACCGCGCCGCGATCGCAAAGCAAGAGCAGGCCAGGCTCGATGCCATCGCCTCCGGGAAGGCTGGCGATGTCAGCTCGCGCTGGCTGCGCAGCTCGTTCGGCATCGATCCGGTAGCGCTGATCGCACAAGTACCGTGCCCGATCCTCATCGTCCAGGGCACCAAAGACTTCCAAGTGCTGTCCGCCGACACCCCGCGCCTCGTGGATGCGGCACGTGCCGCGAATCGCAACGTCACCGTCGTCATGCTTCCCAACGACGACCACCTCTTCATCACGATTCCCGCCGACCGCGAGTCGTCGCTCTCCGAGTACTTCGTCCCGGCCTACCTCGACCCAGCGCTACTGCGCGCAATCGAATCGTGGCTAAAATCGCTTAGCTTGTCGTCTTAAGCGCGACAATTAAATATACATCTTGAGTTTTGGCCAGAGCTGGGATAGCGGCTGGGTGATGCCTTCGCAGAGCGAGATCGGGATGTCGTGCTCGTACGAGATCACCCACGGCGCGTCGAAGGTCGTGACGAGGCGCTTGCTGCGAAAGAGGCTCGGATCGTCGTGGGCGGCGCAATCGCCGTCGATGTCGATGACTACGTTGCCCGTATAGCCGCGCGTTCCCCATAGCCAGTAGTTGTTGTGCCGCGAGATCGCCGGCGGCAGACCGTAGGCCGGCCCGAAGAAATCGATTGCGGCGGCCTCGCCGTAGTTGCTGCCGACGATCGCGGCCTGCGCGCGCTGATCGGGCGGCAGCGAGTGGTAGATCTGCGCGACCGCGGCGGCGAGTTCCGGCCAGCCGTGCATGTCGGCCCAGTCCTCGGGCAGCGCCGAGGTGCGCCCGTGCTCGGTGGCCATCGTGGAGCGATTCAGGTGCAGCACTTGCGAAACGAAGCCGGAGTACTGCAGCATCGCCGGCTCCGAAAGCACCGGCAACGAGAACGGCGCAAAGAATAGGCCGGCGAAAACCGTTGCCACGATCAGCACCGGGCGCCAAAGCCGAACGCGCCGCGTTGCCAGCTCGAGAGCCACGCCGCCGGCCGCCATTAGGATCGGATAGACGTCGGCGGGATAGTAGTGCTTTGCGTGCAGCGCGATCATCATCGCGATCAGCAGCACGTACGTCCATCCCAAGAAGCGCGCGGTCTTGTTGAAGAACAGCCACACCAGTCCGACGATCCACACCGGTGAGGCGAAGAGATTCGTCAGCAGAAGTTGCTGGAAGAGAAAGAGCGGCGGCGGCGCGACGACGTTCTTGCCGTTTTGGCCGTTGCGCAGCAGCTCCCACATCGGAAAACCGTGCACCGCCTGCCAAAGGAAATTCGGCAGCGCGATCAGCACGGCCACGGCGACGCCGGCGAGAAACCACGGCGAGAGCAGCACGCGCCGCGCTGGGGTCAGGAGCAATCCCACAACGAGCGCCACGCCGAAGAAGATCGCGCTGTATTTGCTCTCGAGCGCGACGCCGGTGCAGGCGCCGGCGGCGAGCCACCAGCGGGGCTCGGCGCCCTTGACGACGCGCAGCACGTAGAGCGCGGTCAGCGGCCAGAGCCAGAGGCCGACCATATCGGGACCGACCTTCATGCCGAAGCTTTCGAGTACGCCGGCGGCTAGGAACGCACACGTCGCGAGGACCTTGGCGAAGACGCCGCCACCGAGTTCGGCGGCGATGCGGCACGTTACGTAGGCGCCGCCCGCGGCGAATGCCGCAGGTATCGCGCGCAGCGCAAAGAGCGAGTGTCCGAAGAGCTGCGAGCCTGCGGCCAAGAGCGGCACGACCGGCGGTTGATCCACGTAACCCCAGGCCGGGTGGAAGCCGCAGATTATAAAATAAAGTTCGTCGCGGAAGAACCCGTAGTGCGGATTGGCCGCGAGGTGGATGGCGAGCGTTATCAACGCCGCAGCCAACGCCGTGCGGTCGACGCGCGCGCTCCTTGCCGCAGCGGCCGCGTGAGAGCCGTTCATGCCGACGACCGTTCGCTAGGAGGCGGCGAGTTGCCGCTCGCGGCCTGCTAGGGCGTCACCGAGAACAGTTCGTGGTAGTTATCCAGCGTCGCGAAACGGCGCGCTCCCGCGAGGTCGCCGGTGTGCGGGTCGGCCAGCACGAAGACGCGGCGCTTGACGGCCCATTGCCGGTAGAGGTCGACGCGCAGCTCGTTATCGGAGACGACGACGCGCCCGGGGAGTGAACCGTTGACGTAGGCGCCGTAGGCCAGCGAAGTGGCGTCGAGCCAACCGGTGACGATGACGCTTCCCGGGGGCACCCAGGAGCGCACCGCCGATATCACCCAGCGGCCGCCCTCGCCGGGCTCGTGCGAAAAAAAGCCGCGCTGATTGAGGAAGGCCGTCGCCGCGCCCGCCGCGAGGAAGATCGCCAGCAGCGCGCGCAGCGCTAGCGTTCGCAGGCGCCGCGTTCCATCGTCGAACGAGAGCGCGCCGAGCAGCGGCACCGCGAGCCACGAAGCGAGAATCCGGTAGCGGCCGACGTCGCCCTCGTTGGGATAGACCACCGAAAAGAAGAGCCCGAGCGTGCACGCGATGCAGAGAACCAGCGTCGCGCGCCAGTCGCGCCGCCACGCCGTCACCAAGCCCGCAAAGAGCAGCAGCGTCGCCAGTGTCCCGAACTGTTCGTGCGTTCCATTGATGAACGCCCAGATCGCGTCGCCTGCGTGGAGGGGATTGAATGCCGCTGCGAAGTACGACGGCGTCTGAAACTGCGCGCCGGTCAGCTCGACCGCCAGGCCCGATAGCGTGCGCGGATCGTTGTAGTTCCAGAAGATTCCGCCGCCCGCGCCGGGCAGCGACGCTGCCGGGTCGAGCCCGTGCGCGGCGACGTAGGCCGAGCGTAGCGGCAGATAGAGGTAGAGCGCCAAGCCGGCGATCACGGCTGCGGCGGCGAGACCGCAGACGCGCAGCGACGGACGCCGGACGGCGATCGCACTGCCCACGGCAAACGCCGGCAGCAGCCACAGCGCGTTGGGATGCGCGGCCAGCGCCAGTCCGCAGAGCGCAAATGCGGTCAGATACCAGCGGTCGCCCCCGGCTCGCAGCCAACGCAGAAAGGCGTAGATCGCGACCGCCTCGCAGGCGACGGCGAGGTTCTGCGCTTCGGCCCGCGCACCGTGCGCCCACACGTTCTGCGTGAACGCGAACCAGAGCGTGGCGAGCAATGCGATCGAGCGCGCCGCGCCCAGCAGACGCGCGACTTGGTACGCGGCCAGGCACGCCACCGCGATCGCGACGCCGCTCATCGAATTCATTCGAAACGCCACCGAGCCGAGCGCCAGGGCGTGCGACCATACGTAGCCCACGAGCACGTAGAGCGGAAAGCCGGTGGGATGCGCGATGCCGAGAATGTAGGGCACGCCCTGCAGTTCGGCCGTGTCCCACGACGCGGGTTCGTGCGAAGCGCTGGCGATATACACCGCCGCCGGCATGGCAAACGCCGCCAGCGCGCACGCTGCGTCCGAAAGCGCCGCCGAGGTTACCCGGCGCGCGCGGATCACGCCAGCGTTGGCAGCGGCAGTGACGGACGAGTCGAGAGATCGGGCCGTATCGCGGTGTATCCTTCGAGCGCGCGGTCCATCAGATCGAGCGCGAGATCGAGCTGCGGGTCTTTACCCTGGCGGTAATCGTGCGGCGCGATGTCGACGTCGTAATCGGGATCGGTACCGCGATTCTCCACCTTCCAGCCGACGTCGACGAACCAAAACGAGAACTCCGGCTGCGTCGTCAGCGTGCCGTCGACGAGATGGTGGTACGGATCGATGCCGATCACGCCGCCCCACGTGCGTTTGCCGACGAGCGGCCCCAGCTTGTAGAGCTTGAAGCAATGGCTGAAAATGTCGCCATCGGATCCCGCGAACTGATTGGTCATCGCGACCATCGGACCGCCGACCGACTCCGGCGGATAGGGAATCGGCGCACCGTAGCGCGGCGTGTCGTAGCCCACGCGCTTGCGCGCGAGCTTCTCCAGGAGCAGCGGCGAGACGTGCCCGCCGCGGTTGTAACGCACGTCGACGATGAGGCCTTTGCGGTCGAACTCGCTCAAATACCCGCGGTGGAACTCGGAGAAACCCCACGGCCCCATGTCGGGAATGTGCAAGTAGCCAACGCGCTCGCCGGTACGCTCGTGCACGAGCCGCCGGTTGGCCTCCACCCAGGCGCGATAGCGCAGGCTCGCCTCGCTGCGCAGCGCCTTCACCAGCAGTGAACGCTCGTCGCCCTTCTTCGAGCGCAGCGTCACCGACACGTTGCGGCCCGACGCGTTGACGAGCAGACGCCCCGGATCCATTTCGCGCGAGAGCCGCTTGCCGCCGATCGCGACGATGCAGTCGCCTTCGTGCACGTCGAGCCCGGGCTCGGCCAGCGGTGAATCGCTATCGCGGTTCCACGAGTCGCCCCGATAGATGCGAGCGATGCAGTACCCGCCGCGCTCTTCGTCCCAGCGCAGATCGGCGCCGAGGAAGCCGCGCTGGTATTGAGGCGGCTCGCGGTAGTCGCCGCCCCACTCGTAGGCGTGCGAGGTTCCCAGCTCGCCCTGCATCTCCCAGATCAGATCCGAAAGCTCGGTCCGGGTGCGCACGCGCGGCAGTACGGCTGCGTAGCGGTCGTAGACGCGATCCCAGTCGATGTCGCTCATGTCCTCGACCCAGAACTGCTCGGTCTGCATGCGCCACGCTTCACGATACATCTGCGCCCATTCTTCGCGCGGCACGATCTCGACGCTCGCGCGGTCGACCTCGATCCAGCCGCTGCGCCGGCCGGGCTCGGTGAGCGGCTTCTCGTCGTCGTCCTCGTCGGGCAGGTCGTTGAGGGCGTCGACCGCGCGCAGCCGGTCGCCGCAGCGATAGATCAGCGTACGATGGTCGGCGCCGATGCGAATCTCGTCGCATTCGTTGGTGATCGTCGCCAGTCGCTGCTGGTCGAAGTCGTAGGCGAAGAGCGTGCCGTGCTCGTCTTCGTCGAGATCCTCGCGGCGCGTCGGCTTGATGCCCTTGACGGCGAAGAGCGTAAAGAGCACGCGCTGCGTCGCGGCGACGATCTCATGGTAGTTCCCTTCGTCGACCGGAAAGCCGAGCACGCGGCCCTGGATGCCGTCGAAGTCGATCGACATGTCCTCGGGCTTGGAGGGCTTGCCGTTCTTTCCGTGCGCGTGGTCGTGGTCGCGATCTTGATGGATCGGCTTGGGCTTGGGCACGAAGGGCGACGGCACGTCGTTGCGCAGCGTCACCACGAACGGCCGGCTCGCGACCGGGAAGCTGAGATCGAACTGGAGCGCGTCGTAGACGGGATTGAAATCACGCGTCGAGATGAAGTAGAGGTACTTCCCGTCCGGATCCCAGGCGGGAGAATGGTCGGTGCGCAGCGGCGAGGTCACGTCGTGAATCTTTCCGGAGCGCATTTTCACGATGCGGATGATCGACGTGCCTTGGGCCGGAGACCAGACGTAGGCCAAGTAGCGCCCGTCGGGCGAGAAGGCCAAGCCTTCGATGCGTTGGGTCGGGCAGGAGTCGAGCACGCGCACTTTGCCGTCGGCGAGGTCGAACGCGCACAGCTCGTGGCGGTGGTTCGCAAAGACGATCGTGTCGTCCGTGGGCGAGGCCACCATGTCGGTGACGCGGCCGATGTCGCCATCGGTCACCAGCTTCGGCTCGGTCAGCGCGTCGGCGCGATAGATGGCGATCTGTTCGTAGCCGTTGACGTCGGTGACGGCTGCGAGCCGCTCGCCGTCGTACAGCCACTGCGTGGCGCGCGTACGCGCGCGGCTGCCGAAACCGTGGCGCATCACGGCGCCTTCGAAGAGCGGCATCGTGAAGAGCTGGCCGCGAGCGTCGAGGGCGAGCGACGTGCCGTCGGGGCTCGGCGCGAAATGCTCGAGCGACTCGGAGACGTTCTCGAAGCGGCGGGCGCGCTGCGGTGCGGTGGAATGCGTCTTCACCTCGATCAGCGTCACCTCGTCACGCTCGACGTCGTAAAGCTTCACGTCGCCGCCGGCGCTGTAGACGATGCGTTTGCCGTCGGTCGAGGGAAAGCGCACGTAGTACTCCCCCTCGTTGGTATGGCGGCGGATGCCGCTGCCGTCGGGCGCGCAAGAGTAGATGTTGCCGATGCCTTCGTGATCCGCGAGCAAGAAGATGCGCTCGCCGATCCACATCGGCCAGCACGGGTTTCCGTCGGGCAGCGGCAGACGCACGTATTCGTCGGCGCCCTCGCGCTGCACCCAGATCTCGCCGGCGGTGCCGCCGCGATAGCGCTTCCAACGCGCCGGGTCGGCGGTGTTTCGCCCGAGCACCAGTCGCCCTTCGGATGAGAACGAGAGGCCGCGCGCGTGGCCCAGGTTCAGCTCGCGCGGCTCGCCGCCGCCTTTTGCGATCGCAAACGGGCGCGTCTCGCCTTCATACCACGACGTCGGATTGGCGACGAAGAAAATGTCCTCGCCATCGCGGCTCCAGCCGATCACCGAGAGCAGCGTCGAGCCGAGAAACGTCAAACGGTGCGGCTCTCCGCCCGTGGCCGGCATCTGGTACAGCTCGGGATTGCCTTCGTCGGTGGAGACGAAAGCGATCGAACCGCCGTCAGGCGCGAGCCGCGGATAGGAACACGTGCCGAAGCTCGCGGTCAGGCGCATCGCGACGCCGCCTTGCGCGCCGACGCTCCAAAGGTCGTCTTCGCAGGCGAAAACGATGCGATCGCCTGCTATCGTCGGATAGCGATAATAGCCCTGGTCCATAGGCACAGCTTTGGCGACACGGTTTCCCGCCTCCCTTATTTAGGCGCGGGCGACAGCGCCGCGCCGCCGCCGTGCAGCAGATTGCCAAGCGTCGTGGTCAGCTCGGCAGCGTTCTCGATCTGCGTAAAAATTGGGACTAAAGTCGGAGTCCGCGAGCGCTGCTCGAAGGGAATCATGGGCCCCTGCCATGCGAACTGGGTCGCCGGCTCGCCCGCCAGGCTGCGAAAGAACAGCTCGGCGCCCAGCGCATTGGCCCAGCCGAACTCGGGACGCGTGTAGCGCCAGTAACCGTCCGGATAGAAGCTTTCGTGAATCAAGCCGCTCTCGCCGTCGGTCTCGGCGAGCGTCGTAATCGCCGTCGCCACCTCGATCGACGTCGTCGCCGTGAGCGCGCGGCCGATGATGCCGAGGGGCCACACGTAATCGTAGGGCGTGTGCGGGCTGCCGAGACCCTGCGCGTACTTCCCGGAGAAGTAGAACGGGTTATCCATCGAGAGCGTGAAGCGGCGCGTCATCAGGTACGTCGGATCGTACGCCGAGCACCAGTCGATGTACGGCAGCGTGGTGAGGTTGGGAATGTTCGCGTCGTCGATGAGGTTGTAGCGGCCCATCCCGTCGGTCTCGTACGCGTACATCCAACCGTGGTGCCGTGCGTCGTACACGCGTCCGTAGCGTGCGATGCCGGTCTGCACGCGGGCTCCCAAGTCCCGCGCGCGGCGCGCGAGCGCCGCGTCGCCGTAGCCTTCGGCGGCCAGCTGCGTTAGGTCGCGCAGGGCGACGACGGCCAGCGCATTTTGCGGAATGTTGAAGCGGTACTGCAATGCATCGTCCGAAGGACGGAACGCTCCCCAGATCATCCCCGTGCCGCGGTTGTACGCGTCCGAGGTATAGACGTGGTACTCGTAGCGGTAGCGGCTGCACGTGCGGTGATTCTCTTCGCAGAGGTACGTCGAGACGATGCGCTGCAGCGCGCGGTGCAAATCCGGCGTGAAGACCGTGCGGTCGCGAGTGTATCGCCAGTAGACCGACGCGAGAACGACCGGCCACGCCAGCGAGTCGACCTCCCACTTCCGTTCCCACACGTGGTAGTCGGCGTCGAGTGCGTTGGCGTAGGGATCCGTGAGCACGTTGCGCGCGTTGCGCTCGATCACGCCGGCAAAACGTTCGCGCAGCACCGGATAGGCCTTCTGAAAGCGAATGTACGGAATCGTCTGCGCCGACGAGTCGCGCAGCCACATCGCCGGGATGTCGCCGGTTTGCACGTACGTCGTCGCGTCGTCTTCGAGAAAGAAATCGCGCAGCAGCGTGTGAAACAGCTGTGCCGAAGCGATATCACGCACGCGCTTTCCGGTAAGCGGAACCACGAGCGTCTCGCCGGCGGCCGGGGCGAGATCGAGTGCGAAGAGCGAGAGCAGCGTGAGGATCGAGAGAGAGCGTCTGACAGCCGGCCGCACTATGGGAGGGATGGCTTCGATTTCGGCAGGTTCGTTCTTGCCGCGGGCAGCAATACGGAACCTCTGCTGATGCACGAACAAGCCGAATTGTTGCGCGATTTCGAGCGGCATAAACCTCGCGCGCTCGCTCGCGCCATTTCGGCGGCCGAATCCGGCCGCGGCGGCGCGCTCGTCCGCGCCCTCTACGATCGCACCGGGCAGGCAATGACGATCGGGCTCACCGGTCCGCCGGGCGTGGGTAAGTCGACGCTCGCGTCGGCGCTGGTCCGTAAGGCTCGTTCGCTGGGCCGCAGCACGGGGGTGGTCTCGGTCGACCCCAGCTCGCCGTTCTCCCACGGGGCGCTGCTCGGTGACCGGATCCGCTTGGCCGAGCACTTCACCGACGAAGACGTCTTCATCCGCTCGATGGCCAGCCGCGGCCACCTCGGCGGCCTCGCGGGCGCCACGGCCGACGCGGTCATGCTGATGGACGCGTTCGGCTTCGAGGTGATCGTCATCGAGACGGTCGGCGTCGGCCAGAGCGAGGTCGCGATCGCCGAACTCGCGCAGACGACGCTCGTCGCGCTGCAGCCCGGCAGCGGCGACTCGATCCAGGTGCTCAAAGCCGGAATCATGGAGATCGCCGACGTCTTCGTGGTCAACAAAGCCGACCACCCGATGGCCGATCAGCTGCGCCGGGAGATTCGGTCGGCGATGGAGATGCTGCAGTGGGACGGCTGGGTGCCCGAGCTGGTCGTCACCCAAGCGCTCGAGGGCAAGGGCGTCGAGGAGCTGTGGGGCGCCATCGAGCGGCACCTGCTCTATCTGAACGAGACCGGCGAGATCGAGCGGCGCCGGCGCGAAGCGTTCTCCCATCAGGTACGGCAACTCGCGCTCGGGCGCATCGAGCAGCGTCTCGAGCGCACGCTGCAAGCCCACGAGTGGAATGCAATGGACCCTTACGAAGCGGCCGACCGGGTGATCGGCGAGCTTGGCCTCGGCGCATCGCCTTGGGGAGAATGATGCGGCTCCGTCGAAAGGCACGGCCCCTATGGCGAAGATGATCGAGCGGCCCAGCGGCCTGGGCGCGACGCCGACTCCGCAGTTCGAGGAGCAGCGGCGGCGCTGGGAGGAGGCCTCGGAGAACGGCCGGCCGCGCAAGGGTCCGGGCTCCGGCGCCGCCGACCGCACGATCTCCGACGTGCCGCTCCAGACGATCTACTCGCCGCAAGACGTCGCCGAGCTCGACCTCGCGCGCGACCTGGCGTGGCCCGGTGAGTATCCTTATACTCGCGGCATCCACGCCAACGGTTACCGCGACCGTCTCTGGACGATGCGGCAGTTCGCCGGCTTCGGCAACGCCGCACAGACCAACGAGCGCTACCACTTTCTGCTCGAGCACGGGCAGCACGGACTCTCGGTCGCCTTCGACATGCCGACGCTGATGGGTTACGACTCCGACGCGCGGCAATCGCGCGGCGAGGTGGGCAAGTGCGGCGTCGCGATCGACTCGCTGGCCGACATGGAGGTGCTCTTCGACGGCATCGACATGGCCGACATCACGACCTCGATGACGATCAACGGCCCCGCCTGCATCGCGCTGGCACAATACATCGCGGCCGCCGAGAAGAAGGGCATCCCACGCGTCCAACTCGGCGGCACGATCCAGGCCGACATCCTCAAAGAGTACATCGCGCAGAAAGAATGGATCTTCCCGCCTCGCCCGCACATGCGCATCATCGTCAACATGATCGGCTTCTGCACCCGCGAGATGCCGAAGTGGAACACGATCTCGATCTCCGGCTACCACATCCGCGAAGCGGGCTCGACGGCGGCGCAGGAGCTGGCCTTCACGCTGGCCGACGGCTTTGCCTACGTCGAGGCGTGCATGGCCGCAGGAATGGACGTCAACTCGTTCGCTCCGCGCTTATCGTTCTTTTTCAACGCCCATATCGACTTCTTCGAAGAGATCGCGAAGTACCGCGCGGCGCGGCGGATCTACGCGCGCCACATGCGCGAGAAGTACGGCGCGAAGAACCCGCGTTCGTGGCAGCTGCGCTTCCACACGCAGACGGCCGGCTGCAGCGCGACGGCGCAGCAGCCGGAGAACAACATCGTGCGCGTTGCCTTTGAGGCAATGGCCGCGGTGCTCGGCGGCACGCAATCGCTGCATACGAACTCGATGGACGAAGTGCTCGCGCTGCCCAGCGAAAAATCGGTCGAGATCGCGCTGCGCACCCAGCAAGTGCTCGCGTACGAGACCAACGTCACCAACGTCGTCGATCCGCTCGGCGGCTCGTATTACGTCGAGGCGCTTACCGAGGAGATGGAACGCCAAGCGGAGTCGTACTTCGACCAGATCGCCGAGTACGGCGGCGTAATCGAAGCGATCGAATCAGGCTTCTTCCAGCGCGAGATCGCCGACGCGAGCTATCGCTACCAACGCTCGCTGGAGACGCGCGACCGAGTCATCGTCGGCGTCAACGCCTTCGTCAAAGAGGACGAACCCGCCGCCATCGATCTGCTGAGGATCGGCGAGGAGACGGAGCGAGCCCAAGCGTCGGCAGTGCAGCAGCTCCGGCGCGACCGCGACGGTTCGGCGATCGCCGGCACGTTGGAACGCTTACAGCAAGCCTGCCGGGATCCAAAGGATAATCTGATGCCCCACCTGATCGATTGCGTCAATGCGTACGCCACCGAAGGAGAGATCGTCGAAGCCATGGCCGGCGTCTACGGCCGCTACACCGAACGCGCGGTCCTGTGATGGACCGGCCGGTGCGGGGATCCGATCTGGAGCGTCATCGCGTGCGCCGCACGCTCGCGCAGGTGATGCGCAAACTCGAAGAGGCGCTCCACCTGAGCCGCCATCAGGACGAAACGCGAAATGAACGACCGGCCGCTGCGCGTCGTCATCGCTAAAGCGGGCCTCGACGGGCACGACCGCGGCGCGAAGGTGATCGCCCGCGCGTTGCGCGACGCCGGGATGGAGGTCATCTACACGGGCCTCTTCCAAACGCCGGAGCAGATCGTGCAGACGGCGATCCAAGAAGACGCCGACGGCATCGGCCTGTCGATCCTTTCGGGCGCGCACATGACGCTCTTCCCGCTCGTCGTCGAGCAGTTGAAGGCGCAGGAGGCCGGCGACATCGTCTTTTTTGGAGGCGGTACCATCCCGCCTGAGGACGCGCAGCGGCTGCGCGAGCTGGGCGTGCGCGAGATCTTCACGCCGGGAGCGCCGCTGCAGGCGATCGTCGACTTCGTTTCGCGCGAGTGCGGTAAACGAAGAACTCCGGTCGCTTAGGCCCGACAGGCGCCTAAGAGGGTGACGCGAGTTCGGACGCGAGTCGCGCCGTCACCGACCGGCGATCCCCACGTCGGCACGGCGTACGTCGCGCTCATCAACTATTGCTTCGCGCGCAAGCACGGCGGCGAGTTCGTACTGCGTATCGAGGATACCGACCGCGCGCGCAGCACCGCCGAGAGCGAGCGCGTGATTCTCGAGGCGCTGCGCTGGTGCGGCCTCTCGTGGGACGAAGGCCCCGACGTCGAGGGCCCGTTCGGCCCGTACCGTCAGAGCGAGCGTTCGAGCATCTACGAAAAATACGCCGCGATTCTGCTGGAGCGGGGCCACGCGTTCAAGTGCTTTTGCACGACGCAGCGCCTGGAAGAGATGCGCGTCGCGCAGCGCGCCGCGGGAGAGCCTTCGCGCTACGACGGTCTCTGCGCCACGTACTCTTCCGAGGAGGTCGCGCGCCGCGAAGCGGCCGGCGAGGCCTACGTCGTGCGCATGCGCGTGCCCGCGAGCGGTACCTGCGTCGTCGAGGATCTGCGGCGCGGGCCGATCGAGTTCGACTACTCGAGCGTCGACATGCAAGTGCTGGTGAAATCCGACGGCATGCCGACCTATCACCTCGCCAACGTCGTCGACGACCACCTGATGGAGATCACGCACGTTTTTCGCGGCGAAGAGTGGGTGTCGAGCGCGCCCAAGCACCTGCTGCTCTACTCGTATTTCGGCTGGACGCCGCCGAAGCTCATGCACGTGCCGCTCTTGCGCAATCCCGACAAGAGCAAGCTCAGCAAACGCAAAAATCCTACCGGTATCCTCTTCTTCAAGGCGATGGGTTATCTGCCGGAGGCGCTGATCAATTTTCTGGCGCTTCTCGCCAATGCCGCGCGCGATGGAGAGGACGAGATGATGGATCTGGCGACGATCGTGCGGCGCTTCGACGTGGAGCACGTGCCTATCGGCGGCCCCGTCTTCGATCTGCCCAAGCTCGACTGGCTCAACGGCCGCTACATCCGCGAACGCCTCGACCCGGCGACGCTGGTCGAACGCGTGCGCGCGTGGGCGGTCTCGGGGGAGCGGCTCGCGCGCATCGCTGCGCTGGCCGGGCCGCGCATCGAACGTCTGAGCGATCTCGGCCCGCTGCTGGCCTTCCTTTTCTCCGGGCGCCTGGCGCTGAAAGCGGAATCGTTCGCTGCCGCCAAGCTCGACGAGCTAACGATGCGCCGCGCCTTCGCGCTGGCGCTCTCCGAGTTCGACAGGCTGCCCGCATGGAACGCCGCGGCGATCGAGTCGGTGATGTCGCGCCTCGCGGCCGCGCTCGAACGCAAGCTGCGCGACGTGGCGCGGCCCTTCTACATCGCGATCTCGGGGAGTCCGACGTCGATTCCGCTCTACGACTCGATGGAGTTGCTGGGCCGTGATCTCGTGCGCGAGCGGCTGCGCAACGCGCTGGACCTCTTGGGTGTTCCCAGCAAGCGCGAGATGCAAGAGTGGGAATCGTCGATGCGCGCCGAGGCGACGGAGTGATCCGCGCGATCCTTCTCGCGGCCGGAAAAGGCACGCGGATGAAGAGCGCGCGCCCGAAGGTGCTGCACGAACTCTGCGGGCGGCCGATGCTCTGGTACGCGGTCGCGGCGCTGCGCGCAGCGGGCGTCGAGGAGATCGTCGCGGTGATCGGTCCGGAGCTGCGCGACGAGATCGCGCCCTTCGGCGTCGAGAGCGTCGTGCAAGAGCCCCAGCTCGGCACCGGCGATGCCGTAAAAGTCGCGCTCGAAGGACTGGAGCCGCGCGGCGGACACCTGATCGTGGCCTGCGGCGACATGCCGCTGGTCACCGCCGAGATCTTCCGCGGTGTCGCCGACGCCCTCGATGAAGGGGGCGTCCCAATGGCGCTCGTGACCGTGAAGATGCCGCTCCCTTCGAGCTTCGGCCGCATCGTGCGCGACGGCCGCCGCGTCGAGCGCATCGTCGAGGTGCGCGACGCGTCGCCGGAGCAGCTGGCGATCGACGAGATGAACGCCGGCGTCTACGCTTTTGACGAACCCGCGCTGCGCGCGGCGATCGGCCGGCTGCGGCCCGACAACGCGCAGAACGAGTACTATCTCACCGATACGGTCGCGCACTTCGTCGGCGCCGGCCGCGAGGTGCGCCCCGTGACGGCCGCCGATCACTTCGGGGTGCTGGGCATCAACGACCGCGTGGAGCTAGCCGTGGCGCGCAAAGAGATGAACGCACGCCTCTGTGCGGTGCACATGCGCGACGGCGTGACGATCGTCGACCCCGACACGACCTATCTCGAGCCGGAGCTGGAGATCGGCGCCGATACGGTGATCTATCCGAACTCGACGATCGCGCGTCTCTCGACCTTGGGACGCGCCTGCGTCGTCGGCCCGAACAGCCGCCTCTCCAATGCCAGGCTTGGCGAGCGGGTGACCGTGCGCGAGAGCGTGATCAGCGATTGCACGATCGGCAGCGACGTGGCGATCGGGCCCTTCGCGCATCTGCGCGCCGAAGCCGTGCTTGCCGACGACGTGCACGTCGGCAATTTTGTCGAGATCAAGAAGTCGGCGCTCTCGCGCCGCGTGAAGGTGAGCCACCTCACCTATCTCGGCGACGCGGAGGTCGGAGAAGGCACCAACGTCGGCGCCGGTACGATCACGTGCAACTTCGACGGCGAACGCAAGCACCGGACCGTCATCGGCCGCAACGTCGCCATCGGCTCGAACACGTCGCTGATCGCGCCGGTGAGCGTCGGCGACGGCGCCCTGACCGGCGCGGGCGCGGTCGTCACCAAGAACGTTGGCAGCGGGGAGCGCGTCGCGGGTAACCCGGCGCGGCCTCTCCCAAAGAAGTAAGCGTGCGCGCTCTCTGCGGTTGGTTCTTCGCCGCGGTGCTGCTCGTGACGCTCGCTCCCGTCGCCGCTGCCATCGTCGAGCGCCCGAACGCCCTCGATCACCGCGTCGACCAGATCTCGCGCAACGCACTTCTCTCCGAGCCGGCAACGGCGCTCGTGGATCCCGCGCGTCAGGCTGCGGCGCTGCGCCGCGCCCACTGGACGCTCCCGGGCTGGTGGTTGATCCTCCTCTGCGAGGCGGCGGGGCTCTTCTGGCTGTGGAGCTCGGGCGGCGCTGCGGTGCTGCGCGACCAGCTCAGGCGGCGCATTCGCGACGACTGGCTGCTGCGCTTTGCGTACGGCGCGGCGCTCGCGCTGGTCGCTCGGCTGAGCTCCTTCGTGCCGGCCTTCTATCTCTATCGAGTGGCGCGCGCGATGGAGATCGACATGGAGCTCACGCGCTGGTGGGTCGTCTCGTGGGCGGCGCACACGCTGCTGGGCATGCTGGTGGCGGGATTGATTGCGGCGATCGTGCTCGGCTGGGCGCAGCGTACGCATCAATGGTATATCTATACGATTCTGGGTGTGCTGGCGGGATGCATCGTGTGGTCGTACGCGAGCCCCTACGCGGCCCTCCAAGGGCGTGCGATCCATCCGCCGAGCGGACGCCTCGCCGTCGAAATATCCGGCCTCTTGTCACGCGCGGGTTACGCTGCGATCCCCGTGCGGGTCGACGACATCACGAACTCGCCGGTCGGCGAGGCCGAGGTGCTCGGCATCGGTCCGCTGCGCACGATCTTCTTGAGCGACACGCTGATCGCCGGCGAGACGCAGCAGGAGATCGAGTATCAAGTCGCCGTCGAGCTGGCGCACGTCGCGCACCGCGACCTGCTCACGATCGCGCTCATCGAAGGCGCCATCGTTATCGTCTTTGCGGGGTTGGCCGTGGTGATCGCCGATCGCATCCGCTTCCGGCGCGACGACGATCCCCTCTCGCGCCTGGCGATCGTGGGCTCGCTCCTCGCGTTGGTCTACATCGCGGCGGTTCCGGTTCGCAACGCCGCGCTGCGCTCGTACGCGTTCTCCGCGGATCGCTACGCCGTCGCGCTCACCGGCGACCCGGCGGCCGCAGTGCGGGCGATCGTACGCGATAGCGATCAGCGCATGGAAGAAGTCTGTCCGGAGCTGAGCGCGTCGCTCTTTCTCTACGCCGCGCCGGGCAGCGGGGCGCGCATCGCGGCGATCAACCGGGTTCCGTCGGCCTGTCCGTAGCCGGATTCACCTGCCACGTGTTGGCGAAACGCATCGCAGGGTCGATTCCTTCGTCGAGCCAGAGCGTTACGCCATCGGCCGCGGCGGTGACGACCCGGGGCAGCGCCGCGCGCTCGTCTTCGTCGAATGGGCCGAGCACGTGGTCGACGCTGTCGTACTGCGGCCGTCCGACGCCGATGCGCAGGCGCGGGAAGCCCTCGCCGATCGTCGCGATTACCGAGCGCAGTCCGTTGTGGCCGCCGTGGCCGCCCGCGGCTCGCATCCGCAGCTTGCCGAACGGCAGATCCATGTCGTCGCTGACCACGAACACGCCGTCGGGCGGCGTGCGGTACCACGACGAGATCAGCCGCACCGGCGTGCCGCTGAGGTTCATGAAGGAAGTCGGCTTCACGAAGACGATCCGCCGCGCGGAATCGTAGGCTTGCTCGGCGGCATCCTTGCGCTTCCACGACGTGATCCCGTAGCGGCGGGCCAGTTCGTCAACGACGAGAAAGCCGACGTTGTGGCGCGTCGCGGCGTAACGCGTGCCGGGATTTCCTAGGCCGACGACGAGTCTGATTACGATTCGGCAGCGGGCGTTTCGGCCCCGATGACCTCCGGCTGAACCTCCTCGGAGGGCGTGGCCGCCTCTTCGAGCTCGGTCGCGGTGCGCGAGAGCTCGATCGTAATGACGACCGTGTCGGGCGCCGTCAGCAGCTTGATGCCTTCCGGCAGCGGGATCTCGCCGGCGGTCAGATGCTGGTGGAGGCTCAGCGGCGTCACGTCGACCTCGAGACGCTCGGGAATCCGGTCGGCCGGCCCCTCGATCTCGACCTCATGGACGACGACGTCCATGACGGCGCCCTGCTGCTTGACGCCCTCGGCGACGCCGACCGTCACGATGGCGAGCTTGGCGCCAATCGTCTCGTCGGCGGAGACGCGTTGCAGGTCGGCGTGCACGATGCGGCGCGAGACCGGGTGGATCTGCACCACGCGGACCATCGCCGTCTGCTGCTTTTTGCCGTCGTCGACCAGCGTGATGATGGCGTTGCGGCCCGAGCGGTGCAGCAGCTCGCCGAACGCGTGCGCGTCGAGCGCGATGTGATCGGGAACGTTGCCGTGTCCGTAGACGACGGCCGGAATCTTACCGGCGGCGCGGAGCGCGTTGGAACCGGTGGTTCCGAGCCGGTTACGGTGTTCGATGGAAAGTTTGAGCTCTTTGGTAGCCACGATGTCCTTTTCTAATGTGCGCCGACGGGTTCGGGTGCCGGCGGCGCGACGGGAGTGACGGTTTCGTCGCCGGCAAAGAGCTCCGAGACCGAACGATTGGTGATAATGCGAGTGATCGCGTCGGCGAATACCTGGGCGATCGAGAGCTGGACGAACTTCGGATGGTGCGCGCCGTTGTAGAACGGGATCGTGTTGGTGAAGAGTACCTTCTCGATCTCCGACTGCTCGAGCACGTCCACCGCTTCGCCGGCGAAGATGCCGTGCGTCGCGACGGTATACACGTGGGTCGCGCCTCGCGCCTTGATCGCACCGGCGGCTTTCGCCAGCGTGCCGCCCGTCGAGATCATGTCGTTGACGACGACTGCGACGCGTCCCGCGACGTCACCGACGATATCGGTCACTTCGGAGACGTCGGGTTCGGGACGGCGTTTGAAGACGATCGCCAGCGAACAGTTCAGCCGCTTTGCGAATCGCTCGGCTCGGTGCACGCCACCTGCGTCGGGCGAGACCACGACGATCTTGTCATCGTAGAGGCCTTCCTTCTTGAGGTAATTGCAAAGAACCGCCTCGGCCATCAGATTGTCGACCGGGATATCGAAGAAGCCTTGGATCTGCGCGGCGTGGAGATCCATCGTGACGATGCGTCTGGCACCCGTCACCTTGAGCAGGTTGGCTACGACCTTTGCCGAGATCGGCTCGCGCCCTTTGGTCTTCTTGTCCTGCTTTGCGTACCCGTAGTAGGGGATCACGGCGGTGATGCGCGCCGCGGATGCGCGACGCAGGGCGTCGACCATCAGGAGCAGCTCCATCAGCGCGTCGTTGACGCCCTTGCCCGTGGGGGTCTTGCAGATGGACTGCACGACGAACACTTCGGCGCCGCGCACGTTCTCGCCGATCTCGACCCGCGTCTCCTCGTTTTTGAATTCCGAAACCAGCGCTTTGCCGACGTGCAGGCGCAGGCGCTTGGCGATCTCTTCGGCCAGCTGTGGATTGGAGTTCCCACAGAAGAGGAGCGGGTTTTGCACGGGGAGGACGTTCGCTAGGTGAATCGTTCCGCCCTCGGCGGCTGTTGAAGGGGCGCAGTGCCCCAAGAATTCAAGCTCGTCTCGCCCTTCGCGCTCTCCGGCGATCAACCCAAGGCGACCGACGCCCTGGCCGAGGGCGTCTTGCGCGGCGACCGTATCCAGACGCTCCTCGGCGTCACCGGAAGCGGCAAGACGATGGCGATGGCCCGCACGATCGAGCTGGTCCAGAAGCCGACGCTGGTCCTGTGCCACAACAAGACGCTCGCCGCCCAGTTGTGCGCCGAGTTTCGCGACTTCTTCCCGAACAATGCGGTGGAGTACTTCGTCTCCTACTTCGACTACTACCAGCCCGAAGCGTACGTCCCCTCGACCGACACCTACATCGAAAAAGACAGCTCGATCAACGACGAGATCGAACGGCTGCGCCACTCGGCCACGCAGTCGCTGCTCACGCGGCGCGACACGCTGATCGTCGCCTCGGTCTCGTGCATCTTCGGCTTGGGATCGCCGTCGGATTACATGGAGATGTCGGCGCGGCTGCGCGTCGGCGACACAATCGACCGCGACGTCTTCCTGCGCAAGCTGGTCGACATGCAGTACCGCCGCAACGACCTCAACCTCGTCCGCGGGACGTTCCGCGTGCGCGGCGACACGCTGGAGTTCGTGGCCGTCGACGAGGAGCTGGTGCATCGCATCGCCTTTTTCGGCGACGATATCGAGTCGATCTCGGTCGTCAACCTGCTCACCGGCGAGTACGTTGACAGCAAGCGCGAGGTGACGATCTTCCCGGCAAAGCATTTCATTACGCCCGACGAGAAGCTGCGCCGCGCCGTCGTGTCGATCGAGGAAGAGCTGGAGGAGCGCCTGGCATACTTCAAGCGCCACGGCAAGCTTCTGGAAGCGCAGCGGCTGGAGATGCGTACCCGCTACGACCTCGACATGCTGCGCGAGGTCGGCTACTGCAACGGCGTCGAGAACTACTCGCGCCACCTCACCGGGCGCGAAGCGGGCTCGACGCCGTCGTGTCTGATCGACTTCTTCCCGAAAGACTGGCTGCTCTTCGTCGACGAGTCGCACGTCACGCTGCCGCAGGTGCACGGGATGTTCGCCGGCGACCGCTCGCGCAAGCAGATTCTCGCCGAGCACGGTTTCCGGCTGCCCAGCGCGCTGGACAACCGCCCCCTCACCTACGACGAGTTCGACGACCATATCGTGCAAGCGGTCTACGTCTCGGCGACGCCGGGCGCGTACGAGACGGGACGCAGCAGCCAAGTGGTCGAGATGATCATCCGGCCGACGGGGCTGGTCGATCCCGAAGTCGAGGTGCGTCCGACGCGCAATCAGGTTGACGACCTGATGGAGGAGATCCGTCTCCGCGCCGAGCGCAAGGAGCGCGTGCTGGTGACCACGCTCACCAAGAAGATGGCCGAGGATCTCACCGATTTTCTCATCGAGAACGGCCTGCGCGTGCGCTACCTGCACAGCGAGGTGGATACGCTCGAGCGTGTCGCGATTCTGCGCGACCTCCGCGCCGGCGTCTTCGACGTGCTGGTCGGCATCAATCTGCTGCGCGAGGGCCTCGATCTCCCCGAGGTATCGCTGGTCGGCATTCTCGATGCCGACAAGGAGGGCTATCTGCGCAGCGGCACGTCGCTGATTCAAACGATCGGCCGCGCGTCGCGCAACGTCGAGGGCAAGGTGATCATGTACGCCGACGTCGTTACCGAGTCGATGGCGCGCGCGATCGGCGAGACGCGCCGGCGTCGCGAAATGCAGAACCAATACAACGCCGATCACGGCATCGAGCCGAGATCCGTGCGCAAGCAAATTCACGACATCCTCAGCATGATCGGCGCGACCGAGGAGACCGCCGCCAAGCTGCGGGCGGAGAAGCTGCCGCGCGACCTGGCCCTCAAGATGTCCCGCGATCTCGAGCGCAAGATGCGCGACGCGGCCGCCAACTTGGAGTTCGAGAAGGCCGCGGCGCTGCGCGACGAGCTGATCGAACTGCGCCGTCAGATCGGCGGCAACGAAGGCATACTCTTCGCCGGCAAGGCACCCAAGATTTTCGACAAGGCGTTGGCGGAGCTCACAAGTAACTAAGCCCTTACTGTGAACATGAGCGCCGTGCTGACGCGAACGATCGTCAAGGTTCCCGAGGCGATCGGCGAGCTGCTCGTCGTCGCGATCGTCGTGGCGTGCTTCGTGGGCCTTCACGCCATCCTGCAGCGCCGCTTCCGCAGCGATATGCTGCGCCGTCACAACGACGTCGCAGGCTACCTCTTCTCGGCGGTCGGCGTGCTGTACGCCGTGCTCCTCGGCTTCGTCGTCGTGGTGGTTTGGGAGAAGTACGACTCGACGATCTCCAACGTCCAAGCCGAGGTGGATGCCGCCGGCGACCTCTATCACGTGGTCGATGGCTACGCAGCGCCCGCGCGCGACAAGATCCGGGCCAACCTGAGCTCCTACGCACGTACCGTGATCGACGTCGAATGGCCGGCGATGGCGGCCAATCGCGACGTGCCCGAGACCGGCGCGCGTCTCTTGGAGAGTGCCGCTTACCAGGTGAACAGCTACGCGCCTGCGGGCCAGCCGGGCGCAAACGCGCAGCAGGCGGCCATCGTCGACGAGCAGCGCCTCTTCGACGCGCGGCGCGAACGGCTGATTCGTGCGGAGCCGGCGGTCCCGGCGATTCTCTGGTTCGCGCTCGTTGCCGGGGCGCTCGCGATGGTCGCCTTCTGTTATATCTTCGGCGTCGAGAACAAGCCGGCGCAGCTGCTGATGACGGCGATGCTCGTGGGGCTCATCGCGATTCTCTTCGTCGTAATCGACGAGTTCGCGCGGCCGTTCTCCGGCTCGGTCGTGATCTCGCCCGAAGGGTGGAACTTTCTTGCCGCCAGACTCTCCGAGATCCAGTAAGGCGTTTTGAAGGTATGCGCCGCATCGACCTCGTGCTTTTCGATCTCGACGACACGCTCCACGACGATACGTACGCGTATCACAGCGCCGCCGAAGAGGTCGCGCGCGAGGTAGCCGCCGAGCACGGCATCGACGCGCTGGCCCTAAGAACGGCCTATATCGCCGAGGCCGAGGGTTTCTGGCAGCGGCTCTCCGCCGACGACCTCAACGTCAAGCTGTCGCGCATTCGCGAGAGCATGTGGCGCAGCGCGCTCGAGAGCGTGGGCGTCGGCGATCCTGCGGTGGCCCAGCTCAGCGCGGAGCGCTACAACGCCTATCGCTCCAAGTACTATACGCTCTTTCCCGGCGCCGTTAACCTGCTCCGCGAGTTGCGCGAACGCGGTTTTAAACTGGGCATCGTGACCAACGGCCTCTCCGAGACGCATCGCGAAAAGATCGACCTGCTGCGCATCGGCGAGTTCTTCGACGCGATATTCCTCTCCGACGAGGTCGGAATGATCAAGCCCGACCCGCTGCTCTTCGCGCACGCGTGCCGCGTGCTCGGCGGCGCGCCGGCTCGTTCGGCGATGGTTGGGGATCGCTACGACCGGGACATTCGCGGGGCTCGCGAGGCCGGGCTCTTCACGGTGTGGCTCAACGTCCGGCAGGAGGAGCTGCCGCCCGGCGCCGCGCCGCCCGACGCGACCTGCAGCTCGATTGCTGACGTGGGGCGCATACTTCTCACGCCCGTTAGGGTATCTTAGGAGACGTGTCCCTAGACTCCATCGTTATCAAGGGCGCGCGCGAGCACAACCTCAAGAACGTGGATTTAGTGCTGCCGCGCAACCGCCTCGTCGTCGTCACCGGCCTGTCGGGTTCGGGCAAGTCGTCGCTGGCTTTCGACACGATCTACGCCGAAGGACAACGCCGTTACGTCGAGTCGCTCTCCTCCTACGCGCGCCAGTTCCTGGGTCAGATGGAGAAGCCGGACGTCGACTACATCGAAGGTCTCTCGCCCGCAATCTCGATCGACCAGAAGTTGACCTCGCGCAATCCGCGCTCGACGGTCGGCACCGTCACCGAGATCTACGACTATCTGCGCCTGCTTTTCGCGCGCGTCGGAACCCCGCACTGTTATCAGTGCGGGCGAGAGATCAGCTCGCAGTCCAGCGAGCAGATCGTCGATTCGATTATGGAGCTCCCCGAGGGGACGCGCATGGTGCTGCTCGCGCCGATGGTGCGCGGGCGCAAAGGCGAGTACGCCAAGCTCTTCGAGGAGATCACGAAGGAGGGCTTCACCCGCGTCCGCGTCGACGGCGAAACGAAGGAGCTCACCTCGAAGATCGTCCTCGACAAGAAGCGCAAGCACACGATCGAAGTGGTGGTCGACCGGCTCGTGATGAAGCACGAGGTCCGCAAACGGCTGGCCGACTCGGTGGAAACGACGCTGCGGCTTTCCAGCGGCATCGTGACGGTGCTGATACCCGCCGGCGCCGGGCAGCCGGAGCGAGAGCTGACGTTTAGCGAGGCCTTCGCCTGCGTGTATTGCGGCATCTCGTTCGAGGAGCTGGCGCCGCGGCTCTTCTCGTTCAACTCGCCGTACGGCGCGTGCCCCGCGTGCACCGGCCTCGGTGAAAAAATCGAGATCGATCCGTGGAAGGTGATCCCCGATCGCAGCAAGTCGATCGCCGAGGGCGCGATCGTGCCGTGGAGCAAGTCGCTCGGCGGCGGGCGCTATCCCTCGATGAACCCGTACTACATGCAGCAGCTCGAGCGCGTGCTGCGGCGCTACCGCGTGAAGACGTCGACGCCGATCGAGCAGCTCTCCGACGAGGTGCTCGACATCATTCTCTACGGAACCGATGCCGAGCAGACGTTTGCGTACACCTCGCGCGGCGGCAAGACGTGGGAGTATCGCGCCTCGTTCGAAGGCGTGGTCAACAACCTGCAGCGCCGCTACGGCGAGACGTCGAGCGAGTGGGTGAAGGAAGAGATCGAGAAGTTCATGTCGGCCTCGGTCTGCCCGGTGTGCAAGGGCGCGCGGCTGAAACCCGAGGCGCTGGCAGTGACGATCGGCGACAGCAACATCGACGCGCTCACGCGCATGTCGATCGAGCTGCTCGAGGCGTTCTTCGCGCGGCTCGAACTGACGGCGCGCCAGGAGCAGATCGCGCACCAGATCGTCAAGGAGATCCGCGCGCGCCTGGGCTTCCTCACCAACGTCGGTCTCAACTATCTCACGCTCTCGCGCTCGGCGACCACGCTGGCCGGCGGCGAGTCGCAGCGCATCCGCCTCGCGACGCAGATCGGCAGCGCGCTCGTGGGCGTGCTCTACATCCTCGACGAGCCGTCGATCGGCTTGCACCAGCGCGACAACGACCGGTTGCTGGCCACGCTCAAAACGCTGCGCGACCTCGGCAACACGCTGATCGTGATCGAGCACGACGAGGACACGATGCGCATGGCCGACGTCGTCGTCGATATCGGACCGGGGGCGGGCGCCGAGGGCGGCGAGATCCTTACCTCAGGCACGCTCGACGATGTGATCGCCAACCCCGCTTCGGAGACGGGTGCGTATCTCTCGGGGCGCAAATTTATTCCGATTCCGCGGCGGCGGCGCGAGCCGCGCGGTTGGCTCGAAGTTCGCAATGCCAAGGCCAACAATCTCAAAGGCATCGAGGTGCGCTTCCCGATCGGCGTCTTCGCTGCGGTGACCGGCGTGAGCGGCAGCGGCAAGTCGACGCTGGTGAACGAGGTGCTCGTGCGGGCGCTCAACCAGCACCTCCACCGTCAGCCGCCGGGCGGCACGTACGGCAGCGTCAAGGGCGCGGGGCAGCTCGACAAGATGGTGGTGATCGATCAGTCGCCGATCGGGCGCACGCCGCGCAGCAATCCCGCGACCTACACCGGCACGTTCGACTACATCCGCGAGCTGTTCTCGAAGGTGCCCGAGGCCCGGATGCGAGGCTATACGCCGGGGCGCTTCTCATTCAACGTGAAGGGCGGACGCTGCGAATCGTGCCAGGGCGACGGCATCATCAAGATCGAGATGCACTTCCTGCCCGACGTGTACGTGCCGTGCGAGGTGTGCAAGGGGCGGCGCTACAACGCGCAGACGCTCGAGGTCAAGTATAAAGGGAAGACGATCTCCGATATCCTCGAGATGCGGGTCGACGAGGCCAACGAATTCTTCGCCAACATTCCGCGCGTGCACAACAAGCTGCACACGATCTGCGACGTCGGCCTGGGCTACATCAAGATGGGCCAGCCCGCGACGACGCTCTCCGGCGGCGAGGCGCAGCGCGTGAAGCTCGCCACCGAACTCTCGCGGCGGTCGACGGGGCGAACGTTCTACGTGCTCGACGAGCCCACGACCGGCTTACACTTTGCCGACATCCACAAGCTGCTCGATGTGTTGCAGCGGCTCGTCAAGCTGGGCAACACGGTGCTCGTGATCGAGCACAATCTCGACGTGATCAAAACCGCCGACTACCTCATCGACCTCGGCCCCGAGGGCGGCGATCGCGGCGGCACCGTCGTCGCATCGGGAACGCCCGAAGAGGTGGCGCAGATCGAAAGCTCCTACACCGGCGCCTACCTGGCGCCGGTGCTGCGCGATCAGCGCGCCGTCGGCCACCACCAGCTCGACTCCGCCGAACTCGAGCGCCTCGAACAAGAGAACCTCTTCGTTCTCCGCGAGTTGGCGCAGAGTGGAAGAATCCCAGTCGAAGCCTAGCGCTGTCAGCGTGGGCGCACAACCTGACAGAGCGTAGCGCCCAAGATGACGAGTAAAGCAGCCTCGCGCGCCGACGCCTTACGCTTGCAGATCGATGAGGCGAACCACCGTTACTACGTGCTCGACGATCCGCAGCTGACCGACGGCGAGTACGACGCGCTGCTGCGCGAGCTGCTCGAGCTGGAGAGCGCGCACCCCGAGCTCGCGCGGCCCGATTCCCCGACGCAGCGCGTAGGCGCTCCGGCCTCGGAACGATTCGCGCCCTATCGGCACGCCGCTCCGATGCTCAGCTTGGCCAACGCGGTCTCGTTCGACGAGCTGCGCGCCTTCGACGAGCGCGCGCGCAAGCTCGCCCGCGTCGACGTTCGACTACGTGTGCGAGCTGAAGATCGACGGCCTGGCGATCGCGCTCGACTACCGCGACGGGTCGCTGGAGCGCGGCGGCACGCGCGGCGACGGGCTCGTCGGCGAGGACGTCACCCCGAACCTGCGCACGGTGAGAACGATCCCGCTACGCCTGCGCGTACCGCCCAAGCGCACCGCCCCATTTCTCGAAGCGCGCGGCGAGGTGTACCTCCGCAAGTCGGACTTCGAACGCCTCAATGCTGCGCGCGAGCACGAAGGGCTGCCCAGCTTCGCCAACCCGCGCAACGCGGCGTCGGGCGGCGTGCGCCAGCTCGACCCTGCGCTCACGGCGCAGCGCCGCCTCTCGTTCTTCGCCTATACGCTAGCCGTCAACGAAGGCGCAGCGATCGCTACGCAGTGGGAGGCGCTCGAGCGACTGCGCGAGCTTGGCTTCCCGGTGAACCCCCACGTCGCGCGCGCTGCCTCGCTCGACGACGTCGAGGCCTACTGCGCGCGCTGGGAAGAGAAGCGCGACACGCTCGACTACGAGATCGACGGCGTCGTGATCAAGGTGAACGAATTTGCCACGCAGGAGCGCCTCGGCGCGGTCGCGCGCGATCCGCGCTGGGCGATCGCGTTTAAGTTCAAACCACGCGAGGCACGCACTAAGCTGCGCGACGTCGTGGTGACCGTCGGCCGAACCGGCACGCTCAACCCCAACGCCGTGCTCGAACCCGTGCAGATCGGCGGCGTGACGGTCAAAAGCGCGACGCTGCACAACATCGATTACATCGAGAGCAACGACATCCGCATCGGCGATACGGTGCTGGTCACGCGTGCGGGGGACGTGATTCCACGCGTCGTGGGCCCGATTCTCTCCGAGCGCAAGGGCCGCGAGCGCAAGTTCGTAATGCCGGATCGTTGCCCGGTCTGCGGTTCCGACGTCGATCATCCGGAGGACGAAGCGATGTCGCGCTGCACCAACGCGGCGTGTCCGGCTCAAGTCTACGAGAGGTTACGGCATTTCGCGTCGCGCGGGGCAATGGATATTGAGGGTATCGGCGACGTCATGGCTCAGCAGCTGACCGAGCTCAAACTGGTGGCCGACATCGCCGACACCTACAGACTGAACGAAACGTCGCTCGCAAGCGTTCCCCGGATGGGAAAGAAAAGCATCGAGAACGTGTTGCGCAACATCGAGGCCTCGAAACAGCGCGGCTTGGCACGTCTGCTCTACGGTCTGGGCATCCGATTTGTCGGCACGCAGACCGCGCAGATCCTCGCGAGCGACTTCGGGACGATCGAGGCTATCGCCCAGGCGAGCGAAGATGAGCTGCAGCGCAGCGAAGGGATCGGCCCCGAGGTTGCGCGGAGCGTCGCGCTCTTTTTCGAGCAGGCGCCCAACCTCGAAATGATCGAGCGCTTACGAGCGGCAGGCGTGGTCATGGAGGCGCCCAAGCGCCCCAAGACGGTGGGCATCCTGCACGGCAAGACTTTCGTCTTAACGGGGACGCTGCCGGAGATGACGCGCGAGGAGGCCGCGGAGCTGATCGTGGCCGCAGGAGGCAAAGTCACCGGATCGGTGAGCAAGAAAACGGATTACGTGGTCGTGGGCAGCGAACCGGGGAGCAAGTTGAACAAAGCGGAGCAACTCGGCGTCACGATCCTCGACGAGACCGGCCTGCGCAAGCTGCTCGAAGCATGAGCGCGAGTGCGACCGGGCACGTGGCCGTGCGCGTGGTGCCGGCCGACGTGCTCACGCCGATCGGTGCCTACCGCGCGCTCGCCACGCCCGGCGCGTCCTGTCTGCTCGAAAGCGTCGAGAGCGGCGGCCGCATCTCGCGCTACTCCTTCATCGGCCTCGATTATCTCGACGCGACCGAGTTCGCGGCCGACGGCGATCTCTACGACAACGTGCGCGCCTTCGTCGCGGCGCACCACATCGCTTCGCCGGAGGGAGCGTTGGGCGGCGCGCTGCTCGCGTTCGCCTACGACGCCGCGCGCCCCGAGGCGCGCCTCGGGCCGCGCCCGCAATCGGATCCTGCGATGCCCGCAGCCTACGCGGCGATCCCTGCGACGTGGCTGATCTTCGACCACTTCACCGATCTGCTCACGATCTGGACGAGTGGCGGCGACACCGCTTCGCTCGAACGCCGCATCGACGGCTACGTTGACCGGCTCCTCGCAGCGAAGGCCGCCTTTCCCGCGCCGGTGCGAGCGGTCGGGCCGACGTCGCAGACGATCGATCGCGAGCGTTACCTCAGCCTCGCCGCTGAAGTGAAGCGGCGCATCTTCGAGGGCGACGTCTATCAGCTGCAGCTCGGGGTTCGTTTCGATGCTGCGGTGCAGGGCGATGCGTTCGACCTCTACCGCGCGCTGCGGCGGCACAACCCATCGCCGTACATGTTCTACGTTGACACCGCGTTCGGGCAGCTGCTGGGAGCCTCGCCGGAGTTTCTCGTGCGTCTCGAAGGGCGCCGCGCGCGTTTGCGTCCGCTGGCGGGAACCCGCTCGCGCGGGCGCACCGACGAAGAGGACGCGAGCATCGCCGCCGAGCTGCTCGCCAACGAGAAAGAGCGCGCGGAGCACGTGATGCTCGTCGATTTGGGCCGCAACGACCTGGGGTCGGTCTGCGAGTACGGGAGCGTGAGCGTCGACGAGCTGCTGCAGATCGAACGCTACAGCCACGTGATGCACATCGTTTCGAACGTCGTCGGCATCCTGCGCCGCGATCGCGACGCGCTCGATCTCTTCCGCGCCGGCTTTCCGGCCGGGACGGTAACCGGAACGCCGAAGGTGCGCGCCATGCAGCTGATCGACGGGCTCGAGCCGGTAACTCGCGGCTTCTACTCCGGCAGCATCGGCCGCTGGTCGTACGGGGGCGACTTCGATTCGTGCATTACGCTGCGCAGCATCCACGTGTGCGACGGGCGCGCGTGGTGGCAGGCGTCGGCGGGAATCGTCGCCGATTCCGACCCCGTCGCGGAATACGAAGAGGTTCTGCACAAAACGCGGATTGCGCGCGCCGTGCTCGGAGTGCAAACGTGACGCCGCGCGTGCTCTTCGTAGACAACTTCGACAGCTTCAGCTATAACGTCGTGCACTTGCTGGCGTCGCGTGGCGCCGTGCCCGACGTGCTGCTCAACGACGATCCCGCGCTGCGCCCGGAGGTGCTCGCCAACTACGAAGCGCTGGTCGTCGGCCCCGGGCCGGGGCGCCCGGAGCACGCGCCGCAGATGATGGAAGTGCTGCGCGCCGGGATCGAAAGCGGCATGCCGGTCCTCGGCGTCTGTCTGGGATTGCAGGCCATCGGAGCGCTGCTCGGGGCGACGGTAACGCACGCGCCGCGCCAGATGCACGGCAAAACGTCGCGCATCGAACACGACGCATCGGGCATCTTCGCCCGGCTGCCGTCGCCGCTGACGGCGACGCGCTACCACTCGCTCTGCCTGGATCCCGAAACGATTCCCGACGTGCTGCGCGTTACCGCGCGCAGCGAAGACGGCGTGGTTCAAGCTATCGAGCACCGCGAGCGTCCGGTCTTCGGCGTGCAGTTCCATCCCGAATCGGTACTGAGCGAGAACGGCGAAACGCTCGTCGAGAACTTTCTGCGAGAGGGCAAGCGATGAGCCTCGACTTCGCGCCGCTGCTGCGGCGCGCGCTCGGCGGCGACCATTTGAGCGAAGCGGAAGCGGCAGACTTCATCGGCGAGGTGATGGACGGTACCTACACGCCGGTGCAGGCCGCGGCGCTGCTCGTGGCGCTGGCAGCCAAGGGCGAGAGCGTCGACGAGATCGTCGGCGCGGCGCGCGCGATGCGCGAGCGCAGCCTGCAGGTGCGGCACGGCCTGCCGATGGTCGTTGACGTGGTCGGCACCGGCGGCGATCACGCGAACACGCTCAACATCTCGACGATGGCGGCGCTCGTGGTGGCGGCGGCCGGCGTGCCCGTCGCCAAGCATGGCAACCGCGCCGCGTCGAGCGCCTGCGGCAGCGCCGACGTGCTCGAAGCCGCCGGATTTCCCATCGAGGTGGCGCCCGAAGTCGCCGCGTCGATGCTGCGAGAGAGCGGCTTTGCGTTTATGTTCGCGCCGCGCTATCATCCGGCCATGCGCAATGCCGGCCCCATCCGCCGCGAACTGGGCGTACGAACGATCTTCAACCTTCTTGGGCCGCTCACCAATCCGGCGCGCGCCACGCATCAGGTCGTCGGCGTCGCCCGCGAAGAGCTTGTCGAGCGCGTAGGGCCGGCGCTGCGCGCACTGGGTTTGCAGCGAGGCGCGGTCGTGCACGGCGGCAGCGGGATCGACGAAGTGGCCGGCGACGCGCCGACGCTGATCTACTCCTTCGACGAAGAGAGCGCGCACCTGTGGCGTCTGGACCCGTCGGAGGTCGGCATCGCACGGCCGTTGCGCACGCCGGTCGGCGGTTCGGTCGAGCTTTGCCGCGACGCGTTCGTCGAGATCTTGCAGGGCACGCGCAAGGACGATGCGACCGACGTCGTCGCGCTCAACGCCGCGGTCGTGTTCGTGGTCGCCGGCGTCGATGCGGAGTTACCCGCAGCGTTCGAGCGCGCGCGCGGCCTCCTGCACGGCGGGGCGGCGTGGCGCACGTTCGAGCGCGCGAAGGAGGCCGGCTCGCATGGCTGATTCGTGGATCAAGTTCTGCGGCTGCACGTCGGCCGCTGACGTCGCGCTCGCCGCTGAGACCGGGGCCGACGCCTTCGGCATGATCTTCGCTCCCTCGCCGCGCCGCATCACCTTCGAGGCCGCGGAGGAGATCGCGCGCCGTCTGCCCGCCTCGCTGGTGCCGGTCGCCGTGTTCGTCAATCCGCAGCGCGAAGAGGTTGACGGCGTGCTCGAGGCGTTTCCGCGAGCGATGCTGCAGTTCTCCGGCGACGAGACGCCGGAGTTCGTCGGTCGCTACGGCGATCGCGCGATCAAAGCGATCCACGTTGACGACCGCGGCGCCCTGCTCGACGAGCGCTGCGAGAGATATCCCGAGGCGATCGTGCTCTTCGACGCGCGCCACGACGGCATGGCCGGCGGCACGGGCCTCACCTTCGATTGGAATCACGCCTTGCCGATCGTCGGCAAGCGGCGGGTGGTGATCGCCGGCGGCTTGGGACCGGAGAACGTTGGCGAGTGCGTCGAGCGCGCGCATCCCTTCGGCGTTGACGTGCGTAGCGGCATCGAGACCGAGGGGCGCAAGGATCCGCAGAAGATGCGCGATTTCGTGAACGCGGTGCGCGGAGCGAAATGAAACCCGACGCGCGCGGCTACTTCGGCGAGTTCGGTGGCCGCTTCGTGCCTGAAGTCTTGATCGCCGCGCTCGACGAGCTGGAGCGCGCGATGCAGGAGGCCTTCGCCGACCCCGCCTTCTGGGACGAGTATCACGCGGTGCTGCGCGATTTCGTGGGACGGCCCTCGCCGCTCTATCGTTGCGAGCGCTACGCTTCCGACGTCTCGGCTGCGCCGCTGCTCATGAAACGTGAAGATACCAATCACACCGGCGCGCACAAGATCAACAACACGGTCGGGCAAGCGCTGCTGGCACGGCGTATGGGCAAGAGCCGGCTCCTTGCCGAGACCGGCGCGGGCCAGCACGGCGTTGCCACGGCGACCGTGGGTGCGAAGTTCGGCTTGCCGGTCGACGTGTACATGGGCGCGCGCGATGTCGAACGACAATCGCTCAACGTGTACGTGATGCGGCTGCTCGGCGCGGAAGTGCATGCGGTGAAGAGCGGAACTCAGACGCTCAAAGACGCCACGAACGAGGCATTTCGCGTGTGGGCGGCGCGCGTGGAGGATACGTTCTACGTGATCGGCAGCGTGGTGGGCGCGCACCCGTATCCGTACATGGTGCGGGAGTTGCAGAAGGTGATCGGCGTCGAGGCCCGCCGCCAAGTGACCGAGCGGTTCGGGCGTCTCCCGAGCGACGTGGTGGCGTGCGTCGGCGGGGGCAGCAACGCGATGGGCATCTTCTCAGGATTCGTTGACGACGAGAGCGTGAGGTTGTGGGGCGTCGAGGCAGGCGGCGAAGGCGTGGAAGGCGAGAAACATGCGGCGTCGCTCGGTGCCGGAAGCATCGGCGTGCTGCACGGCTCGCGTTCGTACCTGCTGCAGAGCGAGCACGGCCAGGTGCGCGAAACGCATTCGATCAGCGCCGGGCTCGACTATCCCGGAGTCGGCCCCGAGCACGCGTTCTTCAAGGAGAGCGGCCGGGCGGCGTACGTCTCGGTGACCGACGAAGCGGCGGTGGAGGCGTTCCACGCATTCGCGCGTGAGGAGGGTATCGTGCCGGCGCTCGAGAGCGCGCATGCGATCGCGTTTGCGCGGCGGCTGGCGCAACAACGCGGACCCGACGATTTGATCCTGGTGAATCTCAGCGGCCGCGGCGACAAGGACATCGGTCGGTGCTAGAGGCGGCGTTTTCGCGGGCGCGGGACGAAAAGCGTTTGGCATTCATCCCGTACGTGATGGCGGGCGACCCCGATCTGCGCACCAGCGAGCTGCTGCTGCGCACGCTCACCGAGGTCGGCGCCGACGTGATCGAGCTGGGCGTGCCGTACAGCGATCCGCTCGCCGACGGTCCGACGATCGCCGCCGCCGGACAGCGCGCGCTCGCGGCTGGCGTGGGCATCGCCGAGACGCTCGAGCTGGCACGCCGCTGCGCGTCCCATTGCGCGCCGATCCTGCTCTTTACGTACTACAATCCGATCTACCAGTACGGCATGGAACGGTTCGCGCGCGACGCAGCGGAGGCGGCCGTTGCGGGCGCGATCGTCCCCGACGTGCCGCTCGAAGAGGCCGCGGAGCTTAGCGCCGCGCTCGCCGCGCACGATTTGGCGATGCCGCTGCTCGTCGCGCCTTCGACGCCGCCCCAACGCGCCGCGCGCATCGTTGAGGCGGCGACGGGTTTCGTTTACGTGGTGTCGCGCCTGGGCGTGACTGGCGCGGGGAGCACGCCCAGTTTCGAGCGGCTGCGCGGGCAGCTCACCTCGTTGCGGGAGATGACGGATAAACCGCTCGCCGTCGGCTTCGGCGTGAGCCGTGCCGAAGACGCCCGTGCCGTCGCAGGATTCGCCGACGCGATCGTGGTCGGCAGCGCGCTGATCGATCGCTACGCGGGTTTCCGCGGAGACGACGTCGTGCGCCGCGTGCGACGCTTCGTCGAACCGCTGGTTACGGCACTGGCCGCGCCCGCATCCTTGGGTCAATAAAGAATCGATGGTAGGTACGAGCCGGCCGGCAAGTTCACCGTTTCGCGACGGAACGAGAAACCCGGGGCCTTCGAACGACTTGCGGCGGCGATCAAAGCCGTCAAATCGTCGTTCGTCTCTGCAACGGCGTGGCCGAAGAATGCGATCAGGGTGGTGTAGCCGGTAATTCGTCAGCCACGTTCGACGACCGTCGCTTGGCCTTGACGGATCGCGTCACGCAGCTCGCCTCCGCGGTTGTGCCCGTGGACGTGCGCGCAAAGGCGGTTGCAGTCAGCGACGTCTTCTTCGATGGCGGCCCGTACGGTATAGCCGGGGAAGTTCGCGCCGATCGCCGGTCGAAACCCAGTTTCGAATACAGCGCAAGCGACCGGCAGTGATATCCAGCCTGAAGAAGGCGAATTCTGGGGAAACCACGGCGTTCCGAACGTTCCATAACCGCCAGCATCAGTCGCCGGCCGATCTCCCGGTTCTGCGATCGTGGATCGACGGTGACCGGACCTACCCCGGAGATCGGATTGCGTTCGTCGAGAAAGTTGCTTCCTACGATCGTGCCGCCGCCTCGCGCACGGTCACGTCCAGCGTTTCACGCATCATGCCGATCACAAGTCCTTAGTTAAGCCGGAATTTTTCGGGAGTGCCTCACCTAGCGCTTCAATAACGTCACCCGCGATGACGCCGATGCGTCGCCGCTTCAACGCGGTTTGGCCCGCGAGGCCGTGCCAGTAGGCGCCGCCACGCGCGGCGTTGACCGGCGACAGCCCTTGCGACAGCAGCGTTGCGATGATTCCGGTCAGCACGTCGCCGGTGCCGGCGGTCGCCAAGGCGCTCGTGCCGGTCGTGTTGATGTTGACCGTGGTGCCGTCGTAGATCAGCGTGTCGGAGCCTTTGAGCAGCGTCGTGATGCCAGTGCGCTCGACGAATTCGCGGATGCGCTCGACGCGCGTTCCCGGCGCGACGGTTCCGTGCCCGGATAGACGAGCGAACTCGCCCGCATGCGGCGTCACCACGCTGGGTTTGCCGCTCAGCAGATCGAGGTGCTTGCTGAGGTGGAAGAGCCCGCTGGCATCGACGACGACCGGCAGCCGGTTCCCCTCCAGGAAGCGCGTAAAGATCTCGCCGGTGCGCTCGTCGAGCCCGAGGCCGGGCCCGATCGCGACGGCGCCGTTGTGCTTGCTGATGTCGAGTAAGTCGTCGGCCACCTCTTGCGGCGAGGCGGCGTCGTCGAGCGCGACGACCACCTGCTCGACCAAATGCGCGCGCAGCGTGGGCGCAGCCGACGCCGGCGTCGCGACGGTCACGTAACCCGCGCCCGCGCGTGCCGCGGCGAGCGCGCAGAGCACCGCGGCGCCGGGAAACTGGCCCGAGCCCGCGATGACCAGCGGCGCGCCCGACGCGCGCTTGTCGCCGTCGGGAGCGCGGCGCGGCAACAGTTGCAAAAACGCATCGTCGTCGAGTGCGGCAAAGGTGCGGGGCTGCGCCGCCAGCGTGGCATCGTCGATGCCGATCGGCGCGACGATCAGTGCGCCCACGTTCTCGCGGGCCGGCTCGAGCAGGAGACCCGGTTTCGCGGCGGCGAGCGTTACGGTGACGGTGGCGCGCACGGCGTCATCGCAGACGGCGCCGGTGAGCGCGTCGGTGCCGCTGGGGACGTCGATCGCGAGCACGCGGCGTTCGCGGGCGTCGAGCGCGCGAGCAAGATGACGGTACTCCGGCGCCAACGGCAAGCGCGCGCCGGTGCCGAACAGGCCGTTGACGCCGGTGCCGTCGGCGAGCATCGCCCGCGCGGCCCCGTCGTCCGCCGGAAGCGGGACGATCCTCACGCCGTTGCGTTCGGCATCGCCGCGCGCCGCCTCGCGGGCTTCAGAGCCGCGGACGGCGGAATCCTCGGCAACGACGCACTCGTACTCGCCGGCGAGCAGCGCCAGGGCCGCAAACGCATCGCCGCCGTTGTTCCCGGGGCCGGCGAAGGCGACGATCCTCGACCCCGCGGGCGTCAGTTCGCGTAACGCTTGCGCGATGCGGCGCCCGGCGTTCCCCATCAGCTCGGTCGCCCCGGCGCGCTCGATCGTCGCGGCGTCGGCCGCGCGCATCTGCTCGGGGGTGAGAACGTAGATCACGATTCGAGAATGACGACGGCAGCGGCCATCGCGGCGTCGTGGGTGATCGTGAGGTGAATCGTGCGCACGCCGCGCAGCAGCATCAAGCGCGAGACGCGTTCGTTGAGCTCGATGAACGGTTTCCCGCTGCGCTCGTGCGACACGCCGATGCTGCGCCACGGAATCGCGTGGCCGAACGCCTTGCGCGTAGCTTCTTTTGCCGCGTAAAAGCCCGCGAGCCGTTCGTGCCAGTTGCGCTTACGCTTCGCGTACGCCATCTCTTCCTCGGTATAGACCTTGCGTGAGAACCACGCAAGCTCTCGCTCTCCGAACCGATAGCGCGAGACGTCTGCCACGTCGATGCCGACTCCAACGATCACCCGACGATGCTTCGACGTTCCGGCTGCAGGCCACCTAGAGCGCTCGCGAGAAGTAGCCGTCTCGAGATGGATTCGTGCATTCGAATCGTGCCGATCAACGCCGTCGATGCGGCGTTCATGGACCGTCTCGCCCCCTGCCTCGAGGAGCGCTTTCTCACCGCCGCCTGCGTCGAACGCTCGCTCGTGGTGCCGCGCAGCTCGCTCAATGCGACGCGGGGGCAACTCTTCGTCGCCACGCTGATTACCAAGGTTCAGCGCGCGCATCCCGAGCCGGGAGGCGTGCTGCTGGCGATTACCGAGTTCGATCTTTACAAAACCTCGCACCGCTTCGTTTTCGGCGATGCCGATGAGGCCGGCGGCGTGGCCGTCGTCTCGACGCACCGCCTGCGCTCGGAGTTCTACGGCGAACCGGTCGACCCGAATACCCTCTTCCAGCGCATGCTCAAAGAGGCCATCCACGAGCTGGGGCACGCCTTCGCTCTCAAGCACTGCTACAACGCCCGCTGCGCGATGTACTACTCCAACTCGATCTTCGAAACCGACAACAAGATGCCGCACTTCTGCGACATATGCGACCGTCGCCTAGCCCGCGCCCGCAGCTCTTAGCACGTCGCGCATCCGCCATCTCGACCGATTCGCTCGTTCCGTCGTCGCGCGTGACCTCGAGTGCGCCGCCGTTTTCCAAACGTCGAGCGGTTCCATCGAAGGGTTCGTTAACGCCGTCTAGTTGAATCCGGTAGCGCCGGCCGGGAATCTCCGCCGCGGCCTCCCACTGCGCGATCGTCTGCGCAGGATCGTGCAGCAGCCCCAGCGTCGTTTCGTACGTGCGCAAAATCGCCGCGAGCAGGTCGGGCCGCCGCACCGGAGCTGCGTCTTCGCAGTACGCCCGGAGTTCGTCGCCGGGGGAGAGCGAGCCGGAGCGGCGCACGTTGATCCCCACGCCGCACGCGACGCTCGCGATCGTTCCGGTCACCCGCGAACGACAGAGAATTCCCGCAAGCTTACGATCGCGCAGCAGCAGGTCGTTGGGCCACTGCAGGAGCGCGTGCACGCCGAACTCCGCCAGCGCGCCGCGCACGGCAAGCGCAACCCAGAACGGCGCGAGCCAGAGCCTGTCCGTCGCCAGCGGTTCCGGCAGGATCGTGGTGAAGAGGAGCGAGGTTCCCGCCGCTGCCTCCCAGGTGCGCCCTTTGCGGCCGGTGCCGGCCCGCTGGTACTCGGCGACGATCGTGTGCCCGGCGCGGCGCGCATCGCCGAGAAGCTCGGCGGCGTCGGCGTTGGTGCTTCCGGTATCTTCGAGATAGTCGATCGAAGCAAACGGGCTGGCGGCGAGCTGCCGTGCCACGCTTTCGTAGGGTCCCGCGGTGCGTTCCATCGCTGCGTGCATTTGGCGGTGCTGCCCGCGGTCTGCTGCTTTTGCCGCAATCGTCGCAGGCGAAAGGCTCGGGCGAACGCAGGGGCCAAGACCGCGGCATGGCCACCGAACGTACGCTCATCCTCTGTAAACCCGATGCGGTATCCCGCGGACTGATCGGCGAGATCACCGCGCGCATCGAACGCCGCGGATACATCATCACGGCGATGAAACTCATGCAGCTCGACGGCGAGCGCGCCCGCGAACATTACGGCGAGCATCGCGCCAAGCCGTTCTTCGGCGATCTCGTCTCCTTCATCACCAGCGGCCCGCTGGTTGCGATGGCGGTGGAGGGCGAGGGCGCAGTCGAGGGTTGCCGGCAGGTGATCGGCGCCACCAATCCGCTGCAAGCGGCTCCCGGCTCGATTCGCGGCGATCTCGCGCAGACCATCGGACGCAACCTCGTGCACGGAAGCGACGGCGCCGCCAGCGCGCAGCGCGAGCTGGCGATCTTCTTCGAAGACAAAGATTTCGTCTCTCGCCGGCACGATCTCGAACGCTGGATCAAAGAGTAAGACGTGTCGCTGGAATCGCTGCGCGGCAGCGGTAGCCCGTCGATCGAAGCCGTGCGCGCGCGCGAGGTGCTCGACTCGCGGGGAAACCCCACGATTGCGGTGACCGTCGCGACGAATTTTGGGGCGGTCGAAGAGGCGATGGTGCCTTCGGGCGCCTCGACCGGCGAGCACGAAGCGGTCGAGCTGCGCGACGGCGAGGAGAGTCGCTACGGCGGCAAAGGCGTTCGCCGCGCGGTGCGAGCGGTCAACGACGTGCTGGGCCCGGCGATCGAAGGGCTCGACGTCGTCGCACAGCGCGAGATCGACATGAGGCTAATCGAGCTGGATGACACGCCGAACAAGTCGCAGCACGGCGCCAACGCGATCCTCGGCGTCTCGCTCGCGGTCGCCCGCGCAGCCGCAGCGAGCCTTTCGCTGCCGCTCTTTCGCTATCTCGGTGGCCCGGCTGCCTCGCTGCTGCCGGTTCCGATGATGAACGTGATCAACGGCGGCAAGCACGCCGAGGGCGCGCTGCAGTTCCAGGAATGCATGATCGTGCCGGTAGGCGCGCACAGCGAAGCCGAGGCCGTGCGTGCGGGCGCCGAAGTGTTCCACGCGATCGGCCGCATTCTGCACGACCGCGGTTTACCGACGCTCGTCGGCGACGAAGGCGGCTACGCGCCGCCGCTGGAGACGCCGCAGCGGGCGCTCGACCTGATCGTCGAAGCGATCGAACGCGCGGGCTACCGGCCCGGCGCCGACGTCGCCATCGCCCTCGATCCGGCATCGAGCGAGTTCCGACAAGACGGCAAATACTATCCGCTCTCGCGCGATCGCGCGGCAACTTCCGCCGAGATGGTCGCGCTCTACGGCGACCTGTGCGACAACTATCCGATCGTCTCGATCGAAGATGGCCTCGCCGAGGATGACTGGGAAGGCTGGAAGCAGCTCACGGCAGCGCTCGGCGAGCGCGTTCAGCTCGTCGGCGACGATCTCTTCGTAACCAACGTACGCTTCCTCGAGCGCGGCATCAAGGAGAACGCGGCCAACGCGATCCTCGTCAAAGTCAATCAGATCGGCACGCTCACCGAGACGCTCGATTGCATCGAGATGGCGAAGCAAGCGGGGTACGGCGTGGTGATCTCGCACCGCTCGGGTGAGACGGAAGATACGACGATTGCCGACCTCGCCGTCGCCACGCAAGTGGGCCAGATCAAGACCGGTTCGCTCTCGCGCAGCGATCGCACCGCAAAGTACAATCGTTTGATGGCGATCGAAGATCAGCTCGGTGCGGCGGCGAGATACCCCGGCGCGAGCATCTACCGGCACAGGAGTTCCTCGGTCGTCGCTCCTCTAGAGTGAGCCCGCATGCCGGTGCGGAGCCGGTTATCGGACTAGGATTGCGCGGAAAGGCACACACGACGAAAGAGCAGCCTGCGGTACGCTCGTCCGGCACTTGGGAACACTACTAAGAATGAGACGCGCGGGAGGCCGGACGCTCGCTATCCTGGCGGCCCTGCTGTTACTGGTCTTCGGGCTAGCGTGGTGGAACCGGCAGGCGCTCGTGCGCGCGGTAATCGTCGCGGTGGCCGATCGCGCCGCGCACGTGGCGTTGAGCTTCGACGGCGCGACGCTCACGCTGCATCGCGCGGCGTTCGAGAACGTGCGCGTCGCTTCGCGTACCGGCGAGCCGATCGCGAGCATCTCGCACCTCGAGCTGACCTATAATCTGCGGGATCTCTTTCCCGGTGGAAAGCGGCTCTTCGGGTTGGAGAGCGTTACGGTTGACCGACCCCACGTCACGATCGTGCGGCATCGCGACGGAACGTTCAACGTACCGCTCCCCCAGCAACCGGTTAGTGCGAACAACGCACAGCTGCCGCTGATCGCCGGCCTTCGCGTCTCCCGGGGGCAGGTCACGGTCGTCAACGAGAGCGCCAATGCGCCTGCGGGCCACCGGCGCCTGCTCCTGCAAAGCCTCGACGCCGATGCCGCGATCTCGACGGCGGCAGCGTCACGCTATCGGGTTGCGTTCGACTATTCGGAGAACGGCGCGCAGCGTTATCCGGTACTCGGCATCGGCGCGCTCGACGCGCGCAGCGGCGCGAACGACCAGCACTGGACCGCCGCCGCGCTGCCGATTGCGTCGGCGGCCGACTTCATCGTCAACTCGCCGTCGCTCCAGCTGCACGACGGCGTGCTGCACGGCGTTGACGCGCGCATCTTCGCGCTGCCGGGCTCGGGCAAGCCGCACGTCGCCGCGAGCGCGATGCTCGCAAATGGCCGGCTTGCGGTGAGCGGCGTATCGCGGCCGGTCGAAGGCGTGAGCGGGCCGGTCGACGTCTACGACGATGGCCTGACGACGCCGGGGCTATCCGCAAGCTTGAGCGGCGTGACGACGCACGTAAGCGGCGGCATCTACGGCCTGCGCGATCCGCAGCTGCGCTTGACGATCGCGGGCACGGGCGATCTCGCGTCGTTGCGCGGTGCCTTCGCGCAAGCGCGCGCGCTTCCGCTGCACGGCCCGCTCGCGTTCTCGCTCTTGGTCGAGGGCGGCGCAAAGGATCCGGTCACGTGGGTTGACGTGAAATCGCCGCACGTCACGTATGCGGGAACCGCCGTGACCGCGGTGCGCGGCCTGGCCGCGTTCGACTCAGCCGAAGCCGACGTCGTGGCCGCCTCCGCCGCGTACGGCAGCGCCGGAGCGGAGATCTCCGGGCGCGTGGGTTTCAACAAGCGAGCCGATGCGGTGCGCGTGGTCGCGCGCGTGCACGCGCCTCCGAGTTCCCTGCCGCTGCCGTCATCGGTCGTGCCGCCGATGACGCTCGTCGCCGTCGCGCTCGCCGACGCGCAGGATCTCAAAGCAATTGGCGCGAGCGGTGTGCTGTGGGGCTCGGGACGTGCGGCGCAGCTCGACGGCACGTTTGCGTTCGACGGCGCGGGGCGCGGTTCGCTCGGCCCGCTGCGGCTGGGCGGTGCGGCCGGTTCGGCGTACGCGCGTGTCGCGTTCGATCGTCCGCACGATCTCGTTGTCGGGCTGGCGAGAATCGACGACTATGGTTTGCCCAACGACGCCGGTAGCGCGAACGCGACGTTCTTTGGCGGAAAGGCCGGCGCCGTGCTCGGCGTGACGCTCGCGGGCAGCGTCGCCTCGAAGTGGGGCGCGGCGAGCGTGCAAGGCCGCATCGCGTCGCACAACGGCACGCTCGAAGGCGCGCTGCTCGGCCGCGTCAACGACGAGGCGAGCTACGGCGCGAGCATTTCCGGCCGGCTGAATTCGCCGCGCGTTTCGGGAACGGTCGTCGTCGCCGACGGGCGATATCGCCAGTTCGCCGTCAACGGCAACGCGGGGATCGCCTTTGCCGACGGAACGCTGCGCATCCAAGACGCCGCCGTCGCACTCGGACCACTCTTCGTCGGCGCCGCGGGAACGGTGAGCGGCGTGGTGCCGCGCGGCGCGTTCTCGCCACGCTACGATCTAGCGGCGCAGCTGCACTCCTCCGACGTGAGCGCGCTGGTGGGCAGCGTGCGCCCGAGCGCGGCGAAGTTCGTCGACGGCAGCGTCGATGCCGACATGCGCGTGACGGGAAGCGGCACGAATCCGTCGTTCTCGGGCGCGGTGAATGCGCCGGAGGGCTCGGTTAACGGGCTGAGTTTTCGCTCCTTTACCGCCGGCGTGCAAGGCAATCGTGAAGGTGTAACGCTACGTGACAGCGCCGTGACGGTCGGCTCGACGCGGCTGGCGTTGGACGGACGGGTGACGCCCGGCAGCGCCGACGTTGCGGTCGACGCGCCGCGCGCCGATCTCGCCGACTTCAACGATTTCTTCGACGCCGGCGACGTGCTCGCGGGTACGGGTTCGCTGAACGTGCGCGCGAGCGCGCGCGGCACGCAGCTGGTCGCCAGCAGCGGCGAGGCGCACCTCGCCGGCGCGCGTTTTCGCCGCATCGCGCTGGGCAGCGTCGCGGCCGACTGGCACGACGCGCACGGCAGCATCGCCGGCAACGTCGCGCTGCGCGGCAGCGGCGGCGATATCGATGCGGCCGGTACCCTGGCGCCCGCCTCGAAGGCATTCGTCGGGCGAGTGGCCGCGAGGCAGATGGATCTCTCGGTGTGGCTGCCGATGCTGGGCTATCCGCTGCCGATCACCGGAAGGCTCGACGCGCAGACAACGATCGCCGGCAGCTATCCCAACCTCTCGATGGACGTACACGCCGCGGTGACCGACGGCACCGCGTGGCGCCTGCCGGTCGAACGCTTCGAGATTACTGCCGCCGCGTCGGGCGGGCGCGGTACGATTCGCTCCGCGCAGCTGGAGGTGCCGTCGCTGACGGCGACCGCATCCGGCACTTTCGGCCTGCACCCTTCCGATCCGCTGGCGCTCTCGGCGCATCTTATCAGTCCCAACGCCGGCGACTTTCTCGATCGCCTCACCGGCAAGAAGTTCGGCGTGAGCGGCGCTCTGGATTCGACGCTCCTGCTGCACGGTACGCGCGACGCTCCACAGCTTCGCGACACGTTCGTGCTGCGAAACCTCGCGCGCGGCGATCTCACCGTGCCGCGCGTCGCTGCGGAGATCGACGCCGATTCGCACGCGATGACGGTGAGTAACGGTGAGGTCGACTTCACACGAGGCCGGGCGCTGCTCTCGGCGCGCGTGCCGGTTCGCCGCACGAGCACGAGCGTCGCGCTCGGCGAGGGGCCGATCGCGGCGATGCTGACCGCGCAAGACGTCGAGCTAACGAACTTCGCGTCGCTGCTGCCCAAAGGCAGCGTGGTCGCGGGCCGCGCCGACGGCAGCGTTGCCGCTAGCGGCACGCTCGACGCGCCGCGGCTCGAGGGAACGCTGGCATTGCGCGACGGCAGCTTCAACGGGCCGATCGAACGCGCGCCGATCACCGGCGTCGGCGGCACGCTCGCATTCGCCGGCAATCGCGCGACGCTGCAGTCGGAGGCGACGGTCGGCGGAGGCCGCCTCACGGCGCAAGCCACCGCCGAGGTGGAGAACCTGCGGCGCATCAGCGGTCTGCGGCTTGACGCGCGCGCGAACGCGCAGAACGCGCGTTTCGATATCCCGGGCTACTTCGCGGGCAACGTCGACGCCGACGTCGCGGTCGTCGGCAGCGGCGCCGCGCCGCCGAAGGTGAGCGGGCGCGTGGCGGTCTCGAGCGCGCGCATTCCGCTCAACGCGTTTCTCAATCAAAAGGGCGGCGTGGAGACGGGTTCTGCTTTGCCCGACGTCGCGTTCGCCGGCCTGCGCATCGAGGCGGGTAATAACGTGCGCGTGCAGAGCGGCAACGTCGATATCGGCGCGACCGGCGACGTCGCCGTCGGGGGAAGCCTCCGTGCGCCGACGCTCGCCGGCAGTTTCCGCTCGACGGGCGGCTCGCTCAACTTCTATCGCAGCTTCAACATCGAACGCGGGCTCGTGAGCTTCTCGCCGACGAGCGGCCTCGTTCCCGACGTTGACGCCGTTGCGACGACCTTCGTCTCCGATCCGGCGACCGCGATCCGCCTGCACGTAACGGGCCCGGTCTCGAACATGGATCTCGCGCTGACGTCGGAGCCGTCGTACAGCCGCCAGCAGATCCTGGGACTGCTCGTCGGCGCGCAGCAGTTCGGCGCCGTCGCCGGCGTGAACTCGACGGGCAGCAGCAGCTTCTCTGCAAGCTCCGCGGCGCAGCAACTCGCGCTCGGGCAAGCCAATACCGTCTTCACGCGGTACATGCTGGAGCCGCTCTCCGCATCGCTGGCGAGTTCGCTGGGCTTCTCGAGCCTGCAGCTCACCAGTAATCTGCAGACCGGGCTGGGCGTCAACGCGGTCAAGGCGTTCGGCAAGAACGTCAATGCCATCTTCACGCAGACGTTCGGCTATCCCAAAACGCAGGCCGTAACGCTCGAAGCGCATCCGAACGCCTCGATTGCGCTGCGCGGAACGTGGTACACCGCCGACGGCCCCGCGCTCTTCGGCGCGCAGCCGCCGCAGACGGTGGGCAGCAACGCGCTCAATCTCAATCCGGCGACGCAGTTGCCGACGCCGACGGGCACCAACGGCGTCAGCTTCTCGTTCGTGCAGAAGTTCCCATGACGCTCGCGCTGCGGTCTTTCGTCGTTCTGCTCTGCGCGCTCGTGTCGCTGGGTGCGGCGGCGAAGAGGGTTTCGCCCGGCGGCACGACGGCTTATGCGAATCTCGCGCAGCTCGTGGCGCGCCATCCGCTCGCGGGCGTGCTCGCCGGCTACGACCGCGAGATCGCCGCGCTGCGAAGCACGCAAAGCGCGCCGGGGCTCGACGATCTGAGTGGCCGCACCGCCGCCGCGGTCGCTGCCGTCCAACGCGAGGTGTCGAGCGCGCAAGCGCGGGCGCAGGGCTTGGCGGCGCACAGTGCGGCTTCCGATCTGGCGACCGAGAACGCGGCGCTGGCGACGATCCTGCGTTTGCGCGGCGCTGCGGTGCAGCCGGGGCCGTACGACAGCGAACTGCAGCGCGAGACGAGCGCGAGCTTCATGGCTTTCCAAAACGCAACGTCGCAGCGCAGCGCGCGTGCGCTCGACGAACGGGAGCAGCAGCTGCGCGAAAGGGAGCTGTCGCTGGCGTTCGACCTCGCGCGGCGCGACGGGCCGGAGAGGCTGAGTCTGCGGCTGCGGCTCGAGGAATTACATCCCACGCCGGTGCAGCGGGCAAAAATCGAAGCGGAACTGCGCGCGATCGAGGCGCGCGAGGCGAGCTTGCTGGAGGCGATGCGGCGCGAGAATTCGTCGCAGCTGGGGGCGTATCGCGATCGGTTGGAACGCGAGGGGGTTGCCGCGAACGCGCAGATGGGCGAGCAGCTGCGCAGCAAGGCCGAAGCGAATCTCGCGATCCATCGGTCCGCTTTGGCCGCGGCGTCGCGTGCCGCGGATGCGCTGCCGCCGCTGCAGGCGCAGCTGGCGCTCTTCCGTTCGACCTATCACGCCAATGCCGACGCACGCGCGATCGCCGACGGCCTCGGCGCCGCAAGCGGCTCGCTGGCAACGCGATTCGTCCAGCTGGCGCGGACCGATCGCCTCTCGCGCGCGGCCACGCAGGCGCAGGTCGCGTTGCTGCAGTCCCAACGCCGCGCGCTCTACGAGGCGATCGTGGCACAGATTCGCGCGGCGGCCGCGCGCGTGGCTGGGGAACGCGGATTGCACGGAATCGCGCTGGCGGCGGCGCGTCCCGCGGGCAGCGCCGATCTCACGAGCGCCGTTGGAAGGCAGCTCCGCTCGGCGCCGCGGTAGGTCTCGTCGCGAAGGAGAGACAAGCTCTCGCGGCGTGAAGCCGCTCGCGTTATTGCTTGCCATCGCTCTGCTTGCGCCGGCGCGCGCGAATCTCGCTCCGGTCCGCCCCGTGGTGACGACCTACGGCACCGTGAGCGTGACCGATCCGTATCGCTACATGGAGGACGATCGCGATCCCGCCTACCTCGCCTGGCGCGACGCGCAGTTTGCGCGCACGAGTGCAACGTTGCATGGTTTGCCGCAGCGGCCGGCCGTCGAAGCGGTCGCCGAAGGCCTGCACGCCGCGCCGCGCCCCGACTCGATCGCGGTCGCCAGCGGGAAGCTTTTCTACGAAGATAGCGGGCCGGGCGGCAAAACGATCGTCGTCTTCGATCCGCGCACCGGCGGGCGGCGTGCCGTAACCTCCGAGCAGCGCTATGCGTCTCCCTCGGCACACGCTCGTTTCGGTGCGTTCGGGGTTACGCCAGATGCGAAGACCCTGGCGGTTCACGTCTTTCCGGGCAAGGGCCGCGAATCGGACATCCGGATCGTGCGCGTCGCCGACGGCACCGATGCCGAGCTGCCGCTGCACCATTCGCAGTTCGACGAGATCGCGTTTACGCCCGATTCGGCGGAGTTCATCTATGGGCGAACGGCCCCGCACGAGAATCCATCGAACGCGGACGCGCCGATCCTGCAGTACGCGCATCGCTGAGGCACGCCGCAGGAGACCAACGCCGCAATCTTCGGCTACGGGGTATCGCCGTTGGTCAAATCGCCGCGCGCGTTCGCGTTCGTCGATACGCCCGACACGTCGCGATTTGCGATTGCCGAGGTCCGCGACCCCGGCGCCGGCGGTTCTCGCTTTTACGAGGCGGCGCTGGCGGCGCTCGGTCGCCCGCACGTGCCGTGGCGCGCGATCGGATCGGCCGCCGACGAATACACCGATTACTGCGTGCACGGCGACGTCATCGACTTGGTGAGCCGGCGCGACGCGCCGAACTATCGCGTCGCGCGCCTGAGTTTGAGCGGTCGCTTCGAGCCGTACGTCGTGTTGCCGGCCTCCAGCCGAGCCGTCGCTTCGGGAACGCTCGACGGCATACCGAAGGCGGGCATCTTCTCTCTGAACGCAGCCGCCGACGCCGACTACGTGCAGCTGCTCGACGGTGGCGTTTCGCAGATGCTGCGTATACCGTACGGTCACGCTCGCGCCACACGAGTTCCGCTCCCATGGAGTGGCACGATCCTCGAGGCGGCAACCTCGCAGCGCACGCCGGGGGTGTATATGAACCTCACGAGCTGGACGAAGCGCGGCGACGTGTACCGTTACGACCCGCGCGGACGGCGGCCCGCTGCGCTCGGAATCGTACCGCAGCCGGCATGGCCGGCGCGCGTGGCTTATGAACTCATCGCGACCGCGCTCGACGGAACGAGGGTGCCGGTCTCCGTCGTACGCTCGGCGAGCACGCCGCAAGACGGTACGCATCCGCTGATGCTCGTGGCGGTGGCGCACGTGCGCGGCGGTGGCGAACTCGGCGAGGCGTGGCATTGCGCCGGAATGGGCGCGACCAAAGCTTCGAGTTGGACGGATTTGATTGCGGCGGCGCGCCTCTTGGTCGAACGAAAAGTTTACCTCATCGAGGATGCTCGATCTTTACGGCGGCCTCCAGTCGTACCTCGGCGGAATCGCTCCAGGGATCGCGATAGGGCGCGCGATCGAAGAGCAGCCCGCGCTCTTTGCCGCGGTGGCGCTCAACGCGCCCGCGCCCGATATGCTGCGCAGTGAGACGACCGAGGTCGGCGCATACAGCGGCTCGGAGTTCGGCTCGACCGCATCGGCCGGGGGATTCGCCGCGCTCGCGGCGATGAGCCCCTACGAACACGTGCCGGTAGGCACGCACCTTCCGCCGGTGCTCGTGCGCTCGGGGGCGCCGTACGATCTCGGCGTCGATTGGCAGCCTGCGAAGTTCGTCGCGCGGCTGCAAGCCGCATCGCCGCTCAACGTGGCCTATCTCGGGTCGATGGGCGCGGGCGGCCGGCGCTTCGATTCCCGCAGCGACGTCGACGCTTTCGCATTCTTCCTCTGGGCCGACGGCAATACTCGTTGACTAGGGAACGTCCCGAAAGCAGGGAAGAGCGTTTGGCGCTGGGGCCTGTAGCTCAGCGGTAGAGCGGCCGGCTCATAACTGGTTGCGCGTAGGTTCGAATCCTACCAGGCCCAGTATAGGATTTCGCCAGAGGGAGGCGCCGCATCATGAAGCGTCTACGCATTGCCTTCGCAGCGTGGCACGTTCTGGCGCAACCGGACGGCGGAAACCCGCGGCATAAGCCGGCGAACTGCTGCGGCACCGTTTTTGCCTTGACTCCTTAACGTCGCGCTTTCTGAACGAACGCCCGCTCGCCTCGGGTACCTTTGTGCACGGGAGATAATTGAGCGGCCGGGAAAACCGGCGAGGAACAACTATGTGAGCGCTCCGTCGCCAGGCTACCAAAGCGTGTCCGGATTGCGCCAGTCTGGAAGGATGCGGGACAGATGATCGGACGCGTTATGTCGGTAGCGGGATCGCGGATGACCGTCGGACTCGACGATGCTCGGGCCGGCCGGGAAACCGGTCGCGTCGGCTCGATCGTGAAGGTTTTCAACGGGGAGTGCGACGTCGTGGCGAGCATCAGCGAGGTGAAGTCCCACGCGACGTCGCGGGATGGAAAACTGCTCGTCCTCGACCTCTTGGGGGAGATTACCCGTGTTGCCGGCGGATTGGCGTTTAACCGCGGTGTCTCCATGTATCCGGTGCCCGGCGAGCCCGTGCTCCTCGCGACCGACGATGACCTTGCAGCCATCTACGGTAAACCGTCGCCGGCGAACTTCAAAGTTGGAACGCTCTACCAAGACGCCACGCGTCCGGCATTGATCCAAACCAACGATCTGCTCGCGAAGCACTTTGCCATCCTGGGATCGACGGGCTCGGGAAAATCTTGCGCCCTCACTTTGATCCTGTCGGCGATTCTGGAAGAGCACCCAAACGCGCACATCGTGTTGCTGGATCCGCATGACGAATACGCCAGTGCCTTTGGGGAGCTCGCCGATACCATCAGGATCGAAAATCTCCAATTGCCGTTCTGGCTTCTCAACCTCGAAGAAGCGGCCAGGGTACTGATTCGTAGCGGACCTGAAAGCGAACGAACGTCGCAGGCGCTCATACTCAACGACGCCATGACCTGGGCTCGTCGCGAGTACAGACGCCGACAGCTTATGGTCGCGCCGATTACCGCTGACACGCCCGTGCCGTTTCGCATGCACGACCTCTTGCGCTTCATCAACGACGAGATGGGCCGTCTCACAAAGGCCGACACGGCCGCGCCTTACCTGCGTCTGAGAGCGCGCGTCGAATCTCTGCGTAACGATCGGCGCTTTGGGTTCTTGTTCGCGTCGGAAGAGGACGAGTTGGCGCAGATCGTCAGCCGTCTCTTGCGAGCACCGGTGAACGCTAAGCCGATCGCGATCGTAGATCTCTCGGGAGTTCCGTCAGAGATCGCCGACGTTATCGTCTCGACGCTGAGCCGCGTTCTCTTCGATTTTAGCGTATGGTGCGAGCCCGAAGAGAAGCCTCCACTCCTACTCGTATGCGAGGAGGCGCATCGTTATGTGCCTGCGGAGGAAGGAGCCGGCTTCGCTCAGACCGTCCAGGTGATCACCCAGATTGCGAAGGAAGGCCGTAAATACGGCATTTCCCTGGCGTTGATCACGCAGCGCCCATCGGAGTTGTCGTTGGCGGCGCTCTCGCAGTGCGGTACGGTATTCGCGCTTCGCCTAGGGAGCGATACCGATCAGCAGTTCATCGCCCGGACTCTCCCCGACGTCGCGCATGGAATGCTGTCGGCCTTACCAAGCTTGCCAATGCAGCAGGCAATTGTCTCCGGAGAAGGGGCGAAAATCCCCATGCGCATCCGCTTCGACGACTTGCCCGAGCAGCGGCGCCCTCGGAGCGAGAGCGTGAATTTTACGGAGTCGTGGCAGACTGACGACGCCGACCTCGATTTCATCGATCGAGGCATCCTTCGCTGGCGCACGCAGAGTAGAAGCTGATTCGGCTCGCGCGAACGTCTAGCTTAGCTAGCCGTCTAACGTCTGCGGTGGGCGGGCATGTGCAATACGCTCGGCGAGGCTGCGCACCTGCTCGAGTCCGGCCGCGCCAGCAGCGAAGCTCGAGATTTCATCCGCTAACGTCGCTACCCGCGCTCTTCCCGCTTCAGCTCGCGCTAAGGTGTCTTGCGCATCGCGCTCGCAGGCCACGAATCGCCGCAGGGCGGCGCCTTCTTCAAGGGCCGCCGCGGTATCGGCATCTACGCATTCTTTCGCCTGAGCCTCGAGCCGGTCGAATCGCGCGAGCACTTCGGCTCCCACCACCTTCGCCTCTCGTAAGCGTCTCTCGAGCACGGCAATGTCGTCGTTGGCACTACCCAGCTCTGCGCAAACGGCTGCGAGGTGGCCTTCGACTTCGGCGCGCTGCGTCGTTAGCGCCATGTGGCTCTTCGACAAGGATTCGAATTAGCTGCTTGGACTCATCAAAACGGACTGCCGCTGATCGCGCGTTTTCATCCGCAATGGCGCATTCGCGGGCTGCTTCTGCCGCGAGCACTTCCGTTTTAACGCGTTCTTCAAGTGCGCAGATTTCACTAAGGAGGGCTTCAGCCATAAGGCGCTGCTGTCCCACGAAGCGCTGCATGGCCGACCGAAGCTCGTCGGCATGCTCGGCCGCTCGCGACTCGACGTTAACCTCCGGCTGTGCCAAGGAAGCTTGGGCGTCGGCAGTCTGCAGTGCGGGCAAGTCACGAGCTTTACCAACTCGTATGAGCTCATTGTGAGCGGGGTCGTGAGGATCGCCACGCAGATCCGTGAGCATCCGGCGGAGACTCTCGACCTGCGGATCGCTAACCTCGTCGGTATCGAGGTGAGCGGTACGGACAAGCGATTGAAGTTGACCTTTCCAGGAAGTGAACACGGCAAACGCTCCCAGGTTGTTAAGAATGGTTGAAGTGAGCAAATTATCGAGTTGCGCTGCTCGGAAAAAGCAGTGGTAAGATTATGCGCCCCGTTTGTCAATACGTCAACGATTTTTAACAGACTGGACCAAAAGGCCCGTGGGCGAAGATTCCTTGGTCATGATGAGAGGCGGGTCGATTCGACCCGCCTCATTGCACCAGCCCCCACTGAGATGAGGTAAGACTATCGCTTCAGGGGGCTTACCGTTTGTCCGTACGACAGCAGGGGAGCGATGTTGTAGGAGATGTTCCGTTTCGGATCTCCGCCTTTAAAGTAGTTCCAGTAGTCGTACCGATTGTCGCAGGCGAGATTGCCGGCGACCACGGCGTGGAAGGGATGATTTGTCCCATTGATCCAGGGCTGAACGATGTCGTTATAGGGCACGCTGCCCTTGTAACACGTATCGGTGAGTTCCGTCGCATCGTAGATCTTCGCTTCGGACGGAGTGATCGAAACGCGGTAGATCGCCGACGAAGTCCCGCCCTGATACGATTGATCCGTCGCCGCGACGTAATGACCGTCCCACTGCATGCCGCCGGGGAAAACGATCGTACCCCCCGTGAGAGGTACCGTTACTAGTTGGGTACCGCCGGCCGCAATCATGGCAACTCCCGTGGTGCCACCCGTTTCGTTCTGCGCGCCTTCGACGTAGAGGTTGCCCTGCGGATCGTAGCCAGGCGGCCAGTAGTAATCGAAATCGCTATCTTGGTAGAGCGTCCCGCTCCCGGATGCATTTGCGTAGACGACTATTCCGCCCATGCACGTGGAACCCAGCCCTTCGAAGTTCGCGACGGCGAGATTGCCGGTCTTGGGGTCTACCGAACAGCCGATCGGATAACCATAGCTATCGCTGATCGTTTTGATCGGCGAGGTTCCGCCATGCGCGTACTCTACGATGTCGGCGGCGGCAAAGTCCGCAATATAGACGTTGCCCGACCCGTCGAGGCACTCGCCATAAGGGAACTTGAAACCGGTGAGCTGACCGACGAGGCGGCCAGACCTCGTCTTATAGGCGTAGACGTTGACGCGGCCATACGGTTCGTCGGAGGCGTAGAGGAGGTACCGCGTATGCTTCGCATCGGGCTTCATCCACGACTTGCCCTTATCTGCGTGCATGGTCGGGGCTAAGTGCTCCCGATTAGTCAGTGCGATCATGGAGAGGCTGGGCTCGGGAAGATGACCTCCTCGCGCGGCCGGCGCGGATGCGTTCTGTGACACCGTCGGAACCTGCGAGCCACTAGCCGCGCAGCCGACGAGTGCGGCCAGCGCGAAAGCGACGCCAACGGCCTTAGTGGGCAACGAAATTCTCATGTACGTGGTGCTCCTTTATGCTGTAGCATGCCCTCTGCTATCATCCAACTGCACCGCGAGGCACGGCGGTAGAGGCCGAAGTCCCCCAGTAGGGCGCCAAATGCACTAAAGAATGGGACCTTTCACCCATAGAAGGGCGCTTCTGGCTCCCGACGGATGGCGGACGTTAAGTGCGAGCGATACACGGCCTCGTGGCCCGGCGATATAGGACAGTTGTACTACGTTCCCGCGATATGGAAAAATTTTGTTAACGGGTTAACAGGGCATGGTTGGGGGTCGCCCGAACCCGCCTATTTGATTCGCGTTTCCAGGACTCGCAAGGTGCGAGCCATGGGACGCCAGTGGGCCATTGCCTTGGTCTGGTTTGAGGCTTCCTTCCCAGTGGGGGACGAGGCAGCTTACCAGGCGGGGATGGTCCCTGTTACTAGCATTGAACCTCTGTAGATAGGGAGAGACCGGTCATGAATACGTCGGCTGCCGCGACCCAAAGGGCGGAGAGGCCCGCGAGCAGCGCGGTAGTAAACGCGCGGGTTTTTGTCATCCAGCAACAGATTCTGTTGGCGAAGGCGCTGGGTAACGTTCTCGCACAAGACCCCGTCATTACCGTAGTGGGCGCAGCATCGGTGGTCGATGCCGGCGAACTCACGCGGACGGCCCCGAACCTCATTCTGCTTGACTCCGAGACGAGTTTCGACACGCTCTCTCACATCGTCGGCACCTGCCGGCTAGCCTGCCCGCGGGCTCGCATTGGTGTGCTTTCCGAGCACTTGAGTGCGGAGGTGATGCAGCGCGCCTTCTCTGCGGGGGCCGACGGCTATATCGTCAAGGACATCCTACTCGAAGAACTTGCGAGCGCCGTCAAGACGATGAGCGCCGGGAGTCTGTACGTCGATCCGCGGTTGGTCGGGTTGATTCTCCGCCGCCATGCCGGTATCGGAAGGCGCGAGCCCAACGAACTCTCACGTCGTGAAGGCGATATCGTCCGATTGATCGCGGCTGGGCTATCGAACCGCGAGATCAGTTCGCGTTTGGGTCTTTCAGATAAGACGGTGAAGAATCACATCTCGCACATCTTCGCAAAGCTCAACGTAACCGCGCGCACGCAAGTAGTAGTTTACGCCATGCGAAACGGGCTCGCATAGCCCACTTCGCATAGGCCGAAAGTGCTACGTTGCCCGAGTCATAGTTCGTAAAAAGGGAGTGCAAGTGGCACTTTAGCCGACGGTTTCCGCTGCATTACACTTATGCACATGCAGGGAGCCGTCGGGAACACGATCGGCGAGAGGAGAGCTTTCTCTCAACGACCGGTTCGTTATTCTGCGCGCGTCGCCACCGGTTTATTGACGGGCGACGTTTTAATGCTCGTACTCTCTTCGTGTATTGCCGGGCTAGTCCTCGTTCGCATCGGTCACCGGACCGTCGAACCGCTCGCCTGGCTTACTTCGACGGCGGCATCGGGTTCGATTTGGATCGCGATCTTCGCTTACGCAGGATTCTATCGCCGATCGTTTGCCGCGTCGTGGTACGACGAGTACTACTGGGTCGCGGCAGTTTCCACGCTTGCGATCGCACCCCAATTGATCTTGTATACGCTGCTTCCTCAAATCTCGACGTCTCGCTTACTACTCCTCGCGACGATACCGATCAACATCGTAGTGGTCGGGACGTTTCGAGCGGTGTCGCGGCGCTCGGGCGACCGAAGGGGCCATTTTCGACAGAGAATCGCCTTCGTCGGCGATCCAAAAGAGATCCAAGCTTCTGAGAATCGCCTCGGGTTTCCGCGAGGCGTCGAGACATTTCTCATTCCGGCTCGCGGCTGGCCCAACGACGACTGCGCCGGGCGGGCCGCAACCGATCGCTATGCGCAATGGCTATGGTCGGCCCGGCAATGGGGGGCTGACCGACTCGTCTTCACGAGCGTGCCTCCCGCAAAGGAGGTAAAAAAGCTCGTCGCCGCCGCCGCCCGGGAGCGCCTCCAAATCGCATTCGCTTCGCGCGAAATTCCCGCCGGGGCTGGCGACTTCACGATCGAGCAAATTGGCGGCGAACCGGTGCTCGTACCGCTCCTGCCTCGGTGCTGCGACCCTGGCGTTGACGTTTCGAAGGCGATCATCGACCTCACGCTGGCGTTCGCGGGACTCGCGATCTTCTTGCCCGTCATGCTGGTCGCTGCGGTCGCGGTTTTCATCGAATCCGGTAGCCCCGTACTGTTCCGTCAGGAACGCGTCGGGAAGAACGGTGAGACGTTTCACATTCTAAAGTTCCGTTCGATGCGGCAGGATGCCGAACGAGCGACGGGCGCCGTCTGGGCGATATCGAACGATGCGCGCGTCACGGCCGTCGGCAGGCTCTTACGGCGCACGAGCATCGACGAGCTGCCGCAGATATTCAACGTCATCCGAGGCGAGATGTCCATCGTCGGACCGCGGCCGGAGCGGCCCGTTTTCGTTAAAGAATTTGCCGCCTCGATCGAGCGCTACGACGAGCGTCACCTCGTTCGCCCGGGAATCACGGGGCTTTCTCACGTTTCCATGCAGCGCGACGTTAACCAGTCTGCGGTCGGGCTGCGGCTCGAACACGACTTGTTCTACATCGAGAACTGGTCGGCAATGATGGACCTCTCGATCGTCTTCAAAACGGGATGCGAGTTTCTCCTTCACCGGATCGCCGCATGACGATTGCGGTCATTTCTTCACGCTTCCCTCGATTCGGTGCGGAGACGTTCCTCGGGCCCGAGCTGGAAGGATTGCGAGCGCACTTCGAACGTGTGATCGTCGTACCCACCCGCGACTCGCTCTTTTCGCGGCGCACGCTCGCCGATGCGCTACGCGCGGTTCGCGCAAACCCGCGGCGCGTTGCAAACGTCGTCAGGCTGCTGCTCTTGGAGTCGAAGCGGCCGGCTATCTTCATAAAGAACGTTCTCTTGCTTCCCAAGGCCCTTTCGGTTGCACGGACGGTCGAACGGGAGGGGGTCAACCACATTCACGCCTATTGGCTGTCGGCTCCGGCGACCGTAGCGCTCGTCGCCTCCCGCCTCACGGGCATACCATTTAGTTCCAGCGCGCACCGTTGGGACATCTATGAGGGCAACATGCTCTCTCGCAAGGCTGAGGAGGCGGCGTTCATCAGAACGATCTCTGACCGCGGGAGCCGCGATCTCGCAGCCCTGATCGGTCCGCGATATGCTGCGAAGCTGGCGTGCGTTCGGGTCGGCGTGCGCGTCCCGGAAAAATTGATCCGTGGCGGCGCAGGCGCGCTGCGGCTGCTCTGCGCGGCCAACCTCATCGAGCAGAAGGGACATCACGATCTACTCGACGCGCTCGCCATCCTCCGCAATCGGGCGATCGACTTCTGCTGCGACGTCGCGGGGAGCGGCCCTCTCTATCGCGCCCTCGAACGGCGAATTCGCGAGTTGGGGCTCTCCGATCGCGTATTCATGCTCGGCCGCATCGCCCACGCGCAGATACTGGAGCGGCTGCACCGCGGCGACTACGACGCCGGCGTGCTCGCCAGTCGCAATAGCGGCAACGGGCATATGGAAGGCGTTCCGGTGGCGTTGATCGAGGCGATGGCGGCCGGTATTCCTTGCGTCGCTACCGATTCGGGGAGCATCCCGGAGCTGCTGGATTCTACCGTCGGCCGGGTCGTTCCGACTAGCGACGCTCGCAGCTTGGCCGCCGCTTTGGAAGAGTTGGCCTTACCGAACTTGCGTTTGCAGCTCGGGCGAAATGCACGCCGCCGCATCGAACAGCAATTCAACATAGACCTTACCGGTCCGGCGCTCGCGGAGCTCATCAAACAATCGTGAAAATAAGTGTGATCGGTCTCGGCTATGTTGGCCTTCCGACGGCGGCCCTTGCGGCGAGCGCGGGACACACCGTCTTCGGCTACGATGCCAACGCCGCGGTTCGTGAGGCGGTGCGCGGTGGCTCGATCTCGGCAGAGCTTGAAGTGCGGGAGCTTACCGCTCGGGTTGTGCGTGAAGGGCGCCTTGTCGTCGTCGATCGGATCGAGCGCGCAGACGCCTACATCGTCTGCGTCCCGACGCCGGCGCGCGGACACCGTCCGAATCTGACGTATGTCGAAGCGGCGCTTACCGAGGTAGCCGCCGTCGTCGCATCGGGAGAGCTGATCGTCCTCGAGTCGACGGTTCCGCCGGGCGTTACCGAGCGCACCGTACGCCGCGCGCTGCGCGCGGCAAAGAAGAGCTTCCTCAATGTGGCGATCGCGCATGCCCCGGAGCGGATCCTGCCGGGCGATATCGTGCGAGAACTGCGGGAGAACGAGCGTATTGTCGGCGGTCGTTTGCCAGAGGATGCCGAGCGCGCCGAAGCGCTTTACGCGTCTTTTACGGTGGGGCGCGTGCATTTGACCGACCTGCGCACCGCCGAGTTCGTGAAGGTCATCGAGAACACGTATCGGGACGTCAACATCGCCTTTGCGAATGAGTTGGCGCTCTTCTGTGAAGAGATCGACATCGACGTATGGCAAGCGATAGCGCTGGCGAACAACCATCCGCGCGTTAACATACTCCGGCCGGGCCCCGGCGTAGGCGGACATTGCATACCGATCGATCCGTGCTTCCTTACCGATCAAGACCCATTCGCGACGGAATTCATTCAAGCGTCCCGCCGGATCAACGAGCGAATGCCGAACTTCATCGTTCGCCGCATTGTTAGCCTCTTAGGTAACGGCGCCGGGGAACGCAAAATTGCAATTCTTGGCGCCGCTTACAAGGCAAACGTTGACGACGTGCGCGAGAGCCCCGCGCTGCGAATTCGCGATCTGCTCGAGGAGCGCGGTTTTCGTACCGCCGTGTACGAGCCTCACGCCATGCTGAGCGGGAGTGCGTCCAGCCTGCGCGATGCCGCTACCGATAGCGATGCCGTACTGCTCGCTGTCGATCACGATGCATTTCGTGGCATCACTCCGGGGGAGCTAGCTCCGATCGTGCGCTCCCGCGTCCTGATCGACTGTCACAACTTTTTCCGGCCGCAGGAGTGGGTCGTCGCCGGATTTCGTGTTTATGCTGTTGGACGAGGTGCTCAGTTTGCGGCGCCCGCGGTGGCCACTGCGGCTCGGAGTACGATCGCGTGAGGGTCGCGGCCGTCGTCGATGGCTCGCGCGTGGCGCGCTGGAAGTACGACTGCGTCGCGCTGCTGCAGCGGTCGTGCGAGGTTCGAGTCTACGACCTGGGCCGCCGCGGTCGAAATCGCCGTCAAGCTCTTGCGGGGCGGCTCTTCGGCGGAGGCGCGCTGCGGCCCGTGCCGGTAACGGCGAACGGGCCTGCGATCGACCCCTGCGACATCGTCCTCGATATGCGCTCGAGTCCGCCGGGAACGCCGCCGATTTGCGAAGACGCGCGCTACTGGTGCTTCCGCGATTCGGCGGGGGCGTTTGGCGAGCTACCAGGCGCGAGCGAAATTGCCGCAGGGTCCCCAACGTTCACGCTCGAGCTGCGCGAGGTCGCTAACGACGGAAGCGCGGTCGTGCTGCGGCGAGGAACATTCAAGACTCTGTACACTTACGCGCGGTCGCTGGACGTCGCGCTCGAGGAGTGCAAACGCTGGCCTTCGATCGCGTTGAAGGCTGCGCCCGCCGGAGAACGTTTCGAAAGCGGAGCCCGGCCCTCGCGTACCGCGGCGCCTTCCCTGGCGATGCTCGCGCTGGAGTTCGCCCGCGCGTTCCTCGCACACGCATTCGCTCATCTTTTCCTCGACGCGCGTTGGAACGTTGGCTTGATTCGCGGCCGTCCCGAGAGCTTTCTCAGGCAGGACTACCGGCCACGGATCGAGTGGCTGCACCGTTCGCCGTCTGATTTCTTTGCAGACCCATTCCTGCTCGACAGTCCGGATGGCCGCTATATCCTCGGCGAGCGCCTGGATAGCGCGACCCGGACGGGCTTCATTTCTTGCCTAGAGGTTGACCAGAGGGGCAACGTCCTCTCGGAACGCGCCGTCATGCGATCGAGCAGCCATCTTTCGTATCCGTACGTTTTCGCTTACGACGGCGCGTGGTACATGGTTCCCGAGAGCGCGCAGGAGAAACGCGTAATCCTCTACCGCGCGCTCGAGGCACCCTACGCTTGGAAGGCCGTTGCGACGCTGATCGAGGGCGTCGATGCCTGCGATAATACGCTCGTTCAGCACGACGGTCGATGGTGGCTCTTCTGCACGCATAAGTCTCGCGATGCGAGTCTGAACCTTTTCCTCTATCACGCGGGCGAGCTCACCGGTCCGTGGGAGCCCCACGTCGCTAACCCGGTAAAGACCGATGTCGGCTCGTCGCGACCCGCGGGAACGCCATTCATCGCCGGCGGACAACTTTACCGACCCGCGCAAGACTGCACGAGATCTTACGGCGACGGGATTACGTTCAATCGTATTACGAGCTTGACCGAGCGCTCGTTCTCGGAAGAAACGGTAACGTCGTTTCACCGCGACGCCGGCAACGCGGCCTGCCACGGGGCACACACGCTATCCTACTGCGACGATCTGATGGCAATCGATTCGAAGACGACGATCGTGGCGAGCCCAAAGGTCATCCGCGCTCGCCTCGCGGGACTAGTCGTTCGCGCCGCGAGTCTGGCATCGTGATCGCCAAGGCCTGGTACGGCAGCGCGCTGACGCGTCTGCGGCTTCCGGTCGTGCCGGTCGCGTTCACCTGCATGTTGTTCGTTGCGGCGATGTGGGCCGTCGTCTTCGGATCGTCGCTCGGAGCTCCGCTGGCGCTGGCGCTTGCACTGCTGCCGTTACTGCTAGTCCTGTCGTGGTCAAAGCCGCTACTCTTTCCGTACGGCGCCTACGTCATGCTAGTGCCTTTCGACCTTCTGCTCTCGATACCGCAACTAGGAACGGTCGCGCGGCTCTGTGGAGCTCTCTCCGGAGTGGCCTTACTTCTCTGGCTAGCTCGCAAGCGAAGAATCGTTCTACCTGGGCCGGCGGTCGCTGTCTGGGGTTTATTCGTGCTGTGGTCGTGTATTTCGAACGTGTGGGCTCCCGACCCATCAAACGCGATGCGCGAGAGCGCTACGCTCTTGCAGCTCCTTGCGTTGTATGCGATCGTCTCTTTGGTTCCAGCCGCGCCGCGCGACGTAGCGATCGTCTTCGGCGCGGTCGTGCTGGGAGGGGCCGTGGCCGCGATATTCGGCATTCGCGAACTGGCTCACCTGAGCGTTGCGCAGCAGCTGATCAATCAAGTCTCCGATCGTATTCCGCTGCTCGTCGGCGCCGCGCGGTTGGACATCAACGAATTCGCGGATAGTCTGTTGCTCCCCATGGCGCTGGTCGCGGCCGGCACCGTTCGCACGCGCAGCATTCCGTTAAAGGTTTGCGGAGTTGGCGTCATCGCCGGGCTGCTCTACGCGATGAGCCTTGCAGCCTCGCGCGAAGCATTCGTGGCCGTTGCGCTCATGTTTGCCTATTTCATCGCCGTGCTTCCCGAACGGCGCCAAATCATCGCGATCGGCGTCGTTCTCGCTGGGCTAGCCGCGGGGAATGGAAATCTGGTGGCCCGGTTCCTCTCGGCGTCGGTTAGCGGCGGGTCGGGACGGCTCTCGATTTGGACGGCGGGTCTTGCCGCATTTCGCCAGCACTGGACCTTTGGCTCGGGAAGCGGTTCGTTCGCGACGGCATACGACCAAGTCTACCTCAAGATCTTCCAGCCTTACGACATGGGCTGGTCGCGAGCGGCACATAACATGCTGATTCAGAACGGGGTCGAGTACGGCATCGTCGGTTTGTTATTGCTGGCAACCGCTGTGATTCTGACGATTCGGACGCTGCCAAAGCTTCGCAGCGACCATCCGTTGTTCGCCATGCGCGCGGGAGTCATCGGCGCCATCCTCGCGCTGAGCGTGGCCGGCCTCTTCGTGGATCTGACGACCGCGAAGTTTTTTTGGCTCGCGCTGGCGCTTGCAGCGCTGCTGCGCGCGGCCGTCGTGGCTACGCCGGTGCAGCCGAGGGGAGCGGCGTCATGATCCCGGCGCACGTGCTTACCTTCCTTTATTACAACCAATCCTTCGGTGCCGCCGCGGTCAACGCCAAGTTGAGTCCGGCGTTCATGGCCGCGCACGCGGACTTCGTCGAATCGAGCGGATTCGACCATCGCTACGTCAACGCGTTCAAAATGGCCGGTGGTCGCTTTGCCGTAACGTACGTCGACCCCACTTACGTACCGTACTGCATCTCGCCGTTCACGCCGCCGGCGGGACGCTGCAAGGGGCAGATCGGCGATCTAGACCCCGACGAAGCTGCGTGGTTTCACGACGCAAAGGGAGCTCGGGTTCATCGCCCTGACGGCTACACCGGAGAGTATCAGGAGTTTCTGAACCCTGCAGCCTCGCAGGCGCGGCAAGCCGTGACGTCGTGGATGAGCCGCTATCTCGCCGGCTCGCCAAGCCTCGATCTTTTCTTTGCCGACGATTCAGGATCGACGTGGAACGGTCCCGACGGAAGTTCGCGGTCGGGCATGTTCTACGGTTTTAACGCGCCAGGCGTCGAGGTGCCGAGCGACTCGGCCTGGATTGCGGGCGAGAACGCGCTCTTCTCGGCGGCACCGCGCAGACTGATTCTCAACGGAGGCGACGGTTTCAAACCCGCTTACGACGGACGATTTCTCCAAAATGCCAACGTTGCTGGATCCAACCATGAGGGCTGTTTCAACTCGGCCGGGGGCGGTCGAGTGAGCGATGCGAACGGAACGTGGACGGGGCAGGCCAACGGTCTCCTCGCCGACCTGCCGTTCGGAAAATATTCGCTGTGCATGATGAACGGGCCGCCGCTGGCGGTCAACAGGCTCTACGCCCTCGCCTCGTGGTGGCTCACCTACGAACCAACCGTCTCCGTAGCGGCACCGATCGCGCCGGCGAACGACGGCAACGCGGTCTTTGCCGAGTTTGCGATCGTTCCACGCGACCCGAGGCAATCCGCATCGCGTGGCGACATCCGCACGCTCCAGCGCGGCGCCGTTTACGTACGCGAGTTCGAGCATTGCTTTCAAAACGGCGCTTCCATCGGTGCGTGCGCGGCGCTGGTTAACCCGACGACGGTGCCGCGCTCAATGCCGCCGTTAGCCGCGCGTTACACGCGGTCGCTGAAGCTCGACGACGCCAGTTTGGCTTCAGGAGGAGTGGCTGCCTGGCAACCGGTTCGTCCCGCCACCATCGCTCCGCTCCAAGGGATGGTCTTTAAGCGATGACGCCGGTTCACGTCGATGCCTTCACCAAATTTGAGGAGTTGGACGCGCTCGAACCGCGCTGGCGCGAACTCTATGCGGCCGACGCGCACGCACACTTCTTCCTCTCCTGGGAGTGGATGCGTGCGTGTTTGCAAACCGAGCGCTGGCCGTGGCTCGTGCTGGGTGTTCGTGCGGTCGAAGGACCGTACGTTGCCTTTCTGGCGCTCGGATACGGACAGTTTCCCTTCCGCGGCCCCGCGGTAAACCGCGAGCTCTATCTCGCGGGCATTCCGCGCAGCGACTATACCGGGATGCTGGTGCTCCGGGGTGAGGAGGCACGCGCCGTTGCCGGCTTGGCCGACTACATCGACGCACTCTCCTGGGACAATTTTACCCTTAACGACTGCGCCGACGAACGCCTTGCGATGCTCGTCGAGCGCCTGGGAACGGAAAAATACTTGGTGACGACGGGCGAGCCGACGCCATGCCCGTTCGCCGAGCTTCCGGCGACGTGGGACGAATATCTCGCGGCCCGCAGCGTCGCCACGCGTCGCACGCTGCGCACGAAAATTCGTAAGATTGAGGCGCTTCCGGGCTACCGGTTCTGCTGGACTCCACCCGACGAGGCGGGAGAGGCCGTCGAGCTTCTGCTGCGAATGAACAGCGCGCGCTGGAACAAGGGCTTGCAAAAGCGCCGGCGGATCTTCGGCGACCTCTTTCGCCGCTGCTACGCGTCCGGTACGTTCGTCGTCGCGACGCTCTACGACGGCGAGACGCTGCTCGCAGCCCAAGGATCGTTTTTGGAGCCCAAATCGAAGACGGTGCTCGGATACATGATGGGGTACAACGCCGACTTTGCGAAGCTTTCGCCGGGAGCGATGCTCGTAGCGATGAGCATTCGGCACGCGATCGAGCAAGGCTACAAGCACTACGATTTCGCGCGTGGCGGCGAAGAGTTCAAACGCTCGTTCTGCAGCGACCGCCGGTACACGCATCACACCAAGGTGACGCGGCGAGGTTTCCGCGTTGCTGCGATCAATGCGGGACGCTCCGGCTTGGTCGCCGCAAAGGGCGTTGCACGCGCGCTTCTGCGGAGGTCGGCATGACCTCGGAGACGCGCAAAAGGATAGCGATATTCTCGCAATTCTACGATCCGGAGCCTTGTGCAGCCAGCAACCGCGTAGCATCGCTCGCGCGCACGCTGGCGAAGCGCGGCCACGAGGTCACGGTGGTTACCGGGATGCCGAGTTTTCCGAAGGGTGTAGTGGAGGAGCCGTACCGCGGGCTTAAGCGCTGCATCGAGTATGACGGATCGGTGCGCATCTTGCGTCGCCGCGCGCCGCTGGCCCCCCAAGGCGCGCGGGGCGGCCGCCTGCGTAACTGGTTGTCGCTGGCATTCGCGCTGTCGTGGACTGCCCTGACGCACCTGCGACGCGTTGACACCGTGATCGTTTCGTCGCCGCCGATCACCATGGCGCTGCCGGCGCTGGTGGCGGCATGGCGGCACCGTGCCCCCCTTGTCGTTGACGTGCGCGACGTTTTTCCGGATATGGGGGTTCGCCTGGGTGTCTGGAGTCCGAACGGCGTCGTCTACCGCGTATTGCGCCTCCTCGTCAAAGGGCTCTATTCGCGTGCCGCCATCGTCGTCGCCGTGACCGAAAGCGCGCGAGAATCGATACTTCATGGCGGCGTTCCGGCGCAATCCGTCGTCCTCGCGCCGAACGGGTACGACTTCACCATCCCGGTCGCGCCGCGCCGGCGGCCCCAGCGCTCGGGCTTCGAGGTTGCCTACGCCGGAAACATGGGTCTGGCCACTGGTTTGGACCTCCTTCTGGACGCTGCTAAGCTGCTGCACGACCGGCGCGATATTCGTTTTGTTCTAGCGGGTGGTGGCGTGGATGCAGATCGTCTCGCCGCGCGCATCGAGAACGAGGGGTTGAGCAATGTACGCTTCGTCGGCGTTCTTTCGCGCCGTGAGAGCCTCGAGTTGCTCGCGGCTGCGGACGCTACTATCGTTCCGCTGCACGGTGGCCTCGTCGATGCGATACCATCGAAGATGTTCGACGCGCTGGCGATCGGCTGCCCAATGATCCTCAGCGCGCGAGGGGAGGCGGTTCGACTGCTGCAGGCGAGCGGATGCGGCCTTCACGTAGAGCCAAACGATGCGAGTGCGCTCGCCGAGGGAATTCTGCGGTGCCTTGCCGAGCGCGAAATGCTCGAAAGCAAAGCGGCATTCGGCCAGGCATTCGTGAGGGAGAACTTCGACCGCGAACGCATTATGGCTGGATTGGCGCGGCGGATCGGAGCGCTAGCATGAAGCCGCGGCATATCGTACACGTTGCCGACTACGGGAATCGCGCTCCCGGAAGCTTCGTCCCAGCCATCGTTGCGCTCGCGCGAGAGCTCCAGGCCGCCGGCGACCGCTGTTCGCTGATCGTCAAGGACGTTGAGGCTGCGGTATGGCACGAGGAGGCGTCGCGTTCGCTGCACTCATTGGCGGTGGCATCGACTCCCGCGGAAATATTCCATCGGACCTGGCGAGCCGAACCCGACGTCGTCCACGTGCATTTCTCCGGCTGGTCGTTTCCGGCAACCGCCGCAGCATACGCGCGCGGGGCTCGCGTGATCTGGCACCTGCACAGTGCCATGGACAACCGCCGCGGAGGAGGTCTGAGGCGTTTGGCGCGGCGCGGAAAGTACGCCTGGTTCGGTGCCGGAGTTGACCGGTTCGTTGCCGTCTCCGATACGCTTCGGGAGGCGATGGTCGAGGCCGGCGCGGCGCCGGCGCGAACGGTTGTGCTCCGAAACGCAGTAGATTCGAAGCGCTTTCGCGTGCCCGCGCTCCGCGAGCGCCGCGCGATTCGCGACTCGCTGGGGATTTCGGAGAGCGATCGGGTTGCGCTGTTCTTCGGACGCGACATTACCGTCAAAGGTGCGGACGTGCTGTGGCGCGCCCTCGAGGGTTCGCCGCCGATCGTGCTCCTCACCGTCGGAACTCCTCCCGAAGCGGTCACCGAGTTCTCGCGGCGCGTGCGTACGATCGCTTTGCCGTTCGTGGTTGACACTGCGCCGCTCTATTGGGCTTCAGACGTGCTCGTGATGCCCAGTCGCTACGAAGCCGCGCCCTACACGATGCTGGAAGCGCTCTGCTCGGGCGTCCCGGTAATCGCCAGCGATATTGCGCCGCTCGCCGAGATCGCGGCGCAAACTCCGGGGATTCGCCTCGTCGCAAACGAGCCCGCAAGCATAGCGATCGCCTTGCGCGGCAGCTGGGAGGAACGCGGTTCGGCGGACGCGGCGCGCGAGAGGTTCGGTCTCGAACGATGGGTCGCCGAAATGAGGAGTCTGTATGCCGCCTAAACGACCGGGCCCGGTCATGCAGATCGTCGGCAGCTTGAACGAGTACGGTGCGGAGCACTTCGTTTCTCAGCTAAGCTGCGAGCTTGATCGATTGGGCATTCCGGTGTCGATCCTCACCGTTCGCGGGCCGGGGAAGTCAGTTGGTTCGGTCCGCGTCATCAGCGCGAACAGACGCTCGCGCTGGGAGATCGGCTTCTTCGCGCGGATGGTGCGAAGCATCCGCGAAGAGAAGCCCAGCGTCGTCCATACGCACGGCTACCACGGGAAGCTCTGGGGTCGTCTCGCCGCACGCTTAGCCGGCGTGCAAAACATCGTGCACACAGAACACAACAGCGATTTCAGAAGCCGTGTGTTGCAGCGCGTAGTCAACAGCGCGCTCCATCGCTCGACGGGAGCGATCGTAACCTTCTCGGAGACGCTGGCCGCACGGCTCGAACGCGAGGATAGCGTCCCGCGCGGCCGCATCGTCGTCATTCCAAACGGCGTTTCTCCGCCGGAGAGCAAAAGCGTACGCTCGACCCTACGCGTTACGCCGCCGATCGAGCGGGGAGCGAAGCTCATACTCCACGTCGGGCGCCTCATGAAAGTGAAGAACCAACAGCTGGCTATTCGTGTTTGTCGCGAGCTGTACGACCTCTCTCCCAATCAGCGCTTCTACCTGCTCCTCGCCGGATCGGGTCAAGACGAGGTCGAGCTGAAACGGCTCGCCGAGAGGTTGGGTGTGGCCGACCGCGTTAGGTTCCTCGGTTACCGCGACGATATCGATGATCTTATGCAGCGCAGTAATGTCGTCTTGCTCACCTCGCTGAACGAGGCTATGCCGCTGACGCTGCTGGAGGCGATGTACGTAGGTACGCCGATCGTCACGACGCCTTGGCTCGGTGCACGAGAGATGCTCGAGGATGGCCGGCTCGGTTGCATCGCGGAGGACTACGACCCAAAGACGGTCGCCGTAGCCCTACTGCGGTTCGTCGAGGATCGCGAGAGTACGATGCGAGCCGCCGACGCCGCCTTTGCGGCAGTGCGCAGCAGGTTCGACATTCGCTTGACCGCGCGCCAGCACGCCGCTCTTTATGCGAGGTTCACCAATGCAAGTTAGCGAGTTCGCGATCTCCGTTCGTGACGTTGAGAAATCGTTCCGACGCCGGAACGTTCTTCGCGACGTCAATCTCCAGGTGAGGCGCGGTGAATTGGTAGGGCTGCTGGGGCCGAACGGTGCGGGAAAAACGACGCTGCTTAAGATGATGGCGACGTTGACAATCCCGGATCGCGGCTCGATCGAAATCGACGGGATCGACGTTCGTCGGAATCCGATCCTGGCTCGCTCGCGCATCGGTCTTTGCAGTAGCGACGATCGCAGCTTCTACTTCCGGCTGACGGCACGCCAGAACCTGCGTTTCTTCGGTGCGCTGGCTGGCCTTCGTGGGCATATGCTAGACCAGCGAGTAGCGCACACGTTGAGAGAGGTTAAACTCAGCGCCGCAATCGACCGGCGCTTTGGCGAGTTCTCTTCGGGCATGCGGCAGCGGATGACCGTTGCTCGAGCTCTGCTCGGCGACCCGGAGATAATCTTCTTCGACGAGCCAACGCGCGCTGTTGACCCCCTGCATGCCGACGAACTGCGCCGTATGATTCGCCGCGAGCTCGTAGACGGCCGCGGTAAGACGGTCGTGCTGGCGACGAACGTACTCGAGGAGGCGTGGTCGATATGCGATCGCGTCGCCGTCGTCAGTAACCACACCATTGCTGCCGTGGCGCCACCCCACGAACTCGCCCAAGAGCGCTTCCGAGCTTCGGAGGCACCAACTCCGATAGAACTCTTCAAGGCAATTACCAGCTATGGTACATAGTCATCGGATCGCTGCGCCGTTGTCGGCGCTCTCCGCGGCGCTAGCCAAGACCGGGGCGATTTTCGTGCGCGACGCGCGATGCGCGCTCTCCTATCCCGCGTACTTTCATTCACAATGGATCGCGATCTTCGTTGAGGTTACGATCGCATACTACCTCTCTCTCATCGTCGCGCCGTCTTCGTCCTTCGGGGTCAACGGGCACGTCGGGAGCTACTTTACTTACCTCGTTGTAAGCTTCGCATTCGTCACTTTTCAAAACAATGCGATGCTCGGCTTTGCCGAATCGATTCGTGAAGGACAAACGACCGGAACCCTGGAGGCTGTGCTCGCCACACCCACGAGCCTCTCACTCATCGTTCTTGGGACGGGTGTCTGGTCGTTTACGCTCACGCTGGGGCGCGTCGTCGTGTACTTCCTGCTCGCCCTCCTCTTCGGTTTAGATCTGCACCACATGAACTGGGTCACAGGATTGGTCTTTCTCGTGCTCGCGATCCTAGCCGTATCCCCGATCGGCGTGTTGGCTGCGGCGGCGACCATGGTCTTCAAGAAGACGACTCCCCTGGCGTTCTCGGTCAACAGCGCGACGAGCCTGTTTGCCGGCGTCTACCTGCCGCTGAGTAAACTCCCGCTGCCGATTCGGGCGATTGGCTGGATGTTGCCGATCACGCACGCGCTCAACGGTGTACGCGCCGCCGTCTACGGTGCGACGCTCTGGGATTTGCGCTCCGAACTGGCGTGGCTGGTGGGCCTCACCGCCGTGCTACTACCAACATCGCTCTACCTGTTTGCGCGAACGGTCCAGCGAGGCCGTCACGACGGAACGCTCGGTCAGTATTGATATGGAGAAAGAAATGCGTCGATTATTACTGTTCGCACTGCTTGCCCTGGGAATCGCCTCCGGCGGAGGTGCGAGGGCCGCTCGCGCCTCCGCTCCCGGGCAGTACGTCATTCACGCGGGCGACTCGGTGCTGGTATCCGTGTTTGGCGATTCTTCGCTCACGCAGACGGTTACCGTATTGCCCGACGGCTGCATCGACCTGCCGCTCGTGGGGCGCGTGCACCTTGCCGGTAAGACGACCGATGCCGCACGAATCGCGCTGTCGTCGGCGCTTCGACAGTACATGCGTCATCCATACGTAACCGTTGAAATCGTCACGCAGGGACAGCTTAACGCCCTGGTCCTCGGCGATGTCAAGACGCCCGGCAAGTATGCACTTCGGACCGGCGCCAAGCTCTCCGACGCTATCGCCGCGGCTGGCGGACTCGACGGGTCGGTCATCGGCGATCTTCCCACCGCGCGCGTGCAGATCGACGGCGGTCCGATAGAAACCGCCTCGATGCAGAAGCTCATGGTGGGCGGCGACGCCACTCAGGACCTCCCGCTTGCCGATAACGCGGTCGTGTATATACAGTCGCGCGAGCCGTTCTCGGTCGAGGTGGTCGGCGCGGTCGACCACCCGGGTGACGTTGAGCTGCACGTAGGCGATCGTCTAAGCGTTGCCGTGGCCAAGGCGGGAAACAGCGCCACGGCCCAATCGGATCTCAGCCACGTGTACGTTAGCAGCAAGGCGCCCGACGGCAGCGAGCAGACGCGAGAAATCGACATGTATCAATCTCTCGAGCACGGCAATCTCACCGGCGATCCAAAACTGCAGCAAGGTGACGTCGTATTCATTCCTCAGGCAAGGAAGCCGGGTACGAGCGGCTCCAGCATCCTCAACTTTATTCGTCTCATCGTAGGATTCTAAATATGATCGACCGATATACTCCAAACTTCGCTCCGGTACCGACGCAGGTGCGCGACACCGTCGTGCTCTTTGACGAATGGCTGGCAGTCGCAAAACGTCACAAGAAGCTCATCCTCATAGCGCTGGGAGCGCTGCTAACCTTGGTATTGCTCGCTGCGCTTACAACGCCGAGATCATACACGAGCGAGGCCAGTGTGATCGTCGGAGCGGCTCGTCAGCCAAATTCCGGCGACGCGCCGACCAATCTGCCGATTCTAAACGCGTTGATGGTGGTTTCCGGCATTCAGTCGGGCGAAACGTACGCAGAGTTAATGACGGAGGCACCCGTAGCGCGTCAAGTCATCGCCCAGCTCGGCCTGGGAACGAGCGATCGTGCGCTGCTGGCGCACGTGAAAGCAGAACCGGTCAACAATACGTCGGTAATTCGAATAACCGCGAGCTGGTCAACGCCGCAGACTTCGGCGCGAATCGCCAATGCGTTCGCGACGACGTTCATCGACCACGAACGAGACCTCGTCGCCGGACAGGCCGACTCGGCGATCCGCTTCCTGTCTGCCGAGATGCCCTCTGCGGCCCGCAGGCAGCGCGTGGCCGATTCTGCGTTGAGCGCCTTTCAAAGGCGACATCAAGTGGCCGATATGAACGCGCAGGCTCAGGATACGATCAGCGCGCTGGCGGCGCTCGATGTCAAGAGCGGTCAGCTGCAGCTTGACAGAAAGCAGGCCTCGGCGGAGCTAGGCAGCGACGTCGCGCAAACCGGGTCGATGGCACCCACCACCTCTGGCTCGCAATCGCTCGCCCCCAATCCGGTAGTTCAGCAGTTGAATACTCAACTGGCGCAGCTGCAAACGCAGCTCGGCGACGCGGAGCGCGTCTATACCGATAAACACCCTACGGTCGTCGCGCTCAAGGACCAGGTGCGGGAGCTGCAGCAAGAGATCGCTCGGGAGCCGGCTACGGTCGTGTCAGGCACGAGTACCGTGGTCAATCCGGCCTACGAGCAATTAAAGGAACAGGCGACCAGCTATCGCACGCAGATCGCTTCCGACAGCGCCGGCTTAGCCGAGATCGCAACACAGCGCAAAAAACTCGTGAATCAGATCAAACTGCTTCCCGACGAGACCCTGCAACTGGCAGCGTTGCAAAGAACCGCACGTCAGGCCGAAGCCGTTTATGAAGCGATGCAGCAACGAATGAGCGACGCAATGATCGCCAAGAACACGGCGATCAGCGACGTGACCATCACCGAAACCGCCGATCCGGCAGACGCCGTCGTTCATCCAAGTCGTCTGGCCATTCTGCTCATCGGCGTGCTCGTTAGCCTCATCCTGACGGTCACTTTGATCGCAACTCTGGAATATTTGGACCGGCGGGCGCGTTCGGAGCGAGATATCCGCGCCGCGTTTGGGCGCCAGGTATTGGGAACTATTCCCGATCTCGACGCAGCGGACCCGCAGTCGCTTCCCTGGCTGCGCGCGATGGCGCTCGAATCGCTGCTCAAGCTCGCACGGTCGATCTGGATGTCGACGCCGCGTCAGCTACACTCCATTGCATTTACCAGCCCTCGCGCCGGCGACGGGAAGAGTACGATTGCGATCAACGTTGCGTGGACGGTGGCCGAGATGAATCAGCGTGTGCTCCTCATCGACGCCGACCTGCGGCGGCCGACATTGCACAAGCTGCTGAGCCTGCCGAACGAGTTGGGCCTCTCGGACGTGCTGAGCGGTACCACCTCCTTTACCGACGCGGTGCGGCCGACATCGATTCGCAACGTCGATCTCTTGACCAGCGGAACGCCATTTAGCTCTCCGGCGTTTCTCGTTCAGTCGGGGGATCTATCGGGACTCTTACGCGAGGCGCGAGAGTGCGGTTACGACCGAGTGATCGTCAACCTGCCGGCAGTGATGCCGGTTGTCGATGCTGCGGCTGTCGCCGAGAAACTCGACGGAACGGTGTTGGTCGTTTCGGCGACGACCGGTGGCGCCGAGATCGCCCGCGAGGCCGTAGCATACGTGGAGAGTTTGGGGATACGTAATCTTTTAGGGCTCGTCGTCAATCGGGTACGGCGCGATACCGGAGACGACGCGGAGTATTACCTGGGCTCTCACGGGTCACCGCTCGCGCTGCCGTAAGGGCAGGAAGGTCGAGCGCAACGGGACAAAAGTTTCATGATTGATGCGACTTTCGTCCTTGGTTATCGTGGCTACCGCCCTCTTGCTGGCGGCCTGCAGCGGCTCGGCCGTCTCTCTGCAGCCGACGGTCGCAGAAGGCGCTATCGGGATGTCCGCGAGCGGCGACTTCTTGGGCTGTCCTTACCCCAGTGGCAACGTCTATCAATACTCGATTCTCAACGCTCCGGTCGATAAGCGCAGCTCCGCCTACATCAAGGCGATGACGGACGGCGGGGGCGGCGCGGCGTTTATGGCGACGATTCCCACGTACGAGTACGTCAACATCGCGGCGGCGCAAACACCACTAGTTGCGGTGCATCCTCTCGTCTATTACATCATGCCGTACTCGCCGATCCCCTGGAAGTCGAGCTTTTACATTTCCCCGCTCGGTGACGCACACTCGCTGGTGCTGCAGGCACAAGACTGTCACTATTACGAGGGCTACGAAACGACGTACTCGGCCTCCGGGATCCTGACGATGTTCAACAACACGCATATCGCGCTGAAGCGCCCGTTCCATCGTCCGCGCACCGGAGCGCTCTCAACGTCTACGGGCATTCCCCTCGGCCTTCTCGCCGTGCGCCCCGAGGAGCTGACGGCGGGCGTCATCTCGCACGCGCTGGGCTGGAATATCGTTGACGGTTCGGTTGCTACGTCGGCGTGCGTTTCGCCGGCGGGCCGCGTAGCGTGTTCGGATGGGATCGCGTATGCCGGTCCGCCGAGCGACACGCCGATGCCTTGGGGTTCGCACGCGCGCTTGAACGCGTCGTTCGATATTTCCGGCTTTAGCCGAGAAGCGAAGATCGTCGCGACGGCGATGAAGACGTACGGGATGTACGTCTACGATGCCGGATGCTGTAACGAAATTCTGCTCACCAACGACGAGTACGGTGCACCCACTTGGACGTCCAAGGACGCCGCCGATCTAGAGACGATCACGCCAAATAACCTGGAGATCGTCCCCCCGCCTTAGCCTAAGGGCATTTCGTGCCGAGCGTCTGCCTCAATTTAACGACAATTTTCTAACTTTACGTCAACGGCTCGTTGACGTATTAACGAGCTCGCCCGTCCGATATTAGAGACATGAAACGCCTCATAGCGCTCACTCTGTTTCTATCCATTTGCGCATGCAGCGGCGGATCCGGGCCTTCAATGCCCGTCGCTTCGCAGGCGGTCGCGCCCTCTTCCTCGTCCCGAGTGTCTCCACAGGGGCAATCCAATACGAATCAATATCGCTACGCCGGCTGCGGCATCTTTCCGCCGGGGGATATTTTCAATCACGCCTCAGGCGGCTACTACCGTGATCCGGAGACGTCGGAAATGCTCGCGAAAGCTCCGCAGGGCAACTTTGCGTACTGGGACGACCAGGGCAGCGAGCAGGTCAATCTCGGCACTTCCGCTGGGGTTTCGTGGTATACGGTGCAGGGCGTCTCCGGTGGTCATAGCCCCCCTTTGGAAAACTCTTCCACGTGGCCCTGGAACAACGGCATGTTTATAGAGTCGGGCGACTCGCACGCGATCGTGCTCCTGACCGACACGTGCCAAGAGTACGAATCGTACGGAGCGCAGTGGACTGCGGCGGACGGCCCGTTTGCGGCCTACAGCGGACGCACGAATAACCTCGCGGCAACGTGGGCTTCGCAGCTCGTCAACGGAGAAAGCTCCGTCACGCAAGCCGGCGTTCCGCTCTTGCCGACGACCTATTGGGGCGAAGACGCCGCCGGCACGCGTATCGACCACATCGGCAGCATCCTGCTGGTCGCAGGGTATTGCCTATCGCAGTACGGCTACGCCTACCCCGCGACCGCGCCGTCCTACGTGGCCGACACGCAGGGCTGCACTCATCCGATCCACATGGGCGACCTCTTCAAACTGCGCGACGGCTTCGATTGTCAGCCGTACGTTCCCGCGGTAGCCGCGCTCTGCCACTCGATGAAGCACTATCCGCTCGTCGTCAACGACGGCTTGTCGGCAGATAGCAACGAGCCGTGGGCAATCCGGTTCGGACTCACGGCGGAGGGTCAGAAGGCGTGGCCCTATTCCGGCGGCGGGGGTCTCCAACAGTTTCTGACCGCGTTAGCGCCATCGCCGAATATCTGGGTGCACGTTGAACCCCCGGGTTACACGATTCAGTGCCTGACGGGACATACGTACGGAGTGGATTGCTGGTAATCGGTGCGCCCTAGGTCCCCTCGTCGGCGCCTTCATGCAGGATGAACTTGACGATCAGCCGGTTCAGGGTCGCGCCTGCGGCCGGGCTGCCGAAGTTGACGTACAGCTCGTTGCCTGCAGGGAAGCGCTGGTGGTAGGCGACGGCGAGGTTGTTGCCGATCTGCGTTGCGAAGCCGCCGTAGCCGTTGATGTCGCGCAACTCGAGGCTGAAGCTGCTCTCGTTGCTCACGTTGTACCCGAGGGACACGCGCCGCAGCCACTGCGAGTCCAGTTCGCCGGTTGAGAATGCGCGCTCGTAGGTGCCGTCGTACTCGAGCCCGAGGTTTAAGCGCTGCGTGAGGGGCCGGCTCGTGACGATCGTGAACAGATGCACGTAGTTGTCGCCGAACGGCCCCCAGTCGTAGGCAACGTCGATCGGTGACGGCGTACCGTCGCGGTAGCCGATGGGAATTTGGTAGAGATTGAACGGCTGCGTGACGCCGTCGAGATAGCACGGATAGCCCGTGAAGCTCGACTGGCTGACGATCGGGCCGGTGCAGTCCGGCCCTTGCGGGATCGAATAGGAGCGCAGCTGGCCGACGGACTCGCCAATCCCATCGAGCGAGAAGAGATCCTTGAACGTCGCGTTGAGGAAGACTTGCGAATCGGCTTGATGCACCGCGCCCGATTCGTCGAGAAAGCGGTCGAAGAGCAGGAAGATCGTGTAGTTCTTGATCGCGGGCGTGGCGCCGGTGTAGTCGGTTAGGAACTGCGGGCCGCGAATGTCGGAGTTTGCGGTGTAGCCGTCGATCGGGTCGTAGTTGGGCGCGACGTCGAGATAGCCGCCGTTGACCTCGAGATTGTTCTTGTGCCGGTCAACGAAGAACTCGGTGAGGTCGGCGTTGCCCTGGGGCACCCAGCTTCCGCTCTCGAAGGACTGGTCGAAGAAATAGATCATGCCATTCTGATAGTCGCGCGCCTCGGCTCCGGTCTCGATGGTGTCGTCGGTACCGGCGATGCTGTGATTGGCGAACACGCCGTCGCTCCAGTAGAGGAACTGCCCGTTGGGCAGCGCGTGTTCGTAGCCGTACGCCTGATCGGAGAACGTGTTGTTCGTGGTTTCGTCGAAACCGTGGAAGGTGAGTACGCCGAAGCTCTGGTCGCCGAACGTTCCTTCAACTTTACCGCCGCTGTCGAACGGGCCGACCGAGGGCGAGTAGAACACGAGATCTGAACTGGTGGAGTTGGCGCCAACGGGAGTTCGCGGCCCCGAGTTTGCATTGATGAACGCGGCGCCTTGTGCAAAGAAGGGGCGGTACTCGATGAGCTGGCGCTGGAACTCCTGCGGCACGATCGTCTGCTGGTCGATCTCGACGTTGGAGAAGTCGGGGTTGAGCGTGCCGACGAATCTAATCGTCGGCGTGAGCGGATAGCTAACATCGCCGCCAAACGAGCGCACATTCATCGGTAAGAACGTGCCGTTTGCTTGTTGGAAAAGGTTGCGATCCTCGCCGATGCTCGCCAGGCCGTAGATGTCGGCACGCGGCTTGGGACGAGCCGCCGTGGACGCGGCGATGTCGAAGTCGCCGCCCGCCCAGAAGCGCGTATCGTTCGTGAACGTCGGCCACGTGCCGCTGTTCGAGTCGCCCATGATGCCGTTCCACGCCCACGCGATGTGCTCGCCGGTGGCCGCGACTTGGCGCACGAATTGCAGGCGCCACGTCTGCTTGCCGCCATGTGACACGCGCAAGACGTTGAGTGGGATGACCAGCATGGCGTTCCACGATCCGCCCGTCACTTTTCCGGCCGCCGTCCAGCGCGGGCGATAGCGCACGTTCTCGTTGGACTGCTCGTAGGTGACGCCGCGCGGCGTGGCCTCGAAATAGTAGGCCTGGCTGCCGCCGCCGCCGTTGACGATGCCGATCCCGACGAAATCGTCGGTGCCGAAGCCGACGTCGTTGGTGGTCTGCGTCGCGGTGATCGGCACGCCATCCTGGCCGGCCTTGAAGCCGACGTAGAGGTTCTTATCGTCGTAGAGCAGGTAGGCGGTCGTCGGGTATTTTGACGGCGAGCGCGTGGTGACGTTCTCCCACGGGCCGTTGCCGTCGGGGACGCGGCCGGCGTTCCACGCGGGATCGCTCAGCGATGGATCGAGCGGCAGCGGGTGCGGCGCGCGGGCGACGGTGAAGCTGAAGCTCTGAGCCACGTCGGCGCGTGCGCCAACGCACGTAAGCGCAAGCGCAAACGCAAAAAGGAGCGTTAGGCGTACTGCATAGATCACTCTCGAAACGTCCCGCAGGCTGCTACAAGGAAAAGCTGCCGAGAGTTTCGCGGGGTTCGCCGAATTTCAAGGCGTTTGATTTTCGTTGACGTGGTGGTCTCTGCGCGGGGGGCTCGCGCGGGCGAGCAGTTCGTCAACGAGTTCGACGATGCCGTTGGCCGCGGCGTCGAGCAACTTGCGGCCTTTTTCGGGGGTCGCCTTGGTCGGATCGCCCATGACGCCGCTCTCGCTAAGCTGGCTCCAGTGCTCCATCATCGCTAGCGGTCCGTCGCCGGCGATCAGATCGGTCCAGTAGTTTTTCGTGGGACGATAGGAGAGTTCGCGAACGGCTTTGCTCATGTCGACGAGGTCGGACCGCAGCGCGAGGCAGAGCGAGGTCTCAAACTCGCAGGCGTGGTTCATGCCGCCGACCTTCTCGGATTCGCGCAGCGATTCGGCGACCTCGCGAACCCCGGGAGCGGACCAGTAGTTCACCGCTGCGGCGAGCGCACCGGTTTCGACGACAGCGAGGCGAGCGATGATGTCGGTGAAGGGCGTGTTGCTGCCATGTCCATTGACGATGAGGATGCGTTTGAAGCCGTGATGCGCGAGGTTCTTACAAACGTCGAGCCCGTAGTCGATCAGCGTGTGAGCAGCGATCGTGATCGCACCGGGAAAGTCCATATGATGCGGGCTGTAGCCGTGGTTGATCGGCGGCACGAGCACCACGCGATCCGCCGCGCGCGAAGCGGCCAGCTCGCAGACGCTCGCGCAGAGCAGCAGGTCGGTATCGATCGGAAGGTGCGGCCCGTGATCCTCGAGCGTCGCTATCGGCACGATCGCCACGCAAGGGCGTGCCGCGGCTTCTCTGACCTCCGGCCAGGTCATCTCTCCGTAGCGGTACTTGCGTGCCATGCGCGTGCCTTCTCGCTTCCTGCGGGATAAACCGCCGTCGATTCTGAAGCCTAGGCTTCGGAAGCCCGTGGCGCCATCGTCTATCGGTTAGGACATCGCCCTTTCAAGGCGGAAAGACGGGTTCGATTCCCGTTGGCGCTACCAAAATTCGCTCGATTTTAGAAGGGTTTTTGCGACACCGACTTCCTTATTTGTAACTAACGTGTAACTGAAGCCCTGGGAATGCCTAGCTGGCGATCTTTTCGAAGACCGCTGCTGCCTGGGCGTCCCGGCTTCGGTAGATGTGCAAGTATCGGTCGGCCGTAATGCCGATGGCTGAGTGACCGAGGCGATTCGATACGACCTCCAAGGGGACGCCGTGCTTCGCCAGTAGGCTTGCGTGAGTGTCCCTCAGGTCGTGCAAGCGGATATAGGGGACCTTCGCGCGCTCTACAAGATAGCTGAATGACGCCGTAAAGGTCCACGGAGGTACAGGGCGTCCATCTGCCTTCGCAAAGATGAGTCCCTCGTCATGGTAAGCATTTCCGAGTGCCGCCCGCTCGCCGTCCTGCCGGAGTTGATGCCTTCGAAGCACTTCGACGAGCGTCGCGGGCAGCGTGATCGTGCGGGGTTTCCCGCTCTTTGGTGCTTTGAATGCTAGGCCATCATCCGTCTCCGTGAGCGAACGGCAAATGATGGCGGTTGCTTCGTCGAGATTGAGGTCGTACCACCGAATCGCGAGGGTTTCTCCCCTGCGCGCTCCGGTGAATGCGGCGAACCAAACGGCCGGAGCAAACCAAGACTGTGCGCTAACGACGCCTCGCTTCTTAGCCCACGCAGTTGGTTCATCAGCGCATCCGAGAAGACGCTTGAGTTCGTCTTCCGCTAATGCGACTGATGCCGGCTTCGCTGCCTTCGGTAAGTCTTCGGAAACGAACGTCGCGATGTTGCGGCTTGCCTTACCTTTGCGAACAGCATAGTTCAACATCCCGCGCATGAGATCGTGGGCGTGTCGAACTGAGCGGGCACTGAGCGGACGACCGCTCTTACCTTTGATTGACCAGCGCGAGTAAGCATTGGTCAGATGTTGCTGGTCCAGGTCTTTGAGGAGGATAGTCCCGAAGGCCGGTTCGATGTACGTTTTGTATAAGGTCCCGTAGCGCGCAAGCGTTGTTGGCGCCCGGTTCCCGGCTCTTTTAGCCGCCATAAACACGTCGAACAGCATCGCGACCGTTATCTGCTCCTGTATGTAGGTTCCCGAGTCGACCTGTGCCTTTCGTTGGGCCAGTATCGCTTCGGCTTGCTTTTTTGTGCAGCCCTTGAGCGTTTCGGTTTTTTGTTGCCGCGCTTTTCCGTTGATGGGCCGCACATTGAACTTAATCAAGTACCTCTTGTCGCCGAGTTTCTTTATAAACCCCATTGTGTCTCCTGGGGTCCTGGCGAGGCACTCATTCTACGTCGCCGCCTAGAAACTCCCGCAACGCCCGTTTCGTGATGATAAACTTCTGGCCGACCCTCACGTTTTGGATAGCCTGAGACTTCAGCGCCTCGTAGATTCGATCACGGCCTAGAGGTAGATACTCAATAAGATCCTTCGGCGTCAAAACCTCGGGCAGCTGAGCAAAAGATCGAGCGCGGACGAAATCAGCTTGAGATCTCGCAAGGGGGTGTCGTGTCTTTGAGCTATCGGTATCGCGGCACACTGCAATATCATTTCCCTGGCAGCCCCGAATCAACGGTCGATTTCTTCATTGTGTTGTGAAAGCGAACCGAGCAATCGCGCTTTGGCGATTGAGTTCTCGATGTGATGATGCATCGCCATCGACTCGGCGGCCCGAACGCTGCACGCCGGTCTGGCTAGCAGCAGTTAATCTACTGATCCTGTGACCCTGCGCCATTCCATATCGCAAACGTGTGGCACGTGTCAAGCTATCTATTCAGCTGACTAGATGCTCAAACTAACAGTCGTGTTTACCATACGAGAGCGCCGGTATTCGATCACACGCGATCACAAAATGTTGCGTTACCTTTCGCACATGTTTAAGTCCGTGCACACATATGACGACATTTAGCGTCACCTAAGCGTTAGCGACGGAAATGTGGCGCTCGCGAAACGATAAGGCGATGCTAGCTTAGGTAACATCCACTAAGTTACTCCGCGTCGACGAGATAAGTAGCGCTGAGTAGGCGCCGATTAAGCAGATTGCTGATTCGTCTCAGCGGACATTTCGCAGCAATGTGATTGAAACGAGGGGAAAACACGAACTGAGGTAAGCGTCGGTTAAAGGCCGTCTTGCCATGACGTCAGCGGCTCGCGATGATGGAGGAAACGCCCGTTACATTGCGAGGTATTCATGCCAGGATCGAAAGCACCGAAGCAGCGCTCGCCGCGTCGCCGCTGGCCGATCTCCGAAAAACGCCACATTGTCGAACTGACGCTGCGCAAAGGCGTGTCGAGCCGTTCGATCGCGCGCGAGCATGACATAAATCCCACTAGCCTGTGCCAATGGAAAGCGCTCTACCGAGCGGGGAAGCTCGAAGCGCAGCCTCCGCGAGCGCCGCGAGTTCGCGTCCGCGCATCGAGTGCGCCGTTTCTTCCCGTAACAATCGCGCCTGATGTTGAGGCGCCGCGGCAGCGGAGATTCCCGTGCGCCCAGCATCGTGCAGGTCACGCTGCCGCTCGGGAGCTACGCTGCGGATCGAGACCGGTGTGCTCGACGCTGGGGTCGTTTGCGCATTGGTTGCGCAGTTGCAGCGATGAGCGTCGCGGCCGCGAGCGTTCCGGCCGGCACGCGCATTTGGCTGGCCGCCGGCGTAACCGACATGCGCAAAGGCTTTACCGGCTTGAGCGCCCTGGTGCAGAACGCGCTGGCGAGTAATCCATTCTGCGGCCACCTCTTCGTGTTTCGCGGGCGGCGCGGTGATCTGATCAAGTTGCTGTGGTGGGACGGAACAGGCCTGTGCTTGATGGCAAAACGGTTGGAGCGCGGCCGTTTTATCTGGCCGCAAGCGCAGAGTGGAAGTGTATCGCTGAGTGCAGCGCAGCTCTCGATGCTGCTCGAGGGAATTGATTGGCGGCATCCAGTGCGCACCGCTGGTCCGCTGATCGAGGTGTAATTGCGCAACGCGATGTGAAAATCGCGTTTGTGTATTGCGTGAGGAACAATTGACAGAGCCTCCGTGGAATAGGTACAATTACCAATGTGGATTCCGCGAGCGATGCGCTTCCCGATCTCGACGGTCTGAGCAAGGCGGAGCTGAAAGCGTTGCTGCACGAACAGCACGCTCAGCTGATCGCTACAAGACGCCGAGCTTCTCTCCCATACGCTCCTAATCGAATCACTCAAACTGAGATTCTCAAACTGCGCCGACTGCAGTTTGGACGGCGCAGCGAAAAGCGCGAACAACAGATCGAGCAGCTGGAGTTATGGGTCGAGGAACTCGAGGCCGCCGATGCTCAGATACGTACGTGCTCAACGAACGAGCCGGATGCACTTTCCGCTCGTGGTGTACCCAAGCCGCGGCGCGAGTTTCCCGCGCATCTTCCTCGCGAAACGCAGACCATCGCACCGGCTGAGCCCGCTTGCCCGGACTGCGGCGGCCAACTCAAGCATCTCGGCGACGACATCAGCGAAATGCTGGAGCTCGAGCCGGTGCGCTTCAAGGTGATCCGCCACGTGCGCCCCAAGTTGGCCTGCGCGAGCTGCGATACGATCGTGCAAGCGCCGGCGCCGGCGCGCCCGATCGAGCGAGGAATGGCCGGGCCCGGTCTGTTGGCGCACGTGTTGGTCGGCAAATACGCCGATCATCTGCCGCTCTATCGGCAAGCGGAGATCTACGCGCGCGAAGGCGTCGACCTCGATCGCACGCTGCTGGCGCAGTGGGTTGGCGGCACTTGCGCCTTACTGGCTCCGCTGACCGATGCGTTGCGAAAGCACGTCTTCGCCGCCGCCGTCGTTCACGGCGACGACACGCCGATCCCGGTGCTAGCGCCCGGGCGCGGCAAAACCAAAACTGGTCGGCTGTGGACGTACGTGCGCGACGAGCGGCCCGCAGCGGGCCAGTGCGCGCCGGCCGTGTGGTTTACGTACACGCCCGATCGCAAAGGCGAGCATCCCCAGCAGCACTGCGCGAGTTCACCGGCATCCTTGCAAGCCGACGGTTATGCGGGTTTTTCGAAGATCTACGACGGCGGACGTGTGGTCGAAGCGGCGTGCTGGGCACACGTGCGGCGCAAGTTCGTCGATCTGCACGAGTTGCACAAATCGCCAGTCGCAGGCGAGATGCTGGACCGCATCGGCGCGCTCTACGCGATCGAGAAGGCCATTCGCGGGCGACCTCCAGACCAACGACGTTCGGTGCGCCAGGAACGCAGCCGCCCATTACTCGATGCACTGCACCTTTGGTTGGAGCAGACGCTCACAACGCTCTCGCAGAAGTCCGCCACGGCCAAAGCCATCCGCTATGCGCTCACTCGCTGGGAGGCGCTGGGGCGTTATTGCGACGATGGGCGCATCGAAATCGACAATAACGCGGCCGAGCGCGCCTTGCGATGCGTGGCGCTGGGGCGCAAGAACTTTCTCTTCGCCGGCAGCGACGCCGGCGGCGAACGCGCCGCCGCGATCTACAGCTTACTGGGCAGCGCCAAACTCAACGGCTACAACCCGGAGGCGTATCTGCGCGAGGTGCTCACCCGCATCGCTGAACATCCGATCACGCGCATCACAGATCTGTTGCCTTGGAATCTGCCGGCGACCGACGCGATGCAACTCGCTGACAACGGTGAGGTCTTAGCACTCCCGGCATAAGGCCGATTTGCGCCTAGGACAACAGCCTGCTCGTTGTCAAGACGGTCCTCAAACCACGCTTACTGCGCAGCGGCACATCGGCGCTCTACCTCGTCTTCAAGTTGATCGAACGCTTGTCGATGACATGGCGGCGCATCAACGGTTATCAAACGATCGCACTTGCGCAAGAGAAAGTTGCATGAGATAATGCGTGTAACGGACTACGCCGCTCTGCGTATTTCCCCGAAAATCGGCGCGACCTCCGCGATGATTGGTAGCCAGCTCAACGCAGGGAGTCTGGTGTGTTAAGCTGGCTTACCGGATCAGAACGCTTCCTCCGTAGATGGGGCTTACATTCCGATGACGCCGAAGCTCGGAGGTGGCCCGGAATGCGCTATCGTGGCACTAACATTACACGGAAGGTTATATGCGCCCGTCCCAAGCCCGGTGGTCAGCGTACCGATTTCAACGGTAACTCCACTCGCGCCCCAGACATAAAACGCAATTGGCCCGTAATACCCGAATGTCGTATTTTTGAACGCGCCTCCTGGTAGGACCGGCGTGAACCTCGTGCCCTGGTCGTTATAGCCGGCGCAATCAGTGACCTGAAGCGTGACGTCGCTGAGTGTGCCGGTCACACTAATCGCGGCGCTATAAGAACTGTATCCGCTGACGTTGCAGTTTCGCACGAGAGCGCTAAGGAGGGAAGCCCCCATCACCACAAGCAACCCATTGGTCTCATTGCCGCTCAGAGTGCAACCGTTTATTAGTATCTCACTGCCGCCGCTAACCGCTATGCCACACGGTTGAGTCGTAGTGGCTGGAGGTCCAAACGTCTTCCATTGCTCGTAAACACCGGAGCAATCGACACCCGTGATAGTAACCTCGCTCGCACTCACCGGTGCCAACGCATCGGTGATCGCTATGCCTGCACCTAACGACGGTGACGTGGGGTTCTGCCCGTTGGACGAGTACTGCCCGCCCGTGATGACGATATTTTGGCCAGCATCGATCTCGATTCCGGCATTTGCCCAGCCATAAGACGTGCAGTTATCGAAGACAATGCTCGCCAACTGAGATGCCTCTCCCGGCGTCGTGATCAGAACTCCAGAGGTTTGGTTACCGAGAGCAATCGCCCCGTTTACTATTCCAAATGTGCAGTTTGAGAAGAAGACGCCGTAGGCCTGTTCGCCTCCTCCTTCCAGGTTGAACGTAACGGCTTGGTACCAAGCATCAACGCGCACATTGCTAAAAAAGTTCGCTTGCGCTCCGGTTAAGATCTCAATCCCGGTCGCATAACCATTAACATGTGTATTGGTGACGTAAGAGGTATTTGAGCCCACAGAAATTCCGATGGGCGTAGTTACACCTTCTACAGGCTCGGTCGCAGAGTAGAGAAGGAGGCAGTTGTTAATAAAGTCTTGAGAGCCACTGAGAATTACGCAGGCATTTGTTGGATTACCGATCTCGAACTCGATGTCGCAGTCGGTGAGTCCGCAAAGGGTCGAGTTGCCATCGTCCTCAAATGCGGTTGGACAGTTGATAAACCTGACGCGCTCGCAGGCTACGTTTTTGCAGCTCTTGATCTTGACTGCAGAGCCGGTAGCCGTATCAGATGCGAACGCAAGGGTGAGGTCGCGAAATACCACACCATTATCGCCACTAAAGTCTTCGAAATAAAAGAGATCGTCGGCGGCAATTGACGTGTTGGTCAGGTCAGTGCTTCCGCCTGAGCCGGCGATGACCAAGCCGGGGGTCGCACCCCCTGGGGCCGGAATAACGGTGAAGGAAAGCACACCTCCCGCGACGTTATAGGAGCCGGCCGGAATAAAAAGCGTGCCTCCTCCGGCCTTGAGAAGATCGGATATGGCGTTGTTCAAAGCTGCCGCGTTGTTGGCGCCGGTCATATCCGTAGTGCTCAAACCGTAATCTACCGCGTTGTAAACGGTGTTATTGTCGCTGCCCTCCCACAGTCCGGTAGCGGTGTTTAGCGTATAATAATGGATGGACCCGTCGGGATTCTGTACGTAAGCGTATGCAGGTTTCGTCGTGTCCATCTGCAGCCAAGTTTGGGGACCTGACTGAAATTGAGCGTTGTTCGTACGATACACTTGCGTACCGGGTCCCGTAGTGAGCGTCACTTGGCGATCCTCGGTATAGGGGGTACCGCCACTCGTTGCTGGTAAATACTGAGTGCCCGGGTCTGTCCCGGTAGCCTGTAGGTCCATAATCGTCACTCCTTTTTATGCTTTGCTATGCTCAGCCTAAAGGGACTCCTGAAATCGCTACAGGTTTGGTACTCTCTGGCTGCATCCATGATTGTAGTGCCGTGCAACTCCGGTGGCAATTAGGCAAACTACCAGGCTCAGGTGGGATACTTGTCGATTTAATGCCTTGCCCGCCATCAACCTTCCCCATGGCTCAATGATCGTTGACCGCTTTAACTCGGAGTTCACTGGAGTTTCGGCAGCACCGCAGGAAATAGCGCCAGCCCGTTTGGCCCCTTAACACCGTCGGTGACCTGTCGCTTTGACGGGTTGATTGCCCCGGGCCGAAATTCAGCACGACGCCCTGTTCGTTATTCGCGACGTATAGCCAGCCTTTCTTATTCGCGGTCACCGGCGCTGGAGTAATAAGTCCCTTTGTAATTGTCTTAAATGGATAATAACCACCCTGCGAATACTCCTCCACGTTTGCTTCCGTAATGTTTGCTACGTAGAGAACCCCGCTTGCATCGACTGTGATTCCAACCGGTGAGGTTATTCCATCGGTAATCGTTCTCGACGGAGTACTGCTCCCCGGAGGATAGACGACGACATTGCTAGATTGAAGCCGGTTTGCGACGTAAAGGTTGTCGGAGCCGTCGATGGCAACACCCACCGGGTGGGGCACGCCGTCCGTGATCACGGTATGCGGCTTCTTCGAGCCGTAAAGATATTCCGTGACGTTGGCCCCGCCTATGTTTGTAACCCAAAGGTTCCCGTTGCTATCGATGGCGCAATACGCTGGTGTGTCCATTCCTTTTTTAATTATCCTGTGTGGGTTTGGAAGTGCCGAGGGAATACTCCGACACCCAACCAGGACCATCGATCGGCTGATTTGTGACGTAAAGTGTGCCGTGGCTGTCTATGCAATCACCAGCGGGAGCGTTGAGGCCATCAGAGATCGTCGAAATGGGGGCAGGGTCCTTTGCGTCCGCATGATAGACGTTAACGACGTTCTCAGTGATGTCCGTAACGTATAAGAGTGGTCCTCTCACATCATAGTCTTTGTGATCCTGCGTGGCGACCTGGCTAGGCGCCATCGCACCCGTCGCGCTTATCGGCGGCTGCGATCCGCCGCACCCTGCAAGGATTACCAAAGTTACGCAGCCCGTAAGTGCGCGGCGACCAAAACCTGAAACTCTCACACCATGCCTCCTGAAGTCTGAACGACCAGACGCCTCAGAAGGTTCGGCGTGACCCAACCTAGTCCCCGGCGGAACGCTACCGCCCGAACAACGCAGCGTACATTCTAAGCGTACATTCTAAATGTAACTCTGGTCACCGATCGATTGCGGCTCCGAACCAAGTTCGTGAGCGACCTACCGGCGTGCATCGGTTCCGTAAAGCCCTAACGCGCACGCGTACCATACCTGTCAAGGAGGCTACTTTGGGGCCTTACTAATTTAAGCCCGCGAGATATTGAATCCGCTCGTCGAGAGAGGCCGGACCGAGTTTCGGGTAAACGTGCCGGCGCTGCCGCGTAAGCGGGGCTCGTTCGTCCGTTGCAGTAGACCCGAAACCGAGTGATCTATCATGGCCAGGGTGAAGCGTGATTAACCTCACGTGGAGGCCCGCAGCGCTGCTGCTTGCCGGACTCGTCGGCCTGATCGTTTTGGCATATCGACGGGGGCCACCGCCGCGCTTCGAATCTCAACTCCGCAGCAAACCTGACGAAAGCTTCCGAACAGCAGACGCCGTGGTGGAACGCCATTCCTGATCCCGGCCCTCAGTGTTGCGGCTTCCCATGCTTCCGGCCCCCGCACAGGTTCCACCGCTACTCAAACAGGCTGAGAACTCCGCACACGTGCCGGCACTCGCGCCAATCTCCGCTACGCAGATGCAAGTGGCGCAGCTGGCGTACGAGCGGGAAGAGCGCCGCCGGGCGCTAAACGATGCCGCGCAAGCAGCGCCGGTCATGGTGCGGCTCAACGAGAACGGAACGCCGGAGCTCGCCGGTACAGCACAGCCGGCGGCCGGTTCTCTGCCTTCGCCAGGTGCTGCCTCCGGAATCGCAGGAAACGCATCGCAACCGCGAGCGCCTGAAAATCAAGATGAGCGCGATGCTTTTCTTACCTCAGCTGCAGGCGCTTCGCGCGATCG
>CAWJPI010000003.1:0-614755 GCA_963844705.1 Vulcanimicrobiota bacterium | reverse complement strand
CGCTTCACCAAGGAGCCATTTGTTACGGCTGCGTGGGATGCGCGATCTCCAGCACGACCGCATCCTTTGTAGGATAGACGAATCCATTTTCAAACGGCGACGCAAATGAGATGCTGGGTTGGCCTTTCTTTGTCTTGGTTACCGGTCCGATCTCGTAGGACTCGATGTACTGCCTCGTATAGAGTGCATAAACGTAAAGATAATACGTCGTATTTGCGGACCAATAGTGCGAAACGATGTTACCGCTCAACTGCCCCCGACCGAACGTTAGACCGCCGCATAGGTATGGGCACTCGAGCCACCAGCTTCCGAACCAGTCTGGCGTATAACCCTGCGGAACGGGGGCGATCGGATCGTCGGTCGGGCAACTCCAGATAAACGACTTCACGCGTCTTTTTTCGACGAAGCTCCCATAACTGAACTCTCCGTAAAGCGTGCGCCGATCGGGAATATGTGCGACGCGCTGGGTACCTCCAGATTGGTCAAGCGCACGCACAGCCGCTTCCCCGCAAGCCTCGTTAGCGGGCAACCCGCGGGCCGCAGCTAGCGGGGGCGTCGCGGTCGATGGCGGCTCGATCGAATTCGTTGCCTGGCAGGCCGCAAGAACCAGCGGTAAAGCTGCGAGAATCAAGGCTTTTTGCATGGAGCTCTCTCTTTCGTTCGAAAAAGTCCTGAAATACAGCGTGCGGATGCAGCGCCCTAGCCGCCTATAATGATCATGAACCCGACGATCATCGCCGTTGTGATCACCTTTAGCGACAGCGATTTTTGGTCGGCGCGCGACAGTGCAAGGCGGGACACAAATCTCTCAGCGCTCGTCTGTGGCGGATCGTGATGCGCTTCCAAATCTGAAATAAACGCAACGGTTTCCTCGGCATCGCGAATGCGGTTTGCGCATTCCAGGCAGCCTTGGACGTGACGCTCGACGGTGGCTCTCTCCCGGAGGTCGAGTGAGCTGAGTGCATAGAGTTCGGCGAGATCGCCGATGTGCCGGCTCACGCTGTCACCCGCGCCTTGAGGGCCTTGCCCAGGCGTCGTAAGCCAAGCGAGATTCGGCTCTTTGCCGTGCCCAAGGGAAGTCCCAGCTCGGTTGCGATCTCAGCGTGCGTTTTGCCGAGGAAATATGACAATACGAGCGGGGCTCGCTGTTCTTCCGGAAGACTCTTGAAGGCATGGTGCAGTCGTCGGCACTCAACATAATCTTCGATGCGCAACTCGTGAGCGGAAAGCGGCTCGCCGCTTATGCTTCTCGCCAGCTTTGCAAGGCGCGCGGTCGTGCGGCGCTGCGAGATCGCCTGGTTGCGAACGCAAGCGACGAGAAAGTTTCGCAGCGATCCGCGCTGGGCGTCATAAGTGACACGCTTGGCCCAAACGCGGATGAGCGCGTCGTGGACGCAATCTTGCGCGTCGTCGGCATTCCGCAGCACGTTGTAGGCGACGGAGTAGAGCAAGGAATGGTAGCGCGCATAGGCGCCATCAAGTGCCGCTCCCTCCCGGCGCGCGAAAGCATCTTCGAGGGCTTGGTCCATGCCTACGTTCGATAGGCTTTCCGAGGTCCAAGCCCGGGTCGGGTCGAGTGCCCCCGTGTTTATCACACCCCTCATACGCTCAATTGGGCAGTTTGGATTAGGGACAGGAGGCCTTCGGTGATCCGCCAGGTCGTGACGAGCGTACGACTCCCGTCCGCGCCCCAGGCGCCCCGGAAACAACTGATTGAGGAGAGGCGACATGCGATCGGTCCTCGCGTTCATTTTCTCGGCGGGGTTCGTTACCGGCTGTTCCCGCGGAGCGGGGCCGGTTCAGCCCTACCCAAGGATTCTCCGCTGAATGAGGCGTCTTCACCTGTATCGGCTGAGCGATAGGCCGGGGCATCGGAGCAATGGCGAAGGGTTCGCTGTGGTCCGTGGTTCCCAGCCGAACAGCTCTTGCTCCGTCGAGTGATCCAAGTCGTCGTCGCCCGCGTACAGCCGTGAGGCTCCGTTGAAACCTACTTCGAAGGAGGTACGACACGATGAGAGGCTTTTTAATTGCCATCGCCGGCGCGATGGCGACGGCTATCTCCGCCAGCGCCGCCACGGTGCCCGCGAGGCAGAGTTACAGCGGCAGCTGGCCGCTGACTGTGACCCTTTCACAACGCAGTAATGGGACGTACTGCCTGACGCTGACCGACGGTGGCTACTTCGGCTGGCGGCATAGCGGCGGGGCGACGCTAGTTACTAGCTACGGCGGTAAACTGACGAACGGCACGTTCCAGCTTATCGACCACACCCTCGTGGCTACCGTCCAACAACCGGGAGCATATCAGAACGCCGCTTTGGTGTTCACGGCTCCAGCCGGGCACGGCACCATAGCTCGCCTGGGGGTCTACGAACAGGTCTACGGCGGGGAAGAATCTGACTCGGGTGTGTTGACGGTCGGCAGGAAAGGCCGCTGCTGAAGACCGACGAATCGCCACCGCCGAGTTTGAGGAGTAATGCGAGAGCGCTCACAAGCGCGGGCGCTCTTTCAACCCGGTGCTCGCTTCAAGCGACCGCGTGCGCCTAAGCTTGGCACGCGTCCTGGTGTCGGTCACACGTTTCACGGTCCTACGGCCAGCGGACAGTTTGGATTGAGAACAGGCCGTTCTTGGTGATCCACCGGCCCGTGCGGAGCGTAATGACCGCGGCGAATCAAATGCTGCGGAAGTAACTGAATAAGGAGAAACGACATGCGACTGCTCCTCGTGCTCACGTCAACGATCGTGCTTTTGTGCGCGTGCTCCGGCGGAGGGCCGAGTAATCCTCCCGACACGGTCTCCAACGAGGGTGCATCTCCGGCATTATCCCGATCGTTCCAGAACCATTCACCGCTTGGCCCACCGAAGGGCCAAAGCGACGGCCGCGTTCGCTCGGTCGTGGTCTATACCTCGAGCAACGGCGCGTACCGTAACGAGGTTGTCTCGTTCGTCTCTCGCGGCGGCGCGCTGAGATACGGCCGGTCCTTCGATACCGGCGGCCTTGGCGATCCGTCGGTTGCAGGCACGGTTCAAGGCGCGATCGCGACGAGTGCCGATAACCGCTTCCTCTTTGTGGTCGACGCCGGCAGCAACGAAATCACATCCTTCCGCGTCGAACCGGGCGGCCTGCAGTTCGTCGGCAGGGTCGCCTCTCGCGGTGCGCAACCGGTTAGCCTAACCGTCCATCGCAACTTGCTCTTCGTCCTCAACGCAGAGAGCAGTTCCATTGCGGGCTTTCGTATCACTCGCAATGGTGTGCTGCGTGCAATTCCTAACTCAATCGCATCGCTGAGCGGCAGCGGCGTCGGTCCGGCCGAGATCTCGTTCGACGGCGGCGGGCAGGTTTTGGTTGTAACGGAAAAGGCCACGAACAACATCGACACCTACAGCGTTGCAAAGGGCATTCCGACTGGACCAACGGTCTACGCCTCTTCCGGCATGACGCCATTCGGCTTTGCGTTTGTGCCAAACGGCGAGACCATGGTGGTTTCGGAGGCGTTCGGTGGAACGTCCGGAGAAGGAGCCGCCTCCTCGTATGGCGTTTCTCCGCCCGACACCTTAACGCCAATTTCGGCCTCGGTTCCGGACTATAACACGGCCCCCTGTTGGATCGTGATTACGCGCACGGGTCGGATCGCTTTTACATCCAATACGGCGAGCAACACGATTTCTGCCTACGCAATCGATGCTCAGGGACAGTTAACTCTCACGACGTCCAATGGAATCAGCGCTCACACTGGTGACGGCCCGACCGATCTGGCTCTCGGACCCAGCGACCGCACCTTCTTTGTCGTCAATTTGAAGAGTCGTACGATCGGCGTGTATGCCGTTAGTGCCGGTGGCAAGCTGGTGAAGCTCGGCGCCGCGCGCGGGTTGCCCGTCAGCGCACTGGGTCTGGTGGCGATGTCGATGCAGAACGGCTAGGATCGGGTTCGGAGCAATCCATCCGACTCCCGGAAGCGTGCCGGCGCGCGACGAGTCTCCGCAATGCGTGCTGGGCGAAGCGATTCGGCCTTAGATTCTGGGCAAAGGCGATCGCGCCTCGCCTAGCACGCAGCGGTTCGGACCGGGCAGCAGCGTGCGGGAAGCGTTGAGCCAGCCAAGCTGGCGCCGAAATCAGAACGCGCATTCTGCCCGACGCCCCGGTCGCGGTTCAGTCGTCAACACTGCGTATCGGGAGGAGGCCACAAAAATTCCACAACCCCACAAGAGTCCGCTAGCGATGGCCACACCCTTGAGCGACAGTTCCATCCCGGGTCACCTCCTCAACGCAGCCGGCCACGCCAATGCGCGGACCATGTTCGATTTTAAAGGTGGAGATGGGCGCGTCAGTCTGCCCCTACTGATGAATAAAAGAGCCAGCCAATCGCTATTAACGAAAGCACGGTAATGAGGGCGATAATGAGACCGATCAACAGTCGTCGCCGGATCGACATCGCGCCGGAAGCCTAAATCCCCAACATCGAAGCATCGGCCGCGCTGCGATAGGCGTCGAGAACGTCCCGCCGCGTCACGATCCCCGTGAAGTTTCCGCTTGTGGGATCGATGACGGGCAGCAGCGGCGCCCGTGGGTCGGCCATTGCGATCGCAGCCTTTTCCAAGGTGTCCGAGGATGAAAGAATCACTGACGGTGCGCGGCTCAGCTCGTCGATCTTACGTTCACCGTCCGAGCCTTGGGCGAGGCTCACCGCAATTTCAGACACCGCTACCAGGCCGACGAAATGCATTCCGTCAACCAAAGGCACGGCGAGCTCGTCGCTATTTCGAAGCCGTGCCGCAACTCGCGCACGGTTTCGTCGCATTTCGCTATCACAGGTGGCTCAATCCAGAGGGCGAGCCAACCGCGACTCATCCGCTCGTCGCGCAAATCGCAACGCAAATGCTCGCGATGGAACCGCGTGTCAAGGCAAACATCGTCGCTGAAGCGCAGAGCTTTTTAGCGGTCTACAGTGACCCGGTCATTGTGGCGAACATTGCCTCCAGCGACTTCGATATTTCGGAGCTGCGCGATGGTCATCTGAGCCTATACCTCGTCGTGCAGCCAGATTAACCAACCCTTAGGATTCTATGAGAGAGCTGCCGGTCGGCGGAGGGGGCATCGTCTATCGGCTCACCGCCATTGCCGTAGCAGAATTATTCCCGGTGTCCACAACCTTGCTGGCAGTTCCCGACCCCGGTGGATATAACGCCACGGCAATGTGCCCCTTATGGTTGGGGCCGCTCCGTATTACATCAATACCCAACTCCAGCGTGTAGAGATTACCGGCCGAGTCGAACGCCAAGATACGCGGAAAATAATTTTCGGGGCTTTGCAAATATGCAATGGCGTTTCCCGAACCAGGTGGAAAGACGCAAATCCTTCCCGTGGCTCCAAAAGCACATGACGCTACGTAAAGGTCGTCGCTGCTGTCGAAGAGCATCGAACTCGGAAATACGCCGTCGAAGATGCCTAAGAGAATGTCGTACGATGGCGTAGTCGCGCCGGAATCGTACACGGCGATTTCGGAGTCACCGAGATTCGCAACGTACAGCCGGCCCGAGGAATCCACCGCAATCGTCCGCGGCGCGTCTATTCCGTTCGTGATAGTGGATTTCGGCTTGTCTGCTCCGGACGGATAGACGGTTACGGTCCCGCCACCTGGCGCGTTGTAGTAATTCGCAGTACAGATGTGTGGATCGCCTTCTGTGGTGCAGTTGGCTACGTACAGCGTGTCGTCGCGATTCAAGGCCGCGGATATCGGATTATGGATTCCGATGGTAATGGTGCGTGACGGCGCGCTCTTGCCGGCGGGGTAAACCGACACCGATCCCTGGTCGCGTGATTGGTGGTTGTAATGGACGCAGTTCGGGCAGTTCAGCACGTACAAGTCGTTCTTCGAGTCGAACGCCATGCCAATCGGATCCAGAATGCCTTTCGTAATGGTGTACGACGGCGAGCTCCTTCCCGGCGCGTAGACGATTATCGAGTTCGTGCTGTAGCTAGCGACATAGAGGTTGCCTGATGCGTTCAACCGAAAGGCCTTGCGTCCCGGCGAATCCCCCTTTTATGCCGTCCATAATCGTACGTTCCAGCTTCAAAGTTTTCGGTGCGTAGACGAGCACCGCGTTCTTAGAAGAAAAACCCTGACTTTTTGCGACGTAGATCGAACTGCTTATCGCACGCGCCTGCGATCGCGTTGCCGGCGCCCCAGATTCGGCGGGCGACATGGAGCACGCCGCCGTCGAGAGTGACACCCACACGAGCAGAACGACGCTACTGAGCAATCGCGAAAGAGTTCTTTGGATCATCAATGTCTTTCGTGACCGTATATGCGGCTGTAGTCTCTCCCGCCATGAAGACCAACACCGCCCCGTGCGAATATATCTTGCACGCCTGCAGCAAAGCATAAAGATTCCCCGCACTGTCCAGCGCCAGTGCGCTCAAGTGGCAGTGGCTTGGAACGGGAATCGTAACCTTCGGGGTTGATTTGCCGGCTGCAAACTCGGTGATATTATTTCCGCTCCCCACGTATACGGTGCCGGCGCTATCCACCACGACGGCGTCGGGCACGCCAACGTTGCTTAGCGTGAGGTACGGGGAATCGGCTCCAGCTTTATACACCGACACCATGCCGCTCGCGCAGTCGGGATAACCGCAGCTATTTGCGACGTAAAGATTGTTTGACGAATCCACGGCCATCGCAGTCGGTTGCACGATGCCTTTGCTGATGACCTGAGTCGGCTTCTTTTCTCCGACCTCGTAGACCACGATGGTGCCGTCGCGGAATAGCCGTAGTACTGTCCATCGCAAAAGGGACAGTTTGCAACGTACAGTTTGCTCGAAGCGCTTTCAACGATCGTGGTAGGGTAGCTAATTCCATCAGTGATGCTGTATGAGGGCCGGTCCTTACCGGCGGCATAGACCGAAACGCTCGATTCGCCGGACCCCACGACGCCGGGTCCCAAGTTGGCAACGTACAGTCTGCCCGCCCGATCCACGGCGACGGAATAGGCATTGCTGGCACCCCAGGCGATCGTATACGACGGTTTCGATTTTTTGGGCGCGAACACGAGTACGGCGCCGTTGAAGAAATCGGCCCAGTATGCGTTGCCTTGTCCGTCGAACGCCAAAGCCGCGTTTCCATCACGCCCTTTGCAGAGACCCGGCAGTTTACGTACCGGCTTGTTCGTTCCGGCGCCGTAAACGGAAATCCAGGTCGCGCAGGTGATCTGGCTGCCCTTATAGGTCGGTCCCGGTCGGTTCGAGACGTACAGCTCCCCGGTTATGCCGCCGGTGAGGGGGTGGGCAAGTCCGCCGGACGTTACCGGCGTGTCTAAGTTGTCGCTGCGACATGCTACTTGCGCGAGAACGATCATACCAAAGAGTGCCGCCAATCTTCGTACGCGCACGGCAAAATCCCGCTAGTACGGCGCAAGCGCCAAGGCCACGGGCCCTTGGACGTAAGTAGTAATCGTGCGAACCGGCACCGATTTCCCAGGCAAATACACGGTGACCGAGCCGAGCTTGAGACCGTCGAGATTGGCGACGTAAAGATTGCCGCCGCCATCAAGAGCAAGTGCCGTGGGCTTGTCGACGCCTTTGGTGATCTTCCGCGAAAGCCGCGTCGATCCCGAATCGTAAACGGCAACCGAACCGCTGCTCGAACTCAGCGGTGGCTTATTGGCAACAAAAAGGTTGCCCGATGCATCGGTGACCACGGCGTCGGGCGCATCTACCTGATCCGTAATGACGCGCGACGGTTGTGAACCGGTCTCGGTGTAAACGCTCACGGAGGAGCCGACGAAGTGGCTGTTATCCCACTTTCCTCCATTTGCTACATAAAGATTTCCTGAAGCGTCGATCCAGAGAGCGTGAGGCGTCTCGATTCCTTGGGTAATAGTACGCATTGGCGTACTCGCTCCGGATGCGTAAACGGTTATTGAATTGTTCCCCACATTGGCAACATAGAGATCGTCCGAAGCATCCACCAGCAGGCAGTACGGCCGATCGATGCCTTTAGCGATCGTGCCGGTCGGTGACGAGTGCCCGGAACCGAAAATGCTGACCGAACCTTCCGTATACGTATAGGTTACCGTATTTGCCACGTAGAGATTTGCCTTAGAATCAAAGGCGAGCGCGCAATGCAGTGGAGAGTCTGTGGCGAGCGTCTGTAGTAGCTTTGTGCTGCCGCGGGCGTACACATAGACGTCCACACCGCCATCGCCGATCGCTAGATTATAGGAGGGATCGAACGCGAACCCGCATGGCCCGGAAAACGGCAGGATAATAAAACGCGCCAATTTGGAACTCTCCGTCGAATACACCGACGCAACCCGGCCGTCGCGGCGGTTCCAGTCCGCGACGTAGAGAAACTCACCTTTGGTTGAGTGCCGCTGCTGCGCAGTGGATAAAGAGTTTTGATTGCCAGGCATGGGCCGTTGACCAGCGCATGCAGCGAGCAGAATCGCCGCCGCAATGGAGCAAAGCCGATGGCACGAGGCCATCTGCTACTCTTGCCGCGTTGCCTTGGCACTCCTGCCGGTCCCCGCGGAACTCTTCGACGTCGCCCTGGTTTCCGCCGATGCACAGACCACCGCCCGGCGCGACCGTCCAGTAGCCCGGAGACGTGGCCGGCGGTTCAACTTTGAAGCATTGGCCGGAGATCTTCACCGCGGTATAGCTGCCGGCGTAACCGCTTTCCATTGCGCTAAGCAAGAACGGCGTCGAAAGCGACTCGTAATACGGCTTGGCCGCGGTGCCGTTCGGGGTGAGCTGGATCGATCGGAGCCGCCTCCGCCTCCCGCACCGGTTCCAGAGCCAGAGCAGGCCGTCACCACCGACGCGATGGCTACGAGAAGCGATGTGCGCGTCAAGACACGTTCGAGGCCGTGACGCAGACCCTCGGACTTGATTGGCTAGGCACGTTTGCGCCTAACGTTACCATTCACGCTCCGCAAAATCTCGCGGGGAAGGTTGGCGCGGTTGGTCAAGAAAATACAGCTTCGACTCCGACGCCACCTCTATGTGCCACGTTGAGTTTGCGCGCTATGACGATGGTCGCGTCTGGAAATGGGGGGACCGCTCAGGCCCGGTCGCGCCAGGACTCTACTTCCCGCCAACGCCGGTGCCATCGGCCTCGCCTGGGCAATGATGTCCGCAGAGATAATCTCGACCTTCATTGCCGCCCTCGGTCTTGTCACCGCAGGCATCAGTGGCGCCATTGCCGGCGTGGCGTTATGGCGAACGGGGCAGGCCGAAGAGCGCGAACGCGAAGCGATCGTGGCCGTTAGAAAGGTTTGGTGCGGCACGCCCGGCATCGACGATTCAATGATTCCTGGCGTGGCGATGTACTGGCTTACGCCCAATCGTCAGCCGGCGACCCCCGAGCAGCAGCTTGTAGTCGTAATGGAATCTGACGTCGACGAGCGTACGGCTCTTGCTCGGGGAACGGATGACGAGATTCGCCTACTCCTCCGCGCTGCGTCGCCTGCCAATCTCACCGACAAGGCGGCCCAGGTGGCCACAACACTCATCAACGTGATGCTCGAGATCCGAAACGTCGGCCGCTGGGCGGCGACGGGCGTGAAGATCGATTGCACGGTGAGCGGCATGTTTTCAGGTCGCTTCGACGCCGACAGCGTGGAGCGCAGCTTTCCGGATCAGGCGATTTCGTTCGACGCACTCGCTCCGAACGAGCCCCACTACGTCGAGATCCGGAACATGACGGGAACTCCGTCGGCTGTCGAGTTCGTATCGGTGTCGGCCGGCCACGATCAACCGATTCGGCTTGCGCCGTCGGCGCCGGTGGAACTTCAATCGCGTGGCTACAGGTCATAGCTCAGGTCCGGGACGAGTGGCCCACAATTGGCCCACATACCGCTGGCGACCGACGACAACTGGCGACAACATCAATCGCGGCATCTTCCTTATAAGTGCCCGTTTTAGTCGTCATCAGTTGTCTCGGGTTTAGCTATAGTACCGGATTCGATTCCCGTTGGCGCTATAAAAACCCATATGCTATAAGCGTTTTTCACGCAATTCTGTCTAACGGATTCTTTCCGAAGCATCCAAGCCTAGAGGCCTGCGACTCGGTCACTGCGTCAGCCTGGCGACCCGCGCCCAGTGAGCCAACGCAAAGACGAACCCGCCGCCGCTGCGTGCCGCGAATATGACCGCTGCCGCGGCGGCGCCCTCTCCCTGTTAATGACATCGCGGCGATGCGCCGCGTTTGCCCCCTTCCAGCACATGTGCCAGAATCGGGATACCCATATTGAGCGCTTCAACGCCTTGCGCTACGCATAACTTGAAAACGTCCATGATCTCTTCGATGGTTGCTCCAAGTTTGAGTGCGGCTTTAACGCTTTAACGTGGCGGCGCACGCCTGGAGCGTATATATGTGTGAATGATACGTCGAAAGCGATGCTGAGCAACTCGGCGAGCTTCGGATCAAGGATATCGCCAGCATAAACTGGCGCACCACAAACGATGAATGCTTCCGTCCACTCGGGGTCGATCTCGTAGAACGCATCCCACGCGAGGTTCCACTGCCCGGCGGCGCGCATTCTATCACAGGCCGGTGTATCGGCAAAAGGGAACAGTGTGGAAACACCGGCCTGTGATTAGATGCGGGCCGCGGGCCAGTGGGACGACGCTTGGAATCCATTTTTCGAACTTGATCCTAGTTGGACCGACGATCATGGCGGCAGGAGTCGCTGTATATGGAAGTGGCGTGATGTCGCCAAAGGTTGTAGAACTATTAAGCATCGCCTTTGACGCCTCGTATACGCACACGTACGCGCCTGGCACGCGACGTCACATCAGATCAGCGTTCAAGCTGGGCGCAACGATCGAAGAGATCATAAACGTTCTCAAACTTTGCGTCGCGCAGGGCGTCTAGGTGTGCAACCTGGGTGTCCCTATCCTGGAAGAGGAGCTTGTGAGAAACAGCTAGTACGACGCCGCCTTTTGCGCTGCTGCCTCTCTGCACGTCTTCGCGATCGCGAAGCGTTGCGCTTACGGTTTCGATTGCTGCGCGATGCTCGCGCATGAGTTGATGCGCATAACTCGCACCGCGGCGGCTAAGGCTCGCAGCGCCTTGCAGCTTAGCCCTGGGGCTTGCGGCGCTCGACGCGTCGGCTTGAATCGCGAAAGCCTGCATGCTTAATGCCAACCCGGCTTTTCTTGACCTGCTCGGTTTCCGCATGCTTCCTTACAAGCTGATAGTTCGGTCCAAACGTAACTTCATCATCGATTCTCGCGCACGCTTTAGGAAGACTTCGACCTGAGCCGACATCCTATTTAGCCCCAATGTTCTTGTGGCGCTGCCGCTTTATAAGCAAAGAAGGCAGCAACCGCACCGACGATAGCAAGTGCCCAGGTCCCGCCGCCGTCCAATCAATAACACACACTCAAGGCTCCATTTCGCTTGGTACGCTGAGACGGCGAGATGACCGCCAGCACGCGGATGGGGCAAAAAGACGAGAGATTTGTCCCCTTTTTTGCCGTGCAGGCGGGTTTTCTGTTAATCCCGCGAGCCATACGATTACCATTTCGCGCGGAACGCGCAAATTGGTTCCCCGAAGCCGGGAGTGACAGGAATCGAGCGGCGGCAACCCGAATGGAACGTCTAAATGGGGATTCCCGCGACGAACCCGAATAAGGCTTTATGGGAGAAGGGTGATTTTACTCGCATCGCCGCGAGTATGCGCGAGAGCGGCGACGCATTCGTCGAGCGCCTCGGTATCGCCCGCGGGCTGAAGGTTCTCGACCTCGGATGCGGTGATGGAACCACCGCGTTGCCCGAAGCGAAGCGCGGTGCGGAGGTCCTTGGCGTGGACATCTCGAGCAATCTCGTTTCCGCCGGCAACCGGCGCGCAAAGGCCGAGGAACTTGCGAACATCCGCTTTCAGGAAGGCGACGCCACCGATCTGCACGATTTAGACGACGAGTCGTTCGATCTCGTGGTTAGCATCTTCGGTGCGATGTTTGCCCCCAGGCCATTTGAAGTCGCCAAAGAGATGGTTCGCGTTACTCGTCGCGGTGGCCGCGTCGTGATGGGCAACTGGATTCCGAACGATCCCACGATGGTCGCGCAGCTTCTCAAGATCAGTTCAGCATATACTCCGCCGCCGCCCGAAGGGTTCATCAGCCCGATGAAGTGGGGCGTCGAGCCGGACGTCATCGAGCGGTTCGCGGGCGCCGGCGTTCCGGCTGAAAACGTATCGTGCGAGCGGGATACGTTCACGTTCGTTTACCAGGGCGCGCCCGCGGCATATGTGAAGGAGTTCGAGCACTACTACGGCCCGACGATGAACGCCTTCGAAGCTGCGGAGAGAACGGGCCGTTCCGCCGAGTTGCGCAATGAGCTCGTGGCGCTTTTCGAGCACGAAAACACGAGTACGGACAAAAACGTCACGACCATTATGGCGACGTTTCTTCGCGTGACGGTGGCTCGCGGCTGACCAACCAACCTCGTCTCGTCCTTTATCGGCATCTCCGTAGCGGTTCGTCGGATGGGCGTCGCGGCGTGTAATAGAACAGCTTGCGATTGACGTATAGCCAGCGGCACGCGGCTCGTTCTGAGGCACCGAATCGTCTGGTACGGCCGGCACCGCGGCTTTTCGCTGTACGGGCCTTAAAATTTCCCCTCGGCCCCCATCTTCAGCGCCCCGATGTTGAACGGCTGATCGGCGACGATCTTCTTGAGGCGCCGTTTTTCATCTTCGAGCTCATTGAGGCGTCGCAGATCGCTACTTCAAGGGCCTCCATATTTCGATCGCCAGTTGTACAGCGTTCCGCCGGAAATGCCGTGCTTGTGGCAGACGGTTTCAGCCTTCATGCCCGACTTAAGCTCTTTGAGGATGCCGACGATTTGCTTCGGTAAACCGGGACTTGCGCATGTGGGCGTAAAGTTCGTCGAGCGGTAAGGCCTGGGATAAAATCGTCATTCGCGCTGTTATCGGTTCCCCAGCGCAGGCGCCCGGGTTATCGACAACGATCAGATCGTCGGTCTTTGGATCAATACCGACATCCCCGGGTAACCGATCTCCGGTTGCAGATTCAGGACCTTACGCTTGCGTCCACGCACGGGATACTCTACGACGCCGAATTCGCTACCGTCGCGAATGACAACGGAGTTCGTGCCTAACTGTGAAAGATCAATGCCGAGCGCTGAGATTTTTTTGTCAGCGACCCTGCGCGCGCTCGATCGATGATGATGCCGGCGTCTTGGCTTCCGGTCGTGAAGATGACGGGCCGGCGATTGAGCGGATTAACGGCCGAGGCCGCGTGGCGCTATTGCGCCGACTCTGCTGAACACGTTTTTGGTGGCTTGAGTGGGGATGGCATACAAGACCGGCTGCTCGCGTCAATCCGGGACGTATTTCCGTCGGGCCTGGACGGAGCCGAACAGCATGCCCTGTTCGGACGCAACGTCGGCTCAGCACGGCTGGCAACGGCGCGCCGCGCCCTTGAGCGGCGCAGCCTCATACATACAGAGCAGGAGGCGACGGGCGGCCGCGATCGTCGGGTTTCTTATGCAGTCCGAATGAACGAAAATTCACGAAAAAAGGACAGTGATGAATTGTTTATTCGTCTTAGTTCGTACATTCGTACTTCACCCCGCGCCGCCACAACGATGCCCGGTCTCGTTGATCGCGACATGGTCAACAGCGGGTCGGCGGGACAAGCATGCTCATATCTGATTGGCAGACCCGGCGAGCCGTGCCGGCGCTGCGGTCTCCCGTGGAGCGAACATTATCCACAAGCTGGGGAGTTGCGCGATGCGTAAACGGTACGTGCGATTCGTCGCGGTGTTTATATCCGCGCACCACACCTGATTGGGCCGGTCGATGACGAGGTTTCTGAGAAGGTAGGGATAGACGGGATGCGCCGGATTGCGCCTCGTGCCGCGCTTCTTGCGATACAGCGCTTCAATGCCCATCAGGTCCATCAGCCGGCCGACATGCCGGCGACCGACACGATACTCGCGCCTCTTGAGGAAATCTCGCAACATCCGGGCGCCCGCGAAAGGGTGCTCAAGGTGGAGCTTGTCGATCTCGCGCATCAACTCGAGATCGGCGTCGCTGATCGGGACGGGGCGTAGTACGCGCAGCCGCGCGAGAGCTTGCAGCAACTTCACCTGACGTGCCACTGGCAAAGCATGCTCTTTATCGATCATCGCTTTGCGCTCGGCCCGTCGATACGCCCGAGCGCGTGTTCTAAAAAATCGATCTCCAACGCCTGCTGGCCGATTTTCGCGTGCAGCTCCTTGAGGTCACGGCTTCACTCTTTGCGCCGCCGCCACCGTCGAAGACCTCACCCGCGCGTTTAAGCAGCTCCGCTTTCCACTGCACGATGGAGTTGGGGTGAACGTCGAAGCGCTTGGCGAGCTCCGCGACGGTTTGATCCGTCTTGATTGCCGCGAGAGCCACTTTGGCCTTGAAGGCCGGCGTGTGGTTCCGCCGAGAACGTCTCACGATGACTGCTCCTTTCACGGATCTTTTCGACCCGCAGCGGGCAAAGTCATCACATAACTGGGTGTTCAGCTAACCGGGGCCACCTCTGGTCTCGTGCAGGTGTATCAGTCTTATGTTTGATGACGCGCCGTATACCGGACGGTACGTACGGTGCGGTGGGAGGGCGGCGGCCGCGAGGCCGCCCCTACCCGATTTGCGGGCTTCGCCGCACCGCCGGGCACAGCTGCGTGGCCGCTGCGCCAGCCTAGCCCGCCGATCGGCATAGCCCATCTAAAATTGCAATCTACGGAGATAACCCGAGCCGTCTTTCACCGCAGAATCTCGACCGTAAGTACCCACGCATTCGTAATGCTGCCTGTGTAAGCCATTAGGCTCGCCGGAACCAACCAGTAGAACCCCGACTCGTGACCCGACACCAGGAGAATGCCGCCGACGATAGGAGCAATAGCCGCCGCCTGCATCTGCGTAATCCATACGAACAGCGTCTTAACGGTTGCTTCTGGTGGCCTATTTACGACATGGGTACATTCCGCCACCGTGATAACCAGCCAAATCAGAGCGCTGCTCACTAGAATCTCGACTCCAAAGGCCCACGTACTCTGATGCGGAACCAGTCCAAGAATTGAAAAGGATATCGGACTTGAGAAAATCAGCAGAGCTTCGGCAACGCGATTCACAAGATACGGTATATGAATGATGCGCTCCATATTGATTGACAAAGCTACGAACAACAGCCCGATGAGAGCGGCGGAAGCCCCACACAGCGCCATGAAGAAGTTCGCCCAGTCCGCTTGCGTCACTTGGACCGGGGCTTACGTCTTGCCGTGATGCTGCTCAACTGGCACCGCGATTGCGGCTGCGCCGGAAAGGACCGGCGGCTTTGGCATCCTCGGAACCAAGGCACCTGCGAGGCCGTTGTCGTCGTCATCGGTCACGCGAGGAGCGCGCCAGGAGCCGAACGCGCGTTGAAAAACGCGCCGGAGCGTCTCTGTTATTTCGGTCTTACGGAAGTGCCTTTCCATACGCAAGAGAGCTTTCACTCTCTGGAGTAGCCGGTCCTCGACGTATTCCCGCTGCGAAAAAGGCCCGGTCATTAATCTAGTTCCAAGACAGGTGGGCGACTAGCCATGGTGGACAGCCTCCATGCGATTTCCGTCGGGGTCGATAACGAACGCGGCGTAATAGTTTTGCCCGTATTCAGTATGGAAACCCGCTCCGCCGTTATCCGTTCCCCCCATCGCCATTGCGGCATCATGGAACGCCAACGCTGCCTCCATAGACGGGGCCTTGAAGGCGACATGGAACCGTTCGTTCGTGGCGACCGGCTCTCGCTGCGCTTTGAGCGCGAACGGCTCATCAGTCTCGCCTGGTCTAGCGTAGCCCGCAGCGTCGGCCGCTGTCCACACCCGAACATAGCCTAGGGCCTGAAGCACCGCATCATAAAAACCAAGGGAGCGAGAGAGGTCGGACACCGCTATGGATATGTGGTCGAGCATCTTGTTGCCGTTTACCAAGTGACACGAAAATCCGTCCGCCCATATTTTCGCAATCGCGATTCAGGGATTCTCGAACTCGAACCTACCGCAGACCCATCCCCCGGTTCTAAATCGGCATCTCAAAACAGACGCAACGGTGAGTATGTGGTAAGACCGCCTTGGCGCCCACGGCCAGCAGCAGCAGCGTGCCGAGCGTATCAGGATCGGCCTCGACTTGCATCTGGCCTTTGCCCGTCAACATTCCGGTGAGCTGCTCGGTCTGGCCGATACGCTTGCGCGCGCCGGGACGCTCAAGAAGCTCGTTGGTTCCAGCGAACGCCATGCTCGAGGGGATGAAGAAGACGGTCGGGCCGACCGCGGTGCCGAAACTTTTCGCTTTCGGTCGATGCTCGAAGTGCCGCGTTGTAGGCTTTGAGCTGATGATTCGCAACGAGTACTGCGGCAGCTGACGTTGCAGCGATCGCTGCAACCTGCAAGAAGGCGGCGATGTCTCCAGGGGTCATGCGTGGCGCTGCGGCCCGCACCCGAGTAGCCTTGCAGCCATCTTAATTGCGCCTTCGCTTTCCACGTCGGATCGGAGGGTAGCCGAGCAAGCGGAGGCCACCAAACATAAGACTGCTGTCTTCTAGGATGCCCCTGGCTAGCCCGGGTTGACTAATCCTCAAAATCGGCGTACCGTAATCATGGCGAAATGCTTCTCGACAGGAGGAGTGAGATGACGAAGTTCTTAGGTTACATCATCGCTGGCGCTCTTGTTCTCAGTGCCTGTTCGCAGTCTGCCAACTCTCCTCAAGTGGCGGCGGCCAATGCCCAGGCAAATGGCGTCATTCGGACTCAGGCCACCCTCAACGAATACTTGCAAACGACCCCTCGCGGAGCCTCGCCGCTTGACGCGCTTTCACCGGCAGGCCGCGCACGGTTCCTCAGTAGTTTGACGTTTAGCCCGAAAGGTGTCAGCACGTTCCGCTACGATGATCTTCAGGCGGAACTCTCACCGCATCAAGTCTTTGAAATCCTCGCGCTGTTTGGGCTTCAAAGAGATGCTCCGCTGATTACACCCAATGCGTGCCCAAGGGACGGAATCGGCAATGCCGACCACTGCAACTATGAATGCGCTGCCAGAGGTACGTGCGCCCCAGCTAGTAAGTTGATATGCACAGGTAACTGTTAAAGAGAGCCTACGGTCTGCGGCCCCAGTGCAAACGTGCTGTCGGGCCGCAGGCCACTGGTACATCCTTTAATGCTTCAACTAATGCTTGAACGCCTCACACTGCTGTTATCAATCGCTCTGCTCACGTCTGTTTGCGCCTGCAGTACACACTCTGCTCCAGACACCTCTGACATAGAGCAACGCTACAATACGCTATATAGTCTAGAGAACCGTCTTCTGAAGAGTGATGACTCAACGCGGACTATTTCGACCCAGTTTGCCGAATCGTATGACGACATGATCTCGTCGATTCAAAAGCCCCACAAGGTAGGGAGCTTAGCCACCACGGACGTTCAGTTCCTCTTCACTTCTGCCTCGCTAGCGCAGTTCTACAGCTTCAATCCCAAGTACGTTCGCGACATGCAGCTAGATTTGAACGAGCTTCATAGGCGGCAGGTCGCGACGCAGGCTGACTATACCGACCTCTATGCCGCGCTCATTGGAAGTCGTATGTTTGCAGAGGCTCGGCGTCTCGAAGCAAAACGACCGCTTGCTAATGGACCCATACCAGACTACCGAGATGACAGTAGCTCAGGCAGCTTAACGGACCTGGTAGTTGGCCCGCACGGTACAGCGTTAACGCGCCAAAACGTATCCCTCCCAGCGACGGCCATTGTCGTTGTCGTTTCTCCGCTTTGCCACTTCTCTCAGTCTGCAATCCGCACCATTGAATCGGACTCAACACTTCGACCAATCTTCAGGACCCATGCTCTGTGGTTAGTTCCACCAGACGATGCCAGCACCGGGTTCGATACAATCGCTGACTGGAATCAGAGTCACCCGCACGAGTACATGTATTCAGTCTATCGAATCCGCGATTGGCCGATGATTGACCGCTGGGAAACGCCGACGTTTTATTTCGTAAAAAACGGCAAACTGGCCGTCGAGGTCGTAGGATGGCCCGGCAAAGGACGCAAGCCCGAGGTCGTGACCGCATTGAAGCGCGTAAATTTACTATAAGTCGCGGCGCGTGTCGCCGTGACGAGCACGATCGCCACCGTCCCATTGCCGAGATCGATGCCGGCGACAGTCAATTATGCTTGACGCCGAAAACGGTATTTATCCCCAACGCTGCGGTATGGGAAAGATACCATATTCCGGGTCAAGCGTAATTAACTCGTGAGTGGCGGGTTTTGGCGTCATGACGCGATTCTGAAAGGCTCGTAGTTTTCGGCATCTTGCATATCAGTGATGACTTTCGCGAGGTAATGCTCGTTTCCGCAACCCAAGAGAAAGTCCGGCAAGCTCTGGCGCAGCGCGTGCATGACCACCCACTCAGAGGGAGCGATACCGGGACGAATCGTTCGCAGCCAAGAACCGAATGCCGCCCAAACAAGCCCAGGAGACGCAACACTGAGGTAGTTCGTCAGTCCTTGGCAAATGACACCGGCTGCGATGAAGACATGATAGGCGTGCACCTTGCGTTTGACTGCATTGCGATAGTCGATCGATGCGCGGTGAAGATGTTGATCTCCCGATCGACGGCGGATGGGTTTCATGTCGTGCATCCAGAAGTGATAGCCGAATGAGCCGATGACGCGCACGGCCTGCTTGAAGCTGTGCTCGATTTTGAAGCGCAGTCCATAGAGCCGAATGATATCGAGGGCGTTGAGCGAGAGATCGGTGCACATGAGCAAGCAGGAGCCCCTGGCCGGGTGCATGACGGCGACGAAGCGTACGGGCCGCCCAACTGGACGCCAGAGTAAATCGCGGACGCGGTAGGTGATGGTAATGTTGTGCTCGCCGTAGACGGGGCTGGGAGCAGATTGCGTGAGCGTTGCATCGGCCAGCAACGATTTGAGCGCGACCTTCTCGCCGTAGAGCGGCGGGCGTCCGCGCAGTTTGCTGGGGCGCTCTGCAGCCGCGTAGGCGACCGCATTGGACTTGACCCGCGTGATGAGATGATTGCCTTGCTCCAGCAAGCCGTTGACGATTTTGTGCGCCGCGTAGTAGGCGTCGGCGACGAAGTAAAAGGGATCACCGATGGCGACGACGTCCAAGAGCACGAGCATTTTGTCCAGCAAGGTCCGCCGGTCACGATTGGACCAGACAAGGCCTTCATGAATCCGTGCTGCTAGCGGCACCGCTACGACCGTGGTGGCGGCCTGCACGAGCAGGCCGACGGCCTGTAAGGAATGCCCCATGATGTAGCTGGGCTTGGTGCTGGCGTTGGATGGCTGGTGCAGCAGTTTGACGCCTGGCATTTTCTTGCCGCATTTGGGGACCTTGATGCCGTCCCCAACGAGCACGTACCGGCCGTTGACGCGCAGCGGTTGCGCAAAGAGGCGCAGGGCAACCTGCGCCCAGAGCCTCGTGAGCCGATCCAGATGCACACCAGTGCTGTGGAAATGCTTGCAGAGCGTGGTGTAGAGCCGCGGATGGAGCTTGAGCGCTCGAACGATACTGGTAACGCCCAGCAGATCGGTGCGCACGGACAATCCGGCGACGACAACGGCGAACCAGATGAAGGTCTTCGTGCGTGAGAACCCTGGGCGCAGGAGTACCATAGCGCTCGCCCAGTGCTTCCATAACAACGTACGTGCGTGCATTACTAAGTATAGCATACATAAGCTATGCTTGCAACACTATTGCACTTGAAATTTCGTGCTATACTCGTGTCATCATGGCATCGCAACTTGAGAAGATCGCAGCGCGAATTGCAACTATCAAAGCGGAGTTAACCGCCATCGAAGACATGCGGCCTGGATCACTCACGCGACAGTACAAAGATCCCGAACAACAAAGCGGCGCCTACTACCAACTCAGCTACACCAGAGACGGGAGGAGCCGGACCGAATACGTCCCACGCGATGCCGTTCGCGCCGTGAAGGCTCAGATCGCCAACTACAGACGGTTCAAAGCGTTGACTGATGAATGGGTCGCCCTAGGCATCGAGCAGAGCCGGCTCAAGATCAAAGAGAGAGCGGATTAACCGCACTCAAAGGCTGGCAAAACCGGCGAGAACCCGCCACTCACGAGTAATTAACATCAAAAGGAACGCCTGAGCAAAGAATTCCGTAGGCGAGCACGAGAAGCTTTCGCATGACAGCGCCGTTGATGAGTCGCTTGTGCTTCCCGGCCACCGAGAGCCGCTCGCCGAAAAGCCGAAGAGTCGGATTAAAGCGAAGGGCCACCATCGCCGGCAAGTAAAGAGGCTTGCGAATGCGAGCGTTGCCGGTCTTGCACATGCGGCCGCCTCCGGCCCAACGGAGATGCCGATGGACAGCAGCAGGTCGTTGCGTAACAACAGCGCTTTGGCATCGCGAGCCGTTGAGCGCGCCGAAACCCTGCGCGAACGCGACGTCCTCCAAACCATGCGGATGGCGTCCTCAAGAACGACGGAATTGTGCATTTCAGAGTGACAGAGAACCGTACAGTACTCCAAGCGAAGAGCAGTTGTGATCGCCGCCGAGCCCCCAGCCGACCTCGTGATGCGGGTCGTGGCGTTAACTTCTTGCCGCACCTCGCAAAGAACGCGTTAGATTCGATTCGACGGCGAGCTCCATCAGGTTTTCATTCGTGGCGACTGACTAGGTTATCAGCTCACGCAAACGCAATGCGGGCCGCCGGCTCTCGTTGTCGTTTACGGACCAGAAAATAGCGTCGTCTGCGCGCAGCCGAATCAAAACGTCGGCGAGGGGTCGTACCGACTCGATACTGTGACGCTTGACTTAATTCCACTTAAGAACGGTCCGCCGAAACCTGCAACGCCGCCGCCGCCTTCCTGAGGGGTAAGCGCAAACTTCGCTATCGCGCAACAGCGTATCAAAGGAAGAAAGCACGCGTTATGAGTAGCCATGAAGCCCCCTGGGAAAATCCGCAAGCAATGGCCATTCCCGAAGGAGGGTATTTTGAGCGCGTCGAGGGCAATTACGGCCCGGTCTTTCCGCGGACGCCGGCAAATTACGGATTCACGATCATCGCGAAGCTAAAGCCGGGCCGAGAGGCCGCGATGCGCACGTTCGCTGACACGATAGAGAAAGCGATAAAAGCCGACCCAAACTTTCTCGCCGCGCTCAAGCTGCACTTCCTAAAGTGGGTGCTCTTTGATATCGGTGGCGAGAAGTATTTTATGTACCAGGGAACGTTCGATAGCGATTTCGACAAGTACACCGATGACGCCGTCGCGCTGTTCGGGAAAGCCGGCTTATCGACGTCGTTTGAAAATCTCGAAGGCTTTCCGGAGGACTGGAAAACCAATGTTCCAGCCTTCATAAAGTTCGTCCGCGATCACCATTGCCCGAGCTTCCTGGAGTACGGTGAATACCCGTACATCAGTGCCGGCGAAATAAAGAAGGCGCTCCGGATCAAGAATAGTCTGGGGAGATGCTCGACCAGATGCAATAGAGCATCAACGCGCATCGGCGCTATGCGCAGGAGCGTTCGGGTGCGATTTTATATCGTAACAAGCTCAAACACCGAAAAGATTTCGGTGCGCTCTTCGTCTAATGAATTTCCCAAAACTCCAGGACTCTCGGGTATTCGACGGGATCAGCCGGGACCCCGATTCGCGGGTTCGATTCCCCGTTGGCGCAGCCGGAAATCGCTAATTCTCGCGTTACGTGGACGTCGTCACACCTTCGAGTTGGTGTAGCAACGCTTCCCATTGGATGACGCGCTCCCGACTGCGCGTTTTCAGTCCAGCGAGTTCTTCGCTCAACGCCCTGGATCCGGCCGCGTCGGTATAGATCTCGGGCGACTCGAAGAGAAGCTCGATCTCGTTGACGCGCGCATCGAGGCCTCCGATTTCTCGTTCGATTCGCTCGATCTGCCCCTTGAGCTGCGAGCGTACGCGCAACGGCGTTTGACGCGACATCTTGGCACGTACGGTCGACTCTTCGACCGCGCGGTCAATTGCCGCTTTGTCGCGCTCGCGCTGGGCCGCCTCGTATACGTCGTAACCGCCGTCAACAAGTCCCCACGCGCCCCGTTCAAGCCACAAAACCCGATCGCACAGGCGCGACAGCAGATAGCGATCGTGCGAGACGACGACGATCGTTCCCTCGTACTCGCATAAGACGCTTTCGAGTGCTTCGCGGCTGTCGATATCGAGATCGTTGGTCGGCTCGTCGAGCAGCAAGATGTCGGCCGCGCGTGCCATCAGTTGTGCCAGCATGATGCGGCGCCGCTCGCCCCCGGAAAAATCGCGCACGGGTTTGTCGGCGGCATCGCCGCTAATACGCATGCGGCCAAGCAGGCCGCGCGCCTCGTGCGGGGTCAGCGCAGCGCCGTCCAGCACGGCTGCGAGCGCGCTCTCCTGGACGTCGAGTTGATCGTGCGAGTTCTGGGCAAAGTACGCTACTTGCGCCGCGGCATTGAAGACGACCGATCCGGAATCCGGCTGCGCTGCGCCGGTGAGTATCTTCAGAAGCGTTGACTTTCCGGAGCCGTTTGGACCGACGATGCCGAGCCGCTCCCCGCGCCCGACGTCGATCGCTAGCCCGCTGAAGAGCTGTTGATCGTACGCTTTGCTCAAGCCCCGGGCTTCGAAGGCGAACCCGCTGCCGGAGCGCCGCGATGGGCGTAGGCGGACGGAGATCTGGCGTTCGGGGACCGCGGGAGACGGGGCTCGCTTTGTCGTTTCGATGCGCGCCAGCTGCTTCTCGTGACTGCGCACTTGGCCGTAATCCGAGGAGGTGTGCGTCGCTCGCAGGCCGGCAATTGTCCTGCGCCGCTTGTCGCGTTCGGCAACGAAGGTTTCGTACTCGCGCCGCTCCGCCTCTAGGAGCACGTCTTTCGCTGCGACATACGCGGTGTATGCGGGCCGCTCCGGTGCGTAGGCGTGGAAACGCCCTCGCTCGATCTCCCAGATGCGCGTAGCTATCCGGTCGAGGAAGTAGCGGTCGTGCGAAACGACGATGTAACCGCGGGGATCGTTGGAGACGAACGATTCGAGCCAGCGGATCGTCGCGACGTCGAGATGATTAGTCGGTTCGTCGAGAATCAGGTAGTCGGGCTCGTCGATCAGCACGTGCGTTAACGCGACTTTCGCCCGCTGCCCGCCTGAAAACGAGCGTAGCGGACGATCGTATTCCGTCGGCGCGAAGCCGAACGCGGAGAGCATGGTGCGCAGCGCTTTGTTGCGGCCGCCCCACTCTTCGTGCGTCGCTCTAGCCAGCGCAGCGTTGACGAGGCCTTGCAACGTCGACTCGGTCTCGTCGGCGACCCCCTGAGCGAGATATCCGAGCTTCAGACCTTTCGCCCGTACGACGGTACCGCCGAATGGCCGGTTGACGCCGGCGAGGAGACGCAAGAGCGACGACTTCCCGGCGCCGTTGGGGCCTACGAGGCCGATGCGTTCGCCGTGGTTGAAAGCTCCACTAAGGCTCGAGAATACTTCGCTCGCCCCATAGTGACATTCGAGATCGGAAAACCGCAACAATTCCACGCCGAGCCGTACATTTGCGCGTGCCAGCCCGCAGGCCTTCGCGTGCAGGAAGGAATCGAAGTCATAAAAATCTCCATTCTTTCGCATCAATGTGTGAGGAGGCTATCTGCGGCGCGCCCTGACCGATCCAACGCTCTCGACCACGTCGTCGTCGTCATGTTCGAGAATCGCTCCCTCGACAATCTGCTGGGTCGCTTGTACCAGCCGGGCGAGGTGGCGTCGTTCGAAGGCGTGCTCGGTAAGAACCTTAGCAACCCGATTCCCCAGTGGGCGCAGCACGGAGCAGATCGGAAAGTCGTCCCCCTACGGCGTTGCAAAAACTATGGATACGCCCAATCCTGATTCTGGCGAAGAGTATCCGCACGTCAATACACAGGTGTTCGGCTTAATCGATCCGCCCGGCAACCGTGGCATTTCCTTGGCAAAGATAGTTGCTCCCTATAACGCTCCATCCGACCCCAAGGCGCGCCCGACAATGGACGGCTTCGTCGCCGACTACATCAGCACGTTTACGGCAGAGATGGGCAGACAACCCACCTATGACGAGTACGAGCAGATCATGACCGGCTATACGCCCAAACAGATGCCGGTCATTTCGACACTCGCGAAAGGCTTTGCGACATTCGATCATTGGTTTTGCGAGGTGCCGTCGCAGACATTTCCCAATCGCTCATTCTTCCATGCGGGCACTTCGTCGGGCTACGTCGTCAATACGTCTCCACCCGACTCCTTTCCGGTTCACAATACCGCCGAAACGATCTTCGAGCGACTCGAGTCCAAGGGACTGACTTGGCGCGTCTACTGCGATCCGCCGACCCCCCTTTCGTTTACCGCTCTCGTCCATGCGTCCCGGCTCCGTGCGCGCTTCGCAACGAACTTCTTCACGACGGATCAGTTCCTTGAGGACGCTGCCAAAGGTGAGCTGCCGAACTATTCGTTCATCGAGCCCAACTTCGTGCATGGCCACAACGATATGCATCCCGCATTCAACGCGATGGCACCCGGAATGAGTTTTGACCCGCCATCGTCACTGCTCGGCGGCGATGCCTCGCTAGCAAAAATCTACAACGCGATCCGGTCCTCAGCTTCCGATCGTGGCTCGAACGTCTTTAACACGCTGCTGATGGTCAACTTCGACGAGGCTGGCGGGACCTACGACCATGTGGCTCCGCCGGCAGCCGCGCCACCCGACCCTGCCGCGCCTAAGGGTCAGATGGGCTGCACATTCAATCGCTCGGGCATCCGCGTGCCCGCAATGGCAATCTCGCCGTGGATCGCCGAGCGAACCGTCGTGAACGATGAATACCGTCACACATCGGTAATCCGTACTTTACGCGAGCGCTGGTCGCTCGGCGCGCCTCTCACGGGTCGCGACGCGACTGCGCGCGACATCGTTCCGATTTTCCTACTGGACGATCCACGGGCTCCGGAGAATTGGCCGGATGTCGTTCCGCAGCCGGTTCCAGAGTTCGACGTGGCGCTCTTACCGCCGGACGCCCCGTTGGCACCGCTGCCCAAAGCGATCTTCCTGGCGTGCTTGGAATTGGGGAAGGCGCTCGGCCAATCCGTTCCGGACATTGGGGGAGACTCCGACATCAAGGAGGTGAGGCCGTTACGATGGTCCGTGACATGTTTTTCAAAGTATTCCCTGGCCTCCAGAGTAGCTAGATCGAGCGCGCCCGAAGGTCGTCGCGAGTAGGGCATTGCGGCTTAGCACGAAACATGACTCGTCGATCGAAACGATGGCCGCCGGCCGCGCCAAGTAGCCCGGGACAACTCAGGAGCCCTCGCGAACCGGAGCATTAGGAGGGTTGCGGAATGGGGAACAGGACGCTTGGAGTCTTACTCGCTTCTGCGTTTGCATTGGCGGGGTGCGGAAGCGCACCAGGCCCTGGGTCGCCGCTGGAAGTTACGGTTCAGGCAAAGGCACATCGGGGTTCGGGGTCGAGTGGTGACCTGCTATACGTTGCTAACACCACCGCTTTCACTAGCGCCTATATCCTTATCTATTCGTACCCGCCAAGTAAACAGGTTCGTACCGTTAAGGGATATTCCCGTTTAATGGGGGAGTGCACGGACGCGAACGGCGATGTATTTATCGTCTCGCCCGTTCGCACCGTTAGCGGAGAATATAGCAGTCCCACGACAATCTACGAGTTTGCTCACGGCGGTACTGAGCCCATTGCTACACTGGTTGAGCAAGGCTATGGCAGCGCCTGTGGAGTTGACCCAACTACGGGGAACCTTGCGGTCCCGAATAGCTTCGACGCTGACAATCCTTATCAGAAAGGCAGCGGCGACGTTGCCGTCTTTTCGGGGGCTCGGGGAAATGCAAAAATGTACTACAGCGAAACGCTATCGCACTTCACGACGTGCGGCTACGACAATCAAGGTAACCTCTATCTTTCCGTTGCTGTCACTGGCGGCTATACATTGGCGAGCCTTGGCACTGGAAGCCGCAGTTCGATTGAACCGCTGAGCCTGAATGCAAATCTGTACAGCTCGTCTGCTTTCGCTCCATCGGTTCAGTGGGACGGCCAGCACATGACGGTCTCTTCTCCCGCGAAAAAGCCTCGGAACAGTCAGAACAGCGGCCCCATTAACGTGTACCAACTAAGCTTTTCTGGCAGCGGCGCGACCGTTATCGGCACAACAACTCTGAAGGACAACCCCGAACGGCATCGTGGGCAGAGTTGGATTCAGGGCAATACCATCGTTGGGGTCAACTACGACAACGGAAGGCCGTACATCACCGTTTGGCCATATCCGAAAGGTGGCAGCCCGACGGCCAAGATAAAGTATAAGCAAGTGCTGGACAGTACGCTGTATGGCGTGACCGTCTCCGTCGCACCCTCCGAATAGTCCCGCTTTTAGAATCCCGGTCGCCGGAGCGAAACCGCCGTCCTGCGTGGCAGGTAGGTCTGGTGTGATAGACGCCATCTTACTCACGATCGCCGTTTACGTAGGGGTCGAACACGAACTGCCGGACCCTCCATATGCCGAGTACCTGAACGCTCGCACGGGTGCGACCGGCAAACTTAAGCCCTCCGAGCATCTCGCTCAAGCCTGCGGGCAGGAAGAAGAACGCCGCGTCGTCCGCTATGATGGCGTTCTGGGCGTCTCCCTCTACTACAGAGATCACGTTCCGCGCACGACCGTCATGCTGATTCACGGCGCCGATGGCGAGACGCGGCAGATGGGCTGGATAGTACCGTTCTTCGTCTGCAACGGCATCAACGTCATCAGTTACGATCAGCGCGGTACCGGCGAATCGAGCGGCAACTGGCGCGCGAGCGGGCCGCGTGACCGCGCGCGCGATGTTGACGCAATCTACGATGCTTTCCGCGGCGATGTTCACGTCAACCCCCAGCGCATCGGCGTCTGGGGCTTTAGCAACGGAGGCTGGACGGCGCCGATTGTCGCAGTGAATCGTCCGATTGCGTTTATGATCCTCAAGAGCCCGCCGACGGAAAGCATCGAACGGAATGCCCTTTTCGAGCAGCAGGAAGCAATGATACATGCGGGGCGTGATCAAGCCGACATTGCGCAGGCCACAGCCGCCGAGAAAGCCGTCATCGACGCGATCCTGGGAAACGCGCCGATCTCCGCTGGCAGAAATGCATACGCGAAAGCGAGGCGTGCGGAATGGTATAAGGATTCGCTCTTCGCGATGGTTGCCGAGAAGGACATGCTTACGGAGCCGTATTTATCGGGTTGGCGCCATTATCTATCGTACGATCCGGCCGGCGTACTGGCACGAGTACGCACGCCCACGCTCGCGCTCTACGGGGTTCGCGATCGAAAGGTCGACGTGCACCACGACGCGCCGCTGTTGATTGCCGCCTACGCGAAGTCGGGAACGCGATTAACGGTAAAGTGGTTTTCCGATGCCGGGCACACCCTCAAAGTGACGCCCAACGGCTTCGAGCTCGCAAATCCAGAACGGTACAGCCGTGGTTTCCCCGACGTCATGCTGCAATGGTTGCGCGAACAGTTGAGGGCCGCCGGCCGACCCAGGCGATCTGCCGGGCAAACCCGAAACATGCCTAACGCCCCTCCCGTACCACGAGAAGATTGCCAACGAAAGGTCCGACGGATGCTACTGAAGATTGCGATGGCGGCGCTGTACGCGGCCGTTGCCCTTCCGCTCGCAGCGAGCGCCGACGCCGTGCCGGATGCCGCCCAAAAGACCATTATCGCGTCGATTATCAACTCGACTGCACGGCCACCCAGAGATCCGACCGACGCGAACTCTCAACGCGGCGTTTGCCATGCTCGCGCCCGATTTCGTGCACGTCGATTTCAAGGGCAAGCAGATGCAGCGCGACGAGTTCATCGCGCAGGGCAAACAGGAGATCAAACAACTGCACGTCACGTCGTGCGCCAACACGATCGAGCTCCACCACGCTTGTCAGATCCCGACGACGATCGTCGCCGTCGTTACTTCCAAAATCGCCGGTCAGATTCAAGCGCCCGACGGCAATCACGAGATCGACGCGACAGCCAGTTCGTCAGGACACGTGGAAGCTCGAGAACGGGGCCTGGCTGCAGACGCAGAGCAAGGACGTGAGCGCCCTGGTGAAGATCGACGGCAAAGTCGTTCAAGACGAAGGCAACTAGCGCGATGCGTTGGAGGCTCGTGCTCTTGGCGGCCGGCGTTCTTTTGCTGGCCGCACCGCTCGTCGCGCGCGCCGACGAACGGCCGGTCGCGCAGATGCGCTGGCGCGCAATCGGCCCCGCGCTGCCCGAAGGACGCGCGACGGCAGTCGTGGGAAGCAACCTACACCCGCTGCTCTATTATGCGGGGAGCGCGGACGGCGGCGTTTGGAAGAGCGTCGACGGCGGCACGTCGTGGCAGAACGTCTCCGACCTCATTCATCTGAGCAGCGTCGGCGCCATCGCCGTCGCCGCCAACGACGACAGCGACGTTTGGGTCGGTGCCGGCGAGACGAATCCGCGCAACGACGTGATTCCGGAGAGCGGCCTCTACCACTCGACCAACGGCGGCCGCTCGTGGCAAGTCGTAGCCTTCCCAAACGCGCCCGGCATATCGCGCATCCTTCTCGACCCAGCCGATCCGAAGCATATCGTCGTCGGAGTGCTCGGCGACGTGTTTGCGCCCGAGCCCGCAGCGCGGCGTCTACGTTTCTTTCGACGGCGGCGCGACGTTTAGCAAGACGCTCTATCTGTCGGAGCAGTCCGGCGCGAGCGACATGGCGATGGATCCGAAGAATCCCAACGTGATCTACGCCGGGATGTGGCACGTCCTGCGCCGCCCGTGGGCGATCGTCAGCGGCGGGACGGGCGACGACGGGCTCTACCGTTCGAGCGACGGCGGCAGAACGTGGAAGGAAGTGACCGGCAACGGCTTTCCCGCCGCGCCGATCGGCCGCATCGGCGTGGCAATCGCGCCGTCGCAGCCCAATCGCATTTACGCGCTCGTCGAGTCGGCCGCCGGGGTTCTTTGGCGCTCCGACGACTCAGGCGTCACGTGGAAGATGGTCAGCAACGACTCGCTGGCAAATCAGCGCCCGTTTTACTTCTCGCACGTGCGCGTCTCGCCGACCGACCCCGGAACTGTCTACGCGCGTGAGCATGCTTCTGGCAACGTCATATAACGGCGGCGAAAAGTTTAACCTCTCCGCCTTCGGCGTTCATCCGGACCTGCACGATATGTGGATCTCATCGGACGGTAATCGCATGGCCCTGGCCGGCGACGGCGGCATCGCAATCTCGGCGAACGGCGGTGCGACGTGGTCGAACTCCCGGAACATCGCGATCGGGCAAGTCTATCGCGTCGGGCTTTCGAACACGATCCCGTACCTCGTCTGCGGCGGCTTGCAGGACAATAACGCCTACTGTGGTCCCGCGTTCAACGGCAACTTCGACGGAATCACGAACCGCGACTGGTTCAAAGTCACCGAGGGCGACGGCGAGTGGGCCGTTCCGGATCCGACGAACTCGCGCCTGATCTGGGCGGACTCCGAGAACGGCGAGACTCGTCGTGTACGACCGCGTCTCGCATCAATCGACGAACGTGAGACCGTATCGTGGAACCGCGCAAGAAGATTTCGTTCTCGCGACGTCGCGCTATCGCTTCAACTGGGAATCGCCGATTGCTTTCGCCGCATACGATCCCCGCGTCGGCCTTCATCGGCGCCAACGTGCTCTTTGAAACGAGCGATCGGCGGCAAGCACTGGAAGGCAATCAGCCCCGACCTCACGCGGAACGATAAGTCGAAACAGCAAGTCGCGAAGAACTCGGTAACCCACGACGAGTCGGGCGCCGAAAACTACGGCACGATTCTCGACATCGAAACGTCCGCTCGGCGCAAGGGCGAGATCTGGACCGGGTCGGACGACGGCCTCGTCTACCTGACGCGTGACGGCGGCGTGCATTGGCGCAACGTCACGCCGCCCGGACTGCCGCGCAGATAGCGCCGTAGAAACCGTGGCGCCATCGCCGCGAGTCGACGGCACCGTCTTCGTTTCGGCCGACCGCCACGCGATGGGTGACGATGCGCGCGTACATCTTCGTCACGCACGATTACGGCATGCATTGGCAGAGCGTCACGCAACGGCATTCCCGTCGGCGAATACGTGCGCGCCGTTCGCCCCGACATCGCCAACGCGAATATCGTCTACGCCGGCACGAACCGCGGGGTGCGCATTTCGTGCGACGGCGGCTCGAACTGGCAGAGCTTCCAAAACAATCTGCCGGCCGTCGAAGTGCGCGACATTCGCATCGAGCCGCAGTTCGACGATCTCGTCATCGCGACGCACGGACGCGCCATTTGGGTGATGGACGATATCCGGCCGGTGCAGCAGTCGGCGTGCGCGACGCCCACGGCGCCGCTGGTCATCGGGCCGCGCCCCGGCGATCGACCTCATCGGCTATCGCGACGACGAAGGAAACTACACCGATTTCGACGCGCAGCAGCCCGGCGGAGGAATATTGAGCAACGGCGGCGCGGTCGCAACGCTCTACTACTGGCTGCCCGAGATGGCCAAGAAGCGCCCCACGATCGACGTCTACGATCTTGCAGGGCCACCTATGGCGCCACATCGAGGGCAAGCACGACATCTTCACCGGCGAGGAAGGCGAGTCGTATTGGCTGAGCCGCACCGACGGCAAGAATGAGTTCGACTACGACTTTACGATCGACGGCCCGACCCGCTACGACAGCGCGCCGTTCTTTTTCCGCGGCCCCGAAGAGGGTCCGGCGCTTCCGCCCGGCCGCTATGTCATGGCGTTTCACCTCGACGGCAAGACGTATCGCTTTCCCGCTGCGTCAAGATCGCCGATCCGCTCTCGACCACGACGCCCGCGGAGTATCCAGGCGCAGTTCGAAGAGCAGCGCCGCGTATACGATCTCTTGGGGCGAGTCGACACGATGCTCAATGCGTTGCACGTTCGGTTCGCGAAACGCTGGTTGCCGACAAGAAGGCGCTCAAGCCCGGCGATGCGGCCAGCGCGGCCAAGCTGCAATCGGCGATCGACGGCATCGACGCGCTGGTCGCAACGCTAACGTCGTCGCCGCAAAGCTTCGAGGACTTCATTCAGAAGCCGGGGCAGTTGCGCGAAGACGTTCTCGCGCTGATGAACGACGAGCCGCTCGCGCAGGCGACCGCGACGCTCTACGCTCGCCTCGAGCGAAATTACGCCGGGCGGGCGAAGGCGTACGACGCGTGGGTGGCTTCGCTCAACGCCGTCAATGCCACGCTCAAGTCCGCCGGAGAGAAACCGGTGGCGGCGCCGAGCGCACCGTATAAGCATCAATAGCGCCGCGCGCGCTAACATGCGCAAGCGTTATGGAATCAGTAGCAAGCCAATTTCCAGCGTCACCTGACCCGCGGCACCGTGGCCCTGTTGGGTGGCTGAAGCGACGATTCCGACTCCCGAAGCAACGCTGCGGGTCCCGAGCGAGAGTGCGGCTCCGGTGTCCAGGATGAATGCGAACGGTCCGCGCTCGTTTACGAAGACCGGCAGCAAGGTCAAAGGCTGTGCGTCGCCCGCAAGTGTGAACGAGATCGGCACCGGGTCCAAGGCTTAAACGCGTCGGCTCTGACCGAAGCGCTTATTGTAGAATGGCGTAGCGGTTGGCGGCGACCGAACTTATTGCCTCCGCGAGCGCATCTGCGTCCCCGGCCGGCACGATCGTCAGATTGTTCGCCGGCGCCAGTCCGCAAGCGGCGGTTGCGATAACGCGGGCGCCCGCTGCGAGGGCGTGCAAGAGCTGGCGCGGGCGATGTTCCACAAACGCGGGCAAGGCGACGACGCGCGCCAGATCGAGCCCTTGACGAAAAGTCGCCACGCGCGTTACGTCGAGCCCGCGCCAAAAATCGGGTCTTTCCGCGTCGCGATTGCCAATGACCACGATCGAGATGCCGGTTCGCCGTGCCGCCTCGCGTACTTCATAGGCACCGCTGCGTCCCAGCGTCGCGGCCGCAAAGAGCACGCTGTTGGAGGTAGGCGCACGGCATGGAGGCACGGTTGGAACGATCCACGGCAGCAGCAGGGCGCGCGCACCGAACCGGCTCGCGATCTCGCGGTGCGGGGTAACGACGCGACGCGCGCCGTCGAGCGCCTCACGTTCGGCTTCGACGATCTCATTCGGAGCGCGGAAGTCCGAGAGAGTCGGACTATCAGGATGGCGGCGCGCCGCATCATCGAGCACCTCGTGCAACGTACTCATTGGCAATGACGTCATCAGCACGTCGAAGGTGCATCCGGCGAGGTAACCGGTGCGCCACAGGTACGGTAGAAGGTTCTGCATCACGACGATGTGCTCGATGCGCGAAGGCAAATGGCGTGCAAATCGGCGGGCGAGCCGTTCGGCATCGAGCAGCATCGCTCGTTGACGCTCTGCCCCATGCGAGGCAAGGCGGCGCGAACGTCCCGCGCGAACGAGCGTTTCGAACGGTGCCTGCTTCACGCCGCCGAATCCCGCGAGCGCCCACGCGTATTGGGGGAGACGAAAGCGCTTTCCATCGATCGGAACGAACGCCACGCCGCCTGTCGTTGCTTGCGTCGCGACGAACGCATCGTATTCGGGCCAAAAGCCGTCGAGTAAGAATGCTGCCGCTGGTACGGAGTTCGCGCCGTGTATTTTGCGATGCCGCGCGCACGCGACTCGATCGCAACTGATACACGATGGTGGCGCGGCCGCGAGGGCGACGTCGAGAACGGCTCGCAATGGCTGCGCCTCGGCCGCGGTCACCGGCGCAAAAAACTGCACGATTAGACGGTCGCCTTGGAGCCGGCAGCGGATCGTGAGCTCGGGTCTTGCGCGAAAGCGCAGATCGACATAATTCCAAAAGACCGTCGCATCGCGATCGCGTTCGGTCATCGAGCCGGGCACGAAATGCGAATGCGCGTGCCGCTCGACGATCTCGCAACCGGAATCCAGCGCGGCCGCATACAACGCGTTCGAGAGTTGACAGAGGCCGCCGCCGATCGTTGGGATGATGCAGCCTTCGCGCAGCTCGCGTCCCTCTACGTATCCGGCGCGGCGAGTGGCGCGACCGATCTGTCGCCAAAAGCTGAACGTGCCGCCGCCGGGGACGACCGCACCGTCGAGCCGGCGAAGCGCCACGTACAAGTTGTGGATCTTGCCTTCAATGAGGCGTGCCTCGCGGGGATCGGTTTCGGCGACCACGGAGCGGAGCGGCGTCGAACACTCGGCCAGGAGCGCGCCCCCGGAAGAAGCGCCGGTGAGCGGCCAGCGGCGCGTCGCGCCGCGGGCGTCGGTCGCGAAGCGTTTGGCGCGGAAAAGCGCCGCTTTGAGCTCGAAAGCGAGCATCGCTCGTTCTGTAGGGGGCGCCGGATTGATCGTCAACATCCGCGTCTATAATAACAAACCTTCGCATCCGCCGCGCGATTCGCCGTCCGGACCTCGCTTGCCCAACGACGATTCGCCGGCAAAAGGAGATGGCTACGCTACCTCCGTTAGGTGCGAGAGGCGGCCACGTGCCGAGGAGCAACCCGCGAACCACGGCGTTTTGCGCTAGTGCGTTCGGCGAATTGAACGAACCAACGCAAGGTGAGGATAGCCAAAAAAGGTTGCCGCTGCTAGCTGACATGTCAAGAACGCTGACGTTGCTAAGCGACGCCGGGGAGTTGGCGGTGGTCTCGCTCGGACCAGGCCTTTTGGACGCCCGACGTATCGGTCTCCGGCGAACCAGATCGGGGATCGAACTCGAGGTTGACGAGAACGGGGCTGATGAAGGAGTGCGGTCTCGTGCTCGCGGCGAAGACGCAGTTGTGATCGCTGTTCTGCGCGGCATTTGCGGGTCGGTCGCGGCCGGTCTGTTGGCGGCCTCGCTTGCCGGGTGCGGTAGCCGGACCGTCAACGCGGTACCGAACGGCGCACAGGCGTCTCGGGCCATCGCCAATTCGGCGCGGGCTGCAGTGAGAAAAGGGTCGTTGCTCTATCTCTTCGACCTGCGCGGGCGATTCACCGTGCTTACGTATCTCGGCGGCCGGCCCGTCATGAGCTTTTTTCCACCCCAAGGTGTGATCAACGGCCTGTGTACGGATACGTTCGGAGATGTCTACGCGACCGACGACGACTACGGCACGGCGGGCATCTTCGAGTACGCGTATGGCAGTAAGACTCCGAGCGAGCCGTACCCCGATCCGGATGGCGAGCCGTGGGGGTGCGCGAAGGATCCGAATAGCACGTATTTCGCCGTTGCGAACGTTCACGATGCCTACGGTGCCGACGGCAACATCATCATCTTCCGAATCCTGAGCGAAGGCCCTCCGATTTATCACGTGAATGGCATGGCCGAGTATCTCTACTGCGCGTACGATAACGAGGGCAATCTCTTTCTCGACGGAACAGACCGGGCGGGGAACTCGTTGCTTGCCGTGCTGCCCAAAGGCGCCAAAACATTTACCAGCGTCACACTCAATCGCCGGATCGAAAAGCCGGGGACGCTCCAGTGGGACGGTTCGTACATGACGATCGAGGATCGCGGGGCGAACGTCATCTATCGCGTGCGCGTTTTGGGCCCGAACGGTTTCGTCGTGGGAAGCACGCCGCTCTCGGCCTGGCGACCGCACTTCGCCGCGCAGTCCTTCATCTATAACGACGTGGTCGTCGTGCCCGACGGGCGCAAGGTTCGCAAGATCGGCGTCTGGGCTTATCCGGCTGGCGGTAAGCCGCAAGAGGTAATCGACGACCCCAGCACCGGCGCGCACCTGGGGGGAGCGGCAATCGTCACGTCGCCCAAGGATGCGGTCCGAAGCTCGGCGACCGCGCCCGGTACCGGGAGTCCCGACCTCGTCTACGTCTCGAATGTCGGGAACGCTACCGTTGACGCCTTCTCGTACCCAAGCCTCAAATACGTCGGCCAACTCACCGGGCGCTTCGGGTTCGGCAGCCCGCGCGGGCTCTGTGCCGATCGCCGCGGACATCTCTACGTGGTCGACGCCGGTCGCGAGCAGGTCGTGCAGTTTGCCCATGGGGGCACGTACTGGATTGCAATCGTCCACGATACGTACGGCTCGCCTTTAGGTTGTGCGGTTAGCCCGATCACCGACGAGCTTGCCGTGACGAACTTCGACAATCAGAGCGGAGCGGGCAACCTGGTTACCTTCAGCATCCGAACGGGAGCGCCACACGAATTCAGTTTTCCGAAGATCTACCACTATCTCTTCGCCGCTTACGACGACGCGGGAAACCTTTACGTGGACGGCGAGGCGAAGACGTCCCATCGAGCACAGTTAGCCGAATTGCCCGCAAAACGGTTCAGCGTTGAGGTCTATTTCGCTGGATCATGCCGTCGAGAATCCGGGCGCGCTGGCCTGGAGCGATCGCGAACTCGTCATCGGCGATCAAAAAAGCAACGAGATCTACCGTTTTTCGATCTCGGGTTCCAGCGCTACGCTGGTCGGAATGGCGCAGCTCGATCGCGCGAAGTCGGTCTATCAGTTCGGGATCGCGAACGATCGCATCGTTGCAACGGACTCGGTTCGCGACGCCATCGGGCTTTGGTCCTACCCATCCGGCGGCGAGCCGCTGCGGCGAACGACCAGCAATCTCGACCAAGCCGCCGGAATCGTAATCTCGTCAGCGCCCCATCGCTGAGCCGGCAAGAGTGCGGCGGTCTTCCATCTTTCTTCGGCGCGGTTCCGGTCGCAACGCGGAGCTGGCAGGCCGGCCGCGAACGGAGCCACCGGCGAGCCGATTATTGACCGAGGTCCCAGTAAAGGAACAGGTAGATGATGAGTTTACAGCTTTCCCGCTATGCGTTTGTTTGTTGCACGGCAGCTGCGTTGATCGCGGGCTGCGGCGGGGGAAGCCTTACCCCTTCGTCCCTTACGGCGACGGCGGCGCGATTGCGGCCGCAAGTTGCCTACAACACGCTCTACAGTTTCAAGGGTGGGGACGACGGCGCGGAGCCGACTGCCCCGCTGATCAACGTCGGGGGGACGCTCTTCGGGACGACGCAGGAGGGCGGGAACGGATGCTCCGGAGGCTGCGGTACGGTCTTCTCGATTCGACCTTCGGGTTCCGAAAGGGTGCTCCATAGTTTCGGCGGCTCGGGCGACGGCAGCAAGCCGGCTGCGGGCCTTACCGACGCTGCCGGCGTGCTTTACGGCACAACCCAGCATTCATCAAACGGCACTGGGTTCGGTACGGTCTTTCGTGTTAGTACCGGCGGAAGCGAGCACGCTCTTCACAAGTTTCTGGGTTATCCCAAGGACGGGTCCGATCCACTTGCGGGCTTGACCGAGCTTGGCGGAACGCTCTACGGCACCACCTTTTACGGGGGCGCGTCTCGGAAAGGAACCGTTTACACCATCACGACCTCGGGGACGGAAAAACTGATTTATAGCTTTGCGGGTTCCCCCGACGGCGAATTCCCCACGGCGGCTCTCGTTCGCGTGAACGGCACGCTTTACGGGACCACCGAGCACGGAGGAGGCTCGAAGGAGGACGGAACCGTCTTCAGCATCTCGGCGAGCGGTACCGAAAATGTGATCTATCGATTCCGTGGCTATCCAAAAGACGGCGCGCATCCGTTGGCTGGTCTGGTCTACTTCAAGGGCATGCTCTACGGCACGACTCGGGACGACGGCGCGAACGGCTACGGAACGGTCTTCTCCATCACGCCATCGGGCACGGAGAGCGTGATTTACAGTTTCCCCGGGTCGGTATACGGTGCGTGGCCGATTGCCGGGCTCATCGTCGTCAATGGCATCCTCTATGGCAGCGCCACTTCGGGCGGGTCGCATGAGGATGGAACCATTTTCTCGGTCACGACGTCGGGCAAGGCGAGAGTGCTTCACAGCTTCGGCGGCGGAACGAGCGACGGCGAGCATCCGGACAGTGATCTCGTCTATCTCGGGGGTAAGCTCTATGGTACGACGGCCGACGCGGGCGCCAACAATTTCGGAACGGTATTCTCGTCAACTCCGTGAAAGGCGCTATTGCGTGTTGGGTTTAGTGTAGGCGACGTGAGCGTAATGGATGGTTCCATCCGGTTCAATCCATATCGGATATGCGTTGTACGTTGAGCTGGTGGGACCCTTAGCCTCGTAGCCGGCGGCCGTCTGATAGTCGCCGTACCAGTAGAAGCTTGAACTGTTTTGAGGATCGGGGATCGCGAAGGTGTGGGGCTGCCCGGACGGCCCACTTTGCGCGATCGCGAAGTCGCTCGAGTACTGACCCGGCCCGAAGATGAAACGACCGCGTGCCTGACCGATCCCTGATGCAAAGTCCATGTCGGTCCAGTACAAGAGCGTCGCGTCTCCGACAGGCACGGTTACGAGATGCATGACGATGCTCGTGCCTAGCATCAAACCACCCGAGTAGGTCGCGGCGAGGTTAATCGGAAGAACGGGTGGCATCGCAGAAAAGCTCTGGCTTGCGAGATCGAAGTAGTAGACGCGATATCCGAAGTTATCGATTGTAGCCGATGGGAAGTACCCGCCAAATGAAGGCTTCGGAACAAACGTCTTGGTCGGCTCCGGTGTCCGGTAAGGGGACGGCGCCGCCGTCGGCGACTTAAGGGGGAACGGCGTCGGTCCGGGCCTAGAAATCTCGTTGGGATATGCCAGCACGATCCCGTTCCCGGCCTGGGCCGCTACCGTGGAAGCAGCATAATTCCAGTAGACGTATGCGGTTTGCATCGAAAACTTAGGAAGGTTCCACCAAACTGCTTCACCCGTAGGGACCGTAGGGAACTGTGTGGTTGCGGTCAGATCGTACGTTCCATTTAAAAAGGGCGCCGGGATCAGAACATTGGTCTCGGCAAATACGAGTTCCTGATTGGTCTGCCCGCCGTTTAACGGGACGATGCCAAAGCGCCATCGTCCCAAGGGCAGGTAGCCGAGGAACGTCCACGTCGCTGGGGGCGGCGAAGGAGTCGTTCCTTCGTCCCATTCCGCAACGAGAGTCGTGTTGAGCGGCGTACCTCCGCCTGCCCTCTCGGTACCATTATGAAACGGGGGAAGCGGGAGTACCGCGTAACCTTCACACTGGAAGGTCATGTAGACTTTGCCCGTTGCGGGATCTACCCTCGCCAGGGGTCCGTCTGTCCCGCCCATGAAGTATTCCGAACCATTGAACTGTTGAGAAGGCTCGTTCGTCGCGTGCTTTGGAGGCGGAGTCATAAGTTGTTGTGGCACGGCGCAACCGCCGCCACCGGTTGTGGCGGGGTCCAGCTCGGAGACCCAGGAAAAGGTGTTTCCGCAGTCGGTCGAGAGCCAAGTCTCGACATCGCCCCGTGCTCCCGGGCCGGGGCCATTGTACCCGTAGTAGGAAACGTCGAACCACGTTGGTCGCGGCACGAGCGGCTTGGTGGATATCGCACCGATCAGGTAGAGCACGTCTCCATTCGGCAGCGTTAGCAAATCGTTGTCATTTCCGCCGAAGGTCAGATACTGCTGATCTGGCGCCGCCGTCACGAAGTACGACAGCACTGTTTTCCTCATGACATTGACGGCCATGTTGAAAGGGTTACTCGCGCTCAAATCCTGGCCTCTCACGATTCCGGTACTATCAGGAATCGTCTTGGGGCGTAGCCCGTCCATCGTCGCTAGAATCCGACCGTTTGGGCACTGGGGTTTCGTCCCAGGAGGAACGATCGTCGATTGCGATTCCCCGGCAAGAAAGCCGGTGTTAGCGGCGACGGAGGCAGGAATCGTCAAGAACGGGTCGACCGCGATCGTGTCTGCGAAACACGGAACGGCGCTTCCCAGGATCGTCGCGGTCGCCGCTACGCTCGCCAGAACCTTTACATTCATAAGCCGCTGTTCTCGAAATCTGTGGTTTGCCATTCCCAATGCCGACGCCCGACACCGGCAAGAGCGCGATGTCGTCACGGTGCGTGCGCGATGATAGCGTTTCGCGGATGCAGGCCGCGGGAGCATCGTCTCGACGCCGGAGGATCTGACTCGCTGGGCTCGCGCGCTCTACACCGGCCCGATGCTCGCGCCCAAACAACGCGCCGAGCTCTTCAGCCTCGTTTCGTCGAAGACGGCAAGCCGATCGCGAAGACGAGGCCAGCTGGATATCGCATCTTTCACGTGTACTTCCCGCGGCAAGACGCGGCGATCGCTTTCGGCAAACTCGGGATCACGATTTACAAAGCGCTGCACGTTGCGGGTAGGCTCTGAGCATCCGCAAGACACTCCCGGTCGTATCTGTCTCGCTGGGGGTTCGCGCGGTTGCGGCCGGCGTTTCCGTCGTCGTGGACGGGCGCCCTCAAAGATTGACGCCCGGCCCCATCGAACGCGCCGGTCGCGTCTTCGTTCCGTTGCGAGGCATCTTCGAGCGGCTCGGCGCCAGCGTGGTGTACCAGAACCGTCAGATCAACTCTACGAAGGGCAGTACGAGCGTCTCGCTGCGCATCGGCTCGCGGCATGCAACGGTGAATGGGCAGCCGCAGATCGTTAACGTCGCGCCGTTCATCGTTGGGGCGACGACGTACGTGCCGTTGCGGTTCATCGCACAGTCGCTAGGCGCGGTGGTCAACTACAACGGAGCCGCGCGGCTCGTCGCGATTACGGTACCTAGGCCGCAGCTACCGCTGAGCCCGCCGACGTTACCGAACCCTCCGTCCCTCAGCACCGTTCAACTCAACGCCCGGCAACCCGCGCCGGACGCGCTGATCGGCAACCGGTCTACGCGCATCGCGGCGGAATTCTCTCACTCCGTCAACGTAGAGAGCGTACGCGTACGGCTGGACGACCGCGACATCACGTCGCGCACCGATGTGTCGCCGGGCAGTTTTTCCTACGAGCCTCCCGCACCGCTGGGCTTCGGAGGTCATACCGTGCGCGTCGCCGGCGTCGACCGTGAGGGGTTGCGCTTTACGCACTCGTGGTCGTTCACGACAACGCGACCGGCTCCGCCGCCCGGGAGCCCTATCGAACTGAGGAACCAGCGGCCTTCGCCGGGCGCCACCGTGAACGATCGCTTCGCGGAGGTGGCAGCCACCTTCGCGCCGCAGGCCGACGGCGCCAGCGTTCGTGTCAGACTTGACGGAAACGACATCACCTCGCGCAGCGGCGTGTGGCCGGGCGGCTTTTCCTACAAACCTCCGGCACCGCTGGAATTTGGAACACATACCGTTCGCGTAACCGGACGCGGACAGGCCGGCTTGGCATTCGATCGCTCGTGGTCGTTCACGACGGCGCGGTCGCCGTCACCGCCACCGAGTCCGACGCCCGCGCCGGTGCAACTGCGCGACCAGCGGCCTTCGCCAGAGGCTACCGTGGACGATCGCTTTGTGGAAATCGCGGCGAACTTCGCGCCGCAGGCCGATGCCGGCAGCGTGCGTGTCCGGCTAGACGGGAACGACGTGACTTCGCGGAGCGGCGCGTCGCCCAGCGGATTTTCCTATAAGCCTCCGGCACCGCTCGACTTCGGAAGCCATAGGGTACACGTGACCGGACGCGGACGGGCCGGCTTGCCGTTCGATCGCTCGTGGTCGTTCACGGTGCGAATCGCTGCGCCGATCCCAATCTCCCTTACCATCCGCCTGCCCGGCGAGAACGCCACCGTCGGGCGCACGTTCGACGCCGAAGGAACCACGGTGGCGAACGCTAGAATTGGCGTTACGGCCGGAGCTGGGCAATCGGGCACGGGGCAGTTCAGCGGCAGCACGACGGCGGGCCCCCGCGGGAAACTTTCGTATCTCGGTAACGATCGCTACCCTTCCCGGCCAGCAAATGGTGACGCTAAAGATCATCGCGACCGACCCCTCGTCCTCCAAACCGCGGAGAGGACGCTTAGCCTTCGCCTGAAGCACGCCGCTCCGCTTCCGACGCCAACGCCCACCCCGACACCGGAGCCAAAGCCTACACCGGCGCGCGCGCCGAGGATACTCCCGGTCATCGCTCCGACCCCGGAGCCAACGCCGAAGCCGACCCGCGCGCCGAAGGTAGTCCCAACCATCGCTCCGACCCCGGAGCCAACACCTAAACCGACCCGCGCACCAAAGTTCGTTCCGGTCGTCGCTCCGACCGCGTCCCCGTCGGCGACGCCGACCGGGTCGCAAAGGACATAGTCAGCCCCAATGAGGACCGTTACTTTGAACCGCTACCCCTGCGCCGCGATGGCGTCGTTATCTATTGCGTTCGCGCTCACGGCCACGCCGTTCCGGGTTCTCGCGGTGAGCGACAACACCGATTGTGAAACACTCCAGCGCTGGTTTGCACGGCAGCCGGGTTCGCAACTCGTCTTGAGCTCGACAAGTGATTTTTACAAGAGCTCCGTGCGACCGCGCAAGCCGGATACCATACTCAACTATTCGGCGTTCCCGCTTTCGCACGATCAAGCTTCGTGGTACAAGGCCATGAAGCACTACCGTAATAGCGTTGGGAACGGCCGCTGCTTATCGGGCTTCTACGATTCGGCTCACAAAATGGCGGTGCTCTATTCTCAATACGGCACAGCGTCGGATCTCACCGTTACGACGGTTTCCAACGTGCCGGCTGGACTCCCGATATATCCGGCCCCCGATCGAACGCGCAACGGGTACGCCTCGGAATGACGGTCGAGCAGGTCACGGCGATTGATGGCCCGGGCACCCTCTCCTCGAGCGGGCGTTACCGGCGAATCACGTACAATCAGGGTTTCAAGGCGTTTGCGTCCGAGCCGGGCGGCAAAACGAAAACCGCCGTCGATGTGACTGCCTACTTGGGCTTTCTGTTCGTGAACGGCAGGCTCGTAGCCATGGACGTTGGCGGTGGTGTGTAAAGGTTCGCAGGTCGCTGGCGGATTCGACTTCTCGCTGGCGAGGCAAGTGCTTAGGGGGTATCCCTTCTCGGTCTTTTCGCCCAATGCGCTCACGATCGCATGCGACAGCCCCTGAAGCTCTTGCAGCATCAGCGCCTACGTCCGTTGTATTGACTCGATGATGCTATCGTTTTTTTTCGTCAAAGTATCGAGCGCCGTCCCTACCCCATGCGCGAGCGCCGCCAATGCCTCCGATTCATCGGTGCGCCGGCCGCGAACCGACCTATGGCTGCGGCGTCGCTTTCGAACTCGTTGCGGCGGGCTCCGGGTTCAAAGAAACGGTGCTGCATAAATTCACCGGCGGCAGCGACGGCGCGGGCCCGCCGTCACCGTTGATTGCCGATTCGGCCGGATCGCTAATCGGCGCGGCGGCCGCCGGCGGCCATGAGGCGTTCGGATCCCCTCCTTGACGATGGCAACGCCCTCGACTATAATGTAGTTAGCCTAACTAACTATCTGCGATGACCGTTATGTAGGAGAGAGCTGTGCATCTGGAGAGTCTGAAATACGTGATGCTCGGGGCGGCCAACCTCGAGCGCTCCGTTTCGTTCTATCGTGACATATTGGGTCTCAAGGTGCTGCATCAGTTCGAGGGGTTTGCCTTTCTCGACACTGGAGCAACCACGGTCGTCCTTACGACCGACTTGGGAAAACGCATCCAGTTGGGGGCAACGTGCGCCTCCGAGATCGTTTTCGGGGTTCCTAGCGTCGAGGCCGCTTACCGCGAGCTCCTCGCGGAGAAGGTTGAATTTATCAATACGCCAAGCGCGGTAAACTCGGACTCGTGGGCCGTGACGTGTAAGGATCCAGACGGTCACCTCGTCACGTACTATGGCTCTCCGTAAAGGCGACGTCGCGGACCGGCTGCATTCGGCCGCCATTCATCTTTTGCGCCGGCTGCGCGAGGCCGACTCAAAGACGGGCATGACGCCGGCGCGCCTCTCCGCGCTCTCCGTGCTCGTGTTCGGTGGCCCTTGCACGCTCTCCGAGCTCGCGAAAATCGAGGGCGTCACCGCACCGACGATGACTCGACTCGTGCAGGGGCTCGAGAGCGACGGATTCGTCGTTCGGCGTGACGACCCAGCCGACCGGCGCGCCGTCATTCTCCGCGCTTCAAAGCGAGGGACGGAGATGCTGCAAGATGGACGCGCGCGGCGCGTGGAGGCTCTCGAGGCCCTGCTCGAATCTGCAACGCCGACTGATATCCAGACGCTCGATCGCTCCGCGCGACTGATCGAGAAGCTGGCCTTGCGTCCGCATTGTCCTGCTGACGACCTTGCGTAGGCCATGTCTCGCGGCTCAGTAAGTGAAGGACTCGAGTTGATTTTCTCCGGGGCCCGCGACGTAGCCGCTGCGGCTGCTCGGCACCACTTGTATTCCGCTCAATGGCCCGAACGCGAAGCCGGTCAAGCTTTCCAACACGTTTCCTTTCTCGTCGTAAACGTAGATTTCGCTGCCCCCCTTTAACGAGTTCGGTTGTTCGACGATAAAGAGGTGATCGATCGGATCGGCCGCGATCGCGCTGCCCGCTTGCCCTTCCCCTCCCGAATTTCGGGATCTGGCCGACGAACGTCTGTTGCTTGGTTTTGAGGTCGTACATCTGGACGCTATAGGTTGATCCCGTCGTCGTACACATCATGTGTGACGCGGAGTCGATCGCGAGGCCGGCCACCGGCCCGCTGAACGGGGGAGCAACGAAGTCGTTGGACGCGCGTCCGCTGCGGATATCGTAGTCGATGAAGACCGTCTGCGACTGGTAGTTAGCGGCCGGCACATAGGCGTGTTGCGTCGTCGTATCTTCTGCGACAAAGTATGGGTAGTTCACGCCGTCACCATGCGGAGCATAAAGCGTGCGCAAAATCTTGTTCGCCGCAACGTCCGTCACGACGACTTCAAATGTCGGCGGCTTCGAGATAACCTGATCGATTTTCGTGGCCGCCATCACCGCGACGGGATTGCTTTGCTGATCTGCAATGTCGAAAATGAGGAAGTTACGCCCGGGCGGACGCGTCCACGTGCCGCTAATCCGTTTCTTCGAAACGGGTGCCATGAGATAATAGAGGTCTCGGCGCGTGTACTTCCCGTAGTGCCGCTCGTCGTCGATTAGGCCGACGTCGTTCGCCAAAACCGCATCCACGTACAGCTCGCGATTGCCCGAGTCTCCATTTTGCTTCCGCACGATTTTCGTAATCTTTCCCGTCGTCTGGTCGAAGGTCTCAACGACGGACTTAAAGGGAGACCCCGAGGGTGGGGTGACCTCCGTCAGTATCCCGCCAGCGCCATTTTCATCGATCGCCCAACCAAAGATCGTACCGCCGAATTTGGACGTTACGATCGGACCCGGACCGGCGCCTCGTCGTGCAAACGGCTGCGAGGCGCTTCGTGAAAAAGCAGCGACCGGACCGCCGTCGCCGCCTCCCGCCGAGCAAGATGTAGCGAAGATCGCGATGAGAGCAGCGTAAATGGAACGGTGCCTCACAGGAATTTCCTCCGATGGCGAAGAGCGAGTGTCTCAGCTTTCACTTTCGTTCGCAAATATGGAAGGACCCTGAAAGGGGTGCCGCGATTCGTGTCAGTTTTCTGACCAAAATTCGGCCGAGCGCCCGGGGCGTGCGCTCGTTAGGGCTGGAACGATACGACTCTTGCAAGGACGTTGGCTCGCAACCAGGCGTCCATCGTAGTGAAGAATCCCGGCGTCGCATCCCAGACACCGGTTTGGGCCATGGTGCGTTCAGAACACTCGTGGCATTCGCGCTCTGTCGCGACCCGCTCGAGCCCGTGGCCAGCATCGGGAAAGAAAGCGAACGACACGCGCTTGTTACCGCCGGCGGCGTAAGCGACCAACAAGTTCGCGAGGCTTTGCTCGGCGGGAACGACGGCATCCTTTGCTCCATAGATAATGAGAACTGGAACGCGCACGCTGCGTGCGACCGCCAGCGGATCGTACGTGGCGGCTTGTCGCATGAACGACCGCAGGGCCGGGTCGAGCGAATCGGGATCGGGGACCGTTTGGGGCAGCCCTTCCTCTCTGTACCAGCGGTCGCGTTTGACGATATTCATGGCAGCCTGGATCGCCTCGCGTCCCAGCCCGGTGCCGTAATAGGCCCAAAGAACCCTGCGGAAATCGGTCATGCGCTGCGCGTCCTGCTGAGAATAGCCCTTTGCGAGCATCTCGTTTGCGCGCAAATAAATCGCTTGTTCGGCGATTGAAACGCCGGGGCCCGAAACGCTAATAACGAAAGCAACGCCGGGCGACATTGATGCGGCGAGCGGTCCGAGGAGACCGCCCTGACTGATGCCCCAAAGGCCAACGCGCTTTGGGTCAATGTCATCGCGCGTTTGCAGCGCGCGTACGCCGGCGAGCGCGTCGCCGGCCAATGTCTGCAGCGGCGTGTCGTCGTCGTAAACTCCGCCGGATTCGCCGGAGCCTCGCTTGTCGTATGCCAGCACGTCGATGCCGAGTTTTAGAAACCGGCTTTCCAACGTTTGAAACACCAGACTATCGCGCGTACCTCTCCCGGAGCCCGCGAGAAGCACGATCGCCGCATGCCGACCCACGCCGGCGGCGCGATATAAAGTTCCTTTTAACGTTATCCCATCATTCTGAAACGATAGTGCGACGGAGCCTTGCGCTACGGAGTCTTGCGCGAGGGCCGTGCGCATCATGAAGACGAGAAACCCGAAGCAAAGCGCGGCAATTCGCATTCTATTTACACCTATCGTCAACTCTTCTCATGCGATACTAGCAGCAGGTTGTAAAAATGGCGTTAAATCGTGTAGGATACGCTCATGATGTCGATGGGAACGCAGCTTCGTGTTCTAATCGTCGAGGACGATCGAGCTGCGTCTGAGACGCTGCGACTCTTCCTCGTCGCTCGCGGTTTTACCGTGTCGGTGGCCTTCGACGGAATATCGGCTCTCGCGCTTGCAAAGGACGAAGAGCCCGCCGTCGTCCTGCTCGATGTGATGCTCCCCGGGCTTGACGGTTTCGAAGTCTGCAAGCGATTGCGCGAGTTTACGGAGGCTGCGGTGCTGATGCTGACCGCAAAGACTTTTGAAAGCGATCGGCTCGCCGGCCTGCGCGGGGGCGCGGACGACTATATCGTTAAACCGTACAGCCTCAACGAAGTCATAGCCCGCATTCACGCCGTCCTTCGACGAACCAAGCCGTCAACCCGTGGCGTTCGCGGGTACGTCAACGTTGGTAAGACAACGATCGACTTGCGGTCGCAAGTCGTGACGATCGATGGACGGCCGTGCGTACTAACTCCCACCCATTTCCGCCTGCTCGCCTGCCTGGCGCAGAACGCCGGGAGACCCATCTCGCGAACGGAGCTGATCGAACGCGTTCTCGGACCCGACTACGAAGGATTAGATCGGACGATAGACGTTCACGTGGCCGGCCTGCGTAAGAAACTCGCCGCGCACGCTAACTGCGGTATTGCAATCGCGACCGCGTTCGGTTTTGGCTACGCGCTGGAAGAAACGAGATGACGCTTCAACTGCGCTTGTTTTTCGCAATCTTACTCGTTTCGGCCAGCGTAGCCGCCACGATTGTCGCATTTTCCATCTTTGTGACGGGCAGTACGTTGCACGCCCATCCGCCTTTTGGGCCGGAGGCGGCGCCGCGCGCGCTTACTGAGCCGATGAAGGCCGTCGTTAACCGATTGAGAACCGAACTCGGCGCGCGCGCCGCCGGCGTTCGAGACATTGAGGTTTCCCCTCCCGTGGCGGATCGCTGGAACGTCGCCCTCGTTTCTCCTGACGGTACCATCCATGCGGCTTCGCAGCCCTACCTGCGCGGAATGCGCGCGCACCGGGATGCCGCTGCGATCGTGCTGTCAAACGCCACGGGCACGGCAATTTCGCGCATCGGCGCCCATATGGTCTTCGCGGCAGCTCTTCGAGACGAAACGGGGCGCCTGCGCGGCACGGTGTTTTTTCTCCCCAATGGGCGGTCTCTCGATGGAAGCCCGAGCGTAATCGAGACAAAGCTCGCCGAACTTCTTTGGATCGGGGCGTCCGTCGCCATCCTCGCCTCGGCGCTCGCGAGCGCCGGCTTGGCTGCGTACCTCGTTCGTCCCCTTCGGGCGTTACGCGCCGCCGCCGGGCGCATGGCCGAAGGGGACCTCTCGGTGCGAGTTCCAGCTACCGGCGATGTCGAACTAAGGGATCTCGCGGTCGCCTTCAATCGAATGGTTGAGAAGTTAGAGCTTGCCGAACGATCGCGCACCGAAATGACGAGCGATATTGCCCACGAGCTGCGCTCGCCGCTCAACAGCCTGCACGTGCAACTTGAAGCAATGCGCGAAGGAGTTTTACCCTCGTCAACCGAGCGCATTGCTGCGCTCATCGACGAATCCGAACGCTTGGCCGAGCTCGTCGCCGACCTTCAACAACTAACGCTCTTCGACACGGAGGCATTCCGCATTCGCTTGGAGACCCTCTCGCCTTTGGAGCTACTACGTTCCGTAGCCGCGAAATGCGAAGGTGCCGCGAGGCGGAAGGGCATCGCGCTCGCAGTTGCATGCGATCCGGAGGGTGCTCTGGTTTGCGCGGACGTTCGCGGATTGAGGCACATCCTGCTGAATTTAACGACAAATGCAATACGTCACGCGCGAAGTGACGGGCACGTTGAACTTTCCGCGACTGCGCTCGACGCATTTATGCAGATTGCTGTAGTAGACGATGGAGCGGGCATACCGAGAGCGCATCTCGACCGGATCTTCGACAGGTTCTTTCGAACGGATGCGGCGCGCTCGCGCGATTCTGGGGGAACGGGCCTCGGCCTCGCAATCGCCAAACGCTTAGTCGAGGCGCACGGAGGGACGATACGCGCAGAGAACGGCGTGCCGACCGGAGCACGTATTACGTTTACGATCCCAATTGGCCAGGTTGTCGCCTAAAGCCGAGAAGCGGCGCGGCTACACGCGAATCTTTCGCGCGACGCGGTGCCAGGCAACGGCCGAGTACGCGATCACGGCGACGAGCGCAACGACCGTGAAGACGAACGCGGTGGTGAGTCCGGTTGATGATGCGGCGTAGATCGAGATGCCGTTCCTGCCGCCCGGATACGCGGGTACCAGGTACGGAAAGATGGTGCCGGCCGCCGCGACGAGCAGCGTAGCGAGGAACGCGGCCGACGCCAGGAACGTCGCGACGTCGCGATTGCGTGCCCGCATTATAAGGATCGCCACGAGTGCGGCGAGGGATAGTACGATCATTGGGGTGACGAAGAAGTGGATGCCTCCCACGCCGCGTAGAAGCAACGTAGAGAGCGTCACGGCGACGTAGAGGACAACGACCGCGCCCCACAGCCAGACAAACGTCCCCGCGCAACGATCGGATGGAGCCCCGCGCAAACGCAACATCAGGAATGCCGCACCGTGCATTCCCAGTGCCGCGACGGCGAAGGCACCCACGAGCAGCGCGTAGGGATTGAGCAAGAAAGCGAACGTTCCTAGAAAAAAGCCGCTCTCGTTGAGGGGGAGCCCACGCAGCAGATTCCCGAGTGCAATGCCGAAGAGCAGCACGAGTAACACGCTTGCGAGAAAGAAACACGCATCCCAAAAATCGTGCCAGACTCGGCTTGGGAAGTGCCCTCGCAATTCGAGCGATATGCCGCGAAGCATCAAGAGCCAGAGCACGATCATGAAGGGCAGATAGAACCCGGAAAAAAGCGACGCGTACGCCTGCGGAAAGAGGGCAAAAAGGACGGCCGCGGTCGAAATTAGCCATACTTCGTTGCCGTTCCAGAAGGGGCCGATGCTGCGCATCGCAGCGGCCTTCTCGGCGTCACTGCGCGCGACGAACGGCGCGATCATCGCGACGCCTAGGTCGTATCCGTCCAGCAAGACGTATACGGTGAGCATCAAGACGAGGAGCCAGAATCCCGCCACGCTCATGCAGCGGGCTCCGTTGCCGGCGCAATATCGTGGGATCCACTCGGTCCGATACCGATCTCGCGCAACACAAGATACAAGAACAGCACGCCGAGAACGAGGTACATGCCCGCGAAGCCGAGCAGCGTGAAGATCGTTTCACCGGCATTGACGTTCGGCGACGCCGCTTCGCTCGTGCGCATTAATCCGTAAATAAGCCATGGCTGACGGCCAACCTCGGTCACGACCCAACCGGCCTCGTTTGCGATGTACGGGAATGGGATGGCGAGGAATAGGGCCCACAGCATCCATCGCCGGCGGAAGAGGAGATTTCGCCACAACAGCAGCGCGGCCAGCAGCGAAATCACCACGAAGGCCGAGCCGAGACCGACCATCATGTGATACGCGTAATAGGTCAGTTCCACCGGCGGCCACGTCGAACGCCGGTAATAGTCGAGGCCTTTCACGTTGGCGCGAACGTTGCCGTAGGCGAGGAAGCTCAAGAACTCCGGCACGTCGACTGGGTCGATCAAGCGGTCGCCGGCCGTATCGGGCATGCCGATGATCGCAAGCGGGGCACCGCGCTCGGTGGGAAACAGACCCTCCATCGCGGCGAGCTTCTCGGCCTGATACGTCGTCACGTCTGCGCCTTGGCGATCGCCGCTGGGAAACACCGTTAGCACCGAGGAGATCGCGGCGACGATCACGCCGCCGCGTACAAACCGCTTTCCGAGCGACGGCTCGCGTTGGGAGAGTAGATAGTACGCACCAATTCCAGCAACGACGAAGCCGCCGGCGACGAGCGCACCCATCAAGACGTGGAGGTATTGCCACCACGCGAACGGCGAAAGCAGCACGGCCGCGAGATTGTCGAGCTCGATCTTGCCGCCAGGACCGATGCGATACCCGACGGGATGTTGCATCCAAGCGTTGGTTGCCACGATAAAGAAGCCGGACAGCCACGAACCGATCCCGACGAGCACGGCGGAGGCTGCATGGAACAGCGGCGCCACGTAGCGCTTCCCGTAGAGCAGGACGCCCAGAAAGACGGATTCCAGGAAGAACGCATAGAGGCTCTCGAGCGCCAGCGGTTGGCCCACCACCGATCCGCTCCGAGCGGAAAAGGTCGCCCAATTCGTCCCGAATTGAAACTCCATTGGGATGCCGGTGACGACTCCGAGCGCGAAACTTATGGCGAAGATCTTGGTCCAGAAGGTCGCCGCGCGAGCAGTCTCGTCGTTGGGACGCCGCGCCGCTTTCAAAGTGTATCCCGCGACGAACGGCGCAAGCCCGATCGTCGTGATCGGAAATAAGTAATGGAACATGATCGTAAAGGCGAACTGCGACCGATCGGCGATTAGCCCGTTCAAAACCATACCTTCCCCAATTTGCGCGCGTCGGAACGCATCAGATCTTAGCTCGCGCGTTGCGCCTTTCCGCGATGGCGGCTCCGTCCCGGGACGGCGTATCGGTCCTTTCAACGCGCCTGGCCGATGCCAGGGTTTCTTCGAGCATATTGCGTTGGAACTCGACCATGTCGGGGATGTGGAGGAATCGTTTATCGGCGCGGTCCGCGGTGAGGCGGTAGCGTCCGGCGTCTTCGACTAGCGTACCGCGCTTTCGCAGCGTCACCAGGGCGCCGACGACCGCGGCCTTCGGCGCGTGCTGCAATTCGGGGTCGACGAAGACGTTTCGGGGCAGCGAATCGAGCCGCTCCCAGCACCGCGCGCACCGCATCCTGCGCTGCGAACGTCTCGGGGGCCGCGAGGAGAAACGCTGGCCACGAGCGCCGAGGTCGTGATCGGCCGCGCCGCGGCAAGCGACGTCCCGATATCGGCGTCGCCGGCATATCGAAGGACCCGGTACAGCATCCCGAGCCGCCCGCGTCGGAAGGGGTCGTAGGCAATCGCGCAGAGCCAAAGGTCGGCGAAGGGCGATAGCGCTTCGACGATTCCCCCACGCATCGGATGCATGCGGCCATCGCGACTGAAATCGCCTTCGGGCGTGACGTAGAAGGTCGCGCCGGGCCGCACGCGCTCGACGATCGCGGCGATGTCGCGTTTGGTCGCGGCGCGTAGGTTCTCGAGGACTTCGCTCCGGTAAGGCTGCTTGAGCTTCGCTACCTTCACCCAAGCGTGGGCCCGCACGAAGTTGGCCAGCTTCCACAGGTCGCTCAGCATCTCGTCCTTGGAGGCCCAACGGCTCGAGCGTCTTCGGCCGGCAAGATCGCTTCGAGCGGCAGATCGCCATGCGCGGATCGCAACTCTTCGGCCAAGCTGATGAGCGGCCGCGAGAAGAGGTGGTTCTCGATCGGCAGGATGCTATAGGCGCCCCAAAGCCAGCTCAGATTCAAGCCGCGCGTAAACCACGCGGTCCAGGGCATCTGCCACGCAATGAATCCCGTCTCGAAGGTGCGGCGGGAATTGCACATGACCAGCGGCTTCCACGGGTGCCGAAGAAACGTGCGCGCCGTGACCATTTCGCCTTCGTCCATATGCTGATGATTTGTGATCAGTACCGTCGCCCCGCGCTCGGCCGGCAAATAACCCCACTGGCGGACGCGAATCCTGAAGAGAAGGTAGAGCTGGCGCACGCCATAGGTGATCGCCACTCATCGTCCAGTTGGGCTTCATCGGGATGCGGCCTTCGGGAAAAAAGGCCGCATTCCATGGCCAGCGAATCGCGTCGCGTGAAGTTTGCGCGTGTCTTGGCTGCGGGGCTCGACGTCGCCGCCATCGCGGCGATCGGTTATGCGGCCGTCGCCTTTGTATGCGTGCGACGCTTCGGACAACGCGACCTCTGAATCGAATACCGGCGACAACTTGCCGCCCGGTCAGTCTGTTGGTGCCCCTCCATGGCGAGGAACCCGGCCTCGAGGAGAACCTGCGGGCTTTCGCCTTGCAGGATTATCCTGTTTGCCAGCTCGTCCTGGGCGTGTCGCGAGCCGACGATCGCGCGCTGGCAATTGCGCAGCGCGTCGTCGGCGGCGCTTCCCGATCGAGACATCGTGATCAACGTCGGTGAAGTTCCCGGAGTGCCCAACCCCAAGATCGCAAACGTACTCTCGATGATGCGGCTCGTACGCCATAAGGTGCTGATCCTGGCTGACAGCGACACGCGGGTCAACCCGGCGTACGTCCGCACCGTCACCGCGCCTTTGCAGGAACCCGACGTCGGCGTCGTGACCTGCCTTTTCGCCGGCGTGCCTGACGGCACGTTCTCGGGAAAACTCGCGGCGATGTTCATGAACGAGCAGTTTATCCCCTCGGTGCTCGTCAATCACCTCTTCGGGCCGCCACGACACTGCCTAGGCCCGACGAATTCGGTACGTTCGGCGGTCCTCTCCGCAATCGGCGGTTTCGAGGCGCTTGCGCCCCATCTCGCCGACGATTTCATGCTTGGCAACTACATTGCCGCCCGAGGTCTTCGGGTCGTGATCTCACGTTATGTCGTACGGACGATTGTGTCCGACTCGAGTCTCGCGATGCTCTGGAACCACGAGTTGCGCTGGCATCGGACGATTCGCGGCGTGCAGCCGGCCGGCTACGCCGGCTTGTTCCTCACCTATCCGCTGCCGCTTGCGCTGCTCGCGTTCCTGATTGCGCCTCAGCCGAAACGCGCAGCGGTACTCCTTGCTGCAGCCCTCGCGCGTATCGCGTTGCAGCGCGCTTCGTGTCGGGCGCTCGGCGTTGCGTGCGCCTCGGCATGGCTCGTGCTGCCGCGCGATCTCTTCGGGATCGCCGTATGGGTTTGTGGGTTAGCCGGACGCACGGTCCGTTGGCGCGACGCGCAGCTTCGCATCGTCGAAGGCGACGTGCTCGCGGAACGGCAATGAGACGGCTCCCGAAACGGTCAAGCGGTCTGTGGGCGATTTCGCGGCCGACGAAGAGGCTCTAACCACAGCGGCTAGAGCCTCGTTCAGGAACGGATTGGGGCGATGCGTTAGCGGACGCGGGGCCCCCAATATGCGCGGCGATAAGGACGCCAGTAGGGACGACGCGCCCAATAGGCGGGACGCCCATAGACGGCCGGATACGGCGCGTACCCATAGCCGCCGCCGACGTAGCCGTAGCCTCCCCCGAAGCCAACGCCGACGCTAACGCCATACGGATAGCCGTAGCCGTAGCGATAGGGGTAGCCGTAGCCGTAGCGATAGCCGTACCGATTGGGGTAACGGTAGCCGTAATGGTAGCCGTAGCCCCGGTATCCGGTTCCGTAGTAGCGGTTGCCCGCGACCACCCGCCCCGCCGTTGCCGCTCGCGCGGTTGCGACGGTGACGTGGGCCGCTGATGCCGGCGCCGCCGCGCCGAGTAGCGATCCTGCGCCCAGAGCGCAGGCCAGTAAGACGTTTTGGAGTTTCATCACCCTCTATTTCTAGCATTGCTGAGCCGAAAGCTCTCGTTAGCAATGATTAGAACCGCCTTCAAAAAAGATGAGAGGGCCGGTTACGGTGCCTGGCCGCCGAGGGCGTCTCCCCGTCGCCGCCGCCGGCGAAGCTGTATGAATAACTGGACTAGCCGACTTTCTTTTCGCCGGCAACCCAGGTTTCGATGATCCTTATCGCCACATCGACTACTGACAAAGCGCCTTCGCTGCAAGAACCTGCGCTCCGCGCCACGTATCCAACGCCATGACGTCGCTACTTCTGGCCGCCGTGATCTCCAGCGGTTTCACGACCGACCGAGCCCTTCAAGTGCTCGAGCGCGACGACGGCCAGGTCGCGGCTTGCGCTCGCGAGGATCCCCGTGAGTTGCGAGACGCCCTTACGCTCAAACAACTCTCGTTGCGCCCGAACCTCGTGCTCGTCACCGTCTTTTACGATGCGTGTGCCTGTTTCGCGCAGAACTGCCCCTACTGGGTCTATCGTGTCAGCGAGAGCGCAGCGACGAAAACCTTCGAGAGCGTCGCCGTCGGCGTCAGGGTCGTTCCCCATGACGGCGCGGTTGCGAATATCGACGAAGTCGCACACGAAAGCGCGACGATCAAAGACGAATCGCTCTACGTCTACCACGATGGAACGTTCGAAAAGACGGGCGCCTGGATACTCCGGGGTGACGATCGCAAACCCGTTTCCGTTCGGGTACGCTTCGCGCCCGGCTCCTCCAGCAAGCGTCTCTCCGGAAGCATCGGACTCGATTGGGCGGACGAATACACGCTCGATGCCCATGCGGGACAAACGTTGGAGATCACCGCCGCGCAAGCGCAGTGGACGACGCTCGTTCGTCTTTAGGGCGCGAAACTCGATGCGACGTTAAGGGCCGGGCGCACGGTGACGCTTCCCGTAAGCGGACGGTACACGATCACGGTCGTGCCCTTGGACGGGGGCAACGGCGACAGCACCTACGCATTCACGCTCTCCATCCATTGAGGCGCGCCGATTCCGACTACGTGCCGGCTTCGCCGGCACCGGTCACCTAAGGTCGAGCGCTCGATCGAGCGCGCTGGAGGCCGCCAGCGGCATGCCGCCCCGTGTCGGCAGGCTTTTGTCGGCGTTTTTCCGCCGTGGTGGTCACATTACGGCGCCGAGGGTATTCGAAGAAAGAAATATCGGCAGGCTACGGAGGAAAACTCACGGCCTGACCCTGGGGATTGGCCGGAACCGAGGCTAGATGACCGGTTGACGAGCCGCCTGCCGGATAGGCCCAGAAACCGACTTCTCCCAAACCGCCGAGTGGGCACGAGAGGTTGGCGCCGATCACCGAGTGGCCTTGAGTCATCGTCATCGGCGTGTTATGCGTTCCGACAACGAAGGGCTGAGGAAGGTCAGTGTAGTTGGAGTAGCAAGTATCGCTAAGGGTGGTCGCCCCCTGGACGGTAAGAACGGTGCCGCTCAAGGTGGTTTGGTAGAGAGCCGTCAGATTCGCGCCACTGGCATCTTGATCGCTGAGCATGATGTAGTGTCCGTCCCACATGACCCCGCCGGGAGAGGAGATCGTCGCCCCGTTAAGCGCCACGGTGTTCATCGTTGTGGCGCCGTCGGGGAGTTCGCAGATGCTAACGACGCCGCCGCTCATACCCTCGACGAAGAGGTTGCCGTCATGATCGTAGCCCGGAGACCACATCGCGTCGCACGAGGTGTCCGAGTAGACGTTTGGGGCGCCTGGGCCATTTGCCTCATGGGGCCAAACGGCAATTGCGGCATGGCCGAGGGACGTCGAGTAATAGGCGACGGCCAAGTGATTAAGCTGATCGACGGAACAGCCGATGGCCTGGGCAGACGTAATGCCGGCGGGAAGATTGAACGTTCGATGGACGCTCGGGCTTCCGCGCGGGTAGCTCCGAACGGTCCCTACGAGATAATCGGTGACGATCACGCGGCCGTGTCTATCGACGCACAAGCCGTCGGGCTCGCTGCCGGCAAAACTGGTGATCGTTGCCGAGGCGACCGAGTTTCCGGAGGGCCAGAGGTATGCGAAAACGTCGCCGGTGCTCCAGTCCGACACGTAGAGCAGCCCGTTCGCCGGCGGCGGCTGCTTCGCGCGGTCCGGCGTCAGGGCCGCCAGGCCCGCAACGGATAACGGCACGGGAACCGACTGCGTATTGCCGCCGCACGCTGCAATGCCGACCGCGGCCAGCACGATGCCGGCGGCAAAAGGCGCTAATCTCCAGGTCCTTACCATCGGGTGCTCCTCCCCTTTAGCAGAAACGCCACGACCACACCGGTCAAAAACTCGACACGGTTCGCGGTTAGCAGCTTGACGTAGTATGCGACTAAGGAAGCTTTGCTCCCTCCGACCTTACCGGTTAACGGCTAACGTCGGAACGATTAAGCACCGTGAGGCCGTTGTTGTTGGTCGCATAGAACTTCAGCTCCCATGCCGGACTGCTCTTGAGAAACCGGCTGATTGCGGGCCAGAGGCCGACCGCCTCGTTCGTACCGGGCGGCACGGGCTGCTCGTCCTGATCGCCGAACGTTGTCGTATCGTGGAACGCGATGAAGCGCCGGACCTTGCCGGCATGATTGCGGAGCTCTCCCGTCAGTTGAGTAAACGTGTGAAGAGTGTCGATGAAAAGGAGATCGGTCGGCTCGATCTCCGCCGACAGGCTGCTCTCCTGTCTGAAAGCGAATTCGATGCCCGCCTCTTCGGCGGCCGCCGCAATCTCCTGCCCGTTTATGCACGGCAGGATATCGTACGAAACGACCGCACGAGGCCTGCCATATAAGAGCGCTACCGTTGAGTTACCGGTACGCACGCCAAACTCAGTGACGTGATCGCACAGTGACGACAACCGAGCAAGTAACTCCAGGTGCTCTACGATATCCGAGGGCGTCCGGCGAACGGACGCATAAAGTTCGTCGAGTTTCATAAACTCCTCACTGTGGCCCTTAGTAATACTCTCCGGGAAACCAGGATAGGGGTTTCGATGCATCGTTGAATGGATGACCGTAGTAATGGCTTCGGATGCTCTCGTTGTCGTTGTGTGGGGATGCGACCCCCCACTTTCGAGCAAAATATTGGCGATTCGTTTCAAACCAGTACTGCACGTGATGCGCCATGTCGGGATCGGACCGGACCGTCATCGATCCGTGATGAAAGAACTGTGCGCGGTGAACGACGTGACAACTGCCTCCTCCGAGAATCACCCTCGCGTAATAATCGTTGTCTTCAAAATAAGCCGGCCGGAAGTTGGGATCGAACATGCCGAAGCGATGGAGCGTCAACGGCCTTATCATGAAGCAACTGAAGTCGGCACCAATGCCAATCGCATCGAGATCGATGTTCTCTCTATTGTTGTAACTTATGCCGGACCAAACGTCCGCACTTGCGCTTTCCCCATATTCTAGCAGCAAGTCGAGGCAGTCGGGGTTCAAGGATGTGTCGTTTGCCGCAATAGCAATATAATCGCTGCTTGCGTTGAGTGCGTGCATACAGCCGAAGTTCCAGGCGCCGGCAACGCTACGCTCGACGCCCGCTTCGTGAAGTACCACGACGCTTCCCCGAAATCGCTGCGCGAGGTTGCGCTGGAGTACGTCGGGCGAACAGACGTGTAGGCGATTGCAGACGACGTACAGCGTGGCATCGTGCTTCGTCGTTAGCTTCTCTGCGGCATCGAGCGTCGTGGTCAGCATGATGTCGTTTTGCAAGACTACCGGCATGACGATTCCCAGTTTCATAAGATAAGACCTCACCCGCGTTCCTGTAGTACGCGCTGCAGAAAGGTTCCCCAATGGCCTCGCCGGGTCGTTCGAATATAATATTCCTCCTCGGCGCTCATGTGATCGGGGTCGATGTACCAGGGTAAATGCCGCGCGGTATACGGACGGTCGCTGCGAAGGCTATTTCCGGTATCCCGCGCGCGCGCGAAAGGCAGATCGACGCTGTAGAGGGCCAGCGTCGTGTCAACCCACGCATCGAAAAATCGGCCGTCGCGCCGCTCGCGCCAAAACTGCGACTCCCACTGTCTGACCTGTTCTGCCATCGGCGACGCGTCCGGCAGGTCGTCTATTTCGAGGCTCAGCCCAATCTTATTGACGAATGGGTACGACCTCCAACCCTCGACGAGCAGATCGAGGACGTCCTGTGGGCACGAGTCGAGCGAGAGGTCTGGATCGGTCACGACATAGTAGTCGCTCGAGTAGCGCGCTCGGTGCTCGGCTCCCGAGAGCACGACTCCGCGGTCCCAGGGCGCGTGCTCTCCGCAATTCTCACCCAAGCGCGCAACCCGATAGGGACAACCCTCATACCAGTCGAGAAGCGGAGGGTAGGTCGAGGCATTGTCGACGATCGTTATATCGGTGCCGGGTATCCGACTGAAAAAATCCGCGAGGTTATGCACCGGCGTCAGCCAATTGGAAATTGTTGATATAGATGGGGATCGTGCCATGCCACGTTTGCGCCATCATCTCGTAAGCACCCGTCCAAATGCGACGCCCCATCTTGCCGGCTTTCGAGCGAGTGCGCGTTCGACTGTGGCGGCGACGCTCTCGACCGAGATGCTGTGGAGGCAGTCGATTCGCCCCTGGCACGCGTCGAGCCGGCGCGAGAGCCAGCAGGGCTCGCAAGGGAGACCGGCGCGCATCACCGTGGCATTGGGCGGCAGCCGTCCAAGCGTCTGATCTGGGGTTGGACCGAAGAGTAAAATTGTCGGCACGCCTAGCGCGGCGGACAGGTGGGCGATTCCACTGTCGTTGGCGACGACGACGCCGCTTGCCGCGAGTACGCTTGCCAGCCCTCGCAATTGCAGGGAACCCACCAGCGAGCGCACGTGCGCGGGAAACCTCATCGGCGTACCGTCGAAGAGCCGAAGGTCGTCCGGGGTGCCCACGATTGCGACGTCATCGAACAGCGCGGCCAGTTCGGGATAACGTGGCCACCGTTTGGCGGCCATGATACCGGTCTTGCAGCCGGGTGCGAGTACGAGCGTCGCCGAGCTGATGCCGGCATCCGGCGAAGGGAAGGCCGGGATAAAGCTCTGCGGTGCTTGCGGTGCGGCGCAGCCGAGGCGGCGAGCAAAATCCAGGTAGTAGGCCTGCTCGTCAGCGTAAAACAAAGCGTCGTCCGGGCGCGACATCAATCCGGCGCGGTTGCGATATCGGGCGGCGAAACGCGGCCAGGCAAACGGCGGAATGGCCGGCACGACGATATCGTAGGCGCCGCTGGTCATTGCGCCGGTATCGTAGACCGCGCGCAGCGCCGACCAATCGCGAAATAGGTCGCCGGCGCCCGGATAGTCGGCGTCGAGCCGCAGATCGATCGTGCGGAATTTCCGGCTCAGCGCAACGAGCAGCGACGTGGCTAGAACGATGTTGCCCAGGCCAGTTGCAAGGTGAACGAGAACGCTTGCAGCGCCCACGCCGATCGAGCGAGGCTCCATCACGAACATGCCGACATCACATGCACGTTCCAGCCCATTTGGGTTGGGACGCGGTGGCGCTGCGCGACGCTCTCGAAGTTGCGGTGCAATGCGTCCTGATGCCAGCCCGCCCGCTCGAAGCAATCCGTCCACCAGTCGCGATCCCGCAGCGTAATTTGCGACGGATCGCCGCGCGGCACTCCGTGGGGGTCGGGAATCGCAACGACCGCGAAGAGCGCCTGTCGCGTCCAGCGCCGCGCGCGCGGCAGGAGCGCGCGCACTTGTGCTTCGGTCAGGCTCTCGAAAATCGACATTGCGACGGTGACGTCGAACTGGCGATCGAAGTCGATGGTCTCGACGTCGCCAAGCCGCACGAAAGGCCGCGCCCCTTCCTCAGCTCGCTCGATCGCCCATGCGCTGTGATCGAAGCCGTGCGCGTCCAGTCCGCGTTCGCGCAGTGCCCGTACCAGGAAGCCCTTGGCACAGCCGACGTCGAGGAACGAACGCGCTGCAGGAAACAGTTCCGCCAGGCAGGCAGCAGCATCGCTGAACACGCCGTGGAAGAGCGGCCAGGTGTAGCCCTTGTGCCAGTTGCTTTTTATGCCGGTCTCAAAATAATCGCGATCGTACCAATCGCCGGGAATCGGCTGTGGAACCGGTTCAAAAGAACGCTGAACCCGACCGTTTCCGTTCGCGGCAGCTGAGCCAAGAGTGGGCAGCGCGTTAGCGCGTGGAAGGTCGGCCAGCAACTGCGTCAGCCGCGCCTTGGCCGCCATGCCGATTTCCCGCGGGGAAAAAGTCGCGTTTAGACTCTCGGCCGCCGCGCCGGCCGCGGCACGCGCCTCTTCACGATGGGCGTGCACCCACCGCAGACCCTCCGCAGCGTGGGCCACGTCCGGCTCGGACCACGCCATACTCGGATTGTAGTACGCGTAGACCTGTCGGACCGGGGCTGACTGATGCCGCACGAGCCAGTGGTGTTTTGCGTCGAGGTAGTCGAGTGGGCCGGCATATTCGGTGGCAACGACCGGCGTGCCGCGGCACGCGGCCTCGAACAGCGGATAGCCCCACCCTTCGCCTTTGTGCAGCGACAGGTAGCAGTCGCCGCGCGCGTGCAGCGCAGCGATCCTCGCGTCGTCCCATGCTTCGCAGCAGAGCACGATGCGGCTCTTCGCGTCGGTATCACCGCGAATGTCGTGCAGCGCCCCGGCTGCCGCGCCCGCAGCGCCCGGATTGGTTTTCAACAGGAGAACCGCGTCGCTCGGCGCCGGGAAAGCGCGCATGAAAGCCTGCATCGTGCCGTTCGGATTCTTGCGGTCTTGCCATTCGAAGCATGAGTACACGAGAAAATCGTCGGGCGCGATTCCCAGGCTTGCAAAATCGAAGTCCTGCGCGGCCGGGGCCGGGCGCAGCGGCACCGGATGCGGTAGGCGGAACGGTTGACGCCCAAGTGCCCGCGCAAAGACCTCGACGTTAAAGCGACAGGGCAGCCAAACGTTAACGGCGTGGGTTAACGGGTTGCGCCATACGCCCGGCATCGTGTCGGTTTCCCATACCGTCAGGGCGATGACGTTGCGTAACCGATACGCATAGCGCGCCCAGGATGGCGGTACCCCATGGAACAGGTGGAAGTCCGGCTCCGGGTCGGTGCCGAGCAACGATCGCACCAGCGTATCCTCGACTTGCGCCGGTCGTGCCCCGGTGTTGACGACCGAGAGTTTTATGCCGACGGAATGCAACGCACGGATATACTCGCGCGCGGCCGCGCCGTAGCCGCTCGCGTCGAACACGGCGCCATAATAGGCCACCCGGATCGCGGGCGCTTGCGGTGTAACGACCACTTGAGCAGGGTGTGGGGGAACGGGTGTAACGAGCACGTCCGGCAGGCGATCGGCAATCCGCGCCACGACCTCGTCCGCGCTGAGCGTTTTTAGGCACGCAAGATGGCGTTCGCAATCCCTGCGCCCCCAGGGCTGGCGGCGGCAATCGGGCTCGCACGGGAGTTCCCGGGTAATGGCGACCATGCGCGACGACGGAATCGCCTCGCGCGCGGGGCTGGTAATGCCGAACACGCCGAACGTCGGCACGCCCAGCGCGACGCCGAGATGCATGAGACCAGAATCGTTGGATACCAGGGCCGCGCACTGTTGGATCAGCGCGGCGGTATCGGCGAGTTTGAGCTTCCCAACGTAGTTGCGTACGTGATCGGGCCAGTCGAACGGCTTGCCGAAATAGGTGCCGGCATTGTCCAGGTCCGCTTCGGTACCGATCACCGCGACGTGAACCAAACGGCGCGCAAGCGCATCGAAGTCGTGCCATTTCTTCCACGTCCACTCTCGCTTGCAGCCGGGATGCAACGCGACGGTTCCCCGCGGCAATGCGAAGTCGCGATCGGATGCGACGGCAAATGGTTCCGGCATTGCGCCCTGCCAACCCAGGCTGCGCGCGATCGCCTCGACGCAGGCGCTATCGCCCTGCGCCAGCCAGGTTTCGGGCTGGAAGTGGAGCACGCGCTTTGCTTCCACCTTGCCGGCGAGCGGCGCGCTCCAGCGGCTGAAGGTCGCGAGTGCGTAACCTCGGTCATGCAACGCAGCTGGTACGGCCGCGTTGCGGCCGTTGGTTGTATCGGTCGTGACGAATAGCTCCCGTATTTCAGGGGCGCCCCGCAGAAGAGCGCCTGCCTCCGCGTTGTCGGGGGCGATCAATACGTCGACCGCGTGCCCGAGGTGGTGAAGAACGCGGATAAGCGGGGTGACGCGCAAGATGTCGCCGATGCCCGATGCGGCCGTAACGAGGGCAGCAAGATCGGCTTCGGCGTGGTGCGCCCGAACGCCGTTTGCCGGCTGCGCGGCCGGCGGCCAGTCGGGTCCGGTGATGGCGCGGACTTGGTCGAACGAATAACGTTGCCAGCGCCTGTCGCGAACGTGTTTGGGGCTGGAGTTGGCTGCGTGGATCAACCCGACGAAGAAGTGATTGTCGGGCAGCACGTGCAGCCGGTCCGGATGCACGGCCGCGGCGAAGCGCGTGTCCTCGCCGTTGTTGGTATTCGAAAACGGATGCTCGCGCCAGAAGTCGCGACGGTAGCATAGGGTGGCCCCGCATACCCACGGCGCACCGCCCGAGGGGTACACGTACTCCCAGGCCGTGCGCGCGCGCGGGTCGACGAAGAGCACGCGGTCTATCCCGCACAACTCGGCATCGCTTTCGCAAAGCGCTTCGGCCTGCAGGCGGATACGATTGGGCGCATACCAATCGTCGTCGTCCCAGTGCAGGATGATGTCGCCACGAGCGGCTTCACAGGCCGCGTTGCGCTTTGCGCCAAGGTTCTGATGGCGCGGCGTACGCAGATAGCGTATCGTCGCGTGTGGCGGGACGAGGTCGGCCACAGAGTCGTCGCCGTCATCGAGGATGACGAGTTCCTTGCTCGGGTAATCCTGCGCAAGAAATTGTGCGATCGCGCTCGGCACGAAACGCCGCCGATTGGCAGTCGGCATAATGCACGATGCAAGCACGGCGGTACTACCGCTCAACGCCATTAAGTCCGCGAATCAATCTGCAACCTACTCGTTTGGTCCAGTAAAGTGCATTCCAACAGTATTTTCCATATCGCTTTCACCTTTCGCCCCTTCCGATCGGTTGTTTTCCATCGTCGCCAGTTGAAAATTACCAGTGTCGTTGTACCAGTCCGCGCGGCCCTTTTGCGTTGAGTCGTTTCCTCCAAGCTTATTCCAGTGCTTTGCAATCGGATCTATGTGATCGATTGTGGGCTTGACGGTGGTCGGGTAGAATACGTTGTCGATCTTGTCTTGCCAGTACCCGGGGCGCCCAGACTGTTGTTGTTGAGTGCTGACCCAAGTGTCAACGTTCACGCGATAGCCGCCGTAGAACCGGCCGCGCTTTGCGGTAGTATACTGGTCTAAGAGGGCATATTGATTGGGGCCCATCAAGTGGCCGACGTAGCGCGAGGGATGGCTCAGTTGACTAAGATCTGGAATTCCAAAAGCGTCACCAATCGCGGAAAGAAGGAGCGCGATCTCGTTCATTTGATTGATAATTCCGGCGCGGACCGCGTCGCCCTGAGGTCCCCCCTGATCGAGGCTGGCGAAGCGCTTGCCTTCCAAATCTTGGAGCTCCGCATCAACCTTTTGCAATCGTGCGAGTAGGTCCTTGTCATTTTGCGTCGGCGTCGCTCGCTTCTTAAGCGCAGTCTCGGCACCCGTGATCAGCACGCGCAAGTAGTCGGCGCGGCTCGCCATTTGGATCTGCACCCCATTAGGCCCAACGACCGTAGTTAGGTGGTGGCCCGATCCATGCATTTGGAATGGAATGTTGACGTTAAGTTGTGCAGTTGCGTCTGGCTTTGCGTCCTTACCACCAAATATCTTCGCGAACAACGCCTTTGCCTTGCCGACGATCCACGTAATCGCCGTGTCGAGCGCCTTGTCGACCATATCGCGAACCTTGGTGATCACGCCCATTATCTTGCTGGCGATGTTGCCGAGGCCCAGGAAGCCGGCGAGGAAGCTGATCGCCAGCGACAACAAGCCGGCCAGCGTACTTTCCACCTTGTCGGCGGCGCCTTGGATCTGGCCCGCGGCGATTGCCACGATGGAGTTGACGAATGCCTTGACCGCAGCGACGATCTTGGCGAGCTTCTGCACGAACACCATCACCGTGTCGTAAATCGACAGGATGGCTGAGATGAATCCGGCGCCGGGCACGAACAGCGAAATCAGCTTGGGTACGGCCTTCGACACGATCGTGTTGACGACAAAGCTCGTCAACCCCGAAATTACCTGGTCCTTGAGGTCGCTGAGCTTCTCTTTGATGAGGTCCCAGGCTGCGGCGGGGCCGCCTTTTACCAGCGCCACCACGATATCGAATGCGGTTTCGAGCGCGGTCATAATCTTGTCGCCGTTGGGCCCCAGCGCTTTCACGATCTTGCCGCGGATCTGTGCCCAGGTCACGCCCAGTACGCTTAGCGCGAACTTTCCGATTTCGACGAGCGAAATGGCCTTCGGGATATAGACGCCCGGCAGCGATCCGGTCAGCCAATCGATCAGACCCTCTTTGAGGTGCTGGCCGAAGTGGGCGGCGAAATTCTCGAAACCGAGTTTCGCGGCCTTGATAAGATTGCCGACGAACGGCAGCGGGTCTTTCAGAATGCTCTTGAGCGCAGCGCCGGTTTTCTTGATGTAGGTCAGCGCTCCGGGGCTCACGACGTCGAAGATGATCTCCAAGAGGTTCCAGATCGCCGTGCCGGCCCAGTCGATGAACTTGCTCAAGAAGCCCCCGAACACCGACGCCACTTTTTGGAACGCGCCGACGACCAGCACGACGTCCTCGATCGTCAACGACTTGAACGCGGTAATGAATAGGTCGGGAATCTGCGAGACGAAGGCGAGAAGCGCGGCCATGGCACTCTTGAACCAAGTCCACGCGCGTGAAATCGCGTTGGACTTTTTCATGTTGTCCCAGATCTCGTCTTGTCCGATCAGTTTGAGGAAGCCGCCGATCAGCGTCTCGGCGGTCTGCGGCACGACCTCGCCGGTAATCGGGTTCTTGCCGAGCACGGCGATCAGCAGGTCCCAGCCGCGCGTTCCTTCTGCCAGTTTAGCCAGCGGCAGCAGGATCGCGTCCTTGATCAATTTGAGGATGCCGACGACGAGATCTTTGACGAACGCGATCAGACGGGCGATCGGGTCGGTGAAGATCTTCTTCGCCCGCTCCCACACGCCGGAAAGATCCAGGATATCGGTTACGCTGAGCGTTCCGAGGAACGTCGTGACCGCATCCTTGAAAGCCGAGCCGGTCATCTTCAACGTGTCGAGCTGAGCGTTCACCCACGCGCCGGCCTTGTCGAATATGCCCATGTTCTGGAGAGCTTGCACGATGATGCCGCCGCCGGGCATAAACTCGACGATCGCTTTGAGCACATTCGCCGCGCTGCGATCGACCGGCGCCATGTTCAGCGGATTGACGCCAAGCACGATCGTGAGCATGCGAAAACCGGGAATGACGTTCGCCTTGTCGGCGAAGTAGTTCCACGCATCGCTAATCCCGAGGCGCTGCACCGAGAGCGGCGCCCGCGCGGCAACGCGCGTCGCCGGTGCCGGGACGGCGCGGGCAGGCGGGGCCGCAACAGGGGCCGGCGGGGCAACAATAGGGACTGGCGGCGCGGCGACGCGCGGGGGCGCACTTGCAGCGCCCGCCGGCGGCGCAGCAGCACCCGGGGCACCGGCTTGGCGCGGCGCCACACCGTGCTGTTGAATCGTATGCGTCAGTTCGTGCGCGAGCAGTTCCCGGCCGGCGGGCGTCTCCGGGCGGAACTGGTCCTTCGCGAAATAGATGTCGTGTCCAACCGTAAAGGCCAGCGCGGCGACTTGACCGCAAAGCGATGCGGCGCGATCGCCGACGTGAACGCGTACCGCACTGAAATCGGCGCCAAAACGCGGCTCCATGAAGAGACGCACCTGCGGTGGCAGCGGCGTCCCGGAGGAGGCTTCACGCTGCAATTCGGCAAGCGTGCCGGGTTCCACATTGGCATCCGCGACGGCGCGGCGGAAAACCGTGCCGCCGGCTTCGGTGTGGCGGATAGGCACCGCACCAGCCGGTTCGGCCATGCGCGCGATCTGCGTTCCCACCGCTTGGGCTTCCATTTCGGCCGAGTCGCCCGGCGACGAGACGCGCAACTGCATCTGCGGCGCAACCGGCGCCGTTTTGTGGATCGCCAGGGGTAGCAAAGGGGCTACCGCCGAGCGGGGTGCGAGCGACGCGGGTCCCGGGCGTTTGGCTTGCGCGCTGAATCCTGCTCGAAGACTGGTGCGGTCGCACCCTTCGCATTGTCCGCTAAGCCGCGCCGCGGCGCCGCATTCGCAAGCACGCCGCACCAGGTCCGGTGGCGCCGGCTGCGGCGGCGCCGCAATCGGCGGAGCGAGAGTCGCGGCTACGCCCATGCCTCGATCTCAGCCCGGCTCGGCCGGCGTTCGAGCTTAGCGTACTCGGACCGCGCTGCCGCCCGAACGTGGTGCATCTGCACCGGCTCGCGACGGTCGGCGGCCAGAAACGCAGCGTTCAACGCGATGTTGCGGATGTTGCCGCCGGCGATCCGCAAGCGCGCGAGGCGCTCGGCGTCCAGGCCTTGCGTGGGAGCCGAAGGCGGAAACACGCGCCGCCAAATCGCCGCGCGCTGCGGCACATCCGGAAACGGAAATTCCACGGCAAAACGGATCCGTCGCAGGAACGCGTTATCGAGCGCGCCGCGCATGTTCGTCGTCAAGATCGCGAGTCCACGATACGACTCCATGCGCTGGAGCAGATAACTGACCTCGATGTTGGCGTAGCGGTCGTGGCTGTCTTTCACCTCGCTGCGGCTGCCAAATAGGCTGTCGGCCTCGTCGAACAGCAGAATCGCGCCGTTTTCCTCGGCGGCATCGAAGACGCGCCGGAGATTATCTTCGGTCTCGCCGATGTATTTGCTTACGACGCGCGAGAGGTCGATATGATAGAGATCCAGCCGCAGTTCGTTGGCCAGCACTTCGGCCGCCATCGTCTTGCCGGTGCCGCTCGGACCGTAGAACAGCGCGCTGATGCCGAGACCGCGGCGAGTCTTGCGCGCAAATCCCCAGACGTCATGCACGGTCGAGCGCTGCCGCAGTTGGGCGGCGACGTTGCCCAACGCCTCGGTCTGAGCCGCCGGCAGCACCAGGTCTTCCCAGCGTTGTTCCGACTCGATGCGCTGCGCCAATCCTTCGAGCGCGCCGCGAAGCCTATGACGACATAAATCCCAGACGGCCGTGGCCGCGTCGACAGGTGGCGAAGCAGTGGCTCGAGAGCGGGCCGCAGCGGCGATCGCGAGCATCGCGGGGAGACTCAGGCTGAACTGCGCCGCGGCGGCGGCCAGTGCGGCATCGTCTTGCGGCAGATCGCCGAGGGTCGCACGCCAGACGGCGAGTTGTTCGGCCGGCAGCGGATGAGTCACGTCGAGGACGACGGATTGACGATTGGGCAAGCGGCGCGCCTCTCGGCTGCGCAGGATTACGGGGCCCGTAGCTCGCTCCGTAATCCTGGCGACCGCAGCGGCAGCGCTGCGCCCGGCGTCGCTGTCGGACGGTAGATCGTCATCGCAATCCAGCATCAGGATGCCCAAGCCGGAGAGCACCGCTTCGCGTTCCCACAGCCGCAGCAACGTTTCCAGATCGGCGGCGCCCGTCGGCAGACGCACGGTGGCGAGGCGTGCTGCGTGAAGATCCAGCATGGCGGCGGCGGCCGCCGCGACCGGCCGGCAGTCGGCGGCGCTGCCGCAGAGCTGCACCACTTGCAGGTCTCGCCCTTGCGCGGTGCCCGCCCACACGTTGGCGACTTGTTCGGCGACGGCTCTTTGCGACGCCAGGAGCATATCGCCTTCGCTGCCTTGGAGCGGCTCGAGCAAGACTTCAAGACGCGAGTCGAGCTGACGGATGCCGACCAGAAAGTGCAGCACGCGCTCGTCGATGCGTAGAGGAGCGTGCGTCAACACCGGGCCCGCGCCGACTTCGATCAGGCGCCAATGGCGCAGCGGCGCGTCGCCCGAAACGGCCGACCAATGCGGTTCGGCCAGCGCGGCAAGGGCGAGTGCGAACGTCGGGAAACCGTCGCCCGTCTCGCCTTGGGCAGCAGCGCAGAGCGCGGGAAACTCGGCGTCTAACTCCATCCCCGCGCACAGCAGCAGCGTGTCGCGCTCGAAGGGTGAGAGGTCGAAGGCAGCGACGATTTGCGCAAGTGCCGGAAGGCGATCGGCTTGCGCCGATGCGGCGTCCGGTGGGGAAACGGCGGGAAGCTCAGTCGACTCTGATTGGATCCGACCGGCGTGCTGCGCGAGGCGCTGCTTGACCGTTGCAAGATGCGCTAGCAGATCGGCCTGATTCATTCTTAACCACTGCGCTTGCGACGATTCGGTGCTCATTTAGATGGCAATCGTCGGCGGCGGACCGCTTGGCCCAGGGGTGATGGGACTTTGGGCGCCGTCGACCAGCACGCTCACGACATACGTGCCGGACGGCAGATCGGGGGTGGAAAAGGTTACGGTGTCGGTCGGCGTCGTGAGGGTACCGCCGTCGAAGAGCAACCCCGGCGCAACGCCGCCCTGCGGAACGAGATAGAGCAGTGCGCGCTGACCCGCTTGAACGGTCGGTACGATCGTTACGGCGATGCCTGGGCCGGGCGGCGAACCCTCTTGCGGGAGCACGGTGATCGCAAAGCTCCCCGGCGCGTTGCCGGGTGCAATAAACGGGTTTAGCACGAACGCGGCGATGCCCGAGGCAACGCCGGTCCCCGAATGGAGAATCGGCGGAACTCCGAGGACGACCGGCTGTAGAACTTGCGCCGTCTGCGGTCCGGCCGCGAGGCCGGCCGGCAGCGTCACCGTGATGCGCGTAGACGCTATCGCGGAGGGCGTTTGAGCGGCGCCACTTATCAGAACTTCCGTCGCACCGCCCGATAGTGCGGTGAGGTTGGTGCCGATCAATGCGATGTCGCCGGCTGCAGTGATCGGTGCAGCCGCATTCGGTGAAGCGACAATTTGCGCGATGACCGGCTGGTGGTATGGGAGGGTGCTGAACTTATAGGAGAGGACCGGAAGCGCGGGCGGCGGCACGGTTTCGTCTTGTTCGATGAGTACGACGCTGGCGAGGTAGGCCGCCGAGAGCACGTAGTTGAACCTTGAGCAGAAACGACCAAAGCTTCGAGAGTTCTTCCAGCGAGAAGGCGACCGGCGTAAAACGTATCAGTTCCGACTGTGTATCGAGTTCCGACGGTGCCAAGAGCCCCTGTCCGAGCTGCACGGGCTGGATTGCGCTGCGTGCCAGAGTGGGAGTCGCGTGAAGTGCCAGCGCAGCGGCGCCGAGAAGCCGCTGTTGTTCCAGGTAGGTGTCGTTGCCGTAGAACGTGAGCAGGTAGTGTAAGTCGAGCGCAGCCTGTGGCTTGGTCAGAAAGCTTCCATCCGGCGCACGCGTCGGCAGGTCGGCATTGCGCTTCGCAGCGTTGGGCGTAACTTGGTACAAGAAAACGTTGATGCCGGGGTTGGCGACCTGGTCGGCGTCGGGCGTAACGTTAGAAACGTGCGCATTCGTGACCTGAGCAACGTCGATCGCGCTCATCAGCAGGTTCACGAGCGATTCGGTGACCGCGGCAACGGCGAGAGCATTGCTCATGACGGATCAGTTAGGATCCGCATTGTACGACGACCAGCCGGCCCGCGCGCCGGCACCTCCGCGAGGCAGGGATACCAGGTCCGATTGCCCGCGCAGCGCATTGCCGCTCACGCTCAAGAAAGCGATGTTGCGCTCGGAGCCGGCCACCAAGATCCAAAGACTCGGCGAACCATCCTGGGCGTCTTCGCCAACCTTCACGTCGCCCAGATTGGCGATGTTGTTCCCGGTGATCGCGCAAGGCTGCGCAGCGGGAAGCGTTATCAACGCGGCCGGAGTGGAGTCACCCCCCGCCGTGTAGAGATGATTACCCGAGACAATCGCCGACAGCGTGGGCGGCAATTCAAAGTCTCGTTCGCTGAAATTCTCCTCTGTTGAGCGACAGCATCAATGCAGCGGTCGAGCCGCCGATCCGGTCGCCGAACCCCGTGGCGTCGATCTGGTTACCCAGCACGAACAAACTGAAGTCTTGCGCCCGAACCGGGGTGGCGGACTCGCGTTGCGACTGTAGGGACGGCGGCGGCAACACTGCCGAAAATAGATAGAGCGCCAGGAACTCTTCGAAACTCAAGCACTGCGGATAAAACTCGTTGGTGCCCTGCGCACCTGCCGAAGGTACTGACAAGGAAAAATCCGGCACGCCGAGCCACAGCCCGGCAACGCCTTCGCTTACGATATTGTCCTGCACGCGCAGCGTGGCGGACATCGCGCAGATCCAAGTCGCGAAGGTCAGCGCGGTAAAACTCGTATCGCGGATCGACGCGGCGCCGAGCAGACAGGGAATGGTCGCTGAGTCTTCCGACACTGAGAGGTGCTCCGCGGCAATGACTCCGCAGGTAGCGATGATTGGCTTCGGAGTAGCTTGGTAGACTTCTGCCTCGCGGTGCGCGACGAGGGCGTCGAGCATCGTGCCGAGGCGGTTTTCGACCAAGTCCGCTGACGCCAAGGGTGGTGAGGCCGGCTGCGAGATGGCCTCGATGCGGTTTACCGCAAGGTCGAGGGCAGCGGCCGCCGCAGGCGCGACGTTGCCCTGTTCGCCCTGCTGCAGCGTAATCGGCGTATATGTCGGCACGATCTCTGCGAGGAACGAGCAGTCCCGAACCACAGCGTCGGTGCAGTCGCCCTGCAAGAACACCGCAGCACCCAACAAGTCGGCACCTTCATCCGCGCGCTGTTCGAGAAACGGGACGATGCAGCTGTCCACCGTCAGGTCTGGAGAATCGAAAGCGCGTACCGCGAAGGCCGAATACGGGCGGCGCAGCAACTCCGTGAGTTTGGCTTCGTCGAGTTTCTCCCGACCAAGCTTCGACAGGAGGTCGGCCATGTCAGCAATCAACGTGCGGGGTATCGGAACCGCAGACGGACGCAACGTCAAGCCGCGTAACGTTACGCCAATGGCGTTGTGGAGCACCACCAGGCCATCGCTAAAAAGCGCGAGATCGGCATTCGCGTCGGCGAGCAGGAGCGCGGGGCCGCCGCACGATTCCAACGTCAGCCCGCCATGCGCTCCGGTTAACTGCAGAGACCTCGGCAAGCTGTAGGCTCCAGGAGAGAGACACACCGTCACTTCATCTGCCGTCGAGACGGCCTTATCGATGAGGGACTGCAGGGACGCCTTGTCGTTCACATCCTGTGGCCCGATCGAAACCGTGCAGCAGCCGGGCTTGCGGCGACTCAGCGTTACGAGATTGTCGAAGCTGTTGCGACAATCGGCGACGGAGCCCGGATCCGCCCAGGTGATGACCGCCAACGGGCAGACCCAGCGGCGAGGACCATCCGGGGGCTGCGGGGTGGTCAACAACGATTCGGGATAGACGCCCTGCGGGGTTGCGGGGCGCACGGCTATCTGCCAAAATGCCCCTTCCGTTAGTACCGTGCCGCTGGCCGCAGAGATCGTGACGGTAACACCGGTGCTGGTCCCCGTCACGGGATCTTTGAGTGCGGTTGCCTTGCCCGGCGTTAACGTTTCTTCGCCTTGCCACACTCGCAAAAAGAGCGGCAACGAACTACTAGCAAGCCCCTGCGGCAACGGTTTGTCGAGCACGAGGGTCGTGCTCGTAGCCGCTTGCGTGGGAGGCGCTAACGCCCGCAAATACCCGGTCGCATCGGCGGCTACACGCAAGACCGGTTGGGGGCCGACCGGATCGACTTCGGGTTCGGTGCCGAGCACCGCGGCGGTCGCGAGCACTTCGAGCACTTGCTTCGTCTGCGGCACGTGCAGCGCGTCGGGTGGCGCGGAGGCCAAGGTCAGAGTCGTGCGCGTCGCGGCATCGACCGACGTTACGAGATAGAGAAAGCTCGCATTGTCGTAGCTCCACAGCACCGTCGGTGCGGTCTTCGAGCCGGCGATCCGAACGCGTATCATTTGGTTATCGGCGCCCATGTAGCCGCCCGTGGCCACCGGGTCACAGGGACCGCTGGCGCTCGGATCCGTCGTGAAGCCAACGAGAAGCCGCGCAGTCGGCAGCAACTGCATCGTCGCCGGATCGAACTGCCAGCCTTCCGCCGCCCAGCGACTCTGCGCGGCTTCCAAGGCGCTCGTGCAATCTGAGACGGTGACCGACATGCGCTCAACCCTTCGCAACAGTTTCAAACGCTGGGTCGTGTCGGGACCGCCGAGCGCCACTTCGAGGAGATCGGGATCCTCGACGGCGCTGACCTCCTGTTCGGTGAGGTCGAGGTAGACCAGCTCGTGCCCGGCGTTGGCGTTGGGCTGCGGCGGATCGGGCCAGTCAGGCTGGTCGAAATACGTGTACGTTTTGTCAACGCCGTCTTGCTCCGCGGGAAAGCAGACGCGTTGGCCGCCGACGTACATGGTACCGGGGGAGATGAGGAAGTCTCGTCCAGAACCGATCGTGATCGGCGGACTCTCGGCCGGCGGCGTCACCGGGGGACTCCAAAACGGCCCCGATGACGTACCGGGCAGGCTAATTTGAAAACCGTTATCCGGCGTGCCGCAGGGGCCGACGAAATCGAGCGCATCGGCATCGATGCGCGCTGCAGCGAAGCCCTGCGATGCGTTAAAATCGCGGTCTAGGATGACTCGGCCCTGTTGGGCTACGACGCCGGTATAACCGTCACACGGGGGATCGGTACTTCGGCTGCGATCGCTGGGCATAGTTCTATTCCTCTCCGGATCCTCAGGTCACGTCAACGATGACCGGCACGAGACTCGCCGGCATGTACTCTTGCAGTTTGAGGAGCAGTGCTTGGGCACGAATCGGGTTCTTGTCGCGTGCGTAGGCGCCCATCTCCGAACCGTCCGCTGCGCCGGCCGAAATCGTGTTGCGAGACGCCGCCGTCGGTGCGGATTGCGACAGGATTTGAAGGTGGACCGTCGGCAGCAACTGCGCGTAACCAGGTTGACCGAAATCCGTGCTCGTGAACAGCGGCGCCGCTTGCGCGATCGTGACGCTCTCGTATTGCCGCGGTAACGTGCTGCCCGTGGCCCACGCGGTAAAACGCACGCAACCTTGCTGCAAATCGTCGACCTCGGCGAGATCTTGCAAGATGCACTCGCTCGCATCGAGTTGATGCGCGACGAGCCGCCCCATGACGGTGCACCGCGACAAATTTAGATTACCGTCGCCGAAGGCTACCGCGGCATCGGCGAGCTCCAACGGATAGGCATCTTCGAGCAGCAGCCGGTTCAGCGCCGGCGCCGGCTGCATCGGCACGGCGGCAACCAGCAAAGCGGACGTAGCGCTCGAAAGCGGCGTATCCGCAAACGCTCCGGTCGGGAAGAGCGAGGGCCCGGCAATTATTGCTTTTAGCAGTGCGAGCAACGGTACGAGCGTGTCGAGCGGAAGAATCGGCGCATCGAGCGGCGGAGAAGTTGGCGGACCGAGTAACGCTTCGATTCCCGGATCTAGGGAGCGCAGCATCGCCGAAACTGGGTCGAGCCCGAGCTGCAGAACCCGGAGCAGCCGGCTTGGATCTTTCACGTCGCTCTCGCCGATTGCACCGAAACCAGAGGTGCGGAGCGCCTGCAGGATGGTATTGGTGATCGTCGTCGTTTCGACCGTGCCCGTTCCACGCGTGCGAATCGGCCCCAGCACGCAGCGGTCGGCGATCAACGAGGTGACGGCTGCCTCGATCCAAAGGCGCGTCGGTCTCAGCGGGCGTTCGTCGGCGCTGTGCTGGAACAGATCCGCGCAATCGGTTGCGACGCTCCCGGGGTCGAGCGTGCAGCAGGTGAGCGTCACGGCGGAAAAATTGCCGCGAAGCACGATGTCGCCGCCGCTGACGAAAATGCCGTCGAGCGCAAGACTCGCGCCGGAATGGCCGTGAATGATCCACGGAGCACTTCCGTCGAGACGCACCAGCGGTCGCTGCCCGTTATCTGCGCGCAGCGTTAGCGCGTCCCGCACGTGCACGTTGCCGGCACCCGTATAGGTCAATGAGTCGCCGAGCGTCACCGTGCCGTCGTGCGGCAAGGCAGCCGCGAGCTGGGTGCCGCCGCCAACAAACGTTACGGGCGGTGCCGGGGTCGGAACGGCCACCGTTTGCCCGCGGCGGTCGTACGGACCCGCGCCAATTAACGAGGGGAATCCGTAGTGATACGTCGCCACGACGTCGGTCGGCGGCGAGGCGTAGTAGGCGAACTGCCCTCGCTCGGGGCGCAGCATCACGTTGCCATCCTGCACTTTGCCGGCCGGCACCAAATCGATGAACGGCGGCACTCCGGCGCTGACCGAGAGTGCGGACGGCGGTGAGGGCGTGGGTGGCGGCGGTACCACCGGGTAGAGTTGCAAGCCGGCGGGACCCAGCGCGATGTCGGCGTCGAGGAGCGGCTGCGAAATCGGCCCCGGCAGGTTGCCTTCGCTCGGAGAGGTCCAGTTGTCGCCGAACGCATCGGCGCCACGCTGCAATGCAAAGAGCGGTACATTGCGACCGGTCGGATCGAAGCAAAAGCAGCCGGGACGCTTCGTAACGGCGACGGGCGTAACGGGCCCGACGCCCAGGCTGAGCAACCGCCACACGAAGATTCCGAGATGCGGGACCGCTTGCCAACCGAAGAGGCCTTGTCCGGCGCGAGTATCGGCCGTGTGAAAGAACTCGTCGAAGGCGGTGCGCGACTTGCCGGCGCTGTAGACATTTCGCAAATCGGCGAAGCCGCCGGCTCGCGTTCCGGTCAGAATGCCGACCAGCCCTTCGGCCTGCTGCAGCAGCGCGACGTCGCTTCCCGCGGGACTGCCCGGACCGATTGCCGGATCGAGTCCGTGTCGCGTGCGACCGAGCCGGCGGAAGAACTCGACCGCTTTGGCATCCCAGCCGGTGATGTCGGAGGCGATCTGCTCCAGCACCGAAAGCGTGCCTTTGCGCCGGCGATAGTCGATCGTGTTGGCGACGTCCAGACGTTGCCCGCGCGCATCGAGTCCGATCACCAAATGCGTGTCCAGCAGAGTGGCGATATAGGGGATCACCCAATCGTCGCAGGTCTCGATCGATTGGTCTTCCCAGAGCCGGTCGATGCTGCGGCGCAGCTCGGCTGCCGTGGCACCGATGCGGTTCACCATTTCGCGCAGCGGGCCGTCGTCATCGAAGAACTGATCGGCATCCTGCTCGCGGTAGACCACGGGCAACAGATTCCAAAGCTTATCGGCGTAGTAGATCGCGTAGTTGTCGGCCACGGAGGTGCTCATGAAGCGGGTGCCGCGCTCAAGATCAGATGCAGTTGGTCGTCGGGAACGGAAAAGTACTTACCGGCCCCGGGAGAGTGACGGTTACCGGTGCAGCCGGGCGCGGTTGCCGTGCCTCCGAAGCGGAGCAGCCGGCTCCAGAAGACGATCGGCAAGTAGAAAAGCTCCCCGCTCTCGGTGGTCAAACTGACGTCGTGGATCGCTAACACGCCGGGCACCGCGAGGCAAGCGCCGGCGATTTGGCTGTCGTAGAAAGCCTCGCCGATACCGACGTTATCGACGCCGAGCAGTCCAACCGACGGATCGAGCAGCGCCGACGTCAGCCCCGCTCTGATTGCCGAATCGGCAAAGCGCGTATCGGCCACGTACGTCAAGCTGAGGACCGCGGTGACCTTTATTGCCGGCTGCACGCTCAAAGGCTGGTTGGGCACAGCCGCACCGGCAATCGCTGCCTGAACTGCGGCGACCGAACCGTCGTCGCCGGCGACCCAAAGCGTCACCATCGGTCGCTGCGCTTGCGCATCGAAGGCGAATCCGGCGGTAACCTGGGTTACGCCGGACGCGGTGGCGGCGATCGCCGCATAATCGTCGAGCGATACCGCGCGATTGAACGTGAGCACCGATTGGGGTGCCAGCGTGGTCAGTTTAGCCGGCGAGTCGGCGTCGCTGCCGCCGGTTGGGGGCAACGGGTTGCGCACCCCTTTGAGCCCCGGCTGCGGCGTCAGCACGACCGTGAGGGTCTCGCTGGCGGGCGCCGCGAGCCCGGCTCCGTACCGGTAGGTGGCGACGACGTTGTTCGTGCCGGTTGGAAGCAACGCGCCGTTGACGCCGTCGCCGAACATCACGTGTGTCTGGACCTGGTCGTCTTCGCGCAGAACGAAAATCTGCGCGTCGGGCGGATGGCCATAAAAACTCGGTTGCTCCGCCCATTGCACGCCGTTTACGCTCACTGCGACGGTGCTGCTGAAACCGTCGCCCGAATGCGATGCGGGGTCGGCGAAGTACGTGAGGGGCGATTTCGAAAGCGTAAAGTCCTGTCCGGCGACCGTTGGATTTCCGCTTCCGAGCACTTCGGAAGGCACGGTTTTACCGCGCGTGACCGGCAGCGCGTCGAACATGACGCTGATCGGCGAGGCCAGGCCTGCCGGCGGCAAGTTTGAAGGCGCACCGAACGTAAGCTTGATCGCGCTCGAAGCGCCGGCGGGGATGGGGGTTGCTGCCGCCGTCGTGCCGGAGGCGGCCTCGCCCGACGTGTCTTCGAGCATTACCGCTGCCGGCGTGGTTGGAAACGCGGCCGCCCCAGGCGCGGGAACGAGGATCGTGTCACCGCCTACGTACGTGAGGTCCGCAGCCGTCAGCACCGGAACGAGCTGGCCGACCTGCGTCCATCCCCAGCGCGCCGTTACTTGGGCGGCGTCCGCGTCCCAAGTGCCGGAGCTTGCGAGATTCGCAAAACTTATTTCGGAGTGCGGGACTCCGAAAGGCGTCGGTGGCGGGCTGCCCGGAGGGGCGGCATACCAGATTACCTCGGCATAGCCGGTCACGATTACGGGCGTCGCGCTCAAAGCCGAGTTGCTGGTGTCGAGAAGCAGCACGCTGCCGGGCGTGACGCCGCGCGCGACGCTGGCAAGATAGATGTTCGTCGCTGAGATTACTGGTGACGGAGGGATCGCATATGGCCAAGGCGGCGCCGACTGGCTGCTGCGCAGCAGAACGTAGTTAACGGCCTGCGCGCCGGAGTCGATCGTGCCGGCAAGAGTCGTAAAGTTCACCTGCGTGACGGGATTGCCGAGCGGATCGGTTATTGCTGCCGTGCTGCTGACTCCAATCCAGGCATAATCGGCGACCGTCTGCGTCGTTATTGCATCGGCGTTGATGAGAAGCAGACGATCTCCGGCCTTGATGCTGGTGATCTTTCCGGCAAGCCACACGCAGCTCGAACCATCCGCGGGCAGCAGCCGCGCGTTTGGAGAGACGACGGCGACATCTGCCAGGATCAGATCGGGCGCCGTCACGTTCGTCTGTGCCGCGAGCTCGAAGATCTGTGGCGACGCGCCCGGTCCGGGCTTGCTTTGAACCTGCAGTCCGGCCGGCAGCGACAGGGGTAATTGTGCGCCCGGGCTGAGCAGCGCCGCCAGCGTTCCCGTCGAGCCCAGTGCCGGTCGCGGGCGGTAGCCGAGCAGCTGCACGAGGTGATTGACGCTTTCGGGCAACGCAGCCGTGCCCAGGTAATCTTCGTTGGCGATTCGCTCGTTATAGAACGTTAGAATGTCGGCGAGGTACGCCCACCACTCCATCATTTGTACGGCCAAATCGCCGGTAGCACCGGGGCGCCATAACGTCAGCTCGGTCTCGCCGGGAAGCGCCTGCAGCAACCGGTGGCGGAACGCGACGTAGTCACCGATGCGATACGGAATCGTGTTCATGCCGGGTGTGTTGCAGATGGCAAGCGGGAACGCGACCGTGCCGCACGGACAAGCTCCCGAGGCAACCGGCATCGCGCTCGTACTCATCGTCCGCCTTGCACGTTCACGGAGAGAGAACCGTTGTTGGGGCGGCTCGGGTCGTTGTCGCAGCGAACGATCTGGTTGGCGCCAACCGTGACGACGTCGCCCATTTCGACGAAGACCGGGGAGACGTCGCGCAGCCGGTACTGGATGCACGTAACGCCGGCAACCCCGGTTACCGCCTGGATCGCGGCTTCGAGCGTGCTGCGCTCCAAACTCTGACCGAACGCGAACCGGCTGACCGCGAAATACGCGCTCGCGGCGCCTGGACCGGTCGGCGAGAGCGCGGCGGTAACCGCCACGTTGACGCCGGCAGCAAACGCATCGGCCTGCGCGCAGAGTTCGACCACCAGGTCGATCGAGACGTAATCGGGATCCGGAACGTAGCTCTCCGTTCCCGCCATGCGCTCGCGGTTGAGCAACGCGATGAGCGAGATGCGATCGTCGATGGCGATCTGTTCGGTCGCCGTCGGCTGTGGCGTGGTAAACGTGGTAAGCCAGCTGCCCGTCCAGCGGAACACCGTCCCTGCGCGTTTGACCCACGGTAACGTATCGGCCGCCGCGACGTAGTCCGCGGCGAGTACGGCACGCGGTTGGGGCGGCGCGCGGAACGCTTGGGGCGCCAGCCGCTGGATCGATTGCAGGCTCTGCGGATCTTTGCCTCCGCTTGCGGCGAGCGGGTTCATCACACCGGTGTAGAGGCCGGTTTTGAGAAGCGCCGGGTCGAGCTGACAAACCGCCTCTGCAGCGACGTTTCCCGCGGCGCCGGCGCCGTAACGGTACGTCACCGCAAACGTGCCGGGGTCGGGGTCGGCGCCGAACACGCTGTCACCAAAGCGCACCGTATCCCCGGCGTCCCCATCGTACTCGCTTTGGATGGTGCCGTCGGAGTTACGGCCCAACGTCCGGTAGGAAGCAGGATCGATGGTAAAGCCATTGTCGAACGGACCCGCGAGCAGCAGCCGGCGAAACCAGGTCCACGTGATGGGGCTGCCCGTCGGCGTCGTTGCGGCTTGGCTGATCTGGATTTCCGGGAGCGGCGCGAGCGTGGGGTCGAGCGCCGGTTGCGGCAGCCACGTGAGCGGTGCGTTCCCGAGTGTATAGAGCGAAATCGCCGGAGGGTTGCCGCATACTCCCGGTGAGACCAGCGGTCGCGGGCCCGTTCGTTCGATGGCGACGGCAATGGGATTGACGACGTCAGCAGGCGGTGCGCCGATAACGAACGCCTCACCTGAAACGGTGCGCCCCTGCGTCGCGTTAGCGATGTTGCCGATCACCGTGGTCGCCGAGAGATCGCGGGCGACCGTCAACGCATCGGCAGCCTCCCAAGCGATGCGCGTCACCGCTGTCGGTGCTAGCGTCGCCGGCAGCGAGACCGGGCACGTCAAGTAGGGCGGCCCAGCAGCACTCACCGGGCCCGGGAAGAGTGGATCGCAGAGATCGCAGGTCCACGGACCTGCCGCGTCGCCCGCCTGTAACAGATGAACGATCTGTCGTATCGGCGGATCGGCGGGCGCCGGCGGCGCCGTCTCGATCAGCAGCATTTGGCCAGGCTGGAAGTCATAGCCCTGGCCGAGCACGCACATACTGGTTGCATTGGCGGCGAGACACTGCTCGCTGTCGTCGAACCAGTAGCCCTGGATCGGCATCAACGCCCCGCGATTCCACAAGGGGTTCGCCGGCGGCGGCGGCGTGTTGTCGGCGAGCCCCAGCCCGGTCTCAAACGTTATCGGCGTGCCGTCGGCGCCTGGCGCAATAGCCGCGAGCCCGTGCGGAATGCTGACGGCCGGGGACGCGACTTCGAATTGGAGCAAGGTTTGCGCGCCGACCGCCGGGGTGGGTTCGTAATCGACGAGGCGAGCGTGCCGCAGAACGGAACGGCGTTGCGTCGCGGTCAGCAGCGTCGCCTCACCGGCAACGCGATCTTGCGTGTAACTCAGATCGTCGGCGATCGCGCTTAGCGCTTCGAGGAACATCATGCCGAAATCGGCTTCCGAGCGCTCTTGCCAACTCGGATACTGCAGCGTGGAGAAATCCAGCAGCGCTTGTCGGAAGCTCAAGAAATCCTTGGCGAGGTAGTCGATGGGCGGCGTCGTGCCCGAGGCCGGCGGACACGGCACCGCCGGCGTTTCGCAATCGAGTCCCGTGGGGCAGCCGGCTTTGAAACTGAAGCTCACGCGGCTGAAGAAACGGTCGAGCACCGGGCTCGGCAGGCTCAGCGTGTACGTGGAGAAATCGCCAGGCGCGGCGACGCGTAACGTGAGCACCGCGTGGCCGTCGTCCCAGCCCCAGTCGGACGGCAAGACCGGTTGCAGCACCGCCACCGTTGGGATGGTTTCGCCACCGCTGATGGTCGGTACGCCGGTGAGCGGTGCGACGCTAAGGGCGTTGAGGAAATGGACTCGCAACAGCGTTTGCGCCGTGTTGGCGACCTCGACGAAGTCGATGCCGTTGAAGACCAGTGAGCGCAACACGAGCGCGCGGCGATCGCGGGTCGTCATCTCAGTTCACCACAACCAGAGTCTGCTGCAGCGATTGGGTTTCGAGAAGTACGTAGCCGACTTCCACGTCGATCTGCGAGTAATCGCCGCCCGGTCCGGGCGTAACCGTCACGCTTTGTACGGTGATCTGATTGCCGAGCCACAGCGTCAGGCTGCGCTGAACGATCAGCTGCGTGGTGGCCTGCAAGGCGTCGGAGTTTGGCGCGAACAGCAGCTGCCGCAGCCCGCAGCCGAACTCGGGCAGATCGGCTCGCTCACCCGGCGCGGTCAGCAGAATCTGCCGGATCATCTCGTCAACGTGGGTCGCGTACGGCGACTGCGCGGCCTGTCCGCAAGAGGGGTCGATCCGGAACGGAAAGGCGTAGTCGGTGCGATTCATGCAAGCCTAATGACCGGTCGCGTTCGGCTGCGTTTCGACGATCATCACCGGGCCCTGCGGGGCCTGCGTCGCGGCTAGGCACAGGCCGACGCTCGACATCGTCAACGTCGGGTTGCCGGCGAGTGTGCTGTTGGTCGCCGGCTGCACCCACTGGACGCTCATGCACGGGCTCGGAACGAGGCCGATAAAGAACGGGCAACCGGCAATGAGAAAGGTGTCCGCAGCCGTCACGAGCGGTGCGCCCTCGGCTAGCACGCCGCCACCGCTGGGGATCGCCTGGACGGTGCCGCCATGCGGGCACATCAAGACGCTGGCGGTCGTCAGCAACCCGGCCACGTTCAGGTTACCTCCAGCGAGCCGTCGTTGACGTTGACGCCGCTGCTGCCCAGCGCGACGGTCTGTCCGCCGCCGCCGAGTGAGAGCCCGCTCGAGTCGAGCGTCACGGTGTTGTCGTTCGAATCTGTAACGGTCACGGTGCCGCCGTTGACGTCCAGCAAGATCTTCTGCCCCGCCTTGGTGACGATGGCGCGAACGCTCTCCGTAGCGTCGGATGGCTGCTCGCCGTCGTGCCAGTAACAGCCGACCCAGACGGGGTACGATACGTCGCCGCCTTCGAACTGGATCCAGACGCCTGCGCCGACGTCAGGCAAGAATGCGAAGCCCATACTGGGGCCGGCAAACGGCACGCAGGCACGCGCCCAGCCGCTGGTCTGCGAGCCGAGCACCGCCGGTACGCTCGCTTTGATCCGCATCGTGGGTGCGTCGACGTCGACGACGACGCCGCGATACACACCGAAAAACCGATTGCGTAATCGCTCGAGCACGTCGAGCAGCGCGTGCTCGTGCCTGCCGCTTTCGGTCTTCGATCCCGGGGGCGTAGCAGACGCGGTCACGACGCGCCAACCATTGCCGATAATCCGCCGGGGGCGCCGGCCGGTTGAGCACCGACCGCGTTGCGCAGCAGCGTAAACGTCATCTTATGCGCCTCTTGGGTCAGCCGATGGCGCACCGTCCACACCAGCCAGTTGCCGGAATGAACTGCACCGACGCCGACGAGTGCTACCAGCATTCCGGCCCGCAGCACGACGCCGAGGCGCTCGACATCGGCATCGCCTTCGCAGCGAACGAACCAATTTGGTCTCGCTCAGCACGCCTTGGGCTCGCTGCAACAGCTCGCCGGCGCTGTCCACGACGCTTGCCAACAGCACCGTCATCGGCTGCCCGGCGAACGTCGCGAGCGTACGTGCGCCGAGCGCCGCGAGACCGGAATCCGTAGAGTCGCCAACGGCGCCGGTGGCATCCGGATCGCTGAACAACGCGGCGCGCGCCGTCACCGCCGTAGGACGGCTCGCATCCCAATCGAGGTCGATCGCACTAACGGTCCAATTCGTCGGATCGTTCAGCGTGATGGTAACCGCCGGTTCGCCGGCGAGGTTCGGAACGGCGAAATAGCCCGTTCGCACACCCGGTTGAGCGGCGCACGCGACTCGGCACAGCTTGCCGCTGCGCCGCGCCAGCGTCCGCAGGAAAGCGATGTCCGACCCCCGTTGCATCAGGCTGTGCGTATCCTCGGTATGCGAAGGCGAATCGTCCTGCGCGTTGTCGTCGGACGGCGTGATGCCGTAGTCGCCGAAGATCGAAGCAGCCACTTGCGAATCGGTGACGTTAACCCATTCGCGCACCTTTTCCGTCTGGTTCATCAGCCAGCACGCGTCTTGCCCCCAAACGGTGAGCGCCGCGTTTGTGAGGCCGGTCTCCAGGTGAAGCTTCTGCGAGAGCACGTAGCCGTCGAAAAGGCACTGGGTTGCTACCGGCGCCGCACCGCCGCTGACGGCAGCAGCCGTGGCGCCGACCGCGCCGGTGGTCACACCCGCTGCGCCGCTGCCGCCGGCTTTGGTAACGACGGCGACCGGCGCCAGCGGCGCGAAGCGCGGATCGGCGACATAGGTAAGGTCGCCGCCGCTGGCGCGAGAGACCGGAAGCGTGATCTGCACTGCCGCCGGCAGATCCATGCTCTCCTCTACCTCGACCGCGGTGATCAGCGTGTAAAGCGTGTCATCCGCTTGCTGTCCGTTCAGCAAGAGGGAGTAGCCGCCGCCGGCCATCTAGCTCCCCGCGTCGATCGGAACGCCGACCAGGTTGTGCGCCGCCAGTGCATCGGGCACCAGTGCGCCGTTGGCATCGCAGACGTGCCAGAACATCGTGGCGTCGGATAGGAAACGCCCCGCGATCTGGTCGAGCCGGTCGCCGCCGTTGCGCCGGTAGTAGCCCAGCACCGCCTGCACGCCCGGCGCCGGCAGACGGGTCGCCTGAACGACGCTGCCGTCGGCGCGTTTGAACTGATAGGTTGCGAGCGAGTAATAGCGGCTGCCGGGAAAGAACATACGGCGCCTCGTTCAGAACGGCGTCGGCAGGATGCCGAGTGCCGCAGAACTCGAATCCGTGAGGTTTAAAGTAGCTTGTGCCAGCCGCACGCCTTGCGTGTAGGTATAGGCGGTGTTGGCGATGCCTTGCATCGGCCCCTGAACCGCCGCCAGCTCGTCGGGCGTCAGCACGTTGATCGTGATCTGGGCCTCGACGTGCGTTGGGTTCAACGCGCCATCGAACAGCTTCTCGGAGACGCTAAAGGCAGTTACGCGCACCGGCACGACGCGCAGCGCCCCCCAAACGAAGAGCACGATGGGCACTTGCGAGGTGGGAACCTGCTGCTGCGAGCTGGCGCTTGCGCTCGTGCCGGCTGCTGCTGCCGACGTGGCGGCAGAGACTTGACCGGTCAGCGCCTGGTCCGGTAGCGGTGTGGGAAATTGGAGAAGCTCGAGCGCTGCGAGGCGTGAGTAAACGCCGCTTCCCAGGGCGAGCGCAGCTCCCACCGGATCGCTGTTGGTGTCGGCGATCTGCTCGTCCGAATCGAGCATGAGCGTGAACGAGAAACTCTCTCCGGGCGCGCCGGTGACGGCGAGCGGATTGACGCGGACTTTGGAGTCCGAAGGAGCCGGAGCCGCGGCCGCTTCGGTCCAAGCGTGCGTTATCGTTTCCGGATTTATTTGGAAGACGATCACGTTCGGAGACGACGGGACGCCGATTCCGCTCGATGGCATGAAAGAGATCAACGCGCCCTTGAGGGTCGGGCCGGCCATCGCCGCAGCCTAAGGCGCGAGCGCCAGCCCGCGCAGCGTCGCGGCGACGATGCGATGAGCGAGCGTGGCGTTATCGGTATGCGCGTCGCTCGTGACCAACACGCGTAGCGTCGGCAGGTCACCGGCCTGCGGTAGGGCCCCAGCTTCGCCAAGGCCTGCCGCTACGAGGAGCGCGAGTTCTCGGCCCGCATCGGCAGAACCGCCCGGAACCTCGAGCACGAGGTGGTCGATCGACGCGGAGGCCGCCATGCTCAGCTCTGGCCCAGTCCGAAGACGGCAAAGCCGCGTGCGATGGCGCTGCCGGGCGAGGTTCCACGTCGGCCGGACTGCCGGCCGGCCCGGGATGCGACGGTCGACGGCGTCGCCGGCGCAGGCGCTGAGGTCTGCGCGGATGACGGTGCCAAAACGCGCACCTCCAGCGTCCCGATGTGCAGCTTTGTTGCAGCGCGCGCGCGCTCCGGCGGCGGTGGCGGAATCACCGGCGGCGGCGTTATCGGTGGCGCCGCGGCGGTCAACTCGTCTTTTCTCCCGCGCAAGCGTTGCGCCGCGGTGCGGCTCGCGTCGCCGAAGGCTACCGAAGGAGAATGCTGCGGCAGAATTCGAGCCGCCGCTGCATCCTCATCGAGCGAAGTTCGGCCCGAAAGCGCTCGATGCCGCGGCGCAGGAAGTGCGACCGCGATCGGTTCGGGCGACGGCGGCATCGCGAAGGTCGGGTGGGCCGGCATGTCGGGTCTCGAATGCGTCGGGCTCGGCGGCTCGACCGAGGCCGGCGTCAGACCTGCTGCGGCGCGATGTAAACTCGTCGCGGCCGTCGGCGCTTCCGGAATTGTTTGAGAACTCGACGTCGGCCGAGCACTTTGCGGCCGGACAGGACCCGCCGCCGGCGATACGTTTGGCAGAGACGGTTCCGTCTTGCGAGTTGGGGAAGTCGGCGCCAAAGCGGCGAGCGCGGTGCGGACCGCGGTTGCCGATTCTTCGGCGCGGTGCGAACCGGCGATGGCCGATTCGACGGCCGGCACCGGTGCAACGATTCGATCCGCCGGTTGCGACGACGTTGGAAGCGGGGCCGCCGCCGGCGAGACCGCACTGCCCCTGCCGCCCGGTACGCCGGTGGCGGGTGCCGCGCGATACGGCTGCTTTGAGGCACGCTCCAGCGAGAATGGCGCGGAGTCGATTTCCACGGAACCGAGTGCGGCGGACGGGCGAAACACCAAACGCGGCGGCGCGAGTAAAGGGATCCCCGCGCGCAGCGGAGCCGGCGCCAGCGGCAAGACCTGTCGAAAATAAGAGGCTCGCTTCATTCCCGACCGTCGTGTCTCAGGCGACCGCGGCCCGGCGTGCGCGTTCGGCGTAATTTACGCGGCGCGCATGCGGTAGTGCCAGAATTGCCGTTTCAGACCAGTGATATCGCTCGGCCAGCGTGTCAACGTCGTCGTAGACGAAGCGTGCCCGGTCGTGCAGTTCCTGCAAACAGTAGAGCCGCGCGTCGAAGAACGCGGTAATCGTCGTGCCGCACTCGGGGCAGCACCCTTGCAGCGGCCCGCTCAGCGGCGTTGCCATCGCATCCATCGCGACTTCGGCTATTGCGCGCGCCCTGCTCGACGCGGCTCCCGGGCAATCGTCCGCTTCGCCGGCGGCCGCAATGCAGCGTGAGGCGAGCGTCGCCTCCGCAGCTGCAGTGCCGTAGATCGCAATCTGATCGGCCAGGGTAGGCAGACGGAACCGCAATACGCCGGTGTTGCGGAGACGCAGAGTGTACCAGCCGGGAGCATCGGCGCAGCTTTCGACCGACCACTGGCGTCCACGCGGCATCCGCGCAGCGGAGCGGTTATGTGCGAGGTAAGCTTCGAGACTGAACGAGAGATCCACGCGACTGGCGCAGGCCTCGGCGCCGCAGGTTATTTCGGCGATGACGCGATCGCCGACGAGCATTTGGCGCAGTCGCACGATCAGCGTATCGACGTCCACGACGGGCATCGCCGTCCAGTCGGGGATCGGGCCGCCGCTGGCCTCGATGCGGCCGAGGCGATCGAGGAGCCGAAGCACCAGCACTGGGTCCGGCGGCCAGTGCTCGGCGAGCAGCAGGTCCTCCGCGCCGGTCGTCTGCCGCAGCGTGACCGACGCGCCGCTGACGGGCAGGTCGAATCGGGCCGCCACGTCGTTGCGCTCGCGCGACGGGCTAATGGCGCGCACGTTTAAGTCTCCTTGGGCTCGACAACCGACGTGTCTCTCTCCCAGCCTTCGTTCTCGAGTTTGACGTGTTCCAGCGCGATCGCGTTGGCACCGGCGTCGAGATCGGGCAGCGCTTGGAACTCCGAAACCCAGCAGCGCCAAATCTTGTAGGCGTAGACGACCTGACCGTCCTCGTTGAGAAGCTGCAGCCGCAAGTTTCGCCGCATCGTAGCCAAAGAGACGATGGCTTCACCGTGGTCGAGCCGTTGCGTCGCATCGGCCCACGTGATGAAGTCGTTGTCCTGCGTGATTCCGCGTTCGAGCGTGATTGGCTCGTACTTCGTGCGGCCGTGACCCTTGAGGATGATGGCGCGCGCACCCTCCTTGTATTCGATCACGTCGGTCGAGCGTTTCAGCGCCGTAATCTTGCTGACCGCGGCCACCGGGTTCGTGCTCGAACCGAAGAACACCAAGAACCGGTATGACTTGTAGGGATCGTATCGGTTGAGGTTGACGGAAAAAATGGGCACGACGAGATCCTCTCTAGCCGGTGGTTGAAATCAGGACGTCTGTGACTGTCCGGCGAGCTGCGCGATGGTGATGACGACGAATTCAGCCGGTTTCAGCGGCGCAAAACTGACGACGATATTCACGATGCCGTTATCGATATCGGTCTGCGTCGTCGTCTGGCCGTCGCACTGTACGTTGAAAGCATCGCTAGGGGTAACGCCTTGGAATGCGCCTTGCTTGAATAGGCTGAGCATGAACGCTTCGACGCTCAACGTGATCGAAGACCAGAGCGGGTCTGAATTTGGCTCGAAGATCACCCACGTAAGGTTCGCAAGCAGCGTCTGCTCCAGGAACAACGCCATGCGGCGAACCGGCACGTAGCGCCATTGCTCGTCGGTCAGCGTCACCAGCGTACGGGAGCCGAACACGGCGGTTCCGACGTTGGGGAAGTCGCGCAGGCAGTTGACGCCGATGGGGTTGAGGAGACCCTGCTGAGGGTTGGTCATTTTACCGCGTGCCACCACACCGTTGGTGTTTTGGGTGGTCGCTTGAAGTCCAGCCGGCGCCTTCCAAACGCCTCGGCTGAGATCGGTAGCGGCGAAAATGCCGGCAACCGTGGGAGCCGGCGGAATTTCGTTGAGCGCACCGGTCACCAAACTCAGCGAAGAACCGGTAATCGGGTCGTCCGAAAGCATGTAAGGGAAATAAAGTGCCGCATTTTTGCTTTCGGGAATCTCGATCGGCGACAGGTTACTGTCCAGGTTGTTACCGGCCAGCGTATTGAGGATCGTCTCCGGAAATTGCGGCAGGCTCCCGTCGGCGGAATCGGTGAGCGGTGGATCGCAGAGGAGAAATGCGTAGTGGTTTTCGCAGAAAGCTTCGGCCGTACTGAGAACGATCGAGCTGGTAACGCCGGGAATCGACATCAAATTGAAGATCGGGAGCTTGTCGAGAGCGGTATTTTCCTGCATGACCTGCGTGAAGTCCAAGGCTTGGAATAACGATTGGAAGTTCGAACCTTTTGGGGTTAAAGGCGCGGGAAGTGTCGCATTGCTAAAGGTCCACGTGATCGACGACCCCAAGGTTTGCAGAAAGCCGGGGGGCGGTCCGCCGCCATTAACCTGCACGATCGCCAACGCCGAGACCGGCGTGACGGCATTGCCCACGCGAGTTTCGATAAAGTTAGGATCGGCAACGGCTTGCGGTGGGCTGCCGGCCAAAGCGGGCGGCGTCAGGTTGACGCGGCGATAGGTCTCCGTAATGGTGCCCGCCGGCGCCGGCGTGCCTGGCTGCGGTCCGGGATACGGCCCATACGTAATGATCACGTCGGCTTGTTCGGGTCCCGGCAGCGACGTTGCCGACGGAGTGGGCCGCAGCGTCAGCGTCATCACAAAGTTGGGATCCGTGATCTCCAGCGCCGTAAAGAGAATGCTCAACCCGGGCGGCTGCAACACCCCGCCGAGGACGCTGGGCGTACTTCCGGCGGCGAGGGGCAGCGTCGTCTGCGGCAGCAGAGCGACGATATAGGCTTGCGTGCCGCCGTTTAAGAAGAATTGATACACCGCACTTGCCATATCGCCGAACGAATACTCCGGCGCGACCGTCGGATCTGCGTATTTCGTGACACCGCCGATCACCCACTGGGACGCGCCCGACAACGCGTAGGCGGTGCTGCGGAAGAAGCCGCCAAACTGGCGCTGATAGTCGGTAAACCCGTTGATGAGGACTGGCACGCCCCAGTTTGCCGGGTTCGTCTTGAGTGGGTGCGTATAGCCGACGAACACGGCGATATTCGTCGGCGCCGCCGTTATGGTGTGGGCGCTGCTCGCCAATTCCTGAATGTAGAGACCGGGGTAAGTGGGAGTTACAGGCATTCACGCGCCCTCCTAACACGCACAGTAAACGCTGGGGCTCCCCGCTCGCTCTCGCCAGGCTCGCCAGACGCTATCGGTACGCTATCGTTCGAGATCGGGGGCTCGTGGGATGAGGCGCAGACCGAGCCCCTCGGCGAAATCGACAAGCGTTGCATTGCCCTGGACGTAGCTGGTCCTGCCCGTCCCCAAGTGCTCCAGGCGGGCGCGAACGGTATCGCCGGGCTCGGCCCAGAGGGTCAGCACGATCATCGTTTGGGGAGCGATCAATTGGACCGTAACGTCAACCGGTTTGACGCGCAGGCTCAGCCCGCCGGCGTCGTCGTTCTCGATCGCTATCGTGACGGCCAGGCGGCCCGTCAGGAGCCGATCCGTAACAGCACGCCCGATGATAAGCACACCGGACTTGCGAACTGCTCTCACGCGACTCTCAAGCAGCGTGCGAGGCATTGACCCTGCTCGGGGGCAGTGTTACGATGCCGTTACTTACTACGGGGGGCCCTCTTGTTGGAGCCGCTGCACTCAGCTCGCGACCGCGTTACGCTCGAATTCCGCTGTCTGGGTCTGTTCGCCTTCCATGGTAGCTGCCGGTGGCGCGCGGCGCCGGCGCGCGCCCGCGGCGGCGAGTTCATGGCCTATCTCGCGAGCCATTCGCGTTCCCCGATCCTGCGCGCGACGCTTGCGGAAGCGCTCTGGCCCCACCTCAACCCCGAGCAGAGCGCGCATCGCCTACACCTCGCCGTGAGCGGAGCCAGAGCGGCCCTGCGCGTCGAACTGCCGGAGATCAATCCGATCGTGTTCGTCGAGGACTCGTACGGATGGCATTCTTCGGTGCAAATCACGAGCGACACCCATCGTCTCGAGCAGTGCTTCAACGATGGTTCGCCGGCCGCGTTCTCCGAGGGAATCAGCGTGTATGCCGGACAGTTCTTGCCTGCGGAGCAGGCCGATTGGGTCACGCCGATGCGCGTTCGGTACGAGCACATGTACGTGACGATGCTCGAGACCCTTGCAAGCGCGGCCCTCGAGGCCGGGGATTATGCGCGTGCCACGAATTTCGGCCTCGAATTGATTGAGGTAGACGGCGCCAACGAGCGCGCCACTCAAATTGGTGATGGTATCCTCCGCCAAGGCCGGCCGACGAGGCTTCGCACTAGCGACGTTTGCAAAACTCGAACGGTACCTGAGAAAATGGCTGGGGGTGGAACCCATGAGCGAGACGAGTCGCTTGCGCGTCCAGATTCTCCAGGATGAAATAGGCTCGACGGCGCTCTATAGCAAAGCGCCCAACCGTGGTCCGTTGGTCACGCCTGGCGCCGAGTCGCAACGCGTGGGCTACTAACGGTTACAAGCGGAAAAAATATTGAGCACCAGCACTGAGGCAGCGCTTAGCTTTCTAGCGCTGCTGTTGATCGTACTTGGAGTGCTCGCAGCGGCCTATCTTCTGCTTGGCCTGCGAATCCACATTATTACCTTGGATTCGGGTAATCCCAGGCCCGGCGCGGTCGTCGTCTGCCGCCGCACTCGTGCGTGGCTCCTCGACACCATCTGGTATTTAGGTACCGGCGTCTCGTTTGTCGCGTTTCTCATATTGACCGTGAGTCTCGTTGGGTATTTCGAACTCCTCAAAGGGCGGGACGATTTTTCCACGCAATACGCGCATACTTCCATCGACGAGCAATACTCCTCGGTCACCGTGGCGCCCGGGCTGTTCTTTGCAGCATCCGACGAGCTCACCGCCGCGGGCGGGAACCCACGCCCAGGGGAAGCGTTCACGATCACCGCGGCGCTGAAAGACTACCGGCGCCCGGCGAGCGCCTGCACTCCGCAGTATTTGCAGCAGCTCGCGCGTGCTTCGACCGTGCAGCTTCGTACGAGTGGGTTTGAGGTTTCGGGGCCCAACATCGATGCGGAAATGTTCGAACAGGTCAAAGCGGCACCAAAAAGCGGTGGCAAGGGCGAATCCTACGCGTGGTGCGGCGTAAAGTGGGAGTGGATTCTTTCGGCGCCGACCGGCGCCGGCCCCAATTCCGCTTTCGCGGCGCTGGCGTACCGAGAACGAGCAAGCCTGACCCTGTATCGCGTAAAACCGCTTCATCTGGCGATCACGCCGGAGCCGGGCCCCGACGTTGCGGCAAGCATCACGTCGTTCGCCGTCGCCTTGATTTCGCTGCTGGCGGCGTTGATCGCCGCTTGGTTTAACAGAAAACCTGAAACGCGCTATCGCGGCGCTTCCGGAGGTGGTGACGGCGAATGACATCTCAACTCTCGAACATTCTCAACACGCTGATTATCCTCGTCGCGGTCTACGCTGGGGGTGCCTCCGCCTGTTCGTTTATCAACGAGGCGATCGCGGGCGCGCTGCAGCTTCGCGGAAGCACGCTCTATCGCGGGTTGGTCGATCTTCTATGTGGGGCGCGCGAAATGGTCGACGAGCTCTACACACATCCGCTCGTTTACCCCGGCAACGCCGATGAAACTCCGAAATATAACCTGTCGAATCGGCTCTGGGCGTTCCTTGGTGCCGAAAACAACTGGCCCTCGTATCTCGACGCGCGAAACTTCAGCGTCGCGTTCTGGCAGACGCTTCAAAAACGACTGGGCGCAGACGCGGGAGCGACGCCCGCAAACGCCGCGAGCACGCCGGCAGCAGCTTGTCGAAGATCTCCAAGCGCGCGTAAGCGGCATCGATCCCTCGATCCCGGGCATCGGGCCGCTGAAGCAGACCTTGACGGCGATGCTGGCGAGCGCCGGAAACGATTACGAGCAGCTTCTGACGCTGACGGATGTATGGTTCAACCATCAAATGGATCGAATCAGCGGTTGGTATCGCCGGACGTCCCAATGGATACTGCTGGCGTTCGCCCTAGCGTTGAGTTTCGGTCTGAACGTAGACACGATTCACATCGTGCGATTCTTTAATACCGAAACGGCGCTTGCGGCGGGGGTCGGCGCGGACATATCCAAAGCGTACGTCGCACAAGAGAAAGCGGCTGCCGCGTCGGCCACGCCGGCGCCCTCGTCCGCTCCGGGGGAGGAGCAGGCCGCCACCGCAGTTGCGGCCGCGCGAGTTGTCGATCAAGAGCTTTCCAAGGACAACTTTCCCAGCGCCGTTATCGCAAATCCGGGCGCCAACCGGGTTCGGGCTGCCGATCTTAGGCGAGTTGATTACGGCAATCGCGTTTGCGATGGGTGCACCGTTCTGGTTCGACCTTCTCGGCACGTTCATGAACGTCCGCATGGCGGGGGAGAGGCCGAAGCAGCCGGCCGACCAAAAAAAGCAGTGAACTCCGCTCTTCCACTAGACCAGAGGGGTCTCTGCGACGTCGTTATGAAGGGCGGCGTCACGAGCGGCATCGTTTATCCCGCGGCGATCTGCGAAATCGCCAAAACGTTCAGTTATAAAAATATCGGCGGCACTTCCGCGGGAGCAATCGCAGCCGCGCTCACCGCCGCCGCGCAGCGACAACGGCTGCTCGGCAGCGAGCGCGGCTTCGACGTCCTCGCTGCCGTTCCCGAAGAGCTCAAAGAGAACAATCTCCTGCTGCGCCTTTTCCGGCCCAATCGCGCGGTTCGGGCGCTCTTCGAAACGATCGCGGCGATGGTCGGGCGAAAGACCGTGGTCGAGAAACTGTTCGCCGGTATCTCGGCCTACCCCGTGGCGTCGCTGTTCGGCGCACTTCCGGCCATCGTGTTGCTGCTCGACGCTCGTAACAGGCTCCTCGCCTTCCCTTTCGCGGCGTTGCTGCTCGTCGCCGGAATGACTTTCGCCGCTGCGGTTGCGTTCGGCAGCGACTTCTTGAATAAGACCAAGGGTAACGATTTTGGGCTTGTGACCGGGATTTCGGACGACGATCCCACGGCGCCCGCGCTCACGACGTGGCTAGAGCAGAAACTCCGCGAAGCGTCAGGCATCGAGAAGCCGGACGTGCCGCTGACGTTCGCGATGCTATGGGATCACCGGTGCAGCGGCCCGTCCGGACTCCGCGACCGCCCCGAAGAGCACGACGTCAATCTCGAGATGATCGCGACGAATCTCACGTACGGGCGACCGGTAAAATACCCGTTCGACACGTCGAGCCTCTTCTTTCAAGAGGACGAGATGCGGCGGTACTTTCCCGCACACGTCGTCAACTGGATGAAGAAGCATCAACGTGGGCCCGAGCCGCTCGAGGCCCCTCGGCTCGAGGCGTACGCCAAGGATCGCGTCTATCCCATGCCGCCGATTGGCGACGTGCCCGTTATCGTCGCAACTCGCATGAGCCTGTCATTTCCGATTCTTTTTAGCGCCGTGCCGCTACGGTGCGCGGACTTTGGTTTGAAAAGCAACCACGTGCACGCGGGCGTTCCCCACGTGCTCGAACCCTGCTGGTTCAGCGATGGCGGCCTTTCGAGCAACTTTCCCATCTCGTTGTTCGACTCTCCCCTTCCGCGATGGCCGACGTTTGCCATCAACCTGGGTGCGTTTAGCGAAGACCACCCGGAATCGGAAAGCGAAGACCGCAACGTCTACATGCCCAAGCGCACGACCGACGGACGCCTGCCAGCCTTCCAACGATTCAGCGACCTTCCCGGATTCCTCGCGACGATCTTCACGACGATGCAGAATTGGAGCGATAACGCGCAGATGACGCTTCCGGGATACCGCGACCGTATCGTGACGGTGCTGCTTTCGGCCTCGGAGGGCGGATTGAACCTCGACATGCCGCCGGAGCTGCTCGACCGTTTACGCGCGCGCGGCGTCGCGGCGGGCGCCCTGCTGGCGCAATCCTACGCCGACGCAACGCCGCGGCCTCCAGTCCACGCGACGGGGTGGGCGAGCCATCGGTGGCTGCGGCTGCGCTCGCTGATGGGCAGCCTTCGCGTGTACCTCACGTCGCTGCACGATGGGTACGCCGACTCGAGTGCGAGCACGTACGATGAGATGATCGAGAGCCACGTTGCCGTAACGCCATACCCGGTCTCGCCGGAGACCGGTGCACAAGCTCGACCGTTGCTCGGGGCTTCGAGCGATCTCGGAGCGCGTTACGCTGCGGCGCCCGGGCTCATGGACGAACTGCCGTCGCCGCCACCGGACCTCGTATTGCGGCCGAATTTGAGCCATCTCAGCTAGCGCGACCGCCAAGGAGGCAACCCCCCGTCGGGGGAAATTAGAAGCTACAGCGAGGGTACATTCATGCGCAAGTCTTGGAAAGCCGTCGTCGCCGCGGTCACGTTTATCGCCGCCGTGGGTGCTGCGCTCACGTACGTCTCCGGGTGGTACAAACTCCTGTTTCCGCAGCCCACCGCCGGCATCGCGGCGTCCGAGCTTGCCGCGGTAAGCTCGCTGAACGTAAACCAGATCGTGCCGGGCAGCCTCGAGGGTTACACGTTTGACGTAACCGGTCATCAGTTTGATTATCGCCAGCCGCCGGCGCGGATCGGGTATCTCGTGCAATGCAAGTGGAACATTGCGGGCCGTGGCGCGGGCGACGTCTACTATGCGATCGACGACACCTCGACGACACCGTCGCGCGTCATAACGCCGCTGACGGAGGTGGGGTGGAAGGTCAACGACGTTATCGGCACTCCGACCGACGCCAGTTCGGATTTCTTCGCCGAAACGGGGAACCTCGGCCCGACCGCGCGGCCCGAGATGTCGATAACCGTCATGATCACTCTGGCGGGCAGCTCCGTCACCCAAGCCACGACGACGCTGCCGCTTCAGAATTCCGCGGTTGCGGTTGCGGCGCGATGAGCAGAACCGGCATCGCTCTCGCGGTCTTCCTCGGCACGGTGCCGGCGCTGTTCGGCCTTCAACTGGTCGCCGTGGCCGACGCGCAAGCGGCGAACGGGACCACCGCATTACTCTGCAATAAAACGGGGCAGCAGATAATCGCGCAGTACACGCTCGCTGCCGGAAAGCCGCTGACGCTGCCGGTCGTTTTACAGCCGCAGCAGACCGGATGCCTCGCCGTCAGCATCCCAAACTATGCCGGTCCCATCACTTTCACCGGAACCTTCGGCAGCCGTCACTTTGCCACGAAGACGCTGACCGCCACGGCAAACTCGTCGCTCTATATCACCTTCGCGCTCAGCGGCTGCGCGGCGGCGGTCGCAAATAAGGCCTGTCTGCAGCTGATCTAACGAAAACCCGTTTTAGGGGCCGTTTGCGCCGAGGTGCACGTGATCCGCACCGCCGTTAACGCGTTAACGTGGTCGGCCGAAAGCGTACCCATTAGGTACATCAAGCAAGGGCAGTCGCCAAGGTGTCCGCGGCGCCGTCAACGCTTCGGAGGCCCGTAAATTAAGGCGCCCGCGGTCGGCAGGCCTTTGGACTGCGACGACCAAGTTGAACGAGCCTGCGCTGGCAGCAGGGGAGTAACTTTATGGCTCAACCCTCGTCTTTAACCATCGTCGACCGGGCACTCACCGTGAAAGCCTATCGTGGCGATGGCTGCGTAATGATTGCGATGAACGTGACCCAGTCGGCATGCAATGGTCTGGCCGGCTTTGCGATAGCGCGTTCGACCGACGGCACGAACTTCACGTACTCAAAGAACCGTTTGGGCTTCGATCCAAAACTGGGTGCGTACGCCACGAAAGACCCCAATCAACAGCTCATGGACCAGTTGCCGTCGAACCAGTCGCCGTATCAAAAGTTTCGCTGGGTCGACTATCCTCCCGACGGCAACACGCCTTTGGTTACGTATCGCGTAGAGGCTTTGTATTTTGCCGGCGACAGTCCGGCAGGTGCGGCGGAGCCCGCACTCACGACGCAGTACTCCGTGACGTTTCCGATCGCGCTCTCCGGTGACGCCTATCCGAACTTCTCGATCGGCTTCACGCGCGGCTACATCTCCTCGCAGGCCTTTGTGGACCGCTATCAGGGCGTCAAAGAGCTTCGTCCGGGCAGCACCGTGCAGTACGACACCAATCAAAACGTTCCGGGAGCGAATCCTGCGGTAACGTGGCGAGCGATGTACGAGTGGCTCGGCGCCCACGGCCGGGCGATTCTTTCGGACTTTACCGAGTTGGTGAAAAAGGATGGCCAAGGATTCGACGTCTTTGCCTACGACCTCGACGAGCCCGATTTTATCGAGTTCGTGGTCGAGCAGGCTAAGGCGGGGCGGCCGGTCCGAATGGTCCTCGACAATGCGACGCTGCATACGAAGCCTGGTGCGCGAGAGATCCAAGCCGCCCAAGTGCTGGGTGCGGCGGGCGTGAAGATCCTGCGCGGGCACTTTAGGCGTTACGCTCACGACAAATGCGTCATCGAGCGCGACGCGCAAGGCAACGCCGTACGCGTGCTGACCGGCTCGGCGAACTTTTCCGTTCGCGGGCTCTACGTTCAATCCAACAGCGTGATTGCAATCGACGATTCGCAGGTGGCCGATCTCTACGGAAAGGCCTTCGACGAGGCGTGGTCCGACATGTCTGGGTTCGCGCACGCCGAGATCGCTTCGGAGTGGTTCGACGCCGCGGGAACGGGGATTCCGGCCTTCAGCGTCTCGTTCGCGCCGCACGAGACTGCCTCGGTCTCGCTCGACCGGGTGGCGGCGGCGATCAAAAACGCCAAGAGCTCGGTGCTGTTCGCCGTTATGGAGCTCACCGGCGGCGGCGCGGTCTTGCAAGAGCTCACGACGCTCCAGCAGCGCAGCGATATCTTTTCCTACGGCGTGACCCAGACGACCTCCGGCGTCAAGTTCTACAAAGGGGCCGGGGCGAGCGGATTGCTCGTTCCGTTCAGCTTCCTCAAAGCGCACGTCCCCGCGCCCTTCAGCGCGGAGTGGAACGGCGGGATGGGACAAGTGATCCACCATAAGTTCGTCGTGGTCAACTTTAACGAAGCACAGCCGCTGGTATACTGCGGGTCGTCGAACCTGGCCGAGGGCGGTGAAGAAAGCAACGGCGATAACCTAATCGAGATCCGCGATCCGGCGATCGCGGCGCTCTACGCGGTCGAGGCAATCCAACTCGTCAACCACTACGAGTTCCGCAGCGTTCAATCGACGGCGACGCAGGCGCAGCCATTGGTCCTGCAGGGGCCGCAAGCGCCGCCGTGGTGGACGTCGTCGTACGATCCAACCAACATCAAGTGTCGCGAGAGGGAGTTATTCGTAAGCTAATTGGATTTTGTTAAGTTCAAGGATCCGGCGCATCCCCGGCTGATGAAATATCAGAACGACATTCAATATGCGGCCGACCAAGCCGGCGTCCCCGCGTGCTTGCTGGCGGCGATCGTCTGGCGCGAAAGCGGCGGACAAAACATCTACCAGCATGGGATGCCGCACGGTCCCGGATGCGGCGTAGGGTTGACGCAGATTACGAGCGGCGTCGACTGGAGCAATCCAGACGATCCGACGTATCAGGGCTATCACCTCATGACGCCGGCCGACAACCTCTTGGTGGCCGCCACGTACTTTCTTAAAGGCCTCGTACGCAGCGCGACCGCGGCGAAGGCGAGCGACCCGCAGGCGTTTAGCGCGTCCTGCCGGGACCAGCTCGCCTTTGCCGCGGCGTGCGGCTACGACGCCGGTTGGGGAGCGGTCGAGACCGCAATGCACCAGGGGGTCGATGCCGATACGAAGACGACCAACGGCTACGGCGGAGACGTCCTCCTCAAGTACGTCACCCTCGCGAATGACTCCCACAAATAGGCCGGTCAGTCCGGTTTTCACAGATTCTTCACACCCTTAAATCATGCTGGGGCATCATGCGTTGTGCGATCGTGACCGCGACGTCGCTGCTGTTCCTAGCCGCGTGCGGAGCGCCGAACTTGGCCCCGACGTCGAACGGAGTGCAAACCCCTCTTTCGACCGGAGCCCCGACCTTCTCGAGGCCTAAGCCATCGCCCGGGAAAGGCCCGCCCTCCGAAACGTGGATATTTGCCTCGAACGGAGAGAAGGGTAACGTCAACGTTTACAGCGCGAAAACGCTCGAGATGATTTCGCAGTGTTCTTGTACCGGCGTCGGCCTTGCGGTCAACCCGCGCTCCGGCGATCTCGCCGTTGGTACGAAATCGGCGACGGTTACCGTATGGCACGTGAAGAGGAAACAGATCGCGCTGTTCGCTACGCTGAAGCTGTCGCAGGGGCCGTATGCGATTGGGCTCGCCTTCGACAAGAAAGGCGACTTGTACGCTGCCAATGCCGGCGACAACGCGATCGACTTCTTTACGTCGAAGGAGATCGCATCCGGCGGCGGAGGGCCCACCCGCACGCTCGTCATTTCGAACTTGAACGAGGTGGAGTATTTGGCCGCCGATGCCCACGACCTACTGGCCGACGGCTATAACAGCGGTGGCCAACCGCTCTTGGTCTCGGTAAACACGCGTACGGGCTCCGATACGATTCTTCAGACGATCGAGTCGGGTCAGTTGCCCGAAGGCATCGCGTTCGATCGTCAGGACGATCTCATCTTGAACACCATCGGCAACAATAACACGCTCGCCGTATTCCAGCGACCGTGGAGCGGCTCTCCCACTTCGACGTTCGTCTACGGCTCGGGTGCAGAAAATGGCTATTACACCGGCATTTCGCTGAATAAATCGCAGAACACGCTTTGGGCCGCCAGCTTTACCGTGCCCGTGCAATCGCAAGGCATCGGGAGCGTCCAGGCCAATAGCTACCCTTTGGGAAGCGTCGGCCGTGCTTCAGTTGGAATCCAATCGGAATTTTACGATAGCGTAGCGGTAGACCCTCAAGCTAAGTGAGGGAACGCGCCCGCCTGCTCGCGAAGGCCGCAACAATGACGTCCGGTAGCATGAACCGGCCAGGCCTCCGTTTGCAGAGTGTCGGGTTGCTTGCGACGAGCTTCTAGAATAGCAAGACTTCTCAGCGTGGCCGCGTGCGGCACGCTGGCCGGTCATGCCGTGGCGTACCTGCTCAAAGGCCGCACGATGGACGACGGCCACCACGGCTACTTTTCCGCGTTGCTGGCGGTTGCGATCGTCGCGGTGTTCTTGTGCAGCATCGTCGCGTTGATACGGCTCGTAGCCGTGCCCGGCAATCGCGCGCAGCGGAGAGCGCCGTCCTTCCTCGTCTTTTCCGTCGCGCTCGCGACGCTGCAGGTCGCCGGCTTCGCCGGGCTCGAGTTCTTTGAAGGCAATACTCCCGACCTTATCGGCTGCGGCATCGAGGCGCTGATAGCCCTCGCGATCGCGGCGTTCGTCTGGTGCTTCATTGCGGTAGCCGAGCGCTACGTCGCGCCGATCTTAACGACGTATTTGCGTCGCGCACAAAACGCGTGTCACGCCATTTCACGATTGTCCGCGGACTTCGTGCAGCCGCCTCCGCGGCTTGCGGCCTGCGCCGGCATGTGCCGCTTCCAGCGGCCGCCCCCAATTATCGGTTAAGCCAAACCGCACGCGGCCGTAACGCGCGGGCGTGCGGCCTTGTAGAGCTTTAACCGTTTTGTGAGGTAACTTTCTGGATGAAACGCACGGCTTTTCGTGCCATCCTGCCCGGCGCCGTATTCATGGTTATGATGCATTCCGTCGCTCAGGCGCACGTCGTCTGCGGAGACCGCGTATTTCCCACCACGCTGACCATGGACGATCCCGGAGTCAGCGACGAATTCTCGCTGCCGACGGTCTCGCTAACCCCGACGCCGACCGCTCAGAGCAACTCGTACGGGTATGAATGGGACAAGACCATCACCGAAGATCTGGGTTTCGCGGTCAACGGCGACTACATCACGCAACGCAGTCCGAGCCAGAATTTCAGCGGCTGGGACAATATCACGGTGACGCTCAAGGACCAGCATCCCTGCATCCAGCGCCACGAGCACCAGGAGCTGACCTGGTCGGTGGGCCTAATTCGCGAGATACCGGGAACCGGCTCGACGCAGCTGCGTAACGGGGGCGTAATCGATAGCGTCGGCAATACGGCGCCGACGTTCTACTTCGGCAAGGGGCTGGGCGACTTGACCAGCGGTTATCTCCGCCCGTTTGCGATTACCGGCGAAGTGAGCCGGGTGTTTTCCGATAATCCGAATTTGAGCCCGAGTGCGTGGACGTATGCGGCGTCGCTGCAGTATTCGCTGCCCTACCTGCAGCAAAACGTCAAGGCGCTGCACGTGCCGCAATTTTGGATGCGGATGACGCCGATCGTCGAGGTTGCCATGACCAGTCCGGACTCCGGTACGCCAACCGGAACGATCGCGCCCGGTCTACTCTACGACGCCAATACGTGGCAGGTGGGCGCAGAGGCGGTGATTCCCGCGAACGGGGCGACGCGGCAAGGCCAAGGCACGGGCTTCATCATTCAATATCACGAATTTCTCGACGCGTTCTATAAGAGCTTTTTTGGCCGACCCCTCATCAACAAGAATCTATGGGAATAATGACGACACGCGTACTCGCGGCGGCGTTCGCGCTCGCCGAACTGCTAATTGCCCCCCCGGCGGTTCGGGCACACGCCTTTCTCGACCACTCCGATCCGGCGGTGGGCAGCACGGTGCCGGCATCCCCGGACGTCATGCACTTGTGGTTCACGCAGCAAGTCGAGCCGGCTTTCAGCTCGGTTACGGTCACCGACCAGTCGGGCGCCGACGTCGGCGACGGACCTGCGGCGATCGATCCCAGCAATCCATCGGAGCTGGACGTCAAGCTGAAGCACTTGTCGGCCGGGACCTATACGGTGAAGTGGCACGTTCTGTCCGTGGATACGCACACGACCCAGGGCGACTTCACCTTTCATGTTGGGAAGGGCTGAGAAATCGATCCGCTTTTGACGGCGACGCGCTTTCTCCATTATGCGGCGACGGTTTCGCTCGAAGGTACGTTCGTATTCTGGTGTTTGATCGCATGGCCGGCGTTTCGCCAAGCGAACAACGCGCAAGGCTTTCAAGCGCGGCTCGATCGACGGCTCTTCGGGCTCGCCTGGGCGAGCCTGCTCGTCGCCCTCGCAAGCGGCATCGTTTGGCTTCTCCTCGTCGCATCGAACATGAGCGGGATGCCGGTCGCTGCGGTTTTACATGGCGGCGTCGTCGGTATCGTGTTGACGCAGACGCACTTCGGTGAAGATTGGAATCTGCGCGGCGCGCTGGTCGTCGTGTTAGCCATCTGCCTTGCCGTGCAGGGACGTACTCGTCAGCACGCGGTCGGGTGGATCGGATTGCTGGCTGCCGCAGCGTTCGCCGCAGGCCTCGCATGGGCAGGCCACGGAGGGGCGACCGAGGACGTGCCGTTGGACGCCCTCCATCTGCCCGCCGATATCTTGCATCTTCTGGCGGCGGGAGCGTGGCTCGGCGCGCTGTTGCCGCTCGTGCTCTTGCTCGCTGCGGCGCGGCGCGACGGCGGGAGCGAAGCGGTGGCGGTCGCTCGAGCGGCGACGCTGCGCTTCTCGGTGCTCGGCCTCTCGTGCGTGGGAACACTCCTGGTGACGGGTGTCGTCAATACGTGGTTCCTCGCCGGGAGCGTTCCGGCGTTACTCGGAACGCTATACGGTCAGCTCTTGCTGGTTAAAATAGCGCTCTTCGCGGGGATGATTGCCGTCGCCGGCGTCAATCAACGCCGGCTCCTGCCGTGCCTTGCCGACGACAACGGTGACGCCGCCCTCAAGCTGCGCGCGGTCGGTCAAGTCGGCCGCAACGCATCGATCGAAGCGAGTCTCGGCGTCTTCGTGCTCGCCGTCGTCGGCATCATCGGCATATTGCCCCCGGGGCTGCACACCGAGCCACGCTGGCCGCTGCCGTTTCGGTTCGATCTCGGCGAGGTTGCAGCCGGCAGGCAGACGCTGCTCGTCATCGCCGTCGTCGCATTCGTACTCGCTCTCGCGGCAACGGGCCTGACTGCCGAGAGAAGACGGTACCGCGAAATGGGCGTTTCCGTCGCGTGCATCGTAATCTTCGGCGTCGTCGGCTGGATCGCGCTGCAACCCGGGATCGTGCCGGCCTACCCTACGAGCTTCTACGCCTCGACGCAGCCGTACGCAGCACCATCCATTGCGCGCGGTGCACCGCTCTACACCGAGAATTGCGCCGTGTGTCACGGAGCCGCAGGTCGCGGCGACGGCCCGCTCGCCGGCAAGCTTCCCATTCGTCCGGCCGATTTGACCGAACCGCACTTGTTCGCGCACAAGGTCGGAGAGATTTTCTGGTGGGTGAGTTACGGACGTGACAACGGCGTTATGCCGGGCTTCGCCGACAAGTTGAATCCCGACGAGCGGTGGGATCTCGTCAACTTCCTGCTGGCACGCGCGGCCGGCGTCCAGACGGACGCCGTGGGCCCGCAAATCGGCACGACTGCCGCGCCCCCGCTTCCGGATTTCGCCTTCGAGCAAAACGGTGCACAGAGCACCTTGAGCCAGACCGTCAAGGGCGGACCGGTTCTGCTCGTCTTGTTCGGCGCGCACGCACCGCGCGAGCGGCTCGAACGGCTGGCCGGGTTGGAACCGCAACTCGCTGCGGCGGGCTTGCACGTCGTCGCCGTCGCGCTCGAGCGCTCGACGGGAAAGTCCCCGTTGACCGTCGACGTCTCGGAGGATGTTCGGGCGACGCTGCGTCTGTTTCGATCCCGCACGGATGGCGGGGCGACGGAGTTGATGCTCGACCGTGGCTCCAACGTCCGCGCTCGCTGGACTGCAAACGGGTCCGGGGGCTTCGCCGATACGGCAACCCTCGTCCGCGATGCGGTTGCGGTTGCGCGCATCCCGGTTGCCGCTGCGAACCACGCCGGCCACGCCCATTGATTTGCGGCAGGTGGCGGACGGACTTCGATTCGGCGTCGCGGTTGCCGACCATCAGTGCGAGGCGTACGACGGGCGCGACGACATACGCGACGCGTGGGAGCGAGTTCGCGGGCTCGTGGCCCGCGGCAAAGCTACCGACTTTTGGAATCGCTATCGCGAGGACATCGAACTCGCGCGCGGTCTCGGGTGCGGCGTTTTCCGCCTTTCGCTCTCGTGGGCGCGCCTCGAGCCAGAACCCGGTTCCTGGAGCGATGAGGCGTTTGCGCATTACCGCAACGTCTTGCAGGCGATCCGCGACGCCGGCATGTCGGCGACGGTGACCCTGGTGCACAATACGTGGCCGCTGCACGTCCAAGCCGCAGGCCACGGGGCCGGCCCGCTCGACCCGGGCTTTCCGCAACGCGTTGCCGGCTTCGCAAACGAGGTTGCGCGGCGGCTCGGGGATCTGATCGACGATTACGTCACGCTGAACGAACCCGACCAACTGGTATACGGCTGGATCAAAGGGTTTTGGATGCGCGCCTACGCGATGCCGCCGGGCCAGCCGCCGTACCAGAGCGGCGATGCGCAGATGGACGACGTCCTCACGCTCATTCCCAATCTCTTTCGCGCGCATGCCGAGGCGCGCGCCGCGATCCGAAACGTGCGGCCGAATGCGCGCGTAGGAACGAATCCATTGGTCGTTGGTTTACCGCGGTGGCTGCAGCGCCTGATCGATCGTAACGCCACCCACTTGCAGTCGCCGCAGGCCGCGAAACGACAGGCATCCCGCTTCGCCAACGCCGCGATCGTCGAAGGTGGGCGCGTCGATTGCACGATCGCCCAGCTGACGATGACGCTCGAGCGAGGCGAGCATGCGTTTTTCTCGGAGCCGTACTATTGCGCGCACCTCGCGGTGCTGCACGCGGCGGAGGTTTCGCTTCCGCCAGAGCTGGATTCGTGGAGCGGACGAGTCGCGGTCATCGCAGAGACGCTGCCGGCAAACGACGCCGGCGGATGGTTCCCTGCAGCGACGATCGCGTACTCGCAGACGATGGCTGACGCCTGGGAGGCGCTGCAGCGCGGCGAAGTAGACGCCATCTTTGGCGACGACGTCGTGCTGCGCCAGTATGCCGGCACGTTCAGGCTTACGCCGCTGCCGGCACGGCCGCAATACTTTGCCGTCGCCATGGCACTCGGCAGCCGCACCCTGCTCAACGTCTTCGATCGCGCGATCCGCGAACTGCGGCGCAAGCATCACGAGATCCCAAACGCTTTCAATCGCAAGACGATCGCGCATATCGGGCGCGAGGAAGAAGCGCGAGCCGACGCTGGGCAGCCCGTGCCGGATTTGGATCGCGCGATCGCGCGCATCCGCAAGCGTGGCGTACTACGCGTGGGCGTTCATCCCGGAGTGCCGGGTTTATGTGTTGCCGCTTCGCAGGCTGGTGGTAAGAATCCGAGATACGAGGGCTTGGAGCCGGAAATCGCCAGGCGCGCTGCGCAGCTGATTTTCGGGGACCCCGAGTCGGGTCGAATTTATTTCCGTGCGCGGCAGCCAGCGGCTTAACGCGACGCGCTCGTCGTGGCTACACGCGCTCTTTGCGCTGCGCAAGAGCCTCGCCGTGTTCACGACGCTGCTGGGCACGAACTGGTGGAATCTCGGCCTCGCCGGTAAGTTGCCGGAGTTTCTCTGTCCGCGCGAATGCGTTGGCGCGCTCGATTACGTGGGGCTCGATTATTATTGGGGCATACCGTCGTTTTGGCCGCGGGACTTGCACCGGCTCAGCGCGGCCTCGGATTTCGAATACGCCGACGCTCCGGTTTGGCCCGATGCGCTTAACATGATCATTGCGGAAGCCGCGCGCGATTTCCCCGGAAAGCCGATCGTTATCGTCGAGAACGGCTGCGTCACCCGCGTACCCGGATTCTCGCGCGCCGATTACCTGAAAGCGCACGTCGCGCAGGTGCGCAAGGCCGTCGCACGCGGCGCGCCAGTCGAAGCGTATCTATGCTGGAGCATCACGTCGAATCGCGAATGGGGGCTGCCCTTCGACGATGGCAGCGATTTCGGGCTCTATCATATCGATCTCGAGACCGATCCCGCGCTGACGCGCAAGCCGACCGATTCGAGCAGGGCGTACGCGGCGCTGATCGCAGAAACGGCGCGTCGAGAGGACGCTGGGTGATTTCCACGCGCGTCGTCTGCCGGCAGTTCGTCGGGCGAGCGGCCGAACTGGAACACCTTTCGTCGCGGCGCCGGGCCGCGGGCGACGCTCACGGCGGCCTCGTGCTCGTCGGCGGGGAGCCGGGCATCGGAAAATCGCGTCTGGTTCGCCAGTTTCTCGAGCGCCTCAATCGCCACACGTCGCTCGTTGCGTCGAGCGCGTGCCGCGAGTTTGCCCAGAAGCCGCTGGGCCCGCTCTTCGAGGTTCTCGCACAGATGGGCGGCGCTTCGGAGACGATGGCGCACGCGACCAAGCCCGAGCTGCTCGACGCAGTGGCCGGCGCGTTCGAGCGCGCCGCCGCGAAACGCACGACGGTCGTCATTTTGGAAGACCTGCACTGGGCGGACGTTCAACTTGGTTCAGACGCTTCTGGTCTTGGTGCGGCGCGCGGCAGCGGGGCGGCTGCTCTTCGTTGGAACCTACCGCGACAACGAACTCTCGGCCGCGCACCCGCTTTTCAAATGGTTCGGACAGCTGCTTCGCGAGCCGGCGGTCTCGGTCGTCACCTTGCCCCGCTTCGAGGCATCGGAGCTCGATCGCCTGATGTCGCTGGCCATCGCGGATAGCGTGACGCTCTCGATGCCGGTGTTGCACGCCGTGCGCGAGCGCTCCGACGGCAATCCCCTTTTTGCCGAAGAGCTTCTGCGCAACGCCGTCGATGCGCAACGCGCCGGCCGTGCCGAATCCGTACGGACGTTACCGCTTTCGCTGCACGCGCTGGTCGCCGAGCGCTTGCAACTTCTCTCGGACGACGAACGCGTGGTCCTTCGAGAAGCCTCGCTTTTTGGTCGAAACTTTCGCATCGAACAACTTTGCGAGATCTTCGGCGGCGACCCAATGCAGCTCCAACTGGGTCTAGACCGCCTCTGCGAACTCCAAATGATCGACGCGGTAGAGGCCACTCGAGGCGATTATCGCTTTCGCCACGCCTTGACGCGCGAGATCGTTTACGGAGAGATACCCGACGACGTAGCGAGAGACTTGCACGAAACGATCGCCAAGCATCTGGAGCGATCGCCGCACGCTGCCGGCGCCCCGGAAATACTCGGGCATCATTTTTGGGAGGCGGGAGCCCAGGCAAAGGCAGCCGGCTATTACGAGCGCGCCGGCGACGCGGCGATGGCGGTGTTCGCCTACGACGATGCCGCGGCGTTCTATCGGCGCGCTGCCGAAGGGTTTTCCCGGGACCCCGCGGCGAGTGCGCGTTCTTGTGCGAGTGCCGCGCGCGCGACGATCTTCGCGGGAGAGCTGGGCGGGGGACTCGATCTTTACGAGCGCGCGGTCACGCTCGCTCTGGAGCTCGGCGACATTGGCGAGGTGGTCAAAAACCGCGTCTTGATGGCCGGCCATATGTTCGATGGGGGGAAGCGGGCCGCGGCGATCGCGCTGCTTCGCGCGACGCTCCCGCTCGCCCAGCGCGGCGACGCAGCGCTGCAAGCGCGCCTGCGAACGCGCCTTGCGATGACTCTCGCTCGCGACGGCCGCACCGATGAAGCGTGGAGCGCGCTGCTGCCGCTCGACGCACGCGGACTCGATCCGTACGCCGCTACGACGGGCGAATACTACTTGTGCGCGAGCGAGCTGCATGCCCTGCGCGGCGACCTCGACCGGTGGCGGGACTGCTTCACCAAGGGCGTCTCCATTTACGTGGCGCTCGGTCACCCGGGCCCAATTCAAATCGCCCACGCAAACTTCGCCGTTCAGGCGCTTTCGATGGGCGAGATGGAGCTGGCCCGCGAGCACTGCCAGACGGCAGACCAACTCGCGCAGACGCTGCACTTCGAGGACCAGGCCATCATCCGCGCGCAAGTCGAGCTGTACGCCGGAAATCTTGCGGAGGCCCGGCGCATCGTCGCGGCAATGGTGCCGTCGCGGCGTTTCCTGATCCGCGCGATGCTCGCGCAAGTCGCGCTCCCGCTCGCGGTCGCCTTGGGCGATAACGAGCTGCTCGAAGAGCATTTCGACGAGAGCCTCATCCTCGACGCCGGATCGAACCCGTTGACGGCTACGCTGGCGCGCGCGGCGACGGGGCACGCCCTGGCTCTTGCGGCGAAAAACCAGCGTCGCGAGGCGCGGGCGCTGCTCGGGCGCGTGATCGAAGCACTCGACACCACCTTCGGCATGGCACTTCCGGTCGTCGCCATCGCGGCGCTGATGCCCGATCGAGCGCAGGAGCTGCGTCCGCTGCTGCAATCGGCTGCCAAACCGACGAGCGATCGCGTCAACAAGGCGCTCTTGGCGCTGCTCGACGCCACCACCGCACCCGAAGGCGCCGAACTGTTTGCCGCGATCGGCTGGCCGCTCTTCGAGGCGCGCTGCCTGGAAGCTGCCGGAAAGCGCCAAGCGGCGCTTGCGATCTATCGGCGATGTGGCGCGGTCGGGGACGTCGGCCGGCTGGAGTTCGGGCCACCGGGCGGCGAGGAAAGCTCGCCGCTCGGCGGCCTTACTACGCGCGAGCGCGAGCTCGCGTTGCAGGTTGCACTGGGGAAACCCAATCGCGCCATCGCGATGTCGCTCTCGATTGGGGAGAAGGCGGTCGAGAAGTACCTCACCTCGATCTATGCAAAGCTCGGTCTCACCTCACGCGCTCAGCTCGCCGCGCTCGTCGCTTCCTCGCAAACTCGATCGGATTAGCGCTACGGCGTGAACTTGACGATCCCGTTTCCGGTGTAGTCGGTAATCCAGAGGTCGCCGTTGGACGAAGGGAAGATATCGGAAGCCAGCTGCGCCGGAATCGGGAACTCGACGATTTTCCCACTCGTCGTGACGCGACCCACGTTGCTCGCGCCGGTTTCGGTGAACCACACCCAACCTTTGGATTCCGCGATCGCCCCCGGACCCGCGTTGGGCGAGATGCCGCTCGAAAATTCGGTCACTGTGCCGTTCGTCGTGATCCGACCGATCTGATTGAGGCTATTTTCGGTAAACCACATATTGCCGTCGGCCCCGTTCGTGATATCGACGAGCCCGGCGCCCGTGCTGATGCCGTTCGAGTACTCGGTGATGGTGCCGGACGTGGTGACGGAGCCGATTCTGTTGCCAAACTCTTCGGTGAACCAGACTTTGCCGTCGGAACCTTCGGCGATGTCGTGCACCCCAACGTCGCCCGGCGAGAGCCCGTTGGTGAACAACGTAACGGAGCCTTGTGTCGTGATCCGTCCGATCGCGTTGGTGCTCGGCGAACGAAAAGTAAACCAGAGATTACCATCGGCACCGGTCGTAATGTCGAACGGGCCGTACGCCTCATTGCCGGTTGAGAACAACGTAACCTTGCCTTTGGGCGTCATGCGCCCGATGGCGTCGGCGCCCCCTTGCGTAAACCAAAGGTTCCCATCGGACCCATCGACGAGGTTGTTCACGGTGTTGACCGGAGCGGGGAATTCCTTGACGACGCCCTGCGGCGAAATGCGCCCGATCTGGTTCGAGCCGGGCTGGGTAAACCACATGCCGGCGGGGCCGAGCGTAATGCCGCGAGGATCGCTGTTCGACGTTATCCCGTTGAGAAATTCGGTGCTGCGCGGTGCCGGCCGGCGAATGCCTTCGTCTGCGCGGGATCGCATGGCTGCCGAAGTCTGCGAGCCGCTCGGGAGCGTCACGCTCGTACCGCTGCAAGAGGCGAGCGCGGTCGCGGCGACGAGCCCGGCGGCAAAGGTGAACGAGAACTGGCCCGTATGAGAAGTCATAATACCTCCTAACGGCGCCATCATATGCCACCGCGCGCCAAAACCGTAGTAGGGGAACCCCCCCAAACTGCGAGGTCGGCATCGGCGTTCCGATGAAATACCTAAGCGCGAAGGAGGAACGTTGCGGTGAGTGATCGATCGAAGGCGGCGCGAGGTGGTATCAGTATCTGCGCCATTCTCATGATGCTGGCAAGCTGCGCGGGCCCGCAGAGCCAGACGAGTGCGCTCGTTCCGAATCAGAATAGTTCCTGGATGGCACGCGACGCGAAGACGAAAGCTCTCGTCTACGTGGCGAACGCCAAAGGCGGCAGCGTCGACGCCTATTCCTTCCCCGATGGCAAGCCGGAAGGACGGCTGCTCGGCATCGGCGCCAACGCCCTCTGCGCGACCGCTCGGGGCGACGTCTATTTCGCGAAGGACGATGAGATCGTCGAGTACGCACACGGGGGCCTGCGGCCCATAGCCGAGTTGCAGAACCCGCTTGGAGTGGCCATTGCGTCCTGCGCCGTCGATCCCCAAACGGGTAGCCTCGCGGTTGCGGGAGGCTCGGGCGCCGGATCTGGGGTCGCCATCTACGCTCAAGGTAAGACCACTGCCAACGTCTATCGCGCCCCAAACCTCGGCGGTTTCGGCTCCGCAGCGTTCGACGGTAAAGGCGATCTCTTCGTCGAGACGAGCAGTCGCGATCGGCGATCGCAACAGGCGACCACTCTGGTCGAACTTCCCAAGGGCGGTAAGCGTTTTCGAAAATTCCCCTGGAACGCACCGCCTCCCCCGCGTTTCGGCTCGATTCAGTGGGACGGTAGATACCTTGCAGTCGAAAGCCCCGCGAGCGGCTCAACACCGCCGACCATCCTTCGCTTTGCGCCCGGGGCGCGGCAAGCCACCTTCGTGAGCAAGAGCACGCTCGAGAACGCCGGCGATGCCACTCGATTCACGATTGCGGGCCGGGAGATCATCGTTTTGAAGCCTTTAAGCATCGTGTTCTACGGCTATCCCAAGGGCGGCACTTCGCTCAAGACGATCGACGATGCGCTCAGACCGGGCGCCGCGGCGTTCAGCCCCGCTTCGGAGTCGAAGTTCGCGGTAGTCGCCTATCACTACGACACGCTGCGAACGGGCTGGAACGCCGACGAATCGACGCTCACGCAAAAGAGTCTCAAGAACGGATCCTTCGGCCTACTGCAGACGGTAGCGCTCGACGATCAGGTGGATGCGCAGCCGCTCCTCGTCCCGGATGAAACGATTAGCGGGGGCGAGTATTCGGGATCGGAGCACGACGTCGTGTACGTCGTAACCGAGAGCAACACGATTTACGCGATCGACGCGACGAGCGGCACGATCCTCTTATCGCAAAGCCTGGGAACTCCGGTTCCGATGCCGTTAGGCTGCAACAACAACGGGCCAAACGTCGGAACTACGGCCACGCCGGTCATCGACCAAGCCGCCAACGTCATGTACGTGATCGCCTATTCGCTGGTGGGGAGCGTGCCGACCTATACCATACACGAACTCAATCTGTCGACCCTCACGGATGCCGTGTCGCCGGTCGTCGTCTCTGCCTCGCACAAATTAACCAACGGGCATACCTATAAATTCGCCGCGACCTACCAGCGGCAGCGGCCCGCGCTGCTTGAGGCCAACGGGAACGTCTACGCAGGATTCGGTAGCTTCTGCGATTACTACGGGTCGCAGTCGCGAGGATGGCTCCTTGGTTGGCAGGCGGGAACGCTGACGCCGCTTTCTGCTAACAGGCTCATCGACAGCCGGGCGACGTCGCGCAGGCGCGACTTCTTCTTGTCATCAATCTGGATGTCGGGCGACGGCATCGCCGCCGACGCGACGGGCGACCTCTATTTCGTTACCGGAAACTCCCAACCAAAAACGTACAACGGCGGCACCGACGTTCAGGAGAGCGTCGTCAAGGTCAGTGCGGACCTAACGGACCTCCTGGGCATCTTCACGCCGGCCAATGCTACGCGGCTGGACGACGAAGATGGGGACTTCGGATCAGGCGGCGTACTCTTACTGCCGACGACTGGTTCGGGCCCGTCGCTTGCCACGGCCGCCGGCAAAAACGGGACGATGTTTCTGCTCAACCAGAACGACTTAGGTGGATACCACCGGAACGGCGATCACGTTCTTTCTAAAGCGAGCATCGGAGGCTGCTGGTGCGGCGAGTCGTACTTTGCTGCTGCCAGCAGTGGCGGGGGGCGTGTCGTCGCAAGCGGCGGCAATAGCCTGACGCTTTGGAACGTTGAGGGTTCCAGCAAGGCCACGTTGGTCTCCGCCGGATCGGTTAACTATTTGCCGGGCGGCCAAGATCCCGGCTTCTTCACGTCGGTCTCGTCTAACGGGGAAGGTCCCGGGGCGATTATCTGGGCTGTTACGCGACCTCAATACGCTTCCGGCCCCATCGCGCTCTACGCCTTTACGTCCAAAGCTACGGGCGGAAGTTCGACGCTCCAAACACTCTACGAAGGAACCGCGGGATCCTGGGCGAGTTCGAACGGAGACGCGAATCTCGTTCCTGTCGTAGCGAATGGTAAAGTCTACGTCGCAAGTTACGAACAGCTCGACATCTTTGGCCTGGGCGCTTCGGGAACAAAACGGCCGCTTACTCGAGGGTTAGCGGGCGGCGGCGTTATCGGCGGCGCGGCGCATCAGGTTACCGGCACGCTGACGAAACGCGGCGGTTCGCTCCTTATCTTGCGGACCCGCAGCGAGCAATTCGTTCGCGTCGATGACTCCGAGGCCGTGCGGCGTGAGCGGAGTTCCGATCTAGTGCTGGGCGAACCTTTCGAGGTTGGCGGCCATTACGACGCGGCCGGCGTTCTGCATGCGGCGATCATCGTGCGCGCCAAGCCGTTGCCGGTCGCCTGGCCTCCCGATCGCTAACGCAGAGCTGCTGCCCGTGCCAGGAGTTTCGGAGCCTCGAGCCGCTCGCACGTGGCGGAGAACCGATCCGTGGGGCCGCCCCACCGCAACTCGTCAACCTTTTTAAAGAGCTTCGCATCGGTCCAAAGCGTTGCCAGTTGTTTGAATAGCAGCGCGAGGGGTTGGCGCTCGCCGAGTACGTCGGCTGGGAATTGCTCGATCCCACCGTAGCGGCCGATGAGCGTGGCGGCGCCCTTGGGTCCGATGCCGGGCATTCCGGGATAACCATCGGCGGCGTCACCGACGAGCGCCAGATAGTCGGGTATTAGCTGAGGATCCACACCGAACTTTGCTCGCACGCCGGCGGCGTCACGCACGACTCCGCTCCTTCGGTCGATCTGCACGACGCGATCCTCGCGCACGCACTGCGAGAGATCCTTATCCGGCGTCCAAATGCAGACTCGCTCGACCGCAGCGTCTTTCGACGCGATCGCTGCCGCCGAGGCCAGCGCGTCATCGGCTTCGAGCTCGACCATCGCCCAAACCGCTATTCCCATCGCGCTCAGCGCCTCTTCAAGAGGCTCGAACTGCGCGCGAAGGGCCGGCTCGATTCCCTCGCCCGTTTTGTACCCGCTCCACAGCGCGTTACGGAAAGACTCGATCACGTGGTCGGTGGCGACGCCGATGTGGGTGGCCCCATCCTCGATCATCTGCAGTACGGTGTTGAGTACGCCGGCAACGGCCCCAAAGCGCTGGTCCCGGCCGGTGCCGGCGCGGCGCAGTCCGTAAAAATGCCGAAAGAGTTCGTAAGTCCCGTTCACGAGATGGGCGACCACCCGGAGGCCTTCGGCGAAAGGCGCGTGGCTCCGGCCGCGAGAACAACGGAGCCGTGAGAGTTCGCGCGGTCGTCTTCGCGCTGCTTACTGCAGCAGCGTTTGTCGTTTGTGCTATCCGGCCCGTGGATGCCGCTCCCGCGCTCTGGGTCGTGCAATCCTCAGCCGGTAAAGTCTACCTTTTTGGAACCGTTCATCTGCTCCGTGGCGGAGTGGAGTGGCGCTCGCCCGAGCTCGAAGCGGCGATCAAAGAGAGCCAAGACCTCTATTTGGAAATCGCCGATCCGTCGGACACGTCGGGTGCGTTGGCGTCGCTGGCAAAGATCGGTTTCGACCGCGAGCATCCGCTCTCCACGAAACTCGCAAAGACCGACGTTGCGCTCCTCGACGAAGCGGCGAAGCGATATGGGTTCGGAGGTGAGGCGACGTTCGAGCCGATGCGCCCGTGGGTGGTTTACCTCATACTGTCGACGATGCCGGCGCTTCAGTCCGGATACACCGCGGCCAACGGCGTTGACCTGCAGATACGCAGCGAGTTCGTCGCCGCCGGCAAGCCGGTTCACGGCTTCGAAACGTTCGATATGCAGGCGCACATTTTCGCCGATCTGCCGGAGACAACCCAAGTCGCGCTTCTCGACGCCCAGCTGAAGAGTATTAACCAGAGGTTGACGGTCTCGAAGATCGATCCCATCGTTGACGCCTGGTCGGCCGGCGATGAGACGGCGCTTGCGACGCTGCTGCAGGTTGACAAGGCCGCGCAGAGTCCCGTTTATACAAAGCTCCTTACCGATCGCAATAAGGCGTGGGCGAGCGCGCTTTCGGAGCGGCTGAACCAACCGGAAACGTCGTTCGTTGCGGTAGGCGCCGGGCACTTGGTCGGCCCGGACGGTCTTCCGGCGTTGCTGCAGCGCATGGGCTATACGGTAACGCGCGTGCAAATCGCGCCGGTGCCTCAGACGACTCCGGCTTCGCCGGCGCCGGCGCAATCCGCAGCGCCGGCGGCGTCGCCCGCGCCAACCGCACCGCCGACGCCGATGCCCGAAAACCTGACGCCGCCGCCAGGATGGGTAGCGCGCCGAGTTTCGTTGGATTCGGGCCCAGTCAAAATCGATAAAATGTGGGTCGCTCCAAACGACCGCGGCGTCGTCATGTCCGGCCACATCGACATCCCGGGAATGGCCGCCAGCGATCTCGCCACGCTCGATTCGCTGCTTCATCAGGGATTTGTCGTGGCGGCGGGCGCCCAGGGCGCGCAGCCATCAACTCGCGTCAAATTATGCGACGGAAAGCAGGACGGCACCTATACGAAGGTGACGCTTCCGGGGACGAAGGAAGACATCGTGCTCGTGGTATCGGATGGCGAATATATCGCGGAGTACGCGCGTCGCAAGGACGTTCCCGACGACCCTGCCGTCGTGCGCGCGTTGCTAAGCCTGTGCGCTCCGTAGCGATGACAAAGGCAAAGACCGACGTGTTTGCGGGTTTCTCGCCCCAAGCGCTCCGATTTCTTCGCGAGCTGAAGAAGAACAACGACCGCGCGTGGTTCGCGCCGCGCAAAGAGCTTTACGAGCGCGAATGCCTGGCGCCGCTGCAAGCCTTGACCGTCGCCGTCGCGAGCGCGTTGCGCAAGGCGAGGATCCCAATCGACGCGGACCCGTCGCGCGTCGGTTTTCGCATCTATCGCGACGTGCGCTTCTCGCCCGACAAGAGCCCGTACAAGACGAACCTTGGAACCTATCTTCCTTACCGCGGCCTTCGCGGGGCGCCGGGCGGTCTCTACGTCCACGTGGCGCCAAAGGAATCGTTCGTCGTCGCCGGGTTCTACCGGCTCGATAAGGAGCCGCTGCAACGCTGGCGCGAGGCGATGGCCACCGATCCCAGGCGCTTTCAAAGCGTGTTGCGTGCCCTCGAACGCAGCGACGTCGCATTGTCGGATCAAGCGCCGGCGCTCAAGCGGATGCCCCGCGGGTTCGAGGCGCTCGCCGAGAGTCCGATCGCGCCCTATTTCAAGATGGGGACGTTCATCGTGAGCGAAATGCTCTCCGATCGCGATCTTGCCGGCGCGAGCCTAATCGAAACAAGCGTCGCACTGGTCAAGAGGGCGAAGCCTTTGCTGGAGTACGGCTGGGACGTGCTGGGCTGAACCGCCGTGCGCGAACGGCGAAACCTCAGGATCCGCGGAGTCGTTCAAGGCGTATTCTTTCGTGAAACGGTCCGTCGCATTGCCGCCGGTTATGACGTGAGCGGCTTCGTGCGCAACGCCGGCTCCGACGCGCTCGAGATCGAAGCCGAAGGCGAGCCGAGCGTCGTTCGCGCCTTCTTCGAAAAGGTGCTGGCGCGGCCCCCGCGCGGAGCGCGCATCGACGACGTACAATCAACGGCGCTCCAGCCGCGAGGAGACGAAGGCTTCGTGGTTATGCCGAGCATCCGGTGATCGCTCGCGGGGAAAGCATCGCTGAGGAAATCCCGCCGGTTAGCCGATATTAGTAACGATGAATCGCGCCTTACCGCTCTTCTTTTTCGCATTGGCATGCATTGGGAGCTCGTTAGCGGCCACCGCCGCCGTTAAAAGCGCGAAAACGGTGCTGATTATCGTGCACGTGCCGCTGCAAATGAACGATGGTTCGAAAACGCCGGCCGCCGTTCTCGCGGCATATCGTGAAGCGTTCGAAAAAGTTGGCGAGGCGGAGGATCATCCCAGCGTCGGGTCGTGGGTCGAAGGACAGCGGCTCGAATTCGAGCCCGACGACCTCGTTTCGATTCGGACGACCCCGCGAGAGGCCGTGGTCTTCCTCCGGCCATTCCTCGCGACGATGCGCGACCGCTTAAAGCAGGAGGCGACCCTGGGAGAGGTCGTCGGCAACGCACCGGGACTTGCCGCGGAGAGTCGCATCCGGATGGATGTGGTGTTCCCCCTCACCTGCTGGTGCTCTGCGCGCGAACTGGCCGTCCATAAAATCTTTGCCGCCGCCGGCGGTGCGTCGCAGTACGACGACCTTGACGGCACTCACGTCTATTCGGCGGTCCCGGAGTCACTGGAATCACGTGTCCGCAAGTCCCTCTCGCAGGCTAATCTGAAATATACGGAGACCGGCGAATTGTTTGTGCTGGTCTCCGCATCCGATCGTTAGGAGCCGAAATATGTCGATGACCGCAAGTTTCGCCGCCGCGCCGCGCACGGCCGATGCGATGGCCGCGTTCTCGAAAATGTTTACGGCGCAGCAGCGGATGGCGGACGCGCGATCGTCACCTGCATCGCCTAAGCCATAGGCTCGGCCTTCGTGCGCATTCTAGCGCTCAACCTGCGCGCGGGAGGCAACGCCACCACCATCCCGCAGATTGTCCGCCGCGTCGCACATCGAGATGCCGAGGTCGTGGTCTTTTCCGAGTTTCGCGACAACGTGGCCGGCCAGTTGGCCCGCGGCGAGCTGGAGCGCATCGGGCTGAGCCATCAGGCGTTCACACCCGCGACACGCGGCAACGGTGTTTTGATCGCGGCTGCCGCGCCATTTACGGCGTTGCCGAATCCATTCGGCTTCTCCGATGCCGAGTATCCCAACGCGATTCTGCTCGCGCGCTTCGAGGGGTTGCACATGTACGGCGTCTATCTGCCGGGCCAGGACCGCAAACGGCCGCACCTGCGCTGTTTGATCGCCGCAGCCAAGCGCCATAACGAGGCCGGCGACCGCGCGCTGTGCATCGGCGACTTGAACTCGGGGCGCAACGAGGCCGACATCGAGATCAACGTGCGATCCGGGCGGCTGCGAGACGAGTTCAGTACCGCCGGTCTCTACGACGAATTCGAAGAGCAGTGGACCGAGGCGTGGGCGTACCTTCATCCCGAGCGGTACGAATTCAGCTGGTACCCACTGCGCCGAGATCCCGGTTATCGCAGCTACGCGGGCTGGCGGATCGACAAAGCGCTACTCTCCCCGGAACTGGTCCCTACGCTCGAAGCGGCGGAGTACGATCACGTGTTCCGAGGAGACCGCCTCTCCGATCATTCCGCGCTGGTCGTTGACCTGCGCGATCCCGAGGTGGCACCGATCTAGGGTTCGAGCCCGGGCGACGGCGAACCGAGAGCGGTGCGATGAAGATATTTTACCGAGCGCTCGCTTTCGCCGCCGCCGCGCTTACCGCGGCGTGCGGTCAAGCCAACGCACCCACAACCGCGACCCCCGTATCGGCACTTCGAGCTGCGTCGGGGCCGCCGAAATGCGCCGGCCAGCGAACGGCGAGAAAGTACGCCGCATTGAAGGTGACGCTCAAGAGGGGCGGTGGCTCGCTCTGCGTTCCGGAGTTCGGCGGCTTTGGCGGGACGGTCGGATATCCCGGCGTCGAGCGATCGGTCGTGCTTGCCATGCGCAGCAGCGTGCAAGATATTTACGACGAGCCGCAGCTCGGTTCGGGAACGGCGATCTTCTACTTAAACTTGCATTTCCTCGCCGGAACTCACTTTCATAAGACGCTGCATTCGGACGGCGGACTTACCAGCGAGCAGATCGAGGCCGGCCAACCCTACACGGCATACGGCATCGTGACGGTCGGGCATCTGGCCTTCATGTTTACTCCGTGCTACACGGTCGCAACGCAGGGACAATACGGCGGCGTGCTTCCTCGGATCGGCGAACTCTTCAGCAGCGCGACGATCACCGGCGATGGCTTTGGCGTGATCGAGATCTACTCGGGCGAACAAGTATCGCAAGAGTGTTGACGCCGCGCGGTCAGCGCGCGATTTCGTAGACCGTACCGTCTCCGTCGCTCGGCCCCGGGCCCCCGAACCACGTCGTGCCGTAGAGCCGGCCGCGGGCGTCACGAGTGACGGCGCCCAGCGGAAACGTGCCGTCGTTGCGGTTGTTTTCGAAGGCGTGCAGCACGCGCTCCGTAGACGACGTGCCGCGCGGCTTGATGGTGAATACCACGCCGCATCCCCAGCCGTCGTTGCAGGCAGCGTCGCCGCCGTCTTGCGTCGTGCCGAAGCGCGTACCGTCCCCACCTCGCGCCAATCCTGCGTCGGGCCACCTTCCGTCGCTTCCGCCGGAGAACGCGTGCAGCACCGTCTCGGTCCACAAGCTCCCCGAGGATGGCGAAATCTCGAACACCACGCCGCAGCCCGACGCGCATTCCTGGTTGCCGCCGCCGTACGTCGTGCCGTAGAGATTGCCCGCAGCGTCGAGCGCGAGATCGCCGTTAGGGCTGAATCCCTCCGAAGGGTCGTTCCCTGGAAAGAAATAGAGCGTCGTTTCGCTCCACGAGCCCGAAGACGATGGCCGGCTCATCATAATAAACGCTGCCGGCGGTTACTCCGAAGATCGTGTCGCTATCCTTCACGGTGAGATCGCCGCCGGGATAGCCGCCGGTGGTCCTGCCGAAGACCTCGAGAATCGCTTCGGCCCAGTGTGTCCCCGAGCGCTGCAGCTCGAAGAAGACTCCGGCCCCCGAGCCCGAGCCGTAGCACGAGTAATCGCCGCCACCGCATTTGGCGGTTCCATAGAGCGCTCCGCCGTCGAGAACCAGGCCGCCCAACGGACTCCCGCCGTCGTTGGCGCCGCTAAATACGTGAAGCATGCTCTTGCGCCACTTACCGTCGTGCGGCGCGAGCTCAAACACCGTGCCGCAACCATGAAAGAGAAAGAAGAGGCAGCCGCGATTGCCGCCGGCAGCGTCACGCCGTAGATGTTTCCCGATTTGTCGAAGGTCAGCGTGCCGAACGGGCTGGCGCCGTCCTCGAGGTTTTTGAAACTGTAGAGGATTCGCTCGGACCAACCGCCGTGCCGGCGCGGGCTCAGCTCGAAGATCGTGCCGCATCCAACGCGCATCTTTCGCAGCCTGCAGTTCCCCGTGCCCCCGGTGTACGTTGCCCCGTAGAGAGTCCCGGCCTTATCGAAAGTCATGCGTCCCTCGTCGGGCCAGCTGCCGTCGGGTGGTCCCGTGAAGCCATACAACAGGTCGTAGCCGCGCGCGTCGGGCGAGGACGGGCCTCGGTCAGAGGTGACCGGCACGCTCACCGGTGCGGGCGCACTTACCGATGCGGGAGGCGCGCAGCCCGCTAGCAGCGCGACGGCCAAGGCGGCGATTGCACGGGAATTCATCGCTTGAACCGTTCCTCGTAGTGACGCTCGAGATACTCGCGCTTCGGACGCAGCGTCGCGTCATCGGGCACTCGGATCGATCGCTCTCCAAGCTGCGCCTCGAGTTCGTAGTAGACTTCTCCGTTGTTGTATTCGTCGCGAAGCGCCGGGCTCACGGCAAACGTATAGTCTGGGCGAACGGAGACGTAACCGCTGTCGAACAGCTTGTGAAGGTCGGCGCGCAGAGCGATGCCATTGGAAACAGCGTGGCGTTGCCGTTCGCTGAACTCGACGATGTGCGCCGCTTCGACGGCAGGAATCGCTCTTTCGCCGGTAATTGCGCAGCGATTTCCATACGCGGAGAGAACCAGCCGCCGAAAGGTTCCCTGGCCTTGCCGCGGCAGATAGATCGCGGGCTTCCCTAGGCCGCCGAATTTCTTCGTCGAACGCGCTGATCGCCAGCGGCGGCAATGCGGGCCCGAGCCGTTCGCTCACCTGCGCCCAGATGCGCGCACCCTCGCCCTCGTCCATATCGTACGTTTTCCCGACGACGGTATTCGGGCTCCAATCGCGTGGTTGCGGGAGCCACAGCCTGCGCGGAAAAAACGTCGGCTGAGAGAGAATGACGCAGCCAATCGTGTCATCCGGCCCGACCGGCTGTCCGCGGATCTTGCCAATAAGGCTGCATAGCGCAGCAACGCTAGCGACGCCGTTTTTGCGGTGGTAGAATTCCCACGCACTGGAGATCGGGAGCTGCTCGGTGCGCTCGAAGAACCCCACTCCGGCGATCGCGTTGAGCGGCGACTTGAGCTTGAAGATAAACGGCGCGCCCTGCATCGCGTTGAGCCCTCCGCCTCCCGGTCGCCAAAATTTCACCTCGTTCGACGCCCGGCTCGGCGGAAAGGAAATCAAACCATGACTGATCGGTTACGCCGATGAAAAACCGTCTGCCGTCTCGCGGTGGCATTCTAGGGCGCTTCGTTGTGCGCGCCGCAGGCGTAGCAGACGAATATCGCCGGACCGGTATCGCTTGCGAAGCGAATGGTATCGGGTATGGAGGCGACCACTTTGCCGCAGATGCCGCACACGAAGTTGACGTCGTGGACGCCGGGATGAACGTACGGGCCGCCCGCAACGTTCAAGACCGCGCGACCGCCAAGCGGCTCGGAGAGAGGCCGGAGGACCACGCGCTTACGATGACCGTTCGACTGCGCCATCAGCACATTGTAGCCCCGGCGATTGGGCGCAGCAAGGGCCGGCCAGCGATGTCTTGAACTCTGGCGGCCCGAGGAGGGACTATTACGATGACTCAAACGCAGCCGGCTCCGGATACCTCGACAAAAACCTATAAGGTGCAGGGTACGCTGCTCGAAGCGTGCTCGTGCCGGACGCTCTGCCGCTGTTGGATCGGCGAAGATCCCGACGGTGGCGCTTGCGATTCATTTCTTGCCTACAACATCGAGAAGGGTGAGATCAACGGCGTCGACGTCGCCGGACTCACCTACGTGGAGGTCGTCAAGATTCCGGGAAACGTGCTCACACAGCACAGCTGGAAGCGCGTCAGCTACGTCGATGCTCGTGCAACCGACGCGCAGAAGACCGCGATACTCGACGCTTGGCACGGTCGCCTAGGCGGGCCCCTGGCCGACCTCAACGCTTTGGTCGGTGAGGACCTCGCCGTCGAGACGCAGCGGATCGAGCACAACCTCAAGGGCGGCGAAGGCACGCTCGTCGTCGGCGACAAGATTCGCGCGACGATGGCGCCGTACCGCAGCGCCTACGGCGCCATCACAACGCTGCGCGACACCGTCTTCAGTACCATTCCCGGCGCTCCGGCCTACATCTCGAAGGCGACCGAGCACGTCGTCGATATTCCCGAGCACGGCATGGTCTGGACTTTCAAGGACCGCAACGCCATTCAGGGCGACTTCCTGCTCGAAGGATAACTCGATGGCCGAGAGCGCGGTACCGCGATTCGCGCGCGTCAGCGCGATGTGGGTTCTCGTTTGCGCGATCGCGGCCGCGTGGGCGGTCTGCGCGTGGGCGGAGAGCAGTGGAGTCGCCGCGCAGCTGCACCATCATACGCTCTATCAAAGCGGCCGGCCGTATTGGCTCGCGGCCCTCATCTTGCTGGGCGCCTGGCAAGTGATGACGGCCGCGATGATGCTCCCCTCCTCGCTCGGGTTCATCCGCTACTTTGCCACGACCGCCGGGCGCGCGCCCGATTTTCCGCTCACCCTTACGCTGTTCTTGAGCGGCTACTTCGCGGTTTGGACGGCCTTCGCGCTGTTCGCGTTTGCCGGCGATATGCAGCTTCATCGAGTCGTCAACGCGTCGCCGTGGGTCGCGGCGCACGCCTCGTTGATTCCGGCAGTGGTGCTCGGGCTTGCCGCGCTCTACCAGTTCACCCCGCTCAAGGACGCCTGTCTCAAAGCCTGCCGCCATCCGGGCATGTATCTCATGCGCCACTACCGGCGCGGTGCGCTCAACGGACTGCACCTCGGGTTCGGGCACGCGCTCTACTGCGTCGGCTGCTGTTGGGCGCTGATGCTCGTGATGTTCGCGGCGGGCGTGGCACATTTGGCATGGATGGGCGTGCTCGCGGCGATCATGTTCGTCGAGAAAGCGACGCCCCGGGGCAACCGGATCGTCGTGCCGGTCGGAGTGGCGCTCGGCGTGCTGGCCGCGGTTGCAGTGCTGCGTCCCGGCATCGTACCGGGCCTGTGAGGCGTTGAAAATGCGCGTCGGCGTTGTCGGTACGGGAAAAATGGGCAGCGCGATCGCGTGCAATCTGCTCGATCGCGGCTACCGGGTTTGGGTTTGGAACGTTAACCCCGCGATGATGAAGGCGGTGGTGGCCGCGGGCGCCGCGGCCTGCGACGACGTAGAATCGCTGGTCAGCAACGCCGATGCGGTGATCGCAATGCTCTGGGGCGACGAGGTCGCGCGCGACGTCTCGTTGGGGCGCATCGTGCCGGCGGCTCGTCGCGGTCAGCTTTATATCGAATCCTCGACGCTCTCGCCGCAGATGTACGAAACGCTGGCGGACGCTGCGGCGCAACGCGGCGTGGACTTTCTCGCTTGCCCGGTGATCGGCAGCGTCGACGGCGCGCGCAACGGGGGCCTCACCCTTTATCCCGGCGGCACCGCGGGAGCTTTCGAGCACGGCCGCGTGCTGTTGACCGCGATCGGGTCGAGCATCAACTTCACCGGCTCTCCGGCGGCGAGCGGTCACCTCAAACTCGCGAGCAACTGCATGCTGGCCGTTCTCGCCGACGCGATCGGCGAGCTGCTCGCCATCACGGGAAAGGCCGGCGTCGATCGCCGACTCGTCGTCGAGACGCTCGTCTTCATGCTCGAGCGCGTGGCGACGAAGCGCCAACAGCTGCTCGATGGCGATACCAAGCCACGCTTCTCAGCCAACGCGCTGCTGAAAGACTTGCGCCTCGCGCGTGAGACCAGAGAGGAGCTCGAGGTGAACGCCCCGCTGCTGGACTGCGCGTTCGCCGAGTTCGCCGGTGTCGCCGAGAGTCTGGGAGAGGTCAGACTATATCGCCGTCGGCTTGGCGCTGGAGCGTGCATCTTCGTGAGCGGGGACCTAGACCTCGTTCGTCGTTTGGCGGAGCGGTATTGCCTCCGTCAAGACGCACGCGGGTTCCTCGAACTTCTGGCTTTCCTCATCGCACTGGCGGCGGCCGCGGGCGCGACGCTCCGATCGATGCGGCGCCGGGCCGCCGACGCGGCCTATCGCCGCGCGGCGTCCTTTTGGGTTGCCGGTCTCGCCTGCGCGTTCGTGTTCTCGCTTGGAGTTGGACTCACGATCTTTCGCTGGTGCTACGAGTCGGCGGGGCCGGCGCTGGGCGTCGTTTTGCCGACGTCGCCCCAGAGCGGCCTCGACGCGATGATCTGCTACAGCGTGAATGCGGTCAGACTGATCGAGGGTTGGATCGTGGTCGTCGTCGCCGGCATCGCGGCGACCGGCCTGTTCGCGGTGGGAGTCTTTGCGCGGGGCAGCTGGGTGCGCCGCGCCGTAGCGCTCGCCGGCGCCGTCGCGGCGCTCCTCTTCGCAACGGCAAGCGGCTTTCTGATTCTGTTTAGCATGTCGTGGTGCCAGTCGCACCGGCTGCTTTGAGCGCGATGACCTTCATTCTTGCCGACCAACATCTCTACGGTGCGCTCTCCGGCGACCTGTCGTCACGATATTGCCCCATCTATCGAACGCTGTTCTTGCATCGGCTCTGGGCTCTCTTTGCGGGGTTCGCATTGCTGGCGCTGGTATTGTTCGTTCTCGCGCGATTCGTCGCCCGAAGCGCGGCGCGCAAGGACCTGGCCTCTATCGGCGCGTGTGCGGTGGCCATATTCGCGATCGGCGCTGCCGCACTCGTTCTCGTCGCGCTTTCCGGCTGCGACGGCTACTACCAAGCCGGCCTAACCTGGGACTGGCCGTGGTGAAAGGCCGCTCGCCCGGTCCAGCGAATCGTTGATGTTCCTTCGTCGGTCGTGAAGGTCGCCATGATCCGTATCATCGGTGGATTTGCCGGCTCTTTTGCGTTAGCGGGGCTGCTTTGCGCATGTAACGGCGGCGCGAGCACCTCCCCAGAGTTGACCGTGCAGCCCGCAGCGATCCCCGGACATCAAACGTTCAAGTAGACGGGTGCGGCGCAGTCGTTCAAAGTGCCGGCGCGCGTTCGTTCGATTCGCGTCATTGCGCTCGGCGGCAAGGGCGCCGCAGCCATTCCCGGTGGCGCTGGATTCGGCGGTCGCGTCAGCGCCGAGATTCCGGTGACGCCGGGAGAGAAACTCGTGATATACGTCGGCGGCGATGCGTCCGGAATGACCGGTGGCTTCAACGGCGGCGGCAGCGGCGGGAAGGGCTACTATTGCCGCAGCGGTTGTCGCGGCTTCGGCGGTGGTGGTGCATCCGACGTGCGCACCAGCGGCGGGCGTCTTCCCAACCGCATCCTGGTCGCCGGCGGCGGCGGAGGCGAGGGCGGCAGTCTTTCCTATACCGGCTACTATTCCGGCGGCAACGGCGGCAAGGGCGGCGGAACCGTCGCCGGCTCGGGCGGTTCCGCCCAGGATTGCGGCGGTTACGGCGGCGGCGGAGGCGGCGGGGGTTACTACGGCGGCGGTGGCGGCGGCGCGGGATCGGGCTATAACAGCGGCGGTGCCGGCGGGGGTGGCGGCGGCGGCGGCGGATCGTCGTTTGTCGAAGCGAACGCGCAGAACGTGCATCTCTGGCGCGGATGGAAAGATGCCAAGACCGGCCTCGTCGTCTTCGACTGGTAGCTCGAACATGAAGGCGTCGGCGATCGTGGCGTTGTGCGCAACCTGTGCGCCTGCAATAGCGGCGGCGCGCAGCGATTTGGCGCGAACGCTTCCCTTCCGGAAGTCCGTGCTCTCGCGGAGCCCGCGAGCGGCAATCACGGCTACGAAACGCTGCACGCGTTTGCTGGTGGCCGGGGCGACGGCGGCTATCCGAACGCGGGGCTGACCGCCGTGGGCTCAACAATTTACGGAACCACTGCCGGCGGCGGCCCGTATGGAGAAGGCAGCGTGTTTCGTTCTAGCACCACCGGAAACGAGATTGCGCTTTATTATTTCGGATACAACTCGTCGTACGAGGATGGCGCTAACCCCGATGCGCCGGTCACCGTCTCAAACGGCTTCGTTTATGGGACGGCGGAGTCGGGGGGTTACGATGCGGCCGGTGTGTAAGAACTGCTGCGCCATCGCGAGGTGGTTGTCGAGGACCGGCGCGATCTCGCCGGCGACCGTCGCCATCTCGCGCGAACCGTTGCTCTTCTCACCGTCGAAAAGGCCAATCGTTTGCTCCTGGGCCGCGACCTCGTCATGCATATAGGTTTCGTCGGGCTCGGCGACGGTAGTTTGGTCGGGCGGCGCGGATTCCGGGTATCGAAGGCCAAACTGACGAGCTGCCGTCGCGATCTCTTCGTTCGCGTTGGTATCATCGCGGATGATCGTCTGAGCGTAGAGCCGGACGTAGGGATTAGAGGTCTTTTGCAGCTGTGCTTGCGCCTGCGCGATATCCTGGAATCCGCCGTTCATTGCTTGGGTCACGAACGTTTGGTCGACGATATTCGGGGGCGCAGTGTCGATCTGTTGCGCCAGCCCGGGGAGTGCCGATGCGCAGAGCAGGGCGAGCATGGCGGTCATCGCCCGGGCTCGCGTTACCATAACGTTTCTGCTCGAAAACCTCACGAACGGCTATCCCCACTTTGCTGTGCCGATTCACGTACCGACGGCCGGGTTGCCGCCATTTGAAGGCTCGCCAAAAGCTGCGCCTCGCGCACGGCGGAGAGACCGACTTTAAGGGTGGACGCATCGGGCCGCGGCCAATCGAGCGCCGCGCGCACCGTTTCCGGCATCGTGCGGGTTTCCAGCCCGGCGGTCAGCGCCTTGCGGTTGTCGATATCGAGAATGCCGACGAACTGCGGATCCTCGAGCCAAAGCGGCATCTCCATCCACTCCTCGATACCGTGCTCCGCGAGAAAGGCGCCGTCGGCCCACGCGATCCTTGCGGACGGGGCGCCGCGTTCTGCCGCGACGAGCGCGCACGCGGCGATGAGGGAACCCATCGTCGCCGGCGGCGTAGGGCCGGCGACGTTGAAGATGCCGCCACGCTCGTGGTCGAAGAGGCGTGCCGCGAAGCGCGCGAGATCGGCCGCATCGACGAACTGAACTCGGCGCTCGGGCGCGCCAGGAGCCAAGACGTTGCCGCCGCGCAAGAAACGCTCGCACCAGTAGGTAAAGCGGCCGGTGGGATCCCAGCGCCCGACGATCAGTCCGGGGCGCAGGATCACGTGCCTTTCGGGATGACGTTCGACGAGCATTCGTTCGCACGCGGCTTTATTGCCGCCGTAGCTCGCGGCCACGTCGGTGGGATCGAACGTCTCGATCGTGCGTTCCTCTTCGGAGACGCCGCCCCGCGACAGATCGCCATAGACGTTGACCGTGGAGATAAAAAGATAGCGCCCGGTGCGAAGTTCGAGCGAGCGCTGCATCTGCTCGGGGCGGTAGCCGCTCGTATCGACGATGGCGTCCCACGTTTCCGAGCTGACGGATCCGAGGTCGTCGTTGCGATCGCCCAGCCGCTCCTCGACCTCCGGCGGCAGCGGGCACGTGGTTTGGCCGCGATGGAAACAGACGACTCGATCCCCGCGCCGCGCGAAGCATTCGACGAGATGGCGGCCGAGAAAACGGGTACCGCCGAGCACGAGCACGTTCACCAAGCTACTCTTCGTCGTCGGGGAGGGCGATCTCCAGCGGACGGCCGGTCTCCAGCAGCGTTTTGAGGCCGGAGAGCACCGGGTTCCAGCCGGTCAGCGTGCCGCGAGCGGTCTCGGTATCGCCCGCGTAGTGCTCGTGCGTGAGCGTGAGACGGCAGGCTTCGCCCATCGGTTCGATCTCCCACGTGACCCGCGAGGGCGGATCGCGATCCTCCGGTTTGCGATGCGAAACGATAAAGGTGTGCACGAGGCGGCGCGGAGGGTCGATCTCGAGCACCTCGCCCTCGAGCATGAAGGATCCGTCTGCTCGGCGGCGGTTGAGCGATCCGCCGGGCCTCCACGTCGATTCGACGACGCTCTCATAAAAGTATTGTTTGGTAATCTCGGGGTTGGTGATCGCGTCCCACAGCTTCTCGGGCGTGGTGCGAATGTAGAGTTGGTACACGTGGCGCAGCGGCTGCGTCATCGTAGGGCGGCGTCGAAGGCGTCGTTGGAGGGATACCAGTCTGCGCGGCCCGACGGCATGAGATCGAAGAGGTGCCAAACCGGACAGAGCAGATCGATTCCGCGTTCGCGATCCTCGAGCATCGGATGCGCGGTGTACAGATGGCGGAGGCGAGCGCCGTCCTTTGCGAGCACGACGATCGTCGAATCGGGATTGCCGTCGGCGCCCTCGGCGTCGATGTCGCGCGCAAAGGCGTTGCCGTCGTCGGAGAGCAGCCGCAGCCGATCCCACCCGCGACGGGCGCCCCAGGCCTGCAGCCGCTCGAACGGCGCGCGAGACGCGACGACGAAGTTCGCGCGTTGCATCACGTGCGGTGCCACGCCATTGAGTCCGTCGATCCACATCGAGCACATGGGACAGAAATCGTCCTCCTTGGACCAATACATCACATGGTACACAATGAGGTACGGCTTATCGGGGGCGAACAACTCCGAGAGGCGAACGCGGTGGCCGTTCTCGTCGAAGACGTAGTCGGGAATCACGGGGCCGGGCGGCAAGCTGCGGCGCATTGCCGCTACCGCCTCGATCCGGTCGCGCAAGTCGATTTCGGCCGCGCGCAGGCGTTCGCGCGACTGCCGGTACGTCTCGTCCGCAGAGGGCATCAGGAGACTGGAATCCGTCATTTTCATTTCCTCTCGAGCGTGCGCTTCAAGGTTGTGAGTCCGCGCGCGATGCGGGCCGAATACTTGCTCACCCAGCGGTCGTAGATCATCTGCAGCGGAATCGGATTGAGAAAGTGCAGCTTTTCGCGACCATCGCGGCGGGTCGTAATCAGTCCGGCGGCCTCCAAAACGCGCAGGTGCTTCATCGTGCCGAAGCGCGTCATATCCAGTTCCGCGCTCAGTTCGGCGAGGGTGCGCCCGTCGCGTTTGAAGAGCACGTCGAGGAGATGACGCCGGCTCCGGTCGGCCAACGCTTTGAAAACCTCATCCACGTCTCGGCATTATAGGTGACTAAATGGTCACATGTCAAGACGGTCCGCCCGAGCCCGGCCCGCTACGAAAGTCGCGCCTCGTCTAGAGGCCGGCGGCGTCGGCGACGGCCTGCGCGAAGGCTTGCGGCGCCTCTTGCGGCACGTTATGACCGATCCCGTCGAATATGCGGTGCTCGTATTTGCCCGAGTACTTGCTGCGATAGGCCGCTCCGCTCTTAGCGGGGCCGTCGAAGTCGCTGGCGATCGTAATCGTGGGGACGCCGATGACGGGCCCCGCAAAAAGGCGGTTTTCCAGGTCGTCGTATTTGGCTTCGCCGTTCGCTAGGCCGATGCGCCAGCGGTAGTTGTGGATCACGATCGCCACGTGATCGGGGTTCGCGAAGGCGGCCGCCGTGCGAGCGTAGGTCGCGTCGCTAAATTTCCACTTCGGCGAGACGATCGTCCAGATCAGCCTATTGAAGGCGTCGGTATTTTCGGTGTAGCCGAGCTTGCCGCGATTCGTCGAGAAGTAGTACTGATACCACCATCCGAGCTCGGCCTTGGGGGGGAGCGGCTCGGCCTGCGCCTTGACGTTCGTGATCAGGTAACCGCTTACGGCGACGATCGCCTTGCAGCGCTGGGCCAGAGCGCCGCCATGATGTCGGCCGTTCGCGCCCCCCAGTCGAAGCCGCCGATCACGGCGGTCTGTATCTTCAACGCGTCCATGAGGTTGATGATGTCGATCGCGACCACCGATTGCTGCCCGTTGCGGAACGTCGCGCTCGAGAGAAAACGCGTCGAGCCGTAACCGCGCAGATAGGGAACGATGACGCGATAACCACGAGCTGCGAGCAACGGCGCTACGTCGACGTAGCTGTGGATGTCGTACGGCCACCCGTGCAGCAGACTTACCGGCAGGACCGTTCGGCGGCGGCTTCCGCGTAGCCAACGCGCAGGAGACCGGCATCGATTTGCTTGAGCGCCGCGAACGACGTATGCGTTCCGCCCGACGGGGAAAGCGTGATCTCGTTCGATTGGGCCTCCGCGAGACCCGTCACCGCGAGCTGCGCACCCGCGAGACCCGTGGCAACGTTGCGAAGGAAACGGCGACGACCGTACATGGCTGCAATCCTTTCTCGAGCGCTCTGCGCATAATCGTGCAGGGCAATCGGTTGGTCGCTGAGTTTGCTCCAGGGACGAGCGCTTCGCGTAGCGGCTGGGCAATCATCTATATGGAAGCGCGGGGCGTTCAATTCGTATGCGAGATTTCACGCCGGCGTTGGCCGGCATCGTCGTCGTCTTCGTCGTGGCCGGCATGCTTCAACTACTCGGTAGTCTGCCTGGTGCGGAGCGAGGGCTCATTCTCTTCGAAAAAGCCTGTCCGATCCACCACATGGCGCCAGCGACCGTGCGCCATTTCGGCTCCTAAGTGCTCGTCATCCCGAGCGCAGTCGAAGGATCGGACGGGAACAAAACGTGATGCGTTAGTTCTTGTTGGGAGTCATGAAGATGCGGCCGTGCGGGTAGTCGAAGACGAAATCGAAGTGTTTGAGGAAGTCGAAGCCCAGCAGCATGTCGTTTGCGTTCATCCCGTATTCGCAAGCCGACTCGCCCGTGTAGACGAACGGGCCGATCGCGAGCGTGTTGATGTTCGCGCAGCCCTCGAACATCTGGAAGTGATACTTCGACACGAGATCGGGGCCGAACAAGATGATTCCGGGGCTGCCGGTATCGAGCGCGGCGTTCACGGGCGTGGTTTTGTTGAGGGTCATCGGAATCACCGGGAGTTCCTGCGATATGTCGACGATGATCGGCAACCCTTTCTCCGAGGAGATGTCGGTTGCCGGGTCGAGGATGGCCATCGTGGAGTTGTAGACGTTGAGCTTTACGATGGCGCCGGCGAACAGATCGAAGCCGATGAGCCCGTCGAAGTCGTCGCGCGGGTCGTTTCCGGAGTGTACCGCCTCACTTTGGGAGAAACCGACGACGTCGTGCAGCGTCGCGTTGCCTAGCGTTAGCGTCTTTACCTTGCGAAGACGGGTCTTGACCTCGCCGGAAAGCATCTCGCCCGTGTCGGATTTGTTGAGCACGTCGAGATGTGCCCGGTCGGCGAAGCTGTCCCAAATCACGATTGCATCGGCACCCGTATCGAGAAGAAACCGGCCCTTCACGCCGTTGACCGTCGCATCGAGGATCATCCGGTCGTGCGTCATCGTAAACGGGAACGGCGTGCCATCGCCAAACGTCCACGACGCGAGCGGGGCCGGTGGATGCAGGTCGTTGCTGGTGACCAAGGCGTTCGGCTCGAACTTCGTATAGGTCGTCACTCCCTTACCGTCGTCCACCGTGTACGACGACATCATCTTTTTCCCGGGCACGAAGTCTTGATAGGAGCGAATGTGATACGTCGTTTCATAGGCGCCGCCGGGATCGATCGTCGCCTTAAGGTAGGCGCCGGTCGCGGGATCCACGTAGAGGTCGATCGCGTCGGCGTTGCGCAGCGTAACGCGCGCGACCCCGGCTTCCTTGCCGTCAACCGTTGCGGTACCGCGATAGGCCGCCGGAAGCTCCGTCGTACCTTCGTTTATCAACACCGAGAGCGACGCGTTAAACTTTGCGTAGTCGCCGTACACCGGCGTGGTGAAGCCGTTATATCCGCTCTGCCAAAAGAGGTTGCCCGTAAAGCCTTCGTGCTGCGTCACGTTGTTGCGCTTTAGATCGGTGTAGACGTTGTTATAGAGCAGCCCGGCATAAAGGAGGACGAAGGTTTCCGTTTGCTTACCGTTGTCGTCGGTAACGTTGCCGCTGATCTGCATCGTTTGGAACGAACCGTCACCAAACTGCCAGCCGACGTACCCGCGATGTTTTGCGAGGAGAGCGAGCGCCTGCGGATCGCTGCCCGACTGCTCGACCGCCATGGAGGCAACCGGAGCGAGACCGATCGCCGCAGCTAAAACGAGTCCCCCGATCGCACGCATAGCGTAACGCCCCTCCGATGAAAGCCGGTGGCGAAAATGCTTCGCTAAGAGCGAGCGCTCTCCTGGTTTATTTAGCCGAGCAAGCGGCGCAGCGTCCCTCAAACGTCACCCGTTCGCTCTCGATCTCGAGTCCATGCTCCTGCGCCAGCGCGCGCAGCGTGCGCCGCGGAATGGCGTAGACGACGTCTTCGATACGGCCGCATCCGCTGCAGCGAAAGTGCGCGTGTGCCGGGCCCGATGGTTCGTAGGCCGCCCCGTCGATCCCCGGAACGTGAAGCTCTGAGACCAAACCCAAGCCGCGTAATCGCTCCAAACCGCGATAGACGGTCGAGAAACCGATCCCCGGCTGCCGCTTGCGGGCTTTGGCGTAGATCTCCGAGGGCGTGAGGTGACGGCCGCGCCCACTCTCTTGGACGATTGCATAGATGATCCGATAGTTTTTCGGTAACGAGGAGGGCGCAGCGATCACAGCCCGCTCCTATTGACGGGCGCGATTGCGGGCAGTATCCTGGCCGGTGTGAGAGTGAGATTCACTTTCACAATCTTTTCGGCACCCAGAGCGTCGGCCACCTTTCACCACATCGGAGTAGCGTCAGATGGAAAATACGATCGTCGAACTTTCAGAGAGCGACGAGAGCAAATGTCCCGTCAGGGCACGTCGTTCCCCTGCGGCCCCGAGCGAATGTCGACTGGTTCCCCGAGTTGTTGGACCTATCGCCGCTGCATCAACCGTCGGCCCTCTCCGATCCGATGGGTCCCGACTTCAACTACGCGGCGCGAATTCAATAGCCTCGACCTCAATGCGGTCAAGGCCGACCTTTTCACATTGATGACCACGTCGCAAGCGTGGTGGCCGGCCGACTACGGTCACTACGGGCCGCTCTTCGTTCGCATGGCCTGGCACAGCCGCGGGCACCTACCGCGTCGGCGACGGCCGCGGCGGCGCGGGTTCGGGCGAGCAGCGCTTCGCGCCGCTCAATAGCTGGCCGGACAACGCCAACCTCGACAAGGCGCGCCTCCTCCTCTGGCCGGTCAAACAGAAGTATGGCCGCAAGATCTCGTGGGGCGATCTGATGATCCTCGCGGGAAACTGCGCGCTGGAGTCGATGGGCTTGCAGACGTTCGGTTTCGCCGGCGGCCGCCTCGATGCGTGGGAGCCTGACGAGAGCATCTACTGGGGACGCGAAGAGACGTGGCTCGCCGACGAACGCTACAGCGGCGAACGCAGCCTGGAGCAGCCGCTCGCGGCGGTGCAGATGGGTTTGATCTACGTCAACCCGGAGGGCCCCAACGGTAAGCCCGATCCGCTGGCGGCGGCGATCGATATTCGCGAAACGTTTGCCCGTATGGCGATGAACGACGAAGAGACGGTCGCGCTGATCGCGGGCGGCCACACGTTCGGAAAAGCGCACGGCGCTGCCGATCCGACGCAGTACGTCGGCCTTGCGCCGGCCGGCGCTCCCATCGAACAGCAGAACCTCGGCTGGCATAACACGTTCGGCAGCGGGATAGGCGACGATACGATCACCAGCGGCCTCGAGGGTGCTTGGACCTCAACGCCCACGAAGTGGAACAACGAGTACTTCGACAACCTCTTCAACCACGAGTGGGAGCTGACGAAGAGCCCCGCCGGCGGTCACCAGTGGTTGCCGAAGGACGGCGCGGCGCGACAGCGTTCCCGACGCGCACGATTCCTCGAAGCAGCTTCGCGCCGATGATGTTCACCACCGATCTCGCGTTGAAAGTCGACCCGATCTACGGCCCGATCTCCAAGCGGTTCCACGAGAACCCGAAAGCGTTTGCCGAGGCGTTTGCCAAGGCGTGGTACAAGCTCACGCATCGCGACATGGGCCCGATCTCGCGCTATCTCGGTCCGGAAGTGCCCGCCGAGCAGCAGATCTGGCAAGACCCGCTGCCCGCCGTCGATCATTCGCCGATCGACGAGCAGGATGTCGCGGCGCTCAAGAGGCGCATCCTCGCATCGGGGCTCACCGTACCCGCAACTGGTGGCGACCGCGTGGGCGTCGGCGTCGACCTTCCGCGGCACCGACAAGCGCGGCGGCGCGAACGGCGCGCGCATTCGTCTTGGCGCCGCAGAAGGATTGGGCCGTCAACATGCCCGGCGAACTGGCGAAGGTGCTGCAGACGCTCGAAAAAGTGTGCGAGCGATTTCAACGCGTCGCTCTCGGGCGGCAAGAAAGTCTCGCTGGCCGACGTCATCGTGCTCGGCGGCTGCGCCGCGATCGAGAAGGCCGCGAAGGACGCCGGCGTCACACGCCAAGGTGAGGTTCTCGCCGGGCCGCACCGACGCCACGCAAGAGAACACCGACGAGCACTCGTTCGCGGTGCTCGAACCCAGGTCCGACGGCTTCCGCAACTATCTCGGCCGCGTGGACGCGCGCTCGCCGGAGCAACGCCTGCTCGATCGCGCGCATCTGCTCACGCTGAGCGCGCCCGAGATGACCGCGCTCGTCGGCGGCCTGCGCGTGCTCGGCGTCAACGCCGGCGGATCGAAACACGGCGTCTTCACGAAGCGCCCCGGCATGCTGACGAACGACTTCTTCGTGAACCTGCTCGACCTGAGCGACGAAGTGGCAGCCGAACGGTGCCGACTATACGTACGATGGCCGCGACCGGCAGACCGGCGAGGTGAAGTGGACCGGTACGAACTACGACCTGATCTTCGGATCGAACTCCCAGCTCCGGGCCGTCGCCGAAGTCTATGCCCTCGAAGCCGATCACTTCGTGCGTGACTTCGTCGCCGCGTGGGAGAAGGTGATGGACCTCGATCGGTTCGATCTCAAGGTGACCGCGTAGCAGAGTGCAATCGATAACGGCGAGCGAGCTGATGCGCCGTCTCGGCGAGGGCTCGCCGCCGTTTCTGCTCGACGTCCGCGAGCTGGATGAGGTGGCAGAGGACGGAGCCATCGTGGGCTCGACGAACGTTCCGATGCGCGACGTGCGTCACCGACTCGACGAGATTCCGACGGATCGCGACATCGTCGTGATCTGTCACCTCGGCGCCCGCAGCGAATACGTTACGCGAGGGCTCAACGCGCTCGGTTACGGCCGCGCGATCAACCTCGAGGGTGGAATGGACGCATGGCTGCGAGCGATCTCAGCGACGCGCTGAAGCGCTACTTCGGATACGATTCGTTCCGGCCGCTGCAGCGCGAGATCGTCGAGTCGGCGCTATCGGGCGCCGACGTGGTCGCGCTGCTGCCGACGGGCGGCGGCAAATCGCTGTGCTATCAGTTGCCCGCGCTGATTGATTCGGGTCTAACGCTGGTTATCTCGCCGCTCATCGCGTTGATGAAGGATCAAGTCGACGCGTTGGAGGCCAACGGCATCCCGGCGACGTTCCTCAACAGCTCGCTCGACCGGGCGACGGCTGCAAAGCGGCTCGCCGCCCTCGATCTCGGAACGTACCGGCTTCTCTACGTCGCGCCCGAACGGATCGTGCTCGAGGGTTTCTTGGCAAACTTAGACGCTTGGTCTCTTCGGCGCATCGCCGTCGACGAGGCGCACTGCGTGAGCGAATGGGGACACGATTTTCGCCCGGAATATCGCCAAATCGCCTCGTTGCGCCAGCGATATCCCGAGATACCGATGCTGGCGCTGACCGCCACCGCGACCGGCCGCGTGCGCACCGACATCGAACGCTTTCTCGGGCTGCGCTCTCCGCAACGATTCGTCGCCAGCTTCAACCGGCCGAACCTGCGCTACGCCGTGTACGAGAAGCGCGACGCTACGCGGCAGCTGCTGTCGTGGTGCGCGGCGCGCGCGGACGAGAGCGGCATCGTCTACGTGCAGAGCCGGAGGTCGGCAGAAGAGCTGGCGTCCCGGCTGTCCGCGGCCGGCATCGCTGCGCTTCCGTACCACGCGGGACTGACGGCGCAGCAGCGATCGCGTAATCAAGAACTGTTCATCCGCGACGAGATTCGGGTGGTCTGCGCGACGATCGCATTCGGCATGGGCATTAATAAACCGAACGTGCGCTACGTCGTGCACTACGACGTGCCGCGCAACGTTGAGAGTTACTACCAGGAGACCGGGCGAGCGGGACGCGATGGCCTACCCAGCGATTGCGCGCTCTTCTTCAGTGCCGGCGATGCCGCGAAGCAGAGACATTTCATCCGTCAAATAACCGACGATAGCGAACGCGAGCGCGCCGACCGGCTGCTCTGGCGGATGGTCAACTATGCCGGCGGTAGCGACTGCCGCCGCGCCTATCTGCTGAACTATTTCGGCGAGAACGGGGCCATCGAGTGCGGTAACTGTGACGCCTGCCTGGAGCCGCGCGAACGCGTCAACGCGACCGTCGACGCGCAAAAAGTGCTGTCGTGTATTCATCGCGTTCGCGAGCATAGCGGTTTTTCTACCGGCGCGCACCACATCGTCAACGTGTTGCTGGGGAGGCTGAGCGAAAAGGTCGAGGCGCGCGGTCACGACGGACTGTCAACCTTCGGGATCGGGGCCGAGCGCAGCCGAGCCGAGTGGCTGGCGTTGATCTCCGAGCTGCTGCGCCTGGGTTGGGTCGCCGAGGATCCGCAATACCGGACGGTTGCGATCACCGACGAGGGGCGCCGCGCACTCAGAGAGCGGCGTGAGTGCACGTTCGCAAAGCCCCGCTTGGTCGAAAGAAGCCGGAAGCGGCGCGGGAAGGCCGCCAAAGCGCCGTCGCGCGCCCGTGCGGACGACGGGCTCTTCGAAGCGCTGCGCCGCCTTCGCAAGCAAGTCGCCGACGCGCAGGACGTGCCGCCCTACGTCGTCTTTTCCGATGCCACGCTGCGGGAGCTGGCGGCGGCGAAACCGACGAGTCTGACGGCATTCCGCAGCATCAGCGGCGTTGGCGACGTCAAACTGCAGCGGTACGGCGAGAGCTTCGTCGAAGCGATCCGTTCCTTCGGCTAAGGCTTCGTCGTCCAGACCATCGTCGAGATCAGCCAGGTTCCGCCCGCGTTGTGGAACGTGTACGTCATCGTGCCCGCTTCGGCGAACGGCTTGCCGGCCCTGACTCCGGTGACGGTCAAAGACTCCACCAGATAACCGTCGGTCGCCGACTGGCGGAACTCGCCGATGCGCACGTTCGTCGCGCGCAGGTGCACGATCTGCGCCTTCGCGATGACGGCGTCAACGCCGTGCCACCACGCCACGCCCGCATCGGCGCCTCGCCAAACGAACGGCGGATTCTCGTCGACTACGACGGCGTCGTTGGTGAAGAGGCCGTTGAACGCCGAGGCGTCCCCGGCGTTCGCGGCGCCGATCACGGCATTCGTTAGCTTCAGAATCGGGGCGGCCGGCGGCTGCGAGGCCGCGGTCGCGGCAACGGGTGCGAGCCCGAGTGCGAAGACAGCGGCGAAGGTTCGAATCTGCACGATTCCTCCAGGTAGGGCAACGGGAAAGCGGGATCGTTCACTCGCGTGCCCTGCCGAACCCCCCGGCGCCACTCCCGCCGAGCCGGACGGGTAACGAAATTCGAGCTTTGGAGGGGCGTTGCTGCTTGCGGCCTCGCTCTGCGGCTGCAGCGCAGCGGCCGCAACACCTCCGGTATCCGAGGCACCGGCGGCGCCGCTGCAAGCGGCAACGACCCGACGCGTCGCCCCACAAGATCGACGTTCTCAACAGCCACGACAGCACGCTGACCACCTATACGCTCAACGGCACGCCGGCCACCCCGACGATCACGACGGGGATCAGCGACCCGGTCGGGCTTTCGGTTCGACGCCAGCGGCAAAATCTACGTTGCGAACTATGGCGGTGGGAACATCACCACGTACTTGCCCGATGGAACGCAAACCACGCCGACGATTACGGCGGGAGTCGCGGGACCCTGGGGCATCGCGGTCGATAAGAACGGAAGATCTACGTCGCGAACTACGCGGGCGGAACGGTGACTACCCATCTGCCTGACGGAACGCAGACGACGCCGACGCTCACCGGTTTCGCTCACCCGGCCGCAGTAGCGAAGAGCGGCTGCCCACGGTCAACCCCAAGCGGCCGTGATTACGGCTCAATAGTTCCGGAACCTGGCGGTCGGGAGTCGAAGCGAAGGCCTCATGAATACCGAGCTTACCACCGTAGGACGGCTCGCCGAGCGCGGCGCTTACGATCTCCCGACCATCGCCGCGATCTTCGACGCGGCGCTCATCTGCCACGTGGGCTTCGTCAGTGACGGCAGCCCCATCGTGCTTCCGACGATCCATGCCCGGATCGAGGAGACGCTCTACCTGCACGGCTCGGTGCTCGCGCGCTGGCTCAAAAACGCCGGCGGCGTGAAGCTCTGCATCACCGCGACGGTCGTCGACGAGATCGTCCTCGCGCGTTCGGTCTTTCACTCGTCGATGAATTATCGTTCGGCCGTGGCGATGGGAACCGGCGAGATCGTCCAGTCGCCGGCGGAACGTGAGGCGGCGTTCGCCGCGATCACCGAGCACGTGTGCCCGGGGCGCTGGAACGACGCTCGCCTGCCTAACGCCGGCGAACTGGCGGCAACGATCGTCGTAAAAATGCCGATCGAACAGGCGTCGGCGAAGATTCGCACGGGGCCACCGAAAGACGTACAAGAGGATCTTTCGCTGCCGATCTGGGCCGGATTGCTCCCGCTGCGCACCGGCTACGGCGAACCGATCCCCGATCCCAAGCTGGGTGTCGGCATCGGCGTGCCGCCGTATCTTCAGTCGGGCGACGGCGCCTCGGTGTAGAGGTATTCGTGCTGGCTGTCGCGGATCGTCAGCGTGCGCTTTCCGTCTTTGCTGCCCGCGACGAACTCGAAGCCGATCATGCCCGGATCGATCGTAAAGAACGACACGCTCTTAATCGTCGTTGACGCGCGAGGCCACCGAACACTTGAAGCTGCCGAAATTGAAGGTCACGTTCGCGCCGTCATGCGCACCGGGTGCTGCGCCGCCGGCCGGTAGAGCGCCCAGGCCGCGGCCGCGGCGGCACTCCCGTTGGCGGCCGACGGAATCTCGACGATTGCGATGTTCGTGTCGCCCTCGGGCGCGGAGATCAGGACGAACGAACTGTTCTGCAGCGACCACTCCTTGGGGGCGGTGAATGTCGTACCCGCCGGCGTTTTGCTCGGCGTATCGGCCGCGAGCGCGGCGCCGCCGGGCGACGCCGGTTGCGCTTGCGCCTTCGCGCAAAGAACGAAAAGAAGCGCTATCGTTACCGCCGCGAACCGCTGCATTATCGAGTTCCTCCCTTGACGCCGGATGCAGAGAGGGTTACGCGCGAACGGCCGGTAACCCCTACCGCTTGAAAGTTCGTGCACTCGTCGTCGCAGCGGCCTTCGTTGCGTGGCTCGCCGCCGGAAATGCGGCGTCGGCGCAAGGCGGAATGACGCTGCGCGTCGATGCTACGCGCGCTGCTGAGAACGTGTTTGGGGCCTCAGTTACGCTGCCGGTAACGCCGGGGCACTGCCGCTTCGTCTACCCGAAATGGATCCCGGGGTGGGAGACTCCCGCGGGACCGATCGAGAACCTCGTCTCGCTGCACGTCACGGCCGATGGACGCGCCGTCGCGTGGCATCGCAATCCCGTCAACCTTTTTGCTTTCTCGTGCGATGCGGGCTCGGCCTCGAGCATTACCGTTTCGCTGGACGTCATCGGCACGACGCCTACCTACGGCTATAATGCCACGCTCAACGGCACCGCGAAGATCGCGCTTATCCAGTGGAGTTCCCTGCTGGTCTATCCGGAGGGCGGTAACGCCGATCAGCTGCCGATAAGCGCGAGCATCGAGTTGCCGCACGGCTGGGGCTACGGAACCGCACTCCGACCGGCGTCAACCGCCGGCGACGTTATCACCTTTGCGACGACGATGCTCGACCAGCTCGTCGAACTCGCCGCTGCACGCCGGTGAGTTTCACCGCACGATCGCGCTTTCGACGGGCGAGTCGCCGGGCTACCTCGATATCGTGGCCGACAGCGCCCGCGCGATGGATATTTCGCCCGGCACGTTGAGCGCGATGAAGCACCTCGTGCAGGAGGGGCCGGCGCTCTACGGACCACCGCACTACGAACACTATACGTTTTTGCTTTCGCTGAGCGACGCCATCCCCGGCGGCGGCTTCGAGCACCACCAATCCAGCGACGATCGGGCCTCCGAGGATTACTTGACGAATCCGGTGATGCTGCGCACCGATCCCGATTTGATGTCGCACGAATACTCGCACTCGTGGAACGGGAAGTACCGCCGCCCGATCGGCATGGCGGTCAAGAACTACAACGAGCCGATGAACGACGATCTCATTTGGATCTACGAGGGGATGAATCAGTATCTCGGCAAGCTGTTGGCCGTCCGTTCGGGCTTCGCCACGCAGGAAGACATGCGCGCGTCGTTCGCCGAGACCGCCGCGCAGCAGAGCTATCGCACGGGTCGCGACTGGCGCTCCCTCAGCGACACGGCCGTCTCGGCGCCCTTCCTCTACACGGCGCGCGGCGGTTGGTCGAACTTGCGGCGAACCTCGGGAGACTTCTACAACGAAGGGCTGCTCTTGTGGCTCGACGTCGATACGAAGATTCGCGAGCTGACCGGGGGTAAGAAGGGGCTCGACGATTACCTGCACGTTTACGCCTCCGGCGGCAGCAGAAGACCGACGGTGAAAACCTACACCTACGACGACGTGGTAACCATGCTCGATTCCGTCGCTCCGTACGATTGGCGAGGGTTCTTCGCGGACCGCGTTTACTCGCTCGCGCCGAAGCCGCCGCTCGAAGAGTTCGAGCGCTCGGGCTGGAGGCTGGTCTATCAGGCCAAACCCACGCCGTACGAGGGCGCCGAGATGTCGGCGTACGGTTTCCTCGATCTGCGCTACTCCGTCGGGCTCGTGCTCGACGATAAGGGTCTTGTCGGCGACATCGTGCCCGGTTCGGCCGCGGCGAAGGCCGGCATCGCGCCGGGGATGCAGCTCGTCGGCGTCGACGGGCGCGCGTGGACGACCAATCGCATGACCGATGCCATCGAAGACGCACAGCGAACGCGCGCCCCGGTCGAGCTGCTCGTGCAGAACGACAGCTTCATGCAAAGCATCGGCGTGGCGTACTACGATGGTCCGCGCTATCCGAGTCTCGAGCGCATTCCTGGAACGCCCGACATGCTTTCGCAAATCCTCGCGCCGCGAGGGCCCCGATGACGCGCATCGCCGAAACGCTGCGCCGACGCGGATATCACACCGTTGCGCTCCAGGGCGGCTATCGAGGCTGGGTAGACGCCGGCCTTCCAACCGAAGAGCGGTAGCAGCGGCCCGATCGCGCGGCCGCCACGAGGAGTGCTCCGCCGGCCGCAAGGCAGAGGACTATCGCAACCAGAGATCCCTCGATGCCGGCCTTTCCACCGGTGATGACGTCGGGCCCGGGAAGAATCGTGGCGTTCTTGAAGATCGCGCCGCCGGCAAAGTCCCAACCGAAGTGGATGCCGATCGGCAGCCAAAGCGACCTCGAATAGACATACGCAGCGGAGAGCAGCACGCCGGCTTCGACCGCAATCGCAAGGACGTCGCGCGCGGTCGCCCCGCGATTGAGCGCGTGCGCGAGCCCGAAGAGCACGGCCGAGACGAGAACGGCGATCCAGGTGCCGGCGGCTCGCTCGATAAAGCAAAAGATGAAACCGCGGAAGAGCAGTTCTTCTCCGACGGCCGCCGCAAACGAGGCGATCGCGCCGCCGACGAGCTGCGAGAACGAGGCACCGGCGAAGTGGTAGTACCCCAGCAGCGCGACGAGGCCGGCGCTCGCGCAGAACAAGCATAAGCCGACCGCGGCGCCGAGCAACGCGAGCCAGGCGCGGTTTGCCCGCAACTCGGCCGGGCGGCGCCACTCGATCCGCCGCGCGACCGCGTAGTACGCGGCGAGCAGCAGCAAGGCAAAGACGAAGACGAAGAGCCGGTTGTGCCCGATCCCCTCGGCGATGAGCGCCTTTCCCGCAACGAACAGCGCAAGCCACGCGACAAACGCGAGTAAACTCCGAACCACTGGGTTCCCCATGCGCGGTTACCTCCGAACGACAGAAACCGTCACAGATACGCTTCTGAAGCGTTATGGGTTTCATCGTGGGCAAGAGCGCGGCCGGGGCAGTCGCCTGCGGCCTTCTCCTATCGTCGATGTTGCTGGCAACCTCGCGAGCATACGCTCGAGAGGCCTAGGCTATCTCTGTGACAACGGCCGGCTCGGCGCCTCAACGTGCGCTGGCAATAGGCGTGCGTCTCGCGGCTCCTAGCCCGGGACGATGACGACTTTGCCTTTGGTGCCCGAGTTGACGCTCTCGTACGCTTCGCGCGCGCGATCCAACGGAAAACGCTGCGCGACGTTTGGCTCGCGCAACGCTCCGGAGTGGATATACGGATCGATGCGCGAGAGAACGCTGCCGACGCGGTCGAGCGGAAACGCGGCTGTGTCGAGGCCGTAGAACGTTAGACGTTTGCGATAGAAGGTGAAGAGGTCGAACGTCGCCTCGCGGCCGCCTGCCACCGAGAAGATCACCATGCGCCCGTCTTTGCCGAGCGCGTCAACCAGCGGGTCGAAGAGCGGCGCGCCGACGGCGTTGGTCGCGAGGGCGGCGCCTTTACCGTCCGTAAGTTCGCTCACGCGCGCGGTGAGGTCGTCCCGATCCGAGCGCACGACGGCAGCGGCGCCGAGTTCTTCCAGCTGCGAGGTGTCGTCGGAAGAGCGGACCAGCGCGACGGGATGCGCACCCAGCGCTTTGGCGATCTCCACCGATGCCGAGCCGACGGCGCCGGCTGCGCCGGAGATCACCACCCACTCCCCTTCGCGCAGGCGGCCAAGGTCGACGAGCGCGCTCCACGCGGTGAGAAACGGCGTACCCATCGCGGCGGCACCTTCCGCGGAGAGGTGCGCCGGACGTAACGCCACCGCATTCGCGGGAACGACGAGAATCTCGGCGTGCGCGCCGTCGCGCGTAAGGCCCAGCTCCCCGCCACCGGTTCCCCAGACGTCCTTGCCGACGAGGTCCGCCGGACCGTCGATCACCCTCCCCGCGAAATCGCGGCCCAAGATCCGCGGCAGCGTGAGCTGCGGAAACCGGCCCAGTGCGATGCCGACGTCGCTCGGATTGACGCCGGCCGCCGCGACGCGGATGCGAACCTCATGCTCCGCCGGCGACGGCGTAACGACGTCGCGAATCGCGAGCACGTCGAGCGAGCCGGTGCGGTCGATCTGGAGTGCCTTCACTGCGCTTCACCATCGAACGTCTGCTGGTTTAGTGCGTCGAGAAAGCGCTGCAGCTCGGCGGCGCGCTGCGCGCCCATCGCCTGCGCGGTCTTGGTGATGAGCCGCGGCGGAATGTCGTGCACGAACGTGCGTAGCGCTTTCACGGCGGGAGCGAAGCTCTGCGCTCCCTCGCCGGTGAGCGAAAGCATGCGCGCGGCGCCGATGTCGCCGAGGAAATCGAGTGAATCGGCGTCGTGCAGCACGATCGCCTCTGGCTGCGTGCCGGGATCGCTGTAATACATGTGGCCACGCTCGGCGGCCTGTACGGCCGGAAGTTTCTCCATCGGAAATCCGGCCGCACTCAAGATCGCGCCGCTCTGCTGCGCCGCACACTCACCGTGCTCGAGCTTGGCGTCTTTGCAAGGCATGAACGCCGACATGTCGTGCAGGAACGCCGCGGCAAAGAGCACGTCGGTGTCAACGTGCAGGCCGTCGCCCTGCGCCAGCTCCATCGCGATGCGGTAGTTGCGCTCGGAGTGCTGCCAGCCCCATGCAGGATGGTGGAACTTCGCGCGGGCGAGATCGTAGATCGTCACCTTCCAGGGAGCGTCCAGCGGAATACCGGTCGCGGTCTGCGGGCTTGGCGCCACGGCGAGCAGCACCGCGAAAAGAACGTGGGCGAGTATCATACTTTAATCTCCTCTGAAGGCCGACTGCATTGCCGCGCGGATCGGCGAGCCGGGCACGTGCCAGGCACGAGCGAACGATCGCAGGATCCGGGCGGTAAAGCCCCAGACGTGGTGCCCGTCATAGTCGATCGCGTAGGTCGTGTGACCGATCGCGGTGCTGCGCGCCTCGTCTTTGGGAATAGCGTCCTTTGCGACGATCGTTTGCAATGGGATCGTAAAGGCGTCCAGCGTCTCGACGCCATCGGGAATCAGCGGCGTCTGCGCATCGAGCACGGCCACGATCGGCGTCACCACGAAGCGGTTGAGTGTTTGACGCTGCGGCCGCAGGCGGCCGACGACGCGGAGGCGTTCCGGCGCGACGCCCAACTCCTCGTGCATTTCACGCAGCGCCGTGCGCGCGCGGTCTCCGCCGTCGGCCGCATCGGCGCGTCCGCCGGGGAGCCCGACCTGGCTGGGATGGCGACGCAGGTGCGCGCTGCGCTCGATGAGCACGACGCCGTGGGGCGCGTCGGCGAAGGCCGCGAGGATCACCGCTGCGTGCGTCCACTTCACGCCGCTACTTGCGCCGGCACTTAGTGGCGCAGCTCGGGCGGCGCGATCGCGACGCCGGCCGGCCCGAAGAGCTGCACCGACTTCGTTTCGTTTTCGAGCACGCCATCGGGATAGGAGAGTTCTTGCGCAACGGCGTGCGCCGCATCGGCGCCCCAAAGGTGCGTCGCGGTCTCGTCGAGCGCGATCTGTACGATCAGCCCGTTTACGCCGAACGACGATTTCGGATACCCTTTCTTATAGGGGGGCGCGAAGATGTCGACTTCGTGCGCGAACGTGTCGGAGACGACGAGGTTGTCGTGAACGTCGAGCAGGATGCCGGCCGGCGATGCCAGGTCCTTAATGAGGACGACGGGCGTCGTTTTCCCACTTGGAAACTCGTCGATCTCGCCAGAGTTGGAACCGCCCGCGGTGTTGTCGAGCGTCACGAAGAGATCGCCTTTCTGATCGACCGCGCAGTAGAACAACGCCGACGCATTGGAGTCGGTGAGCGTCGCTGTGGGCTTGCGCGACTCGTTGGCGTACACGTCGATCGTCTGCCCGTAGCCTCCGCCGGCCGACGTTGCGTTGACGACGTAGAACGTGGGGCTGTAGGCTTGGTTGCAGATGTCGTTGGGATGCCCACTGGGATCCTCGAATGCGAAGAACGGAAAAAGGCTCCCTTCACGATAGCCTATCACGCGGCGTTCGCCGGCGTCGGTGACGAAAATGTCGTTGCCGGTGTCGACCAAGAGACCTTCCGGCCGCTTGAAGTCGGCGAGCTGTCCGATCGGGCGCGGGTCTTGGCGCGACGGATCGTAGAGATTGACGACGCCGAGATACGGATCGGAGACGTAGAGAATTTGTTTCGGCTTCGCGCCCGGCTCCATCCAAGAATGCCGTGCGGCAACGTCGGGGCGCGGCGACGAGGGCAGCGATGCGTTCTGCTGCGCGCAGCCCGCGAAACCTACGGCAGCGATCGCAGCGAACGCCGCGCCGAAAGCTGTTTTCATAATCTTTGTTGTTCTCCGGCCCAACGCCGGGACTCTCCCCGCCTTGCTAACCGCTTGCCACGGGCCGCTTTGCCGGGTAAGCTTGTCGTTGCCGATGAAGGTTACCGCCAAAAATGCGCAAGACCGATCCGCTCGTTTGTAAGACGATGCGCTCGCCGATCGGCGAGCTGACGCTGGTCGCAAGCGATCGCGGGCTGTGCGAGATTCTCTGGAGGAGCCACCGCGAGCGCGGCTACCGGCCCGATGCGAGAGAGGACGCGCGCCATCCCGTATTGCTGCAGGCCGAGCGCGAGCTGCGCGAATACTTCGCCGGTCAACGCAAGACGTTCGACGTCGCGCTCGATCTCAGAGGAACGGAGTTTCAGCTGCGGGTCTGGCGAGAGCTGCTCGAGATTCCCTTCGGCGAGACCCGCACGTACGGCGAGATCGCGAGACGTTTGGGAGACGTCAAGGCAACGCGCGCGGTGGGAGCGGCCAACGGCCGCAATCCGGTCCCGATCGTCGCACCGTGCCATCGCGTGATCGGCGCCTCGGGCGATCTCGTCGGCTTCGGCGGCGGCCTCGACGTCAAAGCGCAGCTGCTCGATTTGGAGCGCGGCGCGCTCTCGTTCGACTTCGACCAGCCACCGCAGTAACCACACACGCTAGGGCAGCGCCGCTAGACGGGCGCCGTCGGCGAGGAGTGTGGCGCCGTTGACGAAGCGCGCGTCGTCGGAGGCGAGAAAGCAGATTGCGGCGGCGAGGTCTTCGGGCTTGCCGATTGCGCCCTGGACTTTTTCCACACCGCTCTTGACGTTGGGGTTGTTCCAAAGCATCGGCGTGTCGACGGCGCCGGGAGCGATCGCGTTGACGCGGATCTGCCGCGGCTGCATTTCGAGTGCGAATCCACGCGTAAACGCCTCGATCGCACCTTTTGACGAAGCGTAGGGAACGACGTTGAGCGTGGTCGCGAAAGCGTGCACGGACGTGACGTTGACGATCGCCGATCCGGGCGGCATGTGCGGCGCGCCGAATTTCGCAAAGAAGAAGACCGAACCAAGATTCGTCGTCAGGACGCCGAAGAAATCCGACTCCGCAATGTTCGACGATCGGCGCGAAGGTCATGCGCGCGGCGTCGTTGACGATGACATCCAGCGTGCCAAACTTTGCGAGAGCCATCTCGACCACCGACTGCACTTGATCCGACTTCCCGACGTTGACTTGCGCGGCGACCGCCGTGCCTTTCGCCGTCGCGATCGCTTCGACGGTGGCTTGTGCCGAAGCGAGGTCGAGGTCGGCGACGACCACTCGACCGCCTTCGCCGGCCATTTGCAGGCAGGTCGCGCGTCCGATGCCGGATCCGCCACCCGTCACGATGCAGGTCTTGTGGGCAAATCGCATGACGGCCGGTTCGCGGCGGCCGACAGGCATGCCCGCACGGGGGCGCGCGCGGAAACGCGACCGATTTTTGGAATCGCTATCGCGAGGACGTGGAACTCGCGCGGTCTATCGCGACGTGCTGCGCCGCCTCCCAACCGATTCGAGCCGCACGTACGCGCAGCTGATCGCGCAGACGAAGCAGGCGAAACATCGCTCTGGCCAGGTAGGCCGCCGCCCGCCCGAGCAAGAATGCGCTGGACCCCATGAGATACGTGGTCGTTGCCGCGCTGGCGCTGGCGCTGTCGGGCTGTTCCGCCGATGCAACGCAGGCGCTGCCCTACATGCAGAGCGCCTCGGCCCTGCGCGCGCTCGACCGAACGGGGGCGGGAAAGATCACGCACATCGTTTACATCATTCAAGAGAACCGCAGCTTCGATAACCTCTTTCGGGGTTATCCCGGGGCCAACACCGTCGCGAAGGGCAAGAATTCGAAGGGTCAAACGATCGTGCTGCAGCCGGAATCGCTGAAGGACCAATACGTGATCGACCACTCCGCGCAGGCGATGTTCGCCGCGTGCGACGGAAGGGGGAAGCTGCCAGGTACCGACTGCCGCATGGACGGCTTCGACCAAGAACAGGCCATCGGCGGCCCGCCGAATCCGGAGTACGTTTACGTGCCGCGCGACGAATCGGAACCCTATTGGGATATGGCGCAGGAAGGCGCTCTCGCCGATAACATGTTTCAGTCGCAGCTCGACGACAGCTTCAACGCGCATCAATACGCGATCGCCGCGCAAGATGCTTGGAGCGTCAACCTGCCGGCGTATAAGTGGGGCTGCGGCGGCCACCCCGGAGAGGATCAGGTCGCGATCATCACGCCGCTGCGAACGATGTCGAAGAAGACGCAGTTTCCGTACTTCGACTACACGACGCTCGGCGACGAGCTCGACGCCTCGAAGCTGTCGTGGCGATTCTTCGCCAGCAAGTATGGAGGCGGGAGCGACGAAGGCGCGATCTGGTCGAGCTATCAGGCCGTCCGCCACATCTACGACGGACCCGATTGGGACAACGACGTGCTCTCGCCGAACTGGAAATTTATCATTAAAGTACGCAAGGGCGAACTGGCCAACTTTACCTGGATCACGCCGGTGTGCGTCGACTCCGATCACGTGAACTGCCCCAAAGGCTACGGCCCTTCGTGGGTGTCGGCGCTCGTCAACACCATCGGCGAGAGCAAGTTCTGGGACTCAACGGCGATCTTCATCCAGTGGGACGACTGGGGCGGTCTCTACGATCACGTTTCGCCACCGTACAAAGATCGCGATGGCCTCGGCTTTCGCGTACCGCTGATCGTGCTCTCTCCGTACGCCAAACACAATCACGTTTCTCACGTGGAATACGAAACGGCGAGCGTGCTGCGCTTCGCCGAAGACCTCTACGGCCTCCATCAGATGGCCGCCGCCGACCGGCGCGCGACCTCGCCGGCCGCCGATTGCTTCGACTTCTCGCAGAAGCCGCGTCCATTCGTGCCTATTGGGGCGCCACTCAAGCCGAGATTCTTTATGCGCACCTTTCCGGACGACTACCAAGTGCCGGACTACGAATGAAGAGGAAGAAAGCGTGCCCGCCTACGTCATCGTAAACGTCAACACGTCCGACCCGCAACGCTACGAAGCCTACAAAGAGATGGCGCAGAAGACCGTCGCCCAGTACGGCGGACGGTACCTCGCGCGCGGCGGCAAGATGCAGCTGCTAGAGGGATCCTGGACGCCGACCAGGATCGTCGTGCTGGAATTCCCTTCGTACGAAAAAGCGTATGAATGGTGGAACTCTTCGGAGTATGCACCGGCGAAGGCGCTGCGCCGGCAGCTGAGCGAGACCGACCTGTTGATCGTCGACGGCTACGAGCCGTAGCCAATCCGTGCGCTCGCAGCAGTGGGAGCGCGCGATGCCCTGGATCGCGCTGGCGATCGTGTATCTCTTCTGGGGATCGACCTATCTCGGCATTCGCGTCGCTGTGGCGACGATTCCGCCCTATCTGATGACCGGCGCGCGCTACGCCATCGCCGGCATCGTGCTGCTCGCGTGGCAGTGGCTGCGCGCGAAGGAGAAGCCGGCGATGCCGGGCCGGCGTGAGCTGGGACGCATCGTGCTCGTCGCGCTCACGCTGATCGTTTTCGGTAACGGGTTGCTCTGCGTTGCCGAGACGCGCGTGGAGTCGGGAACCTCGGCGCTGCTCATCGCGAGCACGCCGATTTGGATGCTCGTGCTCGACGCGCTGCGCTCGCGCAAGGCGCCGAGCGCCCTCGCAATCCTCGGCATGATCGTCGGGAGCGCGGGCATCGCGGCGCTGGTGGGGCGCGGCGCCGGGCATATCGGCACGCTCTACAGCGTCGTGATTCTCGTCGCAGCGTTCTCGTGGGCGTTCGGCTCGGTCTACGCTCGCGGGCGCGATCCTCATCCGTTCGCCCCGTCCCTCGAGATGCTCGCCGGAGGTTTGCTGGCGATCGTTGCCGGGCTCGTCACCGGCGAGGCGTCGCAGTTGCACCTCGCGGCGATCTCCGCGGACTCGCTGTGGGGAATGCTCTGGCTGATCACCGGCGGCGCGCTCATCGGCTACAGCGCGTTCGCGTACACCATTCGCACGCTGCCGACCACCACCGTCGCGACATACGGCTACGTGAATCCGGTCGTCGCGGTGATTTTGGGAACGCTGGTGCTGCACGAGCCCGTCACCTGGAATCTGCTCGCCGGCGGTGCGGCGGTCGTGGTCTCGGTGGCACTGATCTTGCTGGGCAGCCGGCGGACGTCGGAAGAGCTGGCCTAGGAGACGAAGGCGAGCGGGCGAACGTTTACGGTAAAGGGAGAGTGCGAATGAAACGGACCACGATCGGATTTGTGGAGATGACGGCGATCATCGCTACCGTCGCGTTTTTCTCATTCGGCATCGGCTACATGATGCGGCCCATCGAGGTGGCGCGAGCCCAAAGCTCGACGGCTCCGGCGCCTACCGGATCCGCCATTGGTGACGGCAACCCCGTGGGCTTTCTGTTCAAAGGCCCCGTACAAGTGACCGTCAACGGCAGCGCTCCGCCCTGTCTGGTGCAGGGCACGACGGGCCCCGCGACGTGCGACCTGACGATCTCGTTCTCCGTAAACGCTTCCGAAGTCGCGGGATGCGCTACGCATTGCGATGAACTTTCGTCTAGCGCGGGAACGTTGACCGTGTACGATGCAAACGGTGGGACCCCGTACAATCTCGGCGGGGTTACCGGCACGGTCTCGACGCCCTAGCACAGGCAGGTCCAGCGCCCCCGCGAACGGGGCGAGCATGAACAGACTTTCCGTCGTCGCCTTGACTGCGGCAATCGCTCTCGCACTCGTTCCGCACGCAGCCGGAAGCGCGAGCGCGGCGCCATCGGTAAACGATGCTTCCGTACAGGCGGCGATCGTTGCGGCCGTGGAAAAGGATCGCAAGGTTTTCGGCGGGCGTACTCCGGTGCCCGGCGTGCTGATCGGCGTTTGGGATAGCCGTGGTGCCTCGTACGTGCACGGCTTCCCGCACGGCAGCGTTCCACGGTGCTTTCAGGCGCACGACGACCGTGTAAGGGTCGGGCGTCAGCAGCGCGGCGACGCGGCGATAGGCGTCCTGGCTCTGCACGGGATTTCGCGGATCCATGATCGCGCGGAACGTGAAGGCGACGTCGGCCGAGCTCAGCGCCTGGCCGTCGGCAAACCGGACGCCGTGTTTCAAGTGGTAGACGATCGTACGGCCGTCGCGAGAGACGTCCCCGTTGCTTCGTGACGGCACGCGCGTAACGAGGACGGGAACGACGCGATTTTCGCGCGAGAGGCCCACGAGCGTCTGCACGACGAGCAGGTCGAAGCCGATCGTGTCTTGATCGTGCGCGAGCAGCGGGTTGAGCGACGAAGGGTCGGACGGATCTGCGATCCGCAGCACGTGGGCGGCATGTTGGGCCGCAAAGCGAGTGCACGAAACGCACGTGAGAAGCGCGCAAATCAGCGCGGCGTGGCGTCGGTCCACCGAAGCTCCAACATGGCGACGGCGTCGTCGATCTGCATTCGCGCGCCCTCGGCCGCGAGCGCGCTGCGGCGCGCAGCGGGGAGCCGTGTCTCGATTAGGGCCGCCGCTTCGTCGTAGTCGAGACTGTCGACCAGTTCGCGGCCGCTCTCGGCAAAGAGCCGATCCGCCAAGCCGAGGAATCGAGCCGCCGTTTCGGCGTTCCCTTCGAGTACTTCGATTGCTGCCGCGCCGTGGAGCGCCCGCGCGATATAGTCCTTGATCCGCAATCTCGCGCTCCGCGCAACGTTTCGAGGAACCCGGAGCGCGCCTCGTCGAGCCGCCGCTGTGCGAGCCCCAGACTGGCGAGTGCGTGGCGTGCGCAGCAGACACCGTAGCGGTCCTGCGCGGCTGCACGTTCGGCGAGAGCGCTCTCGAACGTTGCGCGCGATTCGGCGAGCTCTCCCAAGCGCCGCTGCACCCAACCCTGCGCCATCGCGAATTCAGAAGAGAGCCGGCCGTCCTGCAGCGCGTTTGCGCGCGCTATCGCCTCGGCGAGCCTAGCCGACGCGACTCCGAACGCACCCCGCTGACGCGCGACGATCCCAAGGTTCCCGGTGCAGAGCATCTCGCCTCGAGCGTGTCCGCAGGCGACGAATCCCCGCAGCGCGTCGTAGTAGTCTCGCTCGGCCTCGTCGAGATGGCCCTGCCGGTGCTCGACTTCGGCGACTCGGAAGAGCGCTTCGGCCTCTCCCGCCGGGTCGCACAGAGTCCGAAAGATTTCCACCGCCTCGTGCGAGTGTCGCAACGAATCGTCCAGATCGTCTTGCAGCGTAGCGAAGCTTGCCGAAAGACACAGCAGTCTGCCACGGTCGCGCGCGCCCACGCGCATTGCTGCGGCGGCGTCGATCCACGAGCGCCCCTCGGTTACGCTGCCGTGCACCCGCCAGAAAGGTGCCAGTGCGGCGATCAGTTCCACGGCCTTCGCCGGCTCGCGTTCGGTCTTCCACTCGATTGCCGTGCGAAAGTTGGGCAGGTCGTCTTCGATGCCCGAGGTACTCTCGAGCGCGGCCAGTGCCGTGGCCAGCGCGGCGTAATAATCCGCGTGCCTCTGCGCGATAGCGTCGTAATCCCCCGACCCACGAATCTTCTCCGCGGCAAACTCACGAACGACGACAAGCAGACGGTAGCGCGGGCCGCCGTCAACGTCGTCGACGAGCGCGAGCGACTTGTCGACGAGCGAATCGAGCAGGTCGTCTACGTCGTCGGATTCGGCGATACTCGCTGCGGCGTCGAGGCTGCAAGATCCGCGAAAGATCGCGAGCAGCGCGAGTACCCGTTGCTCGCCGGGCGCGAGCAGGTCGTAGCTCCACGCGATGGTCTCTCGCAGCGCGCGATGCCGCGAGGCTTCGGTCGAATCTTTGCTCGCGAGGCTCAAGCCCGACGCGAGGCCGCCGGCTAGTCGCCGCAGCGGCATCGAGGAGAGCCGGGCCGACGCGAGTTCGATCGCCAGCGGTATGCCTTCGAGCTTTGCGCAGAGCTCGCGGATTGCGGCGACTTCGGAGTCGCCGAAAGTCAGGGCCGGCGCTGCTTGGCGGGCGCGTTCCATAAAGAGCGCCGCACCGTCGTGGTCGAGCGCTCCGAGACGGAAGACGTGTTCGCCGGCGAGGTGGAGCGGCTCGCGGCTGGTCACGAGTGCCGCGACTCGCGGGCACTGCGAGAGCAGCAGCTTGACGAGCTTGGCGACGCCTGAGAGTACCTGCTCGGCATTGTCGATCACGAGCAGCAGCGTTTGGTCGCGCAAGTGCGCGACCAAGGTATCCTCGATGGTTTCGTTCGGCACCTCGCGGAAGTTGAGCTCGTCCGCAATCTTTGCGGCGACGAGCTCCGGGTCGCGCAGGGCGGTGACGTCGACGAACCAGGCGCCTCCGGCGTAGCGATCGAGGTGTTCCTGCGCAAACTGCAGCGCGAGACGCGTCTTCCCCATGCCGCCCGGCCCGGTGATCGTGAGCAGCCGGCTCTGGACGAAGATGCCGTCGAGCTCGCGTAGCTCCCGCTCGCGGCCGACGAAGCTCGAGATGGCTCGCGGCAAATTGTCGGGATGCACGTCGGGCGATCGCAGCGCGGGAAACTCGGCGCGTAATCCGACGGCCATCACCTGATACGGGCGCTCGGAGCGTGCCAGTCCCCGCAGGCGATGCTCGCCGAGATCGCGCAACGCAACCTCGTCGCGCAATGCATCGGCAAGCAGCGCGGCCGTGGCCGCCGAGACGAGAATTTCGGCGCCCGTACGCAAGCGAGAGAAGACGTGCGACGCGGTTGAGCGAGGGGCCGAAATAATCGCCGTCGCGCTCGATGCATTCGCCCGTGTGGAGCGCCATCCGCACGCAGACCTCGCCGATCTCCGCGGGCCATGCATGGTCGTGCAGGCGGCGCTGAACGTCGACGGCAGCTGCTAGGGCGTCGCCGGGCGTGGAGAAGGCGGCGCAGAAAGCATCTCCGACGGTCTTGAACACGATGCCGCCACGCCGTTCGATTGCGTCCCGGAGGATCGCATCGTGTTCGGCCAGTGCGCCGCTCATCGCTCCGGGACTGCGCTCCCAAAGCTCGGTGCTGCCTTCGATGTCGGCGAAGAGAAAGGTTACAACGCCGCTGGGAAGAGCGTGGCGCACGATACCGTTATTCGGCTCGTGCGCTACGCGAAACCCCCTGCGGCGCGTCTCCTAGAGAGGCCCCTGGGCTAGCTTTTCTCCGGCGAGACGGCCACGCCGTCGGCCATGCCCAGGCTGTTGGTGATCTTGTTCACCAGCGTGCCCGACGGGTAGTCGTACACGAGCACGGCATTGACCTCGGGATCGGCGACGTACAGATGCTTGAACGGCTTGTCGAACGCCATGCGGAACGGGTCTTCCATGCCTTGGTTAATCGTCTTGGACGCTTGCGTGGACCCCGGCGGGAAGACGTAGACCGCCGCATTGCTGCCGCTGCCTTGATCGGCCGTCACCACGTCGCTGCTGCCGTCGATGGCGTCGCCGGCGCCCCAAACGATGGGGAGATTGAGGTTCTGCCCGCTCGTCAACTTCGGCGCGTATTCGTTAACCGTCGCGGGGCCAGCGCCGTGCGCGCCCGTGTTGTACTCGATATAGAGGTTGTTTTTCTTGTCGAGCGCTGCGCCTTGGGGATAGGTCACATCGATCGTCTGACTCGAGCGCGTCGAGCCCTTGGGGAACTCGACGACCTTCTCGCCGACCAGATCGACGACGTAGACCACGCCGTTGGCGCCGACCGCGACGTTCGTGGGATAGGCGAACCCGGTGTACTGCAGCTTCATCGTCGTGCTGCCTTTCGGGTACATCGTGACGGTCTGATTGGAGGCGTTGGTCACAAACAGATTGCCGTGCTTGTCAACGAAGCAGCCTTCCGGGCCGCTGATCCCGTCGGTGATTTGGCCGATGGGGCTTTGATTGGTGCCTTCGGTCGAGTAGATCTTCACGGCGTTGTTCGTGAAATCGGAGACGTAGATCACGTGTTTGGCGGATTTCGCCTCCGGCGACATCCAGCCGCCCCCGCGGCGCGCGGCGTGCGGTGCGGCCAGGAACGCCAGCGCGCGCGCTGGGCGCACCTGCGTGCCGCCGGCCGCCGGGACGTACGTTGCGTTCTGCGCCGGCGTTCCGCCGGCGCAACCTGCGGCCAGCGCGCAGAGTGCCGTAACGGCGATCGCGCGATGCGGGGCAATGAAAAGTCGCACGGTATTACTCCTTATCAGACGGGCGCTACAGTGGTGCGGCGGGGTCGAGCGCGAGGCCGTTGGGGCCGTCGATGCCGTCGGTAATGGTATCGATCAGCTTGCCGCTAGGATAATCGTAGACGTAGACCGCGTTGCCGACGGAGTCGCCAACGTAGACGGTCCGCTCGCTACGAGAAAGACGAACCGGATCGGGGTCGAGCGCGTTCTGCCCAAAGGTCTTCGACGCGACCGTCTTCCCCGGCGGAAAGATCAGCACGCCTGGCAGCGACTGATCGGCGGTGACGATATCGGAGTGCTTGTCGAGCGCGATGCCGCCGGGCGCCTTCGTGGTTATCCCGAGGCTTGTGCCCTCGGTGCTGCCCGAGGAGTATTCGACGATCTCGCCCCCGGCGAAGTTGGGATTGTAACTCGTAACGTATGCATTGCCCGACTTGTCGAGCGCGACGTCGATGGGATAGGTGAGGTTGGTAATCTTGAGCTTGGCGGAGTTCGTCTTCTGGGCAAATACCTCGAGCGACGGGGGGCTCAAGCAGGTTATGTAGACGTTCTGCTTCGAGTCGACGGCGACGCCGGCCGGATAACCCAAACCCGACGAGTACGTGTAGCTCGGATCGACGCTGCCGGGGTCGTACTCGGTCACCGTGTTACCGTTGGTGTTGGTGACGTAGAGATTGCCTTTGGCGTTAACGTTCGCGCCTTCCGGGCCGTCGATTCCGTCGGTGATCTTCCCGAGCGGCGCTTGATTGTGTCCCTTGGTACAGTAGATCGCGACGTAGTCGAGCTTGTAGCTCGAGACGTACAGCTTCTCTTTGCACGATTTGGCGGCGGGCGAGAGAGCGCCGGGAGCCTCGGGCAACGAGGCGGCGGCATTGCCGGGCGGCTGCGGGGAGAATCCGGCGTTGCCGGCGGCACAGCCCGCGAGGGAGAACGCAAACGCCGTGGCTGCAGCGGCGAGCGCAATAGTACGAGAATGCATGGGATGGTGCGCTTCTCACGCGCCAGGCGGTATCCTTGCGGCCGGGGTTGCGTCTGCTTACCGTGCCCCCTTGCTTCGGCCGGTGGAGTGAGGCGATGCTTTGCAGAAGCAGAGTGCCATGATAGGGCGAGGAGTGCGCGTCAAACCGCTGACGCCCGCGATCGGCGCGGTCGTCGAAGGCGTCGATCTCTCACGGGCGCTTGGCGACGAGGCGGTTGCGGAGATCGCGAGCGCGCTCGAAGAGCGCCTCGTCCTGTTCTTCGAAAACCAGTCGCTCACGCCGGTGCAGCAGCGCGACTTTGCAGCGCGTTTCGGCCCGCTTTACACGCATCCGTTCTATCCCGGAGAAGGAGAGGCGCCGGAGGTAATGGTGCTGGCCCACGACGCGACGCATCGCGCGAACAGCGACCGCTGGCACAACGACGTCACCTTTCTCGAGACGCCGCCGCTGGGAGCGGTGCTCTACTCGGAACTGATCCCGCCGCTCGGCGGCGACACGCTCTGGGCGAACATGTACCTCGCCTACGAGACGCTCTCGGAGCCGATGCGGGAGTTCGTCGGGGGCTTGCGCGCGGTGCACGCCTTTGCGAAAAACTTTACGCCGGAGCGCTTTGCCGCGCTCGGCATGGAGGAGCAGCGCGACGGAATGTACGCCGCGCATCCTCCAGTCTCGCATCCGGTCGCGCGCACCAACCCCAAGACCGGACGCAAGGCGCTCTTCGTCAACCAAGACTTCACCTCGCACGTCGAAGGCGTGAGCGAGCGCGAGAGCGACGCGATCCTGCGCCTGCTCTTCGAGCACATGACGCAGCCGGAGTTTCAAGTGCGCTGGCGCTGGAGCGAAGGGACCGTAGCGTTCTGGGACAACCGCTGGACGCAGCACTGCGCTCTTGCCGACTACTTTCCCGAAAGCCGGCGCATGCGCCGCGCGACGATCCTGGGCGAACGCCCCATTTGACGGCAACGCCGCTCTTTCTCGAATGCTCGCTCGACGCGGCGCACCGGCAATCGCCCGAGCGGCTGGCGGGCGTCTGCGAGCGCGACGGCGCGCCGCTGCTCGTGCGTTACGGCAGCGAATCGCTGCCGCGCGAATTGCCGGCGGACCGGCCCTGGACGATGTGGCGCTATCGCGAGATGCTGCCAGTGGCAGCAAGTGAAGAGCCCGTCTCGCTCGGTGAGGGCGCGACGCCACTGCTGCCGCTGCACCGCATCGCGGCCGATCTGAGATGCGACGCGCTCTACGCCAAGGACGAAGGGCAGAATCCGACGGGATCGTTCAAGGCGCGCGGCATGTCGGTCGCGGTGACCGTCGCCAAGCGGTTGGGCGCGCGCGCGTTGGTAGCTCCCAGTGCCGGCAACGCCGGCGGTGCGCTCGCCGCCTATGGCGCGCGCGCCGACATTCCCGTGCGCGTTTTCGTGCCGCGCGATACGCCGGCGCTGTTACTGGAAGAGATGCGCGGCTACGGAGCAGAGGTCGCGCTCGTCAACGGCCTGATCGACGACGCCGGACGCCTCGCGGCGCAATATTCGAAGGAGACGGGCGCATTCAACGTCGCCACGTTCCGCGAACCCTACCGCGTCGAAGGAAAGAAAACGATGGGCTACGAGCTGGTCGAACAGCTCGGCACGGTGCCGGGAACGATCGTCTATCCGACCGGCGGGGGCACCGGGCTGGTGGCGATGTGGAAGGCATTCGACGAACTGCAGCGCTTGGGGTGGATCGGTTCGGAGCGGCCGGTGATGGTCGCGGTTCAGGCCGAGGGTTGCGCGCCGGTCGTGCGCGCGTTCCAGCGCGGCGAGCCGACGGCCCAGCGCGTAGAGAATGCCGCGACGGCGATGTGGGGATTGCGCGTGCCGGGGGGGATCGGCGACCGGCTGACGCTGCGCGCGCTGCGCGAATCGCGCGGCACTGCGGTCACGGTCTCCGACGCGCAGGCCGTCGCCGCGATGAGCGAGCTGCACCTTCGCGAGGGACTCGATGCGACCGAAGAGGGCGGCGCGACGCTGGCTGCTCTGCGAAAACTCGCCGAGGAAAACACCGCGCTGCCCGCTCCGATCGTGCTGTTCAATACCGCGACGTCGTTGAAATACGCGCCGCGGGCTACGGCGGAGGCGGCTGCCCGCTCGTTATAGCCGTCGCGTAGAAGTTGTTGCCCTGCCAATAACCGTGCGCGACGATCTGCCGGCCTACCGCCACTCTGCCGCTGCTCTGATTGCTGAGCGCGGCGGTATCGTCGATCACAGCCGTGCCGTTGGTCTGCTGCACCGTGACGAGGTGACCTTTGACGATCGTGATCGTTCCAGTGACGACCTCGTGTTTGTAAGCCGTCGAAGGGCAGTTGCCGTTGGGCGTCCACGTGTCGCCTTGCCAGGCGCCGCACGCGCTGTCAACGTACGGCAGAGGCGGCGCGCCCTGCGCGGCCGCAACGGCGCCGCCCGCAAGCATCGCCGCGGCAGTAGTAAGGAGTAAAGATAAGCCTCTCATGGTTCCCTCATTCCCGGAACCGGCGCTTGGCTACGCGCAGCGAGTGCTCGCTCGCGCATTTGTCATCCCGAGCGCAGTCGAGGGCTGACTAGTTTGACAAGTTTTGCGGGGGGTTGTCCGAGGCTTTCGATGCCGTAGTGTTTGAACTGCGGCCATAACTGCGGCAGTGGTGGATGCATGCCGCGGCAAATTAGTATCGGACGGTTGCGTTCGTACGGCATTGCATAGGGCGACGTGCCGAAGCGCGCGACTTCGCTCACCGAGCCGCAGATCGAAGACCACAGTTTTGCATCGACGTCAACCGCAACGACCACCGAGCCGTCGTAGCCGTGCGGCCCCCAGAGATAATAGTTGTTGTTTCCGCTGAGCGCCGGAGGAAGGCCGCTGCCGTAGACGTCGATCGCCGCCGCTTCGCCGTAGTTCGAGGCAAAGATCGCCGCTTTCGATCGATCCGCCGGCGGGAGCTTCGCGTAGACGTCTTCGACGGTGCGCGCAAGATCGCGCCAACCAAACTCGTCGGAAAGCATCTGCATGAGCGGCGCGCCGATACCGGCCCTCTCGATCGGCCGCGGGCGCCACGACATGTTGTTCATCATGACCAAGAGCTTCGTCGGCGGCAGCACCGGCAGCACGAGCGGCAGCGAGAGCGCGCCGTTGACCGCGGCGAGCAGCGCCCAGAGCCCGACCGCCCAGCGCCACATCCGCGTGCAGGCCGCCGCCCCGAGCGCGAACATCGTCGGATAGGCGCCGGTCATATAGTAGCTTTTGCCGTGCGAGGCGATGACGATGGCCAAGGTGACCACGAACGCGATCGAGAGAAAGCGGTACGCGGCCAGTCGCGCCGAGACGAACGGCGCGACGATCGCGGTGATCCAAAGCGGCGCCAGCACGAGGTTGATGCTGAGAATTTGGTCGATCGTGAAACCGAGCGGCGATCTGGTGAAGTTGCCCGAGTTGTCGTTGCGCACCAGCTCGAGGAACGGGAACCCGTGCGCCGCTTGCCAGATGACGTTGGGCAGCGCGATGATCGCGGCGATCGCCACGCCGATCCAGAGATCGCGCGACCGCAGCAGCGCGCGCGGCCCGGCGATGAGCAGGCCAACGCAGAGTGCCACGCCCCAGTACAACATGCCGTAGCGCGTCTCGAACGCTAGGCCCGCGAACGCCCCGGCCCACCACAGCGCGCGCGGGCGCTCCCGCAGGAACGCGTAGGTCACGAGGTACGCGACCGCCGTGAAATCGAACGGCTCGAACGTCGACGTCCCCAGCGTGGCGCTCATCGCGATGAGCAGCGTCGAGCTCGCGGACGCAACCGCCGCCAGCCACGCAGCGCGCGTGGTGGCGCCCAGCAGCTGCGCGAAGGCGACCGTCAGCGGCACGATCGCGATCGCGGCGAGCACGGCCGGCAGGCGCAGCACCCACGCGTTGACGCCCGCGGCCTGGGTGAGCGCGGCCAGTAGCGGCACGAGCGGCGGCTGGTCGATGTAACCGAAGGCCGGATGGCGTCCGCAGACGATGAAGTACAGCTCGTTGCGGAAGATGTCGTATTGCCCGGCGACGGCGAAATGCACGATGGCGACGACGGCGGCGACGATCCACGCCGCCCACTGCGCTCCCTTGCTCATGAGGGGATACATACTACGCCGGCCCGCGGAATCCAGCAAGATCCGGATGGGCGGCGAACCCTTCGCTGCGATAGGCTACAGGACATGACCGAAACGCAACGCATCCGCGAGATCTGCCGCTACATCGGCGCTCACAGCGACGAACCGCTGACGCTCGAATCGCTCGCTATAATGGCAAACACCAGCAAGTATCACTTCGCGAGGCGCTTCAAAGCGGTCGTCGGCGTCACCCCGAAGGCCTACGTCGCGGCCACGCGCCTGCGCCGCCTGAAGGGCGGCCTGCGCAAGAAGCGCCCGATCGACGACGCCCTCTACGGCGCCGGATACGGTTCCCCAAGCCGCGTCTACGAGCACGCCGCTCGCAACCTCGGCATGACGCCGGCGCAGTACCGCGCCGCAGGCGAAGGCGTTTCGATCTCGTACGCGGCATTGCCGACGCCGATTGGGTTGATGGTGATCGGGGCTACCGATCGTGGTATCTGCTTCGCCCAGTTCGGCGATTCCGAAACGAAGCTGGTGGCGCAGCTCCGCGGAGAGTACGCCAACGCCGAGATCAGGCCGATGCGCGCGCCCTACCATCCCGAGTTCGCGGCTTGGGTCGACGCCATCGCGCACCACCTCGCCGGCGAGCCCCCGGGCCCCGATCTGCCGCTCGACGTCCGCGCGACCGCCTTTCAAATGCGGGTCTGGAAGTATCTGCAGACGATCCCCTATGGCGAGGTACGCTCGTACGGCGAGGTCGCGTCCGCGATCGGACGGCCGACGGCGGCCCGAGCGGTAGGGAACGCGATCGCTCGCAACGCCGTCGCGATCCTGATACCCTGCCACCGCGTCATCCGCGAATCGGGAGAGCTGGGCGGATATCGCTGGGGGCCGCAGCGCAAGCGCACGCTGCTCGACATCGAGCGCGCAGGTCGCTCGCGCGCGGCGGCTAAGCAGCGCACATGAAGCTACTCGGAATCGTGCTTTCGTCGTTGCTCGCGTCGTGGTGCTGCGCCGCCGAAGCGCGTGCCGCGGCCCAGCCGAAATTCTGCGAAGGCTGCAGCTTTTCCAAAGCCGCGCTTGCGAACTCCGATTTCAGCAACGCCGTCTACGTCGGCGTCAACTTCGCGGGCGCGAATCTGAGCGGCTCGTCGTTTCGCGGCGCGAGATTGGTGGCGGCGAACTTCGAGGGCGCCAACCTGTCGAACGTTGCGTTCGACGCCTCCGACTGCATCGCGTGCAACTTCGGCGGCGCCTCGCTCGACGGCGCCACCTTCTCGGGCGCTCAGATGACGGCGGCCAATCTTTCGGGCTTCAAAGCGTCGGTTGCCGACAAGCAGCTCGCGGCGTTGCTCTCAGGTTGCATCAAGTGCAGTTTTACCGGAAGCGATCTCGCCGGGCGCGATCTGTCGGGAGCCTCGCTCGTCGGCATCGACTTGTCGAAGGCCGACCTGCGCGGCGCGAACTTTTCGGGCGCGGTGCTCTGCTGGTACGTGACGCGCAGCGAGGGAGGCGCCGCGGCCGCAACGCGCCGGCCGCGATGCGACGCGATGAAGGAGGCGCAGCTCTCCGGTACCCGTTTCGACGGTGCGCTGATCTGCGAGGATCCGGTGCACCGCCAAGGCTGCAAGGCCGTCAGCGTGGACGACTTGCGCCGCTTTAGCGACTCGGCGCTCGAGGGCGCTGCGGTTCCGTAAGGGTCTAGCGATTTCTTACGGCGTCGTTCCGACTAGGCGACCGAAGGCGGCATCGTCGAGGCCGCCGACGACGCGCCTGCGCGACAACTCGTACGGCGAGCCGCTGACCAGCGTGCGAAACGGGTCGGTGGTGAAGGCGTACGAAAGCCCGGCCTCGCGGACGATGTCGACGGTCTGCGCGTCGTACTCGCCGCTGGGATACGCAAACGCGTGTACCGGCGTCCCGAGATTTTCCTCCAACGTTCTGATGCACGTGAGAATCTCGAAGGCCTGCCGCGCCGAGGCGAGCTGGGCGAGGTCGACGTGATCGACGCCGTGGGCCTCGATCGACATGCCGTCGCGCTCCATCTCGTGAAGCTCCTGCCACGTGACGTGGCGGGCTTTGCCGACCGTCCCCGTGTTCACGAAGAAGGTGGCGCCGAAGTGATAGCGGAGCAGGATCGGAACGGCGTAGCGGTATTGGTCCCCGTAGCCGTCGTCGAACGTCACCAGCACGACGTTTTCGGTCGGCTTCTTGTCGCGAACCAGCTCGTAGAACTGGTCGAGGCTCATCGCGCGCATGCCTCGGCGCGCCAGCAGCGACATCTCGTCGGAGAACTGCTGCGGCGAAACGGTCAACGTCTCCGAAACGCGGTCGCCGGGAGACGACACGTCGAACCCGATGGTACATCAGGACAAGCGGAAAGTGGAGAACGGCCAGAAGAGCGGCGGTTACCATGCTAGCGCTTATCGTAACATTAACCATGATTATTGGGAATAGCGGACGCGCCGCGGGGTAGAGTCGTCAATATGGATGCCGATGCCATCGTTATCGGAGCGGGCGCGGCCGGCTTGGCCGCAGCGCGCGATCTTGCCAGTCGCGGCTTCTCCACGCGCGTCGTCGAGGCGCGCGATCGCATCGGCGGGCGGGTTTGGGCCCGGCGCGCGAACGCCGATCCGGTTCCCGGCGAGCTCGGCGCCGAGTTCATCCACGGGCCCGCACCCGAAACGCTCGCATTGCTCCGCGACGCGGGCAGCGAGCGAATCGAGACGGGCGGCGACTCGTGGGCGCGCGCTCCGGGCGGCGAGTTCGTCCGCGAGGACGACGACTTTCTCGCCTCGGCGGCGCTCCTCGCGCGCGCCGAACGGCTCGAAAGAGACGAGAGCGTCGAGCGCTTCTTGCAGCGTTTCGACGGCGAGCCTGCCATGCGCGAAGCCGTCCTGCGCGCGCGGCTCTTCGTCGAAGGATTCGAGGCCGCCGATCCAGCCATTGCCAGCGTGCAGGCGATCGCGAAGGAGTGGTCCTCCGGCGTCGATTCGACGAGTGGACGGCCGCACGGTGGTTACGCGCCGATGTTCGAGCGCCTCTACGCCGATTGCATGGCGTCGGGCGTCGCGTTCGACTGGGAAGCGCGGGCGCGGCGCATCGCCTGGGGCGCGGCGGGCGTGGAGATCGAGACGGCGCCGCCGCACGCGCGTTTCCTGCGCGCTCGGACCGGCATCGTGACGCTGCCGGCCGGAGTCATGCGTCATCGAGGCGATGGAGAGGTGCGTTTCGAGCCGCCGCTGCCGGAGCAAAAACGCGAATCGCTGGCGCATATCGAAATGGGAGCGGTCGTGAAAGCGTGCCTTTGGTTCCATACGCCTTTCTGGAACGAACTCGCCGACGGGCGTTATCGTGACGCCGGCTTCTTCCGCGTCGAAGGGTCGCCATTTGCAGCCTTTTGGACGCAGTATCCGGAGCGCAGCAACGCAATCGCCGCGTGGACCGGCGGCCCGAAGGCAACCGCGCTGCTGCGGACGCCCCCAGACGATCTCGTGACGCTCGCGCGCGACGCGTTCGGCGACGCCCTGGGCGACCGCGACCTCGCGCGCCGCTGCTTCGCCGAAGGCGCGATGCACGACTGGCACGCCGATCCTTTCGCGCGCGGTGCCTACAGCTACGTGGCCGTCGGAGGCGGTACTGCCCGCGAAACGCTCGCCGCGCCGCTGGCGAACGCGCTCTTCTTCGCCGGGGAAGCGACGTCAACCGACGGGCAGGGCGGCACCGTCAACGGCGCGCTGCAGACGGGCGAACGTGCGGCTGCGCAAGCCGCCGCGGCGATGGAGGCGCGATAGCATGGCGAGTTTTCTCGCTCCCTGGTCGAGCTTCTTCGTGATGACCGGCTCGTCGGCCGCCGCGCTCACCGGTTTGATGTTCGTCGTGATCACGCTGGTTCAGAGCGAAGAGGCCGCAGCACGCAGCAGCGACGGCATCGCCACGTTCAGCACGCCCACGGTCGTGCATTTTTGCATCGCGCTGCTCGTCTCAGCGCTCCTCCTCGCGCCGTGGCACTCGGCGATCTTTCCCGCCGCCCTTGTCGCGCTCGTTGGGCTCTACGAGGTGGCCTACATTGCGCGCCTCACGCTGCGAGCCAAGCGCTTCGAGGCGTACAAACCCGACGCCGAAGACTGGACGTGGTACTTCTTTCTGCCGCTGACCGGCTACGGCGCGTTGACCGTAGGCGCGACCGTGCTGACGCTGGTTCCGGAAGAGGGACTCTTCGTCGTCGCGGGCGCGGTGCTGCTGCTGATCTTCATCGGGATTCGCGACGCCTGGGACGTCGTAACGTTTTTGGCCATCGGCGGCGGACGGCGGCCGCCGAGCCAAGGGGGTACCTAACGATGATCGTGGTCCGGCGCAGCAGCCGGTTCGGCTACGAAGAGACGGTGGCGACGCTTCGCGAGGCCATCGCCGATGCGGGAGGCACGATCTTCGCCGCCATCGACCAGGCGGCGGCAGCGCGCGGCGTAGGACTCGCGCTGCGGCCGACCACGCTGCTCGTCTTCGGCAACCCCAAGGGCGGAACGCCTCTGATGGACGCCTTTCCCTTAGTAGCGCTCGAGCTGCCGCTCAAACTGCTCGTGTGGGAAGCTGCCGGCGCCACCACCGTTGCGTACGAGCCGATGTCGTCGATCGCCCAGCGATACGGCGTAATCGGCGCAGACGAGCGCATCGCCGCGATGGACAAGGCGCTCGACGCCCTCGTATCGACGATAATTTAACGCACCGCTAAATCCAAACCGCGCCGGGCGCCGTTGTGACGGCATCGGAGGAGTGTGCGTGCTGCGATGGTTCGGATAACAGCAATCGCTTTATGGGCGGCGTTCCTGACGCTCGCATCGGTCCGGGTGGCGGTCGCGCACCCCTTGGGAAACTTTACGATCAACCACCTCGCCGCGGTGGACGCGCGTGATGGCCGTCTGCGAGTGCATTACGTGCTCGATATCGCGGAGATTCCGACGTTTGCGATCATGCACGGCGCCGGTTCGTGGACGCCGGCCGCCATGGCGGCCTGGCGCGACGGCGAGGCCGCGATGGTCGCGCAGAACTTTCTCGTGCGCGTCGACGGCGCGGCCGTAGCGCTGCAGACGCAGCGAACCGGTGCGCGCACGAGACCAGGGGCCGGCGGCCTGCCGATTCTCTATTGGACTGGGGATTTCACCGCGCCGCTTCCGCGCAGCGGTAGCGTCTCGATCCAGGATCTCGTTTACGCGGACCGGCGCATCGGCTGGAAAGACATCGTGCTTGCGGGCATGACCGATCCGACCGACGCGCTACGTTCCTACCCCAGCGCGCTGCTTGGCTCGCCGCGGCATAACGACGTGGCGAGCTTCGACTACACGCCGGACGGCCGGATCGCGCACGTGCGCGTCTCCGGCGACCCCGGCGTCTCGTGGGCGGCGGGATCGCTCGTACGATCGTCGTTTCTTTCGGATCTCTTCGCGCGCAGCGGACAGACGCCGGCGCTCATCGCACTCACCGTGCTCGTAGCGTTCGGGCTCGGCGCGCTGCACGGGCTGGAACCGGGCCACGGAAAGGCGTTGCTCGCGTTTACGCTGGTCGGCGCTCGCGCGACGTTCAAACAGGCCGCGGTCCTCGCCGCCGCGCTCACGTTCGCGCACACGATCGCCGTGCTGCTGCTCGGCCTGCTGCTGCTGTTCGCCGCCGGCTTTGCGACGGAGAGCCTCTTCTCGTGGATTACGCTGATCTCGGGGCTGGCCGTCGTCACGATCGGCGCGCGCACGCTGCGCGGCGCACTCGCGCATGCCAGGGCGCATGCGACCGATACCGCGCACGACCACGGACACCAGCACGGCCACGAGGGTCACGCGCACTCGCACGCGCTGCCCGGTGCGGCGCCCCTGCGCTTCGGCAGCGCGGTCGTCGCCGCGATGAGCGGAGGAATCGCGCCTTGCCCGGCCGCGATCGTGGTGCTGCTGACCGCCGTGCATTTGCATCGGATCGGCTACGGGCTCGTGCTGATCGTGATATTCAGCCTCGGACTTGCCGCCATTCTCGCGGGTTTGGGAATGGCCGTCGTGCATGGGGCCGCGTGGCTCGGACGCCGCGGCGCGTTCGCTCGCGTCGCGGCGGCGGCCCCTTTCGTGACGGCCGTCGTCATTTCGGTCGTCGGCGCGAGCATGCTCGCGCAGGGCGCACTCGCGGTCGGCGCGCGTGCGTCGGTGTCCGCGCTCTTCGCCGCGACGCTAGCAGGCGTCGTGGCCATCGCCGCTCTTCCCGTCCTGATCCCACTACGTTCCACTCACCGCACTCTTGCAGTAAAGGAGACCTCATGACTGCGCTTCGTTCCGTTGGAACGCTGGCGGCGGTCTTCGTGCTCGCGTTCGCGCTCTCGCTCTATTCGTTCAAAGCGGCTCGCGGATCCGACCACCAAGACTCACCCGCCGTCGTCGCCAACCCGCTCGCCGACATAACCGACGTCTTTGCCTTCCCCAATCCGAAAGACGCGTCGCGCGTCGCGCTCGTGATGGACGTTCGGCCGCTGATTCCGGCGGGCATGTACTCCGGAATTGGGCTCGATCCCAACGTGCTTTACCAGTTCAAGGTCGCTAACGCGGGCGTCACCTCGGGTTCGTTCCACGAGGATACCGTCATCCAGTTCACCGCCGACGGGACGGGTTCGTCGCAGAACGTCACGCTCTACGGCCCCGCCACCCCCAACGAGGTGGGCACCTCCAACACGACCGTCGCCAAGACCGCCACGTTCGAGTTTGGCAAAGTCACCACGCTCAAGGGCGGCATCAAGGTGTTCGTCGGGCCGCGCCGCGACCCGTTCTTCTTCGACCTCGCCCAGTTCTTCAAGATCATCCCCGACCGTAATTACATGAATCACCCGCACGTGCCGCCGGCAACCGCCGATTCGTTCCGCTTCGCATCGCGCAAGCAGAAGATCGTGCTCAACGGCGTCGATTACGGCACTGCCGGTTCCAACAAGTGCAAGATCGCCAAGCCAGGAGACTATCTGGCGGATTACGACGTACTTTCGATCGTGATCGAAATGCCCAAGAAAATGCTCGCACCGGCAAGCGGATCGCCCGGCGTCATCGGCCTGTGGGCCACGACCGGCACGCCCGACGGCCACTCGGAATAGGAGTTGCAACGACATGACGACACGCTATAAGTTCGCTCTCGCCGCGCTCGCCATTGTGGGCGCCGTAGCCGGCGGCTGCAGCTCGAATACGATGCTCGGGCCAACGCCGAGCCGCGCCGCCATCGACAGCGGCACGCAGACCGTCTACAAGCAGATCGAGCTGCTCTCGCGTCCGGCGGTAAAGGAGGCCTTCGAACTGTTCGAAGACCACAATAAGACCAACCGGTCCGAACCCTACGCCGATCCGGTCCTGAAAGGCCAGATCAAATCGTTCACGCTGAACTTCCGGAGTAAGCAAAACGCCGATACGCTGCAGGCCGTCCTCTATCCCAACGTCATGAAGGCGGACCTGTCGCAAGACACTACGACGGCTTCCTATCTCGGCTACGAGACCGGCGGCGCGACGGGAAGCAAGTGGGGCGGCCGGGCGCTCGACGACGACATCATCGACATCTCGCTGGGCGCGATCTTCGGCAACACGCTCTCGGCACTCGGTCTCATTCCCGACGACAAGAAAGAAGTGCCGTGCCTGACGACCGACAATATCGCCTACGACAAGTCGAACACGGCGACGTTCCCCTACATCCAGGCGCCGCTTTAGGAGAAAGCACACGAGCATGAAAGGTCCAGGGGCGATCGCCGCGATCGTCGCGGCAATCGCCATGGGGGCGGCTTGGCCTTGGGTCGCGGCGCATCGCGCCCAGACCGGTGCGATCGCGATCGCACCGGTGCAGGCCGACTACCGCCAGCGCGACGCGCTGATCTCTTTTTACGAGAGAGAGGCGCGTCGCGACTCTAGCGATCAGATCACGCGACGCGTGCTCGCCGGCCAGTACATGCAGCGCTTTCGCGAGGCCGGCGACCTCAACGACGTCACCCGGGCGCTCGCCGCCGCGAACTTGTCGTTGCGCCTACAGCCCGGCGGCAATACCGCGGCGCTAGGCGTCATGGCTTCGGCCGATCTCGCGCTGCACCGCTTCGCCGCGGCACTCACTGCGGAGCGGGCGGCGATCGAGGCGACGCCGTTTGACGACAACGCGTGGGCGGAGAGCGCCTCGATCCTCATGGAGCAGGGACGCTACTTGGAAGCGGCGCGGATTCTGGGGCGACCGTTGGCAGCCGATCCGAATCCGACGCGCATGTCGATCGCCGCGCGCTACGACGAACTGACCGGAAACCTCACCGGCGCCCGCGTTGCGATGTCGCAAGCAACGGAGATCGTCGATCGCATGGTCGTCGTTCCGGCTTACACGCGCTCGTGGTATCACATGCGCGACGCGCAGCTCGCCTTCGAGGAGGGCGATACGTCAGCCGCGAGCGCCCAGTTCGACGAAGCGTTGCGCATCTTTCCCGACAACGCCATGGCCTTGCTCTTCGAGGCGAAGATGTACCGCGCGCACGGCGACTGGGCGGACGCGCTGACGGCGGCCAAGCGCAGCGCCGATCTCTATCCGCTTCCGCAAGCGTTGGGATACGAAGCCGACGCGCAGCGCGCGCTCGGCGATCCCGCGGCCGCCGCGCGAACCGACGAGCTGATTCGCGCCGAGCAGCGGCTGTTCAACACGCAGGGCGTAAACGACCGGCTGTTGGCGATGTACTACGCAGAACACCGCGAGCACCTCGGCGACGCACTGGTTGCCGCGCGTGCCGATCTGGCACGGCGCGGCGACGAGATCTACGCCGACGACGCGATGGCCTGGGTGCTGGCCGCGCTGGGCCGCTGGCCGCAAGCCCGCGTCTACGCGGTGCGCGCGACGCGCTTGGGCACGGCGGATCCCGAACTGCAGTATCATGCCGGGATCATCGCCTGGCACGCGGGAGCGTTTGCCGAAGCGCGCGGACGGCTGCGTGCGGCGCTGAGCGCCGATCCCGAGTTTCACCCGTTCTACGCCGCCGATGCGCGGCAAGTACTCGCGAGCATCGGCGGATGAGGCTGCGCTCGCGCGTGGTCCGTCTCTTCCTCTTCTTGGGTGCGCTCAACGTCGGAGCGTGGGCGCTGGCCCTGGCGGCGTTTTGGTCGCGGCCGGTCCTGCTGGGAACCGCGCTGCTCGCCTATACGTTTGGCCTGCGCCACGCGGTTGACGCCGATCATATCTCGGCGATCGACAACGTCACCCGCAAGCTGATGCAGGAGCGCAAGCGTCCGGCCGGCGTCGGCTTCTTCTTTTCATTGGGTCATTCGAGCGTCGTCGTCGCGCTCACGCTAGGGGTCGCCATCGCGGCCGCCGTCGTGAAGGGACGGCTGCCCGCGCTGCAGCACGCGGGCGCGCTGGTGGGCACGTCGGTCTCGGCAGGGTTCCTGCTGCTGATTGCCGCGATCAACATGGTCGTGCTCGTCGACATCGTCGGCGCCTTCAGTCGTGCGCGTCGCGGCGAAGCGCACGAGGATCGGGGCTTCGACGCGATGCTCGATCGGCGCGGTCTGCTCGGACGCCTGTTCGGACCGCTGTTACGCATCGTTGACTGCAGCTGGAAGATGTATCCCATCGGGGTGCTCTTCGGGCTCGGCTTCGACACGGCGTCGGAGGTGGCGCTGCTGGGCATCGCCGCGGTCGAGGCGGGCAAGGGTTTGCCGGTCGTCGACATTTTGATCTTCCCGCTGCTCTTCACCGCGGGCATGTCGTTGATCGACACGGCCGACGGCATTCTCATGCTGGGCGCGTACGGCTGGGCCTTCGTCAAGCCGATGCGCAAGCTCTACTACAATCTCGTGATCACGCTGGTTTCCGTGCTCGTGGCGCTCGTCGTCGGGGGAGTCGAAGCGGGCGGCGTGATTGCCGACCAGCTTCGACTCAACGGCGGCGTGTGGGACTCGATCCGGGCGGTCAACGACAACTTCGGCATGCTCGGCTTCGTGATCGTCGGCCTCTTCGTGACGAGCTGGATCGTTGCGGCAGCGGCATATAAGCTGCTGCGCTACGACGAGCCGGTCGAAGCGTTGAGGATCTCGTCGAGCCGGTCGTAACTCGCGGCGACCCCCGTCTCCATGCCCGACTCGAGCGCGGCCTGGAGCCCTTCTTGGGTGTCGAACGCTTGCACCATCGTGACCGTCGTCACGCCATCGCGCTCGACGAAGGTCGTGGTGATCGTAGCGTCTCCCGGATACCACGGCTGGTCGAAGTTCTCGACGTGCACGATGCGCTCGGGCCGCTCGATCGCGCGATAGCTGCCGTGCAGCCCGAACTCGTTGCCGTCGGCGTCGTTGCGCCAGACGTAGTGGAAGGTACCGCCGGCGCGCAGGTTGACCTCGCAGACCGGCATCGACCAGCCGTCGGGCCCGAGGAGCCAACGTTGGAGCAACTTGGGTGCGGTAAAGGCGTCGAAAACGCGGTCGCGCGGCGCATCGAACGCGCGCGTCATCGAGATCTCGCGATCGCTCGGCGTCGCGAGCTGGAGCTGGTGTTTGCTTCGAGCAGCGTTCATGGGGCATCTCTCCTTCGGCGTTTGGCGGGTTTGGCGGGTTTGATGTCGGCTCGGAGCTCGTCGAGAAGGGCGTCGAGCCGCGCGAAGTTTCCCCCCCACAATGCGCGGTAGCGCTCGAGCCAGCCCGTCGCCTCGGCGAGCGGCTGCGCTTCGAGCCGGCAGGGGCGCCGTTGCGCGTCGCGCCCGCGCGAGATGAGGCCCGCGCGCTCGAGCACCTTGAGGTGCTTGGAGATCGCCGGCTGGCTCATCGCGAAGGGGGCGGCGATCTCGAGGACCGACGCTTCGCCGCCGGCCAAGCGCGCGAGGATCGCCCGGCGCGTGGGATCGGCGAGGGCCGTAAACGTGGCGTCCAGACGATCGGGCTCCTTCATTCCATAACCAAATAGTTCCATAACCATATTGGAATATACACCACCCCGAGGCCGTTCGTCAAGCCCGGCATTTCTTTAATTTGTCGCTGCGTCGTTTTTACAATTTCGCGCCTTCCTCCAGCATCGGTCCTTCACAATTTTCTAACTCCGCTCGAATACGCTCACCGCAGTACAAACGAGTTGTTCGGAGGCTTTTCAATGTTCAGGAAATTTGCACCAGCCCTCGTCGCCGTCGTCGTCGTGGCCCTGGCCGCCTGCGGCGGCCATGCCGGTCCTGCGGGCGCGCCCGGGATGACCACGTACGCGCTCCCGGCCCTGGGGCCGGATCTCGCGGTCTACGCGGCGATGCCGAAAGACACCATCGGCGAGGAGTACTACAAAGAAGGCATCGGCGCGATCAAATCGGCGAAGTGGGATGCGACGCTCAGCAGCTACACGCAGCAACACTATTCGCAGTCGCTCGGCTTTCCACCGAATACCGAGATCACGGTCGTCAATCTCTCCAAGACCGTAACGCACACGCTCAACGTCGTGAAGGAGGTCGCGGGGCCGCCGGCCGTTTTTCCAAAGGGCATCACGCTCTCGACGCAGCCCAAGGGCGGCGGCACGCTCCAAACCGGATACGCCAGCGGGCCGATCAAACCGGGGAAATCGATCAAGGTTATGTTGGGCAAACCCGGCATCTACTTGATCGGCTGCGCGTTCCACTACGGAATTGGCATGCACGACGTCATCATCGTCGCCGCGCACGCAGCGCCCGGTCCGCAAGCGACGCCCACGCCGAAGGGAACCGGCAGCGGCAGCAGCGGGAGCGGTTGGTAGAAGGTCGTTAGTTCGGCGGGCGCTCCCATAGCGTTCGCGTACAAAGCACGTCGAAGCCGCAGCGCCTGAAGTTTCGTTCGGAGGCGCTGCCCGGCTTCGCCGTCGCACGCAGCAGTTGCGCGCCGTCCTCCAGGGCGCGGGCCATGCGATCTCGCGTGAGCGCGAGGTGCAATCCGCGCTTGCGGAACGCCGGCAGCGTCGAGCCCGCGAAGAGCGCCGCGCACTTCCCCGGCTCCATCGCGAGCGCCGCCGTAGCAACGACGGCACCGCTCTCGCGGATCTCGAGCGCAACGACGCCGCTCGCGGTTGCCAGCACCAGCCCCACGCTCTCCTCGTACGGATTGACCTGCGCACCCTCTATGAAAGCGGTAACGGACGCGCGCGCCCACTCCTCCACGTCGGCCGCCGCCGCCACGCGCTCGTCGCGCCCCGCGTGCGCGTGGAGAGCGTCGCAGACGAGCAGATTCTCGTACTCGCTGGGCGCGTAACCCCCGGCGGCCAAACCTCGTGCCAGCGACGGGTCGCTAAACGGGGACACGAACGCGCGCGCCACGGCGCCGCGCGACTCGTAGAACTCGGTGAGCGCAGCGATCTCGGCGGCCGTAACCGCGCGCCCTCCGACCCCGTAGGCCTGCGACAGGGGGTCGCCGGCCCCGGTGAAGACGGCGAGTCCGCCGGCGATCCGGCGGCTCGTTACGCCGGCTTCGGGGCGCAGGCGCCGCGCAGCCTCGACCGCGCGGCCGATGCCCTCGATCTCCCCGAGCCGGATCGTTTCGTGCAGTGCCGTTGCGTTGATGGCCACGAGCGCTCCGCTAAAGCTTCGCGAGCACGTCGCCGACGCTGCCGATCTCGCCGATGCGGGGAAAGACGATCGTCAACGCGCGCTCGTGCGCCCCGGCATCGCGATCGGTCATCGCGTCGGCGGCGAACGTGAGGTTGTAGGAGCGTTCCCACGCGTCGCGGGCGGTCGACTCCACGCCAATGCTCGTCGCGATTCCGCAGAGCACGATGTTCGTGACTCCTCGCCGTCGCAGCTGGAGGTCGAGGTCGGTGCCGTAGAACGCTCCCCATTGCCGCTTGTGCACCAGCACGTCGCGCTCCGGGTCGGCGCGCAGCTCGTCGGCGTATTCGAAGAAGTCCGGCGGTGGCGAGAACGCCGGTGATGGAGCGTCGTTGCGCGACTTGACAGCATCGCCCCGATCGGCGCTCCATCCGACGCGCACGAGCACGACGGGCCGACCTTTCGCGCGAAACGCGTTGACCAGACGCACGACGTTGCGCAGCACGTCGGCTGTGGGATGAACGGTCGTCATCCCCAGGATGCCTTTCTGCATGTCGATGACGACCAGGGCGGTCTTTTCGTCGAGTGTCGTGACGGGCATGATTTTCTCCTCGCGAGGTTAATAACGAGCGGTCGGCAGTGCGAATCTCTTCGCTCTGTTCCCGTACCCCTACCCTTTTTCGACGGAGCATTTCAACATGAGAGGACTTGCAACAGCGTTATCCACCGCTCTCGCGATCGGCGCGATGCTACTTGTCTCGGCCTGCGGCGGGAGCGCCGGCGGGGGAGTTCCCGCAGCGCCTGGCGCGGCCGTTCGCACCGTCGCGGGCGACGGCGTGACGATCGCGTCGCGTTCGCTCGGACGGCCCGCGGTGAGCGTGCGCGAAGAGCGGCGCGCGCTCTTGGAGCCGCCGAACTCCGCGTGGAAGATGGTGCCCATCACGCTGCGCGCGGCGTTTGCCTCTCCGCTGCGACGCAGTGACGGCGCCGAGGCCGGCGTCATCGTGCGGCTCACCTATCCGCACGACGACGCCGCGGCAATACTAGCAGCGCGCGCTCCGGTCGTCGAGGTGCGCTACGCCGGCGCGCCGACGCTGCGGTGGGTTGCCTTGGGACGCTTCGAGCCGGCGCGCGATCGCGTGACCGTCGAGATTCCTTCAGCGCTCATGAACGGCGCGACCGAGTTGACGTTGGGCCTCGGCATCGACGATCCGGACGTCAAGCTCGAGAAGCCCGGGCCGCGCTATTGGAACGGGAAGAGCTGGAGCGACAAAGGCACGATCGCGAGCGGCAAGAGCACCGTCGTGCTGATCCACGGCATTTTCTCGAGCGTCGAGAGCGCCTATCCGTCAACCTGTCCGCAAAGAATTGCCAACGCCGGCAAGTTCTCGCAAGTTCTCGGCTTCGACTATGCCTGGAACGAGCCACCGTCGACCGAGGGTCCACTCTTCGGCGACTTCCTCAAGCAGATTGCCGCCGCAAAGGTCGGCTCGCTCTCGATCGAGGCGCACAGCTATGGATCGCTCGTCAGTCTCGCGGCCGTGCCGTTAGTGGAGAAGGACGTGAAGATCGACAACCTCGTGACGATGGGCGGCCCGTTGCCGTTGCGCGGAACGCCGCTGGCGAATAAGGATAATCACTGGCGCATGGGACTGGTCCTCGGGCTCCTCGCTTGGGTCACCGACGAGCCGCCCAGCACGATCGATCGCGCGTACAAGAGCGGGATGGTCGCTTCGCTGGCGACCAACTCCGACGAGCTGCAGAAGATCCTTGCCGGCGTGAAGGGCATGACGAACAAACCCAAATTCGTCGAGGTCGCCGGAACGGACTGGATATGCTTCATTCCCGGTGTGGTCAGCGGCTGCTGGTACTCCGAAGAGAAGTTCAAGAAGGTGCTGCTGGACGGCAGCGGGGTAGAGACCCCGTGGGACGGCGTCGTCGAAAAGATCGCCGCAAACTCGACCGATATTCCCAACCCGGTGACCAATGCGTTCAAGCTCTCGCACATCGATCTGCAATGCAATGCAAACGTCATCTCCTGGGTGGGTAAACAACTGAAGTGACGCATATGCAACAGCGCCGGCTGGGAACGCAAGGGCTGACCGTCTCCGAGATGGGGCTCGGCTGCATGAGCATGACTTCGGCGTACGGGGCCGCCGACGAGAGCGAGGCGATCGCTACGATCCACCGCGCGCTCGACCTCGGCGTCAACTTCCTCGACACCGCTGAGGTCTACGGGCCGTACGCCAACGAACAGCTGGTCGGCCGCGCGCTTCGCGGACGGCGTGCCGGGGTGGTCGTCGCGACGAAGTTCGGTTTCAAGCTCGAAGCCGGCGCCAACCGCGGGGTCAACGGGTCTCCTGAGAACGTGCGTCGCGTCGCGAACGAGTCGTTGATGCGCTTGGGTATCGACGTGATCGATCTCTACTATCAGCACCGGCGCGACCCGTCGGTGCCTATCGAAGAGACGGTCGGCGCGATGAAGCAGCTCGTCGAGGCCGGCAAGGTGCGCTACCTCGGGCTTTCGGAGGTCGGTGCGGCGACGCTCGAGCGCGCCAACGCGGTTCACCCGATCAGTGCGCTGCAGAGCGAGTACTCGCTTTGGGAACGTGGAATCGAGCGCAAAGTTCTGCCGGCCGCCCGCAAGCTGGGCGTCGGGTTCGTTCCATACAGTCCGCTCGGACGCGGTTTCCTGACCGGTACGGTGAAGGTCGGTGAACTCGAGCGCAACGATTTTCGCAAGCATCACCCGCGCTTTTCAGAGGAGAGCGCGCGCGCCAACGAAGCGATCGTCGATGTCGTGCGCGACGTCGCCGCGCAGTGCGGCGCGACGCCCGCGCAGGTTGCGCTCGCGTGGGTGCTCTCGCGCGGCGACGACGTCGTGCCGATTCCCGGAACGAAGCGCGTCCGTTACCTTGAGGAGAACGTCGCCGCCGCGGGAGTGCGGCTCAGTGAAGCGCAGATGGCGCAGCTCGAAGGCCTCTCGCGACAGACGGCGGGCGAGCGCTACGCGCCCGAAATGTTAAAGCTTATTGAGCGCTAGCGCTCGGCTGGGGACTGGCCGCCTCGTTACCGCGTTCGCGGTGCCTGCGGCCGCCGCTCATGCTCCCGCTGCCGCTACCGTTGCCGTTATCCATGCTACCGCCGCCCCCGCCCATGCGGAACGCTCCTCCGCCGACCACGAGCACGTTGCTCAAATGGCGCCGCCGGCCGAAGGACGTGTGGAAACGACCGGTCACGGTCTGGCTGCTACCGTCGGCCACGGTCGTGTCGCCGAAGGCAAAGACGTTGATGCACGCGTTGTCGCAGAGTTGGTAGCGGGTGACGGTGCCGCGTCGCATATGGCGGATCGTCGGATTCTTCGCCGTTCCCGCGACGGTGATGTCCTGCTCGTCGTAGCTCGCGGGATCGCCCGCGACCGTCGAGGGCGAGACGCTCTGGCTGTTGTGGCCGCAGCCCGTTGCGGCAAGCGCGAGCGCGGCTAGGTAAAGAGCTAGGGTACGCTTCATTCAAACCTCCGGTTTCTCGTGTTCTCTTCCCCGCCAAGGTTCGCTTGAAAAGCGGTTGGGAGCCTTTCGCCGAAGGTGAGCGTACGATGAAGCCGCTTCGCGCAACCCGTATCGCTCTGGCAGGAACGCTCGTTTGGGGAGGAGTCCCGGCGGTCGTCGCGGCGGATCAGACCACGAGTGAACCGGTCGCGCGCGGAATCGTGATTCCGATCCTCGTTACGAAAGATGCGCGCGTCGGAGCCTTCGGCTCCTCGCAAGGGGAGCACACGGTCAAGTTCGCCGTCGCGCAAGACGTGATCGTCAACGGCTACATGATCGCAAAGGCCGGAGATCTCGCCGAAGGACACTACACCACGCAGACCAACGAAACGAAGGGGACGTTCACCACGAAGACATCCGAAGAGCTGACCCTGGACATCGACGACGTCGTGAACTTCTGCGGCGATACGATTCACCTGGAGTTCGAGCGGACGTTCGTCGGCGGCGTTCGTTCGGGATTTCTGAGCTTCGGCGTCCACGGACACGACGCGGTCTTTGCCAAGGGCAGTACCCTCGAAGCGTCGACCGATCGCTTCGAGAAGAGCATCTGCGCTGCGCCGACGAGCGCGTCTTCTCCGCCGCTTCCGCGTCACATCATTCCACCCGATCCGCAGGTCACGCCGGGGCCGGCGCTCGACCGGCCAGCGGCATCCACGGGTCCGGTCGAGGGTCCACCGGTTCCGCCCGGCGGAGCGTGGCGAGCATGAGGAGCTGGGAGTACCGCATCGTCAACGTCTTCACGCAGACCCCGCTCGAAGGCAACGCACTCGCGGTCTTCGATGACGCGGCGGGGCTCGACGACGCAACGATGCAGAAGATCGCACGCGAGACGAACCTCTCCGAGACGACGTTCGTCTTTCCACCCGTAGCGCGCGGATCGGCGGCGCGCGTGCGCATCTTCACGCCGGCAAAAGAGATGCTCTTTGCGGGACATCCCACGGTCGGTACCGCGTGGGTGCTGCGCGAACGCGGCCGAGTTCCACAAGATCAACGCAACTTCGTGCTCGATGAAAACGTCGGGCCCGTATCGATTCGTGTCGACGACGATGGCTTGATCTGGCTGCACACGCCGCAGATGCGCACGCTTCGCGAATACGATCCCGCCCTCTGCGCCGCCGCAGTCGGCCTCGAACGGCGCGACCTGCTCGAAGGCGCGCGGCCGCAAAACGTGACTGCGGGCAATCCGGTCGTCTTCATTCCGCTGCGCGACGCGGCGACGGTCGATCGCGCGCGCGTCGACACGGCGGCACTGCGGCAGTTGCTGGCCGGTGAAGCAGAGCCGACGTGCATTTTCGTGTTTACCCCGACCCAGGAGGGCGCGTACTCGCGGATGTTTGCCGAGGACCTCGGCATCGTCGAGGATCCGGCGACCGGCAGCGCGACCGGGCCCCTGGCGGCCTTCATGATCGAAAACGGGCTGGTCTCGGGCGCCCCCGATACCCGCTTCGTGAGCGAACAAGGAACGAAGATGGGACGCCGAAGTCTGCTTCACGTTTACGTTCGCGGCGAGCGCGGAGCGAGCGGCATCGAGGTCGGAGGGCACGTCGCTCCGGTTGCGACCGCCACGCTGACGCTCCCGTGAACCCAAGGATGCGATCGTGACACATCTCCTCGTTTTGCTTCTCGCCGTTACCGGCGCGGCTGCGCAGCCGGTCTCCCATCCGCCCGCGCCGGTCGCTCGGCCCGTGGAGCCTGCTCGCGCCGCAATGCCCACGTACGCGGCTCCCATCTATCGTCCCGCGCCGCTGCCGTATCGCGTTCCGTCGTCGGTGGGGCGGCCGCTGCGTCCGATCTACACGCCGGAGACCTCCGCGGTCGAACTGCAGCGCGAGATCGATGCCGCGCGGCGCGAGGTCGAGGCGCCCCCGCGCGAGGTGCATCTCGAATCGGCGAAGCCCTCTGGAGGCTATCGCCTCGCGCCGCAGTTGACGAGCGCGCATTTCTATACGCCCGGCGTACAGTATCCGTCGGGGCCCTATCGCGTCTGGCACGGGCCCGTGCTGCACAACCCGCATCGCTGGCGCTGGTGGCAATGGAATCGCTACGTCGTGTGGTATCCGGTGCCGTTCTATTGGGGCGGTGGTTTTTGGGGACCGTGGGGCATGGGCTTGACCGACGTCGAGCCCTACGGTGGGATCACCGATTACGGCGATCAGGAACTCTTCAGTTCGTATGAGATCGGGCCGCAGAGCCCGGGTGCGGATCTGCTAACGGATTACGGCCTGACGCAAACCGAGTGCGGGGCGCCGAACCTCGTCGTGATCTGGGGCCCCGACAACAGCGTGATCTGCGCCTATCCCAACGATCTCGTCGCTCCCGGCAGCTACGAGGTCGATCCCGCGTCGCTCACGCTCGTTTCGTTGGGAGCCCCCTAGGTCGCGATTGTCATCAGTAGTGCCAGCTACCGCACCGCAATGACGTCGAGGTTTTTGAAGCCTTTGTAGGTCTCCAAGAGCGCGGGCTTCGCGCCTGAGAGCCATCCCTTGCCGCCCGGACGGCCGAAGACGTACACGCACTCGTCGTGATGGTTCGCCACGTACGCGATTGCGCCGGCGTCCGAGCCGGGGTTGCTGAAGGCGACACCGCTGATCGATGCGTAGCGCCGGTCCGGCGTGTGGAACGTCGCGCCCCCTCCGGAAGGTGAGGAGACCGATACGAGGCCGGGAACGCCGTCGACGGGCGTCATCACGTCGGCCGCATCGTCGGTCGCGCCGCCGATCAGCGCGATCGTGCCGATCCCGAAGCAGGAGCCGGACGAGTACCGGTGGCCCGCCATGCGCGTGTACGGCCGCGCGCTGGCGAAGCCGCAGCCGCCCGAGACCAAGACGGTGGCGCCATCGGGAGTTACGAGCACCGACGCCGCGTTCTGCGAGTTCTGTACGACGATGCCCGGTTGTGTTTTCTTGCGGGGAAAATAGTAAACCGCCTGCTGCCCGTAGTCGCTGACGAAAACGGTGCCGTCGTCGGATACCGAGACGTCGGTGAGCGCGGGGGGGCCAGACGCGCCGGCGAGCGCCGGCGCGTTGAGTCGCCGCAGAAGCTTGCCCGAAGAATCGAATTCCTCGACGCAGGCGCTGCACGGATGCGACGTCGAGCTGGTAATCGTGGTGTAAATGTGCCCTTGGAGGTCGACCGCCAGGCCTTGCGCCAGACCGTTGCCGGGAGTGAAGCTCGTTTCGGCTTTCGCGCGGTTATTCGTAATCGAGAAGACGGTAATCGTGCCGCTCGAGTAATCGAGGTTGACGAGCTCGCTCAGCGAGGCCGTACCTGAATCTCCTCGCGCGTTCGACGAGCGCTGCAAAAGCGGCGCCGTCGAGTCCGGCAGCGAGGTCCCCGCCGCGCAGCCGGCGAGAACGCACAGTGCGGCGGCGACGGCCGCGTTCGTCCATCGTTTCATAGACGAACTTTTTGACGATGCGCGCCTACAGTCCCGGCGGCTGCGCCGGATTCTCCGCTTCCGCGCGCGCAATCTTTCCGTCGCGCACCGTATACGTGATCGCGCCGTCCTTGGTGCTGCCGTCGGCGAACCCGGTAAGGTGCTCGGTGTCTCGTACGGTGTCGCCGTCGACCGCTCGGTCGATGATCTCCGCGTGCAGCTGCGGATTGTTCGCGAAGAGCGCCGCGTACGCCGCCGCGATCGCCGCGGGCGAACGCACGAACGCGCTGGGACGCACGATCACGCCATCGGATGCGTACGTCTGCGCGAAGACCTGCGCGTCGTGATGGTTGTAGGCGTTGACCTGCCGCTGCACCACCTGCGCCGGCGACTCGTCGAGCAGCGCGGCGGCTTCGTAGACGCGTCCGTCCTTTACCACGAACTTCACCGAGCCGATGGCGGCGATGTCGTCGAGCGGGTTCTTTGCGAGCACGACGAGATCGGCGAGCTTGCCGGGTTCGATGCTGCCGAGGTCGGAGCGCCCCATCATCGCCGCGCCGCCGCGGGTGGCCGTCAGCAGCACTTCCTTTGGCGTGAGCCCGGAGGCGACCATCGTCAGCGCTTCGTCGTAAAACGACGAGGCGTGCTGCGTGCCGATGTTGCCGGCGTCGGTGCCCGCGGCGACGCGGATTCCGGCGTCGTGCACCCGTTTGAGGTTGCGCATCGCGGCGTACGGCGGACCGGGGGAGAGCGTGTGGAGGCGGTCCTGCAGCTCTTGCGGGAGCGTGTCTTCGACGTCGGTCATGTTGAAAAGCGTGCCGACGATCTCGGGATTGGCGACGAGAAGGTCATTGGCGGTGAGGTTGGGCTTGCCGGAAAACGTGTAGCGGTAGTTGCCGAGGACGATCAGCGTCGGGCAGTAGATGACGTTGCGCGCGCGCACCAGTTCGACGAACGCGTCGTCGACGTCGGCATCGAAGACGCTGTGGGCGAGAATGTCGGTGCCCGATTGCACGGCGAGCCGCGCCGTCTCCAGCTCGGTGGCGTGGATCACGACGCGCGCGCCGTGGGCGTGCGCGTACTCGATCGCGCCCTGCGCGACCGGCGTAAATGCGGCCGCTGGATGGTCGGGCGTGACGATCCACCAGAACTTCACGAAATCGGTGCGTGCGGCGAGCTGGCGGTCGATCAGGGCGCGCGCCGCCTCGACGTTCTCGATCTTGACGATCGGCGGATCGCCGTTGGGATCGAGGATCGCACGGTCGAACGCTGGAGATCAGCGGGCCGGCGACCATTACGCGCGGCGCGGCGGCCGTCTGGCTCGCCTGCATCCGCACGTCGTAGTTCCAGAACGGACCACCGACGTCGACGACGGAGGTGATGCCCGCGCTCAGGTACCGCGCGAACGTGTCGGGCAGGTTGGCGCGCACCATCGCGAGTTCGTCGGTGTAGGGCCGGATCGAGCGCAGGTCGATGGCGTCGGGGCGCGTGTACAGGCCGCCGGACTGGAAGAAGTGCACGTGGCTGTCGATCAGTCCGGGAATCACGTAGTGCCCGGTGGCGTCGATGCGGAAGGCCGACTCCGGAACGGCGACGCGGCTCGCGGGGCCAACCGCCTCGATGCGATGGCCGCGCAGCAGCACGACGGCATCGTGCAGCGGCGCGAGATCCGGGCCCGCCAGCACCGTCGCGCCGGTGATCGCGGTGAGGTCGCGTCCGGCGTTCAAGTCGGTCACTTGCGGCGCCGCGGCGATCGAGGGCATTACCGGCATCGCTGCGAGGGCGGCGAAACCCTTGAGCGCCGCCGCGCGCGTGATCGGAGTGGAAAAGGGCGAGTGAAAGAAGCACATCGTCAGATCAACCTCATATACGTGATCTGCGCGACGGCGACAAGCGTTCCGTCGTCGCGCCAGATGTTTGCGGTTACGGGAATCAACGTGCGTCCCTGCTTGATGGCCTGCGCGAAGAGCGTGACCTCGCTGCGCGCCGGTGCCAAAAAACGGATGTTCATGTCGGTGGTGGTGATTTTCGCCTCGGCGCCCCAGACGGTCAGGCTGACGATCGCGGCGGCGGAGTCGGCCGCCGTCATCAGCAGGCCGCCGTGAAACGAGTCGAAGATGCCGTCGTACTCGCGGTTGCGCGCGACGGTGCATTCGAAGGCGCCCGCCCCCAGGCGCGCGTTGGTGAATCCCAGGCTCTTAAAGATCGGGATCGCCTGCATGCGCTGCCGTATCTCCGCCTCCGCGCCGGGCGCCAACGGCGGCAGTTCGCCCGAGAACCGCGCCATCACGAGGCCGGGCGCGCGTTGCGTCATCTGCAGTGCTGCGGCTTGGGTTCGAGCCCTCCCTGCTTGCCGGGCGTCACGATCTTGTAGGGAGCGCGCGCGAACGTCGCCGTCCGGGCGCCGGCGATCGTCGCGCACGCGAGCAGCGTGCCGCCGCCGGCGAGCGGAACGCCGTTCCACGTCATCCAATCGACGTTCGGGGTGGCGCCGTTGAAATCGCGGAGGTCGTACGTTACGCCATCGGTGTCGGTGGCGAAGACGCGCGTCATCTCGATGCGGCCGAAGTCGTCGAGCGTGTTCGGGAGCGAACGGTGCAGCGCGCTGTAGAAGGTCGCCTCCACCATCCATTCGGCGGTATCGCCCAAGAGCGTCGCCCGTCGCTGATAAGGATTCCCGCAATCGACGCAACCGGAATTGAAGGTGCGCTGCAGCTTCTGACCCGTCGTTTCGTTAGCGAACCAGATCGTCGCGCGCTGCCAGGCTCGCGACCCGGTCGTCTCGGCGGCGATGCGAACGTCGATCACGTCGCCGGCATGCAGTCGCAGATTCCTCGAGTGGCGCGTCACGCGCACGTTGCGCGTGCCGGCCCATTCGATCCAAAAATAAGCCGACGTCGGATAATCGTTGGGATTACCCCCATGGTAACAGTGCACGTCGGATTCCGACCCGGCCTGCAGCACGTCGCTCGAATCGTACGCCTCCCACTTGCCGTCCTTGCCTTTCCGATGCGCCTTGAACGTGGCCATCCAGCCGTCGAGCGCGATCCAGAGCGACGATCCATCCTCCTGCTCCCAGCGGTTGCGGCAGTTGATCGTCGGACGCGCTTTGGGCACCCTCCACTCGCCTTCCACCTGGTAGAACCGGTGTGCGGGAATCTGCAGCGGCTTGGCATCCGGGGCGAAGAGCACCGGGCCCGCCCAGTCCGGCTGATAGATGCGCTGGACGTTTGCCAACCCAAGCGGCGACGCGGGCGTTGCACGAAATGCGGGCGCGAAGCTCGAGCCGCAACCGGTTGCGGCCGCCGCGACGAACGCGGCCGCGGCGATTCCGTGTGGGCGCAGCCTCATCAGAACGCTACGCCGCCGCGAACAGCCGCTCGATGGCTGCGCGGCGGAACGCGAAGGTCTCGCGCACGTCGCCATCCACCATTCCGGCCGCCAGCTCGCCGAACGGCGCCAGCGGCAGAACGTAGTCGATCGCGTCGCCGATTTCGACGCCGCCGTCTCTGGGCGTGAAATCGTGCACGTGACGCCAGAGTGCGTACGGTCCGCGCAGCTGCACGTCGACGAAGCGGCGTTGCGGCTCGAACTCGCAGATCAGCGTCTTCCAGCGAACCGGCACGCCGTGTATCCGCAGGTGATACTCGATCTCGGAACCGCGCGAGACCGCATGCGGCGCGCGATGCATCGCGAATCCGAGTGCCGGCGGCGTGAGCGTGCCGAGGTTGCGGGCGTCGGAGAAGAAGCCGAATACCTCGTCGAGCGGTCGCGGGACGAACTGCGTCGCTTCGAAGTGATGAACTTGTTTTGCAACCGGCGTTCCCCGGAGAATCTCGCAGAGTGCGCGCTCGAGTTGGGGATGCTTCCATTCGAAGCCGGCGTCTTGCCCGACGGTGGGAAGCACGAGCGCGCTGCTCAGGAGACTTTGCGCGAACTCGCCGAGCACGGCGCGCAGCGCGGGCGGCGGCGCCGGCAGCAGCGATGGGCGCCCGAGCGCCGCGCCGATCGCTTGCGAGAGCCGCGCGTTGGTCGCATAGTCGGGGGCGACGGCGTTGACGGCTCCACGGATGGACCCGTTCTCGATCGCGAAGCGATAGAGTGCGGCGAGGTCGTTGACGTGGATCCACGGCACGAATTGGCGCCCCGTCCCCAGCGGACCGCCGGCGAAGAACGAAAACGGAACCCGCATCTGCTCCAGCGCGCCGCCGTTTCCCAACGCGATCGCGGTGCGCAGGCACACGTGGCGAACGCCGAAAGCCTCGGACTCCTCGGCGGCTGCCTCCCAGCCGGCGCAGACGCCGGCGAGGAAGCCGCTGCCGGCAGAGGACGCTTCGGTCAGCGGCTCGTCGGCACGATCGCCGTAGTAGCCGACGGCCGACGCGCTGACGAGGACCGCGGGAGGCCGCGCGAGCGCGGCGAGGCTGGCGACGACGGTTTTCGTACCCGCGATTCGCGATTCGGCAATGCGCCGTTTCTTTTCGGGCGTCCAGCGCCCGGCGACAGTTTCGCCCGCGAGGTGTACCACGGCGTCGCAGCCGGCGAAGGCTTGCGGATCCGGTGCGCCGTTGGGATCGAAGCGGCGCGTCTCCAGGCCCGGAGCCGAGTTGAAAGCGGGCGCTCGCCCGAGCGCGACGATCCGCGCTCCCGCGCGCTGCAGCTCCCGAACTACCGCACGTCCGACGAATCCGCCGGCCCCGGTCACTGCGATGATCACGTCGACGCGCCTCTCATCAGGCCGCGGTGATTTCGCGCGGCGCCGGGGAATACCGGCCTTGGAAAAGGTGAGAAGATGAGAGTCGCGGTCAACGACGAGATGCAGCGGGGCTACGTCTATTACCGTACGCAGCCGGTCGGAAGACATTTCGATCCAGGTTTCACGCCGGAACTAACGCCGAAGGAGATGCTCGCGCTGGGGGTTTTCGGCGGCAGATACATGACCGACTGCGGCAATGAATTCCCGGCGGGCTGGTTCGCCCGAGCCAAGCTCTCCCCGCATCGCCGAGATCCCTCGCTGAATTGTTTTGGCGTTAACGCTTCGCAACCACTTTCGGTCTGGAGGCGGAAAGGATGGATTCATCCACAGGATCCGCGCGGCTGGTTCCAATGGTATTGCCGATACTATATGGGGCGCCGCAGCGAAGACGACGCCCGTCAGATCGCACGCTGGCGCGCCATCGTGCGGCACGCCGGCGCCATCGTGAGGAACTGCGAGAAGGGCGACCTCTCTTGCCGGCGGAGGCAGCGTCAGGCGCTGCTGCACTGGGCCTACGATAGCCGCAAGATTTGACCTTGGAAGCGGCTGCATGGTAGTTTAAAAACTGAAGAATCGCGGCCGATTCTACAATTAAGAAAGGTCTAACGTGAGCATATATACTCGAGCGCTAGCCATCGCGTTGATTTCCCTTGCCGGCTGTTCGGGTGCCGGGAACGCGACGCTGCCAACCAGTTACAACGCGTTGAGCGATCTGTCGGTCGGGCCGCAGGTTTTGACTTCGGCGGATTTCAAGCGCATCGCCGTGTGGGGTTCGAAAGGTCAAGAAGCCGTCGCGCAGTGTCCGCAGCATTATAAAGTGATCGCCGGCGGATCGAGCAGCAGCAACGGGACGCCGGTCGGCACGGGTTTCGCCAACTCAAAGTTCACCGCGTGGATCGTCAAACCGCAAAGCACCGCGAGCGCGGAAGCATTCGCCACGTGCGTCTCACCGCAGACGTGGAAAGGTTCCTTCCGCTGGCGCTCCGCGTATCCGTATACCGGTCTCTCCTCGGCGCAGTGCCGGTCGGGCTACACGCTGATTACCGGCTATGGGTACGGCACGGTCACGACGTCGTGGTTCAACCCGAGCACGAATACCTATTGGGTCGGCGGGAGCGCCGTCGCTTACGCGTCCTGCGCGCAGCTTGGCTCGGGCATCATCATCAAACACATGTGGAACAAGAGCCAGAAGCCCAAGACCGTCTTCGCGGGATGCGGCACCGGCTACACCGCCATCGCCGGCGCGATGGGCGATAGCGCGTGGCCGGGTCCGCCGGTTCAGCAGCATCCGGGCGACTCGTCGAGCCCCGGCAAGTTCGGTTACGAGGGCTGGTGGACGTTCAGCAACGCAGAGAACGAACTGACGTGGGCAGCTTGTGTAAAGACCTAGCGGGTTGACGGTCCTCAGGAGTTCCCCAGGTCGCCGGTAGTTCGAGGAGGGCGCCGCACGCTCGCGAACCATCCAGCACCACGTTCCCAATGAGGCCATCCGCTTGAAGCGTTTGCTCGTTCCATCTATCCTCGCGCTCACCGCCGCCGTTCTGACGCCGGGCTGCGGTCAACATGGCGGCGGCATCGTGCCGCCGGCCAACGGCGCATCCGCGATTGGCGTCGCCGCGCAGCCGGCCACGCGTCGCGTCGATCACGTCGTCATCATCGTTCAAGAGAATCGCAGCGTCGACAATCTCTTCAACGGTTTGCCGAATGCCGATACGGTGCGTTCGGGGCTGGATTCGGAGCACGCCAGGGTTGCGCTGCAGCCGATATCGCTCTCGGCTCCCTACGACATCTCGCATCGTCACGCCGCGTTCGAGACGGAGTACGCCGCCGGCAGCCTCGACGGTTTCAACCTCGCGCCGAGTCACTGTCAGGTGAGGAAGAAGTGCCCCAATAAAGTGCGCCGAGCCTACGCGTACGTGCCGCATTTCCAAACGAAGCCGTACTTCACGATGGCCGAAGAGTACGGCTTTGCCGATCGCATGTTCCAATCGAACCAAGGCCCGAGCTTCCCGGCGCACCAGTATCTTCTCAGCGGCACGTCGTCGATCGAAGAGAACGTGCCGTTGCTGGCGGCGGAGAATCCGCTCACGGCGCAGCAGCACTGGACCGGGGGCTGCGATTCGCCGCCGGGCTCGCTGGTCTACGTGATCGATCAGGCGGGGCGTGAGAATCAGCAAGTCTATCCGTGCTTCAACCGGCCCGCGCTGACGAGCCTGCTCGACAAGCGCGAGCTGAGCTGGCGCTACTACGGCACGCATCTGGGCGCCGGGCTTTGGAACGCACCCGACGCCGTGCTGTCGGTTCGCCAGAGTCCGCAGTTTCGCTACGACGTCGTCAGTCCGCCCGCGCGCATTCTCAGCGACATCAAGAACGGCGATCTCGCCAACGTCGTCTGGGTGACGCCGACCGGCGCCTCCTCCGATCACGCCGGACAGACCGACGGCACCGGTCCTTCGTGGGTTGCCGCAGTCGTCAACGCCGTTGGCAAGAGCAAGTTCTGGAACGATAGCGTGGTCTTCGTCGTCTGGGACGATTGGGGCGGGTGGTACGATCACGTGCAGCCGCCGATGTACAACTCTTACGAGCTCGGCTTCCGCGTGCCGTTGATCGCGATCTCCCCCTACGTGCCCAAGGGTTTCGTCTCCCATCGCCGCCACGAGTTCGGGAGCATCTTGAAATACGTCGAGAGGAACTTCGGGCTTGGATCGCTGGGAGCCACCGACGAGCGCGCCGACGATCTCTCCGACTTCTTCGACTACCAGCACCAACCGCGCAAGTTCGTCGCGATTCCCGCACCGCATGGCGCGAAGTTCTTCCTCAGCCATGCGTTCTCGTCCACCGACCCCGACGACGACTACTAGGAAGGGAAGCCCAGATTTAGCCCAGCTCTTCGTCGCCTCGGCCCTCGATTACCATTAGTAAACTTCGGGCCTCGGCTCCTCAATCTGGGCTAAATCTGGGCTTCCATCAAACTATCCGATTGCAAACAAACTATCCGATTGCAAAAACAAAAGAGCCCGGCTGTTTTGGCCGGGCTCTTTTCGCTCTAAGTGTGAGTGGTTTACTTAACGGTAACGCTGACGGGTTTTGACGCTATTCCGTTGGCGACGACGACGAGCGACGCCGTGCCGGCGTCGATCTTCGAAGGAACGTCGAAGTTGGTGGAGACGACGGTCGAGCCAGTCTGCACGCCCATCGAGCTATGGCCGTGCGTCTTGGCGTAGAACACGTTGCCTTTCTTGCTCGTGATGCGTACGAGCGGATAGTTCGTCGCGTTCTGGAACTCGTCGCCGAACGACATCGCCTGGGACATGCCGTTGAACTGCGTGCCGGAGATCTTGTACGTCTTGCCCGGCGCGATCGTCTTGGGCGCCGTCTGAATCGTTGGGGCCCATGACGCGTTGCTCGATCCCGTGGGGTTGTAGAGTTCGACCTGCGAGCCGAACATGGCGACCTGTCCCGTCGGCAGCAGTATCGGAACGCCGCCTTCGGAGCCGATAGCAGTCAGCGAGGTGCCGTTGAACTCGTACATCTCGCCGCTGTCGCCGAAGACGATCACGTTGCCGCTGGGCTCGAGAATCGAGAAGCTGTCGCCCGCGTTGTCTTCGTTGGGGAAGTCGGGGCCGGCGGCCCACGTCTTGGTGGCGATCGTGTAGACCGCGGTGTGCCCGGTGCCCTGGCCGCTGCCGTTCTGTCCGGAGCCCGTCGCGAAGACGGTGCCGTTCGGACGCAGCATCGCCGGTCCGATCTCACCCGGGGGCAGGTAACAGTCCTTGGTCTTGGGCCCGTAGCTCAGGCACGAATGGTAAGGCGACTCCGAGCGGAGATCGACGACCGTCGAGCCGGCGCTCTTCCACGTGCCGTTCGCGGGGTTGTAGATCTCGGAGTTGGGGGCCTTGAGCACGTCCTCAGTCAGAATCGTGCCATCGGGCAGCAGCGTCCAGCCCTCCTCGGCGTTCCAGTCGGCCTTGCCTTTGGAGGCGACCTTCGCGTACTTGCCGGTCGCAGGATTGTAGTTGGCGACCTGCTTCAAAAGCTTGTCGCCGATAGCGACGATACCGTTGGGCAGGATGGTCGAGGGTGAGTCGCCGATCCAGCCCCAGCCACTGGGATGTCCGAGAGGCGTCCAGGTGTTCTTCGACGGGTCGTAGATCGCACCGAGGTTTACGAGTTGAAGATCGTAGTTGCCCGGAGAGTTGTATTCGCCACCGCTGATCCAAAGGCGGCCGTCGGCGAGGACGTCGGAAGCGAAAGCGTCTGGCGCGTAGCCCGATTGAAGCGAAGCGATCTGCGTCCACGTTCCGTCCTCGTAGCTGCCGGACGAGTCGGGCACGTAGCGATACCAAGAGCTCCAGTTGCTCTCACCCTGCGTGATGATGGAGCCGTCGGTCATGAGGAACGCCATCTGCATGTAGTCGGGTGGCTGATTCTTCATGACTTGAAAGCGCAGATTGTGGCGCGTGGCGATGCTGGCGGGACCGCCTGCCGGAATAAGCGAGCGGCTGCCCGAACAGGCCGCGAGGCCCGAAGCGGCGACCGCTGCTAACGCAAAGGGAACGAACTTGTTCCTAAGGAGAAGCACGTGGGGAACCTCCAGTGCGGGTGAAGCTAAGCCCAGCGGGTTTCGAACCTAGGTCGCGGGGTCCTGTATCCTCACGATGCGAGCTGCGCTTTGAGGAGGATTTGGGTCGAGCCGCGCGTCGAGCGGATCTGCACGCTGTCCATGCACGCGTGCATTAGTTCGATGCCGCGTCCGCGCTCCTCGGAGCGAGCGAACGGCCGCCAGTGACCGAAGTCCTCGATCGTTGCGATCAGTTGCCGGGCGTCGCGGTCGATCCGCAACTGCACGAGCCCGGGCGGTGCGTCGCGATACGCGTGCTCGACCGCATTGGCCACGGCCTCGCCAACGGCGATTACCAGATCGAAGCGCCGCTGCGGCTCGATGTCGAGATCGCGAATCTCTCGCTCGACGATCGACCTTGCGATCGGCGCGACGACGGGCACCGCGGAGAACACGTACGACTTCACCGGCATGCTCCGCCGCAGAAGCAGAACCGCTGCATCGTCGCGATTGGCCGCGTCCCCAAAAACGCCGTCCTGCATGGCGGTTGCCGGATCGGCGCATGGCGGCGCGTTCTCGCCGAGCAGCGAGCGCGCGACTTCGCACAGGCGCCTCTCGCCGGCGATCGGATCGCGCTCGTTCTCGATCATGCCGTCGGTGTAGAAGAGCAGGGCGGCATCGGCGGGAAGCGTGAACGTCCAGTCGCTGGTTCCGATAGCGGGCGCGCACCCCAGCGGTAGACCGCCCGAAGGCAGCCGGCGCACCGTGCGCGGCAGCACGAGCAACGGTGGTGGATGGCCTGCCACCGCGTAGACGAGCCGGCTCGTCGCCGGTACGTAGTAGCCGAAGATCGCGGTGACCATTCCGACCGAATCGTTGAGCGCGACGATGCGGTTGGCGCGTTCGAGTACCTCGGCGGGGCTCGACGTGCCGATGGCCGAGGCGCGGATCGCTTGGCGCACCTCGCCCATGATCACCGCCGCCTCGAGACCGTGTCCCGCAACGTCGCCCACGGAGATGCCGATGCGTTCGCCGGGGAGGACGAACGCATCGAACCAGTCGCCGCCGACCTCCGCCTCGGCACTTGCGGGACGATATGCGGCGAAGAACTCGCTGCCGTCGAGCACCGGCAAGTGCTCGGGGAGCAGCGCGCGCTGCAGCCGGTCGGCGACGCGATGTTCGCGCTGTATCGCGATCTGGTGCGCGAGCGCAACGGAGAGCTGGATGGCCAGCAGACGGATGGCCTGGCGGATGACGTCGTCGAATTCTTGCGACGCTCGCCGGCACGTGATCTTGCCCAGCGTGCTGCGTCCGTCGCTCAACGGTTCGACGATGGTTGCCGCGCCGGCGGCACGTGGACCGAGCGCGCCCCGTTCGACGGAAAACTCGAAGCGCTCGACGCCGTTGACGGCTACCGCGATCGAACAATACTCGCAGAAGGTCGCGACTAGAGACGTCGCGATCTGCGACAGGGCCTCCTCGATATCGGAACGCCGCAGTGCATACCCGGCCTGGACCAATACTTCGAGAACGCATTGATGCCGATCGTCCGGACGATCAAGCGGGCGCACTACTCGTTTCTCTCCACGTCTGGCGAATGTTAAACGGGACCCGAGCCTGGGAACAAGGCGAGGGCTACCCTGGGGAGATCAAACATGCCGACAGCCGCTCCTAACCGAGAGCCGTCTGCGCTCGACCAGCGCCGGCTCCTTTCCGCATTGCGCGCGTTTCGCCGCGGCGACTTCACCGTGCGCCTTCCGCTCGACCTCTCCGGCATCGACGGCGAGATCGCACAGGCCTTCAACGATTGCATCGAGCTCAATGCGGATCTGGCCAAGGAACTCGATCGCGCGAGCGTCGTGGTCGGCCGCGAAGGGCGGATCGCCAATCGCGTCTCGCTGGGGAGCGTGAAGGGCTCGTGGCAGGGATACGTCGAGTCGGTCAACCGCCTCATCGGCGACCTTACGCAGCCGATGGCGGAGGCCGGGCGCGTGCTCGGCGCGGTTGCCAAGGGCGATCTCTCCAAAAGGATGGCCCTGGAGATCGACGGCCGCCCCCTGATGGGCGATTTCTTACAATCCAGCCGGCTGATCAATACGATGGTCGATCAGCTCAGCGCGTTCGCTTCCGAGGTGATCCGCGTGTCGCGCGAGGTCGGCTCCGAGGGCAAGCTCGGGGGGCAAGCCGTCGTCAAGGGCGTCGCCGGCACGTGGAAAGACCTCACGGACTCCGTCAACACGATGGCGGGCAATCTCACCAGCCAGGTGCGCAACGTCGCCGAAGTGACGACGGCCGTCGCCAACGGTGACTTGTCGAAAAAGATCACCGTCGAAGCGCGTGGAGAGATCCTCGAGCTCAAAGGCACGATCAACACGATGGTCGACCAGCTCAACGCGTTCGCGTCGGAGGTGACGCGCGTCGCGCGCGAGGTCGGCTCCGAAGGCAAGCTCGGCGGGCAGGCGACCGTCAAAGGCGTCGCCGGTACCTGGAAAGACCTCACCGACTCCGTCAACAGCATGGCCGGCAACCTCACCAACCAAGTTCGCAACATCGCCGAGGTGACGACGGCCGTCGCCAAGGGCGATCTCTCCAAAAAAATCACCGTTGACGTCAAAGGCGAGATCCTCGAGCTGAAAGACACGATCAACACGATGGTCGACCAGCTCAATGCGTTCGCCTCGGAGGTCACGCGCGTCGCGCGCGAGGTCGGCTCGGAAGGCAAGCTTGGCGGACAGGCCGCGGTCGCCGGCGTCGCCGGCACCTGGAAAGACCTCACCGACTCCGTCAACACGATGGCCGGCAACCTCACCTCGCAAGTGCGCAATATTGCCGAGGTAACGACGGCCGTCGCCACCGGCGACCTCTCCAAGAAGATCACCGTTGACGTCAAGGGCGAGATCCTCGAACTCAAGGGCACGATCAATACGATGGTCGACCAGCTCAACGCGTTTGCATCGGAGGTGACGCGCGTTGCGCGCGAGGTGGGTTCAGAAGGGCGGCTCGGCGGCCAGGCGGAGGTGCAAGGCGTCAGCGGCACCTGGAAGGATCTTACCGACTCGGTCAACTTCATGGCATCCAACCTCACCTCGCAGGTGCGTAACATCGCCGAGGTGACCACGGCCGTCGCCAAGGGCGACCTTTCCAAGAAGATCACCGTTGACGTGCGCGGCGAGATCCTCGAACTCAAAGATACGATCAACACGATGGTCGACCAGCTCAACGCCTTCGCCTCCGAGGTGACGCGCGTCGCGCGCGAGGTCGGCTCCGAAGGCAAGCTCGGCGGCCAGGCGGAGGTCGTCGGCGCGAGCGGCACCTGGAAGGACCTCACCGATTCGGTCAACTTCATGGCATCCAACCTGACCTCGCAGGTGCGCAACATCGCCGAGGTCACCACGGCCGTGGCCAACGGCGACCTCTCGAAGAAGATCACCGTTGCCGTCCGCGGCGAGATCCTCGAGTTGAAGAACACGATCAACACGATGGTCGATCAGCTCAACGCGTTCGCCTCGGAGGTCACGCGCGTTGCGCGCGAGGTCGGCTCGGAGGGGCGTCTCGGCGGACAGGCCGTCGTCAAGGGCGTCGGCGGTACCTGGAAAGATCTCACCGACTCCGTCAATACGATGGCCGGCAATCTGACCAATCAGGTGCGCAACATCGCCGAGGTCACGACCGCGGTCGCCAAGGGCGACCTTTCCAAGAAGATCACCGTTGACGTGCGCGGCGAGATCCTCGAACTCAAGGGCACGATCAACACGATGGTCGACCAGCTCAATGCGTTTGCGTCGGAAGTCACGCGCGTGGCGCGCGAGGTCGGCTCCGAAGGCAAGCTGGGAGGGCAGGCGCAGGTCGCCGGCGTCAGCGGCACTTGGAAGGATCTCACCGACTCGGTGAACTTCATGGCGTCGAATCTCACCTCGCAGGTGCGGAACATCGCCGACGTTACGACCGCGGTCGCCACCGGCGACCTCTCCAAGAAGATCACCGTCGACGTCAAAGGCGAGATCCTCGAGCTCAAAGATACGATCAACACGATGGTCGACCAACTCAACGCGTTCGCCTCCGAGGTGACGCGCGTGGCGCGCGAGGTCGGTTCGGAGGGCCGGCTCGGCGGCCAAGCGATGGTCAAAGGCGTCAGCGGAACCTGGAAGGACCTCACCGACTCGGTGAACGTCATGGCGTCGAATCTTACCTCACAAGTTCGCAACATCGCCGACGTGACGACCGCCGTCGCCAACGGCGATCTCTCCAAGAAGATCACCGTCGACGTGCGCGGCGAGATCCTCGAACTCAAAGATACGATCAACACGATGGTCGACCAGCTCAACGCCTTCGCCTCCGAGGTGACGCGCGTGGCGCGCGAGGTGGGCTCGGAAGGCCGCCTCGGCGGCCAGGCGCAGGTGCGCGGCGTCGCCGGCACCTGGAAGGACCTCACCGACTCCGTCAATCGCATGGCCTCGAACCTCACCTCGCAGGTGCGCAACATCGCAAAGGTGACGACGGCCGTCGCCAATGGCGACCTCTCCAAGAAGATCACCGTCGACGTCAAAGGCGAGATCCTCGAGCTCAAGGATACGATCAACACGATGGTCGACCAGCTCAACGCGTTCGCGTCGGAGGTGACGCGGGTGGCGCGCGAGGTCGGCTCCGAAGGCAAGCTCGGAGGCCAGGCGCGCGTGCCCGGCGTGAGCGGCACCTGGAAGGACCTCACCGATTCGGTGAACTTTATGGCGTCCAATCTCACGTCGCAGGTACGCGGCATCGCGCAGGTCGTCACCGGCGTCGCCAACGGCGATCTCAAGCGCAAGTTAACGCTGCAGGCGGCGGGTGAGATCGCGCAGCTGGCCGAGACGATCAACGGCATGATCGACACGCTCGCGACTTTCGCCGATCAAGTGACCACCGTCGCGCGCGAGGTCGGCTTCGAAGGAAAGCTCGGCGGTCAAGCCGAGGTGCCGGGCGCGGCCGGACTCTGGCGCCGCCTTACCGACAGCGTCAACCAGCTCGCCGCGCAGCTTACCTCGCAGATACGCGCGATCGGCGAGGTGGCAACCGCGGTGACCAAGGGCGACCTGTCGCGGGCGATCGAGGTCGAGGCTCGCGGCGAGGTCGGCGAACTGACGCAGAACGTCAACGAGATGATTCAGAACCTGCGCGATACCACGCGCAAGAATACCGAACAGGACTGGCTCAAGACGAACCTCGCACGCTTTACTGCGATGCTGCAGGGCCAGCGCGACATCAACACGGTCAGCCGGCTGATCATGTCGGAGATCGCGCCGCTGGTCAACGCGCAGACCGGCGCGTTATACATCAACGATCCCACGGCCGAGCAGCCGCTGCTGCGCCTCGTTGCCAGCTACGCGCTTTCGAAACGCCGCGCGAGCGTGCGCAACGTGCCGCTGGGCGAGGGTCTCGTCGGGCAGTGCGCGGTCGAAAAGCGGCGCATCCTGCTCACGCAGGTTCCCGCCGACTACCTCGCCATCGGCTCGGGGCTCGGCTCGACGCAGCCGCTCTCGCTGATCGTGATGCCGGTGCTCTTCGAAGGCGACGTCAAGGCCGTGATGGAGCTGGCCTCGGTCGAGCACTTCAGCGAGACCCATCTCCTCTTCATCGAGCAGCTGACCGAATCGATCGGCGTCATCCTCAACACGATCGCGGCCTCCATGAGAACGGAGGAGCTGCTCAAACAATCGCAAGCGCTCACGACCGAACTGCAGAGCCAGCAGATGGAACTGCAGCACACCAACGACGAGCTCGAGGAGAAGGCGCGGCTTCTGCAGGAGCGCAACGCCGAAGTCGAGCGCCGGACGCGCGAGATCGACGAAGCGCGCCTGGAGTTGGAGCGCAAGGCCGAACAGCTCGCGCTCACCTCGAAGTACAAGTCCCAGTTCCTGGCAAACATGTCGCACGAGCTGCGTACGCCGCTCAACAGCCTGCTGATCCTTTCGCGCCAGCTCTCCGACAACTCCGAAGGACGAATGTCGCCCAAGGAGGTCGAGTTCGCACGAACGATCCACGGATCGGGCGCCGACCTGCTGCGCCTCATCAACGACATCCTCGACCTCTCCAAGATCGAATCGGGAACGACGTCGATCGACCTCCAGGAAGTCTCGTTCGCTCAGATCCAAGACGAGGTGGAGCGCACGTTCGACCAAATCGCGCAGGACAAGAACCTCGATTTCATTATTCGCTGCGACGAGGATCTGCCCAAGACGGTTCTTACCGATCCGACGCGGATGCAGCAGATCCTCAAAAATCTGCTCTCGAACGCGTTCAAGTTCACCAACGACGGCAGCGTGAGCCTTCACATCAAGACGGTGCGCGAGCACCGCTTGGCCAGCATCAGCGGACCGGCCGTCGCTTTCTGCGTGACCGATACCGGCATCGGCATTCCCGAAGAGAAGTTCAACGTGATCTTCGAGGCATTCCAGCAAGCCGACATGGGGACGTCGCGCAAATTCGGCGGCACCGGCTTGGGCTTGGCGATCAGCCGTGAGATCGCCGCGCTGCTCGGCGGTGAGATCGTCGTCGAGAGCGTCGTCGGCCGCGGCAGCAGCTTCACGTTCTACCATCCGTTGGAACGCAACGCGCTGGCAACCGTCGTGCAGCGAACGGTCGCCATCAGCGGCGGCATGCAGGAGCGCATCGTGCGGCCCGTGCCGCGGGCGGCAGCCGAGGAGGCCCCGCATCGCGACGATCGACGACGATCGCGCCAGCATCGAGCCGGCCGACCGCGTCTTGCTCATCATCGAAGACGACCTCGTCTTCGCTCGGATTCTCTTGGGGCTGGCGCGCGATCGCGGCTTCAAGGCGGTCGTCGCGCTCTCGGCCTCGCAGGGCTTGGCGCTGGCGCGCCGCTTCCGTCCCGACGCCGTCACGCTCGACATCGGCCTCCCCGACGCCGACGGGTGGAGCCTGCTCCAGGAGCTCAAGAGCGATCCGTCGACGGCCGACATTCCGGTGCACGTAATCTCCGGCGCGGAACAGTGGCAGCGCGCGCTCGGTTTCGGAGCGGTGACGCACCTGAAGAAGCCGATTACCGAAGAGGCGCTCACGCAGACGTTCGATTCGCTGCTCGGATTCGTCGGCGACGGCTCGAAGAATCTGCTGCTCGTCGAAGACGACATCACCCAGCTCAATGCGATGGTTCGGCTCGATCGAGAGCGGTGAGATCGCCGTGACCGCCGTGCGTCGCGGATCGGAGGCGCTGGAAGCGCTTTTGCAGCAGCGCTTCGACTGCATCGTCGTCGATCTCGGGCTGCCCGACGTTCCGGGCACCGAGCTGATCGCTCAGATGCGCGCGATGGACGCCGGCGCGCGCGTGCCGATCATCGTCTATACGGCGCGCGATCTCACGCGTCAGGAGGAGATGAAGCTCGCCGAGATTAGCGAGGCGGTCATCGTGAAGGACGCGATGTCGCCGGAGCGGCTGCTCGACGAGGCGCATTTCTTCCTGAATCAGGTCGAATCGAAGCTGCCGGCTCGCAAGCGCGCGCCGGTTCGACGTCGCGCCGTTCCCCAGCGGTTCGCTCGCAGGCCGGCGCGTGCTGATCATCGACGACGACGCTCGCAATATCTTCGCACTGCGGAGCGCGCTCGAGGCGTTCTCGCTCGACGTGCTCAGCGCGGAGAGCGGCCAGGAGGGAATCGACCTACTCGCTCGTACGCCAGGCGTTGACATCGCGCTGATCGACATCATGATGCCGGAGATGGACGGTTACGAGACGATACGGCGGATTCGTGCTGACGCGGGGTTCGGCGGTCTTCCGATCATCGCGCTTACCGCCAAGGCGATGCGAGGGGACCGTGAAAGCTGCATCGCGGCCGGCGCCTCCGAGTACATCAGCAAACCGGTCGACGTCGATCAGCTGGTCGCGTTGTTGCGGGTATGGTTGAACAGATAACGACGGGCAGCGAGCCGGATTCGGCGCGCGACGCGGCGCTCTCCGACCTCGAGCTAAGCCTGCTGCTCGAGGCGGTCCGCCGCTTCAGCGGCCACGACTTCGGCGACTACTCGCAGGCGATGTTGAAGCGCCGCGTGGCGGAGCGCCTTCGCGCCGAGAAGGTCGAGACGATCTCCGGCCTCCAGGCGCGCGTGCTCCACGATCCGGAGGCCCTCGCGCGTTTCGTACTCGCGATGTCGAGCGGTCACGGCCGGCTCTTCGCGGACCCGAGCTTCTTCGCCGCATTTCGCATCAACGTCGTGCCCTTGCTGCGCACCTACTCGTTCTCACGCGTGTGGGTGCCGCACTGTGCGCGCGGCGAAGACGCGTACTCGCTCGCCGCGATCTTGCACGAAGAGGGACTGCTCGAGCGCACGATGATCTACGCCACCGACCCCAGCGACCTCGCCGTGGCGGCTGCCAAGGCCGGAAGATTCGAACTCGACCCGGGCGATGATCCCGACGCGGCGCATCGCGCCACCGGCGCCACCCAACCGCTTTCCGGCGTCTCCTCGCTCGACGGGAATGCACTGCAATTCGACGAGGCGCTCACGCGGCAGATCATCTTCGCGCGCCACGCCCTGGTGACCGACGGATCGCTCAACGAGTTCCAGGTTATTCTCGCCCGGGACGTGCTGCGACAGTTCAACAAGGCGCTGCAATTCCGCGTGCACAACCTCTTCCTCAACAGTCTCATCCGCTTAGGGTTCCTCTGCCTGGGATCGAGCGAGAGCCTCGCGCTCACGCCGCACGAAGGCGTGTTCCGCCGCTTCGGTAACGCGGCGATCTATCGCCGCCTTCGCTAGGCAACGCTCAGAAGTTCCTTGGCCGTCTGCTCGCCCGGCGAGGATACGATGCGAAGGCGAAAGAAAGGGAGCGGTCCGCCCGAATGCGCGGCGTGAGAGGTGGAGAGACCATGCGGATTGCTACACTCGTTTGCTGCGGAGCGCTCCTTGCGGGATGCGCGCAAATTCCCGGAGCGCCCTCGCTTCCCCAGTTTCCGGCGAATTTGGCTGCGGCGCCCCCCGGACGCGACTCGTCCGGACAATACTATTCGTCGCTCTACAGCTTCAATGGGAAGGCAAACGGCGGCTCTCCGCAGGCCGGTCTCGTCAACTATAACGGCGAGCTGTACGGCACGACGTCTTCCTACGGTAAAGGCTACGGAACGGTATTCAAAGTTGACGCGTTCGGAAAGGTGACCCTGCTGCACACCTTTACCGGCTACCCGGACGGCGCGTACCCGATGGCCGGCCTCATGTGGTACAAGAACGCGTTCTACGGAACGACCTCTGCGGGTGGCGCGCACGGCGGCGGCACGGTGTTTGAAATGTCGCCCTCGGGTGCGGTGCGGGTGCTCCATAGTTTCGGCAAGGGCGCCGACGGCGCGCAGCCGGAGTCGGCCCTGGTCGAGTACGGCGACATCTTCTTTGGAACGACGCTCAACGGCGGGAGCAAGAACCGCGGCACCGCGTACGAGGTCGCTCCGAACGGCGACGAGCGCGTAATGCACAGTTTTACCGGGTCGCGTACCGACGGCTCGCACCCGAGCGCCGGCCTAACCGTCGTCAAGGGAATCTTCTACGGCGTCACGCGAGCCGGTGGAAAGAATGCGGGCGGCGGCACCGCGTTCAAGATGAGCGCGTTCGGCGTCGTGCAGGTGCTGCACAGCTTCAAAGTCCAGCCCGGTGACGGTTCCAACCCCGCGGGCACCTTGCTCTATCTCGGCGGCATCTTCTACGGAACGACGCTGCACGGCGGCTCGATCGGCCGCGGTTACGGTACGGTCTTCGAGATGAACGCCGACGGCGTCGAGGGCGTCATGCACAGTTTCGGCGCCAATGACGACGGCGCGTTTCCCTCGGCGGGACTCGTCTCAGTGAGCAACGAGCTTTACGGTACCACCACCGGTGGCGGCTCCGGCGCCAAGAAATCGAACGAATGCATCTCCAGCGGCGTGCGCATCCAGAGCGGAAGCTATTACAAGTGCGGCACGATCTTCGAGATCGACAAAGCCGGAAAGGAAACCGTCGTCTACCGCTTCGAGGGCTATCCCGACGGCGCCAATCCCGAGGCATCCTTGACGGTCGCCGGCGACGTACTCTACGGAACGACCGACTGGGGAGGCACGTTCGAACCTACTACGGAACAATCTTCACCTTCTTCCCGTAGGGAAGCTCCGCCCACCCTCCACGTGGTTCAAGATGGGCACGTGACTCTCAACGTCCTCGCCTGGCGCCTTGAAAGCGTGTGCGACGGCCTGGCAGCATCGGGCCGCCGGTGAAGATGATTTGGATGGCAGCCTTGGTTTTGGGGACGTTTCGCGCGAGTTCCGGTCGGGTGCGGGTGGGTTGGCTGGCGTTGCGCGCGGTTACGACGTTGTGCCGCGGGACGTCTCGATTTTTGGGCAACACAAGGATGTGTTCTTCAAAACTTCGTTTTCCCAAAAATCGAGTCGAGCGACTGGAGCACAGGATGTGCGTAAGGAGCGTGCCCGCGGCGCAACGTCGCAATCGCCCGCAACGCGCTCCATCCCTCGACTGCGCTCGGGATGACAAACGCCTCAAGACCTGGATTGAACGAGAGCTTCGCCAAGTCTTAAGGCTCCGTAATGGAGGCTTAAGTATCCCTTGCTAGCATTGTCGCCATGGAGGTCGCCGGCCTAGAGCAGGCCGAGCAGTGGATTACGCGGTGCCGGCTTGCCGAAGCCGCCTCGCGGGACGTGCCCCTTCGCGCGAGCGCGCTCGCGCTTCTCGGCGACGACGCGGGCCTCGCAGGTCTGTTGCCGCCGCAGTTGCTCGCCTGTAAGAGCGCACAGTACGCGGTCGCATACCTCGAGGCGCTCGATCCGCCGGCGCGCTCGCACGACTATCTCGTCGCCGGAGTCGCACTCTCGTGGGCGATGGACGCGCCGGGAACGTACGATCTCTTACGCGTCGCACACGAACGCGCGCTGGCCGAGTCGAACCTCAGCATCGCCGTCGGCGCCCGCGAGCGCCTGGCCCATCACGCGCTGCTTTTCGGCGACGTCGAACTCGCCGGCAACGCGCTCGACGACGCGCTGCGCTTGGCAACGCAGGGGCGCCTCTTCGAATGGTTCGCGCGCTGCGCCGCCGTGGCCGCTCGCCTCGCACTGGACACGGGCGATTCCGAGCGCGCGGCGCGGCTGCTCGCCCGCGCGCGCCCGCACGCCCATACCCCCGAAGCGACGGCGCTTTTGGCGCCGGTGGCCGTGGCACTCGCGGTCGAATCCGGCGACGAGGAGCCGCTCCGGAGGTGGGGCGGCGCGCAGCTGCTCGAAACCGCAATGCGCTCGCCGTATTTGGAGAGCGCGATCGCTGCGACGATCGCGATGCTCATTGGAAACGAAGCGACAGGCCTACCGGTCGCCCTGCGGCGCTGCGTCCTGCAGTCGCCCGGTTACAGCGGCGCGGTGGAGCTGCTCTCCCTGGCGGCGCAGCACGCAGAGATGGATGAGGCGCGGATGGCGGCCGACGCGCTGACCGCAATGCCGGCGCCGAATCGCAAGTATCTCAAGGCGCACACCCTGCTGGCCAGAGCGCACTTGCTCTTCCGCTGCGCGGAGCGCGCCGCCTGGATCGACAACGCGGGCGACGCCGCGCGCGCCTTCAATGCAATGGGCATGCGTCGCTGGATGAACGATGCGATGCAGCTGCTGGTGAGACAGGAAAACGACGGCTTTCCGCAGCGCAAGCGCGGCCGCACGATGGGCTCGGCGCTCACTGGGCGCGAGCAGCAGGTCGCGCATTTGATCCGTCGCGGTGCCCGAAACCGCGAGGTTGCGGCGGCGCTGCAGATCAGCGAACACACCGTCGAACGCCACGTCAGCTCGATTCTCGGGCGACTCGGCCTGCGTTCGCGGTGGCAGATCGTTCACCCGAAAACCTCGTCACAAGATTAAGGAACCTCTTTGCGCCGGCCGCGAGCCTCTCCGCGGCCCGTTAGGGGTTTCTTAAGCTTTGCTCAACGTGTCTTAACGCTCCCCGCGCTTTTCCGGGATGCACGTGCGAATCCGCATCGCGTAGCATTCGAGTGGAAGAAGCGGCCCGATTGCCCGCTCTTCCGTTGGTGCTGGGAGAACCGTTTGCTCAAAGGCCTGTTGCGCGCAAAAAGGCGCATCCTGTTTTTCGGTTTTTTTTGTATGGTCGCGCGCTCTGCGACCGCTCTGGCAGAGACCGGCGGACTCGTTTCGGGAATCGTAACCGACGATCGCACGCACGCGGCGGTAGCCGGCGTTGCGGTCGTTGCCAAATCGCCCAGCGCCACCTATAAAACGACGACCGACGCCAAAGGCGAGTACCGCTTCCTGAGCATGCTGCCCGACAACTACTCGGTGACCTTCACCAAGACGGGGTACGCGTCGTACTCCACGATCATCGTCGTGATCAACGGCTCGCAGCAGAACCTCAACGCGCCGCTCTCGCGCACGCTCAAGATCATCGCCGCCACGCACGCGCGCTCGGCCGGCAGCGCCTTCCAGCGCGGGATGACGATCGATACGTACACGGTGACCGGCGCGCAGATCGATACCGTGCAGGGCAAGGCTTCAACACCGACGAGAACTCGCTGCTGCGCAGCATTCCCAGCGTCACGATCGACAAGACCGGCACGGTCTCGATTCGCGGCGGCTTTGCCTTCGAAGCGGCCTATGAGTTCGAAGGCATCGACTACACGACGCCCTCGGCCAACCTGCAGAACACGCTGCAGAACATCGCCAACTTCAGCCTGCTCAACGGCGTCGGCAGCGTGCAGCTCATTCCCGGCGGCGGCGATGCGACGCACGGCGACACCGGCACGGGCCTGGTGCTCTTCACCGCCAAGCACGGCACCTATCCCAGCTACTTCCACACCGACACCGAAGCGCTGATGTTTCCCTATCTGCATCAGCTGGGGTTGGAGTGGGGCTGGGCCGATCCCTCGCAGCGTCTCTCGAACTACGCGGGCTTCATCGCGTTACGCCGGGCCTATCAGTACGGCATTCCGGGCACGGCCGCCAACACGCTGGGCACGCTGGGCACCAACGCTGCGACGCTTGGGCAGCACGATCGATCCCAACCTCGTCTATTACGCGCCGTCGTTCTTGTCGTCGAACGACTTCGTCGACAACCTGATCTACCGGTTCGGCAAGAACGACAGCCAGCGGCTGCAGTTCTTCATTCAAGACCAGGCGATCACGCAGACGCTGGACTACGGCGGCTTTCAATACCTGCCGTACATCTCGGGCGGCACGACGGCGGGCCAGTGCGCGCCGTATCCGGTGATCGGCTCCAACGGCATTCCGGTCAACACCGCCGCAGCAGGACTTTGCGTGCAATTCGCTGATCCCGCTCTTTCCGGGACAGCCGAACACCTACGCGTTCGTCTCGCAAGCCCGATACGCTCAAGAGCCCGTTTCTCGCCTATAAGTTTGAGTACGGCGCCAACTTCGGGCACCTCGTCGCTGCTGACCGCGCGCTACTTCCGCACGTTCGCCGGGCAGTCGCAAGACATGCCGGCGCAAGGGATCTTCGCCGATCCCTATCGGCGGCACGCGCACGGCGGACAGATCGACGTTACGACGCAGCTGGGCACCAAGAACTTGCTCAAGTACGGCACGATCTACCAGTTCGTGGTGCCGTACGGCAATCGCTACGACTTCACGTCGTACACCGCGTTCACGCTGCCGGCGTACATCGTGACCTACCCGATCACGCACCCCAATCAGCCGCTGCCGCTGCCCTACACGTACACCGGTCTACTGCCCAACAACAATCCGGCGGCGCAGGGTGGCCTCGAACAAGATTTCTTCTCGCCGGCCTTCTGCGGGCAGTTGGGCATTCACGCCAACTGCGGCTACTTGAGCTCGTGGTTTCCCGGCGGCGTGCGCTTCCCGTTCGAAGAAGACGTCTCCACCGTCGCCCAGCAGAAGTACGGTGCGTACCTGCAAGATACCATCGAGATGTCCAACCGCTGGAAGAGCGAGTTGGGCCTGCGCTTCGACGGCTACAACTTCCAGATTCCCACCGAAGCCGGCGCGCCGGCCTCGATTCCCGCCGCCGAGCATCAACGTCTCTACGAACCGCATTTCGACCTTTCGTACTCGCCGGATAAGCGCGATACGCTTCGCATGGGCTTCGGCCACACGCTCTCGATGCCGATTCCCAGCCTGCTCGGCACCGACGTCAGCCGCGCGCCCTATGCCGCCTTCGCAGACATCCCCTCGTACGACAACAGCACCGGCAAGACCGGCGACCTACTGCGGTCCGCTGGCCAACCAAATGTGCGCCAGCTACGCCGATCAGCTCTACTGGCTCACGCGCGACTACCGCTACGGCAGCTCGACGCTGGAGGCGCCGCTTGTCGGCGCGACCTTTACCAACGTCGACCTCTCCTGGGCGCACGAGTTTCGCGACGGCTCGGCCTTGAAGCTCACGCCCTTCTATCGCCGCGGCTACAACGTCGTCGAGCAGACCGCGCAGATCATCGGCTTCAACTACCAAACCGGCTCGCCGGTCTACGGCGACGTCGCGTACTCGAATCTCGGCATTCAAAAAGCGACCGGCATCGAGGCGCTCTACACCAAAGAACTTCCGCTCGGCCTCTCGATGCAGCTCGGCGCGACCTACATCAGCCAGTTCGGCAACGAACCGCCGGGCGCGTTCCTGCAGCCGGCGGCGCTGGCGCTGGGCATGGTCTATCGCTCGCCCGATCTCTCGCCGTTTCAGATGAACGCGGCGTTCAACTACAAGAACGCACATGGCTGGCGCATCAATCCGGTCATCGGCTTCAACGTCGGCTATCCGTACGGCGCGGGTTACTACACTGCCGTCTACTGCAACGGCATTCCGGTCATCGTTCCGAGCTACGAGCCTCTCGACGATCTACTCGCAGACGCCGGGCTACATCGATCCGCTCGATCCGGGAACGTGCACGAAGCCGAATATCGCGGCGACGCGCGGCATCCACGAGCCGGGACTTGCCGGCGGATTCCTGACGACGCCGCGCGTCGACGCCGATCTTACCTTCGAGTACCGTCCGCCGAGCAAGGGCGTGCTGGCGCAATCGGTCTTCGGACTGCAAGTCGACAACCTGTTCAACCAGCTCTATAACGTGCCGGTCGTTAACGGCTGCTACGGCACGCCGGTTACGACCGGCCTTGCCAGCGGTAACGCGCCGTGCACCTACTCGACGCGCGCCGTACGCGCCGCCCGACGTGCCGGCGCACTGCTCCGCGCCGTATCTGACCTATCCGAATGTGACGCCGATTTCGTTTCGGCTCTACTACCAGGTGACGATATGACGCGTCGTTTCATCTCGCTCTTCGCGCTGCGACGCTCGCTGTCGCCGCTGCTTGGCGGCTGCGGCAACGGCGGCGCCTCCGAGCCGCCGATAACGTCGTTCGATCCGGCCGCGACGAGCAAGCTGCAGTTCGCCGTCGGCGTCGCGACGATCGCCTACAACGGCGGCCAGAGCGTCGCGTACGGCCTCAACACGGTCGCGACGCTGCGCCAATCCGACGGGCTCTCCGGCACGCTCTACAACATTCCGCATGATCATCGGGCCCGTCGAACTTCGACGTGCTCGATCTCGACGCAGACCGGCAACGAAGTGCAGTCCGCCGGCGCCGATCTCGGCACCAATCACATCACCTGGGCGACGCTCAATCAATCGCAGTGGACGGGCCACCGCGCGGCATGAAAGAGTCGACCACGCGGCGCGTTCGGCTACGGTTTGTGCCCTGCAACTCCGACGCCGGCCCGATCAACGGAACGTCGCCGCTCTATCAGGCCTTCAATCTTGCCGATCTACGGCGACAACGAAGAGCTTTTCTACGGCGGACCGCCGGCGTTTCCGGCTGCCGGACCGTCGCTCGTCGCGCTCGGCTGGCTAGGCTACTCGCTCGGCTTTACCGATTTTGCGGTCAAGCCGGTCATCGGCACGTATCATTTGTACGCGGCGGTGCCGCCGGCATACGACACGCCGCAGAATCCGACGCCGAGCCCCGGTCCCAACGGCACGCCGACGCCGGCGCCCGGCGTCCTCGCAGCGGCGCGCGCAGCTCACGCGTCTGCACGCGCTGCCGGTCTTCGATACGCCGCGTTTGCGCCCGATGGCAAAGGCGGCGGCACGGTAGCGTGCACGTTCCCGCCGGCGCGACCGAAGCGCTGGTCGTCATGCGCGCCGTCGGCGGCAGCGGTCATCGGCATCTGCGTGCAGGCGCACACGAGCCGACACGTTCTACACGCTCGTCGCGCAGTCACGCCGGGCACGCACAGCCTTACGCTTGCCGATATCTCGGGCCCTTGACGCAATCGGGCAAGGCAACGCCGACGATCTGCCCGGGCACGTACGAAATCTATGCCGCCGGTACGAACTATCCGGCGTACGAGGCATCGTATCCCGAAGAATCTGTCGCAACTGCCGCCGATCGACGGCAGCAACGGACAGGCCGACGTCACGACCTCCGATCTGCTCTGACGGGGCCTATCCGTGAATAGCCCATCGCGCAGCTTCGCACGATCGCGCCGTGCTCTGCGACGGCGGCGCTCGCGCTGCTTGGCGGCTGCGGCGGAGGCTTGAACACGCCCGACGGTCCAGTCGTCGAACTCTCCCGGCGGTTCGGGACCGCCGCCGACGCATCTGGTGAAAGGTCCACGTTACGCATTCACCGTTCCGGGACGCGAGCGCGATTGCGTCCGGACTATCTCTCGACCAACACCGAGTCGCTCGTCATCCAGCTGACCTCGGTCGACGGCAACGGCGTCAACGGTGTCAACCTGTCGATCGTCAACACGGCGCGCACACTCGCGCGGCTGCAAACGTGCAGGCCGACGAGCACGCGTTTGCAACGGCAGCGCGCTCGGTTCGCCGGGCAAGACGTCTTCGCGGTCACGACCTACTCCGGCACCGACGCGAACGGCTCGGTGCTCTCGGTCGGCACCGTCGAGCGAAGATCGGCTCCGGCGGCGGCACCGTCGGGATCACCAATGGCTCTCGCTGTCACTGGACGGGGTGATCGCGGCGCTGCAGCTTGCAGCTTTCACCGAACGCCGCCAAGCGCGGCCACGAGCCGACCGCTTCGGTTTCGCTCGACGCGTTCGACGCCGAGCGGCGCGCAGATCGTCGGACCCGAGCGACTTTGCGGAGCCGATCGTCGCTGAACATCGAGGGCGACACGAAGGCGCCTTCAACATGCGCGCCGGCAAATCCTCGGGCAAATCGTTGCGTTCGTAAAGCCGCCTGGCGACATCACGCTCACCTACGATGGCAATAAACAGGCATCGGCGATTACGTGTGCGGCCAGCGGTCGACGGGCCCGAGCGGCATCGAGCGACGAGCGCGGCTTCGCGCTGCACGGCAAACAGCCGCCGCCGCCCGTCGGCACGATCTACGTGCTGAACCTCGGCAGCAACGACGGGCACGGCGCCACTGTCACCGAGTACGACGGAAAATTCCAAAGGCAACGCCGCGCCCGCAGCGACGCTCGCGCTCGAGCAAGAAGCTCTACGCGCGCAGCATCGCGATCGATCCCAGCGGCAACCTCTACGTCGGCTACTTCGATAACGAGTTCGGCTTTCAAGCCTCCGACGGCGATGCCCGATGCCGGCAACGAGATTGCAATCTACGCGCGCGGAGCCAGCGGGGACGAGCAGCCCGAAGCGATGCTCATCGCCGATAAGAACACGCAAGACGACGATCTTCCCGCTGATCATGGCGTTTGACTCATCGGGGCGGCTGGTGACGTACGGTGCCACTGCGGTCGACGGCAACGACGGCGACGCGGTGCTCACCTATCCGGCGGGCGCCTCCGGTGCCGCGCGCGCCGGAGGACGGATTCGACTTCACATCGCCGCAGCTTCGGTACGACGGCCCGGACCTCAGCCGACGGGACTCGCGCTCGATGCGGCCGGCAACTTGTACGTGAACGGCGCGCTGCATACGTCGCTCGGTCCGAGCTACGGCCTCTTTGTGGCGGCGGCGGCCGACATCGGCAATCCGATAGCCAATCCGGCGCGCGTCATTCCCTGGAATCAGACGACGGAGCTGGCGCCCAAGCGAGACGACCGAGATCGCGTCTCAACTCCAGCGGCGAGATTCTCATTGGCGAACGTCGTGGCGGCCGGCAGCGGCAGTTCGACCTCGTGCCAAGCGCGCGTCAACGTGTTTGCCGCGGGCGCGGGCGGCGGGAGCGAGCCGACTAACCCGCCGCTCCGTGTGCTCACGCTCGACGGGATCTCGACGCAAGACCCGCCCTGCGCGTCCGGTCGCAACCCGCTCGTCCCATTCTTCCCGGCAATCGCGATGTACGCAGACGACGCTCTTCGTGCCGACGATTTCAACAACGCGATCGACGCTTTTCCGTCCTCCGCGCACGGAACGGTCAAGCCGTCACTCCAGATCTCCGGATCGGCAACGCAGCTCGACGCGCCGATCGCCGTGGCGGTCACCTCAGCTTCCGGCAGGGCCCCGGCCCGGCCGGCTCACCCTCGACCTCCTCACCGCACAAATCCCTAATAAGGAAACTTCACAATGAGAAAGACCATCGCCACCCTCGCCTTGGCGGCGCTTCCGGCACTGCTCTTGAGCGCGTGTAACGGCGGCGCCGGCGGATCGTCCGGCAGCGCGTTCCGACGCGCCCAACGTCGTGTCGCACCACGGTCGCGGGCGCGCTCATCCGCAACGACAACGGGGCGCAGGATCTCCACGCGGGCGGCGCCACCTTCCCGGCTTACGGATACAATCAAGCAAATCAACCCGTCGGCTATTACAACAACGCGCAGCAGCCGCCGGGAGCCGGCTCGATCTTCTACGCCGTGCCGACGACGGGCACGGTCTACTACTGTCTGACCGGCAGCGGCGCCGGCCGTCAACGCTTTCGAAGGCTCACATGCGATTCCAGCGCGCCCCCGACCGGACCGTGCGCGCCGCTGCGGTGCGACCCCGACCGGATTCGGCGGCCGCATCGATCCGCTCGACTTCGTCGGCAGCGACGTCGCGATGCCGTCGACCGAGTACACGCAGTATAAGGCAATACCGCGAACCCAGCAGCGGCAAGAACTGGGGCGAACCATTCGAGTTTCCGACGTTCGGCGGTCCGATCGTCTTCGGTTACCGCTCCAAGGACTTCGGCGGCAATAAGCAGATCAAGCTCTCGACCTGGACCTACTGCGCCATCGCCAACGGTACGATCAGCAACTGGAACGACCCGGCGATCACGGCCGACAACGGCGGCCACTCGATCACCGGCGGCATCTCCGAATCGATCACGTTCTTCTTCCGCTCCGACAGCAGCGGCACGAGCTATCTCTTCACCAACAAGCTCGCAACGACCGCGTGCAACCAAACGTGCAACGCTCCTTACAACACCGCGCCGTATCGAGTTACGGCAGCCGCAGCGCGGCCTGGACCTTCGGCGTGAACATGGTCTGGCCAGGACCGGGATCGTCCAACGATCCGAACGCTCGAGCTTCATCGGCGAGAGCGGCAACCCGGGCGTGCTCGCCGCGATTCAGTCGACGCCGTTTGGCACCGGCTACCTCGAGGGCGCGTAGGCCAAGTGCGGCCAATCCGCCGATCGCACAGGCCTGGCTGCTAAACGGCAAGTCAACGGCAGGCCGGACTTCGTCAGCCCGACGAACCAGAAAGCCGTCATAAAGGCTCTCGCGAAAGTGACCTCCGCGAATATCACTTACGGCGAAGGCAGCGACGGACAGCCGCTCGGAACGAGCACCCCGTGGTGCATCCTCTACATCCCCCGAGCAAGTTCGTGAGCCCGCCGGGCGGACGTATCCGATCGTCGGCTTCAGCTACTGGCTCTTCTACGGCAATAACAACGGCGTGCACGTCTCCGACAAGGAAACGTTGGTGAAGTACATCGCTTCGGCTCCCGCCAACAAGGTCGTCAATAAGCTGGAGTACGCTCCTCTCTGGCATCCGTGCACACCGCCGTCCTCGATGCGCTCAACGGCATCGCCAACGGCAGCGGTCAAGGCTCGGGCCAACCCTGCCTTCAGTAGCCCTCACCTCCTCGCACGTTTACGCGCGCCGCTTCCAGCGGCGCGCGTAAACCCTTTTGGAGAACTCATGCAGTTTCGCGTTACGGGCCTCGTGCTATGCGGCACGATCGTGTTGAGCGGATGCGGCGGATCGAGCGCTGTTACGCCGCTGCCATCTTCTGGCTCGGGCACCGCACGCGCGCGATTCGTCGAAGCGGCACCGAACTCGAAGCGCTCATCAACGGCGTGCCGACGCAACTCGAATCGGTCTACCTTCGGGTGAACGGCCAGACGCTGGCGTCCTCGTTCGACTACGGCACGATTACTCAGTACTACGACGTGTCGCCGGGAACGGCATCGCTCTCGGCGCTCGACACGAGCGGCTACCGGGTGGGTCCGCTGCGGAGCCCGGGCCTATCGGCCGGTAAGCGCTACACGTTGATCCTCCTCGGGTCGTATCCGAACTACAGCGTGCTCGCGTACGAGGAGCCGCCGGCAAGCGCCGGCGCGCAACTCTCGCTCTACGAGGCCTCGCCCACGGCGCCCAAAGCCGAGTTCGGCACCTTTGCCGCATCCGCTCATTCGCATTTTACCCAGCTCGGAACTGCGAGTTTGGGCAGCGTCACCACCGTGGCGCTCGGCAAGCACGTTACCAACGTCGGCGGTTACGTGGCAGCGGCCGGCGGCCGGCTGGGTACGGTCACCCCGTCGCAACTGAACTCCTTCGATCGTCACAACGAGCTGCCGTTCCACGCCATCGCCCGGCTCTCGCTCTTCCTGTTCGATCCCATATCGCAGGGAGCGAATCCGGTCTTCGGGAGCCTCGATCAATGAAAATCTCGTCCGTCTTCGCCGTGGTGCTCGCCGTCGCCGCAACCGTCGTCGCCATCTCGGGATGCGGTTCCGTCGGCCCGGCTCCGGTCGCGTCGTCAATTCCGGTGCCGCCCAACGCCACGCCCCCTGCGCGCTGGCTCTACGTCAACCACAACGGCACCTTCAGCTCGTACTCGCTGCCGCTGGTGCGCGGTTCGAAGCCGGTGCGCACGCTGACCGAGTGGCCAGGTCTGGGCATCGCTCCGGTGCTCGCCGTTGGGCCCTACGGAGACGTCGCCATCGCAAGCCCGCAGAGCATTCGTTTCTTCCGCCCGCCGATCGTTTCGTTCGATCCGTCGCGCGCCTACTTGAAGCTCAAGCTGACGCCCGCAATCACCGAAGTCGGCGTCAACGGCGCGTTTCTCGTCGATCTCCAGTACGATCCCAACGATAACCTCTGGCTCTTCAACAATCTCGGCGCCGACATCACCGAGCTGGCGGCGCCGATCACCCGCAAGAGCGTGGCGCAGCTCTCGATTGCGTTCGGCGTGCCCGGATCGAAGACCGCGGGATTCAGCACGCTGGTGCAAGGGCGCTTCGACGTGAACGCGACGCTCTACGTCTACGCTAGCTCCGCGGCGCGTTCTCGCCTCTTCAAGATCGCGTTCCCTTACGCAAAGCCTCCCGGTTCGACGGGCCTCAGCTTGGCGCAGGCCGATTTCGTCAACTCCAGCCAGTATTTGCCGACGAGCCACAATCCCGCTAGCGTTCTCCTCGGGCAGTACTTCGGCGCCCTGGCCTCACCCAAGCCCGGAAGTCCGCCCTCGCCGCCGGTGAACGTCATGAGCCAGTTCGACGAACCCCTCGACCCGTTCCGCGGCCTCTTTCCCAACGAGATCGTCAAGACGATCGTCGGCGCACTCGCAGCCGATCCGCCGCGCGAGCAATTTTACACGCTCGAAGCCGCAAATGGCCGGCTCGGCGTCTACGGCCTGCCGTTGCGCGGCGGCGCAAAACCGACGATCGGGCTGCCCTGTTTGGACGGCACCCAAAACTGCAACGGCGTGGGCGAGCATCTCTTCCTCGCGCCGTAACGCGCGCTTATGATCCTAACCGTGGTCAAAGGACGAAGGATTCATTCTAGATTCATGCCAAGGGCGTAGAGTTTTACGCATGAGACGTCATCGGTTGCGTTGCGGCTCGTCTCAATTGTTGCGTGCGCATTTCTTGCGGGCGGCGCGTTTACCGGTGCCGCGCAAACGGCCAACGCCGCGACCCCGAGCGCCGCGCCGGAGCTGCGCATGGTCGTTGTGCTCAGCCGCCATGGCGTGCGTTCGCCCTCGCATCCCGACGAGCTCCACGCCTATGCGAAGCAGCCGTGGCCGGCGTGGCCGGGCAAGCCGGGGAATCTCACCGCGCGCGGCGCGCTGCTGATGCGCCAGTTCGGTCGCTGGTACCGGCAGCAATACGGAGAGATGCTCGGGATGCCGCCGGCGAACTGTCCGCGTCGCAGCGACGTCTTCGTCTGGGCGGACGTTAACCAGCGTACGCGCGCCTCTGCCGAGGCGTTCGCCGGCGGTTTCGCCCCGGGATGCGGCATCGTCGCGCAGCACGCGGCGAGCGATAACGATACGCTCTTCGACCCGCTCCCGGGAGTCGGCGTCGTCGACAAGGCGGAGTCGAGGGCGGCGGTTCTCGGCACGGTTGGAGGAAGTTTCGACGGCATTGCCGGCGCCTACGCTCCGGCGTTCACGACGATGGAAGCCGTGCTCGGATGCGCGAGCGCATCGGCGTGCAAGCAGATCTCGCGCGTTCCGACCACGCTCTCCAACGACGGCGACGGGGGCTTGGCGAACATCGACGGCGGCCTCGACATGGCGGCCGACGTCGGCGAGAACCTGTTGCTGGAGTACACCAACGGTAACGCGGTCGTCGGCTGGGGGCGCGTCGACCACCAGCGCCTGCTCCAGTTGATGGCACTGCACGTGTTCGCCAAGCGACTCGAGCACGGTAACGTGTACGCCGCGCGCGCGCACTCTTCAAACATCATGGCGCACGTTCTGGCGACGCTGGCTCAAGGCGCGGGCGCAGCGGCCGGCAGCGGTACGCGCGTGCCGTCGGATACGCGCTTCGTCTTTCTTTCAGGCCACGATACGCAGCTCGCGGAGATCTCCGGCATGCTGAACCTCTCGTGGCTCGTGCCGGGCGATCAGCTCGACGACACGCCGCCGGGTGGAGCGCTGATCTTCGAGTTGCACTCGCGCAACGGTGCCGCTTTCGTGAGGACGTTCTACGTGCAGCAATCGCTCGACGCGATGCGCGCGGGGCGCGGCGAGCATCCGCTTCGCGTGCCCGTCTACGTTCCCGGTTGCCCGGGCTACGACTGTCCTTTTGCGGCGTTTGCCGGAATCGTCGGGGCCGCGATCGACTCGGCGTTCGTTACGTCCTGGTAGACGCGGCGAGCGCCTTCGCGACCGCCGCGACGAGTGCGTGCGGCTCGGAGGGCTTCGGCACGAACGCAACGGCGGCGTAGACGGGGCCGGACCCGCCAGCGGTTCGGCGGGGCCGCATGCGAGCCGCTCCAACGCAGCGAAGAAGCGTCGATGGAGCGGCGCGTCCTGATCGTCGACGACGAGCCCGAAATCACCGCGGTCGTAAAGAGCTACCTCGAACGTGAGGGAATGTCGGTGGCGATCGCCACGAGCGCCGCGATGCGCTCGCAGCGATCGAGCGACGCGTGCCCGACGTCCTCGTACTCGACGTAACGCTTCCCGGCGGCAGCGGCTGCGACGTGCTGCGCGCGGCGTCGCCGTTGCCCGCGCGCGTTCCGACGATCGTGCTCGCCGCGCGCTCCGGCGAAGCCGATCGCATCGCCGGTTTCGAGCTTGGCGCCGACGACTACCTGACCAAGCCGTTTTCCCCGCGCGAACTCGTCGCGCGCGTCCGCTCGCTGCTGAGCCGAACCAGTGAGAGCGCCTGCGAGGCCGGCGAGCCCGCTCGCGCGCAGAAGACGCGCGTAGCCGATCTCGAGATCGATCGAAGCTCCCACGAAGTCAACGTCGCCGGCTCGGTTCGCCGGCTCACCTCAACCGAGTTCGAGATTCTTGCGCTGCTAGCCGCTCACCCCGGCGAGGTTTTCACGCGCTCGCGCTTGCTCGACTGCCTCGGTGACGACGGCGAGATCTACGAGCGCACGCTCGACCGTCATATCAACAATCTGCGCAAGAAGATCGAGAACGATCCGCGCGACCCGCAATACGTGGTGACGGTCTACGGCGTCGGCTATAGGATGCGAGAACCGTAGAGCCAGGCGCCGGCGAGGCCGGCGAGAGCGAGCGCGATGAGCATCGCGGCCGGCACCCAAGCGTCTCGCGTGCGCGCGAACGCCAGCGTGTAGACGGCCTTGAGCACGTTGTTCGAGGAGATCGCGATGAGGACCGCGATCGTCGAAGCAGGGATTCCGACGGTTGCGGCGCCCCCCTGCGCGAGGCTCAAAACGAACGGATCGATGTCGGTTACGCCGACGATTCCGGCGAGTGCGAAGATTCCGGTATGACCGAAGAACCGCTCTGCAAACGTTCCGAGCATCGCGACCGCGACGAAGAGCGCCGCGAAGACGAGCGCCGTCGAGAGCTGCAGCGGATTGCCGAGCGGGGCCGCGCCTTCGGGCGCGCCGTCGCGCCGGCGCGATCGCCCCACCGCCAGAAGCGCGCTCAGCGCCGCCAGCACCAGCAACGTCGGCGCGAGTTGTCGCGCGAGCGTCACGTTGAAGAGCGTTACCACGAAGAGAATGCGCAGGTACATGATGGCGGTGGCGGCGACGATTCCGGCTTCCAACGATGGCGTCATGCCTTCGTCGCGAGCACGTCTCGCGAACACGACGGTGGTTGCGGTCGACGAGTAGAGACCGCCGAGAATCGCACTCCAAAGCGTGCCGCGGCGCAATGGCGTCAAGCGCTGTATCAGATAGCTCGCGTAGGAGATCGACGATACGGCCACGACGGCGAGCCAAACGCCAAAGGGCGTGATCGTGGTGTACGGGATCGCGGGAAGCCCCGGCAGCAGAGGCAGCACGACGCCGACCAGCACGAGAAACTGTCCCGCGGTGACGATCTCGCCGGCCGGAAGGCGCTGCGCCCAATCGTGCAGCCGCGTGCGCGAGCCGAGCAACAGCACGGCGGCGACGGCGATGCCGATGCTGAGCCAGACCGGCTGTGAGAGCGCCAGCGCCCCGAGCAGGTAGGCCAAGAGGTTGCAGATTGGAACGATGAGCGGGCCGTCGGGCGGAGGGCCTTCGCGCTCCAGGCCCACGCGGATGTACGTGTAGATCCAGAGGCCCAGCACGAGCAATCCGGCGATGAACGCCGCTCCGTGGCCGGGATCGAGCAGGTAGAGGCCGGCGCCGCCGAGTGCGAGCAGCGGAAACGTTCGCACGCCGCCGGGGCGACGCGGAAGCACGTCAGCGTAGAATTCCTCAAACGCGAAGCCGAAGAAGAGCGAGAGGCCGAACGCGAGCAAGACGCGCTCGACCATCGTATAATCGATGCCGGCGCCCATACGTGCCGTTTTTCCGCGGGAGCCCGTGAAGCCTCGCTGCGGGGGCGCCCTCGTGGGCGCGTCGAAGGCGCGGTCATGAAGCGAGGGACGGCCGTGGCGGCTTTGCTGGCGCTCTGGGCGTGCAGCGGCGCCTTCGGCGAACGGGCCCACGAAGATTTTCATCAGGCGATCGACAGCGACTCGGCGCCGCACGTGCGCGTGAGCAACGTCGCCGGAACCGTGCAGATCGAGCCCTGGAACAAGACGGTCGTCGACGTCTCCGCACGCAAGTACGGGTACGACGCTTCGGAGTTGCGGACCATTGCGATCGACGTACGCCGTGACGCAAATGTGGTTTCGATCTCGACCCGGTACGCCGGCGGAAATCACAGCGGCGGCGTGCGGTATCGCGTGATGGTGCCGCAAGCTGCATCGGCGTTCGTCGAGAACGTTGCGGGATCGGTGCGGCTCGGCCCGATCGGCGGCGATCTCGACGTCGAGACGCAGGCGGGCACGATCGACGCGCAGTTGGGCCGCGTCGAGGGCAACCGTTCGATCGACTTGCGCGCGACGACGGGCACCATCGCCTTACGGCTGGCCCGCGACAGCAGCGCGCGCGTGGACGCCTCGAGTACGGTCGGCGCCTTTAGCAGCGACATTTCCGGCATCTCCTCGAGCAGCCAAAATATCGTCGGCTCTTCGGCGAGCGGCACTATCGGATCGGGCACTGCGCGAATCGTGCTGCGCACCACCACCGGCGCAATCAGGATTCGAGCAATTCCCTAACGGGCTAAGCAGCCGCACGCCCGTGCGGGCCCGATGGGAGTCGGCGAGGGTCCGCCGAAAGAGCGGCGATCATGGAGTTTCGGATCGTCAGTCACGCCTGTCTCGACGTCAAAGCGCGAGGGAAGCGGCTCGTCATCGACCCCTGGCTGAACGAGCCGGCGTATTGGTCGGCCTGGTGGCACGCCCCGCCGCCGGAGTTCGGGCCCGATATCTTCGAAGCCGACTACGTTTACGTAACGCACTGGCACTTCGACCACTTCGATCCAAAGACGCTCAAGAAGTTCGGCAAGCACACGACGGTGATGGTGCCGCGCTTTCCGATCTCCGGACTGCACGAACAACTGCGCGGCCTGGGATTCGAACGCATCGTCGAGCTCAATCACGGAGAAACGATGCGGCTGGCCGACGGCTTCTCGCTGACGAGCTATCAGATTAGCTTTCAAGACGACAGCGTCGCGGTCGTGCAAGCCGATGGCGTTACCCTGTTCGACCTCAACGATGCCAAGCCGCTGCCGTCGTCGTGGCGGGCGTTCCGCGCGAAGTATCCGAAGGTCGATTTCATGCTGCGGAGCCATTCGCCGGCCTGGTCCTACCCGACGCGGTACACGTTCGAAGACCCCGCCGATCGCCTGCCGGTCGATTCGCGAACCTACATGGACGCGTTCTTGTCCGCGGCGCAGCAGCTGCACCCGCGGTACGCCGTGCCGTTCGCAAGCGGAATCTGCCATCTGCACCGCGAGGTGCGCGACGAGAATCGCTTCCTCGTCTCGGCGCCAGAGATGCAGGCGTACTTCGAGGGCAACGCGGCGCGAGCTCCGGGAACGCAGCTCGCGGTGATGCCCGTGGGCAGCCGCTGGTCGTCGGAGTCGGGGTTCGACCTTACCGGCAACGTCGTGAGCGACATGGTCGAGTACGCCGAGCAGCGCGCCGTCCAAGAGAACGAGCGTCTGGAGAAATCGTATCGCAACGAGGAGCAGAAGGAGATCGCCTTCGACGATTTTTCCACCTACTTCACCAAGTTCTTCAAGACGACGCGCCTGCTGCGGCCGTTCATGGGGAAGGCTCGCTGGGTCTTTCCGATCGCAAAAGCGCAGCCGGAGTATTGGACCGTCGACTTCGGGCGTTCCGTCATCGAGCGGTCGGATCGCATGCCCGCCGACTACGATAGCGCCGTTACGGTCAGTCCCGCGGTGCTCTCCGGATCGCTGCGAAACACCGTTTTCACCAACGTCGACATCTCCAAGCGCTGGCGCGTGCACGTTCGCCGCGGCAGCGCGATGCGCCACTTCATCGTTACCAACTTACTGCTGCTCTACGAAGCGGAGTATCTTTCGCTGCGGCGCCTCTTCTCGTGGCGTTTCGTGACGGGCTACTTGCGGCGCTTCCCCGAGGTCCTCGATTACGCGCAGATGGCGTTTATCACCGCGACCAAAGGGAAAGATTCGCTGGTCAAGGCCGTTACGAGCATCGCCGAGGGATAATGCGCCTCGTCGGCGCCGCGCCGCTGCGCGTGGGAGCGATAGCGGCGGTGCTCTCGCTGCTATCGGGCTGCAGCGCCGGCGGCGGTGCGGCAGCCGCTTTCGGGCCGCGGGCCGCGCGCGATTCGAGCTCGAGTACCTCGCCGATCGCGCACGTCGTGCTGCTCGTGCAGGAGAACCGCACGTTCAACGATTTCTTCGCCACGTTTCCCGGCGCCGACGGTGTGACGACCGCCACGGTCGGCAAAGATAAGGCGTGCTCGATCGGCAAACCGAAAACGATCGCGCTGACGGAGAGTCCCCTCGTGACCGTCCACGACCTCAACCACTCGTATCAAGGCTACAACACCGCTCGCGACAATGGCGCGATGGACGGCTTCGACAGAGTGCTCTTCGGCGGCGGCACGCCGGAGTGCACGTATCCGTATCAGTACACCGACCCGTTGCAGATCGTGCCGTACTGGGATCTGGCCCAGCAGTACGCGCTGGCCGAACATATGTTCACTACCCAAGGCAGCAGCAGCTTTACGGCACATCAGGACCTCATCGCCGGCGGCACGCTGGTCGAATCGGACGAGGCACTGGTCAACCTGCCGACCTGTTCGGGATTCAAGTGCATCTGGGGATGCGACGCACCGCCCAGCACGCACACCTCGCTGATCTCGCAGAGCGACGCCCTCCAACTCGGAAAGGGACCGTTTCCGTGCCTCACCTACGAGACGCTGCGAGATCTCCTCGATGCCAAGGGCGTCTCGTGGAAGTATTACGTGCCCAAGATGTGCTGCTCGTCGTACGGGCGATTGATGAGCGCCTTCGACGCGATCTCGGCGGTGCGCTACGGTCCGGAGTGGAAGACCAACGTGATCACCCCGCAGACCAAGATTTTCGGCGACATCGCGGCGGGGACGCTGCCGGCGATGTCGTGGGTGATTCCCGAGACCGACGATTCCGACCACCCGGGCCTGAAGGTCGACGACGGCCCCTCATGGGTCGCTAGCGTCGTCAACGCCATCGGGGAGAGTCAGTATTGGGACTCGACGGCGATCATCGTCGTCTGGGACGACTGGGGAGGCCTCTACGACAACCTCAACCCCCGGCAACTGGGCTACGGCGGCCTGGGCTTCCGGGTGCCGGCGCTGGTCGTCTCCCCGTACGCGCGGGCGGGTTACATTTCACCGACGCAGTACGAGTTCGGCAGCATCCTAAAGTACGTGGAGCAGAACTGGGGGCTCGGGTCGCTGGGGACCAGCGACGAGCGCGCGACCAGCATCGCCGATTGCTTCGATTACTCGCAGTCCCCTATCGCCTTCCGCCCCATCGCTTCGAGTCGCTCGAGAGCGTACTTCCTCCACGAAAAAGCGTCGTACCGGCCGGTAGATACCGACCTATAAGCCAATGCGGCCAACCCATTTGTGCAAAACAAGCGAGCACCAAAATTACGCATTTGAAAGAAAGTTAACCATCGCAAATTCCTCGGCAGGAACAGGCTCAGGAAGCGCCAAGGGTGGGGGACGGGAGCCCCATACTACAGTAGTCCGTCCAGGCTTGCGGAGGCCAGTAATGCCTACTCGCTTTCAAGGGTCGGCGACCTGCCTACCACGGAGTCCCCAGTCAGGCTTGCCGAGAGGGCCTGATGACCCCCATACACACTTTCATGAAAGAAATGGAGCAAATTTCCAAATGAAAATCTCGAGCTTGGCCAAGTACGCCGTTGGCGTAACTCTGGCCGCCGCCATGCTGGCTGCTTGCAGCAGTGGTGGTTTCGAGTTTTGGTCCGACTTCGGGCGTGCGCGCCGAGCGGTCATCCATACCGGCTCTGACGCAGCTTTCGAAGATCCAAGACGCGGCTCTCACGATGCCGCATTTCATGGCTCGCCCGGTGCACCCGGACCACGGCCAGTCCTTCATCGCGCCCGGATAAGAAGGGCAAGAAGAGCGCGTACCTCTACGTCGGAGACGAGACACCAATGACGTCTACGTCTACGACTATCCGAGCGGCACCGCTGTCGGAACCCTGACGGGCTTCGGCGAACCCTACGGCATGTGCAGCGGACAAGAAGGATGACGTCTACGTCGCCAACTTCGACAGACGGCAACGCCGTTGAATACGCGCACGGCGGCACGTCGCCGATCAACACCTACGACTCGGGCGGCGAGCCGATCGGCTGCTCCGTCATCAGCCAAGGGTAACGTTGCGGTCACCAGCTTCTCGCCGGGCGAAGTCGTCGTCTATGCAGGCGGCAACCCGTCGAAGAGCACGACCTATAGCGATTCGTCCTGCGAATATGAGTGGCCGGCTGGCTACGACAGCAAGGGCAACCTCATCGGCGTCGGCGAGTACAGTCAGCATCGATGTCTGCGCGCTGATCGGCGGGCTCGAAGTCGGAAGAAGTGCTCTCTGAGAGCGGCATCACGATCGACTTCCCGGGCGGCACCAGCTGGGATGGCAAGTACATCGGCCTCGGCGATCAGGAAGCCGGCGGAACGTTCGAGAGCGGCGACTGGCCGTCGACGGTCTCCGGAACCACGATCACGTCGCACGACCGAGACCAAGCTGTCCGACACCTGCTACAGCGACTACGACGACACCGTCAGCATCTTCTACACCAGCGGCAAGAAGAACAACTTCCCGCATGGCAAGAAGCAAGTCAATACGGCAGTCGGTCCGAACCTGTGGTGCGCGGATGCCGGCACGAGCAAGGTTGACTATTGGAAGTACCCGGCCGGTGGAAACCCGACCGGCAACCTGACCTCGCCTCCGGGAGCCCCGTACGGCGCGGCCGTCAGCATCGGCAAGTAACCAAACAAACTCGATTCGAATCGTCGAATCAAGCAATGGGCCCGCTTCGGCGGGCCCATTGCTTTTTGTGCGACCGGCATGGGCGCGGCAGCGAGTAGCCCAAAGGCAAAACCGTGTCCACGACCGTGGATAGGACGTGAACGACGCCGTCGCCAGGCCCGACGATGCAACGTCTGCGAGCCAGGGCGCCGTGCGAGACGATCGCGCAACGATAGCAGCGACGAGAGACCACGCGCGCTCGGACGACAGCCTCGCCGGCGCTTATTGGAAAGCACGATGGCCTTACGTTTGATGACGCGCCGCATACCGGACGGTCGCAATGCGAAGGCCCGACGGATGACACTTCTGCGGATAGGCCACGCCTGTCGACGGGAAAGCGAACGCTTGCGGTGGGACAACAGCCTTACTCGAAGGCGCAAGCCAGGCGAGCGCGGTGAGCGGAAAGAAAGAGGCGAGCGCTTGCGCGCCCGCCTCGTGGATTGCTCGGAGAGGGCTGCCTAGAGGGCGCCGACTCCGTGCGGGGTTCCCCAACCGTCGGGGCTTCCATAGATGCCGAACTGCTTGGTACCTGCATCGCAGAGGTACGTTCCGCCGAGACTGGCGGGCAGCCGTCGAGATTACCAGTGACGACCGGATAGATGCTCTTCTTCTGTTGCTTCTTGGTGAGCTTCCAGAGGTTCTCGCCACCGTCTTGTTTGGTGGAGTTGCCCGCCAGGGCGACCATTCCGGCGACCAGCGGCGAGGAGATGCTGGTTCCGTCTACTTCGATCCAGCCGCCTTCGCTGTCGGTGTCGTACTCGGCCGCGCCAACCGATACCGCGCCGATGTCGTTACCCGTACGGAAGCGAACACTCCTGATCTTTCTGCCATGAGGGCTTGCTCTCACCGGTGCCGGAGCAGCCGCCGCCGCGATCCGGCCAGACGACTTCGCGTGAACTTGCGCTTGCCGCCGCGCGGAGTTGAGGAAGGTGCCGCCGACCGCGATCACGCTGTCGAACGTCGCCGGATCGTAGAGGCCGTAGCCGGCATCGCCGGCGCTGGCGAGGTAGGTCACGCCCTTGGTGTCGTAGTCGGATTCGGTGGCGCCGGTGCCGTCGTAGCTGTTGCTGACGACCGTGCCGCCGAGCTTAACCGCCTCCTGCTCGGCCGCCTCGAGTCGCTCCACTGGTTGGAGTTGGCTTCGACGAGGTTGATCGTGCAGAGTCGGACAGCTGGCCGAAGCCATGTCGACATCGAGGTCGATCTCGACGCCCCAGCCCGGGCTGTTCTGAGGATAGTTGCTCTTTTGGCCGGTCTGGTTGTACTTGTTGAGCGTGCTCGCGGGAAGGCCCATCGTCGAACGATAGGTGTTGAAATCCGACGAGACGTCGGGGTTGTCGTAGGCATCGACGATGAACACGTTCTGGCCCTTGCCCTTGGTAATGGGCAGGTTGTAGGCCTTTTCGAGGTTGGGTGCGCCCCAACCGCCGTAGGCCTGATGGCCGCCCATCTGGTGCGCGTTCGTCTCGATGAGGACGTCGCACTGGGCTTGGCCCGTGCGGCTTCCGGCGCACGCAGGGGTCGCCGTATGGTTCAGAGCCCACATCGGCATGTGGGCGGCCTGCAAGCCGGCAAGGCCCGTGCCAGCCGGTATATTGGAGGAGCCGCCCGCGCTACACGCGACGACTCCGAGCGCCACAACAAGGGGCGCAACGAGTTTGAGGGGTCCCTTCACAAAAGCTCCTTTTTCCGTGGGATGGTCTGGGAACTTGGTGACTTACCTCCGACCGGTGCTCCTACCTTCCGCGGCCTTCTTCTAAGGTAGACGAACACGTGCAGACGCTCAGTTGCGTGTGCAGGGACGGCAGAGCCATCCCGGGGAAGACGCTATCGTCCTTCTTTTCTACTAAAACGGGTTAACATGAAAAGGCTTTCTCTTCTCGGCTGCGCCATCGCAATTACGATGCTGTGCGGCTGCGCTTTCGGCACACGCTCTTCGCTGCCCGCGTTGCAAAGTTCGCAAGCGATGACTGCTCTGAACGCCACCGGAGCCGGCAAAATCCAGCACGTGGTCTACATCGTGCAAGAGAACCGCGGGTTCGACGACATGTTCTCGGGTTATCCGGGCGCCGATACCGCGAGCAGCGGAAAAACCTCGACAGGGCAGACGATCGCGCTGCAGCCGGTGAGCCTGAAGACGACCTACGATATCGATCACTCGGCCACGGCAATGTTCGCCGCCTGCGACGGAACCGGTAAGCTGCCCGGCACGAAGTGTAAGATGGACCACTTCGATTTGGAAGCGCAGGAGGGTGGTCCGAAGTACGGCCAGTACGTCTACGTTCCGCGTTCGGAATCGAAGCCGTACTGGGACATCGCACACGAGTTCGTGCTCGCCGATCACATGTTCGCCTCGCAGCTCGACGAGAGCTTCGTCGCGCATCAGTACATCATCGCGGCGCAGGCGGATTCGAGCGTCAACGTTCCGTCGAGCGAGTGGGGATGCGAAGGCCGCTACGGCGACTCGGTGCGCATCATCACCCACCAGCGCACCTACGCCGGGTATCAGAAGCCTTGTTTCAACTACCAGACCCTCGGCGACGAGTTAGACGGCGCCAATCTGCCGTGGCGATTCTATACGAGCAGCTACACCAAACCGCTGGGCGGCTTTTGGTCGGGCTATCAGGCGGTCAAGCATATCATCGACGGTCCCGACTGGAAAAAAGACATCGTCATGCCGCAGAAGCGCTTCCTCAAAGACATCAAGGCCGGACAACTCGCATCCTTTACGTGGATCACGCCGCTCTGCGAAGATTCCGATCACCTCTCCTGCGGCGGCGGGTTCGGGCCCTCGTGGGTGACTTCGCTGGTCAACGCGGTGGGCGAGAGCAAGTTCTGGGATTCAACCGTGGTCTTCGTGCAGTGGGACGACTGGGGCGGCACCTACGATAACGTCCCGCCGCCATATCGAGGCTACGACAGCGTCGGCTTCCGCGTGCCGCTGATGGTCATCTCGCCGTATGCCAAGAAAGACTACGTCTCGCACACGCAGTACGAGACGGCCAGCGTGCTGCGTTTCGCCGAGGACCTGTTCGGACTGGCGCAGCTGAACAAGGCGGATAAGCGCGCGACCTCGCCGGCCGCTGACTGCCTCGACTTCAGTCAGAAGCCGCGCAAGTACATCCCGATCAAGGCGCCCAAAGGACCAGATTTCTTTTTAAACCAACCGTTGGATCCAAGGATTCCCGACGAGCAGTAACCACCCGTCATCCCGAGCGCAGTCCCTATCATCCTGAGCGCAGTCCAAGGACAGCGATAATACACGCTTAGCGCGCGTTCTTAGAACGACCGCTTAGCGCGTTATCTTCCGTCCTTCGAGTATCAACGGTCATGGCGCGTATCCGCTCCAGTTGCGCCTCACCGCGGAGACGCTTTGGCGATCGGAACGCGTGCTGGGGTGTGAGCGCAGGTGACCTCGTAGGCGACGCCCGGGGAGAAGAAGGCGCTCGATTTTCGTCTGCGTGGATTTAGCAAAAGCCGGTATGACTTCGGCAAACTTCAGGTTCAGGTCCGGCTGCCTAATCTTGGTATCCTCGTCTCCAGGTGATTCCGTCGTCCCTTAAACTCTCGCTCCCAAATCAACCCCGAGGTGTTATGCGATTTTCGGTTCTGCTGGTAAGACGGCAATGCTGGTGAGCTCGTTCTTTTTAATCGCAGCACTTGCAGCGGCTCTGCGCTTCGGAGCTGCAAACGGCGCCGGCAACCGACTTCCGCTCACAACTCCCACGACATCTTCGACTTGGCCGACGACCACTTGGCGGCCGCCTTCAAGATCGCGACACCTTTGAATGACAACGATCTTACCGCGTATCTCGGCTATCGGTTGGTGCGGCGGCATTTGCACGAGGAAAACCCCGGGAAGGCTAGGGCTGCCCTTGAGATTGCGAAGAGCGGTACCTCGTTGAAAGCGCGCGCTTTCGCGATCTACGCCGAGAGCGTTATATTAGGTCAAGAAGAACGCCTTGCCGAAGAGGGCGAGCGACTGATCGATTATCTCGAGCTTGTCGATCCAGATACGTGGCCGCCTCCGTGGCCTGAGTACCTGGTCTTCCGCGCGTATGCAACCGCGAATCTCGCACACCTTGCCGACGTGGTGTACCTTCCACGCGCCTTTGCGCACGTCGAGCGTCATCTCGGCGGCGTTCCGTGTTATGAAGATATTCCAGGGAACCTGTTCGTAGCGCTTCGCAGCATAGCGTGGGCGGTGGCACAGCAGGGAGACTACTTTCGAGCATTTCGTTTTCTAAAGCGCGCGGCCGCCGTCGAACTGTCTAAGCCCTGGGAGGTGTATGCGGCCTGCGATCGCGCGGAACTCGCTCGTTGTTTCGAGCAGCACGGTTGGTCTCGCGTCGAACTCGACGATGCGGAGCGGCTGGCAGCAGAGGTCGAACTGGGCGGCTATGGTCGGCGATGAGCGTAACGCACTCCTCTTTCTGGCGGAGCTTTTTGCCGAGATAGACCCTGCACGATCATCGATGTATTTGGCGCAATATCGCGCCCTCGGCGACCCGAAGATGGTCATGCAACGGCGTGCCGCGCGCCATCCCGCCTATTTGAAGCGCGTCACCGGTATGGTCGAACTGGCGCTCGGCAACCGCGCTCGCGGGCTCGCCGATTTGCGAGAAGCGCGAGGGATATTCGAACGGTTGGGATTCGATTTTCGAGCCGGCGAGTGTTTGGTGGGAGAGTACCGCGCGACCGGCGATCGCGATCTGCTGCCGCTGATTCGCGAAAAGCTTCGCAACTATCAGCACAGTTGGGTCGCCAAAGAAGTTGCCCAGGAAACCGACGTGCCCAAGCCTCCGCTCTCGCCGATGCAGCAAGTGGTCTTCGAGCAGCTCTGCAGGGGAAAGTCGACTGCGGAGATTGCGGCGGCGCTCGAGCGCAGCGAGTACACGGTCAGCAATCACATCAAAGCGATCTTCAAAGTCTTCGAAGTCAACAGCACAGCCGCGCTTCTGGCAAAGGCCGCACAGCAAGGCTTGCTGGGCGGGCCCTAGACTCGGGATGGGGGCGAGGCTACTCCGTATCTACGGGTAAGCCTGAGGGCTTCTGATGCAGGAAGAATGCGCGTGAGTGGCTCGACGGGATCGAGGTAAACGTTCGCGGCGACATTTTGAAGTCGAACACCGGCGCGATGCTATTTGCCGTCGTGTCGGTCGTGCCGAGGCGGCCGAGGTGCCAATTGTCCTCGATGAAGCGCACGATGCTGCCGAACTCGTAGACTTTGTGCGTGATCTCTTTGCGCTTGACGTAGGGCGAGACCACGAGCATCGGCACGCGAAATCCGGGGCCGCCCTGCTGGTCGAGTTTTGGCGGCGACACGTTGTCGTAAAAGCCGCCCCAGTCGTCCCACACGATGACGACCGCGGTCGAGTCCCAGTACGGGCTCTTTCCGACGGCATTGACGACGCTGGCCACCCACGACGGCCCGGTGTCGGAGGAGTAGCCGGGATGGTCGGAGTTGATTCCGTCGGGAATCACCCAGGCGACCGACGGCAGCGCGCCGCCGCTGATGTCGCTGAAAACGTTGGTCTCGGGCTGCGAGATGTGCGCGTTCCACTCGGTCTGATTGCCGTAGACCGACGCGATGGTCAAGAAGGCGTTCCAGAGGCCGCCGGTGTTGCCTTGCCACGCCGGGGTGTAGTACTTCCACGAGACCGATTTTGCGTCGAGCAGGTTTTGCAACGTGCGATAGTTGCTGCCCGACGACGGAAAATCGGTCGTGCAAGGGAACGGCCCAGCGTTCTCTTCGTACTTAAGGCCCGTCGTGATGAGCGAGGTGACGGCGCCCGCTTTGGAGGGACAGCCCCACGGCATCTTCGTCGGATCGTCGATGATGCTATCGCTCGAGTCGATCTCGGTGCCGCCGCGGATCAAGTCTTGATGGGCGGTATAGCTGCCGCTGCCCTGAGTTTGGAAGGTGTGGTCGGCGATTGCGTAGTTGTCGGCGATGTCCCAGTATGGGCCGAGGTCGCTGGGATCGACGTATTGGTACGGCGCGCTGCCCTCTTTCTTACCGCTGCTCTGCGCGATGATCAGGTTGAACGCGTCCATGCGGCCGCCGTCGTATGCGGTTAGGTAACCGCCGTACGTATGGCGCAGAATGCTGGTTGCCTCCAGCGGAACCTTCTTCAGCGCGATCTGCTGCGTCTGCGAGCCGATCTTCTCGAGGCCGGTCGTGGTGCCGTCGGTTCCGGGAAAGGTGGCGAAGAGGTCGTTGAAGGTGCGGTTCTCCTGGACCATCACGATGATGTGCTGGATCTTTGCGGATTTTTTCGGCGCGACGTGCTCCCGCTGCGCCGCCGCCAACGGTACCGCCGGCGTTGAACCGGCGCCGCCGCATCCGGCCGCCGCTACCGTCGCGGCCAAAGCGCAGCCGCAAAGCGCCCGCGAGCGCACTTTAGGCTACTCCGGATCGGGCACGAGGCCCGACTGCTTCCGCTGCAGGAAGTAGGAGGTGGGATATTTGGCGGCGATCGGCTTGAACGCTCGAGGCTCTCCGCCGAAGTAGAACAGATTGCCGATGCTGGTCGCGCGCTGATCGGTGGTGCCGAGCGAACCGAGATCCCAGTTATCCTCGATGAACTTCAAAATGCTGCCGAACTCGTACTGCGTGTGCTCGACGTGCGGTTGCGTGAACGGCGAGACGACGATCATCGGCACGCGGAAACCGAGGCCGCCTTGATTGTCGGTGAAGGGCGGCGGCACGTGATCGTACCAGCCGCCGTAATCGTCCCAAACGACGATGACCGCGCTCGACTTCCAATACTTCTTGCTGTTGCCGACCGCGTTGACGACCGAGGCGACCCACGACGGACCCGTATCGCACTTGCACTGCTCTTGCGGATGATCCGAGTTGGGGGCATCGGGCGTCACCCAGGACACGGCAGGCAGCGTACCCTTCTTGATGTCCGCGAAGATCTTCGTGTCGGGCCAGACGACTTTCGTACCCCATTCCGAGCTGTTGCGCACCGACGAAATCGCGTCGTAGCCGCTCCAGATCCCTGCGCCCTCCTTGGCCTTGACGATCTGCTCGGCGTAGAACTTCCATGAGACGCCGGCGCCGTCGAGCAAGTCGCGCATCGTCTTGTAGGTGAAGCACGGGAAAGGGCCTTCGTTTCCGAAGTATTGGAGCTGCGTCGTAATCACCGGCACGAACGAGTTGCTGTGATTGTCGCAGCCCCACGGCCACCACGACGGATTGTCGATGGCGCTGTTCTCGTTCGAGCCGCTGCCGACCGCATAGTTCACCACCGTTCCGCCGGCGATCAGATCTTGATGAGCCGTAAACGAGCTGCTGCCTTGAGTCTGGAACAAGTTGTCGGCGAGGACGTATTGTGCGGCCATGTTCCAATACGGCTGGATCTGCGACGGGTTGACGTACTCGTACGGACCCGTGCAGTCGACCTTGCTGCTGGCCGGGATGTAACTGAGGTCGAAACCGTCCATCAGGCCGTTGTCGAGGTCGACGAGGAATCCGCCGGGACGAGTGGCCGATCCCGATACGTAACGATGCTCGTAGTCGTTGCCGGAGTAGAGTGGTTTTACGGCCAGCGGGATCGACGTCGCGTAGGGGTAGTCGCACTGGCTCAGCAGCGACGGCGGCACGGCTTCCAAATTACCCGGTGGTCGTGCCGTTGGCGTTGGGGAAGGTGGCGAAAAGGTTGTCGAAGCTGCGGTTCTCTTGGATCACGATGATCACGTGCTGGATCGGCGTGCTCGGAGAGCCGCGATGGTGCACTCGCGCCGCGGGCGGGGGCAGGGGCGCGCTCGTCGAGCCGGAGCCCCCCGAAGCGCAGGCGCTCAGCGCAAGGGCCACCAGCGCTGCGACACCGGCGAGCCGGGCGCTCACGACGGGACGGGCTCCATCTTATCGGCCAGCGCTTTGACGTTGTAACCAAAATACTCGGCGACGCCTCCGGTGACCGCGGCGATGTCGGCCAACTCGCCTGCGCTGAATTTCGGCTTGTAGTAGTCGGGGAACGAGAGCTTCTTTCCGAAGGTCTCGCGCGTCGCGGCGAACTTCGCCGGCATCGAGGCCGGTGTGCGTGAGGATGCGGTCGATCGTGACCAGCGAGTCGGAGCAGAGATCCTCGTAGCGCACGATGCAGACGCGCTTGGCCAACTCGGGGTCGTCTTGCAACTGCTTGACGACGAAGCCGTAAACGTACGCCCAGTAGCGGGCGCGCGATTGCACGGCCTGGCCCGCGTCGAAGAGCCGGCGGATCTCCGCCAGCACCGGCGGGCTGCCGACGTTGGCCATCACCTGGTGAGGGCCGAATTCGTGGTGGCCGGTGAGCTCGATGATCTCGATCTGGCGCGGGTCGGTGCTCTCGATTTCAGCCCAGATGCGATCCTGTTTGATGATCGAGGCGATGTGATCGAGGGGGTTGCGAACGTAGAGCAGGAAGCGCGCGTCGGGGAACATGCGCCGCAGGTACTGCATGCGCACCACGCACATGATGGCCTTGCTCACGTAACGGCTGCGCTCGCGCACGAGCGCGAGTTTGCGCAGGTGCTCGTCGTAGAAGCGCTCGAACCCCGGGTTCGACGTCGAACCGTCGAGCACGCTGTACTTCGTTTCGTCGTGGATGAAGGGGAAGAAGTGCTCCCAGATGATCTCTTCGCCCATCTCGGCGCTGTCGCGCGTGACCTCGATGCGGTCGCGGTGGATGCGCGGCACCGGCTTGCGCATCGCGTCGACCGGTATGCGCGGAAAAACCTGATTCCAGACGTACGGCATATACGGCATCAGGAAATCGGCGTATTTGTGCGTGGCGACGTCGGGGTGCTCGCTGAGCATCTGCAGCGTGATCGTGGTGCCGGCGCGCGGAAGGCCGCAGATGTAAACGGGACGGTCGACCCGCTGCGTCGCCAGCTTGCGCTCCAGCATCTTGGTCTCGAGGTTGCCCAGCGCCACGAAGAGCGGTGCCGCGGCGTGGACGCCGCGGACGCTCCAATAAAAGGGCCCGGGAACGGAAAACTTCTGCGGCTTTGCCGTTTCTGTGGTTGCCATCGTAAGGGCTAGACTTTCTCGAAGAGAGCGCCGATTACCGTTAGGCCTGGCCCGAACGCCATGCTGAGCACTTTGGTCCCGGCCGGAATCTCCGGGGAGTCGACGATCAGCTGCCAGATGTGCGGAGCGGTGGCCGATGCCATATTGCCGTGCTCGCGGAGCACCTTGCGGCTCAGGGCGATCTGCGACTCGTCGATGCCGAGCCGGCTGGCGATCTGATTGAGGATCGCCGGGCCGCCCGGATGGATGGCAAAGACCATACCGGCCTTCTCGCGCTCGAAATCGAGCGAAACCTGTTCGCAGATGCCGGTGACGAAATCGGCGATCGAATCGCGGATCAAGAACGGCACTTTTTTGGAGAGCGACATGTCGAACTGCAGCGGGCCGGGACGCAGCGTCATCTCCGGCAGGGAGTCGGGGAGAATGTACTCGTCGATCGCCAGCACTTTGAGACCGCTGCGTTTGTCCGAGCGCTCGAACTCGGCTTGCGGAGAGGCGCTGTACTTGATGAAACCATCGGCGAAGAGCGTCGACGTGACGAAGTTGTCGGGCTCGTCGCCGAGAAGGTCGAAGTGCAGCGACAAGAACTCGGTGTGCACCAGGTCGACGCGCCTTTTCGGGCGCGGCAGCGAGTCGAACGACGAGCCGACCAATCCTACCGCCGTGCGCACGGCGGGAAACGCGCCGTAGCAGCCCATGTGATAAGAGTGCGTCACGCCGGTGCGCAGCCAGCGCCGCCGGGAGAGGAACGTCTGCAAGGGGCTCGGCGAGATGTATCCCGAGCAGCTCACGTGCACGATGTCGTCGGGCGGCTGCACCGCGCTGTCCGGATAGACGCGCTCGAACACGTCGCACGCGACCTCTTCGAAGAGGCTCATCCGCTCGTCGAGCGCTTCGCCGGTTTCGGCGCGCAGGTCTCCGTAGCGGGCGATGCCTTCGTGCGGGCTCTCGGGCCGGGGAACGACGAAGCGTGAGGTGAGTACGCTGACCTGCCGGGCGGCGATGTGATCGGCGGAGGCGCCATAGCGCGCCATGCGCTCCTCGATCATCTTAGCTAGCTCGGCTCGCTCTGCTTCCGAGCGTAGGCCTTTGCGCGCGCACTGCGCGAGCGTCATGAAGTGGGCCTGGATGCGCTTGAGCTCATCTTGCTCGCGCGGCCGCGTCATGAGAACCGTCGCAAAATCTGAAAGCACGACGGGCACGGCAAGCGGCCGGGCATCGCTGGTGACGGTGCCCGCGCCCGACGTTTGCGCGGTTGGCGAGGAGATGGTTTCGATCGTACGCATATAGAGCCACGACTGTTCTTCGCCGGAGACGCCGCTCTTCCATTGCGAATGCGATTGATGCTGCGAGCCTTTTGCCATCGGATAATCCCAGTTACCTTTTACGCGTTCCTATTGATCGTCAACGGGTCTGTTCGACGGTTTTTGGTGCAAAAAGTACGAGCGATCGTACTTGGAATCGAATGAGGCGAACTTTCGCGGATGTTGAGTAAAGTCAAAAAAGTCGGTGACGAAGCTCGCAGACGTTTCGTCGGTGGTTCCGAGGGTCGGCAGATTCCAGTTCTCTTCGACGAAGCGTATGATGCTGCCGAATTGGTACACGTTGTGCGAAACGTAGTTGCGTTTCGCGTACGGTGCGATGACCAGCGCGGGAACGCGAAAGCCCGGACCACCGAAGCGGCGCGGAGTGGGCGGCGCGACGTGATCGTACCATCCGCCCCAGTCGTCCCACACGACGACGATCGCGGTCGAATCCCATGCCGGACTCTGGCCGATCGCATTGACGACCTGCGTAATCCACGAGGGTCCTGTATCGGAGTTGGAGGCGGGGTGGTCGGAGTTTTGGAAATCGGGAATCACCCACGAGACCGCGGGCAGCGTGTCGCGCGAGATGTCGGTGAAGACTTGCGTTTCAGGGTTGATCTCGTTGGTCGCCCACTCCGGACCGTAACGCACGGCGGAGATCGCGTCGAACGCGTTCCATTGATCGCCGGCGATGCTGTCGCCGACCTGCGGCGCGTAGTAACGCCAAGAGAGCGACTTGGCGTCGAGCAAATCGCGCAGCGTGCGATAGGTAAAGCACGGGCGCGGGCCGCCCTCCGGCTCGAACTGATTGGCGGCCGTTATCAGCGAGGTGACCGTGCCGCCCGGCGCGTCGCAGCCCCACGGCGGCCGCGTGGGATAGTCGATGACGCTCTGCGTCGCGCTGATGTCGGTACCGCCGCGAATCAGATCCTGATGGGCGGTGAAGCTTCCGCTGCCCTGCGTTTGAAAGAGGTGGTCGGCGAGCACGTACGCTTTCGCCATTTGCCAGTACGGCGCCACTTGCGACGGGTTAACGTATTGATAGACGTACGTTCCGGGCGTGTGGCCGATCGGCACGAGATCGAAGCCGTTCATCTTGCCGTGGTTCCAATCGCCAAGCCACTGCGTGTACCCATGGTTCGGCGAAAGACCGCCCTGGAGGTTGGCTTCGCGCAGCTGCAGCGTCCCGTTATGCGTCTTGCCGACCCGAGTGCCGGCGGCGCCGGGGTACGTGGCAAAGAGATTGTCGAAGCTGCGGTTTTCCTGGATCATGATGACGATGTGTGTGAAGTACTTTCCCTTTTTCGCCGGCGGAGGCGGGGGGACGGGCGCCGAGACCGACGGCGTGGAGCCGCCGCCGCCGCAACCCGGCAGTGCGGTCGCTACGCCCGCGAGTGCGGACAAGGTGAAGAAGGCGGTGCTCAGAGGAAGCAGCCGCGCACGAAGGGCCGAGCGGCTCATACGACTATCCTTATGATTCGGGTTCCGGACCCATCCCTTCCCTTGCGGGCGGTCGCCGCGGCGGCGGCCCGGCTCCGGGAGGGGGGCGTCGTCGCCTTCCCCACCGAGACGGTCTACGGCCTGGGCGCCCTGGCCTTCGACCCCGTTGCGGTCGCGCGCATCTTCGAGATCAAGGGACGGCCAAGCTTCGATCCCCTGATCGTTCACGTGGCGGACCGGGAGATGCTCGATTGCGTGGTAGCCGAGGTGCCTCCCGCCGCCGCCCGCCTGATCGAACGCTTCTGGCCGGGACCGCTGACGCTCGTGCTTCCCAAGCGACCCGAGCTGCCCGGGATCGTGACCGCCGGTCTGAGCACGGTCGCGGTCCGGATGCCCGGTCACCCCTTGGCCCAGGCCCTGCTCGAAGCGGTCGGCGCCCCGCTGGCCGCCCCCAGCGCTAATCCGTTCGGCCGGCCCAGCCCGACGCGCGCGGAGCACGTGACCGCGATGCTCGGCGACCGGGTCGATCTCGTGCTCGACGGCGGGGCGGCGCCGCTCGGGCTGGAGTCGACGATCGTGAGCCTCGGGCCTCCGGCGGCGCTGTTGCGACCGGGCGCGCTCGGCGTCGAGGAGATCGAGGCGGTCGTCGGCCGCTTGGAGCGGAGCGAGACGCCTGGCGTCGTCAGCGCGCCCGGGCAGCTCGAAAAGCACTACTCGCCGCGAACCCCGCTGCGCCTCATCGACCCCGCGTCGGTCCCCGTGGACGAGCGGCGGGGCGCGGGAGCGCTGGCGCTCAGCGAATCCTTTGACGGTTATGCGACGATGCGCGTGCTCTCCGAGCGCGGAGATCTGCGCGAGGCGGCGAGCCGTTTCTTCGATGCCCTCCACGACCTCGACGCGCGGCAACTCGAGCGCATCGACGCGCAGCCGGTTGGCGAGAGCGGCTTGGGACTGGCGATCATGGATCGCCTGCGTCGCGCCGCCGCTCGCTAAACCGTCGCGGAGAGCCGAAACAGAAAGCAAACGCGGAGCGTTTTCCAGTTGGGTAACGAAGAAAGGATGATGATGTTCAAACGCGATCTCGTGAGGTGTGCGGCGCTATGTGCGGTCGCGATCGTTTGGTTCGGCGCCGCGCCGACCGGCGACGTGCTGCCATACGCCGTTGCCGGCGACGTGTCGGAGACCTACCGGCTGCTCACGACGAAGTACTACGAGCCCATCGACCCGCACGTGCTCTTGGCCGCTGCGAGCGGCGCTCTCGTCGATTCGGCTCGCAAGCACGGGGTCGCGATCTCGCCGCCGGTCCTGCGCGTGTCTTCCGATCGCGACGCCACGGTCTCGGCCCTGGACGAAGCGATCGCCAACGCGGCGCGCACCGCTCACGCTTCGTCGAGCGACTTTGCGTACGACGCAATCGTGGCGATGGCCAAAGCGGTGAACGACCGTTACACGCAGTTCTTCACGCCCGCGGAGTTCAAGCAGTTCAACGAAGCGCTGGATCCCGCGCGCATCGGCGGGATCGGCGTGATGATCGAGCCCGACACGCCCACCGGATACGTCCGCGTCACGTACGTGCTGCCGAGCACGCCCGCCGAGCGCGCCGGCCTGACGGTAGGCGACCTCATCACCGCGGTAAATAACACGCCCACCAAGGGGCTCGCGGTCGAGCGCGTCAGCGACCTGCTGCGCGGGAACCCCGGAACCGTCGCTGCGGTCAACATCCTGCGCGCCAACGCGAACTCGTCGGTTTCGATCACCCGCGAGGACGTCCAGCCGCCGACCGTGATCTATCGCATGCTCGCCGGCGGGATCGGCTACGTATGGGTGATGGCGTTCGGACGGGCGACGCCCAACGAGTTCGACACCGCGATCGCCCGCCTGCAGCAGCAGGGCGCCAAAGCGCTCGTGCTCGATCTGCGCAACGACGGCGGCGGCTACGTGGATTCCGCGCTGGACATCAGCTCGCGTTTCATCGCCAATAAAGCTCTGCTAACCGTTGAGGAGCGCGGGCGCCCCGATACGACCATCCACGCCGACGACGCGGCCTCGATCGCACTGCCGCTGACCGTGCTGGTCAACCAGTATACGGCCTCGGCGTCGGAGATTACCGCCGGTGCGCTTCAAGACGACGGCATCGGCCAGCTGGTCGGCGCGAAGACCTTCGGTAAGGGCGTGATGCAGACGCTGACGCCGCTGCCCGACGGAGCGGCCATCAAGATCACGACCGCTCACTACCTCACGCCCAACCGCCACGACATCAACCTGCGCGGTATCGCGCCGGACGTCATCGTCAACGAGAATCACGACGCTCGCTTCGGTGAAATCGATCGCGACGCGCAGCTGCGAGCGGCCATTAGCGTTCTCCAGAAAGAGATCGCCGCGAAGAGCTAGCGGCGGGCGGCGCCGAGGTTACGCGATCGGTAGCGGCCGCCCGGGTGGCGACGGACCAGGCGTACGACCGTCCCGTTACGGGCGAAGACGACGTCGTCCATCAGGCGGCGCATCAGAAAGATTCCGAAGCCGCGCCCACGCTGATCGGGCTCGATGCTGGTTAGCGGCGTCGGTGCGGCAAAGCCGCATCCGTTGTCGCCTATCTCGACGCTTAGCTCTTCGCCGTCGAAGTTGCACTCGACGGTGAAGCCTACCGAGCGCGTGTCCGCGCCGTGCTCCACGGCGTTGCTGAGCGCCTCGCCCGCTGCCAGGCGGATGTCTGCAATCTCGCCATCGGAAAAGCCGCAGGCGGCGGCGAAGCCGGCGATGCCGCGCCGGGCGAGGGCCACATTTGTGATGTCGTTTGCGTAGTCGGCGCGGTAGTGTGTATTCACGGGTGGTTGTGTTCCGTTTGTACGAATTGCCCGGCCGGTGCGGTCGCTGAAACCTCCGGGGCGTTGGGCAACGTAAAAGGAGCGGCGCGACTAGGCCGAAGTGAGGCCGAATGGGCGATTAGCTCAGTTGGGAGAGCGCCTCCCTTACAAGGAGGATGTCGGCGGTTCGAGCCCGTCATCGCCCATTTTCGATCCGCCATATTAGGGGTTTTATCGCCGCTTTCGAGCGCCCTAAGGGTCATATTCGATCCCCGGTTGACAGGAGCGAGGATGCAAGACTTGGGAAAAGACCGGCTTGAACGCCTGCAACCTAAGCGAGCGGTGCGGCGGCGCTGTGCGGCGTAGGCCTTGCGATTTGCCAGCTCGTGACTTCCGCTTTGAGCTGTGTCTCGGTTAGTGGGTTCGCCGGGATAGGGTTAGTCGTGTCTTCGTAGAGGTGTTTATTTGTGTATTCCTTGAGATAAGCATGAATCTTATACTGCTCAACGGTGTCTAGCCAGGTACTATCTTGCAGATGTTCGGCGAACCACTCCATGAGCGGCTTGACGTGCAACGTAGGCCAAGTCCCCGCGCGTGTGTACTTTCGGCGTGAGTTAATCCTTCAAGGATAGCAAAACGCCATCGAGCCAACTTCATGTCAACTACGAAATCGAACGTGAAGGAGACCCGATGACGAACCCCAGTGTACCAAAACTTGACCGGTCCGCGCTACTGGGCATCCTGGCCCAGCAGTCGGACGACGTGCTGGCCGAGCTCATGGGCAAGGTTGCTCAGGCGGCAATTGATGCCCAGTTCGACGAGTTCATTGGCGCTGAGCACTACGAGCGCAGCGCCGATCGCAAGGACCGCCGCAACGGATTTCGTGAGCGCACCGTTCGACACGCGCATGGGTAGCATCGACCTAAAGATCCCGCGGGCGCGTGAAGGGAACTTCGTTCCGCCCCTCGTCGAGCACCGCAAGCGCAGCGAAAGAGCACTCGTAGCCGCCGTCCAAGAGATGTTCGTCTCGGGCGTTAGCACGAGAAAAATTGAAAGGGTGCTGCACGAGCTCGGTGTCGCCCACATGTCCAAGTCGCAAGTCAGTGTGCTGTGCGCCGAGCTGGACGTTCAGGTTCAGGCTTTCCGCGAACGCCGACTGGAATCGGCCTATCCGTACCTGATGCTCGACGCCCTGTACGTGAGCATGCGCGAAGACGGGCGGGTCGGCAAACAGGCGGTGGTTGTCGCCTACGGCGTCAACGAGCGCGGTACGCGCGAAGTTATCGGCATCGACGTCGTGCAGACCGAGAGCCGAGATAGCTGGTTGGGCTTCCTGCGGTCGCTGGTAGCCCGTGGACTGCACGGAGTGATGCTGGTGGTCAGCGACGCTCACGAGGGGCTCAGAGGGGCCATTACGGCCGTGTTCGGGGCAACTGCGCTATGGCAGCGCTGCCGCGTGCACTTCCCTGCGCAACGTTCTCGCCCACGTTTCTCAGCATCGCAAGCTCGAGTTGGCCGAGGCCTTTCGCTCGATCTTGAGCCAATCCACCGCCGAAGAAGCACGAGCTCGCGCCGTCACGGTCATCGAACAGTACGGGAAATCATGCCCTAAGGCGATGGAAATTCTCGCCGGCGGCTTGGAAGACGCCCTGTCGTTCTACGCGTTCCCTAGCGTGCATCGCCGAAAGCTGTGGTCATCGAACCCGATCGAGCACCTCAACGGCACGCTGCGTAAGCGAACCAACGTCGTCGGCATCTTTCCCAACCGTGCTTCCGCGGTCCGCTTGATCTCGATGATCCTCATCGAACAAACCGAGGATTGGATAACCGAACGCCCTTACATGAGCGAGGAATCTATGCAGCTTGCAATTCGCAACGCGCCGAGCTATACTGCCAACGCGTAAGCAACGCTGCGTGTTGGCTCAAAGTACACACGCGAATGGACGTGCCCTGCAACGTATCTTTGTGGGGCGCCTTCGACCAATCACCCTAAAACACGAGATAGTAGTTGGGCGCAGTTTGCACTTTGCAACCATACATCGACTTCGTGTCGAACGGGCAGACAAACTTCGCGATGACGGCGCGTTCGGCGCGACGCGGTCTGAAGTCCATGACTTTACCGGCTACGGCGATCGGGCGACCTTGCGCTGCATCGATCGCACGCGCGACCTGTGTGATGAGGACGCGGCAATCCCAAGACGGCAATCCCGGCCTTGTACATGCTGCGTTCCCCCCACGCTTTCGTGAAGCTATAGGAAAGCCGGGACTGCTCAGCTTTCTTCGCGACCGCTAGCTTCCAACGTGCCCGAAAGTGTAACCATAAATTTTAAAGCGGTCAAGGCGTAGGGCGGTCCTACGCCAGGCAAGCGGCATGCTGATTGCCGACCATCCGCGAGATCAGAATCTGCGCAGCGACGTTGGCCCCGAGCAATAAAGAAACTAGGCGCGAGGCACACATCATGGTCTCTCCCTTTGCCGCTGGGATCTTACTTCGCAGTCACCCTAGGAAAGGCTGAAACCGCTTCACATGAGGCCGTTGTGTACCGAGAAGAGGTTCTGCGGATCGTAACGCCGTTTGACGGCCGCTAGGCGCGAGGCGTTGCTGCCCCAATAGGCGGCGGTGTGATCGGGCTGAAAATAGTCGCTCTCGCTGACGTAAGCGCCGCCCCCCGGCACCAGCTCTTGCAGCGCGCCAATGCTCGCGCGCACGTTCGCAGCGCCGATCCGCCCGGCAGCGGCGTCAGGCTCGTGCCCCGCTATGCCGGAAAATGCCGGTCCCTGCCCGTCAGCGACGATGGCCAGCGCGAAAGCGTCGAGCACGGCCGGGTTCGTCGCCGTGTCGCGTGCCGCGGCCAGCGCCTCGGGCGGCGCGCCCGCCAGCCCTTTGTTGAAATGCAGCTCGACCTCACCGCGGCGGGACGCGGCGAAGAGTGCGTCGCAAAAGCGCGCTCGCCGATCGTCGTCCAGAAGTGCTTGCGGCAGCCACAACGAGCCGAAACCGTACACAAACCAGCCGACCTGCCCGCCATCGCCGGTCCACCACGCGTTTGCCGGGGACGCACCGGGGCGCGGATCGACGACGAATGCCTTCCGGCCGTGCTCTAGACTCCACGGCACGTCCCACCAGTGCTGCGCCGGCATCGCACCAATGTCGGGGTTGGACTTCACTGAATAGTCGCCGGGAGCTGCGGCTAGCCAATCGAGGAACGGCTTCCAGATCGCGCGGGCCTCGGCGCCTCGTAACTCGCGAAAGACCATGCTAATTATCAGCTCGTTGTGCGGCGTGAAGTGCGCCTGTTCGCCCCAGCGATCGTTGAGGAGCTGGGAACGGTAGAACTCGATGAAGCGCGTAATGAGTCGGCGAAACGCGGCGTCGGAAGTCGCCATCACGGTAAAGTTGGCGCCGCCCCAAAGCGCGTCAAGATCGTGCGTGCGTAGCGTGAGCCGCGTGATTACGCCGAAGGTTCCGCCGCCGCCGCCTTTGAGGGCCCAGAACAACTCGGGATCGCGGCACGCGCTTACCGTTCGGATTTTGCCGTCAGCAGTGACGACTTCGGCCTCAAGCAGCGAGGACGCGGCCGTGCCATAGTGTTTGGAGAAACTACCGAAACCGCCGCTCGAGACCAAACCGGCGACGCCCACCGTCGTGCAACCGCCGCCCTGCACGTAACGGCCGGCTTTCGTGGTGACCGCGTCGTAGATTTGGAACCAGATCGCGCCGGCCTGCACGCTTACCGCCGGCAACGGCCGCGCGAGCGCCCCGCAGCCGTTTGGCAAGAACGCGTCGTGCAGCGCGATCGCGTGCATGCGGCGAGTCCAGATCAGCAGGGAGTGCGGCGCGTTTGACGTGCCCTGGTAGCTGTGGCCGCCGCCTTTGACAACGAGCCGAACGCGATGCTCGCGCGCAAAATCGACGGCGGCCGCGACATCGCCCGCGTGCCGCGCGACTACCGCGTAGACGCTGGGTGAGGAGGTCCAAGCATCGAGCCAGCCCGAGGTCTGCGTGAGGGCGGGGTCGTCGCCGATGAAATACGGATTGCTCAACGATTCGAACGCACTCGCGCAGGCAGCGCCTTGCGGCTCGCGGCGGCAGGGGGCGAGCGGCGAGCGAACCCGCAGTAGATTGCCGCCGACCCGGCGTGCCAACTGCGCCCAAGCCCTGTCGGACGGCCACGCAGCCGCGGCTCGGCTTGGCGCGGAGGCGCGAATCGTCAGCACGGCACCGGCTCCGAAAGCGGCGGCCCCGGCGAGCAGATCGCGGCGCCTCAAGCTGGCTCCCAGTGGATCTCGATGGCGCACCCATCGGGATCAACGCGGCGACATGAGACCAGGGTTTCGCCGCGGTACAGCTGCCGCGTCATCGGGACCGAGGCTCGCGTCATTGCCGAGTGCGTTGCCAACACGGCTTGGGGCGACTCGAGGCGCGAAGTGGAACCGATCGTCGCAGGAAGAAAATGCCAAGAGGAGCGCTGTGCGAGCATGTTTGGGGCGTTTTTCCCATTTCTGTCGCTACTCCTCGTGATAGCAAATCGCGGTTGAGGAAGCATCAACAAACCTAAACGATACCAACGAACTCTGACGCCTGATTCAAGGGCAAGAATCGTGGTGACCGATCAGTACGGCAGGAGTAGGGCGCCGGTACAGATTCTATAAATATGCCGCGGGTGGTAGTCCTACCAAGATGATCGATTACCACCATGGTTTCGGCGCAACCGTCAGCGCACCAAGTCGCTAAGCGACTGTGAGGCATGGAACGTGAAAGCTTTAGCCTGCTACGCTACGAGGAACCCGGCGCCATGCGCGATGTGCGGTAGGGCAGTCTCAAGCGCAGGGTCACGATCCATGGCGCACCCGTGAACCGCTCGTGCGGCGAGGTGATCAGCGACGGACACCGCCGCAACCGCAGCTGGGCGCGCGAGCACCTAGGCCAGCGCGACGAAGCGTGGTTCAAGCGCGAGATCGTGCCGAGCTCGACGGCTTTTCGCTGTAAGAGATCGCGGTGGCGACGGGACTATCGCTCGCGGCCTGCTCGCGCATCCGTAGCGGCGCGAAGGTGCCGCCCACTTTGCGCTCCTCAGTTGAGGCTCTTGTCGCCGTACCAAACGTTGACGACGTCGTAGAGCTTGCCGTAAACGGTAGGGGATGCGTGGCGTTCGCCGCGTTGTTTTGAGATTCTTTTGACGAGGTGCTTTCGAGGTCCTGAGTAATTGCAGGGCAGAGGAGGCAGCAGAGATGAGGAGCATCGTTTCTTGCGTTTTAACCATTGCAATGGCCGTGGCGCTACTGAGCGATCGTGGCGGCTCGGTCGCGCTAGCAGCACCGAGTGCAATAGCGGGCGAGCCAAGCCCCACTCAAATAGACGCCTATTTTCGACCCTACGTCGTGACGAACAACCTTTCGGGATCGATTCTGATCGCACGTGGGAACGCGGTGCTCTTCGAAAAGAGCTATGGCTTTGCAGTTCGGAATGTCAAGGTTCCTAATCAGCTCAATACCCGGTTTCACATCGCTTCACTTTCGATCTTGTTCACGTCAACGGCCGTCCTACGCCTAATCGATGAAGGGAAGCTCTCGTTCGACACTCACGTTTCGGATGTCGTCGCCGGGGTTCCCAATGGCGACGAGATCACGATCCGAGAGCTGCTCGAACAAAACTCCGGCCTCCCCGATGTGAACGATCTTCCCAACTACGACCAGCTTTTGCGCAGCCACCAGACTCCAGAATCCGTTGTCACGCAAATACGAGGACTCCCCCCGTTTTCAAGGCCGGGGGGCAAGAGTATGCGCGAGGAGCATTCCGCCGAGAACGTGCTGGCCCTCATCGTCGAACGGAAAACGGGCCAAACGTTCGCTCAAGCGATGAAGACCTTGGTGTTCGACCCTTTCGCCTTGCGAGACAGCGGAGTTGACGATGACAGCGCGATCCCCGGGCCCGTCGCCGCGGGGCAGCATCTGAGCGGCCCTTTTGGCCTAAAACCCGCGTCCTCTATTCATTGGTCCGCGAAGCCGGGCAACGGATCCGACTACTCGACGGTGTTCGACGAGCTGAAGTGGCTTCGAACGGTCCTGCACGGCGACTTATTATCGCAGAGCAGCAGCAAAGCGATGCTCGAAACGACCGACGGCTATGGCTGGGAGCGCGTAGAAAGTCGCCGGCTCGGCGAGACGGTCTATCTATCTGGCGGCCGCTCACCCGGGTTTTCATGCTTCTTGATGTATTTACCGAACGAGGACATCACGATTGTCGATCTGACGAATATCGAAAATGCTGCAAATCCCGGCATTGTGCAGGGCGTTGCGGCGCTGCTTATCGGAAGACCGTACACCGCGTTTCAGTACCGTTACGTTTCGCCACCATTAGCCGGCCAGCCGTCGGGAGCGTTCGTCTTTGGTCCGGATTTCTATCGGCCTTCGGCGACGCTGCGATTAGCGAGCGATGCGGAAGGCACGACGCTGGACTGGCCCGGAGGACCGGAGGCGCCGCTCTTACCGATCGGCAGAGACGCGTTCATCGATCGCTATTACTGGATCGACGTAACCGTCCTTCGTGATAAGGAAGGCAATCCGCTCGGCATCAATTACCGAAAATTCCACGGAGTGCCACTAAGAAACTAGTTTAGTGCGAACGTTAGGCCGGTCGTCGTTTTCGGACAATGTCCATCAGGTCGGCAGCGTTTCTATCCTTGATGGCCGCGTTGCCGGTCGCCGCCGCTACGAGGATGCCATCGCCCGCTACGGCGCTCCGTCCGATCGCGACCGCGCGCGGGTCTACCTCGAGCGCGCCGCCGAGGGCACGATGGAGCTGCCGGAGCGCCCGGCCCCGGCAGCCCGCTTTCGGCGCGCGAACGCGAGATCGCGGCGCTGGCCGCGGAAGGGCGATCGAACCTGGAGATCGCGCGCCTCCTGTCGATCACGCACAAAACGGTCGAGAAGCACCTCGGATCGGCCTATCAGAAGCTCAGAATCTCGTCACGGGCGCAGCTCGCGGGATATACGGCGCGGCGCTAGCGTTGGACGGTCGCGGGACGTGGGTAAACCAGGGCGTGTTTGCTTTTGCCGTCCTCCTCGCCCAGACCACGATCGACGCGCCCGCCGACCGCTACTTCGGCCGGTTGCAGATGAGTTCGCTGCGCGTGCGTTATGAAACGATGCAGCTCAAGAGGCGTTACGAGACGCACGAGTTGCTTCCGGAAGAGACCGAACATCTGCTCGTGCTCACGCAGGATTCGTTCGACGGCTGGCGCCGGGCCTACCCCAGGGACACGTGGCTGCCGTTCGACCGGTTACGAAATCGCGCAGCTTTACGCGGAACTCCCGGGTGGAACCGCGCGAACGCGAGCGGTAACGCTCTACGTTTACGTCAAGTCGCAGTTTCCAAAAACGAAGTACGCGGCGGAGAGCCGCGATGCGCTCCATCGCGGCGTCAGCGTGAAACCCGATCCCGCGTGGGCACGGGAGAAGCGCGCCGCGATGCACACGCCGGCACCGTCGCCTTCGCCAGTACCCACGCAGACGCCGGCATCGGCGCCAACGCCATCCTCCACGTCGTCGCCGCCCGGCGCGACCCCGTCGCCAAAAGGGAGTCCCCCGGCGTACCGGTAAACCGGCGGAGGAGGAACCCGCCGATGAAAGCTCTGCCGACCTACCGCGATATCGCCGTCGAGCGCGACGACGACTTCGCCTTTGTCACGATGAATCGCCCCGAGAAGCGCAACGCGCTCTCGCTGCAGATGATGCGCGAGCTCGACGATGCGCTGGCGGCGATCGGGGCCGATCGGTCGGTGCGCGTCGTCCTCTTGCGCGGAGAGGGGCACGCGTTCAGCGCCGGACACGATCTGCGCGAGCTGCTCGATCGCGGCGTCGCCGAGTATCGCACGATCTTCGATGCCTGCGTCGCGCTGATGGCGCGTCTCGTCGCGATTCCTCAGCCGGTGATTGCGGAGGTCGCGAAGGTCGCGACCGCTGCGGGCTGTCAGCTCGTCGCAGCCTGCGATCTCGCGGTCGCCTCGACGGAAGCGACGTTCGCGACGCCTGGCGTGCGCATCGGTCTCTTCTGCAGCACCCCGATGGTCGCGCTGACGCGCGCGATCGGACGCAAGCGCGCGATGGAGATGCTGTTGACCGGCGAGCCGATCGACGCCGCGACCGCCTTGGCGTGGGGGCTCGTCAACCGCGTCGTTGCGCCAGACGAACTGCGCGCGCAGACGCTGGCGCTCGCGCGGCGCATCGCGGAGGCAAGCCCGACGATCGTCGGCATCGGTAAGGCCGCGTTCTACGAGCAGATCGATCTCGACCAACCCGCCGCCTACGAGTATACAAAAGAGGTAATGACTCGCAACGCGCTGGAGGCCGACGCTCGCGAAGGCATCGCGGCGTTCCTCGAAAAACGGGCGCCGAAATGGTAGCACGCTCACCTTGGAGGGGATAATCTGCGACCGTTGAAGGCGAACCCTCCGCCTCGCCGCCGTTCGTGGGCCGCCGGCGTCGCGGAGGTAGCTACAAGCGTCGCCCACACCCGGTATGCGTGGCCTGACAAAAAGGGATCGCGCATACGCGACGGCAGAGGGGCTCGCCATTGCGGCGGGCCCTTCTGTGATGTTCGAAATATCGGCAGAAAATCGCTCGGGCTAAAGCGAACCCCACCGGCTTGCTAACGCTTTTTCCACCCCGGACGCGCTACGCCGCCCTCGTGCTGCTGCTCGCGCTCATCGCCTCCCTGGCCGTCGCGCTCTTTCGCGTGCGCACCGAAGCGCACGCGAATCGCGTCGAGCTGGCGATGGATTTCACCGACCTGGATGCCCTCGCGCGCTCGTACGACTACAACCCCGCCGGCCTCCTGATCGCGCTGCGCCGCGCCGGCCTCACGTCGCTCGCCCTGACCGAAGAGCTGGGAACCAACGTCGGCAACAATGGTAAGGCCTACGCCACCACCGGCGGCGCGCTGCTCAATGCGGCGCGGCTGGCGCCAATCGCCGATCCGCTGCTCGCCTCGCTCGTCGCGAGCCGGCGCATCGATGCCGGGGCCGTCTATTTGCTGGTCTCGGACGCGTCGACCTATCGCCGTTACCTCACGCAGCTGGCGCTCCACTTCGACCGCAAGACCGTCGTGGTGCTGCGGGCGACGCGCCCGTGGCTGATCGAGGTGCGCACGCAAGTCGACTACTTCAACGCGGTCGGGCTGGGAATCCCGACCGAGCAGATCGAGCTGGCTCACCGGCTGGGTCTCCTCGTGGTGCCGCGCTTCCAGAATGACGAGCGCTTCGCCGCGCCGCAGATCGAGGCGATCTTCAACGACGTGCTGCGCTACGACCCGAAAGTCTCGACCGCGATTTTCTTCGGGCTGGGCAACGAGGTCGTCGGCTACCCCGATCACCTCGAGGACACCGCCAACGCGTTCAAGAGCCACACCTTCAACTTCGGCTCGATCGAAACGTACGATCCCAGCCAGGTGCAGAAGGGCAACGACGGGCTCGCTAAACTGATCCCCGGGCGTACGGTGCGCGTTCAGGCGATCGCGAAGACCGAATTCGACAAGCTGCGCCTCGACGAGATCGTCGCGCGCTACGTGCTCGGCGTTCGCGAGCGCAACGTGCGCGTCGTCTATCTGCGTCCGTTCCTACATCGCGACGGCGACCTCTCGATCGAAGCGACCAACGTCGAGATGGTCAAGCAGGTCGCCGACCAGCTCAAAGCCTCGGGTTTCCGCCTCGGCCGCGCGACGCCAATCCCGCAATACCGCGGAAATAACCGCGGGCTCGTCGGACTGGCCGCGCTGGCGGTTCCATCGCTCTTCGTGCTGCTGCTCGACTTCTTCGGCTGGTACCGCCGCCGTTACGCGATCGCCGTTTACGCGCTCACCATCGCGCTCTACGGCGCGGGTTTGCTGCTGCACCACGACGCGTTGGCGCGCTCGGCGATCGCGTTGGTGGGCGCGCTGCTCTTCGCGACGGCGGCGCTGCTGATCCTGATCCCGGCATGGACGGAGCGGCCCTCGGCGAGAACCGGCCAGCAGATCGCGCGCAGCCTGGGATGGACGCTCGCCGCCACCGGCGTGGCGCTCCTGGGTGCGCTCTGCGTCGTCGGCCTTATGAGCTTTCCGCTTGCGATGGAGGAGATCGAGCGTTTCCGCGGCGTGAGGCTGGTGCTCGCGCTGCCGCCGTTGATCGCGCTGACGCTCTACCTCTTCGACAAGCGCTTTGGCTCGGGCGTCGAGCGCCCGCGCGACGTCTTTCTCTCGCCGGTCCTGGCCTATCAGTTGCTCGCCGGAATCGCGATCGTGGCGGCCGGGGCGCTCATGCTCGTGCGCAGCGGCAACGACAGCGAGGTCTCGCCTTCGCCGATCGAGCTGGCGCTGCGGCACTTCCTCACCGCGACGCTGAGCGTGCGCCCGCGCTTCAAGGAGTTCTTGATCGGCGTTCCGTGCATGATGCTCGTCCCCGCGCTTGCCGCCGTCCACCGGCGCGCGATCGGCTGGCTGCTGGCGCTGGGCACCGGCGTCGGCGTGGGCGACGTGATCGACACCTTCTCGCACCTGCACACGCCGATCGAGATCTCGGTCTTGCGCATCGTCAACGGCGTCGTCGTCGGGGCGCTGATCGGCGCGCTGCTGATCTGGATCTACCGGCGCGTTCTTCCGGCCCGATCGTGACGGGCCGCGTGCTGCTCTCCGGCTACTACGGCTTCGGAAATTTGGGCGACGAGGCGCTGCTCGAAGTGATCGTCCAGCGACTGCGCTCCCGCTTTCCCGGCAGCGCGATCGAGGTGCTCTCGGCGACGCCGTCGCGCACCGCGAGTGCGTATGGCGTGGAGGCCGCGCCGCGCTGGGAGTGGCGTGCGGTTCGCGCCGCGATCCGCCGCGCGGACGTCGTGCTCTCGGGCGCGGGCGGCCTGCTGCAGAACGCGACGAGCCTGCGCAGCCTGCTGTACTATGCCGCGATCCTGCGCGAGGCGGTGCGCGCCGGGCGCAAGGCGATGATTTTCGCGCAATCGATCGGCCCGCTCGACATGGTGGGGCGCCTCGTCGTGCGTCGTTTCTGCGCAGGCGTCGACCGCGCGACCGTACGCGACGCGCGCTCTGCGCGGCTGCTGGCGGAGCTGCTGCCGGAGACGCCGGTCGAACGCACCGCCGATCCCGTCTTCCTTTACGACATTCCCGAGAGCACCGACGATCTCAGCGCCGAGGGGCTCGGGCCGGAGAGCGGCCCCTACGCCGTCGTCAGCGTGCGCAAGGCCGCCGACTTTCGCGACGGTCCCCAGGTGGTCGCGCGCGCCGTCGACCGTCTCGCGGAGCGCCACGGCGTGCGGGCCGCCTTTCTGCCGCTGGGCGGCGCGAGCGACGCGGCGATTTCTACCGACGTCATCCGCCGCTGCGCGTCGGCGCCGGTGCTCTTGCCGGAATGCTCGCTCGCGAAGGCTGCAGCGGTGCTGCGTGGCGCGCGCGTCGTCATCGGCATGCGGCTGCACGCGCTCGTGCTGGCGGCGCGCTACGGCGTTCCATTCCTCGCGATTCCGTACGATCCGAAGGTCTCCGCGCTCTGCGAGGAGCTGGAGTACCCGCTCGCGCCGCTCTTCACTCCCGGAATGCGGCGTCCCGATGACGACGCGATCGATGCCCTGGTCGATGCGCTCGTCGCCCAGCACGACGGCCTGTCGGAGCGGCTGGTGCAGCGCGCGGCCGTCGTTCGTGCCGCCGCGGGGCGCAACTTCGACGTGCTCGGCGAACTCTTGGAGGGGCGATGAAGGATTACCGGGAGACGCTGAACCTGCCGAAGACGGAGTTTCCGATGAAAGCGGGACTTGCGACGCGCGAGCCGCTGCGCGTGGCTTGGTGGGACGAGCAGCAAACCTACGAACGGCGCCTCGAGCGTAACGCGCCCAACGGTCCGTGGATCCTGCACGACGGACCTCCCTATGCGAACGGCAACCTGCACATGGGCACGTTTTTGGGCATGGTGCTCAAGGACATGTTCGTAAAAATCGCGTTGCTCGACGGAAAGTACGCGCGGTTCGTTCCCGGATGGGACATGCACGGCTTGCCGATCGAATATGAAACGCTCAAGCACTTAGGCATCACGGATTTCCATACGATCGATCCGCTCGAGCTGCGCGCGAAGTGCAAGGAGCGCGCGCTCTACTGGCTCGATCTCCAGCGCGAACATCGCCGGAGAATGGGGAACTTCGGCCTCTTCGCACATCCCTATCGTACGATCGACCCCGCCTTTGAAGCCACGATCGTCAACGCGTTGGCCGATCTCGCCGAACGGGCGCAGATCTACAAGGGCCTGCGCTCGACGCTCTGGTGCGTCCACGACGAAACGGCTCTCGCCGAAGCCGAGATTGAATACGAGCCGCGCATCTCGCCCTCGATCTACGTGCGCTTTACGGCAAACGCGGAGCAGCGGGCGCAGATACTGCGCGCGTTCGGCGTGGAGGCGCAGGGGCCGCTCTCCTTTTTGATCTGGACGACCACGCCGTGGACGCTGCCCGCCAATGTCGCGATCGCGCTGCGCGCCGACGCCGCCTACAGCCTGTACCGCGTCGACGACGAGCTGGTGATCGTGGCGCGGACGCTCGCGGAGCGGGCGCTGGGCGAGCGCTTTGCCGGCGCGCAAATGCTGGCGAGCGCGCCGGGCGAACGGCTCGACGGCCTGGCGGTGCGCCATCCGTTCATGGATCGCGATGCGGTGATCGTACTCGCCGATTACGTCGACCTCGAAACAGGCACCGGCGCCGTTCATACCGCGCCCGGGCACGGCGCCGACGACTTCGAGACCGGCATGAAGTACGGTCTGCCGATTCTCAATCCCGTCGACGCGGCCGGGCGCTTCACCGCCGAAGCCGGGCCCTATGCCGGCCTGCAGATCTTCGCGGCGAACGCAAAGATCGTCGAGGATTTGCGCGCGTCCGGTACGTTGTGGAGCGCGGCCGAGTACGAACACTCCTACCCGCACTGCTGGCGCTGCCATAATCCGGTGATCTTCCGCGCGACCGCACAGTGGTTTCTGGCGATGGATCAGAACCTGCTGCGCCAGCACGCGCTCGATGCGACCGACGCGGTCGAGTACGTGCCCGAATGGGGACGAACGCGCCAGCGGCAGATGATCGAAACGCATCCCGAGTGGTGTCTGTCGCGGCAACGCACGTGGGGCACGCCGATTCCGTCGGTAACCTGCATGTCGTGCAACGAGGCAATCCTCGACCCGCGCGTCGCGCGGCTGGCGGCGAAGCGCTTCGCCGAGGTAGGCGCCGACGCGTGGTGGCGCGATCCCGTGCAGACGTATCTGCCCGACGGGTTCGTCTGCTCGCGCTGCGGCGCGACGGAGTTCGAAAAAGAGTACAACATCGTCGACATCTGGTTTGAATCGGGCGTGACGCACCTCGCGGTTCTTGGTCGCGATGGCATGCCGTGGCCCAGCGACATGGTGCTTGAAGGAGGCGACCAGTTCCGCGGCTGGTTCCGCAGCTCGCTGATCACCGGGGTTGCGATCAAGGGCCGCGCCCCGTATCGCCGCGTGCTCAAGAACGGCTGGGTGAACGACGAAGAGGGGCGCCCCATGTCGAAGTCGCGCGGCACCGGCATCGACGCGATCGATGCGATGTCGCGCTGGGGCGCCGACGTGCTGCGGCTCTGGGCCGCTTCGGTGGAACCGATCGACGACGTGCGCTTTGGGCCCAACGTCGTCGAGCAGGTGGGCCGCGTCTATCGCAATCTGCGGAACCGGATGCGCTTCATGCTCTCGAATCTCTACGACCTCGAGAGCGGCGACGTCGTGGTGCGCGAAGCGATGGAGCCGATCGACCGCCTCGCGTGCACCGTGGCCGACGCGTTCGTCGCCGACGTCAAGAGCGCGTACGACGGCTGTCAGATTCACGATGCGTACCTGCGGATCGTCGAGTTCGAGAGCGCGATGTCGTCGCTCTATTTCGACGCGCTCAAAGATCCGCTCTACTCGCGCGCCGCGAACGATCCGCGCCGGCGCAGCGCGCAGTCGGCGCTGCTCTACGTGCTGACGCGGTTTTGCACCGCCGTCGCGCCGGTCCTCTCGTTCACTGCCGAGGAAGCGTGGCAGAACCTACCCGCGTGGGCGCGGGCGCAGACCGCCAGCGTCTTCGATAGCTCGTTCGATGCGCAGCGGCTTCGTGGCGGCGCCGAAAGCGAGCTGGCCCTGTGGCGCCTGCTGCGCGACCTGCGTGCACGCGTGGCCGCATCGTCGGCGCCGCGCGACTTCGAAGCACAGCTGCGCCTTACCGTTGCACCAGCGCTCTACAAGCAGCTTCACGTGCTCGGCGACAATCTGCGCGAAGCGCTTGTCGTTTCAGCGCTCACCTTGAGCAGCGGCGAGGAGGAGCGCTTCGACCTGCTCCCGGCGGACGACGCAAAGTGTGCGCGCTGTTGGAAGTATCGCGAGTTAGGCACCGATCCCGAAAACCCGGAGATTTGCGCCGATTGCGCACAGGTTGTGCGCGGATTACAATGATCCCTCGGGACTCTCCCAGGAAGCGAGGTTCGCTGCGAGCACCTTGCGTCTAGCGAGCGTTCCCGCTTCAGGAGGCATGAGAGATGAGGATTTCACGTTTTGGCCTTTGCGCGCTTAGCAGCTGCGTAGCTGTGGCGATGCTGGCCGGGTGCGGCGGATCGCCGTCGGCGATTTCGCCCGCGGTGACGTCGCAAGGGGACGCACCGAAGGTGAAAACCTTCTACTATACCGGCGACGCGCAGAACTTCACCGTCCCTCGCGGTGTGAAGCACGTTACGATTACCGCGATCGGCGCGCCGACGAAGTCCGCCCATAGCGGTTTGGTAAGCGCCACGATTCCCGTCACGCCTGGTGAATCGCTAGCCGTTTTCGTTGGTGGAGAACCGAGCGGAGGCAGCGGCGGCTATAACGGCGGCGGTGCCGGCGGCGTGGGAGAAGTCGGCACGGGTAGCGGCGGCGGGGGTGCATCCGATGTACGCCAGGCGGCAGCGGGTTGACTGATCGCGTGCTTGTGGCTGGCGGTGGCGCCGGTCGCGGCGCTCATCTCGGTGGCAACGGCGCGCCTGGTGGCGCGCGCGTTGGCGCCGACGGCCGCAAAGGTCACTCGGGCAATGCCCCCAGCGGCTCATACACCGGCGGTGGGGGTGGTGGGGGTGGCACGCAGAGTGCAGGGGGAGCCGGTGGTAATCCCGGCCAGGCTAGCGAGAGCGGATGGACCGGAGCCTCGGGCGCGGACGGCGCGCTCGGCAGCGGTGGTGTTGGTGGCGGCATTTGCGGCGGATGCGGTGGTATCAGCGGCGGCGGTGGTGGCGGCGGAGGTGGCGGTTACTACGGCGGGGGCGGCGGTGGCAGCGGCGGCAGCACAGGCCGGAATGGCGGCGGCGGCGGTGGTGGTGGCGGCGGTTCGTCCTTCGTGGAGTCGAACGCGACCAACGTCACTATGGTTCGAGGCGGAGGCGGCGCTGGTCCGGCAAAGATCGTCATCTCCTGGTAGAGGGATGGTTACCTGATGAAGCTTTCCGATTTTAAGCGATACGCGCTTTGCCGCTGCGTGGCTGCGGCTATGCTCGCCGGGTGCGGCGGATCGCAGCCGCCGACCGGTGCGCCGGGCGTCGATCCGCAAACCTCCGCACTTGCAGCGCACCCCGATCGTGGCAAGTCGTGGATGCTGCCTGAGGCAAAGAGCGAGGATTTGCTTTATGTTACAAACAGCGACCCAAGCGGTGGCGGCACGGTTTCAGTATTCGCGTACCCAAACGGTAAAGAAGTCGGCGTTCTATCGGGTTTCGATGACCCAACCGGTTCTTGTACCGACGAGGTCGGGAACGTCTTCATTACAAATACAAACGGGAGAAACATTTACGAATATGCTCACGGCGGGACGGCGCCAATCCACACGCTTCAGACGGCGGCCCAGCAGCCGATCGGGTGTGCGATCGATCCGCTGACCGGTAATCTAGCAGTTGGAGTACTCGGCGACGGTGTGAGCGACGTGGCGGTGTACCACAATGCGCGAGGCAAACCAAGGCTCTACGAATTTGCTCCTTTCGGTGATGCCTATTATTGCAGCTACGACGACGCAGGCAACCTGTTCGTGGATGGACTTCTCTATGAGCACGAGAATAACGACTTTCAGCTTGCTGAACTTCCCCACGGCAAGAAAACATTTCAAGTCATTACCATGAAAGGGTCTGTCGAGTCTCCCGGTCAGATTCAGTGGTACGAGAATTATCTGGCCGTCGGCGACAACGAAAATAACGTCATCGATCACGTGGTCGTGCAGGGACGGACTGGAACCATTAAGGGGCAGACCGAATTCCCCAAGGATTCATCGCTCGGTGGTTTCTCGATAGTTGGTCGCAGGCTAATCGATCCGGAAGATGTCAATCTGGAACTTTTCAAGTATCCTTCGGGCGGTACGAACATCGGAACGATTAACGACGATAGCCACCCCGCTTCCGCCAGCGTAAGCCTCGCAAAAAGGTAAAACGACCTCGGCGTCTACGGCTTACGGAGTCAACGCAAACACGGTTCCGTAGCCGCTCGATCCTCGGTCGCCGCCGGCGGTCGTGCCGTAGAGCGTGCCGTTGACGTCGAGCAGGCCCGCGAATGGACTGTAGCCGTCTTTGCCGCCGCGGAAGCTGTGTAGTACCGTCTCTTTACCGCTGGTCGTGACGCTGAAGACCGTGCCACAGCACGCGCCGCCACTCTCCGTCGCGCCGTATAGCGTACCGTTGACGTCGATCAGGCCCGCCACGGGAGTATCGCCGTCGGGGGCCTTGCCGAAGTTGTACACGATGCGGTAGCCCGCGCTAACCCGATCTCGCGCCAGTACAAACTTGATGCCTCCCGCTTTCATCCGGGGCCCCTTCTGCGCCCTCCGGCGCAACGTCTATTTCTGCAGCTCTGCTGCCGATTATCCCACATGAGCGGCGACCCGTGTACGGTGACCAGCCGTTACCCCGACGGCGGCTCATAGACGGGTTCTAACTCGATGCCGTTGCGTCTCAGGCGGTCGACCGCGAGGGGATCGGTGAAGACCTGATCGGCGTTCACCGAAATCACGCCCAAGAGCGTGCTCATGACGACGCGCTTTGCCGGCCGCCAGCCGATGATTAGTGGCTGCTTCGGCGCTTCTGACGATTGCTGCATGAAAATCTACCCTTCTGCGCCCTTTTGGCGCCAAGCATGGCGCGCCTTCGCGGCGAACCCTCCGTGAAGCGATTCAATAAGGGCGACAGGGTGAAATGCCACGGCGAAATCTACTACGTCGTCGGAGGCCCTGTAAACGCGGCCCTGGGCTACATGTACGACCTTTCGAAGGTTCCCCCCGACATTCGCGTCTTAGACACCGAAATGGAAGCGGCTCCGGAGGAAAGCGACCTTCCCGAGAGTCCCGGCCTAGCGTTCAACAAGTAAGGCTAGCGCCCGAGAGATTCAGCGAGCCAGAAGCATGAAACGCGGGACCGCCAGGATGATGATTCCACTTCTATTCGTGGCGGCGGTTTTATGGGTCGCGGAACGTTACGCAGCCTGCAATAACATACTGACCTATTATTGCGAGCCGCGGGGCACGCACGCCGCGATTGGAGTCCTGATCGCGCTGGCATTGGCGGCGGCGGCTTGGGTTTACACTCGCCACCTCACCGAATGATCGCTAGAGCCTCAAGGAACGCTCTACTCTGGGGCTGGTGACGATCGCAACTTCCTCGGCACAAGTTTTTGCGGCATTGTTTTTGCCTGCCGCCGACGTCTTGTGACCGATTTCGAGGTTTTGGTCTCAGCTAAAGGAATCTAGGGCAAGATAATGACGTTGTCCTACCAAACCGGGGAAAGCCAAAGGCGATAAGTTAGATGACGGCTGAGTGGGTGACTGCAGGAGCTTCGGTCTTCACGTGCCTCGTTATAGCGGCCACGGCCATCGCCGCGCTCATCCAACTGCGTCACATGCGAGGCGGGAACCAGATTCTCGCGCTCACAGAGTGTCGGGAGACGCTCGAATCTCGGGAATTCCGAGAAGCGCAAAACTTTGTGTCGCGCGTCCTTCCCGAGCGTTTGCGAGATATTAGCGAAGCGCGGAAAGTGGCTACGATGAATCCGTTCGTGGACGATTATCAGGCGATCGCCACGGTGGGTAACTTTTTTGAAAACATGGGACTATTTGTAAAGCGCGGCATCATCGACAAGAGAATCGCTTGCGATTGCTGGTCGTTAGTCATCTTGCGGAATTGGGAAGTCTTGGCACCGGTGGTCGAAGTCATCCGTCGCAGGACGTCTCCGACCGCCTACGTGTATTTCGAATACCTTGCGGCAGTCGCGGCAAAACGCTATAAAACGACTTTGCGGGACTACGTTAAAGAAGGCCTTCGGATGCCCAAAGATACATCGCTGGTTGATTTTCTCGATCGAACTAAAAGTTGACGTCGCAGCAAAAACGTGACGGTTGGACATTAAATCGCCTACGGAGGCGCAGCCTTAACGGCGGGGGAAATCCCGAGCGGATCGAGTGTCACGCCGCGCGCACACCTCAGGCGCTGCAGAAGATGCAGACGCAGCACAAACTGAATCACGCTCCGAACTAACTACGGCATGCATACTGGGCGTCATGCCCGCGCTCATACGGCGCGAGCCGCGCCGGCGGACGCCAGCGTGTCCGGTTTTTAGTTAAGCGAGTTCAGCCAGAAGACGACCGACGGCGTCACCGAGACGCTCAAGCGGGCCGCGGCGCTCTGGGATTTGAGCGCCAGCCAGCCGAAGATGCAGACGACCCAGCGCGGATGGTTCTGCCAGCAGACCAGCAGATCGGCGACCTCAGCGGGGACTTTGACTTTCACCAGGCGCGGCGTAGGGTGATAACGATGCGACCCTCGGTGGTCATTTTGTGGTCGGGGTCGATTTCGTCCGGCTGCAAGCCGGGCTCGTGAGCAAAGATGCGATCACCTACCGGGTATTTGCGCGAGCGCGGCCCGCGACGGTGAGCAGCGCTCCCCTTGTCGCGATGGTACGCAAAGCGTCAGAGAAAATCGCGGCAAGCTAAGTGATCGAGTGGTCGTCGCAGGCGGAGGCGGGGGCGGCGGCGCTCTGGGAAATTACTGATGCCCAAAATAATGGCGGAAGTGGTGGTGGCAAGGTCGGCGGACCCGGCCTCTCCGGCCATGACAAATGGGACGGAGGTGGTGGCGGCGGCGGGACGCAGAGCGCTGGCGGTGCCGGGGGAAAGGGCGGTAACGTCTTTTTGGCGCGCGCGTCCAGACCTAAGCGTGCGCCGATCGTAACAATGGTTCGGCACTAACTCAAGCCATCGTGAGGATACTCCTCGTCCGCGAGGTAGCGCCGCGACTGCCCAAGAAGCCTTTCCTGCGATGATCGGGAGAGACCGGACTTCGGCGCGATTACGGCGTCCACACGCATTGGCGATCGTGCGCGATGTCGTCGAGGTGGTGGCGATCGTCGCCGCCGGAGTTTGGGCGTTCTACGTCTTCGTCTACGAAAACCGGATCAAGCCTTCGATCGCCCAGCCGGAGATCGACGTCACCGCGTCCTTGCAGAGGTTGAGCGAGCGTCGCGGGCTCATTGCGGCCGGGCTGCACTTGAAGTTCCACAACATCGGCACGGTGAAAGCGCACTTCTTAGGTGTCGCCGTCAACGTCTACGGACAACGCGTTGCTTTCACAGCGTCACCGCGGCCCGTAGAGCGCAGCGGCGGCACCTACTACGGCTACGACGCGTACTACCGGCTCGAGCAGGATGGCACGGTTTACAGCTTCGGATACATCACGCACTTAGGCAACCCAGCCACCCGCCAAGACACCGAGCTCGATCCCGGTACGACGATCGAGAATTATCGCACCTTTTACGTGCCGGTGGGTCGATTCGATCTTCTCAGCGTCGGAATCGACGTGCCGTACACCAAATACGACGAAAGAACGCTTCCCGCGCACCTCGCCGTCGGGCCGTCCGGTGACGTACGCGTCGTCACGAGCCTTTCGCCGCGGATCAATCAATATAACATTCTGCCCGTCACGTCGCTCGACGTTCGCTGAAGCGCGGCGTCAGCCTTCGCCGGGGGTGTCGAGTTGCGGGATGGCGTCGCCGTCGAGGAATGCGCGTTTAGGAGATTTACGTTTACCTGAAGCGGTTAGTAAAAGTTTGGATGAAAGTCTCCGCTATCAGTTCTCCAGCTTTCTGGAGATTGTGAGGGCGCTCGGATTTCGCTCGACGTACATACTCATTGATAAAATCGATGAACTTGCAGTGACGAGCCGAAACGCGGAGGCCGCGGAGGCTTTTGTTGACGCCCTTTTGACTGACTTGCCGACTCTTGAGGAGCCCCACGTAGGCTTCAAATTCTTTCTGTGGGATAAAATGAGCAGTTCTACGTAGCTCGCGGGGCGCGACCAGATCGGGTGCCTGTGTTCAGACTCGACTGGAGAATCGAAGGTAAAGTAAGTCTTGGTCGCTTAAGTTCAGCGCTGAAACCTTTGAGCTAGCCGGCAGTGCCGGGAAGGCGCCGGGCGAATAAAGCATTCCCTGGCCGCCGTAAGACGTCACTGCCGAAAGCCCAAGCGCAATAAGCAATCGCCTGATTGTCGGTATCCTGCTCAATACACCGTCTTAGGTTTCGCCCCCTATTTCCTCCTGCTCCACGGGTCTCATAAGAAACATTACGATCCTGGCCAAAGGTGGGCTTTTCAAACTTCGGCCCGCTGCCGAGCGTGTGCGCAGATTTTCGTCGGGCAATAGACTCTCAGACTTTTCTTACACAACTGGTCTACGGTGACAACATATTCAAGGTTCAAAACCAAAAATCAAATTTACTAAAAAGAAAGAACCCGAGCAAACGCTATCCCTTGTATCAGCAATACCTCCGGACGCACCGGCCTCCGCGGCTGGCCGTTTGGGGAAAGAACGACCCATTCTTCATTCCGCCGGGCGCCAAGGCGTTCAAGCGCGACGTGCCAAACGCGGACGTCCGATTCTTGGACACCGGCCACTTTGCTCTTGAAACCAACGTCGATGACTTTGCCTTGGCGATCCTCGAAATGACCGTTAATGCGTAGGGGCGCCCCGTTCGCGAGGCCGGCTTCGCGCTAGCCGGCGTTGACGCTTAGCCGCGAACGTTTGGGATCACGCGGGGGCGGCCCGATGGCGATTGCGAAACGTCGCCCAGCCGCCGGCTTCGATCGCGGTGCGCGCCTCGCGCATCAACGCGTTAAGCAGATAGACGTTGTGGTAGGAGAGTAGGCGAGGGCCAAGCATCTCCTTGGCTCGGAAGAGGTGCGCGAGGTACGAGCGGGTGTACTTGGTGCAGGTTTCGCAGTCGCAGCGCGCGTCGAGCGGTTGGGTGTCGCGGGTGAAGGCGGCGTTGAAGAGGTTGAACTCGCCATCGTGCGTCATCGCGCGGCCGTTGCGCCCGCAACGTGTGGGATAGACGCAGTCGAAGAGATCGACGCCGGCGTTGACCGCTTCGATGAGGTCGGGCACCGTGCCAACGCCCATCAGGTAACGCGGTTTGTCTTCGGGGAGCAGCGCGGCGGTGAAACGCGCCGCGTCGTACATCTCGTTGCGCGTTTCTCCAACCGAGAGGCCGCCGATCGCATAGCCGGGGAGATCGAGTGCGACCAGCTCGCTCGCGCTGCGTTCGCGGAGGCTGCGATCGAGGCCGCCTTGCACGATCGCGAAGACTTCGGTATCGGGCGTGGTGCGCGCGGCGGCGGACCGCCGCGCCCATTCCGTCGTTCGGCGCACCGACTCTTGAAGGGCTTGCGCGGATGACGGTAGCTTCACGCAGACGTCGAGCACCATCGCGATGTCGCTGCCGATCGCTTCTTGGAATGCGACAACGTTCTCTGGCGTAAAGCGATGGGTGCTCCCGTCGATGTGCGAGCGAAATGTCACGCCGTCGTCGTCCAGCTCGCGCCGCGTCTCGAGGCTGAAGACTTGGAAGCCGCCCGAGTCGGTGAGGATCGGGCGCTCCCATGCCATGAAGCGGTGCAGGCCGCGCGCGGCCTCGATAATTTCAAGCCCCGGGCGCAGCCAGAGATGGTACGCGTTGGCCAGTACGATCTGCGCGCCGGTGGCCTCGAGTTCTCCTGGCGTGAGTCCTTTGACCGTCGCGGCCGTTCCCACCGGCATGAAGCACGGCGTCTCCACGAAACCGTGCGTCAGCTTCAGCCGCCCGCGCCTAGCTTCGCCGTCCTTCGTCTGCAATGTAAATGTCATCGGTCTGCGTTTTACTTTTGGCGCGGCGATGGGTAACCTCCATGCATGCCTGCAAAGCATCGATATACCGCCAAAGAGCACCGGCAAGTTGAGCACATCGCCGAGAGCGAAGAGGCACGCGGCGTCTCACCGGAAGAGGCGCAAGCCATCGGATACGCGACGGTCAACAAGCAAAACCCCGAGAAACATCGCTACACCGCCAAAGAGAAGCGCCAGGCGGAACACATTATCGAGTTGGAGGAGGCGTCCGGAAAATCGGAAGCCGAGGCGGCGCGGATCGCGTACGCGACGGTCAACAAACAGAGCAGCAGTTCGCGCTGACGCGGGAAACCTGCAGCTCGGCGCGTACCTGTTGAGCGATGACTTTCGAGCTGCGGAGCCTTGCGGCTCGTGCCGCCGCCCTTCTCTGCGCCGGCACGTGCGCGCTCGCGTCTCCTGCCTACGCCACGCCGGTCTCCGAGAACGACGTCGGGCGTCTTGTCGGGCTCTCTTCGCCAGCGATCTCGCCCGAGGGCAAGTGGGCGGTGGTTATCGTGAAAACCGTGGTCTGGGAGGACGATAAGACGACCAGTGACCTCGTCGCCGTCGACCTGACCGGCGGCGCAACGAAGACGCTCCTCCACGATCGCGGCGATCTCTCCGATCCCGCGTACTCGCCCGACGGCACCCAACTCGCGTTCATCGCCACCGACGGTAAGGGAGAGGACGCGCACGATCAGGTCTTCATGATGCCGGCGCAGGGCGGCGAGATCGCCGCCGTCACGCACTCCGGCGCGGATGTTGACGCGTTCGCGTGGCGTCGCGACGGGCGCGCCGTCGCCTACACCGCAGCCGACGCGAAGCCCGCGACTGCCGGCGCCGATCGTTTCCGCGACAGCTTCGTCTTTACCACCGAACCGATCGTCGCGCGCCGGTCGCCGCAACCGCTGCACCTCTTCGTCCAACCGCTCGAAGGCGGCGCGGCCACGCAGTTGACGTTCGGTACGCAGAGCGTCGCCGGTGGCGATTCCATCTCGTGGTCGCCCGATGGGACGAGCATCGCATTTACGCTCTCGCCCAACGCGATCCTCAACGATCAGAACTACTCGCGCGTGGCGGTCGTTGACATCGCCGGTAAGACCGTGCGCCCGCTGACCGGACGGGCGATGTGGGAGGGAACGGCGCGCTTCTCGCCGGATGGCGCGCACGTCGCCTATCTGTATTCCGACGGCGATCCGCAGGTCAACCTCACGCATCTCTTCGTCACCACGCCTTCGGGAAGAGCGGGCAGCGCGATTTCGGTCGCGCTCGATCGGCCCGTCGGCGATTACGTCTGGTCGCACGATTCCCAGAGTCTCGTCGCGACCGCGCCCGATGGCACGACAAACGGGCTCTACCGGATCTCGCTGGGAGGTGAGGTGCAACGCCTCGACACCGGCGGCGCCGTTCCGGGTACGCCGCTTTCGACGACCGGCGGCGCCGATGCGCCCTCGCTGGGAAGCGCGCTCGGCAGCGATGGCACGCTGGTCTTTCTCGCGACGTTGACGAAGGATCCGATCGAGCTGTACAAACGTTCCAACGACGGCACCACCGCGAAGGTGAGCGGCTTCAACGACGCGTCAGCAAGCTTGCCGTGGGCGAACGCCCAACGCGTGACCTTTCCCACCTCGACCGGAGTCGAAGGCGACGGCGTGCTCTATCTGCCGCCCGGATTTTCGGCTTCCAAGAAGTATCCGCTGGTCGTCTTCATCCACGGCGGTCCCGACGATCCCTCGATGCTCGAGTTCGATTTCTGGGCGCAAGTCATGGCGGCGCGCGGGTGGCTCGTATTGCGGCCAAACTACCGCGGCTCGCCGAACCTCGGACGGAGATACCAGCGCGCCATCCTCTACGATCCCGAGGACGGCCCCGGAAAGGATATCGTGAGCGCGGTCGACGCCGTTCGCGCGCGCGGCAGCGTCGATCCGGCTCGCATCGCGGTCTGCGGCTGGTCGTACGGCGGCATCATGACCGCCTGGCTGATCTCGAAGTATCATTTTTGGCGCGTCGCCGTCTCTGGGGCGTCGGTCAACGATTGGATCACCGACTACGGCACCGCCGACGACAGCGTTGCGGACGCCGATCTCTTTCACGGATCGCCGTTCGTCGGCGGCGGCGCGGCGGAATGGCGCCGCGCGTCGGCGATTTCCTACGCGGCCGGCGTCACCACGCCGGTGCTCGTCCTCTCCGACGTCGGCGACAATCGCGATCCGTTCGCCACCTCTTCGATGTACTGGCGCGCGCTGCGCGACAACCACAAAGACGCCACGCTGCGCGTCTGGCCGATCAACGGCCACTTTCCGACCGATCCGGTACGAATCGCCGACGTCTTTCATTACTGGATCGATTACATCGCCGAACACTTCTAGGTGAACGGATGACGCAGTTCGTCAGCCGGCCGATCGTGCCGGCGAGCGAGGAATTGGTGACGCCCGCAAGCGGCGCAGAACCGCCGCTGCCGCGCGCGTTCTCCTGGGACGGGCGCACGCTCGAGATCCGCGAGGTGATTCGCAGTTGGCGCACGACCAAAGGCGACCGCGGCGATAACTATCTCAAGCGGCACTGGTTCGAGCTGCGTACCGTTCGACGATCTCACGATCGTCGTCTACTACGATCGAGCGGCGCGTCGCGGCGCGCCGCCTTGGTGGCTCTATACGGTCGGCTGAGCCGAAACGAGCGCTCGCGCCTGCACGTACTCCGGCGGCGGCGCGGCCTGGAACGAGAGCGGCTCGCCGGTACGCGGGTGGTTGAAGGAGAGGCGCCACGCGTGCAGCGCTTGACCGGGCATCTCGAAGCGCTGCTCGCTCTTGCCGTAGAGCGGATCGTTGAGGATCGAGTGGCCGATCGCCGCGAGATGCACGCGTATTTGATGCGTGCGTCCGGTCTCGAGCCGGAAGACCAGCTCGGCGTGATTCGTGAAAGCTTCTCGCAGCTCGTAGTGCGTGACCGCCGGCTTGCCTTCGCTGACGATCGCAAACTTCAAGCGATTGCGCGGGTCGCGCCCGATTGGGCCCTCGATCGTGCCCAACGGATGCTCCGGAATGCCGCGCACCAAGCCGAGGTACTCGCGCTCGATGCGCCGCGCTTTCATCGCGAGGCCGAGCGCGTGCAGGCTCTCCTCGCGCTTGGCGACGACGAGCAGCCCCGACGTATCGCGGTCGAGGCGATGCACGAGCCCCGGGCGCACCAGATCGCCCGGAAGCCGGAACGGCACGTGCGCCAGCAGCGCGTTGACCAGCGTTCCGCTGGTCGCGCTGCGCGCCGGGTGGGTGATCATGCCCGCGGCTTTGTTGACGACGATAACGTCGTCATCTTCGTAGACGACGTCGAGCGGCAGGTCTTCGGCGACGGCCGCCGGCGAGAACGGGACCGCGATCTCGTACTCGACCACGTCGCCGGATTCGAGAGGCCGGCTGGGCTTGGCGGGACGTCCGTTGACGATGACGTTGCCTTGACGCGCGCTGTGGGCGACGAGCGTTCGCGACGCGCCCGAGAGCCATGCGACGAGGACGTCGGTGCGGTTTCCCGCTTGTTCAGCGGTGACGACGTGTAACAAGGCTCGAGAGGAGAAGCAGAATGACGCCGGTGGTGATGCACGAGTCGGCGACGTTGAAGATGTTCGGCCAGATACGGTAAAAGTCGATGAAGTCGATCACGTAGCCGTAGTGCACGCGATCGACGACGTTGCCGATCGCACCGCCGACGATCATGCCGAACGCGATGCGCACGGTCTGCGAGCGGGCGGCGGCATCGCGGAAGCTGAACCAGAAGAGCACGAGCACCACGATCGCCATGCCGATGAGCATGACCGCGCTGCTGCCGAAGAGGCCGAACGCGCCGTGCACGTTGCGCTCGTAGGTCCACTTGAGGAAGTTGGGGATCACGAACCGGCTCTCGCCGGGAAGGAACCACGTGACGATCAGGTGTTTGGTGTACTGATCGGCCCAGAGCACCAAAATCGCCGCGACGGCGATGATCGAGCGCCTGCGTTAGCTTAAAGTTTTGGTTGCGGTACAAACTGATAGAACCATCCTGCGACGTTGAGGAAAGCGTTGTTGACGAGCACCAATCCGACGGCGATCAGAAACGCGCCCGAAGCGAACTCGATCGCCCGCAGCGCCCGCTTGATGCGGCTAGCAGCGGCAGCACCACTCCCATCGCGGCCGCCGTCGCCAGAAACGGCAACGCCAAGCCGAGCGAGTAGGAAGAGAGCAGCACCGCGGCCGCAACGCTGCGCTGTTGCGACGCAATCGCCAGAATGCCTGCCAGGATCGGGCCGATGCAGGGCGACCACCCGGCCGCAAACGCCATGCCGACGAGGCCCGAGGTCCAGAGGCTGCGCCGGGCTCCCGTGAGGTGCACGCGCTTGTCCATCATCAGCGCAGGGGATTCGGAGCATTCCCATCATGTGCAGGCCCAAGATCACGACGAGCACGCCGCCGATCTGCGCGATGAGGGCGCGATTTGTCGTCGAGCACGCCGCCGATCGCGCTGGCGCTCAAGCCCAGCGCGACGAAGATCGCGCTGAACCCGGTCACGAACGCCAGCCGCGTGCGCCAGCAGTTGCGCGCGCGTGCGTGTCGGGTCGCCGTCGTGAGATTCTCCAGGCTCTCGCCGGTAAGCAGCGAGAGGTAGGCCGGTACGAGCGGGAGGACGCACGGGGAAACGAAGGAAACGAGGCCCGCAAGGAAGGCGATGCCGACGGTGATATGTGTCGTCGCGGTCATCCGTGAAGATTGTTACGAAATGCAGCACTGGTTCACCTATCCAAACATCGACCCGGTCGCGATCCACCTCGGCCGCTTCCGTCCACTGGTACGGCATCGCCTATCTTGGTCGGCTTCGTCTGCGTCTATTTTTGGATGAGCCGCCCGGCGGGACGGCGACGCCTCGGTCTCGACCCGAGAGCAGATTCAGGATTTTCTCTTCTACGCGCTGGTCGGAGTGCTCATCGGCGGCCGCACCTTCTTCGTGATCAACGACATCATCAGCAAGCACGACGCCTCGTTCTACTTCTCCAACCCGATCAACTTCATCGCGGTCTGGAACGGCGGCATGGCCTTCCACGGCGGCTTGATCGGCGTGCTCATCGCGATCTGGCTCTTCGTGCGCAAGCATCCCGGCCTCAAGTACACCGTGGTCGGCGACGAGGTCGTGATGATGCTGCCGATCGGCATCACGCTCGTCCGCATTGTCAACTTCATCAACGACGAGCTGTGGGGCGACATCTGCCGACCCGACCATCCGTGGTGCCTGGTTTTCCCTCGGCTCGCCGGGGCACCCGGCCTACCGCCATCCCTCGCAGCTCTACGAGGCGATCCTCGACATCTTGACGCTGCCGATTCTCTTGTTCCTCTATCGCTCTCGTCCCAAGGACGGCGTCGTGGCGTGGACCTGGTTCACGTGCTACGGGATCACGCGCACGATCGCGGAGATGTGGCGCCAGACCGATTTCAGCTGGATGGGGCTCACGGGCGGGCAGCTCTACGCCATGCCGATGATCGTCGGCGGCATCATCGGCATCGTCTACTGCGCGACGCGGCCGGCGGCCGCGCACCGAGGCGCGCGAGCCCACCGCCGCGTCCGGCCCGTGGATGAGCGGCGGGATCGCGGCGCGTCTGCGAGCGCTGCGCTCGCGCGATCGACGAAGAGCTAGCCGCCATCGGGCGCGATACCGGGAGCGTCACGCTCGTGGGAGTGTCGAAGCGCCAGCCCGTCGCCGCGATCGCCGAGGCCGTCGCCGCGGGCCTGACCGACATCGGCGAGAGCTACCTCCAGGAGGCGCGCGAGAAGCTGCCGCGGCTGCCGCCGGTGCGCAAGCACTTCATCGGCCACGTGCAGACCAACAAAGCCAAGGCGCGTCGCCGCCGCGTTCGACGTCGTGCAGAGCGTCGACCGCGCGCGAGGCGGGCATCGCGCTCGCGAAGGCCGCAGTCGAGCTGGGAAAGAGCCTGCCCGTGCTGCTTCAGCTCAACGTCTCTCCGGCCGAACGCTTCGGCTGTGCGCCGGACGAGGCGCCGACGGCTCGCCGAAACTGCTCCGTGGGCAGGCGGGCTTGCGCCTCGAGGGCGTGATGGCGATCGGGCCGGTGGATGGCGACCGCGACGCAATCTCACGCGCTTTCGAGCTAGCTGCCAAGACCTTGGAGCGCATAGGTGGAAGTACGCTTTCCATCGGCATGTCGGGAGATTGGCGAGAAGCGCTGCGAGCTGGCTCGACGATGGTACGCGTCGGCGAGGCGCTTTTCGGTCCGCGCACAGATGGGAGGCACCCGTGAGCGTGTTCAGCAAGATTGGCTCGTTCTTCTCGATCCGCGACGACGAGGAAGAGCTTTACGAAGACGGAGACCCAATCGGGACGCGTCGTTCCGTTGACCAACGCGGGCCGCCGCGGTCGAAACGCAGGTGAGCGTCTACTCTCCGCGCAGTTATCAAGACGTCGTCGAGATCGCCGACTCGCTGCGCAACCGCCAAGTCGTCATCGTCAACCTGCAGAACGCCGATCGCACGCTGCTGCAGCGCGTCGTCGATTTCACCTCGGGCGTCGCCTACACGATCGACGGCAAGATTCAAAAACTCGCCGAGTCGATCTACCTGGTCGTCCCCGCGGGCATCGTGGTCAACGCGACCGGGCTGCGCGACTCGATGATCGCCGACGGCACCTTCGATTTCATGACCCCGAGAACATAGGACGAGGCGATGCAGAAAATAACACCCGTCGACATCCAGCACAAGAGCTTCAAGAAGGCGCTTCAGGGCTACGACCGCACGGACGTCGATCACTTTCTCGACGAGATCATCGAAACGCTCGAAGACGAAGCGCAGCAGCGCGCGGCTCTGGAGGCCGAGATCGCCGACCTCAAAGAGCGCATCAGTCATTTCAAAGCGATCGAAGAGTCGCTGCAAAACACGCTGGTGCTGGCGCAGCGAACGGCCGACGAAGTCAAAGCGTCGGCGCACAAAGAGGCCGACCTCATCAGCGAGCAGGCGCGCCTGGCCAGCGAACGCGAGATCGCCGGTTACAACGACGCGATCTGCCGACGTGCGGCGCGAGCAGCAGCGCGCGGTCGAGGCCACCGAGAAGGCGCGCAGCGAGCTGCGCAGCCTGCTGATGACGCACCTGGCGCTGCTCGAGCGTGCCGAATCTCCGCCGCCAACGGCGCAGCGGCGCCGGCTGCCGTCGTCGAAGAGAGCCGCGCCGCCCCAGCCGCCGCCCAAACACGACGACACCAAACGCATAACCGTTTACTAGCAGGCCGCTAAACCCGTCGTGGCGCGCGTCGCGCTGCTGCCCGGCGACGGCATCGGCCCCGAGGTCATCGACGCGGCCGCGCGCGTGCTCGCGCGCGTCCGCCCCGACGTCGAGTCGCAGAGCGTCACCGGTCGGCGGCGCGGCGCTGGCAGCTCGGACTGCCCGCGCTTCCGCCGGAGGCGCGCGCGCTTTGCGAGCGCAGCGACGCCATTCTTTTCGGCAGCGTCGGCCTGCCGCAGTACGACGGCCAAGCCGCTGGCCGAGCGTCCCGAATACGCGCTCTTCTTGCTGCGCCGCGACTACGAGCTGTACGCGAATCTGCGACCCGTGCGCGTCTTTCCGGGCCTCGAAGATGCGTCGTCGCTGCGCGCGGAGCTCGTGCGCGGCCTCGATCTGATCGTCGTGCGCGAGCTGACCGGCGGCATCTACTTTGGCCAACCGAAGGAGCAGCGCGTAACCGACGGCGTCGAAGAGGCCGTCGACACGATGATCTATCGCGCGCCCGAGGTCGAGCGCATCGCGCGCATGGCCTTCGAAGCCGCCCGCGCGCGCCGCAAGCACCTCACCTCGGTCGACAAGCAGAACATCCTCGAGACGTCGCGGCTCTGGCGCCGCGTCGTCGAGCGCGTGAGCGGCGAGTATCCCGACGTGCACGCTCGACCATCTGCTCGTCGACAACGCGGCGATGCAGCTCGTGCGCCGTCCGGGTGAGTTCGACGTGATCGTGACCGAGAACATGTTCGGCGACATCCTCTCCGACGAAGCCGCGATCCTCACCGGCTCGATCGGAACGCTTCCGAGCGCCAGCCTCGGCACCCGTGGCCCGCTTCCGGCGCGGCGGTTCGGCCTCTACGAACCGATCGGCGGAACCGCGCCCGACATCGCCGGCAAGGGCATCGCAAATCCGACCGCCGCGATCCTCTCCGCAGCGATGCTGCTGCGCCACAGCCTCGACGACGAGGCCGGCGCCGCGCGCATCGAGCGCGCCGTCGAACGCGCGTACGCCGACGGCCTGCGAACGGCCGACCTCGCACCAGCGGCGTTGCCTCGCTAGGAACCGAAGCATTCACGCAGCCGTCTTAGCAAGGCTGTAGCCTCCGCCTATCGGTACCGGCTGCGTCGAAGGACGAAGAACGTAAACCGTGGAAACGTTTCGGCCAAGCCGCTGCGCTAGAATAGCGGCATGGATGGGATTTCCTGGGCTGCGAGCGCGATGGTCGCGGCGCGCAGCCGGCTTGAGATCGCCACACGAGAATCTCGCGAACGTTTCGACCGACGGCTTTCGGCCGGTACGGCGCGCGGCTTCTTGACGTGCAATCGGCGTCACGATTCGTGCGCGAGCCTGCGCCCAAAACGGCACCGTACCGGGTCACAACAACGTCGATGCGATCTCCGAGATGATCGACGTGCTGGCCGCGGAGCGTTCCTTCGAAAGCGCGGAGAAGGCCGTCGCGGCGATCGACGCGATGCGTCAAAAATCCGCCGACGCGGCGCGAGTGAAGTGACGTATGGATCGCGCGCTCTTTGCCGCCGCCAGCGGCATGGCCGCCCAACAGCGAAACCTCGAAACGATCGCCGACAACCTGGCCAACGCCGGCGTCGTCGGTTTCAAGGGTTCGGCGCAGACGCTTCGCCGAGCTGATCGCGCCCGGCGGCCCAGGATTGGGTACGGTCGCGCTCGGCGCGCAGCGTCATCTTCGCGCAGGGAAAGCTCGCGCGCAGCGGCGGTCCGTTCGATCTCGCGATCGAAGGCCCGGGCTTCTTTACTTGCAAGACGATTCGCACGGGCGCCGCTTCTACACGCGCGACGGGCAGTTTTCGCGTGCCGCCGACGGCAAGCTGCGCGACTCGCAGGATTACCGTCTGGCAAACGTGCGTATTCCAAGCGACGCGCTGAGCGCGACCGTCGGCGACGACGGCAGCGTGCGCGCCACGTTTGCGTCGGCGGCACGCGCGATCGGCCGCATCGCCTCGCGGAGTTTGCCGCGCCCGAGCGCCTGCGCGCTCTCTCCGGCTCGCTCTTCGAGGCGACGCGCGAGTCGGGTAAGGCCGCGGATGTCGCTCCCGGAACGCGCGGCGGTCCGAAGCTGCACTTCGGCATGCTGGAGGAGTCCAACGTCACCATCGTCGACGCGATGATGCAGATTCTTACCGCGCAGCGCGCCTACGAAGCAAACGCGAAGGGCGTGCAGGCGGCCGACGAGATGCTGCGCATCGCCAACAATCTGCAGCGTGGATAGCGCCGCCGCCCGCGCCGCGGGTGAGATGCTCGAAACGGTGCTGCTCGCGCCGGTGCTCCGCCCGCTGATCGCCGGCGCCGGCAGCGGCATGCTGGGCGACTACGAACTCGACCTCTTGGCGCAGGAGGTCGCGCATCGCGACGGCGGAAGGCTTCGCCGCGCTGATCGCCGCCGGCTTTGAGGGTTCGCGATGAGTGAGGCCGAGCGCGACGGCAACGTGCGCGCGTTGCTGCCGTTGGTCAAAAAGCTCGCGCGCCGTCTCAAACGGCTCGTACCGACGTTCGACATCGACGACCTCGTCGGCGACGGATCTCTCGGACTGATTCGCGCCGTGGATTCCTTCGATCCTGCTCGGGGGCCGCATCTGGAGGATTACGCGCGCCGGCTGATTGCCGGCGCGATGCTCAACGGAATCCGCCGCATGGACCCGGTCTCCGAGCGCGCTCGGCGCATCGTGCGCGACGGCGAGAATCAGCGCTACACTTTTGGCGGCCTCGCTCGGCGCGGTGCCGACGCCGCAGGAGATGGAGCGGCGCTGCCCGGGCTATCGGACGCGCGGTCTGCCGCCGCGCATCGCGGTCAACCGCTCTCGCTCGACGCGCCGCTGCCGCCGGGGGAGTCCGTCGTGCACGACTGGAGCGGCGATCCCGCACGAATCGTCCAGAGCCGCTGCGAGAGCGCGAGGCTTGCTGCGCTGATCGAGCGCTTGCCGCATGCGGCAGCGTCAGGTCGTACTCATGCACTACTTCAACGGCACGTCGCTGCGCAGCGTCGGGCAAGCGGCTGGCGATCTCGCCTCAGCGTGCCTCGCAGCTGCATCTCAGCGCGATCGCCAAGCTCAGACGCGATTCCGTTGCTGCGCCGTATTGAACTCGACGAGGGCCAGTCGGCTCTCTCGGCTGGAGCCGCGGCGAACCGTTCGGAGGCGATCGTTCCGGCAGTCGCCGAGGCGGAGCTCGAGACTGCTCTGCTGCCGCACGACCATCCCCGGTGGGTGCGCGATGCCGTAGCGGTTTCACAGCGGGCTCGCGATATGATCGCGAAGCTTCGACCGGTTGTGGTTCGGGTGATTGCGTTTTGGGATCATCGAATCCGTTCCATTACGATAGGCGACCGTTGCGTTGCGGTGGATCCGAGTGGTTGTTATAGGGTTTCGTGAAGACTTGCGTATCTAGTGAAGGTGGGCCGCAAGAGCGATGGCGACGGTGGCGATGCCGATGAAGGTGAAGTAGACCAGGCCTTGGGCGATCGTCAGCACGTCGTGAATCTCTCGGTGGTGCGCTTGCATGCGTGGGTTTCTCCTAGCCTTGAGGTTGACCATCGCATGATCTCACACGTTCCTGAATTGCTCCGTAAGGGAGCCTGTGATTTAAATGAGTTTTATCGGGAAGCTCAGAGCTTCCCGAATAAGTTAACGCCGGTCATGGATGCAGGTACCTTCAGGCCCATCAGCGTCAGCAGCGTCGGCGCCACGTCGCCGAATTTGCCGCTCGGTCGCCAGCTCTCCGTGCAGATCGTTGGCGACCAGCACGAATGGAACCGGATTGGTCGTGTGCGCGGTGACCGGCTCGCCGCGCGCGTCGATCTCCTCCTCGGCGTTGCCGTGATCGGCGGTGATTGCCAGCAGATCCGCTCGCGCGCAGCACGGCATCGGAGAGGCGTCCGAGACACTCGTCGAGCATCTCCACCGCGGAGATCGTCGCATCCCATTTACCCGGTATGCCCGACCATGTCGGCGTTGGCGTAGTTCATCACGATCGCGTCGTAGCGGCCACTCGCGATCGCCCCCACCGCGGCGTCGGTGATCTCTCGCGCGCGCATCGCCGGCTCCCGGTCGTAGGTCGGCACGCTGCGATCCGAAGGAATCAGCTCGCGATCTTCGCCCGGGAATCGCTCTTCGCGGCCGCCGTTGAAGAAGTACGTGACGTGCGCGTACTTTTCGGTCTCGGCGAGCCGCAGCTGGCGCAGCCCCGCGGCGGCGAGCGCGTCGCCGAAGGTGTCGTGCTGCGGACGAGGTCCGAAGAGCACCGGATTGGTGTAGTTCTCGTCGTACTTCGTCATCGTGGCGAAGAACGGATCGGCGTAACGCCTGGGCGCGAACGCGTCGAACGGGTCGTGATAGTACGCCGTGGTGCCCGCATCGAACGCCGTCGTCAGTTGCCGCGCGCGATCGGGACGAAAGTTGAAGAAGACGAACGCGTCGCCGTCGGCGATCGGCCGCGGCCGGGCCGACGATCGTGGGCCGCACGAACTCGTCGTCTTCGCCGCGCTCGTACGCGGCGCGCACGGCCGCGAGCGCGTCGTCGGCGTGCAGTTCGGCGTCGCCGTTGGCGAGCAGGTCGTAGGCGAGCTGCGTGCGCTCCCAGCGCTGGTCGCGGTCCATCGCGTAGTAGCGCCCGGTTACGCTGGCGATCGCGCCGGCGCGGCCGGCCTCGCGCAGCTTGCGCTCCAACGCTTCGACGTAGGTAACCGCCGAGCGCGGCGGCGTGTCGCGGCCGTCGAGAAAGCAGTGCACCGCAATCGGCACGTCCGCGGCGACCGCGGCGTCGATGAGGGCGAAGAGGTGGGCGATCGAGCTGTGGACGAGTCCGTCGGAGAGCAGCCCCATGAAGTGCAGCGTGCCGTTGCGGCGTGCGTGGGCGATGGCGCCGCGCAGCGTCGCGTTGCGCGCGAACTCCCCCGACGCGATCTCTTCGTCGATCAGCGTCACGCCTTGCGGAACGACGCGGCCGCTGCCGAGATTGATGTGGCCGACCTCGCTGTTGCCCATGACGCCTTTGCGGCAGTCCCACCGCCTCGCCCGACGCCGCCAGCAGCGCGTGCGGATAGCGCTGCAGCAGCGCGCGCCAGTGCGGCAGCGTTGCGGCCGCGATCGCGTTGCCGTGCGTCTCGTCGCGGCAGCCCCAGCCGTCGAGCACGCGAGCACGACCGGCCGATAGCGCGGCGCGGTCAAGCCTGCGGCTCGCGCGGCGCCGCGTGCGCGATGAGCTCGGCGAAGCTCCGCGGATCGAGCGAGGCGCCGCCGACGAGCCCGCCGTCGATCTCCGGCTGCACGATGTAGGCGGCGACGTTATCCGGCTTCATGCTGCCGCCGTACAGGATCGGCGTGAACGTAGCCCGGCGATCGCAGTCGCGAATCGTCGCCATAACGCGGTTGGCTTCGGCTGGATCGCAGTTCTTGCCGGTGCCGATCGCCCAGATCGGTTCGTAGGCGACGACGCGATTCGGCCCAAGTCCTCTTCCGGTACGCCGCGCAGTGCGCCCAGCGTCTGCGACGTCACGCGTTCGTCGGTGCGGCCGGCGTCGCGCTCTTCGGGCGTCTCGCCGACCGCGACGATCGGCGTGAGGCCCTGCGCCAGCGCGGTCTTCACTTTCAAGTTGACGGTGCGATCGGTTTCGTCGCAGTACGCGCGCCGTTCCGAATGTCCGAGAATCACGTACGCGACGCCGAGCTCCAGCAGCATCGGCGCGCTCACCTCGCCGGTGAAGGCGCCCTGCAGCTCCCAGTGCATCGTCTGCGCGCCGAGGCGAACGCGCGAGCCGCGCAGCAGCGTCTCGCCGCAGGCAGCGAGGTAAACGGCGGCGCGACCACGATCTCGACGTCGTCCGCAGTTCCGCAACCCGCGCAAGAAAGTCGTCGAAGAACGCGGCCGTCCCGGCCGCCGTCTTGTGCATCTTCCAGTTTCCCGCAACGATGCGCGCGCGACGAGGCCTGCTAGCGCTCAAGCGCCGCCGACTCCGGGCAGCTGCTTTCCTTCGAGATACTCCAGCGTTGCGCCGCCGCCGGTCGAGACGTACGTCACCTTCGACGCGAAGCCGAGCATGTGCGCCGCCGCAGCGGCGTCGCCGCCGCCGACGACGCTGGTCGCGCCGGCCGCCGTCGCCGCCGCGATCGCTTCGCCGACGACCTGCGTGCCCTGCCGGTAGGCCGGCTTCTCGTAGACGCCCATCGGCCCGTTGAAGACGATCGTCTTCGCGCCTTTCGATGACGGCGGCGTACTGCGCGGCCGTCTGCCGGGCCGATGTCGAGAATCATCTCGTCGCCGACGGCGTCGATCGCAACGACGTGCGCGCGATCCTCCGCGTCGAACGAGGGTGCGACGACGGCGTCGGTGGGTAGGTGCAGCGCGACGCCGCGCTGCTGCGTCAGCTCGAGGATGTGCTTCGCCGGATCGAGGTCGTCGTCGCGCAACGAGCGGCCGACGTTGACGCCGCGTGCCGCCAGCAGCGTGTTGGCCATGCCGCCGCCGATGCAGAAGGCGTCGACCAGCTCGCTCAACCGCTCGAGCATCGCGATCTTGTCCTTGATTTTCGCGCCGCCGATCGCACAGACGAACGGTTTGACGGGATCGTCGGCGAGCCGCGAGAGCGAGCGCAGCTCCGCTTCCATCAGGAAGCCCGCGGCGTGCGGCAACAGATGCGCCACGCCCTCGGTCGAGGCGTGGGCGCGGTGGGCGGTCGCGAACGCATCGTTCACGTAGAGGTCGCCGAGCTGCGCCAGCCGGCGTGCGAACGGCGGATCGTTGCGCTCCTCCTCGGGATGGAAGCGCACGTTCTCGAGCAGCAGAATCCCGCCGTCGTGCACATGGCCGACGGCCTGCTGCGCGCTCTCACCGACGCTGTCGCCGGCGAAGGCGACGGGCAGTCCCAAGAGCTCGGAGAGCGCTGCGCGACCGGACGCAGCGAGAGCCTCGGATCGGGCTTGCCGTCGGGGCGCCCGAGGTGCGAGAGGACGATCGTTCTCGCGCCGTGCTCGTGCAGCCAGCGCAGCGTCGGCAGCGCCGCGTCGATGCGCGCGTCGTCGGCGATCCGCGCCGTGTTCGTCGAGGGGAACGTTGAGGTCCTCGCGCACCAGGACGCGCTTGCCCGCGAACGTCGAGGTCGGTCAACCGGCGCGGAACGGCAAGCTACATCCGTCTTGGCGGGAATCTTCGCGACCGACCATCGCCGTCAGCTCGGCGAGACGGCACGAGTAGCCCCATTCGTTGTCGTACCACGCGGCGATCTGAACGAGGTCGCCGTTGGCGCTGGTCAGCTTGCCGTCGACGATCGAGCTGTACGGATTCTTCTTGAAGTCGCTCGAGACGAGCTCTTCCTCGGTGTAGGAGACGTACTTGCGCATCTCGCCCTCGGCGGCGCGCGCGCAGCAGCGCGTTGAGTTCGTCCTTTGGTCGTCGGTCGCTTCGTCTGCGCGACGAGGTAGATCATCGAGACCGTCGGCGTCGGCACGCGCAGCGCAGAAGCCGTCGAACGTGCCTTCGACTTCGGGAATCGTCAGATAGAGCGCTTTGGCGGCGCCGGTCGAGGTCGGAATGATGTTCGTCGCGGCGTTGCGCGCGCGGCGCAGATCCTTGTGCGGTCCGTCGAGCACGTTCTGATCGTTGGTGTAAGAGTGGATCGTGGTCATGAAGCCTTTGACCCAGCCCAGCTCGTCGACCACCGGTTTCACGGCCGTCGCCAGGCAGTTGGTCGTGCACGAGGCGTTGGAGATCGATGTTGTGCTTCTCCGGATCGTAGTTCCCGTCGTTGACGCCGAGCACGATCGTGATGTCTTCGCCCTTGGCCGGTGCGGAGATGATGCACTTTCTTTGCGCCGCCGCTGTCGATGTGGGCGCGCGCCTTGGCGGCATCGGTGAAGAGCCCGGTCGACTCGATCACGACGTCGACGCCCAGGTCGCGCCAGGGAAGTTTGCCGGGATCGCGCTCGGCGAAGACCCGATCGCGCGCCCGTCGATCGACATCGTCGCATCGCTGGCGCTCACGTCTCCCCGATAGATGCCGTAGTTGCTGTCGTACTTGAAGAGGTGCGCGCACTCTGCGGCGCTGGTGAGATCGTTGACCGCGGCGATCTCGATCTCCGGATGGCGTCTCGACGATCGCCTTGGTGAAGTTGCGTCCGATGCGGCCGAAGCCGTTGATTCCGATGCGCATGAGCGCGACTACCGGGCCGCTTTGGGGCTCCCCTGCAGCCCGCGCAGCTGGCCGGCTAAGCGGGCCAGCGCGCCGAGCCGGCTGCTGACGGTCGGCTTCCCGATCGGCGGATTGCAGCGGCGGCCCAGCTCGGCGAGCGACTCGTCGGGATGGCGCAGCCGCAACTCGGCCAACTCGCGCAGCGGCGGCGAGAGCTGCGGCAGGCCATACGCGCTGCGCAAGAACTCGATGACGCGGCGCTGCGACGCGGCTGCCTGCGCGCTGCGCTGCAGGTTCGCCGCTTCGGTGTTGACGAGGCGATGGATGCGGTTTTTCGTCTCCCGTAGAGCCCGTACGTCTTCGAGCTGAAGGACGGCGGAGAACGCGCCGATTCGCGTGAGCAGTTCCGCGATCGCGTCGAACTCCTTGAGGTAGAGCACCGCGCGTCCCTTTCGGCGAGTCTCTTTCACGGCGAGGCCGTTGCTGCGGAGCATCCATGCAAGCCGCGTCGCCACCGCGTCATCGCGCGCGATGAACTCGAGGTGATAACCTCGAGCGCCGGCGGCCAGCGAGCCGCACGCTAAAAACGCGGCGCGCACCTCCATTAAACGATCGCATTTGTGCGCGGGCTTGGGCGGCATCTCTCGCAGCCGCTCGGGGAGTGCCACCGCAAAGGTGGGGAGCCGCCGCAGGCGTGTCGGCCCGCGCGTCTCGATGGGGAAGCGCTTGCGCTCCTCGTCGAGCAGCGACCAGAACAGCCTCGCCACCGCGTTGCGGTGCGTGAGGAAGACGCTATCGGAACGCCCGTAGAGGGCGAGCGAGACCAGGAGCGCCTCGCGGCAATGGCGCTCGTCGGGAACGTCGCGCGCCAGCGCATCTTTCGTGTCGGCCGAGATCACAGCCACTCCGCCTCGTCGCGGCGCGAGTCGAGGATCTCGTAGAGTTCCGAGGGTACGACGGCCGGGGTGACGCGCAGCGGCACCTCGCGCACCCGGACGGTCACGAACTTGGTGGCATAGTGGATCTCCAGCACGTCGCCCGCCTTCACCTGATAGCCCGGCTTGAGCGCCTTCCCCTCACGCGTAATCCGCCCGTGCTCGAGCGCCTCGTGAGCCTCGCTGCGCCGCTTGGCCAGGCGCGAGACCTTCATGAACTTATCCAACCGCACGAGTCCCTTGTTCGCTGCGAAGAGGGCGATACTCTTGACAGTATAGCGATATATCGGATAGTATTGCGCTATGTTTGATTTTGGACACCATCATCACCCCTTCGGCTTCCGCCGGGGAGGCATGCGCCGCTTCAAGCGGGGCATTTTGAAGTTCGCCCTGCTGAAACTCTTGGCGGAATCGCCGCGTCACGGGTACGACCTCATTCGCGCGATCCGGGAGAAGGGCTGGGCCGGGGGCGCCGGCTCCGTCTACCCGATCCTGCGTGCGCTAGAAGAGGCCGGCTTCATCGTTGGCCGCGACGAGGGCGAACGCCGCACCTACGAGCTGACCGAGAAAGGGCGCCGGATGCTCGAAGAGCACGCCGCCGAGATCGGCCGCTTATTTGAAAGCGACGAGGAAGAAGAGGGAGAGCCCGGCGCGCGCTCGCAAATGCGCGAGTCGGCGGCGCGGTTGATGCAGGCTCTCTCGCAACTGGGGTACTCTTCCAAACCGGAGACGTTCGAGCGCGTGCGCGAGCTGCTCGACGAGACGCGCAGAAAAATCTACGAGGTGCTCGCGCAAGAATAGGAGTTCGCTAAGGTGGCGCAAGCGCGCGCGACAAATCGCGGGGTCAACATCTTCGAGGAGGGCAAGCCGATGTGGCAGATCCTCCTCGTCTTTCTCTTCCCGTTGATGCTCAGCAACGTCTTGCAGTCGGCGTCGCAAACGATGGCGAGCATTTGGGTCGGGCGTTTGATCTCCACGCAGGCGCTCGCCGCGATCTCCGCGGTCTTTCCCGTCGTCTTCTTGCTCTTTTCTTTCGTTTTCGGCGTTTCGAGCGGCAGCAGCGTGCTCGTTGGACAGGCCTTCGGCGCGCGCGACCTTCACAAGGTGAAGAAGATCGCCGGAACGGTGCTCGGCGCGGCGCTCTATCTCGGCATCATCGTCGCCGTGTTGGGCTTTTTCGGCTCGCCGCTGATGCTGAAATGGCTGGCCACGCCGCCCGACATCATCGCGCAGTCCGACGCGTATGCGCGCGTGCTGTTCCTCGTGATGCCGGTCTTCTTTTTCTATTTCGTCTACGTGACGATCTTGCGCGGTACCGGCGACTCGACGACCCCTTTCTACACGCTGTTGGTTTCGAGCGTGCTCGCCATTGCGATCACGCCGCTCTTCATCCTCGGAACGTTCGGTCTGCCGAAGCTCGGCGTCGTGAGCGCAGCAGTCTCCGGCCTGATCGCCAACAGCGCGGCACTGGGGTGGCTGCTCTTCGATCTGGCACGGCGCAACCACCCGCTCAAGTTCGACCGCGAGACGCTCTCCGACATGCGCATCGACTGGAAGATCCTCGGCGCGGTCGTGCGGATCGGCGTGCCGACGGGTATCCAGGTGATGATGGTCTCGCTAGCCGAGCTGGCGGTCATCTCGTTCGTGAACCACTTCGGATCGAGTGCTACGGCGGCGTACGGCGCCGTGAACCAAGTCGTCGGTTACGTGCAGTTCCCCGCGATTTCGATCGGCATCGCCGCGTCGATCTTCGGCGCCCAGTGCATCGGCGCGCGCCGCGAGGACAAGCTCGGCAGCGTCGTCCGCTCCGCGGTGGGGCTCAACTACGTCGTGGGCGGCGCGATCATCGGGGTCTGCTATCTCTTCGCGTGGGCGATCCTGGGGTGGTTCATCACCGATCGCTCCACGCTCCAGATAGCGCACCAGCTGCTGATGATCACGCTCTGGAGTTATCTGGTCTTCGGCAACTCGGCCGTGCTCTCCGGTCTCATGCGCGGCAGCGGTTCGGTGCTCTGGCCAACGATCAACGGCATCATTGCGATCTGGGGCATCGAGGTTCCCGTCGCCTACATTTTGATGCACCGCATCGGTCTCGATGGGATCTGGCTCGGTTATCCGGCCTCCTACTGCGTCGTGCTGCTGCTGCAGTTCTGCTACTACGAGTTCGTCTGGAAGCGCAAAACGCACGAACGCCTGGTGTAGCTCCGCTCCTGCTGCGCGGCCTCCTCCCGCTCCCCGCGTGCACGTCGCCGTTGGGTGAACTCAATAGATGACGACAATCTCGCTCACGATGCTCTCCGTAGCAGCCGATAACTAAGAGCGAGTACGCCTCCCGCATCGTCTGCCTTTAGGGGCAGGTGTTGACTGCATTGTCCGCCGCTTTTTGCAAGGAGTTTCACTATGACGCGGACGTTTGGGCTTGGCACGATCGCCGTCTTTTGTACGGCGGCTCTTTACGCGTGTTCCAACGGGCTCGGCAACGGATCGTTCGATCCGTCCGGCCCCAACGGCTCGGCTAAGAAGACGAAGACGCAGACCTTCACCTATACCGGCGCGGCACAGAGTTTCGTGGTGCCCTCCGGCGTGAAGAGCGTCACCGTTACGGCCGACGGGGCCAGCGGCGAGAGCACCGCCTACGGATCGGCCGGCGGCAACGGCGGTCTGGTCAAGGCGACCATCGCGGTCACGCCGGGAGAGACGCTCGGAGTCTACGTTGGCGGCCAAGGCGGCGACGCGGGTTCTGGGGCGGGAGGTTACAACGGAGGTGCCTCCGGCGGGTGTATCAGCGGCTCATGCGATAGCGGCGGCGGGGGAGGCGCCTCCGACGTCCGCAGGGGTGGAAACGCCCTGGCAAATCGCGTGTTAGTCGCCGCCGGGGGCGCCGGTGCCGGTTCGTCCGGAACCGGCAGCGGCAGTGGAAGCGGAAGCGGCAGCGGCAGCGGAAGCGGCGCGGATGGCGCCGGCGGCAACGGTGGCGGAAAGTCCGGCGCCGCGGGAGCCAACGGTTGCTGCTACTACAGTGGGAGCGGCACGGGAGGCTTCGGAGGACGCGGCGGCACCCAGAAAGCCGGCGGCAACGGCGGCCAGGGCGCAACCTACGGATCGGGCTCGGGCTCCGGCTCGGGCAGCTGCTACGAGAACGGTCAGGCCGGTACGCTCGGCATCGGCGGCATCGGCGGAGGCGGCGCCTGCGGCTGGCCCGGTGGTGGCGGCGGTGGCGGCTACTACGGCGGAGGCGGCGGTGGAGGCGGCAGCTTCTACTACAGCTCCTATGGCGGCGCGGGCGGCGGTGCCGGCGGCGGCTCGTCGTACGTCGAGAAGGGTGCCTCGATTGCCAAGAACCAGCAGGGCGGCGCGGCGTCCGGCGACGGCCAGATCGCGATTAGCTGGTAAGGATTTTCCCCCAACGATTGCGCAGCGCTCCCTTAATTCGGGCGGCCCGGCGGCCGCTGCTTGGCCTTCGGCGTGACGCAGGTGCCGCTCGCCCGGCAGACGAGGAGCGGCGGATCGAGCACGTCGGCGGCGCTCTCACCGGCGTCGGGACGCGCGGCGATCACTTTGTGCGCCTCGAACTCCATGCGGCGCGAGGTGCGCCCCATCCTGACGATGCGGCCGCGCGCCTCGATGTAGTCGCCGGCGAAGACCGGCGCGAGAAACTCCACGCTGTCGTACGACGCGAAGAGCCCCTCGTCGCCGTCGGTCGCGATCAACAGCTCCGTTGCGACGTCGCCAAAGAGCGCGAGCATGCGCGCGCCGTCGACGAGATTTCCGCCGTAGTGCGCGTCGACTGCGCTCATCCGCACGCGCAGCATTGCGTGCGGTGCGTCTCCGGCTAGGTCTTCGCCAGTTGCCATAGTTCCTCGAGTTCGTCGAGCGAGAGGTCCGAGAGCTGCTTCCCGTCTTTGCCGGCGCGCTCTTCCATGAACGAGAATCGCTTGTAGAATTTTTCGTTCGCCTCGCGCATCGCGGTTTCGGCGTCGACGCCGAGCGCGCGCGAGAGGTTGACCAGCGTAAAGAAGACGTCGCCGAGCTCCTCGCGCACGTGCGCGTCGTCCTGCGCGGCGCGGCGCGCCTCCGCAAGCTCGCCCAGTTCCTCGGTGAGCTTCTCGAGAATTCCCGCGACGCCGGGCCAGTCGAAGCCCACGCGTGCGGCTTTCTCCTGCATGCGCTGACCGCGCTGCAGCGCGCCGAGCGCCTTGGGGATGCCGTCGAGGCGGTGCTTGCGGGCGCGTCCCGTCTTCTCCAAGGCTTTGAGCTGCTCCCAATTGCGCCACTGCGCGTCGACGTCTTCGATGATCGCTTCGCCGAAGACGTGCGGATGGCGGCGCACCATCTTGTTGGCGAGGGCGTCGATCACGTCGGCCACGCTGAACTTGCCGACCTCGGTCGCCAGCTGCGCGTGAAAGAGAATCTGCAGCAGCAGATCGCCCAGCTCTTCGCAGAGGGCGTCGATCTGCGCGCCCTCGATCGCCTCGACGACTTCGTACGTCTCCTCGATGAGGTAGGGCACCAGCGTGCGGTGCGTCTGCTCGCGATCCCACGGGCAGCCCAGGCGCAGCCGCGCCATGATCTCGACGGCCTCGTCCCAAGAGTAGTGCGCCGATTGCGGGGGAAGCGGCACCAGCGGCATCGCGATCGACGCCGAAAGCGTCGCACGAGGCATGCCGGGCACGATCTGCGTGGCGATCGACCGCGACTCCAGGCCGCGCAGCAATGGCGGCAATCCCGGGAAATCCGAGAGCGGGTTTCCGAGCACGCCGAGCCCGAGGGCGTCGCCTTCGAGTTGCGCCACGCGTTGGACGAAGCGCTCGATCTCGCCGGAGCTGCCGCGCACCAAGAGCGCGGGGTCGTCGACGAGGTCGCGGACGAGTTTGATGCCGTTGTCCCGCAGGTACCCGGTCAAGTCGGGCGGCGCAAGCAGAACCACGGCCCTGCCGATCGCGCGCAAGGCGTCGAGGCTGCCGATGGTCAGGAGCCCGGGATCGCCCGGCCCCAGACCGGCGATGCGAACCAGCACCTCGCGTGCTTTTAGCAGGCTGCGGCGGTGCCCCCGCTAAGGGGCACCACCGTCAAACTGCCGTTACGTGGAGGAAGGCGCGGGTGAAGCAGCCGCCGGAGCAGCGCTTCCCGCGGGCGAGGCCGCTCCCGCTCCGTTGACCGACGACGACGGACCCGCGTTTACGCCCGCCGGGGGCGGCGTCGGGAAGAGGCCGGCGAAGTTCGGATTGCTGCTCTTGATGTCGGCCTTCTGCTGCAGTCCCTGGAGGAACGGCTGGATCAGCGGCGCCTCTTGCTGCTGACGCAGTATCTCGGTGATCTGCGGCGTCGCGCTGGCGATCGTCGCCTTCTGTCCGGGAATGCGTGCTTCGACCTCGATGATATGGTAGCCGAACGGCGACTTCACCGGAGCGCTGATCGTGTTGGGTGCGATCGTGAACGCGACCTTGTCGAACGCGGGCACCATCTGACCCTTGCGGAACGTCCCCAGCTCGCCGCCCTTGTCTTTGCTTCCGGGATCGGTCGAGTATTGCTTGGCCTCGTCGCCGAAATTCTTGCCGGACTTGAGGTCGGCTTCGACTTTCTGCGCTTCTGCCAGGTTCGGCACGAGGATGTGGCGCGCGGTCACTTGCTCGGGTTTGTCGAACGTCGCGCGATTCTTGTTGAAGTAATCGGCGATTGCGGACGGTTTGATCGTCACGTCCTTCGCCAGCGCCTTGTCGAGGACGATCTGCTCGCGCAGCGCCGAGTGAACGTCGTCCTCGGTGAGTCCGCGCGATTTGAGCATTTCGTCCCAAGATCCGCTCGGAAAGTTTTGCTTGAGCTGCTCCTCGCGTGCGGTGATCTCGGCGTCGGTGACTTGAATGTTGTTGCTCTTGGCGTACTGCTCGATCAACACGTCCTGCACCATCTGTTGTAAGACGGTGCGCGCGAGCGGCGTTGCCTCCAGCTTCGCGTCGAAGGCGGACTGGCTAATCGGTTGGCCGTTCACCGTCGCGACCGTGCCGCCGTTATCGCAGGCCGTCAGGGACGAGCCGAAGAGAAGGGCGGCCAGGCCGACGGCGAGGCGTTGGGCTATCGACATTGTTGCTCCGTTGAAATGGTCTGTGCGGTGCGTAGTAAGCGGGGCTCTGAGCCCCGCACACGGCGCCGTTGGTTCGAGCGCCGGGCCCTCATTCCTCCGAAATTTCTGGCCTTAAATGGCCTCCAGCAACTTTCGTAGCAGCGGCATCCAGTCGCCTGCGCCGGGCAGGTCAACCAGAATTCGGCCGTCGCTGAAGCGGAAGCGGTTCTTGGTGAGCGACTGGAGCTTGGGCACTGCGGCCGGGTCGAGCGCGAACCCCGAGCCGACGCCCAGGGTGAGGCGGCGCTCGTCGACCACGACGCGGGTCACTCGCTTGCGCAGCGCGATGGCCCGAAGTTTCGTCAGCTCGACCAGGTTGCTCAGCGGAAGCGGGAAAGCGCCGAATCGGTCTCTCACCCCGGCGGCGACGTCCTGCACTTCCTCCTCGGTTCGAGCCTTCGCCAGCTGTTGGTAGACGGCGATCTTCTGCGAGACTTGGCCGATGTAGTCGTTAGGGATGTAGGCGTCGACCTTCACGTCGATCACGGCCTCTCGGCGCTCCTCGAGCGCCGCCGGTCCGGCGCGGCGCTCCGCGATCGCCTGCGCGAGCATCTCGCAATACGTATCGAAACCGACCGACGCGATGAATCCCGATTGCGCCGAGCCCAGGAGATTCCCCGCGCCGCGGATCTCGAGGTCGCGCATCGCGATCTGCAGCCCGGCTCCGAGGTGGGCGAACTCGCGAATCGCCTCGAGGCGAGCTTTGGCCTCTTCGGTCAGCGCCTTGTGTCCTTGGTAAAGCAGATAGCAGTAGGCTTGATGGTTCGAGCGCCCCACGCGGCCGCGCAGCTGATAGAGCTGCGCGAGGCCGAAGCGATCGGCGTCGTTGACGATCATCGTGTTCACGTTGGGAATGTCGATGCCGTTCTCGATGATCGTCGTCGCCACGAGCACGTCGAGCTCGCGCTCGATGAAGCGCTGCATCACCGGCTCCAGCTCCGATTCTCGCATCTGGCCGTGGCCGACGCCGATGCGCGCGCGCGGAACCAGTTCCGCCAGCGCGTTGCGCACGGCGTAGATCGACTCGACGCGGTTGTGCAGGTAGTACACTTGTCCGCCGCGGTCCAGCTCCGCCGCAATCGCGTGCTGCACCACCGCATCGCTGGACGGAACCACCATCGTCTTGATCGACATGCGATTCTTGGGTGCCGTCTGGATCAGCGAGAGGTCGCGCACGCCCATCAGCGACATGTGCAGCGTTCGCGGAATCGGCGTTGCGGAGAGCGTAAGCACGTCGACGCTCGCGCGATACTCCCTGAGCCGCTCTTTGTGCATCACGCCGAAGCGCTGCTCTTCGTCGATGACGATCAAGCCGAGGTCGGCGAACGCCACGTCCTTTTGCAGCAGCCGGTGCGTGCCGATCACGACGTCGACTCTTCCTTCGGCCAAATCGCGCAAGATGCGCTTCTGGTCGGCTTTGGGGGTAAAGCGCGACAGCCCTTCGACGCGCACCGGAAACGCACCGAAGCGCGCGCTGAACGTGCGAAAATGCTGGTCGGCGAGCAGCGTGGTGGGAACGAGCACCGCCACCTGTTTCTTGTCGGCGATCGCTTTGAACGCTGCGCGCATCGCCACCTCGGTCTTGCCGTAACCGACGTCGCCGCAGACGAGGCGGTCCATCGGCCGATCCGATTCCATGTCGGCTTTCGACGCGTCGAACGCCTTGTTCTGGTCGGGCGTGGGGTCGTAGGGAAAGGCCTGCTCCATCTCGCTCTGCCACACGGTGTCGGCGCCGAACGCAAAGCCGCGCGACATCTCGCGCTCCGCGTAGAGCGCGACCAGCTCGTCGGCAATCTTTGCCAGCGACTCGCTGACGCGCGTTTTGGTACGCGCCCAATCCGCGCCGCCCATCTTCGAAAGCCGCGGGTTCTGGCCTTCGGCGGCGGAGTATTTGGCGATCTGGTGCATCTGGGTGACCGGCACCAGCATCCGGTCGCTTCCGGCGTAGCGCAGATCGAGATAGTCTTGCGTCGCGCCCAAGATCGTCTCGGCGCGCAGGCCAAGATACTGGGCGATGCCGTGCACGGCGTGTACCACGTAATCGCCGACGCGCAGGTCCCCCAGGGTGACCGGCAAGCCTTCTTTGACGGCGCGGATCTTGACGCGCTTGGGCGGCGCACCGAGGATCTCGCGATCTCCGAGCACGCGCAGGCGCAGGCTGGGAATCCAGAAGCCGGCTTCGATCGAACCGTGGTCGACGAACGCGCCGCCGTGTGCGCGCGCGCCGGTTTCGATGCCGCCGGCGCGCAAGAGGTTGACCGTGCTCGAAAGCCCGGCGGTTACGAGGAATACGTTCTCACCGCCGTCGACCCACTCGCGCATCGCTTGCGTGAAGAGACCGATCTGCCGGTTGAAATGTTCGACGGGACGGCACTCCAGCACGAACGACTCGAGCGTTTGCGGCGTCCAGGCCGCCGCTCCCTCGCCAATCTCGATCGTTCCCGGCAGGATCAACGTCGCACTGCGCGCGGCGCGCTGCGCGATCTCCGTTAGGTCGAGCGGCACCGCCGACAGCTGCGCGCGCAGGGCTTCGTCGGCATCGGCGTCGGCCATCAACGTGTGCCGTTCGCGAGCGCGCTCTTCGTCGAGGGCATGCGCGATCGCGGCGATGGTCGAGGGCTCTTCGAGCACGACCAGCGCGTCGGCGGGAAGGTAGTCGAAGAGCGTGGCGCTTCGTTTCGAACGGTCCTCCCATAGCGTAACTGCTAGCGCGTCGACCGGCGCGTCGCTGCGCTGCGACTCGATGGCGAAGCTCCGCATCGACTCGATCGTGTCGCCGAAGAACTCGATGCGTACCGGCGCGTCGGCCGTGGCCGCGAAGAGGTTGACGATGCCGCCGCGTACGGCATACTCGCCGACGGCGCTGACGACGTCGCAGCGCGCGTAACCCAGCTCGAAGAGCCGTTGATGGAGCGATTCGAATCCCGCGTCGTCGCCGGCGCGCAGCACGAAACGCCGCTCCTCGAAGCGTTCGCGCGGCAGCAGCGGCTGGCGCAGCGCCGCGATCGGCGCAAGGATCAGGCGCGGCGCGCGATCGGCCAGGTCGGCAAGCAGCGTCATCTGCGCGCTGCGCTCGGACGGGCTCTCGATGGCGCCGATCGTCTCGTCGCGCGAGCGCAGCAGCGCAACCCGCTCGGCGTGGTGTTCGAGATAGTACTGCAAATCGGCGAACGTGCGCTCCGCCGCGTCCGGCGTGGGGACGACGACGAGCAGCGTTCCGTTGAGTTCTCGATAGAGGGCCGCCAGCAGCGCCGGCCGCGCCGCCGCGATCGTTTCGTGCAATGCATAGGCGCCAGGCTTGGCCCCGTCGAGGCGGCGCAGCGAGCGCAAGCGTTCGAGCAGCCGGGCCCACGCGCGGTTCGACTCGCGCAGCGATTCGAGAAGCGCGTCGGGGAGCCGCGAGCGGCCTTGGGCGTTGTCGATGGTCGAGGCGGTCATGGGAGCCGCCCATTATAACAGCTTCGTCGGCCAAGGAGCGCCAGCAACGGGAAAACGGCGGCGGCGCCGAGCGCCGCCGCAAGCGGCGGCGAGGGCACGCCGGCGGCGTCGGGCAGGTAGCGCAGCAGCGACGTGAAGGAGAGCGCCAGCCCTACGAGCCCGGCCCGCGAGCCTGGAGCAAGCGCACAGAGAGCGACGAGCCACAGCGAGTACCACGGATAGGGGTTGGGGATCAGCACCCAGACCGCCAGCCCGAGCCAGATCCAGCCTTCGTGCTCTCGCAGGCGCAGCAGCATGACGGAACGCGCGGTCAAGGCCGCGGCGACGGCTAAGGCTACCCCCCAAGCGGCGATCGGCCCCAGCGGCGCGACGATCGCTTGCAGCGAGGCCTGCGGCGCGTAAGATCCGTGCGGCCCCAGGCGCGTCATCACCGCGACGGCTAGCGGCGCGCATACGAGCAGGGCAATCGCGATGCCGGCGACCGCTCCAACGCGCGCGCGGCGGTCGAGCGCGGCGAGGATCGCCGCGACGGCGATGCCGGGAAGCTTCACGGTCGCCGAGAGCGCGACGAGCAACGCGCCCCACGCCGGCGCGCCGCGCCGGACGAGCAGCAGTCCGCCGAGCACGATCGCCAGCGCCAGCGCGTCGTTGTGTCCCTCGGCGGCGCACCAGATGGCGGCAGGATTGAGGCCGAGCGTCGCCGCGGCCGCGCCCCGCCGCGTCCGGTCGCCCGCGATTACCCCGTAGAGCAGCGCAATGCAGCAAAGGAACGCGCCGCAGGCGGCGAGACGAAACGCGCCGAGCACCGTTGCGATGCCGTACTTTCCCAACAGCGCCACGATCGCGCGCGCGAGCGCAACGAATGCCGGGCCGTACACGCAGATCGGAAACGCCGTGACCCACTGCAATTGTGCCGCGCGCACGAACGGATCGGCGCTTGGGGCGGGTGCGAGCGCGTAGGGATCCAGGCCGACGCGCGACATTTCGCCGTAGGCTGCGTAAGCGTAAACGTCGCTCGAAAAGACCGCGGGCGCGCACCACGCCGCCGCCATTTCGATCGCGGCAACGGTAAGAATTGTCGCGAGCGAAAGGCGCCCGCGCCGCAGCGCTATCGCGTAGACGATGCTCGCGGCCACCACGAACGCGAGCAGCACGCCCAGCGGTGGGAGCGCTCGCGCTCCCCAACCGGTGACGACGACGAGGGGTTGGGGCGCGCTCACAGAGCCGCTGCGGCGGCGACTCCGAGCAGCAACCACCACGCGCCGCCGACTTTCGGAAAGAAAACGAAGTCGTCGACGACTTGGTGCAGCGCGAGAGCGACGCTCGCGGCCAAGGCGGCGGCGACCCACGGCGGCTGCGCGCGCAGCCGCACGACGAGCGGCGCGCGCAGAAATGCGGCGAGCGGGGCGGCGATCAGCGCGAGCGTCGCCAGGAAGAGCAGCACGCCGCCCTCGGCAAGCGACTGCAGGTACCAGCTGTTGGCGTGCGTGCGAACGCCGTAAACGCCGTACCGCGGAAGGTCGAGTTCGAAGTTTCCCGCGCCGACGCCGAGAAGCGGGCGATCGCGCCACATGCGCAGCGCCGCAGCCCACAACTCGCTGCGATTGCCGACGCCGCCGGCGTACGCGCTCGGCGCCAGCGTCACGCGCAGTACGCCCGGCGTGTGCGCGTAGAACGCCCACCACGCCGCGCCCAGTAAGCCGGCGATCGCGCCGAAAACCGCGGGCCGCAACGACGGCCACGCGCGCCGTCCGCTCCACACCATCAGCACGGCGACGACCGCGAGCAGACTCGCGATTCCCGCGCGAGAGAACGTGAGCACGTCGGCGAGGACGATCAGCCCCAGCGCCGCGTCGACCAGCGGCCGGCGTGCCGCGATGGCCCACGCGCCCAGCGCCGCTACGGCGATCGATGCGTAGGCCGAGAGCTGATTGGGGCCCTCGAGCAGTCCGGCGACGCGCGGGACGATCGCCGAGCCGATGTAGAGTCCCGACGGTGCGCCGGCAACTTCTTGCACCAACGCCGATGCCGCGACGACGATCGCCGCAACGGCGACCGTTCCTGCGAGCAACGCGTCGTCGGGATCGAGGCGGTAACACAGATATGCGGCCAGGAAAAGCGCGGCGTACTCGACCCACTTGAGCGTCTCGCGGAGCGTCGCGGCCGCGTTAGCCGCGTCGAGCACGCCCAGCGCGGTCACGATGGTGTAAAGCACGAGGGCGCCCAGCAACACCGCGGCGGAGCGCCGCCGCAGAAGCCGCGCGGCACCCGCATACGTCGTCAACCCGAGCAGCACGCCGAGCAGTACCACCTTCGGCAGCGTGACGGTCGTCGCGAGCGCGTCGTGCGCGAAGGCCGCGGGCAGCGTCAGGATGAGCGCGCACAGCCCGAAGGCGGGTCGCCGCGCAGTCAGCAGCGCCGCGGCGAAGAACGCGGCGGCGAAGAGGACGCCCCAGAGCGGGTCGAGCGGCGCCGGAACGGCGACGTGGTTGAACGACCGCGCGGTACGTCAAGAGCGTTCGATGTCGCTGATGAGATAGAGCGGACGGCCTTTTACTTCGTCGTACACCCGTCCGAGATACTCGCCGAGAATGCCCAGGCTCACCAGCTGCACGCCACCGAGAAAAGTGACCGCGACGATCGTCGACGCCCAGCCCGGCGTGTAGCCGGCGAAATGGAGATGGAACGCCCGATCGACGACCACGATCACGGCGTAGACGAACGAAATCGCGCTCACGGTAAAGCCGAAGTATGAAGCGAAGCGCAGCGGGGCGTCGGAGAACGACGTGATGCCGTCCATCGCGAAGCGGATCATCTTCGAGAGCGGGTACTTCGTGGTCCCCGAATAGCGAACGTCGCGATCGTACTCGAGCGCGACTTGGTTGAAGCCCACCCAGCTCACCATGCCGCGCAGAAACCGGTGGCGCTCCGGCAGCCGCCCGACCGCGTCGACCGCGCGACGGCTCATCAGGCGAAAATCGCCGGTATCGAGCGGGATCGCAATCTTCGTCAATCGCTTGATCGTGCGATAGAACGCGCGCGCGGTCCAGAGCTTGAAGCGGCTCTCTCCCTTGCGCGAGCGGCGCACGGCGTAGACGACGTCGAAGCCTCCGCGCCACTTGCGCAGAAACGCGTCGATCAGCTCGGGCGGATCTTGCAGGTCGCCGTCCATGAGGATCACCGCCTCACCCGAGGCAATCTCGATGCCCGCCGTTGCGGCCAGCTGGTGACCGAAGTTTCGCGAAAGGTTCACGAGCACCACGTGCGGCCGCCGCGGCATCTCCTGGCGAATAGCCGCCAGCGTACCGTCACTACTGCCGTCGTTGACGAGCACGATCTCGTAGCCGAACTCGGCCTCCAGCGGCGCGATCGCCGAGAAGATGCGGTCGAGTAAGGGTTTCACGTTGTCGGCTTCGTTGTAGAGCGGAACGACGACGCTGAAGGTCGGGCGCGCGGAATCGGCCATGCGGGCAAGGCTTCGCTGCACTGCAAGCGATGTCACCTTTTGGGCGACCGCGAGGAGGCCCAAGCGCGCTGCCTCGGAGAACCATCGTTTCTGATGCGCGTGAATCTGCCGGCCGTATCCGTCGCCGCGAGTTTTCTATACTTGGCCGCTTGCAGCCATTCGGTCCGTCCCCCGTCGGTCGTACAACCCGCGCCCCCGCCGAACGCCGGGCATCCGCAGCCGCTGCACGGCGCGGCGCCAAAGAGACCGACGGCGAAGCCCACGGTGCTCGCAACGGTGCGCCCCGCGCAGGGCGTGCCGACGCCGACGCCCACGCCGCACCAGGTCGTCGCGATTCCGAAGAGCGCTCCCGCGATTCCGCGTGTCGCGCCCGATGCGGCTCCCAAGATCCTCTCGGTGGCGGTAAGCGAGACGACGGTCAGTCCCGGCGACAAGGTCTCGGGCAGCGTGCTCACCACGTCGAACGTCGCCAGCGTTCAAGCACGGATCGGCGGCTACGCGATGAGCCTTGCGAAGGTCGGCGTGGGACGCTTCGCACTCTCGTACACCGTCGCGCAGCTTCCCTGGTTCGTTCACGGGAACTTTACGATGCAGGTGATCGCGACCAACACGCGAGGGGATACCGCGGAGCGGCTGATCCCGCTGGTCGTCCGCTGAGCGAAGCCCGAAGCCGCCGACCTTAGAGGATTCGCATCTCCAGACTATCCTGAGTTGCGTCGCCGGCGGTGTTGCGCGCGACGATCGTCAGCGTGAGCTTGTGGCTCATCATGAATGGAAGGTGGGGAACCACATAACTTCCTTCGAAGCGCCCGACGTCGGTCTTCGGCAGGCCGAAGCTGAAGCTCCCGACGCGTATTTCGAGGCTCGCGACGTTAGACGAGCAGAGAACGATCACGGTAACCGTATCCCCGGCGTGCGGCGTGGTCGAACTGAATTGGTACCAGAGAATTTGGGGTGCCGCGTCGGGAGGCAGCATCAGAATGGTCGGGGTCGGGGAGGGAGCGGGCGACGCGGGAGTCGCGCTTGCGACGGGTGCGATAGACGCACCGGCAATGGGATCGGGGCGCGCGTTCGGCGGCGCACCAGAAGCCCAGACCGCAAAACCGCAGGCCAGGACGAATACGAGAGCGCCGGCGGCGCGACGGTTCATGCGGTGATGCGCTTCACCCAGCCGGCGGTCTGCCGGGCGGATGGGGCGTCGGCGGCTGCGGGTTCGGTATGCTCGGCGGCAGGTTCGGGAACGGCGCGGGGTTATACGGCGTCGGCATGATCTGCGGCTGCGGCTGGTTGATGCCGCCGGGCACCGCGTCTTGCCACGCGTAGACGGTGTCGCGAATCACGCGCACGTCGGCGTCGGTGACGACAAGGCTGCGCGGGTCGCGCGCGAGCCCGTTCTGTGCGACTTCGACCGACTGGAACGACCCGCGGTCGTAGAGGTAGCGGAACATCGTGCCCGAGTTATAGCGGCGCGTAATCTCGTAATGCAAGGCGTCGACGCGGTTCATCGGAATCGCCTGCGCGTTCCAGCCGGCGGCGTCGGTCGTCACGTAGACGTTCGAGGTAAACGGCGTATTTGGCGGCACCTGCACGATGAACGTGACGAGCACCGGCCGCCCGGAGAAGTGCTGTGACGCGACCGCGAGCGGCGTTCCGGGCGGCGGCGTCGCGGCCTGCTGCAGATCGGGATTGGGAACCGGCGTGGAGGCGGCAACCGCGAAGTGCGTGACGTCGTCGAAGTTCCCTTCGGGCGGCAGCGGCGCGCGCGAGAGGTCCAGTTCGGTAACGGTGCCCGAAGCGTCGAACGTCGCCCGCGCCCAGATTCGCGGTCCGGGCTTCAGCGTTGTCGAGCTTCCGGTTTTGGCGTCTTTGAGGACGACGTCGTGCGCGACGTGGAAGCCGTCGCCGGTCGTGAAGAAGACGTAGCCGTCCTGATAGGCGAGCAGTTGTCCCGTGACGACGATCGACGATCCGGCTGCCAGCAGTACGATCGCCAGCAGCGCGGCGACGACCGGCGCGGCGCGACGCATCATATCGGCAGCACCTGAACCACGAAGCTCGGCTGCCAGAACTGGTCGCGATAGGGATTGCCGTACCAGTAGTAGGTGCGCGAGACGTCGAGCAACGCGTGCGACAGGATCTTGATGCGCACGTCGGCGGTCGCGTCGTACGGCGGCTGGCCGAGGTACCAGCCGTAGAGCGGCTGGCCGAGGATGTTGTTCGGCGGCACCGAGAACAGGTTCGGCACCGGGATCGGAAAGTCTGTGTGGTGCCGCACTAAGAGCGAGAGGTTGAAGTCCGGATTCGGCGTGTCGTTGAGGCCGAAGCTCGTGGTTCGCAACGTCGAGACGCCGCGGAACGAGGTGAAGCTCTCCGGACAGTAGGTCGTGCCGACCGGCGAGCACGGCTGGTAGCCGCTGTTGATGTAGTAGTCGCCGGTGTTCTGCACTTGGTAGCCCAGGAACGTGTTGATCGGTCGCGAGAACTGGCGGCTGATCGTCGCATTGAACGTGGTGTTGCTGATCCAGTGCGGCAGCGAGTTCCACTGATGCTGCTTGTTGAAGCTCATGTTGAGGTAGTACGTTTCGTACGGACTGGGCGGGTTGTTGAGCTTCAGCGCCGGCGTGAAGAGATTGAAACCGAGCACGGTGTTGTAGATCGTCGTGTACACCGGACAGTAGTACGTGACGGGCGGCTTCTGCGGGATCTGCACCGGACAGGGCGCTCCGTAGGCTTGCAAACCGGGAACCGTGACCGGCGGGAAGTGCGGCGGCCAGTAACCGGGAAACCCGTTGAGATACTGCGCCGCGCCCACCGTGTCGTGATTGTAGCCCCATCCTTCGTAGATCTGCTCGAAGAGCGGCAGCTTGCCGATGCGGTTCTGGAAGCTGGTGGCCGAGAGTTGCAGCTGCGAGGGGTGCGAGAGGTTGCCGGCGATCGCGTCGGGCCGCTCGAGCGCACCTGGGCCGAGAATGTTGTAGTTGGTAAGCTGCGACGTGGCCTGAACGTAGGAGTGGGGAAAGGCGTACGTCGCGCTGAGATAGGTGGTCTGCTGCGCCGAGCGCGGCTCGGAGAGGTAGTTTTGCTGCGTGTAGAACTGCGAGAAGCTCTGGATCTGGAAGCGGGTTCCGAGCTTCTCGTAGAGCATCGCGTTCCACCACTTCTCCGCGCGCGTCGCTGGATTCACCGAGAAGATCGCGTACTCGTGGTCGCCCACGAAATGCTGCTCGAACGACAGATACGTCTTATACGTTGGATCGTAGCGCAGGTGAACGGCGGTCAGCGTGTTGCTGTTGCCGGCGAGATTCCACGTAAGGTCGACGCTCGCGCCCGAGAGCGAGTTCTGCGCGAAATACGGATTCGACGAGAAGTTCACGACGTACGAGCCCAGCGGCACGCCGGCATCGAGAAAGTAGGTGTGGGCGCCGATGAAGCGCACGTACGTCTTCGTACCGATGATCGCTCCGCCGGCCGTAATGCTGGGGTGCTCGCCGACCACGGGAAAGTAGAAGGTGTCACCAGGCATCACGCGACCCTTGACCGGATGCGCGAGGTCGCCGTTGAGAAACGTCCAGCGATCGGGCTGCGCCATGACCGGAACGAAGTAGATGCGGCGAAAATCGAGGAAGTCGGCGATCGCCGCACCGCTCACCGTGCCGGTCGCGTCGTGCAGCGTCACGTGACCCGCCACCATGAAGCGATTGAGCTTGAGGTCCATCGAAAAGGAGTCGCCGGTAACGCTGAAACCGTCGCTGGTGCGCAGGCGAACGTCGCCGTCGCCCTCGATGAGGAAGCGATTGTAGTAAAAGTCGAGCCGCTTGGCGTTGAGGTAGAGGATCGTCCTCGGCACCGTATCGGCGCGTGCGGCGGGGATCGCCAAGAAAAGTACGAGCGCGGTAAGCGCTGCCGATAGGCATATCCGTGACACGGTCGCATCCGATTCGACGGCGGGAAGGCGTGTCTTTCATAAAACCGAAACGCGCATTAAAGAAGGATGAAGCGAGTGGTCGCGATCGTGATCGATTCTGGGGGCATCGGAGCGCTGGCCGATGCCGGCGAGTACGGCGATGCACCGGGCGCCGATACGATCGGCAACGTCTCTCGCGCGCTGGGCTCGCTCGCACTTCCCAACTTCGAGCGCCTCGGGCTCGGATCGATCGCGCGGATCGCAGGCGTCGCGGCGCCGGCGCCACATGCGCGGGTCGCGCGCTTGCGCGAACGCAGCGCGGGCAAGGACACGATTACCGGACACTGGGAAATGATGGGCATCACGACCGCAGTGCCGTTCCCCACCTATCCCGACGGATTTCCCCCTGACGTCGTCGAGGCGTTCACGCGGATTACCGGCAAAGCGCCCCTGGGAAATAAGACGGCTTCGGGTACCGAGGTCATCGAAGAGCTAGGCGCGGAGCACATGCGGACGGGTCGCCCCATCCTCTATACCTCTGCCGATTCGGTCTTTCAGATCGCCGCGCACGAACGGATCGTGCCTCTGGCGACCCTCTACCGGTGGAGCGAGCAGGCGCGCGGCATGCTTCGGCCTCCTCATAACGTGAATCGGGTCATCGCCCGCCCCTTTGTGGGAGAACCGGGGGCTTTCCGGCGAACGCCGAATCGTCGGGACTATGCAATCGAGCCGCCCCCGAACCTGCTCGACGAACTCAGAACGGGGGATATCGCAGTGCATGGGGTAGGTAAGATATCCGACATCTACTGCGGGCGCGCGATCTCGTCATCGGTGCGAGTCAACGACAATCGCGACGCCATGGAGAAGACGTTCGAGTTGCTGGAAAAGGTTGACCACGGTTTTATCTTCACGAATCTCAACGACTTTGATTCTAAGTACGGTCATCGCCGTGACGTTCGCGGCTACGCAAAGGCTCTCGAAGAACTCGATGCGCTCGTTCCGTCGCTCGAGTCTCGCTTGCATCCGGGGGACGAACTGATCTTCACCGCCGATCACGGCTGCGATCCGACCGCTCCGGGATCCGACCACACGCGCGAGTACGTGCCGTTTCTGCACAGCGGCCGCGACGGAGGGGCGGTCTTGGGCGAGATCGAGGGGCTCGACTTCGTCGGGCGGACCGTGCGCGAGGCGTTACTTTAGGTGAACGCCGTGCAGCTGGCCGTTGACGCTCCCGGCGAGCGCACCGTCCCCGAGTCGTGGTCCGCGCTGAAACGCGCGACCGACGTCGTCGTTGCGGTCGTGCTGATCGTCGTCACGACGCCCATCCTCGTGCTGGCGGTGCTCGCCATCGCCTGCGTCACCGGTGGAACGCCGTTCTTCACGCAGGAGCGCGTGGGGATGAACGGCCGCCGTTTCAAGATGTTCAAGCTGCGCACGATGGTCAACGGTGCGCACGACCTGCGCCAGAGCGTGATGCACCTCAACGAGGTCGACGGCCCGGTCTTCAAGATACGCAACGATCCGCGGCTGCATCCGCTAGGCCGTTTCCTGCGGCGCACGAGCATCGACGAGCTTCCCAATCTCCTCAACGTCGTGCTCGGCGACATGGCACTCGTTGGCCCGCGCCCGGCGCTGCCTTCGGAGGTGGAGCATTACGACGCGCAAGCGCTGCGGCGCCTGAGCGTTCCCCAGGGCGTCACCTGCCTCTGGCAGATCAACGGCCGCAGCGAGGTTTCGTTCGAGCACTGGATGGAGCTGGACACCGCCTACGTCGACAGCTGGACGCCGCTGGGCGATCTCGCGATCATCGCCAGGACGATTCCCGCCGTGCTTCGCCGGGACGGCGCGCATTAAGTCTTATCTGAGAGCCGTTCCCGCGCGGGAACGGCACCGCCCGCGATTCTCGGTCGCCGCTTCCACGCTCTTCATCATGGGCGCGACGTTCGCGTCGACGCTGCTCGGATTTTTGCGCGAGGTGGTGAGCGCGCGCTACTACGGCACGCGCTGGGAGATGGATACCTTCCTCGCGGCCGCGACGATTCCGACGATTCTCTTCGGCGTGTTCAATGGGGCGCTGGTCAGCGCGCTGGTACCCACGTTCTCCGAGTACCTCGCGCGCCGCAAGGAAGAGGAGGCGTGGCGCTTGGCCAGCACGACGCTCAACATCCTGGCGATCGTCGTCTCAGCGTGCGCGGTCGTCGGCTTCTTCACGGCGCGCTGGTACGTGCCGGTTATCGCGCACGGGTTCCCGGCGCCGCAGATGGGCGTGGCGATCCGCATGACGCGATGGCTGATGCCCAGCATCGTCGCGGTGAGCCTGAGCGGCGTGCTCTCGGCGATGCTTAACGCCTATCACCGCTTCCGCTCCGCGGCGCTCGTCGGCGTGGCGGTCAACATCGTCACGATTGCTTGCGTCGTGCTGCTCAGCCACGGCATCGGCATCTACGCGCTCGTCCTCGGCACGGCGCTCGGACTGACGGCCCAAATGCTGGTGCAGCTCCCGGCGTTTCTCTCCATCGGCAAATACCGCCCCATCATCGATCTGCACCACCCGGGGCTGCGCAGAAATTTGGATGCTGCTGGGCCCCATCATCGTGGGCTCCGCCGCCGGCCAGCTCGCGCTCTTCTTCGATCGCTTTTTTGCTTCGACGCTGGCGCCGGGTTACATCGCCGGCATGAACTACGCGACCAAGCTCGTCAACTTTCCCCAACAGATCTTCGCCGCGGCGATTGCGACGGTGATCTTTCCGCTGCTGGCCGCACAGTTCGCGCGCGAGAATCGCCGCGGCGTTGCGCGCAGCGTCGTCACCGGCCTGCGTCTCGTCAACTTCATCACGATCCCTTCGGCCTGCGCGCTGATCGTGCTGGCGCGCCCGATGGTGCAGGCACTCTTCGAACGGGGAACGTTCCAGGCCAGCGCCACCGATCTGACCGCCGGCCTGCTGCCATACGCCGCGGTCGGCCTGATCGCGCTGGGCGCCAACGTCGTGCTGACCCGCTGCTGCTTTGCCTGCCGGGAGACGATCTGGCCGGTCACGATATCCGTTATCACCGTCGTGCTCAACGTGCTCCTCTCGTTGATCTGGCTTCCTGGACTGGGCGCCCGCGGGCTGCTGCTGGCGAACTCCACGAGCCAATCGGTTCAGGCGCTGCTCTTGCTGATGCTTACCGCTCGGCTGGTTTCGCAGATCGACTGGGGCGCACTGGTGCTCTCGACCGGAAAGGTCGTCGTCTGCTCGCTGGCGATGCTCGCCGCGCTCCATTGGATCGGGGCGCTGGGCGTCACACCCGAGGCGTCGCTCGCGTCGCGGGCGTGGTTCCTTGCCGGGCAGATCGGTATCGGCTCCGCGGTCTTCATCGCGTTCGCCCGCTGGCTCAACGTCGAAGAGCTAGGCCTAGCGTGGCACACGATCGTGGCCAAGTTCGAACGCAATCTCGTCTCCCCACCCGAAAACCGCGAAGCTCCAATTGCGTAGAAGCCGATAGTTCGATACGAGGGGGGGGTTTTGTTGCTGACGGAGTAACGCGGAGGCTTCGAGACGCGGAAAAAAGATAACAATTCAATATTTCGCCGGGAGGCTCGCCTTCCGGTAAGAGCCAACCTCTCCGGGCCATGCTCTCGATCGTCATGCCCGCATATAACGAGGCTCATTCGATTGCGGAGAACGTATGCGAGACCGTCGAGACGATGCAGGCCCTTGGCCTGGATTTCGAGATTCTCGTCGTCGACGACGGCAGCATGGACGGCACGCATACCGCCGCCGTTCATGCCTTGCGCGCGTGGCCCGATCTCGTGCGCGTCGTGCGTTGCCCGCAGAACCAGGGTAAGGGCAACGCGCTGATTTGCGGCACGTCGTACTCCAAGGGCGATTACGTGGCGTTTCTCGACGCCGACATGGACCTGCATCCCGAGCAGCTGAAGGACTTCTTCGCCGTCATGAGTGCGGCGAACGCCGACGTCGTGATTGGCTCGAAGTTCCATCCGCTCTCGCGCGTCGACTATCCGCGCGTGCGGCGCATCTACAGTTTCTTCTACTTCATGCTCGTGCGCACGCTCTTCGGTCTCCCCGTGCGCGATACGCAGACCGGCATCAAGCTCTTCAAGCGCAACGTGCTCGAGCACGTGTTGCCGCGGGTGCTGGTGAAGCGGTTCGCCTTCGATCTCGAACTGCTTGCCAACGTGCATCACTTCGGCTACCGCGTCGCCGAGGCGCCGGTCGAGGTGAACTTTCAGCGCGTCTGCAGCCGCCTTCGCCTTCCCGCCGTTTGGAACGTATTCTTGGATACGTTGGCGATCTTCTACCGCATGAGAATCCTGCACTACTACGATCAGCCAGAGCGATTCTCGCCGAAGATCGACCGCGCCGGTTCGCACGAGATCGTCGTCCCAGTTCCCATCGGAGAGTAAGTCCGTTTCCAGTCGGGGCACGGCACTGGTGCTGCTGCTGCCGGGGCTCGGGGATGCGCTTGCCGCAGGCCCGATCCTGCGCGGGCTGCAGCGCGATTCGTGGTCGGTCGATGCACTGACGATGCACCCGCCGGTAAGCGAGTATCTGCGCGCGCTGCAGATCGTGGGCGACATCACCGAGCTTCCGTTGCGTCCCGGGGCGCGCGACGCGCTCGGCGCGATCGCCGCGTTGCGCCCGCGGCGCTACGACGCGTGCATTCTGCCCTTTCCCGCGACCCGCTGGCAATACGCGGCGATCGCCCGGGGCGTTGACGCCAAGCAGCTCTTCGTGCACGATTACGGCGGCGCGGCGTCGGCGATCGCGCGCTCGCAGCGCGGCGCGCGAGTGCCGCTGCGCGGCGGCCATCGCATCGCGGAGAACATGCGGCTGGCGCGCGCGGCCGGCTTGTCCGCTGGAGAAGAAGACCTGCAGTACTGGGTGCCCGAGTCGTGGCGCAGCGCGCGCGTCGCCGGAACGCTGGGAATTCATCCGGGCTCCATGGCTTGGAAAGGCAACGAAGTCAAGCGTTGGCCGTACGAACACTTCGCCGATTTGGCGCGGCGCTTCGTTCGCAGCGGACGAAGCGTGCGCTTCTTTCTCGGACCGCACGAAGAACGCGAGGCGGCGCGAGTCGAAGAAGATTTTACCGGCGTCGCGGGAATCAGCATCATTCGCGAGCCGCTCGCGCAAGCAGCGCGCATGCTGGGAGAATGCGAAGTATTCATCGGAAATGACGCAGGTTTCAGTCACCTTGCCTCGGGTCTCGGCGTGAAGACGCTGGCGCTTTACGGCATGACCAGCGAAGTGCGCGGGGCGCCGATCGGCCAAGCAGTGGCGATGCGCCCATCGCCGTGCCCGGCCTGTCACGACGAAGGTTTGAGCGGCTTCGAGTGCGTGCTCAAACTCGACTATCGCTGCATCGCGCGCGACCTCGATCCGCAAGCGGTGGCGCAGGCGGTAGACCGGCTTTTTGCCGCGACTTTCGTCGACCAGCAGATTTCGCTGGAAGGTCCGTACCGGCTTTACGGAAAGGCTCATTCGTGAAAGAGGAGACCGCCCCGGCCTCGGCGCCGTTGGAGTTGCGCTGGCCAGAGCGAGCAGTCCTAGGCCGAGCGCTCGTCCCGACGCTCTTCGTTGCGCTTGCGCTGTTGGTGACGCTGGGGTACGGCAGCGGCGTCCAGCTCAACGACGGACAAGCCGACCTCCACCTCGATCCGCTCAAGTTTCTCTGGTCGCTCTTTCACGCATGGAACCCCGCGCTCTACATGGGCGGCCACACCGGTTTCTGGTTCCCGTACGAAACGCCGTACGCATGGCTCTACGGGGTCGCCGAGATCTTCCACGTTCCGCAAGATCTCGCGCAGCACTTTGCGGTCTTTCTCGTCTACCTCGGGCTGCTGGCCTCGATGCACTACTGCCTGCGCGCCGTCGCGCCGTGGCTGAGCGAAACGGCGCGCGTCGCCGGCTCGCGTGGCGTTTCTCTTCAATATGTACGTCGCGCTGAATTCGCAGGCGCAAATCATCTGGCTGCTCACGTACGGCACGCTGCCGGCGATGATCGGCGTCACGGCATACGCAATGCGCGGCGAGATCAACGTGTGGCGGGCGGCGCTCGCGATCGCGCTGCTGGTGCTGGTCGGCGGCGGCATCAATCCCCCGTTGCTCGCGATCAACGTGATCTTGATCGCGATCTTCGTCCTCGTCATGATCGCGATGAGCCCGCGCCCGGCGTTACGGCCCGGCGTACGCTGCCCTTCGCGATCGCCGCCGGCGTCGCCACCTTCTTGATCAACCTCTACTGGCTGGTGCCGATCGTCGACTATTTCCGGCACGTGTGGCTCAACGGGGTGCTCAGCGAAGGCCCCTCGCTGCACAACGCCGCGACCTCGTTCGACAACGTGCTGCGCGGGCTCGGGCACTGGGCCACGTTCGTTTCGTTTGGCGGGCGCCCGTACTTTCCGTGGGCCGAACCGTACTCGCAGGGGCTGTTCAGCGCGCTGCTCTGGTTCGTTCCGATCGTCGCCCTGGGCGGCGTCGCGTTCAAGCGCAATCAGCGTCCCGCGACGCTGTACTTCCTCATCGCGACGATCGTCTCGGTTCCGATCGTCGTCGGCTACTATCACGATGCGCTGGGCGACGCGGTGACGACTCCGATCTACGACTCGTTTTACCGCTACTTCCCGGGCTTCCAGATGTTCCGCTTCTCGTACAAATGGGTCGCCGGCGTCGAGTTCGGCATCTGCGGTCTGTACGCGCTCTCCCGTACTCGCTGCTGTCCTGGCTGCGCGATCAGCTCGCGGCCTGGTCGCGAGGGCGAGCGAAGGCGCTTGCGTGGGTGATGCCCGCCGCATCGGCCGCTTTGGTGTCGTGCCCATCCTTGTCTTCATCCCGGTCATCGTTCACAAGATGAACTATCCCGGCTTCGGACCTGCCGAGCTGGGAGTATCGCGAGAACGCGCTGCTCGGCAACGACGACCAGCATCGCGTCGCGCTCTTCCCGACGCAGTTTCTCGAGCAGTTCGATTGGGGCAATCCGCAGTTCTACATCGAGAACTCGCTGGTCAATCGTCCGATGATCTACGGCTTGCTGGGCAGCGAGCCGTCGGAAGGAACCGACGCGTGGGTGCGCCGCGCCTATCGTGCCACGCGCGAAGGCCTGCCCTTTGCCGCCGACATGTTCCGCGTGCTCGGCGTCAACACGTTCCTGCAGCGCGACGATTTCTGCCGGTCATCGACTTCAGCTCGCCCGACGAGTGGAAGTTCAACAGCACCACGCTCACGCACGACCTACTGCACCGCGTTTTGGGAGCGGTCGCCGCAGCGCTCGGACGGTCCGCTCCATACGTACCGGCTGAGCGGCGCGATGCCGCTGGTCTACGGCGTCAACCATCCGGTGATCAGTACCTGGCCGACCTTCTCCGAGGCCTATCTCGGCAACGTCGACGCGATGGCGCGCGGAGAAGCGACGTTCGAGCCGTCCACGCGCTCGTCCGACGAGTTCTCAACGCAGATGCGGGCGCTTTCCCCGGTGGTTCCGCTCTCGACGTCCGCCGGGCGCGACCTCGCCGTGAACGCCGCGCTGGCGCACGGAACGCTCGTGCGTCCGCCGTCGGCCAACGTGCAGTGGTCGATGCCGTTCGAAATACGAAATTCCGATACCTATACGGTGTTCGCGCGCGAACAGTCGCTGCTCTTTCCTCAAGCGGCACCGCGCGTGCTCTGGATGGACGGCGGTTATTTCCGCCCCACTGCGACCGGCGGCGCGTGGACGGAGTACGGTCAGGTGGTGCTTCCGCGCGGAAAGCACTGGGTCTCAGACGGCTATGAGGATCCCAAGCTCGTCGTCGCGCTCGTGAAGACCGACGAACTGAACGAATGGATGAACCGCATCTCGTCGCTCGATGCGGCGCTGCCGCACAACCGCGCGCTCGAGAAGCTCGTATACGACAAGAGCACGCGCATCACGATCGCTTCGCCCGGCGCCTACCGCATTTCGGCGTCGGCGGTGGGGCCGTTCGGTCCCGACGGTTTCGTGCGCACGCATATGATCCGCGGCACCAGCTTCCGCAGCACGTTCCCGGGCGCCCTCGGAGAGACGCTGCCGTACGTCTTCGGCGACGGCGTCGTCTCCACGTCGCCGACGATGATGCCCGAGAAGTGGTATCGCGAAGATCCGGCCGTCTACGACTGGCAGCGCGGAGATACCGAGTCGTGGATCTTGTTTTCTAAGGAAGCGCACGTGCGCGTCTTCGTCCCCGGCAGCAGCGGCATCACGTCTCGCGTCGCGATGCGCGTGAGCCGGCTGCAGGTCGGGCCGATGATGACCGTCGCCGTAGATGGACGCCCGCAGCAGGACGTCGTGCTGCCCGGTCCGGCCGCCGACCCGCAGCAGTACGACTCGATCGACCGGCTGCAAGGGCCGACACCGGTCACCGCGAGTTTCACGCTGCAGCTTCGTCCCGGATGGAACGACGTTTCGTTCACCTTTCATTCGCAGGGAGGCGAGCGCGGCGACCTCGGCGCGGGCGTGATCGAAGCCGCGGTCGCACCCGACCTTGCCTTCACGCGCGTTGGGACGGCGAGCGGACCGGCCTCCGGAGTTGCCGCCGACGACTCGTTCAGCGGCGTCGCGTTGGAGAATCCGCCGGGCTCGCTCGCGGGCGATCCCGAGGTCGTCGGCAACGTTGCTTCGACGGGCGCGGGCAATGCCTGGATCGCGATCGCTCTCGCGCAAGGCAGCGACGTTTCGTACCGGCTCTTCGCGCTGCCTCAGAGCGGCAGCTTCGACATCTATTTCATGCACAGCTTCCCCAACGATCTCTACGACGGCGCGCAGAAGGTCTTGGGAGTCTGGCTGCTCGGGCGACAGACGCACTCGAAGTTTTCCGGCCTCTCGTATTACGTGCACTCGATGCCGGCGCGCGCCTTACGCCGGCCGGCGTCGCTGTGGTCGCTGCCGCTGAAGGTTCGACGGGCGTGCCGTCGGCAACGGACCCGTGGCGCTCGGTGCCGGAAATCACACGATCGCCAGTGCCGATCCCGAAGTGAAGATCGCACTGCTGTCGGTGCAGCCCGCCACGCTTCCGCGCACGGCGTCGTTTCCCGTGATGTGGAAGCGTAACACCGCGACCTCACTCGAGGTCACGCAAGGCGTCACGAACGCTCCGTTCCTGCTCGTCTTCAGCGATGCATTCCATCCGGAATGGGAAGCCTCGGTGAATGGGCAGCAACTGGCGCACGTTATCGTCAACGGCATCTCGAATGGATGGATCGTGCCGGCGCTGCCGCAGGGCGGCAAGATCGTCCTTAGCTTCGCGGGGCAGCGGTCGTACGCGATCGCCGCGATCATCTCGCTGATCGCGCTGATCGTGCTCTGCGTGCTGGCGGCGCAGCCCCAACTGTGGGCGATCCGCACACCCGATCGGTGAACCGCGCCGCGCTGGGCTGGGCGCTTTCCGGCGCCGTGCGCTTCGCCGTGGCGACGGCGATCGTTGCGATGCTCTTTGCCGTCGCGCTCCCCGACACCGGGCCCGAGCGCTTCGCAACGACCGCGTATCTGGCGGTGATTTTCGCGGCTATCGCGCTGGGAGCGAGGCAGCTCGTGCGCGACGGCGCCGCGCAGCAGCCGCAAGGACCGCGCGCGAAACCGTCGTTCCCGGCGCTGTTGGGTTTTGCGATCGGTTTGACGATTCTGCTCGTTGCGAGCGCCGGTCTCGTCGCCGATCCTTCAGACGAGGTGCGGCTGATCGTCTACGGGCTCGTCGCGGTCGGCGTCGCTGCGATCGGTCGCGGCGGCGCGTTCGTTTGGCTCAACGCCCGACTCGTGAGCGGCAGCAGGCTGAGCGCCTTCGCACGCTATTGCGTGGGCGGCGCGGTGGCCGCGCTGTCGATCAGCGCGTTGGTGCCGCAAGCGATCGCCGAGCCGCTCGCGGTGGTCGGATACTTCGCGGCGCTGGCGGCAACGATGCTCGTCACCTGGGAAGTGATCGCGCCTTCGCCGTTCGGCGACCTGATCCGAGCCTGGTTCGCGCAGGGCGCGGAAGGCGTCGCGCAGCTCTCGGCGGATCTGGTCTTTGCGCGCACGATCGAATATGCGACGCTCGCGCTGATCGCCTCGATGGCGCTGGCCAGTCTGCTGCGTCGTCCTTATTCCGAACCTTTTGCGACGGTTGCCTACTTGGCGGCCGTCTTCGTCGCGGCCGGCGTCGCGATGGAGTGCCGGAGGCGCATGCTGCATCCGCTCGAGGCGGCCGAGCCCAACACGTCGCTGATGTGGGAGATCGACCGGCGCGCGTCCGCGGCGCTCGAGCAATTCTCCCGCACGCTGACGCTCGCCGGCATCATCAAGTACGCGGCGAGCGTGACCGTTGTAACCTTCCTCGTTGCCGCGCCGCTGCTGCGGCGCTACGGCGAACCGTTCGCGGCCATCGGCTATACCGCAGCCATCGTGTCGATGGTCGCGATCGCAATCGAATGCCGCCAAACGCGCGGAACCTCGCAACCAACGCCGTAGCGGCGCGCGCGATTGCGATCGCGGCCGCCGTCATCTTTGCCGCGTTCGTCGCCGGCAAGGGCATTCCGACGCTGCGTCACGACTGGAGCTGGCCCATCGACCGCCTGGGGATTGCATCGTGGGTCAACGAGTCGTTCGGCGGCTGGCTCTCCGTGGGCTTCGGCGTCGCCAACACGCACCCGACGGCTTATCTGATCGCCCTGCCGCTGGCCGCGGTCATGTGGCTCTTGGGTCCGCTCGCGGCGCTCGCGCTCTTGGCGCTGCTGACCGGTTACCTTTGCGCGAGCAGCGCTGCCGGAATCGCGCTGCGCGCTAGCGGCTCCGTTGCGGCCGCTGCGGGTCTCGGACTATTCGCGGTTTTCAATCCGTGGGTCTATAACGAGGTCGTCGCCGGACACCTCCCGATGGTACTCGCCTACGGCGCGGTACTGGCGTTGATTGCCGAGATGTCGCGCGGGACCGCCGCGTCGCCGGTGCGGCTCGCGCTGCTCCTGGCGTTGATCGAAGTACAGTTGCAGTTCTTCATTCTGGCCTTCGCGTCGCTCGTGGTGCTGGCGTGCGCGACGAAGAAGTGGCTGCCGGTGTTTGCCGGAATCGTCGTTGCGCTGCCGTCGGTCGTCGGGCTCGTCGCCGAACGCGCGACGCTCGTACGCATACCGTACGGGATCGCGTGGCAGACGAACCAATCGGTGTCTCCGGGCGCGCTGCTCGGGTTGGGCGGTTATTTTGCCGGCTACGCCGATCGCCTGGGAACGGCGGGATTCGCCGCGGCGTGCGCGCTCTTCGCGCTCGCGCTGTGCGGTCTGGTCGCAGCGCGCCGCAATCGCGCCGCCGTCGCCTGCGCCGTTGCCGCCGCGCTGCTCTTCGTCGTCGTTCTCGGCGTGCGCGGCCCGTTTGCCGCACCGTATGCGTGGCTCGTGCGTGAGGTGCCCGAGAGCGGCGTGTTCCGCGAGCTGTACGATCTCGCGGGCGTCGTCGCGGCGCTCCTCGTCCTTCCCGCGTGCGCGGCGATCGGACGCTTTCGCCCGCTGGCCTTTTTGGCGCTGGCCGCCGGCGCGACGCTGCCGATCGCGTGGCTCTTGGCGCCGCCCGGCGATCTGTGGGTTGGGGCCAACTCCTACCCGCGGCCGGCCGTCGTCGCGCCGGCCTATTCGCGGGTCGCGCTGCTGCCGGCGTTTCAGCCATTGCAGCTGCGTTCGGGCGGGGGCGACGGCGCCGATCCCGACGTGATCAACTACCCGCACCACGTGGCGGCGCTCAATCAGTACTTGCCGACCTATCCCGTTGACGTCGCGCTGGCGCGATACGAGCGCGACGGCGACGCAACGACGCTGCGGGCCTTGGGCGTCTCCGAGATCGTCGACCGTCCCTGGTTCGTTTCGCGCTCGAACGGCGCGATCGGATTGGCCGCGGGATCGCTCGCGGCGCGCGCGGCACCGCGTCTGCAGCCGCTGGTGCGCTACCTCTCCGACGTGACGCCGCTCGTATCGCAGTGCTACGGTTCGCGCGATCGTCGCGCTCGCCAACCGCCTCGGCGACTGCAGCCTCTTCTTTGGCGACGCGCCCGGATACGCGGTAGAACCGGTTCGCGCGGACAACGATTCGATCGACGCGCGCAGCGCGTGGATCGACGCGAGGCTCGCATTCGCGCAGGCGCCCGAACTCGCCCAAGGCATCGGTGGTGAGCTCACGCAGTCGTCCGTGACTCACAGCGTGCGGCCGCAATCGTGGCTGCTCGCGTACGTGCGCGGGCGCTTGAACGGAACCGGCGGGCACGCGCTGCTTTCCTCATCGGGCGCGTTCGCGTGGCTCTTCGTTCCGGCCGGCGTTACGAGCGTCTCGTGCGCCGGCCTGTGCGAGCTGGTCGCGCAGGCGCCGGCGCCGCCGCCGAACGGCCGCAGCGGCGGCGCGCGCGCGCAAGCGCTGAGCTTTCGTGAGATCACGCCGTTCCTCTACGTCGTGAATCGCCTGCCCGGCGCGCCTTCGCTGCTGCGGCTGAACGAACGATTCGACGAAGCGTGGGTCGCGCTGGCCGCATGGCGGACGTTGGCGCACGTGCGCGTCGACGCATCGGTGAACGGTTGGTTTCTTTCCGCACCGGCCGGGGGCGCCGTGGTTTTGGTGCAAGTCGCGTCGCTGCTGCAGTTGATCGCCGAGATCGGCGGCCTGGCGTGCGTGCTGTGGCTGCTGAAGGCGCTCTTCCGCGAGCCGACGAAGCGCGCTACGTGACTTCATCCGTTCCCTTCGTTGATTTGCGCGCACAGTTCAACGCGCTGCGTGAGGAGGTCGTGCCTCGCATGATGCAGGTCGTCGAGAGCGCGAGCTTCATTCTCGGCCCCGACGTCGCCGCATTTGAAGAACACTTTGCGACCTATGTCGGAACTGCCCATTGTATCGGGGTCGAGTCCGGTACCGCCGCCCTCGAGCTCGCTTTGGCCGCTTTGAAGATCGGCCGGGGCGACGAAGTGATCATCCCCGCCAATACGTTCATCGCTTCGGCGCTGGCGGTCTCGAACGTCGGCGCAAAGCCGGTGCTCGTCGATTGCGACCGCGCCTACCTGATCGATCCTGACCTGCTCGAGGCGGCCGTCACGCCGCGCACCAAAGCGATCATGCCGGTGCATCTATACGGTCAAGCGGTTCCGATGGATCCGATCCTCGATTTTGCGAAGCGCCACGGACTGCGCGTGATCGAAGACGTCGCGCAAGCTCACGGCGCGCGCTACGACGGACGGCGCGCCGGAAGCTTCGGCGACGTCGGTTGCTTCAGTTTCTATCCCGGCAAGAATCTCGGCGCCTACGGGGACGGCGGCGCGGTCGTCTGCAACGACGACGCGATGCGCGACGAGCTGCGCATGCTGCGCGACCTTGGCCAGCGGCGCAAATACGAGCACGCAATCAAGGGCGTCAACGCACGCCTCGATACGCTCCAAGCGGCGGTCCTCGACGTAAAGCTCAATCACCTCGACGAGTGGAATGCCGCCCGGCTGCGTCACGCGCGCAGCTACGACGAGCGCTTGCGCGAAATCGGGATCGAGCCGCCGGTTCGTCTGCACGACGAAGGCCACGTCTATCACCTCTACGTGATCGAGATCGAGCAGCGCGACCGCGTGCAAGAGTTCTTGCGCGAGCGCGGCGTCGCTACGGGCATCCACTACCCCGTGCCGATTCATCTGCAGGAAGCCTATGCCGACCTGGGCTTGGGTCCGGGAAGTTTCGAGCGCACCGAGCGCAGCGCGCAGCGCCTGCTCTCGCTGCCGATGTTCGCCGAGCTGACGGCCGAGCAGATCGATCTCGTCGTCGGCGCGCTGGCGGATTGCCGGCGGCTCGCCGTCGCCTAACTTCCGCGATCTCCATGCAAAGCGCGCCTCTCGGAGTCGCCGTCGTCGGAGCGGGGTATTGGGGCCCCAACCTCGTGCGGAACTTTTACGCGTACGACGATTGGAGCGTGCGCTGCGTGATCGAACGCGACCGCAGCCGTCTCGAAAAGCTGCTGCGGCTCTATCCCGCGATCGCCGGCCATGCCGAGATCGACGCGGCGCTCGACGACCCCGCCGTCGACGCAGTCGCGCTGGCGACGCCGCCGCGCACGCATTACGAGCTGGCGGCGAAGGCGATTGCCGCCGGCAAGCACGTCCTCGTCGAAAAGCCGCTGGCGGAGAACTCGCGCGACGCCGCCGATCTCTGCGAGAAGGCCCGCGCGGCCGGCGTGCGGCTCATGACCGATCACACCTTCCTCTACACGGGTTCCGTCGAGCGGCTGCGCGCGCTGCGCGAGAGCGGCGATCTCGGCAAGGTTTACTACATCGACTCGGTGCGCGTCAATCTCGGACTCTTCCAGCAAAGCAACGTCGTGTGGGACCTGGCTCCCCACGACGTTTCGATCCTCAACTATATTCTCGGCGAAGTTCCCCTCTCGGTAGCGCTGCAGCTTGGCGCGTGCGTGCACGAGCGTACCGCGGACGTCGCCTTTCTCACGATGTGGTACGGCAGCGGCTGTCTGGCGCACGTGCACTTGAGCTGGCTCTCGCCGCTGAAGGTGCGCCGCACGATGATCTCGGGCAGCAAAAAGATGGCCGTCTGGGACGACGTCGAGCCTACCGAAAAGATCTACATCTACGACAAGGGCGTCGTGCTGGATCCGTCGAGCACGACGCTCGAGCAGCAGATGGTCTCGTACCGTCTGGGCGACCTGCACGTGCCGCTCATCGATAATCGAGAAGCACTCGGCAAGCTGGTCGCGGATTTCGCAAACTCGATTCGCAGCGGCGAGCCGACGCGCTCCGACGGCGAGTTCGGCGCGGGCGTGGTGCGCGTGATCGAGGCGGCGCTGCACTCGGCTCAGCTCGACGGAGCCAAGGTCGAGGTGGCGCGGTGAAGGTTTCGTTCATCATCGCGACGCTCAACGAGATCCGCCGGCTCCCCTCGGTGATCGAGAGCATTCGCGCGCAAGAGTATCCGGCCGAGCTGGTGGAGATCGTGGTGGTCGACGGTCTCTCCGACGACGGAACGCCCGATTACGCGCGCTCTGCGGGCTGCGTGGTGGTCAACAATCCCCGGAGGCTCGCCGAGCCCGGGCATCTGCTCGCCTACGCCGCGGCCACCGGCGACGTGCTGGTGATCATCGCGGCCGACAACATTTTACACACGCGCGACTTCATCACGCGCATCGTCGAGCCGTTCTCCGACCCGAAGGTCTACGCGGCGGTTCCGCGCGTGGTGAGCACGCGCGCCGACAACATGAGCACGCGCTACATCAACGACTTCACCGATCCGTTCAACCACTTCTTGTACGGCAACGCCGCCGCTCCGATCACGTTCGGACGTGCCTACCGGGTGAAGCGCAAGACCGAGAACTACACGATCTACGATTTTCCCGTGGGCAAACCCCCGCTCGTGGCGATCGCGCAAGGCGTGACGGTACGCGCGAACGCGCCGCGACGGGAGGGCTGGGAAGAGGACGACATCTTGCCGATCGTCGACATCCTGCGTGCGGGTTACGACATTGCGTACGTGCCGGGCGCGTTGATCGAGCACCACACCGTCGAGGGCCTCTTCAACTTCGTGCACAAGTTCGGTCCGCGCATCGCCAAGCGCCTCGAGGACCGCGACCAGCCGGTGTGGGAGCGTGCCGAAGCGTGGACGCGCGACCGTAAGCTGCGCGCGTACCTCTGGCCGTTCTACTCGGTCTCGGTCGTCGGTCCGGTGGCGGCGGCGCTGGTCGGCGCGGTGCGCGACCGTCGCGCGACGTGGCTGTACCATCCGGTGATCAACTTCGCGCTCGGCGTCGAGTTTTGGCGGCGAGCGCTGCCCTACGCGTGGTCGATGGCGCGCGGCCGTATGAAAGGGGAGCGCGCCTGATGGCTTCGTCCGTGCTCGTAACCGGTGGTGCCGGCTTCATCGGCTCCCATATCGTCGCCGATCTGCTCCGCGCGGGCCATCGCGTGACGATCTTCGACAACTTCTCGAGCGGCTTGCGCGAGAATCTCGCCATCTTCGACAGCGACGTCGAGATCGTCGAAGGCGACATCCTCGACCCGGAGGCGCTGAAGGCGGCGGCGCGCGGCAAGGACGCGATCTCGCATCAAGCGGCGCAACTCGAGATCACCAAGTGCCTCGACGATCCGATCGACGACATGCGCACCAACCTCGTCGGCACGATCAACGTGCTCGAGGCCGCGCGCGCCGCCGGCGTCGCGCGCGTGGTGAACGCCTCGTCGGCATGCATCTACGGCCAGGCGGTCGATCCGCCGAGCGACGAAGACGCCGCGCCGCACGATCCCAACTGGTCCTATGGCGCCAGCAAGCTCGCGGCCGAGAAGTACGCGCAGATTTTCTCCAACGACTACGGCTTTGCGGTGCACTCCCTGCGCTACGGCATTACCTACGGTCCGCGCGAGTGGTACGGCCGGGTGCTCACGATCTTCCTCAAGCGCCTCTCGGAAGGGAAGGCGCCGGTGATCTTCGGCGCCGGCGAGCAGATCCGCGACTTCGTCTACGTCGACGACGTCGTCGCCATCCACCGCGCCTGTCTCGAGGGCGATCTCGGCGGCGCGCAGTCGTTCAACGGCGGCACGGGCGTGCGCGACGACGGTCGCGCAGCTCGCCGACCTCGCGTGCGAGATCTCGGGCACCGGCCTGCGCCCCGATCAGCGAGAACGTCCAGCCCGGCGAAACCTCCGCGCTCGTCGATGGCCGCATGCGGCTGCCCTCGGAGCTGGGCGTGATGCAGCTCTCGCCAAAAAAAGTCGAGCGCACGTTCGGCCTCAAACCGAACGTCACGCTGCGCGAAGGTTTACGGCGAGAGTGGGAGTGGCTCCAAGAGAACCCACACCGCTGGACGAGGATGAGCTACTAATCAACCTGGCGGTCCTTCGACTTCGCGCAGGTGACAGAAGCGAGGGGTCAGGATGACATCGTTAGCGTGCCGACCCGCAGACGGCCGGTCGAGTCTTCGAAGACCTCGCTCCAGTAGCGCATCATCGTGACGCCGTCTTCGTGTTTGCCGAGCATGTTGGGGACGGGCTTGCCTTCGATCATGTCGATCAGCAGCGACGCGAAGTTGACGCCGGCGGCGGTCGTTAGCGCGAGCGTGCCGGAGAAGCGCGGGTTCATCTCGATGATCGAGAAGCTCCCGTCGTCGCGCAGCATGCCCTGCACGTTGGCCGGTCCTTGCAAGCCGCTCTTCTCGACGACGTCGCGCACGATGCCTTCGATCAGCGGATGCCGGTACGTGCGGCCCTTGACCGAGACGCCGGCCTTGATCGCGATCCGCTCGCGCGGAACGGCCGCGACCACGCGGCCGGGTTCTGCGGCGAAACAGTCGACGGTGAACTCCGAGCCGTCGACGGCGTCTTGCACGATGAGATCGCTGCGTCCGCGCGCCAGCTCCGCCAGGGAGTGTGCGCTCTCAACGCGGGCGGTGCCGATCGAGCCCGAGCCGCGCCGCGGCTTGAGGTAGACGGGGAAGCGATCGATCTCCAGATCTTCGCGGTAGGCTTGCGTGCGCGGACCGGGTACGCCGATCTCTTCGAGAAACGTCGCGAACTCGAGCTTGTCGCCGGTTTTCTCGAAGATCTCGCGCGGAGGGACGAGCAGCCTGCAGCCGATCGCATCGAAGCGGTGGCGAGCGGCGTCGAGCGGCGCAAACTCGCGCTCGACGATAAGCGGTACGAAGCACCCGATCTCCAGCCGCTGCGCGGCCTCGAAGCACGCCTGCGCGAACCCGGGTTCGCTCGCACCGGGGAGCAGCACGAACTCGTCGACGAAGGCCTTCGCGGCGCAGAGTGCGCTCATGTCGCCAGCGGCGATGAAGCGCGCGCGGCCGTCTTCGTGCAATGCCTTGATCAGCGATTGCGCCGTGACGGTTCCGCCGGCCGTGATCATCACGCGCCGCGCGTTAGGGGGCATCGTGCGGCGTCCAGTGGCGCCGGAAATCGCGCAGCTCGATCTTTCCGGAATGGTGAAAAATATAGAAGTTACTGTCGGGGCCCACGTAGACCGTGTCGTGCGTCAGCGGGTCGACGCCGTAGAAGACCACGGCTTTCTCGTTACGGTCGTACACGGCGCGCCAGTCGTACCCCGAGGGAAGGTTGTTGTAGTCGAAGTGGGCACCCGAGACGCACGAGGCCAGCGCGAGCGCCGTGCACGCGAGCCAGAATCTCTTTCGTCGCAGGTGACGCCGGGTCAGTACGATCGAACGTTCTGCAGGCCGGCCGCCTTGAAGGCAGCGGCGATCTTCGGAGCGTCGGCTCCGGCGTCCGGGTAGAGCACGACCGCGCGATCTTCGGCGATGGCATCGTCGAAGTTGTCGACCTCGTCTTCGGGGACGGCGAAGGCGCCGAGATAGTGCTTCGTCGTGCCGCCGTGGTGCACGAACACGTCGCGCCAGCTGTCGGGGCCGCCGAGCCCCGGAACGGAGGTGCCGCCGGAGTCCGGCAGGACGCCGGTGTTGCGCGTCATGTCGTCGGCCAACGTGTCGTCTTCGACGTCGATCATCACGTCGATGAATTTGAGCGGCGAACGATCGTTTTCGTTGGCGCTCCCGTCGCTCGCGAGAACCTTGATCTTGCTCAAGTCGACCTGCTGCGCCGACAGCGCGCTCTCAATCGCTTGCGCGTTTACTTCGGGATAGATTCCGATGACCAAACCAGTTGCCACGCGATGCGGACTCCTTCAGCCGTGATAGACCCTGATAGCGTCGCCCAGCCGTTCGACGCCGATGTGAATATTCTTCTCGCTAGCGTTTGAGAAGTTGAGACGCATTCCGTCGTGAACGTTGCGCCCCGGATAGAAGCTGACGCCGGGCACGAAGACGACCTTCGACTCGGCGGATATCTTGAGAAGCTCGGCGGTATCGACGCCGGGTACCGTCACCCAGAGGAACATTCCTCCGGCGGGACGCGTGAAGCGCACGCCCTCGGGCATGAACTCGGCCAGCGCCTCGGCCATCACGTCGCGCCGCCGAGCGTACGTTTTCGCGATCGTGCGAACGTGCGCGTCGAACGCCTCGCCTTCGCTCACGTATTGATGGAAGACGTACTGCGCGAACGTTCCGCTATGAAGGTCGGCCCCTTGTTTCACCAGTACGACTTTCTCGCGGATCTCTTCGTCGGGGATCAGGAGCCACGCGATGCGCATGCCGGGCGCCATGATCTTCGATCCCGTGCCGAGGTAGATGACCGGAGCGGTCGTCTCGTACGAGATGAGCGGCGGCAGATCGTTGCCTTCGAACCGCAGTTCGCAGTACGGGTCGTCCTCGACGATCGGCAGGTCGAAACGCTCGCAAATGCGCACGACGGCTTCGCGCCGCCGTCCCGCCAGCGTGCGCCCCGTCGGGTTTTGGAAGTTCGGAACGAGATAGAGCAGCTTGGGAAACGGATCGGCGTGTTCGAGCACTCTCTCGAGCGAGTCGGGCAGCAGCCCGTCCTCGTCGGTGTCGACGGTCAGATAACGCGCTTGATAGGCGTCGAAGGCTTGAATCGCGCCAAGGTACGTCGGGTCCTCGAGCACGACGTGGTCGCCGGGATCGAGAAAGACTTTGCCGATCAGATCGAGTCCCTGCTGCGAACCGTTGACGATCGTCAGGCTGTCGGGGTCGAACGTGCGAGCAAACCGCCGTCCCAGCCGCTCGGCTATCCAGCGACGCATCTCCGGGATTCCTTCGGTGACGCTATACTGCAGCGCCGCGGCACCGTAGCGTTCCATCACGAGTTTGACGGCGAGCGAGATCGCTTCGGTCGGAAAGAGCTCTGGTGCGGGAAGGCCGCCGCCGAACGAGATCACGTCGGGCTGCTGCGTGACCTTCAGCATTTCCCGAATCGTCGAAGCCCGCAGCCGGCCAGTGCGCTCGGCGAATTTGGCGGAGCGCGAAACTATCGACATACGGTTAGGCCCATCGTCGTTGGCGTCTCATCCCGCACCTCGGGAAGCGTCGCTGCAGGTCCGGCTGTGACATGCCGGCTAGTTTAGCCGGCGGTCATCGGCGGTCCGCTTACCGGGGGGGCCAGGGATTCCGAGGCAAACGACAGGATCGTCGCTCCCAACCCGATCAGCCCGACCAGGATCAGCACGAGCGTCCCGACGACCGGCACCAGCTCGGCGGCCGTGATCAGCGCGAGGCCGGAGAGCAGCGCGAGCAACGGCGACGGGGTTGTCTTCGGACTGATCAGTTCGCAGAGCCGCCGGCCGATCAGCAGCGCAAGTGCCGCGGTCCCCAGAAAGGCGCTGGCCAGCAGAAAGACCATCTCCAGCAGGATCAGCGGGATCAGCAGAATCGTGACGGCCAGCAGCAGCGCCAGCGGGATGATGGCGACGCAGCCGATCAGCCCCGCGGCGACGCAGAGGCCGGGGTGGCGCTCCAGACGATCGAGCACCATGCGCGTCCGCAGCGGAAAGATCAGGAAGACCAGGAGCGCCAGCAGATTCCAGGAGAGCCGCCAAAGCAGCCGGTGATCGGGAAGGAACGGGCTGTAATTGTAGGTCGTGTCGGGCGGCGCCCAGGGCACGACCGCCTGGGTGACGGCGTCGCCGATCTGATTGACCTGCCCGGTAACGACGCCCCCAGGACGTGGATCGTACGTGCCCCCCACGACGTTGACGTCGCCTTCGACGATGCCCTCGATCGTGGCGTCGCCGAGGATGACGGTGAGGTCGCCGTCGACGACTTGCCCCGGCTCGACGATGACCGAGCCAAAGTAGGTGCCGCCGTGATAGATGGCTTGCGTATCGGCCAGCGCGGGCCGCGCCGCCAGCGCGAGCGCGCCGAAGAGCAGCAGCGCGATTGCGAGGACGCCGCCCTTCACGACCGGGGACTCCGCGCGAGGTAGACCGCGAGCATCGGCCGCAGCCTCCGGTAGCCGTAGAGCACCGCGAACAGAAGGAAGAGGTCGAGCAGGAGCACGGCCGTCAGCGCCGCGGCGATCGCCGGGCTCGCGGGAGCGATTGCACGCAGCGCCGCCGCGATCGCCGCCATGCCCCGCCAGGCGTCGCGCGAGAACGCGTCCAGCCAGCCGGCAAGCAGGCCGGTGCGGGTGGCGGCAAACGCGAGCAGCGCCCACGCCACCACGAGGTACGCAGCCAGCGTCGGCCAGGGCGAGAAGCGCTTGATGTGGTGCGGGGCGGCGCCGCGCGTCGCCGAGACGACCGACTCGGTAAACTCGGAGTCGACGCTGCCGGGCGGGCGCGCCGTCGCCAGCAGCGCGTCGACGACGCGCAGCTCGTTTAAAAATGCTTCGCAAGACGCGCAACGCCGCAAGTGATGCGCGATCGTCCGCATCTGCCGCGGGTGCAGCGTGCCTTCGAGATAGTCGTCGAGAAGCGGTTCACACGAGGAGCAGCGCATGCGTGCCACCTTTCTCCGGCGTCGTAGCGACCTTCTCCATGGCGTGCGCTTCGCGCTCGCGCATCTTCTTGGTGAGCGCGATCTTGCCGCGGTGAATCAACGTCTTCACGTTGCCCAGCGAGAGTCCGAGCGTGCTCGCGATCGTCTGATACTCCATATTATCGAAATAACGCAGCGCGAGAACGGTTCTCGTGCGGTCGGGGAGCTCCGCCAGCGCGGCGCGCAGTTCGCGCTCGGCCTCGCGGCGCAGCAGACCGCCCGCGGGATCGCCGGCCGGCGATTGATCGGCAAGCGCCGATTCGAGCGTTTGGTCGGCGCTTAGCTCTTGCAGTTGCGGCGCGCGTTGCGACTTGGCCAGGTGCGTGCGGATGACGTTGCGCGCGATCTGGTATACCCACGTCGAGAACTTGCCGAGCTGCGGATTGAACGTGTTCAAGTGCGCGTACGCGCGCAGAAACGTCTCTTGGGAGAGGTCGGCCGTCTCTGTCGAGTTGCGTACGGTCGCGCCGATGAAATTGGCTATGCCACGTTTGTAGCGATCGACGAGCACGCCAAAGACCTCCCTTTCCCCGGAGCGCACTCGATGCACCAGAGCCTCGTCGCTCTGATCACGGAATGACATCCTCCCCTCGATTCGGTTCCTTTGGCCGCTTCTACCTCGGCACGCGCCGTTTGTTACGGTTGTGCCGGAGAGGGAAGCAAGGAGCGAAAAGGCGGGTTTCCGGCGTCCCGGGGGGAAAGGGTCGGGGCCTCCAGTCCAAGCGGCCACTCGATCCCTACATCCGCGTCGTTCCAGGCAACGGCAATTTCGCTGCGGGGATCGTATGGGGCGCTCTGCTTGTACCAAAAAACCGTGTCATCTTCCAAAGCGAGAAACCCGTGCAAAAAACCTCGCGGCACGTAGAGCTGCCGCCCGTCCGCCGCGCTCAGCGTGGTGCCGTACCAGCGCCCGAAGGTCGCGCTATCGGGCCGGGCGTCGACGATCGCGTCGAAGGCGCTCCCGCGCACCACGGACACGAGTTTGGACATGCGAGCGTCTCCGTGAAGGCCGCGCAAGACGTTGCGCCGCGAGAGCGAAGAGTTATCTTGCACAAACGAATCACGGATGCCGCATTCGCTATACCGATCGAGCGAAAACAGCTCGCGAAACGAGCCTCGTTGGTCAGTGAAGACGCGCGGCGTCAGCAGCAAGGCGCCGCTGAGAGGTAAATGCTCGATCGTCATGGGAACGACCGTTCGATGAACGGCAGTATGAGTCCACCGGGCACGCTCGTGCTCCGTCGCGGGCTCGAGCGGCTGCGCGCCAGCGCGATCGTCAAGCAGAGCCTGCTGGTCTTTTCGGCCGGAATGGTTCTCAACGTTTGCGGCTTCGTCGCGCATGCGGTCGCCAGCCGGCAGCTCGGCGTTACGGCCTACGGCGGACTCTACGCGCTCATCAACGCGGCCCTGATCGCGGCGCTTCCCGCGGCTTTCGTCGCACCCGTCGTGGCCCAACTGGCCGCCGAATTTCGCGCCCTTCACGACGACGGCCACCTTCGCGGGTTGACCGACGGGATCGCAGGCGGCTTCGCGAAACTCGGGGTCGTCTATCTCGTCGTCGCGACGCTAGGCGCGTTCCCATTCGCGCGCTTCCTGCACGTACCGGTGTGGTCGGTGCCGTTCGTGGGCCTGCTCGCCGCCGTCGCGCTCTTCGTCAACGCGCTGCGCGCCATCGCGCAAGGAACGCAGGACTTCATCGGCTACGGACTCTCCAACGCCGTCGAAGGCATCGCCAAGGTTCTCGGCATCGGCAGCCTCATCGCCGTCGGATTCGCGCTGGGCGGCGCCGTGATCGGATTTCTGCTGGGGCCGCTCTGCGCGCTGATCTATCTCGGGCTGCGGCTGCGGCGCCGCTACGCGTTGTCGGAGCCGCACTCGGTGCGCTACGATTGGCGCCGCATCTTCAATGCCGGTGCCGGGGCGGCGGCGGCTACCGTTGCGATCGCCCTCATGGGGTCGGCCGACGTCGTCCTCGTGAAGCACTACTTTGCTCCGCACGAGGCAGGCCTGTACGCCGCCGCTTCGCTGGGCGGAAAGATGCTGCTCTATCTCGTCGGGTTCGTTCCTACCGTGCTGCTGCCGCAGGCCGCCGATCGCCACGCGCGCGGCGCCCGCACCGGCGAGGTGCTGGCGGGAAGCTTGGCGATGCTCTCTGCCGTCGCGCTCTGCGGGTTGCTGCTCTTTTACTTCTTCGGGCTGCAGGTGCTGCACGCGCTCGTCGGCCACGCGTTCGACGCGGCCGCGCCGCTGCTCGTCCGCTATGGGCTGGCGATGGTGCTGCTCGCGCTGACCAACGCGCTCACGTATTACGGCATCGCGACGCATCGGCTGGCCTTTACCGTTCCGCTCTTCGTCTGCACGCTCGGCACGCTGTGCGCGATCGTCACCGTTCATCCGACGCTGGCGACGGTCGTCGAGATCATGGTCGTCGGCAACTTCGCGGCTGCGCTCGCCGTTACGGTCTCGCTGATCTTCCAGCGGCGGACCAGTGGCCGGCGGTCGACCGTGTGAAGCGCGTCCTCTTGATCGGAGGATCGGGGCAGCTCGGAACGGCGATCGCGCGGCGCTGGAGCGATTGCGAGATCGCGGCGCCGCCGCACGCGGAACTCCCCCTCGAAGCCACCGACGCCGTGGCCGCCGCGATCGAGCGTGCCCGTCCCGACGTGCTGGTGAACGCCGCGGCCTTTCACGACGTTGACCGTTGCGAGCGCGAGCCTGCGCGCGCCTTCGAGGTGAACGCGCGCGCGGTTGGCGAGGTGGCGCAACTTGCGGCGCGAACCGCGACCGTCTTCGTAACGCTCAGCACCGATTATGTTTTCGACGGCAAGAAAGGCGCGCCGTACGACGAGCGCGACGCCCCCAATCCGCTGTCGGTCTACGGCGCCAGCCGGCTCGCCGGCGAGCGGGCCGTTGCGGCGGCCAACGCGCCATCGTTCGTCGTGCGCACCTGCGGTCTCTACGGAGCCTCGCGCGCCGCTGCGGGGCGCACCCCGTTTATCGAACGGGTGATCTCGCAAGGCGCGGGCGGCGCAGCGGTAGAGGTCGTCGCCGACGTCGTCGCATCGCCGACGTTCGCGGGAAGTCTTGCCGACGCGCTGCGCGCGCTCGTGGAGACGCGGGCATACGGGCTCTACCACGCGGCGGGGGCCGGCGCGGTGAGTTGGTACGAGTTCGCGCGCGAGGCCGTGCGCCGTAGCGGCGCGGAGGTAGCGCTGCAGGCCGTCGCCGCCGATCGCCGGACGGGCGCGGCGATCCGGCCGCGCTTCTCCGCTCTGGAGAATGCGGCGCTCGCGCGCGTTGGGATCGCGATGCCGTCGTGGAAGGACGGCGTCGCCGCCTACCTCGCGGAGCGCGGCAGGTAGCCGCATGCGCTTGAACGTCGATGCCGCGAGCGTCGTCCGCTGCCGCGAACTCGCCGCCGCCATCGTCGCTCCGGTGCAAGCGTTCATCGCGCAACATTCGACCGTTTCGGTCGAGCGCGCGGTACTGCGTCTGCTCGGCGTCGACGGAATCACGCCGCAGGAGATTCCGCTGCCCAACGCCGTCGTCGACGCGCTTTCGCCGCAGGACCGCGTGCGCGGCGTGGCGCCGGCCTTCGGCCGGGCGCTGGCCGAGACGGGCCTCGAGCCGCAGGCGCTCGTCGAGTCGCTGGCCGCCGAGGGCTACGATCTCTCGCGCTTCGCGCGCGCACCCGAGGCCGCCGCGCGCGGCGCGCTGGAGCCGTACGTGCGCCGCGGGCTCGACCGAATCGTAACGCAGCGCGAGGAGCGCGACGCGCGGCTCGCCCGCCTCCCGCAACTGCCGCCGCCGCTTCTCTACGTCATCGTCGCCAGCGGCAACATCTATGAAGACCGCACCGCCGCGGTCGCGGCGGCGCAGGCCGGCGCGCAGGTGATCGCGGTGATTCGCTCGACCGGCCAGTCGCTGCTCGATTTCGTGCCGTACGGGCCGACGACCGAGGGATTCGGTGGAACGTACGCGACCCAGGCCAACTTCGCGATCGTGCGCGCGGCGCTCGACGATGCGAGCGAACGCCTCGGCCGCTACGTGATGCTCACGAACTACGCCAGCGGCCTGTGCATGCCCGAGATCGCAGCCATGGCGGCGCTCGAGCGTCTCGACATGCTGCTCAACGATTCGATGTACGGCATTCTCTTCCGCGACATCAACATGAAGCGAACGTTCGTCGACCAGCACTTCAGCCGCATGCTCAACGCGTATTCGGGCATCGTCATCAACACCGGCGAGGACAACTACCTTACGACGGCCGATGCGGTCGACCAGGCGCCCGCGGTGCTCGCCTCGCAGTTCATCAACGAGGAGTTCGCGCATCGCGCCGGCTTGCCCGACGACCAGATCGGTCTCGGCGACGCCTACGAGATCGATCCCGACCGTGAAGACAGCCTGCTCTTTCAAATCGCGCAGGCGCAGCTGGCCCGCGAGATATTCCCGCAGGCGGCGCTCAAGTACATGCCGCCCACCAAACACATGACCGGCGACATCTTCAAAGGACACCTCGTCGACGCGCTGTTCAACCTGACCTCGGTCGTGACCGGACAGACGATCCATCTCTGCGGCATGCCGACCGAGGCGATCCACACGCCCTTCTTGGGCGACCGCGCGCTCTCGCTCGAGAACGCGCGGTACGTGATGAATGCCGCTCGCCACCTCGGCGACGAGATCGCGCCGAGGCCGGGCGGCACGATCGAACGCCGGGCGCAAACGGTGCTCGCGTCGTGCGAGTCGCTGCTCGAGCGCGTCGCCTCGCTGGGCTTGATGCACGCGATCGAAGACGCGGTGTTCGCCGACGTGTCGCGCGCCCCGGAGAGCGGCCGCGGCCTCGACGGCGTTTTCGCCCGCGCCCCCGGGTACTGGAACCCCTTCGCCGACGCGCTGACCCCGGCGAACGCGGAGAGCCGGCGATGACGCGGCCGGTCCGTCCGTACGGCGACACGCAGAACGACGGTAAGGTGCAGCTCTCGTTTACGCTGCCGCTGCAGTGGAGCGAAGCGGCCGACGAAGCGGCGCGCCAGCTCGTGGCCAAAATGGGGTTCGCCGACGTGCAGGTCGCCGACGGCCGGCCCATCGCCGAGGGCTTTTCGTTCTTCGTCGTCTATGCGGCCACGCCGCAGTCCGTCGACGCCGACGCCATCGAGGCGCCGTCGGCCAGCTCGCACGCGATGTCGCTGGAGGAGATCGATGCGTTCGTGCACGAGCGGATCGGCCGAAAATTCGCGTTGCCGGCGCCTGCATCGGCACCGACGCGCACACGGTGGGAATCGATGCGATTCTCAACATGAAGGGCTACAAGGGCGATTACGGCTTGGAGCGGTATCGCGAGTTCGAGACGTTCAACTTAGGCAGTCAGGTGGCGGTCGAAGAGCTGGCCGCCTACGCGAAGGAGCGCCGCATCGACGCTCTGCTGGCCTCGCAAGCCGTCACGCAGAAAGGAAGCGACATCAAGAACTTTACCGCGCTCGGCGAGTTACTGGAGGCCGAAGGGGTGCGCGATAATATCGTCCTCATCTGCGGCGGCCCGCGCGTTACCAATCTGCTGGCCAGCGAGCTGGGCTACGACGCGGGCTTCGGGCGCGGCACGCTGCCGAGCCAAGTCGCGGCGTACATCGCGGTCACGCTCGCGGCGCGCTTTCGCAGCGGAGGGGCGCACTGGTGAGCAAGACCGCGCTCGTTACCGGGATCACCGGGCAGGACGGCTCGTACCTGGCGGAGCTGCTGCTCGAGAAGGGCTACCGCGTCGTCGGCATGACGCGGCGCACGAGCACCGAGGTGCACGAACGCATCGAACACATCGTCGACGACGTGGATATCGTCTCAGGCGACCTGCTCGATCAGAGTTCGATCACCACGATCGTCGACGAAGCGGCGCCCGACGAAATCTATAATCTGGCGGCGCAGTCGTTCGTTCCGGCCTCGTGGAGCCAGCCGGTGCTTACCGGCGAGTTCACCGCGCTGGGGGTCACGCGCATCCTCGAAGCGATCCGTCAGGTCAATCCGGCGATCCGCTTCTACCAGGCGTCCAGCTCGGAGATGTTCGGCAAGGTCGTCGAAAGCCCGCAGCGCGAGTCGACGCCGTTCTATCCGCGCAGCCCATACGGCGTGGCAAAGGTGTACGGGCATTTGATCACGGTGAACTACCGCGAGTCGTACGGCCTCTACACGTCCAGCGGCATCTGTTTCAACCACGAGTCGCCCCGACGTGGCAAGGAGTTCGTCACCCGCAAGATCTCCGACGGCGTGGCGCGCATCAAGCTGGGCTTGGCCAAGGAGCTGCGACTGGGAAACCTCGAGGCGCATCGCGATTGGGGGTTTGCCGGCGACTACGTGCGTGCGATGTGGTCGATGCTGCAGCGGCCGGAGCCCGACGATTACGTGATCGCCACCGGCCGCTCGCACAGCGTGCGCGATTTCGTGCGGGTCGCATTCGAGGTCGCCGGCCTGGGCTCGTTCGAGCCCTACGTCGTCAGCGATCAGCGCTTCGTGCGCCCCGCAGAGGTTGACGTGCTGGTCGGGGATGCGAGCAAGGCGAGGGAGGCGCTGGGGTGGGAGCCGCTGGTTGACTTCGAAGCGCTCGTCGCGATGATGGTGCAAGCCGACATCGACCGCCTCGGCGCGCGCACGCGCGCGGCGCGATGACATGCGCGCGCTCGTAACCGGAGCGAGTGGCTTCGTCGGGCGCTACCTCGTCGACGCGCTGCGTCGCGAAGGCGCAGAGGTGCTGGCCTGCGGCGGCCCGCACGACTCCGGCGACGGCTACTTTCCGATCGACCTCGCCGACGGCGATTCGCTGACCGCGGCGCTGCAGACCGCGCGTCCCGACGCGATCTTTCACCTCGCCGCGCAGAGTTTCGTGCCCGATTCGCTGCGATCGCCGCTAGAGAGCCTCGAGGTGAACGTGCTGGGCACGGCGCGTCTCGCGCAAGCGGTGCGCGAGTACGACGCGAGTCCTGGGCCGCGGCTGCTCTTTACCTCGTCGGCGGAGGTCTATGGTCCGCGCCGCCCGCAGGAGTATCCGCTGCACGAGCTGCTCGACCTGCGCCCCGCCAATCCGTACGGCGCGAGCAAGGCCGGCGCCGAAGCGACGCTGCTGGCTTCCGCGCAGAGTTTCGGACTCGATGTCGTGATCGCGCGCACGTTCAACACGGTCGGCCCGCGTCAGAGCCCGCGATTCGTCGTTTCGTCGCTGGCACAGCAACTTGCCAGCATCGCCGGCGGCGCGCAGCCACAGATGTACGTGGGCAACCTCGCGTCCAGTCGCGACTTTCTGGACGTTCGCGACGTCGTCGAGGCCTATCTGACGCTCGCGCGCCGCGGCGAAGGCGCGCAAATCTACAACGTCTGCAGCGGGCGCGCCGTGACCATCCGCGACGTGCTGCGCGAACTCATTTCCATCGCGCGCGTGCCCGTCGAAGTGCGCGAGGATCCGCAAAGGCTGCGCGAGGGCGACGTTTCGCTCTCGGTGGGTAGCTGCGAGAAGCTGCGCGGGGCAACCGGTTGGCAGCCGCGTTGCTCGCTGACGCAGTCGCTGCGCGACATTTACCACGCCGCACGATTGCAGGAGAACGAATGATGCAAGCCTTCGTCTTCAAGAACCGCGGACTGCTGCTGACCCTTCCGGCCGCCTTGCTGGCAAAGTTCGGCAAGCCGAGCGCGTCGAGCATCGCGCTCGGCTTGCCCGTGGCGTTTGCCGGCGAGCTGCTGCGCTGCTGGGCGGTGGGATTCTCCGGCGAAACGACCCGCGGCGACGTGGTCAGCGCGCCGGAGTTGGTGACCGCCGGCCCGTATGCTTACGTTCGCAACCCGCTCTATCTCGGAAACTTCCTCACCGCCGCCGGCTTCGCCGTCGCGTTCACCGGAAAGAATCCGTGCGGCACGCGCGCGCTGCTGGTTGGAGGTTCTCTGGCAGCGATGCTCGCCGTCTACGCGACGATCGTGCCGCACGAAGAGGCATTTTTGCGCTCCCAGTTCGGCGAACTCTTCGACGACTATTGCCGGCGCGTGCCGCCCTTCGTTCCATCGCTCGAGCCGATGGAGGACGGCAATGGCACGTGGAAGGCCGCCGTCGTGCGCGACGCCGAAAGCAAGACCTTCGTGACGTTCGGCGTGATGCTGCTCGCGCTCTGGCTGCGGGCGAGAAAGGCCTAGCGACCTCGCGCATGCGCGGTGCGCCGCCGTCTCGTCTACGCGCTCGTCGCGACCATCTTCGTCGCCCTGCTCGAGTTCTGGGGCGGCACGGTTTCGCGAAGTCTCGCGCTCGCCGGCGATGCGGTGCACGTCTGCATGGATGCCGTCGCGCTCATGCTGGCGTTGGTCGCGTCGATCGGAGCGTCGCGTCCCGCCGATCCGCGGCGCACGTTCGGCTATGGCCGCATCGAAGTGCTCGGAGCGCTGGTGAACGGAACGGTGCTCCTGGCCGCGACGATCGCCATCGTCTACTTCGCGGCGTCGCGTTTCATGGCGCCGGTGCCTCCCAATGCCGGGATCATGACGGGCGTCGCCGCCGCGGGCCTCGCAGTCAACGCCGCCGTCGGTCTCTTGCTGCGCGCGCAGAGCAAGAGCGACCTCAACGTGCGCGCAGCGCTCTTCCACGTGTTCGGCGACGCGCTGGGTGCCGGCGCCGTGATCGTGGGCGGCATCGCGATCGGGCTCACCGGTCAAGCCTGGATCGACCCGCTGCTCTCGCTCTTCGTGGCGGGCATCATCGTCGTCGGGGTCGGACGGCTGCTGCGCGATGCGACGGACGTACTGCTCGAAAGCGTCCCGGGCGACGTTGACGCCGCGCGGCTGACCGAGCACCTCGAGAAGGTCGGCGGCGTCGCGGGCATTCACGACCTGCACGTGTGGTCGATCGGGAGCGGCTCGCGGGCGCTCTCGGCGCACGTCGCCCTCGACGACCGCCGCCTCAGCGAGGCGACGGCCGTTCTGCGCGAGATCGACGCCTGCGCGCGCGCTCACTTCAACATCACGCACGTGACGATCCAATTCGAATGCGAAAGCTGCCCCATTGCCGTCCAGCACTAGGGAGCGTGCGTTTCCCGCCCGAACCGCCCGCGCCGGTTGCGGCCGACCACCGTAAAGCGTCCGACCCCCTCCCGCGCGGGTTTTTCCGCAGTCTGCTGAGAATTGGCGCCGCTATGATTGAGACGAATTCGAAAACCGTCGTTCTCGGAATGGCGCGCACCCCGTTCGGGAAACTCGGCGGAGCGCTGGCTCCTCTTACGGCGACCACCTTGGGCGCCGCTGCGCTGGTCGGTGCGATCGAACGCTCGGGGCGTCGACCCCAGCGAGATCGAGCACGTCACGTTCGGCGAAGTGCTGCAGGCCGGCGTCGGGCAGAATCCCGCGCGGCAAGTCCTTTTCAAATCGGGTCTGGCCAAGACCGTGACCGCGGATACCGTCAACAAAGTGTGCGCTTCGGGGCTGCTCGCGGTGGTCAACGCGATGCGTTCCATCAACGCCGGAGCGAACTCGGTGATCGCGGCCGGCGGTATGGAGTCGATGTCGAACGCGCCGTATCTGCTCCGCGGCGCGCGTTGGGGATATCGTTTCGGCGACAACACGGTCGTCGACGCGATGATCTACGACGGTCTCTGGGATCAGTATTTTCCGATGGCGATGTCGACGCAGGGCAGCAAGGTTGCGACCGAGCTGGCACTTTCGCGCGAGGATCAAGACCGCTTTGCCTACGAGAGCCATCGCCGCGCCGGGGCGGCCCACGCTGCCGGAAACTTCGCCGAGGAGATCGTTCCGGTGAGAGTGGCCGGCAAGGCAAAGGATAAGATCGTCGTCGACCGGCTGCCGCGTCAGGGCACGTCGCGCGTGCCCGCGACCGTCGGCGGACCCAGCGGTGTATGGGAGCATCGAGCCCTCACCCGAGTTCACGCTCGACTACGCTTCGTACGCGCCGTTCGTCACCGGCGACCAGCCGCACGCCGTGGTCGACGCGACGAAGCGGTTCGCGGCGACGCGAGCCTGGAGGCGATGGCAAAGCTGCGTCCGCTCGAGCGAGACGGCACGGTGACCGCCGGCAACGCGCCCGGCGTCAACGACGGTGCCGCTGCGATGATCCTCGCCGACGCCGATTACGCGCGCGAGCGCGGCTACGAGCCGCTGGCAACGATCGTCGAGCACGCGACGGCCGCCTGGGACTCGCCGTATATCGCGCTCACGCCGGCGATGGCGGCGCAGCAAGCTGCTCGACCGCTGCGGAATGCGCCGCGACGATATCGCCGTATGGGAGATCAACGAAGCGTTCTCCTCGGTGGCCATCACGTCGTCGCGCCGGCTCGGCTTGGAGGACGGGCTCGTCAATCAGTATGGCGGCGCCGTCGCGATGGGCCATCCGATCGGCGCGTCGGGCGCGCGGATCATCGGCACCGTGATCAACCAGCTGCGCAAGCGCGGCGGCGGATACGGGATCGCGGCGATATGCAGGGCGGCGGCCAAGGCGACGCTGTGCTGGTCGCGGTCTGATTCCGCGCACCAGCGTGAGTCGGGTGCGAGGATCTTGACATGATCGAAGCGAGACCGGCGCAGTTTGAGCTCAGCGACGAGCAGCGGCAGATCGGCGGCTCGCGGCGGAGATCGCGCAGCGCGAAATCGCGCCGTTCGTCGCGCAGTGGGATCGCGAGCACGTCTTTCCGCGCGAGCTGTACGGCAAGCTCTCCGAGGCGGGAATCATGGGGATTCTCGTGCCCGAAGCGTATGGCGGCGCCGGCGCCGACTATCTCTCTTACGCGTTGGCCGTCGAAGAACTGGCGCGCGTCGACGCGGGAACCGCGGTGACGGTCTCGGTGCACTCGATGATCTGCACCGCGATCCTGCGCTTGGAAGCGCGGCGCAGCGCGAACGCTGGCTTCCGGTACTGGCTGCGCAAGACGCGATCGCGGGATTCGCGCTCACCGAATCGGAGGCGGGCTCCGACGCGGTCGCGCTGCGGGCGACGGCGAAACGCTGCGACGGCGGGTTTCTGCTTGAACGGCCGGAAGCAGTGGTGCACCAGCGGCAGCTACGCCGGCGTGATCATGGGCATGTTTCGCACCGGCGGTCCCGGCGGCCGCGGCGTCAGCGCGTTTCTGATCGAGCCGAATGCGCCGGGCATTACGGTCGAGCGCGTGACCGAAAAACTCGGCATCCACACGAGCAATACGTGCGACCTCGCGTTCGACGACGCGTTCGTGAGCGACGACGCGCTGCTCGGCGAAGAGGGCGCGCGGATTCGGCAACGCGATGACGGCGCTCACCGCGGGGCGCATCGGCATTGCGGCGCAGGCAATCGGCATCCTCGCCGCCTGTCTCGACGAGTCAGTGAAGTTCGCCAAAGAACGCGTCGCTTTCGGAAAGCCGATCGGCGCGTTCGAAGGCATCTCGTTCAAGATCGCACAGATGGCGATGGACCTCGATGCCGCGCGCCTGCTCACCTATCGCGCCGCAGCGCTCGCCGATGCCGGCCAACCCTTCGCGCTGCCGGCAAGCAAGGCCAAGCTCTTTGCCTCGACCGCCGCGCGCAAACATGCGGCGGAGGCGTGCAGATTCACGGCGGCTACGGCTACACGACCGAGTTTCCGGTCGAGCGCCACTATCGCGACGCGAAGATCACCGAGATCTACGAAGGAACCTCGGAGATTCAGCAGCTGATCATCGCGCGCTCGCTGCTCGGCCGGCTCGATTAAGGAAGCTGTGGCTTAGCCCAGGTCTTCGTGACGGTAAATCAGAGCTTCCTTAGCGATGAAATAGTATCGTTAGGATCGTCGTCACCCAGCTGGTTACGACGATCCCGAGAAGCCAGGTGAAGCGCGAGTCCAGCCGCTGCTCGAGGTGCGCGAAGCGCCCGTCGATTTGCACGAACCGCGCGTCGATTTGCGCGAACCGCCCATCGATTTGCCCGAACCGTCCATCGATCGACGTCAGCCGCGAGTCGATGCTGTTGAGGCGGTCCCGGATCTGCTCGTAGCTGCCCTCGAGCCGGGCGATGCGCTGCTCCACGGTCGTACTCACGAATTTCCTCTCGCGAACGTGCGTCTCCCTCACGAGGTGCGACGAACATAGCAAGGGGCGCGCGCGCTTGTGAGCGAACCTGTGCGCCCGCTATGAATCTGATGGAGTACCAGGGCAAGGAGCTGTTCCGGCGCGCGGGCATCGCCGTGCCGCGCAGCGCGCACGCATCGACGCCCGACGCGGTCGCGCAGTTCATCGAAGAGAACCCCGGCCAGTGGGTCGTCAAAGCGCAAGTGCTGATGGGCGGTCGCGGTAAGGCCGGCAAGATCAAGATGGCGAGCAACCCGCGAGAGGTCGCGAGGCGACCGCGGAGATCATGGCGACGCCGATGCCGCCGAACCGCCAAAACCCCAACGGCGAAGAGATCCGGTCGGTACTGGTCGAGGAGCGGCTGACATCGCGAAGGAGGCGTACTGCGCCGTCACGATCGACCGCGCGGCGCGCAAACCCGTCTTCATCGTGAGCCGTTTCGGCGGCATGGAGATCGAGGAAGTCTCGTCGGAGCATCCCGAGTCGATCGCCAAGTTCTACGTCGACACGGCCATCGGATACTCGCCCTTCATCGGCCGCGAGCTGGCGTTTGCGTCGGAGCTCGATCCGGGATATCGCAAAGCGTTTCCGGCGATCGCGGGCGCGCTCTACGACGCGTTCTTCCGCTACGGCGCGAAGCTCGTCGAGATCAACCCGCTCGCATTGACCACCGACGGGCGCGTGATCGCATCGGACGCGAAGGTCGAGCTCGACGACGACGGCCTCTTTCAAGAATCCGGAATTCGCGCAGTGGCACGCCGTGCTGCCGCTCGACGAAGACGAGCTGCTGGCCTCGCAGGCCGGCGTCGGCATCCGAAACTTCCGACGCTTTCCCGGCGACGTCGGCACGATGGCCAACGGCGCGGGTCTGGCGATGGCGACGATGGACGCGGTGAGCGGCGCGGGCGGCGCAATCGCGAACTTCCTCGACGTCGGCGGCGGCGCCAACGCGCAGCGCGTCCGCAACTGTTACGAGCTGGTCGTCAACAACACCGGCGGCGACGGTCTTCTTCATCAACATCTTCGGCGGCATCACCCGCGGCGACGAAGTGGCACGCGGGATGGTCGAAGCGATGAGAGAGACGACCTCGCGGAAGATCCCGCTCGTGATCCGCCTGACGGGGACCAACGAAGAAGAAGGACGGCGCATCCTTGCGCGAGGCGGGGATGACGCCGGTCGAGACGATGGATGAGGGCGCGCGCCAAGCCGTGCTCCTGGCCGCGGAGCGAAGGGCTAGCACGATGTCGATCTTCCTAGATAAGAACAGCCGGGTCATCGTGCAGGGGATCACGGGCTCGGAGGGGTCCTACCACGCCGAGCGCATGCGCCGCTACGGGACCAACCTCGTCGGCGGGGTGACTCCCGGCAAGGGCGGCCAGACGACGCCGCAAGGGCTACCGGTCTTCGACACGGTCAAGGAGGCGGTCGCGGCGACCGGCGCGACGCACACCTGCATCTTCGTGCCGCCGCCCTTTGCGGCCGATGCCCTCTACGAGGCCTACGAGGCCGGCATCTCGCTGGCCGTCTGCATCACCGAAGGGGTGCCGGTCCACGACACCCTCAAGGTCGTCGGCGCCACGGCCGGCATGCGGATCATCGGGCCGAACTGCCCCGGGCTCGTCTCCCCGGGAAAGGCCCTGGTGGGCATCATGCCCGGCCACGTCTTCAAGGAGGGCCGGGTGGGGGTGATGTCGCGCTCGGGCACGCTCACCTACGAGGTCGTCGATCTCCTGACCAGAGCCGGGCTCGGCCAGTCGACCTGCATTGGGGTCGGGGGAGACCCGATCATCGGTACGACTTTCGTCGACTGCCTGCGGGAATTCAAGAACGACCCGCAGACCGACGCGCTCGTCCTCTGCGGCGAGATCGGCGGATCCGACGAGGAAGAAGCGGCCGCCTTCATTGCCGAGCACCTCCCGGAGATGCCGGTCGTCGCCTTCATCGGCGGGCGCAACGCCCCGGCGGGTAAGTCGCTCGGCCACGCCGGAGCGATCATTTCAGGCAACTTTGGTACGCCCCAGAGCAAGATAGCGGCCTTTAGCGCGCCGGCGTCCCGGTCGCAGAGCGACCGTCGGAGATCCCGCAATTGTGTCGGAGCGCCTCGCGGTTCGCTCGTAGAAGGCCCGCGCCGCATTGCCTAAGGAGCGTCACGGAACCCTTACCCTTAAGGGTTGCTAAAGGAACCGACCTATTCCTGAGGAAAACCTTGGCGCAGTGGGTCTCTCTGTGAAGCTCCTGGGCCGTACGGCCGCAAGGAGAAGCAGGGCGGCTCGCCTTTTGACAACTCAACAACGATAGAGGGTTAAACGAACAATGAGTTCACAACGAGCCCTCCGTCGCGCTGTCATCGCAGCTTCGTTATTGGTGGCATTCCTGTTCCAGGGAACATGGGCACTGGCTGGAGTCACCGGTAACCTCGCCGGCAGGTATACAGGATAACACCGGGGCTCCGGTTGCAGGTGCGACGGTTCAAGCCGTCTCGCCGTCGCAAACATCACGCGCGACGACGGACGCGGGGGGGCACTTCATCTATCCTCTTGCTTGACCCCCGACACGTATACGTTAAACGTTACGAAAGGACGGCTATCAGGCCGACCTCATTCCCGGGCAACACGGTTTTTGCGGACCAAACGCAACAGCTGGCGTTGGTCGTGAGAAAGTCGCTCCGGCTGATCGCTCACGTCACGCTTCGGATGCCGGCTCTCTGGTGAAGTCCGGCGTCGGCGGCGACATTTATAGCGTTAACGCAGCTCAAGCCCAGGCCGCAGCGGCCCTGGGCGGCGGCGGCAACCTCAACTCTACCTATTCCGCGTTGGCGTCGGTCCCCGGCGTCCAGCAAAGCATCGGTGAGATGGGTTGGAATCAAGCCGACGTTCGTCCGCGGACAGAACTCGTACTTTACCGGGTTCGAGTACGACGGTATCCCCGTCAACCGCGCGTTCGACAACTACGTCGCATCGACCGAATCGACGCTCGGTCTTCAGGAACTCCAGGTGTATACCGGCGGCGGCCCCGCTTCGATCTCGTCGTCGGGCACCTCCGGTTTCATCAACCAAGTCATCAAGACCGGTACCTATCCCGGCTTCGCCAACATTGGTGGTGCGATCGGCACGCCGACGTTCTACCATCAGGCGCAGGTCGAGGCCGGCGGTTCGACGCCGGATCGTAACTTCTCGTATTACGTCGGTCTCTCTGGCTACAACCAGGGCTTCCGCATCCTCGACAACACGAACGCCGCGGGCTATGCCAACGCACCCAACGTGTTCGCGCTCTACACCGGCGTAGGTTTCCCGGGAGCCGGGTTCTCCAATGCCGGTATCTGTCAACCGAGGTCACCGGCGCTTCACCGAAAGGGGAGCAAGGCTTGGCTTGGGGCAGCGGCGGGTGCTGGCTCGGCCTCAGCGGCATCGTCGGCAACTCGCAGAACATCTCCGATCGCGAGAACGTCGTCAATCTGCACTTCGGCATCAATCGGGCTGACGGTCTGAGAGACGATATCCAGGCGCTCTGGAGCGCTTCGGCACTCGGAACGCAGTTCTACGATACGCCGACGCAGTACGGGCTCTTCCCGTACGTCCTAGCGTCCACCGGATCGCCTTACTGCCCGAACACCTCCGGATGCACCGGCGGCGTCTACGGCAATCCGTCTGGTCCGTATCCGTACAACCCCCAGGCACCGTGGCTCGACAGCCTTACGTACAATAAGCCGTTCGGCACGACGATCGCCACGCCGACCAGTTCCACCGCCCCGTCGTGGTACTACTTCCCGTCGAGCCCCGGCAACCGCGCCCCCTTCTCGCCGGCGGCGTCGAACCTCGGAAGCGGAACCAACAACGATACCGGCGTCGTGAAGCTGCAGTACACGCACGCGCTGAGCAGCAGCGCGTTCATTCGCGCGTTCGCCTATTCGTTCTACTCGGACTGGCTCGAGAACGACCCGACAACCTTCGAGTTCGTCAACGCTCCCGACTACGAGTTGATCACGCATACGGCGGGCGGCGAACTGCAGTTCGCCGACCAGATCGGTGACAAGAACCTCGTCACCCTTACCGGCAACTACACGACGGCGAACGTCACTCGCTGGAACAACGGCACCGTCGGTGCGGAATCCCCGATCGGCTACTGGAGCGGTTCGGGCGCCTCGATGACGTGCTACAACCCCGGAAACACCTCCACTGGCGGCGGCGGCAAAGTGCCCTGCATCCCGTCGGACTACTGGGATACCAAAGCCAACGGAGGCGCAGGAGCGTATACCGCTCCGTCCTGGATCAGCAACGCGGGCGGCGGACCGACCGGCTTCGGCGGCCCGGCCAACGCCTCGTGGAACACCCTCTGGGCCGGCCAAGTCACCGGCTCGCTCAACACCGTCGATCCGAAGTTCACCTCGGTCTCGCTGAGCGATCAGTGGCGCCCGAGCGACCAACTGATGTTCGACGGCGCGATTCGCTACGACAACTACGTCTACGACCTGCCGAACTCGGTGACGCCGGCGACGAGCTACTACGCGAGCGTGATGGAGAACTACACGTGCTACAACACCATCACCCGTCAGCTCCTCACCGCACCGGTCCTGCCCTCGATCAACACGGCCCCGCCGCCGCCGCCGTTCTACATCAACGGCGACTGTAACCAGGCCGTCGATCAGGCCGAGGGCGTCAAGGGCGCCACCGGCTGGGTCCACCCCAACGGCAAGGTGCAGGACGGCGTCGCTGCGCCGCTCTTCTCCGACGCCTCGCCGGCTTCGTACGGCCTGAGCTACTGGTCGCCGCGCATCTCGGCAACCTACACCCAGTCGCCGGACACGGTCTGGCGCTTCTCGGCCGGACGCTTCGTCCAGCCGCCTCTCTCCGCAGCGGTGCAATACCTCTCGGCGAGCGGCGACGACCGCAGCGTTTGGGCGTCGAGTATGAACCTCGGGTTCTTCACGCCGTTCCATCCGGTTCCGGCGATCTCGTCGGCGCAGTATGACGGTTCGTTTGAACACCACTTCCGTGGCACGGACATGAGCCTCAAGCTCACGCCGTTCTACACGGACGTCACCAACTGGCAGACGCAGGTCTTCATCGGCAAGGGCTTCGTCACCCAAGTCCCCTATGGTACCGCGCACAACGCCGGCGCCGAGTTCGAGTTCGACAAGGGCGACTTCAGCCGCAACGGCTGGTCCGGTAAGCTCGCGGTTACCTACACGAGCGCGCTCGTGCAGTTCAACCAGAGCAACGGCGGAGCTCCCAACCAGATCTCGGTGCTGAACAACGCCATCACGTACTACAACCAGCTCACGAAATCTGGCGGCGGTTCGCCGTGCTACACGCCGGCCAACCCGTCGAAGGGTACGTTTGGCACGCCAACCAACAAGTGCACCGCCGGTTCGGGCAACATCATGAACCCCTACTACAACATGTCGCCCCAACCACTGCTGGACACGACCGGTTGGTACAACGTTCCGGCCATCGGCATCGGGCCGAGCTTGAACTACAACCCCGAGATGTACAACGCTCCGTGGGTCTCGACGCTTATCGCCAACTACCGGCATAATGCGCTCGCGATCACGCCGAGCATCCAGTTCCAGAGCGGCACGCGTTACGGCACGCCGATGGACGTCACTGGCGTCGATCCGCGTTCGTGCGCTGCCAACTCGCTAACAACCAAGGTCCCCGGTGCGGGCACCCAGTTCCCGGCGACGCAGTGTAACTACACGACGACGATCGCTCCGGGCGCTAGCCCCTACGGGTACCTGTACATCCCGAATCCGCAGACGGGAACGTTTGCGAGCTACGGACAGTACACGGGACCGAATATTATCGTCGGCAACCTTGCCGTCGCGTACGATCTGAGTTCGAAGGTCCGCCTTCAACTGACGGCTACCAACCTGTTCCACGATTGCTTCGGCGGTTCGTCGGAGCCGTGGACGGCTGCGTATCCGCCGGGCGGCGCCTTCTGCAGCTACGTTGGGCAAGGCAACAGCTTCGATAATATCTACGTCTCGAACTTCTACAATGGCACGGGCCCCGGCGATAAGAAGGCCAACGGCGTGACTCCGCAGCTGTGGCAGCTGCAGAGCTACGGACCCGGCACCGGTCTCTTCAACGTCATCCCGCCGCCGCTGAACCTGTACATCGGAGCACAGGTCAAACTCTAAGCGATCCAATCGCGGTGAGGAGAGGGGGCTTCCGCAAACGCGGAGGCCTCCTTTCGTTCGAACGGTGTAGAATTAGGGTGATGCGCCTCTCATCCGCGTTCGTGATCGCTTGCCTGACGCTGGGCTTGGCCCTTTGGTCGCCAAACAACATAACCGGCCCCGCAGTAGCGGCGACGGCCGCTGCGGCCGGGACGCCGCCTCCACAGATCTACCGCGCCGTCTCGCGCCCGCTCTGCACCGAGCTGCACACCCACGTGCTGCCTGCCGTAGCGATGGTTCTGCAGAACGACCAAATCATCCAGAAGAGCCTGCCGATCTTCAACGACTACACGAGGACGGCGTACCAGAACAGTTCCAAAAGCGCCGACGATACGACCAACTACGACTCGCCCGGACGGGCGATGGCGCTCATGCAGATGGACCAGCTGGTCGGCCCGCTCTCGCGCAACGTCATCGCCATTCAGAAGACGCTCCAGAACACGACGCTGGCCACGTCTTCGGGCAAGGCTGAGGACGACGCTCATCTGAAGGCCGTCCGTGAGGACCTGCTCAAGGTGCTCGGGGCGCAGTCGGCCTCGCTCGACATCATCAACGGGTTCGTCGAGACGGAGCGGCTCGGCGACATGCAGCACCAGGGCCAAGAGTACCTCAGCGAAATCCAAGGTACCGAGACTCAGCCGTCGGCAGCGCCCGAGGGGACGCCCATGCCGTACGTGCAGGATCCCAATCAGCCTGGCCTCGCGCCGAATCCGTACAACATCGATCCCGCAGCCATGCCCGGGCTCCAAGTCGGCTACAATCCGATCTCGCGCATCCTCGAGGTGTTTACCGAGATCCGCCAAGAAACGCAGAAGCGCGAAGACACGGCGTCGAAGAGCATCCTGACCGCAGGAAAGCTCTGCGAAGCCCAACCTCACCCCAACCAATAGCTTACGACGGGGTTTTCAACCAGATGATACAACGGCTTCTTACTATCGTTGCTGCAGCGGGCGTTCTCGGGAGCGCTGGGGCGCCCGCATTGGCGGCTCCGACGCCGGCACCCGCGGCAACGCCCGCGCCGCCCTTGCGGCACCTCGTCGTATAATTTCTCTTACGGCGTGCAGCAGACCACCTCGTCGCGCGATTCGGCCAATCAGGCCTCGGCCGCGGTGGGCGGCTCCGGCATAACGCACTACAACGGGTCGCTCAATGACATGGGAACGATGACGGTCAACATCATGGGCGAGCAGGCCGATAAGGGCCTCATCGTCGTCATCAGCGAGCAAGGCAAAGACACCCGCAAGGCGCCTCCGGCCACGTGCGTCGTCTACGGCAATACGACGGTTCTCTGCGACCCTAACAAGACCGTGAATACCGAAGAGTACACGCTGCTGCGTTTCCTCGCGTCAAACTTCATCGACCCCAACAAGATCGACGCCAAACAGCACTGGAACGTGAACCAAGCCGGCCCGACGATGACGATCAACGCGGATTATACGATTACGAAGGTCAACAACAACATCATGTCGATCGACGAATCGCGATCCGTGCGGGACAAGTCTCAAGGGCAGATGACCTCCGACATCCAGACGAAGGTCACGTACGACTACGGCCGGGCGGTGCCCAACACGATCAACGAGTACGTCACGCAGCGGGTGGAGGGTGGCGTCTCGGGCAGCGCAACGACGATCTATCAAACGTCGCTGCAGCTCGTCTCGGATTCGTTGAACAAGAGCTAGCGCAGCTCTTAAGAGCTGCGCGGCCGGGCGTCAGATGCAGTATGGCTATCGCTGCGAGGATTGCGAGAGCGCGATCTTTCCGACCACCACCCGCAACGAGTTGCGCTGGTTGCAGGACCGGCTGCACGTCGTTCGCGAGGTCGCTAAGCACACCGCCAACGGCCTCGACAGCTGGATGATGGACGGCCTCGCGTTCCTCGAAGAACACCAGGGCCACTCGGTCGTCGTACAGCGGAAGGGTTAACTCCGGGGCCGCCAAGCCGCGCGGCTTGCTAGACAAAAAGACGGGCGTGTGGTCAGGACGTCCGTCTTTTTGTTTGGTCCCGGGAAAGGTCGCTGCCGGAGAGCCTCGCCCTACTCCGGTATGCGAAGATGCTCGCCGGGCTGCAGCGAGCCCGATTGGAGGCGATTTACCTCGCTGATGCGGTCTACGAGTTCTTGGACGTCGGCGTTGCGGCCGGCGTGGGCCGCCGCGATCCCCCAAAGCGTGTCGCCTGGCCGGACCGTCACCGTAGCGTACCTCTGCGCCGAGGCGGCGTAGAGGCGAACGCTGGAGAGCATCGGAAGGGCCACCATGAGCGCCAGTGCCGTCACCGCGATCGCCGGCATGAGCGTGAACCGTTTGCGCCTACCCACCGTCGTTTACTCCTATATCTAGTGCCAAACGCCTGTTCGTCCACTACATTTTAGCACGGAGTCACCGAGCGTTGTCAAGGCACTGCGAACGTATGTTTGCCTTCAAAAGTGATTTATGGTACGGTGATACCGGTCATCGGTGCCATCTGTATGGCATTCTGAGGCCACGGAGGAGCGATGCGGAAAGATCCGACCGAGCGGCCGCCGACGGACCGCCAGCGCAGCATCTTGGATGTGATTCGCAGTTTTACGACCGAGCGGGGCTACCCACCATCGGTCCGGGAGATCGGCGAGCGCGTCGGCCTCTCCTCGTCTTCGACGATCCACGCCCACCTCAAGGCGCTCGAGCGCCGCGGGATGATCTCCCGCGACCCCACCAAGCCCCGTGCGATGCGCTCCGACCTCACGCTTGCGGCTCACGACACCGTGGTTATGCCGATTTTGGGCCGCGTTGCCGCCGGCGTCCCGATCGCCGCGCAGGAGGACGTCGAAGGAGAGCTGGCGCTCTCGGCCGCCTTCGTGCCGCGCGCCTCCGATGCGTTCATGCTGCGCGTGCAGGGTGATTCGATGGTCGAGGCGGCCATTCTCCACGGCGATCTGATCCTCGTGCGCCCGCAGCGCACCGCCAGCGACGGGGAGATCGTCGTCGCGATGATCGAGGGCGAAGCGACGGTCAAACGCTTCTACCGGGAGGCGGGGCGCGTGCGGCTCCAGCCGGAGAATCGTTCGATGGAGCCAATCTACGCGAGCGATGTCGAGATCGTCGGTCGCGTCGAGGCCGTGGTCCGCCGCCTCTAAGCTCTTCCTGGGCTTCGAGCGGCGCGCCGTGCCGCTCATGCGGCGGGTGGGTGAGCTAACATTCGTCGTCGCCCTGCGCGACGCGCTCCCGTGGAGCTTCATCGGGTTGGCCGCCGCGTTCGTCGTCGTCGCGGTCGTGCAACTGCGTGCCGGCGCGCCGCACCAGACCGCCCTCGGTCTGCGTGTCGCATCCGCGCTGCTGCCCGCCTTTGGGGTGATGGCCGCGACGCTGGCCGTGCTGCTGCCGCTGCGGCTGGCGCGCGCTGCATCCTACGGCGCCGCGCCGCTGCTCGTTGGGACGCTTCTCTCCTTTGCGCTCGCGCTTCCCCGGCCATTCGGTCCGAGCGCGATCGAATATCTGCGGCTGCTCGGTACCGCCGGTCTCTTCGTCGCGATGCTGGCCTGCGGCGTCACCGCGTTTTGGATGCACGTCGCGCGGCGGCGCCTGCCGCGCGCGCCGGCAGATTGGATGGGAGCGGTTCTCGGAATCGCGACCTTCGGCGCGCTCTACCTGCTGCACGTGTCGCTGCCCGCGGAGATCGCGGCGGCGATGCAGCCGATCTCGCAGCTGGGAGACACGTACGTCGCGCTGCTGGTCATCGTCGTCGTGGAGACGCTCTTGTGGACGGCGGGCGTTCATGGGCCGGCCGTGCTGGCCGCGGTCGTAACGCCGGTCTATCTCACGATGCAGATGCAGAACACGCACGCGTTCACCGTTCATCAGCCGCTGCCGTTCGTCGTCGTCGTCTCGCTTTTTCTGTTCGTCTTTCCCGGGGGCGCGGGCGCCACGCTGCCGCTGGCGGCGCTGCTGGCGATCTCGCGCGTGCCGCGCCTGCGCCGGGTCGGGCGCGCAACGGTGATTCCCGCGCTCTTTAACCTCAACGAGCCGCTGCTCTTCGCAGCTCCGGTCGTCTTCAATCCGCACCTCGTGCTGCCGTTCGTCGGCGCGCCGGTCGTGCTCGCAACGGTGACGTACGCGGCGGTATCGCTCGGGCTCGTCTCGCGCGCCGCTTTCTACGTGCCGTCGTCGGTTCCGACGTTCGTCTCGACGTACGTGGCGACGCAAGACGTCCGCGCCGTTGCGCTGGCGGCATTCAACATCGCGCTGGCGACGGCGATCTACTATCCGTTCGTGCGCGCCTACGAACGCCACGTCGCCCGCGAGTCGGCGCCGTGATCGCCGAGATATGCGAACGCTTCGGCATCACGGGACGCGTGCGCGCCGCCGCGCTCGCGGCGTACGAACGAACCGCTGGTTTGCGCTACGACGCGCAGGAGAGCGTGCAGCTCAAGGTCTTGGAGGCGTTCCTGGCCGAGGGGATTGCCGAGAGCGACCTCGCGGGCACGACCGGTTACGGTTACGACGACGCGGCGCGGTCGCGCTACGAATCGGTGCTGGCGCGGGTGCTCGGCGCGCAGCGCGCGCTCGCACGGCTTTCGATCGTCAGCGGAACGCATGCGATCGTCGCCTCGCTGGCTGCCTGCACCCCGCCGGGGGCGATGCTGCTCTCGATCTCGGGACGTCCGTACGACACGCTGCGCAACGCGATATGCGACGCGCCGGAGAGCTTGACGGCGCACGGGGTCGACTACCGCGAGATCGCGCTGCGCGACGACGGCGAGATCGACGTGCCCGCCGCCCTGCACGCGTTGCAAGAACGGCGCAACGCCACGGTCTTCGTGCAGCGCTCGCGCGGCTACGCGCCGCGGCCGGCGCTGAGCGTCTCGCAGATCGAGGCGGCCTGCTCGGCGATCGCGGCGGTCGCGCCGGGCGTGCCGGTGCTGGTCAACAACTGCTACGGCGAGCTGGTCGAGCGGCGCGAACCGGCGCAAGCGGGAGCCGCGCTCGTGATGGGGTCGTTGATCAAAAACGTCGGGGGCTCGATCGCTCCGGCGGGCGCCTACGTCGCGGGGCGTGAGGAGCTGGTGGAACGGGTGGCCGCCCGCCTCTATGCGCCGGGCCTCGGCACGGCCCTCGGGCCCACCCTGGGCATGGGGCGGGCCCTACTGCAGGGGCTCTTTTTGGCGCCGCTGGTCGTCGCCCAGACGCTGCGCGGGCTCGACTTCATCGCGGCGCTCTTCCAGGAGCTGGGCTACGCGGTCGACCCGGCGCCGGGGGAGGTTCGCAGCGACATCGTGCAGGCCATTAGGCTGGGGTCTCCCGAGCTGCTGGAGCGCTTCGCGGCGGGGCTCCAAGCCGCGCTGCCGGTCAACGCGCGCTTCCGCCCGGTACCGGGCCCCGTTCCGGGCTACGCCGATCCGGTGCTGATGTCGTCGGGGGCTTTCGTAGGCGGGGCAACGATCGAACTCTCGTGCGACGCTCCGATGCGTCCACCTTATGAGGTCTACGTGCAGGGCGGCGTCGTCGCCGCTCATGCCTACGTCGGCGGCGTGTTTGCGGCGAGATCGCTCGAGCTGCCGAGGCAGCCGAGGAAACCATAAAAGTTGTAGGTGCAGCCGTCCGAGGTAGTCACGGCGATGCGCGTATCCTCGACGTTCGCGCCGGTGACGGTCTTTCCGACGAGGCTTTGCAGAATTTCTTGTGCTTGGAAAAACTCGGCGGCCCGTAATCCGTCGGGCTCGGCTTCGATGAGATCGAGGAGCTGATCGATTCGGTCATCCATCGTACTTCTCTAATATCGTCCCCGTTTGCGCGATTTCTTAGGCGCCGGGCGCCCTCTTCGGGTTCCCCGCGACGCCAGGAAGCCGCCGCGCGTGCTAGGAAGGGGCTACGCGGCCATGTACCTGCTCGAAGTGCTTAGCGGTCCGCTCGACGGCAAAACGTGGCCGTTCGAACGTGAGATCACCATCGGTCGCGACGACGGCGTCGCGCAGGCTTGCCTCGCCTTGGATCGCTACGTTTCTCGCCGGCATGCCAGGCTGCAGATCGAGAAAGGCTCGATCCGTCTCACCGACCTTCGCAGTAGAAACGGTACCCGCCTCAATGGCGAGCCCGTAGTCGGCAAAGTGCCGCTTCCGGTCGGCACGCCGTTCGTCGTGGGCCGCACGATGCTGCGGGTAACGCGCGACGCGCCCAACGGCTGAGGTTTCGTAAATTCGTGGAAAGCGCCGAGACGATTGCGGCTGCGCGCTCGCTCGTACGTGCGCGGGCCCGCCCTTTGGGCTTCGTTCCCACGATGGGAGCGCTGCACGACGGCCACGTGGAGCTCGTGCGCCGCGCTCGCGCGCGCAGCGCGACCGTCGCGGTCTCGATCTTCGTCAATCCGCTTCAGTTCGGCCCCGAGCGAGGATCTCGCGAGGTATCCCCGCGACCTCGAGCGCGATCGGGAGCGGCTGTCGGCGGCGGGAGTCGACGTGCTCTTTGCGCCCGAGACGCCGACGATGTATCCGGCGGAGTTCTCCACGTTCGTCGAGGTGGATTCCGCGGCGCGACACGTTCGAAGGTGCCGCGCGGCCGGGACACTTTCGCGGCGTGACGACGGTGCTCGCCAAGCTGCTGCACGTGTCGCGCCCGACGCGCTCTTCCTGGGACAGAAGGACGCGCAGCAGGCCGCCGTGCTCACCCGCAAGATGATCGCCGATCTCGATTTTGCCGTCGCGCTCGAGATCGTTCCGACGGTACGCGAGGCCGACGGATTGGCCATGTCGAGCCGCAACCGCTATCTCGACGCGGCGCTGCGCGCGCAGGCGCCGACGCTCTACGCCGCGCTGCGCGCCGTGCGCGAAGCGCTCGCGCGGGGCGCCGGCAACGACGAAGCGTTCGCGGCCGGCCGCGCGGCCTTGAGCGCGCAGGCGCACCTCGAGTATCTCGATCTCGTCGACGCGCAACACGTTCGCTCCGCTGGCGCGCTTGACGCCGCCGGCGTTCGTCGTGGGCGCGGCGCGCTTCGGCACCACGCGCCTCATCGACAATCGTGTGGATGCGAGCGATGAAGGACGCGCGCGTCTTTCTCGGCGTCAGCGGCGGCATCGCGGCGTACAAGGCCGCGGCGCTCACGAGCACGCTCGTGCAGCGCGGCGCGCTCGTCGACGTGGTGATGACCGCCGAGGCGGAGCGCTTCATCGCGCCGCTGACCTTTGCGTCGCTCACGGCGCGGCCGGTCTACGCGTCGCTGTGGGATCTGCCCGAGCGCATTCCGCACATCCGCCTGGTCCGCGAGGCGCAGGTCGCGATCGTCGCGCCCGGCGACGGCGAACCTGATCGCGAAGCTCGCCGCCGGCATCGCCGACGATCTGCTCGCTGACCGCATTGCTCGCGGCGCGCATTCCGCGCATCCTCGCGCCGGCGATGAACGAGGCGATGTACGTCAACGCGGCGACGCAGCGCAACCTCGCCGCGCTGCGCGGAGCGCGGCTACGAGTTCGTCGATCCCGAGCGCGGCTTTCTCGCCGAGCGCGAGCGCGGTGTCGGGCGGCTCGCGTCCGAGGAACGGCTGATCGAAGCGATCGAACGCGCGCTCTCGCGCACGCGCTCGCTGGCGGGAAAACGCGTGCTGATCACCGCGGGTCCCACGCGCGAAGCGTTCGACCCGATTCGCTTTGCGAGCAACGCCTCGACCGGCGCCACCGGAATCGCGCTCGCGCGCGAAGCGGCGCTGCGCGGCGCGGACGTCACGCTGCTGCTCGGACCGACGCTGCTGGAGCCGCCTGCCGGCGTCGAAGTCGGTGCGCGTCACGACGGCATGCGATCTCTACGACGCCGCGATCGCGCGCGCCGAGCGGGCCGATCATCGCGATCGCGACGGCGGCGGTCGCCGACTGGCGTCCCGCGGAACGCAGCGAATCGAAACTGAAGAAGACCGGCGAAGATCTGGTCGTGCGCTTCGAACCCAACCCCGACGTGCTCGCCGCGCTGGGCGAGCGCAAAGGCGCGAAGTTCTTGGTCGGCTTCGCGGCCGAAACGGAGCGAGCACGAGGAGCGAGCGCGAGAAAAACTGCGCGCCAAGCATCTCGATGCGATCGCGGTCAACGACGTGCGCGGCGAGCGCGGTTTCGGCACCGGGTCCCAACGAGCTGACGCTGCTTTGGGGAGAGGACGGCCGGCGCGAGCTGGGCCGCGCCGACAAAGCGACGCTGGCCGCGCGCCTTCTCGACGCGGTGGAGGCGCTGCTGCCGTGCTCTTGACGATCGACGTCGGCAACACCGAGACCAAACTCGGCTGCTTCTCTGGTGACGAGCTGCGTCACACGTGGCGCGTCACCACCGAACTGCGGCGCACGCCCGACGAGTACGGCGTCTTTTTCACGCAGCTTTTCGCGACGAGCGCCGTCGCCACCAGCGAGATCGAAGCCGTCGCGATCGCCAGCGTCGTGCCCCAGCTCGACCCGGTTCTCGAGAGCGTCTGCCGCCGTTTCTTCTGCGACGACGCCGCAATTTCTCAAGCCGCAGACGCAGCGCTTGATCCCGGTCCACACGGAGAACCCCACGGAGGTCGGCGCCGATCTCGTCGCCGCTGCGATCGGCGGCGTGAGCCTCTTCGGCGCACCGCTGATCGTCGTGAGCTTCGGTACGGCGACGGTCTTCATCGCGATCTCGCAGGCCGGGGAGTATCTCGGCGTGGCGATCGCGCCGGGCGTCGCCATCTCGATCGACGCGCTGATCGGACGAACGGCGAAGCTGCCGCAGATCGCGCTCGAAGCCCCGGGCCGAGCGATCGGCCGCAGTACGAACGAGGCGCTTGCAGAGCGGCATCGTTTACGGCTTTGCGGGCCAGGTCGAAGCGATCGTCGAGCGCATCCGCAACGAGTTGGGGGTGCGCGCCAAGGTGGTGGCGACCGGCGGCCTCGCCGACGTCATGGCCAAGCATACGCCGGTGCTGGAATGCGTCGAACCCCACCTCAGCCTGCTCGGCTTGGGACTCTTCCACCGGCAAGGGCGCGGCGAGGCGCCGTCGGCATAGCCGTATAAAGCCTACGTGATGGAACCGCTGCGCATCGGGCCGGTCGAAGTCTGGCCGCCGCTGGTGCTCGCGCCGATGTCCGGCGTTACGAACCGCACGATGCGGGCGCTCTACCGCCCGTTCGGTTTGGGATTGACCGTTACCGAGTTCGTCTCTTCCAACGCGCTGCGCCACGGCAACCGGCGGACGATGGAGATGATCGACCAGCACGGCCTGGAGCGACCCGTCTCGACGCAGCTCTGGGGCGACGATCCCGCGACGATGGCATTGGCCGCGAAGGTCGTGCGCGAATGCGGCGCCGACATCGTCGACATCAACTTCGGTTGCCCCGCGCCCAAAGTGACCAAGACGAACGGCGGCTCGGCTTGCCTGCGCGATCCGCAGCGCTGCGAAGCGATCATGCGCGCGGTCGTTGCGGCGGTCAACTGTCCGGTGACGATGAAGATGCGCCTGGGCTGGAGCGAGGACTCGCTGGTCTATCTCGACGTCGCGCGGCGTGCGCAAGCGGCCGGCGTGTTGGCGGTGACGCTGCACGCGCGCACGGCGCGTCAGTTCTACCGCGGACAGGCCGACTGGGAGCACATCGCGCGCCTCAAGAGCGCCGTCGAACGTTCCGGTGATCGGCAACGGCGATCTCGACGACGCGCACGAAGCGATCGCCGCGATGAGACGCAGTGGCGTCAACGCGATCATGCTCGGGCGTGCGACGCTGGGCAATCCGTGGCTGATCTCGCAGGTTGCCGATCTGATGGAGGGCCGGCCGGCGCGCCCGCTGCCGTCCCCCGCCGACCGCCTGCGCTTTGCCATCGTGCACTACCGCACCATGGTCAACGAGCTGGGCGAGGCGCGGGCCGTTCCGCAGATGCGCAAGCACGTCGCGCTCTATCTCAAAGGGGTGCCAGGAGCGGCGGCGCTGCGCGAGCGCATCATGCGCACGCCGACGGCAAGCGAGACGATCGCGACGATCGAGGCGACGATCGCGCGTCTCGAAACCGAGCCGGTCGCGGCGTGACGCGGCGATGATCGACCGGCGCGACGATCTCTACGGCGCGGCGTCGCCGCAAGAGCTGGCAGCAGAGACCTACGAGAACTACAAGCGTTTCGTCAATCCGCCGCTCGCGCGGGTGATGAAGCTCTCGGGTTCGCCGGTCGAAGTGCGAGCGAGCGGCGCGACGATCTGGGATCAGAACGGGAAGGCCTACCTGGATTTCGCCGGCGGATACGGCGTGTTCACGCTGGGGCACCGGCATCCGCGCGTGCTCGACGCGGTGCGCGCGCAGCTCGAGCTGATGGCGCTCTCGGGAAAGACGATGTTCAACGTGATGCTGGGGCGCGCGTCCCGCCGGCTGGCCGCGCTGGCCCCCGGCGATCTCGAGATCTCGTTTTGGTGCAACAGCGGTACCGAGGCGATCGAAGGCGCGATCAAGCTCGCGCGCGCGGCGACTGGGCGAGCCAAGATCGTCGGCACGTCGGGCGCTTATCACGGCAAGACGCTCGGCGCGCTCTCGATCAGCGGCCGGGAGACGTTTCAGGCGCCCTTCCGTCCGTTGCTGGCCGACTCGACCTGCATTCCCTACGGCGACGCCGGCGCGCTCGACGAAGCGCTGGCGGACGCCGCGGCCTTCGTCGTCGAGCCGGTGCAGGGCGAAGGCGGCGTCTACGTGCCGCCGCTGGGCTATCTGGCCGCCGTGCGCGCGGCCTGCGACCGCGCCGGCGCGCTCTTCGTGGCCGACGAGGTGCAGACGGGACTGGGACGCTGCGGGTACCGTTTCGCTTGCGACCGCGAAGGCGTCGTGCCCGACGTGATGACGCTGGCCAAGGGGCTCTCGGGCGGAATAGTTCCCGTCGGCGCATTCGTCGCACGGCCCAGCATCTGGCAGCGCGCGTTCGGCAACGCGCCGCTGCTGCACACCTCGACCTTCGGCGGCAGCGAACTGGCCTGCGCGGCGGCACTCGCCGCGATGGACGCACTGGAGGACGAAGGCTTGGCGCAACGCTCGCGCGAGTTGGGCGAGCGGCTGCTGCGCGGCGCGCAGGCGCTGGGCGCGCAGTATCCCCGCGTCGTGGGCGAGGTGCGCGGGCTGGGTCTGCTCGTCGGCGTGGAGCTGACGCACGAGGGGTACGGCGGCTGGATCATTCCCGAGATGCTCAAGGCCGGCGTCACCGCCGCGTGGACGCTGAACCAGCAGCGCGTGATTCGCTTGGAGCCGCCGCTGGTCGTTACCGAAGCCGAGGTCAACCTCGCGCTGCAGGCGCTGCACGGCGGCATCGCGACGGCATTCGAGAAGCTGGGCGAGCTGTAACCCTTCAGCGATGCCGTATGTCGAAAGCCGTATCGTGATCGTCGCTCCCGCCCGCCGCGTCTACGCGCTGGCCAAGGCTCAAGAACACTTTCCGCAGTTCATGCCCGACGTCGAAACGGTGACGATCCTCGAGCGCCGCGCCGGCGGCGTCGTCTCGCGGTGGAAGACGCTCGTCGAAGAGGCGCCGATCGAGTGGACCGAAGAGGACGTCTTCGACGACGACGGCTTGCGCATCGACTACAAGCTGATCGAAGGCGATCTCGACAAGTTCGAAGGCGCCTGGACGTTCGAGCATCGCGACGGTGCGACGCACGTCGTCCTCGGCGTCGATTTCGACTTCGGCGTCCCGACGCTCGCGGAGCTGATCGGCCCGACGCTGGAGAGGAAGGTGCGCGAGAACAGCGAGATGATGCTCGCCGCGCTCAAACGCCAAGCAGAGTCCTTCGACGACGCTGCGGGTGACGAGGGTGAATAAATTCTGTTTTGTGATTCATCCGCTTTCGCTGCAGGACATCGAACGGTACGAGCCCGGCGCGAAGGGTAAGGGCGAGCCGATCCTGCGCAAGATCATGGAGTGGATGCCGCCGTACGCGGCGGTGCACGTGACGGGCGTGCGTACGCCCGACGGCCGCGAAACCGAGGGCTGGTTCGTCGCGGCCACGTTTCTGCCCGAGCAAGTCGTCGATCTCCCGCGCGAGGACGTGTACCGAAAGGTCGTCGGCGCGATCGAGATCGGCGCGCAGCTCGGCGCGCAGATCGCCGGCCTCGGGGCGTTCACCGGCGTGGTCGGCGACGCCGGCATCACGATCAACGAACGCTCGCCGATCCCGGTGACCACCGGAAACTCCCTCACGATCTCGGCGGGAGTGCAGAGTCTCTTTCGCGGCGCGAAAGAGATGGGTGTCGAACACCCGCTCGGCGACGGCCGCGATCATCGGCGCAACCGGCTCGATCGGCGCGGCGTGCGCGCGGCTCATCGCGCCCAGGGTTGCGCGCGTGATCCTCGTGGCGCGCAACGAGACGAGGCTGCGCAAGTTCTACGACGAGGTGGCGCCCACGCTGCCGTGCGAGAGCGAGTACACTACAGATGTCGGCGCGGCGGTGCGGCGCGCGCAGCTGGTGCTCACGGCGACCAGCTCGACGCGCGACGTCATCGAAGCCGACGACCTCCTTACCGGCGCCGTCGTCTGCGAGCTGTCGCTGCCGCACGACGTCAGCCGGCGCGTCGGCCGCGAGCGCCCCGACGTGCTCGTCGTCGAGGGCGGAAACATGCGCGTGCCGGGAAATCCGCGGTTCGAGCGCGTGCGCGAACCGGGTACCGACTTCGACCTCGGTCTGCCGGCGCGCACCGCGCTGGCCTGCATGAGCGAGACGATGGTGCTCGCTCTCGAAGGACGTTTCGAACCCTACACCCTTGGACGGGGCATCCAGCTCGAGCGCGTGATCGAGATCACCGAGATGGCGGACCGCTGCGGCTTCGAGCTGGCGGACATGCGAGCGTTCGACGTGGCGGTGACTCCCGAGCGCATCGCCGCCGCGCGCGCCGCGGCGAGCACGCGCGTCCGCGAGGGTTTGGCCTCGTGAAGCGCGTCGTTTCGGTCTCGCTGGGTTCGAGCAGCCGCGACCACCACGCGACGGTCTCGCTCGCCGGCGAAGCGTTCGACATTTCGCGCGTCGGGACCGACGGCAAGCTCGACGCGGCGATCGCGGCCGTTCACGAACTCGACGGCAAGGTCAACGCGATCGGCCTGGGCGGTATCGACGTGTATCTCTACGCCGGCCGCCATCGTTACGCTCTGCGCGACGGGCTGCGGCTGCTCGAGGCCGCGAAGGTGACGCCGATCGTCGACGGCAGCGGCCTAAAGAACACGCTGGAGCGCGAGGCCGTGCGCTTCATGCAGGACGAACTGGCACTCGACCTTCGCGGCAAACGCGTGCTGATGGTGAGCGCGCTCGATCGTTTCGGCATGGCGCAAGCGCTGGTCAACGCCGGGGCCGACGTGCTCTTCGGCGACTTCATCTTCGCGCTCGACAAGGATATGCCGGTGCGCGGACTGCACGAGTTCGAAGCGCTCGCCGAAAAGTATCTGCCCGACGCGTGCAAGCTCCCGTTCCAGTTCTTCTATCCCACGGGCAAGAAACAAGACAAGCCGCCGGAGCCGAAGTATCCGCACTACTACGAGGAGGCCGAGATCATCGCCGGCGACTTTCACTTCATGCGCCAGTTCATGCCGGAGCGGCTCGACGGAAAGATCGTGCTCACCAATACCGTCACGCAGCGGGACGTGGACGAGCTGGCGGCGCGCCGCGTGCGAACGCTGATCACCACCACGCCCGAGATCGCCGGCCGTTCCTTCGGGACCAACGTGTTGGAGGCCGCGCTGCTGGCAATGCTGGGTAAGCGTTGGAGCGAGGTGGTGCCGTCCGACTACGAACGGCTGCTGCGGCAGCTGCAGCTCAAGCCGCGCGTCGTCGCCCTCACCCCGGGGTGAGCCGCCAGGGTTAACGCCCAGGGATTGGGTATAACTTTGGTCTGCGGTTCCCGGAGAGGCCCCCGAGGGGTCCGGTGAGAACAAACCGCGCCAGCGTTCGCAAGGGCGCACCATTTTCTGTGGGACGGCTCTCCGGTGAGCCTCCCCGCGAGGACCGATAGTTGAACGACAAAGAGATCGTACTGACGGCGGAGGGCCTGACGAAGTTGGAGCAGGAGCTCGACGAGCTCAAGAGCGTCCACCGTCGCGAGGTCAACGATCGCATTCGCCAGGCCAAAGAGTACGGCGATCTGAGCGAAAACGCCGAGTACGAGGACGCCAAACAGGAGCAGGCGTTCATCGAAGGACGGATCCTCAAGCTCGAGGCGATGATCCGCAACGCGCGCATCATCGATGAGTCGGAGTACGCCGCCGACGAAGTGCACCTCGGCGCGATCGTCAAGATACGCGACATGAAGAAGAACGAGCCGTATGAGTTCTCGATCGTCGGCTCGGCCGAGGCCGATCCGTCCAACCGCCGCATTTCCAATGAGTCGCCGCTGGGGCGAGCGCTCATGGGCCACAAGAAAGGCACCGTCGTCGACGTCATCACGCCGCGCGGCTTGGTGAAGTACAAGATCGAAGCGATCAATCGCAGCACCCCCAAGAAGGCTGCAAAGAAGGCGAGTTAATTGGACGAGTTCGGCAAGACCGAAGCGGCACTCGTAGCGGCCAGACGTGAAAATCTGGCCGCTCTGCGTTCGCGGGGGAAGGACCCGTTCGCGCAGCGGCGTTGCGAGGTCGACGCGACCGCGCAGGAGCTGCTCGCGCGGTACGCCTTTCTCGTACCCGGTCAGGACGCGTCGGCCGAGGGCTGGAGCCTCGCGGGGCGCATCCTCTCCAAGCGCACGATGGGCAAGACGGTCTTCGCCGATCTCGGCGACCGAACCGGGCGCCTGCAGATCTACGTGCGCAAGCAGGACGTGGGCGACGAGAGCTTCGCAGACTGGGCCGACCTCGACCGCGGCGACCTCGTGGCCGTGCGCGGCTACATGTTCCGTTCGAAGATGGGCGAGCTGACGCTGCACGTTTCCGCCTTCACCGCGATCGGCAAATCGCTGATGCCGCTGCCCGACAAATGGCACGGCCTGCAGGACGTCGAGAAGCGCTACCGTCAGCGCTACGTCGACTTCATCGTCAATCCCGACGCGCGCGAGACGATCATGCTGCGCAGCCGGTTGATCGCCGAGACGCGCCGCTTCATCGACGATCGCGGGTTCTACGAGATCGAAACTCCGACGCTGCTGCACGTCGCCGGCGGCGCGGCGGCGCGCCCGTTCGTCACCCACTGCAACGCGCTCGACCAGATGATGCAGCTGCGGATCGCCACCGAGCTGAACCTCAAACGACTCATCGTCGGCGGCTTGGAGCGCGTCTACGAGATCGGCCGCATCTTTCGCAACGAGGGGATCGACACCACCCACAATCCCGAGTTCACGATGCTCGAGCTCTACGCCGCCTACTGGGACGTTCACGACATGATGGAATTCAACGAGGCGCTCATCGCGCATCTCGTCGGCGTCGTTACCGGCGGCGGCACGGAGCTGCCGCACGGCGAGCATACGATCGACTTTACTCGCCCGTTCGCGCGCGTCGAGTATCTCGATGCGATGCGGCAGTACGGCGGCGAGGCGTATTCGCGCGAAGCGCTGCTCGATCCGGCCGGCGCGGCGCAGCTCGCGCGAGGCCTCGATCTGCCGCCCTCGCCGACGCACGGTCACGCGCTCGACAAGATCTTCGAACGCGTGATCGAGCGCAATCTCGTAGCGCCGACCTTCGTTACCGGCTATCCCGTCGCGCTCTCGCCGCTGGCCAAGCGCCGCGAAGGAGATCCCGAGATCACCGATCGTTACGAGCTGTTCTGCGCCCACATGGAGATCTCCAACGCGTTCACCGAGCTGAACGATCCCGACGATCAGCGCGCGCGTTTCGAATCGCAGATCGCGCAGCGAGCCTCGGGCGACGAGGAGATACCGGAGCCCGATTGGGATTTCGTTCGCGCGCTCGAGTACGGCATGCCGCCCACGGCGGGCATCGGCATCGGCGTCGACCGGCTGATCATGCTGCTGACCAACCAGCGGTCGATCCGCGACGTGCTGCCCTTCCCGCTGCAGCGCCAGCACGGCTGATGGCGCGGCGCGCGCTGCTCTTGGTCCTCGTGGTGGCCGCGCTTTGCGCGCGCGCTGCCGCGAGCAGCGACGCGCCCTACTACTACGTCACGCCGGCACGGCCCGATCTCACCGTGCTGCTTCCTCCTCCGCCCGATCTCGGAACGGCAGAGGAACGCGCCGACCAGGCGGCCGTGACGTCGGCCGTGGCGGCGCGGACGCCGTCACAAGAGACCGCCGCGCGAGAGTCCGTCCGCAGCGTCTTCTTTTTTGCGCGGTCGGTCGGCGACGGTTTCAACGCCGCGAACTTCCCCACGACCGCGGGCTTCTTCGAGCGCATCGGCTCCGACGTCGGTAAGCTCATCGATGAAGCGAAGCTCCACTGGGGGCGCGCGCGCCCGACCGGCGCAGCAAAAGCGCGCGGCTCGTATCCGAGCGGACACGCCGCATTCGCCGCGGCGACGGCGATCGTGTTGGCGCAGTTGCTCCCGTGCAAACGCGCCGCGATCTTCGCTCAAGCGCGCGGCTTCGCGGAGAACCGGATCATCCTGGGGCTGCACTATCCCAGCGATATCGCCGCCGGCTGGACGGCAGGCACGCTCGCGGCCTACGTGATGATGGGCAACGCCCGGTTTCAGACGGATTTCTCGGCGGCGAAGACGGAGCTGCACGCGATCTGTCCGAGCTGACGACGCTGCGCCTGTGCGTCGAATACGACGGCAGCGATTTTTGCGGCTTTCAGTGGCAGCCCTCGGTCCGGACCGTCGGCGGCGTGCTCGAGCGGGCGCTCTCGCGGCTCTTCGACGAGCCGGTGAAGGTGACGGCGGCGGGCCGCACCGACAGCGGGGTTCACGCCACGGGACAGGTGGTCTCGGCGACAACGCGCGCGCGATTCGCCTTCGATCGTTTAGCCGTCGCGCTCAACGCCGTGCTGCCCGCCGATTGCAGCATCCGCGAGGCCGCGATCGTCGAAGCCGGCTTCTCGGCCCGCTTTGCGGCCCTGGAACGCACCTACGTCTATGCGATCTTCAATCGGGTGGAGCGCGACGCGCTGCTGGCCCGCTACGCCTGGCATTTTCCGCGAACGCTCGACCTGCGGGCGATGGAATCCGCCGCGACGGCCTTCCTCGGCGAGCACGATTTCCGCTCGTTCTGCGGCGCGCTGCCGGTTGGGCCGGGGGGCGAGCCCAGCTCGACCGTGCGCACCATCTCACGCCTAAGCGTCTCGGCGAGCGGTCCGATGGTACGAGTGGAGGTGGCGGCCAACGGCTTCCTTCACCGCATGGTCCGCTCGCTGGTGGGTACGCTCGCCGAATGCGGGACGGGCAAGCGGGAGGCCGGCCAAATGGAGGCGATTCTTGCGGCGGCCGAGCGCTCGGAGGCTGGGGTTGCTGCCCCGGCCTCCGGACTCTACCTTGCCGGCGTCCGCTACCCCGGAGGATACGACTCCTTTGCCGAGCCCCCGGCGCTCGGAGGCGGACCAGGGCCGCTTGACGGCCCGCGGCCTTTCCCGTAGGATACGTTGGTTGTGCGCACCTATCAGCAGAAAACTGCCGACACGGAGCATGGTTGGTTTGTCGTCGATGCTGCCGGGCAGCGTCTCGGCACGCTGGCCGTCCGGATTGCGCGCGCCCTTTCGGGTAAGCACAAGCCGACGTGGACGCCGCACATCGACGACGGCGATCACGTGATCGTTCTCAATTCGGAGAAGATCGAGCTGGGCGGCGACAAGTGGAAGCAGAAGCTCTACTACCGCCATAGCAACTATCCCGGCGGCCTCAAGATTAAAACCGCGCGCGAAATTCACGACAAGCATCCGATCCGATTGGTCGAGATGGCCGTGCGCGGAATGCTGGCGCCCAACCGGATGCGCGACGTGCAGTTACGCCGCCTGAGCGTGTACGCCGGCGCGCAGCACCGCCACGACGCCCAGAAGCCGCAAGCGCTGCCGTAGGAGTCATCTTGGACGAAGGTCTCGACGTTATCCAATCGACCGGGCGCCGCAAGCGCGCGGTCGCACGCGTGAAGCTGACGCTCGGCCAGGGCGTGATCACGGTGAACGGCAAAGCCGTCGAGGATTATTTTCCGCGTCCGCAACTGCTGCAGATCGTCCGTCAGCCCCTCGAAGCGACGCAGAGCCTGTCGCGCTTTGACGTACGGGTGAAGGCCGAGGGCGGCGGGATGACCGGCCAGGCTGGCGCCGTGCGCCATGGCATCGCGCGAGCGCTGGTCGAGATCGACGAGTCGCTGAAGCAAACGATGCGCAAGAACGGTTTCCTCACGCGCGATCCGCGCGAAAAAGAATCGAAGAAGTACGGCCGCAAGCGCGCGCGCAAGCGTTTCCAGTACAGCAAACGCTAAAGCGAGCACCAGCAATCGTCGCGATCGCGCTCGGCGCGGTCGCGCTGCTTTTCAACCCCCTCCAGCCTGGATCGAATACGCCTACTCCAACGGGGCTTACCCCGTTTGGGAGCGCACGGCGTTTGCGATCGTCAATCCCTATCGCTGGTCGCTCGGCGACGTTGCCGCACTTACCGGTGCCGGCATCATCGTTTGGCAGATCGTCCTCTTCGCGCGCCGGCGAAAGCGCAGCTGGGCGAATCTCGGAGACCTGGTGCTCCTCTGTGCCGCGATCGTTGGGATATACGCGGTGTGGTTCGAGTTGAGCTGGGGATGGAATTACGCCCGGGCTCCGCTGGAGACGCGCGTCCGCTACAGCGCGAAGCGTATTACGCCGGCCGCGGCTGCCGTGCTGCGGACGCGCGCGATGGCGCAGATGAACGCGCTGGCGAGGAGCGCGCACGCGCGCGCGGCTAGACCGCTCGACCTCGCCGAACTGCGCGCGGCGTGGCTGCCGGCGGTGCGCGCCGCCGGCGACTCCTGGACGCCGCAGGTCGGCTATCCCAAACCGACGATTGCCGATCCCTTCATGATGGCCACCGGTACGAGCGGCTTCATCAATCCGCTCACGCTCAACGTAGCGCTGGCGTCGGATCTTCTCTGGTTCGAGCGGCCGTTCGACCTCGCGCACGAGTGGAGTCACGACGCGGCGTACGCCCGTGAAGACGAGGCCGAATTATCTCGCGATCGTCAGCTGCATCCGCGCGCGCGATCCGGCGATCCGGTACGCGGGATGGTTCGCGCTCTTTCTCTATCTGCCGCAGAAGCGGCACTACGCGCATCGCGAGTTCGTGCCGCTGGTCTGGCAAGACTTTGCCGCGATCCGCCGGCGCGACGCGCGCCACATCAACGTGCTGCTGGCGCACTGGACGTGGCGCACCTACAACGTGTACCTCAAGAGCAATCGTATCGCCGCCGGCATCGCCAACTACGACGAGGTCACACGCTTGATGCTCGGCGCCCCGCGCGACTCCCAAGGACTGCCGATCCCGAGAAGATAGAAGAAGGGCCCTCCACCGGAGAGCCCTTCTGAGTTTCGTGGTAACCGCTAACCGCGGGGCGGTTTGCCGTTGTTGTTGCCGCTGGAGGGCGGCTTGCCGTTGCCGCCGCCGGAAGGCGGCTTGCCCTGCATGCTGCCGCCGGAGGGCGGTTTGCCCTGCGGCTTGGGTGCGCTCTGCGTTTGGTGATGCGTTTGCATCGACGAGGGCGGCTGCTTGTGCGTCGTCGGCGCCTTGTTCGTCGTCGTCGGCGTCTTGTGCGCGCTCTGCATCTTATTGTTGGAGGTGGGGGCCTTGTTGTTGGAGGTGGGCGCCTTGTTGGTCGTCGTCGGAGCCTTGTTCATCGCGCCGTTGTTGCTGGTCTTCATCGTTTTCTGCGCGTTGGCGCGATCCGTCGAGGTAACGGGTGCGTTGTTCGTCGGCTTGTTCGTATCGCTGAACGGTTTGTTCGACGAGGTCAGCGCCGGCTTGCCCTTATTGACGGAGGCCAGCTGATTGCGATCGTTGCCCGCAAAGCGAGCCTGATCGCGCTGCGCGGTGGTCGGCGCGCGGCCGTTCCTGCGTGCGTCCATCTGCGCCGACGTCGGCTTGGCGGAGATGCCGCCGTGGCCGCCGTTGTAGCTGACGTGCGAGTTGTTGTAGTGGTTATTGTTGATGACCGTCTTGTTGACGTACGTGTTGTGGACGTACGTACGGTTCACGTTGACGACGGCCGTATTGTAGCGGAAAGCTCCGCCGGCCCAGGTGCCGCCGACGAAACCGACGCCGCCGTAACCACCGCCGTAGTTGATGCCGCCATAGAAACCGACGCTCGGTCCCCAGTAGCCGGCGTTCCAGCCGTAGCCGCCGCCGCTGGCGCCCCAGTATCCCGGGGTCCAGTAGAGGCCGACGGATGCGGGAGCCACCCACACGCCAGGCGTCCAGTAGTAGCCGGCAGAGCCGTAGCCCCAGTAGCCCGGGGTCCACTGATAGTTGGGATAGGGTGCCGGAGGCACGGAGTAATAGGGAATGGGCGGCGGCGGCGAGCCGACCGTAAAGCCGACGCCGATGGTGAACTGCGCCGGCGAGGGCAGTGGAACTGCGGCAAATGAGAGTGCCGCGATGAGTGCGGGAAGCGATCTTGCGATTCGCATGAGTCCTCCTTGATGGGGGCTATATCAGAATAATCCCAATTATAGCCCAGGAACGACCTCCCTTTACCGGCGCGGTCTCACGGAGAGGGCGGTTTCATCCGATTCTTACCCCGCAATCAGGCCCTTCCAACCTGGACCTCATCCGGCTTTCACCCCCGGTCACAGTCCATTCACGCGGCGTCGTTTTTGCGGTTAAGCGCCGCTGCTAGCATCGTGTCATGTTCGACGTAGGCGATTCTCTCCGCGATGCGATGGCGCAAGCGCGGCAACGTCTCTCCGACGCGCAGCGCGCGCTCGCGCGCGCTAACTCTGGCGAGCAGCCCGGGCGCAGTGCCGATGCGGCGATGGCGCAGACCGCACAAGCGGCGATCTTTTCGGAAGCGCTGCTGGCGGCCGAGCGCGCTCGCTTCGCCGAAATCAAGGCGGTGGCGAAATGACGATCGACCTGCTCGACGCAGCTGCAAGCGGCATGGACGCGCAGCGCGCGGCCCTCGACGTCGCGGCGCGCAACGTGGCGGCAGCCGAAGCTGCGGGGCCCAACGGCAGTTATCCGCGCGCGATCCCCGAGTTTTCGGTCGTCGACTCCGATGACGGCGGCGCGCGCGTGGAGTTTACCGGCACCACGACGCAGGCTGCGACGAACGTCGACATCCTCACCGAGATGATCGCGGTGATGAACGCGTCGCGCGCCTACGAATCCGACGCGTCGATCTTCGACGTCGGCAAGACGCTGGCGGAAAAGACGATCGAGTTGGAGCGCCTGTGAGAGTCGAGCTGCTGGTTCCCGATATCGCGCCCGCGGCATCGACCGCAGGCGGCGGCGCGGGCTTCGCGCAGGCGCTCGACATGCTCGAGCGCGCGCTCGGCGACGCCGCGTCGGCCGAAGACGTTTTCGCGAACGGTAGCGGCACGCTGCACGGCGCCGTCTACGAACGCGCCCGCGCCGACGTCGCGCTCTCGGTGGCGACCGCGGCCGCGTCGCGCGCGGTGCAGTCCGTGCAGTCTATTCTGAGCATGCAAGTCTGAGCGCGCTCAGGCATGCACCGCTTCACTTCACTCTTGGCGCGCTGGAACGCGATGCCCGCGGCAGCGCGCTTTGCGACGGGGGCGTCCGCGCTGGCGGCGCTCGCGCTTGCGATCGCGGCGACGATCCTCGCGCATCCGTCGCGCGGCGCGCTCTTCGCCGCACCGCTGCACCCGAACAACTCAGCGAAGTGGAGGAACGCCTTGCGAGCTGGGACGTGCCCTTCACCCCGACTGCCGATAACGTCGTCGTCGACGCCGGACGCCGCAACGACTTGCTGCTGCGCCTCTCGCTTGCCGGGTTCCCGCATCCGCACCTGGCGAGCACCGGCGAGGCGCTGTCGGCGATCGGCGTGCTTACGCCGCAAGCCGTCGTCGAGGCGCAGACGCGCGCGGGCCTGGCCGGCGACATCGAGGCGGGGCTGCGCGGCATCGACGGCGTCGACGATGCACGCGTGATCGTGGCTCCGGCGAAATCGCCGGAGTTCGCCGACGAGACACGCCACGACGCCAGCGCGAGCGTGCGGCTGCGGTTGCGTGCGGGAGCGCGTCTCTCGCGTGAGGCCATCGACGGCATTCGCGCCTTCGTCGCGGCAAGCGTTCCCGAGCTGGACCCAGGGCACGTGACGATTCTCGATGACCGGGGCGTCTCGCTCGGCGACGGCGCGCAGCCCAACGGCGATGCCGACGCGCTGGCGGCGTCGCTGCAGTCCGCGCTCGACGCCGTCTTCGGCGACGGGACGACGATCGTGCGCGTGCGCGCGGAGTACGCCGGCGACCAGCGTTCGGAGCGCGAGGTACGCCGCTCGCCGCTGGGTTCGATCTCCATCACCGGAACGAGGAAGACGGAGAGCTACGACGGGGGCGGAAAGGAATACCGACGCGTCGAGGAGGGCGACGAACGCGGCAGCGATACACACGAGTTGGTCTCGCAGGCGCAACCCGGCGCGCTCAAGCGTCTTTCGACGGCGGTCTTCGTAGATCAGAGCCGAGCGGTTGATCTCGCGAAGGTGCGCGAACTCGCGGCGGCAACCGTAGGCTTCGACGCGCGACGCGGCGACTTGCTTGCGATCGAGGCGCTCGATTTTCACCGCGCCCCGGCGATGCGGCGCGACGGGTGGTGGTTGCTCTACGGCGCCGTCGTGCCGCTTGCACCCGCGCTTGTATTCGCTCTTGGTCTTGTACTTTGCGTGCGCCTCGCCGTTGGCCCGCTCGCGGCTCTCGCGCAGACCGTGCTCGAACGCGCCGCGCTCGAGCGCACGTCGAAAGCCGCGGGAGGTCTGGCCCCGGCGCGCGTGCGAAGCATGCTCGAACGGGAGCCCCCGCACGCGGCCGCCGCGATCATCAGCGCCCTTCCGGCGGCAACGGCGACCGCCGTCCTCGAACTCTATCCGCCGCACGAGCGTGAGGCGATCGTCCGCCGGATGCAGCGCCGCCACACACCGCTGCTCGACGACGCGCAGGAACTGCTGCGCCGTCATGTCTGACGCGTTTGTTCCGCTGGCGGCGCTCCTGCGTCCGCCGGCGCCGCTACAAGAAGCGCTCGCTACGACCGCGCCGGCAGCGGAGCCGGCGACGGTGCCGGCGCACGTACGCGAGTCGGAACGCGAACCGGCCGCGGCCTTCGGCGCCGCTCGCCGCTTCCGCGCCGGCGTCGCCGACGCGCTCGATCTCGCCGTCCGCCGCTTGCTGGCGGAGGTTGCGGAGAACGTGCTCGCGCGCGAGCTGACCATTTCCGGCGCCGACATTGCTGCGATCGTGGCCAAGGCGCGCGAACGCTTCGCACGCGAGCGCGTCGTCGCCGTGCGAGCACATCCGTCCACGCGAGCGCAGTTGCGCGAACTCGAGATCGAGAAGATCTTCGACGAGGCGCTCGCTCCCGACGACGTGATCCTCGAGCTGCGCACCGGCACGATCGATCTGCGCATGCGCGCGCGTTTGGAGGCGGCGCTGGCCGCCGCCGCGACGTGATCGCCGCGGACCGGCTCGCCCTGGGAACTTGCGCTTTCGGTCGCGCGATCGACGCCGAAGGCGCACCGCTGGACGGCGGACCTGCCCTCGACGGGCGCCGCGTAACGCTCCAGCCCGTGGCCCCGCGTCCCAACGAACGTGGCCCGATTCTCGAACCGCTATGGACGGGCGTGCGCGCGATCGACGCGCTGCTGACGATTGGTCGCGGTGCGCGCATCGGCATCTTCGGCGCGCCCGGCGTGGGTAAGACCGCGCTGCTCGAATCGCTCGTGCAGGGCTGCGCCGCCGACGCGGTCGTCGTCGCGCTCGCCGGCGAGCGCGGGCGCGAAGCACAGAGCTGGATCGCGCGCTGCGATGCGCGCACGACGATCGTCTGCGCTACCAGCGATCGCCCGGCGCGCGAGCGAATTGCCGGCGGCGCACGTGGCCGTCGCGCACGCGACGGCGCTGCGCGAACGCGGTCTCGCGGTGCTGCTCGTGCTCGATAGTTTAGCGCGCGTCGCCGCCGCGCTCCGTGAGACGGCGGTCGCCGCTGGCGAGAGCACCGGTCGCGGCGGCTATCCCCCGAGCGTTTTCGCCGAGCTGGCGCGCATCGTGGAGGTTGCCGGCGTCGCGGGCGACGGTTCGGTGACCCTCGCCGCGACCGTGCTCAGCGACGGTGACGACCGCGACCCCGTCAGCGAGTCCGCGCGCTCGCTTTTGGACGGTCACATCGCGCTCTCGCTTACGCTGGCGCAGGCTGGCCGTTTTCCCGCCGTTGACGTGTTGTCGAGCACGAGTCGCACGATGGAGATTGTCGCCGCGCGAACGCACGTTCACTGCGCGGCCGCGCTACGCGGCATGCTGGCGTTGCTCGATCGCGTCAAGGATGTGCGCAGCCTCGGCATCGAAATCGCCGATCGCTCCGCCCGCGCCGCGATCGCGCTCGAGCCCCGTCTCGACGCGTTTCTTCGTCAAGGGCGGGAGCACGCGGATTCCACGGCGACGCTGTCGACCCTCGCGCAGCTCGCCGCGCTCGCGGAGCAAGCGCGTGGAGATAACTGACGAACTGGCCGCGGTGACGCGGCGCATCGAACGCATCGCCGCCGGACCACGCTTCGACGGTGACGCCCGTTTCGAGAACACCGTTGTGCAGGCGATACCCGCGCCGCGGCCGGGAATCGAGCGCATCATCGGTGCGGCCGCTGGGCAGTACGGCGTCGATCCGGCGCTCGTCGAGGCGGTGGTGGCCAACGAGTCCGGCTACGATCCGAATGCGACGTCGGCTGCCGGTGCGCGCGGGTTGATGCAGCTCATGCCCGGGACCGCTGCCGCGCTTGGTCGTCGGCGATGCGTACGACGCGTCGCAGAACGTTCGCGCGGGAACCCGCTACCTGCGCGGATTGCTCGACCGTTTCGGCGACGTCGAACTGGCCGTCGCCGCCTACAACGCCGGGCCGAACGCAGTTGCGCGTTACGGCGGCGTTCCACCCTTTTCCGAAACTCGCAAATACGTTGCAAATGTGATGGCGGAGTATCGCCGTCGTTCTCAACTCGGCAACGGCGCGAGCACCGCCAGGTCACAGCGCTCCGTCACGATAGAACGATGACAACCCAGCCTCTCGAAGTGAGCATTCTCGCCGCGCCGCTGGCCGCGATCGACCGGCGCGCGCTCTCGCAGGCGTGGTACTCGGCGCTCCGCCTCGCTCGTTGCGAGCATAGCGGTCCGCCGTTATCGCCCGCGCGCGATCTCGCGCCGTCCGTAGCGCCGAGGCTGCGCGTGGCACCGCGGGCGTCTGCGCCCGCAAACGCGCAGCAGCCGATCTCTTTCCGCGCGCCTTTGCTGCGCTCCGTATCGGTCGAGCCGCCAGGCGAGCCGGTGCGGCCACAGCGCTCCATCCACTTGAGCGCCCGCATCGAGGCGGCGTTCGCGCAGCGAGCGCAGCCGCCTCGGCGTGCGACCTTTTCGCTCGGACGTGGGGGAGCGCGTGTCGTCGTGGTTCTGCAAACGCACGGAGGGCGGGCGACGCTGGTCGCGCTCTGCCGCTCGGAACACCGAACGCTCGTCGCAAGTGCCCTCGCGCAGGCACGCCTCGCGCTGGCCTCGCGCGGCATCGTGCTGGATCTCTCAACCAAAGGAGGAACGTCATGTACTTGAACCCCGAGCTCGGCGCGGCACTCGATCGCATCACCGAACGCGCCGCCGACGTGCGCCGCGCGTTCACGCCGGGCGCGATGCCGCAGCACGACGACGTCGCAACCACGTCGTCGTCCGCGGACTTCACGCTCGATCCGCTCTGCGTTGCCGCACCGGAGGGCCTCTATTTCGTGACGCGCGGGGACAGCGGCGATCTCGCCTACACGCGCGACGGCTCGTTCGCGATTCGCGACGGCCGTCTTGTCGACGGAGACGGGCGTACCGTCTGCGGTCTAGACGCCGGTGGCGTCCTGAACGACGTGCGCCTCGATGGAGTCGACGCCGCGCTTGGCCGTACGAGCGATGCGCGCGTCGAGAGCGACGGCACGCTCACCTACTCGCGCGCGGCGATCGATCCGCGCAATGGGGCTCGCGAGACGCAGCGCGTCGCCGTCGGCCGCCTAGCGCTCGCGCGTTTCGCGCCCGGTACGCGCCTTAGGCAGCTCGACGCGCGTCACGCCGCGGCGCCCGAGGGTATATCGCCCCAGCTGGGAACCGCCGGTAGCGCGACGTATCCGAAGCTGCTCCCGCTGCACCGCGAGCGCAGCCGCGTCGACATCGACGAGAGCCTCGCGCGCCTCAACGAGGCGTACATCGCGTTCGACGCGCTACACGCTGCCGAGACCGCCAAAGGCCACCTCGGCAAGACGGTGATGGATCTGGTGAAATGAGCCGTCGCATCGTCAAGCAGATCTTCGCGCCGCGCTCGGCGCTGCCCGCGAGCGCGGCGTGCCTCGTCGCCAACGGCGTTCGCGAAGCGCTCGTAGCGCTGCTCGGCGCGCCCGTCGAGATGCGTCTTTTCGAGCCCACGATTCCGCCGCGGCCGGCGTGGCCCGCAATTCTGCGCGACGCACTCCTCTATCGCGTTCGCGGGAGTTTGACCGACGCGGCGATCGTGCTGCGGCCGCCCGACGCGCAGGCGCTGGTGACCGCGCTCTTCGGCGAGCGCGACGCACTGCGCGAGCCGCGCGAGCTTTCCCCGATCGAGCGCGACGTGCTCGACCGCACCGCGAACGCGTTCGCGGCGCATCTCGGCGCCGTCTGCGGCGCTCGCGAGGCGCACAGCGCCGAGCGCGTCGCAGCGCTTGAAGGTTTCGTCACCTTTTTCGAGATCGCTATCGAGGAGCCGTTGCGAGCGCGTGTAGGCCTCGCGCTCTCGCGCGATCCGTCACCCGATCCTCGCGCCCGCATCGAAGCGGCGCATCTCGGGGCGGTGCCGCTCGCGACGCGAGTGACCCTCGATCTCGGGCGCATCGACGCCTCCGCCATCGGCCGCTTGGTGGCCGGAGCGCTGCTGCACGTGCACGCGCGCGAGCTGCATCGCTGCACGCTCGGAGCGCACGGGAAAGCGCTGGCGCGCGGCGCATTTGGCGTCTCCGGCTCTCGGTGCGCGCTGCGCGTCGAGGAAGTGTGCGAGAGCGCTTGATGCCAGCGTCCGAGCCCAAGAGAAGCGCGGAGCCGGAGAACCTAGGGCTGTTGATGCACGTGCCGCTCGACCTGACGGTGGAGCTGGGACGCGCGAAGCTCTCGGTCGCCGAGATTCTCAAGCTCGGCACCGGCTCGATCATCGAGTTGGATCGAGCCGCGGGCGCCCCGGTAGAGCTGCTGGTCAACGACCGGCCGATCGCGCGGGGCGAGATCGTCGCGGTCGACGAGAGCTTCGGGCTGCGCATCACCGAACTGCTGGCGGTTCGCGCGGACGCCGTGAACGTCGAGACGCTGTTAGGCTCGTCGAGCCGCCATGCGGGCGATCCGCTGAACGTGCTGATCGCGCTGACGCTGCTCTCGCTCGTGCCGCTCTTGCTCGTGATGTGCACGTCGTTCGTGCGCATCGTCGTCGTGCTCTCGCTCGTGCGCTCGGCGATTGGCGCGTCGGCCCTGCCGCCCAACGCGGTGCTCACCGGGTTGGCGCTGGTGCTCACGTTGGTCGTGATGGCACCTACCGCGCAGCGCATCGGCCGCGACGCCGTCGAACCCTACTCGCGCGGCCGGCTTTCCGCGTCGCAAGCGCTCGACCGCGCGTGGCGACCGCTGCGCGCCTTCATGCTGCGCCAAACGCGCGCCGCCGACGTAGCGCTCTTCACGCGCGTCGCGCGCGCGGCTCCGGTCCAGCCGCGGCACGCGCCGATGACGGTGCTCATCCCGGCGTTCGTCGTCGGCGAGCTGCGCAGCGCTTTTGCGATCGGTTTCGCGCTCTACCTGCCCTTTGTCGCGATCGATTTGGCCGTGGCTGCGATGCTGATGGGGCTGGGGATGATGATGCTGAGCCCGCCCGTGGTCTCGTTGCCGGTGAAGCTGCTGCTCTTCGTGATGGTCGACGGCTGGGCGCTGCTCTGCGGAGGCGTCGCGGGGAGCTTTCGATAAGAGCTAGCCGCACGATGCGGATCAGCGACGCGCTGCGCGACCAGCGTCCGTTCTTCTCGTTCGAGTTCTTTCCCCCGAAGGACGACGCGGGCTCGCGCCAGCTCTTTGCCGCGATCGAAGCGCTCGCGCCGCTACGGCCCGCCTTCGTTTCGATTACCTACGGAGCGGGCGGTTCGACGCGCGCCCGTACGGTCGCGCTGGCGAAGGAGATACAGCAGCAGATCGGCCTGACCGTCGTCGCGCACGTCACGTGCGTGGGTGCGAGCCGAGCGGAGTTGCGCGCTCTCTTCGACGACCTCGCCCGAGCCGGCATCGAGAACGTGCTGGCGCTGCGCGGCGATCCGCCGCCGGGGCTCGGCGTTCGAAACGCCCCGCGGCGGTTTCGCGCACGCCGACGAGCTAATTGCGATGCTGCGCCGCAACTACGACTTCTGCATCGGCGCGGCATGCTATCCGGAGAAGCATCCCGAGGCGCGAACCGTCGGACGCCGATCTGCTCGCGCTGTGGCGCAAGGCAAGAGGCCGGCGCCGATTTCTTCGTCTCGCAGCTATTCTTCGACAACGCGCTCTTCTTTGCGTTCGAACGCGCGGCACGCGCTGCCGGCGTCACGCGGCCGATTGCTCCCCGGGCTGATGCCGATTACGAACTTCGAGTCAGATTGCAGCGCTTTGTCGCCATGTGCGGCGCGACGATTCCGCCGAAGCTGCATGTCGAGCTGGAGGCGCGTCAAGGACGACGTCAAGGCCGTCGAAGACTCGGCGTGGCCTACGCCTCGATGCAGGCGCTGGAACTGCTGCAAGCGGGCGTTCCCGGGCTGCACTTCTACACGCTGAACCGCTCGCCGGCGACCCGCGCCATCGTTTCGGCCATCCTCGCGGCGAGCGCGTGGCGTCCCGCCGCTCGCTATGCCACCGCGATAACGGCGCCGTAATCGCGGCGTAACGCCGTCGCGCTAGCGTTGAGGGCGTGGACGCCCTCGACGCGCTGCTGCGCGACGCACTGCTGACGACCGCGATCGTCGCGCTGCCGATGCTCGCCGTTGCGGCCGCGGTCGGCACGGCCGTAGCGGTGGTTCAAGCGGCGACGCAAGTACAGGAACAGACGCTCACCCTGCTGCCGAAATTCGTTGCCGTCGGCCTGGTCGTTGCGATCTTCGGCCCGACGGGGATGCATCTGCTCGCGGCGCTCTTCGATCGTGCGCTGGCGATCGTGCCGGCGCTGCGCTCGGCGTGGTAATCGAGCTGCTCGTCTTCGCGCGCTGCGTCGGTTTCGCTTTTCGCGCGCCGGGCTTCTCCCACCCCAGCGTTCCGGCACCGCTGCGCGCTGGTTTTGCGCTGGCTCTCGCGCTCGCGATTGCGCCGGGCGCTCGTGTCGCCGGCTCCCCGCCCGGCGGCACCCTCGCCATCGTCGGCGCGCTTCTTGTGGAGATTGCCCTCGGCGCAGGCATCGGTATGGCCGCCTCTCTCGTCTACGATGGCGGCGTACGCGGGCGGTCGCATCGTAGACGATTACGTCGGCGTCAAGGCGATCGCGCCGAGCCTGGTGCTCGTCGCGCCGAGCGGCTACGGTCGCGTGTGGTCGTTGGCGTTTACGGGCGCGTTTTTTCTCACCGGCGCCTATCGCATCGTACTGTTCGGATTCGCGCAGAGCTTCGCTCGCATTCCTTTGGGCGGAGCCTTGCGGGCCGGCGACTGGGAATCGCTTTGCGACCGCGTTCGCGGCGAACTTCGTCGCCGTCGCACTCCAGGTGGCCGCGCCGGCCGTCGGTCTGGCGTTCGTCGTGCAAATCGCACTCGGCGCGCTCTCGCGGGTGGTTCCGCGGTTCGGCAGCTTCACGCTTGCGTTTCCACTCGCGTTTGCGGCGGCCCTAATCGCCACCGCCGTCGCCGTGCCGCTCGCCGCGCGGACCGCGCCGGCGCCCTGGACCGTCGCACCGTGAGCGACGCTTCGGAGAAGGTCTTCGACGCGACGCCGAGCCGCATCGCCAAGGCGCGGCGCGAAGGCAACGTCGCGCGCTCCAGCGAGCTGGCTGCGAACTGTGCCTTTGCGGCGGCGGCGCTGGCGGCAAGCGCGAGTGCCCCGCTCTTCGCGGGAGCGGCGCGCGTGGCGATCGGCTCGGCGCGCTCGCTGCGGGCTATTCCGGCGTGCGCGCTCGTCCTCGCGGTGGCGCTCGTGCCGGTCCGCGTCCGCCGCTGCGGCGGGTGCGCTGGCGTCGCTGGCCGCGATCGGTGGTCCGGCGTACTTCGCCGCCGGGATTTCGCTTCGAGCGGCTCAACGCGCTAGAAGGCATCGCGTCGCATATGCTTTCGCGCGAAACCGCCGAACCATTCCCTGCGCGCCGGCGCTCGCGTTCGCCTGTGGCGCTCTGGCGATGATGCCTGCGATCTTGCGCCGCTGCGGCGGCATTGATGCGCTATCCATCGCTCGACCGGAGCGTCGCGCTGGCGTGGCAGCGCCGCCAAGCAGCTCGCCCTCGCCGCCTGCGCGGTTGGTCTGATCTTCTCGCTCGCGGAGTACGGCGCGGCGCGCGGCGCATGGCTACGCCGTTTGACGCATGACCTTCGAAGAGCGCAAGCGAGAGTCGAAAGAAGAAGAGGGCGACGCGCTCGCGCGAGGGCGGAGGCGCGCGCTGCATCGTGCGCTCGCGCGCGGGAGCATCTCGCGCGTGAGAGAGGCGGCGTTCGTGGTCACCAATCCCACGCATTTGGCGGTAGCCTTGGCCTATCGTCCGCCGGAGATCGCGGTGCCACTGGTGGTGGTACGCGCTGCGGGCGAGGGTGCGGCGCGCGTGCGCGCGATCGCCGCGAGCTGCGAGATTCCCGTCGTCGAGAACGCGCCGCTGGCACGCGCGCTCTTTCGCGACGCGCGCGGCGGCGAGCCGATCCCTCCTGCGCTCTACGTGGCCGTGGCCGAAGTCGTAATCGCGCTCGCGCGCTGCGGCAAGCTGCGCCAGGCGGCCGCGCGATGACCTCACGCAAGCGCGCCGTCTATGGGTTCGCGGCGCTGCTCTTGGCGATCGTTGGCATTCTCATCGTGCCGCTCCCGCCGTGGCTGCTCGATCTGCTGCTCGGCATCAACATCTTTGGTTCGGCGCTGGTGCTGCTGCTCTCCGTCACCGTCGAGGATCCGCTGGAGTTCTCGGCGTTCGCGCCCGCGCTGCTGATCGCGACGCTCCTCCGTCTTTCGCTCGACGTCTCGGCCACCCGCCTTATCCTCTACCGACGGCGCGACTCCGGGCGCCGTCGGAGCGATCATTCCGGCATTCGGCGCGTTCGTCGTGCGAGGAAACCTCGTCGTCGGGCTCATCGTCTTTGCGATTCTGGTGACGATCCAGTTCGTCGTGATCGCAAGCGGGTCGCAACGCGTCGCCGAGGTAGCCGCGCGGTTTACGCTCGATGCGATGCCCGGCAAGCAAATGGCGATCGACGCCGACGTACACGCCGGCGCACTCGATGCCGAAGGCGCCCGGCGCAAGCGCGAAGCGGTGCAGCGCGAGGCGGATTTCTACGGCGCGATGGACGGCGCGGGGAAGTTCGTCAAAGGCGACGCGATCGCCGCTCTCGTGATCGTCGCGCTCAATCTTGCGGGCGGCGTGGTCGGTGGGCGTGGCGTATCATGGGCTCTCGCCGGCCGACGCGGTCTCGACGTTCGCACTGCTCTCGATCGGCAACGCGCTGGTCACGACGCTCCCTGCCTTCCTGATCTCGACCGCGATGGGCATGATGGTCACGCGCGTCGCCTCCGACGGTGCGCTCGGCGCCGATTTGGCGGCGCAACTCTTCGCGCGTCCCGATGTGCTGCGCAGTGCCGGCACGCTGCTGCTGGCACTCGCGCTCGTTCCCGCGCTGCCGCGCCCGCTCTTCATCGCGCTGGGTGGCAGCGCTTTCGCCATGGCGGCGCTCGCGCGGCGAAGTCGCGCGGCGATCCGAGAGCGAGGCGGTCGAGGCGCGCGAGCGCAGCAAACGCCACGCGATGCGGCGGCCGGAGCTGGCGATGGGGCTCGTCGGTGTCGACGCCGTGTCGCGTCGAGATCGGCGCCGACCTCGCACTGCTGCTGACGCCGCCGCTCTCCGACGCCCTGCTGGACCGCATCGGCGAAGTCCGCCGCGCGCTCGCCGCCGACATTGGCGTCGTACTACCGGGCGTGCGGCTTGCGCGACGACCTCGCGCGCGATCCGCGCACCTACGGCATCCGCGTGCGCGACCGATGGCCGGCGACGGCCGGCTCGAGCTCGAGCGCCTGCTCGCGGTCGCCGACGAAGCGGTACTCGGCGCGTTTCGCAGTGCAGATCGAACGCGAGCCCGTCTACGGGTTGCCCGCGGCGTGGATTCGCGCCCGACGTTCGCGAGAGCGCGGTCAACGCGGGCGCGCTCGTCTTCGATCCGATCTCGGTGCTCGGCTCGCACCTCGCGGAGATCGCGCGCACGCACGCCGCCGAGCTCGTTGGCCGACAAGAGCTGCAAACGTTGCTCGAACACCTGCAAAACGACCGGTGCCCGCGCTGGTGAAGGAGATCGGCGGCGACGCGCTGCCGTTCGGCGCGCTGCACCGCGCGATTGACGCTGCTGCTGCGAGAAGGCGCGTGGCCGCGCGATCCGATCGCCGTCATCGAAGCGATGCTCGAAGCCGGCAGCCGCGATCCGCGAGAGCTGGCCGAAGCCGCGCGGCGCGCGATCGTGCCGGATCTCCTGCGGCGCAAGGGCGTCGTACGGCTCGAGCCGGTGATCTTCAACTCGGAGTACGAACGGCGCTTGATCTCGGCCTGGTGCGCCTACGGGGCCGAGTCGGCGGAGCCGGCGACAGCGCTGGCCCTGCGCGCGCGCATCGAACGCTACGCCGCGCGGACGCCGCGCGATCGGGCCGCGGTCGTCTGCACGTCGGCGCTGCGTCCGGTGCTCGCGGAGTTTTTGCATCGTTCCGATCTGCGCGTCGCCGTCTACGCGTATGGCGAGCTGCCCAACGAGTCGGCGCTCGTGCCCGCCGAGGTCATCGCGCGAAGAGGAGACGAACGCGCTGGCTCCATGCCCGTGAACGCGAGATGACGCTCACCTCGCTCGACTGGATCATCGTCGTGCTCTCGCTTGGGCGTCAGTTTCGTGCCGGCGATCGTGCTGGCGCGGCGCGCCGGGCAGCAACATCACCGAGTACTTCGCAGCGGGACGCGCGGCGCCGTGGTGGCTGATCGGCATCTCGCTGGTCGCCACCACCTTTTCCACCGATACGCCGAACCTCGTCACCAATCTCGTGCGCGACGGCGGCGTTGCCGAGAACTGGCTCTGGTGGTCGTTCCTGCTCACGGGCATGGCGACGGTCTTCTTTTACGCACGGCTTTGGCGGCGTTCGGGCGTGCTGACCGATCTCGAGTTCTACGAGCTGCGTTACTCGGGCGCGGCGCCTCGTTCGTGCGCGGCTTCCGCGCGATCTATCTCGGGCTGTTCTTCAACTGCACGATCATCGCCACGGTCAATCTCGCGCTGGTGAAGATCGCGGGCGTGCTCTTCGGTTGGCCGCGCGGGGAAACGCTGGCAATCTGCGTCGTGATTCCGATCGTCTTTGCCGCCACCGCCGGGCTCTGGGGCGTGATGGTGACCGACATGATCCAGTTCTGCATCACGATGACCTCGGCGTTCGCGGCGGCGTACTTCGCGATGCACGCTCCGGGCGTCGGCGGCCTGAGCGGACTCGTCATGCACTTCAGCGGCACGACCCCTCGCTGCTCTCGGTCCTGCCCAACTTCGGCGATCGCAAGACGGCCGCCGCGATCTTCATCATTCCGCTCACCGTGCTGTGGTGGTCGGTCTGGTATCCGGGCGCCGAACCCGGCGGCGGCAGCTACGTGGCGCAGCGGATGCTCGCGGCGCGCACCGAGTCCGACGCGCTCTTCGGCACGTTCGCGTTCCAGGTGATGCACTACGCGTTGCGCCCGTGGCCCTGGATCGTCGTCGCGCTGGCGTCGACGATCGTCTATCCGACCCTGCACGACATCCAACTGCGTTTTCCCGCGCTCAACCCGACGCTGCTCGGCAACGACGTCGCTTATCCCGCGATGCTCGTCTTTCTGCCGACGGGTTTTGCCGGCTTCATGGTGGCCGGCATCTTCGCGGCCTATCGCTCGACGATCGAGACGCACCTCAACTGGGGCACTTCGTATCTGGTGCACGATTTCTACCAGCGTTTCATTCGTCCGGGATCCAGTCAGCGCGAGCTGGTCTTTACCGGGCGGATCGTCACCGCGCTGCTGATGGTCCTGGGCGTGCTCTTCACTTTCGCGCTCACCAACGCAAAGGACGCCTTCACTCTCTGCTCTCGATCGGCGCGGGAACCGGGCTGATCTACCTGCTTGCGCTGGTTCTGGTGGCGCATCAATGCCTGGAGCGAGGTGAGCGCGATGATCGCGTCCTTCGCGATGGCGTTGGGGTTCTTCGTGGCGGCGAGCACCGGGCACGCGGTCGAAGCGACCATCGCGCTGCTAGCGACGATCGCGCGTCACGACGCGTCGTTTGGCTCGCCATCACCTATCTCACGCCGCCGGTCGCGACCGAAACGCTCGACGCCTTCTACGCTAAGGTGCGCCCGGCGGGTCCCGGCTGGGCGCGCGTGCGCCGCCGCGGCGGCCTGCCGCCCTCCCCCGATTCGCTGGCCCATGCGCTGCTGGGCTGGGTGCTGGGCATCGCGGCCGTCTACGGCGCCCTCTTTGGCACCGGCGCCTTCATCTACGGGCAGCCGCTCGCCGGCACGGGCAGCTGCTTGGTTGCGCTTCTCGCGACGCTCGGGTTGCTCGCCACAGGGCGGCGGCTGTGGCGCCCGGCGGCAGGCCCGGCGCCGGTGAAAAGCTAAACCCCTCCGGCTCCAATGAACTGGAAAAATTTCAAAGCGCCGTTTAAGGCGCTGGTCATCGTCGCGGTCTGCGCAATTTCGATCTGGGCGATCGTCCCGGTCGCGAAGACGATTCACTTGGGGCTCGACCTTCAGGGCGGCGCGCGTCTCTTGCTGCAGCTCTATCCCACCGCCGAAGTGCCGCAGATCACCTCGCAGGTCCAGGCGCAGACGCGCGAGGTGATCGACCGTCGCATCAACGGCCTCGGCGTCGCCGAGCCGTCGATCAGCAACGTCGGCACCGATCGCATTCTGGTCGAGCTGCCGGCCGTGAAGGACCCCGACCAGGCGGAGAAGGTGCTCAAACAGGTCGCGGTGCTCGAGTACAAGATCGTGCCGTTCGACGTCGATGCAGAAGGCCGATGCCGCGATCGATATGCTCGCGCAGCCGAACCTCTCGCCGAAAGATAAGGCCGCGGCCGAGAATTACGTGCGAACGACCGCTTACGACCTCTCCGGCAACGTCGTCTACTCCGGTAAGGATCTCAAGGCGCGCGCAGGCGAGCTACGACCAGGCCGGCCGTCCCGACATCCTCTTCCAAACCGAAGGACCCCGCCAGGTTCGGCAAGCTGACGTCGGCGAACGTCCAAAAGCCGCTGGGCATCTTCCTCGATCATCGCTATCTCTCGGCGCCGATCGTGCAGTCGCCGATCTACGACAGCGGTCAGATCACCGGCAGCTTCACGCAAGAACAGACGGTAACGCTGGCCAACGAGCTCAACGCCGGCGCGCTGCCCGTAAGCGTCAAGATCGTCGAGAAGGAGACGATCGGTCCGACGCTCGGCAAGATCGACCTCATACAGTCGATGCGCGCGGCGGCGCTTGGGCCTCGGGCTCGTGCTGATCTTCATGATTGCGGTCTATCGTCTGCCGGGCTTCTTGGCCGACGTCGCGCTGGCCGTCTACGTGCTGGTGATGATGGCGATCCTCGCGCTCTCGCACGCCACGCTCACGCTGCCGGGTATCGCGGGCTTCGTGCTCTCGATCGGCATGGCGGTCGACGCCAACGTGCTGATCTTCGAGCGCATCAAAGAGGAGCTGTGGAACGGCAAGACGATGCGCGCCGCCGTGCGCGTCGGCTTCCAGCGCGCGTTTTCGGCCGTCTTCGATAGCCACTTCACGACGATCGTCGGCGCCGGCGTGCTCTACATGCTCGGCACCGGAACGGTGAAGGGCTTCGCCTTCACGCTCTTCTGGGGTACCGTCGTCTCGCTGGTCACCGCCGTCTTCATCACGCGCTTCTTCGTCGACGTGCTCGTCGACAACGACGTTCTCACCGCGCCGGAACTCTACGGGGTCAAGCGCTCCGACCTCGGCATCTTCGCCAAGGTCGGACGGCGGGAGCGTAACCGATGCTGTTTCGCAGACTGAACTGGAATATCGTCGGCTGGTTCCAGATCGTCTCGACGATCTCGTACCTGGTCATCGCGCTGGGCTCGGCTCGATGATCTATCATGGCTTTGCCGGCGGCGACGGCTTCCAGCCATCCGCATGCTGCGCCTGGGCCTCTCGTTCACCGGCGGTACCGACATCGCGGTGAAGTTCACGCAGCCGACCACGGCCGATAAGGTGAAGGCGGCGCTCGCCGGCCTCGGCCTGACCGAAGAGTCGGTGACGACCGCCGGCACCGGCGGCAAACTTCGTCATTCAGACGCAGTCGGCGTTCGCCAACGACTCGGCGCCGCTCTGGAACGCGCTCAATACCGTCGCGCCCGTCGACCGCGCGGCCTCGCAGATCACCGCGGTCGGTCCGTCGCTGGGCCGCGAGTACCTCATCAACGCGCTGTGGGCGCTGGTCATCGCGCTCGAGCATCCAGTTCCTCTACATCGCGTTCCGCTTCGGCTGGAACTACATCTTCGGTTTGGTCACGGTCATCGCGCTGGTGCGCGACGCGGCGATGATGATCGGCATCTACGCGCTGGCCGACCGCCGCGCCGACGATGCGTTCTTGGCGGCGGTCCTGACCGTCATCGGCTACTCGGTCATGGATACGATCGTCATTCTCGACCGAATTCGCGAGAACACCAAGCTCATGGCGGGCCAGCCGTACGACATGATCGTCAACGAGTCGATCAAACAGACGATGACGCGCTCGTTCAATACGCTGGCGACCGTCATCATCACGCTCGTCGCGCTCTTGGCGCTGGGCGGAGCGAGCCTGAAGAACTTCGCGTTCGCGCTGCTGGTCGGCATCTGCTCGGGCGGTTACCACTCGATCTTCTACTCGGCCCCGCTCGTGCTCGTCTTCCGCAAGCGTCAGCTCGAGGCGGCGGCGCAAGCGCCGCGCGCCGGCCAAGCGCAGGACCGCGCGGCAACTCCGCGCGCGCGCGCGGAAGGCGCCACGCTGCAGAGCCGCGGCGGTGCGGCTCGCGAAGACATCGTCGCCGCGCGTCGCGAACGCCGCGAGAAGGCGAAAGCGGCACGCGCGGTGGCGCCGGGTACGCCCGCGCGCTATCGCAAGCGGCGCACCGAAGCGACCGGCGGCGTCGCGGTCGAGGAGCCGCTGATCGGCGACGAGACCGAGACGATCGATCCGCTCGACGCGCCAGCAAGCCGGTCTGCACGATGCCGCCTTGGAACAGGGGCACGAAGAGATCTCCCTCAATCTCGAAGAGTCTCGAAAAGCCCGAAGAGCAGCACCCCGAGAGCGGCGCGCCCTAAAGCGCTGCCGCCGCCCACGCCCTCCGAGGCCGCCTTCGAGGCGGTCCTCGCGTCGTTTTCGCTGCCCGCCGTTTCGGCAGAGCCTGCAGCGGCGGCGGAGATTCCACCTGCAGCTGGTGATTCCGAGCGCTGGCGCAACGCGACGATTTCGTCGATCGCGTGTTCGCCAAAGGCGACGAGTATCTGCGAGACCCCTACGCCACAATCGGCGACGCGGCGCGCTTCAACTACCAAGCTGGCCGGCGTTTCGTTCGAGGGGCGCCAAGACACGATCGCCGGGTTGCGCGAAGGCGTCGCGCTCGAGCTGCGGCGCCAGCCCGACAATCCGCTACGATCGCAATGCGATCGCCGTGCATTACGGCACGCTGCAGCTGGGGTTCATCAAGGCCGGCATCGCGGCGCACGTCGCGCCGTTGATCGACGCCGGCGCGAGGTACGTCGCGACGGTCGCCTCGCTCACCGGCGGCGAGCGCATCGCGGGAGAGCTGCGTCATCGCGGGGTCAACGTCTTCGTGCGAGCGCGAACGCTCCGCCTCGCCGAGCGGCGCGGCGCCACGCACCCGGGAGCGCGATGTCGACGAGAGCGCGGAGGCGTTGAGCGAACGCGTTCGCGCCGCGCTGCTCGGCGTGGCGCGGCCGCACGAAGCGCAGGAGGCGGTGCTCGAGCGCGTCGAGGCCGGCAAGAACGCGCTGGCCGTGATGGGGACGGGGCGCGGCAAATCCTTTTGCTTTCAATACGCCGCGGCGATGCGCGCGCTACGCGGCGGCGGTAAAACCCTGGTAATCTATCCGTTGCGCGCGCTGGCCAACGACCAGTACGAGGCGCTGCGGCGCACGCTCGATCCGCTCGGTTTGCGTTTTTTCCGCGCCAACGGCTCAATCGAGGCGCTGGAGCGCGCGGAGCTGTTCGCGGCGCTGCGCCACGGCACGTGGGACGTCGTCCTCGCGACGCCGGAGTTCCTCGAGTTTCACCGCGACGCGCTGCGCGGCCGCAGCGCGCCGTCGTTCGTCGTGGTCGACGAGGCGCACCACCTGCACGAGTCGCGCCACCGTCCGTCGTACGCGCGCCTCGCGGCGACGATCGCTTCGCTCGGCTCGCCGCAGGTGCTCGCGCTCACCGCGACCGCCGGCGACGACGCCTTCGCCCGCATCATCGAGGATTTGGGCATCGACGCCTGGGTGGTCGACCCGACCGTGCGCTCTAACCTCCACGTAACCGACGCCCGCGGCGCCAAAGACAAGATCTCGTATCTCCGCGATCTCTTCGCTACGGGCGACGGGCGCGGCGAGAAGGGCATCGTCTACTGCTACTCGCGCAGCGAGGTCACCAAGGTCGCACGGCAGCTGCGCGCCGAGCTGCGCAACGAGGTGATGTTCTATCACGGGAAGATGCCCAATGCCGAGCGCCTGGAGATCGAACGCCTCTTTCGCGAGGGCGCGCTGCGCGTCGTGATCGCGACCTCGGCCTTCGGCGAGGGCATCGACCTGCCCGACGTGCGTCACGTCGTGCTCTACCATCTCAACTTCGAATTCGGGAGAGTTCAACCAGCAGGCCGGGCGCGCGGGCCGCGACGGCGCACCGGCACAGATCCACCTGCTCTACGGCTCGCAGGATCGCTCGCTCAACGAGTTCCTCATCGATCTCGACGCGCCGCCGCTGGAGCGCCTGCGCGAAATCTACCGCGGCCTGCGCGGTCTCGCGCGCGACGGCGTACTGCACGGCGACAACGCGTCGATCGCGGGTTCGCTGGGGATCGACCGCGTGCGCGAGGGCACGATCGGTGCGGCGTTGCGCATCTTCGCCGACAGCGGTCTCGCCGAGCTGCGCGACGACGAAGACGGTCCGTCCGTACGCCTTCTGCCCGTGAGCGAACGCGTCGACATGGAGAGCAACGAACGCTTCGCCGAAGGAGAGGCGAATCGCGAAGCCTTCGCGACCTTCAGCGAACTCGCGCTCTACGCTCCCGCGCAGACGCTCGAGCGCCTCCTCAACCGCCCGATCTACCCCTCAGACGTGAAGCTGAGGAAGTAGCCGGGAGGGGGAGGTTAGTCCCGCAGCATCGGGTCTGCCGGCGTGCTGCCGTAGGCGGGGAGATCGGATTCGAACAGGCTCTGGACCGAGCTGGGTGGCGGCACGAGGATGTAGGGCAGCGGCCTCTGCATGAAGTCGAAGCAGTCGTCGAAGCGGTCGGAGCGGGCGTCGCTCTTGTGCAGGCTGCGCAGGCCGTAGACGTACTCGATGAAGTGCAGGATGCTGCCCGTGTAGTGCACGTGGTGCGAGATGTAGCCGCGCCGCGCGTAGGGCGAGACGATCACCAGCGGAATGCGGAAGCCCGGTTCGTAGTAGTCGAACGTAGCGGGCTTCACGTGGTCGAACCAGCCGCCCCAGTCGTCGTAGGCGAGCACGATCGCGGTGTCTTTCCAATAGCGGCTCATGCCGATTGCGTTGACGACGCTCGAGATCCACGTGGGGCCGTTGCGGCTCGGCACGTTCTGGCCCGGATGGTCGCTGTTGGCGTAGGCGGCCATCACCCACGAGACCGACGCAAGCGTACCGTTGTCGACGTCGCTTCAGCACAGTCGTCTCGGGTGAGACGACGTTGGCGTACTCTTTGCCGTTGAAGACGTGCGAGATCGATGCGTAGCTGTCGATGATGCTCTCCTTGTCGGCCGCGGAGACGTAGTAGCGCCAGGAGATGCCGCGCTTCGTGAGGAGATCGCCGATCGTCGGAAAGTCGAAGCACGTGGTGTAGTTCAGATTGGTCTGCCCAGTCTCGATGTCGACCGCCTCGCCCGATCCGAGATCGGCGCAGCTGGTCCCGCCGAGCGGATTGTCGGCCACGTACCAGTGCGGCTCCGACTTCGAGATCGGGCCGGCCGCGCCGGCGATCGCGTAGAGATGCGCCGCGTACGTCTGCGAGCGGTGATCGGCGAACGTCTCGTCACCCAGTACGCCTTCGCGCGCGAGATCCCAGTATGGCTTGACGTCTCGCTGCCGCGCATAGCCGTAGGCGAAATCCTTCGGCGCGCCGCTCCCGGTTACGAGCGTCTCGAGATCGAAGCCGTTCATCCCGCCGCCGTTGTATTCGACGAGCCAGTTTGCGTACTCGTGCGCCGGGTCCCACGGCGTCATCAGCGGCAGCGGAAAGAGTTTGACCTTTGCGCCGTAGTGATCGTACCCGAACCTTGCCCAGCGCGCGTTAGGATAGCCGTGAAACAGGTTGTCGAACGTGCGATTCTCCTGCAGCAGGATCACGACGTGCTTGATCGGCATGCTCCGTGCGGCGAGCGCCCGCGTAACGCCGGGCCCGGTCATCTTGAGCGCGGTCGAAGGGGCGAGCGAAGGCGCGGCTGTTGCTGCGGCGGAGCGCTGCAGCGCGGGCAACTGCGTGGGCGCGGCACCGCCGCAGCCGGCCAGCGCGACGGCCGCGGCGAGCGCGCATGCATGACGGCAACGCGTCGGCAACGGGCTCATAAGCAGCTCTCGCTACTTATCCGAGCCCGCGCCTGCGGCCTATGCGAGAACGCGTGTCATCGCGCCTTCGTCGACCTTGTCGTAAAACGCGTTGCTCGTCTCGCTCACTCCGGCTGCAGCCCACGGGTCGATCTGGTTGCGGCTGGTGGGAAGATGGACCGTCGGACCGACGGCGTCGCTGTAATCCGCTCCGCCGAACGGACGGAAGCCGTCGCTCTCGCGGTGCGCGAGCACGAGATCGCGCACGCCCTGCTCGGCGCCCCGAGCGTCGCTGCGGATCGAGCCGTCGAGACGGCCGTCGGAGGCGATGGTGTCGTAGAAGGCGATGGCGGGCCGGTCGGCGCGCCACGGCATGTCGTCCGTCGCTTGCGGAAAGCGGACCATGCCGGAGATCCCCCGAGCATCCTCGCGCACCGCAGCGCGCACGTCGCTCTGGCCACCGCGCGCGGCGACGTCGTCGTTGAGCTGCTTGATCGCGGCTTCGGCGACGGCGATCTTCCGTGGGTCGAGATCGAGCACGTCGAATGCCGCTGCGGGCCCGAAGCCGAACTCGCCGGCGCCGTACGTCGTGCGCATGACGTCGCCGACGACGGCCTTGGCCATTGCAGCGGGGTCGTTTTGATGCGTGGCGATCGCGTGCGCGACGTCGCTGGGGACGCCGGGCGCCAGCATCGTCTCGGGACTTGCCGCGAGGTAGCGCACCCCTGCGTGCGAGAGTGCGTCGGCGAAGCCCATGGGATAATACAGATACCCCGAAAACGTCCGGGTCCTGATCCTCGCGCCCCTCCGGACAGGGTCCGGGTCATCAATCCCTCGTCCGCGCGCGGGGGTCCGGGATCGCTTGCCTGGTCCGGAGCCGTGACGGCTGCAGGATTGACGAAAAAAAAGCATTCTTTTTTCAGAACGTTTAATTCGGATTTCCAGGATTTCGAAGATCAGGGCGCTGGAACCAGCCTGAGCGGCCAATCAGCCCGATCGCTAAGCAGGCCTGGGCGTGCTATAGTTAGGCCGGTGCGCCATGGCTTCAAAAAGTTCGATTGAGTGGACCGATGCGACGTGGAACCCGGTAACTGGGTGTACGCAAGTATCGCCGGGTTGTGATCATTGTTACGCGCTCTCCTTCGCGGAGCGATTCCGTAACGTGTCTGGTCACTACTTCGAGCCCGGCTTCGATCTAACGTTGCGACCCAATATGCTCGAAATGCCTACGAAATGGCGCAGTCCGAAACGCATCTTTGTGAACTCGATGAGCGATCTCTTTCACAAAGATGTGCCCGACAGCTACATAGACATGGTTTTTCTACAGATGGAAGTAGTGCCCCGACATGTCTATCAGATTTTAACTAAGCGTCCTGAGCGCATGCGTCGTTATATTAGCAAACGATACGACCGTCGCGCGGTCCCTCAACAGATTTGGCTGGGCGTCAGCATAGAAAACAATGATTATGCGTGGCGCGCAAATATGCTTCGGGAGGTTCGGGCAGACATTCGCTTTCTTTCCGTAGAACCGATGATTGGGCCAGTCAATAGCGTCGATCTATCAGGTATGGCGTGGGTGATCGCCGGTGGAGAGTCTGGCCATGGCCATCGCCCAGTGGAAGCCGCATGGGTACGTGAACTACGCGACCGTTGCATTTCGCTCGGCATTCGTTTCTTTTTTAAACAATGGCACAAAGGAGATACAGGGCGATTACTTGATGGCCGGACGTGGGACGAAGTGCCGTTCCCGCTTTCGGCTAACTAAGCTAAATGGCCAAACAGAACATTCTTCTTATTGAGCCAGACTACAAGACAAGTATCCCCCATTGGGGTTGATGAAGATCGCACAGTACCATGGACCTCGTGGTCAGCGTGACAACGTGCGGTTTATAAAAGGGTGCGACCTCTCGGCAACCGCCACACCGTGGGAACGCATCTACGTCACAACGCTTTTCTCATTTGAGTATGACCGAATCGCTAGGACGATTGACTATGCTATTTCGCTGGTTGGCGGGCAGCAAAGCAGAGTCTTCGTCGGTGGGATCGCAGCGTCGTTAATGCACGAACGTTTCCTCGATGAGCCGCGATGGGGAGGTATACGTTTTATCAAGGGACTTCTCGACTCTGCACCTGCTCATGCCTTGCAACTCGATCCAACTGCCGATGAACTCTACGCCGACGACCTTTCCAGTACCCCAATCGAAAACTTGGTTCCCGACTATGGTATTCTTGACCAGATAAGTTACAAATACCCCGTCTTTGATGCCTACTTTTTGTATGCGTCCCGAGGCTGCATTCGAAAGTGCCACTTCTGTGGTGTCCCAAAGCTTGAAGGCGCCCTCAAAGACAATGAGTCGGTGTCACAATCGGTCCTGGACATAGCCGCCTGGTACGGCGAGAAAAAAAGACCTAATCTTCATGGACAATAACGTCGTCGCCAGCCCGCGATACAAGGAAGTAATCGCTGAAATCCGAGATCTCGGCTTTGTGCCAGGCGCAAAACTGAAACGTGGAACGCGACGCCTGAGCCGCCGCGTTGACTTCAATCAAGGCGTGGATGCGCGAATTCTTTCGCGCGATCCAATGTATCTTCGAGAGATGGCGACGATTGCGATCCGACCCCTTCGCATTGCATTTGATCATCTGGGGCTTAAGGAACCGTATGAAAAGTCTGTCAGATACGCGCAGGCCTTCGGCCTGGCCGAGCTTTCGAAATTACATGCTTTATAACTTCCATGATAGTCCTCTCGACTTATATGAGCGCATGATGCTCAACGTAAGATTGAATGAAGAGCTAGGTATTCGCATTTGGTCGTTCCCGATGCGATACCAACCGACAGATCGCCCCGACCGGACATTCGTGGGCGAGAAGTGGACGCGATATGAGTTGCGTGCCCTGCAACTGATTTTGCAAGCCACGCATGGCGTCGTTACAGGAGAGCCGACATTTTTCCGGCACGCATTCGGCAGCTCACCTAAGGACTTTCAAGCGTTACTGCTACGACCGCAGCATTACATATTCAACCGCGATTGGTTCGAGGTCGGCGGAGGCAAGAGCGAATTCGAGCAGTTTCAATCAAGATTTAGGCGCCTTTCGGAACATCAGCGGCGAGAGCTTCTGGAGCTTTTGTCTAGCGTTGATCCGGCAAAGTTCTCGATGTTACAGACAGCGACAAGCGACCGCCAGATCAGGGATATCATCCCGTTTTATATGCTGCCAGCACGGTCGAAGGAGCGGGAGATTTGGCAAGCGCCGCGCCCGTCGCCGCCCCACGTTGGGCTCTCGGCAGAAGAAATCGTCGAAGACGCCGGTCTTATGGAGGATTGACACGGTGAAAGCACAGGCTCACTCTGTAATGGTAGGTTCGGATATTCTCGAAATCGTCGGTATCGCGATGTACGCCGACCCGCTGGTGGTATTTCGAGAGTTAATTCAAAACGCGGCGGATAGCATTGAGCGAGCAATCAAGGAGAGAATGTTTTCAGACGGAGAGGGAAAGGTCGATCTGGATTTTGATCGTCAGACTCGCTCCGTTTGCATCCGCGATAATGGCTATGGCCTTCCAAATGAAGACTTTGAACAGCAGATGCTAGCTCTCGGCGCCAGTTCAAAGCGCGGCGAGACGTACCGAGGCTTTCGGGGAATTGGGCGCCTGGCAGCGCTCGGACACTGCACGTCTTTGCGCTTTCGGTCGAAGTCCCGAGGCGACCGCTACGTCTATGAGGCCAAATGGAATGGCGCTGAAGTCCGAGAGCTACTTCTGCGCAATGATATCGTGCCACTCGAACAGCTTGTGCAGAAGTCTGTCACACTGTTCAAGACCGAGACGACCGAAGCGGATGCGCACTTTTTTGAAGCACACCTGGAGGGAGTGCGAAGGTTATCTGATGACCGCTTATTCGATGTTCACAAGGTCTCGCAGTATCTTGGGCAGGTAGCTCCGGTACCATTTGCTCCAGAGTTTTCGGGGGCCAGCGAGATTCGCGACAATCTTCGCCGATGGGCGCCGTTACTTGAGCTCGAATTGCGAGTGAATGGGAAACAAATACTTAAACCTTACCGCGATGCTGTTCCTGTAAGGAAGACCCACTGTACGGGGATCAAGAGTTTCGAGTTCATCGAAGTTGCATCACGAGACGAAGCGCTAGCCGCAGTAGGTTGGATCGCTCATACCGAATATCTCGGCGCGCTTAACGCATTTCCAGGCAGAGGGCTTCGCGTGCGAAGCGGGAACCTGCAGGTTGGAGACAACGACATTCTCGCGCGAGCCTTTCCAGAGGAGCGTTTCAATGCCTGGTCGCTCGGCGAGTTCCATGTGTACGATCCTAGGCTTCGACCGAACGCACGCCGCGATGCGTTCGAGCCTTCCGTTCATGTGGACAACCTCTTCAACCAACTCCTTCCGTATGGCGCTGCAATTGTTAGGCGCTGCAGGCAAGAATCGAGACATCGAAATGCCGCGCGAAAGGCCGATGACCTATGCGCGACGATAGAATCGCTCGATCACAACCTCACTGGAAATACCTCCGCACTGGCCGACTCGGTTCGTATATATCTGAATGATCACTTTAGAAACCAAATCCGTGCACTGGAAGCAGCTTGTATCGAAGGCGTTCCAAAGGACCGTCAATACTTAGAACAAATTGCGGCGCTCAGACGTGATCTGACTCGAATAATGCGCGTTCGCGGAGTCTCAAAGCTTTCCCAACGGGATCGCGGACACTTAGATGCGGTGCGCTGGCTACGCGAAACTGGACACGAGCAGCTTATCGGCCCCTACGTCGCCTCGATGAAGAACCACTAATCACGCTTCGTCGCAAGATGCCCTTGTACGATCTTATCAGCCCTCTGCGCGCCGAGGAAGGCGAGGCTCTGTCTCGCCACTTCTGCACTGAAATCCGGCGCCTGCTGACTATCAAGCTCAACTTCGGCCTTCGAAACGTACAGTATAGGTAGACCGATCAATGCCTCCTCGCTTTGGTTTGCGAATCCACGAAAAACCTGGCCATGCGGGTTCAGGTGAAACGCGAAGTGAACTAATTTCGCCGCCTTTCCGTCGTAGATGACCGGCGGATAGGCGAAGCAGTCTAGATTCACTTGATTGGCCGCTGCCGTAATGACGCCTGGAATAACCGCCTTGATCCGGTAGGTTTGAGGATGCGATTCATACCAAGCCAGAACTTTCTCGGCTTCCTTGGTTTTTCCGAGTCGGCCTCGCAAATCGACAAGAGCTTCATCTAAAGCATTGTGGACTTGATGGCGGACATTAAACGTGATTAGTAGCAAGCACTCAACCTGTGACTGTCGCTTCAATAGTTCTCGGATTGCCAACATGCGGTCATAGAATATCCCGCCGTCGAAATCGAGGTTCACGACATCGTAGTCAAAGTAGAGGAAGCTTTCACCAGATTGTCGTGACCTAAGCGGGGATTCGCCGTCAATGTCGCGACCCGTCAACAATGTCCGTTCGAGTTTTCCTTTAAGGACGCGAATTTCAAACCCCAAATCATCGGCGACACTGTTCATCCGCCCAGCTTTGAGGTCGAATCCCTCTTCCTCTTCCGCTGACATAACGTCCCTGGCTAGAAACTGCCTCCAATCCCGGATATCGTGAAGTTCGGGTCCAGTTAACCCAAAATAGTAGAGCTTACGTCTCTTTCGTTCGCGAAACTTTCGAATGATGGGCAAGTCGTATTCGCAGCGAACGCAGCGCTTGTTTTCAGTGTCCTCGAAGCCTTTAACACCCGCTCCTTCCACCGGCTAGTCTAAGTCCTCGTTGAGACGCACGTCGATCGCATCGTAGAGATCACGATACATTTCGGATTCTTCATCGAGGACATCATCAATACAAGCCAACACGACCTCAAGCGCCTCCCGAGCTTCTGTGGGGTCATCGAGGTCCATCCCCTCAAACAAATCGCCAATCGTCGGCGGTGGCGTGCGAGGCCTGGCACTTGGGGCTGGCGCCTCATCGGAGACAGGCGCAGATCGTGGCTGATGTCGTTCATCAGGCCCATCCTCAGGCTGAGTTTCGCTCGGTCTATGCTTCTCAACAACTCGACGAAGCTGCTTTAGTTGTTGATGTAGGGCCAGCGCTGCAGTTCTTACCTCAGACGCTTTTGTTTCCTCGCCCTCATATTTCGTAAGGCGACGGGCCTGCGTTTGTGCCTCCTTCTCCGCGTTCACAAGTTCGTACGATTCTGAAGGAGTCAGAATGCCAGCAGCAGCCTTGCCTTCGAGCCGTGCGTAGTCATCTGCTATTCGCGCAACTATCTTGTCAGCACGCGTCACTAACTGAAAAATCTCAGCATCTTTTCTGAAAGGACTAAGTCCGTCATGCACACTTGCTTCCAACGCGTAGCTTGCTGGGCTGTACTCGAATGCATCACGAGCCGTTGTGGGAATAACCTTGGCATTTAAAATGTATACCTCGCCCGTCCACCAGGGATAGAGCATAGACCTTCCCTTAAAGGCGTCACGAAGGTCGCCAACCTTACCAATTGTGAAGCCTTTAAGTTTATAAACAAATCCAGCCCGCTCGTCGTCGTCGATCTTCTTTGGCAGGCTATTCCGACAGCCCCAGATGAATGCTTGGGCGCTTCCTGAGGAGTCCTTTACCTCGTGAAATCGCGGCGGCATAAGACCAGAAGGCATCTTTTTGTAGACTAGTCGCTCGGGTTCGTTCTTAAACGCCAGCGACAGCTGTATTGGGCGTTGCTCCTCTGGCAAATACGCATGCAACCGAGCATTGATCGCGTCCCTGTATTCAAACTTCGGGTCGAAATCTACGGGAACCGTATCGAGAAGGTACTTCTCTACGGCATCACCTCGATGATAAGTCACCGTAATAAAGTTCCGGGATGTTATGAAGTTCGACGATCGTACGTTGATCCTCATAACTGACGCTTTCCGAGCGGAACGCCACGTAGTCATGCAGGAGCGTCATAAGGCCAGCGGGATCGCGTTTCCCAAGTCGTGCCTGATCAAGGACGGCTCTCATACCGGCGAAATCGAACTCCGCAACGTCCTGCTGGAACGTACCCTGTACCTTGGTTCGGATGATCATTCTCTCGCAGAGATGAAACGCGGAGTATATACCAATACCACGAAAGCCAACATCTTTAAGGAATGACTTGTCAGAAACTCCAACACGGCGAGCATGAATCAGTTTTGTGCGGTCCATTCCATGGCCGTCATCTCTGATAAAAACAGTGCGGCCGGTAAACTTGAGGTTTACGCGTTTGGCACCAGCGTCAATACTGTTTTGGATGTACTCCCGAAACGCATCTAGAGGATTCTTATAAAGACCCTCGGATAGCAAAGATATAAGTTCGCCGCCTATGTCTTCGGGCCCGACGTCGACGTGTTCGCCGGTTGGGCCTTGCGGCGCGGTTGGCGCCCCTGCCGAATCTGGAGCCCGGCGCTTACTTTTAGTTGATGCCATTCTTAACCTATTCTCCCATGTTCTGCTAAGACGGGCTGCCCACGGCTAGCCGGATGATAGCCTCTCGATGATTTCTCCGGACCTTCTTGACATGACCGCTTCTTATATCACGAAACCGCCTTTCGCTCATTCCTACGAGCTTGGCCACTCTCGATGCCGGTTCTTTTGCGAGTACCTCCAAAGCCCACTTAAGCGTCGTTTCAGCATTCTGGTATTCCGCAGGATCAGGTCTGTCGAGCGTAAAGTCTTCGTCCTCATCGAGCCGGTCCATTTCTTTCCCGATCCGACGTGGAGCACCGCCAGCGAGGTGGAGGCGCCCCAATACTCCACGACTGTCTTCGTTTGCGGGAGTTCCGTCAGACGCAGCAGCCTTCGACTCCGGATGCCGCGCGTATCCTGAGATAAACTCATCGAAGCGAGTGACTGGAATCGTCTCCGCGTAAGCATTGCCCTCCCAGTCTAGGCTCACTGCTTCTCCCGGTTCTGTAGTCGCTCCAAGGCAGGTTTTGCTTTCCACCAAGCCACGCTCAAACGGAGCAATGGGCTGCGCTGCCTTCTTCCTGAACTCTAAAGCCGGAGTCACAGCCTGGAGAAAGCCGAAGGGCTTGATCTTGAAGTCGTAGCACTTGCGCTTGTTCAGTTGGGTGAAACCGCGAGACTTATACAGATGAGGCTTTGACAATGGTAAAACGCGACGCATAGGTTGAGCGAAGTTGGTAAGTATCTCCGCGCGACGACTCGTAATGCCGTCGTATTGAATTCGAAGTTCTCGGCGTAGGATACGAAGCCACATCCGTCGGGCAAGTTTGCCAATTGTCTCCTGCTCGCGTACGCCCAAGCGCCGCACCTAAGCCACTCTCGGAAGCTTTTACGATGCGTAGGCGGTTTCTCGCATCGCGTGTGAACAGAACGTAGCGCTTCGCAGAGACGGCCCAACAACGTAAGTTAGGGACATTCTCGTATTCGATCTTGAGAAGGTTCGGAACGAATTCGCGTTTATATGGATTGAGCTGGTTAATCTTGCTGACGATGTTCCTTACGTCCTGATCGCTAGTTCCCGGTTCTCCCCGAGTGCAATAGCAAGGCTGTCGGTGTCGCAGAAAACGAAGTTGCCGCCGAATCGCGCTATCTCGGCCTCTACCATAGCGAGAGCCAGACGAGCTGACCCCGTTACGAGTGAGGCGATGATCGGATTGAAGAACCGTCCAGGTTGCTCATCGGGAGTTTCGCCGGAGACGGGACCAATGTCGGCATACCATGAGCCGACATGTTTCTTACCCTTCTCTTCGGACGACGGCGCGACGTTGATCTCAGCGTAGATACCGTAGGCGCCGCTATTTGCAAGGATTTTCAATGCTTGGGCGAGCGCAGCATTACTCTGTTTATTGTATGTTGCCGTTGTTCGACCACGGTCTTGAACATCTGCTCCGCGGATCGAGTGAAACTCCCAATAGTTCGATTGAGCGCAGCCCTTTCTGGCGGCCCTCGCCGTAGAACTCAATTGCCTCGTCGATGACTGGAACAGTCGCCGCCAAGGAGCTTTGCGGCGATGACATCGCCAAGTGTGTACCACCGACACGATTTGCTCGTGAATGGAGTAACCGTTATCGAATACGGGTCTCCCGGATTGAGTCGCATCCGGACCGGCAGTGTATCTCCGTTGGGCGTCAACTTAACAATGCAGCGAAATCGAGACCATATGCGAGGGTCATACAGATCGTCCAAGCATCTAGTTTCCAGAAGCTGACGTACCTCGCTCGTTACGTCGCGGTTTTTGATCCTGTCGGCAGCAAGCAGTTCTTGGAGGTTCGTAAGAATAAAGACGCTCGGATACATCGAGGTAAAATCAACGACGCGAACCGGAGTGTCCGTGCGGCGCGTCCACACCTCGGACCGCCCGCCGAATATGCTGACATTGCCCAACCAAGAACCTCAGCATCGTCGGCTCGAAAGCGCTGCAGAGAAGGGCCAAATCCCATCAGCCGCAGTAGAGCTTTCGCAATGCTGGCAGTGGAATACAGTTCTGTAATCGGAACCTTGCCGGCGGCCCGCTTCCTCTCGTTGTCGAGCGTGGCAAACGAATACTTCAGATACTCTTCGCGCAGCTTTTCGAATAGCTCCGATGTCACAAGTACATCGTTGCGACCGTAATCTAAGGTTTCAGGTGTAATCTCACCAAGACTGTCAACCTTCGATTTCTTGTGCGTCGTCTTGAATGAAAACGCCGCACGTCGCAACGTGAGTTTTTCGCCGGTTAAGGCTGAAGCCAGCGTGCTGAGATCGAGGAACCGACCTTGGAAGAACGGTCTCTCCCACTCGTCAAGCTTCATCTTCGGCGCGAAGCGAATGAATGCCGCACGACTCGGAAATTCGACTCGAATGCGTACGTCGGGCAGATCGACGCGAAAGCTCAACTTTAGCCGGAAGCTCTGTCGGTGTTTTCGCTTTACCGGGGTTTGCTTGAACGGCAATTCTGGAGAGATCAAATGGCAGATTAAATCCGACGCAGAGGGTTCCGTGGACGTAGACCTCCGGATAGAAGACGCCGACGATAAACTCGGAACGCGTAAAGATTGGTAACCGATGCTGCGCCGCATACGCCCGAGCCACGCCTTTTTCGGGTTCGCTCACGCTGTCTCCAAGGAACAGACCCTCTTGGAATAGTTTCCCGCCGACGTAGACGTGAAAGACGCCAAAGAGCAATCGCTGCGTGAAGTCGGTCGTGGTTTCCGTATCAAAGACGAGGACGCGTTCATCGAACTTTGACGCGCGCCAACCTATTTGATGCGGTAGCGGCAGCGGCCCGGGTTGTTCTGGTACAACCCAGGCGCGGATTGCCGTATCGTGGGCGTGAATTAACGAGGAACTCGTATCGGTATCGCTTGCCACCAGCCCACTCCGAGTTGTTCTTTCAAATATGGACCGATGGCGCGGCACCAGATGGACCACGCTTCGATGGATTCACTCAGGGACCGCAAGAAATCAGCGAGACCTTGGAGCAGTGCTGCCAATACTTCCAAAGGATCACGCTCCGCACAACGCCGTCGTAGATCGCCGACGGTATCAACAGCTGCGTCAGACAAATCATTGTGGCAGGTGCGGCACAGTAAGACTGAGAGTTCTTGATTGGCTTCACTCGCAATATGGTGAGATTCCAACGATGCGGGATTTTGATGATAGCCGCAGATAACGCAAGTAGGGTTTTCAACGCCCAAGAGTTGAACGCGTTTTGCCCGCCGCGCTGAAGCGCTGCGAGCGCGTTCCATTTTTATGTGGTTATCCATTACCGTAGAGGTCTTGGAAGTAGAGGGCTCCCGCACGGGCGAGCCGGTTAATCGTCGGTTTATGCGTCAGGAGTTCGAAGTCGCCTTCTACGACGTGGACGAACTGGCGACTGAACGTTTCAAGCTCTTCGCCGTCGCCGCTTGAGATATAGCCTCGAACGGCATTCCAATGACTCGCGATCACCGAGGCTGTTCCAGATTCAAGGGCTGTTACGACGATTGGGCCGCGCCCCGTCAGCAGTTGCATTCTGCGCTTCAGGTGGTCTGAGGATTTGAATCTCGTTCGACCCCCTCGTATTTCGAGAACGCCAGGGGCATAGCGACGGATCGTAGAGAGCGTCGTGCCGCTGGTTTTGGCCGCCTTAGATGGCGCCAGCGACGGATTACGCCGCCCAAGGGCAATGGCATCAAAGACCCGCCGTAGAGTGTCCTCTGAGGCCTGAGACGTGGCTTTGAGATGAACCCGCGCCGGAGCCACCGGCGGCGAGCTTTTTGACTTCTTCATTCGGCGGCTAATGCGCCGTCTTATAGAGTCAAACCATGACGAGTTCACGCGGACCTAAGCCCTCGTTGTCGAAGTATTTACAGTGAGTCAGAATGACCTGATTTCAGTCTCGGCTCTGATCGAGCAACTGGGCAGCGAAGGTCTAACCGCAAATGACGATTCGCTGCAACGATTTCGCGACGAAGAGCTGATTGATAAGCCGAAAAGCCAAGGACGCCTGGGAAGTGGTTACACCTCGCAGCAGGTCGAGCGCATCAAAAACACCCTACGAATTCAAAAGCAACTGGGTGCAAAGTGGTCATACCCTGAGCTAGCCTTTTGGATGGCCGCCAATAAAATGCGTGACGTGCCAATCCATCTTGTTGCCGAGCATGTTGAAGATAGCATCGAACGGTTTATCAAAATCATTCAGCGCCTCACTGATCGAACAGCCAGAGGCAGAACAGAACCAGGAGATACGCCAGCTCGCCGAATGGCTCGTCGCGCCGTCCAACAGATGATACGGGTCCAAGATGGTGCTTCACTTCAGGCGACTGTGCTTGCCGAAGGGTTCTTGGAACTATGCCTCAGTCTCTGGTACTTCAAAGTTCCACTATCGGAAGCAAATGGTATCCTACGCCGTATCGTTTACGAGGTGTATGATCGATCAGTTGCGGACGATCAGTTTCGTATCTGGCAAGAACGACTAGCCAACCATGCGACGGTCTTTTCAGATGATTTCCAGGCGAACCGCTTAAGAGCGGACGTGCAAAAGGCGTTAAGGAAAGAGCCCGGATTGATTACGCGAGCGGCTCATGACGCGCTTCTCGGTTACTCGCGAATCAAGGCTGGCTTAGAAGAAGTTCCTAACGTGCAGCTTCGACTGAGTTCTTCATCCGCCTATCTTTACACGCGGCTCGCTCGCGTCTTGGTGCCGATGTTAGCCGCCGTCTCCATTGATGTTCAGCTTGATAACTCGCGCAATCCGATTCTTCACCGGCTGCGCCAAGGTCACGATTTTGATCTGCCGGAGTTCTTTCGCAATCTTTATTTGCAATCTTCCCCGAAAGTGAGTTCCTAATGAATAACGCGCTGCAAGTTAATGGTTACGACGCCACTATTTACGTGGAGCGTGGGCATCTCGTCGTCCGTGACGGCTTCCCGAGCCAAGGCAGTGCGCGCGAGGTCCGCTTTCCGCGCGGGCGTTGTAACATTGATAGGATCGTTATTCGAGCGCCGGGTGGCTCCATTTCCATGGCCGCAGTAGATTGGTGTGCCCGTATGGGAATTGCTCTTTCTTTCGTAGCTTCGGACAGTACGCTGCTGAATTGCATGACTCCGGACGCGCCGCACGATGGCCCGGTGAAGCGGGCGCAGGCGGTATCCGCGGTCACCGATGATGCCCTGAGACTCGCGCGATACCTTCTCGTCAAGAAGATGGACTCGCAGATTCATGCTATAGACAGAGACTTTCCTCGACTAGGAATCGGAAACGTCTCCGGCAGGTCTACGGCAACTGCCAAAGTCCACGCCTGTAAAGCGGCTCTCGCTAAGACTCACACGCTCGTGGACTTTCTGACAATCGAAGGACGGGCGGCGCAAGTCTACTGGGACGTTCTCGTAGAGACGCCGTTACCGTGGCGACCGTGGGCACTCAAAAGAATACCTGCGCACTGGGCTGCGATCAGTCCACGAACCAGTGGCGGACGCGACCGGGTACGCGATGCCACCGATCCTTTTAACGCGGTACTGAACTATTGCTATACGCTACTCGAAGTAGAAACCAGGGTTGCCTGCGAAGCGGTCGGTCTCGATCCCGATTTCGGTCTCCTACACGTTGATGATCGTCTACGCGAATCATTCATTTACGATCTACTCGAACCGCTGAGGTCGAAGGCGGACGTGTGGGCGCTGGAACTGCTGCATAAAGAGAAGCTGCACCCCGCTATGTTCCATGAGTTACGTGAAGGCATTGTGCGGCTCGATCCCGATCTGACCGAAATGCTGGCCTCGTCGCTGATGCCGCGCTTTGCGAAGGCGGCTCTTGAACTTGCCAATGAATACGTCAAGCAGCTTCGACAGATTCCCATAGCGCGTACGCTCGTGCGCGAGGCAGCTACAACCGTTACCGCCAAGAGCGCGAATGCCCAACGTTCGCACTGCGAGTATTGCAAGGAACTGCTCCCGCGTAAGGGGCTAAAGTTCTGCGGGCGGCAATGCTACCTTCGTTACTCCGTCGAGATTGCAAAGCCCATTGAAAAGGCTCAGGCGCGCCTGTCTGAAATGCGCGCAGACGGTTTGCGTCCCGGTCATGGAGGCGAAGCTGCAAGGAAACGTGGAGCGAAGCTCGCTGAGAGTAATCGGAAAAGGGCGCTGAATCTAACACCGACGGAATGGCGTAAACGCAAGGCTGAGCAAATGCGCGGTTATCGCGCCAAAAAAAGCTCGGCCTAGCTGACGGGCTTCTTCGTCAGAAGTATCGCGGGTTCGATGCGAAGCGCGTCTGCCACTTTGCACACCGTGGCAAGGGTCACGTTAAGTTCTCCACCTTCAATCTTCTGATAGTGCCTCGTAGCCATTCCAAGCCTCTCAGCGACCTCTTCTTGCGAAAGCCGGAGAGATGAGCGCTGCCGTCTGAGGTTGGATCGAAAGGCCTTAATCGTCGCCGCATAGCTCTTGCTCGGCACGAGCCGAGTCTAGACGAAGGGGCGTTCTCGGACCACGCCAATATAATGGCGTCTACGGGTTCGTTCCCTTGAAAGGCTCCGCCGACAAGAAAGGCGTTCAATGAACCAGCGGCTCGTCGCATTTCTAACATTATCGTGCTGCCTAGCATGGACTAACGCGCAGGCAGCTCAGACTGCTACGAACATTGTCCCAGCGCTGCACGCACTTGGGCACAGCCCCGAATGGGTTCAATCACGTTTTGGGAAGCCTGATCACGTCGTATCAAATCGATGTTGCAGCTTTAGCGGCTACAACAGTGATCCGGTTATCGCACAATCTTACGAACTCAAAGAAGGCGGATTACTAGGTTTCGTTTACGCGCGACCGTTGGGAAGTGACAACTGGGTCGCCGTAGGAGTTGTCTACGACGCGCTTCACAGTACCGAACAGCAAAGAATTGGAAACATATTCACAAACGGCGACCTCCGGCGAAGAAGACTTTTCCAGTGCTACGACAAGGACTTCATGCACTGGCGTCAGGGCATGCCGCAAACGGACGGTTGGGACTATGCGCCCGTCGCATTTGCTGGTTGGGAGGGCGCAGGTAGCCGCGTAATTTATATCCAGTATCTTCTTTCTGGACAGCAGTTGCCGAGCAAGTATGACGCGATATCTGGTCGCAACGTGCTTACTGCCATTTCGACGCAACAGTTGGACCGGCTTCCGGTGGTGCAGTTCGGTTATTTTCAGAGTCCGAAAGAACTTGAGGACCTTCACCTTGCACAAAGCCTCAATGACGATTTCTCCATCATCGTAGCGTACAAGAAGTGCTTTGCATAGCAAAGCCATTGAATGAAACGCGTATGGCCACGATCTGAGCCAGGCTGGGCGTATGGCTTTGCACCGAGTAAGAATGAAAGGGAAGAGATGAAGTTAGTACTCTTAATCTCGTTGCTTATCGGCTCTACGATTTCCCCGAGTTTCGCGCAAAAGGCAGCGCCACGTTCAGTCGAGCCACGGGTTGTGGTTTGCGGCGGACAACCTGTTAGCCGCCCAACCAAAATGAGTTGGTGTTCATCGGCGTGTAGCTCGTATATGACCGGCATCGCATGGAGATCGTGGACAATAGACGGAGCGACCGGCATCGGAACGCTGATGACCAACGATGGAGTGCCGAACTGCGGCCAAGGTACGTGGACGAAACATCGAGGCAGCATAGTTATCCTAGGTAATGCCCGCATAACGAAGTATTGCGATTTCGTAAACGGTAGTTCTGGTCATAATACAGCGCTGCTATTCACGATGACCAATCTTTGGGGCGGGGTATCGTTACCAGCCACGTCCTGTTAGAGAATATTCACGCCGTCGCTTCGTAGCGCGGGCTCCGCGAGGCCACTTTCTCTCACCAAGAACCACAGACAAGAGGCAGCCAAACGCGAATATACGCGACTACCAAGGCAAACTCTCCACTTATCTTTGCGGCTACGTGGCGGCCCGTCAAGATGATACTTGCGAGGACTTGCCAACGCTAGCCGTAAGCATTCCAAACTCGATTCTGGAAATAACTTCAAAGGATTATTGCACAAATGCCTATGAGCTTGAGTCAGATTGAAACTAAGGCGAAGCAGATAGCTTCGAACTCCTCAGATGTGGAGGTCAAGGAGTTAGCTAAAGCTGTCGCCGATTTAGCGCGCTACGTGCGCGTCCATATTGACTAAAAGCTTTTCCAAAATGAGCCAGTCTGATCCATGAGGTTAGTCCGGCGTCGAGATAAAATCGAAAAGACTAAAGCACTCGACCCGGACCCGAGAGACGGCTAGGACCCTAGCGCGCGGACGGATGACGGGGACAGGGACCAGCGCGAGGACCCGGACGTTTCCGCCGCATCTGTATTATCCCTCGGCGAAGCCCATCGTGTCCATCAGGCACTGGTTCGCGACGACGCCGTCGACGGTGCGGCCGGCATCTTCGGGATGCGTTCGCGCGTGCATTGCGATGCCGTCGGAGATCGCCTTGGCGATATCGGGCATCGTCATGACGCGGCCGTCGGCGGTCTGCAAACCGCCGCCGTCGCCGCCGCCGTGGTCGACGAGGTCGACCCACGTCTGCTTGGCGCCCGCCGATTCCGCATTATCGAGCGTGCGAGCGACGAATCCGGCGAGGTGCGACTCATCGCTCATCATCGCCGCCGGACCCTCGTGTACGCCGTCGACGGCACCTCCGGCAATCGTATAGCGCTCGGTGTGCAGGCGGCCCTCGACGATTCCGTCTTTGAGGGCGTGCAGCCGGGTCGTATCCTCGACGGTGAACTCGATGTGAGGATCTCGCTCGCTCGTTCGTAAGGCTTGCGAGAGGGTTGCCTCCTGGATGGCGTCGAGGTTGTTATCGCCGTCGCGGTAGATACCGAACTCGAGATTGCGGCGCGCGGGCGTCGCGGAAACGTTCTGCAGCATGGGACCTCCCTTGTAGGTTTGCGTCGGGAGGCTTACTGCGACGGCGGCCGATGGCCGCAAGGGCTACGAAACGCATATCGGCCCGAAAAGCCCCTTGTTATCCTGGCTTGGCAGCAACCATGGATAGGCAAAGATATCGAACACGCGTTCGGAATGGCGCGGCCCCTTTTAGGGAAACTACCGGCACGTGACCAAGGACCACGACGTCATCGTCCTGGGCGCCGGCTTGGCGGGCATGCGAGCCGCGCTCGAAGCGGCACGCGACGGCTCGGACGTCGCCATCGTGACCAAAGTGCACCCAATTCGGAGCCACTCGAGCGCCGCCCAGGGGGGCATCAACGCGGCGATCGGCGAGACCGATAGTTGGGAGTCGCACGCCTTCGATACGGTCAAAGGCAGCGACTATCTGGCCGATCAGGATGCCGTCGAGGTGATGACGCAAGAGGCGCCCGGCGACATCATCGAGTTCGAGCACATGGGCGTGATCTTCTATCGCGGCCCCGACGGAAAGCTCGGCACGCGAGCCTTTGGCGGCGCCTCGCAAGCGCGCACCTACTTCGTCGGCGACATCACGGGCCAAGCGCTGCTCGTCACGCTCTACGATCAGATTCTCAAAGCCGGCGTCAAAGTGTACGAAGAGTGGTTCGCCACCTCGCTCTACATGGAGAATGGCGCCTGCCGCGGCCTCGTCGCCATCGAGATGGTGACCGGTGAGCTGCATTTGCTGCGCGCGAAGGCGGTCGTGGTCGCCAGCGGCGGCCTCGGTCGTCTCTACGAGCCGAGCACGAACGCGCTGATCTGCACCGGCGACGGATACTCGCTGGCCTATCGCGTCGGCGCTCCGCTGATGGACATGGAGATGGTGCAGTACCATCCCACGACGCTGGCCGGCAGCGGATTCTTGATGACCGAGGCGGCGCGCGGCGAAGGCGGCTACCTGCTCAACTCGGAGGGCGACCGCTTCATGAAGCGCTACGCCCCCAACAAGATGGAGCTGGCCGCGCGCGACGTCACCTCGCGCGCCGAAGCGACGGAGATCGCCGAGGGCCGCGGCATCGACGGCAACGTGCTGCTCGACCTGCGCCACCTCGGCCCCGAGGTGATCCTCAAAAAGCTTCCGCAGATTCACGAGATGGCGCTCGATTATCTCGGCATCGACATGATCAGAGATCCGGTTCCCGTGCGTCCGGGGATGCACTACCAAATGGGCGGCATCCGCACCGACGTCCACGGCTCGACCAAGGTTGCGGGCCTTTACGCGGCCGGTGAAGTCGCCTGCGTCAGCGTGCACGGCGGTAACCGCCTCGGCGCCAACTCGCTGCTCGATACGATCGTTTTCGGCCGGCGTTCGGGTAAGGCGTCGGCAGAGTACGCGAAGCAGACGCCGGCGAGCACCGGCGGCGAAGACTTGCTGCGCGGCGAGCAGGATCGGTTGCGCGAGCTGCTCGCGCGTCCGTACACCGGTGAAACCCCGGCGGGACTGCGCCTCGAGCTGGCGACGATGATGGACGCCAAGGTCGGCCTTTATCGCACCGACGCCGGGCTGCACGAAGCGCTCGACGCGCTGGCCGGCTACCGCAAGCGCTACGAAACGATCGCGGTCGGCGACAAGGGCCGCGTGTTCAACCAGGCGCTGACCTTCGCGCTCGAGCTGGGCTTTCTGCTCGATTGCGGCGAGACGATCATCCGCAGCGCCATCGAACGCAAGGAGAGCCGCGGCGCGCACACCCACGTCGAGCATCCGGATCGCAACGACGTCGATTGGCTCAAGCACACGATCCTCACGCGCGGTGCCGATGGGCAGGCCGAGATCTCGTTCGCCCCGGTCAAGATCACTCGCTGGAAGCCCGAGGTACGCACCTACTAAATGCAGTTCACGATCGAAGTCGGGCGTTATAACCCCGAAGGCATCTACCCCGACGACGCCGCGCAGGGGCAGCCGTACCCGGCTCCCTGGGACCGCTCGCCGGCGCGCCGCTACCAAACGTTTACCGTCGACCTGCCCGAGCACGCCGTCGTCCTCGACGCGCTGATCCAAATCCGCGAGTATCAGGACCAGTCGCTGGCCGTGCGCTGCGCCTGCCGCAGCGCGATCTGCGGCTCGTGCGCGATGTGGGTCAACGGCCACGCGCACCTTGCCTGCAAGAGCAAGCTGCAAGAGTTTACCAAAGACGGTAAGACGCGCGTCGAGTCGCCGCCTTCGATGCCGCTGATTCGCGATTTGGTCTGCGACATGCAGCCGTTTTGGGACAAGCATCTCGCCGTCAAGCCGTGGCTGCAGAACAAGAAGCCGGCGCCGCCGGCGAACGAAGAGTACACGGTTCCCAATGCGTCGATGGAGGAGCTGATCCAGGAGGTCAGCTGCATCAGCTGCGGTGCCTGCCTGATGGACTGCGAGTCGTTCGCCGTAAACCAAGAGTTTCTCGGCCCGCAAGCGCTCGCGCAGGCCTACCGCTACGCCGGCGATCCGCGCGACGCCGAGACGAAGGAGCGTCTGGGCGAGCTCAGCAAGAGCGGCGGCATCTGGGACTGCACGCACTGCTACGAGTGCGTGACGCAGTGCCCCAAAGGCGTCGCGCCGCTCGAGCAGATCCTCAAGCTGCGCAGAATGGCCGTAGATGCCGGCTTTACCGACAATCCCGGCACGCGCCACGCCGACGCGTTTGCCGAGTCCGTTCGGGATAGCGGACGGCTCAACGAGCTGACGCTGATGCCCAAGTCCATCGGCTTTTTCAACGTCGTCGAACAACTCAAGACGCTGCCGAGCGCGTTCAACCTGATCCGTGCCGGCAAGCTTCCCCCACTCATCCATAAGAAGATTCCAGGAGTGAATAGAATCAAAGCGATTTTCGAGCGCGTCGGAGGGCGGTTTAAGTGAAGGTTGCATTCTGGCCCGGCTGCGTCTCGAAAGGCGCGTGTCCCGAGCTGTACGTTTCCACCAAGGCGATTGCCGAGCCGCTGGGGCTGGAGCTAAGGGAGCTGGAGTCGGCTCCGTGCACCGGCGCCGGCGTGCTCAGCGAGCAGAATCCGCCGCTCGCCGACGCGCTCAACGGGTTGACGCTGGCGATGGCGGAGTCCGAAGGCGCGTCGCTGATGACGATCTGCAGCACCTGCCAAGGCGTGCTCTCGCAGCACAACTACTACTTGAAGAACGACAAAGAGCGCATGGAGCGCGCCAACGCGACGCTCGCGCCCAGGGCTTCACCTATCGCGGCACCACGACGGTCAAGCACATGCTTTGGATGCTCTTCGAGGACATCGGCATCGACCGCGTCGCCGCCGCAATCAAGCGCAAGCTGACCGGCCTGAAGGTCGCGCCGTTCTACGGCTGCTACATCCTGCGTCCGGCCGAGGCCCTCGGGCTCAAAGAGCGCCCGGAGCGCAAGACCTATCTCGAGAAGCTGATCGCGCTGCTCGGCGCTGAGCCCGTGGAGTATCGCGGCGCGACGAAGTGCTGCGGTTTCCCGATGGCGACGTTCAATCGCGACAAGGCGCTAGCGATGGGCGGCAATCACATTTCGGAAGCGAAGGAGAAGGGCGCCGACGTGCTGGTGACGCCGTGCCCGCTCTGCCACCTCAACCTCGACGCGCAGCAGCCCGACGCGGCGCGCGTGATCAAGAAGACGCTCGACGTTCCGATCTTCCATCTCCCGCAACTTTTGGGCCTGGCCTTCGGCATGGAGCCCGACGAGTTGCGGCTCAACCATCACGTCGTTTCGACAAAAGGCGTGCTGGAGAAGGTCGAACTCAAGGTCTAGCCTTTTGAAACCCTAGCCGGCCGGTTTCGGTAGTAACCATCGACATAACAAAACCACGAGATTCGAAAGTTTGAACTAAATAATGATGGCTACGACGAAAGTGTTGGATCGGGCGCGAGCGCCCGAGGCGGTGGACGATACGGTCAACGGCAGCGTCCACGAGAGCGCGTGCGATTACCATTTGTACGGCACCTCGAGACGGAGAGATTTCATCTTTAGCGTGCGTTAGCTTGCGCGCTGGGGCGAGGCTCTTCTGAGCGCTGCATTGAATAGCCCGGGCGGAGCCAAGCATGCATTTTAATGAACGCATCGACCAGTCCACCGTCGAGGGGCTGGAGCTCGTCGCCGAATTGGATCAGTTTTCGATCTACGCCCTCGGCAACCAAACGTACCTGCTGGTGCAGCGACACCAAGGGACTCCTTGGATGGCACTGCGGGTCTCGGGTGACGGCCTATTCCGGATCTCGGCCCTGCTCAACGACGCGATGCGCCACCTCTATCGCGGCCTCGCCTCGCGTCTTTCACCGAACTACGTTGACGAGGAAGAGTAGCGCGGGCGACGGCTAGCCGGCCGGGCAGTCTTTCAGGAGCGTCAGACCGTCGGGCGTGCTGTGCGCGACGACGTAGCGAACGAGTTCCGGTTCGCCTGAGAGCTGGCTCTCCGGCGGCGGCTGAAAGCGCGTCGGAAAATCGGGATTCTTCGCGTTCTGCGTTGAACCACGGATTCGAGGCTTCGTCGGGGTAGTACCACGGATAGTCGAGGATCAGCGTCTGCGACGAGCCGTCGGCGAAGTGCACCGACATACGGATGTTAACGTAAAATCCGCGCGACCGCGCGTCGTACTCCGAACCGTGGGGGTCGGAGAAGGTCACGAAACCGCAGGGCTCCGTGCCGCTAGCGGCGTCTCCTCCGTTCCCCTGCGCGCCCGCGCCGCTGCCGGAGCCCGCCGTCTCGTTGCCGTTTGACTGCGCTGCCGCAACCGCCGTGCCGGCCGCGCCGGCCGTATCCCAGACGGGTCGCGTTGCCGTCACGCGCACGACGGCCGGATACGAGGCGCGAAAGCGGCGCGCGCCGGCGCGTCCCTCAAATGAGCGGATCATGTGCCGCGGATGCACCGGCGGCGGCGTCTGCAGCATCGCCACGACGCGCGCCGGCGCGGGCCGCGGCGCCGGCTTGGGCGGCGGCACGCTGATTCGCGCGAGCCGCGCGTGGATGACGATCTCGCGCGCCGGCGGCGCGTGCCCGGCTTGCGGCGGGATGAACCCGGCGACGATCTCGTGCGCCGCGATCGACAGGGCAAACGCAAGCGTGAGGCGCCGCGGCGCGGGGCCGCCAAAGAAGACGCCGAGCCAATCGCGATTGAGAGGCTCGGCGTCGGGCTTGCGCTGCTGGTTACTCAGGAGTCTTGTTGTATGTCTGTACGTACCACTGCTTGAACTGATCGTAGGTGGGATAGTAGCCGTACTTGTGGTAGAACCAGTCGCGATAGGCGTCTTGCCGCCGCTCTACCTCTTGTTGCTCCTGGCGTTTTTCTCGGACCTTATGATTGTAGTTAACGACCAGGGGAACCGATCCGGCCGCGGCAGCAGTTGCGAAGATGATGGTGTTGGTGCTGCCGCCCCCGTTGGCGAAGGCCGGCGCGGCGCTTGCGGCAAGCGCGGCCACCATTGCGGCGGCCAGAACTTGCGGTCTCTTCATGTTCTCCTTTCCTGCAGGCGATTCGACCCCCCGACACAAACCCGGCACGCGTGGAGATCGAAGCCCTGATTCGAGCGATCCCGGATTTTCCGATTGCCGGGATCCTTTTCCGTGACATTACCCCGTTGCTCAAAGATAAGCAAGGGTTTCGCAGCGCCGTCGACCTTTTCGTCGAGCGTTTCAAAGGGCGCAACATCGACCACGTGGTTGGAATCGAGGCCCGCGGCTACATCCTCGGAGCGCCGGTGGCCTACGCGCTCGGTGCCGGATTCATTCCGGTTCGCAAGCCCGGAAAGCTGCCGTACGAGAAGTTTAGCGAAGAGTACGCGCTCGAGTACGGCACCAACATGCTCGAGATTCACGCCGACGCGGTGACGCCCGGAGAGCGGGTGCTCGTGGTCGACGATCTGCTCGCCACCGGCGGGACCGCGGCCGCGACGGGCCGCTTGCTGGAACGCTTGGGCGCGAAGCTCGAGGCATACGCGTTCTTGGTCGAACTACCGGCGCTGCGCGGTCGCGACGCGCTTGGCAGCACGGAGATCGTGTCGTTCGTTGCGTACTGATCCGGCGATGAGAGTATGGACGGGCTTTGCAATCGTCGTCGTCGCGCTCGCGCTGGCGGCGCCCGCATCGGTCGGCATCGCGCGCACCCACGCAACGCCCACGCCGTCGCCAACAGCGGCGCCCGTTGCCGACCCCGCCATCACCGCGCTGGCGCGCCAACAGTTCGTTGCCTGGCAGGCCGGGGTCGTCAACGAGCACCTCTATTCGCAGCAGGTGCTCGACAAGCTCAACGATACGAAGATCGCCCAGACCTCGCAGGCCCTCGGCGAACTCGGTGCGCTTACCAATACCGTCTACATCGGGCCCTGGCTCGACGCGAGCTTCCCGCCGGGTGCCCGCGGCTACATCTACCAGATGCAGTGCCAGTCGGGGAACATCTACCTCTGGCTGGCGCTGGATCCGCAGGGCAAGATCGCGACGATCTTCTTCAAGAACCGGCTCGATACCGAGACTGAGACGGTGACCCCAAGCCCGAGCCCCTCGTAGCCGCCGGGCCGAAGGGCCTGGGGTCGTAGCGCGCCCGGGTTATAATGGTGGGACGGTCATGACCATTTCAGAACTGATCGAGCGCGTGCGTTCCTACGACCCGTCCGTGGACGGGGATTTGCTGATGCGCGTCTACGCGATGGCCGATGCGGCGCACGAGGGTCAGCGCCGGGCCTCCGGCGAGTCGTATATCGAGCACCCGCTTGCCGTTGCGGGCATCCTAGCCGAGCTGGAGATGGATCACCAGACCATCGCCGCCGCCTTACTCCACGACGTCGTCGAAGACACCTCGATCACCGGCGAGCAGGTGACGGCGCAGTTCGGCGAAGAGGTGGCGCGCTTGGTTAACGGCGTCACCAAACTGACGCGCATCCCGTATCAGTCCAAAGAAGACGCGCAGGTCGAAAACCTGCGCAAGATGTTCCTGGCCATGACCAAGGACATCCGCGTGATCATCATCAAGCTCGCCGATCGCCTGCACAACATGCGCACGCTCGCGAGTCTGCCGCAGGCCAAGCAGCAAGCCATCGCGCGCGAGACGCTCGACATCTACGCGCCGATCGCCCATCGTTTGGGAATCTGGAAGATCAAGTGGGAGATCGAAGACGAGTGCCTGCGCTACCTCGAGCCGGCCTCGTTCCACGACATCGTCGAGCGCGTGGCCAAGACGCGGCGCGAGCGGGAGGCCGACGTCGAGAAGGCGATCGCGCGGCTGCGCGACGAGTTCAAAGAGATGAAGGTCAACGCCGAGATTCACGGCCGGCCGAAACACTTCTACTCGATCTACTCGAAGATTCGCAAGGGCCGCGACTTCTCCACGATCTACGATCTCACCGCGATCCGCATCATCGTCGATAGCGTCAAGGATTGCTACGCGGCGCTCGGCGCGGTGCACGCGATGTGGACGCCGCTTCCGGGGCGCTTCAAAGATTACATCGCGATGCCCAAACCGAACATGTACCAGTCGCTGCACACCACGGTCGTGGGCCCCAGCGGCGAACCGCTGGAGATCCAGATTCGCACGTGGGAGATGCACCGCACGGGCGAGTATGGCATCGCCGCGCACTGGCGCTACAAAGAGGGCGGCAAGGCCGATCAGTTCGAGAACAAGCTCTCCTGGCTGCGCGCGATGCTCGAGTGGCAGAAGGACATGCGCGATTCGCGCGTGTTCATGGAGAACCTCAAGCTCGACCTCTTCGATAGCCAGGTCTTCGCGTTTTCGCCGCGAGGCGACGTGTATTCGATCGTCGCCGGCGGCACGCCGCTGGACTTCGCCTATCAGGTGCACACCGACGTCGGCAACCACTGCGTCGGCGCGAAGGTCAACGGCCGCATCGTTCCGCTCGATTATCAGATGAACAACGGCGACATTTGCGAGATCTTGGTCAACAAGTCGAGCGGGCGGCCCTCGCTCGACTGGCTCTCGATCGTCAAAACGTCCAGCGCCAAGCACAAGATCAAGCAGTGGTTCCGCAAGGAGCGTCGGGAAGAGAACGTGCTGGCGGGCCAAGAGGCGCTCGAAGGCGAGCTGGCGCGAGCCGGCCTGCGCACCGATCTCGCGCGCGGGGAGCTGATCGAGCGCATCGCTTCGCGGCTCAACTTCGCGACGCCGGCCGATCTCTACGCTGCCATCGGTTTCGGCGACGCCTCGGCGCAGTCCGTGGCCAACCGCGTACGCGACGAGGTCAAGCACGACAACGTCGTCGACTTCACCAAAATCGGGCGCAAGCCGCCGCCCCGCAAGACCCGCGACTCCAGCGGCGTGCGCGTTGCCGGCGTCGACGACGTGCTCGTGCGGCTCTCGAAATGCTGCTCTCCGGTTCCCGGCGATCCGATCATCGGCTACGTGACGATCGGGCGCGGCGTCAGCGTGCACCGCGCGGACTGCCCCAACGTCGGCTACATGAACGCGACGCCGGAACGCATCATGCAGTCGCAGTGGATCACCGACACCGGCCTCACGCACCTCGTCGACATCGAAGTCGAGGCCGAAGACCGCGTGCAACTGCTGCAAGACATCATGGCCGTCTTCGCCGAGCTAAAGACGCAGGTCAGCTCGGTCAACGCGCGGGTGCGCAAGGACGGCGGCGCGCTCGCGAGTCTTACGGTTCAGATTCGCGACCTCGATCATCTGCACAAGTTGATTACGAAGATCCAAACGCTCAAAAACGTTCGCCGCGTCTATCGCGTCACCAAGCGCGAGCGCGCAGCGCTCTAAGAACCAGGCTCTCGCGGCGTGACGCCGGCCCAACTGCTGCTGTCGGGCGCCGCTGCGGTCGTCGCCGGCCTGATGAACAGCGCAGCCGGCGGCGGAAGCTTTCTCTCGTTTCCGGCACTCGTCTTCGCCGGCGTCCCGCCGATCTCGGCCAACGCCACCAACAACGCGGCGATGTGGGTCGGCACGCTCGGGAGCGTGCGCGGCTACCGCGAGGAAGTTCGCGAGAATCGCTCGATGCTGCGCTCGGTGCTGATCGCGAGCATCGCCGGCTCGTTGATCGGCGCGTCGCTCCTGCTGGTCACGCCGCAGGCGCTCTTCCAACGGTTGATTCCGTGGCTGCTTCTCTTCGCGACCATCGTCTTCGCAGCGAGCCCGCTTCTTACGAAGCGCTCGAATTCCGCTCCCAGGCACGCGCCGTGGCAGATCGCCGCGCAGTTTGCCGTCGCGATCTACGGCGGCTACTTCGGCGCGGGGCAGGGAATCTTGATGCTCGCCGTGCTGGCGTTCTCCGGCTTGCCCAGCTTCAACGCGCAGAACGCGATCAAGAACGTGCTCGCCGTGGCGATCAACGGGGTCGCGCTGGTCCCCTTCATCATCGCGCGCATCGTCGACTGGCGCTTCGCCGTGCCGATGGCGGCGCTTGCGTTGCTGGGCGGCTATTTCGGCGCGCGGCTCTTCCGGCGCGTGCCCCAAGCAATCGCTCGCGCGACCGTCATCGGCATCGGCGCGGTAATGACCACGGTATTTTTTGCCCGTTCATTTTGACGAAAGGCGACGGCGGACGGTCGCTCCAGCAGGGCGCTCAAAAAGACGATTCGAAAGGCGGCTCCTACAACCACTCACCGTATCGACGAGGATCTCACATGCTCTTCACCGACAGGCGCGCGGCGCTGCTCGTGGCCGCTGCTCTTCTTGGAACGTCCGGATGTAACGGAACGGGTGCGGTGCCCGCCTCGGGCGGAGCAGGCGCGAGCGCAACGTCATTTTTGCGCACGGGCGCATCTCCGGAAGATACCACCTCGATCCTCAAACTTTTGAAGAAGAACGTGACGATTGGTTCGACGGTCGACCCGAAGAACGGCGATATGGGGCCGCGCTCGCTGGCCACGGTTCTCAACAGCAACGGAAGGTTGAAAAAAGGCGACCTCCTCGTCTGCAACTTCAGCAACTCCGCGGGCAAGGCCGGCATTGGTACGACGATCGAGCAGCTCGCGCCGAAGGCGAACTCTTCGCCGGCGCAGTTCGTGCAGAGCGATAAGATCGAAGGATGCAACGGCGACGCCGTCACCACCCTGGGCGACCAAGTCTTCGCAACGGGGCTCACGAGCAAGGTAATGGTTTGGTTCAATCAGGCCGGCGTGCTGAAGAAGACCTATGCTGCTCCCATCGTGGATCCGATCGGCGACGGCGACGCACCTCCGCTCTACATCTACTCGCCGGAATTCGTCTTCATCGGCGACGCGAGCAACGGTAACGTTGACAGCATCAGCCTCGGGGCCTATCACGGCAATAAGAAGCTGCTCGCAGTGGTCAAGGGGTTCTCGGTGAAACAGGGCGCCGGTTGGAGCGGGATGGGGCCGTCGGGTTTCGCGTACAACTCGAACAGCAAGAGCAAGGCGTGGGACACGCTCTACGTGGCCGACGGCGCGTGCGACGCGGTGGTGGCGATCGCGCACGCCAGCAATCTGCTCAAGACCGCAGAGATCACGGTTTCGAACGGATGCAAGAGCTTCAAATGCCTGTATCCTAAAACGTCGTGCGCCACGCTGGTGAAGACCGGTAAGCCGCTCGACACTCCGGTCGCCGAGGCGATCCTGCCCAACGGCAACCTGATCGTCGCCAACGGGGCCGGCGGCAACACGCTCGTCGAGATGACGCCGACCGGGCAAGTGCTCGATACGAAGGTCGTCGACACCAGTAAGACGGCCGGAATATTCGGCCTGCTCGCCGTGGGCACCAACGACGGCAACACGGCGCTCTTCTACACCGATTCCAACACGAACACGGTGCAGGAGCTGGAGCAGTAGAGGAGTCCCTCGAAGGGCGCCGCGAAAAGCCGCCCCTTACCTACTGCCCGCCTCGTCTTGAGGTGGGCCGCCCTCGCGGGCGTCCATAGTACGGAGAATCAATGACCGATTACGAAGTAACCTACATCCTGCGCCCCGCGCTCGAAGAGAGCGAAGTCGAGGTGCGCGCCAACGCCATATCCGAGATCGTCAAGGGCCAAGGCGGCGAGGTGGTGGCCGTGGAGCGGCTGGGCAAGAAGCGCCTGGCCTACGAGATCAAGGACGCCCGAGAGGGCACCTACGTGGTGATGCAGTTCAAGAGCAATGCGGCGACGTCGAAGGAGCTGGAGCGCCAGCTCAAGCTCCACGAAGACGTGCTGCGAGCCCTGATCGTGCGACTCGACGGCAAGATGCTGACGCACATGGCCGCCCTAGCGGCCGCTGCGCCGCCTCCGCTCGCCCCAGCGCACCTGTCACAGGGGCCTCCGCAGCGCGAGTTTCAGGCGCCTCCGTCGCGCGAACCGCAGACGGCTCTGCCGCGCGAGCCGCAGGCCTAGCTCTTCGCAAACCCGCAACATCTGTGCCATACAGGTGACACACAAGTCTGTCATAGTGGCCCTTGTCACCCCGAGCGCAGTCGAAGGGCCGCGGCGGACAACGTTTAGCACAAATCATAGAGTGTAGCAAGAAAGAGAGATAAGAGATGGCAGCGTCGTTTAACAAAGTGATTCTCGTAGGCAACCTCACGCGCGACCCCGAGATCCGGTATATCAACTCCGGTTCGCCGGTAACGAAGTTCCGCATCGCCGTCAATCCGAACAAGCGCGATGCGAAACCGGAAGACACGATGTACGTCGACATCGTCGCTTGGGAGCGGCTTGCCGAAACGTGCAACACGTATCTCAAGAAGGGGAGCCCGGTGCTCGTCGAGGGACGGCTCTCGATCCGCTCGTACGACGACGCCAAGCTCAAGGACGAAAGCGGACAGCCGATCCGCCGCACCGCCACCGAAGTCGTGATTTCTGGCATGCAGATGCTCTCGTCGCGCCGCGACGATGCCGAGGGCGGCGATCAGGGCGGCTTCAACGGCGGCCGCGCTCCGGCGGCAGTTGGTGCGCAGCCGCGCGGCGCCGAGTCCCACGGAGACGACCTCGACGACGAGATTCCGTTCTGAAAAGGCAATGTAGCCGCTCGTAAGCGCCATTCGCCGTAGGCTTTTGGTGGTGCGCGCCTGCCGTTCTAAAAACACGGTTTCGATGAATCGCTCTATCGCAGCTGTTACGCTCTGCGCGCTCGTCATTGGCTGTCGCTCTTTCCCGGCGACGAGCACTTCTTACCCGGGTGTGGTCCGTTCGGTTACGGTCCTAGCAGCGTTCAAGAAGGCTGCGGCCGCGTGCGCAAAGGACGCCACGACCTCGCGCACCATGACGACCATCCTACCACCTGTTCACTACCGAGGATAGGATGCGGGCCGTCGCACCGTCGAATCGCGTGCGCATGCGATTGAAACTGCTGACCGGCGCACTGACCCTTATTTGTCTGCTGATGACGGCTTGCGGCGGCAACCTTGCGACGCAGCCGAGCACGCTGCAGAATATGCCGACAAACGCTACTGCGCTTCCCGGCAAAACCGAGCGCCCGTTCGCCTACGTCGCGCAGATCTGCGCGACGAGTACGTCCTGCCCGTCGCCGAACGGATTGGTTCAGACATTGAACGGCGAGACGATCACGACGGGCGTCGTAAACCCGACGACGCTGGCGCTCGACGATTCAGGGAACCTCTTCGTCGGCAATTCGACGACGTCAAATCAAGGTGACGTCACCGTGTACGCGCCGAACACTCAGTCGCCGGCGCGGACGCTCACCGGCTTGCTCGGCGTTCCTAAGGGGCTCCTTACCGACGCCGCGGGGAGCTTATACGTGATCGATCAGTATCGCGCGGGCTGCTGCGAGCTGGAAGGCACCGGCGGAATCTATGCCGCCGGCGCGTCGAAACCTGGCCGACACCTGAAGGGTCTCAGCGGCTTTGCCCACTCGCCGGTGATCGACAAGTCAGGCAACGTGTACGTCGGTAACTTCAGCATCTTTCCCGGCTGGGTGAGCGTGTACGGGCCCGGGAAGCGCGCTCCGTCGCGCATTATCAACAAAGGCATCGGTCTCCCGATCCAGTTGGCCCTCACGCCCGACGGAGATCTGGCCGTCGTCAACGGGCTCTTTACCGGTAAGTCCGACGTCACCGTGTATCCGGCCGGTAAAGGCACGCCGTCGCTGACGATCGAGGCCGGCCTACACTCGCCGGTCTCGCTCGCGGTCGATGCCGACGGCAATATCTACGTCGGAAATGGCGGAGACAAGAAGGCGCGCGCCTCGATAACGGCATACCGTAAAGGGCAAACGACCGTTTGGCGGACGCTTCGTTCGGGATTCACGTACCCGGCCACTCTCGCATTCGACACATCGGGCCGGCTCTACGTCGCAAACGTTCCGGACAAAGCAACCAACACGATCGTCGTCTTTGCTCCCGGCGGCTCGAAGCCGGTGCATACCTACACCCTAGAAGAACAGTTCTCAGCGATGGCCCTTCCCCGGTAACAGAAGCCCGACCGCACTCGCCTCTGGCCCCGACGGGCTACTTGTGTGGATAAGGTGTGCGGGTGTAACTTCCGCCCCAGCGGCTCCGCGCGTAGGATGGCAGCATGGGAAAGCTTATACTTGCCATTCTTGCCTGCGCTCTCCTCGTGGGCTGCAGCCGAGCTGCTACGCAGTCCGTGCTGCCGACCACTGAACTGGGGGCTGCCAGACCAGCAACTGCCAAGAACCTTTACGTCGCGAACGTTTACGATAATAGCGTCACGGTTTACGCACCGGGTACGAATTCGCCACTAAGAACGATAACCGCCGGCGTTTCCCGGCCGTATGCCATCTGCTTCGACTCGAAGGGCTACCTTTACGTCGCCAACTTTGGCAGCACGACCATCACCGTGTACGCGCCGCAAAGCACAAAGGTGCTCAGGACTATTAGCACCGACGTTGACACTCCAACGGCGGTCGCCGTCGATAGCTCAGCTAACGTCTACGTGGCTAATTTGGGGAACAACACCGTAACGGTCTATAAAGCCGGCACGAGCGAGTTGCTGCAAGTGATCGTTAAGGGTGTGAACCAGCCTGAGAGACTCGCCTTTGACGGCTCGGGAAAGCTCTACGTGGTCGATTGGCTTCCAGGCAGCAGCGCCTCCCCCGGGTCCGTCACCATCTATCGAGCGGACGCGTCGAGAACGCTGCTGCGAACGCTTACGGATGGTATCAACCATCCGGTGTCGATCGCCCTCGATGCTTCGAATAACCTTTACGTTGGAAACATCGTGAGTCGAACGGGAAACGTCGAAATCTACGCGCCGGGACAAAGCAAGCCCGGCAAGAAAATCACTAACGGGATATTGTGGCCCGAGGCTCTCGCTTTCGATCCCTCTGGGAATCTCTACGTGGCAAACTATTCTTCCGTTTCCACCATTCACAGTAGCGTCACGGTCTATTCCGCGGGCAAGACCTCGTTGCTTCGAACGATCTCCACCGCAGTGGAAGGTCCCCTAAGCCTAGCGTTCGGATCCTCGGGCTACCTCAACGTGGGAAACATTGGGCCGGGGTACGGCTCCATAACCGAGTATCCGCCGAATAGCGGGAAGCTCTCGCGAACGATCACCAAGGGGATCAACGATCCGGTTTCCATAGCCTTCGGTCCCTGACCGGCGAGTTGTGTGGATAAGGTGTGCGGGTGTAGGTTCCGACCCTCACGCCGACGCCCTAGGATGGCGACATGGGAAAAACTCTTGTAGCCCTCCTCGTGGCACAAGAAAGGAGAGCCTCATGAACGCAAAGTTTACGTCACTACTCGCGTCGGCGGTCGTCGCCGGCTGCGGACGCCAGCTCGCTCCGGCACTGCCTCCGGTCACGCCGGCGGGGGTCGCAGCTCAAGATGTGTCCGCCGCGAACTTGTACGTTGCCAACCGCGTCGGCAACAGCGTGACGGTTTACAAGCCAGGGACGCGCACGCCGCTGCGCACGATCACCGATGGCGTCGTGGAGCCGCTGGCGCTCCGATTCGACGCCAGCGGCAATCTCTACGTGCTCGACGAGAGCGACGTGACGGTCTACGCGCCGGGAAGCAGCAAGGTCGCGCTGACGATCAGCGCGGGCATGGACGGCCCGGCAGCCATCGCGCTCGATACGAAGGGTAACCTCTACGTTGCCAATGAATCCGCCAGCACCATCACCGAGTATCAGGCCGGCACCGGTAGCCTGCTCCAAACGATCACGTCGGGAGTCCGGCTGCCCATCGCCCTCGCCTTCGACACGACCGGCAAACTCTACGTTCTCAACCTAGACCTCGTGTATCGCAAACCGTCGGTCACCGTTTACGGAGCCGGTTCGTCGAGAAGACTGCTGCGAAGGATCGTGGATGGCGTACATGAGGCCGAGGCTCTCGCGCTCGACGGTTCCGATAACTTATACGTCGCGGACCGAGCAGGACCGAACGGTTCGCTATCGGTGTACAGCCCCGGGAGCACCAAGGTCGGCAGAAAGATTACTGACGGTATCGACTTCCCTCGCGCTCTAGCGTTCGATTCGTCGGGTAACCTCTACGCCGGCAACACGGGAAGCGGCAGCGGCGGCGAAAGTACGGTAACCGTCTACGCGCCGGGAGCGTCGTCGCCTTTCCGAACGCTCTCCAAGGGCATCGTCGACCCGTACAACATCGCGTTTGGCTCGTCAGGGCTTCTCAACGTGGCAAACGCCCCGCGTTCGGGCAACGGCTCCGTGACGGAGTACGCTTCGCACGGCACGAAGCCCGAGCGAACGCAGGTTGATCCAGACCCGGCGGGGTACGCCGCCGCATGAAATTCCATGCTTTGGCCATCGCCGCGACGGCTGCCGTCATCGTCGCGGGAGCCTCCGCTCGCGCGGCGAGCCATGACCGCAGTGCTCTCGAATCGCTGACCATCGCGTATTCGACCTCGTCGTGCGCGCCGGTCAACGAACCGGCCTCCGACCTCGCGTCGCCCATCGCCGCAAGCGTCGTCGGCATCTCGCAGCATCGCAGGTACGAAGCGGTCGTGGCGGTGGGTTCTAAACCGGGCCCTTACGTCGCGAGGTTTGGCGTGATTCCGGACGCCTACTACATTCATGGGCAGCAGGAGAAGACGGGGTGCGCGCCCGCCGCGGGTCAAGTCGCGGTCGTTCTTCCGGGCCATCCGATCCGGCTGGAGGTTGACGTTGCCCAGTGCTGCCGCGACGTTGAGGCTTACTCATACGTTGGCGGCCTGGTCGCCGCAGGGCTCGATGTTAACGTTCGGCGATCCACGACCAACCTCGAGTGCGGTTCGCCGGTGTCGGAGTCGCAACTAACCCTGCTCGATGGCGAAGAAAGCTTCCATCGCGACGGTGATGCCTATTACGCGCAGCTCAATCCAGGGGTCTCACCGGTCGTCCTGCAAATCGTGCGCGGCGCGCAGCAGGCTTTCGTGCGCCTCGAGCTCGCCCTCCAACGGGCACATCAGTGAGTCCTCGACGCTTCGGCGCCTCGACGTCACCGAAGCGCTCTTCGATCTCGCGCGCACATCGAATGGTTCACTTTACTGCAGCGTCAGTGCAGGATGAGCGTTAGTCGCACCGTTCGCTTCTCGCTTGGGTGGAAGTAGTAGTCGTTGACGCCGGCGCCTCCGAGCGCAGGATTGACGGCTGGATTTCTTCCGTAGAGGCCGACGTCTTGCGGCAGCCACGACTGATAGTAGTATTCCACGTCGTCGGCGGACGCGTTGAAGATATTGAAGAGGTCGCAGACGAGATCGTACCCCCGATGCGTCTTCCAGGTGCCCTGCGCGTCGTAGCTTACCGATGCGGCCGATACCGCGCCGCCGGACTGGTCGAGCACGCGGGGACCGAAGTAGCGCAAACGTAAGCTTGCCGCATAAGAAGGCTCGTCGACGGTGATTCCCGCCGCGGTTACGGCATCGATCGACTCCGGAACGTAGGTGCCCTGGCCGCCGGGATCGTTGAGGAAGCGCGCGTTCGAGGTCGCGATGTCGGCGTCGAGCGTGAGCCAGGGAACTGGCTGGTAGAAGTTGGCAAACTCGATGCCGCGGCGCATCGTCGGCCCTCCTGCGTACGTCACTCCGGCGTCGCCGTCGAAGACCAGCTCCGAGTTCAGGTGCAGTTGCCACAACGCAAGCGTGCTGTTCAAACCGCCGCGCGAGTAGCGGTAGCCGAACTCGAGCCCCTCGCCGCGAGCGAGCGGCGCGTTCTGGAGCACCGGCTGGCCTAATGCGTTGTATGGCGCTTGCGTCTGGGGATCGAGCGTGTCGGTAATGCCGCGCGCGTCGTTACTGTGGAATCCTTCGCCCCAGTCGGCGTACAGCTCTTGATAGGGCGAGAGCACGTAGGCGGCGGTAAACTTCGGATTGATCATGTTGGAGCCCACGTTACCGGAGTCGGCCGCCACGCTGTCGGCAACGCGAAAATCGAAGAGGTCGGCGCGCAGGCCCGGCGTTAGCTGTAATCGCTGCCCTACGCGGATGAGCGTTTGCACCCAGCCATACGTGTCGCGCTCGACGACGTGAGCCAGGCTGAGCGTGCCGTCCGGATACGGGATCTGGTCGTGAACGAGGAAGAGACCGACGGTTGGGATGTTGTCGTTGCGCGTCCCCACCCCGGCCGTGGTCGTGAAGCTCCCGGCAGCGTTGAGCTTGCGCGTGACGTTGATGCCCGAGACGAAACGCTTGTCGACCTGCTCGCGCTGATCGCCGCAGGCGAAGACGAACGGGGCGGGTGCTACCGATTGAGGCGGTGCGTGCACGGCGCTGGGCTCGTCGTTGCTGGGGCAGTAGGAAATGTAGCCGGGAACGTGCCGCGGGCCTGGATCGCACGTGGTATACCCCGGCGTGCACGTGATCGGGTTTCTGGTGACGTTGTAGTAGTCGGTCGCGTCGTCGAGATCGTAGGTGAAGTTGGAGTACAGGTTGAGGTACTGCTCGAAGCCGAAGGCGCTCACTTGCGTAGCGCCGTGCGCGTCGGAGCGCTGCCAGTCGCTCTCGATCGAATAGCGAGACGTGGTGCCCCCGTCAAAGGGATCGATCAGGCCGTATGGGCTCAGCTCGCCGTCGGCGACGAGCCGCATCGGAATCTGATCGCTCGATTGGAAGCTTCCGTGATAGCCCATCGCGGTCACGCTGACGTTGCTTTGCGGCGTCGTTTGGCTCCAGCGCAGCACGCCGTCGAACTTCGCGTATTCGTCCGGGCGATCGAACGAACCGTTGTCGTGGTAGATCTGCCAGGCGTAGAGGAGATTCCCGGCACCGACGCGCGGCGACCCCGCGACGAGCACGTTGCTGTAGCCGTAATCCCCGATTCCAAACTCCGTGAGCGGAGCGTCGAGCGTATCTTTGTAATGCAGCGTGTACGCACCGGCAGTCGCGAAATCGCCGGCCGACGCGTAGTACGGCCCCTTTTCGTAATCGACGTAGCTCACCAGCTCGGGAATCAGCCAGTTGATGTCGGAGTAGCCCTGGCCGTGGGCATGCGTCGGCAGATTTATCGGCGTGCCGGCGATCGTGCTCTCGAGATCGGTACCGTGATCGAGCTGAAACCCGCGCAGGTAGTATTGATTCGCCTTACCCTCACCACTGTGCTGGCTCGTGAGCAATCCGGGAATCGCCTCGAGCAGCGAGCCGGGCCGAAGCAGCGGCCGCGTCTTGATCTCGGCTTGGTCGATCGTGCCCGCCGACGCCGCGGCCGACTGGCCGACGACGTTTTGATTTCGGCCGCGTGAGACCACGTGACCGATCGTGCGATACGGCGCCGGCCGCCTTGCTTTGGCGCGCATCTGCCGCGTAACCGGAGTGGGAGTCGGCGCTGGAGCGGCTGCCGCCAGGAGCACGGCAAGGAGAAGCAAGCCGTTCCCTACCACGCGCCGGCCGCCGAAACGGCCGACCTTAAGGCGCTTTCTGCAGGCGGGTTGTTACGCTGTGGGCACGCTCTCATTGGCAAAGAAGGCCCCACCGTGACATGATCGCGCGGCATTGGAGTACTGACGACGTGCTGCATGCTCGCAGCATGCTCGGGACGCGGCTCGCTGCCGGCGATCCCTTCGAGCCCGAGTTTCCCAACGACGCTATAACGGAGCTCGGGCGCTCCCAGATTTCCCACGTCGTAATTTTGGTGCAGGAAAACCGCATTCCGGCCACGAGCTTCGCACTCGCGCCGTATCAGGCCGCTCCTCGTCGTCCCGGCCTGATCGAAACACGGGAACGCAAACTGACGACGAAGCCGTTCGATTTACGGGCGCTCGACACCGACATGCGCCCGAACGACAACTACTGGCTACGGCGCCGGTCCGTCGGCCTCGATGTTGAGCGAGACGTTGACGCTGTTGCCGACGATCAGCGGGCCGTAGGTCATTCCCCACTGCGTGCGATCGATCGTCACGGTCGCGCCGTAGGCGATGATCGAGCGGCCCCGCGGCGATTTTCCGGCAGCGATCACTTTCGCGTCGAGGACCACGGGATGCGTCTGGCCGTGCATCGTAAGGTCGCCGTCGATCTTGAAACTCGACGGGTCCGTACCCTCGATCTTGGTGCTGGCGAAGCGGATGTCGGGCGTCGAGGCCACGTTGAAGTAGTGCGGCGATCGCAGGTCGCCGTCGCGCATGTCGTTGTGCGTGTCGAGTTTTGCGGCGTCGAGCACGGCGGTGACCGCAACGGGGATCTGACTGCCCGCGTTGAGCCTCACCGAGGCGTGGTCGATCGGAATCGTTCCGATCACCGGAACGATGCCGAAGTGGCGCGCGGTGAACTGCGCGGTTGAGTGCACGGGGTCGACGCTCCAGGTTTCGACCGCAGCGCCCAGCGCCGTGGCGCCGGCGGCCGCCAGGAACAGCAGCGTGAGGGGAAGTCTAGCTCTCATGCCGCCACGTTACCCCACCTTGGCGAGGGATTCCCTGAACGCGTGCCCGGGAAAGCAAGCAAGGCCGCCGAAGCTCGCGCGCATGTCCTCGGAACCGCCGCGCCGTCCGCTCGCGACCCGCAAAAAGGGTTGGGCAAAGACGATAGCTCAAGGACTCGATCGCGCCGGCGTCTCGCCGAATGCGATCTCGATTGCGAGCCTGATGTTCGCGATCGCCGCAGGTGTGTTGCTCTGGCTCAGCGCGCAGACGTACGACCTCGGCCGCGTCCTCGCGCTGCTCGGCGCCGCCGCGTGCATTCAGCTGCGGCTGCTCTGCAACATGCTCGACGGCATGGTGGCGATCGAGGGCGGTCGCCAAACGCGTTACGGCGAGATCTTCAACGACATGCCCGACCGGTTCGCCGACGTCGCGATCTTGGTGGGCGCGGGCTACGCCGCGAGCGACTTTTGGTGGGGCGTGCAGCTCGGCTGGCTCGCGGCGATCTTAGCCGTGCTCACGGCCTACGTTCGGCTATTGGGCGGCGCGATGGGGACGCACCAATACTTCACTGGACCGATGGCCAAGCCGCACCGCATGGCGGTGCTCACGGCGGCCTGCGTACTTTCGACGTTGGAGCCGTTGCTGCACTGGCGGGGCGAAACGATCGCCGCGGCGCTGCTCGTGATCGTCGTGGGCTCCGCCGTGACGTTCGTGCGCCGCACCGCGCAGATCGTCGCCGAGCTCAAAGCTCGGTGAACGGGCGACCGCTGGGGGGCACGATCGCGGCGTGCGCCCGCGTGATAACCGGCACGCAGGCGACGTGGCGCGGCGGGGCGCCCGCGCCGGGGCAGACCGTCTTCTTTGCCAATCACACCAGCCATCTCGACTTCGTCGTGCTCTGGGCGTGCTTGCCGCCCGCGCTGCGCGCACAAACGCGTCCGGTCGCGGCGCGCGACTACTGGAGCAGCGGTATGCGGCGCTACTTCGCCGTCGACATCTTCAACGCGCTGCTCGTCTCGCGCCACGGCGGCGAGAACTCCGCGCGCGAGACCATCGATCAGATCGCGGGCGAAATGGGGGAAACCTACTCGCTGATCATCTTTCCGGAGGGCACGCGCGGCGACGGCGAAACCGTTGCACCCTTCAAGAGCGGCCTCTATCACCTCTGCATGCAAAAGCCCGGCATCCAATTGGTGCCGGTCTATCTCGAGAATCTCAACCGCATTCTGCCCAAAGGGCAGTTCTTGCCGGTACCGCTGATCAGCCGCGTCACCTTCGGCGCGCCCTCGCTCTTCGATCCGTCGGAGCCGAAAGCGGCGTTCTGCGAGCGCATGCACGACGCTGTCTGCGCGCTGAGGGAATCGTGACGATACTCGGGCGCGGTTTCGATCCGAAGCTGGTGTGGGCGTGCGCCGGCATCCTCGTCTTGCTGATCGCGGCAACGGCGATCGGCCGCGTGCTCAAAGTGGTCGTGAAGAACCCGGCGGCGCAGGGGACGATCGACAACCTGAACCAGCGGATGGTCGCGTGGTGGGTGATGTGCGTGATCTTCGGGCTCACGCTCGTGGTCGGGCCCACCGGGTCTCTGGTGCTCTTCGGCTTCGTGTCGTTCTTCGCGCTGCGCGAGTATTTGACGCTCGTGGCGACGCGCCGCGCCGATCACCACACGCTCTTCTGGACGTTTTTCATCTTCACGCCGCTCCAGTACTATTTACTGTCGATCAAGTGGCTGGGGTTTTTCATCGTGATCCCGGTGTACGGCTTCTTGTTCATTCCCGCGGCAATGGCGCTGGCGGGCGACAGCCGTGCGTTTCTCGAGCGCGCCGCCAAGATCCAGTGGGGGCTGATGATCTGCGTGTACTGCCTCAGTTACGCGCCGGCGCTGCTGCTGCTCAACGTCCCCAACTTCGGCCCCAACGCCAAGCTGCTGCTCTATCTCGTGATCGTCGACCAGCTCAGCGACGTGCTGCAATACGTGTGGGGCAAGCTTGCGGGGCGGCACAAGATCGCACCGGCGATCAGCCCCAACAAAACGTGGGAAGGCTTCATCGGCGGCACGCTGAGCGCCACCGCGATCGGCACGGCGCTCTGGTGGCTGACGCCGTTTACGCCCCCCGCCGCCGCCGCGATCGCCTTTACGATCACGATGCTCGGCTTCGCGGGCGGCTTGGTGATGTCGGCGATCAAGCGCGACCGCGGCGTGAAGGATTTCGGCACGATGATCGGCGGCCACGGCGGGATCCTCGACCGCATGGACTCGATGATCTTTGCCGCGCCCGTCTTCTTTCACATCGTACGGTTCTTTTACGGCCCCTGAGCCGCGGCGCGAAAACGTTTAGCATTTGTCCAAAGGCCGGGGCGAGGCGTTGTGCAAGGGTCCAAGGCATGCCACTGCCCGAACGTCAAGGAGAAACGAACCGAATGACTTCGACGGCCATGCCAACCAACGCCGACCTGCGCGACTTCCTGATGCTCCCCTACGCGGAGCTCGAAGAGCATGAATCTGCGGGCCAAGCAGCAGCGCCGAGAGCGCGTACCGCTCAAGGCCCTGCAGGAGCAGCGCCTGCGATACCTCGCCGACGAGCCGCGCATCAAGGCGGTGACGGTGCTGTTCAGCGATCTCGAGGGCCGGCTGCACATGCTCGACTACGACAAGAAGTTCTTGCTGCGCTCGCACGACAACCTCACCTTCGACGGCTCGTCGATTCGCGGCTTTACGCCGCAGCGCGAGAGCGATCTGCGGCTGTCGCTCGACTGGAGCGCGTTCTATTGGGGGCCCGCCGACATCTTCGGCCCGGGCAAGGTGCTCGTCTTCGGCGACGTGCTCGACCGCGACGGCAAGCCGTTCGCCGGCGACATGCGCGGCACGCTCAAGCGCTTCGCGAACGAGTGCTATCGCCAAGGAACGGCTACGCGCTCAACGCCGCCAACGAGATCGAGGGCTTCCTCTTCAAGGGCCTCGACGCCGAGCGCCGCTTCCACGAGACGGCGAAGTTCGAGTACGTCAACACCGGCGGCTACTATCACTCGCTTCCCGGCGACCCGCTGCGCGACTTCATCGACACGGTCGCCGAAGTGCAGCGCGCGATGGGCTTCCAGAACGAGAAGGACCACCCCGAGGTCGCGCCGTCGCAGTTCGAGATCAACTATAACTACGGCGAGGTCGTGGCTGCGGCCGATCAGATCCAGCTCTACAAGCTGATCTGCCGCCAAGTCGCCACCAAGCTCGGCATGACGGCGAGCTTCCTGCCTAAGCCCGTCGTCGGCGTGAACGGCAGCGGGATGCACACCAACGTCTCGGTGAGCAAGAACGGGGTCGAACCTCTTCTGGGACCCCAAAGGCGACGAGCAGCTCAGCTCGTTCGGCTGGAAGTTCGTCGATCGCATCCTCACGCACGGGAACGACATCTGCCTGATGCTCAACTCGAGCGTCAACGCGTATCGCCGCCTCGATCCGCACTTCGAAGCGCCGAACCAGATCAAGGCGTCGGCGATCGACCGCGGCTCGATGGTGCGCATTCCGATCGGCAACGAGCGCAGCATCGCGCATCGAGGTTCGCTCGGTCGCGCCCGACGCGAATCCCTACATGGTGATGCTCGCCGTCTTCAAGACGGGCCTGGACGGCGCGACCAGCAGCATGAAGAACCTGCGCCAGGCCGAGCGCTACCTGCCCGACAACATCTACGACGCGCTCGACGATTTCCGCAAATCGGAGTGGACCGGCAAGCTCCTAGGGGAAGACGTGAAGCAGCGCTACGCCGATCTCAAACAGGCCAGCGCCGATCGCTGCCCGCGCCTCCTCGGAACCTTCGTCAAACCCCAAGAAGTGCAATACCACCACGAAGTCTACAACCAGTACCTCTGGAATCTCTTCTAGGCCTGACGCCTGAGCGCCGCAAGATTTACAGGTCGTGCGCGGCGAGGATTTGGGCGAGTGGGAGTGCGATGATGCTGCCGGAGTCGCTGCCGATTACCAGCGTCTTGCCGACGACGATCGGCGAGCCGACGTTGAACGCGGTGTGCATCTGCTTATCGCCGATCGCGCGGCCGGTCTTGGCGTCGAGCGCCCAGAGATAGCCGCCGAGGTCGCCGAAGTAGACGACACCGCCGACCTCGACGGCTCCGCCCTTCACGACGCCGTGCGTTGGCGCTTCCCAGACGAGGAGGCCGGTGGCGGCATCGATCGCGTGCATCCACGGTGCGATCGCGCTGCCGAGGTAGAGCGTGCTGCCGGCGAGCAGTGGAATTGCGGCCTCGTTGCGGATTGGAAGCGCGCCGCTTTCGAGCGCGACGTCCCACAGCGGCGCGCCGCTGCGCGCGTCGAGCGCGTAGGCCCGCTCGACCGTGAGATTGCCGATCACGGTAAATGTGTCGGGAAGCACCGGGGATACGTAATCGCAGAAGACGCGCGTGCCGTCGCTCACCGGCGGGCAGTCACCGACTCCCGAGGCGCCGCGGAAAAATGGGCTGCGCCAGACGAGCGTGCCGCCGTCGGCGTGCAGCCGCCACGCGGCGTTCGTGCCCACGCCGGTCGTGACGAAGTCGCCGTCGCCCATCGGAAGAATGGCCGACATCGAGGCCATCGAGCCGATCGAGCGCTGATAGATCTTCTCGCCGGTGTCGGGGTTCAGCGCGTTGATCCACCCCGCACCATCGTGGCTCACCAGGATACCGCCGATGATCGCCGGCGTCGGCATCGCCGATCCGTTCACGGGCGTCTGCCAGCGCACCGTGCCGCCGTAACGATCGAACCCGATCAACGCGCTGGGTCCCTGTCCCACCATGATCGGCTCCGACGGCGACGAGGTGCGGCTCGTCGGGTCGCCTTCGCCCACGATGACGAGATCGTCGTAGACGAGGGGCGCGCTCATCAGCGGATTCGGTACGTGCGCGGCCCAATCGACCTTTCCGCTGGCGACGTCGATGGCATAGAGCACCCCGCCGTTGTTGCCGACGTAGAGCGTCCCGTCGGCGACCGTCGGGCTCGCTGAGATCTGACCGCCGGTCTCGATCCGCCACGACGCTTCGAGCGTCCCATCGACGACCGCGTTGTTCTGCGGCCCCATGCGGAACTGCGTCCACATGACGGCGAGGAGCATCGCGAAACGGGCGAGCGCGATCACGGTCCCGCAGACTTCCCGGCGCGCAAGCGCAACTCCATTCCGTCGAACGCGATCTCGGCGCCCGCCTCGCGCACGACGCGATGCGCCGCCGAATCGCCGGCAAGCATTGGATTGCTGTTATTGATATGGGTATAGATAAGCCGTGCTGCGCTGCCGCGCAAGCGTTCGAGCGATCCCTCTTTTCCTCCGACGGGAAGATGTCCGAGCGCCGTGGCCGCCTTGGGCATGAGATGCTGCGACTCGAGTTCGTCCTGCGTGAAAAACGTGCCATCCAGAAACGCAACCTCCGCTGCCGCGACCGCGGCCAGCAGTGCGCCGTCGACGGCGGCGAAGACCGGCGCGAAGAGCAGGCGGCTCCCACTGGGCTCCGATATCTCGTAGGCCACGACGGCGCCATGCTCGCGGCGGCGCCCGTCAAAGCCCGGCGTCGTGCCCGCAACCGCGATCGCGCGAACGCTCAAATCGTTGCCGACGAGATCGTCCCCGTCGGCGGCGACGCAAGGCGCGTCGAGCGGAACCTCCAGCCAGCGATGCGGCGGCTGCGCGAACGGCGCGAACGCCGGCTGCGCCGTAGCGATCGCCTGCACGACCGCGCTCGAGCGCAGCACGAAAGCATGCGCACCGCTCTGGCGCAATGCCGCTAGGCCGCCGAGGTGGTCGACGTTGGCGTCGGTGAAGAGCATCCCGGCGATCGGCGTGCCGCGCAAAGCGCGCGGCTGCAGCGGCGGATGCGCTTCGATCTGCGCCGCGATATCCGGCGAACAGTTCAGCAGCAGCCAGCGTTCGCCGTCGGCGCTGACCGCGAGCCCCGATTGGGTGCGCTGCGGCTGGCGGCCGGCGCGCGCCTCGCTACAGTTGGCGCAGGCGCAGTTCCACTGCGGAACGCCGCCGCCCGCCGCCGAGCCGAGAACGCGAACGATCACGCGCGCCGCGCAACCAGGTTCGTTTCGCCGTTGCCGTCGCGCAGCGAGGTCACGACCGCGTGATGGGGGCTGAGAGAACAGGCGGGGTCGGTCGCGCCGGCGTCGCCCGCGAGCAGATATGCCTGGCAGCGGCAGCCGCCCCAATCCACCTCGCGGCGCTCGCACGAGCGGCACGGCTCCGGCATCCACGCGGTGCCGCGATAGCGCTCGAACGAGTCGGAACCGCGCCATATCTCGCCCAAGCTGCGGTCGCGCACGTTCTCGAAGGAGAGCGTTTCGATTGCGGCCGCCGCGGGACACGGCAGCACGCGACCGTTAGGCGTGACGGTGAGGAACTGCCGTCCCCACCCGTTCATGCACGGCTTGGGAAAATCGCCGAAGTAATCGGGCAGTACGTAGACGATCTCCATCTCGCCGCGCAGACGGGCGCGCGCCGCGTCGACGATCGCTTCGCCGCGCGCGACCTGTTCGCGCGTGGGCATCAGCGCCGCGCGATTGCGAAACGCCCAGCCGTAAAACTGCACGTTGGCCAGCTCCAAACGGCGAACGCCGGCGACCCGCGCGTACTCGATTACGTCGGCAATCGAATCGTGGTTGAGCCGGTGGAGCACGCAGTTGAGCGTCAACGCGACGTCGCGCTGCGCGACGCGGCGCACGGCATCGAGCTTGCGCTCGTGTACCACCGTGCCGGCGATTTCGTCGGCTAACGCCGCGTACGGAGCCTGAATGCTGATCTGAATGTGATCGAGGCCGGCGGCGAGCAGCTCGTCGAGCGCCGCGTCGTCGAGAAACGTACCCTGCGTGATCAGATTGGTATAGAGTCCGCAGCCTTCCGCGGCAGCGATCAGCTCCGCGAGGTCGCGGCGCAGCGTCGGCTCGCCTCCGGAGAAGTGAGCCTGCACGACGCCCAGCTCCGCCGCCTGGGACAGCACCGCGCGCCACTGCTTCGTCGACAGCTCGTCGCCGTACGTCTTGTAGTCGAGCGGGTTATAACAGTACGGACACTGCAGATTGCAGCGATACGTCAGCTCGCAGAGGAGCGAGAGCGGCCGCGGCGCTTCGTTCACCGAATGAAGCCGCGTTCTGCCAAGCGGTTGAAGAGGTCGACGAGATCGTCGCGCGCGCGGTCGGCGCCCACGTCGAAGTGCTCGACCACGGCGTCGACGATCTCGGCGAGCGTGCGTCCCCCGTCAACGAGTTCCAGCGCCGCCGCGGCGGGCGCATTGAGCGAGAGCGCGCTCTCGGGAACCAGCAGCATCGCGCGGCCGCCGGGTTCGTGCCGCAGCTTGACACCCTTGCCGAACTGCGGTCGCGCGTCGAGCTTCACTGGAACACGCCGCAGGCCAGCGCCGTCGCGTCGAGGATGCACCACAACACGTCGCATTTGAAACGCAGCGCGGCGACGCAGCGATCCTGCAGTTCCGGCGTCGTCGCTTCGGCCTGCACCCACGCAGAGCGCCAGCTCGGAGTCGCGCTGCGCCAGCGGAATGCGACGCTCGAAATAGGCCAGCCCGGAGCGGTCGATCCAGGGATACTTCTCGAGGATTGCCGCGACCCGGCGCTGCATGACGGGCGGCCCGAAGAGCTCGGTAAGCGATGACGCGACGGCTTCCACCCAGGGTCGCGTCCGTGCAAACGTGACGTACGCGTCGACCGCAAAGCGCGTTCCCGGCGCGATCGCGCGCTCGGAACGCACGTCATCCTCTTCGAGTCCGACGGCTCGCGCCAGCTCGATCCAGGCCGCGGTGCCCCCGTCGTGACCGTCGCCGGTGCCGTCGTGGTCGGTGATGCGAGAGATCCAGGCGCGGCGGTGAGCCGCCGAGGGAAGACTGGCGACGATCGCCGCGTCCTTCACCGGAATCTGCGTTTGGTAGTAGTAGCGGTTGGCCACCCACGAACGCACCTGGGCACGATTCAACGAACCGGCGACCAGGCGCTGGTGGAACGGATGCTTGTCGTGGTAGCGCTCCTCGCCGACGGCATGCAGCCGCGCGACGAGGTCGGGGACGGCCGAGGCGGGCGGGATCTAGACCTTCGGCGGTGGTGCGCTCAGATAGGCGGTCACCTCGGCACCAAGGGGGTGCTCCTGAAAATCGGGCCGCTCCCAGCGGGCGCGTACTTTTTTCATGCGGGTACTCCTCGCGACGTGTTTTGCTCCAGCCGGATGTTTTTATACGCCAGCTTCGCGCGCATAACCTCGCTCGGAATCCGGATCCGGTCGGCGAGGCGCAGCACCTCGAGCAGCCGCACGTGCCACCACGTCATGTCGACCTCGAACCAGCGCAGACCGTGCCGCGCGGAGAAGGGGAACGCGTGGTGGTTATTGTGCCACCCTTCGCCGAACGAGAGAAGCGCCACCCACCAGCAGTTCGTCGAGCGATCGGTCGTGCGGTAGGTGCGGTAGCCCAGCATGTGGGCGGCGCTGTTTACCAGCCACGTGGAATGGTAGGCGACGACCAAGCGCACGAAGACGCCCCAGACGACCCAGGCCCATCCCCCGGCGAGGAAGAGCAGTACGCCCAAGAGTACCTGCAGCGGCGCGCCGAGGTATTGAAGCGCGCGGTAGAAGGGGTCGGCCATCAAATCGGGTGCGTAGCGCTCGATCTCTTCATTGGTCGGCATCGCGAGGTTCTGGCGGTAGAGCCAGTCGACGTGCGCCCAGCGGAAGCCGAGGTGAATGTTGTGCGGGTCGTCGTCGTGGTCGGCGTGCGCGTGATGCTTACGATGGATCGCCACCCAGCGGATCGGATCGCCTTGCAGCGCCAGCGTGCCGAAGAGCGCGAACAGATACTCCACCGGTTTGCGCAAGCGCAGGCTGCGATGCGTGAGCACGCGGTGGTAGCACAGCGTGATGCCGAGCGCGCCCGTCGCGTACGCCAGAAGCATCGCGACGACGATGGCTGAAAAATGAAAGAGCGCCGGCACGAATGCTGCCAGCGCACCAAGGTGAATAAGCCCGAGTCCTATACCCGTGCCGTATCGTGCCGCCTGATTCATCGCCCCATCCGTTCGAAATCTATCCTGCAGGTCCTATGGACAAGAGCCCGCTGATGCGGGCTCTTGTTCACTTGTCGTTTTAGTCGACGCGACTAGACGTGACTAGCGGTACGACGAATGCCGGCTGGCGAAGCAGTCGCGGCAGTAGACCGGTTTGTCGCCTCGCGGCTGGAACGGGACTTCCGCGACGCCGCCGCACTGGCTGCACGTCGCTTTGAACATCTCGCGTTGGCTGCCGCCCATACGGCTTCCGCCGCCGTTCGAGGAACGTCCGGCTTTACGCGCTGCGCGGCAATCCGTGCAGCGGCTGGGCTTGTTGGTGAAGCCCTTCATCGCGAAAAACTCTTGTTCGCCAGAAGTGAATGGGAACTGCTGTCCGCAATCCACGCAAGTGAGCATTTCGTCTGTATACATGTAGCGAGCGAATCTCCTAGATATCTTTGAGTGAAATTGTTCTCCGGATCCGACTCGCGTTGTGCCTGGGGGGCCTGACGGACTTCGAAACCTGGGTAACCCAACTACTATACACCATAGCGGGTCAAGCGTCACGACCAGGGCCCAGGAGCCCGAGGCGCCCCGTTCGAACATACGTTCCGAAATCCGGCGACCCCCGTGGCCGCCGGTGGTGGAGCGAGACTATCGCTTCACCTGGCTAGGGTTGTGCCGCCTCTCTCGGGGGCCGGCACAACCGCCAACCACCTAGTCGAAAGGACACCCAATGCCACCGAAAAGGACGTCAGTCAAGCGCGCCGTCAAGGACCGGCGGCCCAAGCGCAAGCCCTGCAGTTTCTGCACCGAACGGGCCATCGCCGTGAGCTACCGCGACACCGGGCGCCTCAAAAAGTACGTCTCCGAGCGCGGCAAGATCGTGCCCCGCCGCATCTCGGGTAACTGCGCCAAGCACCAGCGGATGCTCACCGTCGCCGTCAAGCGAGCGCGCCTCATCGCCTTCCTGCCCTTCGGCTCTGAGTAGGTGCCGGTGAAACTCGTCCTGCTAAGCGACGTCAAGGCGCTGGGCCGCAAAGGCGACGTCGTCGACGTGGCCGACGGCTACGCCCGCAACTTCCTGCTGCCGCGCAAGCTGGCCGGCGAGGCCGACAAGGGCGCGATGGCGCAGCTCGAGGCGCAGCACCGCGCCAAGGAGCGCCGGGAAGCTCAGGAGCTGGCCGACGCCAAGGAGCTGGCGGCCCGCCTCGAGAGCGCCAAGCTTTCCGTCCGCGCCAAGGCGGGCGGCAACGGCAAGCTCTTCGGAGCGGTCACCAACGCCGACGTGGCCTCGGCCATCGCCGGGGCGCTCGCGGTCGAGATCGACAAGCACAAGATCGAGCTGACCAGCCAGATCAAGGCGCTGGGGTCCTATCCGGTCGAGATCAAGCTGCATCGCAACGTCGTCGCCAAAGCCACGGTGGACGTCGTAGCGGCGTAACGCCGGTCTCGTGCAGCAGCCTTACAACGCTCGGTTCCGCCGTAAGTTCGGCGCCGAAGACGAGCTCAGCCGTTACGTCAGCGCGCTCTACGACATGCTGACGTCGGTGCTCGGACAGGATAAGGTCGTGCTTCGCGCCGGCAAGGTGAACGCGCTGCGTTTGATGCGCTCGCAGAACCTTCCCGACCGGCTCTGCGGTCTCGGGCGTTTGGTCCTCGAAGACCCGACGCACGAGCGCGTTACGACGCGCGCCGCGCAGCGCAAGGTGATTGCCGAGATCGAGGAGGCGATGGCCGACGTCATCGCTCAGCGCCACGCCGAAAACTCGATCGAGCGCCGCGTCAACGAGAAGATGGCCGAGCGCCATCAAGAGTACGTCAAAGACCTCAAACTCGAAGCACTGCGCGAGACCGGCGGCCCCGAGACGCCGGCGTCGCAGGCCAAGCTCGAGGAGCTGCAGGCGCTCTCGGCGCGTAAGCTCTCGGCATCGGCTTTGGCGCAGCTGCGCCCGCAGGCGCTGCGCGACGTCGTGGGACAAGAGCCGGCGATCAAATCGCTGCTCGCAAAGATCAGCTCGCCCTATCCGCAGCACGTCATTCTCTACGGTCCGCCGGGCGTCGGCAAGACGACCGTCGCGCGCCTCGTGCTCGAGGTCGCCAAACAGCGGCCGTACACGCCGTTCGCCAAAGACGCGCCCTTCGTCGAGGCCAGCGGCACGACGCTGCGCTGGGATCCGCGCGAGACGATCAATCCGCTGCTCGGCAGCGTGCACGATCCGATCTACCAAGGCAGCCGCCGCGAGTTCGCCGAGGCCGGCGTGCCCGAGCCCAAGCTCGGCCTAGTGACCCGCGCGCACGGCGGCGTGCTCTTCATCGACGAGATCGGCGAGATGGACGGTCCTCTGCAGCTGCGTTTGCTCAAGGTGCTCGAGGACAAGCGCGTGACCTTCGAATCGTCCTACTACGACGAGAGCGCGCCCAACGTGCCGGAGTACGTCAAGCGCCTGTTCCGCGAAGGTGCGCCGGCCGATTTCATCTTGATCGGCGCGACGACGCGCGAACCCGACGAGATCGACCCGGCGATCCGCTCGCGCTGCGCCGAGATTTTCTTCTCACCGCTCACGCCGCACCAGATCGTGACCATCGTGCAGGGCGCGATCCGCCGGCTCGGCGCCAAGGCGGTGCGCGGCGTGGCGCAGATGATCGCCTCGTATACGATCGAAGGCCGCAAGGCGGTGCAGATCGTGGCCGATGCGTTCGGGCAGGCGCTCTACCGTCTCTATCCCAGCAAAGCGCAGCTGCCCCCGCCCAAGAATCCGTCGATCACGCAGGAGGACGTGCGCGCCGTCGTGCGCGCGGCGCGCCTGGTTCCGCAGACGCTGGTCAAAGGCCGCGCGACCAGCGAGATCGGCAAGTGCTACGGCTTGGGCGTGCTGCACCATCTCGGCAGCATCATCGAGATCGAGGCGGTGGCCTTCGCGGCGTCGCAGCCGGGCAAAGGAACGATTCGCTTCAACGACACCGCCGGTTCGATGGCTAAAGACTCGGTGTTCAACGCGGCCAGCGTGCTGCGCGCGGCGGCCGGCCTCGACGTCGCCGATTACGACTTGCACATCAACGTCGTCGGCGGCGGCAACATCGACGGCCCCTCGGCTGGATTGGCAATCTTCCTCGCGCTGTACTCCGCCGTGACCAAGACGCCGATACCACAGGACATCGCGATCACCGGCGAACTTAGCATTCAAGGTAAGGTGCGCGCGGTCGGCGGGATTACCGAGAAACTCTACGCGGCGCGCCAGGCCGGCATGAAGCACGTGATCGTTCCCAAGGAGAACGCACGCGAGATCGACGCCGGCCTTTCCGGCATGCAAGTGGTGCCGGTTGGCAGCGTCGCGCAGATCCTGCGAGAGCTACCCAAGCGCCGGCGCTGACGCCGCGTCGCAGAGTGCCACCACGTGTGGCACTCATCCCCCGTAATTTCTCCTTATGCACATCCCCTGCACAAGGCGTTCACCGTCATAGCCACGCACAGCGGCTCGACCCTCATGACGGTACAACCGCTTCACTCCACGATCGATCGCATTCCGCCGCAGAATCTCGAAGCCGAGATGGCCGTGATTGGATCGGTCATGGTCGATCGCGAGATGCTCGCAGCCGTCGGCGAGATCGTGCGCCCGAGCGATTTTTACGCGCACGTGCACGAAACGATCTTTGCCGTGCTCGTCGATCTCTACGAACGCGGCGAGCCCGTCGACAAGATCTCGGTCTCCGAGGAGCTGCGGCAGCGTAACCTTCTCGAACGCGTCGGAGGGCTCTCGTACATCAGCGCGCTGATGGACACCGTGCAGACGGCGGCCTCGGCCCGCTACTACGCCACGATCGTGCGCGAGAAGGCGGTGCTGCGCTCGCTGATCCACGCCGGCACGGAGATCACGCAGCTCGGTTACGAAGGAGAAGCGGACGTCGCGAGCGCCCTCGACCGCTCGGAGCAGATCGTCTACACGATCGGCGAGCGGCGCGGCGTCAGCGAGTTCATGCCGGTGAGCCGCCTCATGAAGGACGCCTTCGACCACATCGACCGGCTCTTCCACATGCGCGGCGACCGCACGGGCCTCACCTCAGGCTTTCGCGACATCGACGCCATGACCACCGGCTTTCAACCGGGCAACTTCGTGATCATCGCGGCGCGCCCGGGCATGGGGAAAAGCTCCTTCGCGCTCAACATGGCGGTCGCCGCCGCGCGTGCCGAGGGTCAGCCGATCGCGTTCTTCTCGTTGGAAATGTCGAACAACGAGCTGATCCAGCGCATGATCTGCTCGGAGGCGCGAATCCCGATGAACCACATGCGCCGCGGCAACATCAAGGACAACCAGTGGGAGATGATGTCCGACGCGATGGGCGCGATCAACGACCTGCCGATCTATCTCGACGACCTCGGCGCGCTCACCGTCAACGACGTCCGCAGCCGCTGCCGCCGCCTCAAATCCAGCGTCGGCCTTGGGGCGATCTTCATCGACTACCTGCAACTGCTGCGGCCGGGCATCCTCGCCCGCAATGCCAACCGCAACGAAGAGCTCTCGGAGATCTGCCGTACGCTCAAGGTGACGGCGAAGGACCTCGGCGTGCCGATCGTCGCGCTCGCGCAGCTCAATCGCGCCGTCGAGGCACGCGGCGGCACGAAGCGTCCGCTCCTCTCCGACCTGCGCGATTCCGGTTCGATCGAGCAGGAGGCCGACGTCGTCGCCTTCCTTTATCGCGACGGCTACTACAATCCCGAAACGCCCGAACCCGATCTCACCGAGTTCATCATCGCCAAACACCGCAACGGCCCCACAGGCACGGTAAACTTGCGCTTCCGTCCCGAGTTCACGCTCTTCCTACCCTACGGCGACGAAACCCACTACCCAGCGCAGTAACCCCTCGTCACCCGCAGCGCAGCAAAAGGGCGAAGGGCCGTAAAAGGGACCCCTTCACCCGTGCGCTAAGCGGTTAACCATGGTTCGCGTTAACCGTGGCTAACAAAGGCGAGGTCGCTCTCCTGAGCGTCGGTTCCGACCGCTCCCCCTCGCGAGCCCGCGAGGACTACGTGAAGGCGATCTATCAGCTGGGGCGAGGCCTGCCGGTGCGCGCCGCTGACGTCGCGCGTTATCTGCGCGTGAGCCGCGTCTCGGTGAGCAAGGCAAAGCGCCAGCTCGAGAACGACGGCCTGATCGCAGCCGACCCAACGCGCGCGCAGCCGCTGGCGCTCACGAAGCGCGGCCGCACGCTCGCGATTGCGATGGTGCGGCGGCACCGCCTGCTCGAAACCTTTCTCTACTCCGCGCTGCACGTGCCGCTGGAACGCATCCACGCTGAGGCCGAGCGCATCGAGCACGTGATCTCCGACGACGTCGCGCTGCGCATCGCGGCGCTGCTCGACCGGCCGAAGTACGACCCGCACGGCCACGCGATTCCCTACGGCGACGACGCCGTCGTTCCCGATGCGCCGTCGCTGGCCGATTGCTCCCCGGGCGCGCGGGTGCGCGTCGCGAGCCTCGACGACCGCGACGAAGCCGCCGTCGCCGCGCTGGCGGCGGCCGGCATTCTGCCCGGCGTCGCGTTGCGCGTTGAAGCGAACGCGGGCGCGTCGCTGAAGCTGCGCTGCGGCAAGCGCGCGATCGCACTGCGGCGCCGTTACGCGGCCATGGTGCGCGTTGGCGCGTAGCCTCGGTCTGGGTGAAGAGAGCCCGCGCGTCGCGCAAGCGGCACGCGAGGCGCTAACCGGCCAGCGGCGCGGCCTGCGCGCGCTGCTGCCGTTCGCGGGACCCGCGTTCGTCGCGTCGATCGCCTACGTCGATCCGGGAAACTTCGCCACCAACATCGTCGGCGGCGCGCGCTTCGGCTACCGGCTGCTGTGGGTCGTGGTGCTGGCCAACCTGATGGCGATGCTCCTTCAAGGATTATCGGCCAAGCTCGGCATCGCCACCGGAAAGAACCTTGCCGAGCTGTCGCGCGAGCACGCGCCCAGAGCGGTCACGTTCGCGATGTGGATCGTCAGCGAGTTCGGTGCAATGGCCACCGATCTTGCCGAGTTTCTCGGCGCCATCGTCGCGCTCTATCTGCTCTTCGGGATTCCGATGCTCGCGGGTGCCGTCATCGTCGGCATCGTTACCTACGCGATTCTCACGCTGCACCGTTTCGGCTTCCGCACGATGGAGACGCTGATCGGCTCCTTCGTCGGCGTGATTGCGGTCTGTTACGTGGTCGAGACGCTGCTCGCGCGCCCCAACTGGCATCAGGTACTCTACCACTCCGTCGTTCCGTGGCTCGGAGGCTCGTCAAGCGTGCTGCTGGCGGTCGGCATCGTCGGTGCCACGGTGATGCCGCACGCGATCTACCTGCACTCGGCGCTCACGCAGGATCGCGTCGTAGCCCAGGATCGCGCGCATCGCGCGCGCATCGTCCGCTTTTCGTACGTCAACGTGGTGGTCGCCCTCTCTCTCGCGGGCCTGGTCAACGTCGCGATGATGTACATGGCGGCCGCCGTTTTCAACGCGACCGGGCACGCCGGTGTCGCCGACATCGCCACCGCCTATCACACGCTGACGCCGCTGCTGGGAGCGTTCGCTGCCGGGGTGTTCCTGATTTCGCTGCTCGCGTCGGGAATCTCGAGCTCCGTGGTGGGAACGATGGCCGGTCAGGTGATCATGCAGAGCTTCGTCGGCTTTGCGGTGCCGCTGTGGGTGCGGCGCACGGTGACGATGCTTCCGGCAGTCGCGGTCACGGCGCTCGGCCTCAACGTAACGGAGACGCTCGTGCTGAGCCAAGTAATCCTCAGCTTCGTCTTGCCCCTTCCCGTGATCGCGCTTGTCGTGCTGGGCTCGCGACGGCGCATCATGGGCGAGCTGGTCAATGCACGATGGGTGACGGCCTGCGCGTCGGCCGCGGCTGTGACGATCCTGGCGCTCAACGCGATTCTGCTATGGTCGGTCTTCCATCCGACATTCCAGCTCTAAGGAAGCAGAAGTCTAGATCTTGAGGTCCTGATCCTCGGGGTTGCCGATGCTCAGCGCGAGGTACGTGCGTGAGAGCTTGACGTACTCGCGTGACGACACCTCGATCCACGTCGCGGCCTCGCCTTCGAGCGCTTTCTTCACCTTGGCCGGCGCGCCCGCGGCGACGACGCGCGCGGGGATCTCCGCTTTTTCGCCGACCACGCTGCCGGCGGCGATCAGCGCGCCTTCGCCGATCGTGCAGCCGTTGAGCAGCGTCGCGTTGCTGCCGATGAGGGCGTAGCGTTCGATTTTGCAATCCTCCATCACCGCGCAGTGGCCGATCGTGACGTCGTCGCCGACGTACGTGCCCCCGCCCTCGCTCACGTGCACGACGGCATTGTCCTGCACGGAGGTTCGCGCACCGATGCGGATCGGGCCGTTGTCGCCGCGGAGCACCGCGCCGAACCAGATGCTCGACTGTTCGCCAACCACGACGTCGCCGATCAGCATCGCGTTGGGGGCGACGAAGGCCGAGGCGGCGACTTGGGGCGTCTTGCCACGATACTCGATGATCATAGGGCGATGCTTCGGAGGCGCTCGCGGCGAACCTCGCGTCCATGCACCGTCACCGGACGCCGCTGCGCGGCGTCAAAGCGATTCCCCGTCCGAAGCCCGACGACCCCAGCTACAGCGCCGTCAACTATGAATACGCCGGGCGAACCGGTCACATTCACGAGGTCGTCGAGATCGCCGGCAAGTCGCTGGCGAAGGTCGGTTTCGACGACCGCAAGATCGTCTATTACCTGCTCGACGACCTCGAGCTAGACGAAAGCGCCAAACGCGGCACCTTTCACGACTCGGAGTGAGCCGCTACGGCTTTACGTTCGGGTTGTTCCAGACGAAGGCGCCGGCAGGGTTGGGAATCGCCCACACGACGAGGTCCCACACCGACGGAAAGTGGAAGATCGTCACCACTTGATCGGCTGATGCGACCTTGTGCAGCGCCACGAGCGTCGCCGCACTGGGGTTGTTGATGTCGCCCCCGGCATCGGCGAAGGTTTTCTCCCACACCCACTGATCGTATTTCATCTGCCCGGTGGCCGGGTCTTTGGTGACGTAGTGGATGTGCCCGTTGAACTCTCCCCAGCGGCCAGGGTTGATTCCCCAGAGGTTCGGCTGGCCGGGACTGACGGCGACCGGAACGCAGTAATCGGCGCCCAGTAGCTTCCCAGACGTGGAGTACCACAGCTGGCACGGGTGCTTATAATCCGACGACGTCCACTCGCGCTTGGCGTAGCTGATCGATCCGGCGTCATCGACGCCCGTGTAACGGACGAAGCCGGCCTTCTCGGCATCGGCCGCGGTGGGGTACGTGTCCATCAGATATTGGGAAAGCTCGCTCACGAAGGAGTTTTCCGCCGCGTTGGTTGGCCCGGCATAGGTCGGAGCCTGATCGGCGTAAGCGGCCGAGGGGACCGCAAGGGCAAGCAAAAGGACGAGTTGCGCAGCTCTTCTTTTCATGGCAACATCTTGGAACGCTCCCGCGCCTGCCCCTGTGACCGAAGCAGGCAGGGGAGGCACCCCCTCCGTGGAAGGAGCGGCGGCCCGGGGCGCACGGGCACCGCGATCGCGCCGACGTAGCTCAGTTGGTAGAGCAATTGTTTCGTAAACAATAGGTCGCCGGTTCAAGTCCGGCCGTCGGCTCCAGTTTTAGAAGCCTTTGCCCTAAGGTGCTTTGTTTTACAGGGGTTACCGTCGCGCTGCAGGGATCGCTCTCCACAGCAGGGCATGACGGACAGCGAAGCTAGCTTCGGAGCTTGAAGGGCCTGCAGTAGTCACTCGGGATTACGGCAGGCTTTTTCATTTGCTCCAGGAGATGCAAGTCGATCAGGCGTTTGCTGAGCCCGGCCATGCCAAATCTCGAAGAGCCGCACGGTGGGGTCATGCTTGCAAATGATGCTCTTTGAGAACCTTTGCGAGGGAGAGAGAATATAATGTGCCGCCGACGGTGCGCGCTAGTTGCATGATTGCATTCGATTCGTCGGGGGCGTACGATTCGCCGTGGCGTTTGGGACCGAGAACCAGCGCCCCGAACAATCGTCCTTGCGCGATCATCGGATAAGCAAACTCGCCCCGCAGCGCGGTCGAGAGCGTTTGCAGATCGAGGGCCTTGCGCCGGTCGCGCAGCGCGACGATCGCCGGATCGTTCTCGCTCACATCGCCGTACCGGCCCGCACCATCGCCCAAAGCAAAGGACACAAATGAAGCGTCGGCATGGGTTTCGAGCATTACCTTCGCCCGGTAGAGCAGCGTGGCGTCATTGGTGATGTCGGCTGCTTCGTCTGCGAAGGCGCGAATCGCCGTTTCGTCGTCGTGCCGCTTGCGGAAGAAGAAGTGGTCGAGCACACGATCGACCCGCGTGTGGATGGCCCGTACCGAAAACCCGAGCCCGACGGCGAGCGCCGCACTGATGACGACGCTCGTCAGATGGCTCGCCCGGCTAAACGTGGTGCCGAGCATCCACTCGACCAGCATGAAGATGCCGACGACGATAAAGGAAACACCGGAAAACACGGCTGCCCGATTGAGAACGAAGCCGATGTCGATCAGGCGCCGGCTAAGTGCCGCGTACGTTAGGGCGGCAGGAATCACGAAGAGCACCGGCACCCGCAGACTCGTAATGACATTAACGAGGTCCGACGTTGGGTAGAGCAGCAGCAAGACTTCTTCGACGAGTGGAAATAAGAACAGCAGGACGAGCGGCACGAGTATCCACGCGCTGCGCTGGCGCTCGGCCCCGCGCGATGCGGCGATCGCTAAAATGCTGCAGACGAACCCTCCGATAATTAAGGCTTCACCGAAATGGGGCGGGGATAAACTCGGAAGGTCCCAATCGAACCACAGCGTTATGAATCCGACGGTTGAGGCGACACTCAACCCGATCTGCGCCGCGATCATCGCATAGCACACCCATTGCACGATGCGCCGGCCGGCCGACAGCGGTCGGCCGAACGTGCTCGACAGCAGGATCCAAAGCGCTATCGCAACTGGGCCTAAGGCGGTGGCGAAATCCTGTAAGACGCTGGACCACAGCCAAGGAGTCGTCCACTGGTGAAAATTTCCAAGAACCCAAGCAAGGCTGTACACGATCAGCGTCAGAGCCAAAAGGCGCATCTGGGGAACACCGGCGCGGCGCCACGCGATCAGGCCCGCGAAGAACGCCAGCCAGACCACCAGGGCCGGTTGCAGGAATGGGATCTCTACGAAAACCCAAAACTGCCTCCACCACCCGCCGATGTTTAAGTTCGTGAAGAGACGAGTCGGCGTGACGACGACCTTCTTTTCCGCCGCTCCACGCCGAACCCAAAGCGTCACCGGCCTCCCGTTGAGGGCTCGGACCATAACCCAATAGCGTTCTTGCAGCGAGCTTTTCCGCAGGTCGATTCTATCGCCGGCGCGGAGGCCCGCCCGGTCGGCCGGGCCGCCCGGGTTGACTGCATCGAGCTGTATGCCGAACGGAATCTGGACGCTTCCCCATCCCCATCCCCAGCGGCCGCTCCAAGGCGGAGCATCCCCGAGGCCGATTACACAGAATGCCGTGGCTACCGCGAAAAATGCGCTGATCGCGCATAGGGACAGCAGAACTGTCCGCCATACGGCCGATTGCATGGAGCGAACTTGGCTGGCGCGACCAGCTAGTCCCGCGTGCGTTTGTCTTTCAGTGGTGTGAGTTTGCCCCGAGGGCGAGTCCGCTTACCTGCGCTTCCGGGATGAAGCTTTCGGTCGGGGTGTCACTTCCTGGCGGGTATACCTCGATCGCAGAATTGAGCTTGTCGACGTAGAGCGTTCCGTCGCCGGCGGCCGTAAGAGCGGCGATCTCTGCGTTGACGTGGATGACACGCGACGCTTTGGTTTCACCCGATGGGTAGACCGAGACCAGCTCTCCGCCAGCGACGTAAAGATTCCCCGCGCCGTCGATTGCGAGCACCCCGCCGGAGGCCTTCTTGAGTTTGAGACTGACGAACTTCGACGAACCCGCGCTGAGACGGAATACCTGGCCCACTTGGCCTTGTCTGTTGTTCGCGAGCGCGGCGACGCCGACGAGGAGAGCGCCGCTCGAGTCGAACGCTATTCCCTCCGGGCCCGAGACCCGACCGATCGATGGAACGACGTACTCATTGGAAATGCTCTGACTACCAGGCGGATATTCGTCCATCACCTGTTGCCCGGAGTCGTTCGTTCCCTGGGCGTAGACGTTTTGGGCGGAGTCGGCTACGGCGAAGCTGCCGTAATGCTGGAGCACGAGTGAGAAGAACGGACTCGTTGCGTGAGGCTTGAACTCCTCGATCGTCTCGTACGGGTACTGGCGGTTGTCACTGAACGCATACAAAACGCCCTTCTGATCGACCCATACGCTGGTAACTCGCGGGAGTTCATCGGTGATATCGCCGACTTCACGCGGGCTCTTGCCGGTAGAATAGAGCGGAACCCCGCCAAGGATGTTCGCGATGTAAAGATCCTGCGAGCCTTTCGCGGGCGCGGCGTCCGGCGCAGCCAGCGGCGTCGTCACCGGTGCTCCGGCAAACGAAGAGCATCCGGCAAGTGCGAGAGCGAGCGCGGCGAAACCATGAATCGAGCGCAAAGAGATACGATTGCGGCTTGGCATGTGCGGCCTCCAACGGGCGTCGTTAGTCCAGGTTAGCGGGTGCGACCAGTCTGAAACGGACTTATGAAGAATCTCTGAACGAACCCTTGGATAACCTCCACCCAAGCGGGCCCAGCGAAAGGGCTCGGCGGCAGCGTCGGATTATGATGGCTGGATGACCACCTATGTCAGAATCTCGGCCGCCTGGATCGCTGCTTGCGTGATGGCCGCCTGCAGCGGCATCGGCGGCGGTACGCCACCGCAAGCTACCGGCACCGCGACGCAGGCCGCATGGTCGGCCCCAGATGCCAAGCGCAGCACGCTGCTCTACGTCTCCGACGCGAACGACGGCCAGGTCTCCGTCTTCTCGTATCCGCAGGGCGTGCTGATGCAGACGCTCACCGGCTTCGAGGAACCCTACGGCCTCTGCGCCGACAAAGCCGGCGACGTCTGGATCGTTGACGATGAGACCTCGATGATCACCGAGTATGCGCACGGCGGCACGAGCGCGAAAGCGACGCTGAGCGATTCGGGAGAGTACCCAGCGGGCTGTTCGGTCGATCCGACTACGGGGAATCTCGCCGTCACCAACTACGAAACGGCGAGCCGCGGCCAAGGCGGCATCTCCCTTTATAAGAAGGCGAAAGGCAACCCGACGGTGTTGACCGACACCGCGATCTCGCGCGGCTGGTTCTGCAGCTACGATAATAAAGGCAACCTGTATCTCGATGGCGACACTGCCGGCAGCAGCGGTTTTCAACTCGCCGTGCTGCCGCACGGCTCGAGCACCTTTACCAACATCTCCGTCAATGAGAAGATCACGGTCCCCGGCGGGGTGCAATGGGACGGCAAGTACGTCGCCGTCTCCGACGCCAACGGTCCCGGGCCCGGCAGCGTCTATCAGTTCAGCATCAGCGGCAGCACCGCGACCGAGGTGAGCACCAGCGTCCTCCAGGATGCGCAGAACATCCATCAGTTCTGGATCGACGCGTCGCGCCGGCGCATCGTCGCGCCGTCGGCGTCGCTGAGCACCGTCGGCTACTGGAAGTTTCCCGCGGGCAACGACCCGACCAAGACGATCAGCGGACTCGATATCCCCGAAGGGGTCGCAATCAGCAAAGCCGGCAAGTAAGCCGAACGCACGTTCGCCGCGTCACGCGGCCCGGCGCCGGCTCGTTGCGCCAGTCATGAAGTCCGCGTCGTCCGGCCGGATCCTCTTCGGTGCGTCGGCCGCTATGTTCGGCATGATCTGTCTGATGTGGCACGACGCCGACACGTGGCAGAGCCTGCACTTCATCCTAAATCTTCCGGCTGGCTCGGCGATCGGCGGCGTGCTGATGGTCGCGCTGATCGTCGGCGGCATCTTGCTGCTGCTCCCGAAAGCTACGCGCACGGCGTCGATCGTACTCGGCATCGTCCTCGCGCTCTTCTCGCTGGCGTGCTTGCGCGACATCGTCAAAGTGCCCAACGCCTACTTCACCTACGGTAGCTTCTTCGAGCAGTTCTCGATGCTGTGCGGCGCGCTGGCCGTCTGCGCGCTCACCGAGCCGAATGTCGCACGTGCCGCGCTGCTCCGGCACGTTGCGCGGCTCGGCCTGGGGCTCTCCGCCGTTTCGTTCACGGTGGCGCAGATCGTCTATCCAAAGATCACGGCCGATCTGGTTCCGAAGTGGATACCGCCGAGTCAGATGTTCTGGACGATCCTCACCACGGTGGCATTCGCCCTCGCGGCAATCGCGCTGCTCTTAAACGTGAAGGCGCGCCTCGTTGCGCGCCTGCTCGCGCTGATGCTGGTGCTCTTCGGCCTCCTGGTCTGGCTGCCGCTGGTGATTATGCACCCGCAGACGCACAACGACTGGTCGGAGTTCGCCCTGAACGCTCTTATCGCGGGGGCGTGCTGGGTCGTGGCCGACTCACTGAACGTAGAGGAACGTCGGGCTTACTAGCTGCGTGAGTGAGCCCTCAATCTTATCCGTAGGGCGCGCGTTGCCGTTGGCGAGCGGAAGAAACTTGAGAATTCGCTGCCGGCTCGTCGCGAACACCGCGCCAGAGGAGTCGATGGCCATGCCGTCGGGCCCGCTCAACTCCGTCTTGCTTCCCGCGATCGTGGCCAGCGGCGAGACGTCGCCCCGTGCGTTCTCCTTGAACCGTTCGACGAAGCTGTCGTAATCGGAGTCGGCGTATAAGCCGTAACGGTTGACCGCGATGCCGAGCGGTCCGTCGAGCCGCGTCCTCGATCCTTCGATGACGCGAGACGGCCGAGCGTTGCCGAAGGCGTCGGGCGCGAAAACGTCGATCGAGTTCCCGCCGCTCCCGCCGCCGATGTTGGAGACGTAGATGTTGCCCTTGGAGTCGAGCGCAATGGCGTTAGCGTGCCAGAGGCCCGTCCGCGAGCCGGTGATCTCGCGAACGGGGTACGTGTTGCCGCTCGACCCGGGAGCGAATTCGAGAACGGCGGGCGGCATCGAGCCGTAGGTGCAGTCCGACCCGCACTCCGCTACGAAGAGGTCGTTATCCGCGTCGAGTGCGAGCCCGATTGGCCACGAGAGCTGCGTTCGCGAACCGTGAACGATGACGTTCGGCGAGCTGTTGCCGCTGGCACTCACTCGGAAGCCGACGATTTCGTTCGTGTCGGTATCGGCCACGTAGATCTCGCCGTCCGGCGTCACGACGATGCCGTTGACCTGCGTCAGATGCGTCTGCGCACCGGTGATGATCGCGCTGGGCGGAGCGTTGCCGCTGGAGTCGATCGGGAAGATATCGACCGCCGAGTGCCAGTTCGAGTGGCTCCCGATCTCGTTGGCCACGTAGATGTACTGCTGCGACTGACCGTCGGGTCCCAAGCCCGCGGGTGACGCTTCCGTGAGAGCCGGCCCGGGAGCACTGCATCCCGCGAGAAGCGCCGCGGCCGCGGCAATGCCCAGCACGTGTCGTTTGCAACTCATCGTCCTCACCTCAGGCCCCACCGGTTCTCCGCGGGGGCGCCCGTTCCATCGCCCGCCGCCGGGTCCGCGGGAAGATCCGCGAAGCCTCTTGCTCCCCTGGTTACTTTGTGATACAAAGTAGTTAACTTTGCACGGCAAAGCTTACGGCGCGCGGCGCCGGAGAGGACGGAAGCCATGCTCAAACGGCTGATTGCCATCGTGTTCATCTTTTTCTGGGCGAGCATCGCTTGGATGATCCTCGGGGCGACGCTGGTATCGCGAACCGCCGACTCCGATACGCAGCAGCACGACAAGCTGACCGCGCAGTGGGGAAGCGCTCAGACACAGTCCGCGCCCTCGGTGAATGCGCGCGTGGCCGTCGACAGCTACGACAAGGACAAGAAGCGCATCGTGCGCGGTTATGACGACGTTTCGGTGCCGCTGCGCGGCAGCCGCATCCTCGTCGATCTCAACCTGGAACAGCGACGCGACGGCCTGCTCTGGTACAACCTCTACGACGTGCGCTTTACCGGGCACTATCTCATTCGCAACGATACCAACAGCAGCAGCCTCGCGGTGCACTTTCCATTCCCCTCGAGCGACGGCACCTACGCCGACTTTACTTGCTCCATCGGAGGAAAGCGCATCTCCGACGCCAGTGCCCTCGATCAGGGATACGTCGGCTTCACGCTCGCTCCGGGCGCGCAGACGACCATCGACGTCGGCTACCGCTCGCGCGGGATGGGCACGTGGACGTACCGTTTCGCCCAAGACGTCGCCTCGGTCGACGACTTTACGCTCACGATGAACACCAACTTCAACGCGATCGACTTTCCGCCGCAGACGCTGCTCCCCACGACCGAAACGCCCCACGGCCAAGGCTGGAGGCTGCAGTGGCACTACACGACGCTGGTCACCGGCAACGGCGTCGGCATGGCGTTTCCGTATCCGCTGCAGCCCGGTCCGCTCGCGCAGCGGATCACGTTCTGGGCTCCGGTCGCGCTCTTTTTCTACTTCTTCGTGATGCTGGTGATCGTGACGCTACGACGCATCGATCTCCATCCGGTCAACTATTTCTTCCTCGCCGCGTCGTTCTTCTCGTTCCATCTGCTCTTCGCGTATCTGGTCGACCGCATTCCGATCGAAGCGGCGTTCTTGATCTGCTCGGCGGTGACGCTCTTCCTCACGATCTCGTATCTGCGGCTGGTCGTCGGCTTGCGGTTTGCCGCCGTCGAGAGCGGCCTCGCGCAGCTGGTCTACCTGATCCTGTTCTCCTACGCGCTCTTCAACGAAGGCTGGAGCGGATTGACGATCACGATCGGCGCGATCCTCACGCTCTTCGTCGTGATGCAGCTCACGGGCCGCATCCGCTGGAGCGAACGCCTCGCAACGCCGGTGTTACGGTAGCAGCGTGAGGCGGTCGACCGCCGTGCTCTGCACGGCGGCGTCGCTGAAGGGCAGCGGCCAGAGCCGGCCCGCGATCCATGCCTCGGCTTGGTCGGTGTAGTGCCCCGAGCCGGGCTCGCCGGACTCGCCTTGCGGGATCGTGATGCCGCCGGCGTCCCAGTTGCCGACGTCCCATACCGCGCGGAAACTCTGCGAATAACCCGGCGACTGCATATGCAGCGTGTACGCGTCGCCGTTCCCGGGCAGCGTCACGCCGTCGAGAAAGTTGATGCCCAGCGTCGCCAGCGCGTGCTGCACCGGATCGGCACCGGCGATGCGCCAGGGCACGGCCGGTTCGAGCGCGACCTCGCGCGCCGCATCGCGCAGAGCGGTTTTGTCGGCGAGTACCGATGGCATGCGGCCGGTGTGGTGATCGGTCAGGCGCAAGCGCAGGCGTTCCATCGCCGTGGCGGTCGTCGAGGCGCCGTTCATCTCGCCGTCCCACGCGATGCCCGCGTCGCGCGCCAGTTCGAGCTCGGGTAAGGAGAGTACGTCCAGCTGCATGCGGGTGAAGTAGTTGACGTCGTAGGTGCGGCGCGCGCGCAGCAGCTGCGCGATGCGGTAGGCGCGATACGGCACGGCGAACTGCGGGCTCAGCGCCAGCGGATACGCCGGCCCGTACATTTTATTGTTCGCCGACCACACGACCGCGTCGCGCGAGGGCGCGACCTTCGGCAGCCGCGAGAATGCGTACCGCGGGTAGTGGTAGCGCAGATCGCTTGCGGGATGGAACCAACGGCCGCGTGCCGGATCGTTGGGAATGTGGCCGGCGAGCACGTAGGCGGCGCGACCGGTCGCATCGGCCAGCGCGAAGTTCAAGGTCGGATCGGGGAACGCCGAGAGCGCCGCGGTTGCGGCTTCGATCGTCCCCGCTTCGTCCAGTGCGAAGATCGGCTCGACCGACGAGTACGGATGGTCGTACGCGTCCCAGCGCACGAGTACGAAGCGGCCGCCGGCCGTCGTTACGCCGAACAGGTCGCGCGTGCGATAGTAGCGCGCGGTCACGTCGCGATGGAAGCGTACGCCGATCGTCTCGGTTTGCCATCCGGACGGATCGAGATGCGCCGGCGGGAGATATGCCGAGAGCGACGTCACCGTGCCGCTGGTCGCGCCCCACGCGAGCACGTCGTTGTGACCGAGCACGATGCCCGGACAGCCCGGGAGCGTCGCGCCCGCAACGTGCAAGCCCGGCGCGCGCATATCGATCAAGTACCACACCCCGGGCATCCGCAATCCGAGGTGCGGATCGTTGGCGAGCAGCGCGCGCCCGGTGAGCGAACGACGAGCGCCGGCCGCCCATTCGTTGCTGCCGACGGGCGCGCGCACGTCGGAGAGTTCGCTCACGAGCCTTTTTGCATCGCGGCGGCACGACGGCCCAGGCGCCATGCCGGCAAAGCCGAGCAGCACCGGTGCGTCGTAGCACGGATCGGTAAACGGAAAGCGCCGCGCGAAAGCCGCGGGTCCGCTGTGCCAGGCCGCGTCGCGGCCGGCGATGTCGTTCCAATCGTCGGTGAGGTCGAGCACGGTCGCCATCGAGACCGCGAGCGAATCCTGCGGCGTCCACGGCCGCGGACGGTAGAAGAGCAGACGAAACTCGACCGGCAACGGCTCGCGCTGCATCGCCGCGTTCACGCCGTCGCTGAACGCGCCCAGCAGCTCGCGCGTCTGAGGCGCGAGGTGCCGCCACTGCGCGTCCACGATCGCGCGGATCGGAATCGCGCGCTCCCGGCGATCCTGCGCGAGCGCGGCCGAGCCGAATACTTCGGCCAGCTCGCCGAGCACGAAGCGCCGCAGCAGGTCCATCTGGAAGAGCCGGTCGGAGCCTTCGAGGTAGCCTTGCGCGAAGACGGCGTCGCGCTCGTTGCCGGCGATGACGTGCGGCACGCCGCGATCGTCGCGCAGCACCATCACCGGGCGCTGCAACGGGAGTCCCGAGATCGTGCCCTCGAAGCGCGCGTGCACGCGCATCCCATAGGCGACGTCGAGCGCGAAGCCGATCGCGAGCAGCAGCACCACCGCCAGGAGCGCCGCAGCGGCGCGGAGCAGCAGCTTCACGCCCAAGCTCTAGACGTTGACGAAGACGTCGTCGTCTTTTACGCTTACGTCGAAAGTGAGCACCGGCATCACCGCCGGGAGCGTGAGCGCCTCACCGGTCTTCACGTCGAAGGTGGCGCCGTGCCGGGGACAGACGATGCACTCGCCCTCGAGGGCTCCTTGATCGAGTGGGCCACCGTCGTGCGTGCAGACGTCTTCGATGCCGAAGATCTTCCCGTCGACGTTACAGAGGAGAACGTCGCAACCATCGGCCACGACGCGGCGCGTCGTGCCGGGGGCGATCTCGGAGACTTTAGCAACGCGATGACGAGCCATGCGCTAGAAGTCTCCCTTGACCCACTGTTCGCTCCAACGCGCTGCCGGAGCTTGACCGCGAAGCATCGCACGCATCGTGTCGAGGTTGGCGATCGCATGCGGGCCCGTCGCGTTCCAGATCGCGCTCCAGCCGCGCGGGCCGAGCGAGAGCGCGAGGATCTCCCACATGTGCTGCACGCCGCCTTTTTCGTAGTGGATCAAACAGAGCTGCGGATCGCACGCCGCGAAGATCAGCCGCCGTCCCGGCGCACCGGGAATCGGCTCGTCGGTGGCGCTGAACGGACCGCCGGGTTCGGCCATCTTCCAGCCCGCCGCCGAGAAACCGTTCGACGCGGAACTCGCCCTTCTGAATTCCAGCCGGCAGCGCGGTGAAGCGATCGATCCGCTTCACTTCGCCGAGCTGCTGCACGATCGCCGGCGGCGGCGAAAGATACGGCGGCGGCGTGACGAGCGGCATCGTTACTGCGGCGGAGGCACGCGAACCGTCATCGGCGGCTCGCGGAACGTGAACGCACACGACTCGGTGACGTTGGCTTCGACCACCGTGCAGCGCCATTCGTAGCGTCCCGGACGCAACGGCAACGGCCCGAGATTGATTGCGAACGGCGAATCGAGCGAGGTTCCGGGAAGAATACCCGGCGGACGCCCCACCTCGAGGTCGGCGGTGATCAGCATCGGCTGCGGCTGTTGCGGACCGGGAAGCATCACGGCCTGCCCGTCGCTATCGAGCAACTCGATGCGCACTTTGTGTTTGCGGTTCGCGGCTTCCCACGGAACCTCGAACTTGATCGCGATCGCCGAGGGCGTCGGCTGCGGACCGGTGATCGACCAGCCCCCGCCGAGGATGTAGAGCTTGCCGTTGATTGCCTGCGCGCTGTCCGCAAGCAGCATGACGATCTTCCAAGAACTAGGTGGGGTGTCCATGGTCGTCCTCTTAGGCCGTGGGCCTGGGCTCGACCTTCACGCTGGTCATCGCGTCGCCGCGGCGAATCGCGTCGAGCGCCTCGAAACCTTCAGTCATCTGTCCGAACACCGTGTATTGACGGTCGAGAAAACGCGAGTCGTCGAGACAGATGTAGAACTGCGAGCCCGCCGAGTCAGGACGCGATGACCGAGCCATCGCGACGGTCCCGCGCAGATGCGGCCGCGCGTTGAATTCCGCTTTCAAGTTGTAGCCGGGGCCGCCGGTGCCGTCGCCGCGCGGATCGCCGCCTTGAATCACGAAGCCGGGCTCGACGCGATGAAACGCCAAGCCGTCGTAAAATCCCGCGTCGGCGAGTTTGATGAACGCTGCCGTGTGCATCGGCGCGTCCTCGGGGAAGAAGTGGAAGACGATATCGCCGTGCGGCGTTGCGATGCGCACGTGCGAACGCTCCGCGCGTTTGGCGTACTCGCCGGTCTCGGATGGTTTTGGGGGTTCGAAGCTCATGTCGCCTAACGTGCGCGGCCGGCTAGGGCAGCACCTGGTAGAACGTGCTCATCCCCGCGTCCATGTGATCGGCCACGTGACAGTGAAACAGCCACTTGCCGGGATCGTCTGGTACCATGTTGACCGTCAACATCTGCGCGGGCATCAGAGCCAAGACGTCGGTCCGCTGCTTGTTCCACAAGACGGTGTTCCCGTGCCAATGCGGCGTGTGGAAGTCGAAGCCGTTGCCGATGTCGATCACGTACCAGCGCACGCGCTGTCCTTGCTTCATCGTGATCACGGGCCCGTTTCCGTACACGTAGCCGTTGATCGTAAACTTGAAGTTGCCGTCGGCAAAGCCGCTGCCGTTGAGCGTGAAGGCGCCGTTCGCATCGAGTGGAATTGCCTCCGAGCGTTCAGCACGTTTGAGGTTCGGTGTGTACGCGTTCACGTTGTCCATGAAGTACCAGCTCTGGTTCTCGTTGACGATGTGGAACACGGCCACGACCTCGCGGTTGACGTCTTTGGGCGTGCCGTCGGGATTGGCCATCCCCGCGGCCGTTACGACGATCGCACCGACCAGGCCGGAATCGACGTCCTTCTGCTCGTCGACGTGCGAATGGTAGAGCCAGACGATCGAGCTGGGGTCGTTGGGGCCCGGCCCCGCTCGCTCGGGAACCTGCCACGTGTACGTGTAGGTCTGCCCGGGGGCAACCGCGCCGCTCATCTTGTCTTTGCTCGTGCTGCCGTCGTTGTAGGACATGCCTTCGGCATTTTTGGCGTAGAACACGCCGTGCGGGTGGATGCTGTACGGCCGCGACGCGTTGTTCTTGAACACGACGACGATCGTGTCGCCGACCTCCGCGTGAATGATCGGCCCGACGAAGCCGAGATAGGCATCGTCGGCGGCGCGGGGTTTGAGCGTGGTGAACGTCGCGTCGCTGTACTCGCGATAGATCGCCTTACGATAGACGCTGCCGATGTGGTGCTTATCCTGCACGGCGTACGGTTTCTGCATCGCGTCGAACGGCTCTCCCGTCACTTGGTTGATACCGGTCGGCGCGTAGTTCCACGCGACCTCGTCCGCCGCGATATAGTACGTGCGGGTCTGTCCCGCCGAGGCGTTCGCAACGCCGGCCATGCAAAACGCGGCAAAGAAAACCGCTGCAAGTAAATTGCGCATCTCCAACCCCCTTGAGACGGCAACACTCCTAAAGGAAGACGCTCGCTTCCTCCCTACACGTGAAAAGAAGGCCTAGCCTTCTTTAGTATAGTTGTCGCCCGGGAGCGCCGCCTCCGTCACCCCAGGCTCAGTTCGACGGGCGAAAGTCGAAAGACCATATACGTCGGGTTCGGGTAGCTGACGGGAGCGTACGGGGCGCACTCTTCGAAGCCGAACGAGCGGTAGAGACGGTAGGCCGGCTCGAGACGCTCTTTGTCAGTATCGAGGAGGATGCGCGCGTAGCCCCGTTCGCGCGCGAAGTCGATCGCGCGGGCCACGAGCGCACGCGCCGCGCCCGCGCCGCGGTAGGCCGGCAAGACGAATAGACGCGCGACGAGCGCGCTCCCCTCGCCGAGATCGCGCACCGCGATGCACCCGGACGCTCGCGTTGCACGTCGTGCCAAGAACGCGGCCTCTCTCACTTGGTGCGTCGCGGCCAACCGCTCGGCGCTCGGGACCTCGCCGTGACGCAGCGCCGGATCGAGGTCCTCTTCGTAGGCGAGCAGCAACTCGTGCAGCTGGGCGAAGTCGTCGGCGCTCACGGCGCGGGCGATCTCCCCGCTGGGCGAGGCGTCGGAGCCAAAGCGATGCCGGTTAACTTTTTCCACGGTGAAGTTCATACTTTTCCTGCAGGAAGGGGACCGGCCCTCGGGATAGCACTCGCGCATGACGCAATCATACGTTTCGCGTGCCGCGGCATTGGCCGCGTTGGTTTTGGTGTTCTCCGGTTGTTCGAGCGGGTCGCTGCCGTACATGCAAAACGGTGCGCCCTTGCAGGGTCTTGCAAAGACGGGAGCGGGCAAGATCACGCACATCGTTTACATCGTGCAAGAGAATCGCAGCTTCAACGACCTCTTCAACGGCTATCCCGGTGCCTATACCGTGTCGCAGGGTAAGGTTTCCAACGGGAAGACGGTCACGCTCAAGCCCGTGCCGCTGTCGTATCAATACGTGATCGACCACTCGGCCGGCGCGATGTTCCTCGCGTGCGACGGCACGGGGAAGCTCCCCGGGACGGACTGTCGCAACGACGGCTTCGATAAGGAAGAGAATTTCGAAGGTCCCAAAGGCGTGAAATACCCGGAGTACGTGTACGTTCCGCACTCGGATTCGAAGCCGTACTTCGACATGGCGCATGAAGGCGTGCTCGCCGACGACATGTTCCAATCGCAGCTCGACGAGAGCTTTGTGGCGCACCAGTACATCATCGCGGCGCAGGCAAACTGGGCCGTCGATCTTCCGTACGGTTCGTGGGGCTGTGCGGGCGGGTCGAGCAGCGAGGTGGCGACGATCACCAAGCAGCGCACCTACGGTGGCGTTGAATCCGCCTGTTTCGACTATCAGACGCTCGGCGACGAGCTCGACAAGGCAAAGCTCTCGTGGCGCTTCTACGCGAGCGAGTACGGGAGCAAATCCAGCGGCGACGGCGCGTACTGGTCGAGCTATCAGGCGGTCAAGCACATTTATAATGGGCCCGACTGGAAGAAAGACGTTATCTCGCCTAACTGGAAGTTTATCACCGACGTGCGCAAGGGCCAGCTCGCGAACTTCACGTGGATCGTGCCCGTGTGCAACGATTCGGATCACGTGAATTGCCCCGGCGGCTACGGTCCGTCGTGGGTCTCGGCGCTGGTAAACACCGTCGGTGAGAGCAAGTTCTGGGATTCGACGGCGATCTTCATCCAGTGGGATGACTGGGGCGGCCTCTACGACCCGGTCCCGCCGCCGTACGAAGATCGCGACAGCGTCGGCTTCCGCGTGCCCTTGATCATGCTCTCGCCGTACGCGATAGAAGGGCGCGTCTCGCACCGGCAATACGAAACGGCGAGCGTGCTGCGGTTCGCGGAGAACCTCTGGGGTCTCGCGCAGCTTGCGCCGGCGGACAAGCGCGCGAACTCACCCGCGGAAGACTTCGACTTCATGCAGCAGCCCAAGAAGTTCATCCCGATCAAAGCACCGCTGCCGCCGAAGTTCTTCATGCACAACAGCGACGACTACTTCGCTCCCGACTACGAATAACGCCTTAACCTGGCATTAACGAAGCGCCTGCATAATAGGGCGAGTGGAACAGCTCGTCGGTGCGGGCGCTTCCGGCGCCACGATTTTCTTTGTACTTGCGGCGCTCGCTCTGGCGAACTCTACTCCGATGCGACGTTCGCGGAAGTCGAGCTATGGGGAACTTCACTCCGCCCTTCCTCCTAGACGCGGGCTTGCGCCTGCTAGTCGCCGCCGATGGCAAGCGCTCCTGGCGGACCGTATTTGTTGCCGCGAATGTCGTGCGACGGCGTTGTCGCTCCCGGAGCGTAGACGCTCACGCGACCGCGCGTTCGTGGGACCGCCCAGTCGTCGTTGGAGACGTAGAGCGAGCCGTCGGATCCCAGCGCGATAGCGACGGGGTTGTCGATGCCATCGGTGATCTCGTAGCTGAGCTGGGAGCTGTCGGGCGCGAAGACGGAGATCCAACCCTTGTTCGGGTAGCGATCGGTGTTGTTGACGTAGAGCGTCCCCGAGGAGTCCAACGACAGTCCCTGCGGGCTCGAAATGCCTTGCTTCATCGTGCGCAGCACACGCCGCGAGCCGGCCGCGTATTCGATCACCTCGTCGCTATTGTTGGCGACGTACACGTCGCCCGCACCGTTGACCGCCATGGGCCCGACGCGCTGCAAGCCGTTCTCGATGCGGCGCGACGGGCGCGCGGCGCCCGGCGGGTACACCGCGATCGACGGCTTCGTCGTCGCGTCGGCGACGTACAGATTGCCTGCCGAGTCGAACGCGAGCGCCTGCGGGCTCTTGATGCCGCGCGTGATCGTTCGCTCGAGCTTCGTCGTGCCCGCGCGATACACGTCGATCGCGTCGCGATCCGAGTAACTCGCGCGGCGCGCGCCGTACGGAATGCAGCTGTAGCAGTTGATCACGTAGAGATTATTGGAAGCGTCGAGGGCCATTGCGATCGCGCCCGGCAGACGCGGACGCAGTTTGCGCGACGACCACTCTTTACCCGGATCGTACTCGACGACTCCATCCCAAGCGTTGAGCAGATAGACGACACCGGCGCCGTTGACGGCCACGCCGTATGGGTTGATCGAACCGCGGAAGATGCGACGGACCGTGTGCGTCAGCGACGAGTCGTACACGTCGATCGCACCGTTATTGAAGACGGCGCAGCAGCCCACGGCGTACACGTACGAGGGTTGCTCCCTCGGCCGCGCGAGCGGTAAGCTGCCTCGTGAAGCAAGGATGGCGGGCCCCGCTCCCGGGAGCGACGAACGGCCGCATCCCGAGACAAACGCGCTACCGAGCAATGCCACGGCCACGCAAGTTCCTAAGGGCAGCGCTCTACCGGTGATTGAAGTGAAGGATAGGTTCACGACCCCTCTTCTCTCCCAGGCAAGGGACCTAGGTCATTTTTTCGCGGGCAATTCGAACTCTAGAACCCGACCGAGCACGTGTCGATCCCTCGTATCCCCTCCTTTTCCCTCGCTTGCTTGTCCCAATGATCCGTCCGGTCAGGCCATAATCAAGAAAGCTAGCTACATAAGCTAGTCGAACTACTATCGACCATCGCTCCGTGCAGACGGAAAGGATAGATCTGAATGTTCATGTTCTTGCACGCCTTGGCGTTCCTCGCGATGGGACTCTTTGGCGGCTACTTCGGCGATACAGGCTCCCTGGGCGCCGGCTACTCGGGCTCCGGCTATTCGGGCTCCGGCCACGCTGAGATCCAGCAGGGCAACGACGGCGGCGGCACGATGCCCGGCGACGGCGGTGGCAGCGGCCATTCCGGTAACGGGGGCTAATCTGCGTAAAAAAGGCGTCGTTCCAAGCCGCTGGTTCGAGGAGATGCAGGCGCTCTTTGCGCGTGCGCAATACCTCGCGGCCGGCGACGTGTATGACGCCGCGATCGACGCGGGCGCCACGCCGTCCTATGCGGCCGAGCTGCTCGCGGCGCGCATCCTGCTCAAGCGGGACGAGAACCGCGCCGTCGCCTTCCTGATACGGCGGCCGCCAAAGACGAACGCCTCGCGCGAGCGTGGGGAGTGGGCACTTCTGCTGGCGGTCGGCTACTCGCGCATGCGCGATTTCGAACGCGCCGATCATCACTTTGAGATCGCCAACGCTCTCGTTCGAGCGCCGGCCGAGCGCGCCCGCCTTGCATACCATCGGGCGCGGCGCTATATGCTCGAAGGCGAAGTCTCGCAGGCGCGCCTTTTTGCGCAGGAGATGGGCGCCGATAAATCGCTCTCGGCGCGCATCACCCGCGAACTGCTCGACTCGTTCATTCTGAGTCAGGAAGAGCGGTATCACGAGGAAGGCGAGAGCCTGATCCGTGCGATCCACTTGATCGGCAAGAGTCGTGACGGTCACCTCGAGGAGTGGTTCCACGCGGTACAAAACCTCGCGCTGCTCGGCCGCGAGCTGGCGCACGACGAGGCGATCGACTTGGCGCGTGCCTCGGTCGACGAAGACGTCGAGTGGCCGCCCGATTTTGCGGCGCAACGCTTCCAAGCGCTCAAAGCCGTCGGCTGGTCCTGCGCGCTGCGCGGCGATCTTCTCGGATGCTTCCGCTATCTGCGCGCCGCCGAGAGCGCCGCCCCGAGCGCGGGCTTCGAAGCGGTCGTGCTGGCGGACCGCGCGTACTTCGCGCGCATCGTCGGCGAACGAAACTGGGCAACCAACGAACTCGCCAAGGCCGAGATGATCGCCGACGGCATCGAGTGGAACGAGCTCAATGGCGAGGAACGCCTCGGCTTGCTGCTGCTCGCCGAGGCAATGGCCGAGTATAACCTGGAAAAGGCGCACTTCTATCTCGCGCGTTACAAAGGGCTCGACCGTATTCGCTCGCCTTTGCATCTCTTCGCGTTCGACAAGCGCTGCGACGCCTTTGCCGCCTATTGCGAAGGGCTGCTCAAGCTGCGCAGCGGCGAGGCCGGAGCGGAGGAGGCCCTGCGCGACGCGTGGGTGACGTTCGACCGCACCGGATACGACTGGCGCGCCGGCCGCACCGCGCTCAAGCTCTACGAGGCGACCAAGAAGGATCGCTGGCGCCATCTTGCCGAGGACAAGCTCGAACGCTTTCCGCGCTCGTGGCTTGCGATCGAGATCGCGCGGCAGGAGATCGAAGCGCGTCCGGTCGTGAAGCTGCCGCCAATGCAGCGCAAAGTGCTCGACATGCTCTGTCAAAAAATGTCGACCGCCGAGATCGCGCAGGACCTTCAGCTCAGCCAGCACACGATTCGCAACCATCTCAAGGCCGTCTTCAAGGCCTACGGCGTGAACAATCGCGCCTCGCTCGTCGCCGAAATCGCGCAACGCGGCGAGATGCCCTCGCTCTCATCCTAAAAGGGCAGAGGCGGCGTTGCGCCGCCGCCTCCGCGAGCAACCACGGAAGAAGATTTGTGTCCGGCTGCGGTTGGATTCCTCATCGTGGCAAGGCGCCGGACGTCGTGACCGTGGTGGTGCCGGCCGCCCCCGCGGATGGGCCCGTGGGGCGCCGGCGAGGGCTATGTTATCAAGGCGGGCGTACGAAATCGTACGGGGAATAACCCAGGCCTCCGATCCCTGGGGAGGCAGAGTTTTTATGAGGACTTTGGACTTTTACCGTGCCGTGGCCGGCGCAGCGCTCATCGCCGCCGCGGGCTGTTCTTATGGGGCGCCTTCGTCTTTACCGTACATGCGCGGCGACGTCGCGCTTCGTGCCCTCGAAGGCACGGGCGCCGGCAAGATCACGCACGTCGTGTACATCGTTCAGGAAAACCGCAGCTTCGATAACATGTTCGAGGGCTATCCCGGCGCCAACACCGTTCCCGAGGGGAAGACCTCCGACGGAACGACGGTCAAACTCGTGCCGGAGAGCCTCGCCGCTTACTACGTCATCGATCATTCGTTTCAATCCATGGTTGCGGCGTGCGACGGTACCGGCAAGCTTCCGGGAACCGACTGCCGCATGGACGGCTTCAACAAAGAGCCCTCCGGCGGTTACCCGCGAAGTCTCAAACATCCGCAGTACGTCTACGTGCCGCATTCTGAGTCGAAGCCGTACTTCGACATGGCGCACGAATGGGTGCTGGCCGACGATATGTTTCAGTCGCAGCTCGATGAAAGTTTCGTCGGGCATCAGTACATCATTGCCGCGCAGGCGCACTCCAGCGTGAATTTGCCGCCGGGGTCCTGGGGCTGCGGTGGCGGCAAGTACAACCAGGTGCCGGTGCTCACGCCGGAACGAACGATCGCCAAGGAAGGCCAAGAGCCGTGCTTCGATTACCAGACGCTCGGCGACGAGCTCGACCGGCACAAGCTCAGCTGGCGCTTCTACGCGAGTTGGTACGGGAGCAAATCGAGCGGCGACGGCGGCGTATGGTCGAGCTATCAGGCCGTGCGCCACATCTATCGCGGCCCCGACTGGAAGAAGGACGTGATCTCGCCCAACTGGCGCTTCATCACCGACGTGCGCAAAGGCCAGCTCGCGAACTTCACCTGGATCACGCCGGTATGTGACGACTCGGACCACGTGAACTGCCCCGGCGGTTACGGGCCGTCATGGGTTTCGGCGCTGGTGAATACCGTCGGCCAGAGCAAGTTCTGGGACTCGACGGTGATCTTCGTTCAGTGGGACGATTGGGGGGGCACCTACGATCACGTGCCGCCGCCGTATTTGGGATACGACAGCCTCGGCTTCCGCGTGCCGCTGCTGGTGATCTCGCCATACGCCAAGAAGACTACGTCTCGCACAAACAGTACGAGACGTCCAGCGTGTTGCGCTTCGCCGAGAATCTCTACGGCCTCAGTCAGCTCAGCGCGGCCGATTCGCGCGCGAAGTCGCCCGGCGACGATTGCCTCGACTTCAACCAATCGCCGCGCCCCTTCGTCAAGATCGCGGCGCCGTTGCCGCCGAAGTTCTTCATGCACAACAACGGCTCGGACTACTTCGCGCCGGATTACGAATGAGGCGCGCGCTCGCGGTTGCGCTGGTGCTCGCGGCGGCCGGCTGCGCCGGCGGCGCGTCGCCGCAGCTGCCATACATGCAAAGCACGGCGGCGCTGGGCGCGCTTTCGGCAACGGGGGCGGGGAAGATCACGCACGTGGTCTACATCGTGCAGGAGAACCGCAGCTTCGACAACCTCTTTCAGGGCTACCCGGGCGCCGATACGGTCGCCCAGGGCAAAACCTCCGATGGCCAAACCGTCGCGTTGGTTCCGGTGAGTTTAGGCCAGCATTACGTGATCGACCACTCCTTCGAGGCGATGGTCGAGGCCTGTAACGGCAAGGGAAAGATGCCGGGAACCGATTGCCTGATGAACGGCTTCGACCGCGAGTTCGCCAGCGACTATCCGAAGAGTCTGACGCATCCGCAGTACACCTACGTGCCGCACGGCGAATCGAAGCCGTACTTCGACATGGCGCACGAAGGGGTGCTCGCCGACCGAATGTTCCAATCGCAGCTCGACGAGAGTTTCGTCGCGCACCAATACATCATCGCCGCGCAGGCACACTCCAGCGTCGACATTCCTCCCGGCTATTGGGGCTGCGGCGGCGAGAAGTACAACCTTGTTCCGGTCATCACGCAAAAGCGCACGATCAGCCAGACCAGCCAAGCGCCGTGCTTCGATTATCAGACGCTCGGTGACGAGCTCGACCGTCACAAGCTCAGCTGGCGCTTCTACGCCACCACCTACGGCAGCCGTTCGAGCGGCGACGGCGGAGTTTGGTCGAGCTATCAGGCCGTGCGCCACATCTACCGCGGCCCCGACTGGAAGAAGGACGTGATCACCCCGAACTGGCGCTTCATTACCGACGTCCGTGCCGGCAAGCTCGCCAATTTCACTTGGATCACGCCGGTCTGCGACGACTCCGATCACGTCAACTGCCCCGGCAACTACGGTCCGTCGTGGGTTGCGGCGCTGGTGAATACGGTTGGCGCGAGCAAGTTCTGGGACTCGACGGCGATCTTCGTACAGTGGGACGACTGGGGCGGCAACTACGATCACGTGGCCCCCGAGTACAAAGATTACGATGGCCTCGGCTTCCGCGTGCCGCTGCTGGTGATCTCACCGTACGCCAAGCGCGACTACGTTTCGCACGTGCACTACGAGACGACCAGCGTGCTGCGCTTCGCCGAGAACCTCTACGGCCTCAGCCAGCTCACCGCCGCCGATACGCGCGCGGTCTCGCCCGCCGGCGACTGCTTCGATTTCAACCAGTCGCCGCGCGCTTTCGTGAAGATCGCGGCGCCGGAGCCGCCGAGTTTCTTCATGCATAACAACGCCGACGACTACTTCGCACCCGATTACGAATAAGATACGCTTGCGCCGTTGCGTTCCGGGCCTCATCGTCGCCCTATTGTTGAGCGGCTGCACGCCGCCGTGGGCGGCTCCTCCGCACGTCTTCCTGCGGTCGATGCACGATTCGCGGGTCGTCGCCGAGGCCGACTTCACCGACGCCACAACGCCTTGCCTCATTCGCAAATGCCACCCGATCCAAGGCAGCAACGTGCTCGTGATCGTTGACGATGCGAAGCCGATGGAGATGTACGAGATCGTTCTCGCCCAGGGCACGTGCGTGAAGCCCCGTAAGGAGCGGATCCTCGCGCGCTTCCTCGCGGCCGACGGCGCCCGCGCCTATGTCGAGACGCCGCTCGCCGAACTGATTGCGGGCAAGTACGTGCTGCGCTTCCGTCGCGGGGATCCGCCTTACGGCGACCAGGCCTGCGGTAGGATCGAGCGAACGTGGCCCTGGTGATGCGGAGGAGTTTTATGAACCGTTGGAGCCTTTTCTGTGCGTTCGCCGCGGCGACTGTCGTAACCGCCGGCTGCGGGCAGCGTGTCGCGCCCGCGCAATCCCCGGGCATCGTACCGCCTGCGGCGCGGGCTCACGACGCCGCGCATCGCGACCGCGCACCGTCGTGGATGCGGCCCGATGCGTCGGCGAAGAAGGCGCTCGTCTACGTCTCCGACGCCGATACGGACGACGTCTATGTCTACGACTACGCAAACGGCACGCTCGAAGGCACGCTGACCGGGCAGGACGATCCCGGCGCGCAGTGTGTCGATCGCAAGGGCGACGTGTTCGTCGTCGAGACCGGCAACTACACGACCGTGGAGTACAAGCACGGCGGGACGGCGGTCGTCAATACTTTCGATAACGGCGGTACCGACGCCGTCGGCTGCTCCCTCGATCGCGCCGGCGACCTGGCAATCACCAATCAGATTCCCGGTCAGATCGAGGTCTACGCAGGCGGGAAGGGCAGCGGCGTCACGTATACGGTAAGCGCCTGCAATTACATGTGGCCGGCCGGCTACGACGGCAGCGGGAACCTCTACGTCGAGGGCGCCTCCGACGGCACCAACGTCTGCGAACTTCCCGCCGGGGCGACGCAGATGCAGCAAGTCTCGCTCAGCGGCGTCTTCATCAACTTTCCCGGCAGCGTACAGTGGGACGGCAAGTACATCACGCTGACCGACCAGCAGTTCCAAGGCGGCTACAACACCGGCATCTACGAAGCCACCGAATCGCCGTCGGGTAACCTCACGGGCTTCGGAGGTACGGAACTCACCGCCAACTGTAACTACGATTATACCGAAGTGCTCGAGCCGTACATCGTCGGCAAGAACAACGCACCGATCAGCCGCAAACAGGGCAAAACGATCGTCGGCGGCAACGCGCAATGCTCCGACGCAGGGTTCAGTTACTGGCTCTACCCGACGGGCGGTCCGCCCTCAAAGAGCATCGGCGACTACAACGTCAACGGAATCTCGGTAAGCTTCAAAGGCTAGCCTGGGGCGGTAACCCACTACCGCGCGACGAAGACCTCAAAATGACCAGGCGCCTTGCTCCGCTCGTTCTCTGCATCGCCGCAGCGCTGATGGTTGGATGCGGCGATCGGGCCGCGCTAGCCGGCGCTCCCGCGACCAACGCCGCCGCGGCTTCCGCCGCCGGAGGCTGGATCGCGCCCGAGGCGCGCGTCGCCAAACGCCTGATCTACGTTGCGAACAGCAACGACATTCTCGTGCTCCCCGACCGTCTGCACGATCCGTCCGTCATCGGGCGAATAACGGCCGGCATCAAGGGACCGCAGGGATTGTGCGTTGACCGCGACGGTAACCTGTACGTCGCAAACGGCTGGGGCAACACGGTGACCGTTTATCCGCAAGGGTCGGTCACTCCATCGCGGACCTATAGCGACGGTCTCAACAACCCCGAGTATCCCGCCGTTGACCGCCACGGAAACCTCTTCGTTTCCAACTGGGGCGGAACGGTGGTCGAGTTCCGCCATGGAGAGATGACCCCGCATCGCACGCTTAGCATCCGCGGTAACGCCGACGGCCTAGCGCTCGACGCGCTCGGCGACGTTTTCGTGACGTTTCGAACCGCCTACCGCGACGGCGGTCTCGAAGAGTTCACGCCCGGGTCGCAGCAGGGCCGGACACTTCCGATCCCGCTCGATCAGCCGCAGGGACTGCTGATTACTCGTGACGGGACGATCGTGGTGGTGCAGACGGGAAACGCCGACGGCGTCTACGTGATCGATCCGAACCTGCCGCGCGGCAACCAGTTCCCTCGACAAGTGAAGTTCCACGTTCACCAGACGCCGGTGCAGGTTGCGCTGTCCTCCGACGAACGCAAACTCTACATCTCGGAGTTCGGCTGGAGCGGAGAGGGCAGCGTGTACGATGCCGACTACCCGCTCGCGCAGAACGCGGTTGCCGAGCGCGTTTTCCACGAGCGATTCAAGTTCGTCCGCCACGGCCCTCACCGTCACCACTCGATTCAAGGCCTCGCGATCAGCGACGCTCTGGTACCGTAAGCTGACAATGGTGCTGACGGCTTAGCGCTGTAGTACCTGTAGATTGTTGTCGTTGTCGTCGTTGAAGTAGATCTTCGTGTTCGAGTTGCTCGTGCCGGTAGCGACCATGCCGAAGAGCGACCCGGCGGCTCCCGTGTCGACATTGCGGGTATCGAGCACCTGGCCGGAAGCCGAGATCTCGATCATCAGGTTCTTGCCGTCGGGATCGAGCGTGTTGCCGAGGACGATGTTGCCGTTGGGCAGCAGCGCGGTGCTGATCGGACCGTTGAGCGGGGAACCGGAGAAGACGATGCGCGCGTCGCCCGCGGATTTTCCGCCGAACTTCATGCCGTCGCCGGAGACCTTGATGCCGCCAGCTGGAATCGACGATACGTTCTTGAACGCGACGAGCGTGTTGTTCATGCCGTCGACGAAGTAGAGCGTGTCGATCGAGGCGTCGTAGGCGAGGCCCGAGGGTGCGAGTGCCGTTCCCGGCTTGCCGTGGTTCACGGGGAACCCAGTCGCGATCGTGTCGTAGGTGAATTTCGAACCCAAGTTGATGCGCACGATGCTGCCGGTTCCGGCATTGCTCTCATAGAACGCCGGCGCCGCCGTTTTGGGAGAGGCGTAGATCTGTCCCCACGGCTGGCTGAACGGCTTGCCGGAGAGGTTCTCGATGAGTTTGCCGGTTGCGTCGAGCACGGGGTTATCGTTGGCGACCATCGAGGCCGCCCAGATGGTGTCACCGCCGTCGAGCGCGAGCGCGTCGCAGCCCAATAACGATTTGTCGGAGGAAACGTGCGTCGGACTCGAGCCCGGCGCCGGATGCAGCGCGACGATCGACACGCCCGTGCCCTGCTTATTCGATTTGCCGTTGAAATTACAGACGACGAGGTCGCCCTTGGTGAACGCGCCGGCCGTTTGCGGTGCGACGGCCAAGCCATACGGGTTTCCTGCGCCGTTCTTCGGATCTACCAGGGAACCGATGACGACTTGCTTCTTGAGTTGCTTGAGCAACGAGACGTCGGGTGAAAGCTCGGCGCCGGAGGCGCCGGTGCGTGCGAGTGCGGGTGCAACGTTGGAAGACGACGCCGGCGAATAACCAGCGCCGCCGCATCCGCTTGTAACCAAGGCGAGCGCAGCCATTAGGATGGTGACTCGGGTGAGTCCCAATGGTTGTTGGTACATCAAAGCTCCTTCAGCGAAATTCTTATCATGTAGTGGGTCGCTACGAGCCTAGCCGCGTGACGTGAAGAAATTCTGAATGAAGAAACTCTGAAATTAGAGGCCTCCGCCGCGCTTGCGTAGCATACCGGTGGGTCCGAACACGTTGGCTTGGAGCCCAAGCCGAAAGGGGGCAGACATCGTGTCCCTATCCACAAAGATCAGCCTTTGCGCCGCAGTTGCTGCGCTCGTCGCTTGCAGCGGCTCGCCGTCGTCAACCGCTATTCCAGCCGCCGCAGGCGCAAGCGCCGCGCGCGCTGCCCGAGGAATGAGTTGGATGCGTCCCGACGCCAAGAGCCACGACCTGCTCTACGTGTCCAACTGGATTAGCGGCGCGGTGACGATCTACACGTATCCCGGCGGAGCGCTCGCCGGGGTGCTCACCGGCTTCACGCAGCCGTACGGCGAGTGCGTTGACCGCAGCGGCAACGTATTCATCGCGAACTTTAACGCTTCCGACATCGTCGAGTATCCGCACGGCAGCCCGCGTCCGATTGCCACGATAGCCGATCCGGGCGAGCATCCTTCGAGTTGTGCGGTCAACCCCAAGACGGGCGCGCTCGCGGTCAACAACTCGTACGCGAGCGGAAATAAGCCGGGGAGCGTCGCCATCTATCGTTATGGCGGCGCAGGAAGCTGGGGCACTCCCACGCTCTACTCCGATTGGCGCTTTGCCTATATGTACTTCTGCGGCTACGACGCATCGGGAAATCTGTTCGTCGACGGTACGACGGTCAAAGGGTACTCTTTCCTCGCCGAGCTTCCGGCGGGTGGAAAGAAGCTCGTCAAGATCCAGCTCGATCAGAAGATCAACATTCCCGGCGGCGTGCAGTCGGACGGCAGCGACATGACCGTCGGAGACTCCGCTCTCAATCCTGCGGTGATCTATCGTTTCACCGTCTCGGGCGACAAGGGGCAGGTCGTCGGATCGACGACGCTCGACGGCAACGCCGCCGTCGTGCAGTACTGGATCGACGGCGCGAAGATCGTCGGTCCGCAGCCGCGCAGCTCGACTGTCACGATTTGGCACTATCCTGCCGGCGGCAGTCCGATCCAGACGATCAGCGACAGCCTCGACAGCCCCGGCGGCTTGACGATAAGTCCGGCGCCGAAGCGGTAGTACGAATCACGAGATAGATAGCCTAAGTCACCGTCCACTGCAAGGAAAAGAACTCGGCGTGACCAAGCGAGATACGGCTATGCGTCTTCGACTCGTCTTTCTGATTCTCGCGCTGGCCGTCGGCGCCGCGGCCTGCGGACGTTCCGGCGGCGGCGGTGCGTTGCCGTTCGCGCCGCAGACGATTCAAAAAGGAACGTCGAGCGCGAAGATCCAGCACGTGGTCATCGTGATCCAGGAGAATCGCAGCTTCGACAACTTCTTTTCGACGTTCCCAAATGCCGACGGCACGACCACCGGAAAAGCCGAAGCCGTTCCCAAGTCCGACGACTGCGTCTATCCGCTCACCCAGGCGACTACCGTGCCGCTTACCGAGGTCGACCTGCTCGGAAACGGTTTTCCGAAATCGTATGGCTACCGCAATCCTATCGACCTCAACCATATCTATCGCGGCTTCCAGACCGATTGGGATAAGAAGCAAATGGATGGTTTCGATCGCGAGGGCCTCGGAGCCAACGGCAGCAGCGGACCCGCCTGTACGTATCCGTATCAATACGTCAATCCCAACGACATCGCGCCGTATTGGGACATGGCCAAACAGTACGTGCTCTCCGATCGTACGTTCCAGGATCAGGGCAGCGGAAGCTTCACGGCGCACCAAGAGCTGATCGCCGGCGGTACCGATCTCGACTCCAGCGAGGCGCTCATCGACAACCCCTCGTGGTTCCCGTGGGGCTGCGACGGCAATCCGTCGGGACCGCATCGCGAGGTCACCGCGATCATCAAACGCGGCGGAAAGGTGTATCCGCTCGCCGGTCCGTTCCCATGCTTCACCTACACCAGCATGCGCGATCTTCTCGACGCGAAGTCGGTCTCGTGGAAGTTCTACGCCGAGAAAGTGTACAAGTACGAAGCGAAGGATCCGCAGCGCGGCAATACGGCGGGAATCTGGAGCGCTTTCGATGCGATCAAGGCCGTGCGCTATAGCTCCGAGTGGAAGACGAACGTCACGCAGAACAATCTCGTCTTCTTTCACGACCTCGCCAAGAATCAGCTGCCGGCCGTTTCGTGGATCACGCCCGACGGCGTCAACTCCGATCACCCTGGCGACGGCAGCGATACCGGCCCGTCGTGGGTAGCGTCGATCGTCAATGCCGTCGGGCAAAGCTCCTATTGGAACTCCACCGCCGTCATCGTCTTGTGGGACGATTGGGGCGGGCTCTACGACCACGTCCCGCCGCCGGAGCCGCGCACCTGGGAAGGCGGTCCCGGGTTCCGCGTTCCTCTGTTGATCGTTTCGCCGTACGTCAAACCGCACGTCGAGCACACGGTTTATGAATTCGGCAGCATCCTGCACTTCATCGAGGACAACTGGAATCTCGGCACGCTCGGCAAGAACGACGAGCACTCCACGAGTCTCGGCAATGCGTTCGACTTCAACATGGCGCCGCGCAAGTTCAAAGTGATTCCCTCGAAGTACTCGCTGAAGTTTTTCCTGCGCCAAAAGCCCTCGGGAACACCCCCGGACACCCAGTAACCCGACGGGCTGACAAAGGAGCGATGCCATGAAGTCTCTCGCCCTCATCCGGCGTACCGCGAGCGCCTGCGCAATAGCCGCGATGTTCGCCGGTTGCACCGGGAGCCTGAATCCGCCGGCGATGCCGGCATCACCGCCCCAAGCCCTCGCCAGATCGAGCAAAACCTTCACCTACACCGGCAAGGCGCAGTCATTCGAGGTGCCCTCCGGCGTCACGGAGATCCGTGTCGAGGCCGGCGGCGCGAGCGGCCCCAGCGGCACCCAGTACGATCGAGGCGGTCCCGGTGGTTTGCTCAAGGCGACCATCGCCGTCACTTCCGGCGAAAAGCTCGCGATCTACGTCGGCGGTGAAGGCGCGGCAGCGAGCTATGGCTACGGCGGAAAGGGCGGTTTCAACGGCGGTGGCGACGGCGGCGGAGTGCTATTGCACCACCTGATTGGCGGCGACGGCGGCGGCGGTGCATCCGACATACGCGAAGGCGGAACCGCTTTGAAAGACCGCGTTCTCGTGGCTTCCGGCGGCGGAGGCGGCGGCGTTACGCAAACGTTTTATGGTGGTGGGTTTGGGGGTACCGGCGGCGGCCTCATCGGGGGCACCGGCGGCAGCGGGAATCCGGGCTCGGCCGAAGGTGACGGCGGCACCGGCGGCACGCAGAGTGCCGGCGGCACCGGCGGGGGCGGCGGCACGCGCGGCAGCGGTTACTCTCCGGGGAGTCCCGGCTACGGCGGCAAACGCGGCCACGGGGGCACCGGCGGAGGCTATCAACCCTACGACGGCGGCGGTGGCGGCGGTGGCGGTGGCGGCTACTACGGCGGCGGTGGCGGCGGTGCTGGTTCGCTTGCCACCAGCGGCGAGGGCGGCGGCGGCGGCGGCGGCGGTTCGTCGTACGTCGAGAAAGGCGCGACGCGCGTCAAAGATTTCGCCGGCGGTGCAACGCCAGGCAACGGCAAAATTACGATCTCCTGGTAATCGTTCGAGCCCGCCGTCGAATCGTGCCGTCTGTTCGACAGTGTCGCTATTTTCCCCAAGCCGGGAGGGCCGTTAGCACCGCCGAAATGGCTCGTCCATGCCTTTTCCGCGCTTCTTTACCGAGAGCGATCGCCTCGAGGCGTTCAGCGACGGAGTGATCGCCGTGATCATCACGATCATGGTGCTCGAGTTGCGTCCCCCAACGTCAACGGATATCGGCGCGCTCGTGCAGCTTGCGCCAACCTTCGCCGCATACGCGCTTAGCTTCACGTTCGTCGGCATCTATTGGAACAATCACCACCACATGCTACGCGCCACGCGCGGCATCGACGGTCGCGCGATGTGGGCCAACCTCCACCTACTCTTCTGGCTCTCGCTCGTGCCGTTCACCACCGCGTGGCTCGGCAGAAATCCGAGCGCACCGGGCCCCACCACGCTCTACGGCGTCGTGCTTTTGCTCGACGCGATCGCGTACATGATCCTTCAGCGCACGCTGGTCAGCCTCAACGCCGCGAACGGAGCCTTTGCAGCGGCGATCAAGACCGACTCCAAAGGCCGGGCGTCGCTCGTGCTCTACTTGGTCGCGCTCTGCTTCGCGCCGTTCTATCCGTACGTTTCCGAGACGATCTTCGTGATCGTCGCGGCGATGTGGCTCGTACCCGACCGCCGTTTCGAGCCGCTAATCGCCTCAAAAACCGACGAAAAGTAGCTGGGGCGGGTCACTCTTCGACGTCGGCTTGGCCCGTCGCGTCGAGCACTTCGATCTCCACCGATTCCAGGTCGAGTGCACGCTGCAGGCGCCGCAACACCGTGTTGTCGATCTTCCCTTTTGCGCGCAGCTCGATGAGCTTCGCGCGCTGCGCCGCGATGAGCTCTCGCTGCGCGCGACGGTAGAGCGTCGTGGTGCGCGCCGCTTGCGTGGTGCCGCCCGTCGCCGTAAACTCTCCGACCCGTGCCTCGAGTCGCCGGCGATGGAGTTCTAAGACGCCGTTGGGATAGGTACCCTCGCGCTCGAGGCCTTCGAGGCGGTGCAGTCCCGCGTGCGCCGTGGCCATCAGCGCGAGCCGCTCCTCGCGAACCGCGGCGCCGTCGTCTTTGATTTTGAGCAGGCGAATCAGCCACGACAGCGTTCCGCCCTGGCCGACGAGCGTCACCAGCAGCACGACGAACGTGATGAAGATCAGCAGGTCGCGATGGGGAAACGGGCGGCCCGCAGCCTCGAGCGGAATCGCCAGCGCCGCGGCGAGCGAAACGCCGCCGCGCATTCCGGTCCACGCCAGCAGCGCAACGTGCGACCAGTCGGCCTTGCCGCCCTCGTGCTCGGGCTCGTTGGTTATCGGCAGCAATCCCTGGGCGAACGTCCACACCAACCGCACGACCACGCAGACCGCGGCGATCGCCAGGCCCCACCAGATCAGCGACAGCGGCGAATACTCGTGCAGCGCCGTGACGATCTGATGGAAGCGGATGCCGACTTCGGTGAAGATGAACGCGTTGAGCAGAAAGACGACGGTCACCCAGAATCCCGTCAGCAATTCGCGCGCTCGCGGCTGCATCACGATCGGTGTGAAGCGGCTCACCATGAGGCCGGCCGTTACCGTCGCGAGCACGCCCGAAGCGCCGATGTAGTAGGCGGGCAAGTACGCGATGAACGGCACGACCACCGAGATCGTCGCTTGCAGCGTATCGTCTTTGAGAGTGCGCCATGCGACCCACGCCAGTGCCGCCGCCGCCGTGCCGATCAGCACCGATTCCACGATGGTTAGCACGAGCGCGCCCATCGCGTGCGTCAGCGAGAACGACGCGCCGACCACCGCCGCGATGCCGATGCCGTAGAGGATAAGCGACGTCGCATCGTTGACGAGGCTCTCGCCCTCGATCGTGCCGATGATGTGGCGTGGCACGTCGAGCCGATCGGCGATCGGCGCGAACGCCACTTCGTCGGTCGATGCGACGATCGCACCGAGCACGAACGCGATGCCCCAGCCCATTCCGGGAACGATTGCGTGTGCGACCGCCGCCACGGCGACCGTCGTGACGATCACCAGCCCGAAGGCCATCTGGAAGATCCAAATCGCGCCGGCACGGAACTCGCTAGTCGGTGCCGTCACGCTCTCCCAATAGAGCAGCGGCGGCAGAAAGACGACGAGCACCAGCTCGGGCGGAAGCGGAAACGTCGGCACGCCGGGGATGAATCCGATCGCCATGCCGCCGAGCACCAGCACGATCGGATAGGCGACGTTGATGCGGTTCGCCAGCGTCACGAGCACGATGATCGCGATGAAGACGACGAGCAGCGCGCTCACGGCGTGGCCAACCAGGCGAGCCCGCGGCACGAAACCAAAACGACCTTCGACGCCATTAGCGGATGCATGAGTACGTCATCAGCTTCCACGCGGTCCGAATCTCGCCCGGCGGCCGCGAGTGGAACCTTCCGCCTCGGCGGCGATCTGCCGGTCCATCGGCTCGGCTTCGGCGCGATGCGCATCACCGGAAAAGGCGTGTGGGGCGAGCCCGAGGATCACGTCGAGGCGCTCGCCGTGCTGCGCGCCGCGGTCGACCTCGGCGTCACGATCGTCGACACCGCCGACTCCTACGGACCGCACGTCTCCGAAGAGCTGATCGCCGAGGCGCTGCATCCTTATCCCGACGGCCTCGTGATCGCAACCAAGGCCGGCCTCGTGCGGCCCGGTCCCGGAAAATGGGAGCCCGACGGGCGCCCGCAGCATTTGCGCGAGGCCGTCGAGGGGAGTCTGCGCCGGCTGCGCCTGGAGCGTATCGACCTCTTGCAACTGCACCGCATCGATCCAAAGGTTCCCCTACGCGACCAGATTGGAACGCTGGTCGAGTTGCAGCGCGAGGGTAAGATCCATCACATCGGTCTCTCCAACGTTGACGTCGATGAGATCGAAGCGGCGCGTGAAATGGCCACGATCGTCTCGGTGCAGAACCTCTACAATCTCGCCGACCGTGAGTCCGAAGCGGTCGTCGAATACTGCACTCGAGAAGACATTGCATTCATTCCGTGGTTCCCGCTGGCGACCGGCGATCTCGCCACGCCCGAGGGCGCGCTGCAACGAATCGCGCATCGCATGGACGCCATGCCCGCGCAGGTCGCGCTCGCGTGGTTGCTCAGGAAGTCGCCGGTGATGCTGCCGATTCCGGGCACCTCGAAGGTTTCGCACCTCAAAGAGAACCTCGGCGCCGCGCTGCTAAAACTCTCTGACTCCGACGTTGAAGAACTGGAGCGCGCGTGAAGCGGCTGATCGTCTTCGATCTCGACGGCACGCTCGCGCTGAGCAAGAGCGCGCTTGACGACGAGATGGCGTCACTACTCGGCCGCCTGATGGCCGTCGTGAAAGTGGCGATCATCTCCGGCGGCGATTATCCGCAGTTCGAGGCGCAGGTGCTCGGGCGGCTGCCGTCCAGCGCCGACCTCGCGAATCTCTCGTTGCTGCCGACGTCGGGCACGAAGTTTTTCGTCGACGACGGCGGCGCCGGCTGGCGCAAGCTCTACTCCGAAGACCTCTCGCCCGACCAGAAGAGGAAGATCGAGAACGCCCTGGCGAGCGCGGTCGCGCAGACCGGCTTTCAACCCGCACAAACGTGGGGCGAGCGCATCGAAGGCCGCGGCACGCAGATTACTTACTCCGCGCTTGGCCAACAAGCTCCGCTTGCAGAGAAGGAGAAGTGGGATCCCGACTTCTCCAAGCGCAAGCAGATCAAAGCAGTTCTCGATACGACGATCCCGAATTCTCCGTTCGGCTGGGCGGCTCGACCTCGATCGACGTCACCAAGCCGGGCATCGATAAGGCCTACGGCATCCGCAAACTGCGCGACGTGCTCGGCATTCCGATCGCGCAGATGCTCTTCATCGGCGACGCAATCTTCCCGGGAGGCAACGACTACGCCGCCGTCGAGGCCGGTACCGACACGATCCAAGTACGCGATCCCGAAGAAACAAAGCACGTCATCCAAGCAATCATCGCAATGGCATCCTGACCCCGGCCGCGAAGAGCGCGGGCGATGAAGAAAATCCAGCTTTCGCTCGTGTTGGGCGCGGTCGCGCTCGCAACTACGGTGCTCTTCCTCGGAGAGGTCAGAGCGGCCGACGGCCCACAGACCACGGTCGCGCAGGCGATCCCCGGCATCACCGGCGACGACGATCCGTACCTTTGGCTCGAACAGAAGGACGCGGCCCAGCGCGCTGGCGTGGGTGAACGAGGAGAACGCGCAAGACGCTCGCGGTGCTGCAGAATGATTCGCACTACCAGGGGCTCTTTAACGACGCGCTGTCGGTCGTAAACAACTCGCAGCGCATTCCATATCCCAACTACCTGCACGGCGCGGTCTACAATTTCTGGCAAGACCAGACGCACGTGCGCGGCATCTGGCGCCGCACGACGATCGCGAGCTACCGCACCGCCTCGCCGAACTGGACGACCGTGCTCGATCTCGATGCGCTCGCGACATCCGAGAAGGCGAACTGGGTGTGGAAGGGCGCGCAGTGCGAGGAGCCGGCCGAGCGGTACTGCATGCTCGCGCTCTCCGATGGCGGCGAGGACGCGGTTACGCTGCGCGAGTTCGATCTCGACGCCGGACGCTTCGTTCCCGGCGGCTTCGATTTGCCGCGCGGCAAGCAATCCGTCGCGTGGGACGGCCCCGACACGCTGCTCGTCTCGCGCGAATGGGAGCCGGGCCAAGCTCACCGCCTCCGGATATCCTTATGTCGTCAAGCGGCTGCAGCCGCGGCCAGCCGCTCAGCGACGGCAACCGAAATCTTCCGCGGGGCAAAGACCGACCAGCTCATCCAGCGCCCCGGTGAAATTCACGATGGCGCAGGCAACAGCGCGATGTAATCGTTCGCGCGCGCCGACCTTCTTCACGCAGCAGCTCTTCATCCAGACGCCGCAGCGGCTTGCGCCGGCTGGCATTGCCGCCGAAAATCTGCGCCGCCGGCATGGTCGGCGGACAGCTGATCTTCGCGCTGACGCAGGCGTGGAGCGCCGGCGGGAAATCGTTTCCAAGCGGCTCGCTGATTGCGGTCCCGCTGAAGACGCGCTCGCCGATGCCCGCGCACTTGAGCGCGACGCTCGTCTACGCGCCGGGCCCGCGCGAAGCGATCGCCATCGCCGCGGCAACGACAGCGGGTTTCGCACCACGAAAAACACGGCGATCGTTTCGATCTTCAACAACGTCAACGGCCGCGAGCTGATCTTCACGCCGCGCGCCGACGGCACGTGGTCGCGCCGGCAGTTCGACCTTCCCGACAACTCGATCGACCGGCGTCGCCGACGCGAACCTCGAGAACGACGACGTGTTCCTTCACGGTCACGAGCTTCCTCACGCCGACGTCGTTCTATCTACGGCAGCGCGTCGACTGGCAGCATGGCTGGGTCTAAGCGCCTGCCTGCGGAATTCGACGCCTCGAACGACGTCGTCGACCAGCACGAAGCGACGTCGAAAGACGGTACGCAGGTTCCGTACTACGTCGTGCATCCCAAGAATATGCAGCTCGACGGAAGCAATCCGACGGTGCTCTACGCGTACGGCGGCTTCCAGGTGGCCGAAACGCCCGGCTATTCCGCGATCACCGGGAAATCGTGGCTCGAGCACGGCGGCGTGTACGTGCTGGCCAACATCCGCGGCGGCGGCGAGTTCGGTCCGGATTGGCACGACGCCGGCCTTACGGTCCACCGCCAGCGCATCTACGACGACTTCTATGCGGTCGCGCAGGATCTCGTAAACAGCAAGATCACCGATCCACGCCACCTCGGCATCGAGGGCGGATCGAACGGCGGTCTGCTGATGGGCGTAGAGTTCACGCAGCATCCCGAGATGTACAACGCGGTGTCGATCGGCGTGCCGCTGCTCGACATGATGCGCTACGAGCAGATCGAAGCGGGCGCGTCGTGGGTGGACGAGTACGGCAGTGTGTCGGTGCCAGAGCAACGCGCCTTCTTGCGCTCGATCTCGCCCTACCAGAACCTGCGAGCGGGCGTGGCCTATCCGGAGCCATTCATCTGGAGACGACGAAAGACGACCGCGTCGGCCCTGAAGCCGCGCGCAAGTTCGCCGCCAAACTCTCCGCGATGAAGGTGTCCTATCTCTTCTACGAAGTCATCGAAGGCGGCCACGGCGCCGGCGCCAACCTGCAAGAAGCCGCCAAAACCTTCGCCCTCCAATGGACCTACTTCGCAATGAAACTCATGCCATCGTAAGCACCCTTTGTCATCCCGAGCGCAGTCGGGGGACGAAATGATTGACTGCATCATCTTCGATCTCGACGGAACGTTAATCGAGAGCGAACAGATCTGGCGCGACGTGCGCCGAGAGTACGTCGAGAAGCACGGCGGACGCTGGCACGACGGCGCGCAAGCCGCGATGATCGGTTTGCGCACAGACGAGTGGGCGCGCTATATCCACGGCGATCTCGGCGTAGAGCTACCGCCTGAGACGATCGCGCGAGAGGTCGTTGCCGACGTCGTCGCGGCGCTGCAGCATGTTCCGGCGTTGCCCGGCGCCAACGAGGCACTCGAGCGGCTATCACGCTCCTTTAAACTCGGCCTGGCAACCTCGGCTTCGTTACCGGTGGCGGAGAGCGTCCTCGCTACAACGGGGTGGCGCAAGTACTTTGGCGCCGTCGTCTCGGCAGACGAGGTCCCTCGGGGAAAAACCAGCGCCTGACGTTTACCTACGCGCGCTAGAACTGCTGCGTGCCGATGTCGCCCAAACCGTCGCGGTCGAAGACTCCGGCCAATGGGATCCGTTCCGCATACGCCACCGGACTCGCGGTCATCGCTATTCCGAATCGTGAGTTCGCACCCGACTCCCTAGCGCTCCCGCTCGCATCCTGCGTGCTCGAAAACCTCGACGCTCTCGATGCCGATGTTGTTCAGAAGGCCGGCAAGCGGCGAGGCGGAACCAAGTAGCGCGCTACTTGTTCCAGGGTCGGAAAACTACAAGCGACTTACAGTCGGGGCCGCCGGGGTAGGTTACTGTCCTGATGCTCGTCGTGGCGGGCAACGTTATCGTGAGAGACTGTCTATAGTCACCGAGCGCCACGTCGCCGAAATCGCCCGAACCTTTGTTTGCGTTTGGATCGTCGGGGTTTGGAGTGGGGCTGGGCGTTGGGGTGGGGGTTGGAAAGAGCATCTGCGTGTAAACTCCTTCGTCCGACACCGCGATTTTTTGGCAGAAAAGTGAACTAAAGTCGGGGAAAACGGATGCATTCGTCGTAGCATCGCGAGGCGCTCCGTGGGTAGCGCTATCGTCGGTGACGAGGGCTACCTTCGCGTTAAGATCTGGTTCGCCTATGGCGGCGAGAACGCAGCCATCGTCCGTTCGCCATTTCGTCTCAGGATTTACATCGAAGTTCTTTTGCGTTATCGACAGCGTTGTCGTCTCGTCGGCCAAGTTCAGATAGATACGGCACCCCTTGCGTCGTGCCACGTCTTCCTCGGTGGGTATCGTGACCGATACGCTGGAAATCTCAAGCGGATATTGAGCGCTCCCTAGGAACTCCTGATAGGGGTAGGTGTAAAACCCTGCGATGTTCCAAGTATAGTAACTGGATTGGGCAACAACGAGCCGCGGTACCGTTGAGATGCTCGACGCGAGGGCCAGTACGCCGATGAAGAGGTACTTTCGTTTCGCAATCATTGCTAAAAACGTTGCGTATAGAAGACGGCGCCTTGTATCGGCGCGTTCACGCAACTGCCGTCCTGGCTCGAAACCTCTACGCTGTACGTTTCGTGGGGTTTGAGGTGGAACCCGTGCGCGACATAATAGACGGCGTTACTGAAGGGTGGTGTCGGGAACGGTGATGGCGTTGAGGTCGGCTTTGCCGAGGGCGTCGGAGTTGCACTTGGTGGCGTAGGGATCGGGGTCGGTGTTGGCGTCGGGGTCGGCTCTGCAACTGGCCCAGAGAGAAGATAGGCATAGAGCGGACCGCTCTTGTAGTTGGCGGGCCGAGCCGCTAGGCTTTTCTCGTTGAATATCGGGTAGTTTGAGGCGACGAAGATAGCTTTCGTCGTGGGCGGAACCCTCGTGCCGGGAACCGGATAGAATAAGACGAGTTCCGTTCCCGTTGAGCAGAACTTTGATTGAGGCGCGGAGGTGCCCCCGCCTCCGCCGCAACTAGTCACCGCGAGGGCCAACAGACCGCACCAGGCGAACTGCGGAGCAGCTTGTCCGAAGGCGGAGTGATCTCGTGTCGTGTGCATCAATGTTTTTCCCCTACGGTGCGCAGAAGGGTGCCGTGTGTCCGTTGGCGTTGTGTCGGGGGTATGAAACGTTACCGAAACTGTAAGACGGGAAGGACTTGACGGGCGCAGACGTCGGGCCTGGGGATGCCTGTAAATGACAGTTCATATCGGCGACAATGTTTGAAATGACGCCGTTTGCCGCGTCAATGCTCTGTTGGTCCGCAATAGGCAGGGATGCGGCGTTGTTCGAATAGCTGAAGTTTTGCGCGTAGAGTGCGCCGAGGAGCGTCGAGAAACTCGACGCTGGATTGCTCGTGTTCGAATTTCCCGTAGTTACCGAACCCAGTTCTCCGTTTCGGGGGATGGGAGAACTCGACGGATAGACTGTAATCGCCGAATTCGTTGTAGTGATTGATGGCCGAAAAGTCTCATAGGTCGTGAAGCCAACGAGCAGCGTATTTATCCAGGCTAGCGGTTCGACGATCGTATGAGGGCTGTGAGAATACTCCACGGGAGACACCCAGCCGATCTGCGGGCTTCCGGACTCAGGCGGAGCAGGCGTCGAGAGAACGCATGCCTTTAGTGTAGCCTGAGAAACCGTCGCCGCTGCCAGGTGCCGAACGGCGTTCCGAACGCACGGAGCGACATACGCCGTCGTATCGGCCTGTTCCGTCGGGGTTGAAGGGTTCTTTGGCTTTGGTGCAGCGCACGCAACCCACAATGCTCCGCCGTAAAGCTGATAGTCGAGGTGCCGGTAGAAGTAGTATTCGGTTTGCGTTGACCCAGAGGCCATAACGATCGGTGAGAATTGCACCGGCGATTGTTGGGTCGCGTCTTGCAACTCGCTACGAAATCGTTCAGTGCCCAGCCGGGCTCCGGCACCACCTGGGCATCGTTAACAAGGCGATATCGATTCAAGCGGACTGCCATCGACGCGAGCAGCCTGCCCACCGTCGCCGGGTCGCCGCTCCCAAGGAGAAAGATGACGTCGCGATCGCCGGAGAGCAGGGCGGGTGCCCCGAGGGCGAAGGGAATTGGGCTTCAGAGGCCGCCGCAGGTCCGGCACCGGCGGCGCTCGGGGCCGGCGAAGTCGATCCCGTAGCCTGCGACCATGCGATGTTCGGAGCCAAGCAAAGTTGCACGGCCAGCGTGCCCAGTGCCACAAAGGTTACCCTAGCCAAGGTGCGGCGCATCCATCGACCTCCTGTTCATGGAAGACTAAAATACCGAGCGGAGCCAAGGCAAACGACCGGCACCTTGCCAATTTCTTCCACAAGACCGACCCATTTGTCAACCCGCCGAGCCTAGCTTGCCTATATGGTAGGCAAGCTAACACCGGGTTCAACGACCTTGGGAGGGCGGTTAGGCGAAAGGTTAGTCGCGTCGGTCGGGTGAAAATGCAAGGCAAGCGAGGCGTACCCTGTTTCGGGGCACGCTTATCGTCGGCGGTGCCCGGGAGGTGCGCACGTGAACAAATCGGTCCTGCGAGCCACGTATCATCTTTGCTCTGCGTCCGTGATCGTTGCCTTGGCGGGTTGCTCGTTGCCCTTGGGGCCTCCGACCTCAGCATCGGCGCAGTTGCGCCTCGCTAAGAGCGTCCACGGCGACGCGACGATCCGCCCCCTCCATAACTTCGGCCGCGGTAAGGACGGATACGCTCCCCAAGGTTCGCTTATCTACTACGAGCACAAACTCTACGGAACCACACAATACGGCGGCGTCGGCGGTAATGGAACCGTCTTCGAAATTCGTACTACCGGCGAAGAGCATACATTGCATAGCTTCGCTAAGCCACCCGACGGCTCCGAACCTGTCTCGAGCCTGACGGCGTTGAATACTCACCTGTACGGTACGACCGAAGACGGCGGTAAGTATCGGATGGGTACAGTGTTCGAAATCTCTACCGGCGGTGCCGAGAAACCAATCTACAGCTTTGGATCAGGCGCCGACGGTGCGAATCCCGTAGCGAACTTAATCGCGCTGAACGGTAAGCTTTATGGGACGACGCGCAGTGGAGGGAAGTACGCTGAAGGGACGGTTTTCAGCATTGACCTGAACAAACACCCCCCCGAGCAAATCCTGCACAACTTCGGATCTGGCAACGACGGTGCTTTCCCCGATGGCGGCCTGACTGCGATAAAGGACGTGCTTTACGGAACCACTAGCGCTGGAGGTGGACCAAAAAGCGAGTCTCACGGTGCCATTTTCCGTATTACTACGAGTGGATCTGAGCGCGTGCTGCTCGCGTTCGACTGCCTCGACGGAGCGGCGCCGCTTGCGGGTCTAACGGAGATGAACGGTACGCTTTACGGCACAGCTTCTCAGGGCGGCGAGGCCTGTTCCGCGGGAAACGGAGACGGTACGGTCTTTGCATTCAGCAGCGGTAGCGAAGAGAACGTCGTTCATCCATTTGCTGGAGGGACGACCGACGGCGAAGACCCGGTTGCGCCTCTAGTCGCGTCGCGTGGAAAGCTTTACGGAACAACGTACACGGCGGGCCTCTACGGGGGCGGGACCGTCTTTAGCGTGACGCCCGGGGGGGATGAGGTGTTACTGCATTCCTTCGGAAACGGCACTGATGGTAATCATCCCGCCGGCGCCCTGATTCACTTGGGCAAAGCATATTACGGGACCACTGCGGGCGGAGGCTTGTATGGCGGCGGGATTGTCTACAAGTTGACCTTCTAGATTCGGAATTCGACAAGGATGCTTCTGCGATGTTTTACGCTCCTGAGCGGATCCTTAGCGCTCACCATTGCGAGCGCAGCTGCGATAACAAGCGCGAGTAACCCTCAGCCCTTCCTTGCGGTTCACGGCGGCATCTATTCGATCGACTCGCTATGGATCGGCGAAACGTTGAATGACGCGAAAGCACGGTTGGATAGTCTGAGGGATCAGCCGAAGATCAACGTCAAACTCGATCCTGGTGAATGCGTGCTAGGGACGCAGCAAGACTGGCTTACCGCGCACGATCCCCGGCCGAATTCGAAATGCGCGACGGCGATAGAGTTGACGGGTAAAAACTACGACCTCACCGTTAGCTTCGTCGAAGACTACCCCAACAACCCAGGGCAGATGTGCGTTTCCTCAATCAAGTATGTTCCTCATGGTTTTGCGGTAACACCTGGTACGGCCCAGAGCGACTACAGCGCGGCGAACGTCTTTAGAGCCCTTACTCAGGCCTCGCTCAGTCAAGTGCCTCAGTTCTACGATGACAGCGGGCTCGACCCAGCGTACTTACAACTGTACTTTAGCCAAGCGACGACGTGCTATCGGGAGAATAACTGCTTTACTGGCTACGACAGGTGTATGCAAGCGGCGCAATGCGCCCAGGTTGTGGCCGCTCGAGACTCCGTGCAAAGCACGCAGCCCACAACTTACATTCAAATAATTGCGCAGCCCTATGTGACTCAGCAAGGCGCGTATGCGTTCCGCGCAAGATACGAGGGCCTCCCTGGCTGGCCTTCCATTCTTGGAGCGTCACCAAGTCCGCGCCCGGCGCCTTGCAGTACTGACGCAATCCTCGCTGCGCCTCAAATCACGTATAATATCGGTTCCGTCACGACGAAGAATAAGGAAACTGTGCCCTCGGCGCTCGTCTCGAACGGAAAAATACTCGCTTGTCATGGCCTCGTCTGTCTTCTCGCCTTCCCACTCTCCGCCGACGGCTACGAGGTTGCCGGTTTCTTCCACGCTTCAGGTGGTTGGAGGGAGATCTGGCGCGTGCGGGCACCAAAAAACTACAGTCCTAAAGGCGATGAACAAGTTGTTACTGACCTCCAGAGCGTTCTTGAATTCAAAACCTACAACGAAGGTTGGATCAATGTGCCAGCGCCTGCGACCCCGAAACCCACTTTAAAGCCGAAGAGCCAGAAGCTGTCGCCAGCCAACGTGCCCCATTGATTTTTCTTGAGCGCCTTCATCCCGCGAAGCCGTGCTACCATATAGCTATGACCCCCGAGGCACGCTTTTCGCGCGTTAGAACGTTCGCTCTCGCCCTTGCCGCGCTTTTCCTGACTACTGCCGCAAGCGGCGCCGACGCGCCCGGCGCCACCATGTTTCGCGCTGATGCCGCGCATGTCGGGGTCTTCGATTCGAACGCGCCGACCCTGCATTCCGTGCAGTGGCGCTTTCACGCCAACGGCCCCCTGATCTCGTCGCCGGCCGTCGCGGCCGGGGTCGTCTACGTTGGCAGTAACGACGGCAATCTCTACGCTCTGCGCGCGAGCGACGGCATGCGGCTGTGGTATTACTCCACGAGCGGCCCCGTCACGTCATCGCCCGCCGTTGCGAACGGCGTCGTGTACTTCGCGAGCGAAGACGGCGGCGTCTACGCCGTTGACACGCAGACCGGCGTGCTGCGCTGGCGCTTCGCGACCGAGGGCGAGCACCGCTTTCAAGCGCCCGGCATCCACGGGATCAAGCCGGCGCACGAAATGATGGCCGATCCGTTCGATCTCTTCATCTCGTCGCCGACGATCGCCAACCAAACCGTCTACGTCGGCAGCGGCGATCACAACGTCTACGCGCTCGACGCCGCAAGCGGCGCCCTGCGTTGGAAGTTCGTCACCGGCAACGTCGTGCACGCGACGCCTGCCGTTGCGGGTGGCGTGGTTTACATCGGCAGCTGGGATCGCAACTTCTACGCCCTCGACGCGGCCACTGGGAACGTGCGCTGGAAGTTCACCACCGGCGACGATCAACGGATCTACAACCAGGTCGGCATTCAAAGCTCGGCAGCGGTGGCCAACGGCATGGTCTATTTCGGCTGCCGCGACAGCCATCTCTACGCGCTCGATGCTCGCGACGGTACGCTGCGCTGGAAACACGACGAGTTCGGCAGTTGGGTCGTCGCTTCGCCCGCCATCTATAACGGCGCCGTCTACTTCACCACCTCCGACGAACACGTGTTCTTCGCGCTCGACGCGCAGAGCGGCGCCGTGAAGTTCCACGACGGCTACGCGACGTTCGCCTACTCCTCACCCTCGATCGCCGGCGGTGTCGCGTACTACGGAAGCTTCGACGGCATGCTCTACGCCGTCGACGCCCAGACCGGCAACTTCGTGGCCAAGTTCCAAACCGACGGCGCCCGCAAGCACCGCGCGGCGCATCTCGACGCGAAGGGTAACCTCAATCTCGACACCTTCTATCCCAACGATACGCTTGCGGGAATCAATACGGGAATCCAGCGACTCTATACGTTGGGCTCGATCGTCGGCGCACCGGCAATCGCTGGCGGCATGCTCTACGTCGCCGCCGCCGACGGAACGCTCTACGCCCTCAACTAAGACGCCGTCGCGGGCGCTCGCGCAACTCGCCGCCGCAGTTCGGGCATTCGTAGGCGAGCAGCGCCGCGCACGTGACGCAGTACGTGCACTCGTACGAGCAGATGAACGCCTCCCCCGCTGGTGACAGCCGCGCATGGCAGCGCTCGCAGGCCTCTTTCATCTGCAAGGCGTTCTTGCGCTCGACCTGGCGCGTAATGCGGTAGCCGATGCCCGGAATGGTGAGTACGTAGGGACCGCTCCCGCCGGCGCGATCGAGGATGCGACGCAGCAGAAACATGTGTTGCGTGAGATTTGCACTGCTAGGTTCGCTATTCGCCGGCCAAACCGTGACCAGCTCTTCGCGCCTCACGATGCCGCCGTCGGCATCGAGCATCATCACCAGTAAGCGGAAGAGCCGCTCGGGAACGGCAACGACCCCATCGCCGACCAGGAGCGAGCGCCCGCTTACATCCACCGTGAAGGGCCCGAAGCGGAAGAAACGGGCCCGGGCCGGCGGCGCGAACGGTGGCTCGAGCCGCGGCAGTTGCGAAACAAACATTGATATCGAGCGTAGGACGATTTGAGGCCGCGCGTCTTGAATATTTCGCACTCTTTCGACATCTCGACCAACGGTGAGAACCTCGGCGCCCAAACCGCGGGGTCGTTCTCGATCGCTCGCGTGCGCTATGCCCCCAACGTCCAGTTGAGCGACCACGTGCATCCGCACACGAGCATCGTGTTGCCCGTCACGGGAAGCTTCTGGGAATCGTGGGGGCAACAGCCCGTGCTCTGCACCCCCGGCTGTGCGGTGGTCGAGCGCGCCGGCGAGCCCCATGAGGATCGCTTCGGCGAGGCGGGGGCCGTCAACGTCGTCATCCGGATTCGCTCGCCGCTTCTCGAGGAGCGGCTCGAATCGTGCGTCACGCCGCCCGCCCCGGCGACCGCCGCGCTCGCCCAGCAAATCCACCAGAGCTTCGACGATCCGGCCGCCGACGAGCTCGACCGCGAGCACCAGCTCCTGATGGTGCTGAGCCGCTGTCTGGGCGCGAGCCCGCCGCGGCGGCGCGAACCGGCATGGATCTCCGACGCGATCCACCTCGTGTGGGAGTTGCCGCGAGAGGCGCGCTCTATCTGCCGCGTTGCCGAGCTGCTCGACGTCTCGCCCGTGCGGCTGGCGCGCTGCTTCCGCGCTCGCTACAACATGTCGTTAACTGCCTACATTCGCAGCGTGCGCGATACGCTGGCCGCGCAAATGCTTTGCGACTCGTCGCGCCCGCTGTGCGAGATCGCCCTCGACCTCGGCTACAGCGATCAAGCGCACATGACTCGCGCGCTGCGAGCCCACCGCGGCGTCACTCCCGGAGAAATGCGTCGCTTCTTCTCGTCGCTACGGTAGTTCCACCCACCGCAGCGAAGCGCGGGCGCTACGTTCCCTTCTCGCCGCCCGCGTAGAAGATGACCTTGATGATCGTCTGCGGCACGGTGATCAGCGTGTTGGGGTTGCCGTAGGCGACGTACAGCTCCTCGTGCAGCAGCCGTAGGTGGTAGGCGATCGAGAGATTCGAACAGGCGCCTTCGCAGTTGCCGCCGCCGTTGGGCTGCGGCGGATAGCCGATTACCCGCCGCACGCCGATGGCGAACGACGAGTTCGCGCTCACCTGATACGCGTACGCCACGCCGTCGAACCACTGGATGTTGGCCTCGCCTTGGTGGAAGTATTGCGCGGTATCGTCGAGCGTAAAGGTGAGCGAGCCGCGATTGCCTACGCGGATGGTCGAGTTGCGAAACCACGTGTCGAGCCGGCCGCCGATGCCGTAGTTGCCGGTGTACCATTGAACCTGCGTCGGCGTCGCCGACGAGCCGTGGGTCGGAAAGTTGTTGAGGTTATTCTGCATCCCGCTGTGATACGTTACGCTAAATCCCCCGCTCTGTGAGATCGGCTCCAACTCGCTGCCGAAGCGCCAGTAATTCGATCCCGAGAAGAGCTGAACGTCCCAGGTACCCTTGGTGAGGAAATCCACGAGCACCTGATTGTCGCTTTGGGCCTGGCCGTACATCGGCCCTTGATAGCGGTCGCCGAAGAGCGAGACGCCGAACGACGAGAGAAAGTCCTTCGGCGAGAACGTCCACACCCGCGCGCCGAACAATCCGTAACCCGCAATCCCGGGGTGGGAATTGAAGCCATCCACCGGATTAAAGTATGTTCCCACGTCGCGATACGACGCGGCGAACGCGTACTTCTGGCTGATGTACGCGCCGCCCATGTCGAGCCAGTTCCCCTGCCCCGGGTCGAGCACGTTGGTGCCGCGGTCGGTCGCGTAGTTGGCGTACAGCGAGGTGTACTTGCCGTCGAAGAAGTTGACGCCGCCTTCGTCGGCAACGTCGTTCACCCCGGGAATGTCGGCGATCACGTGCTGGAACGAGGCATTCCAGTGGTTGTCGTCTGAGGTGTAATCGAGCGCGCCCGCGGCGTCGTTGCGGCCCTCGCCGATCGCGTCGAAGCCGGCCAGCCCGAACGACCCCTCTCGCCCTTCGAACGCGTATCCTTGCGACGGCGTCGGAATCGCGGGGGTGTAGAGCGTGGTGCGAAAGCCGTTGCACACGTCGCAGTTGAAGTTGTCGTAATAGGGCGCGGCCTGCGTGAAGAACGGCCGCACTTCGGAGTAGACGCGCTGGTAGACGCTGGGAGAGATCGTCTGCTGGTCGATCTCGACGTTGGAATAATCAGGGTGCAGCGTGCCGAAGATCGCGGCCGTCTGCGCGACGGGCACGGAGAAGTCCGCGCCGACGCGCGAGGTGCTCCCGCCGGCGGGGGCGCTGGCAAACTCGCCTAGCGCGTAAAGGCCCACCCGCGGTTTGGGCAGCGGCGGCTTGGCGACGAGCGGAATCGAGAGCGATCCCGCGTGAGAGGGGTCGTCGGGGTTGGTCTGCGATTGGTCGTACGACCACACGTTGAGCGCCCCCGTCGAACGCACGTAGCGCACGAACTGCGCGCGCCACGTACCGGGATGCGCGCCGTGAATCACGCGCAGGGGAATCGCCATCGTTACCACGTAGCCGTCCGCAGTGGCGGCGCCGTGCGAGTCCCAGGCGGGCGCGAACGCGATGTTCTCGCTGGACGCTTCGTTATGCGCGCCGTTGGGATTCGATTCGAACTGGTATTGGAACCCGGCGGGCCCGGTCGGCCACAGGTTGACCCACACGGCGTCGTCGGTCCAGGCGATGCCGCCGTTGATGTTGCTGCCGCCGGCGACGGTGTCGTCGCTGTGTTGCGCCGCCATGAGCGGCTCACTCTGCTGCGCTTCGAAGCGAAGGTAAAGAAACTTTCCGTCGGTCGAGACGCGCACAGTCGTTGCATCCTGCGCAGCGCGCGCGTGGCCGACGTCCCACTTCAGCGGTGCCGCCGCGCTCGGACTCCAGGCTGCGGCGGCTGCGCTTGGCGCGAGCGGCGGCGCGGTCTGCGTAACGGGAACAGTCATCGACAGCACAATGCGCCGGGTGTTTCGGCCGTCGCCAGGCCTGCCTCCTATCGCCCCGGATTTGATATTGTTTGGTTCCGAAGAAAAAACGCCGCGAAACCTTTTCGCAGGCGTCATTGTATACGCAAATGCCATGCTACACGCTCTGATATTCGCGGCCGCGCTCACGCCTACGCAGGTGGATTCAGTCATCGCAGCAACCGAGCGCACCTTCCACGATTATGTCTTCCCCGACGTCGCCGCCAAAGCGGTGGCGATGCTCGAGGACAACGAGCCCCTCTACCGCACGATCTCCGACCCCAATCTGTTCGTGCAGATCGTCAACGCCGATCTCTACAACGTCACGCGCGACCGCCACGTCCGGCTCGACTATCCCTTCAACCCGGCAATGTTCGGCGGCGCTACCACCGCCCTCGACCGAGCGAAGAGCGAGCGCTTCGAGGCGTTCAGTAACTATTTCTTCGATACGGTGCGCCGGTTGCCCGGAAACGTCGGATACTTGAGCTTCCGCAACTTCTCTAGCCAGGCCGGCGCCGCGCGCGCGATCGATGCGGCGATGGCTTTCGTTGCCGACACCGACGCCCTCATTATCGACATCCGCAAGAACGGCGGCGGGGATCCGCGCACGGCCGAGATGCTCGAAGCCTATTTCTTCGCGCGCCCCCAGCAGATCACGTCGCTGATGGTGCGCGATCCGCAGACCGGCCGGATCACTGAAACGCAGCAGTACACCGCGGCGATGGTGCCGGGCCAGCTCTACTTGAATAAGCCCGTGTACTTGCTCACCAGCGGTCATACGTACTCGTGCGCCGAGCAGTTCGCCTACGACCTCCACAACCTCAAGCGCGTAACGCTCGTCGGTGAGACGACCGGCGGCGCGGCCAACCCTGGCCAGTTCGAGTCTCTCGGCAACGACTTCGCGATCTTCATGCCCAACGGCCGCGCGTATAGTCCGGTTACGGGGACGAACTGGGAAGGCAGCGGCATCCAACCCGACATCTCCGCGCCGGCACCCGACGCGCTGCTACGCGCCTACGAACTCGCGCTCGCGAAAGTGAAGTCTGAAGTAACGGATCCCGAGCTTCTCAGCGCGGTCGATCGCGCCATCGCGAACCCTGAAGGAATGCTGCAGCTGTAGGGTACCCTTCGGCTGCGCTCAGGACAGGCTACGTCGAAGGACGGATCTCGAAGACGACGCCGGCGCCCCCGGTGCCGCCGTTGCTTGCGGTGCCGTAGAGATTGCCGGATGAATCGAGCGCGAGAGCACCGCTTGGATAGCCGCCGTCGTTGCCGCCGGTGAACGAGTAGAGGATCCGCTCGCTCCACTTTCCACCGCTCCCGGGGCTCAGCTCGTAGACGGTGCCGTAGTTGCTCGCGCCGCCGAAGACCGTCGTGCCGTAGAGATTACCCGCCGCGTCCGCGACGATGCCGCCGTACGGCGAGTTCCCGTCACCCGATGCGCCGAACGCGTGGAGCACGCTCTGCGTCCAACTGTGCCTTTTTCCGGCGGATAGCTCGAACGCGACGCCTCCGTCGTTAGGGCCGTTCTCGATCGCCGTGCCGTAGAGCCGGCCTTTGCCGCCGGCAGTTAGCCCCGCGTACGGGTTCTCGCCGCCGCCGTTATCGGCAAAGGTGTAGAGCAGACGATCCTTCCACGAAGGTTTGCGCAGCTCGAATGCGACGCCGTCGTTGCTGCCGTCGTACTTGTACGTCGTACCGTAGAGATTGCCGGCCGCATCGCTCACCACGCCGCCCGCGGGCGATTCGCCGTCGCTGCCGCCGGCAAAACTGTGCAGCACGTGCTCCGTCCAGTGCTTGCCGCTGGGCGTCAGCGAGAACACCGTTCCGTTGCCGCTGCTGCCGCCGTACCACGTCGTGCTGTAGAAGTCGCCGGCGTCACTCCAGAGCAGCACCGCGTTGGGAAACTGACCGTCGCTCCCAGAGAATGCGTGCAGCACGTCCTCCGCCCACTTTCCACCGCGGCTCGCGCGCAGTTCGTACACCAGGCCGCAGCCGAGCGAGCAGGACGAGCTGCCGCCGGTGCTCGCCGTGCCGTAGAGGTGGCCGTGCTTATCGAGAATCGGGCCCGCGTTGGGAAAGCCGCCGTCGGTTCCGTCGCCGAAGGCATAGAGCGCGGTCTCGTTCCAGCTGCTGCCCTTGGGCGAAAGCTCGAAAACGACGCCGCAGCCCCCGCCGTAGTTGCCGCCGCAGGTCGTAATACCGCCGAAGTGCGCAGCGCCGTAGAGGTTGCCGGCGGCGTCGAAAACGACGCTGCCCGTCGGATCGCCTCCGTCGGTCCCGCCGCCGAACGAGTAGAGCACCTTCTCGGTCGCGGCCGCGTGTGTTGCGGTCGGGGCAACCGTGCCGAACGGCGAAGGCGATGCGCCGCCCGCGCAGCCGGCGAGCATCAAGGCGCTCGCGGCAAGCCCGGTAGCAGAGTGGGCAACCCGCGACGCCGCTTTCATGGCACTCGCGTGCTCCAACGGGCGATCTCCGCGTCGAGGTCGAGCGCGCGCGTGGGCGCCGCATTCTCGTACTCGTCCCAGTGCTCGCGCGGCACCATCCACATCACTTCGAACTCGTTCCCGTCGGGATCGTAGGCGTAGAGCGACTTCGTTGCGCCGTGGTCGCTCGCGCCGCTGATCGCGCCGAGCCGTTCGAGCACCGCGCGCGCCTCGCGCAGCGATTCGATCTCGTCGACCTCCCACGCGAGGTGATACAAACCCACGCCGCGCTCGTTGGGCGGCGGCGCGTCCTTCCCTACGCGCGCCAGCCCGAGGTCGTGGTGATTCTCGGATCCCGGAGCGCGCATGAACGCCATCACGTGGCCCATGCGCGCGACCGTCTCGAGGCCGAGTACGTCGTGGTAGAACGCCAAACTGCGATCGAGATCGCGTACGCGCAGCACGGCATGGTTGAGCCCGCGAACCGTCATGCGCTCATCAACCGCGTGACGACGCCGTTCGATTCAGCGGCTTTCGCAGCTTCACTAGCCGCTCGGTCTCCACGTAGCCGCAGCGCGCGTGCGCCGCAAGCGACGCCTCGTTCTCGACCTCGGTATCGGAGGCCATTTCGCTAAAGCCCAGCGCCCGCGCCCACTCCTCGGCGCGCGCCATCAGCGCTCGCCCGACACCGCGTTGCCGTGCGGCCGGCTCGACGTACCAGCCTTCGATGTGGGGAATCGGCCGCGACTGGCACCCATCGGCAAACGGCCGGATCGACACCTCGACGAACCCCACGGCTCGCCGTTCCGTGCGATCCTCGGCAAGAAACGCCGCCGCAACCGTAGCGATCTCCTCGCCGGCGAGGAAGGCGCGCGCCTCGGCGAGCAGGTCCGGTGCTCCCGCCTGCGGCCATAGGGCGTGGCGCAGCGCGCCCCAGGCCCGCGCGTCGTCGCCCCGGGCCTCGACCGGTCGAATCGTCACCGTCATGGGTGCCGCATTCGCCAAACCTCTAGAAAGTTCGTGGTTTGAGCCGCCGCGCGCCGCTAGGCTCTAAGCAGCGTCGCCGTCTATCCCTCCGGCGACTATCACTAATCTTCCCCTGTCGCGCCGCGGCGATCTCGCTACTCGGCGAAATCGAGTAACCGCGGGCCTGGGCCCTCGCCGGCCAGCTCGTCGTAGGGATTCTGCAGCCAGCATTTGTTCAGCGAGAGACAGCCACAGCCGATGCACTGCCCCAGTTGATCGCGCAAAGCGGTCAACCGCGAGATCCGGTCGTCGAGACTCTCTTTCCATCGTTTCGAAAGCGCGGCCCAGTTGCGCGCGGAGACCGCGCGATCGGCTGGCAGCGTGTCGAGCACGTCGCGAATTTCGGCGAGCGGAATGCCGGCACGCTGGCCGATCTTGATCACGGCGATCCGGCGCAGCTCGGCGCGCGCGTAGCGGCGCTGATTGCCGTCGCTGCGGGCACTGCGAATGAGCCCCTTCGACTCCCAGAAGTGGATCGTGGAAATGGGCAGTCCGCTGCGCTTGGCGATCTCGCCGACGGTTAGTGAGTCCACGCTCTTGACCTCAACCATACTTGAGGTTGTAGACTCATGCTCGTTATGGAATGGTTTCAAGAAGGACACGTCGCGATCGTCACCGGCGGCTCGCGCGGCTTGGGAAAGGCGCTCGCTCGCGAGCTGCTGGACAAGGGGCTCCGCGTCATCATCGACGCCCGCGATGCCGCGGAGCTCGAACGAGCTCGGCTCGAGCTGGCCGCCGTGAGCCGGGGCGAACTAACGGTTATCGCCGGGGACGTGAGCGACGTCGAACACGCCCATGCGCTCGTGGCGGCCGCGCAGGGGATGGGGCCGCTCGATCTCCTCGTCAACAACGCCTCGACGCTTGGCCGCGTGCCATTGCCCCGGATCGCGCAGCTCGATCGCAAGACGTTCGACGCCCTCTTCGACGTGAACGTCTTCGCGCCGATTCACCTAATCCAGCACGCGTTGCCGCTCCTCGCGCAATCGGAGACCGCGACGATCGTCAACGTCACCTCCGACGCCGGCGTCGAGGGCTATCCCGCGTGGGGTGGTTACGGCGCGACGAAGGCCGCGCTGGAGCACGTCTCGCGCGTGCTCGCAGCGGAACTCGAAGGCGGCACGACGCGCGTCCTCGTCTTCGATCCCGGCGACATGAATACGCAGATGCATCGTGACTCCATCCCCGACGCCGATCCTTCGGAGCTGTGCGATCCCGCGGATTCCGCGCGCGCGTTGATGGCCGCAATCGCGGCGATGCAGGGCGGATTCGAGCGCGTGCGCGCCGCCGAGGTCGTGCCCGCGTGACGGCCGCACCCGCGCTCTCGCGCGGCTTGATCGAAGCGACCGAACCCCCGGAGTATCGCGGCATCGCTCGCGACGGCGTCCGCCTGCTCGTCAGCGACCTCAGCGCGCGAACGCACGCACACGCGCATTTTTACGACCTCCCCGATCTGCTCCGGCGCGGCGATCTGCTGGTGGTCAACGACCTCAAGCGAGATCCGGAGATCTTGTCCGTGGAGCACGCGGCCGTTCGCGAGGCTGCCGCGTTGCTGCCGCGCCACCTCGACGGATAACGGCGGCGAGATCGTCATCGCTTGGCAGCGGCGGCGTAGCGGAACTGTCCCGGTTGCCAAGCGCAGATGCTTCCGTCGTTCATTACGAACGACTCGCATCCGTCGACCTCAGCGTTGAAGTCTTCGTTGAGCCTCTTGGTCGCAGGCCAGTTTACGGCGGGCTCTTGGCGGGCCGCGCCACGCGCCTTCGTATTTGAGAACTGCGGCGATTTAACGAGCGCGTTGAGCGCCGCAGCAAGTCTTCGAGCGTCATCCATTGCCGCGGCCTCTTCTCCGTTGTGGTGTTCGTCTCACAGCTGCAAATATTTGACGATGTCGTGTGGATGCCGCCCGATTGGATGGGGTGCGGACTTCGTGCGAGCGCCGCGGCGGACGAGGCCTAGGCCGGGAATTTGTTGGTAAGTACCTAAAACAGGCTAGGCCTTAGTAGGTTGGGGGTTAGTGGCGGCGCCATTGGCGTCAACTGCTTGTGTTTGTTAGATCGCTCGCGAGTTCCCAGGTCTAACCATTTGTGAAAAGCTAAGCAAGCATGGCCTCGACCACGCGTTAGGGTAACGCTCTAGACACCTGCTCCCGCCGGTGCCACGATAACATTGGGTCGTGACACCGGCGTTTTGCGTCGAATGCAACTAAAGCCGCAAGTACCTAACGATGTCGTCGTAGATGCCGCCTTGATTGGAGTACAGCGCGTAGTTTTTGGCGGTTGCGAACCACTCGCGCGTTGACGGCCTCACGCGCGAGGCGGCTTGAACGAGGTCGCGCGTCGAGAGCGGCTTGACGATCTGCTGCTCAATCGCTTCTTGAAGGCGCGCCTCGACGGCGAGGTTGACGACCGCCTTGAGATCGGCGCCGGAGAATTCGTCGGTGCGTTTGGCGACGTCGAGGAAATCGATCTCTTCGCTCGGCTTACCGTGGCAGAGCACGCGCAGGATGTCGGCGCGCGCGTGGAGATCGGGCGGCGGAACGAAGATGATGCGGTCGAATCGGCCCGGACGCCGGAACGCGGAGTCGAGCTGCCACGGCGCGTTGGTCGCGCCGACGATAAAGATGCCTTCATTCGAATCCCGCGCGCCGTCCATTTCGGCGAGAAACTGATTCACCAGCATCCGCGTCGCCGACGACGGCTGCTGCTGGCGGCTCCCGCCGAGCGCATCGATCTCGTCGAAGAAGAGGACGCAGGGCGTAGACTTGCGCGCGCGCTCGAAGTATCCGTGAAGCCGCGCCTCGCTGTTGCCCAGCCACATGTTGAGGATGTCGCTGATGCCGATGTTGATGAAGCCGGCCTTCGACTCGCCGGCGGTGGCGCGCGCGAGGTACGTCTTTCCTACGCCGGGCGGCCCGTACATCAGCAGGCCGCCGCCGAGGGGCTGGGCGTACGCTTTGTAGATCTCCGGATTCGCTAACGGCTCGATCAGCTTCATGCGGATCGCAGCCTTCACCGGGTCCATGCCGCCGACGTTTTTGAACGTGATCGTCGGTTTCTCGACGACGTCTCCGAGATCATCGGGGAAGTCGCGCGGATCGATGGCCGCGGGCACGCGCTCCCGCGCGCTGGGCGTTCGTTGGGAAAGCTCGCGCTCGAAGGCCTCGTCGGCGAGACCTGCATCGAGGGCCACGGCTGCACCGTAGGCGCGCGCTGCGAGTTCGTAATCGCCAGCCTTCGCCTTGACGCGCGCGTAGAGGAGCGTCGCGTCGGCGGGACAACCGGGCTCATCTTGCAGGGCGCTCACGATCTCGGCCGCTTCGCTCTCGCGACCCAGCGCCCAGAGCGATTTCGCTAACCCAGTGCGCACGGCAGGCTCGGCGCCGTTACCCGTGCACAGGTAGCGATACTGAATCTCCGCGTCAACGAAGTGGCCGGCGTCGAAAAGCACGCCGGCGAGGTAGACGCGCAGCTTCGCGTTTTCCGGCGAGGCGGCCAGTGCCGCGCGCAGGTCAGCGATCGCGTCGTCGGCGCTAGGCACGAATCGCCCGTTTTACCGCGCTGCGTCTAGCGGAACGCATCAAATTGAAGAGCACCGAGACGATGAGGAAGAGCACGAGCGTGAACGCCGCGATCAGCGCCATCTCGAAGAGCGCCGAAAGGATGAGGTTCCTAAGGGCGCTTGGATGTTTGATCGTTACCAGCGTGACGCCGAAGGCGATACCGAGCGCTTCGGTCACCGCGGTCATGAAGAGACCGAACCACGCGATGAGGCGCTGCACGCGATACGACGCCGGTGCCCCCTCGGGGAGCGCGGCGGGAATTGCGTAAAGCGCGGTTACCAGCGCGGCGACCGCGCAGGTGGCGGCGATCCATCCGATCCCAACGTTGCGCAGCAGCAGCCCTGCGCCGCCCAGGAGCACCGCGGCGATCAGGCTGCCGAAGAACCAGTACGCGGGAACGTACTCCTCGCGACGCAGGATATGACGGATGAGACGATCGCGGTGAATCACGACGGTGCCGATCAGATGCAGCGCGAGAAATCCAAGAACGACGATCGCAAAGGTCGCCGCCGCCGCCGTAAACGGATTTCCGGTTAAAAGGAACAGCAGCAAAACGAAACCGAGCAGCACGCCAACCAGGATGCCCTTCGTTTTCTTCGATTTCGAGAAGATGGGCTGGAAGAACGGGAGAGCCATGCGTGCGGCTGCAGCGTAGCCACGGCGCGCTTGAGCGTTGCTTGGGTCGAGACGCAGCACCTCGCGAAACGCCTTGACGGCGTCGCCGGGGCGCATCGTTGTGAGCGCGGAGAATCCCTCGGCGAGATGCGCGCCGGCGGAGTTGGGCGCGAGCATCAACGCGCGCGCGGCGGCGGCTTTAGCCTCTTCTTTCCTGCCGAGGTCGGTAAGGATGAGGCCTTTGAAGCTCCAGGCTTCGGCCAAGTTGGGATCGAGAACGATCGTACGCTCGACCTCCTCGAAAGCGCGCGCGTATAATCGCTGCGCGGCCAGAGCATTCGACAAGGCGAGGTGAAAGTTTGCATGGTCTGGGCGGAGCCCGACGGCAGCCTCGAAGGCGTACTGCGCGTCGCGCAGCCGCTTGGCGTGAAAGTAAGCGACGCCAAGCTGATAGTGCGCCGTTGGCGCTTGCGGTGTGATCCCGATGGCGTTCTGCGCCGCCTGGATCGCCGCCGGATGCTCACCGAGCGACGTGAGGCAGGAAGCAAGGAGGACGTACGCTCGAGCGTTCTGTGGGTCTTGGCCGAGAGCGTCGACCAGCACGCGGCGCGCGTCGGAAAACCGCCTCGCGGAAATGAGTGATGCGGCGCCGCGAAGCTCGTCGGCGATGGTTTGCTGCACGGCAGCGATTCTTTGGTGAACGAAGCACCGGCGCCTGCCGCGCGTAGGCTAATGCCCGCGGCGAAAGAGGAGGCGCAACCGGCGCGGCCCAACGCCTAAGCGTGCGAATCGGGGACATCGTCGGTCCGAGCTTCGTCTATCAAACGGAGAGTACGATCCTGCGAGCGACGGTCCGCACGCAGAGGGTCGACGACGCGTTTCTTCGCGCCCGGCGCCAGACTCGAAACTGGCTGCACACGATTTGCGAACGCTACGGCGTCGAGGTACCTCAAGCCGACGCGACGCTGTCGAACGAGAGGTGCAGCCTCGACCTCATGCTGCGTCCCCAGCGCCTCGTCGCAGCGTTGCGGCACGCCGACGATCGTTTTCCGGAGAGGGTCTGGCACGTAAACTTGGACCTTTGCGCTGAAGAGGGCGGGGACGTCGCTGCGTGCAGCCTGCTCCTGCGAGCGGAACACCCGAGCAATTCCAGACCGATCGAGCCGTACGCGGCGCGGCTCTTCGGCGTGCTGTGCGACGATCCGGGGCTCAGCGACGCCGAGCCGATGCGTACGAGCGCCGTACAGCTCGCTCCCGCCGGCGTCCCGCACCTTGCGAGCCTGATCGGCGCGCAGCAGCGCCGCTTTGCCGTAATCCTCGTAAGCGATCCGCCGGCTCTCGATGCGAATGCTTTGGCGCGCGACCTCGCGGGGTTGGCGCACGTGTTCCGGCTCGAGCACGAGGCGTCGTGGGCGATCACCCACCGCTTCGAGCCGCGCTACTCGGCCTATCAAGGCGCCGTGAAGATCTATCCGCCCAACGTTAATTTCAAATCGGAGCCGAACGCAGCGCCGCTGTTTCTGCAACAGACGCTCCAGATGCTCGCCCGCGAGGGGAAGGCAGAAAGCACGATACGGCGCAGCGTGCTTGCCGACGTTACCGCGCAATTCGAGGCCGGCCCGTTCGTAACACCGGCCGCCTTGCGATCACAAGAACTTCGCGACCGAGCACCGGCCGTTCAAGTCAAGGCAGCCGAACCAGCGGTCCCAACTGCGGCCGAACCAGTCGCCGTTGACGAGTCGGAGCTCCATCGCGCGCGCCAGGAGGCCGCCGCAGCACGTCAGGAGGCGGCCGCGGCGCGACAAGAGGCCGAGGGTTACTGGCGTGAAGTCCTGGAGCTGAATGCCAAGGTGGAAAAGCTCGAGGCGGAGGGCGCGCAACTCAGAGAGAGCGAGCTCGGCATCTCCGTCGAGGAACTCTCCTCCGGCGATCGCGATCTGCTGCGGACGATCTTCGGGAGCGTCACGCAGATGCGCGATGCGCTGCTCGAGAACGATCGTCTGACGACGGAGATCCAACATCTTCGAACGGAATACGCAAGCGTGCGGCGCCGATTGGCGCAAAGCTGGCAGGGTGAAGAACGCAGCATTTCGCGTCCGGCGCAGCCCCTGCCGCTCCCAGACTGGAGCGATTTCGACGCGCTCGAGTCGTGGGCCGACGCGCAGTACGGCGGCACCCTCGTCTTCCATCCGCGAGTCCGCGACCGTCTGCGAGACGGTAACGTGCAAGACGTTGACGCGCTCTTCGATATCCTCGACATTCTCGGCACGGATTACGTTGACATGAAGCGCGGATTGGAAGGGGCGTGGGAACGTTATGCCGAGCGAACGAAGCGCTTTAAAGCGGGAAAAGCGCTAACAGACGTTGGCGCGGGTCTCGTGGGAGATGCGTATGCCTGTTCGTACGACGGCAAGAGCTATGGCGGCGAAGATCACCAACACATCCGCGAGCGAGGAAGGAACTTCGCCGGGCGAACCGCGTGCGTCTACTTCATTTACGACGACGCGCACGGCCGGGTGGTCGTCACTTCGATGCCGCGCCACCTGGACACCGTCAACAAGCGAAGCTAGTTCGGTTTAGGCTCAGAATCGCAGTTCACGGCGTGATGGCAAAGATCGTGCCATTGCCGTTTGCTCCGCCGCCTTGGGTCGTTCCGTAAAGCCTCCCGTCAACGTCGAGGAGGCTCGACATCGGCTCGGAGCCGTCGGAGAAAGTGCCGAAGTCGTGAAGCACGATTTCCGCGGTTGACGGTTCGATCGCGAACACGGTCCCGTGCCCTTGCACGCCGCCGAAGACGGTGGTGCCGTAGAGCACGCCTTTGACGTCGAGCAAATCTCCATAGGGATTCGCGCCGTCCACGAGGCTCGAGCCGTAAGGGGAGAGATAGAAGTCGTGGATGACTCTCTCCCCGCCCGACGGCGTAACCGTGAACACCGTTCCGTCGTTCTCAATGCCGCCCGCGTACGTCGTGCCGTAGAGCGTTCCGTTTACCGCGATGAGGCCTGCATACGGATCTGCGCCGTCGTTTGAGCCGCCGGCGAAGTTATAAACAACGCCTTCGGCGCCGGAGGGCGTGATCGAAAAGACGGTACCGTCGTCGTGCGCGCCGCCTTGCGTGGTCGTGCCGTAGAGCGCCCCGTTGAGTTCGGTCAGGCCCGCGTAAGGGTTGGCGCCGTCGGCGGAGCCGCCGGTGAAGCTGTGGAGCACGGTTTCCGTACCGGAGGGCGTGATGGCGAAAACCGTTCCTTCGTTCTGCGAGCCTCCTTGAACGGTCGTGCCATAGAGCGCCCCGTTGACGTCGGTCAGATTCGCGTAGGGCAGAGAGCCGTCACCGTTTGCTCCGAAGCTGTGCAGGACGGTCTCCGTTCCCGACGGTGAAATGGCGAACGCCGTTCCTAGGAGATTCGTCCCGCCGTTGGCGGTGGTGCCGTAAAGCGTCCCGTTCAACCTCTATCACGCCCGCGTATGGAGTCGCACCGTCGCCGAAACTTCCGAGACTGTGAACGATCGGCTCCGGACCAGATGGCGTCACCGGAAGCGGCGCGACTTCGAAAACGACTCCGCCATCGTACTGGCCGCCTACGGTGGTCGTCCCGTACACCTTACCGTCGGCGCTCGTCAGCCCGGCGTACGGCACAAAACCTCCACCGGGAACGACCCCGAAGCTGTATAGCACGCTATACGGGTGAACCGAGCTAAGGTCTCGGCCGACGCGGCCGGCTTTCGCCGGACGTGCGATGACGCGCGTGCTGCTCGATGGCAGCGACCCGGCGCAGCCGTTCAAAAGTGCGACGGCTGCGATACTCGACGCACCCAGGCGAAGTGGGCTGGATTTCATTGGCTAAACGTTCGGGCGGAACTACGCTGCTTGGACTTACCCAGCGGCCGGTCGAGCGTTACCCGACTGCCCCTTCCATCTCCATTTTCACCAAGCGATTCAACTCGACCGCGTATTCCATCGGGAGTTCCTTGACGAAGAAATCGAAGAAGCCGTTGACGATCATCGCGGTCGCGTCGGCCTCTGAGAGCCCGCGCGACATCGCGTAGAAGAGCTGCTCTTCGCCGATCTTGCTCACGCTGGCCTCGTGCTCGACCGTCGAGCGCTGCTCGTGGATCTTCATCGTCGGCTTCGTGTCGCTCGAGGATTCCTCGTCCATGATGAGCGCGTCGCAGCGCACGCGCGTCTTCGCGCCTACGGCACCAGCATGTACCTCGACCAGGCCGCGGTACGTCGTCTTCCCGCCGTGCGCGCTCACCGACTTGTTCGTTACTACCGAAGTCGTGCGCGGCGCCGCGTGGATGACCTTCGCTCCCGCGTCCTGATGCTGACCCTCGCCGGCGAATGCCATCGAGAGGATCTCACCCCGCGCGCCTTCGCCCATCAGATAGATCGAAGGATACTTCATGGTCAAGCGCGAGCCGATGTTTCCGTCGACCCACTCGACCGTCGCGTCCTTGTGCGCTACGGCACGCTTGGTCACCAGGTTGAAGATGTTGCGGTACCAGTTCTGGATCGTCGTATAGCGGATCGAGGCGCCGTCGAGCGCCACCAGTTCGACAACCGCCGAATGGAGTGACGACGTCGAAAACTTCGGCGCGGTGCAACCCTCGATGTAGTGCACCTTGGCGCCCTTATCCGCGATGATCAGCGTCCGCTCGAACTGGCCCATGTTCTCGGCATTGATCCGGAAATACGCCTGCAGCGGCATCGCCACTTCGACTCCCGGCGGCACGTAGATGAACGACCCGCCCGACCACACCGCGGAGTTGAGCGCCGAAAACTTGTTGTCGCCCGGCGGAATGATCGTCGCAAAGTACTTGCGCACGATATCGGGGTATTGCTTGACCGCGGTGTCCATATCGCAGAAGAGCACGCCCTGCTCGTCGAGCGCCTTGGTCGTGTTGTGATAGACGACTTCCGACTCGTACTGTGCGGAGACCCCAGAGAGAAACTTGCGCTCGGCCTCCGGAATGCCCAGCCGGTCGAAGGTGCGCTTGATGTCCTCGGGCACGTCGTCCCAAGAGCGTTCTGCCTGGTCGGTCGACCTCAAGAAGTAGTGAATGTTGGAGAAGTCGATCTCGGCCAGCCGCGCGGTATCGCCCCACGTCGGCATCGGCTTTGAAAGGAACAGCTCGTACGCTTTGAGGCGGAAGTCGCGCATCCACTCGGGCTCGTCTTTCATCGCGCTGATCCGCTCGACGATCTCCCGGGTCAGCCCCTTATCCGACTTAAAAACGTAGTTTTCGGGGTCGTGGAAACCGTGACGGTAATCCTCGATTAGCTCGGCCGGCTTGACCGGCGCCTCTACCTTCAATGCCATCGTCCTCCTAGCGTACCCCCTTGGGCGGGATAAAACAAGATAGTAAAGAGGTAGCTTTAGATTCTCTGGCGCCGACCCTCTTCCAAGCAACGGTTCCCTCCAAGGAAGAAGGCGGCTAGCCGGCTGAGCGGGCTGCCGAAAGCATCCCCGGTCAAGGCACCTCAGGCTGTGCATGTATGGTGGAGAAAACTCTTTACATGGGGGGTGCGAGGGGGTATGATTGGCGCCGGTCCCTTCGTAGGGGCAGGGTAACGGGTCGGGTTTCCGACCCACGGTTATAAGGGAGGGCGCCCCCTTGGCGCCATCGCGGCGAGACGCCCGCGCACCGCACAAAAGCGCCGGCACGAGTTCGCCGATAGGTCGGGGAAGTGGCTGCACCGCAGCCGTCAGCCGACGTAGTCCGGAGGTGGGATTCCTCAAAGGTCAAGGAGACCTGTACAAATTGAAGGCACTCGGCAGGCACATCGTGTGCGAGCTTTCGGGCTGTCAACCCTCGCTTCTCTCGGAGATCAATGGCATCGCTGCCATGATGATCGCGGCCGCACAGGCCGCCCGCGCCACCATTATGGAGAGCGCTTTTCATAGATTCGAGCCACAAGGCGTCTCCGGGACGGTCATCTTGGCCGAGTCCCATCTGTCGATCCACACCTGGCCCGAGAAGGGCTACGCGGCGATGGATTTCTACACGTGCGGCGACCATACCGACCCCTGGCTCGCTTGCGAATACGCTGCAAAGGCGCTCGACGCCAAAAGCGTTCTTGCCACCGAACTCAAACGCGGCATCGAAAAAAGCGACGGTGAGTTTACGCACCTCGTGAAACGCAATGGCGATTCTCGCGTCCTGACGGCGTAACAATAATCACCTTTATTCCGTTCCTTTTCGGGAGGCGCGTCGCGCCTGCCGTCAAATTCTCTATGCAGTACGATGTGCACTAAAATGGTTACCGCTTTCAGGAGCGAGGGAGAGAGAAAAGTTTCATGCGTTCAACTATGATTCGGGCAGGCGTCGCTGCCGTCGCGGCGGCCGTTGCGCTGGCGGCCTGTGCCTCACACGGCATCGTGCCGTCGTCGGCGGGGATGCCCGATCAAAGCGCGTCGGCGATGTCCGCCATGCAGCCGCTTGCGCTGTATACCTGCGCAAAGAGCCCGCCGCAGTATTTCTGGATATTCAAAGGCGCTTGCGACAAGCTTACGCTCAAGCCGACCGGCGCGACCTTCAGCCTGGGCGAGTACGACAGCATCACGATCAAAGGCTCGATCGGTAAGAATACCACCAAAGGCACCGCAACGGTTTACCTGGCCGATGCCACCGATGCCGGCGGCGATATTACCACGTACAAAGGCACGGCCTTTCCGAAATACAAGGCCAAAGGCACGACGTTCGTTTACGCCGTCGCCATCAATCAAAGCACGCAGACGATCAAGCCGCTCACCGAGAAAGGCAAGCCGATCCTGCAGTACGTCATCACCGACGCTAAGAAGCTTCCGGGCAGCACTTGCGGAGTCGCACTGCTGACGTCAAGCAGAGGCAAGTACGTGTGGACGGGCTTCCCCGGCACCTTCAAGGCCAAAGGCAACACCGTGACGATCACGCAGTACGCCGTGCCCGCCGGCTTTCAGATCGGGCCGAAATCGCCGCTCTACTTCGGCGTGAACTGCTACTAAGCGCCACCGAACCTCACGCCAAACGCGAAGAGCCCCGCCCGGGCGCCCCGGCGGGGTTCTTCTTTTCCCTCGCCAATCACGCAGCCATGCCCAAGACGCAGCACTGGCAATGGTACGTCGAAGAGTTCTCGCCCACCGAGCAGCACCATCACGCGATCGACGAGGTGTTCTACGCCGGGCGATCTGAGTTTCAGCAGATCGCGGTCGTCCGTTCGCCGGTCTTCGGAAAGATGCTCGTGATCGACGGCGATACGCAAAGCTCGCAGGCCGACGAACGCATCTACCACGAGGCGCTGGTGCACCCGGCGCTCGCCGCCGCCGAAGACCGGCGCCGCGTACTGATTCTGGGCGGCGGGGAAGGCGCGACGTTGCGCGAGTCGCTGCGCTGCCCCGACGTGGAGCGCGTGACGATGGTCGACATCGACGGCCGCGTGATCGAGCTGTCGAAAGAGTTTCTTGCGGAATGGTCGGCGGGGGCGTTTGCCAATCCGCGCGCGCAGGTGGTCGTCGGCGACGCACTGGCCTACATGCGCGAGCGCCCCGACCGATACGGCACGATCGTCTCCGATCTCACCGAACCCCTCGAAGACTCGCCGAGCAATCCGCTCTTCAATGGCGAGGTGTTCGCGCTCATCAAATCGCGGCTGCTCGAGGGCGGCGTCTACGTGCTCCAGGCGAGCACCGCCGGCGTGCACAACGCGGCGCTCCACTGCAAGATGGCGCGCACGCTCAAGCAGCACTATCGCCACGTGGCCTCGTTCTACACGCACGTGCCGGCGTTCGATACCGATTGGGCATTCTTGTCCTGCAGCGACCGCATCGATCTCGCCGTGCTCGACGATGCCCGGATCGCCGCCTACTGCGAGCGGTTGAGCGGCGAGAGCTTCTTCTACGACGCGCAGACGCACCGCCGGCTCTTCTCGCTGCCGCTCTACCTGCGGCGGATGCTGGCCGCCGGCGGGGATACCTTCTAGCCGAACGGAAAGGCGAAAAACATGAGCATCGATTTTTCGCGCGCGCCCCATGCGTGGGAGAAGGAGAAGAGCAACTTCGTCGCCCTTCTCGATCTCAAGCTCGAACGCGTCGAGCACGGTAAAGCCGTCATGCGGATGCCCTATCGCCAAGAGATCACCAACGGCACCGGCGCGGTGCACGGCGGCGCGATCGTCAGTCTCTGCGACACCGTCTTCTACGTCGCACTCGCCTCGATCTACGGCCGCGATCAAGACACCACCACGATCACGCTGCAATGCAACTTCTTGGCGCCGGCTGGGCCGCCGCACGATCTCGTCGCCGAAGCGCGAGTGCTGCGCGGCGGCCGCCGCATCGTCTATGGCGAAGTCTACGTGCGCAGCGGCACCGAAATCGTTGCGCACGCTACGCTAGACTTCTTGAACTCCTATCCCAAAGAGAAGCCGCCCAAATCGGGTCATTTCACCCCTAGTACTGACCCGCCGGAAACGTCGTAACGCCGGTGGTGTCGCCGACCGGGTTGTACGTCGTCACGGCGCCGCCGTTTGCGCCCGATACGAGAACGTAGCCGCCGCTGTAGCCGAAGTCGGATATGTAGATCGCTCCGTTGATGCCGCCCGCGCTGGGAGCCAACTGGTAGAGCGAGTCCGAACTAACCGGATACGGCGAGAGCGTGTAGGTCGTGAGGTACGTAAACGTCAGCGGACCCGGCGCCGGGCCGCCGACCGTCCACGTCTCCACGGTCTCCGTGCTCGAAGTGTTGACGGCTTGGCCGACGCTGAGCGTCTCATCGAGCGGGCTGTTAACCCGCGAGTACATGCCCGTCCAGTAGGAGCCGAGGCCGAGACCGGAGTTCTTGATCGGGTGGCTTCCGACGACGACGTGCGCGCGCGCAATGTAGCCGATCTGCTGGCCGCCGCCAAACGTCGAGAGCGCGGCGCCATCGACGAAGAAGTTGCCCAGGTCGTCGAAGGCGCAGTACTGGTCGCTCTCGAGGAATCCCGAGCCGGTGCCGTATGGCCCCGTATTGTTCGCTTGGTTGAAATGGAAGAACTCGACGTTGCCGGGCGTGCCGTTGTTGTTGTATTCGCGATCGCCGACGCCGACGACGCCCTTCTCCGACACGCACACGCCCCACGGCTGATAGAGCACTCCGCCCGTATCGGTCTTGAACTCTTTGATGTACGTGCCTTGCCTGTTAAAAACGAGGATTCGGTCGTTGTTGAGATCCGCAACGTAGAGATACTGCGGCTGCAGTCCCATTGCGAGCGCGATCGGCGCGTTGATGACCTTGCCCGCATACGGTCCGTGCAGCGTCTTGCACGCCGGAGAACTCGCGGCGGTGAAACCGTAGACCGAGTTGGTGCTCAGCGACGACGCCCACACCGAAGGCGTGCATACGTCCGAATGCGCGCGGTGAATCGCGGGAAGAGTTCCCACCGCCGGTGCGAGGCCGGAGGAAGAACTCGCGCAACCCACCACGGCCGCCGTTGCCATGGCGACGCAGACGCTCCAAAGTGACAAAGTGCGCATACTGGCCCTCCTTCAAAGGCAGTTTAGCGAGCGACTCCTGCTCGGTAAGCTAGGGAAGCGGCAGGAGGCTCGTTCTGCTTCGCTGGGCGAGCCAATTGAGTCCTATCTCAGCGAATAGGAAAACGCGCCAAAAAGAACCGCCGTGAGAGAGCCTCACGGCGGTTTGGGTTTCTTCCCTTGCGAGAGGTGTTAGTACTGACCCGTTGGGTACGTCGTGACGCCGACCGTGCCGCCAACGGCGTTGTAGGTTGCCACCGCGCCGCCGTTCGCCGGCGAATCGAGGACGAAACTATCCCCAAAATCGGCGACGTACAGCGTACCCAAACCTCCGCCGGTGCTCGGCGCAAGCTGGTAGACGGCGTCCGTCGTTGCTGGGTAACCCGTTAACGAGTATAAAGTCAGCGGCGTAAACGTGAGCGGACCGGGTGCCGGGCCGGTGACGGTCCAAGTCGGGACGTTCTGCGTCGTGGCGTTGCCGACGCTCGTGCCGACGCTTAGCGTCTGGTCCGTCGGCGAATCGATCCGCGAGTACATGCCGACCCAGAACGACGCGTTACCGAGGAAGCTATTCTTGATCGGATGCGCTCCGACGACCACATGGGAGCGTGAAATGTAACCGATCTGCTGGCCGCCGCCGTTCGCCGCTAGGGCCGTGCCGTCAACGAAGAAGTTACCGACATCGTCGAAGGCGCAGAACGAATCACTTAAGAGGAATCCCGTCCCGGTACCGTACGGGCCGGTGCCGTTGGCTTGGTTGAAGTGGAAGAATTCGACGTTTCCGGGCGAGCCGGTGTTATTATACTGGCGGTTCCCGACGCCGACGACGCCTCTGGTCGAAACGCAGACGCCCCACGGCTGATAGAGCGTCGTGCCGATATCCGTCTTGAACCATTTGACGATCCCACCGTGATCGTTGAAGACCAGAATGCGATCGTTGTTGAGGTCGGCCACGTAAAGATACTGCGGCTTCAGGCCCATTGCCAGCGCAATCGGCGCGTTTATGCTTTTGCCAAAGTACGTGCCGGTAATCGTTTTGCACGGAGTCGAGCTTGGGGCCGTGTACCCATAGACCGAATTGCTCGAAAGCGACGATGCCCAAACGGAGGGTGTGCACACGGCGGGCTGCGCGTGTCGCGCCGCCGGCAGGGATCCCGTTGACGGCATCCCGGAAGGAGAAGAACCGGCGCAACCCGCAACGGCGAGAGTTGCTACGGCGATAGTGAATCTCCGAAGAAGTGAAGTACGCATGCTGATCTCCCTTTCAGAAGAGCGATGCAGAGAGCGGTCTCTCCCTGGACCTGGAGAAGTGCAGGGGGACGCTTGGATAACTTTGCTAAGCATGGTTGCTTAACCTTTTCTTAATGGGCATAGAGTGACAAATTCATGAGCAAACAGACCCCCCTTCATAACGATCACCTGCGACTGGGCGCTCGCATGGTACCCTTCGGCGGCTTCGAAATGCCCGTTGCGTACTCGAGCATTCTCAAGGAGCACGACGCGGTGCGTCACCGCGCCGGTCTCTTCGATCTCTCCCACATGGGCCAGTTCTGGCTTCGCGGCGACGATGTCGCGGCGTGGGCCGACACGCTCACGATCAACGCCGTCGCGACGATGAAGCCGCTGCAAGCCCGCTACAACATCTTCTGCAACGCGTCGGGCGGCGCTCACGACGACACGATCTTTTACCGTCTCGACGACGCGTGGCTCCTCGTCGTCAACGCCTCGAACGCCGAGAAGATGTGGGCGCACCTCAACGCTCGCCTTCCAGCATCTGGCGTGACGCTGCAGAACGAGCACGGCAACGCCGCGCTCATCGCGATCCAAGGGCCGAAGTCGGTGGAGATGATGCAGCCCCACGCCGACGTCGATCTCGCCGGCATGCGTTACTACTTCTGCACGCGCGGCAACGTGAACGGCGTTCCCGCAATCATCGCGCGCACTGGTTACACCGGCGAGGATGGCTTCGAGCTGTTCGTCGACGGCCAGCACGCGCCGGCGCTCTGGAACGCATTGCTCGAAGCCCACGCAGACGAAGGCCTGGAGCCCTGCGGGCTGGGCGCGCGCGACGTCCTGCGTCTCGAAGCGGGCATGCCGCTCTACGGTCACGAGCTGACTGAAGAGATCACCCCCGTGCAAGCCGGCCAAACGTGGGCGCTCAAGACGAACAAGCCTTCGTTCATCGGCAAAGAGGCGTTGACCGCGCAACTGGAGCGCGACGACTACGCGCGCATCGTCGGTTTGGTGATGTCGGGGCGCGTGCCGGCGCGCGAGGGTTACGGGGTACTGCACGATGGGCGCCGCGTGGGCGAAGTGCGCAGCGGTTCGATCGCGCCCTCCGTCGGGAACCAGAACATCGCAACGGCGCTCGTCGAGCCGCACGCTGCAGCCGACGGCACGAAGCTGCAGGTCGAAATCCGCGGCACGGCGCACGGTGCGACCGTAACACCCATGCCGTTCTACAAACGGCCGAAGTAAATCGAAGGAGAGACCGTGGCGCTTCCCCAGCATCTGCTCTATAGCAAGGAACACGAGTGGGCGCACGTCGACGGCGCGCAGGCGACGATCGGCATCACCGGCTACGCGCAAGAGTCGCTGGGCGACATCGTCTACGTCGAGCTGCCCAAGGTCGGCGCCAAGGTCGAGCAATTCGGCAACGTCGGCGTCGTCGAATCGGTCAAAGCGGTCTCGGATCTCTTCACGCCGCTCTCCGGAGAAGTGACCGAAGTCAACGATGCGCTCAACGACGATCCCGCCGCCGTCAACCGCGAACCCTACGAGAGCGGCTGGCTCTTCAAGCTCAAACTTGGCAATCCCGAGGAAACCAAGAAGCTGCTCGGTGCCTCGGCGTACGAAAACCTGACCGCGGAGTAACGCGTTGGCGCGGCGTCGAAGAAAATGGCGCCAAACGGAGGTACCGCACATGACCCTTCGTCAGATCGCAATCATCATCGCAGTCGCCTTGTTTGCCGGCTGCGGAGGCTCGCAGGGGGCGCTTATGCAGCCGCCCGGCGGCGCATTTGCAAACCCCTCGGCTCACAGCGTCACGTCGAACTACCGAACGCTCTTCGATTTCGACCACAAAGACGGTTACGCACCGAGGGGAAATCTCGTCGCGCACCACGGGGCCTTATACGGCGTCGCCCAAGGTGGGCAGAGTTCGACGTGCCGCTCCTACGACGGTTGCGGCGTGATTTTCAGCGTCACTCCAAACGGCGCAGAGAAAGTCCTCTACGCTTTTGGAGGCGAAAGCCTGGGAGCATTTCCCACGGGTCCGCTGACCTATTTTTGGGGCAATCTCTACGGAACCACACAGAACGGTGGCACCTGCTTCGGTCACTGCGGCATGATCTATAGCTACTCTCTTTCGAAGTCAACGCTTACGACGCTCTATCGTTTCAGCGGGCGTGCAGACGGCAAGTATCCGTCTTCTGGGCTAACGCTTCTCGACGGAGTGCTCTATGGCACGACGGAGGAAGGCGGCCACGGTCACTGCCGCGAGGGTTGTGGAACCGTCTTTGCGATCGCGCCCTTTAGTGGAGCGCTCACGACGCTGTACCGGTTCGCGGGAGGCAGCGACGGGAGCGACCCTGGATCGCTCGTTGCACTAGACGGAACGTTATACGGGATCGTCCGTGGAGGTGGCGGCACCGCGTGCACCTACGGTTGCGGCGGAATCTTCAGCGTCACGAGGTCGGGCACGGAACACATGCTCTACGAGTTCAAAGGAGGCGCCGACGGTAACTCCCCCAGCGCGATCATCCGCAATGGCAACGGCTTCTACGGCGCGACGGCCGGAGGTGGAGCAAGCTCGAACGGGACGGTTTTCACGCTCACGACATCGGGCAAAGAGACCGTTCTTTATAGCTTCCCTGACGCGCAAGGCGACGGGCGCCAGCCCAATTCCATCACGCTGCTCAACGGCGTGCTCTACGGCACGACCGTAGCGGGCGGCTCCGACGATGTCGGAACGCTCTTCAGCCTTACGTCATCCGGCGGGGAAAACGTCCTCCACGACTTCACGGGCGACCCCGACGGCAGATACCCCAATGGCGGCTTGACCGAACTCAACGGCGTGTACTACGCAGCGACGTCCCACGGCGGTACGTTCGGCGACAAAGCCTCCGAGGGCCTCGGAACGATCTACCGATACAAACCGTAGCAAAGTAGCGCAGCCCTAAGGAGGTACCGCACGTGACCCTTCGTCACATCGCAATGATCATCGCGGTCGCATTGTTCGCCGGCTGCGGAGGTTCGCATTGAACGCTTATGCAACCGCCCGGCGGCGCATTTGCAGGCTCCTCGGCTCACCGCTTCACGTCGAACTACCGAACGCTCTTCGATTTTGACCACAACGACGGTGACGCCCCGCAGGGAGATCTCGTCGCGCACCACGGCGTCCTCTACGGCGTCGCCCAAGGTGGGAAGAATTCGACGTGCGCCCGCTCCCACCAAGGCTGCGGCGTAATCTTCAGCGTCAGACCCGGCGGCGCCGAGAAGGTGGTCTACGCGTTTGGAGGCCTTACGCAGGGCGCATATCCCACCGGCCCGTTGACCTACTATTGGGGCAGCCTTTACGGAACCACGCAGAACGGCGGAGCGTGCGGCGGGCACTGCGGCATGGTCTATAGCTACTCTCTTGCGAAGTCGACGCTTACGCCGCTCTTCCGTTTCAACGGGTCCGACGGCAAGTATCCCTCATCGGGGTTAGCGCTGCTCGACGGAGTGCTCTACGGCACGACGGAAAGAGGCGGCAGCGGCCACTGCGCGCAGGGTTGTGGAACCGTCTTTGCGATCGCGCCCTTTACCGGAGCGCTCACGACGCTGTACCGGTTTACGGGAGGCCGCGACGGGGGCGATCCTGGATCGCTCGTTTCGCTTAACGGAACGTTATACGGCACCGTTTCTCAAGGCGGCGGCACCGCGTGCAGGTACGGTTGCGGAGGCATCTTCAGCCTCACGAGGTCGGGCACGGAACACATGCTCTACTCGTTTGCAGGGGGCGCGGACGGCGAGCACCCCGAGCGCCATCATCAGTAGTGGCAGCAGCGGCTTCTACGGCGCGACCTCAGGAGGCGGGGCAGACTCGAACGGAACGGTTTTCACGCTGACGACCTCCGGTAAAGAGAGCGTTCTCTACAGCTTCCCCGACTCGCAGAGCGACGGGAACGATCCCAATTCCCTCACGCTGCTCAACGGCGTACTCTACGGCACGACCGCATCGGGCGGCTTCGACGATCTCGGAACGCTCTTCAGCCTTACGTCATCCGGCGGGGAAAGCGTCCTTCACGACTTCACGGGCGACCCCGACGGCAGATACCCCAGGGGCCGATTGACCGAACTCAACGGCGTCTACTATGGAGTGACGGCCGGAGGCGGTACGTTCAGCGATAAATATTCGGGCGGAACGATCTACAGGTACAAACCGTAGCTACTGCGCGGAGCAGCGCTGATAGCCATCTTTGAAGATCAGCGTTAGTGCGGTGGGTAGGTCTTGCTGCCCGGGAGTCGTTGAGTAGCCGACGCCCTTGAAGGCAAAGCCGCTCTGGACTCTCGGGTACGCGACCATCCACACCGACCCGTTGAGATCTTTCGACGGCGACCCGTCGGCGACGGCGTAGGCGCCGGAGGTCGCGTTGACGAGCACCGAGACGCGCTTGCCGGGCAAGTCGAAGAGATTGTAGGCGTACACCACTTCGCCGGTTCGACGCGTTGCGCGCGACGCCTTGCCACCACGCTACCCCGTCCTGGGGCCGCGATATCGTCAGCGACTCGGTCAGCGGGACCGCACCGCTATGGCCGTTTCCCCAATACCATGACGAGCAGCTCAGCGTGGATCGCGTTGACGGCGGCGTCATTCCCGGATCCGTTGACGCGCGCTGACAGAACTGCGTGAGATCGGGATACGATATCGTGAACGAGTCGGGCGTCAAGCGAAACTGATACTGATCCTGCCGCGTGGGGTAGACGATCTGCCACGACGACGGCGAGAGCGTCGCGCTGTCGCTGATCCCAACGAAGTAGAACTTCGCCGCGGGGTAGATCTGGATGAATACCCAGCGCGCGTCGGCGTAGCCGACGTAGAAATCGTAGAACGGCTCGCCCGCGCCGGTGGCCGAGCGCGCGGTTCCGTGCAGCCAGAGGCCGTTGCCGATCGGCTCGATGCGATCTTGTTCGGCTTCGACCAGACCGCCCGCACGCGTCGTCTGACAGGTCCAGCTGCCGACCAACCCGCGCGCCTGATCCGCAAGCGAAGCGAATGGGGTGGGTGCCGCAGCCACGCACGTAGCCGGCGCGCTCAGCGCGAGCATTCCGAGAGCGGCGAGGAAACCGGCGGTCAACCTACGCACGCGCTTACTGGTGCCGCGGCGGCAGCGGCGATGGGAGCACGTCGCGAATCGATTCGCCGCCTTGGTGGTCGTCGAGCGCGGGGTTCGGCTGTTCGCAGAACGGCGCCGACGGTTTTCCGAAAGCGTACTCGTTGAGTCCGGGAGGCGGATTGTACGACGGAGCCCGGCGCGCGCCGCCGACGACGTCTTTAAACGTGTTGTTGGCTTTGGCCGGCGGCTGCCAGCAGTTCATCTGCCCGACGAGGTTGAGCGCAACGTTCTGCAGCGTGTCCCACGTCTGTTGATCGATCGCCGGCTGCTGCGTGAGTGGGGCCGTCGAGTTCGTGTAGGTGATCGTGCTGGCGAGGAAGCTCGCCGCAACGCCGCCGAGCGTGGAAGCGTTTACGGTGGTCGCGTTCGTGGTCATTTGCTGGCTGATCCAGCCGCCCGGCGGCGTGGGCACGGGCGTCGGATACACGTGCGTCTGCGTGGTGCTGCTCGTCCTCGCCGGGGCAAACTCTTCATACGCTGCGCCGAGTGTGAGCAGCAGCGCGAGCGGCGTGAGCGGCGTCACGGTAATGTAGCGGTTCTGGGCACTCGCGATGTCCGACGCCCAGATATAGGTCGGCACGCCGGCGGCGGCCGGGCGGTCGCGCTCGCAGCGGGCATAGAGTGCGGTTGCCTCGATGGCGCTCCAGCTCTTGCGGCTCACGAAGAGATCGCTGGATCCCGCACCCGCCGCGGTGATCTGCACGACGATCGCACCTTCGACCTGCGGCGACGACTGACACTGCGCCGCAAACGCGTCGGGCGACCACGCCGGCTCGGGGATCAGCACGGCGTTGTCCGAAAGATAGTAGCCGGCCTGGTCGAGATAGACGGTGAGCGAGGAGATCAGCTTGCCAAGCATCGCCGCGTCGCCGCCCGCACCCAGCACGAAGATCACGGGCTGGCTCTGCGAGCCGACGACCGGCGGCAGCTGCCATCTGATGCCCGGCGACGCCGGCACCTTGGGATTCACCAGCGCGTCGCAGAGCTGCAGCTGCGTCCACAGCACGCCAACGTCGCCGTCGTGCGGCAGACATGCGTCGGCTGCCGCGATGCCGCCTTCGGCTCGAAGTTTCGTGCTGCATTGCTGGAGACGAGCGCCGATGACTCGGGCGAGATAGCCGCGGGTGCTCGGCGGCAGCGGATAGGGCGTGGCGTGCGGCTGCGGGCGAGCCGTGTAGACGGCCATGAGGTCGGCGAGCTGCGCCGTCGAGCATGCATCGGTGGTCAGCGCGCCTTGACTCGGCGTCTGCATTCCGGCCTGCGCGCGCAACGTCGCGCCAGCCGGGAATACGGCCAGCGCGAAGACGGCTATCGCGGCAAGGCCCAACGAGCAAAGCCTTCTGACTTTGCGCAATCGCTCCACGCCGTCCCCGGTTACATGCCGCGGCTTGCGGTTCCTTGCTTCGTGGAAAGGCGATGCGCGCGCGGTTACGCGGGCTTGCGCGGTAGCGCGAACGCCGTCAGCGCCGCGGCCAGCGAGATCGCGGCCGCCGCGACCATCGCGTTGCGAAACCCCTGCGGGTGCGAAATGCTCGGGAGTGCCGGTCCGCCCGCCGCCGCGATCGTCAAGCCCATCACGGCAATCGCGACGAGATTGCCGACGCGCGAGATCGCATTGTTCGTGCCCGAGGCCGCGCCTGCATCGGCGGCGCCGGCCGCGCCCATCGCCGTGGAGATTAGCGGCGCGACGGCAATCGCCAGCCCGAGCCCGAGCACGATCGTGGCGGGCAGCACCATGGTAGCGTACGGCGCGCCCGGTGCGAGGTTGATGAAGAGCGTGTAGCCCAGTGCCGCGATCGCGGCGCCGGCGATCAGCGGCCGGCGCGCGCCGGTGCGCGCCGCCAGCGTGCCGGAGACCGGCGAACCGGCGGCGACGAGCCCGATCGTCGGCAATAAGGCGAGCCCGGCGTTCAGAGGAGGGTAGCCCATCACGTGCTGCAGTTCGAAGGGCACGTAGAAGAGCGCCCCACCGAGCGCCGCGTAGAGCAAAAACGTATAGACGTTGGCGATCGCGAACGCGGGCACGCCGAACAGGCGCAGCGGGAGCACCGGCGCTTCCGCGCGGCGCTCGATGAAAACGAACGCGACGATCAGCGCCAGTCCGGCCGCGAGCATCGCCGCTGCAGACGGATCAACCGGACGTTTCTGCATCTGCACGAGCGCTGCGATCGAGAGGGCGAGTGCCGCGGTGATGCACAGACTTCCCGCGACGTCGAGCCTTCCGGCGACGCCGTTTGCACGGCTCTCGGGAACGCGCCAATAGGCTAGCGTCACCACGGCGAGCGCAACCGGTACGTTGATCCAGAATATCCAGCGCCAAGAAAGCGATTGCGTGAGCCAGCCCCCGAGCACTGGGCCGGCTGCCATCGTCACTGCCGAAGCTGCCGCCCAGATGCCGATCGCGCGCCCGCGCGAGGAGGCGCCGTATGCGGCGGTGATCAGCGCCAGGCTCTCGGGAATCATCAGCGCCGCACCGATGCCCTGCGCGCAGCGCGCCGCGACGAGCTCGCCGGGTTCTGCGGCAAGCGCGCACGCGATCGAGGAGAGGGCGAAGATCGCCGTTCCCAGCGCGAAGAGCCGGCGCCGCCCGTAACGATCGCCCAAGGCGCCGCCGATGAGAACCAGCGTTGAAAGGAAAAGCAGGTAGCCTTCGACGATCCACTGGGCTTGCGCGTCGCCGGCGTGCAGGCTCGCTTTGATGACGGGCAGCGCGACGGTCAACGCCGTGCTGTCGATATAGCTCATGCTCGAGGCGAGGATCGCCGCCGCGAGCACCGCAGCGCGCGGGCTCAAATTACTCACGCTTGCGGGCGAGGTTCGCGCCGGTGCCGGGGCGCCCTGTCCCGGTACGCAGTAAGGCTCGCGGGCTTTGCGGGGCGAAGGTAGCGCACGTCGTGGCTGAGATTCAAAGCGATCGTCTTTCGCTCGTGGTCGGCGTCACCGGACACCGCGACGTCGCCGCCGCCGACGAGGCGCCGCTGCGCGCGGCGTTCGGCGGAATCTTGGAACGGCTCGCGCGCACCTGCCCGCATACGCCGCTGCTGGTGATCTCCGGTCTGGCCGCGGGGGCCGATTCGCTGGCCGCGCAAGAAGCGATCGCCCGCGACATTCCGGTGCTCGCGTGCCTGCCGATGCCGCGAGAAGAGTACGAGAAAGACTTCTCGCCCCAAGAACTCGTGCGGTTTCGCGAGTTGCTCGCGCAGTGCGCGCGCACCGTCGTCGCCTCGCCGGCTCGCGAACACGGCTACGTCGCCGCCGGGCGCTTCATCACGCAGTACAGCCACCTTTTGGTCGCGTTCTGGGATGGCGACCGCAACGATCGTCCCGGCGGCACGTACGACGTAATCGCGATGCGCAAAACGGGCCGGCCGGCAATGTCGCACGTGGAGGCGATTCCCTACCTTCCCGACGTCGGGCCGGTCGATATCGTGAGCACGCCGCGCGCGAGCGGCTCCCGGCCCGGACTGCCGTTCGCGGTGACGCGTGACTACCCGCAGCGCTACGCCCACGACACGGCGGCGGCCCACAACTTCGAGGCGATGCTCGGTCGCATCGACACCTACAACGTTCGACCTCGAGCGGGTACCCGCGCAAAAAGGGGAGTCGGAGCTCCACTCGCTCGAGCGGCGCACCGACGCCATCGCCAACCGGCTCCAACGGCAGACTGGAGTGTTTCAAATGCTCCTGCTCGTGATCGCCTTTTTCGCCGCGGCCTTCCAGGTGACCGGACTGGTTCCGCCGCTGGCCAAAGTGCTCGGGTTGCTCGCCGCGTTCGTCGCCTACACGATCGCGCGCAAGTACGATTACGAGAATCGCTATCAGGATTATCGGGCGGTCTCGGAAGGGTTGCGCGTACAGCACGCGTGGATGTGCGCGGGTCTGCGCCACCGCCTGGTTGACAATGCGTACTTACGCATGCAGGAGAACGAGCTGCAGTGGATTCGTCTGGCGCTGCGTTACTTCTATCTCGTCTACTGCGAAGGGCGCGAGCTTCCCGACGCGTCGCATCGCCATCCAGGATGCCTCAAATGGGTGCGCTCGCAGTGGCGCTATTACCTAGGCGCCGCCAAGGGCGAGGCTCGCGTGAACCGCCGGCTCGACGTCGTTGCGGTCGCAACGATCGCCCTGGGCGTCGGCTGCACGCTGTACTCGGCGTTCGCGCTGGCACAGCGTCATCTCTTCGTCTGTTCGCTCCTGGGGCACTGCGCGGCGCCGGCGGCCGATCCGCACGTAGCGTTCTTGCAGGACTTCTTCACCGTGCCGGTCGCGCTGGCGGCCGTGCTCGCTGCAATCTTTACGCACTACTCCGAGAAGGAGAACCTCGCGGGAAACGAGCGGCGCTACGAACGCATGTTCCACGTGTTCGATCGCGCGCAGCGCGAGCTGCTGCGCATCGAACGCGGCGAGCCCGGCAACGCGCAGACGGTGATCTACGAACTGGGACACGCGGCGCTGGTCGAGCACGCCGATTGGCTCATCATGCGCCGCGATCGGCCGATGAAGGTGGTGACGGTCTGAGCCACCTCGACCGCCTCTTCGACGCGCCCGGCCCCAAGCGGCTGCTCGCGATCGACGGCGGCGGCATCCGCGGCCTGATCGCCATCGAGTTCCTCGTGCGGATCGAAGCGCTGCTGCGCGAGCGGTACGGCAACCGCGAGCTCGTGCTCGCCGATTACTTCGAATACGTCGCCGGCACGAGTACCGGGGCGATCGTCGCGACGCTGATCTCGATGGGCCGCTCGATGGAGGAGATCCGCAGTTTCTACGTTGCGGGCGCGAACATGATGTTCGAGCCGGCAAATCTCTTTGCGCGCTGGGCGCGGAAGTCGCGCGGGCCGCTGGCGATGCTCTTCGGCGCGATCGGCGTCTTCTTGAGTCCGGCTATCTTCACGCCGCGCAACCTCACCGAGGCCATCATGGGCGTCTGCGGCCCCGAGACGACGCTGGGAAGCGAACGGATTCGCACGCTGCTGATGATCGTGATGCGCAACGCGTTCACCGACTCGCCCTGGTGGATATCGAACAATCCGCGCGCGACGTTCAACCTGCCCGCGCCGGGCGGCGACGGCGAGCGATATACGAATCTCGACATCCCGGTATGGAAGCTCGTGCGCGCGAGCACGGCCGCGCCGATCTTCTTTCCGCCCGAAGAGATCGCCGTGCCGGGCAGCGACCGCCGGTTCATCTTTCAGGATGGCGGCGTGACCGTTTACAACAACCCGGCGTTTCACCTGTTCTTGATGGCGACGCTGCCGGAGTACCGCCTCGCGTGGCCCGCCGGCGAAGACGCGCTGCTGCTCGTCTCGGTGGGCACGGGTCTGTGCGAAAGCGAGGATCCCGACCTCAAGCTGCGGCAGATGAAGCTGCTCTACAACGTGCAAGGGCTGCCCGCGGCACTGATGCGTAGCGCGACGAACGAACAAGACCTGCTCTGCCGCGTCTTCGGCCGCCAACCTCGCCGGGGTGGCACCGCAATCTGGGACAGCGAGCTGGGCGATCTCGTGAGCAACGACGCTCCGATCAAGGAGAAGCTCTTTACGTATCTGCGTTACAACGTCGAGCTTTCTGAACGCGGTCTCGCGCAGCTCGGCGTGGCGGGCATCGATCCTAAGGCGCTGCAGCCGCTCGACTGCAGCGAACACGTCGCCGAACTGCAATCCGTCGGCAAGGCCGCAGCGGCCGCCATAACCCTCAGCGACTTCGAAGCCTTCCTCTAATCGCTGTCACCCTGACGTTGTCATCTGAGCGCAGTCGAAGGACGAGCGCGTTACTCTTCGTCAACGGGCTGATTCGACGGCCTCTGTCGTTCGAAGAACGCGCGCGAGTACTTCACGGGAATAGGAACGAAGGGTCGGGGCTTCTGGTGGAAGTCGAGGCAGCCGCCGATGCCGGTCGCGCGTTCGTCGGTGGTGCCGAGGCGCCCGAGAGCCCAGGTGTTTTCGACGAACCGCAAGACGCTGCCGAATTCGTACTGCGTGTGATCGACGTAACCGGCCCGGGCGTACGGCGAGACCACGAGCATCGGCACGCGGAAACCGAGGCCGCCGTGAAGGTCGAGAAACGGCGGCGGCGCGTTGTCGTAGAAGCCGCCCCAATCGTCCCACAGAATCAGGATCGCGCTCGACTTCCAGTACGCGCTCTCGCCGACGGCGTTGACGATGCCGGCTACCCACGACGGTCCCGTGTCGGAGTGCCTGCCGGGATGATCGGAGTTGACGGCATCGGGCACCACCCACGACATGTCGGGCAGCGCGCCGCGCGAGATGTCGTCGAGGATCGCTCTGGACGGCGTGATCACGTGCGTCGCCCACTGCGGACCCTCTCGCACGGCGCGGACCGCTTCGAACGCGTTCCACGTTGCACCCGTGTTGCCCACGATCGCCGGCGAATAGTACTTCCAGGAGATGCCTTTGGCGTCGAGCAGGTCGCGCAACGTCTTGTAGCCGAGGCACGGAAAGGGTCCGGCGTACGGCAAGTATTTTTGCTGCAGGGTGAGCACCGAGGTCGTGGTGCGCGGCGGCGCGTCGCAACCCCAAGGAACTCTCGAGGGAAAGTCGATCAGGCTCTCGGAGGAATCGATCTGCGTGTCGCCACGGATCAGATCTTGGTGGGCGGTAAAACTGCCACTGCCTTGCGTTTGAAAGAGGTTGTCGGCGAGCACGTTTCGCTTGGCGATCTTCCAGTAGGGCATAACGTCGCGCGGTGCCACGTACTGATAGTCCGCGCTCTGGAAGCCGTCCATCTTGCCGCGGTCGTAGTCGCGCAGATAATCGCCGAAGGCGTGCGTGAGATCGAGGCGGCTATCGAGCGAGTTAACCCGCAACGCGACGCTCTGGCCGTTGGCGAGCTTGCCTTTGGTGGTGCCGTGGGCGCCGGGAAACGTTGCGAAGAGATCGTTGAAGCTGCGGTTCTCCTGGATGACGACGATCACGTGCTTGATGGGCGTCGTGGCGGGCAGGTCGTCGCGCGAGAACTCGGCCGAAGGGGCCGGCAGCGGCGTCGAGTGCGCGCATGCCGACGCGACGAGCGTCAACAACGCCGCGAAGGTCCGGGCCACGTGAAGCGCGCTCCGTTCGCTCACCGCCCGGTCGTTTCGAGGATGGCCCGCGGAAAACTCCACGCGCCGCGCGGCCCGTTTTGGGTGTATACTTGGGACCTAACGGCCAAACGGGCGGTAGGTCTCCTCCCTCGCTGGAGAGAGCCTCGACCCCAGCGCGAACCTCAGCTGCAGCGGAACCGTAGTGGGCGGGAGCGCGAACGCAAACGGGGTCGGCATCGAAGGCGACTCCGGCGGTTACGTAGGCATTAAAGCGACGTCGCAGGCATCCTACGGCCTTGAAGCGAGCTCGAACGCGAGCCACGGCATCTACGCAACGACCAGCGACTCCTCGGGAAGCTCGGCGATCGTCGGCGCGCTGACGGCCACGACGGGTGGGGGATACGGGGTCCTTGGCACCGCCGAAAGTCCGCACGGGATCGGCGTCTACGCAAAGTCGCAGTACGTCGGCATCGTGGCGAAAGCGATAACGCGGGGTATCGTTGCCACCGCTTCTCAGCTCGGCGTCGAAGGGATGGTCGTCGGGTCCTCCGGGGAAGGGGTGCTGGCCGTCGCCGGAGAGTCCGGAACCTACTCGCTCTACGCGGAGGGGTTGGAAGGCGGCGTGTGTTCGATCGATTTCAACGCCAACCTCAACTGCTCGGGAACCATTATGGGCGGTCAGAGCGTTCGGACGACGCACCGCACCAGCTCTGGGCGGCGCGTCGTCGCTTACGCTTCGGAGTCAACCTCGCAAACGATCGAGGATTTCGGCACCGCGCAGATGACCGGCGGCCTCGCCAAAGTGCAACTCGATCCGTCGTTCGCGGCGACGATCGATCTCACTCGCGGCTACTACGTCTTCCTCACGCCGCTAGCTAACACGCGCGGACTTTACGTGAGCGAAAAAGTGGCGTCGAGCTTCACCGTGCGCGAAGTAGAGAACGGGCATTCTCGACTCGGCTTCGACTATCGCGTCGTCGCGCATCCGCTCGACTCCAAGAGCGATCGGCTGCCCGCGGCGCCGGCGTTTCATCGAGTGCCCGCTCCGCCCGCGCCGCCGCCGCCGAAGATCCCGAGCCGGCGCGTTAGGAGGATCCGACCAGGCGCCGCCTGCCCGAAGGACCCGTAGCCCGCGCGTCGCAACCACCGTAGCGAAAATGTACGCACCTCATACCGAACGCGACGTCGCGGAGATGCTCGGAGCCGTCGGCGTAAAATCTCTCGACGAACTGCTGCGCGTGCCCGCGGGCATCGCATTGAAGGCCGAACTCGACGTCGTGCCCGCACTGCCCGAGTACCAGATCCAGCGGCGCTTCGACCGCTTCGCCGAGAAGAACGCGGGCGTCGAGTACCGTTCCTTTCTCGGCGCCGGCTCGTATCGCCACTACGCGCCGCCGGCAATCGCGGCGCTGGCGATGCGCGGTGAGTTCCTCACCGCATACACGCCGTATCAAGCCGAAGTGTCGCAAGGCTACCTTCAGGCGATATACGAGTGGCAGACCTACATCTGTCTGCTCACCGGCATGGACCTGGCCAATGCGTCGGTCTACGACGGCGCGACCGCGCTGGCCGAAGCGGCGATCATGGCGCTGGGCGCGAGCGAACGGCACAAGGTTCTCGTCTCGCGCGCCGTCCATCCCAACTATCGCGGCGTGCTGCGTACGTACTGTGACGGCCTCGACGTCGCGGTCGACGAAATTCCCGTTAATGCGGAGGGGACGACCGATCTCGACGCGCTCGCACGCGCCGTCGCGAGCAAAGAGTACGCCGCCGTCGCGCTGCAGTCGCCGAACTTCTTCGGCAACGTCGATGCATTGACGCCCGCCGCGCTCGAGGCCGTCAGCGCCAGCGGCACGATTCCGATCGCGGTGGTTGCCGAAGCGCTTTCGCTCGCAGCGCTGGCAACGCCGGCTTCGTGGGGCGCGCAGATCGTCGCCGGCGAGGCGCAGAGCTTCGGCGTCGGGCAGGCCTACGGCGGTCCGTATGCGGGCTTCATCGCCTCGACGAAAGAGCATATGCGCCGCATTCCCGGACGCCTCGTCGGCAAGAGCGTCGACGCTGCCGGCCGCACCGCCTACGTGCTCACGCTGCAGGCGCGCGAGCAGCACATCCGCCGCGAACGCGCGACCTCGAACATCTGCACCAATCAAGCGCACTGCGCGCTCATCGCCACGATCTATCTCGCGCTGATGGGCGGCAGCGGTCTGCGCGGCGCCGCCGCGCTCAACCTGGCGCGCTCGCGCGAGCTGGCGAGCGCGGTGGCGGGCGTCGAGGGCGTAAAAATACAATATCCGGCCCCGTTCTTCAACGAGTTCGTCGTCAACGTGGGGCGTTCGGCCAAAGACGTACTCGAGGCGCTGCGCGAAGTCGGGATCCTCGGTGGGGTCGACCTCGGCCGCTGGTATCCCGAACTTTCGGACTGCATCCTGATGACCGCCACCGAACTCACGACCAGCGGCGACGTCGACGCGCTGGCCGCCGCCCTCGATGGAGCAATCAATGTCCACGCGCACATCTGAGCCGCTGATCTTCGAGCTCGGCCAGCCCGGGCGCGCGAACCGCTACCTCGAGGCGGGCAAGCCGCTCGATTCGTTTCTTCCCAAAGCGGCGCTGCGCGACGAGCTGCCCCTTCCCGACAACAGCGAGCTCGACGTCGTGCGTCACTACACGCGGCTCTCGCACCGCACGTTCGGCATCGACCTCGGCTTCTATCCGCTGGGCTCGTGCACGATGAAGTACAATCCGCGCGTGAACGACGCGATCGCGGCGCGCCCCGCGTTCGCGCAGCTCCATCCCTACACGCCCGACGAACTGGCGCAGGGCGCGTTGCAGATCATGTACGAGCTGGAGCGTTCGCTCAGCTCGCTCTTCGGCATGGCCGCCTTTTCGCTCAACCCATCGGCCGGCGCGCATGCCGAACTGGGCGCGCTGCTCATCGCCAAGAAATACTTCAAGGAACGCGGCGAAACGCAGCGCGATAAAGTGATCGTGCCCGATACCGCGCACGGCACCAATCCCGCTTCGGCCGCGATGTGCGGCTTCAAGGTGATCTCGCTGCCGAGCAACGAGCGCGGGCGCGTCGGCGTGGAGGAGATCCGCGCGGTCCTCGGCCCCGATACCGCCGTCTGCATGATGACCAATCCCAACACGCTGGGGCTCTTCGAAGACGAGATCGCACAGGTTGCCGCGGCGGTGCACGAAGCGGGCGGCCTGATGTACTACGACGGCGCCAACGCCAACGCGATCATGGGCAACACGCGCCCGGGCGACATGGGCTTCGATCTCATGCACCTCAACACGCACAAGACCTTTACCATTCCCCACGGCGGCGGCGGCGCGGGCCACGGTCCGCTGGGCGTTGCGGCGCACCTCGTCGACTATCTGCCGGTGCCGGTCGTCGCGGCGTCGCCGCGTCCCAACGGCGAGACGAACGCGGCCCCCAGCGACCGCCTCGACTTCCGGCTCGATTTCGACCGGCCCAAGTCGATCGGGCCGATGCGCTCGTTCTGGTCGAACTTCGCGCACGTGGTGCGTGCGCTGGCCTACCTCTACGCCAACGGCGAGGAGGGGCTCGCGCGAGTCTCGCAGCTGGCGGTGCTCAACGCCAACTACCTGCGCGTGAAGGTCGCCGAGTTTCTCGAGACGCCGTACCCCGAGATCTGCCGCCACGAGTTCGTCGCCTCCGCGCAGAGTCTCAAAAAAGATCACGGCGTGCGCGCGCTCGACCTCGCTAAGGCGCTGCTCGACTACGGATACATGGCACCGACGATGTACTTTCCGTTGATCGTGCCCGAATGCTTGATGATCGAGCCGACGGAGACCGAGTCGAAAGAGACGCTCGACGAGTTCGTGGAAGCGCTGCGCGCGATCGTCGAGAAGGCGAAGACCGATCCGCAGGCCCTCTTCGACGCTCCGGTTACGACCGTCGTGGGTCGCGTCGACGAAACGCGAGCCGCACGCCAGCCCGACTTGAGGTGGCGCCCCCGATAGGGTTGACTCGCACGTCAACTGTCACTATACTCACTAGGAATATAGTCGGAAAGGGTATAGTGTGGGTCTGAGCACGGCAACGTTCTACGTTTTGGTGGCGCTGGCTGCGGGCGAGCGTCACGGGTATGCGATCATCAAGGAGGTCGAGAGCCTAACGAACGGCGAGGTGGCGCTGCTTCCCGGAACGCTCTACCGGCTGATCGGTCAGCTCTGTCGCGACAAGTGGATCGTCGAGGTGCGCGGCGAGCCCGACGGCGATCCACGCCGGCGCTACTATCGTTTGCTGCCCGCCGGGCGCCGCGCGCTCGCGGGCGAGGTCGCACGCCTGGAAGCGATGGTGAGGCTCGTGCGTCGCAACCGCCTCCTCTCGAGCCAGGGGTAGCAGCGATGGACGGCGGCGTTGCAATCTATCGCGCGTTGCTGCGGCTCTGTCCGCGCGAGTTTCGCAGCAACTACGGCGAGCAAGCCATCGACGATTTCTCGCAGATCCTGCGCCGCCGGCGGACGCAGAACCGCGTGAAGGCGCTGGGATTTGCCCTCGAAGCCTACCTCGACATTCTCGCGACCGCACTGCGCGAGCACGCCGCGCTCGTTGGCAGCGACGCAGCGTTCGCGTTGCGCCTGATGGCGAAATCGTGGGTCTCTTCGTCGATCGTCATCGCCACTCTGGCGCTGGCGATCGGAATCGGCGCGACCGTCTTCAGCGCGATCGACGCGGTGCTCTTGGCGCCGCTGCCCTACGCCGATCCGTCGCGTCTCGTCTACATCTACGATCGTCCCGCCGACAATCCGGCGGCCCACGGTTCGGAGACCAGCCTGCCCAACTCGCTCGACTGGCCGAACCTTGCGACGTCGTTTAGCGCGATGGGCTCGTACGCGCAATGGATGCCGGTGCGCACGGGTGTTGCGGATCCCCAGACCGTTGCCGGGCAGGTCGTCACGGGCGGCTTCTTCGAGGCGCTCGGCGTGCGAGCGCGTCTGGGGCGGCTGCTCGACGAGAGGGACGCCCGGCCCGGCGCTCCGCGCAACCTCGTGATCTCGGAATCGTATTGGCGGCGCGCGCTCGGCGCGTCGCCGACGGCGATCGGCGCGACGCTCTCCCTCAACGACCTATCCTACCGGATCGTCGGCATCTTGCCGGACGGTTTCGCGATGCCGCGTGCCGTCGCGCTGAGCGGCAACCAAAGCGACGTCTATCGCGCGCTGGCTAACGACGCCTCGCCCCGCGATTCACACTATCTCATCACGGTGGCGCGGCTGCGGCCGGGCGTCTCGCCGCAGGCCGCGCAGGCCGACATGGACCGCGTCGCCGCGCTGCTGCGAGCGCGCTACCCGGTCGCCAACGGAAACCTGGCGCAGCACGTGGTCTCGATGCGGCGTCAGCTCTTCGGCCCCGCGCAGACGATGCTCGCCATCGCGTTTGCGGCCGTCGTGGGCATCGTGCTGATCGCATGCTTGAACGTGTCGAATATCCTGCTCGGCCGCATCGCCGAGCGCGAGCGCGAGTTGTCGATTCGTCTGGCAGTCGGCGCGTCGCGCGGGCGCCTGATCGGGCAGCTCTTCGTCGAGAGCGCGGTGATGGCGGCGGCCGGAGGCGCGCTCGGGCTCCTACTCTGCGCGCTGCTCCTGCGAGCGGTGCTGCTCGTGGGCTTCGATCTTCCGCGCATCGTCGCCGCGCACGTCACGCCGCTGGTGGTGCTCTTCACGCTCGGCGTCACCTGCGCGTGCGCGCTCGCCATCGGCACGCTGCCCGCGCTCACGCTGCGCCGCCCGCGCTTCGCCGGTTCGCACGGGAAGCTGACCCGATCGGCGGCGGTGGTGTTCGAGCTGGCGCTGGCGCTGGCGTTGGTGACGGGATCCGGCTTGCTCGTGCGCAGCTTCGTCGCGCTCGCCGGCATCGACGTCGGCTTCACGTACGACAACGCCGTCGCCAGCAATATGCTGATGCTGCCGTCCCGCCGCTATCCTACGGCCGCATCGCAGCTGGCCTTCTCGCACGCGCTGGTCGTGCGGCTGCAAGCAATGCCCGACCTCGCGTCGCCCGCGCTGATGGTCTCGACGCCCCTCAGCGACGAGAACTACAACGCCGAGAGTTACCGCATCATGGGGCGCCCCGCTCCACGCAACGCCAACCAAACCGTCGAATACAATGCGGTGACGTCCGGTGCACTGCAGTCGCTGCGACTGCACCTGCTGCGTGGACGGCTGATAAACGACGCCGATACCGAACACTCGCCGCCCGTGGCGCTCGTAACCAAGGCCTTCGTGCAGCAGAACTTTCCCACGGGAGACGCCATCGGGCAGCGCGTCGTCATCGCTTACGGCGTCAATCCGCCGTGGGGACGCACGATCGTCGGCGTCGTTGACGATTTCAAGATGGAATCGCTCACCGAAGCGCCGATGGCCCAGATCATCGTCCCGTTCTTCCAGGACGTAATGCCGATGTTCCAAGTCGTCGCGCGCACGCGGGGCACGGCGCCGGAAGTATCGAGGGAGATTTCGGGAGCGGTCCGCTCGCTCGATCGCGAGCTGCCCGCGCGCCGCGTCGCGTCGTATGCGACGTACCTCTCCGACCGGCGTTCGGCCGCTTCGACGGCGGCGCTGATGCTCGGCTTCTTGGCGCTCATCGGCCTGCTGCTCGCAGGCCTGGGCACGTACGGCGTCGTTGCCTACACCGTCGGCAGCCGGACGCGCGAGTTCGGCATACGACGTGCGCTCGGCGCCGGCGCTTGGACGATCGCGTCGAGCGTGCTCGTTCAGGTAGCGGTGCTGCTCGCCGTGGGAATGTTGCTCGGCTTCGTGTTCTCGGCAGCGAGCGCGAAGGCGATGTCGGCGCTGCTCTATCGCGTCTCGCCGTTCGATCCACCGACGTTCGTGGCGGTCGCGGTTACGCTGGCGGCCACGGCGTTCGTCGCGGCCCTCGCCCCCGCCGTGCGCGCGATGCGCGTCGATCCGGGCGTCGTCTTGCGCCAGGAATAGGCTACTCGTATCGCAGTGCAAACGACGGGTCGACGCGCGTCGCGCGTATCGCCGGCAGCAGCGCGGCGGCGGCGACGCACCCGAGCAAGAGGGCGATGACCGCGACGAAGGTGAGCGGATCGAAAGGCGAAACGCCGTCGAGCTGCGGCGCGATCGCGCGTCCGGCGACGATGGCGCTCGTCGTGCCGAGCGCGATCCCGATCGAGCTGACGACCAGCGCGCGTCGCAGCACGTCGCCGAGCACGTCTCTGGCGCGCGCGCCCAGCGCGCGGCGCACGCCGAACTCGCGATAGCGCTGCGAGACGCCGAACGAAACGACGCCGAACACGCCGGAGAGCGCGAGCAAGAACGCGACGGCCGCCAGCGCGCCTAAGAGCACGACCGACGAGCGGGGCGTCGCGGCGGCGTCGTCGATGAGCTGCGCGATCGTGTAAACCTCCGGCGTGACGATCAGCGGGTCGGTCTGCGCGACGGCACGGTCGAGCGCGCGGCCGAAGGCCGGCGGTGAAAGCGCGTCGCTCGCGGCGATGACGTTCATCACGTTGGGCGCGACCTGCGAGAGCGGAAGATAGTACATCGGCGGCGCCGCGCGGCTGAGGCGCTGCCGTTCGTTGCCCACGATGCCGACGATCGTCGCGGTGCTCGAGCGCGCACCGTTCCATCCGGAAATGCGCAAGCGAGTCCCGATCGGATTGCGATCGCGCAGATATCTGCGGACGAATGCTTCGTTCACGAGGACGACGCGTTGCGACGCGTTCGTATCGTTTTCGGAGAACGCGCGGCCGCGCAGCAGCGGGATGCCGAAAATGCCGAAGTACGATGGCGTGACGGCGTTGAGGTGAGCGTCGGGCTGGTCGTCGATGGGGTAGTTCTTGCCGACGATGCCGACGGTGAAAGTGACGATCACTTCGGAGAGCGGATACGAGACGGAGAGTGCCGCCTCGCGGACGCCGGGTATCGCGCGCACGCGCTCGAGCAGCCCGCCGGCGAACGTCAGACGCGCGGGGAGGTCCCGGTAACGCGTGCCCGGCAAGCCGATCGCGTCGCTTGCCAGCACGCCCTGCGTGCGAACGCCGAGATCGGGATGCGTCAGCACGTAGAAGCTGCGAACCGTCAAGCCGGAGAGCACGACGAGCACGAGCGTTACGGCAAGCTCCACGACGACGAGCGTCGAGCGCAGCAGGGCGCCCGCGGACCGATCGCCGCTGCGTCCGGCCGCCTCCAGCGTTCCGGCCAGGCGTTTCTGCGCGAGCGCGGCGACGGGCCACATTCCCGAAAGGATCGTGACCGCGGCGACGAGCAGCACCGCGTAGAGCAGCACGCCGGCGTCGATGCGCGCCGAATCGATCCGGGGCAGCGTTCGCAAGAGCGTCGTGGCGAGAAACTGCAGACCGGCATAGGCGAGCGCGATGCCCAGCGCGCCGCCCGCAATGGCGAGCACGCCGGTCTCGGCGAAGAGCTGCGCGCCCAGGCGCCGGGCCGAAGCACCGAGCGACGCGCGCAGGGCAAACTCTCGGTCGCGGGTCGACGCGTCGGCGAGCAGCAGATTGGCGACGTTCGCGCAGGCGATGAGCAGCACGGCCAGCACCGCAAGGAATACCGTCCACAGCGCCGGCGCAACGCTGCCGAAGAACGTCGCGCTAATCGTCGTTGGCTCGAAGGTGATGCCGGCGTCGTTGCGCGCGTAGCGTTTGGCCAGTCGCGCTGAGGCGAGCGTGAGATCGGCCGCCGCCGATTTCAAGGTCGCGCCGGATTGGAGCAGCGCGATCGCGCCGAGATAGCGCGCGCCGCGCTGCGTCGGTGGAACGCTGTTCGGCAGCGGAGTCCAATAGTCGTCGCGGTCGAGCGAATTGGCGTCGGGCGCCGGATAGCGAAGGTTTGGTGCCACGCCGACGATCTGGATCGGTACGCCGTCGAAGCCGATGCTCTTACCGACGATATCGGGATCGGCGCCGAACTGCGAGCGCCAGAGCCGGTCGGAGATGACGACGCGGCGCACGCCGGGCCCTCCGTCGGCGAAGGTGAAGAAACGCCCAAGCTCCGGCCGCAGCCCCAGCACGGTAAAGTAATTCCAGCTAACGTCCATTCCGAGCAGCGAGCGCGGTCTTCCGCTGCCGGTCAGCGTCGAAGAATCCTGTGCCTCGTCGGCGATGGCGCGGAACTGTGTCGTGCCCGCGCGCAGATCGGCGACGTCGGGAAGCGAAAGCGCGCTACCGGAAACGCCGCGTTGATCCTGGGCCTCGATCACCAGCAGGCGCGCCGCGTTCGGATAGGGCAGCGGTTTGATGAGCACGGCGTCGAGCACGCTGAAAACCGCGACGTTCGCGCCGATGCCCAGCGCAAACGAGGCGACGACGACCGCGACCAGGAGCGGCAGCCGCCGAAACCGCCTGATCCCGAAACCGACGTCGCGCGCGAGCGTCTCGGCGCGCATCGCTAGCCCGCTGAGGACGATATCGCCGACCGCCGGCCACGCTGCGCCGCCTTCGTCTTCGAGATCGGCGATGATTTGCTCGCGAAACTCGGCGCGAAAATCGGCCGGATAGGCGAGCAGCGCGAGCCGCACGAGGCTTGCGCGCTTCACGTCGCGCGCCCCGGAAGCAGCTCGAGATCGCGCGCCATGCGCACGAGGCCGTCCAAACGCGCGGCCTCCGCTCGCGCGACGCGCCGGCCTCGCGGCGAGAGCCGGTAGCGGCGACGGCGCGAATCGACGCCGTCCTCGGGCAACTCCACGATCCAACCGTTGACGAGCATCTGCCGGATGATCGGGTAGAGCGTTCCCGGGGTCAAACGAACGCCGCCCTCGGTGAGACTAGAGACGGTCTTGGCGATCGCGTAACCGTGCGCGTCCTCCCGCGCGAGCGAGAGCAGCACGTAGAACGCACGCGGGCTCAGTGGAAGAAGATCGTTGATATCGTTTGACGTCACGCAATGGCCTCGCTCGAAGCGCAGCTATACAGAAAACGACTATATCCATTTTCGGTAGAGAAGTCAAACCGTCAGCGCGCTGCGCATGACGAGGCGGCTTGACACCCGCGTCTTCTGGATATATCATGATTGCGATATATCCATTGTGGTTATATGAGGATGCATGATGCTCAACCGTCGCCAGGATCCCGGGCCGCTGCTGCCCTTGGCCAGCAGCGCGTTTCACATTCTGCTGGCTCTCGCCGAGGGCGAACGCCACGGGTACAGCATCGGTAAGGCCGTCGAAGCGACGACTGGCGGCGGGATCAGTCTCGGCCCCGGCACCCTCTACCGCCAGCTCAAACAGATGTCAAACGACGGCTGGATCGTCGAGATCGAGCGTAACGACGACGATGCGATGCGCCGCCGTTACTACCGCTTGACGCCGTGGGGCCGAAAGATCGCGCAGGCCGAGGCCGCGCGGCTCGCTCACCTTGTCGAGGTGGCGCGTTCGCGCCGCTTACTTCCGGTAGTCGTCTAAGCGAGTGGACGTCATCCGCCAGCGCTCGCAGCGCGTGCCGAAGTGGCCGTTTGCGGCCGCCGTGGCGCTCGTCGCGCTGGTCGCGATCGGGTGGGGGCTGCGCGGCGTCAACGCACGCGCCGGCGCCGCCGTCGACCGCACCTCCATCGTCACCGACGTCGCGCGCGAGGGAACGCTGGTACGCTCCGTCAGCGCGCAGGGAACGTTCACGCCCGACCGCGTGCGCGTCGTCTCGGCAACGCAGAGCGGCGTCGTTGACCAGCTCTTCGTCAAACCGGGAAGCGTCGTCGTACCCGGCACGGTCGTAGCGCAGATGGAGAATCCTTCGCTCGACGCCGCCGCGCGCGACGCCCAAGCCCAACTGGCCGTCGCGCAAGCCGACCTCGCGAGCGCGCAGCAGCAGGCTCGTACCGAGCGGCTCACCCAACAGGGCGTGCTCGACGGCGCGCAAGCACAGATGGAGCAGAGCGCGCTGCAGGCGCAGTCCCTGGCGACGCTGCATCGCCGAGGCCTCGTTGCCGACGTGCAGTATCGCCAAGCGGTAATCGCCTCGCGCAAGGACAGCAACGACGTTCGCATTCAAGAGGCGCAGCTCGGCGCCGCCTCCGCCGACGCAACCGCCAAGGTCTCGGCCGCGCAGGCACGCGTGGTGCAGGCGCAGTCGCAGCTCGACGCCGATCGCGCGCAAGTGGACGCGCTGACCGTTCGTTCTGCGACGGGCGGAATCGTTCAAAGCGTCGAGGTCGATCCCGGCACGAGCGTGGCGCAGAACGCGGTGATCGCGCACGTCGCCGATACGACCTCGCTCAAAGCCGTCTTGCAGGTTGCCGAGGGCGACGTGCACGCCGTCGGCGTCGGCATGCGCGCGGAGATCGACACCGGCAACGGTCTCTTCGAAGGGCGCGTCGCACGGGTCGCGCCCGCCGCCGAGAACGGAACCGTCGCGACCGACGTCACGTTCGCGCGCCCGCTGCCGCGCGGCTTGCGCGCGGACACCAACGTCGACGGAGTCATCTACATCTCGTCGATCCGCAATGCGGTGTCGATCGCGCGCCCTGCCGGCGCGAGCGACGGCAGCATCACCGAGCTGTTCAAAGTCGTCGACGGGGGCAGGTCGGCCGTACGCGTACGCGTGCAGCTCGGCCGGGGATCCGCCGATCGCGTTCAGGTGCTCTCCGGGGTGGATCCCGGCGATACCGTTATCGTTTCGGACATGTCCAACGATATCGATCAAACGACGCTGAGCTTGCGATAAGGAGTTGCAATGCTGGTCGAACTGGAAAACGTAGGCCGCACGTTCTTTACGGAGGACGTCGAGACGCGCGCGCTGCGCGACGTCAACTTGACGATCGAGCGAGGGGAGTACGTCGCGATCGAAGGCCCGTCGGGGTGCGGCAAGTCGACGCTGCTCTCGATCATCGGATTGCTGGACCGGCCGACGGCGGGACAGTACCGTCTCAACGGGCATAGCGTCGAGCAGCTCGGCACCGACGAGCGCGCGGCGATCCGCAACCGCGAGATCGGCTTCATCTTCCAAAGCTTCAACCTCATCGGTGATCTCAGCGTCGCCGAGAACGTCGAACTCCCGCTCGTCTACCGGGGGATGACGCGCGGCGAGCGGCGGCTGCGAGTCGCCGAGGTGCTGGAGCGCGTTCACGCCGAGCACCGCACCAAGCACTACCCCGCGCAACTCTCGGGCGGCGAACAGCAGCGCGTCGCGGTGGCGCGCGCGCTCGCGGGAGGCCCGTCGATTCTGCTGGCCGACGAGCCGACGGGCAACCTGGACACGAAGAATGGCGAAGCGGTGATGGAACTCTTGCGCGAACTGCACGCCGGCGGCTCGACGATCGTGATGGTCACGCACGACGCGCGCTTCGCGCGCCAGGCGAAGCGGACGATCGGCTTGCTCGACGGGCGGCTCGTCGACGCGACGGCCGCGTCGGCCGCGATGTAACTTCGCGGGACGCCTTTCGTGATTTTCTTACTCGCCGCGCAGATATCGCTCGCGCAGGCCATCACCATCGCGGCCGCACGCTCTCCGGCACTGCGAATTGCGACCGACACCTACCGCTCGACGGGCGCCGCCGTGGCGCTGAGCGCAACGCCCTATCAGCCAAACGTCGCCGCGGCGCTCTCGGTCGTCGCCGGCTCGAGCGCGCCGACGGCGCAGTCGCCGAGCGAAGACCTTGCGGGGCTGTCGCTCTCGCAGCTCGTTTTTGACGGCGGCCACGTGCTGGCGCAGATTCGTTCCGCACAGGCCGCCCAATCGGCTGGCGCGGCGACGCTCGCGCGCTCGGCGCAGCAGATCGCCTTCAACGTCGCGCAAACGTATTACAACGCGCTCGAGACGCGCGCCGCCGTGAAGCTCGCGCTGCAGATCGTCGCCCAGGACCGCAAGCAAGAGGATCTCATAGCGGCACAGATCGATGCCGGCGTGGCATCGCGGGTCGACCTCGCGACCGCGCAGATTCCCACCTCGCAGGCGCTCGTTACGGTGGCGCGCGCTCGCGGGCAGGACGTCGCCGCGCTCGCGGCATTCGACAACGCCATGGGGCTGCACGCCGACGCCGGAGTCGAGCCCGCCAACGACGCCGCGACCGAGAGCGCCGCTTCGCAGATTCCGAGCGAACCCGCAGATTACGACGCCGCGATCGCGCATGCGATGGAAGTGCGGCCCGACTATCAGAGCGCGCAGCGCGCGGTCGTCGCTGCGGATCAAACGCTGCACGCGGCGCGTACGATTACGTCGCCGCAGGTCTCGCTCGTCGCTAACGCCGGCGTGGTGGCGTTTCCCGGAAGCGGCCTCGGAGCGCTGGCGAACAACTACGTCGGTGCGGCAGTCGCGGTGCCGCTGTACGACCAGGGAATCAAGAACGCCCAAGTGTCGAGCGCCACGATCGCGCTCGACGAACAAGACGCCACGCTCGCGCAGACGCAGCTCAACGTCGAGCTCGACGTGCGCCAAGCGTTCGGCACGCTCACCGGCGCGCGCGACGCGCTCGTGCAGGCGGAGTCGGAGCTGAAGACGGCGCGCGAAGTGCTGGACGATACGCAAGCGCAGTACCGCGCCGGAATCACGAACCTCGCGCTGCTGCTCAACGCCCAGAGCGGGCTCACCCAAGCGGAGACCGACCGCCTCACCGCCGTGTTCGCGCTGCGCCAAGCCGAGATTTCGTACCTCTACGCGCTCGGCGACCTCAAGCTCTAGACCGTCAATTCGAGCGGAAGGAATGTTGACTATAGTCAATAAATGAGCCGGGCATGCCGATGCTTCGACCGCTCATTGGGGACCTCCGAGACCGGGCGCCGCTCATGCGGACGACCCGGGAGATGGCCGAACTGCTCACCTCCGCCTGCGAATCTTGGAGCTTGGACCGGCCCCTGCTGGCCAGGCCAAATGCTTACACCCGAACCTGCGTCTACAAGGATCGCGACTTTGAGGTGCTGCTCCTCAACTGGGACGCCGGCGCGGCCTCGGCGGTACACGATCACGGCGGCCAGCACTGCTGGATGCTCGTGCTCGACGGCCGCCTGCGGGTTGACGACTACGCGCGGCTCGACCGCGGCGAACGCGCCGGCATCGCGCAGATCGAGGCCCGCGACTCGCACCTCCTCGAAGCCGGGGGCCTCGACTTGCGCCAAGGACGCTTCGATCTGCACCGCGTCGCCGCCACCCAGGACGGGCCGGCGCTCTCGCTCCACGTCTACGCTACGCCGCTGCGCGCCTTCGCCGTCTACGACGAAGCCGCGTCGCGCTGCCACACGGTGCTCGGCACCTACGACGAGGTGCTGCACCCCGATTCCCGCCCTTCATTAGCCTGACGCCTGACCAGCCTGACGCCTGACCGGCCCGATCCAAGCGAGCCAGCCGTGGAAAATGCTTGCGCGAGCGGCTCAAATGCGCCTATGATGGGTATCAAATGAACACGCTAGAGACGATGATCGGCCTGCTTGGCGGCATGCAGCTTCTGCCGCGGCCAATCCGGCGCGATCGAGACTTGGAGGACGCGGTCGCCGCGGGACTGCCTGCGGAGGTCGTTCGCCACCTCGCCGAGAGCACGGGAGCGCCCCTGCGGCAACTGCAGCAGATCACCCATATCGACCGTTCGACGTTCAGCCGCCGCATGAGGCAGCGCGCGCTGCTCAAAGCCGACGAGTCGGATCGCGTCGCCCGCGTCGCTCGCGTTGCCGCGTTGGCGATGGGTGCCTTGGGGCGAAACGAAGGCCAGCGGTGGCTTCAGGAACCTAACGTCGCGCTCGGAGATCGCGTACCGTTGGAAATGTTGGGAACCGATGCCGGCGTCCGTCAGGTCGAGCAGATCATCGGGCGCATCGAACACGGCGTTTTCAGCTAGCCGTCCTTGCGAGTCTATCGTGCCTTCGAGCGAAAGCACGAGGCGACGGCGTTTTCGGGAGAGGGCGCGCGTCTTTACGGCGGCCGCTGGAATTCCGTCGGAACCGCCGTCATTTACACGGCGAGCACGTTTTCGCTGGCGTTGTTGGAGATCATGGTCAACGCTTCGTCGGCGCGGATTCCGCCAACCATGGCTTTCGCGCCGATCGACATTCCCGGCGACGTCACCATCGAACGGCTCGACGTCGCAGCGCTCCCTGGTGACTGGGCCGACACGCCGGCGCCCGGCGAGTGCCAATTCGCGGGTGATGCGTGGGCGACGGCCGCCGCGACGGTAGCGCTCGTCGTGCCCAGCGCCGTCGCGCGCATCGAAACCAACGTCCTGCTCAATCCGGCGCACCGCGACTTCGCGCGGCTCGTGATCGGTGACGTTGCCCCGATGGCCATCGACGGCCGGCTCATCCGGTAGCCCCCGGCTCCTTCGTCAAGATTCTGCTCAAGGGCCGGGAGGGGAATCGCGCGTTCTTCGGAAAAAGATAACCTAGAACAATGACTTTAGTTAACTTTTTGGAGTTGAGGTTGCCGCTGTTGCACGACCCCTTGATAAAGCCGTGGCTCTGGGTCACCCACGTGGGCCGGTCCGCATGATCGAACTCGACATCGCTGTCGTCGGGGGCGGTTTTAGCGGGTGCGTGGTCGTCGCACAGCTGGCTCGGCACGCACCGGCCGGGCTCTCCCTCGGGCTCTTCGAGCCCGGAGAACTCGGCCGGGGCGCTGCCTATGGCACCGCCCACGGCGAGCATCTGCTCAACACGCGGGCCGAAGCGATGAGCCTCTTTCCCGACGATCCCGATCACTTCGTGCGCTGGCTCGGCGGCCGGGCGCAACCGAGCGAGTTCGTCGCGCGCCGGCTCTATGGGGAGTACGTCGCGCAGAACGCGACGCGCGCGCTGGAGCGTGCGCGCTTCACGCTCGTTGCCGATCGCGCCGCGCGCATCTATCGCGCCCAAGACGGCCGTTTCGTCGTCGAGTCCGGCTCGGGAACGCGTTTTCGCGCAAGCGCGATCGTGCTCGCCACCGGTAATCTGCCGCCGAACGATGGTTTCTTGCCGCGCGAGATTCGGCTCCATCCGGGCTACGTCGCCGATCCGTGGCGCTTCGACTACCGTCGCGTCGGCGGACACGTGCTCGTCGTCGGCTCCGGTCTGACCGCGCTCGACGCGCTCAGTGCCCTCGAAAGCTGCGGTCATCGCGGGAGCGTCCACGTCGTCTCCCGGCGCGGCCGATTTCCCGAAGCGCACGCCGACGTGGCGCCGTACGACGTCATCCCCGCGCTCGACACGCGCGACGCGCGCGCGCTGCTGCGCAGCTTTCGCCGACACGTTGCCGACGCGACGCGTCGCGGGTTCGATTGGCGCAGCGTCGTCGACGCCGTCCGTCCCGAAGGGGAGGCGATCTGGCGCCGCCTGCCGCCGTCCGAGCAGCGGCGCTTCGAGCGCCATCTGCGCGGTCTTTGGGAGCGGCGCCGTCATCGCGCGCCGCAGCAGGTCGATGCCGTACGCCAACGATACGCCGCGAGTCGGCGTCTCTTCGTCTACTCCGGCACGGTTGCCGGCATGCGATCCGGCGTCGTTACGCTGGCATTGCGCGATGGAAGCACCGCGCAGCTCAACGCCGATTGGATCGTCAACTGCACGGGTCTCGCCCGCGGCTCCGCATTCGCGCGGGACCCGCTGCTGGGCGAGATGCTCGCCGCCGGTTCGATCTCCGTCGCCTCCTCCAACATGGGGCTGCGCGTCACGAACGAGCTGGCAGCAATCGGAGAATCGGGAGCAACGACGCAAGGATTGTGGATCGTCGGACCTCTCGTGCGCGGATCGCGTTTCGAAGCGACGGCCGTTCCCGAGCTGCGCGTGATGGCCGAGCAGGCTGCCGGTGAAGTCCTGAACGCTTTGGGCGGGGGCCGGCAGTCGCTGGCCGGGTCGAGCGGGTGAGGTCGTCTTCGCTCGCACTCGCTGCCTGCGCCTTACTCGCCGGTTGCGGGGGCGCGGCCGAACGACCTTTCGAAGAACACGCAGCGGGCGCTGCTGCGCCGCGTACTCGTCGCTTGACGCATCCGGCAAGGCAGCGCCGAGCATCTGCTCCGGTCAACGCTACGAGGTCTATGCCGCGGCCACCGACTACCCGGCCTACGAGGCCTCCTACCCCGCCGACCTCGGGCAGCTCCCGTCGATCGCCGCGGCTAAGGGTCAGGCTGACATCTCGACCTCGGACCTCCTCCAAGCGACCTATCTAAAATAGACGCCGGGGGCCCAAAAAAGCCCCCCCTTGTCGCAGGCGCTTCTTGGACCGGGGGGCTATAATTAGAGTAACCAAGGGGGGCTCGCAGCAGCCCCCTTCCCCTGTCCAAAGTGGAGCGTCATGAGGATCAAGTACGAGGTGTCGGCGGGCGGACTGCTCCTTCGCCGGCGTGACTCGACCTACGATGCACTGCTCATCGGCCGCGGCGCTCCGCCGCGGGTTTGGACGCTGCCCAAAGGACACGTCGAAGCGCGCGAGTCGAACGAACAGGCGGCGCTGCGCGAAGTGCGCGAAGAGACCGGCTGCTGGGGAGAGATCCTAACCAAGCTCAGCGAGATCGCCTACTGGTTTTACGTGGGCAAAGCCAAACACCGCAAGGCCGTAACCTTTTTCCTGATGCGCTACCTCTCGGGCGATCCCGCCAATCACGACCACGAAGTCGACGACGCGCGCTGGTTCGACGTCGCCCATGCCCGCAAGACGCTCAAGTACGTCAACGAAAAGCGTCTCGTGGATCTGGCGCTCGATTTTCTCGCCGCCAACCCCTCGGCTTGGGGCGAGCCGCTACTCGTCGGCGAACGCGCCGACGAAAAACTCCACGTCTCATCCTGACCTTGTCATCCTGAGCGCAGCCGAAGGACGAGGGGTCACCGCCCCGTTCACCGTACGGCTCGAGTCGTTCGACGGTCCGCTCGATCTGTTGCTCACGCTGATCAAAGAGCAGCAGCTCGACGTGGCGACCGTGCCGCTGGCCGGCATGGCGGAGCAGTATCTCGCCTACGTCCGCGCCATGGAGTCGCGCGACGTCGAGGTTGCCGCGGAGTACCTCGTGATCGCCGCGACGCTGATCTTTCTGAAATCGAAAGCGCTGCTGCCGCCGATTCCGCAAGAGTTCGTCGACGAGACCGCCGAGACGCCCGAGCAGGTCGAGGAGCACCTGCGCCGCCGCCTGATCGCCTACTCGAAGTACCGCGAGTTCGGCGAGCAGCTGCGCGAGTCTCAGAACGAAGCCGGCTCTTTCTTCTATCGCGAGTCGGGCGACCCGGCCGGCGAGATCGTGCAGCGCTACGACATCGACCCCGAAAAGCTCAAACGCGCCTTTCTTGCGATGCTCGCGCAAGCGCGCCCCGAGAAGCGCTCGATCGCGCGGGAACGCGTCTCGCTGATCGCTTCGATGGATTACATCATGCGCGCGATCAAGGAACGCGGCGAGACGCGCTTCTCGGAGCTTTGCGGCGAGCTGGGTATGACGCGCGAGGTGATCGTCATCACGTTCCTCGCGATTCTGGAGCTGATTCGGCGGCGGCGGCTCGCCTTCGAGCAGACGAACGCCTTCGACGACATTCGCTCTTCTTCGCCGAACGGTGGCGCAATGAGCGATCGCGAGCTGCAGCGCGCCGATCGAGGCGCTGCTCTTCGTTGCCAGCGAGGCGCTCTCGATTCCGCAGCTCGCAAAACTGCTGCGACGCCGAGGAGTCGGAGATCGCGTCGGCGCTGCAACAGATCGAGGCCGATTACGGCGAGCGCGGCATCGTCGTGCGCGAGGTCGCCGGCGGCTATCGCTTCGCGACCTCTCCGCAAGCGCGCGACGTGGTCGAAGCCTACCTGCTTCCGCCGAAGACCACGCTCTCGACGCCCGCGATGGAGGCGCTCGCGATCGTCGCGCACGTGCAGCCGGTCACCCGCGGCGAGATCGAAGCGATCCGCGGCGTCAACTCCGACAGCGTCGTGAGCACGCTGCTCGATCGCGGCTTCATCGCCGAAGCGGGGCGCAAAGACGTCGTCGGCCGGCCCGATGCAGTACAAAACGACGCCGTTCTTTCTTGGAGTCGTTCGGGCTGCGGTCGCTCGACGATCTGCCCGAACTCGAACTCGAACCGGGCCAACCGCTCGAGTTCGACCTGAACGCCCCTTCGACTGCGCCGGCGACCGGCGACGTCGAAGGAGCTTAAGCGGCGCGCGGCCGCGTTACGGCGCGCAGAATCACCAGGAGAATCACCGCGCCGATGACCGCGCAAATCGTGCTGCCGATGTTGAATCCCGTCACGCCCGCGTGACCGAAGAAGCCGTACACGAATCCTCCGATGAACGCGCCGAGGATGCCGACGATGATGTCGCCGATGATGCCGCCCGGTCCCTCACCGGGAACGAGAAACTTCGCGATGACTCCGACGATGAGCCCGAAAACGATCCAAGCTAAAATTCCCACGGTTCCACCTCCGACGACCAGCATTCCCCAAGGTGCGACCGGGTAAACGAACGCGAGGCAGCAATCGCAGCGCAGGAGACCGTTCCGCTGAAAACAGAACCCCCGCCGCGTGCGCGAGTTAAGACCATGCGCGTAGGCATGCACTGTCACGTGGCCGGCGGCTACGCGAAGGCCGTCGAGCACGCGAAAGCGCTCGGCGCGAGCGCGATGCAGGTGTTCTCCTCGAACCCGCGCAGCTATCGCACCTCCGCGATCGACGTCGCCGCGCTCGAAGAAATTTGCGAGCCTGCGAAAGGAGGCCGATCTCGACCCGTGCGCGATCCACACGCCCTACCTGATCAACCTCGCGAGCAGCGACCCGAAGATTTCGCAAGGCTCCCTGAATCTGCTGCGGCACGACCTCGCGGTCGCCGAGCGCGGCGGCATGCGTTTCGTCAATACGCACCTTGGTTCGTACGGAACCCGCGATCGCAAGGAGGCTTTTGCCGACGTCTGCCGCTTGCTGGAAGCGGCGCTCGCGCAGATCGAGCCCGGCGTCTTTCTCGTGATCGAGAACTCCGCGGGCGCTGGAAATCTCGCGGGAGGAACGCTCGAAGAGCTCGGTGCCTTCGTGCGCGCGCTGGCGCATCCGCAGCTCGGCGTCTGTCTCGACACCGCCCATGCGTGGGCGACCGGCTACGCGATCGACTCGCAAGAAGGCGTCGATCGTTTCGTGGAGGAGGCGGAGCGCCACATCGGCGTCGAGCGGGTCTTGATGTTCCATTTTAACGACACGCAGGTTCCCCTCGGCGCCGCCCGCGACCGCCACTGGCACATCGGTGAGGGCAACATCGGTTTTGCCGGATTCCGCGCCCTCTTGGCCACCGCGGAGCTGCGGGAGAAGACCGCGATTCTCGAAACGCCGGGCAACGACGAGGACGATCTGCGGAACATGCAGACCATCCGCGCCATCCTCAAGGGAATCGCCGCCTAGCGGGAAGGGCAGCGAAGCGAGTCAAAACCTTCGGTCCCCTAAATAAGAGCGAAGGAGCGGCTCATGGTGCGTTTACGCGGTCTTTTCGGAGCAGGCGTTATGCTCGCATTGCTCACCGCTTGCGGCGGCGGCACGAGCAGTCTCACACCCCAGGCGTTCTCCCCGGCGCGCGTCGCGCGTCACGCGACACCGGTCGTCCGGCCGGCCGCGGGATTCAAAGTACTCTACAACTTTGGGAAAGGCTCCGACGGCGCCTATCCCGAGGGCTATCCGCTCCTGGTCGGCGGCAAGATCTACGGGACGACGTACTGCGGCGGTGCGTACGGGACGAGCACCTGCACCGCATCGGGCACGGGCGGAGGAACGGTCTTCGTCATCAACGTTGACGGCTCGGGCGAGAAGGTGCTGCACAGCTTCAATAAAGGCACCGACGGCTCGAGTCCCGACGCCGGATTGATCGCCATCAAGGACACGCTCTACACCACGACGCTCTACGGCGGCGCGAACGGCTCGGGAACCGTCGTCGCCGTTACGACGGCCGGCAAAGAGCACGTCGTCTACAACTTCAAAGGCGGAAGCAAAGACGGCGCCAATCCGTACGGTCCGGTGGTAGACGTCAACGGTACGCTCTACGGCCTCACCTACAATGGCGGCGGCGGGCAGGGCTGCGGCAGCAACTACTGCGGTACGGTATTCAGCGTCACGCCTGCGGGCAAGGAGAAGGTAGTTCACGCCTTCGATGAGTCCAAGGGCGACGGCGGCTTCCCCGCGGCGGGGCTCCTCGATGAAGGCGGCACGCTCTACGGTGCAACGAGCGCCGGCGGTGCCGACGGCAAGGGAACGTTCTTCAGCGTAACGCCGGCCGGCGCGGAGAAAGTGCTCTACAGCTTCACCGGCACTTCCGATGGCGGCTATCCGGCGTCCGCACCGATCGACGTCAAGGGCACGTTCTACGCGACCTCGGCCAGCGGCGGCATCTGCGGCAGCAAGACCTGCAACGGCACGGTCTACAGCATCACGACCAAAGGCGTGGAGAAGGCGATCTACGCCTTCAAGGCCGGTTCAGATGGGGCGAATCCTTACGACGCGTTGGTCGCGGTGAACGGAACGCTCTACGGCGACACGCTGGCCGGCGGCAGCACCGGCGACGGCACGGCCTTCAGCGTGACGACCGGCGGAAAGGAGAGCCTGCTCAATACGTTCACCGGCCGCTCCGGCGGCGCCGAACCGTATGGCGGCCTGCTGTACTCGGGCGGAAAGCTCTACGGCTTTACTGTGTTCGGCGGCACGCAGCACGCCTCGGGCGGCGGCGGCGGAACGTTCTTCGTCGTCAATAAATAACGGAATAAGCGGGCAACCCGACGGCCCCTCTGCGCGTCTTAGGAGACGCGCAGGTGGGGCAGCCGGAGATTGGACTCGACGAAGAGCTTGGAGTCGGCCCGGCTCACTCTGAGCCGGAGGTCGATATCCGAGATGTCGGAGACCAAGGGAGCGCTGCGTACGGGATCGCGGAACATTTTTTTCTTTTCAACCTCTTGACGAACGGGTAACCTTTAATCATTATATGGTGGTGAAGGTAACTTGTCAACCGGTTTTGCCGGTGATTTTGAAGGCGGTGGCTGACCGTGGTGAATCCGGCCGCGGCTGAACGGGCGCCCGGCCCGCTCGAGGTCGTGCGGACGTTTGAAAATACCGTCGAGCTGCCCAACGGTCCCGATCAGCTCGAATCGCTCGAGGGCGCTCGCGGCTGGTGCCTGAGCCATGGCCTGCCACCGGTGATCGATTGCGCCCATCTCGAGTTGGTGCGCGGATTTCGCGAGACGCTGCGCGACGTGCTCTCGGCTAACAACGGCGAAGGCGACCCTGGTGCTGCGTGGGAGCGGCTACGCCCGTTTCTCGCGAGCGCGCACCTCAACCTCAACGTCAATCCGCACGGTTTGGAGTTGCGTCCGGCACACGAAAAGGATAAAGGTCCCATTGCTTCGCTGCTCGCCGTGATCTATGAAGCGCAGGTGAACGGGACGTGGCCGCGCTTGCGCGCCTGCCGCAAAGAGAGCTGCCGCTGGGCGTACTACGACTATACGAAGAACGGGTCGCGCGCCTGGTGCAGCATGGCTACCTGCGGAAACCGCGCCAAGGCCGCTCGCCGCCGCGAGCGCGCCCGGAACGCCGCTCCCTGAATTCGCCGGCCGGCTTCGTCGCCCACTTCGACATCGACGCCTTCTATGCCAGCGTCGCGGTGCGCGACAACCCCGAGCTGCGCGGTAAACCGGTGGCGATTGCGGGGATGAGCCGTCGTGCCGTCGTGCTGACCGCCTCGTACGAAGCGCGCCCTTTCGGAGTGCGCTCGGCGATGCCGCTCTACAAGGCCCGCGTTGCGTGTCCCGATTTGATCGTGGTGCGTCCGGAGATGCAGAAATACCGCGCGATCTCGCGCGAGGTGTTCGAGATCTTTCGCCGCGACGGGCGCGCCGTCGAAGGGATGTCCCTCGACGAGGCTTTCATCGCCGTCGATGCGCCGACGCTCGCCGAAGCGTGCGCGTTCGCCGCGGCCGTGCGCCGCGACGTCTTCGCGGCGACGCAGCTCACCGTCAGCGCGGGCGTGGCGACGGGAAAGATGATCGCCAAGATTGCCTCCGATGCGTGCAAGCCCGATGGACTGCTGGCCGTCACGCCCGGAGAAGAAGCCGAGTTTCTCGCGCCGCTTCCGGTCGCGCGCTTGTGGGGAATCGGTCCGAAAACCCAGGCCCGCTTGAACGTTTACGGCATCGCGACGATCGGCCAGATCGCGGCGCTCGACGATGCGCGATTGCGCGAACTCTTCGGCTCGTGGTGGCGCGAGGTGCACTCGCTGGCCCGCGGCATCGATCCACGGCGCGTGGAAACGGGACGCGAGACCAAGTCGATCTCGACCGAGGAGACGTTCGAATACGACGTGCGCGACGAGCAGCGGCTCATCGAGTTGCTGCGCGAACAGGCCAAAGAACTCGCCGAAAAGCTCGCGGAAGAAGATAGCCGCGCGCAGACGGTGGCGGTGAAGATCAAGCGCGCGGACTTTACGCTCGTCGGCCGGCAGACGCATCTGGCGGAGCCCACGCGCGAGGCACGCAACATCTTCCGCGCGGCGGTCTTCTGTTTACGGAGAGCCGGGCTCGAGGGGACGCCGGTGCGCCTGCTCGGCACGCGCGTCGCCTCGATCACGCAAGGCGACGCCGTCCAAACGAGCCTGTTTTAACTACGCGCGCGTGCAGGAGCCTTTGAAGTTCGCCTTCGTGCTCATGATCGTCGGATAGCCGCTGAACGCGAAATGGTTTTGGTCCGTGCGAACGACCGTCGTGCGGCTGAGCGTTCCGGTCGAGCTGGCATGATCGGCCCAAGCTTCGGTGATGGGGGACGTCATCATCCACGGCTTCGCATAGCTCACCGACCAACCGTTGTCGTTGCCCATCCACGTCTCGACGTAACGGTGGTTCTTCGCATCGTACGTCGTCGCGGCGCTGCCGACATACGCAGTCTTCATCTTACCCGACGGCGGAACGTTGACACTCTCGTTCAGCAGGCCGCTGTTGAGCGTGTAGGTGGCGGTGGCTTTGCTCGGCGTCTGCCCGACGTTGCCCGCCATGCAGTTCCAGGTTCCGACGTAATACTGCATTGAGGCCATGCCGGCGCCCCCGCCCGGCGTCATCTGCGCGGCCGCCGGCGCGCCCATTGCCAGAATCAAGACAAAAACTCCAAACGCTTTTTTCAAGATGCTCCAACCTTTCATTTCTGCGCGGCCGCAGTGCGCGACGCTGCGCAAGCGGGCCTTCGCTGTCCGGCCCCCAGCTCTTGCGGGCACCGGCGCCTGCTATTCCACCGAGGTAGCGGACGCCTGCCGTCGAAAGGGCGAGTCTCCCGCGCTCCGCGGGCCGGCTGATAAAAAGGAACAGTAAATGAAACACCCCGTCTCACTAGCCTTCGGTGCGATCGCACTCTTCGTCGGGCTCTGCGTGGTTCCGACGATCTCTTCAGCTCAACCCGCACCGAGCTATACCCCGGTCCCGCCGCAGCGGCCGGATTTCTCGACGATGATGTTCCTCACCGGAACGTGGAATTGCACGCAGATGCTGCGCGGCAAGACGCGGCCCGATACGAGCACGACAACCATCGGCATGAACGGCAGCTGGATGGTTACGGCGGATACGGCGCCCGCATTCGATCAGTACCGCACCTTCGCGATCAACGGCACGACCTACACGACCTATGATCCCACCATCAAACAGTGGGTGCAGATCGGCGTCGAACGATTCGGGCGGCTACTTTACCGAGTCGTCACCCGGTTGGCAGGACAACGTGATGACCTTGACCGGCAAAGGCCTCGACGGCAGCTCCGGTAGCGACGTGGTCACCAAGAATAGCGATACGGAGACCACCGATCAGCAGACCGTCACCGACTCGACGGGTAAGTCGACGACGGTGACGATCCACTGTACGAAATCGGCGAGCTAGCGTAGACGCGCTTTAGAGCGCGCGCTGACCCACGACCCTGCCGACCGGCGGGGTCGTCTCGCTTCCGCGGCCCCAGATGCCGTTGAAGCTGTTGTTGTCGCCGTTGAACCAGAACGAGAACCAGCCGGAGTCGCCGCCCCCGCTCCATTGTGCGCGGACCTTATCCTTGGCGCGGAACTTGCCATTGAGGACAATCGGGCCGCTGTGGCAGACGACGGTCGGTCCGGACTGCGTGCAGCGCATCTTCCCGACGAAGGCCGTAGGGCCGCCGGCTCCGATGACGTTCCACGTTCCCACCGCAGTGATCGGCGATGGCGGCAGTACCTTGTTACCGACGAACGAGCCGTTGGCGGCGCGACCGTTATAGCCCCAGGTTCCGTTCAAGCTGTGACCGTTCGGACTCACGTAGACCGTCAGCCAGCCGGCTCCGCCCGGGCCGTGCCACTTTCCATTGATTTGGGTGTCGTTGACGAACGTGCCGGTGAAACCGTTACCGTTGGACGCGTTGGTTCCGACGATGCCCATTCCGGACTGCGTCAGCTTCACGGTGCTCATCGAACTGCCGTTCGCGCCGGTTTGCTGCACCGACCAGGTTCCAGTGACGCTCGGCGGCGCCGCCGTCGCGGTGAGCGGCGCCAGTGCTGCTACGGCGAGGCAGCAAGTCAGTACGAATGCGAAGGTTTTCATTTGCTCGGAATCTCCTTCAAAAGCGTGCAGGGTACGCTCGCTAACTTCTCAGCGGCGCAATCGGCCCCTGCCCTAGCACCCTGCTAGGAGGGGAGATGCGCGAGGTCGATCTTCCGTCCGGCGACCAACACCATCTGCGGCGGCTGCTCGAGCAGGGCGACGTTGCGGCTGGGATCGCCGGCGAACACGGCGACGTCCGCAAGTCTTCCGGGAGCGAGCACGCCGCGGTCCGACGTACCGATCATCTCGGCGGCGCTCGCGGTTGCGCTGCGCATCACGTCGATCGGACGCATGCCGAAGCCGGCCATCAGCGCGAAATCCTTGTTGTTCTGCTTATGGGGAAAGACGCCGGCGTCGGTGCCGTACGCGACGCGCACGCCCGACGCCACCGCGCGCTGCATGCCGGCGTTGCGGAGCTGCGCGGCGTATTGCGCCTTCTGCACGCCGCTCGGCGGAACGTGGTTGGGATTGCCCGGCTGGAGGATCGAGTCAAGGGCCCAAAGCGTCGGCACGAGATAGGTGCCGCGCTGCTGCATGTTCGCCAGCGTCTTCTCGCTGACGCCCGTGCCGTGTTCGATGGAGTGCACGCCCCCCTCGACCGCGATCGAGATGCCTTCGTCGCCGTGCGCGTGAGCCGCCACCTTACGCCGGAACTTCGTCGACTCTTCGACCACCGCTTGCACCTCGTCGAGGTTGAACTGCGGGACGTCCCAGGTGTCGCCGTAAGAAAGCACGCCGCCCGTCGAGAGGATCTTGATGAGGTCGACCTGCAGCTTGACGTGCTGACGCACGAGCTCGCGGAAACCGTACGGACCGTACGATACCGCGCCGATGCGATCGCTCGGATCCTCGTCGACCCAGCCCGGTACGTCGTTGGAGTCGCCGTGACCGCCCGTAATCGAGAGCGCCTGGCCGGCGGCCAGGATGTGCGGGCCGACGATCGCGCCGTTGCCGATCGCGTTGCGGATCGCGAGATCGATCCCCGCGCCGCCGCCGACGTCGCGCAGCGTGGTGAAACCGTTCGCCAGCATGACCTGTGCGTTGCGAACGCTATAGATCGTCGCTTCGGGAACGTTGTCGGCCGTCGTGTACTGCGGCCGCATCAGCGTCATATAGTAGGAGGGTACGAGGAAGTCGGAGACGTGCGTGTGGCAGTCGATCAAACCGGGCATGATCGTCGCGTCGCCCAACTCGACGACGGCGGCGTCGCTGCCGGCATCGCCTTCGTGCAGCGAGACGATGCGATCTTGCGCGATCACGAGCACGCCCGGCGTCTGCATGCCCGTCCCGTTGAAGAGCCGCGCCGATTTAAGGACGGTTACACTCGCGGCTCGCGCGCGCCACGGCAAGAGCGCGGCGACTCCGGCGGCAGCGGCACCGATGAGAAAGGAACGGCGTCCGAGAAAGTGCTCGGCCTCTCGCATGACCTTTGGCGAGAGCGGAGCGTGCGGGCAACGGCAGTGCAAGCTCATACGATATCGTCGGCCTCGCCGTGGTGCTCGTCCAACTGATCTTCGCGGTTGGGATTGATGCTGTCCTCGCCGTATTTTTCTTTTTCACGGCGCACGGCTTCGGAAGGATCGAGCGGTTGCTCTGCCTTGCGTGCGATGTCCGGTGCGATGTCTTCGTTCATCCTTGCGTGCGCGACTTCGCTGCGAGTGCCGGGATCAGATGTGGTCGGTTCCCCAAGAAAAGTCACCGCCTTTCGCCGCTAAGATTCCAGCGACGGCGTGTCGCCCCTCCGGCGTGAGCGGCGCCATCATCAGAATCGCGCTGGTGCGTTTGCTGCTGGTGACGCGTTGGGCAGCGTGGCGCGCGCATGCGTCGGCGGCGGAACCCAGCCGGTGATGCGCCGCAGATCGCCGGCCGCGGCGCGCAGCAGCGCCGGGATCAGCCGGGCAGACGCGTCGTCGGCAAAACCGAACTCGTCGAGCATGTAGGCATCGCGCTCCGGTGCCCGATCGCCCGAGCACGTAGGCGCGAATACCGCCGCGCGGGCGGCGAAGCACGAGATTGAACGCTCGCCCGGTCACGTGCTCGGAGCCTGCCGCGCGCGCGCACTCAATCCAGCCCCAGACCGGCGCTCCGCGCGTAAATGCGCCGCCGCGCTCGCTCTCGCACGCTTCGAAGCAGCGGCGCACGCCCTTCCAATCGTCGTCATGCAGCTGGCCGGCCGCGATGCGCTGCGATGGCAGCGTGTCGGCACGAGTGTCAGTTCTTCGCGACGGCAATTCGCGAAAGCCGAACGGCGTATAGAACTGCGGCCGGATGTCGGAGAAGAGATAGGCGAGGTCGCAGCCTTCGCTGCGCGAGCGATCGAGCTCGGCCGCCATCATCACGCTGGCATAACCGCGGCCGCGATACTGCTCCGGCGTAAAGACGGCGCCGAAGCCGATCGCGCGCAGCGGCGTCGACCCGTGCGCAGCGTGCGCTCGTAGCGTTTGAACGACGAGACCAGCGCGCCGGAGTCGTACAGGCCGATCGTGCGGTAGTGCCGCCGGCCGTACGCGCCGCGCGCGAGCTCCAGCGTCTGCGCCACGTAGGTGTCGAAGTCGCGGCGGCCCGCCCACAGCGGAGCCGTCAGCGGCAGAACGTCGCGCGCGTACTCCTGCCGACCCAGTCTCTCTCAGACGCATGGCCGTTACGCTCGCAGCTCTTCGAGCAGCTCGGGCGCGGTGATGCCGCGTGTCGGCGTTCCCCACGCCGTCACCAGCACGTGCTCGCGCGCGCGCGCCGCATCGCGTAGTGGCAGGCGCGCCGCTCGCGCTCGTTGTAACGCTGCGCCGCCTTCGTGCGATACATATAATAGGTGAACTTTGCCGTCCGCGACGCCTGCGCTTCTCCGGCGTTCTCCTTCGGCATCATTCCGAGCTTCGGACTGAAGAGAAACGCCTCCGGCAGTACCACAGTGGAAACGCGCCCGGGCTCACGTTTGCAACGACCACGCGATCGAACTCCCGCCCCCTCGCCGCCTCCACGCTCAGCATCTGCACGAACCGCCTCACCCGCCGTCGTCATCATGCAGCGCAGTCGAAGGATCGCTCTCGCGCTCTCGTTGCGCCGCGTATTCGAGAATCTCGCCGGCCGTCGCGTTGGGCGATCTCGGACGCGAACGCGCTGAGTCCGCTCGAGGAGCCGCGTGCAGGACCACCTGTTGCGCGAGCGGCGCGCGCCGAATCGGGCGCGCCCTCGCGCGCCAAGCCCTCGCGCCACACCGCGCGCGCAAAAGCCTCGAACGGCCGCGCGTGCATCACCTCAATCCACTGCTCGCGCATCGCGCCGAAAACGCGCACGCGTTCGGCGGCCTCGGCGCTCAGCTGCGCATCCTGCTCGCCGCGAACGACGTTCCACCCCGAGCCGCAGGTCGCGCTTGGGATTCCAACGGCTGGTGCGCGTCGTCGGCGCGGGCTCGTCGTCGAAGGCGAAGAGCGGACGCTGCGGGATCGGCGCGGCTCGGCGCACAGGATCGCGAGCGACGCGTCGGAGAGCCCGAGCGTCCGGAAAGCGTCCGCAGCATCCACTCGTGACGAAACGGATCGTAGACGTTCCACAACAGCGCGAGCGCGTCGAGCGCGCGCCGGTCCGCGAACGAGATTGACGTCGCCGTCGATCACCACCGGAATGTTTCGGTCGAGCAGCGCCTCTTCGTACATCTCGACGTTGCGCACCGAACGGAAGATCACCGCGATTCCTCCGGACGCACTCCCGACGTAATCCATTCCACCACCCGCTCGAAGCGATCGAGCGCGGCTTCCTCGGCCGCGGTCGACGTGCGGTGCATGTCGACGCGCGTGCGCGGCGCAGCGGTTCGTGCAACGTCGCGCGCTGCGGCAGCCAGCGCGAACGTTGCCTCGGGCTGGGTCCGGCGTTCCAGCGACACCGCCGACGCCGCATCGCCGCAGAGCGTCACGCCCGCCAACGTGTCGCCGAAGATCGGCGCGCAGCAGCCCCACGGCCGCCTCGCTCAGCTCCTGTGCGTCGTCGACGAACGCCAACCGGTGGCGTTCCCGCAGCTGCGTTGCCAGCGCGCCGTTCTCGCGCAGCAGAAGCGTCGCACCCCTGATAGCGTCGCGTCCGGTCATGCGCCCGCCCGCGTTGACGAGTCGCACGTAATCCTCGTACAGGCGCGCCAGGATCTTCGCGAGATCGACCTCGCGGCGCCGCTGGTGCTCCAGCTCTTTTGCGGCCGACGTCGAGCGAGTCGTGATAGACGCTCTTGGTGGCGACGAGCAGCGACGGATCCGCGAAGTTGGGCGGATTGGCGTAGAACTCGGTCGTGCCCCGGAGCGCGATCGAGCGAAAGCCCTGCGGATCGATGCCGGCATCGCCCAGCCGCCGGATCAAACGGAATGCCGACTGCAGGAAGCGCTCCGGCGAGCGCAGCCCGGGCACCTCCGGATCGAGTTGCGCGGCCGCGAACTCCTCCCACTCCATCTCGAAGAGCGGCGCGCACGCTTGCGTGAAGAGCAGCTCCGCCTCGACGTCGTCGATCAGCGTCGATCTCCCGCCCGTGTCTCGCGCAGAACAGCGCGCCGCAAACTCTTCGAGCGCGTGATGCGTCGCAGAACGAGCGGCTGCGCGTCCGCGGCCAAGCTCGCCGCGCGCGCCGCGTCCGCTCGCGCAAGTGCGGTGCTCTTTCCGCTGCCGGCCGCGCCGACGATCGCGACGCACGCGTCGAAGGGCCGCCTCGACGGCCGTGCGCTGCTCGGCGGTCAGGTCGAGCGCGATCATCGTCCGAAGCGCTGCGGCTTCCGGCGGCGGCTTCTTCGCGCAGGCCTCGGCGTACGCGCAGTACGTGCACGCAGCAGGATTCGTGGTGGTCGCGAAGTGTTCGACGCTCGCCCGTCGCCAGCAGCGCGCTCAGCTCGATCATCCGTTCGCGCGAGCGCTCGAGGTCGTCGAGGTGGATCGTCCTTGCCGACTTCCAGTACGACGGGCCGCACGTCAAGCAGCGCGTCTGCGCAGCGGAATCAGCACGAGCTTGGTGACGCGATCGCCGGCGGCCGTCCGCGCCCAATAGTAAAAAGGAAGTTGGAAGTCGCGGAAGCGGCGCACCTTCTCGCCGTACTCGGCGGGCGTCGCGGCGATGCTGCCGGTCTTGTAGTCGACGACCCCGATGCCGCCGGTCCGTTCGTCGCGGTCGAGGCGGTCGATGAATCCGACGAAGGCGCGCCCCTCCAACTCGAGCTCGGCCGGCACCTCGCGGCCGAGCACCTCGAACGGCGCGTCTCTTTCCTGCACCAGGAGCCAGTCGACGTACCGCTGCGCGGTGCGCTGCGCGCGGCGCACCTGCAGCTCGAACTCGACGCGCGTTTCAAAATCGTCTGCGATTGCGCTCGAACGCCCAGGTAATGCAATCGCGCACTCTCGGCGCGCATCGCCTTCTCGTCGGCCGCTTCGGGCCGAGGAAACTCGCCGTGAAAATCTTCGAGGGCGAGGTGAAACGCGGTGCCGTACGCTGACGCCGACGATCCTGGATCCTCCACGGCCGAGCAGGCGTACCGATAGAACCACTTACGCGCGCACTCGGCATACGCGTTCAGCGCCGAAGCGCTGAAAGTGCCGCTGCCAACCCGGGACGCGTCTCCCACCCTCCGGCAAGAACGCCTCCGCAAGCTCGACCGTGCTTTCACGGTCACCTTCGGCGGTGACATGTGCGCTCGGGGTCGCATACGCCGAAGGACGCCGCGATCGACTCACGCAGGGCGTCCTCTTCCGCGCCGGATGCGCGCACCGCGCGCGCTCGCGACGCGAAGCGCAGAACGGCGTCGCGCTCGGCGGTCGGCAGCGCGAGGCGCCCGGCGTCGATGGCGTCGAGCAGGTTGCCGGTGCGCACCGCCAGCGTGGCGTACGCCGCGCCGGCGTCGTGCGGCACGCCGGAGCACGACGAACGGATCATCCGGAGAAGGAACGACCTCGGCCGCCGCTGCGACGCCATGCGACGGCATCGTCGACGAAGGAGCGACCTGCGTGGGATGGGGCACGGCCATTGGGAGTTACGGTTCGCACCAGGCGCCCCTGCATGCAACGTATAACCGCCCTCCGATGCGGCGGATCATCATCGGCATCAGCGGCGCGAGCGGCAGCCTTTACGGGTACATGGTGCTGCAGGCGCTACGCTCGATCGGCGGCATCGAGACGCACCTCGTGCTCACGACGGCTGCCCAGCGTACGATCGAACTGGAGACCGAGATGACGGCCGAAGATTTCGAAGCCTTGGCCGACGTCGTGCATCGCGACGACGACCTCGCCGCCGCGATCTCTAGCGGCTCGTTTCTCACCGACGGCATGCTCGTGATTCCCTGTTCGATGAAGAGCGCCAGCGCGATCGCGCATTCGTTCAACTCAAACCTGCTCGTGCGCGCCGCCGACGTCTGCCTCAAGGAGAAGCGGCGCCTGGTCCTGGTGATCCGCGAAACCCCGCTGCACCTCGGCCACCTGCGCACGCTGACGGCGCTGGCCGAGATCGGCGCGGTGATACTTCCGCCGGTGCCCGCGATGTACGCTAATCCGCAAAGCGTTCGACGAGATCATCGCGCACACGGTCGGCAAGGCGCTCGACCAGTTCGGGATCGCCAACGAACTCTTCAAGCGCTGGCGTACCCCGCTGCCCGATTCTCGACCCTAAGAGGCGCGTCGCAACGTTCGGCTAGTTCCGCCGCTTCTAGCCCGCAGGAGTAAACTCGGACTGCACCGGTAAGTATCTTAGCCTCAAGACGACGGGCACCACGTTACGACGGTAAGCGGCAACTCGAACGCGATCAAGGCGACGGTAAGCGGTTGCGCCGTCAATCCGACCACCGGAAATCTCGCGGCGCTTTCGATTTGATACTTCTTGATAAGGCGCGTTCGCGCGTTTGTTATACTTGGAGTGATGCTATTCGGCAAGCGTAACTCCGAGCAACGCGGTCACCCGATTGCGATCGCGCGCGATGTCGTCGAAATCCTCGCCATCCTGGCGGCGGGCATCTGGGCGTTCTACGTGTTCGCCTACGAAAACCGCATCAAACCCTCGCTGGGCAATCCGCAGGTCGAGTTCTCGACGACGATGACGAAGGTGGGGGAGCGCAACGGCACGATCGCCGTTTCGCTCGACACCGAGATGCGCAACGTCGGCCAGGTGCCGGCGCATTTCATCGGATACGCGATCTGGGTCTTCGGGGTCAAGGCGACGCGCCTGCCGCAGCCGCGCCGCCCGCGCGGATCGCCCGGCGCACTGAGCCTTCCCGACGCCTTTTACCGCGAAGGCCACCGCACGGCCATCTATGGCTTCGGCTACATTACCTCGCTCGGCGATCCCGCAACGAGCGCCGACCTGCTCTTGGACCCGGGCGACGTGAACCGTTCGCAGGACGTCATCCTCGTGCCGGCCGGCAAGTTCGACATTCTCGAAGCCTACATCCACGCGCGCTACACCAAGTATGACAACAAGGTCGTCCCGACGAAGCTCGCTCTGGATAGTCTCGGCTATCCGCGGTTCGTCGGCGACCATGCCAACAACTGGGACTTCGACAACGTGGTGAGCCGCATCAGCATCATGTAAGACCGCCCCCCGTTAGTTCCCGGGCCAGCGCGACGTCGCTGACGCGGTTGACGTTCACCCCCGTCTCCGGATAAGGCGAAACGAGCGCCCGCACCGGCGCACCGAGAATCTTGGTGGCGCGCTCCTCGGCTTGCGCGATCGACAGCCGGCCCATCGCGAAACGCGCGAGCATGTCCCAGCCGAAGAACGATGCGAGCTTGAACGGGTGCTTGCGCACGGCGCCGAGATCCTCGATGAACCCCTCAAGCAGCGCCAGCGCGCGCGGCTTGATCGCCATCAGGCCGCCGCCGCAGAACGTGCCGTCGCGCATGCGCGCCCACGTGTGCGGAACCGCCGGATAGCGCGCGAGGTGCACGCTCTTCTCGACGCAGCCGTACACGACGTCGGCGTGCAGCGCTGGGATGCGCTCCACGAAATCCGCCGTTGCCAGCGGCGTGAGGACCGGCAGATCCGAGGTCGCCACGAGCGCTTCCTCGTCGGGGGCAAAACCCGCCAGACCGCTGCGCAGGCTGTCGCGAATGCGCGCGCCGTCGGGCCGGAACTCGTCGGCGTCGCGGAGGTCGGGATGCTGCCACTGCATCGGCGGCGCCACAACCACGATGCGCCCTACCGAAGCGGTGGCGCGCAGCGCGCGCACGACGCGCCCGACCAGCGTGGTGCCGCAGATGTTGACGAATGCTTTGTTGGGGGCCCCGGGCTGCAGCTGTGCGACCTCGTCGAGCGGGCCCCCCGCCAGTACCAGCGCGTTCACGAGCGCCACTCCGGGGTCGCCGCGAACTGGGTGGCGTAGCGCTCGAACGAAACCGGAAGCGTCAGCCTCTTTGAAACGAGCTCGATGGCCGCGCCATCGGCCGCCAGCGTAAAGACGCACGAGCCCGAACCGCAGAGCATCGCGTTGCTCGCGCCCGCCGCGCGCAACGCTTCGATTGCTTGCGCGATCGGCGGCGTGCACGCCACCATCGCGTCGTGGAAATCGTTGCACAGCGAACGTTGGACCGTCACGAAATCGGCGCGTTGCAGCGCTTCGAGCACCGCCAACGAGGCGCTCGCGCTACGCGGGCGCTGCGGACGTTCGCGGCGATCCAGCTCGCGGTACGCATCGGCCGTTGACACCGCGACCGGGGGCTTGACGATCAGCACGTGCCACGGCGGAATCGCGCCGGCCGGCGTCACGCGCTCGCCGGTACCCTCGACGAGTGCCCCCGTTCCCGCGAGAAAGAACGGGACGTCCGAGCCGAGCGCTCGCGCGATCTGCAGCCATTCGCGGCGCGGCACGGCGCCGAATGCGCCGGACTGCGCCGCGCGCAGCACCGCCGCGGCGTCGCTGGAGCCGCCGCCCAACCCTGCCTGCACGGGAATCCGTTTCGTCAAGCGCACGCGCACGGCGGGGGGATCGTCGAAGAGTGCGTGCACCGCCGCGGCGGCGAGATTGCGCTCGCCCGCGAGCTCGGCGTCGTCGCATTCAAAGGAAAACGCGGCGCTGGGCTCGATGCTCAGCTCGTCGGCCAGGCCGAGCGGCACCATGACGCTGCGAATGCCGTGATAACCGTCCGCGCGGCGGGCCAGCACTTCGAGCGTGAGGTTGAGCTTCGCGGGCGCTTTCAACCCGCTCTCCGTTGGCCGTCGCGAGAGAAGGCGCCTTCGCGGCTCGCGCCGCAGTAGGTTGCGAGCAGATGGGGTCGAGTTATGACGCGCAGCGGAACGAGTTTTGCGCCTACGTCCTTCACGAATCGGAGACGCCCTACGGGCTGTTGCTCGGAAACTATAAGGCGTACGCGCAGTCGACTGCCAAAGGCGGCGTACGCGGCCTGTGGGACGCCGATACCGACCAGATCATCTTCGGCACCCACCACGTGTCCTATCGCCTCGCCGGCACGACGTTTTTTCCGCATCAGATCGAGCGCGATTTAACGTTCCTTCCGTACGCGCAGATCTCCGAGTTCACGCTCGAGCACCGCCTTCACGTCACGGAAGCCTTCTACGTGCCGCACGGCGCGGCGTTCGAGCGCGCGGTCGCGTTCGTCGTCGACGTTACGCTCTACAATCCGGGCGTCGACGAGGTGCAGGTGTCGCTCTTCCCGTGGGCGATGCTGGTCGGGCAGCGCTTCTACGGCGAGCCGGAGCACGAGGTGCGCGCCTGGGACGACGGACGCTACATCTGCTCGCGTAATCTCGAGACCGGCGGGGAACGGTGGTGGGGCGGCTCGCAGCCGCCGGCGGCGGTCGAGCTATCGCTGCGCGAACAGGTGCTCCTCGAATCGATGCGGCGCGGCACGCTGGTGAAGCCCGCCGCGGCGCCGAGCGTCGACGACGTGACGCCGCGCCAGGCCGAACTCGTGAGCCGGCGCATCTTCGGCGCGTTTGAGTACCAAATCGCCGTCGCGGCCGGCGCGCGCGAATCGCTGCGGCTCGCCGTCGTCTATCATAAATCCGGAACGGAGCAGAGCCGGCCGGTGCTCGAACGGCTGCTCTCCGATCCCCGCGCCCTGCACGATACGCAGAGCTACTTCAACGAACGTCTTGCCGACGCGCGTTTCCTCACGCCGTCGCCGGTCATCAGTCGCGGCGTCGTGTGGGCAAAATCCAACATGCTGCGCGTGGTCAAAGAGTATCCGCACGGCTGGGGCTCGACGAACTCGCCGCCCTCCGACATCCTCGTATCGCGCGACACCTCCTGGTTCGTGCACGGCTTCGACTACTTCTGGCCGGAATTCAGCCGCAACGCACTCGACGTGTTCAACGCGGCCGCCGAAGACAGCGGGCTGATGATCGAGTACGTGCGCGGCGTGAGCGGTTACAAGACCGATTACGACCTCAACATCAACGACGACACGCCGCTACACCTCATCGCGATGCTGCACCACTACAACGCGACGCTCGACGACGAGTGGGTTCGCAAGCACATCGCCCTGGTGATCCGGCTCACCGACTACATGCTCTCGCAGCGCGACGACAAGGGGCTGGTCGTCTGCCGAGCCAAAGGCGTCGACCTGCACGGCATCTCGTCGTGGCGCAATATCATTCCGTACTACACGCTCGACGGCGCGGTCACCGAGATCAACGCCGAGGGGGTCTACGCGCTGGAAGCGGCGGCGATGCTCTGCGCGGTGGTCGGTGACAACGACCACTGGAGCACGTATAGCGCGCAGGCGCAGCAGATGCGCTCGGCAATGATGGACTACCTGTACAACGACGACACCGGCGCCTTCGTGCTCAACTACGATCAAGACGGCAACTATCAAGACAACTTCACGGCCGACGAGATCTTCCCGGTGCTCTTCGGCGTCGCCGATCAGCGGCAGCGCTGTCGAATTCTCACGCGGCTGAAGGAGGCCGATTTCATCACGCCGGTTGGCCTGCGCACGATTTCGACCGCCGATGCATGGTACTTCCCGTCCTACGGTTTCGGGCTGCTCGGTGGAATCTGGCCGGATCTAACGTTGTGGTTCGTCGTGGCGCTCGCGCGCGACGACATGATCGACGACGCCGTCCACTTTCTCGAGATTACGTACGCCGCCATGGAGGGGGGCAGCCCGCGCAACACGGTACCCGGCGAGTTCGCCGAATGGTTCGACGGCGGTTCCCTGAGCAATCGCGGAATGTACCTCTCGCCGTGGACCGGCGCGAAGTATCTTTGGGCCGTCGCCGAGACGGTCGGTGGTTTGAACGGGTATCGCACCAGCGGACGGCCGCATCTCTCGCCACAGCGTCCGAAGAACTGGCAGTGGGTCGCCGCGGCGCGGGTGCACTGGGGCGGCCGCCGCTGCACCTACGTGATCGATCTGCGCAATAACGCGATCTACGGCAATATGCCCGAACTATCGGCCGAAGAGCCGTACACTTGCATCTACGCCGGGCGCGACGTCAGCGATGAAGTGACCACGTCGCCGGTCGAGGTCGGGGCAATCGCCTTCGAAGACGAAGCTGGCGCGGTGCGCATCTTCGTTGGCAACTCGCTAGACGGCGCGCGCAACGTGCTGCTGGAGTTTCGCGGGCATACGGCACGGGTGGACATGGCAGCCGGCGAACTCCGCGAGGTGCACCTGATCGGGAAGCCCAGCGACCGGCGGGCCCGAGCCGCTAAGCTCGACGTCGTCCCGGCGCTCGTCCGCGCATGAGATTTCCTACGGTGATCCTGGCCGTTGGGGCGGCGGTGCTGCTCGTTGCCGTGGTGGTGGGACAGCAGATGGGCGATCGCGTGATGCAGCAGGTCACCCAGTCGCAGCTGGAATCGATGATGCCGACGCCGTTGCCGACATCGCCCGACAACTCACCTCAGCCATACGGCCCCGACTGGAAGCGCTCTCAATCGCTCTCGGCCGCCAGCGACCCACACTTCCCCGATCCGCGCGTGCCACCACAGCCGTTGCCCACGCCGCTGCCGACCCCCAAGCCGCGGCCCACGCTGCCGCCGACGCCCACGCCCAACCCCAACATCCCAATCTGGAGGCAGAAGCCGCTGCCGACGCTGCTGCCATCGAATGAGCCTCCGACGGAGGGCCCGCTCGCGTCGCCCGGCGTGGAAGAGTCGCCCGGCGCCAGCCCGAGCGCGCCCCCGTAAGCCACGTTCCTCAACGTTTCCGTTGGCTCGCGCTGTTATGATGGTGTCATGGAAAAAGGAACGGCTACGGTCAAGCGCGGGCTCGCGCAGATGCTCAAGGGCGGCGTGATCATGGACGTGGTCACTCCCGAACACGCGGCGATCGCGCAGGAAGCCGGCGCGGTGGCGGTGATGGCGCTCGAGCGCATTCCGGCAGACATCCGGGCGGCCGGCGGCGTTGCGCGGATGAGCGGCATCGACTTGATCCGCGGCATCATCGACACCGTGACCATTCCGGTGATGGCCAAAGTCCGTATCGGTCATTTTGCCGAAGCGCAGGTGCTGCAGCAGCTCGGCGTCGACTACATCGACGAATCCGAAGTCCTCACTCCCGCCGACGACAAGTACCACGTCGACAAGCACGCGTTTACCACGCCGTTCGTCTGCGGCGCGCGCGATCTCGGCGAGGCGCTCCGCCGTATCGCCGAAGGCGCGGCGATGATCCGCAGCAAGGGTGAGGCCGGAAGCGGCAATATCGTCGAGGCGGTGCGCCACATGCGCGCGATCGGCGACGGGATTCGCGATCTCGGCGTTGCGCCGAAGGAAGAACTCGTCGCGCGAGCGCGCGATCTCGGCGCGCCGCTCGACCTGGTCGCCGAAGTCGCCGCGGCCAAGCGGCTGCCGGTCGTGCTCTTCTGCGCGGGTGGTGTGGCCACGCCGGCAGACGCCGCCCTGATGATGCAGCTCGGCGCCGAGGGCATCTTCGTGGGCAGCGGCATCTTCAAATCGAAAGACCCCAAGCGCTTCGCGCGCGCCATCGTTGACGCGACGACCCACTTCAACGATCCCGGCGTCGTGCTCGAAGCATGCCGTTCGCTCGGCGCCTCGGAGGCGATGCCCGGCCTCGACGTGCGCCAGCTCAGCGAAGCCGAACTCATGGCACCCCGCGGCAACTAAGTGCGGGTTGGCATACTGGCGCTTCAGGGCGACGTTGCGGAGCATCTCGCCGCACTGGAACGCGCCGGTGGTGAGGGGAGGGCGGTCAAGACGCCTGCGGAGTTCGAGCGCGTCGCTGCGCTGATCGTTCCGGGAGGCGAGTCGACGACCGTGATGAAGCTGCTCGAGCGCGCCGGGCTCGCCCGTCCGATCGTCGAGCGTACGCGCGCCGGCATGCCGCTCTGGGGGACGTGCATGGGGATGATCGTCGCCGCGCACGACGTCGCCGGGCTGCAGCAGCCCACGCTCGATCTGATCGACATCACCGTACGCCGCAACGCCTTCGGGCGGCAGAACGATTCCGCGGAGGTCGACCTGGCGATCCCGGCGCTGGGCGACGCTCCGTTTCCCGCGGTGTTCATCCGCGCACCGTGGATCGAGCGCATGGGTCCCGAAGTCGAACAACTCGCGGAGCGCGAGGGCCGCGGAGTGATGGTGCGGCAAGGCAACGTCCTGGCGACCGCCTTCCATCCCGAACTCACCGGCGACCCGCGGGTCCATCGCTACTTCCTCGGAATGAGCGCCGAGCAAGGGAAGGCGTCTACCGCCGCGTAAATTCCCACTCGGAATGTCTACCCGAACGGCCTCTCCCGACATGGAAGGGGGATTTCAAGGGCAGATTCCGCCCGTGGAGCCTTTGGTGAGCGAAGTGATTGCTACGCTCGTGCTCGCAGCGCACGCATATCTCACCGAGGACCACGGGCGCGCGCCCAACCGGCCCTCCGCCGAGATCGCAATCGACGTTGCGACCGCCGCTTTCGAACGGGTCAAAGAAAGGTTGCCTGCCGACCAGCGGTTAGCGATAACGCAAATGCTAACCGAGACGCGACTGACGTTCGTCCGACAGCGAGGCACCTAAAATGCCTCGCTTTTTGACCGCCTGGAGCACGGGGCAATGAGCGAGGTCCTCGTCCTCAACTTCACCTACGAAGCGCTCAACGTCACCAGCTTCCAGCGCGCGGTGAAGCTGATCTTCGCGGGCAAGGCCGAGATGCTCCACGGCCGCGAGCGCATGCTCGCGTCGCCGACCTACGAGATGCGGATGCCCTCGATCATTCGCATGCTCTACTACATCAGGCGCCCGATGCAGCGCGTGGCGCTCACGAAGAAGAACGTGCTGATCCGCGACGACCACGCTTGTCAGTACTGCGGTCTGCGCGGCGAACGGCTGATGACCGTCAACCACGTGATTCCCAAGAGCCGAGGCGGCGACTCGACGTGGGAGAATCTCGTCTGCGCCTGCATGCGCTGCAATAACCGCAAGAACAACCGCACGCCGCACGAAGCCAATATGAAGCTGCAGCGCAAGCCTCGCCAGCCGAAGTACATTCCTTGGATTCAGATCAAGCGCAACACGCTGCCCGGCGAGTGGGGCAAGTTCCTGTTCCTCTACAACGTGTCGATCGAAGAGCGCGTCGAAAGCTAGGCCTCCCACGGTAGAAATTCGGCCCACGACGTCGGAGGATCTCGACGGCGTCTTAGCGTTGATCGAGGCCGTTGCCGCCGAACGAAGATGGATCGCCACCGAGCCCGGGTTCGACCCCGAGCGGCGGCGCCGCGGTTGGGGCACCGTGAAAGCGTCCGGGTTGCACCTGGTCGCTGACGAGGAGGGCGAGGTCGTCGGAACCCTCAGCGTTTTCGTACCCGAAGACGGAAAGTACACGATTGGGATGATGGTGAGGCGCGAGCTGCGGGGTCGTGGAATCGGCTCGGCGCTGCTGGAGGCGGCCTTCGTCTGGGCACGTGAACGTGGGATCGCAGTCTTGCACCTCGACGTCTTCCCGCACAATGATGCCGCACGCCGGCTCTACGAGCGGGCGGGCTTCGTCGAGACCGGCTACGTCGCCGCCGCCATGCCTCGAGCGAACGGCGAAGTATGGGACGTCATCGAGATGGAGAAGCGTCTATAGCGATAGCGTCTCGCTGGACTACTGGTTCGTCGCCTTCATGGCTGGATCGGGAATGCCGTTCGGGCAGATCGTCGCTTGGACCGCAGCCGAGACGTAGTACGCGTGCAAGTCGTAGTGCGGCACCGGCATGCCTGCGTGACCCTTCGGTTCGAAGCTGAAATCGACGTGATCGATCGTATAACCGGGGCGTGCCTGGAGATCGGCGTAGCTGAATCCTTTTTGGAGCTGCGCCAGCGGCACCATGATCTCGGTGAAGATCGGCTTGCCCTGCCAGGTACCGTAGATCGGGCTGCTCATGTTCTTGAGGTCAACCCAGTGTTCGCCCATGCTCGCAATGCATGGCGACGCCATGACGTAGTCGGCCGGAATCCCCGCGGGATGGACCGCCGGCTGCGCCGGGAGCCCGCCAGACATGTTATCGGCCGGCGCGACTACCGGCGGCGCGGCGAAGAACAGCGTGAAAAGACAAGTCCGAAGAAGATTCGTCATGTGAGGCTCCTCTCGATGGCCCCAGAGTTTGGCGCGGGAAGCGCGCGCTCCTAGGAGAAGCGCTTGAAACGATGCCACTGCAAAATCGCGTCACGCCCTTCGGGGACCTCGTCGCACTCTCGGGCCGAGGCCTGATGATGGGAAACCGCGGCGGGGCGCTGCACGACGATAATCGCGAGATCGTGCGTCTCTCCGTTTCGAAGCGCTGGATCGCGTGCGTGCTGGAGTTTCGCGGGCGCAAGCGCACGGTCATGACGCCCCATCGCTACACCGAACTGTTCTTTCTCGACGAGGCCGCAGCGCTGAGCGCCGGCCACCGTCCGTGCTTCGAGTGCCGCCGCGCCGACTGTAATCGCTTCCGAGAGTTTTGGGCGCGCGCGATCGGCCCAGCGACCGACGCCGATTCGATGGACCGGCGCCTTCACGCCGACCGGCTCGACGGGAAGAGCAAGCGCACCTATCGCGCCGACATCGCGACGCTGCCCGACGGCGCCTACGTCGCGTTCGAAGGCGTGCCGCACCTCGTCTGGGGCGATGCGATCTTTCCTTGGACGGATAGCGGATACCGCGGCGCAATTCCGCGGCCCAAGCGCGGCGAACTGGAGGTGCTCACGCCGCGCGCGCTCGTCGAGGTATTGAGCGCGGGATACCGGCCGATGGTTCATCCGAGCGCCGTCGGCGCCGTCTGACAGATCACCGCGATGTCGCACCTCTGGCTGCCGTTTACGCAGATGCTCGAGTTTCCGCCGCGCGCTCACTGTTTCGTGCGCGGTGAAGGCACGATGTTGGAGGACCGCAACGGCAAGCGCGTCTACGACGCGATCAGCTCGATCTGGACGACGATCCACGGGCACGGTCATCCGCGCATCGTGGAGGCGATCGCGCAACAGGCGGCGCGGCTCGATCACGCTACGCTTTTGGGGGCGAGCAATCCGGTCGCCGAAGAGCTCGCGGAGCGGCTCTGCACGCTGGCGGGGATGGACCGCGCCTTCTTCGCAAGCGACGGCGCCAGCGCGATCGAAGCGGCGCTGAAGATGGCGCTCCAGTATTGGCAGAACGCCGGCAAGCCGGAGCGCAGGCGCTTCGTGCGGCTCGCCGGCGCGTATCACGGCGACACGGTCGGCGCGATGAGCCTCTCCGACATTGCGGTCTTCAAATCGCGGTTCGGCGCCGTCACTTTCGAGACGCGAGCCTACGACGATGGCACGGCGCTGGAATCCGACGTCGCCGCGGTGATCGTCGAGCCGCTGGTGCAGGCTGCGGCGGGGATGCGCTTGGTGCCGCCCGAGGCTTACCGCTCGCTGCGCAACGGCGACGCGCTCGTGATCTGCGACGAGATCGCGACGGGATTCGGGCGCACCGGCACGATGTTCGCTTTCGGGCAGGCGGATCTCGACCCCGACGTCGTCTGCGTCGGCAAGGGGTTGACCGGCGGAACGCTGGCGCTCTCGGCAACGCTCGTCGGGCAGACGCTCTACGACGTATTCCTCGGCGCGGCCGAGGATCAGCTGCATTTCTTCCACGGCCACTCCTACGCCGGCAATCCGATCGCGTGCGCCGCGGCGCTGGCGTCGCTCGCGCTCTTCGACGAAGAGAAGACGCTGGAGCGCGCCGCCGCGATCGCCGCCGCGGCCGAGCCGCGCCTGGCAGAGCTGCGCGCGCATCCGCTCGTAAGCGACGCGCGGCAGTGCGGCACGATGATCGGCGTCGAACTCAGGGAGCCGCTGGGGTGGGAAGTCGCCGATGCGCTCTACGAGCGCGGTCACTTCACGCGCCCCATCGGCAACGTGATCCAGTTCGTTCCCCCGCTAAGCTCGACGAAAGAAGAAGTAAACGCATTTTTCGACGCCCTTTCAACGGTCATCCAGGCTGTCATCCCGAGCGCGCCGTCATCCCGGGCGCAGTCGAGGGACGAGGGACGTCGTGCAGATAACTAAAAAACAGCCGCCTGCGCTCGGGATGACGGCGTGAGCTTTCTCTCTCGCATCGAGCACCTGCTGCGGGAGCTGCGCAACGAGCATCGGTATCGCGAGTTGCCGGTGCGCCAGCTTGCCGACGTGATCGACTTCTCTTCCAACGATTACCTCGGAATGGCACGCGAGCCCCAGGTCGTCGCCGCGCTGACGCACGCTACGCGCGTTGGATCGGGCGGCTCGCGTCTCTTGGCCGGACGAAACCGAGAGCACTCGTTGCTGGAGGAAGAGCTGGCGCAATGGCTTGGCCGCGAGCGCGCGCTGCTCTTCTCGTCGGGCTATCTCGCCGCGGTCGGCGCGATACCCGTGCTCGCCGATCTCTGCGAGACGATTCTCTCGGATCGCGGCAACCATGCCAGCTTGATAGACGGCATCCGCCTCTCGCGCAAGACGTGCCTGATCTACGAACGCAGCACGCTCCCGCCGTCAACGGCGCGCGACGGCGCGCAGAGCGCGCTGCTCGTGAGCGAGACGCTCTTCGGCATGGACGGCGAAACGATCGATCCCGGCGCGCTGCTCGCCGGCCTGCGTGCCGGCGACGTGCTGTTCCTCGACGAAGCGCACGCGCTCGGCGTGCTCGGTCCCGACGGAGCCGGCCTCGCGCGCGAGCTCGGCGATCCACGCGTGGTCGTGATGGGGACGCTCTCGAAAGCCTTCGGCACGCTCGGCGGATTCATCGCCGGACCGGCGCCCGTCATCGAGCTGCTCGTCAATCGCGCGCGCAGCTTCATCTTCGATACCGCGCTCCCGCCGGCGCTCGCGCTCGCGGCGCGCATCTCGCTGCATCTGCTGCGCGACGCCGGCGAGCGCCGCGAACGCTTGAGCGCCAACGCCGCGCGACTGCGCGCCGCGCTCGGCATGCCCGAGGGCCGTGGCCCGATCGTTCCGGTGCCGCTCGGCTCCGAGGCCCGGGCGATGGAGGTCGCCGGTGCGCTGCTCAAGCGCCGGCTCGCCGTGCCCGCGATACGCCCGCCGACGGTGCCGCCCGGCACGTCGCGCTTGCGCGTCTCGCTTCGCGCCGATCATACGCCCGACCAGATCGATCTGCTCGCCGTCGAGCTGCAGCGGTGCATCGCTATTTCGTAACGGGTACCGATACCGACGTCGGCAAGACGCGCGTCACCGCCGCGCTGGCGCTCGCGCTGGCGCGCGCCGGGATGGAACCGCGCGTCGTCAAGCTCGTGCAGACCGGCGTGCAGCCCGACGAGGACGGCGATGCCGGGCGTGCCGCTCGCCTTGCAGGCGTGCCCGCGCTCGAGCTGGCGCGCTACCGTCGCCCGGCCGATCCCTGGTCGGCCGCGCTGGCCGCGGGCGAGGAGCCGGCGCGCGCGCGCGACCTCGCTGGGCAGCTCGACGAACTCGACGGGGCGCTGGTCGCCGAGGGCGCCGGCGGCATCGCGTCGCCGCTCAATGCGCGCGAGCACCTCGGCGACGTCGCGGCGCTGGCGAATCTGGAGGCCGTGCTCGCCGTCGGCTTGCGACTCGGCTGCCTCAACCACACGCTGCTCACGCTCGCACTCTGCCGCAAGCTCAACCTTTGCGTGGCCGGCGCGGTTCTGGTCGAACGCTGGCGCCCCACCAGCGACGAGTATCGCGCCGACGTAACGCGCGTGCTGCAGGAAAACGTGAGGCTCTTGGGCATCCTGCCGTTTGCGCCGGACGAGGAGCAATCCGTGGAGGCCGGGGCAAAGCTTTTCCAACCCTTGGTGAACCAGAAACGCAAGAGATGACGGATTCGACCATTCAAAGAGCGCGGACGGCCGTGCTCGACCGGCGTCAGCCCGCGGATGCCGAGCTGCTCGCCGAGTTGGCGGCGCTGCCGGCGGAGCACGTGCCCGACTTGCTCGCGCTCGCCGACGAGGTGCGCACGCAGTACTGCGGCGACGTAATCGCCGTCGAGGTGCTCTATAACGCGAAGCGCGGGGGCTGCTCCGAGGACTGCAACTTCTGTTCGCAAAGCGCGCGCTACGCGACCGGCGTCGAGCCCGAGCGTCTCTCGGCGGTGGCCGAGTTCGTCGAACGCGGCGCGCGAAGCACACGAGCGCGGCGCCGGAGAGTTCTGTATCGTCGTCGCCGTTCGCGGGCCCTCGGAGCGACTGTTGGAGCGCGTCTGCGAAGCGGTCGTGCAGATCAAGCGCGACCTGCCGCTCACCGTCGCCGTCTCGCTGGGCATTCTCAACGAGGCGCAGATCGCGAGGCTGGCCGCGGCCGGCGTGGACAAGATCAACCACAACCTCGAAACGTCGCGGCGCTACTTTCCTCAGGTCTGCACCACGCACACCTACGACGAGCGCTGGGACACGTGCAAGCTCGTCAAGCGCCAGGGGCTGGAGCTGTGCTGCGGCGGGATCGTGGGGATGGGCGAAGAGGTCGCCGACCGGATCGCGTTTCTCACCGCGCTGCAGGAACTCGCACCGCAAGAGGTGCCGGTCAACTTTCTCAACCCGCGTCCGGGCACGCCGTTCGGCAGTCGTCCGCTGCTCGATCCGATCGAAGCTCTGCGTTTCACGGCAATGGCGCGGCTCGCGCTTCCGCAGGCGCTGGTGCGCTTCGCCGGTGGGCGCGAGGTGACGCTGCGCGCGCTGCAGGATCTCGGGATGCGCAGCGGCGCGAGCGGCATCGTGCTTGGCAACTATCTCACAACGCAGGGCCGCGGTGACGCCGACGATTTCGCCATGCTGGAGCGCCTCGGCTTCGAAGTCCTCGCCTAAGACCCGCAACGCCTTGGATCAGAATCGCGCGCCGTACTTTCAAGCGCTGCTCGACTACGTCGACGCGGGCGTACTGCCGTTTCACACGCCGGGGCATGTCCAGGGCGTCGGCATGGACCTGGCCTTCCGCGAGTTCGTCGGCGAGAACATCTGCGCGATCGACCTTACGCCGATGCCCGGCATCGACGACCTGCTGCAGCCCACCGAGGCGATCAAAGAGGCGCAGGAGCTGGCCGCGGAGGCGTACGGCGCCGACAACACCTTCTTTCTCGATCAACGGCTCGACCAGCGGCAACCAGTGCATGATGCTGGCCGCCGTGAATCCCGGCGACAAGATCGCGGTGCCGCGCAACTCGCACAAGTCGATGCTGGGCGGCCTGGTGATGAGCGGCGCCGAGCCGGTCTACATGCCGCCGGAGGTCGACGAGGAGCTGCGCGTCGACCACTGCGTCACGCCGCAGACGGTCGCCGCGACGCTTGCGCGCCATCCCGACCTTACGGCGGTCTACCTCGTCTCACCCACGTACTACGGCGTCGCCGCCGACCTGGCGAGCATCGAGCGCCTCGTGCACGATGCCGGAAAGCTGCTGCTGATCGACGAGGCCTGGGGGCCGCACTTCCACTTCCACCCGGCGCTGCCGCTGTCGGCAACCGCTGCCGGCGCCGATCTCTGCATCAACTCCACGCACAAGATGCTCTCCTCGTTCTCGCAATGCGCGATGCTTCATCAGAAGGGCGAGCGCGTGCGCCTGGACCGCCTCAAAGGCGTGCTCAAGATGTTCCTCTCCACGTCGCCGAATCTGCCGATGGTCGCGTCGCTCGACGTGGCGCGCAAACAGATGGCCACCGAAGGTGAGGCGCTGCTCTCGCGCACGATCGAGTTGGCTCAGGAGACGCGCGCGCGGCTCAATCGCATCGAAGGCATCTACTGCTTCGGCGAGGAGATTCAGGGAAAGAACGGCGTCTTCGACCTCGATCCGACCAAGATCGCAGTAACCGTCAAAGGCCTGGGATACACCGGCTACGAGGCGTCAGCCATTCTGCGGCGGCGTTACAACATTCAGGTAGAGCTGGCCGACCTCTTCAACGTCGTGGCGCTCTTTACGATCGGCACGACGCGCGACGCCGCCGAACGCCTCATCTTCGCCTTCGAAGAGTTGGCGCGCGACGACCGGCCCATCGACATGTTCGCGCCCTCGGGCATCCTGGAGGAGCGGCTGCGACGCGGCACGTTCCGCCTGCCCGCGGTTCCCCCGATGCGCATGCTGCCGCGCGAGGCATTCTTAGCGCCCGCTGAGTTCGTGAAGTTTAAAGAGTCGGTCGGGCGCATCTGTGCCGAAACGCTGACGCCGTATCCGCCCGGCATCCCGGTGATCGCGCCGGGCGAAGAGATTACGCAAGAAATCGTCGACTATCTGCGGCTCGAGCTTAAGGCCGGCGTACGCATTCAGGGGCCGGAAGACGACGAGCTGAGAATCATCCGCGTAGTGAAGGAGTAACCGGCTTGCCCGGCTAACGGCTGTCGCAAGTGGCGGTCAGAGTCCATTCGGTTTCGCCGAGTTGGGAGCTCTCCCAACTCCTCGACATCTTCCCGCTAACCATCCGGCAGGCGCTCGTCCGGCTTCGTAACCTCGAAGACATCATCGAGGTCGTGCTCGATTTGGGCCGGCCGCCGGAAGCGCGATTCGAAAGCGACTTTATCTATCTCACCGACGTTGCGGTGACTCACGAAGACATCGCGCACGTCTGCTCGCGGATCTCGCCGTTTGGCGCCGACAATCGCGCGGGCATCGAGCAGACGCTCCACCGCATCAGCGCGATTCGCAATCGTACGGGAAAGATCGTCGGGCTGACCTGCCGCGTCGGACGCGCCGTCTACGGCACGATCGACATTCTGCTCGACGTGCTGCGCAGCGGCAGGTCGATGTGCCTTGCTGGGCAGGCCCGGCGTCGGCAAGACGACGATGCTGCGCGAGTGCGCGCGCGTGCTTTCGGAAGAGCGCAAGCGCGTCGTGATCGTCGACACCTCCAACGAAATCGCCGGCGACAGCGACATTCCGCATCCGGGCATCGGGCTGGCGCGGCGCATGCAGGTGGCCGATCCGGCGCTTCAGCACGCCGTCATGATCGAGGCGGTCGAGAACCACATGCCCGAGGTCATCGTGATCGACGAAATCGGCACCGAGGCCGAAGCCGCCGCGGCCCGCACGATCGCCGAGCGCGGCGTGACGCTCATCGGCACGGCGCACGGCCAGACGCTGCAGAACCTTTTGATGAACCCGACGCTCTCCGATCTCGTCGGCGGCATCAGCGCGGTCACGCTCTCCGACGAGGAAGCGCGCCGGCGCGGCACGCGCAAGACCGTGCTCGAGCGCAAGGCGCCCCCGACCTTCGACGTCGTGATCGAGATTCACGACCGCGACCGTCTGGCGATCCACAAGAACGTCGCCGAGGTAATCGACGCGTTGCTGCGCGGCTACCAGCCGCAGCCCGAGATCCGCCAGCGCACGGCCAGCGGCGAGGTCACGGTCGTTCAGGAGGCCGACACGGAGTCGATGCCGCGCTTGAGCGAGGCGTACGACCATCACGACCACGAGGCCGAGGAGCGCGATCGCCCGCTCTCGATCTTTCCCTACGGCGTCTCGCGCAACAAGATCGAGCGCGCGATCGCCAACCTGCGCGTGAACGCCTCGATCGCCCGCAACTGGGACGACGCCGACGTCGTGCTCACGCTCAAGACGCTCGAGCGCAAGGAGCAGCCCAAGCTCAAGCAGATCGCGTCGGACAACGTGCCGATCTACTCGATCAAAACCAACACCACGACGCAGATCCAGGCGGCGTTGCGCGACGTCTTCAACCTCGGCTCGATCGACAACGAAGAGATCGCGCTGCGCGAAGCCGAAGAGGCCGTCTATCAAGTGCTGCTCACCAGCCAAGCCATCGAGCTGTCGCCCGCAGACCTCGTACGTGCGGCGCATGCAGCATCAGCTCGCCGAGCGCTACCGCCTGCAGTCGCGCAGCACCGGCCTCGAACCGAACCGCCGCGTCCGCATCTACAAGCTTGCCGAAGCCTAGCCCCCTTGGTGACGACGGCGCTCGGGCTGACGGGGGAGTGACGGCGTGTTCATCGTTATCGAGGGGATCGAGGGCAGTGGCAAGTGCACGCTCCTGCGCAACCTCGTCGAGCGTCTGCGCTTGGACGGGCGCGACGTGGTCGTCACGCGCGAGCCCGGCGGAACGGCGACCGGGGAGGCGATCCGTACGATCTTTCTCGACCGCACGCTCACGATCGATCCCGTGGCGGAGACGTTGCTGGTCAACGCGGCGCGCGCGCAGCACGTCGCCGAGGTAATCCGTCCCGCGCTGGCCGCGAGTCAGTTCGTGCTCTGCGATCGCTTCACCGATTCGACGATCGCGTACCAAGGCTACGGCCGCGGCGTCGATCTGCCGAAACTGGTGCGCCTATGCGACGCAGCGACCGGCGGACTCGTTCCCGATCTCGTGCTGCTGCTCGACCTTCCCGTCGAGGTGGCGCGAGAGCGCATGCAGGAGCGTTCGTACATGCTCGATCGCATCGAACGCGAGAACGGAACGTTCCACGAGCGCGTACGACAAGGCTTCCTCGAACTCGCCAAGACGCCGCATCACCGCACGCTCGACGGCACCCTTCCGCAGCAACGCCTCCTCGACGAAGCGTGGAACTTCATTTCGACGTCGTAGGCGCCGCCGGCCCGAAGCGCTATTTCGAAGCGCTCACGCGGCAGCGCCTCGCGCACGCCTACCTGTTTTCCGGGCCGGCCGGCGTCGGCAAGAAAACCTTCGCGCGCCGCCTGGCGCAATCGCTGCTCTGCCTGGCGCCCAAGAGCGGCGTGCTGGGCTACGACGGCACCTGCGCGTCGTGCGCGCTCTTCAACGCCGTCAACGCTCGTCATCCGGATTTCACCGAACACGAAGGCACGCTGAAGATCGGCGATCCCGACGCACCGCGCGGATTTCACGAAAGCGAGGAGCTCTCGGCGCGCGATCTCGTACGCCACTTTCCATGCAATCGTACAGCGGAGGGATGCGGGTGCTGCTGCTCGGCGACGTCGAGTTCGCTACGCGCGAAGCCGCCAACGCGCTGCTGAAGTTTCTCGAAGAACCGCCCCAAGGCGTCGCACTGTTTCTTACCACGACGGCCCCGGAGCCGCTGCTCCCGACGATTCGCTCGCGCGCGATCGAGCTGCGTTTTCCGCTGCTCGCCAAAGCGCAAGTTGCCGAGATCCTGCGGCAGATGAACTATAGCGAAGCGGATGTTGCAGCTCGCCGCCTCGCTTGCCGGCGGCAGCGTTACCCGAGCGCTCGCCGCGCTGGGCGGAGAAGAAGAGTCCCTGCGCGGACACGTCGTACGCTGGTTCTTCGAAGCGGCTGCGGGCGAAGTGTCTCAAGAGGCGTGGCTCAACCGCGAGACGCTCGATGAAGGGCTCGAGACGATCAAAATGCTGGTGCGCGATTGGATCGTCGCCGCGGGAAGCGACGGCGCGCTGCTCACGCTGGACTACGAGGAGCGCCTGCGGGGGTTGCCGCCGATCGGCAAAGGCGAGGCGGTGGCCTTGCTCGGAAAGCTCGGCGAAGCGCAGCGTCTCGCGCAGACTAACGTGATGCCCGCGCTCGTCGGTGAGTACGTTCGCATGGCGATCGGCTCGTCGCTCCGGCGCTAGTCGCGCCGTCTCGGGGGTTCGTCTCTTTTACCAGTAGCCGCGGAAGGCGACGTCGTCGTACGATTTGGCGAACGGGAACGCGAGATACGCCAGCGCGACCGCCCGTATCGCCGCGCCCAGGAGCTGGTATTCCAGCACGGTGAGACCACCCCCGAAGCGACTGCCGATCAGCGCCGGCAATTGGAGGAAGAGCAGCACGAACGCGATCGCCAGCACGAGTGCGGCTAGCACGTTCTCCCGCACCGCCCGGAACGACGCCCCGATGGCAAGATTTCCCGGCATTCCGCCGATCGCCGCAGCCGGAATAGTGTAGATCAGAAGAAACGCGACGACGAGTTGAAGGACGAGGCCCACGATTCCGGCGCCGAGTATCGACGCGATGTACCCCGCGGCGTATACCAAAAAGTAGAAGGCGATCGTCGCGACCAGGATGCCGCCGGCCTTGTGGCGCCCCTCCTCCCAGGAATCGTCGAAAGTCGCGCGCCGCTGCCGCCACACGTTGTTGGCGGCGATCACCGCGACGCCGAAGCAGAAGCCATACACCAACTCGGTGATGATCGTAAAAAGAAACGAGCCCAAGCCGCCGAGCGGATCGGTGAGATAGGTCGAGAGCTGCTGGATCAGAAGGTCGACGACGGCGGCCAGCAGCGGCATCACGAAAATCGTCGGATGGCGAAAGAGCAGCGGGATCGCTTTCGCGTACATCGCAACGTCGAACTTGCGCAGGCGCATCGCGGCTAGAAACGCGCCCCTTCCAAGGCGTGGCGGCACGAGCAGTCTGCGTTGGGCGGGACGTTCTCGACGATGCGGCCGATCGCAGCCTTCACGCGCTCGTTGTTGCGTTGGAAGACCTCGATCACCTCGTGGTGCGAGACTGCCGTCATGCCTTCCAGCCCAACGTCGTAGTCGGTGATCAGCGAGATGTTGACGTAGCACATCTCCAGCTCGCGCGCGAGATAGGCCTCCGGGTACTGCGTCATGTTGATCACTTCCCAGCCCTGGCTTTGAAACCACCTCGACTCGCTGCGCGTCGAGAAGCGCGGCCCTTGGATCACGACGACCGTGCCGCGTTCGTGTGTCTCGATATCGAGCGAGCGTAGCGCATCGATCGGCGATCGGGCGTAGTGTGGGGCAGTACGGATCGGCGAAACTGACGTGCGTGGTGATCGGGCCGTCGTAAAAGGTATCTTTGCGACCGGTCGTGCGGTTGACGATCTGGTCGGCTACCACCATCGAGCCGGGCTTCACGCTCTCCTGCAGCGAGCCGCACGCCGTCGGCCCGATGATCCACTTGACGCCCAGCTGCTTCATCGCATATATGTTCGCCAGATAGTTGATCGACTGCGGCGGAAATCGATGATCCTTGCCGTGCCGCGGCAGAAAGGCGACGCGACGCCCGGAGATCTCGCCGAGGGCAACCTTGTCGCTGGGCGCGCCGTAGGGCGTCTCGACCCACGCCTCGTGCGCGTTCTCGATGAGCGAATAGAAGCCGGATCCCCCGAAAACGCCGATCTCGGCGCGCAGCTCATTTGCCATGCCGCGCCTTGTTCGCGCCCGGGCTTCGGGGTCATCCCGAGCTCAAGCGGAGTCGCCGCCGTCGAGTGCTCCGCTGCTGAGCGTCGCTCCAGGATTGGATGGGTGCTAGCGGTTGAAGTCTGAAGGTTTGAGGTCGTCGAGGAACTTTTTGAAGCGCGCCATGTCGGTTTCGTTGACCTGCCTTTTCTCCGTCGTCGATTCTTCGAGCACGATCTTGTCGGCGACGAAGATTGGAGCGGGCACGCGCAGCGCCAGCGCGATGCCGTCGGAGGGGCGGGCGTCGATCTCTTGCAGCTCGCCGTTGGTGCGGACGATGAGCTTGGCGAAGAAAGTGGAGTCTTTGATGTCGTGGATCACGACCTGCTCGAGGTTGGCGCCCAGACCCTCGAGGATGTTGCGCATGAGGTCGTGCGAGAGCGGCCGCGGCACCGGGGCGCCCTCCAGCGCGAGCGCGATCGCCGTCGCTTCGAAGGGGCCGATCAGTATCGGGAGATAATGCGAGCCGTCCATATCCTTGAGGATGACGACGGGATCGTGGGTCAGGAGGTCGATTCCGAGCTTGTCGACCTTCATTTGGCGCATATCAGACCTATCCGACACCCTCACCGGAATTTCTTGCCGGCCAGCGAACCGCGCCCTCGACCATGCCACTTTCCTGTGGAATCGTTGGGCTGCCGAACGTCGGAAAGTCGACGATCTTCAACGCGCTGACGCGGTCGGCCCAAGCCCTCGCCGCGAACTACCCATTCGCGACGATCGAGCCAAATGTCGGAGAGGTCGCCGTGCCGGATGTGCGCTTGCCGGTCTTGGCGCGCCTTACGAGCGCGGCGCGCATCGTTCCGGCGACCGTCCGCTTCGTGGACATCGCCGGGTTGGTGCGCGGCGCCAGTTCGGGTGAAGGCCTGGGCAACGCATTCTTGAGCCACATTCGCGAAACGAACGCCATAGCGATGGTCGTTCGCTGTTTCGAAGACGACGAGATCACGCACGTGGAAGGTACGATCGATCCGCGGCGCGACTGCGAAATTATCGCCATCGAATTGGCGCTTGCCGATCTCGCGACGATGCGCAAGCGAGTGCCGAAGATCGAACGTGAGATCCGCGCCGATCCCAAGCTACGCGAATATTTCGCCGCAGCGCAGCGCCTCACGGCAGCGCTCGAGGAGGCGCGCCCTGCGCGCAGCTTCCCGCCCGATTCGCTCGAGGCGCAGGTGGCCGCCGATTCCTTCCTCCTCACCTCCAAGCCCGTACTCTTCGTGGCCAACGTTGCTGAAAACGAGATCGGTAGCGAGACCGACGCCGTGCGCACGGTGCGCGAGGTCGCCCGGACCGAGGGCGGTCGGGCCATCGTGCTCAGCGGCAAGGTCGAGGCGGAGCTGGCCGGGCTCTCCGAGGCCGACGCTGCCGAATTCCGAGCCGAGCTGGGCATCGAGCGCAGCGGCCTCGACGACCTCGCCGCCGAGACGTACGAGCTGTTGGGCCTGATGACGTTCCTGACCGCGGGGGAGAAGGAGGCCCGGGCTTGGCCGATCGCTCGGGGCACCAAGGCTCCGCAGGCCGCCGGGACCATCCATAGCGACATCGAGCGCGGCTTCATCCGGGCCGAGATCGTCTCGTACGACGATTACGTGCAGTACGCGACGATGGAGGCACTGCGTGCTGCCGGGCGCCTCCGCAGCGAGGGGCGGGATTATGTGATGCAAGAGGGCGACGTCGTAAACTTTCGGTTCAACGTTTGACGATGAGGGGCTGGGCAAGCAAAACGGGAAAGGGTAAAGCATGACGACTGCTTTGCGCGAAACCTCGGTACGCGACGTCTCGGTCTTTGGCGACGCGATTGCGTACTTCAACGAGGCGGCCGATCTGCTCGAACTCGACGCCGGCATGCGTCGGATCCTGACGCATCCGTCGCGACAGATCATCTTCTCGATCCCCTTCCAGCGCGACTCCGGCGAGTTCGAGGTCTACACGGGCTATCGCGTGCAGTACAATTTCGCCCGCGGCCCCGCGAAGGGCGGCATCCGCTACCACCCGGGCGTTACCCTCGACGAGGTCACGGCCTTGGCGTTCTGGATGACGTGGAAATGCGCGGTCGTTGACCTGCCCTTCGGCGGCGGCAAGGGAGGCGTTACCTGCGATCCGGCGACGCTCTCGCAGAACGAGCTGGAGCGTATCACGCGGCGTTATGCGGCCGAGCTCGTGGAAGTGGTCGGTCCCGATAAAGACGTGCCCGCGCCCGACGTGAACACCACGCCGCAAGTGATGGCGTGGTTCATGGACACCTACTCGATGCACGTCCGCCAAAATATGCCCGGCGTCGTTACCGGTAAGCCGCTGGAGATCGGCGGATCTCGCGGACGCGTCGAAGCGACGGGCCGCGGCGTGACGATCTGCGCGCTCGACGAGATGGCCGAGATGGGCCTGCGCCCGGAGCAGGCGACGATCGCGATTCAAGGCTTCGGCAACGTCGGCCGTTACGCGGCCAAACTCTTCGAAGATCGCGGATGCCGCGTGATCGGCATCTCCGACGTTACCGGCGCCTACTACAACGAAGACGGCATCTTCGTGAGCGGTGCGATGGAGCACACGCACAAATACGGTACGCTCGAAGGATTCAAAGGCGGCGAGAAAATCACCAACGCCGAACTGCTCGCAAGCAAATGCGACGTGCTCGTTCCCGCGGCGCTCGAAAAAGTGTTCACCTCGGAAATTGCGGCGAAGGTGCAGGCCAAGCTCATCGTCGAGGGTGCCAACGGCCCCACGACGCCCGAAGGCGACCGCATCTTCCGCGAAAAGGGGATCAAAGTGATTCCCGACATCATGGCCAACGCCGGCGGCGTCACCGTCTCGTATTTCGAGTGGGCGCAAGACCGCATGGGCTACTTCTGGAAGGAGTCCGAAGTCAACGAGAAGCTGGAAGACTTCCTCCTCTCCAACCTGCACGCGATCCGCGCGATCGCCAATTCACGCAACGCGACGCTGCGCACTGCCGCCTACACGTTGGCAATCGACCGCGTAGTGAAAGCTTCGATGCTCCGCGGAATCTACGCTTAACTCGCTGTCATCCTCAGCACCCCGTCACCTTTGGCTGCCATGCGCAGCGGTATTGCAACGACGCAACGGTTAAGCGCAAAGTTGACTGAGGTTCTTGTCTGCGATGCTTCCCGGTAGCCGAACCGCTTAGAGCGCTCCTCACCGTCCAGAATCCGTCCTGGCAAAGGGCTCGAAGACGCTCGCTTGGCTGGGATCGTGCGCCGTGAAGCGAACGTCGCACTCGTTGATCCGTGTGGCTTTCGAAAGAGGCACGTTATGGTGGTTACAGGTCTTACCCGCTGGGCGCTTAGCATCTGCGCGGCCGCGGCAATGCTGGCCGGGTGCGGCGCATCGCAGGCGCCGATCGGCGTGCCGGGCGTGATGCCGCAAGACGTGGCGACGACCCCAGCTCGCTCAATGGAGCATCGCGTGCCGTCGGGGTCTTACCGGGTGCTCCACCTTTTTGGTGACCTGGGGGGCGGCCATCACCATGGCTATAACGGAGTCAACCCGTACGGCAATTTGATGGATGTGAATGGTACGCTATACGGTACGACTCAATTTGGCGGAGGCGGTTGCGAAGGAGGCTGCGGAACCGTCTATAGCATGAGCACGACGGGCGCGTACACGGTGTTGTCCCGCCTCGTAAAAGGCTCCGGCGGGGGCGCGAATCCGATTGCGGGCTTGATCGATATGAACGGCACGTTTTACGGTACGACCTTCGACAACGGTTCCGGTACAGGGGGCGCGGGCGGGAGCGTTTACAGTGTCAGCTCGACGGGCGTGGTGAAGACGCTGCATGATTTCGGTGGCGGCACCGACGGGGCAAACCCGTGGGCAGGTTTAGTCGCTCTAAATGGCACGCTCTACGGAACCACCACAGATGGAGGCGGCACTTCAAGATGCGACTTCCCCTACGGCTGTGGGACGGTGTATAGCATAAACACGAGCGGAGCTTATACGCTCCTCTACAGCTTTAATTCCGGCGGCGGGGCGCTCCCCTTTGGAGGGTTGGTCGATGTAAATGGAAAGCTGTACGGTACGACCGAGTATGGTGGCAGCACCTCGTGCTACACCTACGGTTGCGGCGTCGTTTTTAGCATAAGCAGCAGCGGCGAGGAGAAGGTGCTGCACAGTTTCACGTCTGGTGACGGCGAATATCCATATGCAGGCCTGATCGATGTGAAGGGCGTGCTGTACGGCACAACTTTCGGCGGCGGCACGTACGGAGAAGGAACCGTCTACAGCATTACCACGACGGGCACGGAAAAGGTGCTGCATAGTTTTGCTGGGGGCTCCGATGGAGCGCATCCCTACGCGGGTTTGATTGACGTTAAGGGCACGCTGTACGGCACGACCTCTGAGGGCGGCGGTACGGGATGCTCTTCTGGCTCTGGCTGCGGAACCGTTTACCGTATAAGCCCTGCCGGTTCTGAGGCGGTGCTGCACAGTTTTGGCGGCAGCCCCGACGGTGCTAGGCCTTATGGCGGCTTGATCGACGTGAGCGGCACGCTGTACGGCACGACCGTTGGCGGCGGCCATCCTAAATGCACGGTTTACAATGCGAGCGGCTGCGGAACCGTCTTTGCGCTGACGCCGTAACACGCACGGGGGCATATGCCTCGCCATTGCGTTTCGGCCCACAGCGCTGGCCGTCGGCCCCAAGCGCCGCCGCTGTAGCCTCTTTTCAGAATTCTTTCAGAATTTGCTTAGATGATGGCGGTACCCGCAACCGCAGTTTTTCACGCAGCAAGGAGCCTGGAGATGAAGAGCCTTCGATTTAGGCATTATGGCCTAAGCGTTTGCGTCGCCGTTGTAATGGTCGCAGGATGCAGCGGAGGAAGCGGCACGCCGCTGAGCCCATCGGTTGCCGGGAAAACGGCAGAGCGCGAGCACCCGGACGCTACGTACGGGGTGCTCTACAGCTTCAGCGGTTCGGGAAAGGGAGACGGCGAAACTCCGGAAGCGACGCTCACCGACGTCGATGGCACGCTCTACGGCACGACTATTCTTGGGGGAGCGGATAACGACGGCACCGCCTTCACGATCGCGCCTTCGGGCAAGGAAACCGTGCTCCACAGCTTCGGCGGCTCGGGCGACGGCGCGTATCCGGAAGCGGGCTTCCTCAGTGTCAATGGCACGCTCTATGGCACGACCATGGAAGGAGGCACAAGCGGCTTCGGAACCGTCTTTTCGATAACGCCGTCCGGCAAGGAAAAGGTACTCCACAGCTTCGGGCGCTCAAAGGATGGCACATATCCGGTCGCCGGGCTCATCAACGTCAATGGCATGCTTTACGGCACTGCCGCTAACGGGGGCGCAAACGACGACGGAATCGTCTTCTCGATCGCGCCGACCGGGAGAGAGACCGTGCGCTACAGCTTCAAAGGCGGCTCGGCAGACGGCGAAGATCCGCATGGGGGCCTCGTGAACGTTAAGGGCACGCTCTACGGTACGACCTACGAGGGAGGCGTTGGCGGGGACGGAACCGTCTTTGCGATAACGACGTCCGGAAAAGAAAAGGTCCTTCACAGCTTCTTCGAGAGCTCCGGGGATGGCGCATATCCGGTTACGGGCCTCGTCTACGTTAAAGGTATGCTTTACGGTACGACCACGATAGGCGGAGTCTACTGCAGCCCAAGTCGATATTGCGGAACCGTCTTCGCGATCTCACCGGCTGGTAAGGAAGCCGTGCTCCACAGTTTCGGCCACTCGGGAGATGGCGAGGTTCCGTATGCGGGCCTCATCAACGTCAGCGGCACCCTGTACGGCACCACCGAGTTCGGAGGCGTCAACTGCAGCCAGTTCGGTTGCGGAACGGTCTTCTCGATCACGCCGTCCGGAAAGGAGAACGTGTTGCTCAGCTTCGGCGGCACCGACGAGGGGGGATACCCGGAAGCGGGGCTCCTCGACGCTCAAGGCACGTTCTACGGCACGACCTCCGGAGGGGGCGCTAACAACTTTGGAACGGTCTTCTCGCTGAACCTGTGAAGCGAACGCTCACATATTTTTAGCCGCAGCGCGGCGAGCATCGCACCCACAGTCAGCTATTCGGATCATCCGAGAGGCACTGCGGCCGCCGTTCACTCGCGGAGCGTAAGAACGCCGCAGGTTCTCGGCCGCATCCGACGCGCTGCTTCATACCGCCGGAGAGCGCTTCAGCGCGGGCACGAAAGCGCGCTCGAGTGCCTGATAACCGCCCACGTTCCCGAGGCCCCACGCGGTGTTCGAGATCATGACCGCAGTGTACCCGTTGAAAAATGTCATCCACGTTCCTTGTGGGCCGCCAAGGCCGCCGCCGCCGTTTTCGTTATAGTCCGTATAGGTCTGACCGCCGAGGGATAACTGGCTTCCGTACATCCCGATTCCAACATCATTGGATAGTGGATCGTTCTGCGCGAGCATGGCCGCAACGCCGGAGGGCGATATGATTTTTCCACGCCACAGGGCGGAGACGAACGCGCTATATTCGGAGGCGGAAATCGTCCAGTTTCCGGATCCGGCGGTGAGAACGTGTTCGTCCGCGGTCATATCGTAGCCGCTTCCCGAGACGTTGAGATTGTCGGGAATTGCCGTTCGATTTTGGTCGAAGTAAACTGTTTCCGGCAAGGCTCCGGTGTAGAAGTCGTTAACGCCGGGCATTCCTAACGGGTCGAAGATGCGGTTTCTCACATAGTTCCGATAAGAGAGCGCTGTGATTTGTGCATTGAGCGCGCCGTTCGTTTCGAAGGACCGGAACGTTTGGGGACCGTTGACAAGATAGGCCAGCACGACCCGAAGGAGCGCGTAGTTGTAGTCGCTGTACTCCCATCTGCCGACGCACGGCAGATACGGGCCGTATTTCACCATGTTCCCAAGGGCTGCGTAGGCATCGCCGCCAGGGATGTTCGTGTTCACGCCCTTGAACGATTCACAGAAACCTGACGTGTGCCGCAGCAAGCTGCGAAACGTCACGTCTTTGTCCAGCGGATGCGGAGCCCACGTGCTCGGCAGATAGGGAACGATTGACGAATCGAGCGTCACGTCCAGCGCCGGCTTATGGGCGGCGAGCTGCTCTACGGCCGCCATGACGGCAACCGCCGTGATCGTCTTGCTCATGCTCGCGACGTCGAAGCGCCGGCCGGGGGTCATTGGGGTCGCCGGCAGATCGGTCGCGCTCCCGGTGACCGAACCGTAGCCCCGGTTGAAAACCAGGCGCCCTTCGGGGTCGCGCACGGCCAGCTCCCAGCCGACGGGCGCAGGATGTCCCGCATTGAGTTCGGCTTCGAGGTTGTGCGCGAACGCGTTGACATTAAAAGTGTACGGCACGTGCGACGACGGCAGCGGATATCCGGTTGACGCAGGAGGCGCCGGAGGCACCGGCACGTTAGGGATGCTCCGGCGCAAAGCGTCGCCGATGGTCACGTTCATGTAACAGTCGCCGTTGGTTTTGGTCGCGAACGTCTCTTTGTAGGTGGCGCCAAGCGGGCCTACCCCGGCGCCTTGGTTGATCCAGTAGTAGTTGGGGTTGCACCAAGACTCGGCGATGTTGGTTCCCAAGCTAAGGTACATGCCGGCTCGCCTCACCGTGGCGCCGCTGGCGCCGGCCGCGGGGTTGGCGTTGATGTCGCCCGGATTGCCCCAGACGACGTCAGCGCCCGCAGTCGGGTAGATCCAGCTGGCGTAGAAGCCGATTTGCGGGGTGTAGAAGTTGGGCGCGTATACGGGCTGCAGGTTGGCGGCGTTTTGCGCTTGCGCAGCGTACGGACCGGCGGCCACGCACGCGGCGACCGCGAGCGGCAGAAGCCTGGAAAAGCCGCTTCGCCATTGGCTCCCTTCGGGCGCGATCGAAAGGTTTCTGCTCGTCATTTCAGCCCCCCGATCTGCTCGTTTCGGTTAACTTTTCCGCCTACCCTTCGCTTGGTCGCTAGGTCATCCCCATGCCGAGGTTCATGGAAATGCGTTACTTCTCGCTGATCGCCGCACCGTATGGCTGCACGAGGTCAGCGTCGTTGTCTTGCGTGGGAAGGCCGCCGGCCGGAAAGTTCCAACGAGCTGCGCCGGTAATGGAACCGCAGTACGTGTCTCTGACGCCGGCGGCGAGGACGCGGCTCTGCCCGTCGGTGATCGCACCCTGCTCCAAGCAGCCACCGAAAATGTTTTGACCCGTCGGGGCTCTGGGCCAGATGGGCGCTCCCAGTGCGCCGCGCGCGGAGACCGGATAGATACAGATATATTCAAAGTCGTAGCCGCAGGCAGCATCGGCGACGTACCACGAGCGCTGCCCCGCCGCCCATTGTACGAAGCCCGCGTGGTTGACCTTCCCGCCGGTGATCGGAATCGTGCGGCAACTCGATGCACCGCAAGACGATAGAATGAAGTTCCCCGCACCGTCGTAGCCGTCAACCCAGAGGGTGCCGCTACGGTCGTAGCCCAGCCATACGTACTGGCGCTGTTGCGGATTCTTGATCACCTTCCCATACCCGCGGGCATGCGCGTAGATCACGAGGTTGTCTCCGGCGAACGAGTTGTCGGAAACAGCGAGATTACCGGTCGTTGGGTTGACCGCGCAACTAGACGGCTCCCCGTGCTTGTCTTCCACCTGGCCCGTCTCGTCGAGGTCGCGCGACATCTGGTAATCTCGCTCGCGGTTTGTTCGGCGACCCAGATTTGCCCGCTACCGTCGGCGCACTCGCCAACCGGCAGTCGCAAAGCCCTCGGCTTGACCGACGATCGTCATGTCGGACATCGAGAAAACGTACAGGGTCCCGACGTCATCCGTCACAAAGAGCAAGCGCTGCCCGCCCCTTTTAATGTCGGGAGATACCCAAACGCGATGGGGGTGGCTACGCGACGTCTGCGGTATCGCCCCTGGTGCGCCGAATGGCGGCTGCGCTTGCGCGCATCCCGAGAGCAATACAGCCGCTGCGATCGCGCGCATTACTTTTCTACTGCCACGACTCCGAGCGGCACGTTGGAACCGATCGCAAGGATCGCGATCGGCGAGCCGCCGCCCGGGTAGTTGAAAACCTCCGTGGCGTCGTTACCTGCATCCGCGCAGTAGACGATGCTCTTAGCGATCCACGTCTGCGCGCAGTCCCCGGAACCGTAGAGCGTTACGGTGCCCATCAACTCCGCCGTCGTCCCTTTGACGGTGTAGCGATAGACGGCGCTCGACCCTTGGTCGGCCACCGTAAGATATTTGCCGTCCCACTGCACCGAGCCGGGATACTGCACGGAGTTGCTCGTCGCGATCGTTTCGAACGTGCCGCTACCCTTCGGGAGCTCGACGAGCTCGAAGCCGCTCCCAGCGCTAAAGCCGTCGGCAAAAAGGTTCCCCTTGTTGTCGTAGCCATCGAAGTACTCTCTAGCCAACGGGGTACTGATGACGGTGCCGGCGCCCTTGGCGTGCCTAAAGATGTCGATATTCCCGTTGGCCAAGATCCCCACGGCAAGGTCGCCGGTGTCATCCATGGCACAGCTGGATGGCGCGCCGACGGAATCGGAGAGCGTGTTGATTGCCTTCTTGGGAAGCTCGTACTCCGTAATCTGGGTCTCGCCCGCAACGAGCCAGAAAATCTCTTTCCCATACCCGTAGAGGACGTTCGTGCATTCTTGCCCGCCTGGGGCCTTGACCGTACCGATTTGCTTATCGCTCTTCGGATAGTCGAAGATACCGATGTCGGCAGCGTAGGCGACGTACTCAAACGTCTTCGACCTCGAATGCTGCTCCGAAACGGTGGTTTCGGAGCCGGTCGGCGCCGCGTTCGCCGCGACCGGCGCGCCGAACGGCTGCAACCCTCCGCATCCCGCGAGCATTACCGCGGCAACCCCCCAACCGAGGATGTATCTCAGACCTAAGCTCTTCATAACTACACGCTCCCTTGTAGCGATGGAAGTGCCGGGAGGGTTCGGGGCGCCGGCCGCCGTTCCATCGTCGCCGCTCTAGGTTCGTTGCGTCCCCACGAGGCGCGCGACGCGCTCGGCCGCATCGGCGTAACCGCGCAGCCGCGTATGGAAGAAATCTTCGCCGGCAACAGCCGCAGTTGCCGACGCTAAGCGGTCGCCCGGGGGCGCGTGATGCGAGTCGCGCAGCGCGTTCGCCAGCTCGTGCATCCGCTCGTCGAGCGCATCCGCGAACGCGCCCTCGGCCCCGGCCAGCACCGGGCGAGGCTCGTCGAGCGCCGTCTCGAGTGCGAGGTTGATCAGCGCGTAACGCTGCGTCGCCGATAGGATGCGCAGCGCTTTTGCCGCGCCGATCGTGTGCGGGCGATGCGGTTCGTGGCGCGTGCGATCGATGGAAGCCTCGACCGCCGTCCGCACCTGCCAGACCGCCGTGCGCGCGCGCTCGATCGCGTCGCGCGAGTCGTCCGACGGCGAAAGATACGCGCGCAGAATCGCATCGGAGAGTCCGCGCTGCGCGTCGAGCAGATCCGCCAGCAGCGCCCGCGTTCGCTTGCGCTCCCATGTCGGCATCACGAGGTAGCCGATCATCGCCAGAGCCCCGCCGCCGAGCGTGTCGAGCACGCGCACGTCGATCGTGGTCGTGCCGGGCAGGCCGCGCATGCCCAGCACCAGCACGACGAACGACGTGATCGCGACGGTGAACAGCGCGTAGTTTGGATTGAACGTGAGATAGGCCACGGCCGCCGCCACCAGTACGCCGCCGATCTCGAGCGCGCCATCCCCGCGCAGCAATACCAACACCGCGCTGGCGACTACCGCGCCGACGAGCGTCCCGGCGATGCGACCGGCCCCGCGCACGAACGTCGCTTGAAAGTCCGGCTTGAGCACTAGCGCCGCCGTCATCGGGATCCAATAGCCGCGATCCGCCGAAAAGTGCCGTGCCAACACCATCGCGACGGTCAGCACGATCGAGAAGCGCAACGACTCGCGGCTAAACCACGAGATGCGATTCTCTACGTACGGGCCGGGGCGCGGCTTGGAGAGCAGGTGCACGTTGGGAAGCCGTCCGCTCGACATCACCGCCGCTGCAAGCAGGGCGTCGCGCAGGTGTGCGCCTAAATCGGCCGGACCGCCGGCCTCGGCGGGCAGGTTGACGTCTTCGGCTTTCCGCTCGCCCCGAAGCATCGCCGCGATCAGATCGAGTTGGCCGGCGATTTCCGGCGGCACGCCGTGCCCGGTGGCGAGTGCTCCCAAGCGCGTGCGAATCAGTTCCGAGTCCTCGAGCAGCCGTTCCGCTCGCGCGCGCTCCGCCGATCGCGCAAAGGGCTGCGGATCGGCGAGAATCTGTCGCGCGGTGGCAAACGGCGTGATCGGCGGAAGCGCCGGCGATCCGGCCGAAACCTGACGCGCGTACGCGGCGAGATTTGCGTACACGTCGGCGAGCGCCGTTCGTTCCGCGTCGAGATGCGCGGTGGGCCAGACGATCAACAGCAGCAGCGCCTGAATCAATCCGCCGCCAAACACGAGTCCCGACTGCACTAGCGCCGGCTCCGGTGCCAGCGCTTGGCTCGAAAACAAGACGAACGCCACGAATGAGTTGAGCGCGACCGTCGCGGCGGCGGGCCCGATCTGTCCGATCGTGCCGCACGCGTACCCGGCGACCGCCGTCGCCGCGACGATGCCGGGAGTCGAATGCGCCGCCAGCGCGCCGATGAAACTCGTCAGCGCCATTCCCAGCGCGGCGATCAATATGGCCTGCAATCGCGTGCGATAGACGCCCTGCAGCGAGGTGAAGCCCGTGATGAACGCGCCGACCGCGGCCGCGACGCCGAGAGCCGGGTGCCCGAGCAGCGCGGCGACGACCAGCGGAATGGCGACGCCGACGGTGCAGCGCAGCGCGTAGCCCGGCTCGAGCGCCGAGCGGTCGAAGGTGCCGACCGTCTCCGCGAGCTCGCGCAGCCAGGTCAGCACCGGCGTTCGATGCTCCTTAGAGTGATCCCAAATCGTACGGTGGGGCGTACGGGTCGTGGAAGCAGTATTTCTTCGTGTTACAGCGGGTGCCGTCGTACACGGCGGTCACGTCGATCTGCGGAACCTTCGTCCCGTACGTTTTGTTAATCGTGTTGATGAACTCGTACGCGATGAGCGCGTAGCCGGTATTGGAGGGGTGCAGCCCGTCGAAGCTGGTGATGCCGTAGAGGTAGCCTAGCGTGCAGCAGGGACCCTTCGGATTGATCGACGCCGCCAGTGCGAAGTAAGGATTCGAAGGATTGGCGCTCGCAAGTCCCGCGAAGATCGCGTGTACGTCAACGAGCGGCACGCGCGCGCCGTTCGCGGCGTCGTCGATGCCTTGATTGATGGCCGTGTTGAGCCCCTGCACCTTCCCCGCGAACTCCGGCGTAATGTAGTTCTGGCCGAGGCCGTTGCCGGGCGCGCCCCTGCAGCCGGGCGCCGGAACGTTGCAATCGAGGTTCGGAACCTTGCCCGTGTAGCCGAACACCTGGATGACGGCGATCACTCCAGGCAGCGTAAGGTAGCCGCACGGCTTGGTCGTCGAGGCGGGAACGCAGCCCGGCGCCGCGAGCTTGTACTTCTTGACGATCTCCTGCAGCGCGAACTGCGGTGTACCGGCAAGGCTGAAGAGGCACATGACGTACGAGTGGAACTGACACAGCTTTTTCGTCTCGGGCACGGTAACGCGCTCGAAGTACCCCGCCTGCAGAATATCTGGCAGGTTTGCCACGACGACCTTGGCGCCGGCATGCTGCATCGCGGAGATGCTCGCGCGCAGGTCGCTTGCGGCCTGCGACGCGCTGCGATCGCCGCCGATGAAACGACCGCCGCTTCCCATGTACTTGAGCACGTCGTTGGCGCCGAGCCACACCGTCGCCAGCGTGGGGTGGCGCGACGCGGCTGCGTTGACGTCCGTGAGGTTGTAACCGAGCTTGGTGAAGTTTCCGAGCACGGGCCAGAACGTGCCGCTCTCATCGGCGACGACCATGCTCAGCAGTCCGGGAATGCCCGGCAGTTCCTTGCACGTGTTCGTCTGCGGTTGGTGCAGCGTGAGCGCTTCGTGGAGCGTGAGCCCGGGAATACCGACGTTGCGAATGTTCGGCGACGTCGGATCGAGGCGCACGCGCGAAAGCCCGCTTGAAACGGTAGGCGTCTTCGTTGAAGTCGTTGTTGTCGGTGCAGACGTCGCCGCTCTTCTGCTCGGCGATCGGGAAGCCGGTACCCGGTGCAGAGATGATTTGATTGTTGAGGCCCGGGCCGGCGATGAGCGGCAGCGGGCTCGTAGACGGATCGAACATCTGCGAGATCGCCTCGTCGAGCGGTTTGCCGGAGGCCTGTTCGTAGAGGTCGGCCCACCATCCGGTGACCTGATTCGGAGGAACCGGATAGCTCTGGCTGCCGACCACCGCGTGAACGCCGGTTTCGCCGAGAAAACCCATCGGACTGATAACCGGCAGTCAAGCTGTCGCCGACGCCGACGATGCTCGAAAGAATCGAGCCGGCATCGTGCGCGCGTTCGCGCGCCGGCCCGTTCGCCGAGATCGGGCCCGGGATCGCACCGCCGTCTCCGCCGCAGGCGCAGAGTGCGGCCAGGGCCGCAAACGCCGTTAACCTTCGAATCGGTGAAATCTTCATCGCTTTGCGCCTCACTTACAACGGGAAATAGGTCGGCGAGCCGATGCCGAACTGCAGCTGCAGCTGCGTCGCCTTCAGACCGCCGATCGCCAAGCCGCACGCGTTGTTGATCGCCTGCTGCACCGTCAGGCACTTGATGCCGGTCACGCCGTCGACCCCGAGGTTGGTCGGGCTGCCGCTGTTGATCACGGCCTCGACGAAACCGTACCTCGAGATTCGCTGCTGCACTCCCAAGAAGTACGCGTAGAGGTGCTCGGGATACGGATCGGTCGGCAGATAGTCGCGCGCGCTCTGCGGTTCGAAGAAAAACGTCGTCCCTTGGTCGGGGTGTACTCGAGGTAGAGGATCTGCGGCAACTGCATCGAGTTGCCGGAGTTGGCGCCCGCCGTGTGCACCAGCCATTGCGGAGCTACCGTGAACGTGCCGAACATCTTCGGCGTCTTGAGGAACGGCAGCGTGATCGCGACTGCGTAGTATTGGGCCGTGCGCACCGGAATGTTCTCGACGGGGCCATCGGGCAGGTCGTAGGTGAAGGGCACGACGTCGTTGTGGCCGGGAGCGAACGCGATGAGACCGCCGCGCGCGACGTACGTCGGGGAGATGACGATCGGCACCGGCCCTGGCAGCTTATCGGAGTTGATCGTGAAGAGCTTTTCGAGCATGAAGACGCCGAAGGTATCTTTCGTGGCGACGTTGATGTTGCGTCCGGCTCCCGGCCCGCACGCGTTGCCGCCGGTGAGATCGGCGCAGCCGACGGGATTGCGGAAACCGGCCAGATAGACCGGCGCAGTGCCGCTGTTGAAACCCTCCGGCCAGTGCTGCAGCTGGAACATGCTCGCGACCAGGCGCGTCGACCAGTTGAAGCCGTATCCCACCGAAGCGTCCATTCCGCCCATGAGCCATCCTTGGCTGCGCCCGTAGGTACCGATGTCGCCGTACGGCTGCGCTGCGGTGAAGTCGACCGTGTAAGTCAATCCACCAGGTAGCGCGATGACGGGACCGACCTTCTGCTGCGGAACCGGCGGCACTTGCGCGACGTTGGAGTTGGCGCCCGCTTGGGCTTGACGGCGCGTCTGCTCGCGCTTTTGCTGCTCTTGATCGAGGAAGTTCTTGATGCCGGCATTCGCGCCGGGAAGAATCGATTGCTGATAGACTTCGGCAGTTCCGTCGGCGCGAACCGGCGATGCGATGCCCGCGACCGCGAGCGCGACGACTGCGGAAACGACTCTCCCAAACGAACGACCCAGCATGCAAGCAACTCCCCGAAGAGCGCCCGATAACGGCGGTTATTTTTATTCTTATCGGGCGTTAAACGGAGGTTGGGCTAAAGGATTGCAAATCCTTTTCTTCGCTTTCGCCGTCCGAGCGGCCATTGCGCCGGCTCGGTTTTCCGCGCAATTCCAGCGATTTAATGATGACGTAGAGCACCGGAGTGATCGCGAGATTGAGGAAAGTCGACACCAGCATGCCGCCGAAAACGACCGTTCCCAGCGAGTGACGCGCCGCGCTCCCCGCACCGGTGGCAAAAACTAACGGCAGCACGGCGATCACGAAAGCAATTGAAGTCATCAGAATGGGACGAAGCCGCGTCTGCGCCGCGCGCAGCGCCGCCTGCACCACGCTGGCGCCTTCGTGAAGCTGCTGGTTGGCGAACTCGACGATGAGAATTGCGCTCTTGCTCGCCAGGCCGATGAGCATCACGTAACCCACCTGTGCGTAGGCATCCTGGGCGAGATTCGGATCGAACAAGAACGGAATCGGAAGATGACGGAAGTTCATGAAACCGAGCGCGCCGAAGAGCGCCGCCGGCACCGCGAGCAGCACGATGAGCGGATCGATGAAGCTTTCGTACTGCGCCGAGAGCACGAGGAAGACGAACACGAGGCCCAGCGCAAAGATGATCGTGCTCAAACTTCCGGCGGCGATCTCGTCGAGCTGCAGTCCGGACCACTCGAAGTTCATTCCGGCCGGCATCACTCTGTTGGCGATGTCGCTCATCGCTTCGATCGCCTCACCCGACCCGTGCCCCGGCGCGTTGTTGCCGTTGAGTTCGACGTTGCGGTAGAGGTTGTAGTGGGTGATCACGGGGGCGGCCTGCACTTGCTGGATCTTTACGAGGGCGCCTAATGGCGTCATCACGGTGCCGGTGGCATTCGTCCACGTGGTAGCCGAGCCCGGCGGCGCCGTCGCGAAGGGATTGGTGCCCGTGGGAATGTTGTTGGCGGCGGATCCCGAGCTGACGTACAGATTCTGCAGCGACGAGACGCGGTTGCGGTACGGTTCCTCGGCCTGTACGTTGACCTGCCACGAACGGTTGAGGTAGGTGAAGTTGTTGACGTAGAGCGAGGCGAGATCGACCTCGAGCGTGTCGAAAATGTCGGTGAGGGAGACGCCGATCGCTTTGGCCTTGTTGCGATCGATGTCCATCTGGATCTGCGGCGAGTTGATGCGGAACTGCGTGAAGACGTTCATCAGCCGCGGATCCTGCGCCGCGGCGCCCATGATTCCGAAGGCCGTCTTCATCAGCACGGGCAGGCCGAGGTTGGCGCGGTCCTCCAGCTCGAACTGGAAGCCGCCGAAGCTGCCGACGCCGTTGATCGCGGGCGGATTGAGGGCGAAGAGCTGCGCCTCCGGGATCGTCTTGAAGAACGCGTAGTTGATGCGCCCGATCACCGCGTCGATGCCGTCGTCGGGGCCCTTGCGCTCGCCCCACGGTTTGAGCAGGCAGAACATCAAGCCGCGGTTGGGCGCTGCGCCGGTGAAGCTGAAGCCGCCGATGTCGAACATGTAGCGCACCTGCGGCTGGCTGCGGATGATCGCCTCGGCCTTCTCCGAGATCGCCTGCTCGCCCGAAAGCGACGTACCCTCCGGAGCCTGCACCAGGACGATGAAATAGCCTTGATCTTCGGCAGGAATGAACGACGTGGGCGTGCGGACGAACATCACCGCCGTAAGCATCAGTGCGATCGCGAAGATCGCCGTCACCAGCCAGCGGTAGCGAAACGCGCGCGGCAGCTCGGCGGAGTACCAGCGCCGGAAGCGCGCGAGGCCGGCGTTGAACCAGCGGAAGAAGATGAACTTCGATTCCACCTCGCCGGTGAGCAGGCGCGCCGACATCACCGGCGCGAGCGTCAGCGCTTGGAAGAGCGAGATCGTAATGGCCGCGGCGATCGTCAGCGCGAACTGCTTGTAGAGCTGACCCGTGGTTCCCGGAAAGAACGCGACCGGAATGAAGACGGCCAGCAGCACGAGCGACGACGCGACGACCGCGCTCTGGATCTCGCGCATCGCCTGCGCGGCGCTGGCGACGCCGCTCTGCCTGCCCTTGTTCAACTCGATGTGGCGCGCGATGTTCTCGATCACGACGATGGCGTCGTCGACGACCAGCCCCGTCGCCAGCGTCAAGCCGAAGAGCGTGATCGTGTTGATCGTGAAACCGAAGATCTTCATCACGAAGAACGTACCGATCAGGGAGACGGGAATCGTGGCCGCCGGAATCAGCGTCGACTTCGGGTTCTGCAAGAAGACGAAGATCACGAGCACCACGAGCACGATCGAGAGCAGCAGCGTGATCACGACCTCGCGGACCGATTCGGCCACGAAGTCGGTGGTGTTGAAGGCGACGGTGTAGTGGATGCCGGGCGGGAACGACTTGGAGAGCTGCTCCATCTCGGTCAGCACGCCTTTGGAGACCTGCAGCGCGTTGGCCGTCGGGTACTGCAGCACGCCCATGCCGACGACCTGCGAGTTGCCGTTGAAGCGCAGCGCGGTGCTGTAATCCTGCGCGCCGAGTTCCACTCGCGCCACGTCGCCCAAACGCGTGAAGCCGCCGTTGGGGTTGGCGCGCAGGATGATGTTGGCGAATTGGTCGGGCGAGGAGAGCTGGGTCAGCGCGTTGACGGTGTAGGTGTAGGGCTGGTCCTTCGATTCGGGCGTCGCGCCGATGCTGCCGCTGGCGATCTCGGCGTTTTGCTCCTGCAGGGCGGTAACGACGTCGCCCGCGTCGAGCCCCTGCGAGGCGAGCTTCGACGGATTGATCCAGACGCGCATCGCGTACTGGCGCTGGCCGAATATCCGCACCTGCGAGACGCCGGCCACGCGCGACAGGTCGTTGACGATGTTGAGCTGCGCGTAGTTGCTCAAGAAGAGCGTATCGTACTTCGAGTTGTCCGACGTGAGCGCGATGCCCATCACGAACGATCCCGAGTTCTTGGTGACCTGAACGCCGACTTGCTGCACCGTCGCCGGGAGCTGGCCGATGGCCGACTGCACGGCGTTCTGTACGTCGGCAGCGGCGATGTCGAGGTTGGTCTCGAGCGTGAACGTGCACGTGATCGTCGAGACGCCCTGAGCGCTCGTCGAGCTGATGTAGCGCAGCCCCTGCACCGTGTTGACGGCCTGCTCGAGCGGCGTCGTGACCTGGGCCTCCACGGCCTCGGGCGCGGCGCCGACGTACGCCGCGCTGATCGTGACGACCGGCGGCGCGATCTGCGGATACTGGGCGAGGGGCAGGGTCGGCATGACCACCAGGCCGCCGATGAGGATGATCAGGGAGCAGACCGTCGCCAGCACCGGTCGAGTGAGAAATACCTTCGTCACGCTAGCCGTACCAACAGAGGGCGAGCAGGGGCGGTTGCGCTAGCCGGCCGCGATTTTAGAAAGCTTGTTCTGCGTGATACGAGCTGCGCGAGAGCGGGCTCGAAACGACCTGATGGAACCCTTTCGCGGCTCCGAGGTCGCCCAGTTGCTTGAAGCTCTCCGGCGTTACGAACTCGACGACGGGGAGATGTTTCTTGGAGGGCTGCAGGTACTGGCCAATGGTGAAGATGTCGACGCCCACGGCGCGCGCGTCGTCCATCGCCGTCTCGATCTCCGCCGCGGTCTCGCCGAGGCCGATCATGATCGACGTCTTGGTGTAGCGCCGCGGCGCGCGGCGTTTGACGTGCGCCAGAACCGCGAGCGACTGGTCGTAGCCGGCACGTTTGTCGCGCACGCGCGGCGTGAGGCGGCGTACGGTTTCGAGGTTGTGCGCGAAGACGTCGGGCTTGGCGTCGACCACGATGTCGACGGCTCGCAGGTCGCCGCGATAATCGCCGCTGAGGATCTCGACTCGCGCTCCCGGCACCCGCTCGTGAATTGCGCGCACGGTATTGGCGAAGATCAACGCGCCGCCGTCGGGAAGGTCGTCGCGATCGACCGCCGTCACCACCAGATACTTCCAGCCCAGGTCGCGCACCGCGTCGGCTACGCGCAGCGGCTCCATCCAATCGACGGCGCCACGCGGATTTCCGGTTTTCACGTTGCAGAAGCGGCAGCCGCGCGTGCAGAGATCGCCGAGGATCATGATCGTCGCCGTGCCGGCGCCCCAGCACTCCGCCATATTCGGGCAGGCCGCCTCTTTACAAACCGTATGCAGCGCCAGCTCGTTAACGCGCGCCCTCACCCGCTCATAATCGGGCCCACTCGGCAAAGAGACCCGCAACCACGGGGGCTTACGCCTAGGCCCGTCATCCGCAGCGCGGTCGAAGGACGAAGTAAGGTCAACCTCTATCATGCGACCTGCGATTCTGCGTAAAACGAAACCGCGAACTCGCGAGCCAGCTCCTCGAGGAGCACGCGCTTCGTCACTCCCATCGAAGCCGGCCGCCCGCTCTGCGCGGAGATCGACGTAATCCCGCGATCGGTCAAACCGCAGGGGTTGATCAAACGGTCGTAATCGAGCGAGGTCGAGACGTTGAGCGCGAGGCCGTGCATCGAGACCATCCGCTTGACCGCTAGTCCAATCGCGCAGATCTGATCCTCTCCCACCCAAACGCCGGCGTGCTCGCCCCAGCGCTCCCCGGCAATGCCGAAGCGCCCGCAGCAGGCGATAACCGCGCCCTCCAACGATCGTACGAGCGGCACTACTTCCCGAAACCGCGCGAGCCGGCGGATTGGATACACGACGAGCTGCCCCGGGCCGTGGTACGTCACGTCGCCGCCGCGCTCGACGTCGACGACGTCGACGCCGAGCCGCGCGAATGCCTCGGGCGAGAGCAGCAGATTCTCGCGCCGCGCTTGCCGCCCCAGCGTAACGACCGGGCCATGCTCGACGACGATCCACGTATCGGGCTCGCGCCCTGCCGCGACCGCTTCATGCAACTGCCGCTGCAGCGCCAACACCTCGCGATACGGGCGCACTCCCAGATCGAGCAGTCGCGCGGCGCTCATCTCGCCGTTCAGCGCGAAGACGCCACCGGGGTCTTCGGCTTGGGATTGATGATGTGGATGGCCTTGCCGTGCGCGGCCTCGGCGGCATCCATCAAGCCTTCGGTCAGCGTCGGATGCGGGTGGACCGAGAGTCCGACGTCTTCCAGCGTCGCGCCCATCTCCAGCGCGATCACGCCCTCGCCGATGAGCGATTCGGCTTGCGGCGCGACGATGTGCATGCCCAGCAGCAGATCGGTCTTCGCATCCGCGACGAGCTTGAGCAGGCCGTCGGTCTCGTTCATCGTGCGCGCGCGGCCGCTGGCGGCCAGCGGGAACTTGCCGATGCGCACCTCGTACCCGGCAGCCTTTGCCTCTTCCTCGGAAAGACCGACGGTCGCGACTTCGGGATCGGTGTAGACGCAATTCGGCACGGCGACGGGATCGAAGGCTGCCGACTTGTCGCCGGAGATGACTTCCGCCGCGATCACGCCTTGCTTCATCGCGCGATGCGCGAGCAGCGGCTGGCCGGTGACGTCGCCGATGGCGAAGACGTTGGCCACCTTCGTGCGCTGCTGCTGATCGGTCGCGATGAAACCGCGCTCGTCGGTGGCGAGTCCCGCGGCGGCGAGGTCGAGTCCGTCGGTAACGGGGCGCCGTCCGACGGCGACCAGCGCCATGTCGAACTCGCGCGTCTCGTCCTTGCCGCTCGTGCCCTCGCCGTTAAACGTTGCGCGCACGGTATCGCCCTTGCGCTCCAGCGATACGACCTTCGTGCCGAGCATGATCTCGACGCCCTGCTTTTTGAGAATCCGTCCGAGGGTCTTGCCGATCTCGAGATCGGTGCCGGTGAGAATCTGCGGCATCATCTCGACGACCAGCACTTCGGCTCCCAGGCGGCGATAGACCGTCGCGAACTCCAAACCGATCACGCCGCCGCCGATCACCAGCAGCTTCTTGGGGATGCGCTCGAGTTTCACCGCATCGTCGGAGTTGATGATCGCCTTGCCGTCGCGCGGCCACGCTTTGACGTCGACCGGAGCCGAGCCCGTCGCGATCACCACGTACTGCGTCTTGAGCGTTTCGCTGCTGCCGTCGTCGCGCTTTACGACGATCTCGGTCGGCGATTTGAAGGATGCTTGCCCGCGCACGGATTCGACGCCGTTGGCTTTGAAGAGCGTCTTCACCCCGCCGACGTTGGCGGCAACGACGTCGCCCTTGAACTTGACGACGCCTTCCCGCGCGACTTCGGGTTTCGCGACGGTAAGTCCGAGCGCATCGGCGTGCTCGATGTGGCGAATCACTTCGCCCACGTGCAGCAGCGCTTTCGTGGGAATGCATCCCCAATTCAGGCACACGCCCCCGACCTCGTCACGGTCGATGCAGATAACTTTCTTGCCCAGCTGACCGAGCCGGATCGCGACGTGGTAGCCGCCGGGGCCCGCCCCGATCACGACGGCGTCGAAGGTACGTTCGTTGCTCATACCCATGGCTTCGCGCAAAGGGGAGCGTTCCCCACACGGGCAGCGAAGCGGAGGCAGCGATGGCGAGCACCCCGACCGGCAGCCTCTCGCGAGGGCGCCTCCTGCGCTGGTACCGCAAGTACGGCCGCGCGGAGCTGCCCTGGCGCGTGCTGCGCAGCCCCTACCGCACGCTCGTTAGCGAGTTCATGCTCGCTCAGACACAAGTCGAACGCGTGGTGCCGAAGTTCGAAGCATTCGTCGAGCGCTTCCCCGATTTCGCCGCGCTGGCGCGGGCGTCGTTGGGGGAGGTGCTGCGCGCTTGGAAGGGGCTGGGCTACAACTCGCGCGCGGTTCGGCTGCACCGCCTCGCGGTCTGCGTCGTAGAAACGCATGGCGGCGAACTCCCCTCCGATGCGGCGTCGCTGCGCGAGCTTCCGGGGTTGGGGCCGTACGGTGTCGCCGCGGTGCGCGCTTTCGGTTTCGATCTCGACGACGCGCCCGTCGACACCAACATCCGCCGCATCGTGCACCGGCTCTGCTTCGGCATCGAGCATCCGCCGCGTGCGAATGCGCTCGAGCTCGATCGCCGCGCGCGTGCGCTGATGCCCCCAGGGCGCGCGCACGATTGGAACTCCGCGCTGATGGACCTCGGCGCCACGATCTGCAGCGCGCGCGCGCCGAAATGTCTGCTCTGCCCGCTGCGCCCGGATTGCGCGGCGGCGCCGGTCGATGCGGCGGCGCTCGCAACCGCGCGCAGAGCCAACGGCAAACCGCCGTCGCCGCAGAACGCGATCCCGTTCGATCGCTCGCGCCGCTTTGCGCGCGGGCGAATCGTCGATCGTCTGCGCGAGCTGCCGGCGGGGCAGCGCGTCTCGCTGCTCGACCTCCGTCGGGCGCTCGAGGGCGCGTCTCGCTGGACCGTCGCCGACGTCGGCGAGCTGGTCGGCGCCCTCGAGCGGGACGGCCTGGTGACGCGCGACGGAAACGGCGTCGCCTTGCGAGAATGACGGCGCGTGCCGCGCATACCGTTCCCCACGAAAAAGGTTCCACGGAAGGTCGCGATCGAGGAGCTGGCGATCTTGGAACGCGCCTACCCGCACGCGGTGACGGCACTCGAGTACGGCAGCGAGTTCCAACTGCTCGTTGCGGTGATTCTCTCGGCGCAGTGCACCGACGCGCGCGTGAACGCCACCACGCCGGCGCTCTTCGCGAAGTTTCCGACGCCCGAAAAGCTGGCGCGCGCGAAGCAAGAGGACGTCGAGCGCATCATCAAATCGTGCGGTTTCTTCCGGATGAAAGCGAAGAACGTGATCGCCTGCGCGCGCGATCTCGTCGAACGCTTCGGCGGTGGGGTGCCGCGAGGGCGCGAGGAGCTCGAGTCGCTGGCGGGCGTCGGCCGCAAGACCGCCAGCGTCGTCATGGCGGCGGCGTTCCAAGAAGAAGCGCTTGCCGTCAACACGCACGTCTTTCGGGTCTCACATCGTTTGGGCTTGACGGTCGGCACGACGCCGCGCCAGGTGGAGGACGACGTTACCAAAATCGTGCCGCCCAGCAAGTGGGGCGACGCGTCGCACTGGCTGATCCTGCACGGACGGAAGATCTGCAAAGCCCCCACGCCGCGTTGCGGCGAATGCCCCGTCAACCACCTCTGCCCGACGCCAAAAATCATCAAACTCTTCGTATCGTCGCGAGCGTCGCATGTGTCGCCCCGAGCGCAGTCGAGGGACGGTGTGCGCAAACGCTAGCAGAGGGCTACAGATCTAGTGCTACGGGGTCGTAAAGTTCGGTTTTGTTGCCGCTGATGCGGCGTACCGGTGACACGTTTCCCGAGGAAGAGGGGGCGAAGACGAGCACGCTCTTGGGGCGCGTGATGTTGCTGACGTAGATGTAGCCGTTGCCGTCGAGCGAGACGCCGACCGGATAGGTGAGCTGCGTTCGCAGGCCGTGAATGGATGCGATCGGTTCGACGTCGCCGCTGGCACCCGAAGCGAAGATGAGGATGCTCTTGTTGAACGTAGTCGGCCACGTAGATTTTTCCCGAGCGGCCGACGGCGATGCCCGTCGGGGCGTTGAGCGTCGTCTGGCCGCCGGCGATCGTGGCGAGCGGTGTTGCATCGCCGTTTGCGTTGGCGGCGTAGACGGTGACGCTGGCCGGGTAGGTCGTGTTGGTGGCGTACGTCTCTCCTTGCGAATCTACCGCGACGCCGGCCGGTACGCTGAGCCCGGTATCGGGCCCGGTGATGCTGCGCGCGGGTGGGACGTTGCCGTTGGAGCCGGCGGAGAAGACGTCGATTGCCGCGGCGACGTACGTGTCGTTCACCACGTACATGTTCGCGCTCGAATCCAGTGCGATGCCGCCGGTCACGTCGAGCCCCGTCTGCGACCCCATGATCTCGGCGATCGGCTCCACGTTGCCGCTGGCGCCCGCCGCGTACTCCGTGACTCGCGCGAAGCTCGAGACGTAGGTATTCCCCTGGCGGTCCGCCGCAATTCCCTGCGCGTAGTCGAGCTGCGTCTGCGACCCTTCGATCTGACGCACCGGACCGGTATTGCCGCGCGCGTCGGAGTTAAAGACGAGCACGCGATCGTCGTTGTGGCCGAAGTTCCGGTCGACGACGTAGATGGACGCTACGGACGAACGCGTGCCGGCCGAGTGCGCCGCCGGTTGAGGAGGAGCGGGAGCCCCCGAGGTCGCCGCGATGCCGTTGCAGCCTGCTAGCGCGGCGCAGGCCAACGCCAAAGCGACACGCCCTGTGGAATCGCGAACTCGTCCGGTCATCCCGTAGGAGTTCACCGGAGGCTGCCTTGGTTCCGTCGCATTAAGCGCACATGCTTGCGGTAGCCGCTGCGGCGATCACGCTCGATTCCGTCTTCACGAAGGAGCCGCCGTGGGGGCGAATGATCTCGCGCGTCTCGTGGTCGCCCGACGGGCAGCGCTTCCTCTACGTTCGCCCCAGCCAAGACCCCGACGAGAGCCTGGCGGTCATGCTCTACGACGTCGCCAGCGGCAGCACGCGGGTCTGGCTGCGGGCCGGGACGCTTCCGCGAACGCCCGAGGTCGCCGGCTGGGCGCCCGGCGGGGCGCGGGTCGCCCTGCTCGCGGGCGGCGATCTGTACGCCGCATCGCTGCGCGATCCCCATCCGCAAAAGGTCGCGCAAGACGTCGAACGACGCTTCTACGACGAAGCGCTCACGTATTACATCGCCCTGAATCTCGAGCGGCCGGCGGCGTCGATCGCCGGGAGCTTGGCCGAGATCGAGTTCGCCTCGGGCGACGTGCCGGCAGCTCTCCATCGCGCCGAGGAGGCGCGCGTCGGGCACGAAGCGTGGCACAATCCACGCTCGGTCGCCAACGATCTCTGCAACATGGCCGCCTATCTCGTGGCGATGGACTGCTTCGACGACTCGCTCGTCCACGCGACCGAGGCGCTGGCGATAGCGCGCGACGTGAAGGCGACGGTGCTCACCGCCTACGTGCTGCAGCACTTCGCCGCGATCGGTGCTCTGGAGAAATACTCCGAGACGCGCCGCCAGACGTCGAACCGCGAGCGCGCCGCGATGCTGCTCGGCTTCGTCAACGCGCGGCTCGCCGCGCTCCAAGCCGGCCGCGAGTACACCGAGCAGCAGGAGTACGCGCGGATCCTCGCAGCGCTGCGAGAGGATCTCGGTGAGAAACTCGAGACCGTCATGGCGCTCGGCGCCGAACTCACCGAAGACGGAGCCGCCTCAGTCGCGCTCGAGTTGTAGAGTTTACCAGGGGTGGAGTCAATCGTTGTCGTGGGGTTGCGTTCCGGGGCCTTGCTTTAAGAAGTAGTCGCGGCTCAGCGGCGCTTGGATCGGGGTGAAGCTGCGCGGAGCGCGCTTAAAGTTGAAGCAGTCGGAGAAATTGTCGGCGCGCACGTCGGTGGCGCCGAGCGACGGCAGCCCGAACGTGCTCTCGGCGAACTTGAGAATGCTGGCGAATTCGTGCTGCACGTGCGACACGTAGCCTTTCGGCGTGTACGGTGAGATCACGATGGCCGGTACGCGGAAGCCCAGTTCGTAGGAGTTGTAGACCATGGGCCGCTACGTGATCGTACCAGCCGCCCCAATCGTCCCAGGTGACGAAGATCGCGGTGCTATTCCAGTAGCTGCTCTCGCCGACGGCGTTGACGACCGAGGCCACCCACGACGGGCCCGATCCGTCGGTGATGTCGGCGTGATCGGAGGCTTTGGCCGTCGGCGTCACCCAGACGACGCTGGCCAGATCGTTGTTGGAGATGTCGGCGATCACTTTTGACGGCGGCGCCACGACCTCGGTCGAGAACTGCGAGCCCTCTTGCAGATGCTTGATCGCATCGGGCGCGTTCCACAAGCCGGCGCCGGTCTTCCACTCGTAATAACGCCACGACAGTCCTTTGGCCCGGCCGCAATTAGGGCGAGCGAGATTGCCGCTCGCGCCCTCACGCTCTGCCTACGAGGTTGCGCGCGATGACGAGCCGTTGGATCTGCTGCGTGCCTTCGTAGATCTGCGTGATCTTCGCGTCGCGCATCATGCGCTCGACCGGGTAATCCGCCGAGTAGCCGAACCCGCCGAGAACCTGCACCGCGTCGGTCGTCACCGACATCGCGACGTCGCCGCATTTGAGCTTGGCCATCGCGGCCCACAGCGTCACGTCGGGACCGCCCGCATCGCAGCGGCGTGCCGCTTCGTAGAGCGTTAGTCGAGCGGCTTCCACCTCGGTTTTCATGTCGGCGAGCATGAAGCCGACGCCCTGATGCTGCCCGATCGGTTTTCCGAAGGCGACGCGTTCCTTTGCGTAGTTATTGGCGTAATCGAGCGCGCCGGCGGCGATTCCGAGCGCCTGCGCCGCGATGCCCGGACGCGATTTGTCGAGCACCTTCATCGCGATCTTGAACCCTTCACCCTCTTCGCCCAGACGGTTCGCCGCGGGAACCTCGCAGTCGTTGAAGATCAGCTCGACCGTCGGCGATCCGCGTATGCCCATCTTTTTCTCGAGCTTGCCCACCGCGAACCCGGGCGTCCCCTTCTCGACGACGAACGCGGTGACTCCGCGCGACCCCGCGGCCGGATCGGTCACCGCGAAGACGCAGACGACGTCGGCGACGCTGCCGTTGGTGATCCAGATCTTCTGTCCGTTGAGCACGTAGGAATCGCCGCGCTTTTCGGCGCGCGTCTTCATCGAGCCCAGCGCGTCGGAGCCGCTGGAGACTTCGGTAAGCGCGTACGCCACGAGGTGCTCGCCGGAAGCGATCTTGGGCAGGAAGCGGCGCTTCTGCTCGTCGCTGCCGCCGATCATGATCGGCAGCATGCCCAGCTCCTGCACCGCGACGATCAGCGCGCTCGAGGCGCACGCCTTCGCAATCTCTTCGACGACCTTCACGTAGGTGACGAACGTGCCGCCCAACCCGCCGTACTCCGTGGGAATCGGGATGCCCAGCAAGTCGTTCTCCGCGAACAGTTGCTTGATATCCCACGGAAACTCGGCCTTCTCGTCGATCTCGGCAGCGCGCGGCCACACCTTCTCGGCGACCAGGTCGCGTACCATCTCGAGGATCATCGCCTCTTCTTCGTTGCGTGCGATATCGATCGGTGCAGTAGTCATAGCGAGGTTACGTTCCACGAAGGCTGCGCCCGTTCCGTCGGCGCATAGGGCGGCATGGAGAAGGTCTATGCGTCCTGCGCCGAGGCGGTCGCCGACATTCCCAGCGGCACATCCATCGCCGTGGGCGGCTTTGGCCTCAACGGCATACCCCACAACCTCATCGAGGCGTTGCTCGAGCAGGGGGCCACCGACTTGGTCACCGTCTCAAACAACTGCGGCGTGGACGGATGGGGGCTGGGCGTCCTGCTCGACAAGCACCGCATCCGCCGGACCACCGGGTCGTACGTGGGCGAGAACCGCGAGTTCGAACGACAGTATCTCAGCGGCGAGCTCGAGGTGGAGCTGGTGCCGCAGGGCACGCTTGCCGAGCGCCTGCGCGCGGGCGGCTGCGGAATTCCCGGCTTCTACACGCCCGCCGGAGACGGGACGCTGATCGCCGACGGTGGCCTGCCCTGGCGCTACAACGCCGACGGCAGCGTGGCGATCGGCTCGCCGAAGAAGGAGACGCGCGTCTTTAACGGACGCGAGTACGTGCTCGAAACGGGCATCGTCTGCGAGTACGCATTGGTGCGCGCCTCGATCGGCGATCGCAGCGGCAATCTCGTCTTCCACAAAGCGACGCGCAACTTCAACCCGCTTTGCGCGATGGCCGGCAAGATCACGATCGCCGAGGTCGAGGAACTCGTCGAGCCAGGCGCGATCGACCCGGAAAACGTGCACTTACCAGGGGTCTTCGTGCAGCGCATCGTGCACGTCGGCCCCCAAGGCAAACGCATCGAACGCGTCACGAGCCGCCCTCGCTCGTGATCCCGCCACTCGTGATCCTGAGCGCCGGCGAAGGACGAAGGAGAACCACATGCCCCTGACTAGGACGCAGCTCGCCGCACGCGTCGCGCAGGAGTTGCGCGACGGCCAGTACGTGAACCTCGGCATCGGTCTGCCGACGCTGGTGCCGAACTACGTGCCGTCCGACGTTACGGTGACGCTGCAGAGCGAGAACGGCATTCTCGGCATGGGGCCCTATCCGTACGAGGGCGAGGAGGACGGCGATCTGATCAACGCCGGCAAGGAGACGGTGACGGTGCTTCCCGGAGCGTCGTTCTTCGACTCCTCGCTATCCTTCGGCATGATCCGCGGCGGCCACATCGATCTCGCGGTGCTCGGCGCGATGCAGGTCTCCGAACAGGGCGACCTCGCCAATTGGATGATTCCCGGCAAGATGGTCAAGGGGATGGGCGGCGCGATGGACCTAGTCCACGGCGCGAAGCGCGTGATTGTGATGATGGAACACGTCGCCAAGGGCAACGCGCACAAGATCGTTCGAACTTGCTCGCTGCCGCTCACGGGGAAGCGGGTGATCAACCGCATCATCACCGACCTCGGAACGATCGACGTCGGTCCCGAAGGGCTGATCTTGCGCGAACTGGCCCCCGGCGTGAGCGTCGACGAGATCCAAGCGGCGACGGAGCCGCCGCTGCAGGTCCCGGTACCGCCGATGGTCATGGAGATCGCCTAGCAATCTGCGCGGCGGGAATGTAACCGGGCGAGCGTCGAGAAGCTCCGTCAAAACCGCGCTTTCTTAAAGCCAGAAGGAGTCAATCTTGCGTATCTCACGTTTCATCGCCGGCCTCGCGCTCTCGCTCGCCGTCGTCGCACCCATCGCCGCGCCTATCGTTGCCTCGGCGCAGCAGAGCTCGGCTCAGGTGCAGACCGCGGTCCGCAACGCCCTGCAGGCCGCCGATCTCACCATGCGCCAGAAAATGCAGATCAAACCGATGGTGCAGCAGTACCAAACGGATACCGCCAACGCCGACGCCGCGCAGAAGAAGACCGCACAAGAGGCGCTGATGAAGAAGATCTACGGAGTGCTGACGCCCGATCAGCAAGCCAAGTTCAAGGCCTCGCTCAAAGCCTCGATGGGCAGCGCCCCGCAGCATAGCTAGCCGCACCAACTCACTCGGAGGAGAATCTCAAAGTATGTACGTTTCGAAATCCCGCTTGGGCGCGCTCGCCCTCGGATTCGCGTTCCTATTTGGCGGCGCCGGCGCCGGCACGGCCCTCGCCTATCAGGGTCACATGGCCAACGCGCGCATGTACCTCAACGACGCGTTGACCAATCTCAATCAAGCGCAAAACGACAAGTCGGGTCATCGTCTGCAAGCAATCAGCCTGGTCAAGAACGCTCTCCAACAGGTGGACCTAGGCATAAAAGCGGGAGCCCAATAGCTGCAGTAAGTTATCCCAATAGTTGCAGTCAGTTTATATGGAAGCCCTGAGCTCAATCAGAGCTTCCCGTTAGGCCGATAACCCCGCAAATTGAGTTCGATATAAACGAGAGTAGAGGCCGCCGCGTGCTAGGAGCGTCGCGTGGCGGCCCGACTCGACGATGCGACCGGCGTCGACCACGAAGATGACGTCGGCGGCAAGCACGGTCGAAAGGCGGTGCGCGATCACCAGGCTCGTGCGCCCGCGCATCACGACCTCGAGCGCCTTCTGGATCGCAGCTTCGTTCTCGTAATCGAGCGAGCTGGTCGCCTCATCGAGAATCAATATCCGCGGATCTTTCAACAGCACGCGGGCGATCGCCAGGCGCTGGCGCTCGCCGCCTGAGAGTTTGTGGCCGCGCTCTCCGACCACCGTCTCGTACCCGTCGGGCAGAGCGGCGATGAAGTCGGCGATGTTTGCGGCACGCGAGGCTGCCTCCAGCTCGGCGGCGGTCGCATCGGGCTTGCCGTAGCGCAGATTGTTCGCCACGGTATCGTGAAAGAGATACGTCTCCTGCGTGACGATGCCGATGTTGCGCCGCAGTGAGTCGAGCGTCACCTCGCGCAGGTCGTGCCCGTCGACGAGCACGCGGCCTTCCTGTGGACCGTAGAAGCGCGGAACCAGGCCGGTGATCGTGGTCTTGCCGGCACCCGAGGGTCCCACGAACGCCGCAACCTCGCCGGGGCGCACCTCGAACGAGATGTCGTCGAGGATGTTGCGCGTACCTTCGTAGGAGAACGTGACGTGTTCGAAGGCGATGGCTCCTTCGACCGCCGGCAGCGCGATTGCGCCGGGCGGATCGTACTCTTCGGGCGTCATGTCGAGGTAGTCGAAGATGCGCTCGAATACCGCCAGCGCGCTGACGATCTGCACTTGGATCCCGGCGAGCGAGGCGGCCGGCCCGTAGAGCCGGCCCTGAATGAACGAGACGAACGCGACGATCACCCCGACCTGCAGAGCCGAGGCGATCGCGAGCCAGCCGCCGCCGAACCACACCAGCGCCGGCCCGACCACCACCATGGCCGTCACCGAGGCCAAGAACCAGCGCCCCACCATCGCGAGGTCGACCTCGAGCTGCATCAGCCGCGTTCCCACCGTGAAGAAACGCGCGCGCTCGAACGCCTCGCGCGCGAACGATTTGATCAGCGTGATGCCCGAGATCGAGAGCGTCTCTTGCGTGATCGACTCGATCTCGTCGCGCTTCTCGCGGGTCTGCTTGCGGATCAGGTACATGCGGCGTCCCACCGGACCCAGCGGAAAGACCATCAGCGGCACGATGGCCACCGAGAGCAGCGCGAGGCGCCAGTTCCAGACGAACATCGCCACCAGCGTCGTCGCGATGATCACGCCGTTGGTGACGATCGACGTCAGCGTGCCGGTGACGACGTTGTCGACGTTGTCGACGTCGTTGCTCACGCGATTCATGATCTCGCCGGTCTTCGTTCCGGTGAAGAAGCTCAGCGGCATGCGATGGAGGTGCGCGACGAGGCTCGTGCGGATATCGCGCATGATGCCTTCGCCGACGACCGAGTTGAGATACCCCTGCAGCACGCCGATGCCGGCCGAGAGCAGCGCGGAGGAGAGGATGATCCCAACGTCGATCGCCAGCTGTGCCAGATTGCGCTGCGGGATCGTTACGTCGATGATGTGGGCGGTCACGAAGCCCGGCACCAAGCCGAACGCCGCGACTGCGAAGATGCAGGCGAGCACGAGCGCCTGCTGCCGCCAATAGGGAGCGAAGAGCGCGCCGAGCCGTTTCCAGTTGACGCGCCTGAAGGTGGGTTTTTCGGGCTGATAGATGTTCGACCACATCAGCCCGTGGCCGGCCATCATCGAACGTGCCTCTTAATGCGGGACCGTCACCTGATGGAACGTGACTTTGTTGCCTTCGGGATCTTCGAAAGCCGCGATCTTGCAGACGGGAGTCGCGTAGGGGTCGTCGACCTTGACGCCCTTGGCGCGCAGATCGGCGACGCTCTTATCCATGTCGTCGACCTCGAACACGATTCCCGACGCGCTGCCCGGAGCGCGATCGACCCATTCCGACCACAGGACGCTGAAGTATCCGTCGCCGACCTTGGCTTCGTTGTAGCGCTCGACGCCGTCTTCGACATAGGGTCCGCTGAACTTCAGACCGAGCGTATCCTCGTACCACTGGCGCAGCTTCGCGACGTCGGCCGAAGGATACGCGGTAAATGCGATCTCTTTGATCATGTGCCACCTTATTCGACTTGGGGAGTGATAGACGCGTAAACCGCCGCCGGCGGGCGCCGGTTGCCGGTGGGATTAATCGCTTGCTCGCTCTACTGGGTGTCGACGGGCTTGTACGACGGCCGCTGGCGCAGGAAGAAGGCCTTGCCGTACTTCGAGGGGATCGCGCTAAAGGGCCGCGGCGATTGGTAAAGGTTGAAGCAATCGCCGATGCTGGTGGCGCGCTCGTCGGTCTTCCCAAGGCTGCCCAGCGTGAACGTCTCTTCGATGAACTTGAGGATACTGCCGAACTCGTACTGCGTATGGGAGACGTAGTTCTGCGTGCCCCCGCCGAGCGCGTACGGCGAGACGACGATCAACGGAACGCGGAACCCCAACCCGCCGTACTGGTCGTAGAACGCCGGAGGAACGTGGTCGTAGAACCCGCCCCAGTCGTCCCACACCACGACGATCGCCGACGTGTTCCAGTACTGGCTTTCGCCGACCGCGTTGACGATGCTCGCCACCCACGACGGCCCCGTATCCGATTTCGATTCGGGATGGTCGGAGTTTGCCTGGTCGGGAATCACCCACGACACGGCCGGCAACTGTCCATACGCAATGTCGGAGAAGATCTCGGTGTCGGAATCGGTGACGTTGACGCCCCACTCCGAGCTGTAGCGCACCGCTTTGATTGCGTCGAACGCGTTCCAGATGCCGCCGGTGCCGCCTTGGATCGGCGGCGAGTAGTACTTCCACGAGACGCCGGCGCCGTCGAGGAGGTCGCGCATCGTCTCGTACGACATGCAGGGGAACGGGCCCTGATTGCGCTTGTACTGTAGACCCGACGTCGTTGACAGGAGGTACGACGTGCGCGTCCGCGCCGGCGCGTCGCAACCCCAGGGCGTCTTCGTCGGCAGATCGACGAGGCTCTCGTCTCCCGCGGTATCGAAGGTCGTGGCGCCGGCGACCAAATCTTGATGCGCGGTAAAACTATCGCTGCCTTGCGTTTGGAACATTTGATCGCCGAGCACGTACTCTCTGGCCATGTCCCAATAGGGCGCGATCTGCTTGGGCTTCACGTATTGGTACGGCGCGATGCTTTTCTTCTGATTGCACTTTCCGTTCGCGCCTTCATCATCGAAGCCGTCCATCTTGCCGCCGTCGAGATCGGTCAAATAGTTCTGGTAGGAGTGCTTGAAGTCGCAGGACTCTTTGAGATCGACCGGTTGCAGCGGCACGTACATATCGCCGCTGCTGGTCTTCATGAGACCCTGGGTCGTTCCGTCGGCATTGGGAAACGTCGCGAAGAAGTTGTCGAACGAACGATTCTCCTGGACGATGACGATGACGTTCTTGATCGGCGACGAGCCCGAACCCGTAAGCGCGCTCGCGCCACGCGCCGGCGTTCCCGTTTCATTGCCCGGCAAACTGCCGGTGCACGAGACGAGCAAAACGGCAACGGCAAACGCCGCCGGTCCTACCTTCGGAAGGCCACGCACGAAGCCCGAGAGTTTGGCCGCAGGCTAGGCTCTCCTCCTGCGCAAGCGACGCAAACTCCCGGGTTTGGCCATCGGGTTAGAAGGCGCTGACGCCGTCGGGCGTTCCCCACCCCGTGGGTCCCGCATAGGTCTTGTACTGACCGGTCCCGGCGGTGCAGAGGTAGCTTCCCCCACACGAGCCATCGCTTCCGCTGCTGATGACGTGGAGGCCCTTACTCGCCTTTTTGCTCCAGAGCTGCTTGTCGGCGTGCACTTTGCTGGCGTTTCCGGCAAGCGCGTAGACAGCGGCGATCAGCGGCGTCGCGACGCTGGTTCCGCCGACGGTGAACCACCCGCCGCCGCTAAAGGTGTCGTATTCGGCGACGTTGTCGGCGACGGCGGAGACGTCGGCTGCGGTGCGGTAGGAGCAGCTGGGGTCGTGCTGCCATTTCGGCTTCTTGATCTCGCTCGTGCAGCCGGCGCCCGCGTACGGCCAGACCGTCTCGGAGTACCCGGAGCTGTTCTTGGCCAGCGTGGTGCCCCCGACGGCGGTCACCGTTGCCAGCGACATTGGCGGCCCGATTTGGCCGTAGCCGTCGTCACCGGACCCGGCGGTGTACACGACGCCCTTCTTATCGAAGTACGACGGGTCGATGGTGCACGAGTAGGAGTAGCAGATCCAGCTATTGCTGATGATATGCGCGCCGAGCTTCACCGCTTCGGCTTCGGCGGTCTGGAGATCGCTGCTGTTCTCGCTGTTGGCTTCGATGAGGTCGATCGTGCACTTCGGACAGGCGGCGGAGACCATCTGCGCGTCGAGGTCGATCTCGACTCCCCACCCCGGACTGCCTTGGGGATAGTTGCTCTGCTGTCCCTTTTGGTTGTACTTATGAAACTTCGCGGTGCCCAGCCCGAAATACGAACGGTATTGTCCGAGATCGGAGGTGACGTCGGGGTTGTCGTAGGCGTTGACGATGGCGACGAGCTCGCCGGTTCCTTTCGTTGAACGACGGCAGATTGTAGGCGGTTTCAATGTCGCTCGGGCCCCAACCGGAGACGTTGGGACGAGCCCCGCCCTTCGACTCGATCAGCACCAAGCAGCGCGCGCCCCCGGGCGGCGCCGTGTCGCAGGCCGCCCGTGCGAGGCCGTTGGCCTGCCATCCGGGTACCGGCACGCTTGAAGAGCCGCCGGCGCTGCACGCCGCCACGGCGAGCACCGCAACCAGCGGCGCAAAAAACTTAAAGGCTCCGTTCACATAAAACTCCTGTCCGAAAAGGGGTTGGAATGCGAATGTTACCTCTACCCGGGGGGCACCCCTGTCATCCCACCCCTCTCAATCACGTGCGCAGCGCGGCGAGTTCTTTGAAGAGTTTCTTCTCTTTGTCGCTGAGATTCTGTGGGAGCTGCCCGATGAGGCGGACGTATTGGTCGCCGCTGCCTTTGCCTTTGACTTGCGGCATTCCGCGCTCGGGGAGGCGGAGCAGCCGGTTGTTCTGGGTGCCGGCGGGGATCGTCATCGCAACTTGGCCGCCCAGCGTCGGCACGTTTACTTCGCCGCCGAGCACGAGATCGTAGATGCTTACCGGAAGGTCGACGTAGAGATCGTCGCCCTTGCGTTTGTAGGTCGGATCTTCTTGCAGGTGGACGATCAAATAGAGGTCGCCGTTGGGGCCGCCGTTGATGCCGCTGCCGCCTTGACCGGCCAGCCGAATGCGTTGGCCTTCGCCGATGCCGCGCGGAATGGAAACCTCGAAGCGCCGGTTCATCAGCACGTGCCCGGTGCCGTGGCATTGCGGGCAGAGGCGGCCGCCCCCCGTGCCCGTGCCGTGACAGCGCGGGCAGAGGTCTTGAATCTGCAGCGATACTGCTTTGCTGCCCCCCTCGTAGATGTCGCGCAGCGTCAGCTCGATGGTCGTTTCGAGATCCTGCCCGCGACGCGCTCGCGCCTGCGCGTACGCCGGCCCGGGACGCGCCGTTTGACCGCGCCCGACGCCAGTAAAGAACATGTCGAAGAAATCGGAGAAGCCGCTCGGACCGCCGGCTCCTCCGAGGTCGAACTCGAACTCTTCGCCGTTGACCGTCGTGCGGTAGCGGCGCTGCTGCTCGGCCTGTTGCGATGCTTGCTGCCAGTTGGGGCCGAGTACGTCGTACTTCTTGCGCTTCTCCGGATCGCCCAAGACTTCGTAGGCCTCGGAGATCTCTTTGAACTTCTCTTCGGCCGCTTTCGGGTTATCGAGATTGGCGTCGGGATGCCACTTGCGCGCGAGCTTGCGATAGGCGGACTTGATGTCTTTCTCGGCGGCGTTCTTCGGCACGCCGAGCATGGCATAGTAGTCCTTGAAATTCATTGAGCGTCGGATTGGGCGACGATCACCTTTGCGGGGCGCAGCAGGTCCTCGCCCATGACGTAGCCCTTTTGCGCAACCTCGACGACCGTGTCGTCGGGATTGCCGTAGGCGGCCGCCGTGCCGATCGCTTCGGCAACGCGCGGGTCGAATGGCTTGCCCTTGACGTCGATCGCTTTCACGCCCTCGCCCGCGAGGAGCGCCTCGAACCCGCGCAGCGTCTGCTCGATGCCGCCGCGCAGCGTGTCGCCACCGGCCTTCGATTCCAACGCGCGCTCGATGTTGTCGAGAACGGGGAGGAATCGCTCCAACAGCATGCGCCGACGCGTCGCGACCATCGAGTCGAGGTCGCGTTGGCTCCGCTTGCGGAAGTTATCGTAATCGGCGACGGCGAGTAGAAACTTCTGGTAGTTTTCATCGGCGCGAGCGTTTGCCGCAGCAAGCTGCTCCTCGAGGGAGGAGGCTTGCTGCGGCGCCGGCTCTTCGATGATGGCCTCTCCGGCTTCGGTCTCGAAGACCATTCGATCGTCACTCATGGCGCGGACCGCTTAGTGCGTCTCTTTGAACTCGGCGTCGATCACGTCATCGCCGCTGGGCGCGCCGGACTCGCCGTTGGAGCCGGGGGCGCCATCGTCGCCGGGCGCACCCGCGCCACCGGGCTGTTCGCCTTGCGGCGTCGCCGCCTTATAGAGCAGTTCGGCCATCTTGTAGCTGGCCTGCTGCAGCGTGTCGATCGCGGGCTTGATCTGGTCGACCGTGCCGTTCTCGCTGATGCGCTTGAGTTCCGAGAGCGCGTTCTCCACTTCGCCGCGGGCCGTCGCGTCGAGCTTGTCGCCCACTTCCTTGAGCGACTTCTCGGTGGAGTAGATGAGGCTCGATGCGTTGTTGCGCACCTCGGCGTCTTCGCGCTTGGCCTTGTCTTCGGCCGATTGCGCCTCGGCTTCGCGCACCATGCGTTCGACCTCGTCCTTGTTGAGGTTCGTCGAAGCGGTGATCGTAATCGCCTGCTCCTTGCCGGTGCCGAGATCCTTGGCGCTCACGTTGACGATGCCGTTGGCGTCGATGTTGAACGTGACTTCGATTTGCGGCACGCCGCGGGGCGCCGGTGGAATGCCCTCGAGCCGGAAGCGCCCGAGCGTCTTGTTATCCTGCGCCATCGGGCGTTCGCCCTGAAGCACGTGGATGTCCACCGACGTCTGGCCGTCTTCGGCGGTAGTGAAGATCTGCGATTTCTTCGTGGGGATCGTCGTGTTGCGATCGATCAGCTTGGTCAGCACGCCGCCGAGCGTCTCGAGTCCGAGCGAGAGCGGGGTAACGTCGAGCAGCACCACGTCTCGCACTTCACCCGACAGCACGCCGGCTTGAATCGCCGCGCCGATTGCCACGACTTCGTCGGGATTCACCGTGAGGTTCGGATCTTTGCCCGTGAGCTTGCGAACGAGTTCCTGGATTACCGGCATGCGCGTCGCGCCGCCGACCATGATCACCTCGTCGATCTTCGAAACGTCGAGCTTTGCATCGGCGATGGCGTTGTGGAACGGCCCCACGCAGCGATCGGTCAGATCGCCGGTAAGCTCTTCGAACTTCGCGCGGGTCAGCGTGTAGTCGAGGTGTTTGGGCCCTTCCTGGTCGGCCGTGATGAACGGCAGGTTGATGCTGGTCTGGACGACCGACGACAGCTCGATCTTGGCTTTCTCGGCCGCTTCGGTCAGCCGCTGCATCGCCTGCTTGTCTTTGGCAAGATCGATGCCTTGATCGCGGCGGAACTGATCGACGAGCCAGTCGACGATGCGATGGTCGTAGTCGTCGCCGCCGAGGTGCGTGTCGCCGTTGGTCGCCTTCACTTCGAAGACGCCGTCGCCGACTTCGAGAATCGAAACGTCGAACGTGCCGCCGCCGAGATCCCATACGAGGATCGTCTCGTTGCCCTTCTTTTCGAGGCCGTAGGCGAGCGCCGCGGCGGTGGGTTCGTTGATGATGCGCAGTACGTCGAGCCCGGCAATCTTGCCGGCGTCCTTGGTGGCTTGCCGCTGCGAATCGTTGAAGTAGGCGGGCACGGTGATGACCGCTTTGGTCACGCGCTCGCCGAGATAGTTGCTCGCGTCGTTGACGAGCTTCTGAAGAATCATCGCCGAGATCTCTTGCGGCGTGTAATCCTTGCCGTCGATCTTGACGCCGTAATCGGCCTCGCCCATGTGTCGCTTGATCGAGCTGATCGTGCGATCGGGGTTGGTGATTGCCTGACGCTTCGCGAGTTGTCCGACGAGACGCTCGCCGGTTTTTGTAAAGGCAACGACCGAGGGCGTCGTACGCGAGCCTTCGGCGTTGGGAATGACGACGGGCTGTGTGCCCTCCATCACGGCGACGACCGAATTAGTCGTGCCGAGGTCGATGCCGACCGTCTTAGCCATGAAACGTTTTACCTCGTTGCGTAGAAGATTTTCCAACCGTGTCCCGGACCAGCTGAACCAGCGCGCGCGCGAGCCGAGGTTAGGAGCATGCGTGCGCTGCCGGCGGCGCCTTGCCGCTTACAGACCGATTGAAATGGTTACCGCACCATGATACACGATGCGGATTATAAGTTGTTTCGCCCTCTACAACAGTGAAGGGGGCCCCGCGGTTGCAGGGGCCCCCTTCCCATTTGCTGCTTCGGCGGAGACTCTTAGGGATGCTGGCCCTCGGGGGGCTGCTCCTGACCCTGCGGACCGCCTTGGCCTTGGGCTTCGGGCTGAGCCGCCGGCGTCTCACCGAGCTTAATCGCCACGAACTTCTTCATGCCTTGGGACCAGACGTTGAGCCGGATCGTGTCGCCGGGTTTCTTCGAGCTGATGTAGTCGTGCAGGCTCTTGGTGTCGGTGTAGGTCTTGCCGTCGGCCTGAAGGATCACGTCGCCCGGTTGGATGCCCGCCTGGTCGGCAGGCGACCCGGAGAAGACCTGCTGCACGGCGATGCCGCCGCTGCCGTTGTAGCCGATTTGGTTCTTGATGCCGGCCGTGAGGTCGGCCATGTAGATGCCGAGGAAGCCGGTATCGGTACCCTGATGCGCCCCGGGATTTTTTTGCAGCGACGCGACGACGTTACGCACGGTGTTCGACGGAATCGCAAAGCCGATGCCCTGCGCGTAGGCCGACTTGACGGTCGACTGATTCATGCCGATCACCTGGCCGTCGATGTCGATGAGCGGACCGCCGGAGTTGCCGGGGTTGATCGGCGCCGAGGTCTGGAGCAGGCCCTTGAAGTCGATCTCATAGCCGTTTTCGGTCGGTATCGGTTCGGAACGATTGAAGCCCGAGACGACGCCGACGGTTACCGTCTGCTGGAGTTGAAGCGGTTCGCCGATGGCGATCGCCCACTGCCCCTGTTCCAGACGGTTCGAATCCGCCAGCTCGAGCGGCGGCGGCAGTTTCGCATAGTGGTCCACGCGCAGCATGCCGACGTCGGCGGCGACATTGTACGCCACCACGTGAGCCGGCACATGATCGCCGTTGGGAAAGACGACCGTCAGCTTCGTGACTCGTCCGCCGCTGGGCGGCTGCAGCACGTGCGCGTTGGTGACGATGTCGCCATCCGAGTCGATCACGAAGCCCGAGCCCGACGCTTCACCGTGATACGGCTGGACGATTCCGGGGCCGCCTTGGCCGCCGCCGAAAAACTGTTGGAAGAACGGGTCGGCCGGAATGACCTCTTGGCCATTAACCTCTTCGGTAATGGCGACGACCGACGACTTCGTGCGCTTGACCGCGCTGACGATGCGGTCCTGATCGCTCACGCCGCTGAGTGGAACCGCGGCGATCGCGGGCGGCGTGCGATCCGGGCCGGTCGCCCCGCCGAAATGGCTGCTGGCGTAGAGCATCATAAGGAAGCTGCCGATAACGGCGCCCACAAGCCCGACGATGAGCGTGGGCATAACGCGATTCTTCATATGCGCCATCCTACCAGGCCGCGGACGAAAAGTTACCAACCTCGGCGCAAAATGGGGCCCTAAAACTTTAGCATTTCCTCACATTTCTCGGCGGCCTAGCGGACGTCGGCGGTGCCGCGGTCGGGCCGAGGAACCTCCTCCCAGAGCGAGCCGGGCAAGCGGCGCTCGAGCGCTGCGCGGATACATTCCAGCCGCTCGTCGCGCAGCTGCATCATCCGCATTTGCATCAGCAAGCGCGCCCGTCGCAGGGCCCGCCGCGAAAACAGCGCGTCGGGCGAGAGCGGCCCGGGCGAGGCGCTTGCGGGGAAGGCGCGCGGGGCCGCGCCGGGTGGCGACGTGGGCGGCGCGGCCCCGAGGGCGAGGACGATCAAAAGAAGTAGCCGCATCGTGATTCTCTCCGAGGAGCAATTCACGCCAAGGCGCGGGGGAGCAAGGGCCCGCGGCAAAAACTTGGGCTGGTGACCAACGACGCCCCGGCCATCGCCCCGCCCCCTTCCGACCCCTATCTCCGAATCGTCCCGCTCGGCGGCTGCGGCGAGATCGGGCGCAACATGACCGTGATCGAGACCAACGACGACCTCGTCGTGGTCGATTGCGGCCTGATGTTTCCCGACGACGAGATGTACGGCGTGGACATCGTGATCAACGATTTCACGTACGTCCGCGAGCGCCGGCATAAACTACGCGCGCTGCTGGTGACGCACGGGCACGAAGATCACATCGGCGGCATCCCCTATTTCGCTCGCGAGTTCTCCGACGTGCCGATCGTCGGCACGGCGCTGACGATCGCGCTCATCAAGGCGAAATCGCGCGAGCAGCGCGTGGGCGATGTCGAGTTTACGCAGGTCAAGCCCGGGAGCCGCGTCACCTATGGAACGATCGACGCGGAGTTCGTGCACGTAAATCATTCGGTGGCGGGTGCCTGTTCGCTGGCGCTGCGCACGCCGGTGGGAACGGTATTTCACACCGGCGATTTCAAGTTCGACCAGACGCCGATCGACGGCAAGCCCGCCGATTTCGCGCGCATCGCGCGGATCGGCGACGAGGGCGTGCTCTGCATGCTCTCCGATTCCACCAACGCCGAGCGCCCCGGGCACACGCTCTCCGAACGCATGGTCGGCCAGGCGTTCACCTCGATCTTCGGTCACGCGAAGGGACGCATCGTGGTGGCGTCCTTTGCCTCGAACGTTCCGCGCATTCAGCAGACGGTGGATCACGCGGTGCGCTTCGGGCGCAAGATCGCGTTTCTCGGGCGTTCGATGCGCAACGTGGTGCACTTCGCCGGCGAACTCGGCCACCTCAAGATTCCGCCGGAATCGGTGATCAAGATCGAGGAGGTCGACGCTTATCCGCCCGAGCGCGTCGTCGTGATGACGACTGGCTCGCAAGGCGAGCCGATGAGCGGCCTCTCGCGCATGTCGGTGCGCGACCACAAGCAGTTCACGATCGATCCGGGCGACACGGTGGTAATCAGCGCGACGCCGATTCCCGGCAACGAGAAGAGCGTGCACAAGACGATCAACAACCTTTGCAAGCTGGGAGCGATCGTGATCCACGGCACCGACGGGCGTTCGCACGTCTCGGGCCACGCATCGCAAGAGGAGCTGCTGCTGATGCTCAACCTCGTGCGCCCGGAGTTCTTCATCCCGGTGCACGGCGAGTACCGGATGCTCGCCGCGCACGGAAAGCTGGCGGTGGAGACGGGCGTCGAGCCCGGCAACGTATTCGTCGCCGAAAACGGCGACGTGATCGAGTTCACGGACGACTACGCCGACAAAGTCGGCCGCACGTACGGCGGTAACGTCTTCGTCGACGGCTCCGGTATCGGCGACGTCGGCGAGGCCGTGCTGCGCGATCGCAAAGCGCTCTCCAACGATGGCATCATGATGGTGGTCGTGGCCATCGACAGCGAGGCGGCGCGCGTGATCGCCGGGCCGGATCTGATCTCGAAGGGCGTCTTCTACCTGCCCGAGGCCGGCGGCGTGCTCGACGAACTGCGCGCGGAGCTGGTGACGGCAATCGAGAGCATCTCCGTCGACGCGATGCGCGACGTCACCGCCGTCAAGGAGCACATCCGCAGCGCGTTAGCCGGCGCGATCCACGCCCGAACCAAACGCCGCCCAGTAGTAATCCCAGTAGTGATGGAGGTCTAGCGACGAGCGGGGGTCAGTGCGCCGGCAGGCTTACGGTGGCGCCTCCGGCTTGCTCTAGGTTTTGGATCTCGAAGACGTATGCGCCGCCTTCGGGATAGTCGAAGAACTCGACGCCCCCGTAATCGCTGTCGCCGCAGAGCACGAGCTGGCTGGCGCGCTTGAGGGTCTTCGGACCCCCGATCCTCCCAAGCCAAAACGGCGCGCTGCCTCCGGCGCGTTCGGTGAGCGAGTAGCCCTCCTGCAGGCCGCTCGAGCCCGTGATGGTGTACATGACGAAGATCGCCGGCGAGTTGACGTACTCCGTCTCGAACTCGACGACGAAATACTCGCCGTCCCAGCGAACGTACGGCGGACCGTACCAGTTCTGCGAACGTGGCAGCGTGACGCTCTCCATCGCACTCTTGCCCGCCGGCAGCCGGGCGAAGTCGAACGTTTTGTCTTGATAGGCGCTTACCAGCAGATTGCCGCTTGCATCGTACGACGCCGAAACGAGCGGGACGGAAGAGAAGATGCTCTTATAGATCTTGGGCTTGCCGTTTCCGCCGGCATAGATCGCGACGTTTCCCGGTGACGACTCGCCTTCACCGTACTCGTTGACCACGGCGAGATTACCCGTGCTCGGGTCGATCGAGCAATCCACGGGATACGGGTACGGGTTGACGATGTATTTCGGTTTGGTGGCCCCATGGGAGAACTCCAAGATGTCGGCGTCGCCGGTATTGGTGATATAAACGTTGCCGTGCGCGTCGGTGCACGAGCCGCCCGCATGCTGGAAGTACTCCAGCGAGCCAACCTGCGTATTCGTCTCGTAGTCGTATACGTTGACCGAGCCATAGTCGGAGATGTAGAGAAGGGGCTTGGCCGATGCATTGCGCGACATCCAGGTGCGGGCGTGTGCCGCTGCGCCGGCCGGCGGACTCGAGGCGGGAAGCTGTGCCTGCGAAACGCTGCAGCCCGCCAACGCTGCGGCGACGAGAGAGCGGGCGGTTTTCATCGCTTTCCTTTCGGAGCAATGCTCAAAGCGGTGCCGTAGAAATCGGGGTTACCGCCCTGGGCCGCCGCTTTGGTACCGTTTCCGCCGCCGGGATAGGGCCAAAGATCGAAGTTGCGCGCCGGTCCGCCACTGCCGCCGGCGGGTCCCATGATCTTCCCGTCCCCGATGGCAAACTGCACCGTGAGATACGTTCCGTAGTCGCCCGCCGTCGTCAGCTTGGTGCTTCCGACGATCTGCGCGCTCGAACCGTTGAAGGTGATCCGGTCGACGACCGTGGGGCCTTTCGCACTCCCGAGCGCCACGACCGAGACGTACTTTCCATCCCACTGCATGCTGCCCGGCGTGATCTTGCGGTTCAAATAGACGTTGCGCACCGTGCTGCCGCCCTTGGGCAGTTCGTTGAGCGCGACGTTGTCGCCGTCGGCGAGAAGATTGCCCTTGTCGTCGTAGGCGCAGTAGTAATAGTGCTCGATGGTATTGCCGTAATAGTCCACCGGCTTTCCGCTCGCGCTGGTGTAGATCGCGAGATCGCCTTGGCGACCGTTGACGTTATAGTCCACGAAGTTGGCGACGGCGAGGTCTCCGGTGCTCGCATCGACCGCGCACCCGTTCGGAATCCCTTCGGCAATGATGGTCGCGTTCGGATGAACTCCGCCGTGCCCGTACTCGTCGTAGAAAGCCTGACCGTTGGTCGTCCAGCCGAGTACCCACACGTCGCCGTTGGCGTCGGAGCACATTCCCTCGGTAACCTCCTCACCATCGGGCATGATCTGACCGACCAGCTTGCCGGAAGGCACGGCAAAAATGTAGACGATGTTTTGATAGAGGACGTTCTGATCGGCGGCGTAGACGAGATCTTCGCCGCTCGTGCCGGGCCGAATCCACGACCGTCCGAAACGTGCGAGGTGCCGTACCACCGCCTGCGAACGCGTTTGTGAAAGCAGCGGAGACGGCCCCAGCGGCTGTTGCGGCGCGCCGCACGCCGCGACCGTCGCAGTTGCGGCCAATGCGAGGAACGAACCCTTATTCATACACCCTCCGAGAAGCCTCACCAATCGAGCACGACGATGCCGAACCGATCCTGTTTCCAGCCCTGCCACATGTGTGCGTCGGCGCCGGCGTTCTCAACGTAAGATGAGCCGCCGCCACCGCCACCGCCGCCGCCGATCGGGCTGCTGCCGTAGCTTGCGCCTTCGCCGCCGCCACCGCCGCCGTAGTAGCCGCCGCCACCACCGCCGCCGTAGCCGCCGCACTCATAGGAGCCGGAGCCTTCGTTCGCGCCGTCGCCGCCGAGACCGAGGGCGCCGTTACTTCCACCCGTGCCGTAACAGAGTGGCCCAGTGCCGCCGGCACCGCCGATTCCGCCGGCGCTCTGCGTGCCGCCGATGCCCGGGCAGCCGCCATAGCCGCCGTAGTAATCTCCGCGCGGAAGGCTCGTGCCGGCGCATTTCTCGTAACCGTAGCTTCCCGAACCTATGCCGCCGGTGCCGCCAGTCTTGGCACCGCCCGCGCCGCCGACGCCGTAGTTCTTGTCGTCGAATCCGCCCTGGCCGCCGCCGCCACCGGCTACGAGGATCCGATCCCCTAATGCGCCGCCACCTTCGCGAACGTCCGACGCGCCGCCGCCGCCGTAACCGTCCGTTCGGCCGAAGCCGTTTTGTCCGCCGGGAGCGCCGCCGTTGAACCCCCCGGCCGTCAACGTGCCCGCGCCTCCAACGTAAATCCAAAGCCGTTCCAACGGCTTCACGGGAAGAATCGCGCTCACGCGACCGCCGCGCGCAGTGGCGCTGCTGCCGCCGCCGTCTCCGCCGAGCGCGATGACGCGAATCTGCGTCACGCCGCGGGGAACTTTGAACGACTGCTTCTTGCCGACATAACGGAACGTTTTGTGGTGGCTGAAGGCCAGCGGCGCCGCAGCGCCGGGAGCGGCCGACATTGGAATCTGCGATGCGCCGCAACCGGCCAGCAGCAAAGCCGCCGTCAGCGCGCAGATGGGTTGCTTATTCATTCTTGTTTCTCCGAATCGATACCAATCGAAAACGATGATGCCGAACTGTGCCCGCGACCAGCCCTGCCACATGTAGACATCGAGAGCGCCGGGCTCGACGTACGACGAGCCGCCGCCTCGGCGATCGCTCTTATACTCACGAGTCTTTACCGAGGCTGACCACGAGGCCGTTTGGTTCCGAGATGCCCGTCGTCAGGTAGCCGCTGCTTTCGCCGCCTTGCGGATAGTTGTAGTAATACACGGCGTCGTAGTTTTGGTCGTCGTCGATATATGCGCTGGCAAACTGCGTCGCTTGCTTCTTCGGATTCTTGTTATAGACGGCAAACGGGCCGTAGAGCTCCTCACCATCGAAGCCGGTCTGGCCGACGTAGTAGCCTTCATCGTTCGAGATCGCGACGCGGTACAGACCGTAGAAGTTGACGACGAAGTAACGGCCGTCCCATTGCAGGCCCTGCACGTCCTCCCAGGTCCAAGATTTGGAGGGCCCCGGGATGGTAATGTTGACGAGTTTGCCGGAACCTTTTGGAAGCCAGGCAAAAAGGGAGTATCGGCTGTTGGGGAACTCTCCGTTGCTCACCAGCAGGTTCCCTCGATCGTCGTACGCGCACTCAGTGAAGTTCGCTACGGTAGCATCGGTATAGATCGTCGGCTGCCCGCTCGCGCCGGGATAGACGGCGACGTTGCCTTGGCCGCCGGAACCGCCGCTCGCGTTGGCAATCGCGAGATCTCCCGTGCCGGGGTCGACCGCGCAACCGTACGGCACGTACGGCGACTCTTTAATGGCGCGCAGCGGGGTTTTGCCGTCGTGCGCGTATTCGACGATGTCGTCGTTACCCGCGTCGGTGACGTAGACGTCGTTCTTTTTGTTGACGCACTCGCCTTCCGGCTTGGAGAAGCCGGTCAACTTACGAACGAGCGTTTTCTGCCAGTAGGTGTAGATGACGACGTCTCCCGAGCCCGAGGCGAGGTAGAGCAGGTCGAGCTTCTTGTAGTTTAGGTCCGGCGAGCGAGCGCCGTTGGCCGCGATCGCAGCTCCGAACGGCGTGGTTGCCGTCTCCTTAGCGTAGGTCTTCGGAGCGCCGCCCGCGGGATAACTCCAACCGTAAGCGGCGTTGGGCGCGTAGCCGCAGTAATCGTTGTCCGAACCGTACAGCACGCCGCCGGCGATGATGCCCTGGACGAGATCGCAGACCGGCGTTCCTTTATAATTCTGCAGCGACATTTTCGCTTTGACGCTTGCGGTCTTTCCCGAAACCGTCATCTGATACAGACAGCTCGTCGCCGAATTGGCGCAGTTCTGGTCGCCGACGTCGAGATACTGAGAGCCGGGACCCCATTGGACCATTCCCGGGGAATAAACGTGGCCGCCTTTTAATCCGATCGTCTTCGCAGCACCGGCGTTGGCGGGAAGCTCCGACAACACGAACTTTCCGGTGTCGGTGCTGCCGTCGACGAAGAGGTCGCCCTTGGAATCGTAACCGCCAAAACTATAGTAGAACTGATGCGGATTCGTATAGGTGTTCGGCGAGCCCGATGCGTGATGGAAGACGAGAATGGCTCCCGCTTGGCTCTCCTTCCCAATGTAGTTCATCACGGCGAGGTTTCCGGACTTGGAATCCCAAGCGCAGCCGTCGGGGTAGCCGGTGCTGTCGACGAGCTGTGCCTTCATGCTGCCGCTGTACGACAGCTCGTAGATCACCGCGGCGCTGCCGTCGGTAACGAAAACGTCACCCTTGTCGTCGGCGCACTCGCCTTGCGGTCGCGCGAAACCCTGTAAGATCGTGAAGAGCTTCAACGACGGTGCGTCGTAGACGTACACGTCGCCGCTGCCCGCATCCGAGACGAAAAGCCGCTCGCCCGCCTTCTTGGAGAGATCGCGCGGCGAGCCAAGCGCTCTCACGTCACCGCCGCTCTGCGGGCCGCTGGGGACCGAGCCGGGTCCGCCGCACGCAGAGAGCGCGAGAATCACAAAGGTGAATCCTGCTAGGTAGCGCATTCGGGCGTCCTCCATCGTAGCACGGCCCCGGCGGGGCGCGCGGTCGTGTCTCGTTCGCTAAAGTGACTCCGCTTTCATCGCAGCGATCACCGCATCGGTGAATTCCGTCGTGCTTGCGTGCCCGCCGAGGTCGGCGGTAACGATTCCGGAGGCGACGGTCTCCATCGCTGCGGCGTAGATGGCTCGCGAAGCCTCCTTCGCGCGCGGTTCGTCGAGGTACGACATCGCCGCGGCTGCCGCGAGGATCATCGCCAGCGGATTGGCGACGTTCCTTCCCTCTAAGCGTGGTGCGGTGCCGTGCGGCGCTTCGGCCATCACCGCCGACGGGACGAGCGTCTCGTCGAACGCCAGCAGTACCGATTCCGCGCCCGCGATCGAGCCGAAGAGCTGCATCACCAGATCGGAGAGGCAATCGCCGTCGCGATTGAGCGACGGAATCACCAGCGGCCGGTCGCCGGCGGCGGAGAGCAGCAGCGCGTAGGTCGCGTCGATGAGCTGCGGATCGTATGGCACGTCGGGATGGCGCGCGGCCGCGGCGTCCATCTCTTCCTTTAGCATCCCCTCGTACACCGGACTCACCGTGTACTTCGGACCGCCGAAGACCGTAGCGCCCATTTTGCCGGCATGCACGAACGCGTACTCGGAAGCGTAACGGCAGACGCGCCGCGAGATCGCTTCGGTGCGGTACGCCATCTCGTCGAGGCCGCTGCCCTCGCGCCATTCCTTCGCGCCGTACGCGTCGCCGACGGCCATGCGCACGACGGAGATCGGCGCGTGAATCCCGCCGACCGGGCGCACGCGCGGCAGTTTGCGCCCGGTGCGCACGATGACGCTGCCGCCGATCGCCTCGCGCAGGATGCGGTTAGGCGAGCCGACGTCGCCGTGCGTCTCGGGCGTGATCGTTGCGGCTTTGAGGCCCAGGCCGCAGCGCTTGATTGCGGCGGCCGCATCGAGCACGACGCGGTTCTGCGTTGCGCGACGATTGGCCAACGAGAGATCGTACGGCTCGAACGCGATCTCGAAACCGATGACGCGCGGCTCGAGTACGCGCAACGCTTCGAGCAGCAGCTCCTCTCCGGTTTGATCGCCTTGCAGAACGGCGAGGGTCGGCGTGTTCAAGGGGCACACCCTTTCGTGACGCGTGCCGGGAACCCGCTGGCCCGTCGCGAAGAGGTAGTTCCCATGGCACGCAGCCGTCGCCGGGCGAGTGCGAGGGCTCGGCTCAACCTCGAGATCGTCGGCATATCCGCGATCGCACTCGGCATCCTCTGCGCCATCGCGCTGGCCTTCCCGCATCACGCGGGCAGCATCGGCGCGTGGACCGCAAAGGGGCTCCGCGGTCTTTTCGGCGACGCCGCGCCGCTCTTCCCGGTGCTCGTCGCGCTCGTCGGCGCGATCGTCTTCCTCGAGGTCAACGTGCCGCGGATGATCGCGACGTACGGCAGCAGCGCGCTGGCGTACTTCCTGATGTTCGACGCGTTCTTCGGCGCGCGCGGCTGGACGCACGGCGGATCCGTCGGTTCGAACATTTGGTGGGCGTTGCGCAGCCTCTTCGGCGGCGCCGGCGCGACGATCGTGCTCGTGGTTGCCGCGCTTTCGCTGACGCTCTGGTTAAGCAACGCCAGCCTCAAGCGTACGATCGGACTGCTCGTGATCTGGGGTGCGAAGCTGCGACCGCCGCCGCGGCCGAAGCTGCCGCCGCGCACGGCGGCTTTGGTCGAGGTGAAGCTCGCGCCGATCGCCTCAGTCCCCGCGCTCGTGCGAGAGCCCGAAGAAGAGGAAGATCCGGAGCTCGAGTTCGAGGAAGTGCCCGAACCGGTCGCCGCGGTCGCTTCCCCGCGCAGCGCACCGAGCACCTCGCGTACCTACGCGCCCGACGATTCGGGGCGTACCTATCGCTTGCCGGATCTCGCGCTCTTCGACGTGCCGCATAACGAACCGGTCGACGAATCGAGCCGCGCGCACGTGCTGGAGGATACGCTGGCGAGCTTCGGCGTGGGCGCGAAGGTCGTGCATATCGAGCGCGGCCCGTCGATCACGCGCTACGAACTGCACCCCGAACGCGGCGTGAAGATCTCGCGCATCGCATCGCTCGCCGACGACTTGGCGCTCGCGCTCGCCGCGACGGCCGTGCGCATCGAGGCGCCGATCCCCGGAAAGTCCGCGATCGGAATCGAGGTGCCCAACAAGACCGTCTCGATCGTCGCGGTGCGCGAGATCCTCGAAGCGCTGCCCGATCGCGGCCAGGTGCCGCCGCTGTGGATGGCGCTCGGCAAAGATATCACCGGCCGCCCCGTCTTCGGCGATCTCTGCAAGATGCCGCACCTGCTGGTCGCCGGGGCAACGGGCGCAGGCAAATCGGTCTGCCTCAACTCGATCATCGCTTCGCTGCTCGTCAGCGCGACGCCCGATCAGGTGCAGCTGCTGATGATCGATCCCAAGCGCGTCGAGCTGACCGTCTACAACGGCATTCCGCATCTCATCAAAGACGTGATCGCCGATCCGCGCCTGGCCGCCGGCGCGCTCTTCGAGATGACCAAAGAGATGGACGCGCGTTACGAGCGCTTCGCCAAGGCCGGCGTTCGCAAGATCGAGGAGTACAACGCGAAGTACCCCGACGAGCGCCTGCCCTACGTCGTGATCGTGATCGACGAGCTAGCCGACCTCATGCTCGTCGCGCCTTCGAAGGTGGAGACGACGATCATGCGGCTCGCGCAGCTCGCGCGCGCCACCGGCATTCATCTCGTCGTCGCGACGCAGCGCCCCTCGGTCGACGTCATCACCGGCCTCATCAAGGCCAACGTTCCTTCGCGCATCGCTTTCGCGGTCAGCTCGCAGACCGACTCGCGCGTCATCCTCGACATGAACGGCGCGGAACGACTGCTCGGCCGCGGCGACATGCTCTATCTTCCGATCGATGCGCCGAAGCCGATCCGCGCGCAGGGCGCGCTGATCACCGGCGCCGAGATCAACCGGCTCGTCGATTTCTGGGCGCGGCAGGCGCGCCCCGACAACCTGCTCGACGTCGAAGTCGTCCCCGTCAGCGACGACGAGCTCGCGCAAAGACGCCGATCCGCTCTGCTACGAAGCCGCAAAGTTCATCATCGAGACGAACTACGCGTCGACCGCGGCGCTGCAGTCGCGCTTCTCGATCGGCCATCCGCGCGCCGTGCGGTTGATGAAGCAGCTCGAGGATTTCAAAGTCGTCGGACAGCACGAGGGCACGAAGCCGCGCAAGATCCTCGTCGGTTTGCCGGAGCTCGAGCTCATGGCGCCGCGTTTCGGCCGAGGGCACGGAGGCCAGCAAGACCTCTTTGCCAGCGGCGAATAGCGCGAGCGTCGTGCCGGCTCGTCGCGCTCTATCTGATCGCGGCGCTGCTCGCGTTTGCGGCCTTCTTCGCACTCGGCGCGATCGTCGTCGCCTCGGGCGAGCCGGCCGCCTTCGTGCCGCTGGAGCAATCGGCGTTCGACCATTCGACTCTTGTCGCATGGTGGCTGACCTGGGCCTGCTACCCTGACGTCCTGATCCCCATCTGCGTCGTGCTCTCGATTCTGGCGTGGCGTTTGCCAGCGTGGCGCGCGCGCGCTGTTGCTCAGCATCGCTCTCGCTGCTGGTCTCGTGGCGCGCCGCCGATCTCTTTCAGCACCTCTTCGAGCGGGCGCGCCCGCTGCAGTGGGTCGTCAAGCACGAAACCTCCTTCTCCTATCCGAGCTCGCACGCCGCGATCGTCGCCGGCTTCTATCTCCTCTGGGCGGCCTTGCTTTATACGTCGGATCTGCCTGACGCGCACCCGTGCGATCGGATCGGCGGGCGCTCGCGCTCTTCGCCCTCGCGATCTGCTGGTCGCGCCTGGCGCTCGGCGCGCACTATCTGACCGACCTCATCGGCGGCGCGCTGCTCGGCAGCGTCGTTCGCGTCGCGTAACGCTGGCGCGTCCTCGCCGCGGGCAGGGGTCGCCTCTCGGCGGCGGCAGAATAGGAGGGCGATGGCGTTCGCTGACCCGACGCTGGCGGAGATCGAGCACAAGCTCGACGCCGGCACGCCGCTCTCCATCGAAGACGGGCTCGCGCTCTATCGCACCTGGGATATCCACACGCTCGGGCGGCTGGCGCGCAAGCAGAAGGAGCGCAAGAGCGGCAAGAAAGTCTTCTACGTTCTAAACCGCTACATCAACTCGACGAACGTCTGCTTTGCGGGCTGCACGTTCTGCTCGTTTGCGGCCGACGAGTTCAAGGAGCCGCAGCGCGTCTTCCGCATGACGGCCGATCAAGTCTTCGCCAAGGCGGTCGAGACCGGCACGAACTTCAACCAGATCCACATCGTCGGCGGACACGATCCGCGCCAGCTCTCGCTCGACTATTGGCTGCCGCTGATGCGCCGCTTCAAAGCCGCGCTGCCGCACGTGCAGCTCTCGCTCTTCACCGCGGCCGAGATCGAGTACATGGCCAAGCGCCACCGCATGTCGTTTCCGCAGATCGTCGCCGAGCTGAAAGCGGCGGGTCTCGACAACGTCAACGGCGGCGCCGCGGAGATCTTTGCCGAAGAGACGCGCGCGAAGATCTGTCCGAACAAAGTGTCGGCCGCGAACTGGATCGAGCTGCACGAAGAGCTGCACCGCCAAGGCATCGCCAGCAACGCGACGATGCTCTACGGGCACATCGAGTCGCTCGAGGATCGCGTCGATCATTTCATTCGCCTGCGCGAATCGCAAGAGCGCTCGCCCGGCTTCAACGCGTTCATTCCGCTCGCGTTCCATCCCGACGGCAACGAGCTGTCGTACTGCGGCTGGACGACCGGCCTCGACGACATCCGCACCTTCGCCGTCGCGCGGCTGATGCTCGAACAACTTCGACCACATCAAAGCCTACTGGATGATCCAAGGCCTGAAGGTCTGCCAAGTCGCGCTGCAGTTCGGCGCCGACGACATGGACGGCACGCACGGCTCGACCGACGAAGAGATGATCTACCACGCCGCCGGAACGCAACTCGGGCCAATACGTCGACGACCGCGAGTTCCGCCGGCTCATCGAAGAGGCCGGCTACACGCCCGTCCGCCGCAACTCGACGTACGACGAGTTCCCCTTGGATTGGGCGCCCGCCACCCTGAGCGCAGTCGAAGGGTGAGCCCAAACTTGCGCTGCGGCCGAATCAACTACACGAACGACCTTCCGATCTATGCGGCGTTCGACGCCGGCGCGATCGAGTATCCGGGCTCGCTGCACGCCGACGTTCCCTCGCGGCTGAACGCGGTGCTGCTTGCGCGGCCAGCTCGATATGAGCCCGGTCAGCGCGTTCACGTGGGCCGCGAACTGCCGAGCGAGCTCGTGCTGCTGCCCGACCTCTGCATCGGCGCGCGCGACGAGGTGGTGTCGGTCGTGCTCGTCTCCACGGTACCCGCCTGCGCACTCGACGACGCGCCAGTCTACGTCTCGGAAGAGTCGGCCAGCGGCCGCTATCTGCTGCGCGTGCTCCTCGAGCGCCGCTTCGGACTGCGTCCCGCTACCGCGACGAGCCCGCCCGCTGCAGCGCGCGCGCAACGGCGATCCGGCGCTGCTGATCGGCGACTCCGCGATCGACGCGATCGAGCGCTTCCCTGCCGAGCACGTCTACGACCTCGGCAAGCTCTGGCACGAGTGGACGGGACAGCAGACCGTCTTCGCCGTCTGGGCCGCGCGCCGCGACGTTTACGAGCGCGATCCCGCCGCGATCGCCGCCTGCATGCACGCGCTCACCGATTCCTACACCTGGTCGCGCGCGCACACGGACGAGGTCGTGGCGCTCGCGCAGCGCGCGATCCCGCGGCAGCCGGGCTTCTACGATCGCTACTACGGAAAGCTCAACTTCATGTTCCACGTCGCCGCGCAGAACGGCCTCGCCGCCTTCTGCCGCGAGCTGGTGGAGATCGGCGCGATCGCTGTCGGTTACCCGTCGCCGCTGGCCGGAGATGATCCTATGCCGTCGCTGAGTAGCCTGCTCGATCGCGCGGCCGGCGGCGGCCGCCTCTCCTTCGAGGAGGGCGTGCGGCTCTACAAGCGAGGCCGACATTCACGAACTCGGCGCCGCCGCGCACGCGCGCCGCATGGCGATGCACCCGCCCGACGTCGTTACCTACGTCGTCGATACGACGATCAACTACACGAACGTCTGCAACGTGCACTGCACGTTCTGCGCCTTCTTCCGGCCCGAGCAGCACAAAGAAGGCTACACGATGTCGCACGACACGGTGCTCGAGCGCGTGAAGTACGCGGTCGATCAAGGCGCGACGCAGATCATGATTCAGGGCGGCGTCAACCCGGAGCTGGGCATCGAGTGGTTCGAGACGCTCTTCGATCGCGTGCGCCGCGAGTACCCGCAGGCCGACATCCATTCGCTCTCCGTCTCCGAGATCGTCGGGCTCGCGCACGTCGAAGACATGTCAACGCGCGACGTGCTGGCGCGCCTCAAAGAGGCCGGCATGAAATCGCTACCGGGCGCCGGCGCGGAGATTCTCGTCGAGCGCGTGCGCAAACGCATCTCCGCGCGCAAAGTCAAGCCGGACGAGTGGCTTGGCGTGATGCGCGAAGCGCAGCAGCTCGGCATGCCGACGACGGCGACGATGATGTTCGGCTCGATCGAAACGCCGGCCGAGCGCATCGAACACTTGCACGTGCTGCGCGAGCTGCAAGACGAGACCGGCGGCTTCACCGCCTTCATCCCGTGGTACTACGTGCCGTTCAAGACGCCGCTGCGCGGCAAGGAGTCGACCGGCCTCGACTACCTGCGCGTGCTGGCGATCTCGCGCCTCTACCTCGACAACTTCGCGCACCTGCAAGCCTCGTGGCTCACGCCGGGCCTAAAGATGGGCCAGCTCGCGCTCTTCTACGGCTGCGACGACATGGGCGGCACGATCATCGAGGAGCGCGTCGTGCACGATGCCGGCAGCACCAACGAGGCCACCCGCAAAGACCTCGAAAACATCATCACCACCGCCGGCTTCCGCCCCGTCGTCCGCGACACGTATTGGAATCCCGTTGCGGCGCACGCTTGGTCATCCTGACGGGCGGATCGTAGCCCCGCCCAACACTTCGTCCTCCCTTTCATCCAGCAGCGCCACGAGTTGGCCTGGCGAAACCGCGCGCTGCGGCTCCTCAAAGCGCAGACGAAGCAAACCGTCCGAACCGATCCACGCCGCCGCAGACGCCGGCGTGGCGCGATAGCGGATCATCGCTCGTACGGGTACCTCGCCGCCGCCGGTAAAGCGTTCGGGACGAATCAGGTTAACCTCGTCGGCCGCGAGTTCGCGGGCGAGCAGCTCGTCTTCGCGGCCGACCACGACGGTGTTCGTCGCCGCGTCGATGCGCGTGACGTAGCGCGGGCCGTCGTTGCTCGCGGGCACGCGAGCGCGCTGGCCGATCGTGTAGTTCACCACGCCGTCGTGACTGCCGAGACGCGCGCCGTCCGAACCCACGACCGCGCCCGCGGCCCTGGCGCTGGGCGCCAGCCGCGCCACGACCTCGCGATAATCGCCGCCCTTCGGCGAAGCAGACGTCCTGCGACTCCGGCTTGTCGTGCACCGGCAGGCCGAGACGACGCGCGTGCGCGCGCGTCTGCGTCTTGTCGAACGCGCCGAGCGGCAGCAACAGACGTTCGAGCTGCGCGGGCTCGAGCTGCGCGAGCGCGTAGGCTTGATCTTTGCCGTGCGCGCTGCGGAAGAGGTGCGGACCGTCGCCGCGCGGCTCGACGCGCGCGTAGTGCCCGGTAGCGACGTAGCGCGCTCCGAGGCGATCCGCGTACTGCGCGAGCGTGCCGAGCTTCACGAAGTTGTTGCACGAGACGCACGGATTGGGCGTACGTCCGGCGGCGTAGTCGCCGATAAAGCGGTCGATCACGTTGCGGCGAAACGTCTCCTGAAAATCGAGCACGTAATGCGGAAAGCCGAGGATGGCCGCGCTGCGGGCAGCGTCGTCGAAATCGTCGCTGCCGCAACAGCTCTTGGCGTGTGCCGGTCGTGACGGCGAATACATCTTCATCGTGATGCCGACGACCTCGTAGCCGCTCTCGAGCAGCAAACCGGCGGCGACGGCAGAGTCCACTCCGCCGCTCATCGCTGCAATTACGCGCTCTTTCGCCATCTTTCGAAAGACAGGATAACATTAAGGTGAGGCCAACTCAAAGCCTGACCAATGAGCGACGCGCAGGCTCGAGATCTAGGCGAACGGTTTCGTGCGGCTCGCGAGGCGCGGGGTATTTCGCTTTCCGACGCCGGGGAGCGCATTCGCATCCGCTCCGTCTATCTGGCAGCGATCGAAGAGGAGAACTGCAACGCGATCGGGCCGCCGGTCTACATTCGAGGCTTTCTCCGCACCTACGCGCGCTTTCTCGGGCTCGATCCCGAGGAGGCGGTCGCCGATTTCAACCGCAGCCGGCCCGACCAGGCCTCCGCACCCCTCCTCGCGGGCGAGGCGGCGCCGCCGCGCGGCGGCGGGGCTCGCCGCGGCGCCTTCGGCGGTGGCCTGCTCATCTGGCTCGCGGGCGCGGTCGCCGTGCTGCTGATCGCCTTCGTGGTCTACAACGAGCTGACGTTGCGCGGCCAGCAAAGCACGCTGGCCGTCGCGAGTGCCGAGGCCTCGCCCTCGGGCCTGCCCTCGGCCACCCCCAGCCCAGAGCCCAGCCCGACCCCCGCCGAAGGCGGCCCGAAGTCGCTGGCCCTGGTGCTTTCGGCCCCCTCGTGGCTCAGGGTGACGGTTGACGGCAATGTTAGCATGGAGGGTACGTTTCCGGCCGGCACCTCGAAGACGTTCCACGGTAAAAACGCGCTCGTGCGCATCGGCAACGCCGGCGGCGTGGAAATCTACGTCGACGGCAAAGATCGTGGTAAGCTCGGCAAATCGGGTGACGTCGTCGAGCAAGTTTTTGCTCTCTGAGAGGAGTTACGATTGGCGAGCGACTCTTCGTTCGACGTGGTCTCGCGCGTAGACGCGCAAGAACTCGATAATGCGCTCAATCAGACGCGTAAAGAGATCGAGAATCGTTTCGATTTCAAAAACAGTAAGACGAGCGTCGAGTACGACGGAAAGAAGATCACCCTGATCTCCGACGACGAACTGAAGATGCGTAACGTCGTCGACATGTTTACGAGCAAGGCCGTGCGCCGCGGGATCGATCTCAAAGCGTTCGAGTTCGGTACGGTCGAGCCGGCCGCCGGGAGCACGGTGAGGCAGGTCATCACGCCGCGCAGCGGCATCTCGAAGGACCAGAGCAAAGCGCTGATGCTGCACATCAAGAACCTCAAGCTCAAAGTCACCGCGCAATACCAGGACGAGCAAGTTCGCGTCTCCGGCAAGAACAAAGACGACCTGCAAAAGGTCATCACTTCGCTGAAGAACATGGAGTACGAGCTTCCGCTGCAGTTCGTTAACTATCGGTAGGCTGAAGGTTCCATAAGTTTTGCCAAGCGTCGCATTCGTCAGCCTCGGCTGCGCCAAGAACCTGGTCGATACCGAGGTCATGATCGCCAAGCTCGCGAGTGCGGGCTGGCAGCTCGAAACCGAGGCAAGCCGCGCCGATACCGTCGTGATCAACACGTGCGCGTTCATCGACCCGGCCAAGGAAGAGTCGACGGAGGTGATCCTCGAGCACGCGTCGCGGAAGCGGCGCGGCCAGCACCTCATCGTCGCGGGATGCCTCGCGCAGCGGTACGGCGTGCAACTGCAGAGCCTCGTCCCCGAAATCGACGGCGTGGTGGGCACCGGCGCCTACGCGAGCATCGTGGATCTGCTCGCCGACGTTGAGGCCGGCCGCAAGCCGGTGCGGCTCGACCTGATCGCCGAGCCGGAGCACGATTTCTTGCCGCGCCTCGTAACCACACCGCAGGCGACGGCCTATCTGAAGATCGCCGAAGGCTGCGACCACCCGTGCACGTTCTGCATCATTCCTACGCTGCGCGGAAAATTCCGCAGCCGCAGCGAGGAGTCGATTCTCGCCGAGGCGCGCGCGCTGGCGGCCGGGGGCGCGAAAGAACTGATCCTCATCGCGCAAGATACCTCGATGTGGGGGCGCGACCGCGGCGTGCGCCGCGGTGGGCTGGCAGGGCTGCTCGAGCGCCTGCACGACGTCGACGGCCTGCAGTGGATTCGCCTGCTCTACCTCTACCCGGCAACCGTCGACGGAGAGCTGATCGACGCGATCGCCACCCTTCCCAAAGTGTGCAAGTACATGGACATGCCGTTGCAGCACGCGCATCCCGAGGTGCTGCGAGCGATGCGGCGTCCGAGCAACGGCGAGCGCTATCTCGAAATCGTCGAGGATTTCCGCGCGCGCGTGCCCGGCATTACGATGCGCTCGACCTTCATCGTCGGCTTCCCCGGCGAGACCGACGAGCACGTCGACTATCTCGCGCGATGGATCGAACGCGCCCGGCTCGACCGCGTCGGCTTCTTTGAATATAGCGCCGAGGAGGGCACGCCGGCTGCCGAGCTGCCGCGCCGCGTCGCCGCCGCGCGGCGGAGGCGCCGGCTCATCGCGCTGCGGGAAGCGCAGCGGGTCGCCTCGGAGCGGGCCCGCGCGTCGCGTTGCGGCTCGACGGTCCGCGTGCTGGCCGAGGAGTACCACGCGGGGCGCCAGGCGTGGTACGGGCGCTCGCAGGGAGAGGCGCCGGGAGTTGACGGCGGCGTGTACTTCACAGGGGAGGCTAAGGTTGGAGAGTTTTTTGAAGTTATATTGGACACGTATGACGCCTTCGATTTCCAGGGCCGCGTAAGCGCGCCGGAGCGGTTCGCGGTTTGACCAAGGTCAAGGTGCTGACGATCGTCGGCATCGTCGTGCTGGGCTTGGTCTCGACCGTCGTGGGGTACGCGGCGTTCGAGCACAAGAATCCGGTGGTCGCGCTCACGCAAATTTTCGTGCCGTCGCCGCAGCAGGTGTTCGGCAAGCCGAACCTGCTCGTGCTCGTCGAGGGCCTCGACTACGACTACACCCAGAAAGACGAAGAGTTTTCGACCAATTCCCGCAGCGACGTGATTTGGGCGGTCAATCTCGATTTCGCCAACAAGCGCATCTACGAGCTTTCGATTCCGCGCGACATGATCGCCACGATGCCCAACGGCACGCAGGCGAAGATCAACCAAGCACAGTCCGATGGCGGCGTCAAAGAGGCGAAGAGCGTCATCGCGAACTGGCTGAGCATCCCCGGCTTCGACAAGTACGTGATCCTACGAATCGATGCGACCAAGGAGTTCATCGCCGCGATCGGCGGCGTTGACGTTGACGTAAAGAGTTCGAACTGCCTGCGGTACAAGACCGACTGCACCGGCGACCACCTCGATTACGACGATACCTGGGGTCACCTCCACATTCATTTGAAGGAAGGGCTGCAGCACCTCAACGGTGAGAACGCGGTGGCCTACATGCGCTTCCGCCACGATTGGTGCAGCGATCCCTGCCGCATCATGCGTCAGCAGCAAGTGCTTCACGCGATGGTCGCCAAAGTCAAAGGCGACCGCCTCAACACGCTGATGCACCTGGGCGACCTGCTGGCGGTCTTCCGCAGATACGTGCAGACCGATTTCTCCGACTCCGACCTGCTTTCGATCGCCACCTACTTCCAAGGCGCGTCGAACCTCGCGGTGGTGAGCAAACAAGTGCCCTACACCGACGACGTCAATTTGCCCGGCTACGGCGACTCGCTCGTTCCCGATACGCAGGCGCGCGCGCAGCTCGTCACCGCGATGCTCGTGGCGCCGCCCTCGCCGGTTCCCTCGCCCGACGCGATGGCGCTCGCCGCCATTCCGGCCTCCACGCTGCGCGTTGACATCGAGAACGGCAGCAACGTCGCCGGCGCGGCGCACCGGGTAGCCGCGCGTCTCAAGCACGCCGGCTTCGTGATCGGCGACGTCGGCAATGCCGGTCGTTCGGACTACACCTCTACCGAGATCCACGAACATTCCAGCGTCACGTTCGCGGGAGCGAAGGTGCGCGAAGCGCTGCCGGGCCCCATTCACGAGATGGTCGTCGTTCCCGACGTTGCGCCGACTGCGTCGCCGGCGCAGGCGTCGCCCGCCGCGAGCGACGTGACCGTCATCGTCGGCAACGACCTGGCCAACAGTCCCTCTTTGGCGCAGGACCACTCGTAGTGCCGTGTCCCCGGGGTTGAAGGGTGTCGTCGCACTCGTGGCGGCGGCCGTCATCGTCGCGGGCGCCTGGCGGGTCGTCGTGCACAAAAGCAATCTCGTGCCGGCGCTAGTGACGCCGCAAACCAACGTGCACCTCGAGTTCTCCGACGGTCTCGGGGCGCGGCTCTATCGCGTAACGCACGAGCTTCCTACCGAAGACCGTTCGCATCGCCCACGACTGATCGCCTTGACCTTCGACGACGGCCCCTATCCCGTCTATACGCCGATGCTCCTCGACGTGCTGCGCGATCTGCAAGTTCCCGCCACGTTCTTTCTCATCGGGCAGGATGCGATTCAGTGGCCGGAACTCACGCGCCGCATCGAGGCCGACGGAAATGAAATCGCCGACCACACGTACACGCATCCGAATCTCGACTCCGAGAGCAGCGCGCAGGTTCGCGAGGAGATCTTGAAAGGCCGCGACGCGCTTTGGGATCTGAGCCACGATCCGGCGGTGCGCTCGCTCATGCGTCCGCCGCACGGGCGTTACACCGAACGCACCCTGCAGGTGGCACAGGCGCTCGGCTACGACGTCGTGCTCTGGACCGACGACAGCGGCGACTGGCGCACGGTCACCGTCAACTCGCTCGAGCGCCATCTCGTGGCGCACGCAACGGCGCCGGAGATCGTACTGCTGCATAGCGGAAAGATCGCAACGATCGAGGCGCTGCCCTTCGTCGTCGACCGGTTCCGCAAGGCGGGCTACCGCTTCGTGACGGTGGGCGAACTGCTGCGCCTGGTGCAGACTAGCGACCTCAACCATCCGCTGAGGCGCGCGGTTTAAGCAGGGATGCCGCGTCAGATCATCGATACCGAGTCGAGCCGGCCCGCCTACGAGCGGCGCCGCATGCGCCGCGCGATCGTCGTGGTGCTGCTCGTGATCCTCGTCGCGGCCGCCGTCTGGTTCCTTGCCGGCCGCGCACACGCCGAGGAAAGTCTTGCCGCTGCGGGAACCCTGGGGAAAGAATGCTGTCTAAGCGCGCTCTAGCTTTCATTGGTATCATCCTGACCGGCGCCGTCGTCGCCGCGTGCAGCAATCTGGGTTTGACGACGGGCCAAAACGTGGGCCCGACGTTTCCCGGCAAGACGCTCTACGCTACGAACAGCAATCAGAACGCCATCAGCATCTACTCCAACGGGCAGAAGTCCGGCACCGGTCCCGCCTTCGAGATCGGCGGCTCGAGCACGGGCCTCGACGGTCCCCAGTACCTCGCCTTCGACCGGGAGCAGTTACTCTGGGTGACCAACTACAATCCCAGCACGCAGCACGCGGAGCTGGTCGAGTTTGCGCCGCAGGCTACCGGAAACGTCGTAGCGCTTAGTACCACCGCGCTCGTCGGGCGGCCGCGGGGCATCGCGTTCTCGCCCAAGATGCCGAGCCCTCAGCCCTCCAGTTCGATCAAGCCGCTGGTTCCGGTCATGGTGATCGCCGAACAGATTCCCACCAATGTCTATCCGAGCCAGTTGCTGCTCTACACCGCCAACAGCACGGCGCCGTTCCAGTCGATCGCCGGTCCGAAGCCTGGTCTCAAGCTGCCGGGCGGCATTGCGATCGATCGGTTCAATCACGTGTATGTCGCCAACATTCAGGGCGCGTCGGTTTCGCAGTTCGTGATACCGACCGCATCGCCGACGCCGCGCCCCACGCCGACCACCTCGCCCAGCCCGACGCCCTCGCCTACGCCGACGCCGACCGGCAGCCCGAGCCCGACGCCGACGCCCGTGCCCACCGCAACGCCGATCAACATCTACCCGCGCTTCACGATCACGTCGAAGAACGAGCTGATCACGCCGACGAGCGTCGCGCTCGACAAAGCCGGCAACATCTATGTGGTAGACCAAGGACATCCCAACGCCAAGTGCCACGCGAGCAACTCGGCGGCGATCCTGGTGTTCCCGCCGTACAACAAGCGGATTCCCTACGGCAAGCCGACTCGCAAGATCCAGGGCTGCAACACGAAGCTCAATCTGCCGTCGGATATCAAGGTGAACTCCGACGGCCTGATCTACGTCGCCGATTCGACGAGGGCCGGTGTCGGCATCATCTACATTTTCCCCGCCGGAGCGAGCGGTGGTCTTCAGAACGTTGCGCCGACCAACTACACCTCGCCCGGCGCGGTTACGGGACTAGGGCTCGTTCCGTAAGGGGGCTTCGCCGCCATGGCTTTTCTCAAATCGCTAGTCGACGGTAACGAACGGGAAGTCTCGCGTGTGCGGCGCACCGCGCGAGCCGTGAACACGTTCGACGAAGCCTTCTCTGCGTTGCCCGACGCCGATTTACAGGCAAAGACCGGCGAGTTCAAGCGCCGCCTGGAGCAGGGCGAGTCGCTCGACGCGATGCTGCCTGAGGTCTTTGCGGTGGTGCGCGAGGCCGGCAAGCGCACTTTGGGCATGCGGCACTTCGACGTGCAGATCATGGGCGGCCAGGTGCTCTACGAAGGGCGCATCGCCGAGATGAAGACCGGCGAAGGCAAGACGCTGGTTGCCACGCTGCCCGTCTACGCGCGAGCGCTCGAAGGGCGCGGCGTGCACGTCGTGACGGTCAACGACTACCTCGCGCGGCGCGATGCCGAGTGGATGTCCCCGATCTATCAGTATCTTGGGCTCGAGGTCGGCATCATCCAGCACGGGCTCGACTCCGCCCAGCGGCGCGCGGCGTATCTTTGCGACGTAACCTACGTTACCAACAACGAGTGCGGCTTCGACTATCTGCGCGACAACATGGCGTGGCAAGTGGAAGACCTCGTGCAGCGCGAGCTATACTTCGCCCTGGTCGACGAGGTCGACTCGATCCTGGTCGACGAGGCCCGCACGCCGCTGATCATCAGCGGTCCCTCGCAAGAGGCGACCGAGCTGTACGAGAAGTTCGCGCAGATTCTGCCGCGGCTGAAGAAGGACGAGGATTTCACGGTCGACGAGAAGGCGCACGCCGTGCCAATCACGGAAGCGGGCGTCGCGCGCGTCGAGAAAATGCTGGGCGTTCAGAATCTTTACGAGCAACGCAACATCGAGCTGACCCACCAGCTCAACGCCGCGCTGCGGGCGTGGAATCTCTTCCATCGCGACCAGCAGTACATCATCAAAGACGGCGAAGTGATCATCGTCGACGAGTTCACCGGACGCTTGATGTACGGCCGGCGCTACTCCGACGGCATCCACCAGGCGATCGAGGCGAAGGAAGGCATCAAGGTCCGCGGCGAGGATCAGACGCTGGCGACCATCACCTTCCAGAATCTCTTCCGGCTCTACGAGCACCTCGCCGGCATGACCGGCACGGCGAAGACCGAGGAGCGCGAATTCCGCGACATCTACGGGCTCGACGTCGTCGTGGTGCCGACGAACATGCCGATGGTGCGCAAAGACAACTCCGACATCGTGTACAAGTCGGAGCGCGCGAAGTTCGACGCGGTGGTCAACGAGATCATCGAGGAGTACCAGAAGGGGCGCCCGGTGCTGGTGGGCACGCGCTCGATCGAGAAGAGCGAGCTGCTGGCGACGATGCTGCGCCGCAAGGGCGTCGAGTGTAACGTGCTCAACGCGAAGTATCACGAGCAAGAGGCCGAGATCATCAAAGACGCCGGCCAGCACGCGCAGGTGACGATCGCGACCAACATGGCCGGCCGCGGCACCGACATCAAGCTCGGCGAAGGGGTTGCGCGAAACGGCGGCCTGCACATCATCGGCACCGAGCGCCACGAATCGCGGCGGATCGACAATCAGCTGCGCGGACGCTCGGGACGCCAGGGCGACCCGGGATCGTCGCGCTTCTACGTGTCGCTGGAAGACGAAGTGATGCGGCTTTTCGGCGGCGAGCGCATGACCAACATCATGGAGCGCGTCGGCTTCACCGACGAGCAGCCGATCGAATCGGGTCTGGTGTCGAGGTCGATCCAGCGGGCGCAGAGTAAAGTGGAAGCGCACAACTACGAGATCCGCAAACACGTGCTCGAGTACGACGACGTGATGAACAAGCAGCGCTCGGTGATTTATGGCGACCGCCGCGCGACGCTCGAAGGCACGTTCGACTCGCGAACGTTCATGCTGCAAACGCTCGAGGCGAAAGTCGACGAGGCGGTGGAAGAGAACGCGCCCGAGAACGCGCATCCGAGCGAGTGGGACCTCGAGGAGATGATCAACGCGCTCGAGCTGATCTTCCCGATCAAGCGTGCGTTGAGCGTGAGCGATCTGGAGGGCAAGGATCGCGAGGAGATCCGCCGGCTGCTGCGCACGAAAGCGCGCGAGGCATACGAGGCCAAGGAGCAGGAGGTAACTCCGGAGATTCTGCGGGTGGTCGAGCAGCGGTATCTCTTGCTGCCGATCATCGATCGCCAGTGGGTGGACCACCTCTACGTCATGGACCACCTGAAGACCGGCATCGGCCTACGCGGTTACGGCCAGAAAGACCCGCGCGTCGAGTACGAAAAAGAGGCGTTCGAAATCTTCGAGTCGCTCAAGAGCAACATCTCCGACGAAGCGATCAAAGGCGTGTTCCGCGTGGTGATCGAGCAGGGTCCGCCGCCGCAGGAACTCACGCCGTATCCCGCCGGACCAGCGTTCGAGCCGATTCCATCGGGCGAGATGATTCCGCAGCCCGTCATGAGCGGCGGAAACATGGGAACGCACAGCGTCGAGCAACTCCTTGGCCCTGCACCTGGCGCCGGCCGCCGCGTCTCCGAGTTTCACACCAACAAAGAAGACGACGAGCCCGCCAAACCGATCCAACGCGAATCGCCCAAAGTCGGGCGCAACGAGCTATGCCCCTGCGGCAGCGGAAAGAAATACAAACGCTGCCACGGGGCAGCAGCGTAGTGGGCATAGAGGAAGGGGTCAAAACGGCGCCCCCCTAGCCTCCGTCGCGCCGATCGAGGGCCATCGAAAAAAGCCTTTAAAATAAGGACTTTTCGTAGCGCGCGTCGCGGCTCGCTCACCCCGCGCGCTTTGCATCCGCGTTTGCAAAAACCCGGCAACGTTGAAAAAGCTATATGGCGTATGGTTTTTGGCGTCGGGGCGGGATGCATGGGCGAGCGGTACGTATGCGGCCGCCGAGTTAGGCCACGATGGACGGTTCCTAGGGGGTCAGCGCAAAGATAGTCCCGCCATCGTCTGGGGGCGAGCCGCCGTGCGCGTACTTGCCGCCGACTTCCGTAGTGCCGGTAGATCGATCCATTCAGGTTGACCAAGCCAGCGTAGGGGGATATGCCATCCTTACCCTGACCGAAGCTGTGCAGCACCTTCTCCGCCCCGCTCGTCGTGACGCTGAAAACAGTTCCGTCGCCGCCGTAGGACTCATTGTATTTGCCCCCCGCAATTGTCGTTCCGTAGAGCGTGCCTTTCACGTCAATAAGATCAGCAGTCGGACGGTAGCCGTCGCCGTAGCCCCTGAAGCTGTACAGCGCGTGCTCCGAGCCCGCCGTGCTCACGCTGAAAATAGTTCCATAACCAATCTTACCGCCGTACTCCGTCGTGCCATAGAGCGTGCCTTTCACGTTGACTAAGGTCGCTTGGGGGTCTGCGCCGTCCGGCTCGGCGCCGAATCTATAGAGCACCTTCTCCTTACCGCTCGTCGTTATACTGAAAACAGTTCCGCAGCCGCATGAGTAGTACCCCCTTGCGAGGTCACGCCGTAGAGCGTTCCGCTGACGTAGGCTAAGCCTCCCCACGGGAAAGCGCCATCTTTCCCGCCTTTGAAGCTGTATAATACGTTCTCGCTGCCGCTCGTCGTGATGCTGAAAACGGTTCCGTACAGGTTCGTACCGCCGCCCTGGGTCGTGCCGTAGAGCGTGCCGTTCACGTCCACCAAGGTCGCTTGAGGGTACTCACCATCGGGCGTACCTTTTAAAGCCATACATCACGTTCTCGCTACCACTCGTTGTAATGCTAAAAACGCTCCCATAGTAACCGCTTCCAGGTCCGCCCGCCGTCGTGCCATCGAGCGTGCCCTTCAGATCGACAAAGCCGCCGCGAGGGGCGCTGCCGTCCGAGTTATTGAAGCTGTACAGCCCCTTTCAGCTTACCGCTCGGCGTAGTACTGAAGACTGTCCCGCGGCCGTACTTACCGCCGCCAGCGGTCGTGCCGTAGATTATACCCTTCAGGACTAATAGGTCGGCCTGAGGTTCTTGGCCATCGGAGCCCTTCCCAAGTCGTGGAGCACTTTATAGCTCCCCGATCCAGCGTCGCGCTCTGCGAGCGTGTTAGCAACATACTCGTAAGGCAGAGGGCTTGCGGCTTGCGAGCACGCTGCTAAGATAAAGCAACAGGCGATGTACAGGTGTACAAATCTTGGTTGAACGATCATGATCTAAAGCTCCTCAAATGACGCTCAGGTCATTTATTCCTCAATCTATCTATCAGGCCATTTATCGGGCACGAAGTAGGGCGTTTAACGAGGCACCAAGCCCCGGTCTGGAGGAGCTTCGTCAAGCCGCGCGCATCCTCTTCTTGCCCCGTCGGGAGGCATGAGCTACCGTTTATCTGCCTCGGACGAGCGCGAGCAGCGCATCCCCAATGGCGTGGATGCGGTACGCGGGCGCCAGCGCGCTAACGAGAGCAGGTCGCGAGCGATAGACCGGTGACGGCGCGCCGTAGCTTTAAGGAATCGCTGCGCGGCTGCCTTTCGGAACCTATCGGTTCGACGACAACGGGGAAGCGCTTATCTTCGAGCATGTCGATCGTTGGCTTGTGAAGGGTCACCCCTTGATTAACAAACCTCTGGAGCGTCCGGCGGTCGATTTTGGCTTCGCGCGCGATCGCCGCTAGACTTTCGGGTGTCTCCGTTATTTGGACGCGCAGCGCATCGAGCCGCTCTCCTTGGTAGTGGTATTCCAAGACCTCTGTCGCACCAAGCATTTCCGCGGTAAGCCCTTCGTCCGTATCGGTCGGGTCAACGATGACCTCTTTGCCGATCGGTGTTATATGCTCGACCCGCACCGGGCGCGCGATAAGCAACCCGCTCGTCTGACGCGTCGGAACGGTTCCATGCGCCCCGAGACGTTTGCGCTCCGCTCCCTGCAACGTCGAGCGGATGAGACTCGCATACGTCTTAAGCCGCGGGCGTAGCTCGAAGTCCCACGACGCGCCGCAGCGGAGGCACCGCCAATCTTGCTCGCGCCATTGTGCGAGGTCCGCGAACAGTGCGCATGTTGGGCGCGGCTCCTCGCAGCACCGCTCTAGCCCTTCGATCTGCTCGATCGCGAGGTCGATTGCGCTTCTGTTGACGATACCGACCGCGAGGAAATCAAAAGGGCGGAGCCGCTCGTTCTCGCGGTACGGCTCGAAGACGTTCCACGTCGTCAGCGTAAGCTGCGAGATTGCCGGGTACTGCTCCCAAGCGAACGGTTGCGCGGGCCGGCCCAGCGCCGCGCGAATCTCGCGCGTCCAGGCGTCGATAATCCAGCCGTGGCGATCGCCGGGAATCGCTGACCGGTACTGCCCAAGGCCGTGCGAGGAATACTTGCGGATAACGGGCTCGCCTCGCGTATCGAGCGTGAAGAGCGCATAGAGCTTTTCGGAGACCGCGTAGCAGTAAAGCTGGCATCGCACCTCGCGGCGGTCGTCGGTGAAGTTTTCGTCTTCCAGCTGAGAATTGTGCCGGCCACCGCCTCGCGATCGTACGGGTTGAGCACCGTAAATCGCTCACGTATCGCGTCAACTTGCGCCCAGGAAAGCGCCCGCATCGCGCGCGTTTCGTTTGCAAGCCGATACGGGCCGCCCTCGCACGGCACGAGGCCGCCATCCTTCGTCGCGACGACCGCGGCACCGTCCGTATCGCAATCGGCGACCTCGCCGCCGGCCTGCTCGACGTAATGCTGCGCGAGTGCCAGCATGAGGCGCGCGCCGGCCGTGACGAGCGAGGCGGTTGGAAAGAGAGAGCGCCCCGGCCGCTCCGGTCGATCGACCTCGCTTTCGACTCGTCGCAGCGTAGACGGTGACGCGGCGCGGTTTGCGCCTAGCTTCGCCTGTGTCTACGTCGATCGGATTGGTCTCGGCGAATACGCCGTAGGCACCGGAATTCGCGGACCTTGTACCCCGTCGATCGGCGCTCGTCGTCGAGCGCGTCATTGCTCTTGCGGCGGCGCAGCTCGACGAACCGCGCGAAGAGGTCCTCGCGCTCGGGTTCGAAGGCGTCGGCGCCGCGCAGGGCGAGCCGTTGCAGCGTTTCTTGCGTACCGTGCGGTCGCAATCGCCAAGCCCGAACGATGCGAGGCTCGCCACCGCCATCGCGGCCGCCGTGAGGTCCGGCCCGGCATACCGTAGCGCCCCCTCCGACTCCACCCGCCCGATCGTGACGACGGCATTCGCCGCCCGCTGCTCGTCATCGGGTAGCATTTCAGCGCGAACGTCACGGCGCGCGTCGGCGATCGTCGGGCGTCGGTGCGTCGCAAAGAAGTCCAGCACGTCGCTCGTCGTGAGGTCCGGGGCGCTCATCGCGTCGCGAATGCTTTGCGTTATCTCGTCGATATTGCCGAAGGCTTGACCATGCGCCGGGCGCTTGGGATTGCGGCGCAACAGCCCGCGCGGTATGTCGTCGAATTCGCCCGCGGCCTTCCAGCGCTTGCGCCTTGCGTCAAAGACCATATCCGGCACGACTTTCCCGCCGTACTTGTCCAAGGCGCTCCAAAACGGTGCTTGCGCCGCGAAGGTTTCTTCGTAGCGATAGGCGGCCTCCCTTGCGATTCGGTCACGACGCGACAGGCCGAGGCGCGGAATAACTGCGCGCGCCGGAAGGTCGGCGCCGTGCGGCTCGACGAGCGCGAAGAAGTCGAGCACGTTCCACGTTGCAGGGTCGAAGAGACTCTCGGGGTTCGCGCGCAGCCGTTCAGTAGCGCCGCTATCTGTGCTGGAGAAATCTCTTCGACTTCGAGCGTTGCGGGGATAACGTGCTTGAACCAGAGGCCGAGCAATGCGAAGACGGTCGGATACATCGAGAGAAAGTCGAGATAGAGGCACGGAAATTGCGTCTTGACGATGCGTGCCTCGACGCGCCCGCCATAGTACGCCTGCGCCGCGTAGCCAAGGGACTCTTTAGGGAATTCGGCTGAATCTCCAACCGCGGGCGAACGCCGAGCGCATCGAGGTAGGCCTTCGCGATCGAAGCGCCGGACTGTGCGCGCGAGAGATGCAGCTCGGTCGGATGCCGGCGATGCTCGGCGTCGATCGCCCACAGGAGTTCGGACGTCTTGGCTACGTCATACAAACAGCCCCCGACGTTCTCGCGTGTAATCTCGCCGCTATGCACTCCTGGGCGTTCCTCAAGCGGCAAGTTGAATGCATGGCACGCACTTTCGAGCGACTGGTTCCGGTCGGTATTGGCGAAGGCCGCAGTTGCCAGGTCAAGCACGACCGCGCGCTTCATGTCGAACCGAACATGATGCCGGTCGTCGCGCTTGATGCGGCAGAAGACCGGGGGCGGCACGTCCTTTTGGTGCCGACGAGGCCCTTCTTGAAGGCAAAGCCGTTGCAGAACCGCGCCCCTAGGCGAGCTGTCTTCGTCGCCGGCTCGACCGAAACAGCAATGCGCGAGAGGTCGTAGGCGATATTGAATCCCGCGATCGTCCAACCGTATTTGTGGCGCCGGCCATATCGCGTTTTGAGAGAACCATTCGCGGTTCACGAGCCGTACATTGAGCGCGCGGCATATCTCCTTAAGCTGTTCGTAGCCTTCCGGGTCCGTCGCGGGGAGGTCGTCGCGGTAGAAAACAGCGCGGTCTTCAGCCTTCGGCGTCGTGATCTCAAGCGCCCCGAACGTTAGGCCGTGCTCGACGGTCTCGCAGTCGAAGACGAGCACCATCCCGTCGAGCGACGGAAGCTCG
>CAWJPI010000002.1:0-566956 GCA_963844705.1 Vulcanimicrobiota bacterium | reverse complement strand
CGCGCCCATATGCGCCGGCACGCCGATCGCCGCCCCGAGATCGTGGCAGAGCGTGCGCACGTAGGTGCCTTCGCTGCAAGCGACGCGCATGCGCGCGATCGCCCGTCCGGAACCCGTCGCAGCGGCCGTCTCGACGCCGAGCAGCGTCAGACCGTAGATCGTGATCGTGCGCGCCTTGCGCTCGACGGTCTTGCCCTCACGCGCCAGCTCGTAGAGGCGGCGTCCGCCGTGGTGCGCCGCCGAGAACATCGGCGGCATCTGCGAGATCCTGCCGACGAAACGCGGCAGCGCTTCGTGCAGCAGGCGCGGCCACTCGGGCGGAACCGACGCCTCTTGACGGTTTCGCCCTCGCGTCCTGCGTCGTCGTCGAGCGGCCGAGCATGAGTGTGAACGCATAGCCCTTGCGCTGATCTTCGAGCAGAGGAATGAGCCGCGTCGCCTTGCCGATCGCCACGGGAAGCACGCCCGCGCCGCCGGGATCGAGCGTTCCGAGATGGCCGGCTGCGAGGCGACGGTCGCCGCCGTAGATCGCGTAGATGCGGCGCACGCGCGACAACGACGCGCGCCGAGGTCGGCCCCGCGGTCTTGAAAACGTTGACGAAGCCGATCACGCGTTGCGCGGACGCGTCGTCAGAGACCCTCGGCGACCAGCGCCGCTTCGACGCCCGCGAACGCCTCCTGCAGCGTCCCGTGGTAGGTCAGGCCGGAGGCGCGGAAATGACCGCCGCCGCCGAGCCGTCCGCGCCGCGGCCTGCACGTTGAGGCGTCCGCTCGAACGCAGGCTGACGCGAATCTCGCCTTCGATCGCCTTGAAGAGCGCCGCGACTTCGACGCCTTCTTGTCCGAGCAGCATGTTGACCATGTCCTCGGTGTCTTCGCCGTCCGCGCCGGTCTGCGCGAGCATCGCATCGTCGACGTACGAGTAACAGTAGCGCCCGTCGTGCTCGAACGCATCGCGTCGATGATGCCGGCCGAACAGTTTCGTCGCGGCAACGCGCTTGCGCAAGAAGATCTCGCTCGGTGATCTCTTCCTTGTCGGCGCCGAGCGCATCAGCTCGCGCCGCGAGCTCGAGCACCTCGGGCGTCGTATTCGAGTGCATGAAGCCGCCGGTATCGGTCATGATCGCCGCGAGGATGCAGGTCGCGATGCGGCCGTCGATCGGCGACGCCGAGCTCGCGCAGAATTGCATCACCACGCTGCCCGTCGAGCACTCGTTCTCGAGCACGAAGTTGAGCTTGCCGAAGAGCGAGTTGCCCGAGATGATGGTCGATGTCGAGCATGTTCTCGCGCTCGACCGGCGGCAGCTTCTCGCCGGCGCGGCGCCAGTCGCTCATGTCGCAGAACACGAAGAGCGTCGTCGGCGGCAGATCCGGCGGCAAGCTCGGCGTCGACGAGATCGGCGTCGGGCAGGAAACGCAGGTTGCGCGGAACGCCGTCCTGCTGGAATACGCGACGCGCTTGCCGAGCCGTTTGAGCGCGATGCCCAGCGCGAGTCCCGCACCCAGCGTGTCGCCGTCGGGCTTCACGTGGCTCACCATCACGAACGCGTTGCGGCGCGCGCAGCTCCGCGACGACCTCCTCGACCGTCGCCACGCGTGGCGTGCTCTCGATCATTCGCTCTCCTCCGGCGCCGAGTGCGCGCTCGCGCAGCGTCTTGGCCAGCGCGATCGCGCGCTCGGCCGAACGATCTTCGACGAAAACCAGCTCGGGCGTGTGGCGCAGATCGATCTTGCGCCCCAGCTCGCCGCGCAAGAAGCGCCCAGCGTGCTTGAGCGCGTCGAGCGACTGCCGGGCCTGATGCCGGTCGCCGATCACCGAAACGAACACCTTGCAGTGGCGCAGATCGTCGCTGACTTCGGCGCGCGTTACCGTCACGAACGCCAGTCGCGGATCCTGCAGCTCCTGCGAGATCAGCGTGCCGAGGATGCGCTGAATCTCGTGGTCGATCTTGGCGATGCGCTGTGCCTTCATGCGCGTACCAGCTCCGCTGCGACCTGCTCGAGCGCGTAGGCTTCGATGACGTCGCCCTCTTTGAGGTCCTGGAACTTCGCGATCTGAATGCCGCATTCGAAGCCTTCGGCGACTTCGCGCACGTCGTCTTTGAAGCGGCGCAGGCTCTCGATCTCGCCGTCGAAGACGACCGCCGAGTCGCGAATGACGCGCGCCTTCGCGTTGCGCGTGATCTTGCCGCTCGTGACGTAGCAGCCGACGATCGTTCCGACGCGGCTGACCTTGAAGACCTGGCGAACCTCGGCGCGTCCGAGCACGACCTCGCGCTCGACCGGCGAGAGCATGCCGCGCATCGCCTTCTTGAGATCGTCTTCGATCTCGTAGATGACCTGATAGAAGCGCAGATCGACGCCTTCGTTCTCCGCCAGCCGGCGCGCCGTTTCGTCGGGCCGGATGTTGAAACCGATCAGCACGGCGTTCGACGCGCTCGCGAGATTGACGTCGTTGGGCGAAATCGCGCCGACGCCGCCGTGAATGACGCGAATCTCGACGTCGTCGGTCGAGAGCGACTCCATGCGCGCGCGCAACGCTTCGAGCGAACCCTGACCGTCGGCTTTGATGATCAGGTTGAGCACCTTCTTGCCCTCGGCCGGCATCGACATGAACGTCTCGAGCGAGACGCGCTGCGATCCGGTCGCCGCCATGCGCACGTCGCGCCGGCGCGTCGCGCGCTTCTCGGCGGTCTCGCGCGCGACGCGTTCGTCGCTGACGACGCTGAGCGTGTCGCCGGCGGCCGGGTACGTCGGAAAGACCCATGACCTCGACCGGAATCGATGGTCCGGCCTTCTTGACTTGTTTGCCCTTGTCGTCGATGAGCGCGCGCACTTTGCCGAACGTGCCGCCGGCAACGACGATGTCGCCGACGCGCAGCGTTCCGTTCTGCACGAGCACCGTCGCGACCGCACCGCGACCGCGGTGCAGCGCCGATTCGATCACGACGCCGGTCGCGCGGCGGTTCTTGTTCGCGCGCAGCTCGCGAATGTCGGCTTCGAGCAGCACCGTATCGAGCAGCCGTTCGATGCCGTCGCCGGTCTTCGCGGAGACCGGCACCATTTCGACGGTGCCGCCCCAGTCGACCGGCTGCAGTCCCTGCTCGGCGAGCTGCTGCTTGACGCGATCGGGCTGCGCGTCGGGCTTGTCCATCTTGTTGATCGCGACGACGATCGGAACGTTCGCCGCCTTGACGTGCGCGATCGCCTCCTTCGTTTGCGGCATGACGCCGTCGTCGGCGGCCACGACCGAGAATCGCGACGTCGGTGACCTTTGCGCCGCGCGCGCGCATCGCGGTAAACGCTTCGTGACCGGGCGTGTCGACGAACGTGATCTTGCGATCGTTGCGCTCGACGGTGTACGCGCCGATCTTCTGCGTGATGCCGCCGGCTTCGCCGCCGGCAACGTTGGCTTGGCGAATCTTGTCGAGCAGCGACGTCTTGCCGTGGTCGACGTGACCGAGCACGGTGACGACCGGCGGACGCGGCCGTCATCATCTCGGGCTTGTCCTCTTCTTGCTCGACGGTGACTTCTTCGCCGGCCTCCTTGACGACCGCATTGAAACCGAACGCTTGGCGACCTGCGTCGCGACGTCGCTCGAGATGTTCTGATTGATCGTCGCCATCGTGCCGATCTTGATCAGCTCGGTGATCACGTCTTTGACCGGCACGATCATCGAGGTCGCCAGTTCTTGCACGGTGAGCAGATCGGGAATCTCGATCGTTTCGAGCGCGCGCGCCGGCGCGGCCGCGGCGGGCTCGCCCTTCTTCTTACGCTGCCGCTCTTTTTCGAGCAGCAGCTCCTTCTCGCGATCTTTTTTCGCGGCCGCCTTGTCCTCGTGCGTGCGCGCGCGGTCGCCGGGACGCGCGCCGCGTCGACGGCGCGGGCGCCTCGGTCGCAGGAGCCGCACCGGGCGGCCGGGCGCCGGGCGCGCGCCGGGCGCCATCGGCCGGAACGGCCCGTTGCCGCTCGGCCGGCGCGGCGGCGGCAGCGGACGGGCGGAGCCGGCGCCGCGCGGCGGCGGCGGAGCGCCCTTGCCCCCCTGTCCGGGCATGACTTCGCCGGGGCGCGGCGCGACGCCGGGACGGCCGGGTAGGCCGGTCTGCGGCCCGGGCGAGGCCGAAGCCGCGTCGTCGGCGGCGGGCGGCTGGCGCTTGACGACCGACGGCTGGCCCGCGGGCACCGGCCGAAGCTGCGGGATCGGTTCGTGAGCCGCGGCGGGGCGTGTGGCGGAGAGGCGCAGGAGGCGCCGGCGCGGCGGCAGCCGGCGGCGCTTGGGAGATCGCCGGGCGACCGTCTGGGGGCGCGGGCGCCGCGGCCGGGCGCGGCGCGGGGCGCGCGCTGGCAGCGACGGGCTTCGAGCCGGCGCAACCGGTGGCGGACGGCAGTCTGCGGCGTTCGGGGCCGGCGGCGGGCGCGCCTTGGCCGGCGCCGGCTTGGGCGCCGCGGCGGCGGCGCGGTTGCCGCGGTGCGGCGGGGGCGGCCGAGCGGCTTCGCCGCCGGCTTGAGCAGCACGCTGCGCACCAGATCGGCGATCTGGTCCGGGACGACGCTGAGCTGGTTTTTCGCCTCGAAGACGCCGCCCAACCGCTCGTTGAAGAGCGTCGTCAGCTCTTTCGAGGTGAGCCCGACCTCTTTGGCGAGCTCGAATATCCGTACTTTTCCGGCCAAGTTCCCTCTCGAGCGCAGGCGCTCGAGTCCCATCAGTTGGAGTGCGCGGAGCCCCAACCGATGGCCTGGCTCCGCTAGGTAATCAAAGGTGCGCCCTCATCGGAGGGCACGGTCGCCACGTATCATCTACTGTTCATCATCGTGCTGCACGAGCTCTCTTATTAAACCATATTCGGCCGCCGCAGCGCCAAGCCCCGGATAGCGTTTGTTCTTTCGCGGCCCGCTCGACGCACCGGGCCGAGCAGAGATAGGCGCCGCGCCCGGGCTGCTTGCCGCCGCTCCGCGCGCGTCGGGACGCCAGCCTTCGCGCCGTCCGCACGAAACGAAACAGCTCGCGCTGCGCGAAGCGCTGCGCGGCAGCCCACGCAGCTGCGAACCGGGCTCAGCCTGGCTGTCGTCGCCCAAGCCGCTCGCGCCGGAACTCCTCGAGCTTGCGGATCAGCTCGGCATCGATCTCCTCGCCGTTCGCCTCCGACGCTGCGGCCGCCTCGGGTGCCTCGGCGGCGCCCGTCCGGCGCTTGCCCGCTCGGCGCGCTCGACGAGGTATCGCTCGCGCGCCGTGGCCGATTCGCTTTCGCTCGCGATGTCGAGGCGCCAGCCGGTCAGCCGCGCCGCGAGACGCACGTTCTGTCCGTCGCGCCCGATCGCCAGCGACAGCTGGTAATCGGGAACGATCACCAGCGCGACGCCGTCGTCCTCGAAGAGTTCGACGCCGATCACTTTCGCCGGCGCCAGCGCCGTTCATGATGAACGTTGCGGGAACGGGGTCGTACGCGATGATGTCGACCTTCTCGCCGCGCAGATTGTCGGTAACGTTCGCGATGCGGCTCGACTTCGGACCCAAGCAGGCGCCGATCGGGTCGACCTCCGCACGGTTGCTCTTCACCGCGACCTTCGAACGGCCGCCGGGATCGCGCGCGATCGCCATGATCTCGACGGTGCCGTCGGCGATCTCGGGAACCTCCAGCTCGAGCAGACGCTGCACCAACCCCTCGGCGGCGCGCGAGAGGATCACTTGCGGACCCTTCGGCGACTTCTTCACGTCGAGCACGTACGCGCGAATGAAATCGTTGATGCGATAGGCTTCGCCGGGAACTTGCTCGTCGAGATACATCACCGCTTCGTCGCGGCCTTCGAGCGTCACGAACATATTGCGCTGCTCGTAGCGCTGCACCGTCCCGGTGACGAGGTCGTTGAGCTTGCGGACGTACTTGTTGTAGACCGTGTCGCGCTCGGCCTCACGGATGCGCTGAACGATGACTTGCTTGGCCGTCTGCGCGGCGATGCGTCCGAAATCTTTCGGCGTCACCTCTTCGTCGAAGAAATCGCCGACTTGATACGGCTCGCCGCGCCTCCTTCACGGAGATCTCAAGCTTCGGATCCTCGACCTCTCGACGACGTTGCGGCGGTGAAACACGCGATACGCGCCGCTCTGCCGATCGACGATGACGATCGCGTTCGATTCGCTTCCGAAGTGGCGCTTGTATGCCGTCAGCAACGCCGCTTCCAGCGCCTCGAGCAGCATCTCGAACGAGATGTTCCGTTCTCGCGCGATGATAATGGAGAACGTCGATGAGTTTGTCTTCAGTTCCGGTTTGATCTATCGTTGCCATGTGGTTGTTTCCGTTGTTGTTTGTCGCGTTGCAAATCGAGCCGTACGTCGTATTCCAGATTCGCCGATTTGATCGTAGCCATCGGCAGCAGCAGCTCCCCGTGGTCGGTCTCCATAACGACCGCCTCGCCGCGCAGGCCGCGCAGTACGCCGCGGTGGGTCTTGCCGCCGTTGACGGTGAGTGACGTGACGATGCGCGCGTGCTCGCCGGCAAACCGCTCGTAATCCGCCGGCCGAACCAGCGGCCGGTCGAGCCCCGCCGACTCCACGACCAAGCTGTACGGCGCCTCGATGCCGGCCAGATCGGCATTGATGCGGGCGGCGAGACGTTCGCACAGTGCAAGATCGACCCCGCCCGGCGCGTCGATCGTGACGCTCAGTTCCGTAGCGCCTCGCGCGACGCGCGCGTGGTGCGCGACGATTTCCACCGAGTCGAAGGACTTGTCGTGCGTGATGGCGTCGAGTTCGCGCTCGAACGCCGTTGCAATTTCCGCCCTCATGTGCTCTCTTGAAGCAGCGAAGCGCGGGACGAACCCACGCTCCTATTGGAATCCAAAGTTCAGGATACCGAAAACAGCGACGGGCCGCAACCCCACGTGGGCGCGGCCCCTCGCTCTGTCATCCAGTGTTTGCGACTGGCGCGCCGCCGGAGAATCGTCCGGCCACCGTGGGCGCGCTCAAGGCGCCCGTTAGTCGGCGCGTACTTCGCGGGCTCGGTAGCCCGGCGGATTTTGCGGTTCCAACCGCCCTCCTTCGTACCGACAAAACGTGCCGGCCTTTCCGGCACTGTAGGGAATTGTAATGCGACTAATGTCGGAACGCAAGCGGGAAAGCGCCGCGATCATGGCGACGAAGCGGGCGACGGTGCGTAGGGCACCAACAGCCGGCCGCTGCACGGCTGCGAGACGATCCCGTCGACGATCGGCGCAATGCCGGCGGCGAACGGAGAGAGCGGTTCGTGCGATCCGCCGCCGCCGCCGATCGTGACCTGCGCGCCGTTGGCGGAACCGCCATGAAGGTCGCTATGCACGACGCTCGAGTCGGGGCCAGCCTGCTCGGCGTAGCCGCCGGTGATCGGTTCGGGATAGCGCACGAGCCAGCCCGTGCAGATCGTCGTCGGCCCTTCTTTGCGCGTCGCCGTTACCCACATCCTCACGCGAGCCTCGTTTCCGGTGCCCTTCACCTCGTAGATGTACTTCGTCTTGGCCAAGACTTCGGGCGGCGGCGTGGGTTCGAGTCGTCCGCGCAGCGAGTAACTCGGCATGTAGTGTCCGGTGGTGGGATTCACGGGGTTGTTCGGCAGCATGGCGTTCAGCTTGGCGTTGATGTTCGGTGCGCTCGATCTCTTCGGCGCGTGTGTCGGTGCAACGCTTGGCGAAGGCAGCGGTCGCACGACGACCGGGCGTGGCGCGGCCTCCTGGCTCTTCGGGCCGCTGCCCTCGCGCGGTCCCGGCGAGGCGCCACCGCTCGGGGCTGGCTTGGGGGCCGTTCCCGGTGTCCGCGCGACCGCAGTCGTGCTGGTCGGGCTTGGATTGGGCACGCCGGTAACCGGCGCGCTGCTGGCACGCGCGAGCGCCGCGGGACTGGGCGAGGCCTTGGGCAGCTGCGGGGCTGGCGTCGCCGGCTTGACGCTAGGACGGGCGCTCGGCATCGGCGGGCGCGGCGAGGCCCGCGCGACCGGCGCCGCCGACGGCGCGGGTGAGGGCGCCGACGTCGGCGGCGCCTTCACCGAGACGGCGACCGGACCGATCGTCGGAACGCTGACCGGCGCGGCGGGCAGCTCGTTCCCGGGCTGCGTCTCGAAGATGTTCTGCGTCGGCTGCGGATTGGGTTGCGGCGTCGTCTGCGGAATCGGACGGGGATTCGGCGGCGCGCTCGGCGCCGCAACCGCAAGCTCGTGACGGTTTGCCGGCAGGCGCTGCGCTTGCGGCGCGATCAACGGCGCGTGACGTACCGGCGCGATCCGCTCGACGTGAGGTGCGGGAGGAACCGCTTGGGCCGAAACCGGCGCGTTCGCGACCGAGACCGGAGAGGTGCGCGACAGCGTGATGACCTCGCCGCCCCGCACGTTCTCGTTCGCTCCTTGCTCTGAGGAGCTGACCAGCACGGTGAAGAGCAACGCCGCAAGCAACGCGTGCAAGAACAACGAGACGAGGAAGCTTCCCGCTAGCCGCTCGGGATAGCGGCGGTCGCGCGGATCGCGCCTGAACTTCACGACGACGGCTTAAGTGCGCTTAACGCGGCGCAGGAGCCTGCCGGTCGCGGCGCACAAGCCTCGCAGGTCTCATGGCAATCATACCTCATAAACGCACGAAGATCGTCGCGACCGTCGGACCGGCGTCGCGAGAGCCCGCAATTCTTCGTTCGCTCTTTCTCTCGGGCGCCAACGTGCTGCGCCTCAACTTTTCGCACGGCACGCCGGAGGAGCACGCCGCGGTGATCCGCGCCGCGCGCGAGATCTCGGCCGAGCTGGGCATCCACACGGCCGTCCTCCAGGACCTGCCCGGGCCCAAGGTGCGCACCGGCCCGCACGCCGGCGACGTCCGCAGCATACGACTCGAACGGGGTGACCGGCTGATCATCACCGCGGAGCCCGTACACGGTACGCGCGAGCGAGTGAGCACGAGCTACCGCGCGCTTCCGACCGACGTCGAGGTGGGGAAACGCATCTACTTGCAAGACGGTCAGATCGCGCTGCGCGTGACCGGCAAGAGTACCGACGACATCGAGACCACCGTCGAGGTGGGCGGCGATCTGCGTTCCGCGCAGGGCATCACCTATTGCGACGGCATACTCAACATCCCATCGGTGACGGAGCGCGACCTCGAGTATCTCGCCTTCGGGCTCGAGCACGGCGTCGACTACGTGGCGATCTCGTTCGTGCGCTCCGTCGCCGACGTGACGCGCGTGAAGGACTTCATCGCGCAGCGCGGACAGCGCGTTCCCGTGATCGCCAAGATCGAGAAGCACGAGGCGCTCACCGAGCTGGATTCGATCATCGAGGCCGCCGACGGCATCATGGTCGCGCGCGGCGATCTCGGCATCGAGGTGCCGATCGAGACCGTACCGCACATTCAAAAAGAGATCATCGCGAAGTGCAACCGCGCGAGCAAGCCCGTGGTCACCGCGACGCAGATGCTGGAGTCGATGATCGCCGCCGCGCGGCCGACGCGCGCCGAGGTCGACCGACGTCGCCAACGCGATCCTCGACGGAACCGACGCGGTGATGCTCTCGGGCGAGACCGCGCTGGGCGCCTACCCCTCGGAGGCGGTGCGCACGATGGCCGAGATCGCGCGCGAGATCGAACGGCACTACCCGCACGCGGCGCTGCGCGACCGGCGGCTCGAGAACTTCGCGCCGACGATCGCTTCGTCGATCGCCGAAGCTGCCACGCGGGCCAGCGCGGAGCTGAAGATCACCTACATCGTGACCGGCACGACCACCGGAAACACCGCGCACCATCTCGCCGCTTTCCGGCCGCAGGCACGAATCGTCGCGCTCACGCCCGACGAACGCGTTGCGCGGCGCCTCGCGCTGCTGTGGGGCACCGAATCGCTGCTGATCGACACATACTCGTCGATCGACGTATTGCTCTACATGACCGAACGCCACATGGTCGCCGCGGGTTTGGTCGGCTCGGGCGATCTCGTCGCCTTCACCACCGGCATGCCGGTGGGCTCCGGCGGCACCAACGTCCTAAAAGTCCACCAGATCCCGTAACTAGCCCCTTGCGCGCACCAGCAGGGCGCGGGCGTGGCGCAGCGCGACGTCGTGCGTTTCGCCGGAGAGCATGCGCGCGATCTCGGCTTCACGCTCCTTGGGGCCGCTTAGCTCGCGCACGCTTATCGTCGTCTCGCCCTGGCGTTCGCTTTTCTCGAGAACGTAGTGCCGCTGCGCAGCCGTGGCGATCTGCGCGAGGTGCGTCACGCAGATCACTTGCCCGCTGTCTGCGAGCTTCGCGAGACGCTCGCCGACGGCGGTCGCCGTCGCGCCGCCGATGCCGGCGTCGATCTCGTCGAAGATCAGCGCTTCTCGCGCGTCGCGCGCCTGCGCCAGCGCGACGACCAGTGCGAGCAGCACGCGCGACAACTCGCCGCCCGAAGCGACGCGCGCGATCGGCCGCGCGCTTTCGCCCGCATTGGCGGCAAAGAGAAACTCCACGCGATCGGCGCCGAGCGCGCCGGCGTCCTCCAGCGGGTCGAACCGCTACGTCGAACCGCCCCGAGCCCAGTGCGATCTCGCCAAGCTCCGCGAGCACGCGCTTTGCCAACGTCGCGGCGGCCTTACGACGCGCCTTGCTCAGCAATGCCGCGGCGCGCTGCAGCTCGGCGTTTGCCGCATCGGCTTGCAAGCGGACGCGCTCCAATAACGCGTCGCGGTTCTCGAACTCGTCGATCGTGCGGCGTGCGCGCGCCGCGCGTTCGAGGATATCTTCGATCTCGTCACCGTAGCGGCGCTGCAGACGCTCGACCGCCGCCAGCCGCGCGTTGATGCTTTCGAGCTCGGCGGGATCGTACTCGGCCGCCTCCAGCGCGCGCGCGACGTCGCCGGCGAGTTCTCCGGCGTCGCTCTGCAGCACGGCGGCGCGCTGCGCCATCTCGCGCAGCTCCTCGCCGAAAGCGCCGACGCCCGCAAGCGCGGCGGCGGCGACGCCCAGCGCCGGCGCGGCGCCGCCGTCGTCGTTCGCGAGCCCTTCGCGCGCGCCGGCCAGCGCGGTCGCGATGCGCTCCACATTATCGAGAAACGCACGCCGTTCGCGCAGCCGCGCAATTTCGCCGGCATCGAGGCGCGCCTCTTCGATCTCGCGTGCGACGAAGAGCGCTTCGTCGTAGCGGCCGCGCGCATCGCGCTCCTCGCTCGTGAGCCGTTCGTACTCCGCCGCTGCAGCCTGCGCGCTCGCGTATGCGGCGCCGGCAGCTTCGCGCAGACGCAACGCCGGCTCGCCCGCGAAGCGATCGAGTAGTTCGAGATGGTAGGCGGCCGCGAGCAGCCGCTGAGCTTCGTGCTGGCCGACGATCTCCGCGATCGCCACGCCGATCTCGCGCACGTACCCGGCGGTCGAGGACCGCCCGTTCACGCGCACGCTGGAGCGCCCGCCATCCGTCACCTCGCGCGCGATGCTGGCCTCCTCGCCGGGATCGAGCGCGAATCCGTCGGCCTCGAGGCGCGCACGCAGCGTTTCGTCGGGTTCGAAGGTGATGCTCACTGCGGCCCGGCGCGCGGCGCGGCCGACGACGTCGGCGCCGGCGCGCGCACCCAGCGCAAAATCCAGCGCGCCGAGCAGCATCGTCTTGCCGGATCCGGTCTCTCCGGTGAAAATCGTAGCGCCCGGCGCGAACTCGACGGCCGCGGCCGCGATCAGACCGTAGTTCTCGATCTCCAAGCGGCTCAGCATCGGCCCGCTCTCCTTACCGCCGAGGGTCCTTGATGGAAACGCCCCACAACATCTTATCTTCGAGGCGCTCGAGAAAGTGCAGCGGCGTGGTGCGCGCGAAGCGCACGCGCTTGGGGTGGCGGCGAATGAAGACGCTGGAGTTGGGGGCGACCTCGCCCAGCACTTCGCCGTCGCATTCGAGGTGCGCCTGAGCGCTCTCGACGTCGGACGTGATCTCGATGCGGGAATCGGTCGGCACGATGAGCGGCCGCGAGAAGAGCGTGTGCGGCAGCAGCGGCACCACGCCGAACGCGTCGACGGTGGGAGCGATGAGCGAGCCGCCGGCCGAGAGAAAGTAGGCGGTCAACCCGGTCGGCGTTGCGACGCAGATGCCGTCGGCCGCGATGTGCGTAGCGGCACCATCGTCGACGCGCAATCCAAAGGGAACGATGCGCGACACCTCGCCCTTGCGAACGACGACGTCGTTGAGCGCGAAGAAGCGCCGGTCGCCGTACTCTGCCTCGAGCGCGGTGCGCTCGTCGGTGAAAAGGCCGCGCTCGACGAGCGCGGGGAGGTCGCCCAAGCGGGGGTCGTCCTCGTCCAGCTCGGTAAGAAAGCCGAGGCGCCCCGTATTGACGCCGAGCAGCGGGAGGTCGCGCTGCACGGCCAGCCGGGCGGCGCGCAGGAGGGTGCCGTCGCCCCCGACCGTGATCAGGAGCGACGCCTGTGCGTCGGGCGAGGCGTCAACCACGTCGAAGCCGGCGGTGAGAAAATCCTGGCGGACGCGGCTGGCGATCGAGCGCGCGTGCTCGCGCGCGACGTCGACGAAGAGCGCGATGACCTTCGTTTCGATGTCGAGCATCGTCATGGTTGCGGCGTTTCGGCGAGCACCTCCTCGATTCGTGCGTCGTCAACCGGTATTCCGCCGCGCCGCAGCTCGAGAAAGAACTCGCGGTTGCCGGCCGCTCCCAGCAGCGGTGAGGCGATCAGCGCTACCGGCACGAGACCCAATCCGAGCGCCGCCTCGCTTACCTCCCGCAGGACCGCCCGGTGCGTCTCGGGCTGGCGCACCACGCCGCCCGAGCCCACGCGCCGCCGTCCCGCCTCGAACTGCGGCTTGACCAGCGCCACGACGACGCCGTTTCCGCGCAGATATTTGACGGCGCGCTCCAGAATCGTCCGCAGCGAGATGAACGACGCGTCGATCGCAATGAGGTCGAAGCCGGAGGGAAACGCGTCGTTGGGAAGCAGCCGGAAGTTCGTGCGTTCGACCACGCAAACGCGCGGGTCGTTGCGCAGCCGCCAATCGAGCTGACCGTAGCCGACGTCGAGCGCCGTCACGCTCGACGCCCCGCGCTGGAGCAGGCAATCGGTAAAGCCGCCGGTCGACGCGCCGACGTCGAGCGCTTCCATGCCCCGTGGATCGATGGCAAAGGCGTTCAGCGCGCGATCGAGTTTCTCGCCACCCCGGCTCACGAACGGCCGCGGCCGCTCGATCTCGACCTTCGCCCCGGAGGGAACGCTTTGCCCGGCTTTGCCGGCTGCGGCGCCGTCGACCCGCACGCGCCCCTCCATGATCAAGCTGCGCGCTTGCGAGCGCGTGATTCCCGCGCTCTGCGCAACGGCATCGTCGAGCCGCTGCCTGCGCCGCTCGTCAGAGCGCGGCAAGTACGCGCAGCACTGCCGAGTAGTCGGCCTCGAACGCCGTTTCGTTGACCTCGGACTCGTCGTTGTTGACGGTGGCCGAGAAGCAGAGGGTCGTGCCGCGGTGCGTCGTCACCGTCGTGGTGAGGTTCAGGATGCCGGTATCGGAGCCGCCCTTATAGGCAACGTGCGCGAACGAGCCCGCATCGGCGACGCCGGGATTGATCGACATCAGCGGCAGGCTCGCAACGCGCCGCATCAGCGTGCAGAGCTGGCGCACGCTGTAGTGCCACTCGATCTGGGTGATCGGCTGCGAATCCAGTTGGTCGACCTTCGGAAGCGGCATTGCGTCGGCGCGCGCGATCACCGCGGTGCGCGCCGCCGGCGTGGTCGCCGCGAGATATTCGCGGCTCAGCGCGGCGCCCTCCGACGACTTGAGCACGAACATCTCGCGCGTCGTGAGGAACGGCTCGTTGCCCATCGCGTACTTCCGCAGCGCCGGCTGGCCGACGGTGCGCACCAGCGCGTCGGCCGCCATATTGTCGCTAATCGAGATCATTTCGGCGGCGTACGTTGCCAACGTGAGCGGGGTGTCTGCCGGCCAGGTGCGCAGCACGCCCGAGGGGAGCGTCTTCCATTTGGCAGACAGCGGCACGACGTCGTTCCAACGGCGCGCCCCTCCATCGATTTGATCGAGCAGCGCATCGAGCACCGCGAGCTTGAACGCGGACCCGACCGCAAGCGGCAGGGAAGGATTGAGGGCCGCTCTTTCCGAGCGACCCTCTTGCACGATGACGTAGGAGACCGAGCCGGGTGTTTGCTGCAACATTCGCAGCCCGTCCTCGAGCGACGACGTGGAGATCGCCGGCGGCCTGAAGAGCAGGCCGTCGATCTTTCCGTCGGCATCGAAGTGAATGAGCACGTCGTCGGTGCCCTTGGCGAAGCGCGCGACGAACTTGTCGGTTCCGAATTCCACGCTTTGATAGGCGCCGAGCGCCTGGATCATCTGCGCGATGACCCCGTCAACCTGTGCGGCCGAAACCTGCGCGAGAAAACTCGCTGCGAACCACGATGGATCGGCGTGGCCGGTGCGCAGCATCGCATCGATGCGGCTGCGTCCCAGTTCGATCGCCGCTGCATTCGCGGCCGGCGCTGCAGGCGCGGCCGAGGCCGCAGGGGCCGGCGACGAGGCGGCGGTTTGAGCGGCGGCGGGGAGCCCGGCGGCGAGCAGCGCCACGCCCAGGGCGATTTGAAGGCAAAGCAAGCGCATGGAGGCCATCTTCTGCACCCCGTTTTGCGTCCACTCCCTGGCCGGTGGCGGCGAGTCTACGCAAATCTATGGCCTTACCCTTAGACTCTGATAGACTATCGGCGATGGAGCCGGAGAAGAATCCCTACGTGCCGACCGCCGGCGCGCCGCCGGCGGTGCTCGTAGGGCGAGGAGCGCTGATCGAGAGCTTCCGCAGCACGCTGGCTCGCGTGAAGAACGGGCGCGCCGAGCAGAGCGTGATTCCTTACGGGCTGCGCGGCGTCGGCAAGACGGTTCTCCTCAACACGTTCGTCGCCGATGCGAAGCGCGGGGGCTACATCGTGGCCTACCTCGAGGCCGACGACGAGCGCACGTTTTTGCACAAGCTCGCGATCGAAATGCAAGGCATCCTCTTCTCGCTCGATACGCCGGCGCGCGTCAACGAGCTTGCCAAACGCGCGATGCGCGTCTTCAAGTCGTTCACCGTTCGGCTCGGCTTCGACGGCTTGAGCGCGAGCATCGGCGTCGAGCCGGAGCGCGGCTTGGGCGACAGCGGCGACCTCCAGCTCGACCTCACCGCGCTGCTCTGCGGCATCGGCGAAGCGGCGCGCGCGCAGGAGACCGCCGTGCTGATCGCCGTCGACGAAGCGCAGTACCTTTCGGAAGCGGAACTGGCGGCGGTGATCATGGCGATGCACCGCGTCAACCAGCTCTCGCTCCCGGTGCTCTTCGTCGCGACCGGGCTACCGCAGATTCTGCAGCGCTTGGGCGAGGCAAAGTCGTACGCCGAGCGGCTCTTCAATTTCTGCCCGATCGGCGCGCTCGACGAACGCGACGCACGCGAAGCGATCGTCGCTCCGGCGGCGATGGAGCACGTGAATTATGAGGAGGCCGCGGTGCGGCGCCTGATCGAGGTGAGCGGCGGCTATCCGTTTTTCGTGCAGCTCTTCGCCTACGACGTGTGGAACGCGGCACCGGCGTCGCCGATCGCGGCCGCCGTCGTCGACGAGATCGAACCGGTAACGCTCGCGAAGCTGGACAACGGCTTCTTCAGCGTGCGCTATCGCCGCTGCAGCGGGCGCGAGCGCTACTACCTGCGCGCAATGGCACAGCTCGGCTGCGGTCCGTACAACTCACGCGACGTCGCCGACGTCGCCGGCACGACGCAGCGCCAACTGGGGCCCCCGCGCGACGCGTTGATCAAGAAAGGGATGATCTACAGCCCCGAGCACGGCAAGATCGACTTCACCGTGCCCCTCTTCGACGAGTTCATGCGCCGCACCGAACCAGCTTTCTCCCCGCTGTCGTCCTGAGCGCTTATGGCGTGTAGCTGCCGATGCGGTTGGCCGCGCTCTCGGTAAGCCACAGCGCCTTGTTCGGCCCTTGGGTGATGATGAACGGGATCGAAGACTTCGTGGGAACGGTGTGCTGTTTGATCTCGTACGTCGAGAGGGCCGATTAAAACGCTAGCTCGTCTTCCGATGCCGCGGGAGTCGTTACGGCCGGCGTCGCCGGCTCGGCCATCGCTTCGTCGATCTGCCCTTGCGCGTTCTTGAGCAGCACTTCGCAATCTCGCGCGAGCACTTTGCCCTCTTTGAACAGCTCCGCCGCGCGCGCCAGCTCGACCGTTCCGCCCTCCAGCTCTTTGACGATCGCTTCGATGCGCGCGAGCTTTTGCTCGAAGGTTTGAGGCAAGCGGCCGCTCATTCTGCGTGCACCGATTCCACGCGCGCGGCGAACGTCCCGCGCTCCAGCCGCGCCGAAACCGCATCGCCCACGGCGAGCGCAGCGGCGTCGTGCACGGCAATGCCATCTTTGGTGACGATCGCGAATCCCCGCGCCAGTGGTCGCGTGGGGTCTTCGGCGACCAGCAGCGCCTGCGCCCGCTCGAGGCGGCGCGCCCATTGCTGCACCAAGCGCTCCGAGGCGCGCGTAAGCCCGTTACTCGCCTGCACGAGCCGCAGCCGCCACTGCGCGACCCGCTGCGCGGGACTGCGCTGCCCCAGCAGCCGCTCCAGCGAATGCAACTGCTCGAGCCGGCGGCTCATGTAGCCCCGAGCGCGATGGTCGAGCGCAACGTCGGCAAAGCGCAGGCTCTGCGTCTTCCCGGCCAGCACCGAGCGATAGCCGCGCATCAGCGCCGAGCGTAAGCGCTCCTGCAACTCGAAGGCCCGAGACCACTCCTTGCCCAGATGCACGGCGGCCGCCGTCGGCGTTGCCAGCGAGAGATCGGCCACCTCGTCGGCGAGATGGCGGTTCTTCGTGTGACCCAGCGCGGTGATCACCGGGTGCGGCGAGCGCAGAATCGCGCGCACGACGGGTTCGAGGTTGAACGTGAGGCGATCGTCGCTCGAACCGCCGCCGCGCGTGAGCACCACGACGTCGGCCTTCGCGCGCGACGCGCGGTCCATCGCCTCGGCCACCTCGATCTCTGCCCCCTTCCCCTGCACGCGCGTGCGGAAGAAGAGTACTTCGACGTGCGGTGCGTCGGCGCGCAGGCGTACCTCGAAATCGGCGCGCGCGTCGTCGTCGCTGGTGACCAGAGCCACGCGGCGCGGAAAGAGCGGTACCGCTCGTTTGCGCGACGCGTCGAATACGCCCTCGGCCCGCAGCCGCATGCGCAGCTCCTCGATCTCCGCCGCCAGCTTTCCCTCGCCAACGAGCGAAACGACGAGCGCCCGCAACTGATACTGGCTGCGATTGGGACGAATCTCGATGCTGCCCTCGGCGCGCACCGTCAAGCCCTCTTTCAAAACGGGAAAACGGCGAACTTCGCTCGCGAACGAGAAGCAGCCCAGCACGGCTTCACCCTCTTTGAGCGACATGTTGAGATTGCCGTCGCGCCAGTGTTTGATGTCGGTGATTTCGCCGACGATCGCGATCCGTTGCAGCTTGGGGTGGCCGGCAATCATCTTGGCAAAACGCCGCGAGAACTCTCCCACGGACATTTCGAGAACCGCCTCGCCCAGCGGCAGCATCTCCACGGCTACGGTTCGTCGGAGGGCGGGGGCTGCGACGTCGGGATCAGGGTCGGCAACGGCGACGGAATGAATGGCGGGGCCGTCGCGTAGACCGGCGGCACCGTAGGCTGCGCCGCACCCGCGGCGGCGGCCTCACCGCTCGCGTCGTCGGGCACGCTCGCACGGTAACCGCCGCACCCGGATTGCGGCTCGGTTCCCTTGAGATAATATTCATATCCGCGACCGCAGCCCGCGATCTTCGTCACCTCGTCGGCGGGATACGGGAAATCGTGCGGGGGCGTGCCCGCGAGCGCGGCCTTCATGAACTTCGCCCAGATACGCGCCGGGATGTTTCCGCCGTACGATTCGTTCATCGCGGTGTAATCGTCGTTGCCGAGCCACACCGCGGTCACGAGATCGGGCGTGTAGCCGACGAACCACGCATCTCGGAAGTTGGAAGTGGTGCCCGTTTTCCCCGCGGCCGGGCGGCCGATCACCGCGTTGGGATAACCGGTACCGTGATTGATCACGTCTTCGAGCATCGAGGTCATGATGTAGGCCGTTCCCGCGCTCACGACGTCGGTGGCGGCGGGAAAGCGGTCGTCGAGCACGACGCTGCCCAGCGAGTCCTTCACGAGCCGAAACGGCGTGGGATCGACGTGGAGCCCTTGATTGGCCAGTGTGGAATAGCCGCTGGCCTGATCGAGCACCGAGACCACCGACGATCCCAGCGCCAGCGATAGGTTGGCCTCCAGCGGAGACGTGACGCCCATGCGATGCGCGTAGTCGATTACGCGGTCGAGCCCGATCCGATCGGCGAGTTTCACGGCCACGATGTTACGCGAGAGCGTCAGCGCTTCGCGCAGCGAGACCGGGCCCAAGTAGCGGAAATCGTCGTCCATCGGCGACCATTGCGTGCCGTCACCCATCGGATAGCTCACGGCCGAGTCGTTGATGACGGTGCTGGCCGGCATGCCCGAGTCGATCGCCGCGGTGTAGTCGTAGATCTTGAACGACGAGCCGGGCTGGCGTCGTGCCTGCCACGCGCGATTGAACTGATTGCTCAGCGAGAAGTGTGCGCCACCGACCATCGCCAGAATCTCTCCCGTCGACGGCCGCAGCGCGATCAGCGCCGCTTCGTTCGCACCGATTCCCTCGGCTTCGGCCTGATTCACGCCCCACGTCACCGCCTCTTGCGCGAGGTCTTGCATCCGCGCATCCATCGTGGTGTAGACTTGCAGACCGCCCTCTTCGACCGCGTTCTTGCCGAAGAGATGTTCGAGCTGCGCGATGGCATAGGTGGTGAAGTACGGGTAGCGATAGCCTTGCAATCCCGGCGAGCGCTCCGAGATCAAATCCAACGGGGCGTCGTAGGCGGCGTCGGCCTCCTCCGCCGTGATGTCGCCGCTCTCGACCATGCGCTCGAGCACGTGACGCTGGCGCTCGCGCGCGAGGTCCATGTTGGCAAACGGCGAGTAGTCCGACGGGGCGGCGACGACGCCGGCCAGCATCGCTGCCTGACCCACCGTCAAGCGGTCGACGCTGCGGCCGAAATACGTGTGCGCCGCGGCGTCAACGCCGTAGGCGCCCGCGCCGAGATAGATGATGTTGAGGTAGCGCTCGAGGATCTCGTCCTTCGTGTAAAAGCGCTCGATCTCGATGGCGAGCAGCGCCTCCTGCACCTTGCGCGAGATCGAGACCTGATCGCTCAGGAAGAGGCGCCGCGCGAGCTGCTGGGTGATCGTCGACGCGCCTTGGAGCTGCTGGTGCGTGAGGTCGGCGAACGCCGCGCGAGCGATACCGCCGAAATCGACGCCATGATGCGAGTAGAAGTTGTGATCCTCGTTGGCGATGAACGCGTTGCGTACCATCGGCGGAATGCGCGCGAGCGGCACCCAGACGCGATTCTCTTTGTAGACCGAGGCCAGCTGCGTGCCGTCGCGCGCGAAGATGCGCGTCGTGCTCGCGGGCTGATAGTCCGCCATGCGGCTGATGTCGGGCAGGTTGCGCCCGTAGGCAGCCACCATGCCCGCAATCGTGCCGAGGCTGAAGAGCGCGAGCAGCAGCAGCGTGACGCCGAGCCCCCGCACGATGCGAGAGAAGGTGCTGCGGCGCCGTTTAGGCCTTGGCATTGACCACCGCGCTGAGCACGCCATTGACGAACCGCCCGGAATCTTCGGTGGAGAAGCGCTTTGCGAGCGCGACCGCCTCGTTGATCGCAACCGCCGGCGGCGTCTCCGGACGGCAGCGGATCTCGAACGTCGCCATCTCCAAAAGAAGGCGATCGATCGTAGGAAGCCGCTCGAGTCGCCCAGCCCTCCAAGAGCGGACCGACGATGCGGTCGGCCTCCGCAGCGTACTCGAGCGTGCCCAGCGTCAGCTCTTTCACGAAGGCGCGCTGCTCCCCGTCGGCATTCTCGCCGACGACCTCGCTCAGCGCCTCGTGCGGCTCGCGGTCACCGATGACGATCGAATAGAGCGCCTTGAGCGCCTGCTCGCGCGCGATGCGACGGGAGGTCACGATGCGGCCGCCGGCGTCCCGGCCGCCAGCAGCTGCGGGAGAAACTCGACGTCGTAGCGTCCCTGCCGGAACTGCTTCGTGGCGAGGATCTCCAGACAGAGGTCGATCGTGGTCTGCACGCCTTCGACCATCGTTTCGCGCAATGCGCGTTCCATGCGCGCAATCGCGATCTCGCGCGTGTCGCCGTAGGCGACGACCTTGGCGATCATCGAATCGTAGTACGGCGGGATCGTCGCTCCGGCATAGAGCGCCGTATCGACGCGAATGCCGGGGCCGCCCGGAAACACGAGCTTGGAGACGGTGCCCGCGGCCGGCGCGAAGTGATTGTGCGGATCCTCCGCGTTGATGCGGCACTCGATCGCGTGTCCGCGAGCGCCCAGGTCGCGCTGTTCGTAGCCCAGCGGCTCGCCCGCCGCGACGCGGATCTGTTCCTTGACGAGATCGATGTTGAAGACCATCTCGGTAACCGGATGCTCGACTTGGATGCGCGTGTTCATCTCCATGAAATAGACGTCGTTGCCGGACGCGAGAAATTCCAAAGTTCCCGCATTCGTATAGCCGACGGACCGGCACGCGCGAACCGCCATCTCGAAGCAGCGCTTCGCGGAGCGCGGGCGCAAGATGCGAGGCCGGCGTCTCTTCGATGAGCTTCTGGTGCGCCGGCTTCTGCACCGAACAGTCGCGCTCGCCTAAGTGCACGATGTTGCCGAAGCCGTCGCCGAGCACTTGCACTTCGATATGACGCGGGGAACGGATCAGCTTTTCGAGGTAAACGCGGCCGTCTTTGAAACTCGCTTCGGCCTCGGCGGTCGCGCCCGCGTACGCGCGCCCCAGCTCGAAGGATCTTCGACCGACGCGCATCCCGCGGCCGCCGCCTCCCGCGGTCGCTTTGAGCAGGATCGGATATCCGATCTCGTCCGCCGCGGCGCGCGCTTCATCGACCGACGCGAGCACGCCCGTGCCCGGCGTCGTCGCAACGCCCGCCTGCTGCAGCTGGCGCTTCGCCGTGGCCTTGTCGCCCATCAGCGCAATCACGCGCGGTTCGGGACCGATGAAGGTCAGCCCGTGGTCGCGGCAGATCTCGGCAAAGCGCGCGTTCTCCGCGAGGAATCCGTAACCCGGATGGACCGCGTCGCAGTTGGTGATCAGGGCGGTCGAGATGATGTTTGGAATGTTTAGATACGAACGGCCCGCGGGACCGGGCCCGACGCAGAACGCTTCATCTGCCTGGCGAACGTGCAGCGATTCGCGGTCGGCCTCGGAGAATATCGCGACGGTCAAAACGCCGAGTTCCTGACAGGCCCGATTGATGCGAAGCGCGATCTCGCCACGATTGGCGATCAAGACTTTACGAAAAATGTTGGAAAAACCCGATCCTTTACCCGCGCGCAATCGAGAAGAGCGGCTGCCCGTATTCGACGGGTGCGTCGTCGCCGGCGGAAATCGCGACGAGCCGGCCCGCGCCCATGCTGCGGATGGGCGTCCGAATGCCCAAAGCCTCGATATATCCCAGCTCGCGGTCGCCATCGAGCAGTTCGCCCTCTACCGCAGCCGGGCGGCCGAAGTGAAAGATGCCGACGAGGTCGGCCTTGATGGTATCGACGCGCAATGGCGCGTTATCGGCAACCGCGCGCTCGTCTGCGTCCGTTCGCGCCCACGCGCGCCCGCGCGCGACCACTTCGATCGCATCGTCGCCGCGGGCGATCCGCACGCGTACGGCGTCGTCCTCGCTTAGAAACGTCGCGAGCGCGCGCACGCGCGCTGCGATTCCGAAGGTCGTTTCGGCCGGCATACGATTCTGCCATTCGCGCGCGGCCACGGCGAACCCCGCACGCTCGCTTCCCTCGAGCCGCACGACGCCTGCCAGCTCGCCCGCGTCCAGCGCGTCGCGCAGCGGTGCGAAGCGTTCGTCCAGCTCGGCGAGCGGCACGAGCACGAAGGCTCGCTGCGCGAGACGTTCGTGCGGAACGCTCAGCCGATCGCCGGCGATGCGTTCGTTGCCGTACACGAGCAAGTCGAGATCGATGGCTCGCGGCCCCCAACGCTCTCCATCCTCACGGCCCAACCGTCGTTCGATCGCGAGCAGTTCGTCGAGCAACGCGTGCGGGGCGAGTTGCGTCTCGAGTGCGACGACCGCGTTGAGAAACTCCGGCTGTTGCGTTCGGCCCCACGGCACCGTGCGGTAGATCGACGAACGCGCGATCACGCGCCCGAGCGCGTGCAGTTCGCCGATGGCCCGCTCGAGGTTCGCGCCGCGATCGCCGAGGTTGGAGCCCAAGCCGACGTATGCGGTCTGCGCCGTCACGCCGCTCCGTAGCGCGGATTGGGCCGGTCCAGCGTCACCGCAGGCGTCGCGCCGTCGAGTATTCCGGGCTTGGCGATGGTGACGCTCGCTCGCGCCACGCGCGCGTCGTCGAAGATGGCCTCGAGCACGTCGGCGGCCAAACGCTCGATCAGCGCGTACGAGGTGCGCTCGACGATCGCGACGATTCGCCGGTGCAGCGCAGCGTAATCCATCGTGTCGGCGAGATCGTCGGAACTCTGCGCGGCGGCGAGATCGATCTCGACGTCGACGTCGATCGCGAACGGCTGCGGGTGCTCGCGCTCTGGCGCCTCCCATCCGTGCCGTCCGTAGGCGCGAACCCCGCGCAAGCTTATCCGGTCCATCGCTCCGGCCGCCAGCCGCGCACGAGCGCATCGCTTATCGCCGCGGCGTCGCGCGCCGCGCGCACGTCGTGCACCCGCACGACGTCGACGCCGGCCGCAATCGCCAGCGCCGTCGTCGCCGCGGTCGCGTAGACGCGATCGGCGGGCTCCCTGCCGGTCAGTTTGCCGATCGTCGACTTGCGCGACGTGCCGATCATCGTGGGAAAGCCGAGCGCGACCACTCGCGGCAGCGCCGCAAGCACCTCGAGATTCTGATCGGGCGTCTTGCCGAAGCCGATCCCGGGATCGAGGATCACGCGTTCTGCGGGTATGCCGCGCGCGACCGCGCGCGCCGCACAGTCCGCGAGATAGGCCACGACCGCCTCGACGACTCCCCGCTCGTAATTCGTTCCCGTTTGATTGTGCATCGCGACGAACGCCATCTCCAGCTCCGCAGCGACGTCGAGCAGCTCGGGACGCGCCCCCCAGACGGAGTTGACGATGTCGGCGCCGGCCGCGTGCGCCGCGCGCGCCACCGCCGGCTTGTACGTGTCGACCGAGATCGCCGCATTCGGAAAAGCCGCGCGCGCGCCGGCAATCACCGGCACGACGCGCGCGATCTCCGTCGCCGCGTCGACGGGAAGATGCCCCGGGCGCGTCGACTCGCCGCCGACATCGAGGATGTCGGCCCCGTCGCGCAGCTGCGCGGCAGCGCGCGCTATCGCGTCGGGAACGTCGAGCACGCCGTCGCCGGAGAACGAATCGGGCGTGACGTTGACGATGCCCATCACGTAGGTGCGCTCGCCCCAGCACAGCTGCGTGCCGCGGACGCGAAGCGCGCCGGCTACGCGTTCGCCGGTACGTACCACTCGCGCAATCCCGCGACCACGAACGTCGACCCGGTAACGACGACCACCTCGTCGAATGCCGCCTGCCGCCGCGCGACCGTGAGCGCCTCGACGGGATCGCCGATCGCGCGTCCCCAACTCCCGAACGACTCGGCGATGCTCGCCAGCAAGGACGGCCGCAGCGCGCGGCGCCCGGTCGCGCTGAACGTGGTAAACGTGAAGGTCGATGGCAGCGAGGCCAGTATTTGAAGGATCCGGCGCGCGTCCTTGCTCTCGCCGATCGCGACGACGTAGTGCACGCGCCGTCCCGCGAAGCTTTCGCGCAGCGACGCGACGAGCGACTCGGCCTTTTCGGCGTTGTGCGCGATGTCGAAGACGACCGGCGGCGTGCTGGCGATCAGCTCCATGCGTCCGGGAATCGTCAGCCGCGCGAAGCCGGCGACGATCGTCTCGCGGCCGGGACGCAAGCCTTCGCCGAGGCGCTCGAGCACGGCGATCGCGGTCGCCGCGTTGGCGCGCTGAAAAATGCCGAGCACCGGCATCTCCAACGCATAGCTTTCGCCGCCGCTCGTCACGCGAAGCGTCGCGCCGCGCGCCGGGTCGACGCTTTCGATCGCGTCTGCACCGCATCGGCGGCGCGGTAGAGCGGAGCGCCCAGCTCGGCGGCGCAGCGTTCGATCACCGCTGCGGCCTCCGCGGGCACGCTGCCCAAGACCAGCGGCACGCCGTTCTTGGCGATACCCGCCTTTTCGCGCGCGATCGCTTCGATCGTGTCGCCGAGCACGTCGGTGTGGTCGAAGCCCACCGAGGTGATCGCCGCGACGACCGGGACGATGACGTTGGTTCCGTCGAGACGACCGCCCAGGCCCACCTCGATGACCGCGACGTCGACGCGCTTCCGCCGCGAAGTAGGCGAACGTCAAGGCCAGCAGCGTCTCGTAGTAGGTCGGGCGCCCGTACTCGGCGCGCGTCGCGTTCGATCGCCGGCATCGCGCCGTCGAGCAGCTCGGCGAAGCGCTCGGGCGCGACGGGAATGCCGTCGATGCGCGCGCGTTCGGTCATCGAATGCAGGTGCGGCTTGGTGTGCAGGCCGGTGCGTTTGCCGGCGGCCTGCAGCACGGCGGCGATCATCGTCGAGGTCGAGCCCTTGCCGCTCGTGCCGCCGACGTGCATCGTCGGATACTTACGATGCGGATCGCCAAGGTGACGCAGGAACGCGTACATCCGGTCGAGCTTGTACGAGGTTCGCGGCGAGGTGCTCTCGTCGATCGTGCCGAGCAGGTAGGCTTCCGCCTGCGCGAACGTCGTGATGCGAATCATCCGTCGGGATGGCCTTCGTTGAGCAGTTCGAGCGCGTGCGGCACGACGGGAAGCAGCACGTCGAGCGTTTCGGCGACCGCGCGCGGACTGCCCGGAAGGTTGACGATCAGCGTGCGGTGGCGCACGCCGGCCAGCGCGCGCGAAAGCATCGCGGTCTTCACGAAAGCGTACGACACCATCCGGATCGCTTCGGCGATTCCAGGCACCTCGTAATCGAGGATCGCGGCGGTCGCCTGCGGCGTGCGGTCGCGAGGGCCGAGGCCGGTGCCGCCGCTGGTGAGCACGAGATCGGCGCGATGCGAATCGGCCAGCTCGATCAGCTCCGCCTGCAACGCCGCGGGATCGTCGGCCATGACGCGTTCGCGTGCGATCTCGTAGACGCCGCCGAGGCGTTCCTTCATGACGGCAATGCACGCATCGGGCCGTTCGCCCGAGGCGGCGCGATCGGAGAGCACGATCAGCGCGACGCGAAAGGTCATTTGCCGCTCATGGGGCCGAGAACGACGCTTTGCCGCCGCTCTTCTTGAGCAGGCGCACCGACTCGATCGACGATCGCGCGGTCGAGCGCCTTGGCCATGTCGTAGATCGTCAGCGCCGCGATCGCCGCGGCGACCATCGCCTCCATCTCGACGCCGGTCTGCGCGCTCGTGCGCGCCCGCGCGTCGATGGCCAGCGCGCCGTCGGCTTGCCACGCGAAGCTCACGTCGACGTGCGCCAGCGGCAGCGGATGGGCCAAGCGGAATCAGCTCTGCGGTGCGTTTGGCCGCCATGATGCCGGCAATCTGCGCGGTGACCAGCGCGTCGCCCTTGGCCAGCGTCGCGCCGCGCAGCGCCTCGCGCGCAGCGGCGTTCATGCGCACGAGCGCGCGTGCGCGCGGCGGCGCGAGCCGTCACCTTTTTCGCGGAGACGTCGACCATCGCGACGCGTCCGTCGGCGCGCACGTGCGAGAGTTTCATCGCCGCGGCGCGCTCTGGAAGCGGGCCCAGATCAGGCAGAGCAGCGCGAGCACCCAAGCCACGACCAAATGCGTGATGTGGTGCGCGTGCCCCGCTCCCGACTCGGTGAACCAGTTGATCTTGCCGAGGCCGTACAGGATTCCGATAAGGAAGAACACGACGGCCAAAACGAGGGCGATGACTCTCATTGAATGACTCCCTTGCGCGCAAGCGCGAAACAGACGGAACCGACGATCACGCAGTACCAGCCGAACGGGCGCAGGTCGTTCGAGCGAAAGTACCGCGTAAGGAAAGCGACGGAGAAATATGCCGCGATGCCCGCGACGATGCCGCCCACGACGGCCTGCACCAGCACCAGATGCGCGCCGGGCGCGAAGAGCTTGGGGATCTCCAGCAGCGCCGCGGCGCCGATCACCGGCGTCGCCAGCAGAAACGAGAAGCGCGCCGCATCTTCGTGGTCGAGATCGCAGAGCAACCCGGCGACCATCGAGCTTCCCGAGCGCGAGATGCCCGGCAGCAGCGCGAGCGCCTGCGCGAAGCCGACGAAGAGGCTCGGCGGGATAACTCAAGCGTTCGATCGGCTTAGCGGGGCGCGCATCGCGCGGCCCGCTGCACGCGGCGCAGCGCCTCGCCGCCGAACATGATCAGGCCGTTGACGATCAGAAAGAGCGCGGCCGGCGCGGGCGATCCGAACAGCCGGCGCACCGGATGCTCGAAGATCACGCCGAGGATGCCGACGGGTATCGTGCCCGACGACCAGCAGCCAGCCGAGGCGCTCGTCGCGATCGTCGCTGAGCCGTCCCCGCACGACGCTGCCGCACCAGCGCGCGCGCGATCGCGTACCACTCCTCTCGGTAGAAGACGACCAACGCGAGCGCCGTTCCCAGATGCAGCACGACGACGAACGCAAGAAACGACGCGCTCGACCGGTCGACGTTGTTGCCAGTGCAGCAGCGCCGGAACCAGGATCGTGTGGCCCAGGCTCGATACCGGAAAGAGCTCGCTGACGCCTTGCAGGAGCGCCAGCACCAGCGCTTGAATGAAGGTCACGGCGCGCGTTATCCCGACGATGCCGCGCGGCCTGCACTCACCACGCGACGAACTTCACGCTGAACGTCGCGGTGCCCGCGATCGGTTTGCAGTCGTGCAAGGCCGCGCGTAGCTGCGCGCCGCGTGCCATCGCCACCGCGACGAGATCGAGCGATGAGTTGCCGGTGCTCTGTGCGACGCTCGCACCCGTCATTTGCCCCGTGGCGTCGAGTTGCACCGAAACCATCGCCGTGCCGCTGGTCGCGTCGGCCCGCGCGCCAACCGGGATGTCGGGCGGCGGCGGCGACGAGACGACCGCCGGCACCGCGTTGGGCGAGACGCAGCCGGCGGCGGCGAGCGTCGCCGCGGCGTGGGCACCGGGGGTGCCGGCGTCGGCGCGCGCCGCGCTCCGCCGCCGGTCGGGGCCACGCTCTTGGCGCCGGTGCGCGCGTGTGGCTGCGGCGGCGCGCCCTTATGCGGCGCCGGCGTCTGCGTGGGGCGCGGCGGCGGAGGGGTTGGCCGATGTACGGCGATCGAGGAGCGCCGCACGACCGATACGGTTTCGGTTTGGCTCTGAAAATCGGGGCGCTGCGGGTGCGTCAAGAGCGCGATCATCACGTGCACGAGCAGCGAGATCGCTAAGGCAATAAGAAGTAAGCGGCGTCCGCGCCTCAGCGGTTAATCCGGCGTGAAGTCCGCCCGGAAGAGGTAGTCGCCGGTCGTCGGCGCGCACTCGACCAGCTTTGGTGAGTACTGGGACTGTCGAGCCGCGCGCAATGCCGCCTGATCGATCGCCATGTTGCTCGAACTCTTATAGACCTTCGCGCTGACGAGGCTGCCGTTCGCACCGACCGTGACCTCCACCTCAACGGTGACGGCGCCGAGCCCGATGTCTTTCGCGGACTCTGGGTAGTCGGGCTGCACCGCATTGGTCACCGTCGCCTCGATGTTCGGATTGGCGCACGCGGGCTTGGGCGTGCCAGGCGGCGCCGTGGCCGCGGCCGGAGCGGCGGTCTGCGTGCCCGTTCCAGCGGGCGCACCATTCTCGCTGCCGTTCTTCGGCTGGGTGCCAACGTTCTCAGTCGAACCGGACTGCTTCGTGTTATTGGTCGTCTTGACGAGGTTGACTTTGAGCGGCTTCGGCTGCACGACTTGTTTGGGCGGCGGGGTCGAATGCGGAGGAGGCGTCGGCGTGGGCGGCGGCGTGGGGGTCGGCGGGGGCGGCGTGTGCACGATCGCCTTGTGGATCTTCGACACGGTCACTTCCTCGGTCTTGTTCTCTTCGCTGTGCTTGAGCACGTTGGGGAAGACCGAGCCAAGCGCCAAGTGGAGGACGAGCGAGATGACGAACGCCCAGCCAATGTAGCTGCGGACGCGTTCGCCCGTCGTGATGTAGCCGCTCTTTGCCATCGTTTTACGGCGACGCTCCCGGAGGCGCGCCTTGGACGTGGTTCGCCAGACCGAAGTCGGTTAGGTCGACCTGCTTGGCCGCGTCCATGACCTGCAGAATCACGCCGTAGCTGGCCTTCGGGTCGGCCTTGATGATCACGCTCTTGAAGCGGTGGTCGGTCTCGTCCTGAAGCTGGCCGAACGCGGCGCGCGCGTCGGGGATCGAGACGTCGTTCGAGCCGATCTGGATGTGGTCGTGCTCGTCGATGATCACGACGATCTGCGACGGCTCGACCTTATCCTTATTGTAGGCGTCGGGCAGCTTCGGCTCTTTGGTAACCGAGGCGAGAATGATGAAGATGATGAGGAGTACCAACAGCACGTCGGTGAACGGCGTGATGTTGATCGTCGACATCACCTCATCTTCGCCACCGCCAGTGGAAACGGCCACGTTCTACAAAGCCTCCGTTTTGCTACGACGTTACGAAGCCGACGTCTTCGAGACCGGCTTGCTTCGCCGCATCGAGAATGCGAATGATGATCCCGTAGGGGGCCTTCGCATCGGCGATAATCGCGACGTGGTGATGCGGCTTTTTCTTCGAGGCGTCGTACATCACGCGATAGATGCTGGTCTCGTCGGTCTTCTCACCGTCAACGAAGATCACGCCCTTGTTGTTGACGTTGACCTCGATGTCGTTCTTGTTCTTGTTCTGAGTCGAGCTGTTGGGGTTCTTGTTGGGCAGCTCTTTCTCGAAGCCCGGCGGAGCCACGAGCGCGGCAAGAATCATGAAGATGATGAGGAGTACCAACAACACGTCGGTGAACGGCGTGATGTTGATCTCCGCCATCACCTCCTGGTCTTGTTGCGACGACAGCAGTGACACGATCGTCTCCTAGGCGCGGCTTACTTGCCGGCTCTCGTGGGCTGGTAGAGATCGGTCGGAATCGGCGCGCCGGTGTTGTGGAAGTGCAGCATCTCGGCCAACTGGTTGGCGGCGACGATCATTTCTTGATTGTAGTTCTTGATCCGCGACTTGAAGAAGTTGAAGAAGACGACCGCGATGACGGCGATGATGAGACCGGTCGCCGTCGTGATGAGGGCTTCCGAGACGCCGGCCGCGACGACGGCCGGAGTGGAGTTGCCCTTGAGCGCGATGTCTTGGAAGGCGCGGATGATGCCGAGAACGGTTCCGAAGAGACCGACGAACGGCGCGATGACGGCGATCGTGCCGATGATCGGCAGGTTTCGCTCGAGCGAGTTCAGGTGCTCCATGAGCGCGATCGAGAGCGCGTCGGTGATATCGGAGCGATTCTTCTCGCCGCGGCGCAGACCGAACTCGAGGATGCGCGGAAGCATTCCGCGGTGCTTCTTGCAGATGTCGATGGCCCCGTCGAGGTCGTCGCCGGAGACCTTCGTCCCGATCTGGCGCAACAGTCCCTTGGTGTCGGAATGCTGCATTTGGAAGAACACGAGACGTTCGATGACGACGGCAAGGCCGACGATCGAGATGACCAGGAGCAGCCACATGTCCCAGCCGCCCTGGCGCATGAGATCCATAAATCCCGAAAACACGGTGTTCTATGACCCTCCAATTACTGTTGGTACGCGGCGTCCATCCGCCCCGTGAGGCCGACCCATTGGCCTAGCCCCAGTTAAAGTCCTGGTGACGTTAGGGGCTGCTTCCGGACCCCCCGAGATCGTTTTTCACGAACGATTCGATCTGAAGTGCGAGCGCCTCGTTGCCCGCGGCCTTGGCCTGCTGATCGGCCAGTGCCAGCGTGTCGGAGGCTTTCTTCTTGGTCGCGTCGTCGTGGTTTGCTGCCCATTGACCGGTTAGTGCGATCCCCTCTGCAAAGTTGGCCTGCGGATTGTTCGGCTGAAGAGCGAGTGCTTTGTCTGCGTAGGTCTGCATCCGCTTATAGTCCGGCTTGGCGCTCTGTGCTACTGCAAACGCAGCGGCCACGTTGGCTGTGACGGCGATTGTCGTATCGCCCAGCGCGGCCGCCTGGTCGAAGTCGCTCAGCGCCGTCACCATGTCCTTGGCCTGGAATGCGGCCTGCCCGCTCTTGAGCAGGCTGGTGCCCATCGCTCGCGTCCCCGCGGCGCTCGAGGGGTCCAGCTGCTTGATCTGCGCAGCGACCGATTGCGCGCCTTGCATGTCCTTATTAGCGATATAGGCTTGCTCGAGTTCGGCGTCGATGTTCACCTTCGAAGCCAGCGGAATCTTGGAATCGTTCATCGCGCCGTCGTGCGCGGACTTGAGGCTCTCGAGCGCGCCCGCATTATCGTTGTTGGCGAGCTGCGCCACGCCCATCGCGAACTTCGAGTTGGTGTCAGGCGAGAGGCTCATCGCCTTGTGCGCGTAGTCGAGCGATTGCGTGGGATCGCTCGACGCGAGCTTGACGGCCGCCTGCGCGAAGCTCTGCGCCGCCGCCGGGCGAAATTCCGAGCCGATATTCGGCACCTTGTCGAAGGCGGCGGCGGCACCCTCGAAATCGTTGCTGTCGTACGACGCGACGCCGAGCATCTGCCGTAGCGAATCGTCGCTAGGAGAAGAGATCAGCAGCATCTGGGCTTTGGACTTGGCCTCGGCGTACTGGTGCGAACGAAGCAGCGCCGCGACCTGTTGGGCGGCGGGCGAGATTGCGGTGCTGCCGCCACCGCCGCCGCCGGTTTCCGGCCCGGCTTCGCTCGGGTTGGTGGCGACCGACTTCCCGCTAAACTTGAGCGTGAAGTCGTAAAACGCGGTGATCGGCGTCGTTCCGCGATGGGCCGGGCGGTACGTCGAGTTCTGCGCGATCTCCATCGCCGCGGCGTTGTCGGCGGAATTGGTCGAGCTGATCACGCGCACGGCCTTGTGCGTCCCGTTGGCGTTGATCTGCACTTGCACCACGACCTTGCCGCTGCCGGCGATGGCCTGCGTGGTCGTGCCCTGCTTGAGCAGTTTGGCCGGAACGAATTCGTTGGCGTACTGCGCGGGAGCGTACGCCGTCAGAGCGGCAAACGCGACGGCGGTGACGGCGGCGATTGAAAAAAGACGGTTCATGGCGTTACCTCTGGCGGGGTGGTACGAGGAGACTCGGTCGCCCGCCTGCGGTATCGCTGCAGGGCGTCGATCTCCTTGCTCGTTAGCGACCGAATCTGACCGGGTGCCAGTTCGCCGAGGCGCAGCGGACCGAAGCGCGTGCGCGTCAGCGCCCGCACGGGGTGGCCGAGCGCCTCGAACATGCGGCGAACTTGCCGGTTGCGCCCTTCGTGAATCGTAACCTCGACCACGCAGCGGCCCCCGGCGGCGGCGAGTACGCGCAGCTTCGCGCCGGCGGCGCGACCGTCGTCCAAGAATACGCCCTGCAGCAGGCTGCGCACGTCTTGCGGCGAGAGCCGGCCGGCGATCTCGGCCCGGTAGGTCTTCTCCACCCCAAAGCGCGGGTGCAGCAGGCGGTGCGCCAGATCGCCATCGTCGGTGAGAAGCAGCACGCCGCTCGTCGCATAGTCGAGACGGCCAACCGGGAAGACGCGCGAGCGGCCGGCGACGAACTGCGCGACCGTGGGGCGCCCTTGGGGATCGCGCAGCGTCGTCACGACGCCGCGCGGCTTGTTCAACAAGAGGTAGGTCGGGGCGTCGGGGGGCGCGACCCGCTTTCCGCCGACCTCGATGCAATCGCCATCATCGACGATGGTTCCCAACTCGCGGACCTGCTTACCGTTGATTCGAACCTTGCCGGCCGAAATCAGCGCGTCCGCCCCCCGCCGCGAGCCCACCCCCGCACTAGCTAGAAACTTGTTAAGCCGCACCACTCATGTACGGCGCTTCGAGGGAGCCCTTTGCCCCTCTCAAAAGCGAAGGTCGTTCGGGGACGTTCGCGCTTTCCGTGAGCGAGGCGTCGTGACTTTTCGGGGCGCCAAGGACGCTAATACTTGCCGTTGCCGCCGTCTTCGTAGCCGCGCGACATCGAGAGCGCCTCTTTGGTGACCGTCTGCAAGAACTCTTCGTTCGTGCGCGTCTGCGCCATCTTGTCGAGGATGATCTCGGTGATGTCACCGGTGTTGAGCACGGCCGTCGCGCGGCGCAGCATCCAGATCTTGCGCATCTCGTCGGGCGTGAGCAGCAGCTCTTCATGACGCGTGCCCGAGCGCTTGATATCGATTGCTGGGAACACGCGCGACTCGGCGAGCTTGCGGGTGAGGTCGATCTCCATGTTGCCCGTGCCTTTGAACTCTTCGAAGATCACGTCATCCATCTTGGAACCCGTCTCGATGAGCGCAGTCGCGATGATCGTGAGCGAGCCGCCCTCTTCGATCTTGCGCGCGGCGCCGAAGAAACGCTTGGGCTTGTGCAGCGACGCGGTGTCGAGACCGCCCGAGAGCGTGCGGCCGGAACTCGCGACGGTTTGGTTGTACGCGCGCGCCAGGCGCGTGATCGAGTCGAGCAGGATCACGACGTCCTTGCCGAGCTCGACGAGACGCTTCGCGCGCTCCATCGTCAGCTCGGCGACCGCCGTGTGGTTCTCGGGATGCTCGTCGAACGTCGAGGCGACCACGTCGCCGTCGATGGTCCGCTGCATGTCGGTGACTTCTTCGGGGCGCTCGTCGACGAGCAGCGCGATGATGTGCGCCTCGGGATGGTTGATCGAGATCGAGTTGGCGATGTTCTTGAGCAGCGTGGTCTTGCCGGCCTTCGGCGGCGAGACGATCAGCGCGCGCTGGCCTTTGCCGATCGGCGAGAAGAGATCGATGACGCGCGTCGAGAGCTGAGTCGAGCGCACTTCGAGCTTGAAACGCTCTTGCGGATAGATCGGCGTTCCCTTCTCGAAGACGCGCCGGCCTTTGATCGCCTCGGGATCCAAATCGTTGACCTTGTCGACGCGGATGAGCCCGAAGTACTTCTCGCTCTCTTTGGGACGGCGAGCCTGTCCTTCGACCATGTCGCCGCGCCGCAGTTCGAAGCGGCGGATCTGCGATTGGCTGACGTAGATGTCGTCGTTACCGATGTAATAGCCGGCGCGGCGTAGGAAGCCGTAACCTTCCGGTAAGATATCGAGGATGCCGCTGGCGACTTCGATGCCGGAACGCGCGATCTGCCCTTGCACGAGCAGTGCGACGATCTCGTCTTTCTTGAGCTTCGCCGGGGCGGCGATCTCGACGTCGAGATCCTTGGCGATCTCGACGAGTTCGGTCTTCGTTTTCTCGGAAAGCTGCGCAGCGCTGAGCATCGGGGGCACTTCGACCTGCGGCATCTGATCGTGAAAGGGGGCCGGATGTTGACCGAAGTGATGGCGCCGGCGGGTCCGCCGGCGGCGCCCTCCTCCACCTTGCGAAGGGCGTGCGTCTGAACTGGGTCGGTGTTCGGTTTGCAGAGGAGTATCTCGCTATCTTAAGGGCCGTTCGCGCCAAGTTTCGACAATCGAGGGCGAGGCTGCCGTCGCGATCTAATCGGGTAGCGTGAACGTGAGGATGTCAAAAGATGCCGCGGCTTCGGCCAATTGAAGGCGACGCGACGCTCACACTATAGCATAGCGCCCCCTGGCGTTCAAGCCGGGCTCAAGCGAGCGGGGCCGCTGAGGTAGGGGCTTCCGGCCACGTAAAAACGCAAGCGGTGATGCGCCGCGCGCGTCACCCCGATGCGCCGGCTGCGCCCCACGCGCTCCGGCGCCGAATCCCCGCGCGCCAGCCAAAGCGCGCGATCGGCGAACAAATTGGTGCCATCGACGGAGCGATCGATGGCGAGTGCGCGGCAGAGCCGGCCCGGTCCGCGACAAAGATCGCGCACCTGCTCGATACCGCGCCGTTGGTGCATCAACTCCAAACCCGCAACCGGCTCGAGCGCGCGCACCAGCACGCCGGCGCCCTCTCCGTCGCACTCGCTGGACAAGTTGAAGCAGAACGACGTTCCGTAAATCTGATAGACGTACGCGCGGTGCGGCGGCCCGAAGAGCGTCGCGTTGCGCGGGGTCTTTCCCGAGTAGGCGTGGCATGCCGGATCGTTCGGAAGGTACGCCTCCGTTTCGACGATGCGCCCGGCGACGAGACCGTCCTCCTTTTCATGCACGAGCACGTAACCGAGCAACGCCTCGGCTAGCGCTTTTGTCTCAACGGGCAGCTCGCGTGCTCCCGCGCGAGCGAGCTTCACGCCGCCAGGTTCAGCGCGACCTCCGCCCTCGCCCGCTGCATCAACTCGTCGCTTCCTCCGTTCGTAACTTCATAACTTTGCAGCGCGTTGAGCGCACATCGCAGCCGAACGTACGCCAGCGCGAGACCATCGGGAACCGCCCGGCCCAACGTCAACTGCTCGACGACCTCGGCATCGGGCACCAAAAACCGCGCTCGCGCAATGCCCCGCCGGCGCAGCGCCCTGGCGGTGAGGACCAGTGCCGCATAGGCGGCCGCGCGCTGGATCAGCGGCGAGATTCGCGCGAGCCGGAATGGAAGCCGCAGAACGTCGCGGCCGCCCGGCGCGTCGATCGCGGCGTAGGCAACGCCGCCTCCATCCGCTCCGGCCGCGTAGCCGAGCGCGACGTCAACTGCTCCTTCTCCCTGCCTTCGCATTTCATTAGCCTCTTACCCCCATTTTATGCGAACGTATGTTCGCAGTCAAGCGCATCGTGGCGGACGAGGGCACGGTAGAGCGAGAGCGTCGCCGCGACTTGGTTCTCGATCGAGAAGCGCTGCGCGATTTGCTGGGCTAGTTCCGCTGCGGCCGGATCGCGCAGGCGGCCGACCTGAGTGAAGGCGTGGGCGAAGGCGTCGGCGGTGGGCGGCACCAGCAGTCCGGCGGTGCCGACGACGTCGCGGTTCTGGGGTGCATCGGCGGCGATCACCAGCGCCCCGGCCGCGAGCGCCTCGGCCGCGACCAACCCCTGCGTCTCGGTCAGGCTCGGCATCACGAAAGCATCGGCAGCCGCGTAGAGATCCGGCAGGTCGTTTCGCGGAATGCCGCCCAGAAAGCGCACCCGCCCGGCCACGCCGTGCTCGCTTGCGGCGCGTTCCAGCTCGGCGCGTATCGGCCCATCGCCCGCGATCGCCAGCCGGAGCGACGGATCTCGGGCCCGCGCCAGCGCGTCGAAGAGCAGCTCGATATTCTTCTCCCTCGCTAGCCGGCCGACCGATAAAAGCAGCGTGTCGGCCGGGCCCGCTCCGGCTCGTTCGCGTGCGGCATCGGTGCGGCGGCCGGAGCCGAAGAGCGCGACGTCGATGCCGCTGGGAATCGTCTCGATGCGCGCGGTCACGCCCAGCTCTCGCAGCCGGGCGGCCATCGCCGGCGTCGGCGCAATGACGCCCGCGGCAAGGTTCGCAAAGGTGCGCGTGAGCTGGGAGGCCGCGTAGCGCGTTGCGCCCTGTTCGAAGGGTACGTAGTGGGCATAGGCCTCGAGCTGCGTATGGTACGTGTACACGAGCGGCATGCCGTAGCGCCGAGCGTAGGTCGCGCCCATCCATCCCGTGACGAAGGGCGAGTGCACGTGGACGATCGAGAGGCTCTTGATCACCGCGCGCGCCTCGCGCCGGCTGACCAGCGGAAGGGTGAGACGGTAAGGAGCCCGAGCCGGCAGCGGGAGCGAGGGGATCCGCACGACGGCGTCGTCGCCCTCCGACGCGCCCGGCATCTGCGGCGCGAAGCAGAAGACCTCGTGCCCGGCGCGCTGCAGCCCGTGGGCGAGCGCCTCGACGGAGGCGACCACGCCGTTGACGACCGGGTGGTAAATCTCCGTGAACAACCCGACCCGCAGACGCTCCATATCGCCGCCCTCTTCGCTCCGCGCGGAGCCGCCGCCCGGCTGGGGAGCGCTTACCGGAAGGCGCCGGCGAGCAGAAGGTGCCCCCTGCCGCGATTGTTACTTTTGACATATTTTCCTCGCGAGAGGGGTGTGCTATAGTGCCCGGGTCAGGCGGGCCGGCCCCCATCGAGGTCGGACGAGGCCCGCAAAGTTTGGCGTTTCCGTCGGATCCGTTGCCCCAGCGGCCGCACGCGCCGCTTCAACTACAGCCGATTCGCATTGCATCGTCCGCCCGAGTTGCGGGATGTCGAGCGCAGACCTTGATGGGCGATTCGGGAAAAGAAAGGAACTTCGGATTGATCGGACGCGTGATCTACGCCGCTTTTCTCGTGGCTTCGCTCGGGGTTTATCCGGCGCTGGCCGCACCGCCGCCGGGCATCCCGCAGACGAGCCAGGGCGTCATCTGGCACAAGGACGGCGCCATCACCTGGGAGCGGCTCGAGCATCGTCGCCTGTCGCCGCAGACGGTCGTCCGTTTTAGCGCCTCTCTCGACCCCGGAGCCTGGAAGGTGCTCAGCCGCGGCCGCGCGGGCGTCGTCGAAGTCGACGTGCGCTACCGCCAGCTCGGCGGCGGCCCGGTCCGCGAGCGCATCGTCGGACGAATGGTCATCCAGCCCGCAAAGCCGCGCATCGTCGCCGAAGGAATCGGCGGCACCGGGCTCTCCGCTTTCGAAGCGCGCGGAATCGCGCAGATGGTGTCGATCGCGCGCGGCGCGTTTCACATGCTTGCCACGGCTTACACCGCCGAAAGCGCCGGCGGAAACGGTAGAACCGCGATCGGCCGGCGCGCAGGTTACGGTATCGTCGCCGTCGATCCGCGCATCATCCCGCTGGGAACGCGCCTCTACATCCCGGGCTACGGTTTGGCGATCGCCGGCGACACCGGCGGCGACATCGTCGGCAACCGCATCGATCTCGGTTTCGACTCGCTGCGCAGCGCGATGCTCTTCGGCCGGCGCGACGTCACCGTCTATCGTTTGTAGTAAGACACCGCGCGCGATGCTGGCCCAGGCCGGCATTCGCCCCAAAAAACGCTTCGGGCAGAACTTTCTCGTCAATCCGTCCATCGCGCAACGGATCGCGCGCTTCGCGCTCGAAGACGCGCCGCCGGAATTGCGCGTCATGGAGATCGGCGCCGGCACCGGCGAACTCACGCGCGCGCTGCTCGAGCAACACGCCGCCATCACCGCGCTCGAGATCGATCCCGATCTCGTCGCGCTGCTGCGCGCGAGAGAGGACCTGCGCGGCGCGGCGATCGTCGAGGCCGACGCGCTGACCTTCGATTTTTCCGACTGGGCCGGAGCGCACCGCTGGCGCGTCGCCGGAAATCTGCCCTACAACATCGCGACGCCGCTCCTGCTGCGGCTGATCGAGATGGAGGGCGGTCCCGAGCAGCTGATCGTCATGGTGCAGCGCGACGTGGCCCAGCGCTTCGCCGCCAAAGCCGGAACGGCCGCCTACGGCAGCCTCTCGGTGGCGATTCAATACGCGATGGCGGTGCAGCCGCTCGTACGGGTGGCGCCGCAGTCGTTCTATCCCGCGCCGAAGGTCGATTCGAGCGTCATCCGCCTGGTGCGCCGCCCGCAGCCCGCGGTCGCCGTGCGCGATCTCGACCGCTTTTGGAAGGTCGTGAGGGGCGCCTTCGCGTACCGCCGCAAGACGCTCGTCAACAGCCTCGCGCTCGCACTGGGTGTCGATCGCGGGCTGATAACGCGGGCGCTATCGTCTTGCAATCTTTCCACGGAGATTCGTGGTGAACGACTCGACCTCGGCGACTTCGCCCGTCTGGCCGACGCGCTGGCCGGCGAATAGCTTCAAGGGCTTTTGGACCTGGTTTCTAGCCGGGTTCATCGCGTTTCTCTTCGGCCTTCTGTTCTTTGCCTCGCTGAACAATCAGGTTCCCAAGAACGTCGACCCGATCGAGTTCGACGCGCTGCTGATCGTGCAGTTCGTACTCGAGGGGCTGCTCGTAGCGGTCGTGCTCTTCTCGCTCCCGCGGATCTCGAAGTTCAGCCTGCGTGAACTGGGCCTGCGCTTGCCGACGCCGTCCGCCCTCGGCATCGCGCTGGTCGGCGCGGCAGCGATGGTGCTCGTCGCCGACGGCGGCGCGCAGCTCATCGATAACCTCGCACACAGCCCGCACCAGCAAGACATCGTGCAGATCTTCCGGGGATTGCACAATCCAACGACCACGGTGATCTTCGTGATCTTCGCCGTTCTCTTCGCGCCGTTGGCCGAGGAGACGTTCTTCCGGCTCCTCTTTTTCAACCTCGGCCTGCGATACGGCGGATTCTGGACGGGCGCGGTCCTCAGCGGCATGCTCTTCGGCATCGCGCACGGCGACGTCTTCGCGGCGGTGCCGCTCGCGCTTGGCGGCATCGTACTCTGCGGCGTTTACTACTTTAGCCGAAACGCGTTCGCGCCGATGATCTCGCACGCAATCTTCAACGGACTCTCGATCGTCATTCTCTTGGCGTTTCCCAAGCTCACCCAATAAGCGCGCGCGCCGCGTCGGCGACCGGCTCCGCGCCGATCGTCGTAGCGTCGAGATAGACGAGGTGGTGCTGCAGCGCCGGCGGTTTGGTCGTCGTCGCGGGGCGCTTGTCGAACTTGCGGTCGCGCACGTACTTACCCACCACTGCATCGCCAGCGGATTGGGTTCGTCGTACCAATCGGGATGGTGCGCCGCCCATACGCCCACCGTCGGGATACGCTGCCGCGCGCCAGCGCGAAGTGCAGTGGCCCGGCCGGAACGCCGACGAAGAAGTCGAGACGCTGCGCGAACGCGCGCATCACGTGGCCGAACGGCTCGTCGAGATCGCCGAAGAGCGCGCGAAACCCCGCGCTGCGTTCTCCGAGGTCTTCGTCGTCCATCGAGATGAAGCGCCAGTCCTCCGCGAATCCTCGCGCGAACTCGCGAGCCTCCGCAGCCGTCTCCCCAGCTCTTCCGCGCCGCCGTGACGCCGCGGCGCGAGATTGCGGCGATCCGCGTGCCGGGCGGCGCGAAGTGCGCCAGGCGTTCGTCGACGAGCCGCTGCGTCTGCGCGGCCGGCGCGAAGTCGATCGTGCAAGGCAGCGGTCGCGAGAGATCGAGAGTCGCGAGGCGCTCCGCGCTCACCAGCAGACGCGCGGCATTGCGCGCCTTCGTATGAAATGGAAAGGCGGTGCGGCCTTCGGTCTCCGGATAATCGGTCCACAACAGCGTATCGGGCGCGAAAGCGGCGACCTCGCCGTGCGGCGGCTCGGGGAGCTGGAGCGTTACCAGCTTCCGTTGCACTCTTTCAACCGCAGACCGAGATGCGCGATGCCGAGCTGCGCGCCGTCGCCGTTGGCGCGCACGCCGCTGCGCAGCGCGAACATCTGCGGCGAACCTTCCATCAAGCTCACGCAGTCGTCGCCGAAGCGGGTGACCGCATAGCGGTTTGACGGCTCGAGCAGCGGCGCCAGCACGCCGAGGTGCACCCAGTCGCCGAATCCGTGCGGCCAGTACACGAGCACGCGCCGCTCGCGCAGCGCGGCGAAGCGTCCGCGGTCCTCTCGCACGGCCGTTACCGGGCCGTAGCTCGCGACCGTCACGGCGCCACCGGCACGCCGCCGCAGAGATGCGCGGGCGCGTGCCCGTCGAGACTGGCAAAGAACGCGCGCGCATCGCGATCGTAGGCCGGGCAGTTTCGGAAGCTCGGATCGGGTCGCGGATCGAGACGCACGCTGCGGGTTGACCGCGGCGACCGCCCACACGCCTTCGTCGCGTCGTGGGAGCAACGTGGTTTCGCGCGGTCGCGCAGCGCGACGGCGCTTGCGTACGCGTTCGAGTCAACGACGTAGGGCCAGCGTCCGACGCGCAGCACGGTATCGTTGAGGAAGAGCGTGACGAGCAGCGCGCATGGCACCATCGCGACCGAGAGGGCGCGCCGGCCGCGCACGCCGAACGCCGCGGCGATGGCCGTGGCCGCCAGCAGCGGCGCGGTATAATGCGAACCGACGCGGCTGGGCTCGTAATTCCACGGCTGCATGAACACGATCTCGGCCAGTAGCGGCACGCCGAGCAGAAGCCACCGCCCGATCCACAGCGGCGCGAACGCAAACGGCGCCAGCAGCAGCAGCGACCATGCCGATCTTGCCGGCCGGCATCGTACACGTGCAGCCCGTACGGCGGAACGTTGGGATGGGCGCCTGCAAGGCGCTCTACCACTGAGAACGCCGCGCCGGCATCGCGGCGATTGCGCCCAGGCCGAGCCCGATGCGCCGATCCCACCAGAGCGTGCACGCCCCCGCAAACCAGAGCACGAAGAGCACTCTCGTCTTCCTTGAGCGCCACCAGAAGCGCGCCGACCAGCAGCGTGGGCCACAACAATCGCTTGCGTGCGAAGAGCGCGCCCGAAAACGCAAGCAGCGGCACGAAGACGTTCTCCGAGAAGTTGTCGTACGTCAGGCCTTGCGTCGCCGGCGAGAGCAGATAGGCGATCGCGAGCAAGTTTGCTGCGCGCGCGCCGAGCCCGATCTCGCGCGCCGAACAACGCGAGCGGAATGGCCGCCGCGGCGATCGCGATGACCTGCACGGCGATCAGCGTTTCGGCGCGCGGCACCAGCGCGACCAGCGGCACGAGCAGCACCAGCGCACAGGAGTCGTGCACTTGCAGGTGCGGCCTCCACTCGCCGTAGTTCCACGACGAGCCGTGCTGCAGGTTCACCAGCGTCTGCAGATAGGTTCCGAGATCCGCGCCGTAGCGCAGGGCGTAGAGCTTATTGAGGTCGAGCGCGAGATAGACTGGCGGCGAATACGCCGCCACCGCGAGATACGCGACTCGTCACGAACGTTCCGGCGCGACGGCGCTCTTTTCACGATAAACTCGCTCGACGATAGCCCGCAACCGCTCGACGAAACTGCGCGGGGCGCGAACGCTTCGGCGTGCGCGCGCAGCCGCGCACGGCTCGAAACGCGACGCGTCGAACGCGCGCAGCGCGCGCGCGAGCGATTCGCGCGTCGGGTCGTCGAAGAACGCGCCGGTCTCGCCCTCGACGATCGTCTCGAGCGCGCCGCCGCCGCGATACGCGATCGTCGGCCGGCCGGCGGCGGCCGCCTCGAGCGGCACGAGGCCGAAGTCCTCTTCGCCCGGCAGACACGGCCGCGCGCGCGCCGCCCAGCAGCTCGTTGAGCCGTGCGTCGGAGACGTAGCCCAGCATCGTCGCGTCGTGCGTTCCGCGCGCGCGCTCGCAGCGTCGGCTCCGCCGGCCCGGTGCCGGCGACCAGCAGCGGGACGTTCGCCGGCGAGTGCTGCCGCGTCGATCGCCAGCTCGATGCGCTTGTACGGCAGCAGGCGCGATGCGACGAGAAATAGCTCGCCGCGCCGGCTCCCACGCGTGAAGCGCTCGACGTCGACGGGACAGTGCAGCACCTCGGCATCGCGGCCGTAGTAGCTGACGAATGCGCTCGGCGACGTTGCGCGAGTTGGCGACGAAGCTGCGTCGGACGCAGCGCGGCGGCGCTTGTCCCACGCGACGAGGCGATCGGATCAACGGCCGCGCCAATGCGCGCATCGGAGCCATCTTGCCGACGTACTCGTCGTACGCGAATGCGAAACGGCTGACCGTGTTGATGTAGCAGACGTGCGACTGCATCGCGGCGGAATCGAGCACGCCCTTCGCCCAGGCGGTCGTCGAGCTGACGATCGTGTCGTAGCCGGAGAGATCGAACGCTTCGAATGCGCGCGGATAGAGCGGCGCGAGCGTGCGAAAGAAGCGGTTTGCGAACGGAATGCGCGCCGAGATACGACGTGCGCACGCGCCGCTTTGGCAGCGATCAGATCGCCGGTGACGCGTTCGTCGTAGAGTGCGGTGTAGATCGGGGCGTCCGGCCACGCCCGCGCGATGCGCGCGAAGACGCGCTCGGCGCCGCCGCGCTGGTTTAGGTAATCGTGAACGAGCGCGACGTTCAGTCTTGCGAGATTCGTGCCGCGCGGCAAGACCAACGCGATCGTCGGGTTGCCGAGGTAGGTGCGCGCGACGCGCTGCACGTCGTCGGGAGTCGTGGCGGCGATCGCTGCGAGCGCGCGATTGATGAAATCGGGCGAGGAGCTCTCGCTGCGAGAAGACTGCGGCGAGCCAGGCGCGCGTTTCCAGCGTCGTCGCGTCGGTCGGCGAAATCGCCGGCGGCTTCCGCCTTGAACTCGTCGATCGAACCCTGCAGCCGCGTCGCGGCGAGCACGTTGACGACGGAGAGCGCCGTCGCGAAGGCGCGGCTCGGATTGCCGATCAGGCCGCCGTTGACGTAGAGCACGAGGCGCGGCGGCGACGCGGTCGTAGGCGTAGACCGCGCCGACCGAACGCGACGCGAACGTCGGCGAGACGACGCCGGGAACCTGCGCGATGTCGGAGAGCGTACGCCGCAGGAATGCGGCCAGCACGAGCATCGGACCGAAATCGCGGCTATCGACGACTCGGCGCCGGATACTGGGCGATGAGCCACGGCGAGGCGATGTCGCGATGCGCGACGATCTCGTGCGTCGTCCCGCCGAGCGCCGGCACGTGCACCGGCGACCGCCGACGTGCTGCCGCCGGCAAGCGCGCCGGCAAGAGTGGAGAGCGCGTCGGGAGCGAGCGCGTCGAGCCGGCCGGCGGCGCTCACGAGCGCGCCGCCGCGGCGATAATAGGCGCGGTAGAACGTCCGCGCATCGGTCGGGAACGAGCTGCGCGAGCGACGCTGGCGTGCCGAGTTCGGGCAGCCCGGCATTCGCTTGCGGCGACGACGCCTGCATTGAGCATGTCGAGGCCGACTTGCAATGCGACCTGCTGCGCTCTGCGGCGATCTGCGTCGCATCAGCGCCGCGCGCGCGTCGCGTACCGTCGCCGGGCGAGAAATCGGGCGCGGCAATCGCGGTGCGCAAGAGGTCGAGAACCGCCGGCGCATCGTCGGCGAGCGCCTCGACGTAGAAGCGCACGTCGCTCGGGATCGACCGTGAAGTGGATCGAGCCGCCGCGCGCGGCGACCGCATCTTCGAGCGGCATCGTCGCGAGCGTTCGCCAGTACGGGCGTGCGCAGGATCGTCTGCGGCCACGAGCGCGGCCAGACCGTTCTGCTTCATCGTCTGGCGGTCGAGCCCGGCGCGGACGACCAGCGTGACGCCGACGAGCGAGCGGCGCGCATCGACCTGCCGCACGATCGTCGCGCCGGCCACGCGTGCTCGACGCTCGGCGCGCGGACTGCGTCGCCGGCGCGCCAGCGTGCAACGGCGACGCCGGAACGCGCGAGCGCGAGTCGCGACGGCCGAGACGCGCGTGAGCGTCATTGCGACGAGCTCTCTTTCGCGGAGCTGACGGTCATGAGATTCACGACGACCGGATTGCTGCAGATAGCGCTTCACGATCGTCGGCGACGTACTGCGGATCGAGCGCGCGAGCCGCGCGCGCGTAGTCGCCGCCGAGATGCCGGGAGCGTACTCGCACGTTGCCTTCGACGCTGTACCAGCCGAGATTGTCGGCGCGCTCCTGCGGCGTCTGCGTATCGGAGGCGACGTGATAGAGAAACGCTTCGCGGGCGGCGTTGAACGTTTGCGGATCCATCGGCGTGCGCAGTCTTGCTCAAGCGCGTCGAGCACGCGCTCGCGCGCCTGTTTGCGGTCGTCGCCGCCGATCGTCACGACCATGACGCCGGGATCGTGCAGCGTGATGAACTGTCCGACGACGCAGCGCGTCGCTGGAGCTCGTCGTCGAGCGCCTTCGTCACGACGCCGGTCTGATCGCGAAAGAGATAATCGGCGACGAAGTCGAGCGCGGTCGCCGCCTTCTCGTCGGCGATCGGGCGGCCCGACCCATGCCAAGCCGATGCCGCCGATCGGCGCCGGAAGCCGTCGTCGACGCCGGCGTCGCGGCGCCAGCGGCGAATCGTAGGGCGGATCCATCTGACCGTTGCCGTTGCCGTCGGTCACCGCGTCGATCGCTCGACGCGTCGACGTTGCCCGTCAGCGTGAGGACCGCGTTTGTCGAGCGAAAGGCGCGCTTGGCAAAGGCGCCGATCTGCTCGGTGCGAAATGCGCGTGAGCTCCGCGATCGACGTCGGCAGCGGCGGATAGTGCGCCGGGCCGCTCGCGAAAATCTGCTTGAAGAGCAGGTCGTGCAGCGTGCGTATCGGCTTCGTAGCGCTGCTGCACGCCGAGCACCGCCGCGTTGGCGCGCGCCGTCTTCACCGACGCGTCGTCGATTGCCGGAGCGAAATACGCCGCCGTCATCGCCGCGACGACGCGCCGCGCCGCCGACGCCGGAACGACGGCGGCGATGCCGACGATGTCGGGATAGACTTCGATGTTGAGCTCGCCGCCGACGCTATGCACGAGCGCGAAGAGCGACTTCCCGCTGGCGAGCGGCGCGACCGCGGCGGCCGTCGCCGCAAGATCGCGCGATGCCGGGCGTCGCGTTGTCGTAGCCGGCGCCCGGCGCGCGAAACCACAAGCCGATGGCGGCCGAGCCGATCGTGGGATCGGGATCAGAGACGTACGATCCGCCGCGCGGCAGCGCGCCCCGTTCTGCTGCGGCGGCAGCCGCAACGCCGGCGACGCAGCAAGCAGCGACGGTGCGGCGAGCGAGCGCAGCCGCGACGGCGAGCGCGCGAAGCGTCATGCCGGTTCCGGCGAGATCTTCGGTGGAAGGCGCGTCGGCTTCTCGGCGCGCTTGCTCTCGCTCGGCAGCCGGGCGTCCGCTCGGCGTCTCGGAGCGGCGCGACGACCTCGCTGCGGACGCGCGATCGTAAGGCCGTCCGTCGAGAATCGCCTTCACTTCCTCGGCTTCGACGGTTTCGTACTCCAGCAGCGACGCCACCATCCGCTCGACCTTCTCCCAGTTTTCTCGTGAGGATGCTGCTTGCCGTTCTCGTAGCACGACTCGATGATCTTGCGCACCTCGGCGTCGATCTTGCTCGCGACCTCTTCGGAGTAGTTGCGCTCGTCGCCGAAATCGCGGCCGAGGAAGACCTGATGCGCGCCGCGGCCGTACTGAATCGGCCCGAGGTCGCTCATGCCGTACTGCGTCACCATCCGGCGCGCGAGTTCGGTCGCCTTTTCGAAATCGTTGCTCGCGCCGGTCGTGACGTCGCCGAACTTGATCTCTTCGGCGAAACGCCCGCCCATCGCCATCGTGATCTCGGCGAGCAGCTCGTCGCGGGTGCGGCTGTGGCGGTCGTCCTCGGGAAGCGACCACGTGATGCCCAGCGCCATGCCGCGCGGAATGATCGTCACCTTGTGAACCGGATCGGCCTTCTCGAGCATGCCGCCGATGATCGCGTGGCCCGACTCGTGGTACGCCGTGATCTTCTTTCTCTTTCTGCGACATCACGAGCGACTTGCGCTCCGGCCCGACCATGACGCGGTCGATCGCTTCGTCGCAGTCGACCATCTCGATGACGCTCTTGTTGCGTGCGCGCGGCGAGCAGCGCCGCCTCGTTGAGCAGATTCTCGAGATCGGCGCCGGAGAAGCCCGGCGTGCGCTTGGCGAGCGTCTCGAGCGAGACTTCCTTGCCGAGCGGCTTGTTGCGCGCGTGAACTTCGAGAATCTTCTCGCGGCCTTTGAAGTCGGCGCGGCCGACGACGATCTGGCGGTCGAAGCGGCCCGGGCCGCAGCAGCGCCGGGTCGAGCACGTCGGCGCGGTTGGTCGCGGCGATCAAGATGACGCCGGTGTTCTGATCGAAGCCGTCCATCTCGACGAGCAGCTGATTGAGCGTCTGCTCGCGCTCGTCGTGACCGCCGCCGAGGCCCGCGCCGCGCTGGCGGCCGACCGCGTCGATCTCGTCGATGAAGACGATGCACGGCGCCGACTTCTTCGCTTGATCGAAGAGATCGCGGACGCGCGAGGCGCCGACGCCGACGAACATCTCGACGAAGTCCGAGCCGGAGATCGAAAGGAACGGCACGCCGGCTTCGCCCGCGATCGCGCGCGCGAGCAGCGTCTTGCCGGTTCCCGGCGGCCCGAGCAGCAGCACGCCCTTGGGAATGCGCGCGCCGAGCGACTGATACTTCTTCGGATACTTCAGGAAGTCGACGATCTCGGCCAGCTCCTCTTTGGCCTCGTCGACGCCGGCGACGTCGGCGAACGTCACCTTCGGACGGTTCTCCGAGAGCATCTTCGCGCGCGAACGGCCGAACGAGAGCGCTTGGCTTCCGCCGCTCTGCGCCTGGCGAAGATGAAGAAGAGCAGCAGCACCGTGATCGCCAGCGGCGCGAGCGTCATCAGGCTCGAGAACAGCCCGGTATTCGATTGCTGATCGAAGCTGATCGCGCCGCTCTTGACCTTCTTGATAGACCTCGTCGACAAACGTCTGGTCGACGTTGGGAACCGCAACCGAGTACTTCGTGCCGTTCGACAGGTCGCCGATCGCGTTCAGACCGGTCGCGTGGAACGATTGAACCTGCCCCGCTTCGAGCTTCTGATAGAAGGCGCCGTAGTCGAGCCGCGTCTCTCCCTCGCTCGGCGCAACGAAGCGCTCGACGATGATGAAGACGGCGACGACCGCTAAGATGATGAGGATGATCGACCGGAGATGCTTGTTCACGTATGACGTTAGACCGTTTGACTCTCCTCGAAGCTCGGCGAGGTACGGAAGATTGCGGTAATTTCCTGATAGTCCAAACCGTAACCTATGACGAAACGGTTCGGGCACGCTGGAGGCCCAGGTAGTCGATCGGAAGCTCGACGCCTCCGAGCGCTGGCTTGTCGAAGAGCACGCACGTGCGAGAGCTCGCCGGCCGCCGCCGCTCGATCAGCGCTCGCAGGAACTGCCAAGGTCAGGCCCTTATCGGCGATATCCTCGACGATCACCACGTTGCGGCCCGTCCAGCGGGCAGGCTCGCAGTCCATGGCCAGCGCGGCACGCCGCCCGCCGATCGCGCCCGCGGCTCCATATCGCTCAACGCAGAGATAGTCCACGTAATCTCGCTGGGACCGTCGGCCTCGGCCGGCCAGCGCCCGCGCGAGATCGCCGGTAAAGCACAGCGCTCCCTTCAACACGCCCAGCAGGACGCAGCGGTTGCCCCGCGTAATCCGCGGCGATCTCGGCGCGCCAGGCGCTCGACGCGCTGCCGCGATCTCGTCGCCGACGTATAGAGGATCGCCCGATCGCATGCTCGTGCTCCACGGCAGTCATGTCTCGCCATACGCCCGCAATGACGCCGTCCTCGATTCGCAGCCGTATCCCAGGCTTCATATAGAAGGTGCCGCTCCGGCCGCGCTTCGAGCGCACGCACGGCCGCTTCGACGTGGGCGAAGTCGACGTCGCGCAGCTCGTCACTCGTCGGCGAGCGCGCTCGCGCACCGCGTCGCCGCAGCTCGGCGCGCTGCGCTCCGCTCGCGTTCGTCGTGCGACCACTTCGGCGGCGCGCGCGACCGCTCGATCGAGTGCGGGAAAGAGCGGGCGCAGAGTCGTCGAGCGCTTCGCGAACCGCGTTGCGCCGGCAGCCCGCATCGGCGTTGGTCGGGATCGACCGCATACGGCAACGCGCGCGCGTGACAGTACGCGACGCAGCGCCTCCGGCGCGACGCGCAAGCAGCGGCCGCGCGAGATCGATGCCCGTCGCGAGCGGCCGGCGCGCCGGCATTCCGCGCCAGCCCCTGCGGCCCGGTCCCGCGCAGCAGCGCCAGCAGCACGCGTCTCGCTTTGATCTTCGGCATGGTGCGCCGTCGCGATCGCCGTTGCGCACGACCGGCGCGCGCGCATCGACCAGCGCGGCGATAGCGCGCGTCGCGCAGTCGCGCTTCGTCGCGCGCGCGGCCGGCTCGAGCGCGACGATGTCGACCGGCAACGCCCAGCCGCGCGCCGAGCTGCAGCGCGACGCACTCGTCTTGCCACGCCGACGCGCGCGCGCCGTGGTTGACGTGCGCGACGCGCAGCTGCAGATGCGCCATCGGCCGCGCGACCGCGTGCAACGCGCCGGCCAGTGCGACCGAATCGGGGCCGCCGCTGCACGCGACGAGCACGCGCTCGCCGTCGCGAAGTGACGCCGCTCGCGCTCGATCGCGCTCTTCGACGTCGCGCTCGGGATGCGCGCCCTCTCACGACTCGCGCTCGCGACGTGCGCGCGCGATCTCGCGTTCGACGTCGCGCTTTGCCGCGTCGGCGCGCTTGTCCCACAGCTTCTTGCCGCGCGCGACGCCGAGCTGCACCTTCGCCATGCCGCGCGTGAAGTAGAGCCGCAACGGTACGATCGTCAGGCCTTTCTCGCCGACGCGGCTCTGCAAGCCGCGCGATCTCTTCTTTATGCAGCAGCAGTTTGCGCGGCCGATTCGGCTCGGCGTTCGAGAAGCTGCCTTGCTTGTACGGCGGAATGTGCATGCCCAACAGCCACGCTTCGCCGTCGCGAAAGCGCGCGTAGGCTTCGCTCAGGCTCACGCCGCCCGCGCGAACCGATTTGACCTCGGTTCCGGTCAGCACGAGTCCCGCTTCGAGCGATTCGAGAATGTGGTACTCGTGGCGCGCGCGGCGATTCTCGACGATCGCTGCGACGCGGCTTCTCCTGCATCTGCCGCTTAACGACGGGATTGCGCCGGTCGGCGCCGCGGCTTCAAGCGGCCGCGCGAGACGAAGCTGCCCTCGGCTTGCGCGAGCAGCGTTCGCCGTCGGTGTCGAGCATCGCTGGCCTCGACGCCGAGAACGTTGCGGCGCTGCCACGTTAACGCGGCCGCGCACCTCGATCGGCTACTCGAGCGGAACGGGCCGGCGAAAGCGCACGTTGACCGCCGCGGTGACGCCGCGGTGTCCGGCAAAGCCGGCAGCGTGCGCCATCGCTTCGTCGAGCAGCGCCATCACGATGCCGCCGTGCGCGATGCCGCGCCAGCCTTGGTACTGCGGCGCGAGCGTGACGCTGCGCGCGCACGCTCTCGCCGTCGGCTCGCGGTCGAAGCTGCAGGTGCATGCCGATCGGGATTGTCCGGCCCGCACGCAAAGCAGTTTCCGTCGTCGAACGGAACGTCCGCTCATCGGCCCGACCGCGAGACGATCGGCGAGGATACGCGGCAGGCCGGCGGCGCGCATCTTCGCGCTGCACCTCCGCGATCGGATAAGCATAGCGAATCCATTCGACGCCGGCGGCTCTCGGGTCGTAGAACGCGAACGAGCGCTTGCGGATTGAGATCGCGCGGCTGGCCGACGCTGCCGACGTCGACGATGTAGCGCTTCCCGGCTTCGAGCGTGAGCTCGCCGCCATGCTGCATGTGCTTGTGACCGATCGCGCCATCCGCCTCGCAGCACCCAGTATTCCGCGATGTGCGTGTGGCCGACGAAGACGATCGGCGCGTCGGTGCGCTCGAACGCGCGCGGCCGCCGCGTCCTTGTCGAGGATGTACTCGAAGTAGTGCACCGGAGCGCCGTGGACCAGCAAAAACTCGGGAAAACGCAGCTCGTACGGAAGCGCGTTGAGCCACGCGCGGCTGGGCTCGTCGAGCATCGTCTGCGTCCAGGCGATCGCCGCACGCGCCGCGTCGTTGAAGTGCTCGACGCCGAAGTTTTCGACGGCCGCCAGATCGTGATTGCCCAACACGGCATGCGCGCAGCGCTCGCGCAGCAGCGGCCACGCACTCGTTGGGATTCGGCGCCGTAGCCGACGATGTCGCCCAGCGAGACGACGACGTCGTCGGGCTCGAGCAGGCCGAGCGCGCGCTCGAGCGATTCGAGGTTCGCGTGAACGTCGGAGAGCACTGCGTAACGCATCGCTTATGGCGGCGACCTCGCGAGCACGCCGCGCAGCGCGTCGGCGAACGCTCGGCGCATCGGCTCGCGTGCCGGCGCTCACGCGAATGTAACGAGTCGAGCGGGCGGCGCGCCGGGTTTGCGAACCCAGACGCCGCGCGCAAGCAGCTCGTCCATCACGCGGTTGCGCGCTGCGCCGCTCCCCATGTCGATGCAGACGAAGTTCGTCGCGCGATTCGATGTAGGCGCAGCCGAGCTCGCGCGCGAGCGCGTAGTAGTCGTCGCGCGCGCGCGCCGTCTCGGCACGACGCCGTCACGGAATTCGTCGTCCTCCAGCGACGCGAGCGCGCCGATCTGCGCGTTGCGGTTGACGCCGTATTGCAGCCGAATCTTCTGAAACGTGCTGCACGTTGCGCTCGCGTCGCAAGCGCGTAGCCGATGCGCGCGCCGGCCATCCCGTAGGCCTTCGAAAAGGTGCGCAGGCGAATGATGCGATCGTCGAAGGTTGGCGGCAAGCAGATCGCCGCTCGTCGACGAAATCGGCGTACGCTTCGTCGAGCAGCAACAGACGTATCGTGCGGCAAGCGCTTCGTAGAAGCGCGCCATCTCGTCGCGCCCGATGAAGCGTCCGCTCGGATTGTCGGGATTCGCGAGGTAGACGATGCGACGGCTGTTCTCGCTCGCGCGACGGTCGAGCAGGGCGTCGAGGTCGAGCGTACCGTCGTCGCGATAGGTGCATAGACGCGAGCGTCCGCCGTAGCCGATGACGTGATAGATGAAGGTCGGATAGGTGCCGCGCGTCGTCGAGCGCGCGGTCGCCGGCGCCGACGAAGGCACGCACGGCCAAGCCCATCAGGTCGTCGATGCCGGCGCCGACGACGATCTGTTCCGGCCGCGCAGCGGTGCTTTGCCGCCAGCGCGTCGCGCAGATCGAGCGACTCGGGATCGCCGTACCACGAGAGCGCGGTCAGCTCGGCGCGCATCGCGGCGACCGCCTTCGGCGAGGGGCCGAAGGCGCTTTCGTTGGCGCCCAGACGCACGAGCTCGCGTTGACCGGTCTCGCGCATCAGCTGCTCGGGACCGATGAACGGCGTCGTCGCCGGAATCGCTTCGACGGCGGGCGTAGGTCGAATCACGAATTGAACTGCTCAGCCTCCTAAAAAGCGGTAGACGGTCACGAGCGTACGCCGCCGGCCACTCGTCGTCGCGCTCGTCCATGACGATGTAGCCATCGGCGCGCGCCGCGAGGCTCACGGAAAACGAGCGCAGGCAAGGGGATGCGCGAGAAGGACCTCGCTCCATCATCCTGCGAGCGCGACCGGAACGAACCACGTCCACCCGGCCCGGCTCCGTGACCGGCGCTGCTAAGCGCGCCGAGACCGTCGCCGGCTGCGGCGGCGCGCCGACCAGCGCCGCGACGATCGGCGCGGCGACCGCTTCGAGCATGAAGAGCGCCGAGTCGGGTTGCCGGGCAGGCCGAGGATCGGCTTACCGCCGGCCGCGCCGAAGAGCGTCGGCTTTCCGGGCTTGACGCGCAGGCCGTGCACGACGATGCCGGGCTCGCCGCGCGCGCCACGGCGTCCGGCAAGCGGTCGCGCTCGCCGACCGACGAGCCGCCGCGTCACCACGACGGCGTCGCACTCGGCGATCGCCAGCGCGCCAGCGCGGCGATCGAACTCGTCGGCTTCGTCGCGCAGCGTCGGATAGTGGCGCGGCCGCGGCGCCCATCGCGCGCAGCGAGGCGGCGATCGCGTAGCGGTTCGAGTCGCGAATCTGCCCGCGCGCGGCTGCTGCGCCGCAGGTCGACCAGTTCGTCGCCGCTGGAAAGCACCGCGACCGCGGGCGGCGGTAGACCGGAACCTGCGTGATGCCGAGCGTCGCGAGCAGGCCGATCTCGGCAGCGCGAGGCGGCGGCCGGCGCGCGAGCAGCGTCTCGCCGCGGCGCATGTCGGCACCGCGCGGAACGACGTTTTCCCCGCTTGCGACGCGTTCGTCGACGACAAACCCGTCCGCGCTCGTCCCGCGCCTCTTCGATCGGCACGACCGCATCGGCGCCGGCGGGAAGCACGCCGCCGGTCGGGATGCGCATCGCCGTGCGTCGCCGATCGCGCGCTGCGGCGCGGTGCCCATCGCAACGTCGCCGACGATCTCGAACGTCGCCCGGCGTCGCTCGCGCGACGAAGCGCGAAGCCGTCCATCGCCGAACGCGCCGCGTTCGGGATAGTCGTCGTCGGCAGCGACCGGCTGCGCGAGCACGCGCCCGAACGCGTCGTCGAGCGCGACGTGCTCGACGCCCGGCGGCGCGACGGCAACGCGCGCAAAATATGCGACGATCGCCTGACGCGGCGCGAGCAGCGCTTCCGGAGCGAATCCCACGTTCGGTAGGAGTGGATTTGCAGACTGCATAATGGCGCGCTTCTCCATGCTCGACATCGCTCTCGTTCGACGCGATCCCGACCGCGTGCGACGGCTCTGCCTCGGCGCGGGCTCGATCCGTCGTTCGTCGACGGCGTTCTGCGCTACGACGAAGAGTACCGCTCCGCGCTCACGCGCGGAACGAGCAAAGGCCGAAAAGAACCGGCATCTCGGCTCGAATCGGCAAGGCGGCCGACAAAGCCGCGGCCGCGCGCGAGCTCGCGACCGCAGCTCGAGAGCTCTCGCACAGCAGATCGCGACGCAGGCGAAGAGCACGCGCGCGAGCGCTTGCCGTAACGCGACGAGGTCGCCGCTGCGCGCGTTGCTCGAACAACTGCCCAACCTGCTCGACGACTCGGTTCCCGACGGCGCCGACGAAGACGCAAACGTCGAGGTGCGCGCGTGGGGCACGCCGCGCGCTTTCGACTTCGAGCCGAAACCGCACTGGGAGCTCGGCGAGCGCTCGGGCATCCTCGATTTCGAGCGCGCCGCGAAGCTCTCGGGCAGCCGCTTCGCGGTGCTCGACGGTGCAGGCGCGCGCGCTCTCGCGCGCGCTCGGCATCGTTCTTCCTCGATCGCGCGCGCGAGCGCGGTTATGTCGAGGTCGCGCCGCCGTTGCTCGTCTCGCGCGAGACGATGTGGTCGACCGGTCAGCTGAGCAAGTTCGCCGACGCGATGTTCGAACGATCCGAATGCGGGCTCAGCTCTTCATGATTCCGACCGCGGAGGTTCCGCTCACCGCGCTGCACGGCGACGAGATCCTCGAGCGCTCGGAGACTGCCGCGCCAGCTACGCCGCGTACACGCCGTGCTTTCGCAAGGAGGCCGGCGCGGCCGGCAAGGACACGCGCGGCTTGATTCGCCAGCATCAGTTCGAGAAGGTCGAGCTGGTGTGGCTGACGCCGCCGGAAGCGTCGTCCGAGGCGCTCGAAGCGTTGACGGCCGACGCGGAATCGCTGCTCGGAAGAGCTCGAGCTGCCGTATCGCGTCGTCGCGCTCTGCGCCGGCGACATCGGCTTCAACGCGGCGAAAACCTACGACCTCGAAGTGTGGGTGCCCAGCAGCAATGCCTACCGCGAGATCAGCTCGTGCTCGAACTGCACCGACTTTCAAGCGCGGCGCGCCGCGATCCGCTTCCGCCGCGACGCCGAGCGCCAAGCCCGAACTCGTGCACACGCTCAACGGCTCGGGTCTCGCGATCGGCCGAACGCTGGTCGCGATCCTCGAAAACTACCAGCAGCGCGACGGCAGCGTGCGATTCCCGATGCGCTGCGCCCTTACGACCGGATCGCTCGCTACGAAACGTCCTGAATTATCTCCAGCAGCACTTCGCGGTCGAGATAGCGGATATGGCCGTGCTCGCGCCGCAGCGCTTTGCGCGACTCGAGCTCGGCGATCGCCCGCGCGGCGACCTCCTTCACCGTGCCGCCCGCCGCAGCGATCTGCGACTGCGTGATCGTCGAGAGCGCGGCCGAACGGAACGAGCCCGCGCTCCGGCATCGCGTACGGAAGAAGCACGCGCGCGATGCGGCCGAGAATCGGCAGCGACCCTTGAATCGCTCAGCGCATCGGCGAGCAGCCGCACGCGCTGCGCCATCACGATGCCGAGCGCATTGGTCAGCTCCGGATAGCGCGCGGCGATCGCGCGACACACTTCCCATGGCATCTTGAGGATGTGCGTCGATTTCGAGAAGACGGAGATGCGCGCCATCTTCAGGCCGCGATCGAAGTACTCGGCAACGCCGAACAGCTCGTAGGGAAAGATCTCGTAGAGGATCCGCTCGCGCTCGCGGCCGCCGCCGTTGGCGCGCGCGACGATGCCTTCGGTAACCATTCCGATGAAACGGCCAATCGGCGTTCTCGGCGACGAGCGTCTGCCCGCGGCGCCCGGTTTGCCAGATGGCGGCGTCGGCCAGCTCCTCGCGCACGCCGGCATCGAGCGCGGCGAAGGCCGAGCAGCGGCTGAGATGGTGCATGCCTCGAGTTGCGTTCCGACGACTTCGCCCGGCCGGTGCGTGAGGCGCAGATGCCACACGCGGCTGGCGACACGCCGCGACTCGATGACGAAGCGGTCGGGGCGGTCTTGCGTGATGCGCGCCGAGAGCGCCCGCGGCTCGTTCTCCGTGATTAGGGTTAGGCTGGCTCCCGAAGGAAGGCGATCGAGCGCCTTACCGACGAGATCGGGACGCTCCCAAGCGGGAAGACCGCGCAGGTCAATTTCCGCAGGTTGTGCCACGCCCGTCACGTTCTCGGCAAGCGGAGCGCTCTACTCCCTGAGAAGGTCAATCGAGAGGAGTTCAGAATGGTAAGGTCTTTGGTACGCTTCCTGAGCTGCATCACGCTCGTAAGCATGGCCCTGGTTGCGATGCCGGTCGGCGGCACCGGCCCAAGCAGCGCAGGCGACGGACCTGCATTTCAACACGGCCATAACGCAAGTGTATGGTTCGCCGTATCCGCTCACGGGGCGGCTCGACTTGCAGGTCTTCCCGGCGGGCACCTGCGCGGCTACTATCACACCTCGTACTACAAGCTGTTCATCCCCGTGGTCGGCGGACGCGACGGCGATTACATCTGGCTGGATATCGGTCCAGCAGCGTCGATCTCGGACTCGGCGCCGGACCGGAAGGGCAGCTGCACATCGTGGCGACGATGAACGCTGACGGCTCCTTCAGCGGCCAAGTCTTCCCAAGCAGGCCGCCTCGCTCGCGGCGACGACGATCGCGCAAGAATTTCCGAGCCCGCAGCCGACATCCAACGACCAATACATCTTCAAAGGTACGCCGGTCCAGGAGAGCGCCCCAACGCCGGCACCGTAGCACCGCAGCACCGTAGCAAAAAGGAGCTCTGACTTTGTCCAGATTGAGGAGCCGAGGCCCGACGTTTACCGTGGTAATCGAGGGCCGAGGCGACGAAGAGCTGGGCTAAATCACAGCTTCTCTGAAACTAAGTTGAGGTTTCCGCGCTACTTCGGACGGCTTTCCAAACGCGTTGCGGCGCGGGCGGAAGGCCGTCCATGTGTTTGAGGAAGAGCGTCAGCTGCCAGACTTGCCGATCGTTCAGACTCTTGCCGAACGACGGCATGCCGGTGAGACGAATGCCGTGGTCGATCTTCCAGTAGGTAACGCCGTCGGGATCGTCCTCGACGCCATCTTTGGCCAACTGCGGGGGCTTCTGGTAGAGGCCCTGCGCGATGTTGCTGGGCTTCGCGCCGGCCGCGCCGTGGCAGACCGCGCAGTTCGCCGCGTAGAGCTTGATGCCGGCGATCAGATTCGCGTCGTTGAGCGGCACGGGGTTCGGCGCTTTCGGCGCCTCGCGCGCGAGCGAGGCGTGCAGCGACGTTCTCGCCATCCAGCGTTCGAGATGCGAGGGCTTGCCGTCGGCATTCGCCGGCACGACGCCGGCCTCGATGCCGATATACCCGGCGAGGCCCAAGACGACCAGAGTTGCGATGATGCCGATAACGACGCCGCGTGCCATGGGCGGGCGCTTCGACGCCGCAGCGCGCGCAACCATTCTCGCGCGTGAAGCGATAGTGAGCGGCATGAGCGTGAAGGTCTACGGAATTAACCACATTGCAATCGAGGTTGACGACGTCAAGAGAGCGGTCGACTTTTACCGCGACGTCTTCAACCTCGAGAAGCTCGACGAAGGCGAGGGGGACGCGTTCTTCAAGGTCGGCGAGCACCAGTTTCTCGCGATGTTCGAGGTGAACGAGCGTCACCCGAGCCGCACGCGTCACTTCGGGCTGATCGTGCGCGATGCCAAGCAGCTCGATGAAGTCCGCGAAAAGCTCACGGGCAAGTACGGGATCGCGCTGATCCCGCCGTTTCGCTGCGATTTCATCGACCCGTTCGGCAACCGCGTGCAGGTCGTCGACCTCCACGACGAGTCGCTGGTCTGGCTCTTGCCCTATCAGGAAGTCCAGCAGGCGGGAATCGTCTTCGAGTAGGCGTCACTCCAGGGATTCTGCCGCGGCCGTGGATTCCGCGGGGTGCCCTAACCCCGTCTTAAAGGTAAGCTCGCCTGCCTTGTCGGATAACGAACAACCTACCCTTTCTCACCGTGCCTTACTTACTCGGTTTTAAGCAAAGAAAGGGCTTCTTCCATGAAAGACACGCAGGGCCACCGTTTTGTTTTGGGTGGAGCGGCCGCTGCTTTCGTACTCGCCGCGTGCGGCAGCGGCACCTCGACGCCTTCTGGCGCAACCTTTGCCTCCAGTCCAATCGCTGCCTACAGGAGCGGCGTCACGAAGCATCCCGATTACCGGCATTCGTGGTCGCACGTTAAACCGTCCCTCACCAAGCTGCTCTACGTCTCTGACGACGTCACGGATGACGTTTACATGTACGCCTATCCGTCAGGTACGCTCGTCGCGGCAATCACCGGCTTCGTCATGCCGAGCGGGCTCTGCGTCAGGCAGCCCGGTCTCATCTTCGTTACCGACACCGGCGCGTCGGACATCAAGGAGTACAAGTTCGGCGGAACCAGCCCGATTCAAACGATTTCCGACGCCGGCGAGTACCCCGTCTCGTGTTCGGTCGATCCGACCAACGGGCATCTCGCCGTGGCCAACTACGAGACGACTTCGTCTGGCCCGGGGAGCATCTCCGTCTACCCACCGCCGTACTCCACGTTGACCGTCTACGCGGATCCGACCATGCAGAACTTCTATTTCATCGGCTATCGGCCGAACGGCAGGAAATTTTTGCCGATGGGATCAATACATCTGGCGCATTTCAGCTCGATAAGTTATACGCGGCAATCTTTTCGACGATCACGCTGGCGCCGGCAATTACGACGCCTGGCAACGTTCAGTGGTCGGGAACGAACCTCGTCGTCGGGGATCAGACGGGTAACCTGTTCTACCGCTATACGATCGCGGGCTTGACGGGAACCTCCGGTCCGTCTTCCACGTTTACCGGAGCCTGCGACGTGCTGCAGTTCTTCATCAACGGCGCCGGGGCGAAGATCGTGGGACCCGATAGCTGCGGCGCTCCCCCGAATGCGGATACGTACGCGTTCCCCGCCGGGGGCTTGCCGATCCCGCCGTCCGTAACGACGCCGCTGGGGAAACCCGAGGGCTCGGCGATCCTCAACTCGTAACGCTGCGGCGTTACGAGACGCCGGTGCGAGCGACGTGCTCGGGGCGGAAACCCACGCCGACGAGCCTTCCGGGAATGCGCGCCAGAAACGGAAACCAGCGCACGATATCGGGCAACCGTCGCAGGATCGGCGCGCGGCCGCTTGCGAGCACCTTGCCGATGATGCGGCTCTGGATGAACAGTTGCAGCGTCTGCGTGAGTTTCGCGGCCGTCTCACGCCGGCGCTGCACCGCGCGCAGGTCGCTCACGCCGAGCCTGCCGCTGCGCAGCCGAGGGCCGAGCATGTTCGATGCAGCGACGGCGTCCTGAATCGCGAGATTGATACCGACGCCGCCGATCGGCGACATGGCGTGCGCCGCGTCGCCGATGCAGAGCAATCCGGGTCGGTACCAGCTTCTTCAGCCGGTTGACGCGCACGGTCAACAGCTTCACGTCGTTCCAGGATTTCAGCTCGTCGACGCGGTCGGAGAGAAACGGCACGATCGCCGCGACCTGCGCCCGAAACTCCGGCAGGCCGCTGTCGTGCAGCCCGGCCAGCGTTCCCTTCGGAATCACGTAGGCCGCTTGCCAGTAGTCGCTGCGATCGATGAGCGCCATGATGCGCCCGTCGCGAATGTAGCCGAACGTTTCGTGCGGATCGCTCGCGTGCTTGGTAAGGCGCAGCCAGAGCACGTCCATAGGGGCGCCCAGCTCGATCACTTCCAGGCCGGCCTCGCGGCGGATCAGTGACTCGCGGCCGTCGGCCGCGATCGTCGAGATCGGCGCGGATTTCCAGCTCGCCGCCGGGCGTCTGCGCGCGCACGCCATCGACTTTGCCGCTCTCCAAGATTAGGCCGGTGCCGCGCGCCTCCATCATGAGGTGGAAGTTGGGAGAACGCGTGGCTTCGCCGACGAGAAAGTTGAGAAAATCCCACTGCGGCATGAAGGCGAGGAACTTGCAGCGTGTCGGCAGGCGCGTGAAGTCGGCCACCTTGACGAGCCGGTCGCCGAGGTTACCCGAGCGTTCGGAGACCTCTTGGTGCGGCCTTTGAGGAAGTCGTCGAGAATGCCAAGCTCGTCCATTACGTCGAGCGTCGACGGATGAATCGTGTCGCCGCGAAAGTCTCGCAGAAAATCGGCATGCTTCTCGAGGAGCACCGTCTTTACGCCGGCACGCGCAAGAAGAAGTCCGGCCATCATTCCGGCCGGACCACCTCCGACGATGCAGCACTGGTACCGCTGCGCGCTCACCCCACGGGATTCCCCGCAAAGTAGCTGTAGCGCGCGTAGTCTTCCTCGCGCTTATCGACGCGCGCCTGAGTGGCGGCGGCAATTTCGTCGATGAAATTCTCCAGCGAGCGGTGTGCCGCGTGCGGCAAGAGCGCGACGTCGAACAGCTTGCCGAAAACGTTCATCGGAATGCTGTAGGAGCCGGCCAAGTACAGGGTCAACTCGCCGATTTCGCCGGGCTGCGCGCCCATGGTGCCGCGGAAATCGGGAAAGGCCGCCGGCAAGCGCGCAGCGTGGAACGCGACCTCGAAAGATTGCGGCTGAGCGCCGGATTCCACGGTGAGGCCGATCGGAATCGCCACGTAGCCGACGTCGGGAAGATGGAGATCGCCGAGCGTCAGGTGCAACGCGAAGCCGCGCCACGGGCCTTCCTGGCGCGCGATCGCGTGCAGCATCTCGCCGAGCACTTGCGTCGCAAGCTCGGCCGGCACGCGAAGCTTGCGCTCGAGCCGGATCTCTGCCATGGGCGCCTCCTTCTGCGACGGAGGGGCCCTCAACTACCTGTCGGCGGGCGCCGCGACGGTCGCCATGTAGGCCGGACCCTGCCCCGTGAGCAGCCGCTTCATGACGTTGCCGCCGGCCGGATACTTGAAGATGCGAATCTTTCCCTGAGTGAGGACGAGAGAATTGAGGCCTGGGGTGATCCAGCTCGTCTGCTCTTCTTTGTTGAAGGCCTTGAGTTTGATGGTCTGCGCGATGGTCGCCGACGATCCGGAGATCTTCAGCCGGTAGACCGCTTGCGGCCAGGTGTGCGGCTTGCCTTTGCCCGGATCGTATCCGCCCTCGAGGGTGACCGATTGGCCGTCCCATTGAACGGTATGGAGCTCCGCGGCGTTGGCTCCCAGGTTCAGCGGAGATCCCTTGGAACGAGCTTCCGCCGCTCGAAAGTTCGGCCAAGTAAAAGTTCTTGCTGCCCTGCCCGGCGCCCAAGAGAAAGAGGTTGCCGCTTGCGTCGTAAGCGACGGAGAGAAAGCGGTAGATGGCGGCGTCTTGATAGAGCTGCGGCGTTCCGCTGAACTGCGGCAGAACCGCGACGGCAAACGTAAACTGGTCGTACTGAATGAGCGCGGCAACATTACCGGTCGTATCGTCGACCGAGCAGCCACGCACTTCTCCAGGAGCAGTGCCGATCGTCACCATGCCGGAGAGCGACGTGCCGGCGTAGGGATACTCGCCGATGATCGGCGCGTCGGTCGAGACGTTTCGGCCACCGACGAAGACGTTGCCCTTGCTATCCGAACAGATTCCCATGGCGCCGAACGGGAGCGTAAGACCGTTCACGACTTGTCCGCTGGGATAATCCAAGATGAGGCCGGCCGCGCTGCGAAAAGACCCGAATGCGTAGATCAACGGGGCACCCGAGCTCGCTTGGTGTGCTCGGTATTGCGACGTGAGCGCCAGCTGCGGCACCGCGTTGCCGGCAGGCGCCGAACCAGCGCAGCCAACCAAAAATCCAATCGCGACGCTCGCGCTCATAGCAAAGCGGCAGAATCTCGAAACGATCATAACGCCCATCCTCTCCTGCCGAAGAACGTTCGCCGGGCCGTTCGCGTTCCCCGGCGAAGTGGTAGCTGGCGGGCGTAACGCCGAGGAGTGACCATGGATTTTCGACAAACGCTGATCACGACCGCGTCCGTTTTTCTGGCGGTCGCGTTTGCCGGCTGTAGCGACGGTCCGACGGCAAACGCTCCCGGCACGGTAGCGCCGGTCGGCATGAAACGCGCTAGCGGTTCGTCGAGCCAGACGTTCAACTACACCGGGACGACGCAATCGTTTTACGTGCCCGCCGGAGTCACGTCGCTGCAGATCACGGTGCTAGGCGCGGGCGGAAACGGTCCCGTCGATCAGTCCGGTAAGCGTACGGGCGGACCGGGAGGCTTGTTATCGGCAACCGTCCCGGTGACGCCCAGCGAAGTGCTGACCGTCGTTGTTGGCGGCGATACGGGATACAACGGTGGAGCAAAAGATGGCGGCTGCTCCGGGCTCTGTTACGGCCACCACGGTGCCGGGGCATCCGACGTGCGCCAGGGAGGCGACGGCTTATCGAACCGCATTCTCGTTGCCGGCGGAGGCGGTGGCGCCGGCGGCCTCTGCCGCGGAACGTACGCGGAGGGCGGCATTGGCGGCGGCCTCGTCGGCGGCAGGGGCGCGAATGGCCTTTTTCAGCGCCACGGCTTTGGCGGACATGGCGGGACGCAAGACGCCGGCGGCGGCGCCGGACGCGGCGGCAACTTTGGAAACGACCACCGACGCTCTGTAAGCGGTTATCGCGGAGCCTTTGGATACGGCGGACCTGGCGGCGAGGCGGGCGATAAAGCCGGCGGCGGCGGCGGCGGAGGCGGAGGTTACTACGGCGGTGGTGGCGGTGGTGGAGGAGGCCATCTCGCGCTTCATTGCGGCGGCGGAGGCGCTGGCGGCGGTGGCTCTTCCTATGCCGAGGCCGACGCGACCAACATCGTCGACGAACCCGGCGAGGGCGCGCCGCCGACCTACGACGGCAGCATCACGATCTCGTGGAACGAGAACCGATGATCGGCTTACGCGTGGCTCCGTATTTTGCGCTTGTTGCGGTGGTCGCCTTAGCGGCGGGCTGCGGTGGATCGCAGGGCGCTTCGACCCTTAGCCCCAATTCCCGGAGCCTCAGCGACTCAGGTACGGCCAGCATCTGGCTCTTCCGGATGCGGTGGTTCTTCTTGCTGCCCAGCCTTGCCGGGAGGGTCGGGCATTTTGACCGACGGCGGCTCACGATTGGGGTGACGGTTGGTTCACCTGGAAGAAGCATTGGACCCCAGCGCCTGATTGGACCGTATCTAAGGGCACGGTCGACGTTTATGGGAGCGCATACTGGGATGTCGGCGGATTGTGCGGCGTCGATCTTGACGGCTATTCTCCCGGCGGCATCAAGTCCGCGCCATTTCCGACCAAGCCTGGCGCTTCGTACACGCTGTCATTCTTGTTTTCGGGAAACGGCGAGACGGGACCAACCGTAAAGAAGATGGTCGTCGAAGTGGACCGACAGTCGTCGCTCTTCTCCTGGAAAATAACGAATGGCAATGACGCGCAAAATGGCGACTATCTAACCGAAACCTGGGGATTTAAGGCGACCAAGAATTACTCGGTCATCAAGTTTACGAGTAAGGACCCACGCGGCAGCGCATCGGGGCCCGTTATTGGCGGAATGGCCATAATGGCAAACTGATTTTTGGCAACCGCCCGCTCTTATAGGCAACCGCGCCTTTTCGGGGCAAAGCTGGGCCCGGCGGGAAATTGGTGCGCCTATCGGAAACCTTAGGCGCACCTAACATGAAGGGCTTTCTCACTCGCTCCGCCGTGGCGGCCGCCGCGGCGGTCTTACTTGCCTGCTCTGCTGCACCGCTAGCCGCCAGGGCCGATGCCGACGAGGGCGGGGCGTCGCCGAACTCGACCTCGCTCGGCCTACAGCCGATCAGCGCGCCATTCCCGTTTGCTACGCCGGCGCCGGGCGAGTCGCGCCGCTTCGTCGCGTCCCGACGGCGCCTACCAAGCGATCCCCGAAGGCGGCGGTCGCACGAAGATGTTCCACATCGTCGAGCGCGCGGCGCCGTGGACGCTCAAGCCCGGCCTCACGGTCATGGCCAACACGTACAACGGCGTCGTGCCCGGACCGGTGCTGCGTCGTGAATCAAGGCGATACCGTCGTGATCGATTACACCAACGACGGCGCGATGCCCGACTCGATCCACCTGCACGGCATCCACGACATCCCCGTCGACGATGGACGGCGTCGGCGGCATCTCGCAGTCGCTCGTGCCGACCGGCGGCCACTTCGTCTACCGCTTCGTCGCCGATGCGCCGGGCACGTTCATCTATCACACGCACGACGACGAAGCGATGCTCGATTCCGGGCTCTACGGCGCGATCGTCGTGCTGCCCACGCATCCGCGGCCAGTCGAGCGCAACCTCGCGCACGATTTTCTCGAGATGATCTCGTCGTGGCAGATCCAAAGCGGCGCCGAGAACCACTTTACGCTCAACGGCAAAGAATATCCGGCGACGCGCCCGCTCGACGTGCGCGACGGCGAGCGCTTCCGCATTCGCTGGATCAACATCTCCGGCGAAGAGTTCCACACGATGCACACCCACGGGCACTACCAGCAGATCGTCGCCCGCGACGCGCAGCCGGTCGACTACCGCGACGTCGAAGATACCGTGCTCGTCGCGCCGGGGCAACGCGTCGACGTCGTGATCGACGCCAATGCGAAGCCCGGAACGTGGCTCGTGCATTGCCACGTGATGGATCACATCGAAGACGCGACCGGCATGCCCGCGCGGCTTGATCACCGCGATCCACTACGTCGGTACGCCCGAGACCCTGCGCCTCGATGTATCCGGCGATGACGCCGACCGCCGGCAACGCCGCAGCGCGCGCTGAGCTTCATGACGACCGTGCTGCTGGGTGCGATCGCCGGCTTCACGATCTTCCTCGGGCTGCCGATCGCGCGCGCGCCGCAGCTTCTCGCCGCAGACGGTCGCGCTGCTCAACGCGCTGGCGATCGGCATTCTGCTCTATCTCGTCGTCGAGATCGCGCAGAACGCGATCGTGCCGATCTCGCAAGCGCTCAACGCGTGGCACGCCGGCGGCCGGCACCTTTCCCGATTGCTGCTCGATCGCTCGTCTTCGTCGCGGGCTTGGCGATCGGTCTCGTCGGCCTCGGCAGCGCGGCGACGCACTTTCACGCGCCAGGCCGCGAAGCACGCCGAGAATCCGATCGTGCTCGCCGCGATCATCGCGATCGGCATCGGCGCGCACAACTTCGGCGAAGGCCTGGCGATCGGCGCATCGGCGGCGTCGGGTGCGACCGCGATCGCGCTGGCGCTGATCGTCGGCTTCGGCTTGCACAACGCCACCGAAGGCTTCGGCGTCGCGGCGCCGCTGGTCGGCAAGGTCGTCCCGTCGTGGGCGCAGATCGGCCTGGCCGGGCTGATCGCCGGCGGTCCCGACGTTCATCGGCACGATCGTCGGCTACAGTTTCTACTCGCCGACGCTCTCGGTGCTCTTCCTCGCGATCGCGATCGGCGCGCTCGTATTCGTCATCGGCGAGTTATGGAACGTGCTGCGTCGCAGCGGGCTGACGGCGTCGGTAACCGCGACGATGTGCGCCGGGTTCTCTGATCGCATTAGCAACGGAACTGTTTTTGGACATGAACGGAGGTTAGGAACAAGCGTGACGTTTGAGGAGTTCTATCCCTACCGCCGGATTACTCGGCGGACTCACGCTCGGAATCGCCGGCATGCTCACGCGCCGCCCCGCGCTCGTCGCCGGCGGCTTGGCGCTGGGATACCTTCCGGCGTTCGCTTCGCATTGGATCTTCGAAAAGAACCAGCCGAAAACGCTCGAGCATCCGGGACTCTCGTTCCTGGGCGACTTCGTCATGGTCTACCAATTCCTCACGGGCACGCTCGATGAAGCAGCGTAGCGTTGCGGCCCTGGCCGCACTGATGCTGTGGGCGCCGCCGGCGCTCGCGAGCGCTCCGAACGCAACTGCGGCGCTCAACGCCATCGCCGCGCGGCCGCAGTTCGCTCACGCAATCGTGGCCGCCGAGGTTTGGGACATCGACTCCGGCCGCGCGCTCTACGCGCACAACGCCGACGTGCTGATGGAGGCGGCATCCACCACCAAGCTGCTGACCAACGGCACCAGCCTCGCGCTGCTCGGCCCGAACTTCCGCTTCACGACGCCCGTGTATCGCACCGGCACGATCGACAGCGCCGGCGTGCTGCACGGCGACCTCGTTCTCGTCGCCAGCGGCGACGCCAACCTCTCGCAGCGCATCGGCCCCAACGACACGCTGCGCTTCGAGAACGAAGATCACTCCTACGACGGCGGCTACGACACGCGCGCGATCCCCGGCGATCCGCTGACCGTGCTGCGCGAGTTGGCCAAGCAAGTCGCGCAGGCCGGCATCAAAGAGGTTGACGGGCGCGTGGTCGTCGACTCCTCGCTCTTTGCGGATCAAGGGCCCGAGGGCGGCACCGGCGCCATCGTCTCGCCGATCGTCGTCAACGACAATCTCGTCGACGTGACGGTCACGCCCGGCGCGAACGCCGGCGACCCCGTAACGATCGCCGTCTCGCCGCAAACGCCGTACGTCACCTTCGTCAACAGTGCGAAGACCGGTGCGCCAAAGACCGAGCCCACCATCGATCTCTCGCAAGACAAGACCAACGCCGACGGCACGCACACGGTCACGATCACCGGCTCCATGCCGGCCGGCAAGCCGATCCTCTTCGCGTATCGCGTCCCCGAGCCGCAACGATACGCGCAGGCCGGCTTCACGCTAGCGCTGCAAGACGCCGGCGTAAGCGTGAACGTTCCGGCCGATGCGCCGCCGTTCGATGCCGCGAAAGCCGCGGCGTCGTACGTGCCCGCCAATCTCGTGGCCAAACACGTGTCGCCACCAATATCCGAAGATGTCTACGTCACCCTCAAGGTAAGCGACAACCTGCACGCGGGACTGATGCCGTACATGTGGGGCGTCTACGTCGCGCACGCTAAGACCGGCATCCTGCGAGCCGGTTTCGCGCGCGAACGCGCGATGCTCGCGGGCGCGGGGCTCGATCTCGCCGGCGCCGCCCAACAAGACGGTCTCGGCGCCTTCGGCTTCTTCACGCCTCGCTTCATGGTGAGCTATCTGGCGTGGGTCTCGCGGCAGTCGTGGTATCCGTCGCTGTTGCGCGCGCTGCCGATTCTCGGCGTTGACGGCACGCTCTTCAACATTCAAAACGGCTCGCCGGCAGCTGGGAAGGTGCACGCCAAGACCGGCACGTGGGGTTCCGAGAACCTGCTCAACGACAACGAGCTCGTGACCAAAGGGCTCGCCGGGTATATGACGACCAGTCACGGACACCACGTCGCCTTCGCTTTCTATATCAACAGGATGGCCGGAAAGCAGAGCGTTGACACGAGCAAAGACGGGGCGCACTACGCCGGTCAAACGCTGGGCGAGATGGCAACCGATGTTTATACCATGTTGTGACATTGCGGTCGCCGCAACGGCGAGCGCGGCGCCCACGGTAAGCTGGAACGGCGTGACGCTCGGCGCACCGGCGGCGGCCCTGCGCTCCAGCTTCGGCGATCCGGTGCGCCTCGTCGTCTTAGACAACGGTAGTACGCCGGTCGCGCGCTACTGGCCGCCGGGCAACGATGCGACGTACTTTCTGGTCGTCGAAAAGAGCGGCTACATCGACCGTTTCGAAATCTTCAGCCATACGCCGCCGGCGGCAATACTCGCAAACGTCCCGCCCGATCCGTTCGGCGTGCGCCTCGGCGATTCGATGGAAAACGTCCAGCGGGAACACTCGAACCTTCGCTCCGGCACCTCGCCTCAAGGCATGCCCGTGCTGCTCGGCAACTCCGGAAATGCTGCCAACGTGATCTACTCCTTTGAAAACGACCGTCTCGAGAGCATTCTTTGGGTGAACCAGGCCACCGACAATCGGCGCGCCGTTACCGGGCTCACGCTACCTGCCGGCGACTCGTTCAAGACCGCAATTGCCGACGTTGCGAAAAACGAGAGCGACGGCGTCGCCTGGGAGTATCGCTTCCTCTCCTTCAACCCGTGCGCCGAGAACTCGGCGTGGAAGTTGCAATCGCAGGCGCTCGCCTCGCAGGGAGGCCGCGCGTACGACGTGCTGCACGTCGTCTGTCCTGCGACCAACCAGAAGCGCGACTTTTACTTCGACATCACGAGCTACTTCGGCAAGCTCTAGGAGCGCGACGAGCTCCTAGGCTAAAGCGATCCGGTAGAGCAGCGTCTCGTCGTTGTGAAATGCCGGCCCGCGATCGTGTTGCCCGATCAACACGCCGCCGTTCTTCTCGATCACACGCTGCGACGCGCGGTTCGCGACCCGGTCGTAATCTCGACGTACTTGAGTCCGCGCAAACCCGCCTCCGGAAGAATCAGCGCGAGCGCCGCCGTCGCGTAGCCGCGCCCTTGCTTCCACGGGACGACGCTGTAGCCGATGTGTCCCGGGCAGGTCGGCGGCAGCTCGGAGGTTCCCGGCTGCCAGCGAAGGCCGATGCTGCCGGCAAACTCGCCGTCCCACATCCAGCGGCGAAAGCCGGGGAGACGCGCGACCAACGTTCCGTCCGGGAGCGCGACCGGTCCCGCCTTCCCCTCGGGATCGTCGCAACGCAAGAAGAACGCGTCGGGATCGCTCTCGACCAGCGACAGTTCCTCCAAACGCGAGCTGGCGCTGCGCGAAGAAGTATCGTGCGACCAGCCGCGCTGCAGCGCGTCGACGTAGGCCGGCAAATACTGTGGCGACGGTTTGACGAGCCTCACGCAATAAGTTCGGCGAACGTTGACAGCTCGATGTTTCCGCCGGAGACGACGGCGACGATCGGGCCGGTGCCCGCCTTGCCGCTCAATGCAGCGGCTACCGAAAGCGCTCCCGCGCCTTCGGCGATCACGCGTGTTTTCTCGGCAAGGACGCGCATCGCGCGTTTGGTTTCGTCGAGCGTGACGACGATCGAGCCGTCGACGACCGGCTTCATCCGCTCCCACATCCGCGGGAAGACGCTCTTGCCACCCGCGCCGTCGACGAACGAGGCGCGCCAGTTCGGGAATTCCATCGCTCGGCCGTGTTCGAAAGAGAGCGCGCCGGGCGCCGCGGTCTCCGGCTCGGCGCCGAGGACGCGCACGTTAGGCTTGCGCGCGCGCACCCCCGATGCGACGCCGGTGATCAGTCCGCCGCCGCCGATAGCGGTGACGATCGTCTCGACTTGCGGCAGATCCTCGACGATCTCCAAGCCCATCGTGGCGTTTCCGGCGATGAAGTCGTCGTCGTCAAACGGATGGACGAACGTGCCCTCGACGCCCGCAAACTCGCGGCGTTCCATCGCTTCCCAGCACGCATCGAACGACGCCTTGACGATCTGCGCGCCGAGTGCGCGCATGCGCGATACTTTCGTCTCGGGGGCGGTCTCGATCGTGACGACCGTGCACGGAACGCCCGCCTCCCGTGCCGCGTAGGCGACGCCTTGCCCGGCATTGCCGGCGCTGATCGTCCAGACGCCCAGCTCGCGCCGCTGCGGTGCGAGCAGCGCCACGGCGTTGGCGGCGCCGCGCAGCTTGAACGCGTTGATCGGCTGGAGATTTTCGAGCTTGAGGTAGATCTCAGGCTGCCCGCGATCGGTCTGCAGTTTGAGCAGCGGCGTGCGCACGACCGTGCCCGCGATGCGCGCGCGAGCGGCTTCGATCGCGTCGATCGTGACCGGCTCGATTTTATTCTGCAATGCTCGGGGCCGCGGCGTTCGGGTTGACCTGTGCGCCGCACGCGGCGAGGGCGATCGGCGCGACCGCCAAAAGGTTGGGCCATCTCATTGCAACGGAAGATTCGTGCGCAATCGCGCCGGCTCCGCTCAGCGGGAAGGTTTGGCCGGGACGGGAATCGCGGTCGCTAGAAGGCGAGACTTCTATGCAAACGGTCACGAGCTTACTGTTCGGCGCCGCGCTGCTGGGCGCAGGCGCGACGGGCGCGAATCCGCCCACGCCGGTGGCGTTAACCTCGACTACGCTCAAGCCGATTAGCCAAATCGCGCTGCAGACGATGCTAAACGCGACGGCTCGGAAGCTCCTGATTCCAGGCGCCGTGGTGCTCCTGCGCACACCGCAAGGCGAGTTCACGGCCACCTATGGCACCACGCAGATCGGCACGATGCGCCGGCCGGCGGCCGGCACGTACTTCCGAATCGCCTCGAACACCAAGACGATGACGGCCGCCCTGATCGTGCAGCTGGCCCAGGAAGGCAAGCTCAAGTTCAGCGATCCCGTTTCGAGGTACATCGCGGGCGTGCCCAACGGCGACCATATCACCATTGCCGAGCTGCTGAACATGCGCAGCGGTCTCTACAACTACCTCGATGCCCCGGTAATCGCGGCGACCGCGGACCGCGATACGACCAAGGTTTGGACTCCGGCCGAGTTGCTGGCGATCGCCTTTGCGCACAAACCCAACTTTGGGCCCGGCGCAAACTACGAATACAGCAACACCAACTACATCCTGCTCGGCCTCATCATCGAGAAGATTGAAGGCGTGACGCTGGCCGAGGCGATGCGGGTCCGATTGTTCGAGCCACTCGGCTTGCGGCACACCGACTTGCCTCCAAACAACGTGTCCGCACTGCCAAAACCCTACTCCCACGGATACATGTACGGCAGTTCCTCGGTGGCCTTCACGGGGAGGCCGCCATATTCGCCTGCGGTAAAAGCCGCGGCTCGCGCGGGCCGCCTTTTGCCGACGGACTACACGAACCTAAACACCACCTTCGGCTGGGCGGCCGGGGGCGCAGTCTCCAACGCGAGCGACCTCGCAACGTGGATCGAGGCGCTGGTCTCCGGACGCCTGTTCGACGCACGGTATCAACAACGTTGGATCAACAGCTTGCGCCCCGAAGACCCGAAGAAGCCCGACGGGCAAGCGTACGGCTACGGCATCACGCTCCTGCGCTGGGGAAAGAACTCCATGTACTTTCACGGCGGCGAGACCGCCGGCTACAATTCGTTCATGGGCTACGATCCCGCCAATAAGGTGACGCTCGTCGTGTGGACCAACTTGACGGTGTCGCTCGACGAACTCCCGACCGCCAATGCCCTAATGCTGAAAGTGCTCGACCAAATCTACGTGGTGTCACCCTTGACGCCCACCCTGTCGCCCTAGCCGCGCGGCGCGGGTCCGTGGAGGAGAGGGAGGGATTCGAACCCTCGGAACGCTCATCACGTTCTGCGGTTTTCAAGACCGCCGCATTCAACCACTCTGCCACCTCTCCGCGCACCGCAAGCGTAGCTTTTATGCGGGATTTCCGCACAATCGCCTAGACGAACAACAGCGGCCTAAAGCGACTTGGTAACATTTGGTAACGAAGCTTCCGGTCCTTTTCGGCGCCGAAGCAGCGAACGCGACAGACGGTTAACGGCTTCGCGTCCTAGCCCATGAACTGGATGAGCATAGAATGAGAGGGTCGTGTTCGCGGTGCTGTGTCCCATAAGCAACTGCACCTCTTTGACGGGTCTCCCGTCCGCGAGCGTGAGCGTTGCAAATGCGTGCCGGATATCGTGAAATCGAAAGCCGTGGAGTCCGGCGACCTTCGCGATGGCGCTGAACTGCTTGCTGAACGTGTCTGGCGGCCATGGCGCGCCATCTGGGTGCCGAAGACAAGGTCGTTATCTACGTAGACCGCACCTGCGTGCTGCTTTTGGTCGTCCTGCTCCGCTTTGTACGCCGCGAGCATCGCGATCGCTTCTGGCGATAGCGGAATCACTCGCTTTGACTTCGCCTTCGGCGACTTGAATCGAATGCCGAGCCGACGTGTTTGCTCTAGAGCCTCCGCGACGTAGACAGAGCCTTCCTTATCCAAGCGTACGTTTCGCCAGCGTAGCGCCAACAATTCTCCCCGTCGAAGCCCCGTGACTGCCGTGAGCGCTACAGGAACGGCCAAGCGTGTTCCTCGCGCTGCCCGTATCAGTCCCCGCATCTGATCGTACGTGATCGGCGCGAGCTCGCGACCCTCAACTTGAGGAGCCTTGAGCTGGTTTACGACGTTCTCCTTGAGCTTTTTCCGCCGTACTCCATCGGCAAACGCCGTGTGCATGACCCGATGAACGTGTAGACATGCTCGTTGCGAAAGGCCTTTGGCACGAAGCCGATCGTAGACCATTTCGATGTGATCGGACGTGATTCGGCCGAGTTGGATGCGTCCTATTATGGGGATCGCATGAAGACGCAGCAGAGACGAATATCGCTCGTGCGTCTTCGCCGCAAGCAGGTGCTTTTGGGACTCGAGCCAGCCCGTAAGATCTGTTCAGCATCCTGGGGTACCGGTTCGGATGAGGTTCCATCGTCAACGCGCCTGAGCAGTTCGCGCTTGCGTATCCGGCGCGGTCCAAACCGCACTGCTGGAAGTAATCCGGCTTGAATGGCTCCATATACGCCATTTCGAGGTATCCGGACGAGGGCCGAAGCCTCTTGAGCCGTCAAGATCTCAGGTGCGGTTTCCCAGGTTATGGGCGAATTTGATTCTTGTTTCATTAAATCATTAACTGATCCGCCGATGGTAAATTCGTGGCATGACTGCGAGGCCGCCTAAACAAAGAAGGCTCCGATTAGGAGCCTAATATCATCTAGCTTTGCATTTTCACCCGCATTAAAATGCGGGTGAAAGTCAAACGCAGCGTCGCACCAACAATTATGCTGCTGCTAAGCCACGGCGTCAAGCCTCCGAATCGCGCCAAGCTAGTGTTGTGAGTTAGAAGTTCATTGTAATAATCGGCGAAAGCTGTTATCCTTGATGCGTGAGGAAACCGCGACGAAATCTTCGTGGGCGCCCCAAGGAAAACCTTATGCTTACGCGTGACGAGCGGGCTGAGCTAGAGCGGGTAGCGCGCCGCCCGAAGAGCGCGCAACAGCTCGCGCTACGCGCACGGATCGTGTTGGCGTGCGCAGAGGGCGCCACGAACCAAGCCGTGGCCAAGCGCTTGGAAATTGCTGGCGCAACGGTCGGCAAGTGGCGCGAGCGTTTTCGGACTCAGCGCTTTGCTGGGCTCTCCGACGAGCTGCGTTCAGGCGCGCCACGAACGATTACGGACGCGAAGATCGAAGAAGTGCTCCGGAGGACGCTTGAATCGCTGCCCTCGAACGCCCGTCAATGGAGCACGCGTTTGATGGCAGAGGCTACGGGGCTGTCGCAAACAGCCATTGTGCGTGCTTGGCATGCGTTCGGTTTGCAGCCGCACCGAACCGAAACATTTAAACTCTCGACGGATCCATATTTTATCGAGAAAGTCCGCGATATCGTAGGGCTGTACCTCAATCCGCCCGATCGCGCATTAGTTCTGTGCGTCAACGAGAAATCGCAGATTCACGCGTACGCAGAAAGTATGATAGACCTAAAACGCCATTCGAACGACTCGTCGAGCTCGGCGTTCTCACCGAAGCGCAGGTTGTCGCGATGCAAGCCGAGCGCGACCGGCTCGACCCCTTCGTTCTGAGTGCCGCGATCGAATCGAAGGTCGCGGCCATACTCAGAGTTCCGAGTGGCCCTGTCGCAAAGCGAATCTCGCAGCGCCTCCTGGCCGCAATCCAACAACCGTACTCACCCGGAGGCGCTCAAATCCATGCCGCGCAAGCCGCCGCCCTGGTAAGAAGTAATGCGGCGCGATAACCAACGCTCTGGTAAGAGGGACTTATGGCGCGACTCGGCCTCCGGCGGGGCTTCCGGGGCGCATGTAACTCACCGTGCCACTTCGACGAGACCACTGGAACCAAGGGTAACCGTGCTGCCGTCGTCTAGCCACAGACGAGCGGCATCATCCTGGATCACGCGTACGTCCATTACGACGTGAAAAGCGGCAAGCCGGCGCACCAGCATGCCGCGTTTGATCTCCGTGATGCGCGCGAAGGTTGTACCATAGACTTCGATCATCGTTTCCTCCCGCGGCCTCGACGTCGACGTTGCCGCACGGCCTGGGAACCGCGCGAAGGGACCCGCGCGCAAGGCCGAAGCGCAGCGCAGCCGCGTTAGCGGTTGCCTGGCGGGTGGGACGCGCCAGCGCGGTAGCCTGATCAGGTGGCAGCGCCGGAATCGGCCGCGGGAAACTTACAGCGCTTTTTGCGACCGTTAGACAAGCGTCAGAGTCGGATTATCAAGCACGCGAACGATGCAAGCAGAACAAAAGTAATTCTGCTAGCGTCAACGGGAATCGAACCCGTGATTCGGGGTCCCGGCCGCTCCCGTCGAATACCCGATAATCCTTTCCTGTACGGGTTTTCGCGTTTTAGAGTCCCGGCGAGTCCCTTCGAATCCCGGCGAGTTTTGCGGAATCCGTTAGACGGCCGTTAGAGGAGCAGGCGCTCTGTTCTCCGCTGCGCCGAGATTGTTACGCCGCCTTTAGCGGGAGAGCCAGAAGGTTCCGAGGGCGCGCCTGCGCTCGCATGCGTGCATGTGAGGATGGGAATTGAAAACGGGTTACACAGGTAATGCGACCGAAGGGGTAATCAGTCATGAAAAGTGAAGGCACTGCAAAACTTGTTCGGATATTCCTTGGTGAGTCCGACCGCTGGAAAGGGCAGCCGCTGCACGTCGCCATTGTGGAAGAGATGCGGAGGGCTGGTTTAGCTGGTGCAACGGTATTCAAAGGCATCCTAGGCTTTGGAGCCCACTCCGTCGTGCATGCTGCGCGGATTGTGGATCTATCCTCAGATTTGCCAGTTATGATCGAGCTTGTGGAGTCCGAGGAGAAGGTTCAGGCGTTCCTCCCGACTCTCGATAAGATGGTCAGTGAAGGGCTCGTCACGCTTGAAAGCGTTCACATTATTGCATACAAGGCTGGAAAACCAAAGTGAAGCCGTTGCTTGCGTTTGGACTCGTCGGCATCGGTGGGGCGCTGGGTTCGATGCTTCGCTATTCCATAGCTATCTTGAGTATTGAGCGGATTGGGCCTGGCTTCCCGTGGCACACCGCTGCGATCAATGTTGTTGGTTCCTTTCTGATTGGCATAGTCGCGACCTATTCCCAGTCAGGCATTGGACTGTCCCCGTACGTGAGCGCCTTCGCGATGGTAGGCGTCCTCGGTGGGTTTACGACGTTCTCAACTTTTAGCTACGACACCGTAACGCTCTTATCAGACGGTGTGCCGACTATCGCCCTAGCGTACTGCTGCGGCTCGGTCATTCTCGGCGTCTTGGGGGCAATGGCTGGCATGGGACTTGCGCGTATTGCTTTGCACGCGACCTAAGCTCAGCCAAGGTCGTGCGCGCGCGCGTGCGCGCGCGAGAGCGCTAAATCGCCACCTTTACGGGTGAACGTCGCGTTACGGATAGAGCTACGCGCCGCAATCGTTTGTAGAAACCTCACAACGTTGACGGCGCATTACCCTGAGGAGGAACGATCGTGCGAACGTATCCAATTCTAGCCGGCGCGATACTGACGCTGGTCGCAGTCGCCGCCCCGGCCCCGCCGATTCCTGGCACGTTTGCGCTTCAGAGTGGAACGGCAAGCGCAACGGGATATCTGCTCGCGCCACAAATCGGAAATAATTCATTGGACCGACATCTCGACGTGTGGATGACCCGTATTGGATCCACGACGGCAATCCGATCGTACCGTATCGACATGACCAAGCTGCTGCACATGATCATCGTGAGCGACGACTTCCGTACCTTTCTTCACGTACACCCGATCTTGCAACCGGACGGACACTTTCTTTTGGAGCAAGAATTCCCCAGCCCAGGGCACTATCACGTCTACGCCGACGCGGAACCACAAGGCTTCGGGCATCAGGTCTTTCGGTTCGATCTCGATCTTGGCGGCTCGACCCGTGCACCTCGCGACCTGAGCGAGCGTGGGCCGATCTCAAGAACCGGACCATACGTCGTGCGCATCTCCACGGACAAGCTGTCCACGCAAATGCCGACGAGGCTAGTCGTGCACATTCTCGAAGGCGGCAGTCCCGCAGCCGACCTGCATCCGTATCTCGGCGGGCTGGCTCATGCCGTCTTTCTCAATGCCGGGAATTTGAGCTACGTGCACGCCCATCCGATGCCGCTGTCCGCACAGCATCTGGTAAGCGGCTCAGCTTCAACAGGCGAGACGGTAATGAAGCCGCTACCGGCTTCTGCTATCTCCTCACCGGACATGCAACTCAACGTTAAGTTGCAGCAGCCGGGCACATATAAGTTATGGCTGCAGTTTCGCGGAGGCACGCAACTTTACGTCGCCCCGTTCATTGTGACCGCGAGGGACGGAGGTTGACCGGAGACTCCGTTGCTGGTGGGCGCTACTGCTGACGGTTCCGATACCGTCCAAAGAACATCTCGGGGGGAATGAAACAGAGGGCCAACGCACCGATGGCAAGCGTTAGACCAAGTATGAACTGTAGGTGCGGATTCGGACAGACACAGACTGTGAGTTCTCTGGCGTTAAGCCCAGCTCGCGCGGCGTGGAAATGATTCTCTCGAGCACGGAAGCCGCCCGGTAACGGCTATAGCCACTGAAACGATCGCTCTACGAGCGATCGCGCATCGCCGATCGTAAGATCGCCGTGTGCGATGACGATCTTGGCGAAGTCCCACGAGAGAAGCTTGCGCAACGACTCCTCACCCAAGCGTCGCCGGCGTTTGCCGACGAACGAGAAGCGCAGATCACGTGGCGAGCCACCGCCCAATACGCCGCCGAGGCGCTTCAGCGCGTTGAGGAACGGACGGCCGCGTTCAAAGCCGTAATTTTGGATGAAGTCTCCCATGATCAGCGTGCGGGACGGCTTGTGAAAGAACTCAATCTCAGAAAGTACGATACTGCCTCGAAAAAGCAGCTGATCGAGGTCGGGCGTCCAAGCCGCCGGCGGCTCGTCGCCGAGCGCGCCGGCCTTCCAGACGCGCGCACTCGGAAAGAACTCCGCCCATTGCTTCAGGCGCCAATCGTGCAACGGTGTGGGCGATACGAGATGCGCTACCGAACCGAGAGTTTCTAGTTGCGCGGCCTGGTCGCGGGTTGCGGCGACGGGTGAGTTTACCCAAAGCGAGCCGCCACTCAGCTTGACCACGATCATCCGTGTTGGAAATGAAATCCCCCAAAAGCGTACCGCTGGACCATCGGCGATCCAGACGTCTTTCGCAAAGCGCTGTAGGGCGTCCACGCCGTTAAAGGTATAGGCGATAGTCAGCCCTGCGGCCTCTTCTCGCTGGCGGCGCCGAGCGCCAGCCGGCTTAGGTCGATGCTGGCGAAAAGCAACATCGGGAGCTTTGCGGAAAGAACTGCGTGTGGCCCCTGAACGTAGGTATGACTAGGCTACGGTTACCGGTTGCTCGGTATGTTGAAACCTCGTGCGGCTATCGTTTCGAGTTTGGACGTCTCTCGTTGTCCCAGAGCACGTTCTTGCTGTTGGCTGCAATCATCGTGGGCCTCGGCGGCGGGTTGGGAGCGGTGGCGTTTCGCTACCTGATCTTCGGCGAGTCGCGGCTTGCCACGGGCCTCGTCGCACCGGCCCTATCATTTCTGGGCCGTGCGAACGTCGTGCCGGTTATCATTATCGGCGGCATCATCACAAGCTTCATCGTGGAGCGATTTGCGAGGGGAGGCCAAGGGTCACGGCGTTCCGGAGGTGATGGCAGCGGTCGCGCTACGCGCCAGCATAATCCGACCACGAGTCATCGCGGTCGCGGTGGGGCCGCCCGACGACTCGGACCGGATCGCCAACCTGCGGCCGCGCGCAAAACGCGCGCGACTCGTAATCCGTGACCGACTTCAAGCGCGGGCAACCTGCCGTCTCGCGGTGAAAAGATCGTGTAGCCGCCGGCGAACCTTGTCCTAGATGTGCTTGCCCGTTTGGAAACGGCGGCGAGAAACTGACCCTTTTTCGGCGGTGAGGAATTGACCCCAGTGGGGTCAGTCTTGGCCGCCGTTAGCGTTTTTCCCGCGGCGCTGGCGTATCTTAAGCCGCTGACTTTCGCCGGCGAACTCAAAGACGGCACCGTGGTGGACCAGGCGATCGATCACCGCTGTCGCCGCCATGGGATCCGGAAAGATGTTCGTCCAATCGGTAAACGCGAGGTTGGTGCTGATGGCGACGCTCTGGCGCTCGTACCGGCGCGAGATGACTTGAAACAGCAAGTCGGTCGCCTCGCGTTCGAATGGAATGTATCCGAGTTCGTCGATCAGCAGCAGATCGTAGCGTTCCAAGGATCGCAGCTTGCGATCGAGCAGTGCCTCATGCTTTGCCGCGATTAAACCCATGAGCAGTTCGGCGGCGGTGACGAAGAGGACCCGAAAGCCGTATGTACACGCGGCTAATCCAAGCGCCAACAAGCAATGCGTTTTTCCCGTACCTGGTGGACCGATACAGATCACGTTACGGTGCTGCTCGACGAACGCGCAGTCGAAGAGTTCTAAGAACTTGGCTTTAGGGAGTTGTGGCTGCAAGGCGAAATCGAACGATTCGATGGTCTTGATGACGGGGAAGTGCGCGGCGGCTATCCGGGCGCGCACTCCGTTCTCGTGACGTTTGCTCACCTCAAGAGTTGCCAGCTGCGTGAGGTACTCGATGGGTTGGGCAACCTCACCAGCCAAACGCCGGTAGTTGCCGAGCATCGTTGGCAGCTTCAGGCCACGGAGATGCATTTCGAGCAGCGGATGCTGATCCATTACGGCCTCCCTTCGGCCAGCGTCGCCAGATCGTAGCGAGCGAGGTTGACGACCGGTCGTTGCATGCCATCGGGAGCACGCAAGGCCAGGATCGGCGCTGCCGGCGGCAGCGGCGCCGTGCGCTGGCGGACTAACAACGCGATTGCGGCCGGATCGAGCGTTCCGCAGATCAGCGCTTGAGAGACGCACTCGGCGACAACCTCGCTCGAGTATGTGAGCAGCAGGCGTAGAACCGCCACAAAGGCGCGGCTTGCTCGGGCTCGATCGTGAGCCAGCAGGCGATCTCGCAGGGCCAGCAACGGCGCCGGAAGTTTTCCTTGCGCAACGATCTCGGCGCGTTCGATGCTGCGATGCTTGTAGGCGAGCAGCTCGATGGCGTGACGGACGTCGAGCATCGTTTGGTGCTTACCAGTACAGCGTTTATGCTCGGCGACGAGCTGCTCGCCGATGATGACGCGAACGCGCTCCTCGAAGAGTTCGAGCACCGCATCGCGGTGTGCCCACTGGGTCGGCACCGAGTAGCGGTTGGTATCGCAGATCGCTTCGGCAAACTTGTTGATGCGTGCAATCCGGCGAACGCAGGCGGCCGGAAGTAATGCTGGGAGCGGTCGCAGGCTGGGTCGTTCACGAGCGAACCGCTCGCCGATGGTTTCGCGATGCACCGACGACCGGCGCGCCTCATCGCTCCGGCAGAATTGTTCGAGCGCGAGGTTGAACGCCTCGAGATTCTCGCACTCGGGAATCGGGCGCAACATGTTGTCCTCGACGAAGCCGTTGGCGCCCTCGACGCCGCCCTTTTCGTTGCCTTTCGCGGGGGCCGCGAACTCCACTTCGAGCGCCAGTCCGCCGCAGAAGGCGCGGAAGGCCTCGTTCTCTTCGCGATTGCGGCCGCGCAGAATGCGCGTGACCGCCGTCTTGGCGTTGTCGAACACGCCGACCCTGGGAACGCCGCCAAAGTGCACGACGGCGCCCAAGATACCGGCGAAAAGGGCGACCTGATCCTCGCGCAACGAGACGCGCGCGAAGATCCGACCGCTGTAGCTCAGACGGGCGACGAACAGGTGCACAACGGTAAGCACACCGGCGACGACGAGTTTGACGGGCGTGAAGTCGAACTGCATCTGATCGCCGGGGACATAGAGCGCTCGCACGAAGGCTTCTTTGCCGACGATCTCGCGCCGGCGATTGGCAACGTACTGGCGCAGCGTGCGTTCGCTGATTTCTAGATCCGGATCGACGAACGCGCGTAGCTGGTTGCCAATGCGAACCGCTGTTATCTTCGGCGATCGGCGAATCAAGTTGTCGATGTGGTAGCGGTATGCATCCAGGCGAAGCGTCCGCTTAGGGCTCTGGTATTGCGGCGCTTGCAGCGAGCGGATGTATTTCTTGACGGTGTTCTTGGAAAGGCCGAGCTCACGAGCGACGGTCTTGACCGGCTCGCGATCGCGCACGCAGCGAAGACGAATGGTTTCCCATGTATCCAAAGTAATCAACCTCCTCGGTGCTCCTTTTGGGGAGGGACTTGTTCGTTAAGCCCATCCTTCGAGAGGAGCACCCTCGTTCTGTGAGGGGGTCAATTCTTGGCCGCCGCTAGGGGGTCAAAAGCTCGGTGCCGTTACCACCGTTCATCTATTGCCCTCACACTGCGCCAATCTGCGGTGTCCCGCTGCCACTTTGGATCTCAAGGCCTAATGAGCACCATATCGCGTTCTCGCGACGAGAGCGCCTTTGATGGAACGACGCGGCAGGCGCTGGAGGGCGTAATCGATCCGCGCGCGACGCGACTAAGCGCATCCATGATTGTTCCTGGGAGGGGCGCTCTCGGAAGTGACAGGAGGGCGATTCCACCGTGGACCGTAGGGCATTGCGCTCGAACGGTAGTCAAGCCGCGCTGATTAAGGCATTAGGGTTACCCCGGGGTTCGGTGATTTGCCGCCGCTGAACGCAAGGTAGAGTAGGTGGCGAGCCGCCCTGGACGCGAGGGTCCAACGTCCCGCAGCTAGCCGGAATCCAAACATCACACGGTGACGGGAGCGGCACCAAAACACCACACTTGACGACTTGGTATGACAAGCATGCCTTGACCCCGTCGTAGGTGCCACCTGGGCGGCACTCCATCTCCTCGCCACGTGGCAGCTTTGGTGCGCGATCGCGGTCCCGGTTTCGATCGCCTGCTGGTAATGTACGAAACCCAGCGCGAGACACAACGCCGCGACCGGTTCCTGCACGACCGCTACCACATTGGGGCGGGCGTCACCCGGGCAAGTCTCTGCGCCTTCTGTCGATGAGAAGCGCAGCGCCCTGATATAGGAAGGCCGTCACATCATTGGAGATCATCCTTAATAAGGCCCTCTGCGAGCTGACCTACGGGGAGAAAGCGCCTTAACGGGCCGAAAACCTTCAACGAGCAAAGGTCCGGTCCGAGCGATCTCCTTGCTTGGGATGTGAGCGTCGGGGGGAAGAAGAGGCCGTCGTCTTCACGCGACCGTCATTCAGCCATCAGATCGCGCCTGCCGATCGATCTTGCGCGCGAGCGCACGCAGTTCTTCGAGCATTAGGTCTTGCATCTCTCGCAGCGAGGCTATGGCGTCATCGTTCTGCCTCGAAAGCGTATCCAGCGCGACGCCCACTTCACGTGCGAGCGCGAAGAGGGCGTCCGACTCATCTGGCGCGTACGCCTCGCCGTCGCGTTTCGGCCCGCAGACGAGTGCACCAAGCAGATCCCCGCGTGAGATCATCGGGAAAGCCACGTCTCCGTGCAATTCCGATCCGCTAAGTGCATGCAGACTGACCGGTTTACTCCATGCTTTCAAGGCCACAATTCCCGGGTCGTTTTCGCCGACGTTCGTAACTGTGTCCGCCCTGCCGGCCACATATCCCCCAGCTCCGGTTCGCAACAGAATCGTCGCGTCGCGTGCATTGGTGTGTTCCAGCACTTCCCGAGTCGCCCGATCGAGTAATATGCCGCGATCCGTAATATATGCTGATTCGTGGGCAAAGCGCCGTAGCGCAGCTTCGTCCTCGTGCCGCCTTCGGAAAAACACGTGGTCCACAAATGAATCGACGTACTTGTGAATGTACCGCAGGGATAGACCTAGAGCGAGGGCGACGATCATGCCGACGACGACGCTCGTCGTATGACTGGCGCTTACGAGCCACTGGCTCGCGGCCCATTCGACCAAAATGAACGCGCCGATGACAATACTCGAGACAATCCCAAAAACCGCCGCCCGGTTCAAGACAAAACCAACATCGAGCAACCGTCGGCTAAGCGCCACGTATGCCACGACCAGCGGTGTAACGAAAAGTACGACACTGTAGACGTAGCTAATCGCAATAAAGGCGGCATACGACGGCAGATCGCCCGCGGCCGTGTCCAGTACGGACCTCACAAGAAATAAGAGCGCCAGCGGTGCGAGGAGCCACGCTGCTCGCACTCGCTCGATGCCTTGCGATGCTTCGATTGCGAACACGCTACAGCCCAATGCGGCTAGCAACGCGAGAACGAACGGAACGCTAGCATCAGGCGATGAGAGACTAATAGGGTCGAACCACAAGGTAATGTATCCGAGTACGGCCGCACCTCCGAGCACGACCGAGACGGCAACCAAGATGTAACACAACCCGGCGGCCCCACGCCGAAGCTTCGATAGGGGCGCTCCGAAACAGCTCGCACACGCCGCCCAGAAGCCCACCGACGATGCCCCGAAAAGCACGTTGCCAACGCGGAAGGCGACATAGACCCAAGTCCACGGCGCGGCGAAAGCAAACGGTGCTGTGACCTCCCAGAGAGCGTAGGAAACCAGTGCCAAACAGAGCAGTCGCATCTCGCGCACGTGTGATCGGCGCCACGCGATCAGCGCTGCAAGGAGCGCAATCCATACTAGACCAGGCCAATAGAAAAAGGCATCCCAGCGTCGCCTCAGATCGGCTGGGCCTGGCGTCACCGCGACCATTTGCTCCGATGAACCCCTTCGAATCGAGAGGGTCACGGACCGTTCGCTAAGCGGCTGCCCCAAAAGCGAAAATCGATCGGCGAGGTTGTTAGCGCGCAGGTCAACAAGATCTCCTCGCCGCACGCCGGCACGATAGGACGGTCCGCTGGGATCGATCGACCGGATCGCGAGGTTGAACGGCTGCGAAGAAGCCGCTACCGTGCTGCCCCAGATCCCGAGCCAAGGCGGATCGCCGCCCATCCCGATCGCGCCGAAAAACTCGGCGACAGCGGCGAACGCGGTTACCGCACACAGCGCGAGAATCACCGCGCGCCAGGTCGTGGGTTTCATGGCAAACCCTTAAGCAGATCGGACATCAGTTCCCGTAGCTGATCTTTGGTCACGTGCGCATAGAAATACCGTACCTCAGGTCAGGAGAGCGGCAAGGCTCTCGTAGGCCGCGGCGGCATCGCGATCCATTCCCGACTCGATGTCTGCATCTCGGGTTTCGCGCGACGGGAAGACGATCGTTGCTCTCATGGTGGTTCGGCCAGCGTGCTCCGAGCACGTGACAATGGATTCGACAATAGGCCAGCCGGTGAACGACTCGTCGCGAACGATTCGCTCCGGGCGCCTGATTTCTCGGTAGACGGCTCGCATTACCATTTCCTCGCCGTCACGCCCGCGCATTGTCAAGCGACATACACCCCCCTTGCGAAGATCTACTTGACAGGCGACGAGAATCCATCCGGGTGGCGCGAACCAACGCTCGATAAATTCACACTTCGTCAACGCGTCAAAAACGCGATGGCTCGGTGCGTTAAACGCGCGCTCCAGCACGATCTCGCGATCCGAAGGCGTCGTCACTTTAAGTGAATGCGTTTCGCTCATCTGCTTGTCCTAAGGTATCCGCTAAGAACTCAAAGTACCTTTTCTTGCCGCTACGAACACACTGCGACGCGACGCCTGCGCTACGACGCCTGCCGGTGACACGTATTCGAAAACGCCGCGCAGCGAGATGTTTACCGAAGAGAGTATGCAGCGGCGAGTTGGGCCCTGGCACACGAATTCGTCCTTCTTGGCGCGCGGTGGACCCTACCAAATGTGTGCGCCCTACATCTTCAGAACCTTCAACACCGCGTCGATTGTATTCCAGTTTCGCGTGGTAACCGGTACACCCAGGGCTTTGTCGATCTGACCAAGATACGAAATCGTCTTCATGTGACGCCGGTAAACGCCGAAAACGAATTCGTTCTTTCGTCCGACGATACGCACGTACCAGTCGTCGTTTGAAGGGATTCCGAACGGCATCGCAGGCAGCCGTCCGGGCACTGGTCTTGTAAGGATGCTTACGAAGCGAACGTGATCCGGAGCCACCGTGACTCGCTCGAACGGCGAGCGGCTCTCGAGAGCAAGGACGTCCTTACCCTCGCATAAAACCACTTGCGTATCGAAAGGTAAACGGCGGACGAGCTCCGAGCGAAACCTTTGGCCGGAGCCAGGGTTGCGAACGACGAACAAGCCCGTCGCCCCGACGTTAACCACGTCATAACGCTGTAATTCCTTGGCCACGAGCGAAGGGCGAAACCGTCGATGTCCGCCAACGTTCGCACCGCGCAAGAACACGACGATTGCCATGCCGTCGCACTTCGGGGTGGCCGCCTTTAATCCGTGAACCCTGCGGCGCCGAGGTTTTTGGACCGCTTCCAGCTGGTTGCGATTTAGTTCCATTCGATGATGCCTCGGCGCTGAGCAGCACGATGGATCATCGAGTCGCCGCATTCATCGTTGAGCCCCTACAAGGAGAGCGCGCCGTCCACGTCGCGAGCCGAGACTTTCTCGCTGCAGCTCGGCAGCTCTGCGACGAGCGCGGGCGCTCTTGATCTTCGACGAAACTCAGTGCGGAACTGAACGAACCGGCAGGCGAACACGCTCTCGCCGACCACTACGAGCGCGCCCCGTCCCGGACGCCGCTCCTCCAGCCGATCTACTACGACGGTAGATCGTTGCGAAGCCGAGGCATGTAGTGAGCAGTCGAGCCAGCAGCCCCCGCCGGGAAGGGCATCGACCAAGGCCATAATCGTCGCTGACTGATGGCCTTGGCTGGCGATAACGACCCTTCTCGCTACCCCAAATCGCTCTGGCCGATGTTCGGCGACACTTCGCAGGGACTAATGCGCGCCACCCGCTTCTGCCGGCGCCCTCCGCGGCCGTCGTGCCCGTCCCCCAATCCGACGCCGCTAGTGGAGGGTGCGCGACGCGTAATCCGTGGCCGAAACTGCGAGGGCGCAACTCGCCCTCTTCCGGTGAAAAAATCGTGTGGCCCCGGACCGAATGGCTCCAGCTTGCGACGGCTGGTTGCGCGCGACGACGGCGCTCCGAGAGCTGGTAGAGCGGATCCCTACCCGAGCCCCGAGGCCGGCGTTTTCGCGTACCGGGTGGTGGCTCCTCAAGCGCGTTGTTCGCGATCAATAAGGCCGTCGGGTAGCAGCCCGGCATCAGCGGCGCCCCGCCTACGGGCCGTGGCCTCGAAGCCTCAGATTTGTGGCGGCCGCCGCAGTGGAACGCACCGCTCAGCGCGAAGCGCTTGAACCGTGAACGCCGCCGGAATCGCGTTTGCGCTAGGCGCAGCGCTGGCGTGGGGAACCGGCTTTCCAGCTATCGCCGCGTGCATGAGCTACATTCAACCGCTCTGGACTACGGCGATTCGGTTCGGGATCGCATTACCGGCATTACTGATCATGCTCTGCTTCTTGGAAGGCTCGCGCGCACTTCGCTATGAGGGTCGCTTCTGGCGTGTGTTCGCGACGGGAGCGATTGGCATGGGCGGTTACAATGTCTTCGGCGTGTACGGTATCAAACTCGCAGGTGCCGAACATGCCGCGCTGCTCTTCGCGACGGTCCCGCTCATGACGACAATCGTCATCGCGATTCGTACGCACAAGATGCCTTCCCCGCTGACCTTGGGATGCATTCTCGCGGCATTGATCGGGATATCGTTGGTGATCACCGCCGGGAACTTCGCAGCGTTCCTTCAGACGGCGTCGGTGGGAGGCGACGCACTGCTGTTCGTCGCCTCGCTCACCTGGGTCGTCTACACGATCGAGCGCGGAAAGTTCGCGAACTGGTCGTCGCTGCGTTTCACGTCGCTTACGCTGATCTCCGGCGAGGCTCTGATCCTCGTAGCGGCCTTCATCGCGACAAAATTCTTCGGCGAGACCCTTCCCGACGGAAATGCGCTGTATTTGGCCTCGTGGCTGCTAGGTTACGCCGGCCTAATGCCCGTCATCATCGCGCTGCTCTGCTACAATGCAGCGGTCGCACGCCTCGGGCCGGCGCCGGCAACGCTCTTCATCAACTTCGTACCCGTCGTGACGTTCGCCGTACAAGCACTCGCAGGCACGCACCTTCCACCGATTGAGTATGTAGGCGCCGCGATGGTGATCGCCGCGCTCGTTGCTAACAGCGTCGCTATGATCCGTCACGGTCCCGTTGCGGTCACGCAGGTACACGCGCATCCGCGCATTGCGTAACGAGCTGCAGCACACTCCCCGCGCTTTGCCGGAGACTTTCCGCGGCGGGAGCGGAGTGTCGGTGCCTCGCGCCGCAAGAACGACTGATCATTCCGGTCGCCGGATCGCGCGATGAGTGGCTTTCAGCGACTTCGTCCCGGCAGTCGAGAAGGCGCGGCGTTAAGGGACGGCAGGCCAAGCACGACCCGTTTGGAGTCGATGCGTTCGAGACTCTGATCGAACTAAATGGCGCGCTGCGGATCGTTCCGAACGGCAGAGCGCAGACCCCTGCGCAGAAGGCAACCGCGAGCGGCTTCACGAGATGCGGACCAGCGGCGGACCTGCAAGCGATCCATGACCGCGAAGCGATCGCCAATCTGCGCCGGCACGGCAAGCACGATCTCGCCGACCATTATGAGCGCCTCATGGCCGGCGCACCGCCGCTGCGGCCGATCGACTACGTCGGCGAAGCGCTGCGCAGCCTTGGCCCGGAGTGAGCCTTCAACCCGATCGCCGGCGCGGGAAGCTTTGTGGTGCCTTTCTTTACCGCCTCGCCCGGGAGGGCTGACGATCCGGTAGAGCCGGCGACGAGGCGCTGCGGATCAGAAGCTGAGGAGCTTATGATCGCGTCCGGTCTACCAGCACACCTCGCTCCATAAACACCTATGCACACCTGTGCATAGACCTTCCGAGATGATGCCCGTGGCCTCCCGCGATGAGACTGAGCTCCCTGAGCTGAGCATCGACCGTTGAGCACCACACGCGGCACGAGCGCACCACCGTCGCGTGAGCACAATGCGCCATCGGACATTGAGACTGCGGCGAAAGGTGCCCGCCAGCTTTTTTTGCAGGGCCAAGCGTGAGACAACACAGCGGCCGACTCGAGCCGATCGCTCAGCGACGATTGCCCCCACCGAAAGGAACGACGCTGACCGCAGAGCGGGAACAGCGCTTCGTTCGATTTAGAGCGTCAATCGCATCGGCTGACCGTGGCTAGGCGCGAAGTAATTCAATTACATCGCATTGGCCTAAGCGCAGCGGCCGACTCGAGTTAGGCCGCGCGCCTGGCAACCGACGACCAAACTCGAAGGCCGCGGGCAACGTGCTGCTAATCGGGAAGAATTCCTAGGCGGTCTTGGTAAGTTCCGCGTGGCCACTGAGCCAGCGTGCTACACTGAGATTGTAGCAATCATGCGCACTGAACGAGCTGAACGGGTGCGATCAAGCTCCGAGGCGACCGTGAACGCGCTGAGGAGTCGGCGGCACAGTGGGCGTTGAAGATCTCTGTAGGTGCGGATTGACAAGACTGCCGACCCACTTCGGCGTGCCGATTCAGAATCGCGCGAGCATAGAGCGCTGGTTCGACGAAGGCCGCAAAAAGGGTGCGCACGGTATGATCGTCATGATTGACGGCTTCAACGGCGAGCGATACCCGCTCTATCTCTACCGCGGCCAGCCGATGCCGGCGCTGCAGGACATGCAAAAGGTGGGCGAAGAGTTCGATCTCACCAAGTCATACGACGAGCAATTTTGGGCTTCTTCGGCGCGGCGAAAAAGCAAACCGCGAGCTGGATGTGTGAGAGCCCTCTCCGTTCGGCCACCGTGGGCATGGGCGATCGCGCACGCCAAAAAGAGAATCGAGAATCGAAGCTGGACGACGTCATACCGCGGGCCATTGGCGATTCATGCGTCGCAAAGATTCTCGAGCTCCGAAACCGCCGAGCTTGAGCGGATTCTCGGCCACAAGGTCGATCCGGCGCTCTTTACACGCGGCGCCTTCGTTGCAGTTGTCGATCTCGTCGACGTCGTCACGGCCGATTCGATCGAGCCGTCTCCGTGGCTGTGCGGCCCCTATGCCTGGCTGCTCAAGAGCGTGCGGCCTCTTTCAGAAGCGGTTCCCGCGAGCGGCCGTCTAGGACTGTGGCGACCGACTCGCGCTCAACTCCGCGCGATCGAGCTCTCGGTCCGTACTCGTCCAAACCATCGATAACTCTCCTTCTCGACACCATCAAGCGAGCGGGGATGCATGCTGTTCGAGTGTTTCCGGCCCGCTTCCCCACCTCCGAATGTGCTCGCAGTTGCACAGCCGATGGCCTGGCGCGGGCGGCGCGAGTTGGGCGCGCGTACGGAGAAGGCGAGAGCGCCGCATTTACCTCCACGGCGGTGTAGAAATCTGCTAGGCTGCATTAAGGTCCCGGGCTGCTTGCGAGCCGGGGGGCGAACTCATGGCCTTGCTACACGGCGGCAAGGAGCACCGCAAGCAATCTTGTCATACGGCGCGCATCCGGCACCAGGCGTCTGCTTTCCGCGTGTTACGATCGTTCGAGAAATTGCACCAAAGCGGTCATCGTCTGCGTGGGCGCTTCCTCCATCAGCCAGTGTCCGGCGTTCTTGATCACAACGACAGTAACGTCGGAGGCGGGCGGCGCTCTGCTCGGAAAATGGACGAACCATCACGTGGTAGCGAAGCAACCCGCGATCGTGTCGATCGAGTTCCGACCGAAGAGCACCGTGACCATCAACGCAATCGACACATCCGCGGCGGCGGGATGGCGTTCGTCGACGACGTCGACCGGCCAGTACCAAGTGATCACCCCGAATAGGCTCAAGATCACAGAAGAGCTCGGCAGCGCGATGTTGGACTATCATATCGACGGTACGCGGCTGGTGCTCGCCGGCGATGGCCTAGTGCAGCTTCTGGGAAAGGCGGAAACACCGCAGACTCTCGATAAGACTAGGGCGTGTTAACACAAACTGCCTTGATATGATACAATTTAAGCTATGGAGATCAGCGCAGAACAGTATCAGCGGATCAAACATATTTTGCCAACGCAACGCGGCAACGTTGACATCGCAAACTTGGATATACTGAACGCCGTTCCTTACGTTGCTGAGAACGGTTGCAAGTGGCGCGGCCTGCCCAAGCGCTTTGGCAATTGGCATACGATCTATACGCGGCTAAGCCGTTGGGCCAAAAAAGGTGTGCTGGAGCGGGTTTTTGAGGAGTTGCAACGTGCCCAATGTGCGCATCAAGATCGAAGCGGTTTCCATGGACAGCACAATCGTAAAGGTGCACCCCGATGGCACAGGTGCTCGAAAAACAAACGGCCCGCAGGCGATCGGGAAATCACGCGGAGGATGGACAACTAAAATTCATATGGTTGCCGCAGATGCAAGAACTGCGGTGATGTTCTCGCTTTCTCCCGGTCAGTCGCATGATGCGCGCGAGGGCAGAGACCTCCTATTCCAAATACCGCTGCCATTAGAGCCGGTGGCGCTGCTCATGGATAAAGCATACGAAGGCGACGAGACACGGCAACTGGCGATGACCTTGGGTTACACGCCTGCAGTACCGCCGAAAGGGAACCGTGTCGAGCCGTGGGAGTATGATAAAGCGCTCTACAAGCGCCGCAACGAAGTTGAACGGCTCTTCCGCCGGCTAAAGGGATTCCGGCGCATTTTTTCGCGCTTCGAAAAGCTCGACGTAATGTTCATCGGGTTCATCTACTTTGCGCTGATTGCCGACGGCCTGCGGTGGTTGTGTTAACACGCCCTAGTTTGCCGATCGGGCTGCAATGACCGACAGCTCGCGACGTGCCACTAAGAAACGGTGGTACAACAGATGAAAGCATCAGCTACTACGATGAGCGCCCGGCCTTATGCCGAGCGGGCTACATTCTCGGGGTCTCGGCGGACGCGGCGCGCAAGATGCGAACCGGCGACATCAAGAGCCTCAAGCTGCAGGCGGCTTTGCGCCTGGCGAGGGAGCTCAAGGTCCCGCCTTGGTATCTGGCGGGAGAGGCGGAGCCGGCTATCCCGCTTTCGGCGGGTCCTCCCGGAGGGAGCTCGGGACCGGAAGAAGCGTCGGGAGGCGAGCCGGGAGCTTGAGCTGGCTCAGTTGGAGACCGCTGAGAGCGCCCTGCTGCTTCACGACCAGGTGGTGGAGTTGCGTGCTCGGGTTCGTCGGCTCGAAGCCGCTGTCGAAGGATTGCAATCACACGCAACAGCTTCGTCCTCACGGTAGCTAGCCGGTCGTTCGGTCCGTCCATGCCTCAACTTTCCGATCGTCTTCAGCGCGGCGATCGGCGGTAAAGTTATTGCTAGCGGGCCTTCAAAGGCTCGTCTTCTTGAATAGCATGCAGGCATGCGGATTACTTCCGTGCTGGGCGCGCGATCAAGGCCGCCGCTTGCGCCTGCCGCGGCGTCCGCGAGGTCGGAGGCTCGACTCTTCGCTTGCGAGACTCATTCAATGTGAACAACAACGGGTGTTATGTCGCCGGAGCTAGTTCGAAATCATTGAGTTTCCATGATTTATCAAACCACGGCTGCAAGGGACCATACAACCGAAAGATTGTAAACCAGCCTTTTGATGGCACGGTTTGAACCCAATTCTTGGCGGCGGCGGGTCGTTTCGGGCTAAAATACAGGTCGTACGAGCCGTCATCATTCTTCGACAGGTCCTTTTCGCTACTCAAGCTCGGAAACTGTTCATCCGTTTGAAGCATCGAACGTGTCTGAGGGTCGTATACGACGACCGACCAAAAGTCCTTAGCAGGAACATGTGCGGGAACGTGAAGTCGATATGCCTTGCTGCCGTCGAGCGGATTCCCATTCGCATCGACGTTCGCTGCTGCGTATTGCGACCCCGAACCGACCATCGCAACGGCCATCGCTGGCGTGTCGACGGTAGCGGCGTAGAAGAACATCGTACGAGCGTCAAAGTTGCGGTAGCCGTCCTTTAACCAAAGGTAGCTTCCACCGACGAACGGTGTAGTCCAGTGACGATCCGAATAGATCAGAACCTCGGGATCACGGTTCTTGAAGTCGATCGCGCGTGCCGTGGCGTTACCGACAGCCACCGCATCCGTAAGGATTCGCTTCATGCGATCGTCCGGATTAAATGTTCTACCCTTTTGAATACCGATCGCACCGAAGAGGCCCATCATATCGGGTCCGAACGCCTCGACCGGCTCTTCTTGTACGAGCTGGTCAACCTCGGAGTAAAACTCGATCGTATTAGCATGGACGGTGTTCATCGGAACGCCCGACAAATCAATGAAGCGCTGATTCGGCACCTCATTTGCGGTTGATAGAGGGTATGCTCGCAGATGCGCTTTTAGATTAGCAACTGCCGGCTTCGGATCACCGTTGAGCATGAAGCCTCGGCCGAAAAGCAGATTGCCGAATGTTGGCGATTTGAACGCGTAGTAGCCATCGGGTGGCGTGCCGGTAGGGCACGTCCATTCGCGTGTGTACTTTGAGCCAACACGCAGCGTTGCTTACGCGTTGGCAGTATAGCTCGGCGCGTTGCGAATTGCAAGCTGCATAGATTCCTCGCTCATGTAAGGGCGTTCGGTTATCCAATCCTCGGTTTGTTCGATGAGGATCATCGAGATCAAGCGGACCGCGGAAGCACGGTTGGGAAAGATGCCGACGACGTTGGTTCGCTTACGCAGCGTGCCGTTGAGGTGCTCGATCGGGTTCGATGACCACAGCTTTCGGCGATGCACGCTAGGGAACGCGTAGAACGACAGGGCGTCTTCCAAGCCGCCGGCGAGCATTTCCATCGCCTTAGGGCATGATTTCCCGTACTGTCGATGACCGTGACGGCGCGAGCTCGTGCTTCTTCGGCGGTGGATTGGCTCAAGATCGGGTCTCCTTCACGTTCGATTTCGTAGTTGACATGAAGTTGGCTCGATGGCGTTTTGCTATCCTTGAAGGATTAACTCACGCCGAAAGTACACACGCGCGGGGACTTGGCCGTGCCGGTAAATGTCGGCGGGAGGAAAAGGTACTTTCCACCCTGACCTTTGTCTTTGCCCGCGTTACCGAGATCTGCGACATATCGAAACCAGAAATCGTTAACCACCCCTAAAATGTTCGGTGGGCTCTCGACGACAATCGGGCCGTTCTTGAGGTCCAGCCAGCACCAAAAGTACACACTCTCCGTATTCGCTGTAAGAAAAAGTGACTTCGAATCCATCAACGATTCGAATATACCAATGTCTCCATCAGCGAGGCCGGCTTTGCGCAATCCATTACGAATCGAAACCATCGATGCTCCCGGAATACCGATGAGGAAAGCTTCAACTCCTCGAAGAAAATCGAGGTTGTCGAAGACTTTCTCGGCGGTCTGCGCGCTAGGAAACCCATCGAAGAAATCGAGGGTTCCGATGCGAGTGTGCGGGCGGAAATCGATGCAATCTACATTCCATGTAAACGGTCGAGGACCAAACTTGGTGTCTTTTCTGGGGATTCGACGGCCTGCTTCCTCTGTGCATAGGACACCTCTACGTCAAGTCCATACTGCATATATCCGGTTGAAGGACTCGTCAACGCCAAAGGCGCGCTTTAGAGCCCAGCTGCGGACGAGGGTGCAAACGACGACGGAACGGTCTTCTCGATCGCGCTGACCGGCGCGGAGACCGTGCTCTCGTTGCACGGTCTTGTCGTTAGAGCTGTAGGCGCGGCGCGTATAGAAAGAGCGTTGCATACGGTATCGCCGGTCAGCGGAAGGCTTCGCCGTTGGCTACGGCCATTGCGATCTCCACGCGGCTTCGTACGCCAAGCTTATTGCGGATCTGATCAACGTGATGCTCCGCCGTTCGTTTGGATATCGATAAAGCGGCCGCAATTTCGGCATTGGTTTTTCCTTCGGAGACCATTAGCGCGATAGCACGCTGATGATCGGTGAAGGACGGGTTGGCTTTGCGCGTTGGCAAGTACTGCGCCCCAAGACTTACGTTCATTTGCCTAGCGGCCGCGACGGCACGCTGTGCCATGAAATCGGCGCCGAGTGCCCTGAAGCCATCGATCACTTCGATAAAATCCTCAGGCCGGCGCGTAATACGGGCAATTTCATATTGTATTCGCAAACGTCCGATGACAGCCAAAGGGGCTTGCCTAGCCTGCTCGAACAACGCAAGAGCCTCTTGGCTCCTACCATACAGGAGCAAGCCGTAGCCTTCTCCCCACTTCACCCACGCATCTTGAACGATTCCCTTTCCGGCAAATCGCCTAAGGCGGCGCAACGTTCGTTCCATCAAACGTTCGTCGCTTGTCCTCAGAGCGATTCTAGCCAACGCTAGACACGCGGCGGCTACGTTAAAGGGAAGAGCGCAAATCGGGCTCTCAAAATCGGCATCCAAAGCTGCGCGCGCCTTCTCTTGGTCGCCATGTTGTTCGTAGAAATAACCGATTATGAGTTTGGCCATCCCACCGCTTGCGCCCATTGCTTCGCACTCGCTTATCAATCCTCGGGCGCGCTTTATTAAGCCCAGCTCAGTCGCCAGGAGAATCTGCTGCGCGAACGTTGCCTCATGCTCACTCTTGGATGGAAGCGAGAGCAGCGTTTTAGAGGCCTCCGTTATAATGGACATTGCCTCTTGATATCTGCCTGCCACGCTCAATAGCATACAATACGAGCGATCCAATAACGCTCTTCTTAATGGGCTACTGCGCTCGAGTTCCCGCGCGAATTTTCCCCAGCGTAATCCTTCCTCTGATCTACGCATTTGACTAAACACGCTTAGGGAATCTTGGACGACGCGCAAGACGATGTCCTGTGCCTTGAGTGTCGCCGCTTGTCGAATAGATTCCCCGTATGCGCTGATGCCAGCGTCCCAGTCGTCGTAAACGGCAGCGTAGAGGGCAATACGCGCCTCCGACTTGCAGCGGTCGAGAGTTGACGTGATTGCCGGAGTGAGGGACTGCAACCTTCGAAGCGCAACCTTGGCTCCGTCGTCGTCTAATTGCCGGTGCGAAGCAAGAATTACCTCGTACAGCAGCTCCGCCGCTATTGCGGGCTTCACATCCGCGTCCGCGAGTGAACTCAATCTCGCTCGGTGGCCTGGGCCTAAGTTGCTTGATGAAAGCAGAAAGCCGCGTATGCGCGCCAGCTCGAGGCGAGCCTGAACCTCGTCGCCAAGCGTCGTCCAGCCATCGACTTCATCATACGGTGCCGACTTATCAGTTATAATGCGACGCAGCAAGCGTAGCGCCGCCAGAATGCTCTGCGGTTGCATCAGTAAGGGCTGCGACCCATGACTTTCTATTGCTATTGCATTCGCAAAGCACCGCGCAGCGCTCGTCCATTCTTCATTTTCAAGATTGCGCCAACCGAGTTGCGCAAGTAATTGCCGGGCATCGTTATATCGTTTAGCCGCTAGGAGATGTTGAGCACGCCCTTCGCCTTCTTCTACGAAATCAGCAGCACTAGCGTGTATTCTTTCGAGGTCTACACTATCACACTCGCGCACGATTGCCTCAGCAAGCACGTGGTGCCGGATCATAATACCAGCATCCTGCGATTGGGCGAGTCCTCGCGCAGATAGTAAGCTACACGCCTCCTGTACGACAGTGAGTGACTGGTGCGTTATTTCGCAGATCGCGTAGAGATCGAGCGGCTTGTCAATTATCGCAAGGGCTGCAGCTATTGTGAGTACGTCCTGCGGCAGATCGCTCACATGGTCACGCGCCAGCGACGCAATGTCGAAAGCACCTGCCGCTGAGGAGCGCGTCAGCAATTGAGCGTAGAGCGGATTTCCTGCAGCGCGAGCAACAACGGCGTTTCGCGCGTGCCGGTCTAGTGACGGTTCGCATTGGTCAACGATTTTTAGAATGTCCGACTCGGTGAGCGGTTGAAGTGCGAGATGTTCCGCCAATCCTTTGACTTCCAGCCGGTGAACGACGCTATTGACCGACTGGTACCCCGTCCGGGCGGCGACGTGCCAGCAGATCGGATAGTCCGCCAAGCGCTCGATGAGATAGGGCACTGCTTCTCTCGTCGAGTCGTCGGCCCACTGAAAATCATCGATCTGTACTAGAGGCTGATCGTTTTGCGTCAAAATCTCAAGGGCTTCCCGTAGTTCCAATATTCTCTCGCGTTCGGCAACGTTATTGTACAGTCGGCCATCTCCGCTAACTCGTCTGGCGAGCCGCAAGAGTGCGAGGACCGGCTCGAGCTGCACCTCTTGTGCGATGCGCTGACATGCGACGCGAAGCACCGGCCCATAGTATAACTTCCCAGCGGCCAGAAGTACGCTTGTCTTGCCCATCCCAGGGTCGCCCAAGATGAACAGCGCGCGAGCGCCTAAAGCCTTGCGCAGAGCATCGTTTCGCACACAGTTCACTTTTGGGTCCGCGAGAAGCCCTCCAGGATCGAACGGCTTCGATGCTGTTGGTAATCAGCCTACCATTGGTCGAGGGCTAGGGCCGTAACACGGTGCTAGGGCCCGCAAAAGCCACCTTAGAGCGCGCCACTCGGGACCTCGGACGCATTTCGCCAAGCCTTGGACTTGTATCGCGTGCAGGCGCAGCACGCGTCTGGAGCTCATTAGTTGCCGCTGCCTGCACGCGACGTGCTCGCACCGATTGCGCGTATGCCTTAAGCCATGCGGGCATTCAGAAACGGCGCTCGGAAGAGCACCGTTTCGGGTTTGCCATAGTCTTGTGCGATCGTTTATTAGTTGACGATCGTCTGACCTTCGGCTCCCAAAGGGCCACTCAGGTGGCCCGTTGGATTGCCGCCGCCCGGAAAGCCCCAGATGTTGAAGCGGCTCGAGCAATCGATGTTACCGCCCGCGACTTCCGTGACGCTCCCCTTGCTCTGGAGATTTGCCTTCTTCGAGTACTCAGCCCATTGCACGGTGTCGTCGTAGTTCTCGGGCGTGCAGTCGTCGGTAAGGTTAGTCGTGGCCGTGACCGTGCACGTCGATCCCGAGCAGGTTGCCGAGTAGATGGCGGTCGTGTGATTACCATTGTAACTTTGATCGCCAAACTCGAGCTTTCCCTGATTGCGTTCGACCGCGCCCGGAAAGCCGATCGTTGCACCCTTGAGCGTGACGGTCGTGAACGACGTACCGCCGGCAGGAAGTTTGGAAACACAAATGTTCTTGCCGCACGAGCCTTTCTCGCCCTCGACGAAAAGGTCGCCCTTTGTATCGAAGGATGGAGGCCAGGTAAGATATGGGCCGTTATATGCCGTGCCAGTCTTGGAACCGGCTTTGTAGATGACGACGGACCCTTCGCCCTTGCGACCGCCGTTGTATTGCGAAACGGCGAGATCGCCCATCTCATCCACGCTGCAGCCGATCGGCTCTTTTAAGCCGGTCGCCACCGTCGTGCCGTTCGTGCTGCCGTAGCCGAACATCGTGATGGTGCCCGCGCCGAAGTCGGCGACGTAGGCGTCACCCTCTTTATCGCTGCACTCACCGTACGGGTTGACGAATCCGGTAGCCGATCCCACTTCTTTCCCAGACGCGAAATCGTAAACCTCGACCGTATCGGTGATGATATCAGAAACGTAAAGGAGCGGAGTCCTTTTCTTTTTGGCATGGAAGATGTTGAACGGGTGGGTGCTGGGTCGGCCGATCAACACGTTCTCGCTCGCCATAGTGAGGCGCAACGACGCCGCCAACTCGTTGCCGCCTTGCATTGCGTCCAAATCCTGTGCGCCGCCGAAGACGGTGGTGTGTAAGCCGCCCATACTACAGGCGCTGAGGATAGCACAAGCCGCGACTATGGCCGAAGCAATGCCTGCCATGCCAAGGAATCTCATTTTTTCTATTCTCCATTTCTTGTGATGACGATTCGAGCGGGAAGGGCAGCGAAAAGTCGTGGCCGACGTGCTTGCGCCGCGGTGGAACGCCGCACACGCCGCGGCGTTTGGCGGGTAAACAGAGCGGCAGGCTTAGTGAACTCATTAGCGGACTGCTTCGCGTATCTCCATTGCGATGCGCCTCGCGCAAGCCTCCGTCGGGGTGCGAGCATATCCGGGCTAGGCGCCTCGCGCTGCAGCCCCATTATGCCCGGGCTTTTTTCTTAGACTCTACAGAACCGTGCCCGGTCTGGCATCCGTATAATTACCTATCCCGCTCATCCCCGGGGGTGCGTCGACGTTTCGGGCTGGCCAACTGCAAACCCCGGCACCCAGCGGGCTAGTGTTGTGAGTTAGAGGTTCGCTCACAAATTGTTGCGATCTTTTCGAGGATCATGTCTGCGGTTGCGGTCCAGATGAATGGCCTGGGGTCCTGGTTTCGCTGCCGAATGTAGGCCCTGATTTCGCGTTCCAGATGCGCAACGCCGGTGAAGCTGCCATTGCGAATCTGCCGTTGAGTAATCTCGGCGAAGAACCGCTCGACGAGGTTGAGCCAACTCGATGTGGCGCGCGTTCATCGCGTGGGGCCCTCCGGTGCAAACCCTAGTTCGTACAGAAAGTCGTTGCCAGCGATATCACTCATGGCAAGTCTCCTTGACAACGGATCACTATGGTGGCCAACCGTAAATAGCTAACGAGTTCTGATTCTCAAGAGGAACCGGCACCGGCAGAGGATGCGGAGCGCTGATTCGATATTCCTGCGCGTATCCACAGGGTGCTGCTGTTCGGCGTGCCGAGCGAGCTGCGTGACGTTCGCTAGACGGCGCCATGCCCGGACGCGCCGCCGTTAAACGTGGTGCCGTAGAGCGTGCCGTTGAGGTCGAGCAAGGGTGCATCCCAAGGGCCCGACCCGTTCTTCACGTCGAAGCGGTACAGGGTCTCGTGCTTGCCGCTGGTATTTATGCTGAAGACCGTTCCGTTACTTTTTGAGACTTTTCCGAATGTCGTGCCGTACAGCGTTCCGTCGACGTTGATAAGACCCGCGAGCGGGGTCACTGCACCGTTTTTTTCGTCGTAACTAAAGCGATGCAGCACGCTATAGGACATCGTGAAATGAGCTTGTGGCGCCGCGCCAGGCGCGTCTGCGCTCGGTAACCCGATTGGAGTGCTGCAACCAGCGAGCATTGCTGCTGCAGCCCAAGTACCGAGAGCGCTACGGGAGAGCAACACCGTCTGCCACCGCTCCAGGTTACGTTTTTGCGGGTTTTCGCTTCATAGGCCTTTCGAACGTATCGCCGTGGTATGGATCGGACCAGGCACCGACCGCAATGGCGCAGCGGAGCGATCGTTTAGTACGCTCAGAATCTCCGCAAGGATCGAGCAGGCTACCTGAGCGTTCGAAGTCGCACCGAGGTCCAAGCCGGCAGGGCCATGGATGCGGGCGAGCGCGTTGGCGCTAAAGCCGAGATCCTCCAGCGACTTGCCCCGCACCGATTGCGACCGCCGGCTACCGAGCAGACCGATGTAGGCAACGTCGGATTGAAGTGCACATCGCAACGCCGGCAGATCGATCTTCGCATCGTGGGCGACGACGACGATCGCCGACGCATCTTTTAGCAGGGTGGGCAGTACTTCGTCGGGCCACGCGACGAGCACGCACCGCGCATCGGAATGCCGCTTTGTGGTTGCAAATGCCGGGCGCGGATCGACGATAGTGACGGAGAAGTCGCTCGCGTTCGCTGCTCGGGTGAGGTGCGCGGCAAGGTCGGTCGCTCCGACGATGACCAGCCTACGTTTGCGTTGGATTCTGACGACGTGCGAGCCGCAGGAAAACTCTACCGGCTCTTCGCCGGCCACGATGCGATCGGCCACGACGGCGAAACCCGGATCGGGAAGCCAAATCGCGACCGTTAGCACCGCACCGCAGGAAGACCCATCGAGCAGCTCATCGGTTACGTCGAAATCGATCGTTCGTGGCGATCCGTCGCAAAGTGCAGCGTAAGCGCTCTCCACCAGCTCGGCTTCGTGGCACCCGGCACCGATGTTGCCGACGAACGAGCCGTCCGATTCGACGAGCATGGAGGTTCCAATCGAAGCGGGTGCGGCTCGCCGAGCCGCGACCAGAGTCGCGACCGCGCAGGGCAGCCCGTTTCGCAGACGCCTGGCAATCTCACCGTAGATTTCACGCATCGGAGAACGCTTCCCAATCGCTCGGCACGTCGAGATCGAGAAATGCCGACCGATCGCTGCAGCGCCAGAACGCACGCTGCATCGATGCATCGTCACGCGCGACGCTCAGCGTATCGCCGTCGGACAAAGCCTCCACGATGGATCGCGCGCGCGGCGAAAAAAGTACCGGATGGCCCGCAGTTCCAGCTCGGTCGACGGGAAAGGCGACGTCGACGTCGCCGCAAAGCATGGCCTCGGTCCGCTCGATCGTCGCTTCGGTCATGCTCGGCATGTCCCCGAGCAGCACGCCAAACGGGCTTTCGCGCTCGATCAAGGGAAGCGCAAGATGCAACGAATGCGTCATTCCGCGGGCCTGCTCGCGGTTGATGACGACGCACGCAGCAGGAGCAATGCGTGCCGCTTCGCCGGACAAATGCGGAGGGACGACGATCACGGCGCGACGCTGCCCAAGTGCTTCCGCAAGGCGCGCAAGAGGAGAACGCAGTCCGAGGGGTGTTACCGTCTTGTCAAATCCCATGCGCCGCGATTCGCCGGCAGCTAGAACGACATAATACACGGACGCGTGAGTTCGAGCGATGCATTATGAAGCCTTGCACCACCGGACCGGTCGGCCTGGGAAACGACTCTCATCTGTCGAAGAATGAGGGCCGGTCCGATGAACCTCAATACGATAACCGAGATCAAACAGCCAAGGTCGGCCGACGAAATCCGTCACTGGCGAGACGGATACGCATGGCTTGCAGGGGGAACGTGGTTGTTCTCCGAGCCCCAAATCCACACCGATACCCTGATCGATTTGGAAACTTTCGGTTGGCAGGCGATTGCAGTTGGGAAAGCCGGACTCGAACTCGCCGCAACCTGTAAGATCGCGGAGCTCTACGCGTTCCAACCGCCGCCCGAATGGAGAGCCGGGCCGCTCATCGGTGACTGCTGTCGATCCTTCTTGTCGTCGTTCAAGATTTGGAACGAAGCGACGATCGGTGGAAACATCGTGATGTCGCTGCCCGCGGGTCCGATGATCTCACTGACGGTGGCCCTCGAAGGCCGCTATACGCTCTGGCCGCGCGACGGACCGCCGCGCGACGTGCGTGCCGCCGACTTCGTCACTGGAAATCACGCCAATATCTTACGACCCGGCGAATTGCTGCGCAGCATCCACCTGCCGGCAGCGGCATTTTCGAAGTCGTTTGCGTTCCGTCGTTCCGAGCTCACGCATCTTGGGCGCTCGTCGGTTTTGCTCATCGGTACTCGCAGTAAGCCCGATGGCGGCCTCATGCTCACGGTGACGGCCGCAACGGTCAAACCCGTGCAAGTCGCCTTCGACGGCACGCCGTCCTCCGAACAACTTCGCACGGCCATCGATGCGGCAATCCCCGACTCCCTCTATCTCGCGGACGTTCACGGCTCGCCGGCGCATCGTCGACATTTGACGTATTATTACGCGGAACAGATTCGCCAGGAGCTGAGCGCGTGAAGCTCGCGGTCAACGGCAAGAGCTTCGCCGCAACGCCGGCACCGGGCGAGTGCCTCCGAGTCTTTCTTCGGGACCTCGGCTGGTATGGCGTCAAAAAAGGCTGCGACGGCGGCGATTGCGGGGCATGCACGGTATGGGTCGACGAAAAGCCCGTGCACAGCTGTCTCTATCCGGCATTTCGAGCCGAAGGCAAACGGATCACCACGATCGAGGGCTTAGCCAAGAACGGCGAGTTGCATCCGATGCAGCAGGCCTTCCTCGATGCGCAGAGCTTCCAGTGCGGCTACTGTGCGGCGGGGATGATCATGACGGCCGCAGCGCTCAGTGACGAGCAGAAGCAGGATCTTCCGAGAGCGCTCAAGGGAAATCTCTGCCGCTGTACGGGCTACGGTTCGATTCGCGACGCGTTTGTCGGCATCAAGAACGTCGCCCCCGATGGCGCCGGAGACTCCTGCGGCGCCAGCGTGCCGAATCCGTTTGCTGAAGGAATCGTTACGGGACGCGCGCGTTACACGAGCGACATCCCGCCGATGGATGGTCTCCTGCATCTAAAAGTGTTGCGCTCGCCACACGCGCACGCAAAGATTCTGTCGATCGATCGCTCCGAAGCGATGGCCGTACCGGGTGTCGTGGAGGTGTTCACTTGGGAAGACGTTCCGCGTCGCCTCTACAGCACGGCTATCCACGAAGACAATCGCGTCGACCCCGACGATACCTACATGCTCGACAACGTCGCGCGCTTCGTCGGTCAGCGCCTCGCTGCCGTCGTCGCCGAAAGCGAAGCCGCCGCCGAAGAGGGTTGCCGCCGTCTCAAGGTCGAGTACGAGATCCTGCCGGCCGTCTTCGACCCCGCAGAAGCGATGGAGCCGGGGGCCCCGGTGCTGCACGACAAGGGCGGCGACTCTCGCATCCTGCACCCGAACAAGAACGTCTTTATCGAGCTCCACGGTGAGGTCGGCAGCGTTGCCGAAGGGTTCGCTGCGGCCGATGCGATCTACGAGGAGACCTACGACGCGTCGCGTCAGCAGCACGTCCATCTCGAGACGATGCAGTCGATCACGTGGCGCTCCGAAGACGGCCGCCTGCACGTGCGTACGAGCGTACAAGGCCCGTTCATCGTCAAAGGCAAGCTCTGCTATCTCTTCGGCATCCTCCCGGCGGATCTGCACGTCTTCACCGAGCGCGTCGGCGGCGGTTTTGGCGGCAAGCAGGATATGATGAGCGAAGATCTGCCGCTCCTGGCAACGATCAAAACCGGGCGCCCCGTCAAGTGGGAGTTTACGCGCGAGGAGCAGTTCACCGGTGCGACGACTCGCCATCCAATGAAGACGCACGTCAAACTCGGTGCGAAAAAAGACGGGACGCTCACCGCAATGCAGTTTCGCATCGTTTCCAACACCGGCGCGTACGGGAATCACGGCGGCGAGACGCTCGCAAACGGCATGTCCGGCCCGTGGGCCATCTACCGGTGCCCGAACAAAAAGGGCGACGGGTACGCCGTCTACACGAACCTCCAGTGCGGCGGCGGCTTCCGAGGCTACGGCACCGGCCAACCAACGTTTGCCGTCGAATCGGCGCTCGACGAGCTCGCCGCGCTCCTGAACATCGACCCGATCGACATGCGCCGGAAGAATATGATCGGCCCGAACGACAAGATGGAATCGGTTTTGGAAGGTGCTTCGGATCTCACGATGGGCAGCTACGGCTTGGATCAATGCGTCAATGCCGTCGAGAACGCGCTGGCGAGCGGCCGCGGTCTCCCCAAACCCGACGGCGAGGACTGGCTCGAAGGCGCCGGCGTCGCCCTGTCGATGCTCGATTGCGTTCCGCCAACCGAGCAGCGCTCCGGTTCTGAAGTGGCGCTGCTGCCAAATGCCGGCTACCACTTTACGGTCGGTTCGGTCGAGATTGGAAATGGGCTCGTTACCGCTCAGCAGCAGGTCGTTGCGCAAATTATGAACTGCTCGACGGCCCGCGTGACGTTCCTCAACGCCGATACCGATAAGACGCCCTACGACAGCGGCACGTTCGCCAGCGTCGGCATGATGGTACCGACGAAAGCAGTCGAAAACGCTGCGGTCGCTCTGCGCGCGAAAATGCTCGCGTTCGCCGCCCGAACGACCGAGGCGCCGGTCGAGCGATGCCGGCTCGAAGACGACGCGGTTGTCTGCGGCGACCGGCGCGTTGCGCTCTCCGAACTCTACTCCGCCGCGCGGGGAAAGGGGGAAGAACTCGCCTCTTTTCGTAAAGCGTATGGATCGCCGCGCACGGTGGCGTTCATGGCGTATGGCGTACGGCTGGCGGTTCACCGAGTGACCGGCGAGATTCGCATCCTGTTCAGCATCGAAGCCGTGGACGCCGGCGTCGTCATGAACCCCAACCAATTGCGCGGGCAAGTCATCGGCGGCGTCGTGCAAGGCATCGGCTGGGCCCTCCAAGAGAAAATGGTCTATGACGACGCCGGTGCGGTGATCAATCCAACGCTGCGAAACTACCGGATCCCAACGTTCGCCGATGCTCCCATTACCGAGGTCTTCTGCGCGGATACGTTCGATGCCATCGGACCGCTTGGATCGAAGTCGATCGCGGAAAACACGATCAACCCAGTTGCTCCCGCGATCGGCAACGCGCTCAAAGCGGCGACCGGGGTGCGTTTTACGGCATTGCCGTTCAGCGAGGACAGAATCTTCTCAAAACTCACCGTGCCATCCTAGAGCAACCGCCAAAGAACGGCGATCTCGAGCGCATAGCACCCAAGCAGGACGAACGGCATGGCGAGCACGAGCGCTCGCCGTTGCCCCTCGGGGAATAGCCAAGGCCGGAAAAGGAGAATCGCCAGCGGCATGAGCGGCCACGTTGTCAGTAAGACGCTGATGGCGTTGCCGCTGAAGGTCGCGAGCGCCGGCGGGAGCCCGCGAAGGTGCGGATTGAGAAACTTGAGTTCGAGCATCACGACCGGAAACAGTGTGAGCAAGACGAGGCAGGCCGTTTTCCACAGATTGGGCGGCTTGCCAGTGGCCGGATCGTTGGGAACCCAGCCCGGAAACGAAGTGTCCACGCGTTGCGCGTTGAAGCGCTCGATCAACGGCGAGGCTTCCTCGATCAGCGCCGCGCGCTGCGGCGAATCTTGCCACGCGTCGAGGTGCTTCGCGCTATCGAACCGCAGTACCGTCGTCCAGCCAGTCTCCTTGTGCTGGGGCGGCTGGACGAACGACCCAATGTAACCCGGGAACGTTTCCTGAACCTTTTGAATTTTGTCGGCCCATACGCGATACTCTTTTTCCTTGCCCGGCTTGATGTCGGTCACGACCACGAACGTCACGCCGCGCTGCATGTAATACCCCACGGCCGCTTGACCGACGAGCTGCATCACGATGCCGCCTTCGGCGAACGAAGCTGCCTCGGCGACGAGGTGGCGGTTGGTGTCGCTGCGGCGCCAGGTTTGCAAGGCTTCTTCGTTTTCGAAGCGCGACAGAGCGACGGCCTCTTCTTGATCGGGCGGTGCCGGCGGCCAGAACTCGAAGCTGAGCGCACCCTGCGAGGCTAAGACGGCAGTCTGCCAGCGCACGTGCCACTGTCTGAATTCGTCGACGCACTCCGGCCGCACGCGCGCGCAGAGCAGTAAGGTCGCAACGTCGCCGGCAACGCCGTCAGCGACCCTAGTCGCCACCGAGCACCGCCGGAGCGATTCCCATTCCTGAAGAGATCGCGTGAACGCGCGTCGCAGTCAGAGCGTGCGCTTGCGGGTTCGAGCGCGTAAGGCGGAACTTCTCGATTTGCACCGTGCCGCCGCGCGTGCCGCTCGCCAGCAGATCGGCACCGATCGTGGTCGACGTCGTCGCGACGCGAACACCCGTTGAGCCGGCAAACGGCTCGAACGATGCGATCTCGCCAAAGTTGGCGGCCATTTCGTGCATCATCGCGCTGCGCAAATACATGGCCGGATTGCCTTGCAGCGCGGTTCCCGTCGAAAACACCTTCACGGTTCCCGCTCCGGAGAGCCGACCGGCGGCGATTGCTTCGGCGCCGCCGTAGGAGCCGGCCAGCCACCCGGTGGCGATCGAGATCGAGCCGCGATAACTTGCACCGAACGGCGAAAACGACGCATCCAGGTGCGCGTTCCCCGGATTGTTCGGCCACGCCGGCGGAGCGCCGATTGGCGTCATCAGCGAGTACGAAAACACCTTGACTTGCGCGCCGCTTCCGGGCGCGGTGACGATGCTGCTGCGCCCGGTCAGGAAGTCGACGAATCCGGCCGCGAGGCTGACGCCCGACGTATCGCTCCCGTACGGTGCGAAGGTTGCGAACGTTGCCGGTGCCGTGCCGACGGCCGGAAGTTCGCTGCTGAAGATCCGAACTCGATCAGTCGTGCCGGCGCCGGAGCCGACGATGATATTGTCTGCCGCTCTGCCGTCGATCTGCGTGGACGCTACGCTCACGCCGCCCGTCTGCGCCGCGTCGAACGCCTGGAAGCGCGCGAGCTCGGTCGAGAACGGCTTACCGCCGCCAGGTGCGCCCGAGTACGCCACGACTTCGGGCGAGTGCCCCTTGCCGGCACCGACGATGAGATCGTAGATCCCGTCCGCGTCGACGTCGCCGATCGCCACGCTGGGCGTTCCGTAGAAATCGCGGAACGGCGTGACCGTCGTTATCAAGCGATCGCCGTTGCCGTCGAAAACCTTCACCGTTGCGGGGTGGCCGGGCGAACCCGGAACCGCCACCGCGTAATCGGAGACGGCGGGGATCACGTTGATCAGCATCATCAGCCCGTTGTCTTCGTGGTTGAGCCGATGGCAATGCAGCACGTAGAGGCCCAAGTAGTCGATGAAGTGCGTGCGCATCGTCAGCGTACCGGCCGCAATGACGGCCTCATTCGGTCCCATCGACGGCGCCGGAACGTTGGCATTGTCCTGGCCAAACATCTGCGGCCCCAACCTCGTTCCGGTCGTTGGATCGTCGTACTTGGTCACCTGAAAGTCGTTGACGTGAACGTGTATCGGATGCGCGTCGTTATTGTGGTTCACGAAGTTCCACTCTTCGACCGAACCGAGCCGCGCTTGAATCAACGGGACGTTCGGAAACGCGTTTCCATCGAAGGCGTACACGAATGCCTTGGGATCCGCCTTGCTCGCGTGATTGTTGAGAAACCCGCCGTTGATGAGCATCGTGCGGCTGACGTCGGGTCTTAGTTTGGACAGATCGTGGAAGGGCGTCGGGGCGCCCAGCTTCTGTCCGGGGTTAAACGCCGTCGTAACTCCGTGCCCATCGCCCGGATTAGCATTCAGCAACGTTTGCGACGGGAAGATGAAGAATCCATCGGCATAGCTGATCGCCGACGGCAGCACGCTGAGAGTTCCCAGGCGCGCCGGCGGATTCGGCGTGCCGTCGTTGGTGTAGAGGACGCCGGGTGCGGAGAGCGTTCTGGCGCCCGATCCCAGGCCTGGCAGTGAGAGCCTCAGCGATCCCGTTGCGGGCATCGTCACGGCGATCGCAAAGCGCGAAGCCGGCGGAATCAGCAACTGCGTTCCATCCTGCTCGTACGGATAGTGCACTTCGCCGTAGGCAAGCCCGTCTTGTCCGACGATGGCAATTTTTGGATGGTACCCGGTTGCGGTTTCGGTCAGCTCGACGTTCATGTAGGCAATGTCGCTAACGTTGGCGAGCACCCAAATCTCGGTTTGCCCCGGACTCACCTTGAGGACCGGCTCGAACAACCCGTTGACCGTGAACTGCACGTCGCGCTTGTAATCGGGAAGCGACGGATCGGCCTCGACGTTACCACCGCCGGAGCCCGCAGCTGCCGTAAAGCGCTGCAAGTTTGTCGGCACGAACTGGAGACGCCCGCGCATGTTATTAATCGACAGCGGCCCAGCGTACCACACGGTAGCCCATTGCGTGCCTTTCTTCGATTCCAAGAAGTCCACCGGCGCGAGCGATGGGTGGTACGTGCCCTTGACGAGTTCGTTACCTTTGGGTGGTATTAGCGTGCTGACCCACTGCGGCCAGTTCGGATTGGTTATCTGCGCCAGACCGCCCTCACGATCGAAGACCGTATTGTACTGCAGCAGCATCGTACGAATCGGAATCTTGTCCTGCGTGACTATCGGGATCTCGCTGTCGGCGCGGCCCACGAGCAGCATACCGGCGAGCCCGTAGTACGTCTGCGACGCCGTTAGCGTGTGCAGATGGCTGTGGTACCAAAAGGTGCCCGGCGTCATGTTCGTGGGGATGTCGTACACGTAGGTGTTCGACATGCCGGCATCGATATGCAGCAGGACGTTGTCGGCGTTACCGCGGGGACTGACGTGCGCGCCGTGCACGTGGAGGTTGATCGGCGCCGACGTCATCATCGTCGGGTAGAGCGGTACCGTCTGGCCCTTAGCGGTGTATTTTGGGTCGTAAAAGTCGTGGATCGTCAGGTTGCGCAACTCGTTGTTGAGGTGCACGATTAGCCTGTCGCCCGGTTCGACTTGCAGCGTCGGCGCGGGATACTGGTGCCCGCCCGACATCTGGCCGTTGGACGCCGTTCCGCGTTGCACCGAGTAATCGAAGAGCAGCATGTTCTTGACGGGTTTGGCAACGGTGTCAAGACTCGCGGTACTCTGACGCGGCGTCAGCGTGACCTCAAGCACCCCGTCTTTGCTCGCCAGCGTCACCGGTTCGGTGAAATTGGGACGGACGGCGAGGTCCCGCGTCATTGGTAAACCTTGGGCTCCAATGCGCACTGCCCACGAGCCGATGGCTGCCAGAATCGCTATGGCGACGATCTGTGCGGGAAGCGTTCGGGAGATCCTAAGCATGGTGCGTGTCCTTCGCTTAAACCTGGGGATAACCCGGCCGAATGACACGCGCCGAGGTCCTTTTCAAATGGGCACGCCGGCAGCGGCGCCGCTGATTAGATGACGTCAGCGACAACGATGGAATCGTCTACGCCTTGACGCCCTCTAAGGAGGTGTACCGTGAAGCTCTCCATCGTAATCCCGATCGCCCTCTGCGCCGGATGCACCGCCGCGCAACAACCGATGAATCCACAGTCGCCGGCGATGCCGTTACATAAGCAAACCGGTTACACGGTACTTCACAGCTTCAGCGGCGGCGACGGCAGTCAGCCGATGTCCGACCTCCTTCTCTACCAGGGCAACCTCTACGGCACAACGGCAGAACGCCGCGACGGAGAAGGTACTCTACAGCTTCACGGGCGGCACGGATGGCGAGCACCCGACGAATGAGGCCCTCATCTCGGCAAACGGCGTGCTTTACGGCACCGCTCAACAGGGCGGTGCGAGCAGCAAATGCGCGCCGTACGGTTTGACTGGTTGCGGTGTGATCTTCCGCGTCACCACATCCGGCAAAGAAAAGGCGCTCTACAGCTTCAAGGACGGCCAAGACGGCGCAAATCCGATAGAGACCCTTCTTTACTCGAACGGCGTCCTCTATGGGACAACGCACAACGGCGGGTCGGGATCCTGTTCTGATGGATGCGGCACGGTTTTCTCGTTCTCAGGATTCTGATTCTACCGCTGAGTCGTAATACGCTCGGCATCTGAACCCACGCCGGAACGCGCACGCACGCATCCCACCTACGGGTTGCCGCCGCTTTCCCGTGCATCGCTTTACTTGCCTTGCGTCGTCAGGCTCGCGAGCTTCGCCTCCGCGGCGTTGACTTGCGCTTGGAGTTCATCGAAGACCGCGTATTGCGCCGCCGTTGGCCGCTCGTACGCCATCTCGACGTCGGCGGCCAGGAACGCGAGGCGGTCGCTCAGCTTCGCCTCGTGAAGCAGGTCGCCTTCGCTCGAAGTAATCTTGAGCTGCGTGACCTCGCCGATCGCCGCGTCGAGCGCCGGATTCGGACCGAGCCTGCTGCGAATCGCCAATGCCGCGTTGACTTTGCGATCTAATCCATCGAGCGTCGCGTGGATCCGTTGCTCGAGTGCGAATCTGGCGGCCAGCGCGTCGGGCTCGACGTGCATTCTGGGATCGAGCGCAACGTCGAACGCTGCGCGGGTCGCGCTGGCGCCGTAGTCCAGCGTCACCGTGTACTTACCGGGAAGCACGATCGGGCCGCTCACTTGATCTTCTTCACCGCCCGCGGCAACCGGCGGATTGAAGCCGGTCACCTCCGTGGCGTCGGGATAGCGCAGGTCCCAGTGGAAGCGATTGGGCCCGGCGCTGATGCCGGTGGCCTCGAAGTCGGCTTCGCGCTTGCGCGCGGTTGACGCGAAGAGCGGCGCCGCCGGAGTCGGTTGGGGTTTGGCTTTGAGATGCAGCGCGAAGGCCCGCACCGTTGCGCCCGCAGCGTCGTCGAACGTTAGCGTCACCGGCGTCTTGCCATCGTACGACGTTGGAATATTGAAGAATACGGTCGCACCGAACGGCGGATTCTCGCCCGCACCGGCAACGGGAAACGCGCTCGCGCCCGACGCGTGCGTCAGCCACGCGTTCTGCGGCGCGAAGACCTGCGGCGCGCCGTTGTCTGCAGTCGAGCCGCCCCGCGAAAGCTGTTCGAGCAACGCGAGATTGTCGAGCACCCAAAACGCGCGGCCGTGCGTCGCCGCGACCACCGCGCCCTGGCGCGTATCGATTGCCAGGTCGCGCACTTGCACTTTCGGCAGGTTGAGCGCGAGCGGCTGCCACGCGGCACCGCCGTCGCTGCTGTAGTACACCGTGCTCTTCGTTCCGAGGAAGAGCAGGTTCGCGGCGTTGGGATCCTGACGGATCGCAAACGCGTACTGATCGCCGGGAATGCCCGTGGCGATCGCCATCCAGTGCGCGCCGTAATCTTGCGTTTCGTATACGTAAGGACGGAAGTCGTCCCACATATAACGCGACGCCGTCAGGTACGTCGTACCCTTGGCAACGTGCGACGGCTCGATCGAGCTGATCTGCGCGGTCTGCGGCAGGTCGGGCGGCGTCACCGCCGTCCAATGAGAACCGCCGTCGGTCGTAACGTGTACGAGGCCGTCAGCCGAGCCCGCCCAGATCACGCCGTTGTCCAGCGGCGAAACGGCCAGGGACGAAATGTCGGGATAGACCTCGGCGCTGGTTTGGTCGAGGTCGACGGGGCCGCCGGTCGGAGCCTCCGTGCTCGCATCGTTGCGCGTGAGATCGGGACTGATCGTCGCCCACGTTTGGCCGTAATCGTCGCTGCGCAACACGTATTGCGAAGCGACGAGCAACTCTTTGGGATTCGCCGGCGAGAAGAGCACCGGATGGGTCCAGCCGAAGCGGTACTTGAGTTCGGCCGAAGATGCGCCCTCCTGATAATCCGGCCACGGGCTCACGCTGCGGTACTGACCGATCGTCGCGTCGTACTGCAGGAATATCGAAAAATAGCCGCTGCCGTAGGTAATCTCGGGATCGCCTGGCTGCGGCGCGACGAACGTGCTCTCGCCGTACGCCGCTCGGTGCCATTCGTCACCCGAAATCGCGCCGCTCACCGACGCGCTCGGCCCCTCGATCGAGCCTTCGTCTTGCTGCGCCCCGTAGATGTGGAACGGGAACCGATCGTCGAGGGAGACGTGATAGAACTGCCCGGTGGGCTGATTGTGCTCGCCGCTCCAGGTCTCGCCGCCGTCGGTCGAAACGGTCGCGCCGCCGTCGTTGCCTTCGAGCAAGATCTTCGGGTTGCGCGGATCGATCCAAACGATATGATTGTCGCCGTGCGGCGGACGCAGCGCACGAAACGTTCTGCCGCCGTCGCGCGATACCCAAGCGGCTCCCACGTTGGGCACGTAGATCGTGTTGGGGTCGGTCGGATCCACGTAGACGCACATATAGTAGAAGGCGCGCTGACGCAACTCCATGTCGTCGTTAGTGCGCCGCCACGTCGCGCCGCCGTCGTCGGAGCGGAAGATGCCGCCCGCCTTCGCCTGCACGATTGAATAGACCACGCGCGGGTCCGATGCCGAAACCGCCACGCCGATTCGCCCGAGAGCCCCGCGCGGATAGCCGGGGTTGCTTGAAAGGTTCGTCCAGTGCGCGCCGCCGTCGGTCGTTTTGTACAAGCCGCTGCCCGGACCGCCGCTGTCGAGCCTCCACGGCCGGCGCCGCGCTTGCCACATCGCCGCGTAAAGCGTTTCGGAATGTTTGGGATCCATCGAAAGGGCGATCGCGCCCGTTGCGTCGTTGACGAAGAGCACCTTCTTCCACGTCTTGCCGCCGTCGGCGGTTCTGAAAACGCCGCGGTCGCTGTTGGGCGCGAACGCATGCCCCACCGAGGCGACGTAGACCACATTCGGGTCGCGCGGCTCGATCGCGATCGCGCTGGTCGTATGGGTGTCGCGCAGGCCGGCGTACGCCCACGTCTTACCGGCATCGCTCGATTTGAAGACGCCGTCGCCAGTGATCATGTCGCCGCGAATATCGCTCTCGCCCGTCCCCGCCCAAACCACGTTGGCATTCGAGGGCGCCACGGCGATCGCGCCGATACTGTTGCTGTCGCCCGGTAGCGTGCCGTCCGAAAGGTTCACCCATTTGATGCCGTAGTCGGTGCTCTTCCAGATGCCGCCGTTGACCGCGCCCATGTAGAAAAGATTGCGGCCGGGCACACCGGCAACCGCGACGACGCGGCCCCCGATAAACGGTCCGACGCTGCGCCACGCAAGCTTGGCAACGATTGCTTGCCCGCTCCCCGCGTCACCGGCCGCAACGCTCGCCGCCGCGAGCATCAGCACTCCAACGATCACCGCTATTCGCATGCGCATGAGCGTTGTTTTTGCGCATAGCTTCGTCGGTTCATTCTTTCTCGCCGCGGTGCGACGATCCAGTTTGTCTTGGGGCTAGGGCCGGCGAAGCACCGCGAACAGATCGCTCACGGGGTAGCGAAATCCGGGCAGAGCGGGATGCTCGATCGCCGCACGCTCATCGAGGCGCTCGGTCGCGACCGGATCGTGAAGCTCGACGCAGCGCTCTTGCGGGTTGACGACGATTACGAGCGACGAGCCGGCACGCAGAAAGGTGCCGATCTTGTCGTTGACGTCGATGCGACGGTCGTCGGGAGAAAGTATCTCGACGGCGACATCGGGTGCGAACGGCGGGACCTCCACATCTTCGTCGCTTAACGCCCGCAACCGATCGTTTGAAACGTACGCGACATCCGGAACGAGCGGCCGGCGAATCTCGCCTGGCGGTGCAATGCGGAAGCGCCACTCCGGGCCGACTCCTCCTCGCCCCGCCGCCCAGCGGGTGAGTTCGATCGTCATGGCCCCTTGCAGGAACGAATGCGTGCGCTTGGGACTCACTTTTTGCAGCGCGCGACCACGCACCCATTCGGTTTCGGGCTTCGTATACGGCAGGACGATCTCGTGATGGACCATGGCTTCATGCCATCCTATCACGCCGATCAAGACCCTAGAAAGGGGTGCTCCAAAGCAGGGATTAAATTCGACGACGCGCGTGGAAGAAAGCGGCATGAGGCAGCTCGTCGTTCTCGCGGTGTTGCTCCTGACGGTGAATCTCCTCGCCGTCACGACGGCGCCCGTAAACTACCATCTTGAGAAAACCTATGTGCTAGGCGGCAGCGGAGGTTGGGATTACCTCACCTACGACGCCGCTTCCAAGAGACTCTTCATTTCGCGTGGCTCGCACGTGATGATTGTCGATCCGCAGACGGGCACAATCCTTGGCGACATCCCTAATACACCGGGCGTTCACGGCATCGCGCTCGCACCGGAGCTCGGCAGGGGCTTCACTTCCAATGGCGCCGACGGAAGCGTCACCGTCTTCGATCTCTCAACGCTCGCGACGATCGCAACGATTCAAACCGGCGCGAAGAATCCCGACGGCATCGCTTACGATCCGGCGAGCTCGCGCGTTTTCACATTCAACGGCGGCAGCAATGACGCGACGGTCATCGACGCGCGCACGAACGCCGTCGTCGCCACGATCCCTCTCGGCGGACGCCCCGAGTTTCCCGCAGTAGACGGACGCGGCATGGTCTATGACAACGTCGAGAGCACAAGCGAAATCGTCGCGATCGACGCGCGAACCGCCAAACTGGTCGGGCGCTTTCCGCTGGGAACCTGCGCTCATCCCTCCGGCCTCTCGATCGACGCCGAGCATCGTCGCCTCTTCACGGCATGCACCGGCCAGATGGGCGTCGTCGATGCCGACAGCGGTAAGCTCGTCGCGACGATTCCGACTGGCGCCGGGACCGACGCGACGCGGTACGACCACACGACCGGCTTGGCGTTCGCCTCCAACGGGCGCGACGCCACGCTGACGATCGTGCACGAGGATGCCCCCGATCACTTCGCGCTGGCGCAAAACGTAAAAACCGTGCTGGGTGCCCGTACGATGGCGCTCGATCCTCAGACCGGCGACGTCTTTCTCGTGACCGCGAAGCTCATCGAGAACCCAACAGCGACATCGTACCGCGATCGCTACACAGCAGTACCTGGTTCGTTCGAGCTGCTCGTCTACGCCCCCGGCAACACCACAACGCCGTAAGCTACGGCGGACGAAGGAACAACGATGAAATCGCGCATTGCCGCCTTTTGCCTCTGACTCATCGCCTCCGGCCCCACGCTCGCTCGAAGCGCCACAGGGAGCACCCAGTCGCTTTCGACAGCACGGGCTTACATTTTGCAAAGCGAGCGCGCGTGGGTGGCGACCAATCCGGATGAAGTCGCGCTCGTAAAGCGCATCGTCGCTGACGATTACGTCTGGATCGACGATGGTAAAGTGTACGACAAGGCGGGAGCGCTAAGAGATGCGGCTGCCGGCCCCGGTGACGTCGTCGCGGAACGGGTCGTTTCTTTGAACCTTCGTTTCTTCGGCGATACCGCCATCGTTCACGGAAAGAGCACATCGGTTCACAAGAACGGCCGCATTGGACACGCAGTGTTCGTTGACACGTGGGTGCTTCGAGAAGGCCACTGGCAAATCGTTGCCTCCGCAGACGTGAGCATCCCGCACAAAATCTAGGTCGGAGCACCGATACGAGGCGGAGATTAGCCTATGGCGACTTGATGCTCACCGCCGCTGCTCAAGGGTTAATCACGGCGAAAAGCTTCTTCGAAGGCTTGCCACCCGTGGGATACGGATAAACGCCCACGTACTGGAGGCTCTCGTTCTCGGCCACGGGTGCGTAGAGCGTCTGGCTGCTGCCCGTCGTTAGAATCCAAAATGCGCCGGCGCCGATAACGCCGGTTAGGCTCGTCGATCCGACCATGGTTCCGCTGCTGCCGTCGATCGCAAACTGATAGATCGTCGCGCTCGACTGGCTGGCGATCGCCAAGTAGGTGCCGTCCCACTGCAAGGCTGAAACGTTGTTTCCCCCGAGGCTTTGGTCGAGCGTGATGCCGACGAATTTCTTGCTCCCGCCGGTAGTTCGGCGACCTGCGGAGTATCGCTCGGTGGCGTGATCCCGTTGACGTTCAGATTTCCCTTCCCGTCGTAAGAGCAATAGCCGTACTGAAAGATATTCGAATCCGAATAGTACTTCGGCTTCCCCTTCGCGTTTTTATAGACCGCGACGTTGCCAGGCGGGGGACCGTTGCCGTTTCCGATGATGTTCGTAACTGCGAGGTTTCCCGTAGTCGGATCGAAGGAGCACCCCAGCGGATAGTATCCGCTGTCGTCCAGTACGTTGAATGCCTGCTTGGCACCATGTTTGAACTCGCGAACCTGTCCGCTCTGCGAAATCGCGACGAAAACGTCGCCCTTGTTATCGACGCAATCTCCAAGGGGCTGATTGAAGCCCGTGAGTTTTCCTACCAGCCTGCCCGACGGAAGTGCGAGGGCGTAGACGTCCCCGTCGGACGCGTCGGTAACGTAAAGCAATCGCGGTTACTTCGAAGCCCCGTTTGAGATCCACGAGGGCGCGCGATCTGGGTGCAGCGTCAAAGGCGCACCCGTCAGACCCTTACTGAGACTTTGCGTTGCCGTGACCGGCGATGCGACGGGCGACGAGCTGCAGCCAACCATTACTACCAACGTACCGGCGATCGCCCAGCGGTTGAGGGGTGCCAAGCTCATGCCTTCGTCGTCGAATATTTGAAGTGCACGACCGGCCCGTTCTTTCCGGAAACTTTGGCTCGACCGTTGAGCTTGCTGCCGGTAATGCCGGCAAACGCCTTGGCGTTGCGGCCGGGGCTGCCCTCGATCACGAAGTGGAGCACCGTCTTCCCCTTCTCGGTGCTTACCACGCCCTTCTCGATCGGGAACTGATCTTGCAGCGTCTTGAGGATGATGTCGAAGATGCCGGTGAAGTGGCTGCCGCTCTGCTTGATCGTGATCTTGAGCTTGGCCTTGATCGATCTGCCCTGGCTCGACTCGACCACGGTTCCGTTGTAGACCCCCGCGACGGTGACCGCCGGCTGCGCAACGCGCGCCGGGGCGATCGCGGCGCCGCTCGAACCGGCCGGCACAGGCGTCGCCTGCGAGCCGCAGCCCGCCAAAGCAAATGCAAATAGAGCAACCGTAAGGACGCGCGTGGTCTTACCGTTCATGTCAGCCCTCCTAGGCGCGGGTCTTAGACGCGCGTCCAGGCACCGACCTGCAGCGGCAGAAACACGTGCCCCTCAGCGCTCGATCGTTGGCAGCAATTCGCGCATCTCGTCCTCGAAGAACGAGTACCCTAGCGAATCGCCGCCGAAATAGGCTCTGCCGTGACCGAGTCGCTCGCGGAAGTCCTCCGGCTCTTCCGTTCGACCGCCCATCTCTCGCAGTGGCGCATCGGCGCGACCGTCAGCCTCGACCGCGCGCTCGAAGAGGCGCGCCGCCCCGTACCCGGTAAGGAGGTTATCCGTGGCCACGCTCTTTGAACTCCGCGGCGCGCCGTGGATCGGCGCCGCAGCACTCTTAGCCGCGTGCTCGCAGAGCGCCGTGCCCAACAGCCAATCTGCAGTCTACTCGGCGGCCACAGCCACGCCGACGCGGGGCGGCTCCTGGATGCTCGCCGATGCCAAGCACAGCGACCTCCTTTACTTGAGCGACGGCCGGACGACGTACGTGCTCTCGTATCCGGCCGGCAAGCTCGTCGGCCAACTCAGCGTCGGCGGATTCTCCCTCTGCGCGGATACCCGCAATAACGTCTTCGTCTCCGAGTACGACGACGACGAGATCCTCGAATACGCGCACGGCGGCACGACCCCGATTGCAACGTTTCTCGTCCCCGCGCATCCGTGGGGCTGCGCGGTCAGTCCGGTCAACGGCGATCTCGCCGTCGCCTTGAGCGACGTTCCAAAACTTTACCACGGTGAAATCGAGATTTTCCCCCGCGGCACGCAAGGGCAGCCGCGCACGTACTACGACTCGGCGATCATGTATTTCTTCAACTGCGTGTACGACGACCAAGGCGATCTGTTCGTTCAACGGAACGCCGAGCCAACACACCTTCTTTGCGGAAATGCCGGCGAACGCGCAGTCGTTCACCAACATCGGCGTCAACGGCCCCGTCTATCAAGATAGCGCGCTTGCCTGGGACGGAGCGCACGTCGTTTTCGCCGACGGGCTTCGCCACCTGATCGACGTGATGTCCATCGACGGCAACACGGGCAAAATCGCGTCGACGGTGCGCTTGAGAAACTGGCACAAAGCCAACGGCAAAGAGGTATGGGTTCGAGGCTCGACGCTGATCGCGATGCCCGGCTCGCACCTTGGCGCCGCGGTCTGGAACTACCCCGCCGGCGGTCAGCCGGTGCGCCGTCTCGCGTACTTCCTTAAACGAGAACGCTTCTCCGGCGTAACGGTGAGCTTCGCTCAGCGGTAGCGGGCAAGCTCGAAGATCTCGTCTCGCCCGAAGCCGAGCTTGCCGTAAAACTCGGCTAAGTGCGGCTCGCGGCGCGGCAACTCCACCATCACGCTGGCCGTGTCGGTCTCTCCGGCGTGCTTCACGACGCGACGCACCAGGCTCGCGCCGATTCCGCGCTTGCGCGCTTCGGGCGCCACGTAGAGATCGCTCAAGAACCAGATCCGGCGGCAGTACCACGACGACCATAACGGATAGAGCGTAACGAAACCGGCGGGGTTCCCGCCGAGCCAGGCCACGAAGATAACCGCCTCCTCGCGCTCCAACCGTTCATTTAGAAAGCTGAGCGAGCGATTGTCGGGAGTCCCGGCGAAAAAAGAACGATAGTCGTCAAAAAGGGGCGCGATTTTTTCGACGTCGCTCAACCTCGCGCGCGTAATGGTGCCGGTAGATGGTTGCATTGTGGGACTGCTTCGCCGCTGTCCATACGCGCTCAGGCTGATGCGTTTAAGCTGGCGTGCGAACGGAAAAACGCGGATAAGGACGACCGGCCGCCGAAGCGGCCCTCACGCCCTCGACGGGCCAGTTTTTTTGCTACTTTGCTACGTTATAGGAGGCACATGCGAAAATCCACACGCGTGACCGCGTCCCTCTTGGGACTCACGCTCACTCTCACTGCATGCGGAGGACAAGGCTCCTCGCTTCCGTCGATGCTCTCGGGCAACACCGGCGGAGCCACCGAATCCTCGGTGCGCGCGGCCACGCCCGGCAAGCCTTTGACCTCCATTCCGAAATTCGGCGGAGATCTCGCTTTCAGCGACGTCGGCAGACGACCCGCGAACTCGATGGTCAAAGTCTCGCTTACCCTGCGCTACAACCATCAGGACGAGCTCGACCGCTTCGTCGCCGCGATGAGCGACCCGCACTCGGCGGGGCCGCGCCACTTCCTCACGCGCGAGCAATTCAACGAACGCTACGCGCCCACACGCGAACAAGAAGACCGCGTGCTGCGGGCGCTGCGGCGCGCCGGCTTCACGATCACGCAGCGGTTCCCCAACCGCACGATCGTCGATGCCACCGCTCGCAACTCGGCCGTCGAGAGGTTCTTCTCCACGGAGATTCACAACGTCCATCAGGGCAAGTACGGCGAACGCTACACGAACGTGCGCCCGGCGACGGTGCCGAAGGAGATCGAGCCGATCGTCCGCGACGTCTCACTTAACAACCTCATCGTCGTGCGAACCGTGGTGGACCAGAGCGGCGTCGAGGATACGCGCACGGCCCCCTCGTTCCAAACCGACGCCCAGGGCCGCACGATCGTACCGCTGAGCGGCGCGCATCCGCTCGATTCCAGCGGCAACCTGGTCAACGGCAACTTCGCCAGCGGCTCGCTCAACCCCGGATGGATCAACGAGAGCAGCACGCACGGCAACTACGTGTCGGTCACCACCGCGCAGTCCTACCAAAGCACCTACTCCGCGTTCATGGGAACGCTTTCGCCGCCCGAGATCAACGGCTGGGCGTCGATCGCGCAGGAAGTAAAGGTTCCCTCGGGCGGCAAGTTGAGCTTCTGGGTGTACCAAGGTTCCAATGAGGGTCAGCTCGGGTACGGCACCAAGTATGCCTACAACGCGGGCTACCTGCTCAACTCGCGCGGCTCGATCCTCACGACGTTCTACAAGACCGTCGCCAATACGAATGGCTGGGTGAACTACACCGTCAACCTCAGCGCCTACGCCGGACAGACCGACTACATCTACTTCGGCAGCTACGGCGACGGCTATTCGCAGACGTACGTGTACCAATACCTCGACGACGTTGCCTGGGTCGGCGCAACGCCATCGCCCTCGCCGACGCCGACGGTCGCACCAACCGCGACGCCGACCGCAGCACCGACGGCGACGCCGACCGCGAAACCCACGGCGACGCCGACGGCAGGACCGACCGCGACGCCGACCGCAGCTCCCACCTCGACGCCGACGCCGCAACCGACGTCGACGCCCGGCAGCGGCTGCAACAACGCGTCGCCCGATAACGGGCCGCTGACCAACTCGTCCGGAACGCTCGCCACCGGCGTGGCCAAACCGTTCGACTTCCCGGTTCAGCACGGGTGCAACGGTGCGGGCTACACGGCCGCAATCGCCATCGACGATCCCGTTAACACCGGCTACCTCTCGACGTATCTCTCGGCGGCGCAGGTCACGCAGACCGGCACCGTAACCAACGAGGCCGTCGATGGCGGCGGCAGCGGCGACGATGCCGAGACCGATCTCGACGTGCAGACGATCTCCGGCTTAGCTCCGGGCGCGAACATCATCGTCTACGACATGGGTTCGCTGGCCGATCAAAACATCGAAGACACCTATAACAAGGTGCTCACCGACGGCAAGGCGACTGCGGTCAACTCGTCGTTCGGCGGCTGCGAATCCGAGTGACGTTCCGTTCGCCGATTCCACCAACTCGATCGCCGAGCAAGGCGCCTCCGAGGGTGTCGAGTTCTCGGCGTCGAGCGGCGACTCGGGAAGCAACGAGTGCAACGGCAGCAAGGGCGTGAGCGCCCCGGCCGGCGGCCCGTACTTCTCGTCGATCGGCGGCATCGACTTCACCGATAACAGCAGCGGCGTTCTCGAGACCGTCACGATGGGCAGCGTCGACGGCGATTCGGGCGGAGGCGGCGTCTCGACCGTCTTTGCACTCCCGAGCTATCAGACCGGCATCGCCGGCATGATCACCTCGGGCCGCAATCAGCCGGACATCTCGCTGCCGTTCTTCCCCGTCGCCGTCTATACGGGCGGCGCGTGGGGTGAATACCTCGGCACGTCGTGGTCATCGCCGGCATCGGTGGCGCTGATCATCGAAGCCAACCAGCTGCACTCCACCAAGCTGGGTTGGGTCGATCCAACGATCTACAACCTCTTCTCGGCAACGGGGTACAACACGTACTACACGCCGTGCACCTCCGGCAGCAACGGCGCATACTCGTGCAACGCGAGTCAGTACAATCAGGCCGCAGGCATCGGCGCTCCAAAGGGCTGGGCCTTGGCCAACGCCCTCTAGGCGTATCGATAGGACGGGGAAAAGGAGGGGCGCGTCGTGCGCCCCTCCTGCTTTTTCTGCCGCGTTAACGAATAAAAGTGCGCGTTAACGCGTAGACGTGCTGTTGGACGGACGACGGGCCGCCGATGCGGATAGTAGGAGGCGAAATCGTGCTGCGTTTGAAGCGTGTTCTTTCATCATTATTGGGCCTTTCATTCGCGCTGACCGCGTGCGGCGGTCAGAACGCAGCATTGCCCCCGAACGGCGCCGGTTCGAACGGCGTCGTCGACTCCACCATCGCCGGATCGGCGCCGGATAAGCCGCTGGTCTCTATTCCCCGGCCGCGCGGCCATCTCGCTTATACCGACGCCGGACGGCGCGATCCCCACGCTCTCGTGCGCGTCTCTCTGACTCTTCGTTACAATCATCAAGCCGAGCTCGATCGGCTCGTCGCCACCTTGGCCAATCCCCACGCGGGCGCGTCGCCGCGATTCCTCACGCGCGAGCAGTTCGACGAACGCTACGCTCCAACGCGGGAGCAGGAAGACCGCGTGCTTCGCGTGCTGCGTCGAGCGGGTTTCACGATCGTGCAGCGCTTTCCCAACCGCACGATCGTCGACGCGACGGCCCGCACGTCGATTGCCGAGCGCTTCTTCTCCACCGAGATCCACACGGTTAACCAAGGGAAATACGGCACACGCTATACCAACGTCGCTCCCGCGACCGTTCCCGGCGAGATTGCTCCTCTCGTGCGTGACGTGTCGCTCAACGATCTTATCGCCGTGCAGACCGTCGTCGACCAACGCGTCGCCATCCCGCTTCCAGGCGTCCGTCCGCTGGATTCCAGCGGCCAGCTGGTCAATGGAAGCTTCGCGAGCGGCTCGCTCAGCCCCGGATGGATCGACGAAAGCACGACGCGCGGCAACGACGTGCAGATATCGACGGCGCAATCCTACGGAAGCACCTACTCGGCCTTCATGGGCACGCTCTCGTCGCCGGGCATCAACGGCTGGGCGTCGATCGCGCAGTTGGTAACGATACCCGCCGGCGGCGTGCTCAGCTTCTGGGTCTATCAGGGAATCGATCAGGGCCAGCGCGGCGCTGGAGCGTTTCAGGCAGGCTACCTGCTCAACGCGCGCGGCGGAATTCTCGACACCCTTTACGCAACGCGTGCCAACAGTAAGGGCTGGGTGAACTACACCGTCAAACTCGGCGCATACGCGGGCCAGACCGACTACATCTACTTCGGCAGCTTCGGCACCGGCGGAACGGGCGCGTACGTCTATCAGTATCTCGACGACGTCGCCTGGGTAACGGCAACGCCATCGCCCTCTCCCACGCCAACCGTGGCACCGACGGCAACGCCGACGGCCAAGCCCACCGCGTCACCCACACCTACGCCAACGCCGACGCCGACTCCAACGCCGACCCCAACACCCACGCCGACGGCCACGCCGACGGTGGCGCCCACGGCGACGCCGACGCCAAGCAGCGGCTGCAACAACGCGTCGTCCGACAACGGTCCGCTGACAAACTCCTATGGGACGCTCGCAACGGGTGTGGCCAAGCCGTTCGACTTCCCGGTGCAGCACGGGTGCAACGGTGCGGGTTACACCGCAGCGATCGCGATCGACGATCCGGTCAACACGACCTATCTTTCGAAGTATCTCTCGGCCGCGCAGGTCACGCAGACCGGCACGGTCACCAACGAAGCCGTCGACGGCGGCGGCAGCGGTGACGACGCAGAGACCGACCTCGACGTGCAGACGATCTCGGGCCTAGCTCCGGGTGCCAACATCATCGTGTACGACATGGGTTCGCTGGGCGACCAGCAGATCGAAGACACGTATAACAAGGTGCTCGCCGACGGCAAGGCAACCGCGGTCAACTCGTCGTTCGGCGGCTGCGAAGCGAGCGACAAGTCCTTCGCGGATTCCACCAACTCGATCGCCGAGCAGGGCGCCTCGGAAGGCGTCGAGTTCTCAGCTTCGAGCGGCGATTCGGGAAGCAACGAATGCGGCGGCAGCAAAGGCGTTAGCGCACCGGCCGGCGGTCCGTACTTCTCGTCGATCGGCGGCATCGACTTCACCGAAAGCAACAGCGGCGTGCTCGAAAGCGTCACGATGGGGAACGTCAACGGTTACGCGGGCGGAGGCGGCGTCTCGACGGTCTTCTCGCTGCCGAGCTACCAGAGCGGCATCGCGGGCATGATCACGACCGGCCGCAACCAGCCCGACATCTCACTTCCCTTCTATCCGGTGGCCGTCTACACGAATGGCTCGTGGGGTGAATACCTCGGCACGTCGTGGTCGTCGCCGGCATCGGTCGCGCTGATCATCGAAGCCAACGAGTTGCACTCGACCAAACTCGGCTGGATCGATACGTCGCTCTACACCCTCTTCTCTGCGACCGGGTACACCCAATATTACACGCCTTGCACGTCGGGCAACAACGGCGCCTACTCGTGCAGCGCCAGGGAGTACAATCAAGCGGCCGGAATCGGAGCGCCGCAGGGTTGGGCCCTAGCCAACGCGCTGTAGCGCTCCGGTGCTGCGCCGCCTGCGCGGTTCCCTACGCCTGCGGCGGATTCGGCGTGGTGGGTATCGGCGGTTCTTGCGCCGGATCTTCGGGAATCGGTACTGACATTCTCATTTCCGGCTTTTACCCACTTAAGGAGCAGGGTATCTGCGGCCGTCGCGCTCAATTGGAACTCACCACTACGCCGCGCGGTCGTAGCTCAATGGATAGAGCAATAGGCTTCGAACCTAGAGGTTGGGGGTTCGAGTCCCTCCGACCGCGTTTCTAAAAGCGTACGGCGGCGACGTCAGCGGGGGCCGAACGCAATTGCCTCAGGAATCCCGTACTTATCCTTGATCGACTTGTGTGGCACGCGTTGGTTCGCCGCGTAGATCCTGACGTGCCCCAAATAGCTATCCTCCGAAGCGTAGAGATCATCGTCTTGGTCCAAGAGCAACGGGCCGGGCTCGTTGACGCGGTCGGTAATCCGATAAGCCTCGTGCGTCGCGCCTAGCGGATAGACCGATATCCAGCCGTGCGACGGCAGCCGACTCGCGTTGGAAACGTAGAGCGTACCCGTCGAGTCGAGCGCGAGCGCGTCGATGCTCGAAATGCCGTCCGTAATCGTACGGAGTACGTTATTCGAATCCGCCGCATACTCGAGAACGCTGTTGGAACCGGAATTGACGAAAACGTCGTCCGCTTTATCGAGCGCGATCCGGACCGGCCGGTCGAGCCCCCCGCTCGTTATCTTGCGGAATGGCGAACTCGCGCCCGGTTTGTACACACTGATGGATGGGCGGAGGTAGTGGTACTCGGCAGAGCCGTTCACCACGTACAGATTCCCGTGCGAATCGAAGGCGATCGCGTGGGGGGCGCGCACCCCGCTGCTAATCGTCCGCAAGAGTTGCTTGCCTCCAGGAGTATAAACGTCGATCCGGTCGCCTTTCGACTCGGGATCTGCGGCCGCGTTCGGAGCCGCGCCGTTGACTTCACACGACTCGCAATCGATTGCGTAAAGGTTGCTTTGAGAATCCGTCGCGACCCCGACGAGCCAGCTGTACCCGGTAAGTTTGCGTGCCGCTCGGCGGCCGCTCCGCTCGTACACCGTGATCTGGCTCCAGCCGTTCACGACGGAGAGCGTCCCGTCGCGGCCCAGCGCCATGTAACTCGGATCTCGGGCCGCGACGGTTCTCTCGATGCCTCGGAGCCCAGGGTTGAACACCGTTATATTGCCGTAACCGGCGCAGCACTCGAGAACGTAGACATATTGGCCCGCCGTTGCATTGGGAACGGAGCCTGGCCGCGCAGCGGGTTGACCCACCGGCGCGAAGCTATTTTGAGTGCACGCGGCGAGCGCCGCCGCCAGTAAGGACGCCGCGAAGATACGCATCTGCTTTAGCCTTTCGAAGCGTTAAACGATATTCCGCCAAACTTCGAAAACGTTGCCGCTCCCTTCATCGTCGTGCGCGTTTTGTTCGTCGTCGCCGTCCCTTTGCCGTGCCCGAGCTGCTGCTGGGTGGCGCTGATAGTGAGTTTCGTTTTGCGCACCGATCCTTTCACCGTACCTTTAAAGTCATGGCCACTGACGGCAATCACGATCGATCCGAAAAATTTCTTGCCTTTCTGCGTCAGTTTCATCGAGAAGGCGCCGGTGCCGCTGCTGGATTGCCACGAGCCGTGCCACGCTCCCGTGAGCTTGGATTTCTTTAGCGGCTGGATGACGTGCGGTGCGAGAGCGGTTTGCGTCGCCGGAGCAATCTGCGCGGCCGGCGGAATCGAACGCGAGGCGCAGGACGAAAGCAGCGGCGCGATTGCGATCGCAAGAACGAGAGAGATGGATCGAGCACAAGTCATGGTGCGCTCCTTTCCAGGGGGTCGTTTCGACCTACAGGATGCTTGCCGACGGGCCGGCGCATTCCTCCCAGCCGCAAGCGAAAAGTACCCCCGCAAGAATCGGCCGGATGGACGCGTTATCGAGGCGGATCGGGCCACGCGCCGGCGTTGACCGCACGTTTGATATGCACGTGGCATGGCATCGCCAGAAACTGCTCGCGATCTTCGGGCTCCATGTGGATCGCGCTTTCCTGCAGCAAGCGCCGCGCTTTGTCAAGGGTACGGGCCGCGGCCTTGGCGTCGCCATCGGCGTGATATACCTGCGCTGCGGCCCAAAAGCAGTACGTCGGCCAGTCCGTCGCGCGCATGATCGCATCCTCATCGGCCATGAGCTTCTCGATCGCGTCGCGCGCTTGGGCGAGCTCTCCCATGGCTGCGTGCCAAATCCCGAGGCCGGCGAGCGTCATGCTCGACCACACTTGCGATTGCGAATGCGAGCGCAGCTCGAACGACTGCTCGGCCAGCTCGATCGCACGCCGGTAATTCCCCGCCTCGGACTCGGCAACGGCGAGATTTTCCAGAATCGACGCTTCGAGCAGCGCGAAGCCGTGCTCGCGCGCGAGCTTCGAGCTTAGCTCCGCCGCCGCGCGCGCCTCCGCAAGCTCGCCGCTGAGACCGCAAAGAAAGATCAGGTTGTTGAGACTTCCGACGCGGCCGCGCTCGTCGCCCGCGCGCTCGAACAGTTCGATGACGCTGCGCGTCGCCGCCAGCGCGCGATCGAAGAATCCAAGCCGCATCTCGAGCAGCGCTTCGTTCATCAGCGGACCGGCGCTGCCGGCGGGATTTCCCACTTCGCGATAGATACGTCCCGCGGCGGCGTAGTGTTCGCGCGACTGCGCGTAATCGTTGCCAACGGCGGCGTACGTAACGCCGAGACGCCCGTGCGCTTGCGCTTCGGCGGGGCGATCGCCGAGCTTGACTGCAAGTTCCAAGCAACGCACGCCATGAACGCGGCAACCCTCCATGTCGCGCTGCTGATACGCGACCGTCCAGCCGCTGCTGTGCGCGAGCAGCTCCAGCACCGGATCGGCGGCGCGAGCCGCGACGCCGGCGGCCTCGTCGAGCAGCGACTTGGCTGCAGAGGGATGCCCACGGTGCGCCTCCGCGAGCGCCAGCGAACAGAGCGCGCGCGCGATTCCGGGCTCGTCTCCCGACTTACGGCTCTCCGCCAGCGCCGCTTCGCTGCCGGCATACGATTCCGCCAAGTGCCCCAAGGCAAACGCCATGTTCGCCTCGGCGAGGTGCAGAGCGGCAAGACCGCGGCTATCGCCGGCCGGGAGCGAAGAGCGCAACGCCGCGGCGGCGCGCTCGTGCATTTCGCGGTCGCCGATCGACGCCGCAAACTCCATGCGCTGTAAAAGCGCCGAACGATGCAGCACGGCGTCGTCGAGCTCCGCGTCGGCGCTCTCCAGTGCGGTCAGCGCGGCCTCACGCGTGCGGCGGTCGCCACGCCGCGATTCGATCGTCATCCGCTCGAGCAGCAGCTCGGCCTTCCGGCGCGAATCTGGCGCGATCGCTAGCGCGCGTTCGCCCTGTACCGCGGCTTCCGCCAGCGCGCCGATCGCGATCGACCGGCGCACCGCTTCGAGATAGCAGCGCGTGGCATTGACGAAGTCGCCGGCGGCTTCGTAGTGGCCCCCGAGCGCGGCCGACAGCTCGGAGACGCGCTCGGGATAGAGCTCTTCGAGCACGCGGGCGACGCGGCGCCGCCGGATCGCCGCGTCCTTGGGAGGAACCGCCGCGACGATCGCCTCGTGCACGAGGTGATGCGTGAATGAGTACTCGAGGAATCCGCGACCGCCGGCCTCACGAATCACGCGCCGATCCAGCAACTCGTTGACGGCGTCGTTGAGGGCGGCGTCGTCCCAGGCGCTCACCTCGCGCACGGCGTCGCGCGAGAAGCGATCGCCGATGCAGGCGGCGATCTCGCCGATCGTACGCGCGCGCTCCGAGAGGCGTTCGATGCGCCGCGCCACCACCTCGTGCAGCGACGCCGGCTCGGAGGCCCGTTCGCCGTCGCGCACGTCGGCGACGATCTGCGTGAGAAAGAGCGGATTGCCTTGCGACGCCGCGATCAGGCTCTCGGCCGGGCGGTCGCGCACGTCGGGGATGGTTGCGCGCAGCTCGTTCGACGTCGTTTACCGAGAGACGGCTGAGCCAGAGGCTCTGCGCGCTCGCGGTGACGCGCGCTTCACGCCGCAGCCGGTGCAGCGCGTGCAGCGGCGGCGTTTCTTCGTCGCGATAGGTGACCAGCACCATCACCGGAATGCCGGAGATTCGCCGCAAGAGAAACTGCAGCAGCTCGAGCGAAGCCTCTTGCGCCGCGTGCAGGTCTTCGAGCACGAGCAGCAGGGGCCGCGGCGCGGCCAGCTCCGCAATGCAGCGAAAGAGCGATTCGAAGAGGCGGATGCGCTCGCTGCTCGCGTCGAGACGCGGCGCATCGGCCAGCGCGAGGCGCGCGTGAATCTCGGGCAGCAGCGTCGCCACACAGGAAAGCGCCATGCTCGGGCGCAGCGATGCCACGATCGGCAGCGCCGAACGCAGCGCGTTGACGACGCTTTCGTAGGGAACCGCTTCGGGCGAGCCGGTCGCGCCGACGAGCACGCGCGCTCCGCCCTCCTCCACGGCGTGGGCGAACTCCATCGCCAAACGCGACTTGCCGATGCCCGTCTCGCCGCCGATGAACGCGCACGCGCCGCGCCCCCGCGCGACGCGGTTCCACGCATCCATCAAGCGCTCCATCTCGTCGCGCCGCCCGACGAAGGGCAGCAATGAACCGGCGGGCGCCGCCGACGCGCGCTCGGCTTCGCCGTCCTCGCGTCCCAGCGCTTGCCCGCGGGAGATGCGTTCCGCGACGGCGGCAGTCTCCGCCATCGTTTCGGCGTTCATCTCGGAGCGCAGACGTTTGGCGAACGCGGCGTACTCGCTGAGCGCGCCGGCGCGATCGCCGCTTTCGTAGCGCATCGCCACAATGCGGCGCACGACGTCCTCCCGCCACGGATCGACGGCTAAGAGCTTGCGCGCCGTCTCGATCGCCAGACCGAGGTTCGCATTCCTGCGCGCTTCGGAGATGCGTTCGGTGAGGCAGCGAAGGTACGTCGTGCGATAGCGCTCGCGAATGAGGTCGAGCCATTCGTCGTAGACTTCGGGCAGCAGGTCGCCGCGGTAGAGTTCGATCGCCTCGTCGAGACGCGAGCGATCGTTCGCGGCTGACATGAACGTCTCGACGTCGAGCCACAGGTCGGCATCGGGATTCCACGCGACTTTATCGGTGTTGACCGTTACGTAGCGGTTGACGGGCGCGGGAAGGACCTTGGCAAAGTCGCTCAGCGTCGCGCGCAGCTTGGCTCGTGCGCCGCTCTCCTCATCGTCGGGGTAGAGCAGAAAGGCGAGATACTCGCGCGAGACCCCCGAGCCGCGGTGCAGCAGCAGATAGGCCAGAACTTGCAGCGTCTTGCGTGGCGTCGCCAAGTTGAATCGCTCTCCGCCGAGCGCCACCTCCAGGTGACCGAAAAGGCGTACGTCGAGGCGTCCGCCCTTCTTATCGCGCTCCGGGCGGAGTTCGCTCACCTTCGCCACCGCTTTGCCCACCATCGCCAAGCTTCTCGGAGGCAGCAACCGCCTCCCCGCACGACCCCTCGACGGCTGCAATGATTGCGCCGGGCCGGCGCCAAACAGTACGCTCCGGAGGCTTCTTACGATGCGTCTTTTTACCGCCATCTATCGACGAGCTTTTGTCCGACTAGCTTTTGCCGGCACCGCAGTGTTGGGCATTGCTGCCTGCGGAGGGGCAAGCGCGACGGGGCCCGTCGCCGGGCCGCAACCCCCGCCGCCGCCCGGCGCGAGCAAGATCCAACACGTTGTGATCATCGTGCAGGAGAACCGCAGCTTCAATAACCTGTTCTACGGCTATCCCGGCGCACGCACCGCAAGCTACGGTTACGACTCTCACGGAAAAAAAGTTCAGCTTCACCCGATCGGCTTGGAGACGACCTGGGACCTCGACCACAGCTCGGGGTCGTTCCTGACGGCCTGCAACGGGCGCGGAGTGTACCCGGGAACGGATTGCCGCATGAACGGCTTCAACAACGAATGGGTGGGCTGCGGCCACTATAGCTACCCGCCGTGCCCCAACGCCAACCCGCCGTATAGCTACGTCCCTCACTACGAGACCCGGCCGTACTTCGATATGGCGCACCAGTACGTACTCGCCGACGAGATGTTTGCTTCGAACTTCGACGCGAGCAGCTTCATCTCGCACCAGTACATCATCGCGGGGCAGGCCAGCTCCGCGGTGAACTATCCCGACTCGTGGTGGGGCTGCGAAGGCGGCCCGAGCGACATGATCGGCACGATCACGCAGGCGCGCCGCTACGGTCGGAATATCCAGGCGTGCTTCAACAACACGACCCTCGGCGACGAGCTCGACGCCGCCGGCCTCTCGTGGGGCTACTACACCGCGACGATCGACGGCGACGGCAACCTCTGGAGCGCGTATCAGGCGATCTCGCATATCTACCACGGCCCGGACTGGAAAAAGAACGTGCTTTCGCCGCAGACGCGCTTCTTCGGCGACGTCTCGCACGGGCGGCTTCGCGACGTGAGCTGGATCACGCCCACGTGCGAAAACTCCGATCACGCCGGCTGCGGATCGCGCACCGGTCCGTCGTGGGTAACCTCGCTCGTCAACGCGATCGGCAAGTCGCCGTACTGGAACTCGACGGCGATCTTCATCTTCTGGGACGACTACGGCGGCTGGTACGATCCGGTACCGCCGGAGAAACTCGACTACGACGGCCTGGGGATGCGGCTTCCGATGCTCGTCATCTCACCCTACGCGAAGGCCGGCTACGTGTCGCACGTCCACTACGAGCACGGCAGCATCCTCCGCTTCATCGAAGACCGCTTCGGACTGCCGCAGCTCGCCGCGACCGATACGCGCGCCACCTCTCCCGAAGACGACTGCTTCGACTTCAGCGCCGCGCCGCGCCGCTTCGTCCCGATCGCGGCACCGTTCGACACGCAATACTTCCTGCACCAGCCACCAGACCGGCGTTTGCCCGACGCGGAGTGAGGCTGTCATCCCGAGCGCGGCCGAGGGGTGACAGGCTAGTAAGAAAACTCTTGTAGGTGGTTTGAGCCGGGGCCGTTGACCCAGCCGGTGCGCTGCGATGGATTGATCGAAATGTGGATCGGTATCACCGAATAGAACGCGTCGGTGAAGTTGAAGCCGTTGATCGATTCGACGAAATCGCCGTTCTCCTGATAGACCTGAATGCTGCTGCCCGAGCCCGACGAGCTGGAGTTCGGCTGAGCGATCAGAAAGAGCTTGTTGACGTCGTCGCTGGCGACGAATGCACCGGCGAAGAACTGGCCGCCGCCGTTGGGAAGCAGCTCGTTGAACCCGGTCTGTTTGGCGACGTCGTAGAACTCGATGCCACCGTCGAGCTCGGTCGTGGTGCACGCAACGCCGGTCTTCGAATCGTAGCCGATGCCGTTAGGAGACCCGCAGCCCACGCTGCCGGGGCAGTTGGCGCCGGAGAACTGCTTGAGCTTGCCGTTACTGAGGTTGATCGTCGTGATCACGGGCGGTGGCCCGCCCGCCGCGCCGTAACTCGGCGAGCTTGCCATCACCGCGAGGTTATGCGCGGTGTCCTCGGCTAGCTGGGGCGTCGCGCCCAGTGCAAAATCGCGCTCCGAGAGCATGATCACCTTGCCGAAGGTGCCCTTTGCAACGTCGAACGGAATCAGCTCCGACGGGTCGCCGTAGATCCGCTGATAGCCGAAGACGACCGCGTTCGAGGTGCTCTGATTCGGCGCCCACTGCAGCACGTTGAAAAGCTTGACCGGCGGAACCCAGCGTTCCGTGAAGCGATTCTTCGTCACCGGGCTCATCAGGCTGTACATGTCGTGCGTCGGCGTCTTCCCGGGAATGCCGGCCCTCTGAAAATCCACCAGGCCGACGTCGCCGTAAAAGATGCCGTCGTTGACGTAATCGTCGCCGTGCTGCACCGCATGCCCGGTCTTCACGCCGATGGTTTTGACGATCTTTCCCGTCGTCGCGTCGAACGTCTGAACCGACATGTCGGTGTAGCTGATCGAGGCCAGCGCGCCGTCGTTGCCGTTTTGATCGACGTCGAAGGCGAAGATCCCGCCGTTATCCGACGGAGTCAGCTCGGGCCCCAGCGAGCCGCCGTTCTTTCCCGCTAAGGAATGGAGGGCAACCTGCGGCAGTGCCGCACTCGCTCCGCCGCCTCCACTGCCACCACCGGCGCACGCGGCGGTGGAAACGAGCATCAACGAAAAGGCCAAAGCGTTCCAAAAACTCTTCATTGCGCCATACTGCCTCTCACTAATGAAGAAAATCTGAAACGTGAAAAAAGGGCGGCTAGCACTTGCGGGTGAGGCTGTAGCCTCCGCCGTGCAAATGTTTGCCGTCCGCTGAGAGCGTCAGCGTGTGGTTGCCGTAATACGTGAACGTGACGGTCGAGCCGTCCAGCGCCCAGTTCCCCGACACGCCGTCGCTGTCGGTCACGTCGCCGTTGAGGCCCATCGTGAACGTCTTACTGGGACTGTCGTCGGAGACCCACGTGCCCACGAGATTGCTGGTGGAGCAGCCGCTGGGAACTGGCGTCGGCGTCGGCATCGCCGCGAGCGGCGTGATGGCGCCGCCGTAGAATTTTGTGCGCGATGTTCAAGCAGAGCGGCGTCGCGGCGTAAGGATTCGTCGGCAGCTGCACCGAGCAGATGAATGTCGCCACGTAACCTTTGGAGAGGCCGTAGCAGCGGACGGTCGCTGCGGCCGTCGGCACGCCAACTACCGGATTCTGCGCCGTCGCGATCCACTCGCCGCTTCCGGGACTCGTCTCGGTCGCTCCGGGCAGATACACTTCGAGCGCGGCCTTCGCTTTCGTGCTGCACTCGTCGGCGGTCCCCGTCGCGCTGACGTAACGGATGCCGGCCGAGAGATCGACTGAGGCCAGCGCCACGGCGCCATAGCCGACCGCGCCCAGCAGCGCCGCCGCGGCGACCAGCGGCACGAAGCGTCGCGCGCGCGCCTTCATCGGCGGCCGCTTCCCGACGGGAGCATCGCCTGCGAGCCGGTCTTCGCGTCGAAGGCGGCGCTCAGCTTGGTGCAGAGCGTCGCGGCGCTATCGGGATAGGGCGGCACCTGCGCCGCACAGGTAAAAGTGGCGACGAAGCCTTTGTCGAGCGGATAACAGTGGATGGCGGCGGCGGAGGTCGATCCGTTGGCGGTATCGCCGGCGCCGATTGCCTGCCACTCGCCCGTCCCGGATCCCAGCTCCTGCGCGCCGGTGAAGACCTCGGTGAGCGCCGCTTTCGCGGCATCGTTGCAGGCGCTCAACGGCAGCGTGGTCACGACCCTGCGGGGGCCGTCGGCCATGTCGAGCGCCGCCGGGGCCGGCAGGGCCAGCGACCCGAACGCGGCGGCTCCGGCCAGCGCTCCCAGTGCGAAAGAATAGCGAAAGCTTTTCGACACGGTCACCTCCTTGGAGCGGGGGCGTTAGACGGCTGCGCACCGCACTCCCCTCGAACGTGTAGGCGCGTGCGGCACATAAGAGGAACGAATGACGCGTGTCCAAGATGACAGGCGTTCTGTCGGCCGTCTCCTTCATGGCCGCCGTGGCCGGGTTCACCCTATCCGGCTGCGCCGGTGCCTCTGGCCCCGCCGCGGCTCCCTTGCCGCAGGTCAACGGCCAAGTCCGCAGCGGCACCAGCTCGTATCCCTACGTCCAGCACGTGGTGATCGTCGTGCAGGAGAACCGCAGCTTCGACAATTTCTTCGCGACCTACCCCGGCGCCGACGGCGCGACTTCGGGACTGCTGCGAACGCCCAAGGGCGACAAGACGATTCACCTCGAGCCCGGGCAGCTCGCGACCGATAGTCTGGGGCACGAGCACTTCGCGTTCGAAAAAGAGTTCGACCATGGAAAGATGGACGGCTTCAATCACGTAGACCGCGCGTTGGAGCACGGCGACAAGATCCCGGCTGGGCGCTACGCCTACCGCTACGTCAAGCCGCAGTACATCAAACCATATTGGACGATCGCGCAGAACTACGTGCTCGGCGACCACATGTTTTCGACGCAGGGCAGCAGCAGCTTCACCGCCCACCAAGACTTGATCGCAGGCGGTACGCCGATTGGCTCCGCCGGCGACAACGTGATCGACTTTCCGACGCCCTCGTCGTGGGGATGCGACGCGCCGACGGGCACCGTCACCTCGCTGATCACCACCACGGGTAAGTACCTCAAGGACAAAGGGCCCTTCCCGTGCTTCACCTACGAGACGCTGCGCGATCTGCTCGATGGCGAGGGCCTTTCCTGGGCCTACTTCACCAACAACAATCCGGGATCTCTCTGGGACGCGTTCGACGCAATCAGCGCGGTGCGCTACGGTTCGGAATGGACGAACAACATCGTTCGCCCGCAGACGCGGTTCTTCGACTACGTGAGCGGCAGCAGTCTGCCCGCGGTCTCGTGGGTGATTCCCGACGCGTACGATTCCGATCATCCGGGCGATCACATCGACCGCGGCCCCTCATGGGTGGCGAGCATCGTCAACGCCATCGGCGAGAGCCAGTACTGGGATTCGACCGCGATCGTGGTCGTCTGGGACGACTGGGGCGGCTATTACGACAACGTGCCGCCGCCGCAGCTCGACGGTCAAGGCCTCGGCATCCGCGTGCCGATGCTGCTGGTCTCAGCTTACGCGCGCGAAACCTCGTCGAGCCAGCCAGGATATATCTCGCACACTCAATACGAGTTCGGCAGCATCCTCAAGTTCATCGAGAACAACTGGAACCTCGGGAGCCTCGGAACGACCGACCAGCGCGCGAACAGCCTCATCGACTGCTTCGACTTCTCCCAGTCGCCGCGGCCGTTCGTCGCCATTCCCTCCGACTACTCGATCGACTTCTTCAGGCACGAGAAACCCTCGGGCTTGCCGCTGGACGACGAATGAATCAGTCGCGCAGGAAGATCGACGCAATTTACGAGCTGCGCAGGGCGGCCGAAGAGAAGGTGCTGGCCGAAAAGGCGCTCGAGGACGAGCCCGGCGCGAAGCGCCGCGACGAGCTGCTCGAAGCGCAGATGACGCTGGAAGAGAAAACCCTCGATGCGATCGACGTCTGCCACGAGTGCGGCCACGCGCACGATTCCGGCGGCGCGCACGGCGCAAGGGAGCCGCGTTAAGCCGGCTCAGGCAGTTGCTTGATGAGGCGCAGCCCGGTGCCGCCCTCGAGAAATTCGACGCCGTCGAGCACTTCGTGCATGATGAAGAGACCGTATCCGCGCGGCGCGCCGCGCGGGGGCGCCTCCACCCGTTCGGGAGGCTCGAAACCCTCGCCGCGGTGACGAATTTCGGCGAAGAGACGGCCATCCTCGACCCAGCATCTCACGGTCAGCGTCGGGCCGCCGCCGTGTTCGACGCAGTTCGCGACTGCCTCCCCGGCGGCGAGTTCGAAGGAGACGAGATCCTCGCCGGAGAGCCGCGTCTTGGCGAAATCGATCACCAGCCGGCGCGCGCGCCGGGCCCCCTCCGCCGAGCACGGAAAGCGCCCGAAACAGAGCGGGGTTACGGCGGGGGCGCTTGCCGCAACGGGGCCGGCCCGACGCCCGACGCGCTGCGGATCGCGTTCGACGTCGGCCACCAGTGCGGTGCCCAGCTGATCCTTCGGCGGACAGGAGAGATCGGGCGAGGTCCAACCCTGCCACGTTACGTGTAAGGTCGTCCCGAATGATGCGCTCTTCATGCAGGGAACCGTCGCGACGTTGCCACTGCGCGCGGCTGCCAAGTCGGCGAAGAATTTCTTCACCGTGTCGGCGGAGACCGTAAACGCTTTCGCCGGGCCCGGCGAAGCGGTCGTGTTGCGCCCCTGCATCGAGATCGTCGCCGCTCCGTCGGCGGAGACGTCGATGCGATAGCCGAGCGTGTTCGTCGAACCGGAATCGACGATGAGCGCCGTATCGGGCGCCGGCATTGCCGCCGTCATTGCGATCGCCCCCAGAGCGAGCGCCGCCGCGGCGATGAATCGTTCAAAGCGAACCGATGCCATTGGGACTCCCCCATCCAGTCGGCCCGTCGAAACCGAACTGAGCCGTGCAAATGTAGTGGACGTTCGAGGCACACGTCACCCCGAGGTTGGCGTCGAGATTGTTGCCGCTGACCACGTCGAAGGTGTTACCCAGGTGCTTCTTCCAGATTTCCGACGCGCCGCTCTGCGTCGCGGCGTTGCCGGCCAGCGCGAACGCAGCGGCGATGATCTGCGTCGAAGCGCTGGTGCCGCCGTAGAGCCAGAAGCAGTGACTCGGGCAGTTGCCGCCGTTCTCCTCGGAGTTGTAGACGATCACCGGCGAACGAAGCGACGCGCTGGCCGAGATGTCGGCCGCCGAACGCATCGTGCACTGCTTATCGGTCTGCCACGAGGGCTTTCCGATGTCCTTACTGCAGCCGCTGCCGGTCGCGCCGCAGGGGCCGCCGCAGGCATCGTACGTCCAATCGTTCCAGACGGTCTCGCTCCAGCCGCGTTTGTTGGCCGCGGTCACGAGGTGCGTTCCTCCGACGCACACGACGTATGTATAAGTGCACGGCTGATAGGGGCCGCCGCCGTAGGATCCGCCCCCTCCGTTATCGCCGGCAGCCGCCGCGATCACGACGCCGCTCTGATCGAAATCGGCGTTGTCGCCGCCGAACTCTTTGATGCCCCACGACGCGCCGACGTACTTCGCGCCGAGACGGCCGGCGGTCTTTACCGCTGGGTAGAGGTTCGTCGTATAGTCGTTGTTTGCCTGAACCAAGATGATCTTGCAGTTCGGGCAGATGGCGGAGACCATGTCGAGATCGAGCGATTGCTCGCCCTTCCAGTCGTCGCTCTTCGGCGGCTCCGGCGGAAGCGGCGAGCTTTGACCGTTCTGATTGACGATCCGCAGGCACTTCGACGCCTCCGTACAGGCTTTGAGTCCCATCGTCTTGCGATAGACAGCCATATCGCTGGCGGCGTGAGCGTAGCCGTACGCGTCGACGATCGCGACGGTCTTATTATAGCCGGCGATCAGCGACGAAAAGTGATAGGCGTGCTGCAAATCGATCGGACAGTAGCCCTCCGAGAAGATCGAGCGGCAGTCCTGTACCTCGCCGTTCGATGCGACCAGCTCGTCGGGTGCCATGCCGAGCAGGTGGGGCGCGACGTCGTTTCGCACCATCGCGAAGCAGCGCGCGCGGTCGCGCAGCGTCTGCGAGCAGAGGCTGCGAACCGGGTAGGCTCCGAAAAACGGAACGTCGCCGTCGCCGGCAACGGAGAGCCCCGGCGTAGCGCCGCTCGGGAGGAGGGACGGCGTCATCCCGCCACCGGAGCATGCTCCCAGCGCGACGATCGTCAGCAGAGAAAGGGCGCGAACGAAACTTCGGTTATTTTTCATCTTGTCTCATCATGAAAACGGCGCTTCCGTTGGGATAGTTTCGGAACGCGCGAAAGGATGCCTCGTCGCGACGCCGCTGGGCCGCGATCTCTTCATCGCGAGCGACGGTTTGGCGATCGTCGAGAGCGCGTTCGTGGCGCGCCGGCGTGGCCTGCGCCCACAACCGAGCGACGCGCTGCTCCTCGAAGCAAGCGCGCAGGTGCGCGCTTACTTCGCGCGCCGCCTGAGCCGCTTCGACCTGCCACTGCAGCTCGCCGGGACGTCGCTGCAGATTGCCGCATGGCGAGCGGCGGCGTCGCTGAGGTTCGGCGAGTTTGCCTCGTACGCCGACATCGCCCGAGCGATCGGCCGCCCCGGCGCGCATCGCGGCGTCGCATCGGCGATGGCCGCGACGGCGCTCGATCTCTTCGTTCCCGCACACCGCGTGATCGGCGCCGACGGCCGCGTGAAAGGCGCGAATCCCGGATCCGTGCGTCTCCGTCTGGTGCTCTTCGAGCGCGGTCAGCCGGCCAGAGGTTCGCCGTAACCGGCGTTCTCGAGTGTTTCGTGCAAGAACGCGGTCTGGTAGGCGAGGATGTCCTTGACGAACGGAAACTGCGGATGCAGGCGCTGCTCGCTCGTACGATACCGCTCGCCGTCGCGCTGGAGAATTCCCCACTGCACCATGAGCGGGAGCGCCGCCCGAATCATGCGGTCCGGGTCGCGCCGCAGCTCGGGTTCGACGAAGAGTTGTGACGGCAGTCTCGCCAAGCGTTCGCGAATCGCGGCCGCGGCCTCGTCTTGGGTGAACCAACCCTCGCGCTCGTAGAGCCACTCGCCAAGAAGCTGGCTGGTGACGATGGGACGAATCGCCGCGAGCTTGCCGAGCACGGGCGCGCCGCCGAGCGGTTCCACGCGGCAGAGCATCGATAGCCGGCGCGAGACGAACGGATCGTAGCTCACTCCCACCAGATAGATCGTCGCCAGCGGCGACAGCCGGTCGATTACGCCGCGCATCGGGCGTAAGCGTCCGTCGATCGTGTAGTGCCCTTCGGGGGTAAGATAGAACGTGGCGCCGCGGCGCACCATCTCTTCCATGAGGGCGAGATCGCCCTCGACGCCGGCGCGCGTCTCTTCCATGATCTCGCGGCGAAAGGGCTCGCGCATCGTCGATATCTTCACGACGGTGCGCGCTTCGAGGAAAAACTCGCGCCGCCACAGATCGCTGGTGCGCGTGCCCGGCGGAAATTTTCCAGCGACGCGCTCGTCGAAGACCTCGCGTAGCGGCAGCGGCCCGTGACGCCGCTGCACGGCGAACGCGAACGCAGCGAGCGCGCGCGAGGCCAGCTCGTTTTCCAGCGGCAGCAGGCCCAGCGCTATCAGCATCTTCCCGGCGTTGACGCCGCGAAACGCAAAGCTCACCCACGGCAGCCGGTCGGCGAGAAACCCGGGCTCGTACATGCGCCTCGAGCTGGCGGTGAAAATCGGATGGCGCCAGGAGCCGCTGTGCACCGTCGTCGTCGAAACGATCGCCGGCGATTCGAAATCGTGCTGGTGGTTGGCGACGATCAGCGTCGCCCCGCGGCGCCGCGGAAGCCTCCCCCACGTGCGCATGCGGTACACCGTGTGGTCCCAGATGTAGTTGGAGGTCACGGCGGCAAAGCGCAGCGGCCAGCCCCAGAGCGAGGAGAGCGGCCGCCGGCCGACGCGCAGAACCGAGAGTGACGCCAGCGCAAAGCTGAAACCCGCGAAGGCGAAGACGGCTTGGTAACCGGCGCGCGTGCCGCCGAAGAACCCGATCAGCCAGCCGCCGAACAGCGGCGCGATGATATTGGGAATGCTCGAACCGATTCCCCAGAGGCCGAGGTCGCGGCCGACGTCGCGCATCTTCGGAATCGTATCCATCGCCAGCGCCCAGCCGGTCGACATCACGCCGCCGAAACCGATGCCGAAGAGCACGGCGAACGGCAACATCCACGCGAGCACGGGCGCGAGTGCGAATCCGATGGTCGCCAGCGCCATTGCGGCGATCGCGGCTGCGGTAACTAGCTTGCGCGGCGCGCGGTCCGAGAGGATGCCGAGATAGACGCTCGAGGTCAACGCGCCGACGATCGTCGCGAATGCATAGAGCGCCGTTCCCGCCGAAGCGTTCGGGATGTGCTGCACGTCGCGGATGAAGAACAGGACGAACGTCTGCAGCATCGTCAGTCCGAAGAACACCAGTACCCGCGCCGCAAAGACGACCCCGAAGTCGTGCCAGTCGCGCACGCGAGCGTGTTCTTCGCCGTCGTAGGTTCCCTCGCCGATCGCGAGCAGCGAGAGGCCGCCGAGCGTCATGATCGCCGCGGTGACCGTGAAGGTGATCGCCGGGTCCGGCATCGACCCCGCGATGGCGAAACCGAGGATGCTGCCCACCAGCGTTGCGACGCCGCGCACGCCGGAGGCCACGCCCCACTGACGCCGCGGCACCGATTCGGGCAGCATCACTTGGTACGCGCTCAGCGCGACGTTGGCGCCGAGCGTGGCGACGACGAGAAGAATCGCGAACCACACGAGCGTGTGCGTGTAGGGGATCGCCGCCAAGGCGGCCACGTCGATCGCGACGCCGGCGGCGGCGAAGGCGCGCCGCGAGCCGCCCCGGCGGCGCAGCGCGTCGGAGAGCCACCCGGCAAAGAGCGGCACGAGTGCCGTCGCCAGGGCGACGATGCTCGCCAGCCACGCGAGCACGGCGACGTGGTTTTGCGGCGCGAGGCGGATCGTCGAGGCCGGAACCGCGATGGCCATGAGCGCCGTATCCTGAACGGTGAGCGGCACCCACAGCGCGTTGAGGACGATCCAACCGCGGATCTCTCGCAGATTGGTTTTGGAGATAGACAACTTACTGCGCTATTGCTTGACCGCGTCGATCAGCACGATGCCGCGACCACCGAAGTCACGCAATTGGTCGAGCGCGGAGATAGCCGCACCGACGGGCGTGTCGGGGTTCGACGCGTCGCTGAGCGAGAATCCGGTCTGTCGCCTGACTTGAGCGTCGATCGGATCGCGCCACAGCGCCGGCATGTGTTTGAAGCGGCCGATGAGCTGCAGCATCGGACCAGCCTTGTCGTCGAGCGTCTGCGGATCGATCGCCATCACCACGACGCCGTGACGCTTGCCGTGCTCGGTGTCGGTGAACGCGGCGAAATCGAAACCAAGCTCGCGCGTGTGGGTCCGCACGGAGTCGATGCCGTTGCCGGTGATCGCGACCGTATAGCCGGGGGGCGGGCTAGCGACGAGATCTCCGAGCCACGCTTCGAGCGCCGGCATGAACGCCTGCGTGCCGGCGACGACGTCGTGGCCGTCGTAGGTTCCAGCGCCCTGCGCGAAAACCGCGCGGTCGGCCGTGCCGGGAGTCGCCACGATCGTGCGATGCCACTGGCGCGCCGAGAGCACGTTGGCTCCGTCAAAGAGCGGAAAGGCTATCGGATTGGTCGCCGATCCCGCCGATCCGGCGCCTCCGTGACCGCCTCCGGAGCAAGCGGCTAACGCCGCAGCGAGCGCCACGAAACGCAGGTGCTTCATTCGGCCAGGCGTTTCGAGGAGAAGCCCACCGCCCCCCGTAAGCCCGCAGGCGTGCCCCTCTCCTACGGTTCCTATCTGAAGGTCGACGAACTTCTCGCGTTGCAGCAGCCGATTTCACAGCCGCCGCACCACGACGAGATGCTCTTCATCGTCATCCATCAAGTCTACGAGTTGTGGTTCAAGCAGCTGCTGCACGAGATCGACAGGATCGCCTGGGCGCTCGACCGCGACGACCTCCTGCGGGTGACCAAGGGCTTCCGGCGCGTTCATACAATCCAGCGCCTGCTCGAACAGCAGGTCGATATCCTCGAGACGATGACGCCACAGGAATTCAACCAGTTCCGCGACCACCTCAATCCCGCCAGCGGCTTTCAATCGGTGCAGTTTCGCGAGCTGGAGTTCGCCTGCGGGCTACGGCGTACCGACGTGCTCCGTTTGATCGAACTCGACGACGCCGCCCGCGCGCGTTTGCAGCAGCGGGCCGATTCGCCATCGCTCTACGATCGCGTCAAGGCGCTGCTGCGTCGCCGCGGGTTTACGGTGGATACCTCGCAAGAGCTGGTCGCAGCGTTCTTGCAGATCTATCGTAACGAAGCGGCGCACCACGACCTCTATCTGCTGCTCGAGGATCTGATCGAGTTCGACGAACGGCTGTTGCTGTGGCGCGGGCGCCACGTGCGCATGGTCGAACGGATGATCGGTCAGCGCGTCGGCACGGGTGGCTCGCCGGGAGCGGCGTACTTGGAGAAGACGCTGCAGTACCGGCTCTTCCCCGAACTGTGGGAAGTGCGCACCTATCTCGGAGAGGGCACCTACGGATGACGCCGTGGCGCGAGCAGTTTCCCATTCTATCGGACTCGACGTATTTGGTGAGCCATTCGATGGGCGCCGCGCCCCTGCGCGCGCGCGAAGCGCTGGAAACGTACTGGAACCAGTGGGCAAGTGACGGGCCCGAGGCGTGGGAGCAGTGGCTGCCCCGCATCGGCGAGATCGCCGACGGCATCGGCGCGATCGTCGGTGCGCCGCCGGGCTCCGTCTTCCTCGGTCCGAACGTTTCGGTGCTGCAGGCGGCGCTGGGGAGCTGCATCGACTTCGGCGCGCAGCGCAACGAGGTCGTGTATGAGGCGCTGCAGTTCCCGTCGATCACCTACGTCTGGCGCGAATGGGAACGCTACGGGGCGGTGAACAAGATCGTCGCCTCTCCCGACGGACGCACGATTCCCACGCAAGACATCGTTGACGCGATTAGTGAGAAGACAGCGATCGCGGTGATCTCGCACGCGTACTACGTATCGGGAGCGCTCGCCGACCTCGAAGCGATTCAAGACCGTTGCCGCCACGTCGGCGCGCTGCTCTGCGTTGACGCCTACCAGACGACGGGCATCGTCCCCTACGACGTGCGCGCGCTCGATCTCGACATCGTAACCGGCGGTTCGCACAAGTGGCTCTGCGGCGGCCCGGGATGCGGCTGGATCTACGTGCGCCCGTCGCTCGCGCAGGAGCTGCGGCCGGCGCTCACCGGTTGGATGGCGCACGAGCGGCCCTTCGCGTTCGAAGCGGCGCCGGTGGTCTACGCCTCGTCGATGTACCGCTTCGGCCACGGCACGCCGACGATTCCCGGTTACGTTGTCGCGGCGCCCGGCCACGAGATCATCCGCGCGATCGGCGTTCCGCAGATTCGCGAGCACAACGTCCGTCTGACCGACCGCGTCGCCGCGATGGCGCTCGAGCGCGGCCTGCGCGTGAACACCCCGCTGCAGGCGGAGCGGCGCACCGGTTGGATCGGCATCGACTTCGACGGCTCGGAGGCCGCCTGCCGCAAGCTGATCGAGCGGCGCGTCTTTCTCGATTACCGGCCTAACTGCGGTATTCGCGTCGGTCCGCACTTCTACACGACCGACGACGACGTGACCGCATTCTTCGCGGAGTTGGACGCCGTCAGGTGATCGGGTCGATGATCGTCGACCACACCAGGATAGGCGCCGCGTTCCGGCGCCTTTCGCTTCCCGTTGCCGTGCAGATGCTCGGCGACCAGCTCCTCGGTACGGTCGATACGATCGCCATCGGCAGCCTCGGCACCGTCGCGCTCGCCGGCGCGACGGCCGCCAGCGCCGTGGCAACCGCGGTTGCGTTTTCGATCCTCGGCTTGATCAGCGGCACGTCGATCGTCGCGGCACAGCGCATCGGCGCGCACGACGTCGACGGATTCGCGCGCACGGTGCGCGCGGGAATGCTGGTTCCGCTGCTCGCGAGCGCCGCCGCCTTTCTTTTGAGCTTCGCCGCCGCGCCGGCGCTCATGCATTGGATGGTCGGCAATCTCGCCAGCTCGCACGCCAGCGCGACCTACCTGATGCTGCGCTGCGCGTCGATGCTGCCGATCGCCATCTCCGGAACCTTGGTGCTCAGCTTGGGCGCCGCGGGAAACCGTCAGCTCGGGGTGCTGGTACTCTTCGTGGTCAACCTCGTGCACATTCCGCTCCTGCTCGTGCTCGGACTGGGCTGGCTGACGCACCACCCGTTTGGCATCGTCGGCGCCGGCGTGTCGTCGCTGCTCTCCGAGACGATCGCGACGGTCTACGCGCTGATCTACGTCGCGCGGCGTCCGCAGTACCGCGTGTTCGCCGAGCGGACGCTCTCGTGGGCGGTGGCAAAACGCACGGCACTACTGGGCTTTCCAGAAGGCGTTTTTCTGCTGGCGGTGCTCGCTCCCGACGTGTTCATCGTCGCGATGCTGGCGCCGCTGGGCGCGATCTACGTCGCGGCGTTCCGCGCGCTCAACGTCGTCTCCGATCTCACCTTCGTCGTGCCGGGGCCTCTGCAGAGCGCCACGCAGATCGTCATCGGCCAGCGGCTCGGCGCCGGCGACCCCGCCGGCGCGAACTCGTTCTTCCAGCGCGCTCGGCGGGTTTCGTTCGTGGTCACCGCGCTCGCCGGCGTGGTAACCGCGGCGCTTGCGTGGCCCCTGGCCTACGCCTTTACGCTCAACGCTGCGGTTGCGTCGGTGGCAGCGCTCCCGCTCGCGCTGCACATGGTGACGCTGCCGCTCAAAGGCTGGGCGATGGTCTCGCTCTCACCAATCCGCGCCTCGGGCGACACGCGCTTCTCGATGACGGTCGGTCTCGCGTGCGGTGCGCTGGTGCTCCCGCTGGCCTGGTTCGGCATCGAGCACTTGCATCTCGCGCTCTACGCCGTGCCGCTGGGCTGGATTGCCGCGTGGACCGTGCGCCTGGTGCTCACCCAATGGAAGCTGCGGGACGGCGCATGGATGCGGAGGGCGCCGCTCGCGGCCTGAGGTCGCGCCCGCGCGAAGGACGACTCGCGACTTCGGTTTTGGCGGGTTTTCCTTGACGATTGGTTTAAAAACGAGTTGTTGTGGCGTTCACCGAGGGGTTTATTTCGGAGCTGGTTGGGCGTCGCGCGACGATCGACGATCTCCCGATCGGTAAGGTGACCGACTTTGTCGTTGGTAAGCCCGACGCGGTGTTTCCGCAGATCGACGGGTTGGTGATCAAAACCGCGCAGGGGCTGCGCTTTGCGCCGATCGAGACCGTGGCCGATGTGGATCGCGACGGTACCGTCGCGCTGACGATCGCGCCCAAAGAGCCCGCTCCGGCGGCACAAGACGAGCTGTACCTCATCGCCGACCTGCTCGACAAGCAGATCGTCGACATTGACGGGCGCAAGGTCGTGCGCATCAACGACATCGAGGTCGCTAACGCGGGCGGACGGCTGCGCGTGGTCGCCGCCGACGTTGGAATCGCCGGTCTGCTGCGGCGCTTGGGGCTGCGCTCGTTCGGCCGGCGCTGGCTCGCGCGCATCGGCAACGTGCCACGCTCGATGATCGCCTGGGATTCGGTGCAGCCGATTCGCGACGTCAATCCGTCGCAAGTGCGCCTCTCGGTCAAAGAGAACCGCCTCTCGCGGCTGCATCCCTCCGAGCTGGCGGAGATCATCGGCGACCTCTCGGCGCGCGAGGCCGCGGCGGTCGTGGGTCAGCTCGACGACGAGACCGCCGCCGACGCGTTCGAACACCTCGATGCCGACACGCGCAAAAACCTCATCGACGATATCGGCACGCAACGCGCCGCCGACATCATCGAGGAGATGGACTCGGACGACGCCGCCGATCTGCTCGCGGAGCTTCCCGAAGAGCAGCAGTCGGAGCTGCTCGCGGAGATGAACGCGTATACCGCCGGCGAGCTGCGCGCGCTGGTGCAGTATCCGGAGGATACCGCCGGCGGCATGATGACCACCGACTACGTGTGGATCTACCCGCACCGCACGACCGAGGCCACCATTCGCAAGATTCGCGAGATCGCACCGGTCTCGGAGTTCATCTACTACCTCTACGTGCTCGACAAAGACGACCATCTGCTCGGCGCGCTCTCGCTGCGCTCGCTGCTGCTCGAGCTGCCGACCGCGTTCATCGAGCGCATCATGGAGACCGATCTGGTCACGGTGGCGCCCGACGCGCCGGCCGTCGACGTCGCCTCGACGATCGCGAAGTACGATCTGCTGGCGCTGCCGGTCGTCGACGACCTCGGCAAAATGTTAGGGATCGTCACCGTCGACGACGCCATCGACGCGATCATGCCCGACGAAGTTGCGAAGAAGCTGCCGCGCGTGCGTCCGCGGCATCGCGCGCACGCCCCGGCGCCGTGAGGCCCGAAGCGATCGTCGAGTTTGCGGAGAGCCTCGCACGCATCAGTGCCTCGGGAGGCGGCCCCAAAGCGCTCGCCGCGCAGCTCGCTCGCGCGACCGGCGGCGGCGTGCTGCTCGAAGACGCGCAGTGGCATCACGTAACGGCGGCGGGAAGCAACGGCGTCCCGCCCAGCGCGCGCGCCGTCGCCGAAAACGGAGCGGCGGGGAGGGTGCTGCAGGTTCGCTGCGGCGACGCGCACGTCGGCTGGCTCTCGCTCTTCGGCGCCGACGACGGCGAGGGCGCCGAGCTGCTGCTTCGCCTCGCCGCAGCCGCAATCGGCACCGAGTTGGGGCGCGACGCGACGCGGCGACTGCACGCGTCGAGCTTTTGGGACGCGCTGCTCGCGGGAAGCTTTTCCGATGCGACGGCGGCGCGTCAAGAGGCCGCGGCGCACGGAATCACACTCGCCGCGCAATACTGCGTGGTTGTGCTCGAAGCCGAGGCGGCCGATGCCGGCGCGCCCGCGCCGGGGCTCTCCGAGCTGAAGGTGGTGGCGACCGAGGCGTTTCGCGCGGGCGCCGGCGAGTTGGGAATGTGCGAACGAGAGCAACTGCTCTTCGCGATCGTGCCCGCGGCGCGCGCCGTCGATGCGAGCAACGCGCGCACCGCGGCAACGCTCCTCCCGCGCTCGGCCGCGCGGCGCAAAACTCCGCTGCGCATCTCGGGCGGCGTCGGCACGCTCGAAGCTCCTGCCGATCTCGCGCGCAGCGCCGCGACCGCTCAAACGGCGCTGACGATCGCGCGGCGCGCCTTCGGCAGCGGACGCGTCGTCGCGTACGACGAGCTGGGCGCCTATCCACTGCTCTACGAAGGCGCCGACGGCGCCAGGCTGCGCTCTTTTGCGGCGGGTGTGCTCGCGCCACTGCGCGCGTACGACCAGAAACACCAGACCGAGCTGGAGCGCACGTTAAAAATCTACTTCGCCGTCGGCCAGAACATCAAGACGGCGTCGGAGCGCCTCAACGTGCATCGTCAGACGATCTTCTATCGCCTGCGACAGATCGGCGAGATCACCTCGCGCTCGCTCGAGGCACCGCACGACCAGCTCACCTTCCGGATGGCGATTGCAATCGATGACCTCCACGCCTGAACCCCGCTGGCGCCGCCCGTCGGGCAAGCGCGACGTCGTCAAGCTCGCGCGCGAGCAGGACGTACGCTTCGTACGGCTGGTTTTCGCCGATATCTACGGCGTGAGCAAGAACGTCTCGATTCCGGCCGAGCTGCTCGACGATGCGCTGGAGGGGCGCGTGACGTTCGACGGAGGCTCGATCGACGGTTTCGTGCGCGGCGAAGAGCTCGACATGGTGCTCCGGCCGGACCCTTCGACGTTCGCCATATATCCGTGGCGCGCGGCACCGCAAGGACGCGAAGGCCGGCTGATCTGCGACATCGCGATGCCCGACGGCACGCCGTTCGAAGGGTGTCCGCGCACCACGCTGCGCCGCGCCGTCGAGAGCGCCTCGGCGCTGGCCGGCGTACGCGTCGGGCTCGAGGTGGAGTTCTATCTCTTCCAGCGTTCGGCGAGCGCGCCGTTGACCGCGACGACCGACGTCGGCTCGTACTTCGACTTTTCGGCGAACGATCGCGGCGAAGAGGCGCGCAACGCGATCGTCGATGCGCTGCGTGCAATGGGCTTGCCGATCTCGTCGGCGCATCACGAGCACGGCGCGGGTCAGCACGAGATCGACGTCGCGCACGACGACCCGCTCGCTGCCGCCGATCACGCGCTCACGCTGCGCACGATCGCCAAACACGTCGCCGCCGACTTCGACCTCGACGCCACGTTCATGCCCAAGCCGCTCGAAGAACGCGCCGGCAGCGGGCTGCACGTTGACTTTCGCCTTCCCGACGAGAGCGACGAAGAGACGGCGCTCTACGTAGCGGGCGGACTGCTCGCGCACGCGCCCGCGGCAACGGCGATCTGCAATCCGACGGTCAACTCGTACAAGCGACTCGTCGCCGCGTGGGACGCCCCCGTCTACGCGGTGTGGTCGCAGCGCAGCGCCAACGCGCTCGTGCGCGTGCCGCCGAGCCAGCAACCGCCGCGCGTCGAAATGCGCAGTCCCGATCCCGCTTGCAATCCGTACCTCGCGCTGGCGGTGCTGATCGGCGCGGCGGCCGACGGCATCGCGCGCGGCACGCTTCCTGGCCCGGCGTTTGCGGGTTCGACGTATCAGCTAAGCGAGTCGGAACGTCGCGAGCGCGGCATCGGCACGCTGCCCAAATCGCTACGCCAAGCGATATCCGAACTCGACGGCGATGCCGTCGTGCGCGGCGCGCTCGGCGACCACCTCTACCACGCGTTCCGCGACGCCAAGCTCGAAGAGTACGAACGCTACCGCCGAGCCGTCCACCCCTGGGAACGCGAACAGTACCTGAGGTTGTACTAACCTCCCCCTATCTGTTGCTCGCGACCGTGCTCGCCGCGTTCTTCAGTACGTCCCACGCGTACTCGACGTCGCTTCGCTGTGTTCGGAGGTTGCCGACTGCCAGTCGCAGCGCGTAGCGTCCATCGAGCTTCGTGTGTGAAAGGAAAAGTTCGCCGCTCGCGTTGACGGCGCGCAAGATTTCGGCGTTGAGCGCCTCGAGGGCCGGCTCCTCGAGGCCCGGAGGAGCGTAGCGGAAGCACACCACGGAGAACGGGTGCGGCGCGAGTACCTCCCACTTCGGCTCCGCGCGCACCCACGACGCGAACTCCTGCGCCAGTTCGATATGCTCGCGCAGCCGGTGGCGGATGCCCTCCGCGCCGAAGTGACGCAGCACGAACCAGAGCTTGAGCGCACGGAACCGTCGTCCGAGCTGCAGACCGTAATCCATGTAGTTCACCACGCCGGCCTCCGGCGTCGTGAGATACTCGGGCACCAGCGCGAAGGCGCGGCGCACCACCGACTCGTCCTTCAGGAAAAGCACGGAGAGATCCATCGGCACGAACATCCACTTGTGCGGATTGAGCACGAGCGAATCGGCCAGCTCGACGCCGTCGAGCATCGGACGGAACTCCGGAATCAACGCCGCCGTTCCCGCATAGGCCGCGTTGACGTGCAACCAAACCTTCTTCTCGACCGCGATCTCGGCGATCTCGCGCACGGGATCGATCGACGTGGTCGACGTCGTGCCGACGGTTGCGACGACCGCCAGCGGACGCATCCCCGCGGCAACGTCGCGCTCGATCGCCGCGCGCAGCGCGCCGGGCCGCATGCGAAACACCTCGTCGCAATCGACGCGCACGACGTTTTTCTGCCCCACACCCAGCGCGATCGCGGCCTTTTCCACGTGCGAGTGCGTCTCGCCGGTGATATAAACACGCAGCGGCGGAAGGTCTCGCCCGGTCATGCCGCGTTCGCGAATATCCAGGTCGAGCGCTTCGCGCGCGGCGGCCAGCGCGGTGAAGCCCGCGATCGATGCGGTATCGTAGATCACGCCGGTCCAAGAAGGCGGCAGCTCCAGCAGTCGCGCCAGCCAGCGCAGCGTCACTTGCTCGAGTTCCGTGGCCGCCGGCGACGTTCGCCACAGCATCGCTTTTACGTCGAGCGCGGCGGCGAGCGCTTCTGCCGCAATGCCCGCCGGCGCCGCGCTCGTGGCGAAGTACGCGAAGAAGCGCGGATGGTTCCAGTGCGTCGTACCCGGTACGATCATGCGCTCGAAATCGGCAAGTATCTCCTCGAACGGCACGCCCTGTTCCGGCGCCTCGGCAGGAAGCGAGGCGGCGATCTCCCCAGGGGCGACCGCCGGCATCACGCGATAGGCCTGCGGATGCTCGAAGTAGCCGCGAATCCATGCGGCAACGCGGTCGAGCCCGGGATCTAACGCGTCGTCCATGGCGTGGGGTGTTGGCGCTTGGGATGGAGAAGGCCCTGGCATGAAGTACCGCACCTATCCCCAGAGCGACGTTACCGTCAGCGAGGTCGGTTTCGGCCTCTGGACGACGTCTACGGGTTGGTGGGGCGATAAGAGCGACGACGAGGCCGTCGCCATGCTGCGCGAGGCCAACGACCTCGGCATCACCCTCTTCGACGCCGCCGACACGTACGGCAACGGGCGCAGCGAAGAGCAGCTGGCCAAAGCCTTCGGCGACCGGCGCGAGCGCGTGATCTACGCCACGAAGTTCGGCTACGACTTTTCCAACGCCGCGGAGGCTCGCCGCGGACAGTTCGAGCTGCCGCAAGACTTCTCACCCGCGTTCGTGCGCAAGGCGCTGGAAGCGTCGCTGCGCCGCCTACAGACGGACTACGTCGACATCTACCAGATGCACAATGCGCGCATGTCGCAGGTCGACGACGCTGCGCTCTGGGAGCTGCTCGAAGCGCTTAAGCAAGAGGGTAAGATCCGGATGTACGGCGTCGCGCTCGGGCCGGCAATCGGGTGGCTCGGCGAAGGCGTCGAGGCGGTGCGCCGCCGGCACGTCCCCAGCCTACAGATCATCTGGAACATTCTCGAGCAGTATCCCGGCGGCGAACAGATCCGCGCGGCCGAAGAGTCGAGGGCGCCGACGGGTTACATGATCCGCGTGCCGCACTCCAGCGGCATGCTCGAAGGGCACTACACGGCGGAGACGACCTTCCCGGCCAACGACCACCGCCGTCATCGCCCGCGCGAGTGGCTGATCAACGGCGTCAAGAAGGTTGACCAACTGCGCTTTCTCGAGCGTCCCGGTCGGACGCTCGGGCAAGCCGCGATCTCGTGGCTGCTGGCCGAGCCGCGGGTGATGACCGTGCTCCCCAACATCTACGATCGCGAGCAGCTCGCCGAGTTCGCCGCCGCACCCGACGCGCCACCGCTCACCAGCGACGAACTCGCGCGCATCGCGGCGCTCTACGCGGAAAACTTCGGCATCGAGGAGGCACCAATGAACTTCAAAGGCACGATGACCGCCAGCGTGTCATCCTGAGCCCTTCGACTGCGCTTAGGACAAGCGACGTCGAAGGACGGTCAGGACAGAATACGTCGGAGGATGGAATCATGAAACCGGAGCAAATTCTCACGCCACACGCGCCCGCACCGATCGGGCCCTACAGTCAGGCCATCCAAATCGGCGGCGAGCTGTATTGCAGCGGGCAGATTCCGCTCGACCCGCAGACCGGCAACATCGTCGAGGGCGATGCGGCCGTTCAAGCGGAGCGCGCGATCGAAAACCTCGGCGCCGTGCTCTGCGCGGCTGGGGCGACATTCGCCGACGTCGTGAAGACGAGCGTCTTCCTCATCGACATGAAGGATTTCCCCGCGGTCAACGAGGTGTACGAACGCTACTTCGGCGCGACGAAACCCGCGCGTTCGACGGTCGCGGTCGCCGGATTACCGCGCGGCGTACGCATCGAAATCGACTGCATCGCCCGAACGTAAGGCTGCTCGCGATGACGGCGGGTGGGTTACAGTGGGCTGGTTACCGATGTTGAGGTTAGGCGCGCCGTTTCTTCCCTGGCGATCTGGGCGACGTCGGGATCGAGGGAGTCGGCTGCCGCTTTGAGTTGTTGGAGCGCTAGCGTCCTTTGGCCCTGCGATGCGTAGGCCGCCGCGAGTAAGTAGCGCACGCGTCCGTCCCATGGAACCGCTGCGACGCCTTTGAGCAGCGCCGCCTGCGCCAGCGAATAGAGGCCGTTGTGCTCGTAGTCGATGCCGAGGTTGACGTATGATTCGGGAGAGTACGGATCGACCGCGATCGCCTGCACGTAGTACGACACCGCCTTCTTCCAGTCGCCCTTCAGGTCGGCAAGGTAGCCGAAGTTCACCAGCGCTTCGGGCCGCTCCGGCTCGAGGCGGTAGGCGTGCAGAAACGCGACCATCGCGTCGCCATACGACGTTGCTTGGATCCTCGCAACGCCCAGATTATCGAGGCAGGCGTAGTTGAGCGGATCGAGGTTCAGGCACGTCTGCAGGTAGCGCATCGCGCTCCCTTGATCGTGGACGTCGAGGTAGGCCATTCCCAGGCCGTTGAGCGCGGCGATCGAGGTGGCATCGGTGTCGAGCGCGCGTCTGAAGTAGACGATCGCGGCTTGCGGCTGATGGATCGCCTGATAGATCTCGCCTAGTTCTTCTTGCGCGTCGGCGTCGGTGGGCTGCGCGTTGGCCGCACGTTCCATCTGCTGCTCGTACGCGAGCAGATCGCCCTTGCGAAGATGTAGTAACACGAGGTCGCGGATGGAATCCGTGCCGGGCAGCGCGCTTTGGAACTCGTCGATCGCTTGATCGACGCGGCCCTGCGTCGCGTACACCACGCCTAAACGATTGTGCGTCTCTTTATCGTGCGCGTTGCGCGTCAGGAGGTCGCGATAGACCGCCTCGGCCTGATCGAAGCGCCCCTGGCGATAGTAGAGGTCGCCGAGAAAACGCTCGGCATCGGTCGCCTCGGGATGCGTCTTTACGAATTCGGCCAGAATCGGCACGGCCGCGTCGAGTTGACCGGCGGCGATCAGCTGGCGAGCGTAAATGATCGCCATCTGCTGATCCTGCAGTTTCTGCTGGTCGAGCGGCAGGATCACCTGATAGCTCGAAGCCGCCGCGGGTATGGCGACGACCGCGCAAAGCGGAGCAGCCGCCACAGCGAGTAGGAAGAAAGCCTGTTTGATCATTGCTGAGAACCTCACCGCCTATCATAGCGCGCGGCCGAAGGGTGCCGTGACGCTAGGGTCCCGCCGCTAGCGTACGAGAGGGAGGACGTTGCTCGGCGTGAGTGGGTAGAAGGCCATCACGATCACCGCCGCAGCGCAGATTCCGGCGCTCATCCAGGCCAGCGGAACGAACGGGCGAGCGCCCTCCGGCTGCTCGCCGGGCTGGCGGGCATACATGGCCCAGATCACCTTTGCGTAGGCGTAGAGCGAGATCGCCGTGCCCACGATCAGGGCGCCGGCCAGCCACACGTAGCCGCCCGCGACCGAGGACGCGAGAATCAAAATCTTGCCCAGGAAACCCGCCGTCGGCGGCAGGCCCGAGAGCGCCAGCAAGAAGACGGTCATCGCCGCGGCCAGCCACGGGCGGCGCTGTGCCAGCCCGCGATAGCTCTCCAACTTCGCGCCCTCTTCATCGGCTCCGATGGCGGCGGCTACCGCAAACGCGCCGAGGTTCATGAAGGCGTAGGCGGTGAGGTAGTAGATCGCGTAGCGCAGGCCCAGCGGCGTGCTGCCGGCCAACGCGACCAGAATGTAGCCGACCTGCGCGATGCCCGAATAGCCGAGCAGCCGTTTGAGATCGGTCTGCGCCAGCATGCCGGCGTTGCCGGCGATCATCGAGATCGCAGCGACGATCCAGATCGGCAAGAGCAGCTTCCAGCCGGCCCCCGCGGGCAGCGCGGCGTAGGTGAAGCGCGCGAAAACGGCCAGCGTGCCCGCCTTGGTAACGACGCTCATGAACGCCGTGACGGGCAGCGGCGCGCCTTCGAAAACGTCGGGCGTCCACGTGTGGAACGGAACCAGGCTCAGCTTGAACGCGAAGCCGATCAGGAACATGCCGCCGCCCAGCCAGAAGAGCGGATCACTCGTCAGCGACGGATTGCTCAACGCGGCGAGCGCAACGCTTCCCGTCGCGCCGAAGAGCAGCGCCATGCCGAAGAGCAGAAAGCCCGTGGCCGTCGAGCTGAGGATCAAGTACTTCAGCGCCGATTCGCGCGCGGTCTTACGGTCGACCGCGGCGCAGAGCGCGTAGAGTCCCAGCGAGAGCAGCTCGAGTCCGAGAAAGATCATCATCAGGTTTGCGGCGCCGGCCATCAGCATCGCCCCGCACGCGCTCCACAGCATGATCGACGTCGTGCCCGCTACGCGCTGCGCCGGGCCGAGCGACCCGTAGAGCATGAGCGAGCCTGCCGGCCGATGAGCATGATCTCTTCGAAGACCGTCGCGAAGCCGCCGGTCATGAAGCCGCCGAAGAACGCGTCGTAGTCGTGGCCGAACTGGCCCGCGGCAACGACGGCGGCCGCGGCGATGCCGATCAGCCCGATGGCGATCGACACGTAGCGCCACTGCCGGCTCCGGCGAACAAGGTCGGCAATCAGCACCACGAGCGCCGTCGCCGCGACGATCCCCACGGGGAGGATCGCAGACCAATCGGCGTTGGTGAACGGAAGCGTCATCGCGACGGCGCGCTCTGGGCGGTGGTGGTAACGGCCGGAGGCGTCAAAATCGGGGCTGGATAGACGCCGACGAGCACGAGCGCAACCAGCAGCGGCGCGACCGCCAAGCCTTCGAGCCATCCGATATCGGCGCGTACCGGCAGATCGTCGCGCGGCGGTCCGTTCATGACGTCTTGGTACAGACGCAGCATGTACGCGGCCGCGAGCACGATCGCAACGAGCGCGACGATCGCGGCCCACGTGAACCCGGCCTGATAGACGCCGATGAGAATCACCAGCTCGCCGGCAAATCCGGCCAGGCCCGGAAGGCCGAGCGCGGCCAGCGCGGCGATGCAGAGCGCGCCGGCGAGCCGCGGATTTGCCGCCCCAAGGCCGCCCAAACGCGGCAGCGAAGCGCGTTCCTTCGCGCTCCTCGACGTACCCGAGCAGCAGAAAGAGCGCCGCCGAGAACAGTCCGTGCGCCACGATGTAGACGAGCGCGCCGGCCAGCGCGAGCTGATTCTGCGATGCGATCGCGATCACGATCAGCCCGAGGTGCGAGAGCGATGAGTAGGCGACGATGCGCTTGACGTCGTTCTGCACGAGCGCGATCAGCGCGCCGTAGACCAGCGAGATCGCGCCGAGAACGATCAGCGGCGCCGGCGTACGTGCACGTACCCGGGCATCATCGCGAGGCGATGGCGATGAAGCCGTAGAGGCCGGCCTTCGACTGCACCGCGGAGACGACGGCGACCATCGGCGGCGGCAGCTCCGCGTACGTTGGCGGCATCCACGTGTGCAGCGGCCAGACCGGCGTCTTCACCAAGAACGCGAACGCGAAGCCGGCGAAGATCCACGGCGCCCAGCCGCCGGCCAACGGCGCGCCGGGACGGCCGATCACGTCGGTCGAGCCGTAGATCACGCCGAAGGCGGCGGTCGCGAGCAGCAGCGTCAAACCGCCGGCAAAGTTGTAGATGAAGTAGCGCCATGCGGTCGCGTGGATGCTCGCCCCAGCCGATCAGCACGAAGAAGACCGGCATCAACATCAGATCCCAGAAGAGCGCGAACACCAGCAGATCGCGCGCGAGGAACAAGCCGAGCATCGTGCCTTCGAGCAAGAGCAGCAGCGCGACGAAATCGCGCGTTCGCGCGGACGCGGCAAGCGGCGATCGCGCACGCCGTGCACAGCGCGAGCAGCAGCACGAGCCAGAACGAGACCGGCGTCGCGCCGAAGTGGAACGCCGCCTGAACGGCCGCGACAGCCAGCGCACGCTCCACTCACCGGTTCCCGCGGCGATGATCGTCGCGAACGTCACGGCGGCGACGACGTGCCGACGACGCGCGACACGACGCGATCGCTCGCGCGGCAGCAGCGAGGAGCAGCCCGGCGGCGACGATCGGCAGCAGAATCGTAATCGAGCACGAGCGCCATCTAGTGCGGTCGCTCCGCTCGAGGGCGTAGTAGACGATGAAACAGGCGGCGCCGAAGACCAGGATCAGCGCGTACGCGCGCACCAGGCCGGTCTGAAACGAGCGCACGAGCGTGCCGAGCCAGTTGGCTGAGGTGAACGATCTCGCGCACCGCTCCGTCGATGACATGCGGGTCGAGCACGCGCCCGAAAACGCGCCCCGAGCAACTGCGCCGGGCGCACGAACAGCGCATCGATGACCGCGTCGAAGTAGAAGAGATTCACGAGCATGGCGGGCATTCGCGCGGTCTCCGTCGCAGCCGCTCGACCGCATCGCGCTGGGCGGTCGCGCGTTGCGTAGCGCTGCCACGCGACCACGAAGCCGGCGACGACGACCAGCACGATGACGGAGGTGAGCATCTCGGAGATCGCCGGCGGCGCAACCGGCGTCGAGCGCGCCGGCGTGCCGAAGAGCGGCGCGAAGAAGCGCGCCCACGGCGAGTTGTCGCCGCCGACCATCAGCGCCGCGCCGATCGCAACGGTCGGAACGACCAGGATGCCGACCGGGCACGTTCATCGCTCCACGCGTTGGGGCGTGCCGGTGTGCACGTGCGTCCTCGCCGCGATACTCGCCCAAGAACGTGATGAAGAGCAGCCGGAACATGTAGTACGCGGTGATGCCGGCGGTGAGGACGCCGACGGCGTAGAGCCACGGATGGCCGTGCGCCAGCGCCCCGTAGATCACCTGTCCTTGGAGAAGAATCCGCTGAAGCCGGGAACGCCGCAAATCGAGAGCACGCCGATCAGCATCGCCCAGAACGCGAACGGCATCTTCTTCCGCAGGCCGCCCATCCGGCGAACGTCCTGCTCGTTGGCGAGCGCGTGGATGACGATGCCCGACGCCGAGGAAGAGCTGCGCCTTGAAGAACGCGTGCGTGAAGAAGTGCGCGACGCCGCCTTCGTACGCGCCGACGCCGACGCCCATGATCATGTAGCCGATCTGCGACATCGTCGAGTAGGCCAGAATGCGCTTGATGTCCCACTGCGCGCATGCCGAGGATCGCGCCGAGCAGCGCCGTGATCGCGCCGATCGTACCCGACGAGCACGCTGCGCGTCGCGCGTTGGCGCTCCACAGCGGCGCGCAGCGCGCGATGAGATAGACGCCGGCGGTGACCATCGTCGCCGCGTGGATCAGCGCCGAGACCGGCGTCGGGCCTTCCATCGCGTCGGGAAGCCAGGTGTGCAGCGGAACCTGCGCCGATTTCGCCGCGGCGCCGATGAAGAGCGCGACGCAGATCGCGAACAGCAGCGCCCGACGACGAACGCGCGGCCGCCGAGAATACGTCGCCGAAGCCGATCGAGTGCGACGTTGGCCACGATCGACGAAGATCGCGAACATGATGCCGACGTCGCCGACGACGTTGATGACGAAGGCCTTGCGCGCCGCGGCGACGGCGGTCGGGCGCTCGAACCAGAAGCCGATCAGGAAGTACGACGCCGAGACCGACGAGTCCCCAGCCGACGAGCAGCCCGACGAAGTTGTCGGAGAGCACCAGCGTGAGCATCGCGAACACGAAGAAGTTCATGTACGCGAAGAAGCGCGCGAACGCGCGGATCGCCGTCCATGTAGCCGATCGAGTAGAGGTGGATCAGGAAGCCCACGCCGGTGATGATGAGCGTCCACAGCAGCGAGAGCGGATCGAGCAAGCAGCCCGAAGTCGAACCCGGGCAGTCCACGAGAACAGCGCCTGATGCGCGCCGACCACGCCGTCCGCCGTCTGCGTCCCATCGGCCACGAAGAGCACGGTGAGCACGAACGACGCGCCGACGAGCGCCGATCGCAAGCCAGCCTGCGCGCGTGTCTTCGAGCTGCGGGCCGAACGCCCAGCACAGCATGCGCTGCGCCGGCGAGCGGCAGCAGCCACAGGCGTACCAGCACATGCGGATAGGATCCGTCGACGACCCATGCGACGTGGTGCCGTGCAGCTCATCCGTGCAGCGCCCTCACTTCGTCGACGTCGACGTACTGCTTCTCGGGCGGAACGTCGTCACGACGATCGCCAGGCCGATCGCCGCTTCGGCGGCGGCGACCGTGATGACCAGGAAGGCGAAGACGTGGCCGGCGTTCTGCACCCACGCGCGCGCGAACGCGATGAAGCAGCAGGTTTGCGGCGTTGAACATCAGCTCGATGCTCATCAGCATGATCAGCGGATTGCGGCGCACGATCACGCCCGCGACGCCGATGAAGAACATCACCGAGGCCGAGCGCCGATGTAGTTGGCGATCGGCGACGCGCCATCAGTTTTCGCCCTCGCGCAGGATCGCCTCGCGCATCTCGCCGGTCGACTCGCTCGCCTGTCGCGCGGTGGCGGCGCCTCGGCGTCGCGCATCTGCTCGCCGGCCAGCATGCATCGACGCCGATGACCGCGACCATCAGGATCAGCGCCGTGACTTCGAACGGCAGCAGCTGCACGGTAAAGAGCGCCTTGCCGAAATCGGCGACGCTGCCGAAGACGTCGGCGGTTCCGACCGGTCCGCGCTGTCGACGGCGAGCGCGCGCTCGCGATCGTCGTGCGCGACCGCGTACACGAGAAAGCCGAGCGCCACCAGCGACGAGACGCGCGCCGGGAATCGCAGATCCGCGGCAGCCGGTTCGGGCCCACGGCGAAGGGCGCGACGCCGCTGCTCAGCAGCGCGATGACGAAGACGAAGAGCATCAGGATCGCGCCGCGAGTAGACGATGATCTGCATCACCGCCAAGAACTCGGCGGACAGCGTCAGTACAGCACGGCGAGCGCCGCGAAATTGAGCAGCAGCGCGACGACGCTGTAGACCGGCTTGCTCGCCGCGACCGTCCAGACGGCGCTCGCGATCATGACGACGCGCAGCACCCAGAACGCGATCACTCGACGGCCTTAGTCCTCGATTAGCGCCAAGCCTCGGTGCTGCGTCTTGAGGATCGTCGCCGCGCCAGGTGGCGGAGTAGCCCTCCGCGATGTCGGTCGTCGACTTGATCTCGGCGACGCGGCCGAGGTCGCCGGGAATCCCGCCGGGACGCTCGTCGGGCGCCGTTCCGACGCCGGCTTCGGGCGGCACCAGCAGCCGGTCCTTGGCGTAGATGAACGAACCGCGGCGGTAGTCGGCCATCTCGAAGCGCGGCGTCAGCACGATCGCATCGGTCGGACACGCTTCTTCGCACATGCCGCAAAAGATGCAGCGCAGCTCGTCGATCTCGTAGCGCGCCGCATAGCGTTCGCCCGGCGAGCGGCGGTCGTCGGGCGCGTTCTCGGCACCGATCACCGTGATCGCGTTGGCCGGGCAGGCGCTCGAGCACAGCTCGCAGCCGATGCAGCGCTCCTTGCCGTCGTCGTAGCGGCGCAGCTCGTGCAAGCCGTGGAAGCGCGGCGCGTGCTGCTTCTTGACCGACGGATATTGGATCGTCGGCCGCTTGCGGAACATGAAGCCGAACGTGATCGAGAGCCCTTCGCAGGATCGCGCCGACGTTGTAGAGTGTTCTTGCGTTGGCCATCGGCTTCATCCCGTATACGCCACGACGATGGCCGTGACGACGAGATTGAGCGTCGCGATCGGCAACAGCACCTTCCAGCCGAACGCCATCAGCCGATCGTAGCGCAGGCGCGGCAGCGTCGCGCGCAACCACATGTAGAAGAACATGAAGCACGCGACCTTGACGACGAACCACGACGACGCCCGGGATCAACGTCAAGCCGAACGGCGCGTTCCAGCCGCCGAAGAACAGCAGCGTCGCGATGCACGAGACCGTGAGCATGTTCACGTACTCGGCGATGAAGAACAGGCCGAAACGCAGGCCGGAGTACTCGGTGTGGAAGCCGGCGACCAGCTCGGTCTCCGCTTCGACCAAGATCGAAGGGTGCGCGGTTCGTCTCGGCGACCGCGGTGATGATGTAGATGAGGCAGCCGACGAACTGCGGGACGACGAACCACCAGCGCGCCTGCGCGTTCACGATGCCGTCGAGCGAGGTCGTTCCGGCCAGGATGAGCACGCCGACGAACGAGAGCGACATCGCCAGCTCGTAGCTGATCATCTGCGCGGTGGAGCGCACGCTGCCGAGCAGCGGATACTTCGACCCGAGGCCCAGCCGCCGAGCGAAATGCCGTAGACGCCGATCGACGTGATCGCGAGGATGAACGAGAATGCCGGCGTTGACGTTGCCGATCGCCCACGTCGCCCGGACGACGACGCGCCGAACGGAATGATCGCGTAGACCGCAAATGCCGTCAGCAGCGAGATGAACGGCGCCAGTTCGGTAGATCAGCGGATCGGCGGTCTTGCGGCGTGAGATCTTCCTTGAGCATCAGCTTGGCCGCATCGGCGGCCGGCTGCAGCAAGCCCCACGGGCCGACGCGATTCGGCCCGGGACGCAGCTGCATCCAGCCCAGCACCTTGCGCTCGACGAGCATCGCGTACGCGAACGTCGTGACCACGACGAAGAGCAGGACCGCCGATTTGATGAGCACCACCAGCCACCACGGCATCGAGGAGACCTCCTCGATCCGGCGATCAGCAACGGGTCGTGCAGCCACGTGCCGCCGCCCGACAGAATCGACTCTCCGGCGTAGCCGTTGCGCGGACGGACTCGCAGCGGCGATCGGGAGCGAAGCGCTCGTCGCCGAACGTGAAATCCTTCCGGCTCTTTGATCACGTGCGGCGATGACCGGCGCCTTCGAGCTCTTCGGAATCGACGGCAGCGCGACGTCGAGCTCGTCGGCCAGGCCGGCGCAAGTATCTCGAAATCGGACAGCACGGAGTCGGGCGCATCCAGCGACGCATTGACCGGCAAGAGCATCGCCGGCGAGGTTCATCGTCGTCCCACCCTTTTCGAACGCGCCCTCGCCGGAAGCACGAGCGTCGCGCGCTGCGCCGTCTCGGTCATGAACAGCTCGCTGACCACCAAGAACGGACGCGCCTCCAGCGCCTCCGCACGCGGCCGTCGGGTCGGCGGCGTTGCGCACGGGGTTCGCGCCGAAGATCGAGAGCACCGTCGAGACTGCCGTTGCGCGACGCGCGCTCGAACATCGCGAGCGTGTCGCGACCCGGTTCGACCGGTGACGTATCCGGGACCGTAGCCGGGCAGCATGCCCATCGCCTCCGCGCCGCGCGCGTTGCCTGTTCGCTCGCGATGTACGTCGAGAGCTGTCCGCGATCCGCCGAGAGCGCCTGCGCGTACGCGCGGCCCAGCGCGAGGTCGACGCCGTCCCACACGAGCGCGACGCGCCTGCATCGCCGACTCGCTGACGCAGCGCGTCTTGCGGCGGTCGCCGCGACGACGATCTTCGCGCCTTTGCGCAGCGCCGCCTTGGCGAACGCGCAGCCAGAGCACCGGCGCGCGCTCGCTCGGGCGATTCACCGGCGATCACGATCGACTCGGCGCGTTCGATCGCGGCGAGCGGCGCCGCGCTGCGCGCCGGGCGTCGCTTGGCGCTGCCGGCCGGCGCGCCAGTCGAGATTCGTCGACGCCCGCCGCGCGGAAGAGCTGCTGCAGAGCGAACGCTTCTTCGTTCGTGAGTCGCCCGCCGCCGATCGCGCCGACGCATTGCGGCCCTCGGCGCGCGCGCGCTTCGCGAATCGCCTTGGCCCACAGGATCGAAGGCGTCGTCCCAGCCGATCTGCACGCACTCGCCGCCCTTGCGGTAGAGGGGCTGTGTGATGCCGATCGGGCGATTCGTAGAAGCCGACGTTGTAACGCCCGCGATCGCAGAGCCACCCGTCGGAGATCTGCGTCGTCTTCGACCGAGCATCGTGCGCAGCAAGGTTGCCGTAGCGGACGTCGGCGAACTGCTGGCAGCCGACGGAGCACTGCGTGCAGCGTCGTCTGCGTGCGCTCGCAGATCCCACGGCCGCGACTTGAAGCGATACGTCTTCGAGGTAAGCGCGCCGACCGGGCACAGTTCGGTGACGTTGCCGGTGAAGTTGTGCCGGTACGGAAGGCCGGTGGCGGTCGCGATGATGTCGTGCGCGCCGCGATCCTTCACGACGAGCTGGCGCTCGTCGGCGATGATATCGTCGAAGCGGACGCAGCGCTGGCAGACGATGCAGCGCTCTTCGTCGAGCACGATCGTCGGCCCGAGGTCGACGGCCTTCGGCTTCGCAGACTTCGGATCGGCGACGTCGGAGGTGCCGCGGGCGTAAGCCATCGCAGTAATCTTGCAAGTCGCACTCGCCGCCCTTGTCGCAGATCGGACAGTCCAGCGGATGATTGACGAGAAACAGCTCGAGCACGATCGCGCGCGCCGCGCTCGACGCGCTCGCCCTGCGTGCGCACGACCATCTTGTCGGCGACGACGGTATTGCAGGCGATCTGCAGCTTCGGCATGCCTTCGATCTCGACCATGCAGATGCGGCAGAGCCCGGCCGGCCCGAGCTTCGTATGATAGCAGTAGACCGGGATCTCTTGCTGGATCTTCTTCGCCGCCTCGACCAGCAGCGTGCCCTTGGGAACGGTTACCGGCATGCCGTCGATCGTCAGCGTGACCATTTGCACGTCCGGTGCGGCCGACGTGCTCATGCGGGCTGCTCCTGCGGCGTGGCGATCCGCGAAGCGAACTGATCCGGAAAGCGCATCATCACCGACTTGAAGAACGGCTCGATCGAATCGCCAAGCGCGCAAAGGTTCAGGCCGGTCATCGTGCGCGAAACGCGCAAGCAGCATCTCGATATCGCCGGGAACGCCGCGACGCTTCACGAGGCGGTCGAGCACGCGCGCCATCCACTCACCGCCTTCGCGGCACGGCGTGCACTGACCGCACGACTCGTGCGCGAAGAAACGAACGAGGTTGTGCGCGGCCTTCACGAAATCGGTCGTGTCGTCGAAGACGACGAACGCGCCCGAGCCCAACATCGAGCCGGCCTTCGCCATGCTCTCGTAATCGTACGGCCAATCGAGGTGTTCTTCGAAAATGCAGGCCGACGAGCCGCCGCCGGGCTGCACCGCGGCAAACGTCCGCCCGGGACGCAGCCCGCCCGCCAGTTCGATGAGCTCGCGCACCGTCGTGCCCAGCGGAATCTCGTAGTTACCCGGCCGTTGCACGTGGCCCGAGACCGAGACGACCTTGTAACCTTTGCTGCGCTCGGTTCCCACCGAAGCGAACCATTCTGCGCCGCGCGCGAGAATCGGCACGAGGTATGCCAGCGTCTCGACGTTGTTGACGACGGTCGGTGCCCCGTAGAGCCCTTCGATCGCGGGAAACGGCGGCTTGAGCCGCGGTTCGCCGCGCTTCCCTTCCAGCGAGTTGAGAAGGCCGGTCTCTTCACCGCAGATGTAGGCGCCGGCACCGCGATGCACCGTGATCTCGAGATCGTAGCCGGTGCCGAAAAGGTTCTTGCCGACGTAACCGGCCGCACGCGCCTGCTCGAGGGCGGCGCAGAAGATTTCGTAGCCGCGGCGGAACTCGCCGCGGATATAGATGAACGCGTGGTGGCAGCCGATGCCGTACGCGCCGATCAGCATTCCCTCGATGATTTGATGCGGCGTCTCTTCGAGCAGCATGCGGTCCTTGAACGTGCCCGGTTCGGCTTCGTCGCAGTTGCAGACCAGATAGCGCAACGGTTTGTTGGCGGGCAGAAACGACCATTTCTTGCCGGTCGGGAATCCCGCGCCGCCGCGCCCGCGAAGCCCCGACTGCTCGGCGAGATCGAGTACCTCTTTCGGCGTCATCTCGCGGACGGCGCGCTCCCACTGCCGGTAGCCGCCGCGCTCGCGGTAGACGCCGATGTTGCGGAGATCGACCTCGCCGATTCCGGCGGTCAACACTTTAGTGACCGGCACCGCCGCCCTCTTCCGTCGCCACGGCTACGACCGCGCGCGAATCGACGACCGCGCGTTCTTTGGTTCCCGCGAAGAACTCGACGTCGCGACTGATGATGTGGTCGAGCATGATGATCCCGCTGGCATCGCCGATGCCGCCCGCGTTGTTGGGCCGTGGCACGCCGGTGCCGCCGGGCGACTTCGTGCCCCGCGCGACCTGATCGTCCTGTGGAATCTCCCACGTCGGGCCGGGAGGATCGGTCTGCGCCATGGCCGGCGTCGAGTAGCTGCCGGCGCGCATCGCCGCGAGCATCTCGTCGATCTTCGCAGGCGTGAGGTCGTAGACGAACTCGAGGTTCACTTGCATGCAGCTGGCGCGGTCGCACGACGCCAAACACTCGACCTCTTCGTAGGAGAACGTGCCGTCAGGCGTCGTTTCGAGATGGCCGACGCCGAGCTTCTCGCGAAAATATGCCATCATGTCGTCGGCGCCGTTGATCGCGCAGGCCAGGCCGCGGCAGATCTGCAGCACGTACTTGCCCACCGGACGCCGGTAGAGCAGCGTGTAGAAAGAGACGGCGCCCTCCACCTCCGCGGGCGTGATCTCGAGCATCTCCGCGGCCGCCAGCATCGCCTCGCGACTCACATACCCTTCGTGCTGCTGAAACAAATGCATGATCGGCAAGAGCGCCGAGCGCCGCTGCTCGTATCGCTCGATGATCTCGTCGCATTGCGGCTGCAACCGCTCGCGCAACGCCGGGAAGCTCTCTCGCGCTCGGTCGGAAAGCGCACCGTCATCGATCCACTTCTCCGAAGACTGGGTCTAACGAGCCGATCATGACGACGAGGTCGGCGATCAGGTTTCCTGGGGCGATGCCTTTGAGCGCTTGCAGGTTGTACAGGCTCGGCGGGCGCGTGCGGATGCGGTAGGGGCGGTTCTCGCCGTTGCTGACGATGTAGTAGCCCAGTTCGCCTCGCGGCGACTCGACCGAATGGTAGACGTCGCCCGGGGGCACGCGAAAGCCTTCGCTGATGAGCTTGAAGTGATGGATCAACGCTTCCATGGAGAGCGCGATCGTCTCCTTGGGCGGCAGCGCGATCTTCGGATCGTCGATCATCACGGGGCCCGGCACTTCGAGGCGCTTGCGGGCCTGTTCGATGATGCGCATCGACTGTTCCATCTCGTCGAGGCGCACGAGAAAGCGCGCGTAGGCGTCGCCTTGCGTGCGCGTCGGCGTTTCGAAGTCGTACGTCTCGTAGCCGGTGTACGGAAACGCCTTGCGCACGTCGTAGGCGACGCCGCTGGCGCGCAGGCTCGGACCGGTGACGTTCCACTGGAGCGCTTCTTCCGGTGCCAAGTAGCCGATGTCGATGGTGCGGTCTTGGAAGATCGGATTAGCCTGCAGCAAGCCGCGCAGCTCGCGCATGCGGCCGGGAAACTTCTCGATCAGCGCGTCGAGGCGCGCGAGGTAGCCGTCGGGCAGGTCGCCGTTGAGACCGCCGATGCGGACGTAGTTGGGATGCATTCGCGCGCCGCCCGAGGCTTCTTGCAAGTCGAGGATGTTCTCGCGCAGGTCGAAGCAATAAAAGAAGACGGAAATCGCGCCGAGGTCGATGCCGTGCGTGCCCAGCCACACGCAGTGTGACGCAATGCGCGTTAGCTCGCCGGTAAGCACGCGAATGACCTGCGCCCGCGGCGGAATGCGATCGGTAATGCCGAGCAGCTTCTCTACCGTCAGCGCATAGCAGAGCGCGTTGGATGACGGCGCGAGATAATCCATGCGCTCGATGACGGTCTGCGCCTGCGTCCAGAAGAGACCCTCGGCGCTCTTCTCGATGCCGGTGTGAAGGTAGCCGATCTCCGGGTCGGCCTTGACGACGTTCTCGCTGTCGATCTCGAGCACGATCTGCAGCACGCCGTGCGTTGACGGATGCTGCGGACCCATCGAGAGCACCATCGTATTCCCCGTCTTGCTGACGATATCGGGGACGGGCATCACCGGATTACTGCTCACGACGACTCCCGCGCTCGCTTCACTTGTTCTTGCAACGCTTCGAGCGTACGGCCCGACGGTGGGGTACCCGCAACGACGTTGGTCTTGTTCGCGAACGCGGGTCGCGGCGAACGCTCGCGCGCGGGGCCGCGCATCGGGTAGTCCTTGCGCAGCGGATGTCCTTCCCAATCCAGCGGCATCTGGATGCGCCGCAGGTCGGGATGACCGTCGAAGACGATTCCGAAGAGGTCGTAGACTTCGCGTTCCGCCCAATCGGCCGATTTCCACAGGTCCGAACACGTCGGCAACGATTGGCCATCGTCGATGCCGCAGAGAATGCGTACGCGCTTGGGCGTGCCGGCCTGCTCGACGGTCGCCGCCGAAGGCGAGAGCGCCAGCAAGTGATACACGACGTCGAAGCGCGGGCTGCGGCCAAGGTAGTCCACGGCGCCAAGGTCGAGCATCATCGTAAAGCCGTCGGCTTTGAGCTGCTCCAGACGGGCCCGCAACTCGGAAAAGGCGATGCGCTCGATCGCCGCGTCGTCGATCGGCGGGCGTAGGCTGGGCGGGTCGATCGCGGCGCCCGTGATCGGCGGAACTTGCGTACTCGGCATGAGATTACGTCGCCAGAATCGTTATCGGACTACGCTCGCGCCAGAATGCCGCCGCGGCCGCCTTCGCGGATCTGCTGCTGGATGAGGTTAACCGCGTAGAGGAGCCCGTCCGGCGTCGGCGGACAACCGGGAACGTAGACGTCGACCGGAATGATCGTGTCGACGCCTTGAATGACGGCGTAATTATCGAAGATGCCGCCCGAGCTGGCGCACGCGCCCATCGAGATGACCCATTTCGGATCGGCCATCTGATCGTAGAGCCGCTTGACGATCGGTCCCATCTTCTGCGCCACACGCCCGGAGACGATCATCAGATCGGCCTGGCGCGGCGAGCTGCGGAAAACTTCCGAGCCGAGGCGCGCGATGTCGTACTCCGACGACGTCACCGTCATCATCTCGATCGCGCAGCACGCCAAGCCCATCGTGAGCGGCCAGACCGACGAGCTTTGCGCCCAACGCGCGACGTCGTCGAGGCGCGCCAGCATGAACTGCCCCGGGCCTACCGCCATACGAAGCCGCCCTTCTTCCACACGTATGCGTAGCCGATCGCCAGCACGATGATGAAGACCACCATCTCCAGAAGTCCGAAGACGCGCAACGCGTGCATCTGCACCGCCCACGGATAGAACGACGCCGCCTCGACGTCGAAGACGACAAAGAGCATCGCGATGAGATAGAAGCGAACGGGGAAGCGCCCGGCGACCGGCGATGTGGGTTCGACCCCGCATTCGTACGCTTCCGACTTGTGGGGATTCGGCTTGGCGCGTCCCAGCAGACCGGGAAGTACGCTGAAGAGCAGGGCCGCCGCCAGAGCGACGCAGAGGTAGATTGCGACGGGGCCGTATGGGTTCATGCTCGGCCAACCCTTTGTGCAAATCTCGCGGCCATACCTGTCCGATTAGGGGGAACGACGCGCTCCCTAAAGTACACTTGCTCAATGCGGAATGCCGTCTTGGGAATGATCGTGCTCTTCGCAATGGGCGACTCGTGCTCGCCCCCGCCAAATGTCGTAGGCGTTCAAGATTACGGGCGAGTCACCGGCCGAGTCCTCGACGCGATGACCAACCACCCGATCGGAAATGCGCTCCTCTCGGTCGGCTCGCTCTATACCGTGCGGGCCGACGTCAACGGCGCCTTCACCCTGCGAGCCGTTGCCGGCGATCAGACGGTAACCGCGCGCGCGGCCGGGTATGGAAAGGCGACGGCCGATACCACCATACCGAAAGATGGAACGGTCTCGATCGGATACATCCGGCTGGTTGCGCTGACTGCACCGCAAGGCCAGCCGACGCTGGAACCCCCGGCGATCCCGACGACCTCGCCCTCCGCGTCGCCCACGGCCAGCCCGGCCGTCCCGGCGGCTCCGGCGATGACGTCCTCGCCGTCCGCGATGGGAAGCATGCGGCCGGAGGAACCGGCAGCCCCCTAGCTCGCTAGCGGACGTCCTCGACGTCGATCGGCTGCCCGATCGCCCGCATGTCCACCGCGTAGCCCGCAATCACCAGGTAGACACGGTCGGCGTGTTTGGCCAACCGCTGCACCATGCGGCCCATCGCGTCGCGCGATAGGCGCGCCGCCGCTTCGACCGGCACGACGTCCCAGCCGATCTGCTCGCTGACCGCGATCACCGACGCGCGCGAGGCCAGCAGCTCGTCGACGAAGCGCGCCGCCTCCCCATCGAGCTGCGAGGCCAGCACGTTGTAATCGATCTCGAGCAGATCGATGTGAGCGGCGATGCGCGCCTCGAGCCAGGTTCCGAGCGCGTCGACGAGCAGGCACGCCGCCGGAGCGGCGTCGCGAAAGAGGGCGAGCTGCGCGTCGAGCGTCATCGCGGCGGTCTCGACGGTACGCCACGCCGAAGGACGATCTCGCACGTGGCGCATGAGCCGGGCGCGCCATTCGATATCCTCGAACTCACCGGCCGCCGTCGCGATATAGGTGACGTTGCAACCGCTTTCGAGCGCGAGCTTCACCGCAAAGGCGCTCTTCCCCGAACTGACTGGACCCGTTACAAAGGTTACCGACATTGACGTTGCGTGTTCATTCGCGCGGGGCGGCTTGGCGACCCGTTGCGACGAAGGCTGGGGCGTGACCACCGTGCTCGACGTCCTGGCAATCCTGGGCGGCATCGCCATCGTGCTGCTGACCCTGAGCGATCTCTTCCAATCGGTCGTCGTGCCGCGCGCAACGGCCAAGCGGTACCGTGTGAGTTACTACTTCTGGCGCTCGTTCTGGCGTCTGTGGCCGTCGCTGGCGTGGCGCATCTTCCCGAACGACGCCGATCGCCGCGAGGAGTTCTTCGCGGTTTTCGCGCCGTTGGGATTGGTCTCGCTGATGGGCGTGTGGGTGGCAGCGCTGATCGTCGGCTTCGGTCTGACGCTCTGGGGATTGCGGTCGGGCGTGGCCCCGGCCAACGGTCCCTTCGGCATGGAGCTCTATTTCGCGGGAGCGTCGGTGTTGACGATCGGTTTTGGCGACGTCGTCGGCCGTTCGGACGCCGCGCGCTTCGTCTCGGTGCTCGCGGGATTGTCCGGCCTCTCGCTGCTCTCGATCAATACCGCCTACCTGTTTGCGATCTTTGGGTCGTTTCAAACGCGCGAAACTTTCGTCGTCACCGTCGGCGCGCGCGCCGGAGCGCCGCCAAGCGGCGTCAACCTTCTAGCGATCGCCGGATATTCGATGACCCGCGACGATCTCGCCTCGCTGATGGTCGAGGCCCAGCGCTGGGCGGCACAAGTGATGGAGAGTCATCTCGCCTACCCGGTGCTCGCGTATTTTCGTTCGAGTCACGACGACCAGTCGTGGCTCGGTACGCTCGGCACGCTGCTCGATGCTGCGACGCTGCTCATGACGACCGTCGAAGGCGGTCGCGAAGGGCAGGCCAGGATCTTCTACAACGTCGGACGGCACGCGACGCGCGATTTATCGCATTACTTCGGCACCGGCAGCGCGCAGGAGAACGTGGGGATCGAACGAGCGGAGTTCGAGCACGCCTGCGACCGCCTGGCGGCCGCCGGCTACACGCTACGCCCGCGAGACGAAGCGTGGCTCCGTTTCGGCGAGCTGCGCGCGAGCTATGCGACGCAGCTCAACTCGCTCGCGCGCTTCTTCGAGATTCCGCCGCTTGCGTGGATCGGCGACCGCTCCAACATCGCACTCTCACCTCACTAGGGAGCCTCTACCGGCGCGCCGGTGGCGGCCAGGATCGCATCGCGCAGCGCCGGCAAGCCTTCCCGCGTCTTCGCGCTCACGTAGATCGCGCCGGATTCGCCCAGCGCTTCGGGCACCGCGCGGTCCACCTTGTTGAAAACGGCGAGCCGCGGCGCGGTCTCCAGCTCCAGCTCGTCTAAGATCTTTTCTACGGCCTCGCGCTGCCGCTGCCACTGCGGATTGGAAGCGTCGAGGACGTGCAGCAGTACGTCGGCCTCGCGCAGCTCCTCGAGCGTCGCGCGGAACGCGTTGACGAGGTCCTTCGGAAGGTCCGTGATGAAGCCGACGGTATCGGCGACGCGAGCGTAGCGCCCCGTCGCGAGATAGGCGCGGCGAATCGTCGGGTCGAGCGTTGCAAAGGGCTGGTCGGCAACGTACGCATCGCTTCGCGTCAGCGCATTGAGCAGCGAGGACTTGCCGACGTTCGTATATCCGACCAGCGCGACGAGCGGCTCGCGATGCGTTTTGCCGCGCCGCAGCGAGCGCTGCCGGCGGATGCTGCGCAACGACTCGGTCAGCGTGGCGATGCGCTGCCCGATGCGGCGCCGGTCGACCTCGAGCTTGGTCTCGCCAGGTCCTCGCGTCCCGATGCCGCCGCCCAGGCGCGAAAGATCGGCGCCGATGCCGATGAGATTCGATTGGCGATAGCGCAGCTGCGCCAGCTCGACCTGCAGCTTCCCCTCGCGGCTGCGGGCGTGGCGCGCGAAGACGTCGAGGATCAGCATCGTGCGGTCGACGATCGGCAGCGGCACGAGCTTCTCGAGGTTCTTGCGCTGCCGCGGGCGCAGGTCGTTGAGCACCAAGAGCAGATCGGCGCCTCGCTCGCGCGCCTCGTCGGCGATCTCCGACGCCTTGCCGCTGCCCACGAGCGTCGCCGGATCGACCGCATCCCGCCGCTGGACGACGCGATCGAGAATCGTGGCGCCCGCGGCTTGCGCGAGTGCCTCGAACTCGGAGAGTTCGGCGTCGAGGGATTCACGCAGGGCGCGGGTCTCGACGGCGACGACGAGTGCGCGCTGCGTCACGAGTTCGCCATCGCGACCGGGCGCAGCCGCGCCTCCAGCCACGCGATCGCTTCGTTGTACCTGGGCCCAGGGCGCTCGAGCAGATCGGAGTCGACGTAGAAGACGCGATGCAGCTTCACCGCGCGCAGACTGCGCCACGGCTCGCGATCGAGCACGGCGTCGAGCCGCGCGGCGCGATCGGCGACGATCACGTCGGGCTGGTTTTCGAGCAGCGTCTCGGCGCTGTACTGCCCGTACGCCGCGCGCAGGTCGCCGGCGGCGTTGATCCCGCCGGCCAACGCGACCAGCGTAGAAATGTAGGAGCCGCGGCCGGCCGTCCACACCGGAGCGCTTTCGAGCACCACGAATACGCGCGGATGCCGGCGAAAGCGCCGCGCCGCAGCGCGCAGTTGCGCGGTGCGGCGCTGCAGCCGCGCAACGACTCCCGCGGCCTGCGCTTGCCGATTGGTCAGCACGCCGATGGCCAGCAAGTCCGAAAAGATCAGATCGTAGCCGTCGTCGTCGAGCAGCACCACGTGCAGGCCGGCACGGCGCAGCGGCTCGACCAGCCTCGTTTGCGCGGGAATTCCGGCCACGGCGCTGGGACGCAGCGCCACGATCTTCTCGACGTCGACGCTGCTCGCATCGGCGACGCGCGGCAGCTTGGCCGCTCGCGGATCGTCGGTATACGCCGAGACCGCTACGAGCCCGCGCCCCGCGCCCAGCGCGTAGACGTCGTCGGCAAAGGACGGGACCAGCGTCACGATGCCGGCGCTGCCGCCGGGGGCCGGACCGGCACACGAGGCCAGCAGGACGATGCTAAAAAGGGTAGCCGCACGCAATCGCACAACCGGTGATTCTACGTTTTGCGCGGGAAGCCGGTGTGAAGCCGGCACGGTCGCGCCACTGTATGCGGGGAGCCGCCCGACGTCACTGTCCGGCAACGGATGGGAAGGCACGGGCAACGGCAACGATCCGCGAGTCAGGATACCGCTGCAAGACGATAAGCAACGTCCACCTCGCGTCAAGGAGAGGATTGCAAAATGTTCGCATTGATCGCCGCGCTGGTCGCGGCGGTACCGTCGCCTTCCCCATCGCCCACCGCCGTACCGGAGATCGCGCACGTCGTCACCAGCGACCGCGGGCTGGAATCGGCGCAACGCACCGCGCGCACCACCTACGTCGTCACCGCGGCCGCAGATCGCCCAGGACGGCGACCGCACCGTCGCCGACGCGCTCGCCGCCGTTCCCGGGGTCAACCTCGTTCGCTACGGGGCCTTCGGCGCCGTGTCGAGCGTCGGTATCCGCGGCAGCTCTTCGGAGCAAGTGCTGGTGCTCGTCGACGGACTGCCCGCCGCCGGGGGCCAGATCGACGACGTCAACCTCGCGCAGGTCCCGGTGAGCGGGGTCGACCGAATCGAAGTCGTCGAGGGCGGGGGCTCGACGCTCTACGGATCCGGAGCGATCGGCGGCGTCATCAACATCATCACCGCGTCGCCGTCGCACGATACGTCGGCGACGCTCTCCACTGGCTCGTTCGACGAGCAGAGCTACATTTTCAGCACGCCGTACGTCACGTTCCAGCGCACCTACGCTGCCAACGACTACTCGGTGCAGAACGCACCGAATCGTGAGAACGCGCAGGGCGGTTTGACGGGCGTCACCGCTCGCTACCAGCACTCGGTCGGCGCTCTCGATCTCACGCTGAGCGGCAATCTCGCCGACGCGCTGGTCGGCACCCCCGGGGAGCTGGGCTACTTCTCCCCGACGAGCGAACAAGGCAACGTCGACCGCGACGCGCGGCTGGAGCTCCAGGCGCACGGCGCGCGCTCGACGACGACGCTCGATCTCGGAGACTCCTCTGAAGACCTGTCGTACACGTGCGACACGCCCGTCGATGCGAACTGCTCCGAACTCGTACTATCCCACGCCGGCGCCCAGCCAGACGTCGAACCCGCCGTACGCGGAGATGCTCTACGACCAGCACTGGATGGCGAGCCTGCGCAACGTGGTCGGCGACGCGGCGCAGCGCCTCGTCTACGGCTTCGATCTGATGCGCGGCGTCGCGCGCGTCGACGAAGGCACCGGCGGCGGTTCACCGTACGCCGCGGACAATGCCGCCGTCTTCGACGCGTACGCGCAGACCGCGGCCTACGTGCAATCGCAGTGGTTCGGCGCCAACGGAAGTCAGATCTACGCGGGGCTGCGCGGCGAGCGCGACGGCGGCCTTGGCGGAGCTTACTCTCCCTCGCTCGGCGGCATCGCGCCGCTCTCGCGCTCGCTGCAGCTTCGCCTCAATGCGGCAACCGCATTTCGCGCGCCGACGGCCGAAGAGCTGTACTATCCGGGCTACGCCAATCCGAATCTGGTCCCGGAGCGCACGCGCGTCGGCGACGCGACGCTCGTCGCGCCGGCGTTCTGGGGCGGCGCGAGCTTCGGCTGGTTCACCACCAGCGGCTCGAACCTCATCGTCTCGCCGCCTCCTTACTACATTCCGCAGAACGTCGGGACGCGCGTCGATCCAAGGGATGATCTTCGAAGTCAAGACGCCGCCCGAGCACGGCATGATCGCGAGTCTCGGCGTAACGAATCATCTACCGGGCGCAAGATCTCGATACCGATTCGCGCCTCTCGGGGCGCGGACCGGTCTTCGCCGTCACTGCGGCGCTGCGGTATCACGCGCGCCCCGCAAGCCAATTCGACGGCTGGGAGATATCGGAGTCGACCGCAAGGGCCGCAAGAGGCGCCGGATCCGTACCTCTCGCCGGCCTATGCGCTCTATCAACCGTCGACGTTCACGCTCGTCAACGCGTCCGCCGCGTACCGCTTGGGTCCGCGATTGCTCGTCGCACTGCGCGGCTACAATCTCGGCAACGATCGCTACGCGCTCTACGCGGGATACCCGCTGCCGGGCCGGTCGTTCGCCCTCGAGTTGCGGAGCCGGTGAAGGCTGCCGCGCTCCTACTCTTGCCGTTCGTCGCCGCCGCCGCGAGCCTGCTCGTCGGCGCCGAACCACTCTCCCTGGGCGCGGTCGCCGCGGCACTCTTGCATCCGCACGACTCGGGCACGCTGGCCACGATCGTCTGGCAGCTGCGGTTGCCGCGCGTCTGCATCGCGGCGACCGTGGGCGCGTCGCTGGCACTCTGCGGCGCCGTGCTGCAAGGCATGCTACGCAATCCGCTCGTCGACCCGTACCTCACCGGCGTGAGCGCGGGTGCGGCCGCGGCGATCGCAATCGCGATTGCCGCCGGCGTGTCGGCCGCCGCGACGACGGCGATCGGCTTCGTCGCGGGCTTGGGAGCGGCGGTGCTCGTGGCGACGCTCGCGCGCCGCGGCAGCGGCATCGATTCCAATCGCCTGATCCTCGCCGGCGTCTCGCTCTCGACGCTCTTCGCCGCGATCGTTACGCTCGCGATCGTGCGCGCGCGATCCGGCGAGTACGCGAGCTCGATCGTCGCGTGGCTCGCGGGCTCGATGGCGGGACGCGGCTGGCCCGAGCTGGCGACGGCGGCGCCGTACGCCGCGCTCGGCGCGGTCCTCGCGCTCGCGGTCGCGTCGCCGCTCAATGCGTTGCGCGTCGGCGACCTGCGCGCGCGCGCCGTGGGTCTGGACGTCGCGCGAACGCAGTGGGTCATGCTCGCCGCCTCGTCGTTGCTGGCCGCGAGCAGCGTCGTCCTCGCGGGGCTCGTCGGTTTCGTCGGCTTGATCGTGCCGCACATCGCGCGGCGCATCGTCGGCTCGGACGCGCGCGCGTTGCTGCCGGCGGCTTGCGCGATCGGTGCGGCGCTCTGCATGCTCGCCGACGCGATCTGCCGCGTCGATCGTCGCGCCGGCGGAGCTTCCGATCGGCGTGCTGCTGGCGTTCGTGGGCGTGCCGGCTTTTCTCTATCTCTACCTGCGCCCGGCCGGAGCGCCGACGCGCGAATCGCTGTGATCGAGTTGCGCGACGTCACGCTCGCCGTCGGCGGCCGCACGCTGCTCGAAGACGTCGACGCGCGCATCGCGCGCGGGCGAGTTCGTCGCCGTTCTCGGGCGCAACGGTGCCGGCAAGACGACGCTGCTTCGTGCGATCGCGGGACTGCATCCCGCGCGACGCGGCAGCGTTCTGCTCGACGGAACGGCGCTCGACCGGCTGGCGCCGCTCGAGCGAGCCAAGCGCGTCGCGTTCGTTACCGGCGACGAGGTCTTTCTCGAAGCGCTGCTCGTTCGCGACGTCGTCTCGATTGGCCGATACGCGCACCATTGCTGGTGGCAGTGGAACGAAGAGCCGCAAGACGACGCCGCGATCGAAGGCGCGCTCGCTGCCGTCGGTGCGAGCCGCTTCGCGCAACGTCTCTTCTCAACGCTGAGCACCGGCGAGCGGCAACGCGTCTGGATCGCGCTTGGACTCGCGCAGGAGACGCCGATCCTGCTGCTGGACGAGCCCACGAGCCACCTCGACGTCGGCGCCGCCGCCGACATCCTCGCGTTGCTGCGCGGTCTCTCCGAATCCGGTAAAACCATCGTCTGCGCGCTGCACGACATCAACGAAGCCGCAACCTACGCCGACCGCATCGCACTGCTCGGCGAAAACCGCCTGCTAGCGCTCGACGCCCCTACGAACCTGCTCGAAGGCCCCCTACTGCAGCGAGCCTACGGCGTAGCCTTCAAGAGGGTACCGGCGCTGCTCCCCACACGCTCATAAGACGTGATCCTAAGCGCAGTCGCCGTCATCCTAAGCGCAGTCGAAGAACGCGCATCGTCACCCTGAGCGCGTCTTTTTCATTCCGATCGGCGTTGGAAAAGGACGAAGGGCGCGATTCTTCGGCATGCCGGGTGAGGGGCGTCTGAGTCGGCGCGGAGACAGGATGTCGAGAGCGCCGGCTCAGTCGACCGTGCTTTTTCACAGGACGTGAAAAAGCACGCGTCCTCGAACCCGGTATGCCGAAGAATCGCGCCCTTCACCCTTCGTCCTTCGACCGCGCTCAGATGAAAAGGAGGTGCGACTACTTCTTTGGTTCGCGGCGCACGTCGGATCCTAGAACCCAGCGCGCCGCTCCGCGGTACGGGCCGGCCGTGATGATCACCCCGATGGCGTCGTCGGCCACCGCGAAGAGTGGCGAGGTGACGGAGCCGGGGATGCATGCGATGACGCTGGCGTGGGTGCCCGGCGCGGCCAGCAGCGCGTGCGGCAGCATCGCTTGCGCCGCGTCGAACGAGGCCGCGTGATAGTCGCGCAGGCGCGCGCGCGAATCCCAGATCAGCACCGACGGATTTTCAGTCGTGCTATAGAGCACGACGTTCTCGCCCTTGTGCACTTTGCAGTCGGCCAGCGCGTTCGCGGTGAGCGCGACCCAGCACGCGAGCAGTGCGACGAGCCGCCTACTCACGCGGCGCCTCCAGGCCGAGCACGCGGATCACCAGGATAGCCAGGTCGTCGCGAATGCGATTGCCGCCGTACTCGCGGACCTTAGCCGCCATCTCGTCGGCCAGGAGCTGCGATTGCAGGCTGGTCTTTTTGAGCAGCTCCATCGCGCCTTCTTCGGTGAGCTGCTGTCCCGAGGGATTGCGCACTTCGGTCAAACCGTCGGTCGCCAGGACCAGCGTATCGCCCCTGGCGAGGCCGATCGTCTCGGTGCCGAACGGCTCCTCCATCACGCCCAGCACCGGTCCGGTGACCGCGAGCTGCGTGACGATGGCACCGTGCGCACGAACGCGGCGTCGTGACCGGCGCTGGCGTAAGTCAACCGGAACGTATCGGTGTCGAGTATGCCGACGAACATCGAGACGAAGAGGTACGGATCGCCGACCGCCTTGGCGAAGCACGACGTTGAACTCGGCGAGAATCGCCCCGGGCTTACCGACGCGCAGCGCGATGGCGCGCATCATGAACTTGATGAACGCGGTGAGCACCGCGGCGTCGACGCCTTTGCCGCTGATGTCGGCAATCAGCACCAGCGCGCGATTCGGTCGCGAAGCCGGTAGATGTCGAAGACGTCGCCGCCGACGGCGAGATGGCTCGTTGCCGAGAGATACGCGCTGCCGACCTCGCAGTGCGGCAGCGGCGCCGATTCGCTCTGGAAGGCGCGCTGCAGGATCTCGCGTTACGGTGCGCTCCTCTTCCAGCTCGCGGTTCAGGCGCGAACGATACACGTTGAAGAGCACGGCGAGCAATCCGAACACCAGCACCCACGCAGCACGGAATGTACGACGATCGGTCGAGCTGCTTTGGGTGCTGCGTGCCAGCTCGTCACCGGTGGTGGCCAGCTCGCGGCGAATCTGACTCGCTTGCAGCGTCTCGTAGTCGGAGAAGAGCTTGTTGCGCTTATCCAGCTCCTGGAGCTGTTGATTCGGATGCGCGAAGAGGCGGCGCCGCGACCGTGTTGCGCCACTTCGCTGCAGCGCGGCGTATTCGGAGAGCAGCCGCTCGGCGCGCGTGAGTTGCTGTTCCCGCAGCGTCTCGCGGATCGCGCTCTCCTTCAGATCGTAGCCGGCAGCCGACGAGCGATACGCTGCCGAGTAGAACGGATCGCGCGTGAGCAGAGTAGCCGCGCAGGGAATTCTCTTCGTCGATCTGCAGGCGCAGGAGATCCTCGAGATCGATCTGCGCTTGCTGGATCTGCGCTTCGCGGGTAAACGTGTCTGCCGATCTCGGTCTCCGTTTCGAACGTCCCTTGAATCGCAAACGCCAGCGTAGGAACAGGAACGCGGTCAGCAACCACGTTCCGTTGAGGCGTACGAACGGGTCGCTGCTGTCACGAAGGCGTCACTGGAGCACGGTCGAAGAACGGCGAGGCCGTGCACAGCCGAGTCGATCCCACTATCTTTAAATCCTACGACGTTCGCGGCGATTTATCCGTCCGAGCTGAACGACGACGTGGCATACGCCATCGGGCGGTGCTTCGTCGTTGCTGACCCACAAGCTCGGACGGGCGAACGCACCATCGCGGTCGGCCGCGACATGCGCCCCTCGGGGCAGAGCCTCTCGAGGCCTTCGCGCGCGGGGCCACCGAGGCCGGGGCCGACGTCGTCGATATCGGCATGGTTTCGACCGATGCGCTGTATTTTGCGGTCGGAAAGTACGAATTCGACGGCGGCGTCATGATCACGGCCTCGCATAACCCCGCAAAGTACAACGGCATGAAGTTTACCCGGGCTCGAGGCCCAAGCCATCTCGCTCGATACGGGGCTGGCCGTCATCCGCGACCGCCTGCGTCGCGGGCGAGCTTCCGCCCAAAGCCGCGTCGCGGCCGGGACGCATCGCGCAGCGCAACGTGCTGGACGACTTTGCGAAGCACTGCCTCTCCTTCATCGACCGCGCGAAAATCAAGCCGCTCAAGATCGCGATCGACGCCGGAAACGGCATGGCCGGCGAGACGATTCCTCACGTCTTCAAGCATCTGCCGTGCGAAGTCGTTCCGCTCTACTTCGAGCTGGACGGCAGCTTTCCGAACCACCCCGCAAGCCCGATCGAGCCCGAGAACATGGTCGACCTGCAGCCGCGGTGCGCAAGCACCGCTGCGATCTCGGCGCCGCCTTCGACGGCGACGCCGACCGCATGTTCATCGTCGACGAGAATGGCGCCCTCGTCGACGGCAGCACGGTCACCGCGCTCGTCGCGCTCAACACGCTCAAGAAGCATCCGGGAGCCAAGATTCTGCTACAACCTCATCTGCAGCCGCAGCGTGCCCGAGCTCATCGAGAAGGCGGGCGGGGTCCCGCTTCGCTCGAAGGTCGGGCACTCGATCATCAAGGCGGTGATGCGCGAAGCAGGACGTCGTTTTCGGAGGAGAGCACAGCGGACACTTCTACTTTCGCGACAACTGGTACGCCGACTCGGGCATGATTGCGTTGCTCACGTGCCTGGAGTTGTTCAGCGAGGCCGGAGGCCGGTGAGCCGCGTCATCGCGCCGATCGACACGCGCTTCCGCTCCGGCGAGATCAATAGCCAGCGTCGGCGATGACGTCACGCGAAGCTCGCGCGAGCTCGAGCAGCGCTACAGCAGCGCCGAGATCGACCGGCTCGACGGCCTGACGATCGCCTATCCGCACTGGTGGATGAACGTGCGCCCCTCGAATACCGAGCCGCTGCTGCGCCTCAACGTCGAGGGCGATACGCAGGCGCTTATGGAAGAGCATCGCGACGAGGCACTCGCACTGATCCGGCGATGAACGGAGGCTCCACGCGCCTGCTCGGGCCGGCGTTCGTCGCCATCGGCGACGGCACGTCGACCTTCGGACGACTCGCCATCGAGGGTACGCGCATCGCCGGGGTGCTCGCTGCCGACGGTCCGGTCGATTATCCACTGCCTCCAGGCAGCACGATCGCGCCCGGATTGATCGACGTGCACACCAACGGCGCGGGCGAATACTTCTTCAATCGCGACCAGGGGAACGCCGTGCCGGTGGCCGGACGCGAGTACGCACGCACGGGCGCCACCGGCTTCGTCGCCGCCGTGATGACCGCGCCGTGGGAATCGATGCTTCACGCCGCCTCGGAGGTCGTGGAGGCCGCAAACCAGCTCGAAGAGGACGAACCCACCGGCGCGCGCTGCTTGGGGGTGCACTTCGAAGGCCCATTCCTCAACCCGAAGTTCCGCCGCATCCATCGCGCGGAGTGGCTGCTGCCCGCGAGCGCCGGGCGCGCCGCCGAGATGGTCGACGCCTGCCGCGGCGGCTGTCTCCTGGTCACCATGGCGCCCGAGATCGAAGGCGCCAGCGACGCGCTGCGCGTCTTTTTGGAGAACGGCGTCGTCTGCTCGGCCGGTCATACGGCCGCGCGCTATCGCGAGGGCATGCTCGCGATCGGTTTGGGCTTCCGTTCGCTGACGCACGCCTTCAACGGCATGCCGCACCTCGACCATCGCGACCCCTCGATCCTCGCGTCGTTCATCCAGGATCGCCGCACGCTCGTGCAGTTGATCTGCGACGGCTTTCACGTCTCGCCCGTCATGGTCGACATCTTGCACCGCACGCTGGGCGACCGTCTCGTGCTCGTGACCGACGCGATGCCGCCAGCCGATCCGGGCTATCACATCGAAGGCGGCGTGGTGCGCTCGGCAGACGGCACGATCGCGGGGAGCGCGCTACGCATGGACGAAGCGCTGCGAAACTATATGTCGTACGCGCAAATCCCATTCGCGCAAGCGATCGTTGCTGCAACGCACGCGCCCGCGAGGCTGATCCGCCACGACGCGGAGCTGGGCCGCATCTCGCGGGGCGCTCGCGCCGACCTATCCTTCTGGGACCGAGAGTATGCCGTGATCGCGACGATGGTCGGAGGACGCTTCGTCTATAGCACGCTCGAGGCTCACTCCGTGTCCACCGGCTGATCCCACGGACGCTGGTTGCGGAGGAGGCCGCGCGAGTACTTCGCGCGGATCTCCCGGAACTCGCGGGGCTTCTGGGTGAAGTCGAAGCTGTTGGAGATGCTGGTCGCGCGTTCGTCGGTCGTGCCGATCCGCGACAGACCGAACGTGTCCTCGACGAAGCGCAGGATGCTGCCGAATTCGTACTGCGTGTGGTTGACGTATCCGCTCGAGCCGGAGCCGAGCCGCGCGTATGGCGAGACGACGATCATCGGCACGCGGAAGCCGAGGCCCCCCATATTGTCGTGGAACGGCGGCGGGACGTGGTCGTAGAAGCCGCCCCAGTCGTCCCAGACGATCACGATCGCGGTCGACTTCCAGTAGCGGCTCTTGCCGATCGCATTGACCACGGCGGCGACCCACGAGGGCCCTTGATCGGAGAGATTGCCGGGATGGTCGGAGTTTTGCGGCGCCGGAATCACCCACGACATCGCAGGTAGATGCCCGTCGTGGATATCGTTGAAGAACCGCCGGCTGTCCTGCGTCACGTTCGCGTGCCACTGAGGGCCGTCGCGCACGGCTTTGATGGCGTCGAACGCGTTCCACATCCCTCCCGCACCGTGATGATAGACCGGGGGCGAGTAATACCTCCACGAGAGGCCCTTCGCGTCGAGCACGTCGCGCAACGTGCGATAACTCATGCAGGGGAAGGGGCCGCCGTGAAAGATGAGCCGCAGCTTCTGCGGCGCGTGAATCGTGATGCCCGGGCCTTTGAGGATCGTCGCTTTGGTGATGCGGGGCGCGTCGCAGCCCCAAGGCTCGGCCGAAGGGTAATCGGCCAGGCTATCCCAGTTGTTGTACGACGTACCGCCGGCGATGAGATCCTGGTGGGCGGTAAAGCTGCCGCTGCCCTGTGTTTGGAAGAGGTGATCGCCGAGCACGTAGGTCTGCGCCATCGTCCAGTAAGGAGCGATCTGCGCCGGATTGACGTATTGATAGTTACGATTCTGGGCGTGGCCCGTGCAGTGTCCGCCGTTGACGCCCTCGAGATCGAAGCCGTCCATCTTGCCGTGGTCCAAATCGCGCAGGTAGCCTTCGTACGAGTGTCCGAAGTCGCAGGGCTCCTCAAGGTTGACTTCTTGAAGCTTGACGGTGTGTCCGGTGGAATCGCGCCCGATCGTTGCGCCGTCGGCGCCGGGAAAATCCGCGAAGAGATCGTCGAAGCTGCGGTTCTCTTGGACGACCAGCACGACGTGCTGGATCGGCCCCAAGCCGCCGTCGCGAACCGCCGGCGGAAGCAGGCCCCCGGTCTGCGGGCCGCGCATGCCGCCGGCGCACGCGTCGAGCGCCAGCGCGCAGAGCGCCAGCGCCGCCGCAGCGCTACTCGACTTCGTAGGAATACTCTGCCGGCTCGGCTGTCTCGGCGCGGCGCTGCGCCGCCGAGCGCAGCATCGCGATGGCCGCGTAGAGCACGACCACGACGACCAGCCAGCGAACCCAAACCAGCGGCAGCGACTTCACGATGTACGCCGCGATCAGCACGCCGGGAATGCCGCCGAGCGTGAGGCCGAGTGCCGCCCGCATCGAGACCGCGTCGAAGCGGATGAAGCGCAGGCTCGCGATCGGCATCAAGAACGCGCAGGAACCCATCATGATGGGAAACGCCGCCTTTGGATCCATGCCGAGCAGGCTGACCAAGATCATGCACGGCGCGTAGAGGCCGATGCCGATCGTCATCAGCGCGCCCAAACAGAAGTTCACCGCCACGCCGATCCAGAGGCGCGTGCCGCTAAGACCCAGCGCGTCGCCCGTGAGTCCGAACTGGCTGCCTTTCAGGTTGCTCGCGATGAAGAGCGCCGCCGCAACGACCAGCGCACTGCCCATGCCGATCTGCACCCAGCGCCGCGGAAGCCGCGAAACGAATCCCGCGCCCAGCCACGCGCCGGCGATCGATGCGAGAATCAAGAGCAGCAATGTGGGCGGCGAGACGGCGATGATGCCGATGTAGATCAGCGCCTCGACGACGGTCGGAATCGCGTGCCCGACGTTGAGCGTTCCCGGGATCTGCTCGTCGGGAACGAGCTTGAAGAGCTTGAAGAACGACGTCGTTACCGCAAACGAGCCGATGCCCAGGGTATCGAAAAAGTCGGTGATGAAGCCGATTCCGCACTGCAACGGCGTCGGCGATACCGGACGGTTGCGGGGGATGGCGCGGACCAGAGCGACGATCAATATCACCGCGACGATGGCTAGTCCGATGAATAAAATCGTGTGGACGGTCATTCCTAACAGCTAGCGTTATGCCAGCAAGGGACGGTCGCCTGCTATTCTTCTGGCGTTAACGCGTGAACGCAAGATTAAACTGCCAGCTCTTTGGTCGCGGCGGCGTTGAAGTACGCCGCTTTCGGATGGTGGATGACGATGGCCGCCGTCGATTGTTCCGGTACGATCTGGAACGCGGGCGTCAGCGTCGCGCCGATCTTCGCTTCGGCGTCGAGCAGGCGAAACACGACTTCGTGCTGCGACAGATCGGGGCACGCGCCGTAGCCCCAGGAGTAGCGCTTTCCGCGCCCTTCGGGCAGGCCGAGTTCGCGGCGGATGTGACGATGCGCGTATTCGGCCAGCGCCTCGGCGGACTGCACGGAGAAGCCGTGCAGAAAGTAGGCCTCGCTATAATCCCCCGCCGCCTGCAGCGCCTCGATGCGCTTGGCAGCCTCGTGTCCCACCGTAACGATCTGCAGCGCCACGACGTCCGCGGGCAGACCTTCGTGCGGCTCGCGCAGATAGTCGGCGAGGCTGAGATGCTCGCCGCCGATCTGTCGCGGAAACTCCAAGCGCGTCAGTTCGCGCGCGGGCCGCGTGGGATCGTAGAGTACGATCTCGTTGCCGGCGCCGGCCGCGGGAAAGTAGCCGTAGGCGACGGCCGGATGCAGGAGGCCGTTGCTGCCCGCACTTGCTTGATAGCGGCGCAGCCGCGGCTCGAACTCGGTGCGGACCAGCTCGTCGTACGCGTCGCCCTTGGTGTTGGCGGCGCCCCACGAGAGCCGGTACAGGCTGCGCAGATCGAAGCACGGCCACAGCTGCTCGAGGTCGATAGCGTCCAGCGCGCGAGCCCCCCGATGCGGTGGCACCGGAACCGGCGCCGGCTCCGACTTCACCGCCGAGACGGTCGCGATGGCGCGCTGCGGAACGGTTGCGGCGCGCTCGCGCAGCGCGAAGGCTTCGCGCTTGGCGCGTTCGACGAGGTCGATTCGCCGCTGCGGGTCGCTGGTGAGCGCGTCAACGAGTTCGAGGCCTTCGAACGCGTCGCGCGCGTAGAAGACGCCCGGTTCGAAGAAGCGCGTGCCTTTTTCGAGCATTGCGATGCGGCGGCCGAAATCGCGGTTGATCGCGGCGCCCCCGATGATGACGGGAAACTGCAGCCCGCGCGCGTCCTGCTCTTCGAGGCAGACCGGCATCTGTTTGCTCGTCAACACGAGCAACGCGGAGAGACCGATCGCGTCGGCATTCACCTCGACGGCCTTCTCGAGGATCGAGTTCATCGGCACCTGTTTGCCCAAGTCGTACACCGTGTAGCCGTTGTTCGCCAGGATCGTGTGCACGAGGTTCTTGCCGATGTCGTGCACGTCGCCGAAGACCGTTGCGAGCACGACGGTTCCCTTCGTGGCGCCCTCCGTGCGTTCGAGGAACTGCTCGAGATGGGCGACGGCGCGCTTCATCACCTCGGCCGACTGGAGCACGAACGGCAGGATCAGCTCGCCACGTCCGAACCGGTCTCCCACGTCTCTCATCGCCGGCAGCAGAATCTCGTTGAGCACGTCGACCGGCGCGCGCCCTGCCAGCGCCTCGTCGATCTTGGCCTCGATGCCGTCCTTGCGCCGTCGCAGGATCGCCTGATGGATGCGCTCCTCAACCGGCAGCTCCTCGGCAGCCGTTTCGTCGACCGTCTCGCCCGCGCCGGGGGAGCCCGCCGCGCGTTCCCTTTCGAAGTGCTCGATCAAACGCGGCAGCGCGTCGGCGCGACGGTTGAACACGAGGTCGTCGCACAGCTCGCGGACGTTCGCCTCGATCTCGAAATACGGCACGATCTCCTTGGCGTGCACGAGAGCGCAGTCCAGGCCCGCTTCGACGCAGTGGTAGAGGAAGACGGAGTTGAGCGCGGCGCGCGCATCCGGGCGTAGGCCGAACGAGACGTTCGAAACGCCCAGCGACGTCAAACACCCGGGCAGCTCGCGCTTGATCAGACGGATTCCCTCGATCGTCTCGACGGCGGAGTCGAGGAACTCGGCTTCGCCGGTGGCCAGCGTGAAGGTCAGATCGTCGAAGATCAGCGCGCCCGGCGGAAGCCCGTACTCTTCGACGGCGATATCGTGGATGCGCTTGGCGATCTCGAGCTTGCGCGCGGCCGTTTTCGCCATGCCCCTTTCGTCGATGGTGAGCGCGACGACGGCGGCGCCGTGCTCGCGCGCGAGCGGCAGCACCGCGTCGACCTTTGCCCGGCCCGACTCGAGGTGCACCGAGTTGAGGATCGCGCGTCCCGGATAGTTGCGCAGCGCCGTCTCCAGCACTCGGGGTTCGGTGGAGTCGATAGCCAACGGTGCCTCGATCGACTGCGCGAGCCGGCGAACGAGAGCGCGCATCTGCTCGTCCTCGTCGGCGCGCTCGGTGAGCGCGCAGCAGATGTCGAGCACGTGCGCGCCGCCTTCGACCTGTTCGCGCGCCAGCAGCACGATGTCGTCGTAACGCTCCTCGAGAAGCAGCCGCTTGACCTTGCGCGAGCCCTGCGAGTTGATGCGCTCGCCGACCAGCAACGGACGTGGTTGCTGCTCGAGCGATATGGCCGTAATCGCGGAAGCGGCCTCCTGCGCGCGCTGCGAAATCTCTCGAGGTTTACGCGCGACGGCCTCGACCGCCTCGCGCAGCGCGACGATATGCGCCGGCGTCGTGCCGCAGCAGCCGCCGACGGCGTTGACCCCAAAGTCCTCGACGAACGCCGCCAACTCGGCGGCCAACTCCGCGGGACTCTCGGGATAGATCGTTTCGCCGTTGGGTCCCATGAGCGGAAGCCCCGCGTTGGGAATCACGCTGACGTAGCAGCGAGAGTTTTCGCAGAGATAGCGAATCGAGTCGCGCATCTGCGACGGGCCGGTCGAGCAGTTGAGGCCGATGACGTCGATCGGCAGCGCATCGAGCGTCGCGCGAATCGCCCGAATGTCGGTTCCCAGCAGCATGCGGCCATCGGTGATCAGCGTCGGCTGTGCCTGAATCGGCACGCGGCGCAGGCCGGCGTCGAACTCGCCGGCGATGCCCGCGATGGCGGCCTTGAGCTCGAGCAAATCCTGCATCGTTTCGAGCACGAGCAGATCGGCGCCGCCCTCGACCAGGGCGCGCGCCTGTTCGCCGTAGACGTCGCGCAGCTGCTCGTACGTAACGTTGGAGAGCGTGGGGTCGGAGGACGAGATCAGCATGCCGGTCGGCCCCATCGAGCCGGCGACGAAACGGGGGCGCTGCCGCGTCGAGAATTTGTCGCACGCTTCCCGCGCGATCCTCGCCGCGGCGAAGTTGATCTCCCGCGTGCTCTCGCCCAAACCGTACTCGTCGAGCTTGATACGCGAAGCGGTGAACGAATCGGTCTCGACCACGTCGGCTCCGGCGCTCAAGTACGACTCGTGGATCGAGCGGATTACGTCGGGCCGCGTGAGCACGAGCACTTCGTTGCAACCGTGCCGCGCAGCGCCGCCGAAATCGGCGGCGGATAGTTCGAGCGCCATGAGCTGCGTACCCATGGCGCCGTCGAAGATCAACGCCCGCTCGCGCAGCAGGCGCAAATATTCAGACACGATCCCGGCTCACGATCTCTCCCACGCGCTTTCCGGCCCGATTATACACTGGCGGGCGGGCGAAGCGAACGAGTTGGGCAGCCTTTTCCGCGTCGAGCATCCCCAGGCGCGTCAGCGCGGCGATCGTCGACGGCCCCCGCGCGCGCGTTGCGCCGTCGAGCGCCTTGGCGGCGAAGCCGTAGCCCTGCGCGATCGCGCCGACCGCCGCCACGCCTTCCGCGCCGGACTTCGAAACGAGGTTCCCTCCCCCCGCGATCATCAGATCGGTGTCGAACTGCGACGTGCCGGCGACGTACTCCGGATGCGCCCGCATCGCGTCGCGCACCACGCGCAGCGCCTTCGCGTCGTCGTCGGCGATTCCGTCGAGCGTCGCGAGCCGCGCGAAGGAGATCGCCGCCTTGCGCAACGCGGTGGCGTAGACGGGAATGCCGCAACCGTCGGTCGCGACGGGCCAGGTGTCGGGGTCGTCGTCGGAGACGCGCGCGCACAGCGCCAAGATGCGCCGCTGGGCGGGATTATCGGCGCTCAAATACGTCGAGGTGCCGGCACCGATCGCCAGCGCGAGCGCCAAGATGCCGGCGTGCTTGCCGGAGCAGTTGTTGTGCAGCACCGTCGGCCCTTCCCCGGCCGCGATCAGCGCTTTCGCCGCCGCTTCGTCGTAGGGCGGATGCACGCCGCATTGGAGCGCCGACGAATCCAAACCGATCTTGCGCAGAATCGAGCGCACCGCATCCACGTGGAACGGTTCCCCGGTATGTGAGGCCGCCATCACCGCGATCTCGCGCGCTTCGAGGCCAAACCGTTCGTGCACGCTGGCCTCGATGGCCGCAGCAGCGATGAACGGCTTGGCGGCCGAACGCAGGAAGACCGGCGACTCGACGTCGCCGGCCGACTCGAGCACGTTGCCGCGCGCGTTGACCGCGCACGCCGCAACCCGATGCACCGATTCGACGTAATCGCCGCGAGTTACGTTGACGTACAGCTCGTCAGTCAAACGAGTGCGGGTTCGACGATCGTCGCTTCCTGTTCGGCGAAGACCGGATTGCTCAGATACCGCTCTCCGGTATCGCAGCCGAACGTCACCACGTTCTTCCCGCGCATCTCCGGACGGCTCGCAACCTGCAGTGCGGCCCACACGTTGGCACCGGCGGAGATGCCGACGAGCATGCCCTCCTCGCGCGCCAAGCGGCGCGCCGTCGCGATCGCGTCGGCGTCGCTGACGCGGATCACCTCGGAGTAGACTCCGGTATCGAGCACTTTTGGAACGAAGCCGGCGCCGGTGCCCTGGATCTTGTGCGGACCAGGTTTGCCGCCCGAGAGGACCGGCGAACCCTCGGGTTCGACGGCGACGATCGTCACGGCGGGTTTGCGCTCGCGCAGCACCTCGCCGACTCCGGTGATCGTGCCGCCGGTGCCCACCGCCGATACGACGGCATCGACGGTGCCGTCGGTGTCGCGCCAGATCTCTTCGGCCGTCGTGCGCCGGTGAATCTCCGGGTTGGCCGGATTCTCGAACTGCTGCGGCATGAAGTACTTGCCGGGCGCGCTCGCCGCGATCTCTCCTGCGCGGCGCAACGCGCCGGGCATGCCCTCCGCGCCCGGCGTCAGCACCACCTGTGCGCCGTACGCCTTGAGCAGGCTGCGCCGCTCGATCGTCATCGTATCGGGCATCACGAGGATGATCGGGTAGCCCTTTGCCGCGGCCACGAAGGCCAGCGCGATGCCGGTGTTGCCGCTGGTGGGTTCGAGGATCGTCATTCCGGGAAGAAGACGGCCATCGCGCTCGGCGGTCTCGATCATTGCGATGCCGATGCGATCCTTCACCGATCCCGCGGGATTGAACGACTCCATCTTCACGAGCACCGTGCCGCCGATGCCCTCGTTGAGCCGTGGGATCTTCACCAAAGGCGTATTGCCGAACGTCTCGGCGAGATTCTCATAAATTCGTGCCATGATATCGTGCAAAACCCTCGCTTCGCCGCCAGCGTTTCACGCTCGCGGCGCGGGCTCCTCGGAACCACCGAGCAGCCTTTCGGAAGGAAGCGGGCGCTTCGAGCGTCGAGATGATGCCACATGTGCCGGCTATCACCTCTCCTACGCACGCTAAGTCTCGCTGCGCTCGCGTCGCTCTGCCAGATCGCTCCGGGGGCCGCGGCGACGGCGCCGACGACCAGCGACGCGCTCGATGCAATCTCGGCGTTCGCTCCGCGCGCGATGGCCGAACAGGGCACGCCTGGGCTCTCCGTCGCGATCACCGATCGCAACGGGACGCTGCGCGTGATCGCGCTGGGCTACGCCGATCGCGAGTCGCAGGCTCGGGTGACGCCGCAGACGCGCTTTGCAATTGGTTCGATCACGAAGTCGATGACCGCGCTGGCGCTATTGCAACTCGTCGACGCGGGGCGCGTGGACCTCGACGCTCCGGTGAAGCGCTATCTCCCTTGGTTTGCGATTCGCGCCATGGGACCGATACTCGTGCGCGAGCTGCTCTCGCACACCGCCGGCATTCCCGACGACTTTGCCGCCGAGCCGGGCTACGTGTACGACATTTGGACGCTGCGCAACGCCCAGACGCTCTTCCCGCCGGCGACGGCGTGGTCGTATTCGAACGATGGCTTCGCGACGGCGGGCGCAATCCTGGCTACGGTCGACGGGCGCACCTGGCCCGATTCGCTGCAATCGCGCGTGCTCACGCCGATCGGCATGACGGCAAGCTCGCCGGTCTTCACGCCTGAGATCATGGGCAACGCCGCGGTCGGCTATCAGTTCCGCGACAACGACCGGCCGCCGCCGCTGAGCCCCGCGCTCGTTCCGGCGGCGCCGCTCGACTTCGTCGACCCGGCCGGCTCGGTGCTTTCGACGCCCGAGGACATGGCGCGTTACATGCGGTTCTACCTCAACGGCGGCAAGACCGCAGATGGCGTACGCCTCCTCTCACCGGCGACGTTTGCGGCGATGACGCGCGCCGACCGCTACAAAAACGGCAAGCCGGCCGGATCGGCCGGCGCCGTGCTCGATGAGGCGCCCGCGTTCTATCGGCAGTACGGTTACGGCGTCTCGGTCTTCGACGAGAACGGCGACCATTTGATCGGGCACACGGGCGGCATCTCGGGCTACACCGCGTGCATGCAGATGAATCTCACGCGCGGTTTCGGCGTGATCGCGTTTGCGAATCTGGTCGAAGCCCCGCTTCATCCGTGCGCGATCGTGCTCTACGCGATGCGGGCACTGCGCGCGCAGAGTCTCGGCCAGCCGCTGCCTGCGCCGCCGTCGCCTCCGGATCCGGCCCGCGTCGCGCGGGGCGCCGAGTACCAAGGCGTCTACAGCGGACCGAGCGGTTCGTCGCTGCGCGTGACCGCCGAGAACGACCGCCTCTACTTCACCGATGGTTCGCGCAGGGGCCAGCTGTATTCGCGCGCGCCCGACGTCTTCTGGGTCGAACGATCCGCGGTTTGCGATCTACCTGCTCGCGTTCGGCCGCGATGCCGCCGGCAAGGTAGTGGAGATGAATTATGGCCCGCAGTGGTACGCAAACGAACGCTACCGCGGGCCGCGCACGTTTCCCCATCCCGCGAAGTGGGACGCCTTGGCGGGGCGTTACGAAAACACGTTCTTCGGCTCGCCGGACGTCTCGCGCGTGGTGATCGTGAAGAGCCGCCTGACGTTCGACGGCCTCGACACGCTGCGACCGCTTCCCAACGGCAACTTCGCGTTGGGATCCTCGGTGGTGCGCTTCGACGCTTATGCGGGAGGGCGGCCGCAGCGCGTCACGATCGACGCCGCAAGCCTCTACCGCGTCGAACTGCCCTAGTTACTCGCCGATGTCCCAGAGCAGGCCGAGATCTTTCTTCGAGAACGAGCGGAACGCGATGAGCGTCTCCGTACTGATGATGCCGTCGAGCGCCGCCACTTGCTCGGTAACCAGGTCGTTGAGCTGCTCGTGCTGTTTGACGCGCGCGATCGCGATGAGGTCGTACGGGCCGGCCACCGAGTACACTTCGGCAACGCCGTCGATGGCCAGCAGATCGTCGGCGATGGTGCGCAGCCGCGTCCTCTCGACGTTCATCAAAATGAAAGCGGCTACCACGGCGCCTCTCCGCTGCGCGATATCTCCATGAGAAAGCCTCTTAGGGAGCCGCCTCCCTTTGTCATCCCGAGCGCCCACGGTCACCCGGAGCGCCCACGGTCATCCCAAGCGCAGTCGAGGGACGGGGACCGAGGGACCAGCCCGTTTCAACGTCCGTAATGAAGGAAAGAAGCCGCCTATGAAAGCTGCGGTAGTAGAGCACCGGGGCGACCGTGGTGCTCTTAAGGATATCCCGGTGCCGGTCCCGGGACCTCAAGAGATTCTCGTGCGTGTGACCGCCGCGGGCGTCAATCCGCTCGATTGGAAGTGGCGCGACGTTTACAACCACCCGCTGCCGTTCGTGCTGGGTCAGGATTTCGCCGGCGTCGTGAGCGCCACGGGCGATCGCGTCACGAAGTATCGCGAAGGCGAGCGTCTCTTTGGAGTTGCTTCCGACCACGGTGCCTATGCGGAGTACACCGTCGTTCCCGAAGACGACCACCTCCAGCCGATCGCCAAGATTCCCGACGACGTGGGCGACGCCGATGCCGCGGCGTTGCCCACAGCCGGACTTACCGCGCTCGCCTCAATAGATGCGCTTGCGGTTGGTAGCGGAACGACGGTGCTGATTCTCGGCGTTACGGGCGGCGTGGGCGGCTTCGCCGCGCAGATCGCGCGCGATCGAGCCGCGCGCGTGATCGGCAGCGGGCGTGCGTCCAGCGAGCAACTGGCCCGTTCGCTCGGGGTCGACGAATACGTTGCCTTCGACCGCGACGACGTCGTGCAGAAGGTCGGCGCCGCGCACGCAAGCGGCGTCGACGCGGTCCTCGACCTCGTCGACGACGCCGACGCGATAAAACGCACGGCCGAACTTCTGCGAAAGGGCGGCCGCATCGTCTCCACGATCGGCGCCACCGACGTCGATTGGTTCGCGAAGCGCGACGCTACGGCGATCAACCTGGTAGCGAAGAGCACGCCGCAGTCGTCCCACGCGGGGCTGCGCGAGCTGGCGAAGATGCTCGAACAGGGACGCATTCGCGTGATCCTCGCCGGCGAACGGAGCCTAGCGCAAGCCGCCGACGCTCTCGACGAAAGCAAGCATGGCTCCGTCAACGGAAAGCTCGTTTTAACGATCGCGTAACGGTTCTACTTATTTTTGAAGCGGGCTACGCGTTTTTCGTTGTAGGCGGCTAGGCCTTCTTTGGCATCCTCGCTCTTGAACAGCAGCGACTGCAGTTCGCGTTCGAGCGCCAGCGCATCGTTGAGCGGGAGCTCGGCTCCCGTCTGCACGCTTCGCTTGATGTGGCCGACCGCCATCGGCGCCTTGTTGGGCGAGCAAAACTGTTTGGCGTAGTCGGTGATCTGCTCGCGGAATTCGGCGGCGCTGCCTTCGTAGAGGTCGCCGATCATGCCCCAGTCCATCGCCTGTTCGAAGCTGACGGTCTTGCCGGTGGCCATCATCTCGATCGCGCGCGATTTGCCGACCAAGCGCGCCAGGCGCTGCGTGCCGCCGGTTCCGGGAAGCACGCCGAGCGCGACTTCGGGGAGACCGATCTTGCCCGCGTCCTTGCGGCCGATGCGAATGTCCGCGGCCATCGCGATCTCGAGGCCGCCGCCGACGCAGTGCCCGTTGAGCGCGGCGATCACCAGCTTCGGTGTCTGCTCGAGGCGCGAGAGCGTCTCGTTGGCGTGCAGACAGAACATGTACTTGAACTCCGGCGTGACCTGATTGAGCATGCCGATATTGGCGCCCGCCGAGAAGAATTTCTCGCCCTTGCCGGTGAGCACGATCACTTCGACGTCGGTATCGAAGCGCGCGTCGAGAATTGCTTCGTCGAGCTGGCGCATCATCTCGTGCGTGTAGGTGTTCGCCGGGGGATCGTCCATTTCGACGAACCCAACGTGGCCGTCTTTCCAATAGTTGATGACGCGCTTGGTGTCGAGCGCGCGGGCTTCGCGCCCAAAAGGGGTCTTCTGCGGGGCCTCGTTGACGGTCGTACTCATGAAAGTTTTCCTTTGGGTGCGATCCAGTTCGGATCTTTGAAGTATTCTTTGAGCTTGGCTTCGTCATCGACCGTGGGAAGCACGGCCGGCACCTGCGCCTGCCACTCCGCCTCGGTGAGTTTGCGGCCGTCAACGCCGTAGCGCTGCCCGGCGTAATCGCCGATCGAGCGGTTGAACTTCATGTCGGGCACGTAGAACTTGGTTTCGCTGGAATTCACCTCGTTCACGCGGGCGACCGTCGCCGTAATCTCTTCGTGAAACTGGCTGCGCGCGCGTTCGTTGAGGTGCTCCTTGTCGACGCCGTCGGTGGTCTTGTCCTCGTCTACGCGTCCTTTGATGCCCCAGGTGTACGCCCACTGCGCCGAACCCGAGTGATCGGTGCCGAAGAGATCGAGCGATCCGGAAATCCACTTGTTGTAATATTTCTGCTGGATCTCGACGGGAATCACGCCGGCCTTCGCGATGCGCCGCAGGCCCGTGATGCCGGTGCCCATGTGAAACGCCTCCTCGCGCAGCATCGGCCCCATCGAGGCCGCGAGCGGCGCAAAGCTGGAGTGCGCGAGCATCGACAGCTGGAACTTGCCGTCGCGATCCATGAAATTGGTGTAGGCGAAGAAGTCGAGCCAGTGGGTGACGTCTTCGTTGAAGGCGTGGAGCAGACGATTTTTCTTGCCGAAGGCGCGCCGCTCGAGCATCTTCTGCGCCTCGATCTTTCCTTCGCTGCCGAAGTGCTCGACCATCAGGTGGCACATCTGATAACCGTGGCGGGTCTCTTCGACCATGATGCGCACGAGCGAAGCGAGATCGTACTCACTCGGGGCGTTGTTCACGAGGAAGCGCTGCTGCTCGTTGGAGGCAAACTCCGTGTCGCCTTGATAGACGACCATATTGAGCACGGCGTCGCGCATCCGCTGATCGGGAATCTCGCGCACGCGCTCCCAACGCCGGTCGCCCTTGAAATCGCCGAAGTAGATCTCGGGGGTCGGCAGCTCGCCGTATTTGGCCTCGAAATGGTAGCCCGGCATGAAGCGGTCGACGAGCTCGCGGTCGAGACCGATGTCGCGCCTCCAATCGTCGAGCATGCTAATCCAGTCGTCAAAGGTCGATATGCGATTCATGGGTACCCTTCAGATATAACGGATTTTTCTCGGACGGCGAGAATACCGTCATACTACGACCCCGACGAGGAGGTGTCAAGCTCCAATAGATCCTTCGACTGCGCTCAGGATGACCGGTCCGGACGCCCAGCGGCCGATTACTCGGCCCAACTCCTTCATCTTTACGCTCTACGGCGACATGGTCCACCGGCTGCGTCCCGACGGGTCCCTCTGGATCGGCGCGCTGATCCGGATCATGGGCTCCTTCGGCGTCTCGAGTCAGGCCGTGCGGCAAGCGGTTTCGCGGATGACCCGACAGGGCTGGCTCTTCTCCCGGCGTGCGGGCAACCGGGCATTCTACGCGGTCACGCCACGCGGCCGGCGACGCATCGAGGAGCTGAGCCCTCGCATCTACGGCCCCGTCATCGAGTGGGACGGCCGCTGGCGCCTCTTGAGCTACGCCATCGGGGAGGCAAACCGTGCCGGACGCGAACGCCTGCGCTCCGAGCTAGCGGCACTGGGCTGGGCCCAGCTCTCCCCCACGACGTGGATCTCTCCGTCCGATACGCTCGAGCCCGCACGCGAGGCCGCGCGCGCGACCGCGACCCTCGAGGCGATCAACCTCTTTACTGCGCAGTACAGCGGTCCGCTGAGCGATCGCGAGCTGCTCGACCGTTGCTGGGACGTCGCCGCCATCGCCGCGGCCTACGCGCAGTTCGTCGAGCGTTATCGGGAGCGCTTCGAGCGCGAGATCGAGCGCGGCTCCCTCAGCGATGAAGCGGCGCTCGTCGAACGGCTCTGGCTGGTCCACGATTACCGCAAGTTTGCTTATGTCGACCCCGGCTTGCCCAGCGAGCTCCTGCCCGCCCATTGGCCCGGAACGACAGCCGCGGCCCTCTTTCGCGAATACTACGCCGCGATCGAGAAAAAATCGCAACGATACTTTCATCTTTGTGCCGACGCGGGCAACGGGGGAGAACGCTAGGGTGTCGAAGCGTCGCGCCCATGCCAAAACGCCTGATGATCGCTCTGGTTCTTGCCGCGCTGGCCGTCGCCGCTTGTCACAGCAGCGGGACCTCGAGCGTGCCGTCGGGGCCAGCCGGGTCGCCGTCGCCGAACCCCAACGTTCATCTCGCCACGATCCAGGTGACGATCAACGGGACTCCGCAGCCGAACATCCCGGTCGCCGCCTCAACGCCCGCCAACGTCGGCAGCCCGCGCCCCGGAAAGCCCTTTCAGACGAAGGATACGGGCATGAAGGGGCTGGTGCGCTTCACACACCTCAACGTGAACAAGACCTACTGCTGGGTCGCGCACTTCGGTTCGGGGGTCACGTCGTCGTTGTGCGGCAACTGGGTGATCTGGCAAAGCAGCAAAATCGTTCTCGGAACCGGGCCTTAGTCAGGATGAGAGAACAGACTTACTCGTCTTCGTTGAGATGCAGGTGACAGCCGTCTTCCGCATCGGAGAGCACGTCGCGCGCTTCGGCTAAGACCGCGCGCGAGAGAGGCCGCTGCGGCGGCTCGATCGTCCCTCCCTCCGCGAGAAAATCAACCTCGCTCCAATCCTCCCACGTCTCGAGCGGTTCGCCGTCGAGCGTCGCGGGGAAACGGACGCAGAACCCTTGGTCGAGGTGCAATCCGACGACGCTGACTTCCGTGCCTCGCGGAAAATAGGTCCCGTCCTTCCACAGAGTGCCGTAAGTCGTACTGTATCGGCCACCGATCTTGAAAGACTCCACCATGCCTCGCTATACCCGAAATGGGTCCATGGGTTTCTCACCGATGAAGGTGAGCACGCTCTTGGTTTCGCTGTAGAGGCGCATCGTCTCCATTCCCAGTTCGCGCCCGTAGCCCGAGGCCTTGTATCCGCCGAACGGAACGCCCGGAAAAACCGAGTACGGCGTGTTGATCGCAACCGAGCCGGCGCGAATCGCCCGCGCCACGCGGTTTGCGCGCCCGATATTGTTCGACCAAACGCTGGCCGCAAGCCCGTACTCGCTGTCGTTGGCCATGGCAATCGCTTGCGCTTCATCGTCGAATCGCACGAGCACCGCGACCGGTCCGAAAATCTCCTCGCGGGCGATGCGGTGATCGTTGAGCGCTTCGTATGCCGTGGGACTCCAGAACATTCCCGACGAGAAACGCTCGCCGAGATCGGGTGCGCTGCCGCCCAGAAGCGTACGCGCTCCCTCGGCGCCCGTCTCACAATACTGGCGAATCTTGCCGAACTGCTCGGCCGTAGTGATCGCTCCAATCTGCGTCTGCGCGTCTTCGGGGTCGCCCACGCGTAACCGTCGCGCTTTCTCGACGAACGCGCTCGCGAAGCGATCGAAGATGGTCGAGTGCAGCAGAATGCGCGAGCGCGCTTCGCAGCACTGGCCCGCATTGTAATACACGCCGTAGAGCGCGCCGGCGACGGCCGCGTCGATATCGGCGTCGTCGAAGATGACCGACGGCGATTTGCCGCCCAGCTCCAGCGTTACGCGCTTGAGGGTGCGCGCGGCCGAAGCCGCCACGCTCTTTCCGGTGGCGGTCGAACCGGTGAAGGCAATTTTGTCGACGCCGGGATGCTCCACGAGCCAACTGCCCAGCCCGCCCTGCGTTCCGGTGACGACGTTGAGCACGCCTTCGGGCACGCCCGCCTCGAGTGCCAGTTTTCCCAACTCGATCGCGGTCAGCGGCGTGCTGTTTGCGGGCTTGAGCACGATCGTGCAGCCTGCAGCGAGCGCCGGCGCGACCTTCCACGACGCGAGCAGCAGAGGAAAGTTCCACGGGACGATCGCGCCGACGACGCCGACGGGCTCGCGCACCGTGCCGGCCAGATAGGTCGGCAGCGGCGGCGGCATCGTGTCGCCGTAATTCTTCGTCGCAGCGCCGGCGTAGAACTCGAACGTGTTGACGATGGCGCCCAGCTCACCGCGCGCGGTGCCGATGGTCTTGCCGTTGTTGCGAACCTCGAGCAGCGATAGTTCTTCGGCGCGCTCGGCGATCAGCTGTGAGAGCTTGTAAACGATCTTCGCGCGTCGAGACGCAGCCATCGTCGGCCATTTGCCGGCGTCGAACGCGCGACGCGCGGCGCCGACCGCAGCGTCGAGATCTTCGCGCGTCGCGTTCGCAACGTCCGCAAGCTTGGCGCCCGTAGCGGGGTTGCGCACCTCATACGTGCTTCCGTCCGTCGCGTCGCGCCACGTGCCGCCGATGAGGAGTTGCGTCTTGGTGAGGGTCGGGGTAGTCGTCATTACATTTGCCTTCTACCCGACGGCCTCGAAAACCGTTGCAATCCCCTGGCCGACGCCGATGCACATCGTCGCCAGCCCGTAGCGGGAACCGCGCCGGCCCATCTCGTGCAGCAGCGTCGTCGCGATGCGCGCCCCGCTCGCCCCGAGCGGATGCCCCAGTGCGATCGCCCCGCCATTGACGTTGGTGCGTTGCGGGTCGAAGGCCAGCTCGCGCATGCAAGCGATGGCCTGCGCTGCGAACGCTTCGTTGAGCTCGATGAGGTCGAGCTGGTCGACGCGCAACTTCGCGTGCGCCAACGCTTTGCGCGTGGCAGGAATCGGGCCAAGCCCCATCACGTTGGGCGCGACGCCCGCGCTGGCACACGCGACGAAGCGCGCGACGGGACGCAGACCCAGGCCGCGCGCGGTCTCCGCTTCGCAGAGCAACAACGCCGCCGCGCCGTCGTTGATGCCCGACGAGTTACCGGCGGTTACGGTTCCGTTGGGGCGGAACGCCGGCTTGAGCTTGGCGAGCGCCTCGAGCGTCGTCATCGGGCGCGGATGCTCGTCGCGGTCGACGGTCATCGGACTGCGCCCTTCGACGACGACCGGAACCAACTCGCCATCGAAGGCGCCGCGCTCGAGCGCGTCCTTGCACTTCATCTGCGAGTCGTACGCGAAGCGGTCTTGCTCCTCTCGCGAGATGCCGTAGCGATCGGCGACGTTCTCCGCCGTCTCGCCCAGCGATACGGTATGTTCGGCCGGCATCTTCGGATTGATCATCCGCCATCCGAGCACGGTGTCGAACAGCTGCTGGCCGCGCCCGAACGGGGCATCGCTCTTGGGCAGCACGTACGGCGCCCGCGTCATCGACTCGACGCCGCCCGCGATCGCGATGTCGCATTCGCCGAACGCGATCGCCTGCGCAGCCGAGTTGATCGCCTGCAGGCTCGAACCGCAGAGGCGGTTGACCGTCGTGCCGGGCACCGAGATAGGTAGGTCTGCCAGCAGCACCGCCATGCGCGCGACGTTGCGGTTATCCTCGCCGCTCTGATTCGCGTCGCCGAGGTACACGTCGTCGATGGCCTCGGGCGCTACGCCGGTGCGATCGACGATCGCCCGGAGCGCCACCGCCGCGAGGTCGTCGGGGCGCACGGCCGACAGGTTTCCATTATGGCGGCAGATCGGCGTGCGCACGGCGTCGATCACCCACACCTCGCGGCTCACTGCGGGACCTCCTCGGGCGGCGCTTCCGCCGCCTCTTCCACATCGAGTACCCAGAGCGCACGATGCGGCGCGTACGCTTCTCCATCGGCATCGGCCAAACGTTTGAGAATGCGGCGCAGGCGCGCGCCGCCGATCTCCCTGCCCCACGCGACGGGGCCGATCGGATAGTTCGCACCGAGCATCATGGCTTCGTCGACGTCTTCGGCGGAAGCGACGTCTTCGGCGACGGCGATCATCGCCTCGTTGACGATCGAACCGACGGTACGCCCGAGAAAGAGACCGGGCACGTCTTCGACCAATACCGAGGCGCGTCCGAGGCCGGCAAAGATGTCCTGCGCCAGCTCGAGCGTGTCGTCGGATGCGGCCTCGAGGTTGACGAGCTCGATCGTCGCTTGCGACGAGAGCAGGCCTAGCACGCCGTAGCCGGCCAGACGCTCCGGATGGCGCAAGCGCGCGGCGCACGCGGTCAGATCGCTCGCGTAGGCGTCGGCGATGATGACGCATTCGGGCCCGTACGAGGCGTCGAGCTGTGCGAGGACCTCGCTGCGATCGGCGGCGCCGTCGCTTGCGTCGATGAGGATCGTTGCCTCCGCCGGGAGCTCGGCAAGGCGGTCGTCGGTCTCGACGCGCGCGATGACGCGGTAACTCTGCGCCAGCATCTCCGCCATCTCGTCGGCGCGGCTGCCGTAGCCGATCAATCCGACGACCTCTTCTTCGTCGATGCCCGGACTCGGCGGCACGGTCAGCTGCAGGCGCTCGGCGTTGCCGTCACGGTATTCGTAGAAGCCCGCCCCGGTCTTTCGGCCAAGACGCCCCTGCGCGACCATGCGCCGCTGCAGCTCCACCGGCTCGAATCGCCCGGCAAGCGTGCGTTCGTAAACCGAGTCGCTCGTTGCGAGATTGACGTCGAGACCGATCAGATCCATCAGCTCGAACGGCCCCATGCGAAAACCTACGCCGCGCGCGAGCGCGTCGAGCTCCTGCGCGCTCGCGACGCCCAGCTCGAGCGCGCGCAGCGACTGCAGGTAGTACGGCCGCGCGACGCGATTGACGATGAACCCTGGCGTATCGGCGGCGATAATGCCGCGCTTACCCAGTCGCTCGACGATGAGCAGCGCGCTCTCCAGCTCCGCGTCACCGGTCCGCTCCGTCGCGACGACCTCGACGAGCTGCATGCGCTGCGGCGGATTGAAGAAATGCATGCCGACCACGCGGCGCGGATCGGCGACTTCATCGGCCAGCTCGGCCACCGAGAAGGACGACGTGTTGGTGGCAAGCAGTGCGGATGCCGGCAACGCCTCGTCGAGCTGCGCGAACACTTGGCGTTTGAGATCGAAACGCTCGGGGACGGCTTCGATCGCGAGCACGGCGTCGCTGCGTTCGAGGGCATATTTCCAGACGATGCGGCGCGAGCTCGACGAGTCGCCGGAGCGCTGCGCGTCGCGTTCGTACGCGGCTGCCGCGCGGTCGCGCGCGCCTTGGTCCGGCTCGACGATCTCCACGTCGAAGCCCGCCTTCGCCGCGACCAGCGCGATGCCGGCGCCCATCGTTCCGCCGCCGACGACGACGATCTTCTCTGCCATGCGGCCGTCTTCGTGAAAGAAGGGGTAAACGCTTCGTCGATAGATTCGCAGAGCTATGGAGAAGCCTCGGTGGCGGGTGCTGGCCTCGAGTTATCTCGTGCAGTCGCCGTTCATGCGCTTGCGCGTGGACGAAGTCGAGCTGCCCGACGGCACGATCGTCCCCAACTATTACGTTCGCGAGTCGGCGGGCTTCGTAACGATCTTCGCGCTGACCGTCGAGCGGCAGGTTATTTTGGTGCGTCAGTATCGCTACGGGTCCGACGCGATCCATCTCGAGCTGCCCGCCGGAATGCGCGACGACGGCGAGGAGCCCCTGGAATGCGCGCTGCGCGAGCTGGCCGAGGAGACGGGGTACGAGGTGGAGAGCTGCGAGCCGGCCGCGCAGTACCTTCCGGAGCCGGTGCGCTCGACCGCGCGCGCCTACGTTTATATAGGGCTTCGGGCCCGCAAGACGCGCGAGCCCATGCTCGACCCCACCGAGCACCTCGAAGTCGAGCTGGCAGGAGTCGAGCGATTCCGCGAGATGCTCGCCGACGGCACGATCGACGCCGGCGCGTCCATCGCGGCGGGGTACCTCGCGCTCGAGCGACTCGGACTGCTATGAAACCCAGAGCCTGGGCGGGTGGTAGATAGAGGCGTGAACCCGACACTCGCGTTTTTTCTGCGGATCACCGTCGTCGTGGCGGTCGCCCTGGTCGCGCTCGTCGTCGCGGCCTTCCTGCTCAAGGTCGTCTTCGTGGCGGCGCTGATCGCGGCCGTGATCTTCGGCGGCTTCTTCCTCTACAACCTCATCCGGCGCCGCACGAACTACCCCGTCATTCGCTGACGGCTCTCGCCAACCACGACCGGAGCGCGTCGCTGACGCGTTGCGGCTCTTCCATGACTGCGAGGTGCCCGCTGCGCCCGCAGACGACGAGCTCTGCGCGCGGGAATCGCCGGGCGTCGCCGGCGGCTTCCTCCAGCGGGAGAACGCCGTCGCAGGCGCCGGCGACCACGAGAACCGGCACGTCGAGATCTTCGGCGATGTCGTCGGACGGCGCGCGCAACGCCATGCCGCGAAGCGTTGCAGCCGCGCCGGCAAAATTATTGCCGCGCGCGATCTCATAGGCTTTTTCGGCGATTTCTTCGCAGTTCTTTAGCGTTTGCGCCGCGAGCAGACGCGGCAGATACGCTTGCACCGCGGGTTCGATGCTGTGCGCCGCGTTGACGCGGTCTGCCAGTTCCCAGCGCGCCTGTGCTTCCTGCGGCGTGTCCGCCCGCAGCCGGCTCGAAACCAGCGCGAGACGCTCCACGCGCTCGGTGAACATGCGCGCGAAGGCAAGCGCGACGTACCCGCCCAGCGAGTGTCCGGCCACCGACGCGCGCTCGATGCCGAGAGCGTCGAGCAGCAGCGCGACGTCCGCGGCGAGCGCCTCCATCAGGTACGGACCATCCGTTGCGCTCGATTTTCCGGCGCCGCGCAGATCGGGACGAACCACGCAAAACTCGCCGTCCAGAGCTTGCGCCTGCGCGTCGAAGATGGTCGACGAGAACGGAAATCCATGGATCAAAACGACTGCGTTGCGGCGTTCTCGTCCGTTTACGACAGCTGCTACGCGCGCGCCGTCGTCGGTCAAAACTTGCATTGACGCTCGCAATACGGTATAAGGAGGGCAATACCCCTGGTCGCTTGGTGACCAGAGAAAGGATGATTCGTACCAACAATGGCAGTTCGAAAAGCCGCTCGCAAGGCGGCCGTGAAAAAAGCGGTCGTCGGAGCGTTGGTTCGTAAAGCGGTACGCAAGAAGGTACGACGCAAGATCGCTCGCAAGGCGGTTCGTCGTGCAGTTGCGCGCAAGATCGTTCGCAAGAAGGTCCGCCGCAAAGTAGCACGCAAGGCGGTTCGCCGCAAGGTAGCGCGCAAGATCGTTCGCAAGAAGGTCCGCCGCAAGGTAGCGCGCAAGGCCGTTCGCCGAAAGGTTGCCCGTAAGGCCGTTCGTAAGAAAGTGGCCCGCAAGGTAGTCCGCAAGCGCGTTCGCCGCAAGAAGGCCGCCTAACCCTAGAACCTTCGAAGTCCGCTTAAAGCGAGTCGCCTAAAGCGGCTCGCTTTTTTTTTAGGAGCCTACAGGTTCCTCAGGGTCATACCGTGCGCACGGCCGGCGCGAGCAGCCAGATGCCCACGAAGAGCGCCACGCAGATCGCCCCCGCAACCACGAACGTTTCGCGCAGGCCCACCACGGCGCCCACGGCACCATCGACCAGCGAGCCCAGCGGCACGATGCCGATCGCGATCATCGTATAAACGGAAAGCGCGCGCCCGCGAACGTCGTCGGGCGAGAGCATCTGAATCAGCGTGTTGGTCGCTCCCATCATCGCCATCGTCCCGACGCCGATGCCGAAAAGCACGACGACGGCGAGCCGGAGAGACGGAACGAAGCCGAGCAGCAGCACGCCGCACGACATCAGCAGCGACGATTGCAGCCAGAAGCGCGAACGGCGTTCGCGCTGCGCGAAGTACGCCGTCAGCAGCGCGCCGCCGAACCCGCCGACGCCGATCGCCGAAACCGCCCAGCCCAAACCGCGCGCGCCGGCGTGCAAGAGGTTCACCGCGAACGCCGCCATCAGCTGGCTGTACGGACGAATCAAGATCGCCGTCACGAACTGCGCGAGCAGAATCCACCGCAGCGCCGGATGGCCGACGAGGAACGCGATGCCTTGGAGCATCGCGCGCAGCGGCGGCTCACGGCGCTGCGACGTGGGCGGTGACGGCTTCATCATCAGCACGGCAACGACCACCGCCAGCGTTGCCGCCGCGTTGAAGTAGAACGCTCCCGAGACGCCGATCCAGACGATCAGCAGACCGGCGAACGCCGGACCGATGACGGCCGGTGCGTTGAAAGCGACCGAGTTGATCCCGACGGCGTTGCCGATGTAGGGGCGGTCGACGAGCATCGGCACCCAGCTCTGGCGCGTCGGCGAGTCGAAGGCGTTGGCCGCGGAGTTCAACGCCGAGATGAGCACCAACCCGAGAAGGCCGAGCGCGTGCGCACCGGCGAGCAGCGCGAGCAGCAGCGCGGCAAAAGCCATCGTGACGTTCGTGACCAGCAGCACCCGGCGCCGTGGGAGCCGGTCGGCCACGACGCCGGCAACCGGGGAGAGCAGCAGCACGGGCACGGCCCGCGCCGCGCCGAGGAGACCGAGATCCAGCGATGCCTGGTGCGCCGTGCCGGCCATGCGCGCCACGAAAAAACCCATCGCGGTGAACTGCATCCACGTACCGAGGTTGGAGACGAGCAGGCCGATCCAAAGCAGGCGGAAGTCGCGAAAGCGCAGGGAGGCATAGATCTTCACGGGTGCCGCCGCACGGCGGCGACGATCGCCCCCGCGATCGCGGCGGCATCGAGCGATGCCGTATCGAGGCAGAGATCGTAGTTGCGGGCGTCGCCGAAGGCCAGCCCGTACCACTGGCGGATGTAGGCGGCACGCGCGCGGTTGACGCGATCGAGCTCGGCTTCCGCCACCCCCCTAGCGACGTGCGTCGTCTCGACGACGTGGCGGATCCGCCACTCGCGCGGGGCGTGCATGAACACGCGCAGCACGTCGGGCCGTGCGCCGAGGATCGCGAACGCGCCGCGGCCGACGATCACGCAGTCACCCTTGGCCGCATACTCGCGCACCGCATCGCGCACGGCCGAGAGCAGCTCTTCGTCGAGCGGCACCGCCGCGGACTCGGCCGCCAGCTCCGGCGTCGCGCGTTCGAGCCCGTCGAGCAGACGCTCTCCCAGCGTTCGCAGCGAATCTTCGCTGGCGTCCACCGCCTCCGGCGTGATGCTCAGGCGTTTGGCCACCACGACCGGCAGCTGTTCGTCGACGTAATCGTAGCCCAAATCGTGGGCGACGCGCTGCGCGATCGCCAGAGCGCCGGTTCCGTACTCGTTCGAGATCGTCACGATCACCGGGGAAGGAATACGCAGCGGCGAATGACCGCTTCCTGCCGATCGTAGAAGCGCGCGACCTGCGCAAGGTCTTTCGAACGACGAAGCGCACGCCGGGACCGCTCGGCGCGTTGCGCTCCCTTTTCTCGCGCGGGTACGACGAGCGCGTTGCGGTCGGCGACGTGAGCTTCTCACTGGAGCCCGGCGAACTGGTGGGCTACATCGGGCCCAACGGCGCCGGCAAGTCCACGACGATCAAGATGCTCACCGGCATTCTCGTGCCCACTTCAGGCCAGGTGCGCGTCGCGGGGCTCGTGCCCTGGAAGAGCCGCAAGGAGAACGCGCGTAACATCGGCGTCGTGTTCGGCCAGCGCAGCCAGCTCTACTGGGACCTCCCGCTCATCGAATCGTTCGAACTGCTGCGCGCGATCTACGGCGTGCCCGCGGAGCAGTACCGCCGCAATCTCGCCGAGTTCGTCGATATCCTCGAAATGGGCGATTTCCTCCGGACCCCGGTGCGCCAGCTCTCGCTGGGCCAGCGGATGCGCGGCGACTTCGCCGGCGCGCTGCTGCACGGGCCGCGCGTCGTCTATTTGGACGAGCCGACGATCGGGCTCGACGTTGTGGCGAAGGAAGCGATCCGCGAGTTCATCGCGCGCATCAACGCCGAGCGCGGAACGACGATCGTGCTGACCACGCACGATCTCGCCGACGTCGAGCGGCTCTGCAAGCGCATCGTGCTCATCGATCGCGGCGCGCTGATCTACGATGGCGGCATCGAACGCATCAAGGGCGAGTACGGGCGTTTCCGCACGCTCGTGGTGACGTTCTGCGAACCGGTGGGCGAGCCGTCGCTCGAGGGCGCCCAGCTCACCGCGGTGCAGGACGCCACCGCGCGCTTCCGCTTCGACCGCAACCTTCAACGCGCCGATCTTCTGGTGCGCCAAGCGAGTGAGCGTTACCGCGTCGAGGACGTGAGCTTGGAGGAACCCGATCTCGAGTCGATCATTCGGCGCATCTACATCGAGGGTTACGAACGCCGGCCGGCGGAGGAGGGAGTGTCATGATCCTTTCCAGCGGCACGAAGAAGCCGAAGGTCCACTCCAGCGCGTACGTCGCGCCGACCGCCACCATCGCCGGAGAGGTGACGGTGGGCGCCGGCTGCGCGATCCTGCATGGCGCGGTGGTCGTTGCCGAGGGGGCGGCGGTCACGCTGGGCAGCGACACGGTAGTGATGGAGAACGCGGTGCTCAAGGCGAGCGGCGGGAGCGCGCTGCAGTTTCCGTTGCGCGTCGGCAGCAAGTGCATCGTCGGCCCCGGAGCCTACGTGGTGGGAGCGACCGTCGGCGACGGCTGTTTCGTCGCCGCCGGAGCAAAGATATTCAACGGCGCGACGCTCGAAGACGGCAGCGGCGTCGCGCTCGGCGCGATCGTGCACGTCAACTCGCGGCTGAGTAAGGGCGAGACCGTGCCGATGCAGCACATCGCGTTCGGCAACCCCGCGAAGATCTACCCGCCGGAGAAGGCACCCGAGGTGCACGCACAGATGCAGTTCTTCGCCGAAGTCTTCAACGTAGAAGGCAGCGACGACGCGCGTGCTCGTGCGGCGGAGACGTACTCCAAGTTTCTCCGCAAAGTCCACGCGCAGGACGTGGTGCTCGACGAGCATCGGAACCAGCGGCCGCCGCCGCGGCGTTCCGGCGAGGAACCGCCGCCCACGCAGGTGGCGGAGGTTGACAAGGTCGTTGACGTGATGATGCTCGAGCTGGAGGAGATGGAGCAGCGCCGCCAGGCGGCGATCAAACGGCAAAAGGGCCGCTAGGGAAGCTCTGAACCTAACCGCGTACGTCGAGTTCGCGAAGAAGGCGTTCGCGAGAGAGGCCACCTACCGCATGGAGGTGCTCACCGAGGTGGGCTCGCTCGTATTGCGGGTTTACATCCTGCGCTCGCTCTGGACCGCACTCTACGCCCAGAACGCGGCGCCCATCAATCTGCCGCTGCACGGCATGATCACCTACGCGACGCTCGCGATGCTGATGTCGCTGATACTCGAGGTTGACGCGACGCGGATGATTCGCGAACGGGTGCGGGAGGGAACGATCGCCACCGACCTGATGAAGCCGATCAGCGTGCCGCTCTACTTCTTCAGCGACGGTCTCGGCCAGACCGCGCTGCACGCGCTGCTCGTGATACCGTCGCTGCTTTTTGCGCTGCTGCTGGTGCACATCGACGTGCCGCCGCCGGCGACGTTCGCCGCGTTTCTCTTGGCGTTCGCGATCGGCTATGGCGTGAATTTCTTCTTGAACTTCTTGATGAACTGCACCGCGTTCTGGACGCTCGAAACGTTCGGCGCGCAGCTGATCGTGCGTTGGGCCTCCGACCTCCTCTCGGGGCAGATCATTCCGCTCACGTTCTTTCCCGGCATCTTGGGCCGGTTCGTTTTCGCGCTGCCATTTGCCGCGATCTACTCGACGCCGCTGCTGATCTACGTCGGCATCATTCCGCCTGCGCAGTGGGCGGCGAGCATCGCGGTGCAGGTGATGTGGCTGGTGCTCTTCGCGGGACTAGCGTCGCTCGTGTGGCACGCAGCCTCACGCCGTGTCGTGATCCAGGGGGGCTGACGCGGCGCCCTCCGCCATCAACGCTTCCATCGTCTCGTCGGCCTGCGCCACGAGGGCGGCCGCCTCGTCCTCGCTCAGGAACGAGGACTCGCCGATATCGACGCGCAGCGCGGCCGAGATCTCATTGTCGCCGAACATGTAGCCGTAGATCAGCATCCCGTCGTCGCCGGGCAGATCCTTGTACGCCGCCGCCAAGCGAAAGACGGCGACGGCGGCGAGATAGTCATCATAGTTCTCGGAAAAGTCGAGCACGCCGAGCGTCCACGAGTGTTCGGCCTCGTCGTACCGATTGCGAAACGGCATCGGAAACCCCCAGGCCCCCGGCGCGACCACCGCGTCGATCCATTCCCGTACGCCGGCGTACTCCGCGAGACGCTCGCGGACGATCTCCGCCGCGTACCGCGGGCCGTAGTACGACCCTCCGGCCAGCCACGCGAGGACGCCGGAATCCTCGCTGACGTCGGGAAACGGCGCGCTGCACAGCTCGTCGAAGCGAGCGCGGCTGAGGTGAAAGCGCCCGAAGATTTGGCGAGGCTCAGACACGATTGGCAGCTTCGCAGGCAAGGGGCTCGGCCCTCCGCGGCCCCGTTTCGCCGGCGGCCGTTCCTACAGCCAGGCCGCGCCGCGGACTCCGCTGGAATCGCCGTGCAGCGCGGCGACGAGCCGCACCTCGATCGGTGCGGAGATCGCGTAACGTTCGATCGCCGGCGGCACGTTGGCGTAGAGCGTGGCGACGTTCGAAAGGCCGCCGCCCACGACGATCACGTCGGGGTCAAGAAGATTGACGACGTGCGCCAACGAGCGCGCCAAACGGTCTTCGTAGATCGCCAGAGCGCGCAGCGCTTCGGCGTCGCCGCGCTCGGCCGCCGTAACGATCTCGATCGCGGTAAGCTCGCGTCCGATGCCCTGCGCGGATCGGGCGGCGAAGCCCGGTCCGGAGAGAAACGTTTCGATGCACCCGCGCTTGCCGCAGTAACACGGCGGCCCGGGAAGCTCGTCGCCGCGCGGCCAGGGCAGCGGGTTGTGCCCCCATTCGCCGGCCACGTTGTTGAGCCCGGCAATCACCCGGCCGTCGACGACGATGCCCCCGCCGACGCCGGTTCCTACGATGACGCCGAAAACGACGCGCGAGCCCGCGCCGGCGCCGTTCGACGGCCTCGGATAACGCAAAGCAGTTGGCGTCGTTGGCGATCTTGATTTCGCGCCCGAGCCGCGCCTCGAGATCGCGCTTGAGCGGCTTACCGTTGAGCACGACGCTATTCGAGTTGCGGAGCCGCCCGGTGGCGGGCACGATCGCTCCGGGCGTGCCGATGCCGACGCTTCCGCGTTCACCACTCTCGGCTTCGACGGCTTCAACGAGCGAAGCCACCGCACGTACCGTGGCTTCGTAGTTTCCCGCGGGCGTCGCGATTCGGCGGCGAACGATCTCCGAACCGTCGCCGGCGAGGGCAACGACCTCGATCTTCGTGCCGCCGAGGTTGACGCCGACGCGCACCTGCGGAACCGCCTAACCCATAACCTCGTTGACGTAACACCAGCGCCAGCTCTCGCCAGGCTGAAACGAGCGGATCACGGGATGGTGCGTGGCGTGAAAATGTTTGGTCGCGTGCTTGTTGGGCGAGGAGTCGCAGCACCCGACGTGTCCGCACGTCAAGCAAAGCCGCAAGTGCACCCACTGCGCGCCGATCTTCAAGCACTCCTCGCACCCCTGCGGCGTGCGAGGCGCGGGATTACCCGCGTGCTCGATGTGTTCGCAAATGCCTTCGTTCATTCTGTCACCTCCGGAAGATCCCATAGTACGAGCTCGGCGTCGCCGCTCGTACGCAAGACCGGCACGTCGTAGAAGCGCACCGCGTCGCCGGCGGTAAGCGCGTGCCCGTTGGCGGTAGCGTTGCCGCTTGCGACGAAGAGAAAGCCGTAACGCTTAGGGGCGAACGACGTCTCGATCTCGGCGTTCTCGACGCGAGCCACGCGGAAGCTCGCGTTCTGCGTGATGCGAATTGGAGCGGCAACGCTGGGATCGCCGCTGACGATATCGAGCCAGCGGTCGTGCCGGTCGGCCGGCGGGAAGGCCATCTCGCCGTACGACGGCGGCGTTCCCACGACGCCGGGAAGCACCCACATCTGCACGAGGTGCAGCGGTTCCGTAGCGCTGTTGTTGTATTCGCTGTGGCGCACCCCGGTGCCGGCGCTCATGAACTGCACCCCGCCGGGTCCGACGACGCCGTGATTGCCCATGCTGTCGCGATGGGCCAGCTCGCCGGAGAGCACGTAGGTGACGATCTCCATGTCGCGGTGAGGATGCGCGGGAAAGCCTTCTCCCTCGGCGATCCGGTCGTCGTTGAAGACGCGCAGCGCGCCCCAGTTTTGGTTCGCCGGATCGTAGTAATCGGCGAAGCTGAACGAATAGTAGGTATCGAGCCACCCGTGATCGGCGTGCGCCCGCTGGGCCGCGGACACGACGTCGAAAGTGGAAGCGTGGGTGAGGTTGGCAGCCATAGTCTTCTTATCAACCCGGGCGGGGCGACGCGAGGTTGCAACGAACGGCCCGGGCATGCTCGCGGCCTACAAACAGTACTGGCGCCTCAACATCCTCACGGTCCTCGAGTACCGCGCGAACTTCCTCATGTGGGCCGTGTTCGGCATCGTGTATCACGCCGTCGCGCTCGGCGCGCTCTACGTGACGATGCTCCACTTTCCGTCGATGAACGGCTGGAGCTTCCGCCAGATGTTCTTCCTGTACGCGTTGTGGATGTGCGGGCACGAGTTCCACAACACGCTCTTCTGGGGCGTCGTCAACGTGCCGGAGTACGTGCGCGAAGGCCGCTTCGACCGTTTTCTCGTGCGGCCCCTCGACACGCTCTTCCAAGTGCTCACGGTTCCGTCGCAGATCATTCCCGACGAGCTGGTCGTCGCCGGCATCACGCTCGCGCTGGCCACGGCTTTTGCGGGCGTTCGCGTCGATTGGGTTTTCGTCGTGTTCGTACCGTTGATCGTCGTGGGCGGAGCGCTGATCGACCTCGGCATCTCGCTGGCAATCGCGACGTTGTCGTTCTGGTTCATCCGCGTGGATACGCTGCGCTGGGTGGCGATGTCGCTCGAGCAGGACTTTACGCGCTATCCGATCAGCATCTACACGCGCGGCATGCGCGTGGTGCTCGCCTTCATCGTGCCGTTTGCCTTCATGAACTACTTCCCGGCAACGTACTTCCTCCAGAAGACCGATATCGGGCTGCATCTCAATCCAGCGGTCGGCTTGCTGACGCCCGCGGTCGGCTTGGCGTGGCTCGGCGCCGCGTACGCGTTCTGGACGGTCGGCCTGCGCCACTACCAAGGAACGGGCTCGTGAAGCGCGCCGCATTCTTAGCGGGCAGCGGCGCGGCCGCGCTGGCGTTGCCGGCGCTGGGGAAGTCGCTCCACGCCCGCATCGCCGCGATCGCGGTCGCACTGCCCGGCGAAATCGGCCTGTACGCGCGCACGCTCGCACCTGGCGCGCCGGTGGCGGCGTACAACGCAGCCGCGCACTTCCCCACGGCCTCGACGATCAAAGTGCTGATCATGACGACCGCCTACGTTACGGAGGAGCGGCAGCCGGGCACGCTCTCGGATACCATCGTCTTCGAAAGCAGCGACCTGATCGGCGGCTCGGATTTCCTCTCGGGCGCGCGCGACGGCGAGACGTTTACCGTGCGCGAGCTGATCGTCCCGATGATTACGCTCAGCGACAACACCGCCGCCAACCTGCTGATGACGTACTTCGGGCTGCCGGCGATCAATGCGGTCGGCGCGCGCGCCGGCATGACGCGCACGCGGCTCGCGCGCCACTTTCTCGACTACGCCGCGATCGCCCATCACAACGACAACGTCTCGACGCCGGCCGATCTCGGACACCTCCTGTACCTCATCGAACTGGGCGCCCACGAAGAGACCCGCACGATCGTCTCGCCGGGGCACTGCCGCGCGATGCTCGACATCATGCTGCGCCAAACCGATCGCGACGGGATCCCAGCCGCACTGCCGTCAGGTACGCAAGTTGCCAACAAGACCGGCGAGATCGACGGAACGCGCAACGACATCGCGGTCGTGCGGCCCTTCGGCGAGAACCCGTTCGTGCTGACGATCATGACGAAGGACGCCTACGACTACCCGGCGTCGTACGCCGCGATCCATGCGATGACGCGCGCCGTCTACGCCTCGGTGCCCAGGTTCCCGGCGACGTAGACCGGGCAGCCGTAGATCTCGGGGCACTGCAGCGCGGCGAGCTTTGCCGCCCGCGTGAGCCGCTTGAACCGCGCCTCGTGCGATTTTGCGGCCGCGAAGGTGCCGACGTGCCACCACGCGACGAGCGTTACCGGCAGACGGCTCCGCGTGTACTTCGCGGCTCTGCGGCTGCGGTGGGCCTCGAGGCGCCGCGCGAGGTCCACGGTCGCGCCCGTGTAGAGCGAGCCGTCGCGGCAGGCGAGCACGTAGACGGTCGGAAGGGGCCCGGGCATCAGGAGGTTCGCACGGCTGCGTGCAAACGTTTGGCCATGAGCTTGCCGTCCCTCTCTCCCGCGCGCCGCGCCGCCATGGCGTGCGCCGCGCTCCTTCTCCTGGGCGCGCTCGGCGGCGGTGAGCTGCTGCCGCTGCCGTCATATGCTCCGATCTCGCGGATGGTCGACGCGGTCAGCGCGCAGAACGTGCGCGATTCCGTCGAGCGCCTGGTGAACTTCGGCACGCGCAACGACTTCTCGGAGACGTCGTCGAGCGCGACGCATGGCGTGTTCGGCGCGCGCGACTGGATCGCCGCGCAGTTTGCGGCGATCGCTGCGAGGGTGCCGGGGCGGATGACCGTCTCGCTCGATACGTACCTGCAGCCCAAGACGCCGAGAACCCCGCGCGCCGTCACCGAGTCGAGCGTGATCGCAACGCTGCGGGGCGACGAGCCGGGCCGCATCTACATCATGTCGAGCCACTTCGACGATTGCGACGGCCGCTGCACCGACGGCGCCGGCACGGCGCCCGGCGCCGACGACAACGCGTCGAGCGTCGCGGCGGTGCTCGAGGCCGCGCGCGTGATGGCCGCCACGCACTTCCGCGGCACGATCGTCTTTGCGGCCTTCGACGGCGAAGAGCTGGGCTTGTGGGGAAGCGACCACTACGCGCGCGAGCTGGCCGCACGCAAAGCGCCCGTGATCGCCGTGCTCAACAACGACATCATCGGCAATACTGCGGGCGGCGACGGCGCCTCGGAGCCTAACGTGATCCGCGTCTTCAGCCAAGGGCTGCCGGCCGGAACCGACGACGCGCGCGTCAATTTGGTGGGCTCGGAGAACGACTCGCCATCGCGCGAACTCTCGCGCTTCATCGCGGAGACCGTCCCGGTCTACCTACCGGATTTCAACGTGCGCCAGATCTTCCGCGCCGACCGGTTCTTGCGCGGCGGCGATCAGGAATCGTTCCAAGACGCCGGCTACGCCGCGGCGATCCGCTTCGTCGAGCCGCACGAGAACTTCGCGCATCAGCATCAGGACGTCCGCGTGGAGAGCGGCGTGCAGTACGGCGACCTGCCGCAGTACGTCGACGCGCAGTACCTGCGGCGCGCCACCCAAGCCAACGTCGCGTCGCTGGCAACGCTGGCGCTCGGCCCGGCTCCGCCGGGCAGCGCGAAGCTGGTTCTCGCCCGGCTCGGCTACGACTCGACCCTTCGCTGGGCTCCCGCCGCCGACGCCGTCTCGTACGAAATCCTGTGGCGCACGACCGACGCGCCGCAGTGGGAGTTCGCCAAGAACGTGGGGGACGTCACCGAAGCGACGGTGCCGGTCTCCAAAGACGATTACATCCTGGGCGTGCGCAGCGTTGACGCCAACGGCCTGCGCAGTCCGGCAGTCTACCCGGTTGCCGTCAGGGAACCGGCCGCTCGCTGAGCGCCTGCGGCGTGGCCGTTCCGAATCACAAGGGCTCGGCGGAGCGCGTTAACCGGTTATGAAGCTCTCCCTGCGCCTCGCGCTCGCCGCGACGGCGGCAATCGTCGTTGCCGTCATGCCCTGCTTCGCCCAGCGCTCGAACGCCGACCCCGCCCGCATCCTCAGTTTCGAAGGAAACGCCGGCTGGGTCAACGGCGCGCCGCTTACGGCGGCGGATCTGCAAGGCAAGGTCGTGCTGGTCGACTTTTGGGAGTATACGTGCCTCAACTGCTTGCGCACGCTCCCGTACTTGCGCGAATGGTACAAACGTTACCATCAATACGGCTTCGTGATCGTCGGCGTGCATTCGCCCGAGTTCAACTTCTCCGGCGAGAGCGCCAATGTGGCGTCCGCGGCAAAGCGTTTGGACGTCACCTGGCCCGTCGTGCTCGACGACCACATGACGGTGTGGAAACGCTACGGCAACGACGTCTGGCCGCACGAATATCTTTTCGACCGCAGCGGCAATCTCGTCGACAGCGTCGCCGGCGAGGGCCGCTACCCGCAGACCGAGGCGAAGATCCAGGAACTGCTGCGCGCGGGCGGTCCGAAGCTCGCACTGCCGCCCGTGATGGCGCTGCTGCCGCAGGACAGCTACGATAAACCCGGCGCGGTCTGCTATCCGCAGACGGCGGAGATCCTCGTGGGACACGCGCCGATCCTCAACGCCAGCGGAATGAACGATCCCGCGCAAGACACGAGCTACGCCTACCACGTCTCCGATCCGAAGGACGGCGGCCTCTACTTGCAGGGCTATTGGCACCTTTCGAAAGAGGCGGCGGTCTCCGGCGAGAGCGGCGGCTTTCTCGCGCTGAAGTATCACGCGATCCAAGTAACGGCCGTGCTCCGCCCCGAAGGCCACGGAACGGTTCGCGTTGACGTCATGCAAGACGGCAAGCCCATTGCCCGCGGCGACGCCGGGAAAGACGTTGCGTACGACGCGTCGGGAAAATCGTACGTGAACGTTGACGCCGCACGATCCTACGACCTGCTGCTGAACGCGAAGTTCGGCGAGCACGAGCTGCGGCTCTATCCGCAAGGCTACGGTCTGGGCATCTACGACTTCGCCTTCGAGTCGTGCGAGATCCCCAAGAGCGGCTGATGGATGCCCGCATCTTTCGCGCCGGCGTGCTGGGCGGGCTCTGCGGCGCCGTTCTCATCGATCTCTATCTGATCGTCACCGAGACGTATATCATCCACAACGCGACGCCGCTGCTCGTGATGCAGTGGGACGCCTCCAACGCACTGGGAATGGCAGCCTACTCCGGCGGCTGGTCCACGGCGATTCTCGGCACGGCGATGCACTTCACCGTGAGCGCGTGCTGGGGTCTGCTCTTCGCCGCAGTCGCCGCGCGCTCGCGTTGGGTCCTCGACCATCCGTTGCTCTCGGGCATCGTCCTGGGCATCGTCGCGATGGGGGTCATGCGGGCGGTCATCCATCTCGGCCACGCGATCGTTCATCCGTTTCCGAATTTCTGGTACTTCCTCAACCTCTTCATCGCCCACGACGTCTTCTTCGGCATCCCCGTCGCGTTCGCGACCACGGCGCTGCTGCGCCAGCACCGCGTGGCCGTGTCACCTTGATCCTGCCACCCTGAGCGCGGTCGAAGAGCGGAGGGCGTCCCCCGCGACCTCCAGCGTTTCGTCGATATCGGCGGCCGTATGCGCGGTAGAGAGAAACATCACTTCGTTCTGTGATGGCGGCAGGAGCACGCCGCGTTCGAGCATCGCGGCGCAATACGCGGCGTAGGCTTGGCGGTCGGCGCGGCGCGCGTCGTCGAAATCGCGGTTTGCCGGTCCCTCGCGGAACTTGAAGTTGACGACCGACTCGTCTTGCACCACGGTGTAGGGTAACGCGAGCTCCGCGAAGATCGCGCGGTAACCCTCGGCGAGCTGCCGCGCGAGGCGCTCCATCGACGCGTAATACTGGGGGTGCGTTTCGAGCAGGTCGAGCACGCGGTGCGCCATCGCCACGCAGAATGGATTGCCGCCGTGCGTGCCGCCGGTAAAGACCGGCCCTTCCGGCGCGAGCACCGCCATTACGTCCTCGCGGCCGCCGAAAGCGGCGATCGGCAAGCCGCCGCCCATGATTTTTCCGAGCGTCGTCAGGTCGGGCGAGATCGCGACGCGCGCCTGCGCGCCGCCCAACCCGAAGCGCAGCCAGGTAATAACCTCGTCGAAGATCAGCAGCGCGCCGATTCGCCTCGTGCGATCTCGCAGACCTTCGAGGAAGCCCGCAACCGGATGCACGAGCCCCATATTGCCGCCGATGGGCTCGACGACGATGGCCGCCAACTCGCCGTTGCACCGCGCCAGCGCTTCGTTGACGGAGCCGAGGTCGTTATAGCGCGCGACGAGCACGTCGTCACGCACGCCGGCGGGAATCCCACCGCCGCCTGCACCTGCGGACGCGCCGGCATCGATGAGGGCAAAATCCGCGTGCCCGTGGTAGTTGCCGGCAAACTTCAGGATCTTGGCGCGCCCGGTGAACGCGCGCGCCACCCGCACGGCGCTCATCACGGCCTCGGTCCCGGTGGTAGCGAAACGCATCTTGCGCACCGAGGGCAGGTGGGCACGGACCCGCTCGGCCAGCCTCACCTCTTCGAGATGCGTCGTTCCCCACACGAAACCGTGGCGCGCCAGCGGTTCGAGGTCGGTGGTGAGCGCCGGAGGGGTGTGGCCGAAGAGCAGCGGCCCGTAGGCCATAATGTAGTCGATGTAGCGCCGCCCCGCTTCGTCGTAGGCGTAGGCGCCGCGGGCATCGGCCTGCACGAACATCGGCAGCCCGACGCCCCAACCGGAGCGTACCGGCGAGTCGCAGCCGCCCGCGAGCACGTCGAGCGCGCGCTCGATCGACCGTTGCATACCCTCGCGCCCTTCGTAGGTTCAACGGAGAAGCCATGCCCGACCTTACGATCGCCCCAAAAACCAATATCAAAGAGCTCGTCGCGCAACTGCCGCTCGCCGCCGAGGTGCTGCGAGCGTTCGGTTTGGGCTGCAGCAGCTGCGGCGTGAGCAAATACGAGACGGTCGAGCAAGGAGCGCGAGCGCATGGCTTGAGCGTCGAGCCGATCGTCGCCGCGCTCGAAACCGCGCGCGCGACCGGCAGCGTGCCCCACGTTTCGGCCGAAGCGCGCCGCCCCGCGGTTCGGGCGCCCGGCGCGTTCGCCGGGCGCGGCAAGATCGCGCACACGGTTCCGATCATGTCGGGCAAAGGCGGCGTCGGCAAATCGCTCGTCACCGCACTGCTTGCCATTGGGCTGCGCCGGCAAGGCTATCGCGTTGGCGTCCTCGACGCCGACATCACCGGCCCTTCGATACCGCGGCTCTTCGGGCTGCACGAACCGCTGCGCATCGAGCCCGATCCGCACAAGACCACGCCGCAGGGCCAGCCGCAGCCGCTGATGACCCCGGCGATCTCACGCAGCGCCATCGAGGTGGTGAGCGCGAATCTGCTCACCGATCGCGAGGATACCGCGATGATCTGGCGCGGACCCATCGTCGCCAGCGTGATCCGTCAGTTCTACGAACAGGTGCTCTGGAGCGAGCTGGATTTCTTGCTCGTCGACCTTCCCCCGGGAACCTCCGACGCGCCCTTGACGGTGCTGCAATCGCTGCCGATCGACGGCGTCGTGCTGGTGACGATGCCGCAGGCGCTGGCGACGATGATCGTGCGCAAGGCCGCCAACCTCATCCATCAGTTGAAGAAACCGATTCTCGGGGTCATCGAGAACATGTCGTACTTCGTCGCACCCGACACGGGGCAGCGCTATGAGATCTTCGGCCCGTCCTACGCCGCTCGCGTTGCCGAGCTTGCTCAGGCGCCGCTTCTCGCGCAAATTCCGATCGACCCGCGCAAGCTGCAGCTCGCCGACGAAGGCCGGATCGACGAGCTGGACGACCCCCTCTGCGACCGCCTGGCGGAGCGCCTGGTCGAAGCGATCGCCGTCCGACCCAAAATCAAGGAAACGATCTCGATCGTCTGACGGCGCCGATTCCCCGCGAGGTTCCTTGGGAATCCCGTCAGAAAAAAACGACGATGAGAGGCCTCGCCCTACTTTCAATCGCGCTCGCGCTCGCCGCGGGTACGACGGCATGCTCCACAAGCGGGGATGCCGTCAATCCTGGCGCGGTTGCCGTCGGCCCTAACGGCATTGCGCCGCTTGGCCTAGCGCCCGTTCGCGGCTGGCTGTCTCCAGACCTAAAACCGACGACCTCGCTGCTTTACGTTTCCGATGCGAGCGACGATCTGGGCGATGTTTTCTCGGTACCCGGCGATAAGTTAAAGGGTCAAATCACCGACGGCATCGCCGATCCCGAAGGCCTCGCCATCGACCAAAAAGGCAAGCTGTACGTCTCCAATTACTGAGAGCGGCACGGTGACGGTTTATGAGCGTGGCGCCACGAGCCCATCGCTCACGCTCGGCGGACTCACCGACCCCGACGTCGTCGTACAAAAGGACGGCGATGTTTTCGTGAGCGATTCTTACGGCGACTCCGTCGCGGTTTTCGCACCGGGCAAAACCTCGGCCAAGGCTCATCTCACCGATGCGTACGTCAAAGAGATTTTCGGCTTGGGCATCGATTCGCACGATAACGTCTATGTAACGGGCTGGGGCGCGCAATACAGCTACTCCCCCCTCGTCCTCGAGTTCGTGAAGGGGAAAGGTTCGCTGATCGACCTCGACCTGACCAGTATGTACATCCCGTCCGGCGTGCTCGTTGACCGGAAAGGCGACATCATAGAGAACGACTTCGGGCGGGACGTCGTCAACATCTACGCCGTCGGTCAAAAGTCGCCAACCTCTACGATCTCGACGGTCGAACCGGATCGCAGCGCCTTCAATGAAAAAGAGGACTTGATCTACATCCCGTCAGGTCAAGAAGACGACGTCGAGGTTGCGCGCTACCCGAGCGGTTCGCTTGGTCCCTCGATCTCGATCGGCGGCTTCGCCGCAGGCGCCGCCGTCTTTCCCGCACCCAAACCCTAGCATTGGGGGGTAAAACCGGGGCTATGCCAAGCAAGAAGAAATGGCCGGGCGCCGTAACGCAGCACAGCAATGCGCTCGATCCGGAAAAGCACGTCCTCGACAAGGACGACCCCAAGGACATCGCGCGGTCGCTTCGCCGCTCCGCGGAGCACAGTACGCCGCAAAAGCTCGCCGCCGAGTTCGGCCGCACGTAAATCTCCCGTGGCGGTGGCCATCCGATGAACGGGTTGCGCAAAGCGCTAGCCGGCGCGGGCTTGGGCTTCACGCTCGGCTACCTCGCGGTCCGCGCCCTCGAAGCCTACGCCGAATGGCGCGAGCCCTTGCCGCCACTCAAGAAAGACGCCGCCTCCTATTCGCGGGCGCGACGCGCGCTCGAAGTGATCGGCACGCTGCGCGGCACCGCAGCTTACATCGCGCTGGCGTACGCGCCGTTCTCCCGCGGTCTCGACCGCACGACGTCGCCGCTTCCTGCGTGGGCGCGACCGGCCGCCTACCTCGGCGCCCTCTCGCTGAGCTCGGCAGCGCTCGAGCTGCCGGCGTCCTTCGTCGAAGAATACACGCTGGAGCGACGCTTTCAACTGAGCGATCAGTCTCGGACCGATTGGCTGAGCGACTACGTGAAGGCGACGGCGATCTCGACGGCGATGACCGCGCTGCTCGGAACGCTCTTCGGCGTCGCGGTGCGCCACGCGCCCCGGCGCTGGCCGCTGTGGGCGAGCATCGGCGTCTTTCCGCTTTTCGTGATCGGCAACGTGATCGTACCGCTCTACGTGATGCCGCTCTTCAACCGGTTCGAGCCGGTAACGGGCTCGCTCGAAGCGCGCCTGCGCGCGCTGGCCACGCGCTATGGCGTGGGCGACGCGGCGATCCTGCGGATGGACATGAGCCGCCAAACGCGCAAGGCCAACGCCTTCGTTACGGGAATCGGCCACACGCATCGCATCGTGCTCGGCGACACGCTGATCGAAGCGTTCCCCGAGGGCGAAACGGAGTTCGTGGTGGCGCACGAGATGGGCCACTACGTCAACAAAGACACCTGGCGGCTCATTGCGTTCGGCGAAGTGCTGGCGATCGCGCTTTTCTTCTTCGCGCACCGCGCGATCTCGGAGGAGGAGCGGGAAGAACTGCGCTACCGCCCGTTGCTCATCGCGCGCCTCTACGCGCTGATGCTCGTCGCAACGCAGGCCCTGAGACCCCTGCTCTTCGCCTTCTCGCGTTCGCGCGAGTGGGCCGCCGACCGATTCGCGCTGGAAGCCACGCGCGACCCCCGCGGCGGCGCGGCCGCATTCCGCCGTCTACGCGATCAAAACCTCGCCGACGACGATCCGCCGCGATGGTACGAACTCTTCTTCTCCTCACACCCGTCGCTCCGTTCGCGCATCGAAGTATTAGAAGACTCCGCGTCATCCTAAAGCGCAGTCCAACGACGGTCAACGACAGCCTGAAGCGCGCGTTGTCAAGCCTTCGACTGAGCTCAGGATGACAGCGTTAGAGATGACGGCGTGGTGCCTAGCCAGGCGGCGAGATCGGTCTTGCCGGACGGCGAACCCGTCGCGAGTTCGGCTCGCAGCTCGCCGAAGAGGCCAAAGCCTTGTGCAAAGGCGTCGTGCTTGTGGATCGACTCTTCGTTGACCTGGCTTGCAAAGACGAACGTGTCGTCGCCGAGGTCGGCGTACATGTCGAGCGTGCGCGCCAGGATGCCGCGAACGACGTCTTCGACGAAGCGCGGGTTCTGGTGCGCCTTGTTCACCACGAAGAACTCGTCGGGCCGCTTCAAGAGATCGTAGGTTTCGCTCGACATCGAGCTTTCCACGATCTCGACCAGTTCTTCGGCGGCGACGGCATCGGCGCTCGCCCGGGTGCCGATCAGCACGGTGCCGCGACCGCGCTGGTTGTGCGTCGCCACGGGGAGCGCGTCGAGCGCACGCCGCGCGTCGGCCTCGCTGAATCCCGCGCCGGTCAACTGCGCGAACGAGTGTTCCCGCATCATCTCCTGCGCGCACGGGCACGCCGTCATGCCTTCGGCCTCCACGCCGAGGACGCGCCGGCTTCCGCTTTGGTCGGCGTGAGCGATGCCGATGAGCGCGTAGGTCTCCTGCCCCCGCTTTCCACTCACCGGCGTCCAGCGTTCCAGCCCGAAGAGCGCGCGCAGCCGCACGTCGGCGCGCGCCGCGCGCTGGCTCGCGACGGTTGCGCGCGCGATCCTCTCGGCGAGGCGTTCGATGCGCGCCGGCTGCTCGGCGGAGTCGAGCACGTCGAGCAGCGCTTCCTCGAGATCCTCGGTAAAGCGCGACATGTGCACCCCGGCACGCTGGGCCGGCAGGTCGGCCACCATCGAGAACTCGCACTGATAGACGTTCGCGCGGCCGGCGATCTCGAGGTGCACCACGCGCCGCACTCCCGAGACGCCGGCGCGGCTCAGCGAGAGCCGCACGTCCGGACGCTCGGATTGCCGATCGCGATCGAAATGCAGAGTCCGCTCGAGACGGCGCATGCGCGGGTCGGATGACGTGCGCACGAGCTGCGGAGCGATCTCTGCGAGCGGCACCGCGTTGTACGGCCGGCTCTCGAGGCGCGGCTGCACAATCTCGCCGTCGAACGCGAGCAAGTCGATGTCGATGGGCCGCGGACTCAAGCGCGCGGTGCCGCTCGCGCGGCCGACCGCCCGTTCGACATCGCGTGCAAACGCCTCGAAAGGCTCGCGCTCCAGATCGCAGCGCAGCGCCGCGGCCACGTTGAGGTAGGCGGGGCCGGACGCGCCTTCGGCGGCTTCCGACTCGTAGAAGGCCGAGACGGCGAGGATCTCGGCGCGCGCGCGCAAACGCTGCAGCGCCGCGAGAACGTTGGCCTGCCGGTCTCCCAGATTCGAGCCGATGCCGATGTGAACGTCGTGCACGCGCGGTTCTTCTAGGAAGCCGCTCGCGAAGTCCCCGTTCGGGCGATCGCCGTCAGCTCGAAGCGGGCGCCGAAAAGCAGCGGGCCCGAACCGATGAAGGCGCGCGCCGGAAGCGGCCCCTCGCGGAAATACTCGAAGTAGACTTCGTTGAACGCGGCAAAATCGCCGACGTTGCTCGCATAGATCGTCACCTGCACGAGGTCGCGCAGGTTCATCTGCGCGGCGGCAAGCACGCTGCGAAGACTCTCCATCAGGCAGTGCGCCTCGTCTGCGAGGTGGAGCGCCGGCTTGCCGGTCTGCGGATCGAGGCCGATCCGGCCGCTCACGTAGAGGGTATCGCCAGCGAGCACCGCGTCACTGAACGGCTTGCGCGCGATTCCGTCAGGCAGCGCCTCGCCTGGAATATCGACGTAGTGCATCATCCCTCTCAAACGGAATTCTCAGCGGAAAGCAGCGTATCGTAGCCGGACCATGCAACGCGACGCGATTTATCCCTACGTGCTCGACCCCAAGCTCACGACGCAGGTGTGGGGCGGCGACGAGCTGGTGCGCGTCTACGGCAAGCACGGCGATCCGCAGGCGCGCCTGGGCGAGTCGTGGGAGTGCTGGGATACCGATACCGTCCTCAACGGATCGCTGACCGGCAAGACGGTCGCCGATCTTCGCGCGAGCCTTGAGGCAGCGCTGCTCGGCGACATCGATCCGAACCGCACCTTCCCCGTGCTCACGAAAATCATCACCGCGCACGACTGGCTCTCCGTGCAGGTGCATCCCGACGACGCCTACGCGCAGCGCGTCGAGAAGCAGCCCAATGGCAAGACCGAATGCTGGTACGTAATGGACGCGCAGCCCGGCGCACAGATCGTTTACGGGTGGACCCGCGACACGTCGCGTAAGGAATACCTCGCGCGCGTCGCCGATGGAACGCTCGGCGAGATCCTGCGATACATCGACGTGAAGACGGGTGACAGCGTTTACATTCCGCACGGCATCGTTCACGCGATCGGCCCGGGACTAACGATTTTCGAAACGCAGCAGGCCTCAGACTTGACCTACCGCATGTTCGATTACAACCGCGTCGGCCTCGACGGCAAGCCGCGCGAGCTGGCGGTCCAGAAGGCGGCCGACGTGCTCGATTACCGCGCGACGACCACCGCCACGCTGGAGCATATCGAGTATCGCTTCGACGCGCTGGAGCGCACCGCGCTCATCGCCGACGCGCACTTCATCGTCGAGCACGTGGTCGCGTGCGGCGATCCCGCCTCGCTGCCTACCGCCGGGCGGCCGCTAATCGTAATGTCTCTCGAGGCTCCGCTGGAGATAAGCAGCGACGACCAGGCTGCGACGCTGACGCCCTATCAAACCGCACTGATCCCGGCCGGCGCGCAACGCTGCACGGTGCGCAGCGTCAAAGGCGGCGACGCGCCGTTCATGTTCGTCACGCCGCCGCGCGATCCCGAGCAGCTCGCGATCCAGCTCACTGCCGCCGGCGTCGCCTCCGGCGTGATCGATGCCTTCATGGAGCAGTTCTGACCGCGCTGCCCACCTGGCACGACGAGCTCGCGCCCGGACAGAGCCGCGACGGCGACGGCAAATTACTGCTTGGCGGAATCTCTGCGGCGGCGCTCGCGCAGAAGTACGGCACGCCGCTGCTCGCGATCGACCTCGACGTCGTTGACGCTGCGGTCGGTGTGCTCGTGCGCTGCGCTCACGATGCGGGCGCCGAGGTCGCTTACGCTGCAAAAGCGTTCGCCACAGCCGGCTTCCTGCGGCATCTCGCGCGGCACCCGATTGGCGTTCAACGTCTGTTCGCTGGGCGAACTGATGACCGCGGAGCGCGCCGGATTTACGCCGGAGCGCATCACGCTGCACGGCGCCGGCAAATCCGACGAAGAGCTGGCCGCGGCGGCGGCGGGTCGCATCGGCCGCATCGCGGTCGACGGGATCGAAGAGATGGAACGGCTGGCGGGAATCTCGCGCAACGGCGGCGCCACGGTCTTGCTGCGCCTCAACGTGCGCGTGGAGGCCGGGCAGCACGCGTTCGTACGCACCGGAGGCGACGACACGAAGTTCGGCATCCACGCGCGCGACGAAGAAGCCGCGGTCGCGATTCTGGCCGCCAACCCGCAGCTGCGTTTTGCCGGATTGCACGCGCACATCGGTTCGCAGGTATACGAAAGCGCCGCGTACGCGGCCAATGCCGCCGCGCTGTTCGATGCCGCGCAGCGCTTCGCAGAACGGGGCCTAACCAGCAGCGAGATCGTGATGGGCGGCGGCTTCGGCGTTCCGTCGCACCCCGACGCGGTGCCCGAGCAGCTCGACGTCGCTGCCGCCATCTCATCGGCCGCGCGGTGCGTGCGCGATGCGGCAAGCGAGCGAGGTTTACCCTCGCCGCGCCTGGGCATCGAGCCCGGACGGTCGATCGTAGCGCTCGCAGGAACGACGATCTACCGCGTGCTCGCGCGCAAGCGCCAGACCTCGCGTACATTCGTCGTCGTCAACGGCGGGATCGCGGAGAACCCGCGCCCGGCGCTCTACGGCGCGCACCATCACGTCGTCCCGGTCGCGCGACCCGAAGGCGAACTCGAGGAGGTGACGCTCTGCGGACGCTCCTGCGAAAACGACGAGCTAGGGACCGTCGAGCTCCCGCACGATGTGCGCGCCGGGGCACTGCTGGCGATGTGCTCTACGGGTGCCTACACCTACAGCATGGCAGGCAACTACAACCGCGTCACGCGCCCGGCCGTCGTCGGGCTTGCCGGCGGTTCGCACCATCTGCTCGCGCGCCGCGAGAACCTCGACGAAGTGCTAGCCCGCGACGCGCTCGACTAGGGCAGGGAAGCCGCTGCCGCTCCGAAGGTATTGCCGAACGTTAACGCGTTATCGCGCTGGTATCGCCGCAAGACGTAAGGTCTGCAGCCGTCGGGGGCTTCCTTAGCGGTGCTCTGGGTGCTAAGATGGGCTGGTTATATTTACTTTGGCGCTGCTCTTTTGTGCAGCGCTGCTCTTTGATTGTGAGACCGTCTTGATGCTTTCCCGTTTATCTCCATGTCGCATGCCGAGCTTCGATCGTCAGCATTCTCGGTCGCGCTGCTGGCCGGATGCGCCGGCGCGGCCGGCCCCGGCAGCTTCGGCGCCGTGCCCGCAGCTGCCGTCCCAGACGAGCTTCTGCGGTTCGGCTCCGAGCGCGCCCGTGCTGCAAACGCTCGACGTTCCGCTCAGCGAGTTTCCGAAGGCGGTCGGAACCCTTCTCACCGGCATCCGCGGCAACCTCATCACGGGCTTCATCGATCAAAAAAACGGGTCGAATCTGGGCGTCGTCTACGATCGAAAAACGGGCATCTGGACGCCGATTAAGTATCCCGGTTCGTCGAAGACCAGCGTGTACGGCCCGGCCATCACGCAGACGGGCTATCGCGCTCGTCGGCAGCTACCAGAAACAGGGTCAGACAAACGCCGACGGCTTCGTCTACGACTCGACGACCAAGCAATATCTCACGCTCGACGCTCCGGCAAACCTGTGCGCGCCGAAATCGTGCAACTACACGATCGTTCACAGTAACTACGGCATACGCACCTACAAAGCCGTCGGAAACTACGATGCCATTAAGTCGGACTCGAGCTCTGACCGGTTGCGCCCGACGCCTATCCCGGCGTCGGGGCATGCATTCATCTACGATTCGGCCACCGCGAAGTTCTCGACGCTCGACTTTGCCGGGTCGATCAGCTCGACGGCTTACGGCATTTGGATGGACGGCAATATCGTCGCGATCGCCGGCGGCTACACCGATAAGAAAGGCACGCACGCGTACGTGCGCAACCTCGCCGGGACCAAAATGCTCGTCTACGACTGGCCGAAGTCGATCCTCACCCACTTCGAAGGGATCACCGGAGCGGGCGGACCCGGCAACTACAACGTGATCGGCGACTACTTCGATCTCAAGAACAAAACCCTCGAGTATGGTTTCTTCCTGCCGATTCGCAATTGGACCGCCGGGCACCGCCACCGTTATCGGCCCCGTCAGCGCCAACTCGGTCTACGGGCGCAGCGTCATCGGCGTCTACGTCGGCGCCGGCCTCACCAACGGCTACATCACGAAGATCCCGTAAAACTCGCGGGCCCACGAGGGACGGCCGGTGACGCATCCGGCCGGCCCGCTCGGGCGTTCTAGGTAGCGTATGGAGAGAAAGAAAGCGACCTTCGCGGCCGGCTGCTTCTGGGGCGTCGAGGCGGCGTTCCGCCAGGTCCCCGGCGTGCTCGATGCCGTCTCGGGCTATATCGGCGGCCACACCGACAATCCCAGCTATCGTCAGGTCTGCGGTCACACGACGGGGCACGCTGAGGCCGTCGAGGTAACCTACGATCCTGCCGTCGTTTCGTACGACCGGCTGCTCGACGTGTTCTGGCAGATCCACGATCCCACGCAACTCAATCGCCAAGGGCCCGACGTCGGCGATCAGTACCGCTCGGCGATCTTCACGTATGACGCCGAACAGCAGAAGGAAGCGATCGCCTCGCGCGACCGCGAGCAGGCCAATCACAAGCGCCCGATCGTCACGCAGATCGAGCCGGCACCGCACTTCTGGGCCGCCGAAGAGTACCATCAGCGTTACTTCGAAAAGAACGGCGGCGCGGCGTGTCACATCATTCCCGGAGCCGTGCGATGAAGCGGGGCGAGTTTTTCGCTGCCGGCGCGGCGCTCGCGCTCTTCGGCTGCGCGATGCGCGGCGCTGCGGCCGAGCAGCACTACGAGGTGACGCACACCGACGCGCAATGGCGCACCCTGCTCGGCGACGACCGCTACGTGATTCTACGCGAGGGCGGCACCGAGCCGGCCTTTTCGAGTCCGCTGATCGGCGAGAAGCGGCGCGGCACGTATTACTGCGCGGGCTGCGATCTCGCGCTCTTCACCTCACAGATGAAGTACGACAGCGGCGACGGCTGGCCGTCCTTCTGGACCGTCGTTCCGGATACCACGCGCACGCAATCAGATTACGCGCTCGTCGAGGAACGCACCGAAGTGCACTGCCGCCGCTGCGGCGGCCATCTCGGGCACATCTTCGACGACGGCCCGGCACCGACGCACCAGCGTTTCTGCATCGACGGGCTCTGCGCTTACCCCCGCGTAAGCGAACGCAGCTCGCCGTCGCCCTTGCGCGAGGGGCGCGGCGCCGGCGCGCGGGCGGCGAGCCTTTTCCCGACGAACTCGGCGACGCCTTCGAGGCGCGCCATCAGCTCTTCGAACTGATCGCAATCGAGCGACTGCGCGCCGTCGGAGAGCGCCTTGGCCGGTTCGGGGTGTACCTCGATGATCAAGCCGTTGGCCCCGGCAGCGATGCTCGCGAGCGCGATCGGCGGAACGAGCCGCGCGATGCCGACCGCGTGTGAAGGATCGACGATCACGGGAAGGTGCGTCATCTCTTCGAGAAGCGGCACGACCGAGATGTCGAGCAGGTTGCGCGTGGCGACGTCGAAAGAGCGGACGCCGCGCTCGCACAGTACCACGTTGTCGTTGCCGCCGAGCAGCACGTACTCGGCGGCGAGCAGCCACTCTTGCACGGTCGCCGAGAGCCCGCGCTTGAGCAGCACCGGCATGCGCGAGTTGCACCGACTTCGCGCAACAACGGAAAGTTTTGCATGTTGCGCGCCCCGATCTGCAACATATCGGCGTAGTGCGCGACCTTCTCGACGTCGCGCGGATCGAGGACCTCGGTGACGACGGCGAGGCCATGTCTATCGCCGGCGTCGCGCAGCATCTTGAGCGCCTCTTCTCCCAGGCCTTGAAACGAGTAGGGTGACGTGCGCGGCTTGTAAGCGCCCCCGCGGAACACGTTCGCACCGGCGGCGGCAACGCCGCTAGCGGCCGCGGTCGATTTGCTCGACTCGATTCCACGCCGCATGGACCGGCGCAGATCGCAACCTCGTCGCCGCCGAACGTCGCTCCGGTTCGACTAGCCTCACCGATCGTACGCTCCGAGCGCGCATCGCGGCGGACCAGCCGGTACGACTGCGGGACGTTTACTCCTCGCTCCACCTTCCTCGCTTCGCGTCCTCAGGCTTCATCCTGCTCTCCTTACCGCAGGCCATGGCCTGCCGCTGCATGAATGAGTTGCCGTGGAGCACGTTGCCATCACCGGAATGGGGATTGTTTCGCCGATCGGCACGGGGCTCGAGTCGTTCTGGCGCCGGCTTCTGCTCGAGCGAGAAGCGCGCGTCGCTCCAATGCCTGTCTGGCGCACCGGGCTCTCCGGAAACGGGCTCTGGGCCGCCGTCCCTCCACGATTTTCTGCGAGGAACGCCCCTTGCCGCACGGCGCGCTGCGCAACACCGACCGCTTCACGCAATACGCGATGGCCGCGGCCGCCGAAGCGCTCGCGCGCGCACAACTCGATTCGCCGCCGGAGAACACGGCGGTGATCGTCGGCAACACGATGGGCGGATTTCCCTTAGTGGCCGATTCGCAGACGCGCCTGCTCGAGTCCGGCGCTCACACCGTCTCGCCCAAGCTGATGGCGCTCGTGATACCCAACATGGCCGCCGCGCGAATCGCGATGCACTGGAAGCTGCACGGCCCGCAGTTGGCGATCAGCACCGCGTGCGCGTCGTCGGTCGATGCAATCGGCCTTGCGGCGGGAATGATCGAACGCGGCGAGATCGACGCCGCGATCGCGGGCGGCAGTGAAACGCTATTGGCTCCGCTAGTCTACGAGAGTCTCGTGCGCGCGGGCGCGCTCTCCCGCAATCCCGATCCGGCGTTGGCTTCGCGGCCCTTCGACGCCGAACGCGACGGCTTCGTGATGGGCGACGGGGCCGGCCGTGCTCGTGCTGGAGCGCATCGAGCGCGCTCTCGCGCGCCGCGCCGGCGTGCTCGCGCGCGTGCGCGGCTACGCGTCGCTCGCCGACGGACACCACATCACCTCGCCCGATCCGTCGGCGCATTTTGAGATCCGTGCGATGCGCGACGCGCTCGAGCGCGCCGGCGACGCAGGTGCGCTCTGCGACGTCGTGTACGCACACGCTACCGGCACGATCGTCGGCGACGCGGCCGAATCGAAAGCGATCGACGGGTCTACGCGCGAGGGCGGCGTCGTCGTCACCTCGATCAAAGGCCACGTCGGCCACAGCATGGCCAGCGCCGGCGCGATGTGCGCCATCGCCGGCATCGAAGGCATGCGCGCCGGGCGCATTCCGCCGACGCTGGGAACGCGACGTCTCGATCCCTCTTCGCGCTTCGATCTGGTGATGGAGCGCCCGCGCGACCGTTCGTACTCCGCCTTTCAACTCAACGCGTTCGGCTTCGGCGGACAGAACGCGTCGCTGGTGCTTTCGCGATGACGCGCCGTGCAGGGCGCTTCGCTTTCCGCTCGGAAATCTTGCCGCCGGCCCTTGAGGTAGAACGTCGATGAATCTTCTCGTCAAAGGAACGAGCGGGCCGCTGACCGGCGAGGTCGAGGTCCCGAACTCGAAGTATCACGCGCATCGCGCACTGATCCTGGCGTCGCTGGCGCCGGGAACGAGCCGCATTCTCGGGCCTCTCCGACGCGCGTCACGTGCAGTACACGATGGACGTGCTTCGGGCGCTCGGCACCAAGATCGAAGTCGAGGGCCGGACGCTGCTCGTCACCGGCGGCCCGTACCACGTGAAGCGCAGAGTGGTTTCGGTCGGCAGCTCGGGGTCGACGCTCTATTTCATGATCGGACTGGCGGCACTCGCCGACGCGCCCGTAACGCTGACCGCGCAGAAATACTTCCGGCGGCGCCCGGTCGGGCCGCTCTTGGACGCGCTCGCGCAATGGGCGTCTCCTTCGAATCGGACGGCGGCTGCCCGCCGATCGCGGTCGCGCCCGCAACGCCGCGCGGCGGCCGCATCGTCATTCCCGGAACGCTCTCGCAGTGGATCTCGGGACTTCTGCTGCTCGCACCGTTCGCCAAAGAACGAACGGTAATCGACGTCGAGGGGGAGCTGAACGAGCGGCCGTATATCGCTCTGACCGCGCGAGATGATGCGCGCCTTCGATCTGCACGTCGACATATCGCGCGATTGGCGGCGCTTCGAAGTCGAACCTCGACAGGAGCCGCGCCCGGCGACCGTCGAGCTTCCGCCCGATATCGGCTCGGCGGCCTTCGGCCTGGCCGTCACCGCGATGCACCCGTCCAACGTGCTCTTCCGCGGGTTGCAGGAGCTGCCCGGCGAGCTTCCCGATCACCCCGAAGGCACGTTCATGGAGATCGTTCGCGAGATGGGCCTGCCGATGGAGTACGATCCGCAATCACACGCCGTGCGCGTGCGTCATGACGGCATCGAGCTGCGCGGCCTGCGCGTGGATTGTCGCGACATTCCCGACATGCTGCCGATCCTCGCGACGCTGGGAACGTTTGCGAAAGGCGAGACGGTGCTGGAGAACATCGCGCACGTGCGCCTCAAAGAGTCGGATCGCGTCGCCGCGATGCTGCAGCTCAATCGCATGGGCGCCCGGCTCGAGCTGCACGACGACCGGTTCGATCGCCAACGGCGTGTCGCAGCTCTTCGGCGCGCGCCTTTCTTCGTTCAACGACCACCGCATTCTGATGTCGCTGGCCGTCGCCGCCTCGCGCGCGCAGGGCAGAGCACGCTGACCTATCCGCACGCCTACCGCGTCTCCTATCCCCGCTTTCTCGACGCGATGCGCAGCATCGGCGTGCCGATGGCCATCGAGGGCGCACCGTCCAACGGCAAACCGTTCCGCCCGCAGCCGGGACGGCGATGCTCGCGCCCGACCAAGCCGCAGCGCTGACCATGCACGACCTGCTGCGCGCGCCACGCGGCGCAGAACCCGGCGGGACTGGCCGTCGTCGAGACCGCGCGAAGGCAGCGACGTCGCGCTCACTTGGAAAGAACTCTTCGAGCGCGTCGAACGCACCGCGCAGCTCTTGCTCAACCTGGGCGTGCGCTACGGCGAGCGCGTGGCCTATCAGCTCCCCAACTGCCTCGAGTTCGTCGTCATTTCGCTGGCGATGCTGCGGGTGGGCGCCGTCTGCTGCCCGCTCATGCCGATCTTCCGCGAGCGCGAAGTGGCGTTCTGCCTGCGACGTTCCCGTGCACGCGTGCTCTTCGTGCCCGACGAAGCGCGCGGCCGCAATCACGCCGGCGAGATCGCCGCAATGCTGCGCGAGGCCAGCGTGGTTCGCGGCGATCTTCCGATGCAGCTCGAGCACGTCGTCGTCTGCTGCCGGCGGCCGCAAGCCTCACGCCCTGCCCGTCGCCGAGTACGACGAGAACTCCGTGCAGCTGGCTGCGCTACCAGGAGACGCTGGGCTCCACGCAAGCCGACACCGCCGCGCTCGACGCCCGCGTCGCGCGATCCGCGCGCGATCGCGCAGTTCCTCTTCACCTCGGGCACCTCGGGCGAGCCCAAGGGCGTGCTCCACCGCAACGACGTGCTGATGCGCGCCGCGGCCATGGAGGTCGAACATCTCGACCTCGGCGCGCGCGACCGCATCTTCGTTCCGTCGCCGCTAGCGCATCAAACGGGTTTCCTCTACGGCATGTGGCTGGCGCTGGTGATGGGCGTTCCGCAGATCGTTCAGCCGGTATGGAATGCAACGCGCGCGCTACGCGCGCTCAACGACTGGGAAGGCACGTTCGTGCAGGCGGCGACGCCGTTCTTGGCCGACCTGCGTTCAGGCCGTCGAAAGCGGCGAGCGCGCGCCCGCCGCGCTGCGCATCTTCGTCGCGACGGGCGCCGCCGTGCCGCGCAGCTTGGCCGAACGCGCGACGCGCGTGTCTCGGCGCAGCCGTCTGCGGCGCGTGGGGCACGACGGAATCGTGCCTTGGGATCGCTGGCCGCGCCCAGCGACGAACCCGCAAAAGTTTGGGGCACCGACGGACGCGCGCTGCGCGGCATCCGCCTGCGCATCACCGATGCCGAGGGCCGCACACTTGCGCCGGAGCAAGGAGGGACACTTCGAGGTGCTCTCGCCGACGATGTTCGCGGGCTACGCCGACCATCCCGAGTGGACGGAGGCGGCCTTCACGCCCGACGGCTGGTTCCGCACCGGCGATCTCGGCGTTATCGACGAGAGCGGCTACATCCGGATCACCGGCCGCGTACGCGACGTGATCAACCGCGGCGGCGAAAAGATTCCCGTCGGCGAGATGGAGCAGCTGCTAAGCGATCATCCGGCGATCGCCGAGATCGCTATCGTCGCGATGCCCGACCCGCGCCTGGGCGAGCGCGCCTGCGCCTTCGTCGTGCTGCGGAAGAACTCGCGCCTCGATTTCGACCAGATGCAGCACTATCTGATGCGTGCCAAGCCTCGAAGTACTTTTGGCCCGAACGCTTGGAGATCGTCGAGTCGCTGCCCCGGACGGCCTCGGGCAAGATCCAGAAGTACCGCCTGCGCGAAATGGCCCGGGGCTTGCGCGCGTACGACCGCGATAAGGCCGGCGTCTCTTGAAGCAGCTCGAACGCGGCGCCGCGTTCGACGAGGCTTCATTCGCCGCCCTGCGCGACGAGATCGCGGCTTACGTCGCGGGGCCGGCGGAAGAATGGGCGCAGCTCATCGAGCGCGAGCACCGGGTGCCGCGCGAACTATGGCAGGAACTGCGCGAGCGCGGCTACCTCTCGCTGGCCGCACCGGTCGAGTACGGCGGCCGCGGCATTCCGTTCTCCCGCTTTCTCGAGTTGATCGAGCTGTTCTCGATGTCGCACGCTTCGATTCGCATGATCGTGCACGTCGTCAACGGCACGTGGCGCGCGATGGACCGCCACGCGACCCCGGCGCAGCGGCGCGACTTCGTGCTGCCGTCGATCTCGGGTGAATAAGATCGTCGCGTTCACGCTGACCGAACCGACCGCCGGCACCGGCGCCGATCTCCGCTGCAGCGTCGTGCGCGAAGGCGACGCGTACTATCTCAGCGGTCAGAAGCATTTGATCACGTTCGGCACGATCTGCGACTACTGGCTGCTCTTCGCGCGCCTCGCGGGCACGCGCGGCGCCGACGGAACCGTCGCGCTCCTCGTCGACCGCCACGCGCCTGGAGCGAACGTCGTGGCGATGGACGAGTCGATGGGCGTGCGCGGCACCGACCACGGCTTCCTCACCTTCGATCGCGCGCCGGTGGCGGTCGCCAACCGTCTGGGCGCGGAAGGCGAGGGCCTGGAGATCGCGCTCGGCGGTTTTCTGGTGCCCAGCCGCATCTCGGTGGCGATGAGCTGCGTCGGCCTGGCACGCCGCGCGAACGAGCTGGCGATCGAATACGGGCGAACGCGCGAGACGTTCGGTAAGCGGCTCACGCAGCGCCAAGCGATCCGCTTCATGATCGCCGAGAACGCGACCGACATCGCCGCGGCGCGTGCGCTGGTGCTGCAGGCGGCGCGTCAATGGGAGGCCGGCGCGGCCGACGCGGCGACGCTCTCCTCGATGTCGAAGCTGCAGGCGGTCGACATGCTGACGCGCGTCACCGATAAAGCGCTGCAGATCCACGGCGGCAGCGGCTACTGGCAACCGCACGCGATCGAGCGGGTCTACCGCGACGCGCGCGCGCAACGCTTCGAAGAGGGGACCAACGAAATCCAAAAGACCGTCATCGCGCGCGAGCTGCTCGGCACCGGCGAGGGCGGATGAGCCGGCGCTTCGAGGGCAAGATCGCGCTGATCACCGGCAGCTCGCGCGGCATCGGCCGCGCGCTCGCGCTGACGCTGGCGCGCGAGGGCTGCTCCGTCGCGATCAATTACAACCGCAACGCCGACCTCGCTGCCGAGGTCGTCGAGGAGATCGAAGCGCTCGGATCGCGAGCGATCGCGGTGCAGGCCAACGTGGAGGAGCCCGAGCAGATCGACGCCCTCTTCGACCGCGCCGGCGCCGAGTTCGGCCGCCTCGATTATTTCGTCTCCAACGCGGCCGCCAGCTCGTTCAAAAAGATCGAGGACCTCAAGGCGCACAACCTCGACCGTTCCTACGCGCTCAACGTGCGCGCGTTCGTGCTGGGCGCCCAAAAAGCGGTGAAGCTGATGAGCGACGGCGGCCGCATCGCGGTGCTCTCGAGCTACGGCTCCATCCGCGCCTATCCCACCTACGCCAACCTCGGCTCGAACAAAGCGGCGATCGAAGCGTGGGTGCGCTACATGGCCGTCGAGTTCGGGCCGCGCGGCATCAACGTCAACGCGGTCAACGGCGGCTTGATCGACACCGAGTCCTGCGCCTATTTCTATGAAAAGGTTCCGGGGATGGCGCCGATCCAGGGCGTACTCGCGAAACTTCCCAAGGCGCGAATGGGAACGCCGCAAGAGGTCGCCGACACGATCGCGTTCCTGCTGGCGCCGGAGTCCGCGTACATCACCGGGCAAACGATCTGCGTCGACGGCGGTTTGAGCGTGATCGCGCCGCCCTTCTACGCCGACACGACGCCGCCGCTCTCGCTTTAGGAGCCTCGCTCCATGTACGCGCGCGCGCTCCGCGCCGGAAGCATCGGCACGCTAAAGCTTGCCAATCGCATCGTCATGGGCTCGATGCACCTCGGCATCGAAGCCGACGGCGCGGCGCTGGCCGCATTCTACGCGCAGCGCGCGCGCGGCGGCGCGGGTTTGATCGTGACGGGCGGATCGTGCGTCAACCATGAGGGTGCCGGCGGGCGGAATTACAGCTTTATCAACGAGCCGCACGTCGGGCCCGCTGGAGCGAGCGGTGCAAGCCGTACACGCAGCGGGCGGACGAATCGCGCTGCAGCTCTTTCACGCGGGACGCTATTCGTATCTTTCGTCGTTCGGCTTGCAGCCGGTCGCGCCATCGGCCGTGGCATCGCGTTTCTCCCCGATCCTCCGCGCGCGCTGGGCGAGGCCGAGATCCTCGAAACGATCGGCGACTTTGCCAACGGCGCGTTCGCGCGCGCGAGCTCGGATTCGACGCGGTGGAGGTGATGGCGTCGGAGGGATATCTTCTCAACCAATTTCTCTCGCCGCTGACCAATCGCCGCGACGACGCGTGGGGCGGCGACCTCGAACGTCGCATGCGGTTGCCGCGCGAGGTGCTGCGCGCGATTCGTGCTGCCTCCGGCGCGCTTTTTCCGGTGATCTTCCGCATTTCCGGCACCGACCTGATGCCCGATTCCACCACGCCGGCCGAAACGTTCGAGTTCGCGCGGGCGCTGCGCGCCGACGGCGTCGACGCGCTCAACATCGGCATCGGCTGGCACGAATCGTCGATTCCCACCGTGCAGCAGGTGGTGCCCGGCGGCGCGTGGATGCCGTACGCCACCGCGATCAAGGGCGCCGTCGGCGACCTGCCGGTGATCGCGAGCAATCGCGTCAACAGCTTGGCCGCCGCGGAAGCGATGCTCTCGCTGAGCAACGCGGACTTCGTCTCGATGGCGCGGCCGTTTCTCGCCGACGCGTTCATCGTCGAAAAATCGGCGCGCGGGCAGACGCAGCTGGTCGACACGTGCATCTCCTGCAATCAGGCCTGCATCGATCGATCGCTGCACGACGCGCCGGTCTCGTGCATGGTCAACCCGCGCGCGGCGCGCGAGCTGGAGTTTCCCGAAGCGGCCGCCCCGCTCGAGAAGCGCCGGCGCTTCGCGGTGATCGGCGGCGGCCCGGCCGGCATGGAGAGCGCGCGCGCGTTTGCCGCGTTGGGGCACGACGTCCGACTCTTCGAAGCGGAAGGCGAGCTGGGCGGCCAGTTTCGCATGGCGCGCCGAGTTCCGGGGAAGCGCGATTTCAACGAAACGATTCGCTATTACACGCACGAGCTGGCGCGCCTCGGCGTGATGGTTCGGTTGGACGAGCACGTCACGGCGGTCGATGGCTTGCGAGGATTCGACGGAGTCGTGCTGGCGACGGGCGTCGTGCCCCGCAGCGTCGAGTTTGACGGGCAGCGATCTCCCGCACGTCGTCAGCTACGCCAAGGTGCTGCTTGGGGAGGCGCAGGTCGGCGAGCGCGTGGCGATCGTGGGTGCCGGCGGGATCGGCGTTGACGTCGCGCACTACTTGAGTTTCGGAGAAGCCAACGTTGACGAGAGCACGCGCTTTCTCTACGAGCAGGGCCTGGCAGCACCGAGCGCCGGCGCCTGGTCGATTACCGGGCGAAAGACGGTCGCACTCATGCGGCGCGGTCGCGCGATTGGAGAACGGATCGGTAAGACCACCCGCTGGACGATCCTGGCCGCGCTGCGCGCGGCGGGCGTGGTGACGCTCCCCAACGTCGAGTACGAAGCGATCGTGCCTGGCGGCATCCGCGTCCGCGACGCCGAGGGCCATTCGCGTTTGATCGAAGCCGATACCGTGGTGATCGCGGCGGGCCAAGAGCGCAACGAAAGGCTCGCGGCGCCGATCGCCGCGCTCGGAATCCCCTATCGCGTCGTCGGCGGAGCGAAAGAGGCAACGGAACTCAACGCCGTACGCGCCTTCGAAGAAGGTTTGCGAGCCGCACACGAACTCGCGTTGTCACCCTGAGCTGACGGCGGTGCTACTGGAAGCTTTGGGTGAACTGGGTCTCGGTGAAGTCCGCGTCGGTTTTGCCCGATCCGATGGCTTGGTACGTGCCGTTCTTCACGACGAAGAAGTCCTTCTTCTCGTTTCTCTCACAGCCGGGAAATTTCGATCTGTTTGCTCGCCGTCGCGGTTCCCGAGAGCGTCTGCGTGCCCGACGCGACGTCGAAGGTCTCGGAGAACGTGAGCCTCTTGAACAGCGCGAAGTCGAGCATCGAGCCCGACGCGGTGAAGCTTCCCGGGTACGGTCCGCTCGCTTGGCCGGAGACGGTGAACTGGATCTCCGGACCACCTGGCGTCAAAAGGCACGCGGCCTGAACGCTGGTTGACGCGAACGTTTCGCCGGCGAAGCCGTGGGTTGCAATTCGTACGGCGCTTTGCGGTACCGAGCTTGGCGAAGCGGAGTAGAGCGGAGCAGCGCATCCGGCGAGTAGCCATGCGGCTAGGCCGATGGTAAGTGCAGCGCGTTTGACGGTCGTGGTTCCCACCTTTGCCTCCTCGAAGCGCTAGAGACTGGGGAAACCCTAGGTTCGGCGTGGTTCCGTTGCGCCCTATGCGTAGCGTTTGCGTTCGTCGCGGCGGTAGCCGATCGTTGCGACGATGCCGAAAATGACCGTGAAGATCGCAAGACCGGCGAGTGCCGGGCCGGCGTGCGCGTTGCCGGGAACGCTCCAGAGCAGATCGGCGAACTGTCGCGTGGGAAGATATGGCGATATGCGCTGCACGATTCCCGGAAGATACTCGGGCGGCATCCACAAGCCGCCGGCATACGCCAGCAAGAGGTTGAATGCGGTGGCGAGCGGCACCGCCGCACGCGGCGACGACCAGTAACCGATCGAGATGCCGGCGAGCACGAATGGTACGCCGCCCACAATTCCGTAGAACGCGACCAGCAGCCACTGCGACGCCGAGAGATCGATCGGCGTGAGCGCGCGCGCCGTCAGCGCGACCGCCGCGGCGGTCATCAACCCGAAGAGCACCGCCGTTACGATGCGCGCGCCGAAACGCACGAGCGGCGGCACCGGCAGCGTGCGCAGGTAGCGCTCCCACGGTCGGCCGCGCTCTGCAGCGATGCCGACGCCAAACTGATAGAACGTGACGCCGGCGATCGCGAACACGATGAACGCAAGCGCCGTGCCGTCGGCGACGTCGCCGATGCGTCCGCGCGTACGGCAGGTCGAAGAGCACGTAAAACATCGCGGGGAAAACGACCGTCGGCACGACGTACCCCGGGTAGCGCAGCAATTCGAGAAAAGCGACCTGCGCGTGGGCGCGCAGCAGGGACGGCGCTCTCATACGGATCCTCCGGTGAGCGAAAGGAACGCCTCTTCGAGCGAGGGTTTCGAGATCTCGAGATCGGCGAACGCGGCGCCGGATTGCACCAACGCGCGCACGTAAGCGTCGGCATCGCTCGGCGTGACCAGCACGGGTCCGTCGTTGCCCACGTAGCTGACGCGACGGCCGCCCACGCGCTCGCGCAGCGTGCCCGCGTCGCCGTCGAAGAGCAGCCGTCCGCGGTCGATCACGAGGATGCGCGAGGCGAGCGCCTGCGCCTCATCGAGATAGTGCGTCGTCAGGAGGATCGAGCGGTCGCGCGCCGACTCGCGCACCGCGTCCCACAGACGCCGGCGCGACTGCACGTCGAGTCCGGCGCTCGGTTCGTCGAGCACGATCAAATCCGGATTGCCCACGAACGCCAGCGCAAGTGCCAACCGGCGCGACTCGCCGCCCGAGAGCGTCCCCGCACGCCGCTTGCGCAACGCCTCGAGTCCGAAACGCGCGAGCGTGACCGAGACCGGCGACGCCGCGGGATAATGCTGTGCGACGAATGTAAGAATCTCTTCGACGCGCAGCATATCGGGAAACCCGCTCTCCTGCGGTGTGACGCCGAGCCGCTGCCGGGCCGCAACCTTCGTGGGCGGCTCGCCGAAGAGCCGCACGGAACCGGCATCGCACTGGCGCAGCCCGCAGGCGATTTCGAGCGCGGTCGTCTTGCCCGCTCCGTTGGGCCCGAGAAGCGCGACGATCTCGTTGCGCTCCACCGCGAACGAGACGCCCTCGAGCGCGCGAACCTCACCGTACGATTTTTTGACGCCGGCGAAACGCAGAACCACGCGATCCTCCATCTTACTGCGCCGCCTCGAGCAGCGACTGCAGCGCAGAGACGTGAGCGGCAAACGCTTCGCGGCCACGCGACGTCAAACGATAGCGTGTGAGCGGGCGGCGATTGACGAAACTCTTCTCTTCGTTGACGTATCCCGCTTCGACGAGCTTGACGAGGTGCGCGCCGAGATTGCCGCTGCTCACGTCGAGCGAGCGCGCCAGTTCGGTGAAGGCTACCCAGTCGGAGTTGAGCAGCTCGGCGATCACGCCCAAGCGCACCTTCGAAAGCAGAAGTTCGTCCATACTCCTCTAAGGAGCCTTAGTCGCGTGCGAGCAGTTCGCTCGCGCCGAAGCCGCCGTACCCGGCGAGCATCCCGCCCGCGAGCACGTACGGCGCGAGCGCATCGCCCACAAAGTTTGCCACGATGAGCGAGACGACGACGAACACGCCCGCGGCTTGCGCGCGGCGGTTCCCGTGCAGCCCGATGTAGAGCAGCACGATCGCCTCCGCGACGCTCCAGATCGCTGCCGATGCAAGCCCGGAGAAATTTCGAAAGGCAGCGACGTTGACGACGATCGCCAGAACGATCGTCAGCCACAGCACGTTGAAGAACTCCCGCTGCACGAGCGAGCGTCCGCGCCACTTTTCGGCGAAGCTGCCGGCCGCGTACTGCCGAGAACACGGCAGCGGCGACGAGCACGAGCGCGCCCAGCCACCCCGCTGCCGGGGGAAGCGTCCCGGCACCGGCCAGGGCGAAGAGCACGGTGATCGCGGCCGACGCGACGCCCCAAACGACGAAAAACTCGCCGCCGGCGCAGAGCCGCTGGTGCGACTCGGCCAGAATGCGGTTGACCATCTCGACATGATCCCGGGCCTCCCCCGCGCTGATGCGTTCCATGATCAAAACTCGCCCGTCTGTGCCGCGAGGCGCAGCGCCAGCACTGACGCCAGCGCCCAGACGGCTGCGTGAGACCATAAGCCAGGCCCAGCCAGCTGCCAGAGGAGCGCCATGCCGGCGCCGTAGAGGGCCCACACGTGACCAGCCGGCCGAGGCACCGTTCGGCGACCGGATAGTAATCAAGGTTCAGATTATTCTGTTTCATAGAGTAGTCTAATAGTAAGGCTCTCGCGCCGAACGTGTCAAGCAGGGAGCGAGGCGAAACTCACGTTGACGCCGGACGCGCCGCCTGGTATCGTACCGAGGTCATGTACGCGATCATTGAAGCCGGCGGCAAGCAGTATCGAGTCGCCGAAGGAGACGTTATCCGCTGCGACCTCGTCGGCGAGCGAAGTCGGCTCGGACGTCACCTTCGATCAGGTCGTCCTCCGGCCAGCGACGACGGCGAGTCACGGTCGGCAGCCGACGCTGAGCGGCGCCTCGGTCACCGGAACGGTCCTGCGCCAGGCTAAAGATAAGAAGATTCTCGTTTTCCGCTATAAGCCGAAGAAGCGCGTGCGCAAGCTCAACGGCCACCGCCAGCCCTTCGCTGAAGTCAAGATCACCAAGATCACGCTGCCGTAAGGGGCGTTAGCGACTCCGCGCATGCTCGAGGTACGTTCTTTCGGGACGAGCACGCCCGCCACGCCGGAGTCCAGCACTCGGTCACGCCGACTTTGCCGAACATGGCGACGACATCGTCTGCGCCGCCGTCTCGGCCATTCTTCAGGCCGCGCGCCTCGGACTGGAATACTACGCGGCCGTCGAGATCGTGGCGATGCAGGAGCCGGGCCGGCTTCGCGTCGTTCTGGCCTGAGTTGCCGCGACCGCGAGAGCCTGGCCGCACTGCTCACCGCCGCCGAGCTGTCGGTCACGCAGATCGCCCGCCACTTCCCGGAGCACGTGAGCGTGGCCCACGAGCGGATTGTGCCCGAAGCCGAAACGCGGCGCCCCGATGCGGGTAACTAGTTTGGCAGACCAGAAGGAGGCCGCAATGTCCGACAGTTTTCGCACGACGCCGCCCGACCATCCGTGGGCGACGTCGCCCACCCCCGGCAACGGCTATCAGAGCGCATTTGGACGCACAGCCGCCTGACCACGAGGACGGACGGTGAAGTCGGCAAGGTCGTACTCGTCGGCGTGCTCGGCGGGTTGCTCTCGGCAGCCGGCTACATGATCTATCGGCGTCTGCCGCGCGATCAGAAGGAGCGGCTTGCACTCGCAGGTTCGCTCGACTCGTCCAGCAGCGTATCACCGAGTTCCGCCAGAACTTCAATATTTAGCCGAGAGCTCGAGCTCGTCGGACCGCGGGGGTTTCGTCTGGCACGGCGGGGGTCGGCGGCAGCGGGCGGCACGCGAGGAGGGGGTTCGGTCGGCGTCGGCCGCGCGCTCCATCTCGGCGATGAACGAGTGCGACGTGCTCTGAACCTCGCCGCATGAAGCGGCCGGCCTGGCGCATGAGCCCCGGCAAGCGATCGGGCCCGAAGAGCAAGAGCGCGAGCACGGAGACGACCATGATATCGGGCACGGAAAACATCGCCGCGCTAACGTTCCGCGACGAGCCGCGGACTTCCGCCGCGAGCCGGAAGGGCTTCCCTGCGGAGCCGTGCAAGCAACAGCGCCCCGGTGAAGATCATCTACACCCGCGGCAACCGCACCGAGACGCTGGCCTCGCTTGCGACGTTGCGGAAGATACTCAACTGCTTCGTCGCACACCGGGTCTTCTACGAGATCTCCAGCCGCAGCAAACGCGGTCATGAGTTCTTTTCCACCAAGAACATCTTCGTCGTCGGCTCGATCGAAGTCACCAACTTCGAGCACCTGAGATCCTCGATCTTCGACGCGCACAACGCGGCGCACTCCATCGAGATCCTCAACCCCGCGACGATGCGCATCTACGACGAGATGCCCGGCCGCGGTTTCGCCGTTTCGTTCATCAGCGGCGAGGACGGCGTCGAAACGCGCTGCTATCTGCGCGACGAGGGCGCAGACGGCGAAGGCACGCACGAAAAGACCGCGCTCGCGCGCATTACGCTGCCGCAGCTCTTCGAATATCTCGAAACCATCACGACCGTCGAAACCACCGCAAAGAACGCAGAGCGCTAGGACGCGCTCGGTCCTCCAAGTGTTGCGCGTGCCGTAGCTCCCGCACGCCCTCGGCGACGCGCCCCGCCTTCTTATAGGCCATGCCGAGATTGAGATATGCAACGGGTAGTTGACGTCGCATGCGATGGCGCGCTCGTACTGCGCGATCGCCTCGTTCACGAGTCCGCTCTCCAACAGCAGATTGCCGAGGTTCGTTAGCGCCGGCGCGTAGTGGCGCCGCGCCGAGAGCGCGGCGTCGAAATCCTCTCGCGCCAGCTCTCGCAGCTCGAGCCCGATGCGCGCGACCCCTCGCTTGTTGTGGAGGAAGGCGCGGTCGGCGTCGTCGGCGCAGCGCTCGAGCAGCTCGGTCAGTTCGGCTGCGGCCGCGGCGAAGTCGCGCCGCTCGAGCGCCCGCAGCGCGCAAGCAAATTCGTCGTCGGTTCCGGAACACTTCCCGCGCGATGTTCACGATCGACGTCATCACGCTCTTTCCCGAAGTCTTCGCGCCCTTCGTCGGGCTTTCGATCGTCGGGCGCGCGGTCGAAGCTGGGATCGTGCGGGTGCGCTACCACCATCTGCTCGATCGACCTGCAGGACGGGCGAACGCGCCGACGACTGCCCCGTTCGGCGGCGGCCCGGGGATGGTGCTTGCGGATCGAGCCGATCGCTCGCGCCCTCGACGCGATCGCGGCCTCCGCACGCCCGAGGGGAGCGCCGCGTCATCGCGGTTCCCAGCCCGAGCGGCCGCCTCTTCGATCAGTCGGAGGCGCAGCATCTGGCGGCACTCGACCGCTTGGTGCTGCGTCTGCGGACATTACGAAGGCATCGACGACCGCCTGGGAGCGCTGTACCCGGTGCGAGAGTACTCCCTGGGCGACTTCGTCCTGACCGGCGGCGAGATTCCCGCGCTCGCCTTCATGGACGCGACGGTCCGGCTGCTCGCGGGAGCGATTCGGCCCGCATCGCTGGAGCACGAGTCCTTCACCGGCCGGCATGCTCGATTACCCCAGCTTCACCCGGCCGGCCACCTTCCGGGGCGTTGACGTCCCCGACGTCCTGCTCTCGGGCGACCACGCCCGCATCGCCAGGTGGCGCAGGGAGAATCGCGGCTGCGAACCGAGGGGCGCCGGCGCGATCTGCTCGAAAGTGCCCTGTCCGAAAACGCCTTGCACGGTGAGGAAAACCCGTGATAGGATACGGCCGCCGGTTATGCCCGGCTCTTCGTTGCCCGGCTATTCCTTGTCAGGAAGCCGGAACCATGAATGTGATCGATGCCCTGAACCGAGACCAGCTCAAGGATGCCGTCCCGCAATTTCGCCCGGGCGATACGGTCAAAGTCTATTCCAAAGTCGTTGAGGGCGGCAAAGAACGCACGCAGATGTTCGAAGGCGTGGTAATCGTGCGCAAGGGCGGCGGCTCCGGAGAGTCGATCACGGTGCGCCGAATCGCGCACGGCGTCGGCGTCGAGAAGACGTTTCTGCTGCACAGCCCTCGCGTCGAGCGCATCGAGGTCGGTAAGCGCGGCATCGTCTCGCGCAACCGCCTGTACTACCTGAGCGAAAAGGTCGGTAAGGCAGCGCGCATCAAGGAAAAGAAAGCCAAAGGATCTGACGCGCCGCGACACCGCTCCAGCTCGTCGGGCTGCTCTGCCTTCTGGCGATTGCTCGGGTCGCGCTGTCGACGAAGCCCTTCGCCAGCCGGCCGATACGCGACGGCCGTCTCTCGACGCGCTCATCGTCGTCGGGCTTCTCGCGCTCTTTCTCATCACTTTCGTGATTCGGACCTATCTACATTCCGTCGGTTTCGATGGTTCCGACGCTGCAAGTGCGCGACGTGCTTCTGGTCGATGAGATCGCTTATCGGCTTGCACCCGCCCAACGACGGCGACGTCGCGGTGTTTACGCCGCCTGTTCCGTCGGGCGGCAACGATTTCGTCAAGCGGGTGATCGGCGTGCCCGGCGACGCGATCTCGATCCGCGACGGCGTCGTCTATCGCAATGGTGCCGCGCTGCGCGAGCCGTACGAGAATCGAGCAGCCGAACTACGATCTGGCGATTCGCGACTACGCAATCTACGTCGACGGCACGCCGCTCGACCGCAAGAGCGCCGACATCCCGCCGCGCTCGCTGTGGGAAGCGCCGAACCGCGTTCCCAAGGCTTCTACTTCCTGCTCGGCGACAATCGCAACTACTCCGACGATTCGCACGTCTGGGGATTCGCGCAGGCGCAGGGATTTCATCGGGACGTCGCGCTTCGCCGTCATCTGGCCGCTGCAGCGCCTGCGCGCCTTGGAGAGATAGGCCGCTCATGACGCCTTACGAGTTGCTCGCGATCGTCGCCGTCATCGGCGCTCGCCCGGGTCGTGCTTTCGCTGCGGCCGGTCGTCGCCGGCTCGTCGGGGCGCAGTACCGCGATCGCCCGCGAGTTTCTCGATCCCTTCATCATCGCGGGCCTCGCCGCGTGGCTGCTCATCACGTTCGTCGCGCGCACGTACTACATTCCCTCGGGATCGATGCTGCCGACCCTGCAGATCCACGACGTGCTGCTGGTCGATAAGTTCGAGTACCGTTTCCACCAGTCCCAACGAAGGCGACATCGTCGTGTTTCCACCGCCGGTTCCCACGCCCGACGACTTCATCAAACGCGTGATCGGCCGCCCCGGCGACACGCTGCGCATCCAAGGCGGCACCGTCTATATCAACGGCGTCGCGCTGCGCGAGCCGTACGTCGCCGAGAAACCCGCCTACGATCTGCAGATCCGCGACTACGGCATCTACGTCAGCTACGGCGACGGCTGGCAGCGGCTCGATCCGAGCGTCGGCCAACGTTCCGCCCGCATCGCAGTGGACCGCACCCGATCGCATCCCGCCGCATTGCTACATCATGTTCGGCGACAATCGCAACGATTCGGAAGATTCGCACATCTGGGGCTTCGCGCAAGACGGCGGCCGCTTCGCGACCGGACCGCGCACAGGGCGACGCCGGCGGCTTTACCGGGCGTGCGTTCCTGATCTTCTGGCCGCCCTCGCAAGCCAAGATTCTTTAGGAGCCTGTCGGCTGACGAAATTCGCCATGACAGGCTCCTGAGCGCGAACGCCGAGTAGCGTGGCCCGCTTCCTGCGATGGCGGTCGGTCGCGAGCCTCGCGCTGCAGCTCGCCGTGCTCTGCCCTGCTCGTCGCGGCATTTTTCATGCGCCTGCCGCAGGTTTCGGGTCTCTCGATGGAGCCGCACATCCACTCCGGCGAGTAGTCCTGATCAACACGTTTGCGTATCGCTTCGGGGCGCCGCGGCGCGGCGAGATCGTCGCGTTTCGGCTACGGGGACGACGACGCGCGATCTCATCAAACGCGTCATCGGCCTCCCCGGCGACCGCATCCGCATCGATCGCGGCACGGTGTACGTGAACGGCGCCAAGCTCGACGAACCCTACGTCCAGCATCCGCGACGACCGCAGCTTCGGCGAAGTCGTCGTTCCGCCGGACTCGGTCTACGTGCTTGGGGATAATCGGGGCAACAGCGAGGATTCTCGCGTCTTCGGTCCGGTCGCCGACAGCTTTTGATCGGCCGCGCGATCGCCGGCGTCTGGCCGCCGCGAATGCTCGGCGCCTGTAGGTTCGCGATTGAGTCGCGAGGACGTGGCCTCTCTGTAGCGCAAGCGGGGAACTGTGGATACGAGCGTTGGAACGGCAGGTTCAATGGTATCCCGGACACATGGCGAAGTCGCTGCGGCGCATTGCGCGAGTATCTTCGCTCGTTCGACGTCGTCATCGAAGTCGTCGACGCGCGCGTCGCGCGCAGCGGACGCAACGCCGGCTCGACGAACTCGCGGCACGTGCACGCGCGTGATCGTGCGCTCGACCGCGACGATCTTGGCCGACCCCGCACGTGACGAAGCGCTGGATCGCCGATTTCGCGCGAGCGCGGCTTGCACGCGATCGCCGTCGACGGCCGCAGCGCAGCGCAGCGTGGCGCGCATCGGCGACGTCGATCGCCCGTTCGCCCGGCCGCCGCAAGACGATCGGCGGCGCCTCTCGCGCGATGATCGTCGGGATTCCCAACTCCGGCAAATCGACGATCGTCAATGCGCTGCTTGCGGCGCTCGGCCGCCAAAACCGAAGGACCGCGCCGGCGTCACGCGGCACGTCTGCAATGGTTTCGCCTCGCTCCGCGACGTCGAACTGATGGATACTCCCGGCGTGCTGCCGCCGAAGATCTCCAAGGGCACGTCGCAGTGGATGCTCGCGCTCTGCGGCGCCGTGCCGCGCGACAAGCTACGACCCGCAAGAAGTCGTCGCGGCCTTCCATGCGCTGGCTGCATGCGCGCGCCCCACGCAGCGCGTTCCCGATCTCGCGGCGTTCGCCGAGCGCGCGCGGCTTCGTGCGCCGCGGCGGCGAACATCGACTACCACAACGCGGCGCAGTCCTACATCCGCGCGTTCAACGAAGGCGCCTTCGGGCGCATCACCTTGGAGGCACCCGATGACGCCGAAGCAGCGTAAAGCGAAGAACGCGTACGAACGCGAGCGCCGCCGCCTGCTCCGGCTGCACCGCTTCGAAGACGATGGCGCGCTCGCGCGGCTTCCTGCTCGTCGGCGGCATCGACGAAGTGGGACGCGGCCCGCTCGCCGGACCGGTCGTCGCGGCATGCGTCGTGGCCGCGGAACCGCTGTTCATCCGCGGGCCTCAACGATTCCAAGCAAGTGCGACCCGAGCTGCGCTGCGAAATCGCCGAGACGATCAAGCTGCGCGCCGCGGCGTGGGCCGTCGGCAGCGCCTGCGTCGCCGAGATCGACCGGCTCAACATCTACTGGGCCAGCGTACTAGCGATGGAGCGCGCGATCGCAGCGCTCGCCGCGGCGCCCGAGTATCTGATCACCGATGCCGTGCGCATTCGCCTCCTTCGCCGGCCCGCAGGAGCCGCTGATCAAAGGCGACGCTCGCTGCGCGGTCGTCGCGGCCGCGTCGATCGTGGCCAAGGTCCACCGCGACGCGCTGATGGTCGAACTCGATCAAGAGGACTCGCGCTACGGCTTCGCGCTGCACAAAGGCTATGCGACGCCGCATCCATCTGGAGGCGCTGCAAGCGTGCACGGCCCCAGCGTACACCACCGCGCGAACTGGGCGCGCGTGCGCGACGCGCAGCTTGCGCTCGGGCCTGGCATATGCTCGAACGACTGACTAACTGCGGGCAAGGGCCGCCAAGGCGAGGACCGGGCGGTGCGGCTTTCTTCGCAGCGTGCGGTTACCGCGTCGTCGCCCGCAACGTCGCGTCTGCCTGGCGGTGAAATCGACGCGGTCTGTCCCGACGGGCCGACGCTGGTGATCGTCGAAGTGAAGCGCCGTGACTCGCACGAAGTTCGGTTCGGCGCTGCGGGCCGTCGACGCGCGCAAACGCGCTACGCTGCGGCGCATCGCCGCCGATTACGCGCAGATCGTCGCACCGTCGGCACAGCATGCGCTTCGACGTCGTCACGCTCGACGGCAGATCAACTCAGCCTTCACCGAAACGCTTTTTAGTGGCCCGTCCGAAAAGCTCCGAGCCGGAGCTGCGCCGCACCGTCACGCCGTGGGGCTCCTTCTCCTGGGGGTACTCCGACGTCGGCGCCGACATCTTCGTCGGCCTCGGCCTCGTGCTGGCGTGGGCCGCCGGCGCCTCAAACGTCGCGTTTCTGTTCGCGGGAGTCGTCTACGTCTGCATCGGCTTGGCGTATACCGAGCTGGCGGCGACCTATCCGGTCGCCGGCGGCGGCCAGTACTTCGTGATGCGCGGGCTGGGCGATATTTTCGGGTTCATTGCGGGCTGGGCCGTGCTGCTCGACTTCACGATCGACGTGACGCTCTTCGCGTGGACCTCCGTCGACTACACGAGCCAGCTCGTGCCGTCGCTGGTGAACTCGACGCATCCGTGGCTGCACTTCATCGTCGTGTTCGGACTCGTCGCTCGGGCTGTGCCTGCTCAACGTGATCGGCGTGCGCGAGAGCACGGCGTTCAACGGCATCGTCTCCGCGCTCGACGTGCTCAGCGAGACCGCGATCCTCTGCCTCGGCTTCCTGTTCGCGTTCCGGCCGCAGCTGCTGATCCACACGATGCAGTTGCAACTGGCCGACGCCCTATCAGTTGATGCTCGGGACGTCGCTGGCGATCATCTCGTTCGTGGGCTTGGAGTCGATCTCGCAAGCCGCCCAGGAGACGCAGCGTCCGGCCTCGGTCATCCCGCGCACCTCGGTCGCGCTGATCCTCACGATCCTGATCTTCGCGCTGGCCTATTCGAACCTGGCGCTCGGCCTGCAGCCGTGGCATCCGATCACCGACGCCGCCGGCCATCCGATGCAGTTCTGGCAGATATTCCCGAACAACGCCGACAATCAAGGTAAAGGCCGTCGCGCTGCTCGCCGCGCAGGTCCCGTATCTACGGCGCGTTCGCGGCGCTCTACGTGCCGGTGCTCGGCGCGATGCTGCTGCTGATCTCTTCGAACTCCGGCGTATTCGGCAGCTCGCGCATCGCCTACGCGATGAGCAGCCAGAACCTGCTGCCGTCGATCTTCCAGCGCGTGCATCCGGCAGTTACCGCACGCCGATGATCTCGATCGTCTTCTTCTCGACCATCGCGGTCGTCGAGCTGATCTTCGCCGCCGCGCCGGCGCTCTTTCCGCAGGTCGCGGTGCTCTACACGCACTTCTTCCACGGCGAAAACGGCCTCGAGTTCCTTGCCGACCTCTACGCGTTCGGTGCGGCCACGAGCTACTCGTTCGTCTTCCTCGGTCTTGATCGCGCTTGCGCCTGACCGATCCGTTGAGCCCGCGCAAGTTCAAGATTCCCTTCAACATCCCGATGCAGCTTCCGCGGCGAGCGCGTCGAGTTCCCGGTCATCGCGGTCATCGGGTTCCTCGGCATCTTCTCCATTCTCATGTTCACGCTGCGCACGCACGCGCTCGGGCGCATCTTCGGGCCGAGCTGGCTCGTGCTCGGGCATCCTCGTATCTCTCTACCGCCACCATCGCCGGCTGCCGCTCTGCGCTCCGCAGAAACGCAACTGGCGCAACGCGCAGGCCGAAATCCTGCGCCGCGCCGGCGAGCTCGAACTGATGGATGAGTACATCGCCAACGTGAAGGCCAGCGACGCGCGACGCACGGAGTGGAGCACGACGTGATGCTGCTCGTTCGCGGCCGCTTGCGGTCGCGCATGATCTCGTTGGCGGGGTCATCCTGGCGCGGATGCTCGCGATCGTGCGCCGGCGGGCTTCGCGATGCTGCCGGGTCTCGTGCTCGGCGCCGCGATGATCGCGCTCGGCGTCCATCGTCTTGCGCTGATCGTACGCGCGCGAGGGACGCGTGACCTCGCCTCTCGGGCGACATCCACGTCACGATCGCCGGCGCGCTCGTTGCGTTGCTGATTGCCGGCTCTGTCGGCGCGACGCTGTGGTGGATGCTCCATCCGCCGCAGTCGTATGTGCAACGCATCGCCGCCGAGGCCGAGCAGCGAGTTGGAGCGGCTAGTCGGCAGCTTGATCGTCGTCTTTTCACCGGAGATCGATTCGTCGCACATGATGGCGCTGGCCGTGAAGCTGGCGCAGGGCGAGCGCTCGGAGCTGCTCGCGCTCTACGTGATCGAAGTTCCCTATACGCTGCCGCCCGACGCCGAGATGGCCTTCGAGGAACGCGCCGCGCTCGACGCGCTGGGCGCCGCCGAGACGATCGCCAACACGCACAACGTCGCGATCCGCACCGAGACGATCAAGGCCCGTTCCACCAAACAGGCCGTGCTCGACGTCGCCAAGCGCGAGAAGGCGAACCTGATCATCTTGGGTTCCTTTCGCGAGGGAAAGTACACCGGAGCACCGCTGGGCCGCGCGATCGAAGAGATCGCCGCCGACGCAAAATGCGATGTCCTCATCGGCGTCGAAGGCAAGCACGGTACGCTGCTCATCGACGAAAGCGCGCAGACCGCCGCGCAAGATCCTGAAAGCTAATATTTTCGAGGAGAGTTGTCGTCAGTTTGAGGACTTCGCTTCTGCCGTTCGCCGCGCTGGCCTGGTTTGAGCGCCGCCGCCGCGTAGCGCCGCCAACGAGGCGCCCGCCATCACCGCCTTCGACCACACGTTTGCCGGAGTCAGCGATTACACGTGCGTGCTGCACGTGCACGAAGCCAAGGGCACGCAGACGCAAGACCGCGTCTATCAATACTCGTTCATGAAGCCGCACTACGTGAAGACGCTGATCCTCGAGGGCGACGGCAAGGGATCCGGCGGCGTCTGGACCGGTGGCGATCAGGTCAGCGGGCACCAGGGCGGCCTCTTCTCCGGCATTCACCTCAAGATCAGCATCAACGATCCGCGCGCGGTCTCGCTTCGCGGCGTCACGATACCGCAGGGCCTGCTGCAGCGCATCGTCGACGATTACGCCACGATCCCCGGCAAGCTCGCGCAGGTCGACGGCGGCAAGATCAACGGCGTCCACACCGACCGCCTCGATCTGAAGGCCTCCGATCCCGGCGCCAACGGCGGCGTGACCGATTCGATTCTCTACCTTTCGAAAGAGACGCACTGGCCGGTCCGCCAGATCATCTATTCCGGAAGCCAGATCGTCCTCGACGAAAACGTCACCGATCTCAAGACAAACGTCGGTTTAACGCAGAGCCGATTTCCCGTTCTAGCCCCCGCGTCTCAGCGCCGTGAGCTGCGCCGGGTGACAAAGCGGGTTTATACGCTGGTGCGTTTCGCAGTTCGTCGAGGACGACGGCGAGCAGGATCACGGCGCCGAGCAAGACTTTCTGCAGATAGGAATCGACGTTGAGCAGGTTCATCGCGTTGTAGAGCACGCCGATGAGCAGCGCGCCGAAGAACGTGCCGATGACGCTGCCGCGGCCGCCCATCAAGCTCGTGCCGCCGACCACGACCGCCGCGATCGATTCCAGCAGTTCGTCGCCGGTTCCCGTCTGCGGCGAGCCCGACGAGAAGAGCGCCATGTAGAGCAACCCGACGATCGCCGCGCACGCGCCGCTGATCATGTAGACCAGCGTCTTCACGCGGGCGACGTTGATGCCGGCGAGCCGCGCCGCTTCTTCGTTGCCGCCGATCGCGAACACGTAGCGGCCGAACCGCGTGCGGTTGAGCAGTATCGATGCCGCGACGATCACGACGAGCATCCAGATGACCGGAATCGGAATGCCCGGCAGGTGCAGCGCACTCGTAACGCCGCCGAGAACGAACCGATCCCGGTGTTCTGGAAATCGGCGCTCTGGAGCGCTACGGGCCGCCCGTGCGAGAGCATGAACGAAGCGCCGAGCGCCATCTCCATCATCGCGAGCGTCGTGATGAATGGCGGCAGGTTCAGCCGCACGACCGGCAGCGCGTTGACGTAGCCGGCCGCGCAGCCAACCGCCACCGCCACGACCAGCGTCGCCGCGATCAGCGCGAAGCCGCTGAGGTGCACCGCGTTCGCGAAGAGCGCCGTCACGACGCCGGTCAGCGCCACCAGCGAACCGACCGAGAGGTCGATGCCGGCGGTGATGATCACGAACGTCTGCCCGACCCCGAGGATGCAGTTGTAGGTGATCTGGCGCAGCACGCGGACGAGGTTGCCGGGGTCGAGAAAGGCGCCGTGCGAGGCGACGTTGACGATCGCGACCAGCGCGACGAGGAACGCCAGCGCGCCCGCGACGCGCAGCCAGTACGCGCGCCGTTCCTGGTGCGTCACGCCGCGGCTCCCGTTGCGACCGCGATGACGCGCTCGGGCGTCGCCTCGGCGCGCGAGAATTCGGCGCGATGTGGCCGCCGCGCACGACGAGCATGCGATGCGCCATCCCGAGCACCTCGGGAAGTTCGCTCGACACCATCACGATCGCCGCGCCGCGCGGCCGCCAGCTCGAGCATCAGCCGGTAGATCTCGGCTTTCGCGCCGACGTCGATGCCGCGCGTCGGCTCGTCGAAGAGAAAGACGCGCGCGTTGCCGAGCAGCCATTTCGCGAGCACGACCTTCTGCTGCGTTCCGCCGGAGAGATTGCTCACGAGCTGCTCGGTGCTCGGCGTGCGGATGCGCAGCTCGCGCGATCATCCCGCTGAGTCGGCCGCGCGCTCGCGTGCCTTGTCGATGAGCACATCGCGTCCGACATAATCACCGCAGTGCGCCAGCGTACATGTTCTCGCGCACGCGTCATGCCCGAGCACCAAGCCCTGCGCTTTGCGGTCCTCGGTGATGAACGCGATGCCCGCGGCAATGCGCCGGCGTGTCGCCGCGGCGCACGCGGCACGCCGTCGACGCGTACCTCGCCGCGCGTCGTAGCGGTCGGCACCGGCAATCGCGCGCAGGATCTCGGTGCGGCCCGCGCCGATCAAGCCGGCCAGCCCGACGATCTCGCCCGCGCGCACGGAAAACGATACGTCGTCGAAGTCGGCGTTCGCCGCGCAAGCCGCTGCACGTCCAAGACGGACCGGCGCACCGCCGGCACCGCCGGCAAGCTCGGGAAAGTGCGCTTCGAGCTTGCCGCCCGACCATCGCGCGGAACGATTTCGTCGCGTGGAAAGTCGCGCGCCGCCGCGCGCTCGACGACGTTGCCGTCGCGCATCACGGCGATGCGGTCGGCGATGCGCGGCAGTTCCTCCATGCGGTGCGAGATGTAGATGATGCCGGCACCGCCGGCTCGCGAGCCGCGCGATTACGCTGCGAAAAGCCGCTCGATCTCGCGATCGGAGAGTGCGGCGGTCGGCTCGTCCATCACGATGATGCGCGCGGAGCGCTGCCAAGACCTTCGCGATCTCGACGAGCTGCTGCTCGCCAACCGAGAGCCGCGGGACGGGCACGTCGAGCGGCACGCGCAGGCCCGAGTTCTGCGAACTCGCTGCTTCGCGCGCTGCGTGCGCGCCTGCACCGTCGATCAAGCCCGCCGCGCGTCGGCTCGTTGCCGAGCACGATGTTCGCGACGGACGTCGAGCTGCGGCACGAGCGTGAACTCCTGATAGATCATCCCGATGCCCAGCCGCTGCGCGCGCTTGCGGCCAGTCGATCTGCGACGCGCGTGCCGTCGATCAGTATCTCGCCCGCATCGGCGTGCAACGCTCCGGCGAGAATCTTCATCAGCGTCGATTTGCCGGCGCCGTTCTCGCCGACGAGCGCCAGCACTTCGCCGGCGTCGAGCGTCAGCGAAACGTCGGCGAGCGCGCGCACGCCGGGAAAACGCTTCCCGATGCCGCGCATCTCGAGCAGCGGCGCCCGGGCACGCTACGACGATCGGCTTTGCGTAAAGGTCGCCGACGGGAATCTTCACGACCGGCGGCGGCTGCTTTGCCGCCGAAGTAATCGTGGATCACGTCGATCGTCTTGGCGCCGATCTTTGCCGGATACTGAATCGCGTCGCCGTACATCTGTCCGCCGGCGATCGCCTTGCGCGCTTCGGGCGTCGCGTCGTAGCCGACGACGGCGACCTTCCCGACGAGCCCTGCCGCCTGCACCGCGGCCAGTGCGCCCAGCGCCGAGTCGTCGTTGATGCCGAAGATGCCCTTGAGATCTCGGTGCGCTTGCAGGATGTCGCCGGTATCGCTGTTGGCCTTGTCGCGCGTGCCGCCGGAGTCGACGTCGGCGACGATCGTCACCCCCGGGCAGAGCTGGGCGATCGCTTGTTTGAAGCCTTTGACGCGATCCTGGACGCTGGTCACCTCGGGCTCGTCGACGATGGCGATGCTCCCGGTCTTGCCGACTGCGGTGCATATCAGTTTGCCGGCCTGGAATCCGCCCTGCACGTTGTCGCTCGCGACGTGAGCCACGACGTGACCCTGACTGCTCGTGCTCGCGATATCGGCAGTGAAGACAGGAATGTTCGCATTGTTGGCTTCGACGATCGCGCTGCCGATCGCTGCGAATCGTACGGCGTGAGCACGATCGCGTCGACGCGCTTGGAGATGAAGTCCTCAACCTGGCTCTGTTGCCGCGCGTTGTCGCGGCTCGCGTCGACGACGGTCAGCGAGTAGCCGTATTTGGCCGCCTCCGACCGCATGCCGGCTTCCATATCCTGATAGAACTGCGCCTCGCGGTTCTGGATCGAGACGCCGATCGTCTTGTGGGCACCCGGCGCGCCGGAGGGCGCCGGCGTCGCCGACGACTGCGATCCGCCGTGAGCGCACGCGCCTAAAGTCGCTATGGCGAGCGTTACGGCAATCCGAGCGGGCGCTCTTTTCAAAGTTTTCTCCTTCGTAGCGAAAGGGTGGCGGCGGCGGCCTGTCCACAGCCTGTGACGTTCGTCTTGTGCAATCTGTGGAGAAACGGCCCTTTTCTGCCGGTTTCCTCCTGTAATTTGTCAGAAACCCGTATGCCCTTAACGACGTCTTAGCCTAGCGCGCGGCAGGTTCCGCAGCTCGGATGGCGTTATCGGCGGCCAGCCATGGGTCGGGCAACGGCTCGCGGGCGAAGGCTTTCGGCGAGGTTCCGTGCGGATTGCGCTCGAGCCACGCCATAGCCCGAACGGCTAGATACTCGAAGTCGTGATACTGCGCTTGGCCCCGTTTGCGGCGCATAATTGCGATGGCCGGCGCGACTCTACGCCAGCAATGGACGATCAAACGCCCGAAGAGGTCCATGAAGGTGTCTTCTGAGACGAGGCTGCGTTTGACCAGCGTGCCCATCTCGTTGAGCCAGTTGCAAGCGATCATCTCGGGGTGCGCCACCGGATCGACGAATCCGAGCTGTTCGAGCTCTCTGCGGTAGGCGGGGTCTTCCAGGCGCTTGGACAGGTCCTCTTGCACGTAGGTGAGCGCCGCCTGAAGTTCGGGCATGCGGAAGTCGCGTTCGAGCGAGAGCAACGCCTGAAGCTGGTTGCCGCCCTGAACGTGGCGCAGCTGAACGAGCGCCGCAATCACGGAGCCGCCGATGACCAACAGCGTGCCGAGCTGCGCCACCGCAGCAACGACCTCGGCCCACGCGCTCAATGCGGCCGTACTCACGGCTTGCCCGATTCTTGGCCTCGCTCGCCGACCCCTAGACGGCGACCCGCGAACGCGCAGAGGCGCTGCGTGCTCTCGATCGCCTTTTCCGCCGCGATGCTGGGCATCGAAGGTTACGTCGTGCGCGTCGAGGCCGACAGTGCTCCGGGCACGCCGGGGTTCTCGATCATCGGCCTGCCCGACCGCGGGCTCAGCGAAGCGCGCGAACGCGTGCGCGCGGCGATCGTGAACTCCGGGTTTGCCTACCCGGCGGGCCGCCTCTTGGTCAATCTCTCGCCGGCCGACGTTCGCAAAGCGGGTCCGGCGTTCGACCTCGCGATCGCGCTGGCGGTTGCCGGTATCGACGAACAGATTCCGTGCGCGCCGCTGCGCGAGTTCATCGCGCTCGGTGAACTCGCGCTCGACGGAAAGCTGCAGCCGGTCAGCGGCATCTTGCCGATGGTTCTCGGTGCGCGCAACGCGGGCTTTACAAAGTTGATCGTTCCCGCGCGCAACGCCGACGAAGCGGCGCTCGTCTCGGATATCGAGCTGTACGCGGTCGACTCGCTGCGGTGTGCCGTCGCCGTAGTGATCGGCAACGGTGCAAAGTGGCGGCGACGCACCGCCGCACCGGCGCTCGATGCCGGCGACGACTTTGCGCATGGCGATCTCGCCGACGTGCGCGGCCAGCTCGCCGCAAAGCGCGCGCTCGAGATCGCAGCGGCCGGCGGCCACAACCTTTTGCTCGTCGGTCCGCCGGGCTGTGGCAAGACCATGCTCGCGCGCCGCTTGCCGTCTATTCTGCCGCCGATGTCGCTGCACGAAGCGCTCGAGGTGACGAAGATCTACAGCGTCGCCGGCTTGCTCGTGCGCCGCGCGGGCATCGTACAGGCGCGTCCATTTCGCTTTCCGCATCACACGATCAGTCAAACGGCGCTGGCCGGCGGCGGCACGCTGGTCAAGCCGGGAGAGATCTCGCTCGCGCATCACGGCGTGCTCTTCCTCGACGAGGACGCCTTACCGGGTTTTTGAGTCTGTTACAAGACGGCGCCCCTGTCCGGGGCTCAGAACCGTGGCGACCACCGCGTCGGTGGCGTCGTGAATCTCCGGACCGAAGTAGGGGGGCGTTAGCCGCATTCGCTTCACAACGGAGTCTACGAGGGGCCAGTGGAGCGCTACTTGCGGCCGCCATTTACGGCGCTCGCGCCGTTCTAGCTGCGGCGGACCGATAGCTGTTACCCAGGGGGCCAACGCTTCGCGTAATGGGGGCCTTACGATGCCCGTAAACCCAACAATGCGGCCCTCGCTATCGAGCACTACGTCAGCATCGGGGCTCGGGGGCATCGACGCACCCGGCAACAACGGGAAGGCTCCGGCGCGTGCTTGGAGACTCTGAACTGTTAACTCAGCACTAGCTTGCCGAGCCGGCAGGTCGCTGAGCCGCTGTGAGATTGCCGCGCGTTCCGCCTTGAGGGCGAGTCTATCTTGACCAGCCCGCTCGATTCTTAGCTCCATCTCTGCCGCGACCGCGCCTTGGCTTCGCGCGAGCAGCGCGATAGCTGCATCCACTTCCTCGTCCAGCTTACCCTCGCGGGTATCGCATTCGGCGAGTTGGCGCTCGTACATCCGACGCTGCCGCGCCATCTTGTCGGTCTTTGGCTCCTGGGCCCATCTCTCAAGGACAGCCAAAGCAACTTCCCTGTTGAAAAGCCACTCAAGTTTTTCGTTCACGAGGTCTAGAACCTTATTAGCGCTTACCCAAAACTCTTTCTGGTGTTGCTTCTCGCCTTTGCGCCAACCAGCGCAGACTAAGTTCTCTTGGCTCTTGTTTCGTATCACGAAACGACCGTGCATCAACGCCTCCTCCGGCGCGATACCTTTATCAACGCAATGCTTGCAAGCGACTAAGCCGGAAAGCGGATGGACACGTTGCGAAAGACTGTTTCTATCCTCTCCGTATGCCTGTCGGCGCGTCGCAAGTATCTCCAGCAGTCGGCGTTGCACAGCGACCGTACGAACTCTAGCGCGGACATAGGCTTCATTTTTTAGTGCTAACGTCAAACCGCGTCTCGAACGCCAAGCCCCGTTTACCGACTTGAGGGATTCCAGAATGCTGTTCTGCGACTCGCCGGCAATTATACGTTCATCAACGTCGCGCACAACATCGTCCGCGCCCGGGTCTGCTTCGAGCGTTCGGTTGCCCTTCCGGTCCCCGGCAAGCCTCAGTCCGAACGGCGGCCTATTCGTCGTGGTAGCGTTGCGCTTCCGCTGCTCGTCGTAGCGTTTCTTCTGCCGCTTTTTGATTCGATTCCGCTCACCTTCGGCGTCGGCAAACTTTTGCCAAATGTAGTTTCTGTCAGGCTCGCTAATTACGTCCAAAGGTTGCTCGTCGCTATTCTCTAGCTCCCAAAGCTTAACGCCCATGTCGCGCAGCCTCCCGAGCATTTCAATGCCGAGAAACTTGTCGCGGGTAAAGCGGTCAAGTGAATCTACAACGACGGCGTCAACCCGAGGGTCAAAGAGCGGCAGCTCTTCCAACATCGCGAGAAACTCTTTACGATGTGCCACGTCGCCACCAGACTTTGACTCCCTGTAGCCGTGCACGCAGACGTTGCCGCTAGACTTAAGCCACTCAGAAAAGCGGCTCTCTTGGTCCTCCAACGAGGTGCCCCGGTCGCCTTGGCTTTTCGTTGAGACGCGCGCGTAGGTGACAACCCGCATATATCGAGCCATTTCTAATCGCCTCGCGCCGCCTCCCCTTGCCAGCAAAAGCCAAGCCCAGCCCGCCGAGCAGCGCGCTCCTCGGCGGCGACCTTGTTCCTAGCGCGCTCCGCTTCGAGTTTCGTCTCGCGCCGAGCCTTATCGCACTGCGAGCACCGCTTCACGTCGGCGCTGCGAGAGTGTCCTCGTTTGCAGGTCTTGGTCTCCGTATCCGGCCCGCATCGTTTGCAAACGGCGCCGGGCTTGTCGGAGCAAAGGCGCCCGCAGTCGTGCATTTGCAGGGCCAAGTCCCCGCGCGTGTGTACTTTCGGCGTGAGTTAATCCTTCAAGGATAGCAAAACGCCATCGAGCCAACTTCATGTCAACTACGAAATCGAACGTGAAGGAGACCCGATGACGAACCCCAGTGTACCAAAACTTGACCGGTCCGCGCTACTGGGCATCCTGGCCCAGCAGTCGGACGACGTGCTGGCCGAGCTCATGGGCAAGGTTGCTCAGGCGGCAATTGATGCCCAGTTCGACGAGTTCATTGGCGCTGAGCACTACGAGCGCAGCGCCGATCGCAAGGACCGCCGCAACGGATTTCGTGAGCGCACCGTCCACACGCGCATGGGTAGCATCGACCTAAAGATCCCGCGGGCGCGTGAAGGGAACTTCGTTCCGCCCCTCGTCGAGCACCGCAAGCGCAGCGAAAGAGCACTCGTAGCCGCCGTCCAAGAGATGTTCGTCTCGGGCGTTAGCACGAGAAAAATTGAAAGGGTGCTGCACGAGCTCGGTGTCGCCCACATGTCCAAGTCGCAAGTCAGTGTGCTGTGCGCCGAGCTGGACGTTCAGGTTCAGGCTTTCCGCGAACGCCGACTGGAATCGGCCTATCCGTACCTGATGCTCGACGCCCTGTACGTGAGCATGCGCGAAGACGGGCGGGTCGGCAAACAGGCGGTGGTTGTCGCCTACGGCGTCAACGAGCGCGGTACGCGCGAAGTTATCGGCATCGACGTCGTGCAGACCGAGAGCCGAGATAGCTGGTTGGGCTTCCTGCGGTCGCTGGTAGCCCGTGGACTGCACGGAGTGATGCTGGTGGTCAGCGACGCTCACGAGGGGCTCAGAGGGGCCATTACGGCCGTGTTCGGGGCAACTGCGCTATGGCAGCGCTGCCGCGTGCACTTCCTGCGCAACGTTCTCGCCCACGTTTCTCAGCATCGCAAGCTCGAGTTGGCCGAGGCCTTTCGCTCGATCTTGAGCCAATCCACCGCCGAAGAAGCACGAGCTCGCGCCGTCACGGTCATCGAACAGTACGGGAAATCATGCCCTAAGGCGATGGAAATTCTCGCCGCGGCTTGGAAGACGCCCTGTCGTTCTACGCGTTCCCTAGCGTGCATCGCCGAAAGCTGTGGTCATCGAACCCGATCGAGCACCTCAACGGCACGCTGCGTAAGCGAACCAACGTCGTCGGCATCTTTCCCAACCGTGCTTCCGCGGTCCGCTTGATCTCGATGATCCTCATCGAACAAACCGAGGATTGGATAACCGAACGCCCTTACATGAGCGAGGAATCTATGCAGCTTGCAATTCGCAACGCGCCGAGCTATACTGCCAACGCGTAAGCAACGCTGCGTGTTGGCTCAAAGTACACACGCGAATGGACGTGCCCATTTGCAGATGCAGCGCTTTGAGTTTTTCTGTCTGTGGTCGAAATGGCATCTCGAACCTCCTTTGAGGTCGAGATCATAAGGGCAATGGTAACGAAAACGCGATGGGCAAGCATCGCCGCATTAGGCAGGTCTACTTCAATTTTAAAACGACGTTCTCTACTAAGTCTTTGATACAGTCCTCCGCCGTCACCTGAGCGACGACAATACCTGAGGGGTGCGCGACAGCGTTCCGACGGTCCAGCTTTTCTTTCATGACTTTATGTAGGCTCGTGCCGAGCAGACTCGCCTTCTTAGCGACAGTTAACACTTGGTCTTCCCGCAGGTGCGAAAAGTCGTCAATGCCATTGATAACTTTCACCTCTGCGTTCGCGAAAGTTATTGGAAGTCGCGCGTTAAAGGCTGCGAGCCTTGTGGGGTCATCGAATACCCAATGAAGAAAATGATCGTAGGCCAGATTCCAAGCCATCACTATAGCTGCGCGGAACGCCTGGTGCCGAAAGCACGTCAAAGTCTCGTTGAGAAAGGCGCGCTCTTCAATCCCTGGCACCTTGGATGGCAACTCCGATAGCATTTTATCCACCACAATAGTCGCTTCGCGCTGGCCGAAGGCCGTGTCAAACGCTTCCTTCAAGCGCCGTTCGAGGGCGTACCCTTTGGCCGTCTTTAGGAGCTGCTTCGGCTTGCTCCGCGTCATGTTAGCAAAGAAAGGCCCTATGGACGAGGGCCCTTCTAAACCAAGCTCGGTAAAGCATCCGGCGACATCGGCAGGCTGAAAGTGCGGCTTACCTCCGTGCGTCTGAATATACCACGCGAACACTCGAATCTTTTGCGCGAAGCTCCAGCCATTGAAATCTGGAATCTGCCTCGCAAACTCCTCCAACGTCACGAAGCGGTCTTACGCCATTTCGAAAGCTGCTGCTCGCCGTACGAATTGATAGCGAACTCCCCTCGGGCGGGGCTCTCAAACCACTTGTATTCGCGCTTGTTTTTTAGGTCTTTAAATGTGTCGCCCGCGAACTTGGGAAGATCACTCCACCCCAAGTGCTTGTAGGCGCTGTAGACGTGGTTCAGCGTAATGACTTCGATGTTGCGATGCTCTTTGAACCACACGGCAATCGCGGTATATTTGCGCATCGAGCTATCCAAGTCTAGGTCTGCGACAAAGTCAGCCAGAGAAGGTTCCGAACTCCAATCAATTCCCGGTACTGTCTTGAGAGACGCGAAGCCTAGCCCCCCGGCCCCCGGTTTTCCGCGCAGCGGCCGGTTTGGGCTCAGGCACTTCGGTATCTGCAAACTCGACGTCGCCCTCTGGGGGCGCGCCACCGGCGAGAGGAGTTGCGCCACTTCCATTAGTTGACGTGATGACGCGAACGGGCGTCGTGGCCCCGTTTCCGCGTGTGATCACTGATGCGAGGTTCCGAATGCCCTCGGTTAGGGTTGCGTTTGAGCCTTCGACCTCAAACTCGAAGAACCGAATCTTGACCCGGCCGTCGTCGGGCGTCGAGAAATCTTTCTTAGCCAATGTCATCTTCCTTTGGCGAGTAACTGAGCCCCTAGTCGTCCGCTCTACGAGGCTTCTTGCGGCGGATTATAGCACTCCTGGCAGGGGAGTGCTAGTCCTGCTGGAGAACGGGGCCGACAAACCGAGGCTGACCAGGATAGCCAACGAACAAGCGTTCGACGAAAGACCTCCTGCGGCCCTACCGACATTGCAAGAAAGGAGCACCAATATGGCAAGCTCATTTATTTTAAAAATCGTCACGAAAAAGGGAAATGTACTGCACCGCTACGGCACGCACGACGAAGCCAAAAAAGCCCTGGCGGATTTGGATCTAACAAACACGACGCCAGGCTTCGCGAAAACGTCCGATGGAAATATCGCAGTGAACCGGGCTGAGGTCATTAGCGCCAACATCGAAGAACAAGGCGGCCCAATCGCAGTGGTCATGCCGCCACCGCGAAATATGGGTTGGGACTAAAATAGCCGCGTGTCAGCGTCAGCGCCGTATGACCTCACGGGTCACGCGACAGTCTATCTGGCGGTCGCGACGTTCGTTCTTGCGATCGTGACCGTTTGGTCCGTCATTTCCCAAAATCGGGCGGTTCGGCGCGGGTTCGAGTTTGAACGCGTTCGCCAAGTTCCTACATTCGCGCCCCTCCTAACGGTAAAGGTTGGAAAGACCAGCAGCAACCCTCTCCTAAATGCGAACTCATGGTATCTTCAGTTCAGGAACTCGGGAACAGGCCCGGCGTCTAACGCGCGATTTTCGGCCCTTTACAACGGCACTTTGATAACAGCGGCCATGCATATGGTCCCGGCCATCGGACCGGGCAAAGATTATACGAGCCCCATCGAAATCAGTAATGACGGTACCAATCCCTTTCATTTTAACGAGTTGCTGATACGCTACGAGGACGTGTTCGGGAATCTTTACGCCACCGAATACACGCTGTTCGATGACCGAGGTGGCAGCTATATCTGGCGGCGTCCTTGGGTCGGGGCAGACTTTGATGTGACGAAGCCCGAGTACGACTCAGCCGACCCCGCAGAATGGGGAGAAACGGGGCGCGAATACTGGGACGCTCCTAACCAAAAGCGATAGGCTATGTTGATTGTCGAACTTCTCGCGACCCCGCAAGCAGTCAAAGCCCTAAGTACGGAGGAGCTTGGCTTTTACGTTTTAGAGTATTTAAACGCGAACGCCGCCGCTTCCACGCAATACGGTGCCTACAAAGTGCACGTTAAGAATTTTCTTTGCGAGGCTAACGACGCTTATCGGGACGACGACGCAGCGGATGCCTTCTCTGCCGCATGGCGCTGGCTAGGCGAAAAGGACTATATTGCAGAGAGCCCGACTAGCCCAGATGCAGGGTGGTACAGACTAACAACAAAAGGCCGCACCGTAAAGAGCCACGAGGCATGGCAAGAAGTTGCGGTCGATCACGATGTTTCCTCCGCACGGTCTCCAAACTTCGGTCCCGTAGTCGCTGATGCGGCGTTGTGCATGCATCTCAAAGTGTTGTGGGGAGAAGCCGACCTAGCTTACAAGGGCGGAGCTTACCTAGCTACCGTTGTAATGCTCGGCAGCCTCCTCGAAGGCGTACTGCTTGGAAAGGCGCAGGGGAACCAAGCCCGCGCACAGACCGCGACTACCGCACCGAAGGACGGGACTAGCAGCGTGAGACAACTCGACAAATGGCGTCTTGTCAACCTGATTGAGGTTGCGGCCGAGGTAGGCTGGATACATAGGACGAGAGGCGATTTCTCGGACATTCTGCGCGATTACCGCAACTTGGTCCATCCGCAGAAGGCGGCCACAACCGGATATAACATCGACAAAGGCGCAGCAGGCATAGCTTGGAAAGTGGTCGTGGAAACTTTGCGCGACCTGGGCCTTAGCGTTTAGCGGAACTTCATACGTTACGATGGAGGCGCCTTCCCTTTTCGGGGACTTACCGCTGGTCCGCGGGAGCCACCAAGATGTCAACGGCGTTATCGTTGAGCTTCTTCTTTATAGCGCCGATTGTCGCTCCGCTGGCAACGTTAATTTCAAAGGCTTCATGCACCGACGTATCTAGGACCCAAAGCGTTTTTTCACCCTGTAGGAAAGCTAGATCGGTAGCGCCGCTGAACCCACCGATGGTCCGATACGGTGTCTTCGCGGTTGCATGGTAGAAATCAACCTCGGTAACATTTGGCACGACAATATCGCCGGACCGCATGACCTTGAAATCGACCGTTCCGGGGAGCTTCATCGGCATTGGCGTCCATGCGCCGTAGCTGCCCGCGGGCGTCGTTACGAATTGTGCTTCCCCGTTCTTATCGTAGTAGTCGAGATATACGTTTGAATTAGCATCGCATTGAACGAAGCCGCCTTGCAAAAAGTCAGAAGGAGTCACCTCGGCGAGTTGGTACAGCGTGTCGTAATCGTAAACGAACACCGCGCCGATGCGAGGCGAACCCTCACTAACTAAGTCGCTGACGTATATCTCGCCATCAGGACAAATAGCGACGCCCTCAGGCCACTCTTGCAGCTGCTTCTGCGAAATGAACCGCATGGGTTGGTCCGACTTTGGCGCGAATTCGGTACACGCCCTCTTGTGCCAACGAGGCCACCCAGAGATTGCCGCTCCGGTCCTCAGCTAAACCGTTTGCGTTGCCGGTGTAGGAGTCGATTGTCTGACGAAGCTTGCCGTGGTTTCGCGGAGCATAGACATTTACGTACCCGTCAGAGATGAACACCGAAGCGGGCCATTGCGAACGCTCAGCGGCTCGAACGCTTCCGGCGCCGATAGTTGAAACTCCCTTCCCCGGTACGGGCGATATTGTCGATGCACTGTTGCAGCTCGCCAGGGTAGTGGCGAGGGCTGCGATCGCAAGTGGAAAATAGCGCATGGGCGTCTCCTCTATAGAGCCGGACTTCTAGAGGTTTACAACCTGGCGCAGACTTCCTCCCTTAGCCCACAATGGCCGCGTGAGCAAGGCGGGTTACGACGGCTATCGGAGGGACGTGGCGGCAGCGATTCGCAAGAGGCGCGAGGCAGCGAAGATGACTCAGGAGGACCTTGCCCACGAGGCCGACCTTGACGGCGCGTCACCTTCACGAGATAGAGAAAGCCCGGACGAATCCGTCCCTACGCACTCTGTTCAACATCGCAACGGCGCTTGGCGTCAAGCTTGGCGTGGTGATCGAGGACGCTGAGCGGGCGCCTAAGGCAGGCAGGAAGCCTTAGCGAAACTCCACGTCGGCGAGGTTCGCTTCGACTTTCTTCTTGATGCGCTGGAGCGCGTTGTCAATCGACTTTACCGGGCGGTGGAGACTGTCGGCGATTTCTTGGTAGCTCGCCCCCGCGAAGATACGCCTCCAAGGTCTGCGATTCAAACTCGGACAGATTCCGGCGGAGTCTCTGACGAATATCGTCGGATACTTCCCTAGCAACGATGACCTGCTCAGGCTCGGACCCCTTTCGGTGGCGCTAACGTCTCAAGCAGCGTTCCGCCGTTCGCGTCGTTGACCGGCTTGTCCAGCGAGACGGACTGATTCAGGGGGAGATGCTTTTGCCGAGTGGCGGCCTTGACGGCCGTAATAATCTGCCGTGTGATGCAAACTCGGCAAATGTTCGGAAATTCGAAAGCTTGTCAGCCTTGAAATCGCGGACGGCCTTGTAGAGCCCGATCATCCCCTCTTGAATGATATCCTCGCGCTCAGCGCCGATGATGAAGTAGCTCCTCGCCCTGATGAGGACAAGGTGTTTGAACTTGTCGAGAAGATGCTCCATTGCGGCGTCGTCACCACCACTCGCAAGAGTCGCTAAGTCCTCATCGGCCACGCCGTGAGGCACTAGATAGGTTGCCCCGTTACCAGGCTTCGCAGCCGAGGCCGGTCGGGGTCCGAATAGTGGATCTTGATGCCGTCCATGATTGAGCTTAGAGCATAGACCAAAGCGTCGACACAGTCGTCCCGGGCGCCGTTGGGAAATTTTAGAGTTCATCAAGCAGCATTGGAAGCCACGGCGCATTTCTCGGGAAGATGACGCGGCCCTGCTTCGAATAGCGGTAGGACGCTGTCGAGTCTCGCCTCTTTCGATGACCTCGGCACGACTCCGTAGACCGGGATTCGGTTGAGAATCTGGAAGCTTTGAATGACCGCGAAGCCCGCTTGAGCCTTCTCGATGACCACCATTCTCGGGCGATACTGCCGGTGCTTCGCCTCGATCATCCTCACGAGGTCGGGGTGCGCAACGCGACCGCGCCACACGTCGGCAACGTAGAAGTTTTTGTAGTCGTAGAGGACGGTGACGATCGCAGAGTAGTCGCTGCTCGTGCCGCCGCCCCAGCTCGCGTCCACTGCTTGCAAACAGACCGGCGGAGTCTCGACGCGGCGCACTGTTCCCGGCAACGAGAAGATGCTGTTGGACAGAACCCGGCGCTCCATCTTCGGAATCTCGTCGTAACGGTGCTCAAGCCACTCCGCTGCGACCATCGTCCCCGAGGCCGGTGCGGGGTTCTGTTGGTAAAGGGCCGCAAACGAGCGCGCCCCTTGCACTTCGCGAATCTTCTCTAGCCGTTCGATGGGGTAGGCGGACGGCCACAGTGCTGCTCCGGGTTCCCGGCGCAGCGGGTCGTGCTCCTCGGCGATGGCGGGTAGGCGCAGAACGGTCCACTCGTCGCTTGAGGCGATGACGCGCGCGGCCAGGTCGTCGTCTGACCATCGCGTCGTGACGTAGAGACAGGCGCCGCCCGGCATTAGCCGCGTAAAAGCGACCTCAGCAAACCATTCGAACATCTTGTCGCGCTTTTCGAGCGAGTCGATATCCTCGCGGCTCTTGATAACGTCGTCCAGGACGAGCAAATGCGCGCCTTTGCCGGTGATCGAGCCGCCGATGCCCGCGGCGATGAGGCCTCCGCCCTTGTTCAGGGTCCATTGCTCGACGGCGCGCGAGTCGTCACGAATCGAGACGCCCGGGAACGGATAGCGCTCGTCGCCGACAATGTCGCGAATGCGCCGGCTAACGACGTTGGAGAGGTCCTGATTGTAGCCGACGACCAGGCAATGCTGCTTCGGATTACGGCCGAGGCACCACGCCGGGAATCGTTCGCTGCAATGGTAGGTTTTGGAGTGGCGCGGCGGCATAAAGACGGCCAGGTTCCGAATCTCGCGCCGTTCGAGCGCTTCGAGGTGCTCGATGACGAGCTTCGTGTGCGCCGCGAACATATAGCCCGGGTCCATGTAGGCGCTGAAGGCTTCCAGTGACCGCTGGGCTAGCTCACGCTCCGCGGTCGCGAGAAGCTCTGCCTGCTCCTCGGGCGTTAGCTGCGCGACGTGCATAGCGAGCAATTCGGAGAGACGCGCTGACGGTGCCAGCGTCGATGGTTGACCTTGACGTTATTGAGGCTCTTGCCGTTGCGGTCTTTGACCGAATGAGCACGATCGCAGCGCGCCGGGCGTTCTCGCTGCGTTGCGTCGGGTGAAAGCGAGGCATTGAGGGCGACGGCGCCCTTGCGGCAGTGTTCTATCCGGGGAGCGCCGTAGTGCTCCGCCGGAAGGGACTTAGCCACCGTGCCGGGCCTCGTTGAAGGCGCGCAGGCCGGTTATCAGTTGCTTGAGGTCGTCCGTGCTGAGGCCTTGCAGCGTAATGCTGCGTGCATCGACGTTCGTCGTGCTCGTCGCCTTCGGGAAGGCGCCTTGCAAGTCGCCGAGGAGTCGTAGACTATCTCGGCAGCTATCGAGCGCGGCCTTCACGTCGCGGGCGTTGTCGCTGTTCTTGAAGCGCTCGAAGAATGACTCGGCGGCCTCCATTATCGTCTCGGCCCGGTCAAGGAGGGCGCTTTGCGTGGAGGCCATCGCCTGTTGGGCCTTGGCCGCGGGAGGCGAAGAGGGACCATCAACCACGGCCAAAATGTCTGAGCGCTTCGTCATGTGGTTGCGAGCGTGTCGGCCGACGCTATCTTTCAGCAGGCCGAAAAGCTGGCCAATCTCGGGGTACGACTTCTCACGGCTGAGGATATAATACTCGATGGACGGGCGGTGTGGCGACGAACACACCTTGCAGATGGCGCTCAGTAGTTGCTCCTTGCCAGAAGCTCCTGATTGTCGTCCACCCATTCGTTATAGGCAACAGGACCAAGGCAAAACTTGCGCCTCGCGCTGCGTCATCGGTCGCTTCTGAGCGAGCCGCTTGCGCTCGCTCTCGGCAAACTCCGCCTGAGCCTGGCGTTGCAGCTCTGCGCGCCTGGCATTCTCCTCGGACGTAGCCCGCGTGAATATTGGTAGAGAAGCCCGCGGGGACGATGTCGCCAAACTCGACGTACTCCAGCGCCGATAGCTGCATTGCGCTGTTGAACTTCGCCTGAAGCGGCTGCTCGGCGAGCGCCCTGCATCAAGCGCAAACGCAGAGTTGCCTCTCAGAAGGGTTAGCTGCTTACGAGCATCGGCCACTTGCTTGCGGCGTTGCGGCAACGTAGACCGGCACTTTTTCGTATTGCGCCATTACTTCTCCTCAAACGCACGCTTGAGACGCTCGGCAATCGTCGATTGCGTGTCTCAATGCGCTCCTCAAGTGTTGGTGTGCCGGTCGCATCCCACTCGGCATCGAGCGACTGTTTCGCCTTCTGTGTTTTGGTCAGCGGCTCGGCGGGGCCAATGACAAACGGGTCCGTGATGAACATACTTATAACATTCGTGCCCGGTTAGTTGGAGCACTTTTCTGCGCGCTGTTCTTTTGGGAAGTAATGCATTGCAAAAGCCGACGTGCGACCTAGTAACGCAGCGACGGAATCACGTCGCTGCGTAGCCGATTGCGCGCTTTCGGGACATTGCTCGGCGCGAATGGTGCGGTCCGATGAGTTGATAGGTCGCCAGGTGACTAGAATATCCGAACAGTGCCTCTTGAACTTCAAGTGCCCTGTGTGCGATTTGCCCGGTATGTTGAAGCCATGCGCTACGTCCTGCGCGCGGGCATTGATGAACGGACAGGCTCTAGAGCATCCTCGCCATCACGATATTCGTGTATTCATCGGGAAAAATGGCGTCGTGAATCAGTGGCTTGGGATTTTGGACCTGCCGGAGTCAACCTGGGTACCCGAGACGAGGCCTATGGGTCTAGAAAGCTTCATGGTTGTCGAAGAAGTCCAGTTGCGCCCGACAACGTGTTTCATTGGAGCGAAAGAGCAGTCGGGACATCGCAGCCGACCATCCGATGGATCGACGATGGCGACATAGAACGTTTGCATACGAAAGGGCTTGAATCCGATTCGACCGAGTTGTGCTTCGCTCTCTAGCCCCTCCTGACGGCCTCGACGTACGAATGTTGTGCTCGCATTAGGGCCACCTTCTGGAAACGACTGAGTAGGTATCGCGAGACTTACAGCATGGGTGCCGATGGCACGTTCGATGAAACGTGACACGACTAAGCGGCGGCATTGGCATCCCTTAATGAGGCTTCCTGTAAGCGCGTCACCGGAGGAAACGCTGTAGTCACATTTTGGCGGAATTCCGGTGGCATCGGAGCGAGGACTACCACCTACCCAGCGCAGTGGGAAAGCACTATTACTACCCCCACCCAGGGCCGCTGCGTATGTGGGACGCGCCCAGTGGGACTCGACGCTGAGCCAGTGGGCGGAGGCGTCTACGTTAGGCGCTCTTGGGCTCGGAGTTGGACGCGCGCAGTCGGCGGGCTCTGAGGCTTGCGGCGGTAGCCTTTTGGAGTGTCTCGGGACTAGCGCCGAACCTCGCACCGCGCAACTTCGCAGACCGCATCGCAGCCTTCGTGCGCTCGGAGATGAGCCGCGACTCGTGCTCGGCCATTACGGCCATCAGTTGAATCGTTGAGTCGATTCGCCTGTGGGAAGTCCACAGCGACAAACTCGACGTTCGCGGCGAGTAGTTGCGAGGTTACGAGGACGCTGCGGCTGAGCCGGTCCAGCTTTGCGATCAGCAACACGCTCTTGGAGCGCTTCGCGTGGGCGAGCGCGGCCTGAAGCTGCGGGCGGTTCTTGAGGTTGTGCTTTGCGGCCGACTCGACCTCGACGTAAGTCGTCAGAAGTGTGCCGCCGGTATCCGCGACGTAGCGCGCGACTGAATCGCTCTGGGCGTCAATCCCGTTCCCAGACACTCCCTGTTTGTCGGTCGAGACTCGTAGGTACGCGACGAAGCTCTTTGCCATTGCTTCTCCCACATAAAAAACGGAGTCCAGAGGACCCTCTGTTCGAATTATCGCCGCAAATGGTGCGAGATCCAATAGGTGGACATGCGGAAAGAACTGCTCGGTGGTTTCTGGAATGAGGACAGCCAGACACTGCTAATCGTGGTAGGTTACTGAGCGCCTACGATAGGGCAGTGGCGAGCGCAAATCTCGCTGAGCGGGGTTCTATAGGCACCGCCGAAAAGGCATAAAGTGCAGCGTTAGCTGCAAAGTTTAGGAGGTGGCAAATGGCAGGTCTTCCCAATCCATTCGTGGCTATTGCTACGCCCCTTGCGGCGGCTCCGCTGGCGGCGGCTCCGCTGGTGCTAGATCCGGTTGCAGGCTGCCGCTATTGCTGCTGCGTTCCCCGATTCAGAGCGATCCACGGCTCTAAAAGCTGACCGCGACTGGCTCCGTCCCGTTGTCACGCCAATTCCCTCAAATAAGCTTATCGAGAACTTCGACGATGCTATGTCTGTACTACGACACATGTTTCGGAGTGCTGACGATACGCTGCTAGGTGGCCTTCATCTTGACACGATGGAAGTCAATCTAGAAGTTACAGGGGAGGGTAAGTTGGCATTCCTTGGTTCCGGCGGAAGCCTCTCGGGTAAGACGAGCTTCACTTTGACTTTTAAAAAGCCCGCTGACAGCGCAATAGAGCTTAACCGTAGCTAACCTCGCATTTGCGGAGCTGTCGTCAGACGATCGCATCAAGCTTCTTAATGGTCTGCTGGAGCGGCTGTCGGCAGATCAAGTGGGCGCGGTGGTGAACGACCCTGAATGCCTTGGACTGATAGCGGAGGCACGGCTGATCGGCCTCTCGCGGTCGGACGAGCTTGCGCGATATCTTCCGGGTTCCGAGGTGCGCCGATTAGGGGCGCTAGTGAGCGAGGCGCTGTTGGCGAGGTTGCCAGAAATACGGGCAAGCAGGCACAACTAATAGCGGTGGCGTGGAGACAATGACCGCAACATGTGCTAGAATAGCCTCCCGGCGCCGGGTTCGCCGGTATAGGGAATCTAGAGAAAGGAGCACGACAGCGTGCGAAAAGACACCCATAAGGTAAGCTTCATCGCTGAAGTGCCGCAGCCGACCAAGGTTAAGTTCAAGACCAAAGACGGCGAAAAGGTTGACTTCATCGCAATTAAGGACCGACTAAAGCGTGTTAAGTTCTTCGCGAAAAATAAGCGCTAAAGGACTAGATTCAAATAAACTTTCGCAAATGTAAGCATTTACAACAACGTTCGCGCCATTATTTTTAGTTTTGAGGGCTACTGTCGAGAGCGGTGGCCCTTTTCTATCGCGGATGCTTCGTACACCAGTCGCAAAGCGGCTTTCCCCCGTCGTTCCACTCCAGGTTATACGGCTCGATGCGCTTACCGTCGGGGCAGATGTTCCGGTTGTGGTGGACGTTCCGCTGGCCGTACGAAACTTCGTCCGTCGTCGTGTGATACGGGTGACCATCGGGCGGCAATGACATAAAAGCTCCCTTCCCAAAGTGGTAACGGCACCGAGCTTTTGACCCCCTAGCGGCGGCCAAGAATTGACCCCCTCACAGAACGAGGGTGCTCCTCTCGAAGGATGGGCTTAACGAACAAGTCCCTCCCCAAAAGGAGCACCGAGGAGGTTGATTACTTTGGATACATGGGAAACCATTCGTCTTCGCTGCGTGCGCGATCGCGAGCCGGTCAAGACCGTCGCTCGTGAGCTCGGCCTTTCCAAGAACACCGTCAAGAAATACATCCGCTCGCTGCAAGCGCCGCAATACCAGAGCCCTAAGCGGACGCTTCGCCTGGATGCATACCGCTACCACATCGACAACTTGATTCGCCGATCGCCGAAGATAACGGCGGTTCGCATTGGCAACCAGCTACGCGCGTTCGTCGATCCGGATCTAGAAATCAGCGAACGCACGCTGCGCCAGTACGTTGCCAATCGCCGGCGCGAGATCGTCGGCAAAGAAGCCTTCGTGCGAGCGCTCTATGTCCCCGGCGATCAGATGCAGTTCGACTTCACGCCCGTCAAACTCGTCGTCGCCGGTGTGCTTACCGTTGTGCACCTGTTCGTCGCCCGTCTGAGCTACAGCGGTCGGATCTTCGCGCGCGTCTCGTTGCGCGAGGATCAGGTCGCCCTTTTCGCCGGTATCTTGGGCGCCGTCGTGCACTTTGGCGGCGTTCCCAGGGTCGGCGTGTTCGACAACGCCAAGACGGCGGTCACGCGCATTCTGCGCGGCCGCAATCGCGAAGAGAACGAGGCCTTCCGCGCCTTCTGCGGCGGACTGGCGCTCGAAGTGGAGTTCGCGGCCCCCGCGAAAGGCAACGAAAAGGGCGGCGTCGAGGGCGCCAACGGCTTCGTCGAGGACAACATGTTCCGCCCGATTCCCGAGTGCGAGAACCTTGAGGCGTTCAACCTCGCGCTCGAACAATTCTGCCGGAGCGATGAGGCGCGCCGGTCGTCAGTGCATCGCGAAACCATCGGCGAGCGGTTCGCTCGTGAACGATCCAGCCTGCGACCGCTCCCAGCATCACTTCCGGCCGCCTGCGTTCGCCGGATTGCACGCATCAACAAGTTTGCCGAAGCGATCTGCGATACCAACCGCTACTCGGTGCCAACCCAATGGGCACATCGCGATGCGGTGCTCGAGCTCTTCGAGGAGCGCGTTCGCGTCATCATCGGCGAGCAGCTCGTCGCCGAGCATAAACGCTGTACTGGTAAGCACCAAACCATGCTTGACGTCCGTCATGCCATCGAGCTGCTCACCCACAAGCATCGCAGCATCGAACGTGCCGAGATCGTCGCGCAAGGAAAACTTCCCGCGCCGTTGCTGGCCCTGCGAGATCGCCTGCTGGCTCACGATCGACCCCGAGCGAGCCGCGCCTTCGTGGCGGTTCTACGCCTGCTGCTCACATACTCGAGCGAGGTTGTCGCCGAGTGCGTCTCTCAAGCGCTGATCTGCGGAACGCTCGATCCGGCCGCAATCACGTTGTTAGTCCGCCAGCGCACGGCACCGTTGCCGCCGGCAGCGCCGATCCTGGCCTTGCGTGCTCCCGATGGCATGCAACGACCGGTCGTCGACCTCGCCCGCTACGATCTGGCGACGCTGGTCGAAGGGAGGCCGTAATGGATCAGCATCCGCTACTCGAAATGCATCTCCGTGGCCTCAAGCTGCCAACGATGCTCGGCAACTACCGGCGTTTGGCTGGTGAGGTTGCTCAACCCATCGAGTACCTCACCCAGCTAGCAGCTCTTGAGGTGAGCAAACGTCACGAGAACGGAGTGCGCGCGCGGATAGCCGCCGCGCACTTCCCCGTCATCAAGACCATCGAATCGTTCGATTTCGCCTTGCAGCCACAACTCCCTAAGGCCAAGTTCTTAGAACTCTTCGACTGCGCGTTCGTCGAGCAGCACCGCAATGTGATCTGTATCGGTCCACCAGGTACGGGAAAAACGCATTGCTTGTTGGCGCTTGGATTAGCCGCGTGTACACGCGGCTTTCGGGTCCTCTTCGTCACGGCCGCCGAACTGCTTATGGGTTTAATCGCGGCAAAGCATGAGGCACAGCTCGATCGCAAGCTGCGATCCTTGGAACGCTACGACCTGCTCCTGATCGATGAACTCGGATACATTCCATTCGAACGCGAGGCGACCGACTTGCTGTTTCAAGTTATCTCGCGCCGGTACGAACGCCAGAGCGTCGCCATCAGCACCAACCTCGCGTTCACCGATTGGACGAACATCTTTCCAGATCCCATGGCGGCGACAGCGGTGATCGATCGCCTGGTCCACCACGGTGCCGTCTTTGAGTTCGCCGGCGAAAGTCAGCGGCTTAAGACACGCCAGCGCCGCGGGAAAAACGCTAACGGCGGCCAAGACTGACCCCACTGGGGTCAATTCCTCACCGCCGAAAAAGGGTCAGTTTCTCGCCGCCGTTTCCACAAAGGGCTATTAGCTGCCGGTTGCTTAGCTAATCAGGACGACCGGTCCTCTCAAGACGCAATTGGCGGGTTAGGGTCCGGGGGAGCCGGGCACGTCCGAGCGCAGGGCGTTGCCGTGGGACGTCGCATTTCGTGTGGGAGCGAAGGGCCGTGCTTCTATCTCCGTCCGACCCGTCCGACTAAGAGAGAGTACCCCGGACTGGAGACGGCCCAATAAAACCAGGTGGGGTCCGGTCCGTCCGGGCCGTCCGACCAAAAGTTGGAGTCGGAGAAAATCTGCGACAAAAAATTTTCCTTGCATTTCTCTGCGGAATAACTATAGCTTACCCGGACGGCCGGACTTGGCCCGAAAAACCTTGCTAATCCAGCGCTTTCCGCCACGCTTAGGCGTCCGCCACTCTTTCGGCGCACCCCGGACGGGCACTAAAACGGCGTTTGCTCGCCGTCCTGGGCCTGGCGCTTACGGTCGCACTCCTCGCACGGATAAGGCGGCGCATCAGTGGCGTGCTCCCAGAGAGCCTCACCCTCGGCCATATACTGCCCAAACTTCTCCCTAGCAACTGCGAGCGCCACGACCTCGACACAACGGACGCGCTCGCCTTGGACCGACTTCCGAGAGTCGGAACGACAAGGCCAACCTCACGCATCTTCCCCCAAAACAGACTATCGGACAGCCCATCGCCGCGCTTCCCGCGCGCAGCGACCGCGTAAGCGTCGTACACGGCATTCTTCGACAACACGCCTGCCCACGGAATATAGCAGTCGTGCCCGGCGTAGTTGCGACGTATCTCCGCATTCCGCAGACAATCCTCAGCCACTGGTCGAACGCAGAGGCGGTCTGCGTCTTATACTTCGCAAGTCCTGAGGTCGGACGGTCTGCCGCCGGATGAAACGCCGACAAGTCCTCTTGCTGCAAGTCGTACATTAGCGCCGCCGGACCAGGACCGCGGTCGCGCAGGTCCTCCAACGCCTTGTAGTACGCGGTCTGCCCCTTGCGCGCAGCCGACACTTCAAAGACGACGAAGCGACGGTCACCCTTGTCAATCGGCACCGGATGGTCAGCATTCGAGGCAAAGACCCACCGCTTAAAGTTGTCGATCATTATCGTGTCCTTACCCTTCGCGGTCACGTCGGTCGTCGGGTCCGTGATAAGCGCTTTGAGACGCCCGTGACTGCGCTTATCTCCGCCCCAAATGGCTTCGTTCGCGTGGACGAGTAGCGACTCGCTCAAGTGCACGTTAAAATGCCCAATCGCATTCTCAAGGCTCGTAACGACGAAGTAGTGCCGACCGAAGATTGGCGCGAACCAGTCCATGAACATTCCCTTGCCCGTGCCCTCGGTGCTGTGAAGCAGCAGACGCCGTTCGGGGCATCTCTGCGGGCTTTTGCACGGCGTGCGCCATCCACTTCCGGATATACTCGTACCGCTTTGGGTCGTTGTCGCAAATGACTTCGCTCACGAAGTCCCAGAACAGCGTGATGTCGCCTGGCTCCGGTTTGAGTGCCCACCCTCTCCAAAGATTGTAGTCTTGGGTTGTCTCTTGTGCCGGCTTGAACACAATCTCGCGAAAGCGGCGCCGACCGGCCTGCCGCAGCCACCATTGAATCGAGCTTTGCCCTTCGAGACCCGGGACGTCCGCAAACAACGTCTGAAGCTCTCCCGGCCGGCAAATCTGGAAACCTGTCTCGTTCTCATACAGGATGGAGCCTGCAGGCTTTTCGAGCACGGCGAGCTGCTCGTTCATCGCCGCGAGCAGCTTCGGATTCGAATACTGTCCGTCAGACCGGTAACGAGGCAAAGCGTACAGGTCATCGCTCGTCTTTCCGCTCGCCAGGTAATCGTCAAGTCCGATCTTCGCTCCGTCCTCGCCATTCGGCAAGTAAACGGTGTGCACGAAGGCGCCTCGCCCTTCGAGGAACGTCTTGAGTTTTCCGAGCGCCTTGCGAACGGGGGCCTTCGTCGTTACGTCGCTATCGAACGCGATGTAAACGTTACGCTCGCGCAGCTCGATGGACTCCCACTCCGGCAACGCAGTAACATTGCCCTTATCATCTTTCCTCGTCCACATCGTGACGCCCATTAGCGCGGCGCAGCAGAGGCCTGCCGTCGTCGCGGCGTCTGCCTTCTTCACGCCTTCGGTGATCCAAAGCGGTACTTTCACGTCGCGCAACTTATCGGCGTTGAACGAGTGAATATCCATCACGACTGGGCGTTCATTAGTTGTCGGTGAAACATAGCGGGTACCGTTGTTCGGCACCTCATCTAAGCGCAGTTGTGAGCTGCGCTCTTTGCCATTTGGTCCAAAAAGCGGAATCACCATACCAGGTAACCTATTAACGAAGCTGCCCAAATCCAGCCGTCGAAGCTCCGCGACGCACGCCCCCTCGTCGTCAGCAGACCAGTAGTCGCGAGCGTCGATAACCTCGTTGCTAATGCCCGACTTGAGAAGCGCTTCCCGATGATCGGGGCTCAGCTTAAACGACTCTTGCTCCATAACGGGGCCCGTCACGGTGTTACCTTTCCGGCCATTATGTCATCGTTCCACGCGATGAGCAAATCGGTCGCCTTTAACAGCTTGACGCTCAACTGGACCAGCGATGCTACGTTTTTGAGGTACTCGTAATTAGGCTGCTTGAAGTCGTTAGCCGGTCCCGGGTGACATTGTTCGTAATACTCGTGGCTGAGCCCGAACATCGTTTCGTGCGCACGTTCCCTAAGCTCCTCAAGGTCGCGCGAACAGGACTCCCTAATAGGCGGGCACGACTTCTTAGAGAGGACAACAGTTGGGCGCACCCGTTCTTTTCTACTAACGGGTGCGCTCATTTCTTTTCTCCCGTCGCCTTGCGCGCCAAGTAGCGGTCGAAGGACTGCTGCGGAATGAAGTAGAGTTTCGGAGCAGCCACCAGGGCATCTAACTCCTGCTGCTCGATAAGACGCCAAACGGTCTTTAGAGATACGCCGAGCCGCTCAGCGACTTCGGCGCAGCTTAGACCCGGTTTGAGTTGGACTAGTGCCATAGAAAAAACCTCGCATTCAATAATGTGTATCGCTTGCGAGGTCCATCTCAGCCCTATCGGGCCGCTTTCGACCCGTCTTCATTGCGCGGTGCTCTTACGAGCCTCATTGCTCCGCGACAACTATTCGCTCTATGTTAAGGGTTCGTGTTCGACGTTTGAACTCCCTCGCGTTACTTCGATGAAACGTCTGAAATCTTCACGCTGAACGAAGTAGAGGAGAGGCGTGTTAGCACGCCTCCTCCGCCACGTGTATCTGTGCGTCTTTAGACTGAACCATTGCAGCTAAGTCGGCTCGTCACCGAAACGCAGTCACACGGTTGCCATTCCTCAGGGTCATCATCGGGCCCAAACGGCCCCTCGTACTCACCGCCGTGGTGCGTGGCCAATGCATTCAAATAGGATGCGTCGGCCTCTGCTCTTAGCGAACATACCCAATCACTGATATAGCCCCATTCAGACTCATCATCTCCGCCGAGCCCGTACCAAATCCAGGTCTCGCCCAAGTCATCGAACGCCGCCTCAGCTAGTCCTTGTTTCGGGAACCAAAGCGTGTGCTGCATGAGGAAGTGAATCTCGGGGGCCGAAGCCCCCGACTCTTGAACTTGCGCGCTCACGCCGCCACCTCCGTAATCGTCGCCGGGCGACGGGAATCGAGCTGGACGACGTTGCTTGTGGTCTGGTATCCGGGAATATAACTGTACGGGCCGTACTGCGGCGCGGAATTATACTGATAAAGCCGATGACAGACTCGGCACCGGGTAAGGCTTCCCGGCTTCGGTCTTTTCGGATTCCCGAAGCACGGGTGCGGCGGATACGTTTTCCTTCGCGCGTTTTGCATATAGTAAAATCTCCTCGCGGCCCGAAGGGCCGAAGCTCGAACCTCTGATTGGGTTCCCTTAGTACTTCGCCGTTTGGGCCTCAAAGTGATAGCAAACGCGAGCGAAACCAGGTCAGAAACCTGGTATCAAGACTTCATTTCTCGACGAGCTGCCGGAGTTCGCGCGCAGCGCCATCGAGGTGCTGCGCCAGCCGTTGGAGGAGGGCACGGTCACCGTCGCACGCGCCGCCGGAACATTCAGCTACCCCGCGCGTTTCCAACTCGTCGCTTCAATGAATCAGTGTCCTTGCGGCTACCGCGGCATCCGCGGTGCCGAGTGCCGCTGTGACGACGCGATGGTGGCGAAGTACGTGAACAAACTCTCCGGACCGCTCCTCGACCGCATCGACCTTCAGATCGAGATCGCGCGCGTGCCCTTCGACGACATGGTGCGCTACGATGCCGGCGAACCCTCCGCCATCATTCGCCGCCGCGTCGTCGCGGCGCGCGACGTGCAGCGCGAACGCTTCGCAAGCACGCTGCTCTCCTGCAACGCCGAGATTCCCGGGAACGCGGTGCGCGTGCACTGCGCGCTCGGCGAGCCCGCGATGCGGCTGCTCGCGCACGCGAGTGCGAAGCGCCAGTTCTCGGCACGCGCGCTCGACAGAATCGCCCGCGTCGCGCGCACGATCGCCGACCTCGCCGGCTCCGACGCGATCGCCGCCGAGCACGTCGCCGAGGCGATCCAATACCGCAGCCTGGAGCGCTTGGGCGCGGCGGCGTAACGGGCCCCAGCAGGCAGTCGCATTCGAAGCGGACAAAAAGCGCCGCGTGCACTTGTTCGTAGCGGCGCTCTTCAACCTTATCGCAATGATCTCGCCCACGATGCTCGTCGACACGTTCGTCGGCACGTCGGGTACGCCGGCGGGCGGCCCCATCGATACCTTTCCCGGCGCGGACACGCCGTTCGGCATGGTGCAGTGGAGCCCCGATACGCCCTCGGGCAACGCCGGCGGCGGCTACGAATATAGCGACCACCAGATCACCGGCTTCAGCCTCACGCATCTCAGCGGACCGGGCTGTAGCGTCTTCGGCGACTTCGGCGTGCTGCCGGCGGCCGGCGCGATCGCGGGCGATCCCGCGGGAATCGAACAGCCCTTCTCTCACGCGAGCGAACAGAGCGCGCCGGGATGGTACGCGGTATCGGTCGGCAATCCCGCGATCCGCACCGAGCTGAGCGCCACCACGCGCACCGGGATCGCACGTTTCACGTTTCCTTCCACCGCAGACGCGAACGTCATCATCAACGCCGCATCGAATCAAGCCGGCGTCAGCGATTCGAGCGTGCGCGTCGACGGCCCGGCCGAGGTATCCGGTTCGGCTGCCAGCGGCTTCTTCTGCGGCATGCCCGACAAGTACAACGTCTACTTCGTGGCGCAGTTCGATCGCCCGTTCCGCCAGTACGCGACCTTTGAAGGGGCGAGCGTCTCGCCCCAATCCGTCTCGGCTTCCGGCCCCGCGAGCGGGCTCGTGCTCACGTTCGATGCAACGTCGCGGCAGAGCGTGAAGATGAGGGTTGGCCTCTCGTTCGTGAGCCTCGCCGGCGCGCGCGCGAACCTCGAAGCCGAGAATCGCGGCTGGAGCCTGCTCGCGGTGCGCGATCGCGCGACCGAGTCGTGGAACGGCTTTCTCGACCGCATTGCCATAACCGGCGGCACAGCCGAACAGCAGCGCACGTTTTACAGCGCGTTCTATCACGCGCTGCTCCATCCTAACGTCATCAGCGACGTTACCGGTCTCTACGTGGGTTTCGACGGCAAGACGCACCGCGTGAAGCCGGGACATGACGAATACGCCAATTACTCCGACTGGGATATCTACCGCACCGAGGCGCCGCTGCTAGGCCTGATCGCGCCGGGTGAAGCGAGCGACATGATGCAGTCGCTCGTTCGACGCGTTCGAACAGTCGGGCTGGCTTCCGCGCTGGCCGCTCGTCAACGGGCCAAGCAGCGTGATGGGCGGCGACTCGATCGTGCCGGTGATCGCCGGCGCGTACGCGTTCGGAGCGCGCGCCTTCGACGCGCGCGCGGCGCTCGCCGCATCGGTCAAGGGCGCCACCAGCACGCAGCCGCCTCCCGCGCAAGGCTGGTACTACGAACGCTGGGAGCTGCACGACGAATACTTGCGCCGCGGCTACGTCGTCAACACGCACACGACGTCGGTCTCGCCGGTGCCCAACGGCGCGTCGGAGACGTTGGAGTACGCCCTCGACGATTTCTCGATCTCGCGCCTCGCGCAAGCGCTCGGCGACCGCCGCACCGCCGCCGAGTTCATGCGGCGCTCGGCGAACTGGGCCACGCTCTTCAACGACGCTACGGGTTGGATCGCCGGCCGCGATGCCGACGGCGCGTTCATGCAGGCGCCGCTCACCGAGAACGGCCAGAGCGGTTTTCAAGAGGGCAACGCGGCGCAGTACACCTGGATGGTGCCGCAGGATCTGCCGGACTTGATCGCGGCGATGGGCGGTCCGCGCGCGGCGGCCGCGAAGCTCGATGCGTTCTTCGCGCAGCTCGACGCCGGTCCCGATAAACCGTACGCGTGGCTCGGTAACGAGCCCAGCCTCGGCTCGCCGTGGGTCTATCTCTCGCTGGGCGAGCCCTGGAAGGCGCAGGACGTCGTGCGGCGGTCGCTGCTTACGCTCTACGGCGACACGCCGTGGGGACTTCCCGGAAACGACGACCTCGGTACGATGAGCGCGTGGTATCTGTGGTGCGCGATCGGCCTCTATCCGCAGAATCCCGCCGCACGTTATCTCGACGTCGGCGCGCCGCTCTTCCCCTCGGTCACGCTGCGCGCGCCCGGCGGCCCGACGATCGAGATCCAAGCGCCGCAAGCCGGCAGCGACGACCCTTACGTGCAGCGCGTGGCGGTGAACGGCCACGCGAGCAATGACAGTTGGGTCGCGCTTCCCAACCGCGGCACGCTCCGCCTGGATTTCACGCTCGGCACCGCCGCGAACACGCGATGGGCGAGCGCGCCCGGTTCCGCGCCGCCAGCGTACGCATCGTCGCGCCTCGAGCTTCCGGCTTCGACGGCGGCAATGCTGACCGGTCCGGCCGGCAACGTCGAACTGCGCGCCGGCAGCAGCGCCGCGTTTGAGCTGCAGCTTTCCAATCGTACCGGCGCCCCGGCCGCGAGCCTCGCGTGGCACGCGACGCCGCCCTCTGGCCTGCGTCTCGACAGCGAGCGCGGCACGACCGAACTGGAACCGGGAGCGAGCCGCGCGCTCGCGCTACGCGTCTTGGCCGATTCCCAAGTGCGGGGCGGCTACTACGTCGTGCGCTTCGACGCCACCGCGGCCAACGGCGCTCGCTTGGAACATCTCGACGTTCCGGTGCGCGTGACGCGCGCCGGCGCGCTGCCCGCGATCGCATACGCGACCAACCGCTTCGGCAGCAGCGTCTCGCCGATCGATCTGACGACGGGCGCGACGGCTGCGGAGATCGCGGTCGGCGAAGACGCGCGCGCGGCGGTGCTGAGCGCCGACGCCGCGCGGCTCTACGTCGCCGACGCCGGCGACAACGCGGTCAGCGTGGTCGACACGAGTGCCGGCCGCTCGATCGCCAAAGTAAAAGTTGGCAACGATCCCTTCGCGCTCGCGCTCGAGCCCGGCGGCAAGACGCTCTGGGTCGCCAACGGCGACGACGGCACGATCCAAGCGATCGACACCGCGACCCTGCAGACGAGCCCGCCGCTGCGCGTCGGCTCCGCGCCGCGCGGCATGGCAATCGCACCCGACGGCTCCCGCCTCTACACCGCCAACAGCCGCGGCAACAGCATAACGGCAGTCGATTTACATACGCGCAAGGTGCTCGGCGAATTCCGGGTCGGCGCTCGCCCGTGGGCGCTCGCCATCGCGCCCGACGGAACCCGGCTCTACGTCGCGGAGACCGCGAGCAGCGAGGTGACGCCTGTTCGACCTCACGGGCGCGCTCCGCGTGTTACCAGCGATTCCCGTCGGCGTCTATCCCGTCGCCATTGCGATCTCACCCGATGGACGGCTCGCCTACGTCGCCAATCACGCCAACTCGACGATCACGCCGATCGATCTGCAGCGGGGAACCGCGCTCGCGCCGATCGACGTCGGCGGCGCGCCCGCGGGCATCGCGTTTACGCGCGACGGCGCCACGGCGATCGTGGTGACGTCGCGCGACAATACTGCGGCCTTCGTCGACGTCCGCAGCGGACGCGTGCGGCGCTCGATCTTGCTGGGCAACGGCCCGTACGCGATCGCCGCGCCTTAACGCCGCCGCGCGCTAGCGCGCTTCGTCGGCCTTCTCGTCGAGTTGCGGGATTGCGTCGCCATCGAGGAACCTCGCCAGTTCGCCCGGCGAGAACTGCAAGCCGGCCCAGAACGCGCCGAAATCGCCGTACCGCGCGCTGGCCTCGTCGAAGCGCATCTCGTAGACGAGCTTTTTGAAGACGAGCGGGTCGTCGGCGTAGAGGTTGACGCCCCACTCGAAGTCGTCGAAGCCGATCGACCCGGAGATCACTTGCGTGACGCGCCCGTGATAGGAGCGTCCGACGACGCCGTGCTCGCTCATCATTTTCGCGCGCGCCTCGTAGCCCAGGATGTACCAGTTCTGCACCTCGCCGCGGCGCTTGCTCATCGGGTAGAAGCACTGATAACGGCGCGCCGGAATCTTGGCAAAGAGGCGCGGACCGACGTACGGGCTCTCGACCTGCTTGCGTATGAGTTCGTCGAACTCGGCGATCCATTCCGGAGAGCCTTGGCTGAGACCGCGGCTGCTCAGTTCGGCGTGAGCCTTCGCGGTTGCGTCGTAGAGGCCGAGTTCGAGCACCGAGACGTACGAGCCCAGCGGCGTGAGAAACTCGCGCAGTTCGAGCTTGTCGACGAGCGTCTGTGCGTAAGCGAGCCCCTCGAAGGTACGAGCGTAGTGCGTCGTCATCAGATCGCCTTTGTGGCCGACGATCTGCGTGAGCCCGATGTCGCCGTCGTCCTTGCCTTTGAGGTGATCCACGAGATCGGCCGCATGACCGGCGTACTTGTTGCGGCGTTTCTCGGGCAGCGCGTCCCAGGTGCGCCGGTCGAACGCGAACATGCGGTGGAGGATCCACCAGCCTTCGAGCGTTTCGGGAACGTTGGGATCGCGCATCTCGTGCGCTTGGTTCGGCTTAGCTGCGGGCTAATACTTTCGCGCGCTTGACCTCTGCCACGACCTCGGCCTCGAGCCGGTCGGGATGCTCGCGGTACTTCGCCCAGAGCGGCGGCGTATGCGCGATGTCGTTGAGAACGCGGGCGTAGACCGCGTTCACGGGAACGGGCACGCCCCGCTCGCGGCCGGCGGCCGCGACGGCGCCGTTCATGACGTTGACCTCGGTACGCGGCTTGGCGCGCCGCAAGTCGAGCAACAGGGACGGCGGCTTGGTTCCCCGCGCGCCTGCGATCGTGTGCGCCAGGAGCGGACGCGCGACTTGGCTGGGCAACGAGGAGACGCCGAAGAGCGCGCGCACCGGATAGCGCGGCAGGTCGATCGGCTCGATCTGCAGCGCTTTCATCACCGCCCGCACCTCGCGGATCATGCGGATCTCCAGCGTAAAGATCTTGTCGAAATGGACGAAGCGGTTGGGCAGCACGTTGAGAATCGCGCAGCTCGCATTGGCAACGACGTTGAGCGCCAGCTTGCTCCATTTCAGCGCCCGCCAGTCCTCGACGACCTTCACCGGCAATCCGGTGCTGGCGAAGGTCGCGCTGAGCCAGTTGTAGGCGTTGGAGCCGATCGGCGCCAGCGCGAGTCCACCCTCCTTGGTAGCGCGTGCGTTGCCGTCGCGATCGCGCCCCACCGGCGTCGTCAGCGCGGCGGCCACCACGTTGTCGACGCCGAAGGCCGCAGCGAGCTTCTCTTCGTTGCCGACGCCGTTCTGAGGCGAGACGAACACGCACTTTTGCGGATAAGCGATCGCTTTGCGCAGCGTCTCGATCGCGCCGTCGGTATCGTACGACTTGGTGGCGACGATGGCGACGTCGGCGTCGTAGGGTTGCACGGCGCCCAGCGCGCGCGGAGCGAACGCGACGTCGACGCCGACCGCCTGCAGCAGATCGCCGAGATAGGTGCCGACGGCGCCCTTGCCGACGATGTACGCGTTCATTTCAGCGCGTCCGTCGAACCGAAGCCTCCGTCGCCGCGAGTCGTTGGCGGCAGTTCTTCCACCTCCTCGAATTGCGCGCGAGAGACGGGCGCGATCACGATCTGCGCGATGCGGTCGCCTCGCCGGATCAGCACGGGCTCGGCCCCGAGGTTCGCCAGCACCACGCGCACCTCGCCGCGATAATCGGCGTCAATCGTACCCGGCGAGTTCAAACACGTAACGCCGCTGCGTACGGCGAGACCGCTGCGCGGCCGCACCTGCGCTTCGTAGCCGGGCGGCAGCGCGATCGAGAAGCCCGTGGGAACGAGCGCGCGCGCCCCGGGCAACAGCGTGAGGTGCTCGCGAATCGCCGCGCAGAGATCGGCACCGGCCGCGTGCTCGCTCATGTAGGTTGGAAGCGGAAGGCCCTCGCCTTGCGGCAGGCGCGCGATCGCGACCGGCACGCGATCCACTACAGCTGCGCCAGCTCTTCGCGAAAGCTTTCGATATCGTGGAACGACCGGTAGACGCTAGCGAAGCGAATGTAGGCCACCGGATCGAGCTTGCGCAGCGCTTCCATCAGCCTCTCGCCGACCATCGCCGACGCGACCTCGCTCTCCCCGCGCGCGAACAGCTCTCGCTCGAGGTCGGCCGCGACCGCCTCCATCCGAGCCTCGGAAATCGGCCGCTTCTCGCACGCCTTGCGCAGCCCGGCCAGGATCTTATCGCGGCTATATTGTTCCCGGCGGCCGTCCTTCTTGACGACGAAGAGGCGGGGCACTTCCATGCGCTCGTAGGTGGTAAAGCGATGCTTGCACCGCGGGTCTAAACACTCGCGGCGCCGTCGCACGACGGTCTCGTCGTCGCGCGAGTCGACGACGCGGGTCTCGCTCTTGCGACAGGTCGGACAGGTCAGTGATGCGTCTCCCCCACGGCATATATTGTGGGCGCACGTATTATACGTCACTACCGATAGTTTAGGCAAAAGCGGGCCCGGTGCGGGGGACTACTCGACCATTGCTGAGGCGGCCGCCGGCCCGCGCCCGGTTTGCGGGTCCCAAACAAAGAAGCTCACGAGGTCTCCCTGGACCGGGTATTGGCCCGAACCTGTAAATCCCGTAATGACGATCCGATCCGGCTGCCAACTCGAAACGCTCAGCGTCGTGGTACAAGGGCCGTACTGGTCGGGACAACCGGCTCGCCACCAGCCGGTGCCATTTCCCTGTATATCGACCATCCACAGATAGGACGAGTCGCCGTCGTAAGGTTGATTGTTGCCGAAATCGACATCCCGGATCACGATCGTTTGGTACTGCTTGGCGACAACGCGACTGATGCTCTCCACGATCGGGCTGCCCATGCGACCCGGCGCGGGATTACCGTGCACCGCCAGAAGCGAGGCCATCACTGGGCCCACTGCGGATAATCCAATCATCGGTGCGTCCTCCTCGCGAGAGGCATTCGCCAAAAAAAGAACCGCGCTTGCGCGGTCCTTGGAGACGATCGAGGGCGCCTAAGGGCGCCCTTTGCGCGCTTGCTCGTATTTAGCCGGCGGCGCCGATCTTGAACATCTTCGTGCCGCAGACGGGGCACTTGCCCTCGGTCGCCGGGCGGCCGTTTTTCATCGTAATTTGGACTGCGTCTTTGATCTCGCGCTTGGCTTTACACTTGACGCAATAGGCTTCAGCTGCCAAAAGTCTTCCCTCCGTTAGCAGGCCGCCTATTCCGTCGGGGGTCTCCGATTCCCCCCGCCTCCTTGCAGCACGCACGAGTTCGCGTGATGGCGCAGGCGATGGACCAGCCCAGTTTCGAGCCGCACGCACGGATTGCGGACGCCAGAGCGGGCCGCCCCTTCGAGGTCGCGGCCGAGGGCTTGTGGTGCTCTGGAAGCTTAGAGGCGCTCGCCAGGCCATGCGTGGCGGTCGTCGGGACGCGGGCCGCTACCCCCTACGGCCGGCGCTTGGCCCATCGGTTTGCCGCCGACTTGGGCCGGTCCGGCTGCTGCGTCGTTTCGGGCCTGGCCCTCGGTATCGACGCCGCCGCTCACGAGGGGGCGCTCGAAGCCGCAGCGCCGACCGTCGGGGTGCTCGGCGGCGGCCATCGCCGGTTCTTTCCGCCGCGCAATCGGGCCTTGGCCGAGCGGATCGTCGCCGCGGGCGGCGCCGTGCTCTCGCCCTACGCGCCCGACCATCCGGCATTTCCCCATCAGTTTCTCGCGCGCAACGGCATCGTGGCCGCGCTTGCCGACGCGGTCGTCGTGATCGAGGCGCCGGCGCGCAGCGGCGCACTCAACACCGCGAGCTGGGCGGCCGGCCGCGTGCCGGTCCTTGCGGTTCCGGGGGACGTCGATCGCCAGCATGCCGCGGGCTGTCTCGCGCTCATCCGCGACGGCGCGACGCTGGCGCGCAATGCCGGCGACGTGCTCGAAGCGATAGGCTGTCTCAACCTCGTCGTCACGCCCCCGCCGGCCGCGAGCGTTCCGCGCGATCCCGAGCAGGCCGCGCTGCTGCGGGCGCTCCAGCACGGAGCGCTCGATTTCGACGCGCTGGTTACCCTCAGCGGGCTGCCGCCGCCCGCCGCGCTCTGCGCGCTCGCCGTACTCGAGCTGGACGGCGCGATCGAATCACGAGGAGCCGGGACGTACGCGCGGGTCGGCGTTCTACCGAACGGCGAAGAGCATGGAGATGAGATCGCCGACCGGAAATCGCACGCCTACCCTTGACGACGCGCTGCGCGCGTTCGCCGGCGCGGCGACGGCCGCGATCGCACGACGCTATCCCGATGCGGACGCGCGCGTCGCGTTCGAGGCGCCGCGGCGCCCCGAGTTCGGCGATTTCGCGACGAACGTCGCCTTCTCGCTCGGCCGCCCCGCGCACAAGCCGCCGCAAGAGATCGCGACGCTGCTCGCGCAGGACGTGCACCAAACTCTCGAGATCGACGAGATGTTCTCGCAGATCGAACCCGTCGCCGGTTTCATCAATTTGCGCCTCGCCCCGCGCATCTGGCAGGGCGAGCTGGAGACGATGCTGCGCGAGGCGGAGAAATTCGGCGCGGCGCCCTCCAACGGCGTGCGCGTCTCACTCGAGTTCGGAAGCGCGAACCCCACGGGGCCGCTCGTCGTCGTTCAAGGCCGGTCGATGTCTCTGGGCGCGACGCTCGCCAATGCGATGCGCCTGCGCGGCTACGACGTCTTCGTCGAATGGATCATCAACGATGCCGGCGGCCAGCTCGACACGTTCGGACGCTCCCTCTACGCGCGCTACCGTCAGCTCTTCGAGCCCGCCTTTGCGTTCCCGCAAGACGGTTATCCCGGCGACTACCTCATCGCGATCGCGCAGCAGATTCACCAGCGCGAGGGAGATCGCTGGGTGAGCGCGCCGGAGTCGGAGTGGCTTCCCTACTTCGCGATGGCCGGGCGCGACGAGATCGTGGCGCAGCAGAAGCAGACCGCGCATCGTTTCGGCGTCGTCTACGATCGCTGGCAGAGCGAGCGCGAGCTGCACGAGAGCGGCAAGGTACGCGAAGGCCTCGACCACCTCACCGACCTGGGCCTCACCTACGAGCAAGACGGCGCGCTCTTCTTTGCCGCCACGCGTTTCAAAGACGACAAGGACCGCGTCGTGATTCGCAGTGACGGACGGCCGACGTACCTCGCGATGGACGTCGCCTACCACTACCTGAAGCTGCGGAGCAGCGATCGCGTGGTCGACATCCTTGGCCCCGACCATCACGGCTACATCGAGCGGCTCAAAGGCTTGGCCTCGGCGCTCGGCTATCCGGGGCGGCTCGACGTACTCATCGCGCAGCAGGTCGCGTTGATGCGCGGCGGCGAGCAGGTTTCGATGAGCAAGCGCGCGGGCGACATCGTGACGCTCGACGAGATCGTCGACGAAGTCGGCGTCGACGCCGCGCGCTTCTTCTTCATCATGCCCGCTGCGGAATCGCCGCTTACCTTCGACCTGCAGCTCGCGGTCGAGAAGAACAACGAAAATCCGGTCTACTACGTGCAGTACGGTCACGCGAGAATCGCGTCGGTGTTGCGACGCGCACTCCCGCAAGACGTGGCCGATGCCGCCGGCGCTCCGCTCGACACGCTCGCGCATCCGGCGGAGCTGGCGCTCGTGCGGCGATTGGCGGCCTTCCCCGGCGTCGTCGCGGGCGTCGTGGAGAATCTGGCGCCTCACCGGCTGGCGCGCTACGCGCGCGACGTCGCTTCGGATTTTCACGCGTTCTACACCGAGTGCAAGATCTTGGCCGACGAACGCGATCGGCGTTTGGCGCGCCTCGCGCTCTGCCTGGCCGCCAAGAACGTGCTCGCGCGAACGCTGGCGCTCGCCGGCGTCTCCGCGCCGGATTCGATGTAGCCGCGGGCGTTGCTCTCCGGCGTTCTGGCGGCGCTCTGGCTGCTCGGTCTCTACGCAGCGGCGCCCGTATTGCAGACGGGGCGCCCGTATGGATTCGTCGACCGTTTGCGCGACGCGCTGATCCTCGGCGTCGCGATTCCGCTCGGTTTGGGCGCGGTCGCGCTCCTCTACCCAGCCGCGTGCTTTGCGGTGCTCGTGCTCTGCATCGCGTTTGCGACGCTTCGCCGGCGCGCCGCGCCGCACGCGAACGCGCGCGAGCGCGCGGCTCCGCCCTACCTGCTCATCGCGGCACTCTTCGCCGTGGCGTGGCCGCAGCTGATGCGCCCGCTCCTCGACGGCGACTCGCTCTCCTATCATCTGCCCAGTGCGGCCGCGTGGACGCAGGCGCACTCGCTCTGGACGACGGCGGCGCGCTACTGGTGGTATCCCCCGGCGTCGGAACTTTTCGCGAGCGGTCTGTACGCCACGGGCGGACCGTACGCGTTGCCGTGGAGCGGTTTTGGGGCGCTGGCGTTGCTCGGGTTTCGCATCTCGCGCTGGGCACGCGACTGCGGCGCCACGCCGCTGCTGGGCGACGCGCTCGCGGCGGCAGCCGTCACCGCGTTTCCGCTGGCGATCCAAGGCGGCACGCTGCAGAACGATGCGTGGCTGGCGGCATTCTGGATCGAATCGCTCTGGGCGCTGCGCGAAGCGCGCACGGCTGCGGCAACGCGCGCGCTCGCGATCACCGCGCTCATCAAGCCGCAGGGCTGGCTCTTCGCGATCCTGGCGCTGCTGTCGTCGAAAGCGAGGCCGAAGCTCTGGCTCGTGCCGCTACTCGCGCTAGGCGCATGGCTCACGCACGACCTGCTCTTGCTGCCGAGGGCTTCGATCTCGCCGTCGGCGGGTTCGGCCTATGGCGACCCGTTCTCGTCGACGATCGCCGCCCACGGATTTCCCGCGTTCGCGCTGCTCGTGCGCGTGACGGCGGGGGTCTCACCGTTCGCGCTGCTGGCCCTGTGCGCGGCGCTCTTCGGCCTGCTCTTCGCGCGCGCAGATCGCAGTCTCGCGTGGGCGGCGCTCGGCGCGCTGGCGGTCTTCCTCGTGCTGCCGTTCGGCTATCAGACGACGGTGCCGCAGCTCGCGACCGGTGAATCGCTGCGCTTCGCCGCGCCGGCGATCGCGGCGGGTACGTTGCTGCTCGCGCGTCCGGCAGCGCGCGCGCCGGCCGTGGCCGTCGCGCTGCTGATTGCTTCGACGCTCTACGGAATCTGGTACGTGCTGGCGATCTTCTGGAACGACGGCTCGACGCACGTCGCGCCGGTCGTCGCGCTGCTGGCGGCGGGCATCGCCGCGGCGGCGTACCGTCGAACCGCCTGGCCCCTCGCCGTAGCACTCGGTGCGAGCGTCGTCATCGCGACGCATCTCGCCGCTCGCCACGCGCTCGATTATTACGACGATGCGCTCAGCGTCGACGGCGTGCAGCCCGGCATCTACCGCTGGATTGCCTCGCAGCATCCGCCCGCGATCGGCGGCGAGGGCCTGCGTCTGGGCGTCGTCAACGTGCTCTCGCCGTCGACGCGCACGCGCGATCTGCTCGAAGCGGGCGCCTGCACGGCAGCGCGCCGGAGCGGCACGCTGCTCGTGGCAGTCGCGCAGAACGATCTTCCACCCGACGCCAACGCGCGCCGCCTCAGCGAAGCGCGCGCCTGCGGCCAAACGCTCTATAGCGACGCAATCGGGGTCGTCGTCAGCCCGCGATGACGGAGCCTAACCTCTGTCGAGTCGCGCGCTGATCCAGGGCGCCATGAAGTAACGCCAGAGGATTTTGATTAACGCGGCAGCGGGAATTCCCAGGATCAGCCCGGGGATGCCGAAAAGCTCGCCGCCGGCGAAGACGGCGAACATCGCGCCGATCGGCGAGACGCCGACCGAGTGGCCCATGATCTTGGGAACCAGGACGTTGTCGCTGATGCGCGCGACCCCAAACATCATGACCTGCACCCACACGATCATCCAGACGCCCTGCGGCAGCGTAATCGGCAACGCGATCAGTTGCGCGATCAGCATGCCGATGATCGGGATCGCGTAGGCCACGGCCGAGATCAAGCCGATGATCAAGCGAGAACTTGAAGCCGAGGATCGCGGTAACGATCGTGATCGCGGCGCCGGTGATCGCACTGACGATCACTTGACCCGAGATGTAGCTGCCGAACACCTCGGTAACCTCGGCGGCCAGCTTGCGCGCTGTCTCGCGCTTGCGCGAGGGAAACATCGAAGCGAAGCCTTCGGCGATCTGCGTGTCGTTGAGCAGAAAGAAGACCGAGAGAATGATCGAGGAGAACGCGATGAAGAAACCGGTGGCAGTGTTCAGCGCGATCGCGCCCAGCGAGGCGACCGCGCCGCTCACGAAGCTCGACATCTGCGCCGCGCCGATCTTGCCGGCGTTCAGCCCACGGGCAGCTTGAGCGACGGGAGATAGCGATTGAGCGAGTCTTGCGCGGCAACGGCCCAGCCCTGCGCGGTCACCGCGTAAGCGGGAATGTTCGCGATCAGCAGCTGCACTTGGTTGATCGTCAGCGGCACCACGATCACGAGAAAGACCGCGACCAGCACCAGCAATCCGAAGAAGACGATCGCCACCGCGACCGCCTTGGGCATCCGCCGCTCCAAGCGCGCGCAGATCGGCTGCACGCCGAACGCGATGAACGCCGCAATGATAAAGATCGAGATCGTGCGCGGGATGTGCGCCGCGAACCACAGCGCCGCGACGGCCACGGCGACGATGACCGCGATCCAGCCGATCCGCCGCCAGAGGTCGCCGCTCACAGCGGTTTGCACAGCAACCGCCGCTCGGTGAGGTAGCCGCTACGATCGTAGAGCGCGCGCGCCGGTTCGTTCTCCTCCGTCACCATCAACGCCATATAGGGTAATCCACGCCGCCGGGCCTCGTCCTCCGCCGCAGCCAGCAACGCGCGGCCGGCGCCATGTCGCTGCCAGCGGGGTTCGACGGCCATGTAGGCTACGAAGCCTTGCGGGAGGAGCGACACCTCGTCGGGCAGGTCGTCGAGCAGCAGAAGAAAGCCGGCGCGTTCGGTGCCGTCGTAGGCGACGAAGGCCATGTGCGACAGGCTCTGCACGAGGTCGTCGAGCCGGTCGAAGGCGGCTGCCGCGGCGGCGGCCGTGGTTTGGCGCAAGCTCCCGAGGCTGGACGTGGCGGTGCGGCGGCCGAGGTCGCGCACGAACTGCCGGTCTGCGGCCTCGTCGGCGGCGCTCGCACCGACCTGTCGAACTGCGAGCGTCACCCGCGGCGCGAGCCCGGATCGGAGAGCGGCTCGCCCGTGCGGCACTGCGGACACGCTGCTTCCTCGTACGAGAGCATCGGCAAGTGGAGCAGCGCGTGCGCCGGCGCGTCGAAGGCCAGCTCGCCGCGCGCGACGATCGCGCCGACGCCGGCTACGCTCGCGCCCCGTTCGCGCACGACCCGAATCACCTCGTCCACCGAGAGCCCGGTCGTGACGACGTCTTCGACGACCAGCGCGCGATCGCGATCGGTCAGCTGAAAGCCTCGGCGCAGTGTGGGCACGCCGTTCTCCTTCTCGACGAAAATCGCTTTGGTTCCCAGCGCGCGTGCGACTTCGTATGCCACGAGGATCCCGCCGACCGCTGCGCCGACGACGACCGTGGGATGCGCGTCGCGAAAGCGGGCGGCAATCTCGCGGCCCACGGCTTCGAGCAGCGCGGGATCTTCGAGAATGCGGAACTTCTGCACGAAGCGGTCGCTATGGCGTCCCGAACTGAGCCGAAAGTGCCCGCGCAGGAGCGCTCCACGCTGCTCCAGCTGCGAGGCGAGGTCGAGCGGCGGCTCGCTCACGCCCGTACGCTCATCTCCGCGAGGATAGCCCTCGCGGCCGCCACCGGATCGGCGGCCCCGACGACGGGCCGTCCGACGACGATGTAATCCGAGCCCGCGGCAACGGCCTGCGCCGGCGTCGTGACGCGCTTTTGATCGTCGTGCACGCTGCCGGCCGGGCGTATGCCGGGCGTTAGCGTGAGAAAGTCCTCGCCGAAGAAACGTTTGAGATCGCCCACCTCCTGCGCGCTGCAGACGACGCCCGCACAACCGGCGTCGCGTGCCAGCGCGGCCAAGCGGATCGCGTTCTCGCCCGGTCCTCCCTGCAGCCCAAGTTCGTTGAGGTCTTCGGGAGCGATGCTGGTGAGCAACGTCACGGCGAAGACGAGCGGCGGCGGCACCTTGAGCTGCGCGGCGCGCTCGCTCGCCGAATCCACGGCGGCGCGCATCATGTCGAGGCCACCAAGTGCGTGGACGTTGACGATCTGCACGGTTGGACGCACGAGCTGCGCGATCGCGGCGGCGACGGTGCGCGGAATGTCGTGCAGCTTCGCATCGACGAACGTGCGCACGTCGCGCGCCTCGCAGTAGGCGAGGATGCGCTCTGGATAGCCGCAGAGCGCTTCGAGCCCAATCTTCACGATCACGTCGAGATCGTACAAGCAGTCGACGAGCCGCTCCGCCTCCTGCGCGGTCGGCACGTCGAGCGCGACGATCAGCTGCGCGGCCATTGATTCAACCTTCATCTCCTTCGTACTGATGCGCGTTTGAAATTCCCACGTTGGCGCGTCCGACGATCTCCGCAAGCGAACCGACACCTCGGACCCGCAGGTACTGCTCCAGCTCGGTAACGATACGCTGCGGAATGCGCGGATCCGTGAAGTTTGCCGTTCCGATCGAGATCGCCGTCGCTCCCGCCAAAAAGAACTCGAGCGCGTCGGTGACGGTTTCGATGCCGCCCTGGCCGACGATCGGGATCTTCACGGCCGCCGCCACTTCGTAGACGGCAAGTACCGCGATCGGCCGTATTGCGGGACCGGAGAGTCCGCCCGTCACGTTGCCCAGCCTTGGCCTCCACGCGTCGACGTCGATCGCCATTCCCCGCACGGTATTGATTACCGCGAGGGCGTCGGCGCCGCAGCTCTCCGCCCGGCGCGCGACCGCGACGATGTCGGTGACGTTGGGCGAGAGCTTGACGATAAGCGTTTTGTCCGTCGTCGCGCGCGCGGCCTCGACGACGCGCGCGGTGAGATCGGGGTCACAACCGAACGTCTCGCCCTCCGACGCGACGTTGGGGCACGACACGTTCAACTCGATTGCCTCGATCTCGTCGCGCTGTGCCAAACGACGGCAGACGTCGGCGTAGTCGTCGATGGAGAAGCCGGCGACGCTGCCGACGATCTTGCAGGGCCGGTTCGCGTACTTGTGCAGCTCGCGATCGAGATACCAGTCGATGCCGGGATTCTGCAAGCCGATCGCGTTGAGCATGCCCGCGGGCGTATGCACCAAACGCGGCGTGGAATTGCCCAGCCGCGGCAGCCGCGTGACGCTCTTGAGAACGACCCCGCCGATCTTCGAGAGATCGGCGAACGGCGCAAACTCCTCGCCCGAGCCGTAACACCCGCTGCCCATCAGCGTCGGGTAGTTCAGCTCGAGCTTGCCGAGCTTCGTCGCCAGTGACGGCGTCGCGTTCACCATCGCAGCTCGTGCGCCCAAAAGACGGGGCCTTCCTTGCAGATGCGCGCGTAGACGACGTCGCTGCCGCCGGCGTCGGCCGGCGGAAATCCCGGCGCTTGCGCGCTGCTCGCGACCAGCGGCACGACGCATCCCCAGCACCCGCCGACGCCGCAGCCGAACGTCTCTTCGAGCGAGAGCTGCGCCGGCACGCCGCGCTCGCGAGCAATCTCGCCGGCGCGGCGCAGCATCGGCGAGGGCCCGCACGCGATGATCTCTTGCGGCATCGAAGCGCGTGCCAAGGCGTCGGTCACGAAACCGCGCTCGCCGCGCGAGCCGTCATCGGTGGTAAGAATAAGCTCGCAGCCCGCGTCGGCGAAGCGCTGCGCCTCGACGAGCATCTCGGCGGTGCGCGCGCCGTAGAAGAGCCGCACGCGCGCGCCGCGCGCCAGCAGCTCGCGCGCGCAGATCCATACCGATGCGATGCCGACGCCTCCCGCCACGATTGCGACGTCGCGCGCGCCGCGCGAGAGATCGAAGCCGTTTCCGAGCGGACCGGCGAGCGCCAGCGAGTCGCCGGCTGCGACGGCTGCGAGTTCGCGCGTGCGCTTGCCTGTTACGAAAAAGAGCACGCTGACGCGGTTGCCTGAATTGTCGTAGACGGCGAGCGCCGTTGCAGCCGCTTCGCCGCTTGGAGGAACGACCATCACGTATTGGCCTGCTCCCGTCGCTCGCGCGAGATCGGGCGCGTCGAGCGAAAGTACGTGCGTACCGTTCGCGGGCTCGCTGTGTTCGAGCACCGTCGCGACGTGCATGCGGGGATGCAAGTCAAGCAACGTCATACCAATCCCATTTTCTGCGAAATTCTAGAAAATTCTTCGAGAACGGGTGAACGCTCTTGCGACAAAAGCCGTTATACTGTATAGAGAGCATAAACACGCAGAAAGGAGGCTCCGCAGATGGCTGGTCTCATCGTCTTCAAATCATTAGCCGACGCACTCAGGGCGGGCTATCAAGTGTACGATCGGACTGCGGATGGATATCTGGTTCGAACTCGCACGGCCGCCGGCTGGGCCATGGCCTTGGTCACTTGTAAATAGTCTCGTCATTATTTTTCGAAAAAGAAAATGCCGCCGGTGATCATCCGGCGGCATTTCTCATATTCCTCGAAAATCTGAACGCTCTAACCGCGATAGTCCGGCGGTGATGCGGGTTTCTCGATCTCCGGTATCGGACCGGGACGCCAGCCGCCGTAGGTGGGACCGGGAGGCATGGTGCTCTGGCCCGGAGGCTCGGGCGGCGCGGCGCTCGGGCCGAACGAGGACGTATACTGGCGGCGGACCGGCACACCGAGACTCGCGCCGCTGAGCACCGCACTGACGATCTGTGCGACGCCCACGAAGAGCGGGATCAGACCGCCGAGCAGCCACGGACCCGGGACGACGATCCCATCGCCGCGGTAGCCGATGAAGCCCAGCCCGATCAGCAGCGCGAAGCCGATGAAGGCCACCTGGATGCCGCGGCGCAGCTGGACCTGAGCGTAGAGCCGCGTCTGATACTCGTATTGGTCCACCGAGGGGCCGGTCTGTCCACCGGGAACCCAGCCGCGTTTCATCGCGCGCCGCATCTCGCGAGAATCGGGCGGCGGGACGAAGCCTCGCCGCAGCATCTCCATCCGCTCTTGATGGCCCAGGACGCGAGAGATTAGCCAGACGGCGCACGGGAAGCCGAAAACGATCGTAACGACCAGCGCAGCAACGATGTTGTCATCCATGTCTTACAGGCCTCCGTTCAGTCTCGGACCCCAGCCGTCGAAGGTGGGGCGCAGCGATTGGGCGGAGTTCCGCTCGTCGCCCTCCAGGGCGCCCCCGCGGTTCGAGAATCCGCGTGGAAGGGTCTTATTGGGAATCGTGGTCATTTTGTTAGGCCGAACCTCCGTCTTGATTGCTGTCCTAGTTACGTCCGGGCGCCGCGCATGTTTCGCCGGTCGGTGGGGCCTCGGTCCCTGCTCCCCGTGCCGAAACAATGCCCGCGCGCGAGGCGTACCAGAGGCGTGTCGGCACTGTTGGCGGAGGCACCGCCGGTCCGGATGAAGGCGATGCCCGAGGACGGCGAGCTGGTCGCTTTGACGCTGCGGGGAAACCCGGAAGCGTTCGCGACGTTAGTCGAGCGCTACGACCGCGCCGTCTATCACCTCGCGTACCGCATGCTGCACCACGTCGAGGACGCCCGGGACGTCACCCAGGAGGCCTTTTTCAAGGCATTTCGCAGCCTGCGGACGTTCAAACCGGGCGCCAAGTTCTCAACGTGGATCTTTGCGATCGCCTATCACGCGTGCTGCGACCGGCTCAACCGGCGCAAGCGCGACTCCGGAGGCGAGATGCCGGATTACGCGGACACGGCGCCGGGCCCCGAAGCGCAGGCCATCGCACTGGACGAGGGGGCCCGGTTGCGACGCGCGATCGACGCGCTGCCCGAGAAGTACCGCGCGGTGATCACGCTCTTCCATCTTCAGGGTAAGCAGTACGACGAGATCGCGGGCGTGCTCGGCCTGCCGATGGGAACGGTAAAGACGCATCTGTTTCGCGCGAAGGAGCACCTGCGCAGGCTTTTGGATGATATGGAGGTAACGGAAACATGAGTATGCAGGACGACGATCGTACGTTGGACGCATTGGACCGCGCGCTCTTCGCGCTATCGCTCGAGGAGCCGCCGGCCGACCTGCGTTCTTCAATCCTCCTGGCGACCGCCTACCGTCCCGTCTCGCCGTTCCCGTTCTGGGAAATCGCCGCCGCGGGTGCCGCCGGCGCGGTCGCCGTATGGTTGGTCGTCTTGCTTGTGATGGGCGGCGGCTCGCTCTTCACGCACACGCTCGAGGCGATCGCCACGACGGCCAGCGGCGCCATCACCAACGTCGCAACGGCTTTGTGGGTAGCGGTTGGCGCGGCGACGGCGCTCTGCGTCTCACTTTTCACCGGATTTCAACCGGTTCTCGATGTTGCCCACAGGTCCGGAGCAAGGAACCTGCGATAATGTATCTGCATGGAGAATCTAGGAGCGCCGCAGCGGCGTCCGTATAGGATCCTCGTCGTCGAGGATGACGCGGCGATCAGCCGCGTGCTCCAGCTCGAGCTGGAGCACGAGCGCTACGAGGTCGACGTCGCGCGCGACGGCCTCGCCGGCCTCGAAAAGGCGCTCAAAGAGCCCGATCTGGTAATCCTAGACCTGATGCTCCCGCGGATGGACGGCATCGAGGTCTGCAAGCGCATTCGTGCCAAGAGCCGCGTGCCGATCATCATGCTCACCGCGCGCGACCGCGTGCCCGATCGCGTCGCCGGTCTCGACGTCGGCGCCGACGACTACGTGACCAAGCCGTTCTCGACCGACGAGCTGTTGGCGCGCGTGCGTGCGCGCCTGCGCGAGCGCTCGCCGCAAGGCAACGTGATCGAGTACCGCGACGTGGTGATGGACCGCGACCGTCACGAGGTGCATCGGGACGGAAAGCCGATCTCGCTGACGGCCAAGGAGTACGCCCTGCTCGAATACCTCCTGCTGCACCGCAACAAAGTGCATACGCGCGACGAACTCTTCAACGGCGTATGGGGCAGCGATTTCCTCGGCGACTCCAACCTGATCGACGTCTACATCCGCTATCTGCGCGGCAAGATCGACGACGGATTCGACGACAAGCTCATCACCACGGTCCGAGGCGTCGGCTACACCATCAAGGACTAGGGAGCCCGTCGGGCGACCGCAGGGCTTGCAGGCATGTCGTTAAAGTGGCGGATCGCTCTGGGGTATTCGGCGCTGCTGATCGTGGCGATCGTCGTCATGAGCGGCATCATCGTCTGGCGCTTCCAGCAGATTCTGTACGACCAAGCCGAGACCGGCGTGAACGCGACGATGCGCGCGATCGTGCAGTTCGCGCAGCAATCGACGACGCCGTTTTCCCTGGAAGACTCCTCGCAGAGCACGCTGCAGTTCCTCTTCAACAGCAGCAACCTCGCGATGTGGAACTCGGCCAACAGTTTCGTGCAAGTCGATTCGAGCGACGGCTATCCGCTCGCCAAAACGGCGAATCTCGGCGCGCTGACGATCCCGCCCAACCCGTCGCTCTCTCCCGCGCACGACGTGGAGTTCCGCCGAATAACGCTCGGCGACCGGCCGTTCTTGCTGGAGGACCGCATGCTGCTGGAAGGGGCCAACGGCGCCGTGATCCACGTGGCGGCGCCGCTGGACGCGCTGCAGCGCACGTTCGCCAGCGCGCGCGAAGCGATCGCGATCGTGCTGGCCATCACCGCGGTTGCGGTCGTCCTGCTCTCGATCGTGCTCGCCTCGCAGGCGACGACGCCGATCAACCAACTCTCGCGCGAGATGCGTGAGATCAGTTCCGAACGGCTGGCCATCGGCGCCGGTCCCGGGCCGTTCGACGCCACCGGCCAGCTGCATCTGCGCGGCCGCCGCGACGAAATCGGCCGCCTCGCACAGAGCTTCAACGACCTGCTCGCACGGCTCGGTGAGGCGTTCGCGCGAGAGCGACAGTTCATCTCCGACGCTTCGCACGAGCTGAAGACGCCGCTCACTTCGATCAACGCCAACGCGCAGATGCTGTTGCGCTGGGGCGACCGCGATCGCGAGATCCGCCGCGAAAGCCTGGAGACGATCGTCCGCGAAAGCGCCGACCTCGCCGGCATGGTGAAGGGCATGCTGACGCTCGCCAAGGCAGACAGCGGGGACGAAATTCCCAAGGAGCCGCTCTCGCTGGCGCAGATCGCCAGCGAGGCGACGCAGAACGCGGCGCCTCGGGCGGCGGAGAAGTCGCTCGAGCTGCGTTTCGCTCATAGCGCCACGCCGACGGTCTACGGCGATCCGAACCTGCTGCGGCAGATGATCGGCAATCTGGTCGATAATGCGATCAAGTTCAGCGAGCAGGGCCACGTCGACGTGCGGGTCGGGAGCAACGGGACCTCGGCGTGGGTCGAGGTAGCCGACAGCGGCCCGGGCATCCCTGAAGAGGAGCTGCCCAACGTCTTCCAGCGGTTCTACCGCGCCGATAAGGCCCGCTCGCGCGACGTCCCGGGAACCGGACTGGGGCTGGCGATCGTCCGTTCGATCGCCCGGGTACACGGAGGGGAGGCCACCGCCGCGCGCTCGCCCGGTGGTGGAGCGCTCTTTCGGGTCGTTCTGCCCAGGATCGGGCTTCCGTTCACCGGGCTTTCATGATGCGCCCCGCCGTAGCCCGATACAATAGCCTCGTGCGCGGAGGATGGCGGCGGGGAGCGATCGTTACGCTTCTCGCCTTCGTATGTTGTCTCTCGTTCGCGGCGACGGCGCGCGCCGACGAACAGTTTGACGTTGGCCCTTCGCCGGTGCTCAACGTCCACGTGACGCATGGGCGCCTGATCATCCAGACGTGGGACCGCTCGCAGATTTTGATTTCGTCGGAGAATCCCGTCGACGTCCGCCACCTCGCTCCCTCGGAGGTCGACCCAGGCATCCCTAAAGAGCTGCACATCGCGTCGCAGCGTATTGAGACCGAGCATGGCCAGGTAACGCTGCCGGCCGAAACGTTCGTGCTTCCCGAGCTGCCCGGCAGCCAGCACGACGCCGTCGTCGCCAAAGGCGAGGGTAACGTCACGATCACGATTCCCCGCAACACCGCCATGGTCATCGCCCACGTGCGCATGGGACACCTGGCCATCGAGAACTACCGCGGCGTCTTCGTCGCGCACACGCGGGCTGCGAGCCTCTCGCTGGACCGCGTTGACGGCACGGGCTTCGTCGAGTCGCTGCGCGGCCGCATCGACGCGTTCGGCTCCACCTTCGACCGCCTGCGCGTCCGCTCGGCGACGGGTGACATGTTCTTCGCGGCGTGCACGTCGCACCAGATCCAAGCGACGAGCACCTACGGATCGATCGTCTACGACAACGGGCACTTCGAGCCGGGCCTCGCGCGCTTCGAATCGGAGCACGGCAACGTCGCGCTGGGCGTCGCCGGCGGCGCGCAGATCGGTGCCTATAGCGGCTCCGGGCACGTCGTCAACAATCTCGACCAAGGCGCCGACGTGCACGGCGATCCGAACACGAAACAGGCCACGGTCAACGGCGGCGGCCCCATCGTCACGGCCGCCTCGAAGAACGGTTCGGTCTATCTCTATAGCGGCTCGATGGACGAGCATCCACGCGTGCGCGCCGAACTCAGCGGCAGCGAACGCCTCCCCACGCGCCCCGCGCCCCCGCCCCAGCACCCACCGTTCTAGCCCGCGGTCAAAGCCTCGATATCCAGCTCTAGGCCGTCGTAAGCCGCGATCGCGCGTAGGCCGAGTTCGTCTTCGAGCTGCTGCGCGAGTCTGGGTGGATCGGCTTCGAGCATCTTGGTTCCAAAGTGTTGAAAGACGGCGACCTTCGGGCGCACCTCGGCGACGACGCGCTTTGCATCGTCCCAGGTAAAGTGGTTGACGTCCAGCTGATCGGAGAGCCGCAGAACATTGAGGATCAGCACGTCGGGATGGTGCGCGGCGTAGTCGGCGGCGAGCCCGTCGAAGTAGCGGCCGCACGGAAGATAGGCGACGCGCGCGGATGCGTGCGTGAAATGCAGGCCGTACGTCGCCACCGCGTGCACGTGACGGATCGAGGTGAAGATCTCCACCTCGCCCACGCGGTACGGGCCGGCGCTCGCCTCGAGATGCACGACGCGCTCGACGTAACGGCTCGCGTACGGCAGCACGACCGGACCGTCGGAGAAAGCGTCGGCTGGCGCGAGCAGCGTGCCGCGGCGGCGGAAGCCCCCGGAAGTCATCGCTTCGATCATCGCGTTGACGTCCGCGGAGTGATCGAGATGTTTGTGCGAAAGCGCGATCGCATCGAGTTCGCGTGGATTGCAGGGCGGCACGTGCGAAAGCGCGCGCACGAGCGCTCCGGGACCGGGGTTGACGTGAATCTGCGTCGCCCCGAAACGCAGCCACATGCCGCCCGACGCGCGCAGCTGTCGCGCGACGACGAAACGCGCGCCCCCGCTGCCGAGGAATAGAATCGAAGAGGCCACGCCGGCGTGGCTTCGCTATGCGAGTACGGGAAGCTTCGTGAACGAACCGCCGAGCACGGCGGTCGACGGGCGCCCGAGCCAGCGCTCGAGCACGGTGGCGTAGACGCTGCGGAAATCCGTCGTATAACGAACGTTGCCCATGTCCGTCGCGGTCAGGTCGGGGAGCGTGCCGTAGAGGCCGCCCTTGACGCCGCCGCCGATCAGGAAGAGCGGCGAGGCTTCGCCGTGATCGGTTCCGCGGCTGCCGTTCTCTTCAATGCGACGGCCGAACTCGCTGAACGTCAGCGTTAGCACGCGGCGGTCGTTGCCGTGCGCTGCGAGGTCGTCGTAGAACGCGCCGACCGCATTGGAGAACTGCGCGAGGAGCAGGTCTTGCGTCTGCTTCTGACTGGAGTGCGTGTCGAACGAGCCGTGCTCCACGTAGATCGCACGGGTCCCCAGATTGCTGCCGACGATCTGCGCCGCCAGTGCGAGCGCGCGCCCGAGCTCCGTCGCAGGATACGTTGCCTGCGTCTTATAGCCGGCGACGAGTTTGGGCAGCTCTTCGGAGCTGCGCTGCGCGTTGGCTTCGATCTCCATCACGTGCGCTAGGTACGGCGAGACGAACGGCAGCCGCTGATCGGTGGCGTCGCGCGAGAAGGCGCTGCGCGCCGCAGAGTTGCGGTCGGCGACCATCACGTACTCGTCGAGCGCGGGAATCGCCGGGATGTCGACGCGATCGGAGACCAAGACTTCCGGCAGTACGCGCGACACCGCGACGCCGGCGAAGAGATTCTTCTGACTTGCACCGGTCTCGTCGAAGTAGCGCCCGAGCCAGCCGGTATGCTCGTAACGCTCGGGCGCCGCCGTCTGCCAGATCTCGGTCGAACGGAAGTGCGAATGGTCGGGATTGGGATACCCTACGCCGTGGACGATTGCAACCGAACCCTTGTCGTAGAGGGCCTTGAGCGAACGCATTCCGGGATTGAAACCGACGTTACGGTCGATCGCCAGCACGCTGCTGCGATCCACCGCCAAACCAGGCCGCAACTGGTAGTAGCGGTCGTCGCCGTAGGGCACGACGCAGTTGAGCCCATCGTTGCCGCCATAGAGATTGATCACGACCAAACAGCGGCCTTGCGCACCGGGCAGCCCCGGGAGCGGCGTCTGTGCCAGCGCGCGGGCGAAGACGTGATCGGTGCGCGCGACGACCGCGAGCCCAGATGCCGTTCCCAAAAGAAAGTTGCTGCGTTTCAATTCAGTTGATACCCCGGAGTCGCCATCGCGAGATAGGCCGCGCCGCGGGCTCGCTGGCCGAAGTTCTCGGGCGACAACGCGGCGAGCGCCGCGCTGCCCGCGCCGTCGAGGTAGCCTTGAAGCTCGAAGATCGCCGCCGGTGCGGCGTCTCCTTGGAGAATCGTCTGCGCGATCTGCCGCGCGGCGCGGCCCGACGAGAGCGGCAGGCCCGCCAGCGATGAGGACGACGAAACGGTCGCCGAGGTGAGCAGCCGCACGAGGAAGTTCTGACGCGCGATCATCGTGCCGCTCGTCAGCCAGTTCTGGCCGCCCGGCCAACCGGCAACGTTGGGCGGAAAGAAAAGGCGCTGGCCCATCTGCGCCGTTGCCGGTACGGCGAAGTCGTCGACCTGCGACAGCCCCAGCGCTTTATACGTGCCGATCACGAACTCCACCGGGCTCTTGACCCGCGCACGATAGGCGCGCGCACCGTAAAAAACGTTGCTGGAAAGGATCGTCGCGACCACCGGCGCCAGCTCGAAATCGTGCCCGCGCAACAGTTCGGCCACGCGGTCGACGAGTGCCGGTTCGGGATTGTCGTACACGAACCAGCTCAGAAGGCTGTTGGCGAAAAACTTCGCGCACTGCGGCTGCGAAAAGATGATGTTGACGATGTCGTCGCCGGTGAAGTTGCCGCGGCGACCGAGAAACGTCTTGCTGCCCGAATCGTGCTGCGACGCGTCGAACCACACCGTATCGGTCGGCCGGTTGACGCGCCAGCCAGTCCAGGCCCGCGCCGACTCCCGCACGTCGGCCTCGGTGTAGCGGTCGACGCCAAGCGTAAAGAGCTCCATCAGCTCGCGCGCGTAGTTCTCGTTGGGATGCGCGGCGACGTTCTCGGCGCCGTTGAGGTAGATCAGCATCGCGGCGTCTTTCGAGACGGCACGGGTCAGTTCGCGCAAATTGCCAAGCGCGTTGCTGCGCAAGAGCGCGTTTTGGTTGTAGGTGATCCAGGGGAAGAGCGGCGTCATGCGCGAGGTAAAGTGCCCGTGGAAGTAGAGCGTCATCTTCTCTTGCAGCGGCGCCGGCGTCGCGAGCATGCGGCGCAGCCACCAGAGCTGCAACGCCAGGATGATCGTGCGGCGCTCGGCCCTCTTGCCTTTGCGCATCGTCATCTCTTGACCGATCATCGAACGCTGCAGCGGATCGCCGGCCATCGAGACCGGGCGCCCGTCGTCCTTGAGCTCCTGCGGCGCCGCGACCGATGAGGCCGGAGGCATCCGCAGAAGCTCGGCGACCGCCCGATCGGCGTGCAGCGGCGCGTAGTGCGCGATCTCGGCGGGCGTGCCGCCGAATCCGGCACGCCGCAGCAAATGCGCCGCGGCGCGCTCGCCGAGCTCGCCGGGATGCGGCGCTAACGACGTCTCGAGATCGAGCGTTCCTGGAGGCCTCAGGATTCCGCCGACGTCGATCCGGGACTGCTGGATCATCAGGTTCGGTTCTTCAGCGCCGGCGGCGGGAGCGCCCGTGGCGCGGGGCGAGCTCTAACCGGGCTCTAAGCGCCAGGCGCCGAATGGCCGCGCGATGACCGATACGCAAGCAAACGCGCAGCGAATGGAGCGTCTCGTCGCCGAGCTGCGCGAGCGTCTCGTCGGCGTTCGCGCCGGCGGCGGCCCCGAAGCCGTCGAAAAGCACCGCCGGCGCAAGAAACTCACGGCGCGGGAGCGCGTCGAGCGGCTGATCGATCCCGGATCCGATTTCCTCGAATTCTCGGCCTTGGCCGCCTTCGGCATGTACGAGAACGGCTCGCCCTCGGCCGGAATCCTCACGGGCATCGGCATCGTCGAAGGGCAGCATTGCGTGGTCGTCGCCAACGACGCGACGGTCAAGGGCGGCACCTACTACCCGATGACGGTGAAGAAGCACCTGCGCGCGCAGGAGATCGCCGAGCAAAACCACCTGCCCTGCATCTACCTCGTCGACTCGGGAGGCGCGTTCTTACCGCTTCAGGCCGACGTCTTCCCCGATCGCGAGCACTTCGGCCGCATCTTTTACAATCAAGCGCGCATGTCGAGCAAACGCATCGCGCAGATCGCGGCCGTGATGGGCTCGTGCACGGCCGGCGGGGCGTACGTGCCCGCGATGAGCGACGAGGCCGTGATCGTGAAAGGCCAAGGCACGATCTTCCTCGGCGGGCCGCCGCTGGTAAAAGCGGCGACCGGCGAGATCGTGACGGCCGAGGATCTCGGCGGGGCCGACGTGCACACGCGCATCTCAGGCGTGGCCGACCACTTCGCCAACGACGACGCGCACGCGCTGGCGATCGTTCGCGAAATCGTGCGCAACCTGCACCTCGAACTGCCGCGCCAGTGGGACCGCAGCGAGCCGCAGCCGCCCAAGCTCGAACCGCGCGAAATCTATGGGCTCATCCCCGCCGACAGCCGCATCGGCTACGACGTGCGCGACGTGATCCTGCGCTTGATCGACGCCTCGGAATTTCACGAATTTAAATCGCGCTACGGCACGACGCTGGTCTGCGGCTTCGCGCGCATCGAAGGGCACCCGATCGGCATCCTCGCCAACAACGGCATTCTCTTCAGCGAGAGCGCGCTCAAAGGCACGCACTTCATCGAGCTGTGCGCCCAGCGCGGCACGCCGCTGCTCTTCCTGCAGAACATCACCGGCTTCATGGTCGGGCGCGAGTACGAGAACCGCGGCATCGCCAAAGATGGCGCCAAGCTGGTGATGGCCGTCGCCTGCGCCGAAGTGCCAAAGTTCACCGTCGTGATTGGCGGCAGTTTCGGCGCCGGCAACTACGGTATGTGCGGCCGCGCCTACGCGCCGCGCCAGCTTTGGATGTGGCCTAACGCGCGCATCAGCGTAATGGGCGGCCCGCAGGCCGCCAGCGTGCTCTCAACCGTGAAGGGCGAGATGACCGACGCCGAGCGCACCGCCTTCGAAGCGCCGATCCTCGAAAAATACGAGCGCGAAGGCAACCCGTACTACTCGACCGCGCGCCTCTGGGACGACGGCATCATCGATCCGCTCGACACGCGCCGCGTCCTCGCAATCGGCCTAGACGCCGCCGCCCACGCCCCCCAGCCAAGAACGCAATTCGGTGTATTCAGGATGTAATAATTCCACCTTACCGATGTAATATTTCCACCTTACCAGGGAAGCTCTGCTTTTGCTCAGGGTTAGAAGCCGAGGCCCGAAGTTTACTAATGGTAATCGAGGGCCTCGGCGACGACACCCTGAGCTAAATCAGAGTTTCCTAGATCCCAGCGTACCATTCGTAGCCTTGGTCTTCCCAGTAGCCGCCCATCCCGCCGGCGATTTTTGCGAAACTCCCGGCGACTTCGATGCGCGCGACCCATTTCGCGCTCTTGTAGCCGAGCTGGGTAGGGACGCGCAGGCGTACGGGAGCGCCATGGTCGGGATCGAGCGGTGCGTCGTTGAGGCGCAGCGCGAGCAGCGCCTGCGGGTGGCGCGCCTGGTGGAGGTCGAGGCTTTCGTAGTAGAGGTTGCCCTGGCCATCGTTGTCCATGCAGTGGAACACGACGTAGCGCGCGTCGCTGCGGATGCCGGCGGCATCGAGCACGTCGCTCAAGCGCACGCCGCTCCACTTGCCGATCGCGCTCCACCCTTCGACGCAGTCGTGGCGCGTGATCTGCGTCTGCTGCGGCATCCGCTGCAGTTCGGCCAGCGTAAACGCTGCAGGCCGATTCGACCGCGCCGTCAACGACCAGGCGATACGGCGCAAAATCCGCGCGCGGCCAGCTCTTGGTAATGCGCGTCCGACGGCGTGGCGAAGCCGTTCACGCGAAACTCCCGGTCGACGTCGCGGTCGCGGTACTCTCGCGCCAGGCCGCGCGTGCCGATCACCAGGTGGTTGAGCCCCTCCGCGCTCGCGAGGATCTTGCGTACCTGCGCGCTGCCGTTCAGCGCCGAACCGATGGGGCCGCAGCCGGCCAGCGCGCGAAGCCGCGGACGCGAGAACAGATGCCGCCGTTTCACGATGCGCGATACCAGCCGGTGATCATCGAACGCATCTGATTGACGAAGCCCTGCGTCGCCACCTGGAACGTGTGAATCGCAAAGAAGCCGATCAGCAGCAGCATTCCCGCGAAATGCCAGAGCCGCGCGAACTGCCGTCCGCCGAACGCGATGGTGAGCGGATTGGCGATCGCGTCGATTCCCGGCGAAAGCGCCAGCCCAGTGAGCACGACGAGCGGCGCGATCACCAGCATGATCGAGGTATACGCGGCCTTCTGCAGCGGGTTGTAAATGCCGTGCGGCGGCGGCTCTTTGCGCAGCTTCAAATAGTACGCTTGCATCGGCCAGAGCTTGGACACGTCGCTCGGCAGCAAGACCATCTCGCGCAGGTTGCCTTTCAACGCGGTGGAGATCAGCCAGGCCAGCCAGCAGACCCCCGCGACCCAGGCAAAAAAGAGATGCCAGCGCCGCCCGTCGGCGAGGTCTTGATAGCCGGGAATGATGATCCAGGCGGGAAAGGCGCGCGCGCCCTTGGAGCCCATGCCGTCGTCGGTCCAGCCGAGCCAGCCCGTGGTCACGAAGGTTCGCCCCAAGATCGTCGTCGTGCCGACGCCGTCGGCGGGCGAGCCGATAGCGAGCACCCGGCGAGCGGGATCGCTCTTGTCGGAAGCGTCGAGATTCGGCGACGCATTGAAGATCTGCAGCCCGCTGCCGATCAGCACCGCGAACGCGACGACCCAGATCCAATGGCTGGCTCGCGTCAGCAGCGCGTAGCGATAGACGAGCGGGTTCGGCGCAGCCTTCATATGTAGAGTATAACGCAGGCGAGGCCCGGTCGGATGACGCCGCGAACCCCGGGCGCCATGGCCGAAAGCATCCGCCTCGACGTGAACCGCGGCATCGCGCGCGTGACCCTCGCCCGCTCTGAGGTCCGCAACGCTTTCAACGCCGAGGTCATCGAGCTGCTGCAGGCGGTCTTCGCGAAGATTACTGCGGCCGACGACGTGCGCGCGGTGGTGCTGGCAGGCGAGGGCAAGGTCTTCTGCGGGGGCGCCGACATCAACTGGATGCGCGAGTCGCTCGATCTCAGCCTCGACGAGAACGTCGCCGACGCGCAGCGCATGAGCGACATGTTCCGCACGATCGACAACTGCCCCAAACCCGTAATCGGGCAGATCCACGGCGCCGCACTGGGCGGCGGAGCGGGGCTCGTCGCGGTGTGCGATATCGCCATTGCGGCCGACGATACCGTCTTCGGTTTCACCGAGGTGAAGCTCGGAATCATTCCCGCGGTGATCTCGCCATTCGTGCTCGCCAAGATCGGCGCCTCGCACGCGCGTGCGCTCTTCTTGACCGGAGAGCGCTTCAATGCCGAAAGCGCGCTGCACGTCGGTCTCATTCACAACGCGTTCCGTTCGTGGAGCTGGACGCGGCCGTCGAGTACTGCCTCGACGAGATCCACACAGCCGGTCCGAGCGCGGTTAGCGCGGCGAAGCTGCTCGTGCGCCGCGTGCTCGACAATCCGTACGACGATTCGCGCGACATCACGGCGAAAGCGATCGCGCGGCAGCGCACGAGCCCCGAAGGCCAAGAAGGCCTGCGCGCGTTTCTCGAGCGCCGTCAAGCGTCGTTCGTCAAGGACTTGGAGCTGTGAAAAAGATCGCACGGCTGCTCGTCGCCAACCGCGGCGAGATCGCCGTGCGGGTGGCACGCGGCGCGCGCGAGATGGGCATCGTTCCGCTTGCCATCTACTCCGAGGCCGACGCGCGACGCGTACCATCTGCAGTTCGTCGACGACGCGCGCTGCGTCGGGCCGGCGCCGGCGAACGAATCGTATCTCAACGCGGAGGCGATCGTCGCCGCCGCGATCGCAATGAAGGCCGACGCGGTTCACCCCGGCTACGGCTTTCTCTCCGAGCGCGCGCACTTCGCGCGCGCCGTGCGCGATGCGGGGCTGATCTTCGTCGGACCGACGCCCGAAGCGATGGCCGCGATGGGCAGCAAGATCGAGGCCAAGCGGCGCGTTCGCGAATTCGACGTTCCGACCGTTCCCGGCTACGATGGCGACGACCAGAGCCGCCGCCACGCTGCGGCGCGAGGCCGAGCACGTCGGGTTTCCGCTGCTGATCAAGGCGAGCGCCGGCGGCGGCGGACGCGGCATGCGCGTCGTCGAGTCGCTGGATCGGTTCGACGAGTCGCTCGACGCCGCCAAGCGAGAGGCGCTGGCGGCCTTCGGCGACGACGCCGTGCTGCTCGAGCGCTACCTGCGCGATCCGCGCCACATCGAGTTCCAAATTCTCGCCGACGAGCAGGGGACCACGCTTCACCTCGGCGAGCGCGAGTGTTCGATCCAGCGCCGTCATCAGAAGATCGTCGAAGAGTCCCCGTCGGTCGCGCTGACGCCGGAGCTGCGCGCGAAGATGGGCGCGGCGGCGGTGCGCGCGGCGGAGTCGGTGGGCTATACGAACGCCGGGACGGCGAGTTCATGCTCGACGGCGACGGCTCGTTCTACTTTCTCGAGATGAACGCGCGGCTGCAGGTCGAGCATCCGGTAACCGAGATGGTCTACGGCATCGATCTCGTGCAGTGGCAGCTGCGCATTGCTGCCGGCGAACCGCTGACGCTCTCGCAAGACGAGCTTCGGCCGCGCGGCTGGGCGATCGAAACGCGTCTCTACGCGGAGGATCCCGCCAACGACGATGCTGCCCTCGACCGGGCACGATCGCGCACTGGTCGCCGCCGCAGGGCCCGGGCGTGCGCGTCGACGCCGGAATCGCCGCAGGCAGCGTGGTGAGCCACTACTACGATCCGATGCTCGCCAAGGTCATCGTCTTCGGCAGCGACCGCGCCGCGGCGATTGCGCGCCTCGAACGTGCGCTTCGTCGACTGCACCATCGATGGCGTACGCACGAATCTGCCATTGCTGCTCTGGATCGCGCGCGACGAAGAGTTCCGCGCCGGCAATACCACGACGAGTTTCCTCGACCGCCGCCTGCGACGGCGGCCAGTTCGCACGCAGCGCGCCGCCGCGTGAAGCGGTGCTTCTCTGCGCCGCGGCGCTACTTGCGGACGGGCGCGCGCCGTGGCGCATCGCGGAAATCGAGCGTCCCGCTGCGGCTGCGCTCGGGAGAGCACGATCTCGATATCGTGGCCGACGCCGCGGGCGCGCAGCGCTGGCATCTCGACGGCGAGTATCGTGGCGAACTGCAGGCGAGCCGGCACGGCGACGTGGTGCAGGCGGAGTTCGATGGGGCAGCCTTGCGCGGCAGGGTTGAGTATGCGGGCGACCGCTTCGACGTGCACCTCGACGGCGCCACGTGGCCGTTCGCTTTCGCCCCTCCCCCGGAACGCGTCGGCGGGCGCTGCGCACGGCGGCGCGGCGGACGGCGCGCGCGTCACCGCGCCGATGCCGGGAAGATCGTCAAAGTCGCCGTCCGCGACGGCGAGAAAGTTGAAGAGCATGCGCTGCTGGTGGTTTTAGAAGCGATGAAGATGGAACACCGCATCGAGGCCCCCTCCGCCGCATCGGTCAACTCCGTCCTCGTCAAAGAAGGCGCAATCGTAACCGCCGGCACCCCCCTCGTACTGTTGTCATCCCGAACCGCTCATGAGCATGCCCTAAAGCGGTCACGTTGTTCGAGATGGGCGCGCGCGACGGGCTGCAAAACGAAGCTGCGCCTCGTCTCGACCGGCGACAAAGTTCGCTACATCGACCTGCTCTCCGCAACGGGGCTTGAAGTGGATCGAAGCAACATCGTTCGTCAGCCCGAAGGCGATCCCGCAGCTCGCCGACGCCGGCGAGGTGTTCGCGCGCATTCGCCAAGGTGCCCGGAGTGCGCTATCCGGTACTGGTGCCGAATCTCAAAGGCTACGAACGCGCGCGGGCCGCAGGCGCCGATGCGATTGCCGTCTTTACCGCGGCGTCGGAGCACTTCACCAAGCGCAACATCAACATGACGATCGACGAGTCGCTGGCAGACGTTTGCCGATGTGGTAAAGGCCGCCAAGCGGGACGGCGCGTGGGTGCGCGGGTACGTCTCGACGGCGTTCGGCTCGCCTTTCGGCGACGCGGTGACGCCGGCAATGGTCGTCGATGTGAGCTGCAAGCTGATGGCCATGGGCTGCGACGAGCTGTCGATCGGCGACACCATCGGCGTCGGCGTCCCGAGCCAGGTCGACGAACTGGTACCGCTACTTGCGCAAGCGGATTCCGCTCGAGCTGATCGCGATGCACTTCCACGACACCCGCGGCACGGCGCTGGCCAACGTCTACGCCGCGCTGAGAAACGGCATCGCGAAGTTCGACTCGTCGGCCGGCGGCTTGGGGGGCTGCCCCTACGCGCCGGGCGCCACCGGCAACGTCGGCACGGAAGACGTGCTCTACCTACTCGACACGATGGGGATCGAAACCGGCGTCGACTCGCGAAAGTCCGCGCGGCCTCGCGCTTCATCGCCAATGTCGTCGGCCACCCGCTCACAAGCAAAGCCTACCAGGCAATGGAAGCCGCAGGAACGTTGTCATCCTAAGGCGGGGTGACTTTAACGTGACACTCGCCGCGCGACCGGGATTACGAAGCGCGTTGCCGTGTGCGATTCGGTGTAGGCGCTGATTTTGTTGTCTACCAATCCGGAGGCGATGCCTTCGGCGCGGACTTGAGCATCGCTCGGCGAGGCGCCGCGGCCTTTGGGATGGAACACCCAGAGCGCGCCACTGGAGCGCAAGTGGCGCGCGGCGCGCTCGATGCGGGCCAGATCGCGAGGCACATCGAGACGCACGAAGATGATGTCGTACTCGGTGCGCAGTGCCTGCGACGCGCCTTTGGCGAGGCCTTCGTTCAGGCCGATCACGAACGCTTCGTCGTGCTGGCCGACCAGCGCGACGTGCGCCGCGGAAAAGATGCCGAGTTTTTCGAAGAGCGAGCGTCCGGAGTAGTCGCGGTCGGCACGGCCTTTCATGTAAAGCCGAGGTTCTCAGGCTTCGGGCCGATCTCCGTGTAGCCCATTGGGCGATCCCACCAATCGTGGCGCCGCGCCGCCAGCGTGCGCTCGCTCGGCGGAGGAGGCAGCCGCTGCTCGAGCGCGCGCTCGTACGCGATCGCATAGCGGTCGATCATGCGCTCCACGCTGAACTTTCGCTCGACGTGGTCCCGGCACTCGCGCCGATCGAGCGAGGCCAGCTGCGGCACGCGCGCCACCGCCTCGTGCACGCTGTCGCAGAGAAATCCGGTCACGCCGTCGACCACGATCTCCGGAATCGATCCCATCCTCGCGCCCAGCACCGGCGTGCCGCAGGCCATCGCCTCGATCAGCGTCATCCCGAAGCGTTCGGGCCGCGTGGTCATGTGCACCAGCGCCAGCGCTCCGGCGAGCAGCTCGTCGCGCGCCTCCCTTTCGACGGCACCGAGAAACTGCACGCGATCGCCGTCGATGTGCGGCTCGACCTCCTCGCGGAAATACCGCTCGTCGTGTGGAATCGCGGCGATCTTCAACCGCACGCCGGCGCGCCGCGCAATCTCGATCGCCAGATGCGTCCCTTTCTCGGGATGAAACCGTCCGAGGAAGCAGAGATAATCCCCCGCCCGCGCCGAGAACGTAAACCGCGCCGGATCGACGCCGTTGTACGTGGTTGCTAAATACTCGAGGCCCGGATCGCGATCGGCGTCGGAGATCGAACAGTAGAAGCTGCGCCGCGTGCCGGCATAATAGGCCGCGAGAATCTGCGGCGTCGAGAAGCCGTGGATCGTGGTGAGCAGCGGCGGCGTCTGCGAGGAGAGCGCGTAGGTGAGCGGCTTCCAATCGAGATGGTTGTGAATCAGATCGAACTCGCCGGCGCGCGCGAAGCACTCGGCGATGTGCAGCGCGCCGAACACGTTGCCGTCGAGAGCCGGGTCCTGCGCCAGCCCCACCGGAACCACGGAGACCAGCCTACCCTCGAAGCGGGAGTTGCCGGTCGCAAAGAGCGTCACGTCGGCGCCGCGGCGGCGCATGCCGTCGGCGACGTCGAACGCGATCTGCTCCCAGGGGCCGTAGCCGGGCGGCGGCGAGGGCCACGAAATCGCGCCGAGCACTGCCACCCGCAGACCCTTGAGGTCCACCGGGTTACTGGTCGTCGTCAACGACGCGCGCATCGCGCTCGGCGCGCGCCAGTTCGAACCGCGTCTCGCGAATGAGACGCCGCATCGCGACCTCGGTAAACGGCGGCACCGGTGCGGCGCGCGTGTAATCGAACAGATCGCTGAGATCGTCATCGGTAACGTCGCGCTCTCCCATGTTACCCAGCGCCCAGTTCGTCTCGATAAATTTCGTGATCGCCGTCGATTCGCGCACCCGGTGCGAGACGTACGGCATCGCCGCAGGATCCGCCGGGTTATAATTCGAGCGCGCCCACGCCGACATCACGACGATCGGAATGCGAAAGCCCCACGTCGTGCCGTCGGGCCCGGGCGGCGGCGCCACGTGATCGTACCAGCCGCCGGAATCGTCCCAGGTGACGATGACGGCGGTATCGCGATAGTAGTTGCAAGGCGCCGCCGCGCGGCGCGTCTCCGTGACGGCGAGATAGATCGAGCCCACCCAGCCGGGACCGGCGGCGCTCAGCGTGCCCGCGTGATCGGAGTCCAGCGCGTTGGGCATCGCAAAAGAGACCTGCGGCAGCCGGCAGTTCTGGATGTCGCCGACGATGCGCCCCGACGGCGTCACCACGTCGCGTCTCCAGTCCGGTCCGTAACGGATCTTGCGGAACGCGTCGTAGATGTTGACCGTCTGATTTATCGTCGCGTTATAGGGACCGGTGTAATACCGCCACGTCACGTGCGCGGCGTCGAGCAAATCGCCGATCGTCGGCTGATCGAAGCAGGGAAAGATACCAGGCGCGATCATCTGCTCGCCCTCGCCGAATATCGGCACCGTCGTGCCCGGCGGCGCATCGCAACCCCAAATCCCCGCGTTGGGATTGCCGGCGATGCGGCTCTGCGCCGTCGCCAGCGTGTAGTGGCTGGGAAACGTCGGCACCAGCCGCGGCGCGAAATTCTCGTCGGCCAGAGCGTAACGGGCGGCGAGCAGGTGATAGATCGCGGTCTCCGCGGCGGGAATGTAAGCCAGCGTGAAATCGGGACGCGGCTTCTTGAGCCAGCCGAGCATCGTGCGCACGTGGTCGCCGGCGAAGCCGTCCATCTTACCGCCGTTCCATTCGCCAAGCAGCGACAGGTGCGTGTGGCTGGGATCGCCGGGATCTTCGAGCGGCACTGGCTGTAACGCGACGCTGCGCCCGTCGATCTGCGCCGTCTGCGACGTGTCGGCCCCCGGATACGGGCCGCCGCCGGCGAGCACCGACGATGCGAAGAGGTCGTCGAACGTGCGGTTCTCCTGCACGATCACGATCACGTGACGGATGGGACTGCCCGCGACCGGCTGGCCCAGCAGCGTGGGATTCGACGACGACGACGACTCGTGACGCCGTTCAACGCGAACAGCGCCGCGATCGCCGCCGCGTACTTCATCACTGAATGACGCCGCCTTTGAGCACGAGCTGCGGCTCGCGCAGCGCGCGAACGTCCTCGCCGGCGTCGCCGCGCAGCAGCAGCATATCGGCCGGCTCGCCAACCGCCAGCAATCCCTTATGCAGGCCCACCAGTTCGGCCGCGACCGCGGTCGCCGCGTGCAGCGCCTGCTGCGGCGTCATGCCGAGCATCGACCACATCAGCTCGACCTCTTGCCCGTAGTCTTGATGATAGTTGTAGGGCGTTCCCGCATCGGATCCGCCCGCGATGCGCACGCCATTCTCGTAGGCTCTGCGGATGTTGGCAAGCATCGCTTCGCCCAAACCGCGCGCCTTCTTCACCACGTAGTCGGGCTGCTGCCCGTTCTCGATGTTGGCGAGGATGCAGGTGGGCGCGCTCAACGTCGGCACGAGATAGGCGCCACGCTCTTTGAAGAGCTCGATGGCCTCGTCGTCGAGCAGCGAGGCGTGCTCCACCGAGTCGATGCCGGCGCGCAGCGCATTCTTGATGCCCAGCGTGCCGATCGCGTGGGCCGCGACGCGCAGCCCGTGCCGGTGCGCCTCGTCGATGGCGGCGGCCAGCTCCTCGGGGGTCAGCTGCGCGTTGCCGGGAACCGCACCCTTGGTGAGCACGCCGCCGGTCGCGATCACCTTGATGCAGTCGGCGCCGGCCCAGAGCTGCTCGCGCACCGCTTTGCGCGCGTCCCACGGGGAATCGACCGCACGGCCGATTGGCCAGCCGTGGCCGCCGGTCATGCAGAGCACCGCGCCCGCGGCGCGCATGCGCGGACCTGGAATGCGACCCTCCTCGATCGCATCGCGAACGTCTTGTGCGATCGCGTTGGAGGACCCGACGTCGCGTATCGTCGTGACGCCGGCCTTCACCGACTTGCGAGCGTTGGCGACGGCGCGCAGCAACCGCTGGTTCGGCGTGCTCGACATCACGTAGCCCATCAGATCGGGTTCGCCGCTTCCCTCGAGGTGTGCGTGCGCGTTGACCAAGCCCGGCGTTACGCACGCGGCTTCGAGATCGCACGTGCCGCCGGCGGCACGGAACTCGGCAATGACGCCGCCGTCGACCGCGATGTCGACGTTGCGCTGGGGCGGCTCCAGCGTGCCGTCGTAAACCACTCCAGCTCGAACGATCATCGCCGCCTTATTCCGAGCGGCCGCGTGGCGAGTCCTTTAGAGTATCTTCAGCGCCGTGAGGCCCGCGATGCCGTTGACGATCAGCTGCACGGCGATCGCCGCGACGATGATGCCGACGATGCGGCCGACCGCGTCGATGCCCGTCTCACCGAAGACGGCCGTCAACCACGAGGAGGCCCGCATGAAGAGATACGTGATCGCCACACAAACGACGGCGACCACCACGAAGATGACGCCGTTGACCAGCTGATCGCCCGGCGCCGGATTCACGAGCGCCACGCTGGCGGTCAGCGCGCCCGGCCCGGTGATGATCGGTATCGCCAACGGAAAGACGGACGGGTCGGTGGGAGGCACCGGAAGGCTCTTCGCTTCGTCGGCCGTCTCCTTATCGGTCTTCTCGGCGAAGACCATGTTGAAGCCAACCCGCAGCAAGAGCAGGCCGCCCGCGATCTTGAAGGCGCCGATCTCGACGCCCAGCGCTCGCAGCAGCGCCTCGCCGACGAACGCGAAGCTCAGCAGCGCGATGCCGGCGACGATGCTCGCCCGCCGGGCGATGCGCGCGCGATCCTGCGGCGAACGGCGATCGGTGAGCGTCGCGAAGGCGGCAGCCGCCTCGATCGGGTTGAGCATCGCGATCATCGTCACGAAGACGGTGAACGCATCGCCGACGGCGCCGACTAGCACGCCGTCCAACTCAGCTTGGCGAGCGAGGCCCGCGCGCGCGCGATCGCGGCATCGTCAACGAGCCCGTCGACCAGCATCGTAAAGTGCCCCATCTTGCGCCGTGCCACGGCGTGGCGCTTGCCGTACACGTGCAGGACGATCGCGGGATCGCTCAACAGTTCGGGCACGCCGGCGAGATGATCGCCGGTCCCGGTGCCGAGGACGTTCATCATCACGGCGTTGGCGAGAAGCCGCGGCGGTGAGAGCGGCAGATCGCAGATTGCGCGTACGTGCTGCTCGTACTGCGAGCAGGGCGTGACGTCGATCGTGTAGTGCCCGCTGTTGTGCGGCCGCGGCGCGATCTCGTTGACGAGCAGCTCGCCGGCGGCCGACAGGAAGAACTCGACGCAATAGGTTCCCACGATGCCTAAACCGCGGCCGACGACGGCAGCCATCCTGGCAGCCTCATCCGCGATCGCCGGATCGACGCGCGCCGGCGCAACGGTCATCGCGAGGATGCCGCTGTCGTGAGTGTTCTCAGAGATGGGATAGGTGACGATGCGGTCGTTCACGTCGCGCGTCGCGATCGCGCTCAGCTCGCACGCTAGCTCCACGCGCCGCTCGAAGATCAGCTCCGCGCCGGACGCCGCTTCGAGCGCGGCTTCGGCTTGCGCGAGCGAATCCGCAGGCCATTGACCTTTGCCGTCGTAGCCGCCGCGAACCGTCTTGATCACTGCCGGAAAGCCGATCGTTTCGGCGGCGCGCGCGAGATCCTGGGGACCGGCAACGCGCGCGAAAGGCGTCGTCGCCAGCCCATGGGCGTTGGCGAACTCTTTCTCGAGCAGCCGGTTCTGCGTGACGTGCAACACGCTGCTGGCGGGCGTCACGCGATACCCGAGCGTTTCCAGGTGCTGCACGGAAGCGATCGCGATGTTCTCGAACTCGTAGGTGATCACGTCGCTGCGCCGCCCCAACTCCTCGATCGCAGCGAGGTCGTCGTAGGAAGCGACGATCTGCTCGTCGGCCACCTGGCCGCAGGGCGAGTGCTCCTGGGGATCGAGCGTCACGACGTCGTAGCCCATGCGCTTAGCGTCGAGTGCGAACATACGCCCGAGCTGCCCGCCGCCGATCACGCCAATCGTGTGGACCGCGTGCGCGGCCTTCAATCGAGCGCGCTGGACGCCGCGGCGTCGTGCATGCGAGCCACGTACGCATCCAGCCGCGCTGCTATTCCGGCGTCGTGAAGCGCGAGGATGCGCGCCGCCAGCAGGGCGGCGTTGGTCGCGCCGCCGATCGCCATCGTCGCTACCGGAACTCCCGCCGGCATCTGCACGATCGAAAGCAAGGAGTCGAGGCCGCCGGCGCGCTCGGTCTCGATCGGAACGCCGATCACGGGGAGCTGCGTCTTCGAGGCGGTCATGCCCGGCAGGTGCGCCGAGCCCCCGGCGCCGGCGATGATCACCGCGAGCCCGCGCGCCGCCGCGCCCGCCGCATATTCGAACATCTCGTCAGGCATGCGATGCGCGGAGATAACGATGGCCTCGCAGGGAATCTCCAGCTCGTCGAGCGTGTTGCGAGCGGCCGACATCGTCTTCCAATCGGAACGGCTCCCCATGATGATGCCGACGACCGGACTGCCTGCTTGCGCCACCGCGAAGCGGTTCGCGTTTGGCGCAAGGTTGTCATGCTGAGCCACCGAACGCCCCGGCCATGGCGCGCTTCCTCCTCGGCATCAACTATTGGCCGCGCCGCAGCGCCATGTACATGTGGCAGCGCTTCGATCTTGAGGAGATCGCCGAGGACATGTCGCGCATCAAAGCGCTCGGACTCGACGTCGTCCGCTTCTTTCTGATGTGGGACGATTTTCAGCCGGAACCCAGCGCCATGGACGCAGTGGCGCTGCGCCGCTTCGACGCCGTGATCGAACGCATTGCCGGTGCGGGACTGCGCGCCATGCCGACGCTTTTCTGCGGCCACATGAGCGGCGTGAACTGGCTGCCGCAATGGACGCTGCAGCGCGACTCGACCGCCGGGCGCTTCCGCACGATCACTCGCAGCGGCGCCGTGGATCGCGGCATCGGCGATTTCTACGCCGATCCCGCGCTGCTGGCGGCGCAGGTGCTCTTCGCGCGCCGCGTAGGCGAACGCGTCAACGGGCATCCCGCCGTACTGGCGTGGGATCTCGGCAACGAGTTCTCCAACCTACGCGTGCCCGAAAGCCCGCAAGACGCGGCGGAGTGGAGCCTGCGCTTGAGCGAGACGCTGCTCGAGGCGTCGGGCATCGGCTCGACCGGCGGCATGCACGGCGAGGATTTTGATAAAGACCGCAACTTGAGGCCGTCGAGCATCGCGCGCCCGTGGGTCTTTCCCACGATGCACGGTTATTCGGTCTACAGCGCATTTGCACGCAACCGCCTCGATACCAACGTCGTGCCGTTCCTCTGTCAGCTGCAGCAGTCGTTCAGCGGCAAGAACGTACTCTTCAGCGAGTTGGGTAATCCGCAGTGCCCGCCCGGCGCCGCGCGCGTCGACGGCTTCGCCTGCCTCGACGAGATGGAGATGGTCTGCTACGGGCGCGGCACGATCGAACGTCTACAGTCGCGTGGCGCGCTCGGCGCGTTCTGGTGGTGTTGGGCCGATTACGATCCGGCGCTGGCCTCGCTGCCGCCGTTCGATCTCGCGCCTCACGAGTTGCGCTTCGGCATCGTGCGCAGCGACGGCAGCGCCAAGCCGGTCGCCGCGATGCTGACGGAGCTGGCCGCCGAAGGGCGCGAGATCGTCGCGGCGCCGCCGCCCATCGCCGACGAAGCCCAGCATTACGCGGGCCTGCCGCAGATCATCGCGCACGAGTACCGTTCCTACTGCCAATCGCATGTCTGAAGCGGCGCGAACGATGATCGTCACCGGCGCGAGTTCGGGCATCGGGGAGGCGCTCGCACGCGCGGCGGCCGGCGAGGGTTATCGCGTGCTGGCGGTCGCGCGCCGCGCCGAACGACTCGCGGCCGTCGTCGGCGCGATCGTCAACCGCGGGGGCACGGCAGTAGCGCTGCCCGGCGACGTTACCGACGCGATGCTGCCGGAGCGAATCGTCGCGACGGCGACGAGCATCTTCGGGGGGATCGACGTGGTGGTCAACAACGCGGGAGCCGGCGCCTTCGGCGCGCTGCTCGAGCAGAGCGACGAGGCCATCGAGGCACAGTGGCGTCTCAACGTGCTGGGGCCGTTGCGGATCTCGCGAGCGGCGCTGCGCGCGCTCGAGAAGGCGAGGGGGCAGCTCGTCTTCGTGGGCTCCGGCGTCGCGCGCGTGCCGCTTCCGAACTACGGCGCATACTCGCTGGCGAAGGCCGCGATTCGCGCGGCGGCGATCCAGCTGCGGCGCGAGCTGCGCGACCTCCGCGTCGGCGTAACCTACGTCGACCCCGGCGTGGTCGCGACCGAATTCCACGCGGTGATGGGAATCGAGCGTTCGCGCGACGTCGCGGCCGCGTCGCCCGAGCGCGTGGCGCGGGCGATTCTGCGCGGCATCACACGGCGAAGCGCGGTCGTCAACGGCGTGCCGTGGCAGAGCGCCGGCACGGCACTGGGCGAGTACGCCGGCAGGCTGGGCGACGGGGTGATCGCGTCGCGCTTTGGCGGCAAACGTCGCGAGGCGTCGAGGTGACGGGCAGCGATTTCGACCGCGCGCTGGAGCCGGTCGCGCGGCGGATGGAACGCGTGAAGCTCTCCGACGATTTCCTGCGCGACGCGCTGGTGCCCGGCGCGGTGCTGCGGCTCAACACGCTGGCGATGCAGTGGGCCGGCATGCCGAACAAGAACGAGCGCGCCGCGCTGCGCGAAGCGCTTTCCGCGCTCGCGGAGGCCGGTTTTCTCGAAACGCTCGAAGGCGAGAGCTGGAGGGTGGTTCGCGCCGCGGACTCGCTGTAGCCCGCTAGGCGCGGCGCAGATACTTCACGCCGATTGCCGCAAAGAAGAGCAGCGTGGCCAGCAGCACGATCGTCGCACCGCTCGAGGCGCGCACGTAATAGGAGAGATAGAGTCCACCGACGGTGCTAGCCGCGCCGAAGAGCGCCGACAGCGACATCATCGGCGCGAAGCGCGAGGTGAGCTGGTACGCAGCGGCCGCCGGCGTCACCAGCAGGGCTGCGACGAGCACGATGCCCACGGCTTGCAGCGAAACGACGATCGTGAGCGCCAGCATCACCAGCAGCGTATACTCGTAGGCAGGAGCGGCGATCCCGCTGGCCTGCGCGACGATCGGATCGAACGTCGTGTAGAGCAGTCCGCGAAAGAGCACCGCCACCGCACCCGCCACGATCACGCTCAACCCGAGGATCAACCAGAGATCCTGCGGCTGCACGGCAAGGATGTCGCCGAAGAGGAAGCTCTGCAGGTCGACCGCGTAGCTGCGCTGCTGGCTCATCAAAAACACGCCGAGTGCGAACATGCCCGTGAACAGCACGCCGATCGTGGTGTCGAGCGAGATGCGTCCACGGCGATGCACGAAGCCGATGCCTACCGCGGTCAGCACCGCGACCACGCCGGCGCCGATGTAGAAATTTGCGCCGCGAAGATATGCGATCACGATGCCGGCGAACGAGGCGTGGGCGATGCCGTCGCCGATGAACGAGAGCTTGCGCAGGATCACGTAGGTGCCCATAGTCGAGCAGAGCAGCCCGACGGCCAGCGCCGCGACGAACGCACGCTGCATGAACGCGTAGTGGAAGGGAACGGTCAGCGCGTCGATCACCGGCGCACCTCGGGATGCGACGCGTGCGCCGCGTGTGGTTCGTGGTCGTGGCGGAGGTGGCCGTGCGTGTGCGTGTGTTCGCGGATCGCGCTATACGCGCCCGACTCGACGACTTCGCGCGGGGAGCCGAGCGCGAGCACCCGCCGGTCGAGCACGAGCAGGCGGTCGAACCATTCGTCAACGCGATCGAGATCGTGCGTAGCCATCAGCACCGGCATGCCGCCGGCGACCAGCTCGCGCACGATCTTTCGCAGGGCCTCTTCGGTAGCGGCATCGACGCCGGTCGTCGGCTCGTCGAGCAGCAGGAGCTGCGGCTCCTGGGCGATCGCGCGAGCGACGAAGGCGCGCTGCTGCTGCCCGCCGGAGAGGCGCGCGATGTGGCGAGTCGCCAGGTCGCTCATGCCGACTGCTTCGAGCGCGCCGCGGACGACTTCGGCATCGCGCGCGTCGAAACGCTGCCAAAAATGCAGTCGCGAGAAGCGGCCCATCGCCACGACATCCCAGACCGTTGCCGGAAACGACCAGTCGACGGCTTCGACTTGCGGCACGTAGGCGACGCTGCCCGCGATCAGCCGGCGTGGTTGCGAGCCTAAAACGGCCAGCTCGCCGCCGGATGGCTGCAACAGGCCGGCGATGGTTTTCAACAGCGTCGATTTTCCCGACCCGTTGGGCCCGACGATGCCCAGCGCCTCGCCATAGCGCGCGCTGAACGTAGCGCCGACCAGGGCGGTGAAATCCTCGTAGCGCACGACGAGATCGCGCGCGACGACCGCGTCGTTGCTCACCGCAGCGTGTTGACGATCACGCCGGTATCGTAGTTCAGCATCGCCATGTAGTTGGCTACGCGTGGATCGGTGCCGACGGAGTCGTCGTAGAGATCCTCCACGACCTTGATGCCCGCGCCCTGCGCGATCGCGTAGAGAATTTTCGGGCTGTACTCGGGCTCGCTGAAGACGCCGCGCACGTGATGCTGCTTGGCAAGATCGACGAGCTGCGCGACCTGTTGCGGATTGGGCTCCTGCCCGGGGTTGCGCTCCACGAAGCCTAGCGTCGTGATACCGAAACGGTCATTGTAGTACTGCCACGCGTTGTGGAAGACGATCATGTAACGCTGCGAAGGCGGGATCGTGTTGATCTGCCGCTGGATCGAGGCCGTGAGCTCGTCGAGTTGATGGTTGTAACGGAAGGCGTTGATGCGGTAGGCCCTGGCGTGCGGCGGATCGGCGGCGATCAACGCGTCGCGAATGGCATCGACGTAGTGTTTGGCCAGCTGCGGATCCATCCAAAGGTGCGGGTTGAGATCTTTGACCGGCAACCCTTGCGCGCAGACGACCACGCGGAGCTTCTTCGATCCGGCGTCGCGCAGCAGCCGGTCGAGCCAGGTTTCCAGCCCCGCGCCGTTCTCGACGAGAACGGCGGCATCGGCGACGGTGGCAACGTCTTGCGGAGCCGGCTGAAACGTCTCCGGCGAAGCCCCAATCGGCACGATACTCTTCACGGTAACATACTCGCCACCCACGCCTTGCACGAACGAGTTCAAAGTCGAGATGGTGGTAGCGACTTGGAGCTTATCGGTCATCCCGAGCGCAGTCGAAGGATGCGCGGTCGAAGGATGGGATGAGCTGCACGCCACCAGGAGCGCAAGCGAGATCAACGACAGGCGTTGCACGTTCCAAAAAACTCCATAGCGTGAGAATCGAGTTCGAAGCCGTGCAGCGCGCGCAGCGAGTCGGCGAATTGATCGGTGGCGGCGCAGTCGACGTCTTCCACGCGCCCGCACGCTCGGCAGATTGCATGGTGGTGATGGCGAGCGGGCTCGCATAGCATATACGTCGCCTCGCCGGCAGCGTCGGCGCGCGCGGTTACGTCGCCTTTGCTGTGAAGCCGGTCGAGCGTACGATACACGGTTGCCAGGGAGACGCGCGCGCCAGTGCCCTTGAGGCGCTCGTAAATCTGCGCGGCCGAAAGAAAGCGCGGCTCACGTGAGAGCACCGAGGCGATCGCCTCGCGTGGCCGGGTAACGTAATCCGCTCGGACGCCCATTTCGGGCGATCTCATTTGCGAACTATTCGCAAAATCCTCTAGGGGATCGGGGTCGCCGGCGCTGTCGCCGAGGGCGAGGCGCCCGGTGGGGGCGAGGGGCAGGTCGCCACCGCGGCCTTCGCCTTGTCGCGTACGGTATCGCGCCAGTATGAGGTGCTGTCGCTCCAGCTCGGCAGGGTCAGGCCGACGGGCGCAGCTCGGGTCTGCACTTTGGCGATCACGTCGTTGAAGAGCGGCGGCACGGTGCCGTTGTCGTCGCGGACCACGTTGGCCATCGAGAGCCAGGCATCGGCCAGCATGATCGTGGGAAGGGCCTTCTCAGCCGCCGGGCACGAGGCGTTGAGCTTCGCGGCAATGTCGGACTCGAGCACGAGCGCCCACGAGACGGTAGCCGCAATCTCGGCTAAGAGCGGAGCGCGCGCCGTGTCGCTCGAGCAGATGCTCTCGAGAATCCCGTGCTCTTCGGCCAGCAGCGAGAGCACGTCGGCGATCTGCGCGAGACGTTGCACCATCGCAGTCGGGCTGTTGCCCGGAGCGTGCCGCTCGTAGTCGCGAATACGGGCGTAGGCGGCGTCCGTGGCCTGGCTGTTGCAGCGGTCGATCGCGATCCGCACCGGGCCCGTCGCGGCACCGGTCGAGCCGGCGCAAAGCCCCGCCGCAGCGGCGGCCAATACAAAGGAAAGCAAGGGACGAAACGGCAGCCGCATTGCTTTGACAGGTGCCGAGGCCGGCGCGTACAATCCTCCAGGTCGCCCGTGTCACCCGCAGCGCAGTCGAAGGGCGTGGGGATGTAGCTCAGCTGGTAGAGCACTTGCTTCGCATGTAAGGGGTCGGGGGTTCGAGTCCCCCCATCTCCACCAAGAAACGCCTTATTTTAAGGGGTTTTGGGTTTTTATATCGGCAGCGCGGGGCTAAACTCGTGATCACTTACAATCCGTGTAAGAGCTCGAGGTCTTTAAAGCGTCTAAAATGGTCTAACCTGTCGGGACTTTGGGGGATCGCAACTTCAAAAGATCGGGAACGTTTACGACATCCGAGCGGCGGATAAATGGCGATGAGTTGACCGCTAGCCGGCGGCGTGGTCGTCGAGCACCTGAATGCGCTTGTCAGCCAGTTCGCGCCCCGTCGCTACCCATTGCGCACGCAGTTGCGGAGTTTCAGTTCGAAAGCGTTCGTTTATCGCCGCTAGGTCGATTGCGCGCGAGCGCGCCACCAACGACTCAAACGGCGTGTAGGCGTGAGGATAATGCCGGCGTAACAACTCAACGACGGGCGCGAGGCGGTCCCACGCTCGCATGCATGGTGAAGCGACGATAAAAACGATTGGATGCTCAGCGACCATCTTGTTATGTACCAGTAGCCCGAGTCCGTTAAAAAAGTGCATGACCGCAAACTACGGTGAGACACTGCAGTTGCTCTGCCTTCAGCTATTTCGCGAACGTAAGCCGGTTCCATCAGTCGCAATTCGAGATCATTGTAGACAAAATCAAGAGCGCCTGCGAACTGTTGCTCGTTGAATGTCTCAAAGATTCGCCGAATCAGTTCCGCTTCTTGTTGTCGGCGCAGACGATTTATCTGTTGGTATGCGAAGAAGGCGCCCAGGGCTATGAGGAATACCTGTCCGATTGCCGCTATCGCCGTGAGTTGCTCCCAGACTGACACTTAGTTAAACGCGCATAGCGCTCATGGCGCTTGGATCTGCACAACAGGGCCGAGTTGAGTAGCTGATCCGGAGACGATCACTAAATAGCGACGTTGCAGTCGGTTTTCGCCGCGCAGCGATTGTCGGATCGGTCCGACGGCGTTGACGATTGCCGCTCCCGCTGGGTTTGTCATGAATGCGGATAGTGGTTCCAAGGCGCCACGGCCGTCGGCCCGGCGTGAAAGCGCCAGCACGTACGGTTTCTTCGGCTCGAGTCCAGTGACAGCTGCCTCCAAAACCTGCACGAGTCCCTGATCGAACAGCGACACGCTTGTCGGCGATTTTGCGACTACACCCCTCGACGCAGAAACAAGCCAGAGATGAGCGGCTTCACCTGCGAGGCCAAGCGGTTGTAGCCCCTGCGTTCCGTCTCCGGTAGGAATCGCATCGGGTACATAGACGATGGCTTGAGCGCCTTGGCCGATCGGCACGGTGGCGATTACCGTGTTCGTGAGGGTGTCAATGGCTGTCATCCGGTCGTCGTTCTCTAACCCGACATACACCCGTGTTCCGTCGCCGGAGGGCCAAACGCCGTGTGGCAATTTCCCAACCGAAATCGTTGCGACTTGGGTGAGGTCATCGGTGCGGAACACCTTGACCTCGTTCATCCCACCAATCGTTACGTACGCGAACGTGCCGTTGGCATTATGGGCAAAGTTGACATGGTTGGTGATCGGTCCGGTATAGACGGTTTTCAGTATTGAAAATGGCGGGCGAGCATCGAATACCTGGGTCTTACCGGTGTCCTTCAACGTGAACCAGACTTGCGTTCCGTCCGGTGTCGCCGCGATGTTCGGGCAAAAGGGGCTTGCCTGAGGAACGTGTCCGACAATCGTGTGGTCGGCCACGTTGATAACGACGGTTTCCGGCGTAAACGACGAGCACACATATCCGTACTTCCCGTCCGGCGAAAAGATCGTCATACCCGGTCCGTTTGGAACGGTGATGCGAGTCTTCTCCTGATATGTCGTGCCGTCAAGGACGGAGACGTAGTTCGTGCCGCGCACTGTCACCCATACCTCCGAGCCGTCGGGCGTGAAGAACGCTTCGTGCGGCGAGCGGCCGACGTAGGTCACATGCTTTACGCTGTTGGTTGCGGTGTCGATAAAGTTGACCGCGTTCGAGCCAATGGCAACGACCGCGATCGTATGATGATCGGGTGAGAAGCCCATGCCGTGCACGAGCAGCTGCCCCGTATACAACGGACTCAAATTGGCCGGCAGCGGATCGCCCAGCCGAATGACCCCCAAGAAGCGTGTTGCTGGCAGGATCGATAACGGATACCGTATTTGAAAAATGCTCCGCTGCATAGACCCTGTCGCTGTGGCTGATTGGTATGTCGGGAGCGGCGGCCGAAGCCGGCGCCTGCCCCGCCAGTGCGACCGCACTCGTGACGAACGACAAAGCGATCGGCAAGACCCCTGTAATGACGAATCGTCTCATATTAACGCTCCAGTTCTTTTGGTGTTTGGTCGTGGAGCCGGCGCTGGCTGGAGGAAGCGACTCGCCGACGGCGAGCCGCATCGCAGCGATCTCCTGCTGTTGCGTCACGATGATTTCTTGCGCGATCCGCAGGAGTTGCTCATTGTGGCCGTAGCGCAGCTCTGCCTCGGACATTTCGATCGCGCCCTCGTGATGCAGCACCATCCTGTCGACAAAATCCTTATCGACGTCGCCGGATGGGCGAGCATCATTATGGTGTTCATCATCTTCGTCACCGCTGCATCGATTTGAGCGACAAACGCTGCATCCGAAACTTTCGCCAGCACCGGCGATGCCGCGCACGCCAGAATCAAGACGAATAGCACGCAGAGCTTCATCTACGTAACGCCCGCGGTCAGCGTGTCGATTGCTCGATCCACGAGCAACCGATCGTCCATTCCCGCAATACCTAGCGCATGGCATCTCCGACATCAGCTCGTATGGACGCTAACTCTGCCGTTCTCTTGCCACTCGAGCAGCTTTAACGGAAGCTCGAGCGCGACCAGCGGAAAGGCCTCCATCAGCGGGGTGCCACCCTTTAGATTCCCAAAGACGATGAGCGTCGTCGGCCGCAGCGTTAGGCCGACACCTGTTGCCGCGGCAGATTGATCGATGGTGGCAAAGATCGTAGCGCCTCCATCAGTCATCGCCTTGGTGAGCTTTGCAATGGTGTCCGAATATGAATAACGGCTGCGTTTCGTCATGATGCCGACACCTCTCGAGCGTGTAGCTGAAGCGTAGGTGAAGGGAGCCTGGAATAGAGCGAGCGCCACTTTCAGCGGCAAAGCGCGTGCACATGATGGTCGATTTATGGTTGCAGTTGTGGCGGACTCGGTGTAAGAAATTGCGGAAGGCGTCACTACGGGCACGGTGGCAACCTGTAGCACGTGCGGTCCCAGATAGAGAGCTAGGCAGGTCACGAGCGCGGCTCTCTGCGACGCGGGTAACGGAGCCCAGCAACCAGTCGGCGGACTGTGCGTGTATCATGGCATTGGGTGTGGCGCCGTTTGCGTCCGCGCGCGCAGCGGTCTGAATGCCGCACGCATCTCCTCAGAAAAGATTTGCGGCTGCTCCCATGCCGCGAAGTGACCACCCTTGGCGACTTCATGGAAGTAGTACAGTGACGGATAGGCTTGGCGCGACCAACTTTCCGGCGCCCGATAGATCTCGTGCGGGAACACCGAGATGGCTACCGGCACTTTGATCTGAGTCGTCCTCTGTGCCGCCGAGCTGAAGTTGTTGTTGTTGTTTTCCCAGTAGAAGCGGGACGAAGAAGCGCCGGTATTGGTAAGCCAGTACAGGGTGATGTCGTCGAGTATCTCGTCGCGACCGATCACGCGTTCGGGATGCCCGTCGCTGTCGCTCCACTCAGCGATCTTTTCGTACGTCCAAGCAGCAAGACCACTGGGCGAATCGGCGAGCGCATAGCCGATGGTTTGTGGACGGGTCACCATCATCGCGCCGTAGGCCGCGTTTTTTCCGAAGAAGGTACTTAAAGCGTAATCCGCCCGCCGTTCCGGGGCGGTCAGTCCAGTGGGTGCCGGATCCCCGTTGTTTATGCCCTTCACCAGATTCGGCGGAATCGTGGCCGGCATGGTGAGATCGATGCCCAGCAGTCCAGGCGGCGCCTGGCGTGCCAGTGCGTCCGAGATTACCGCACCATGATCGCCACCCTGCGACCCGTAATACGTGTAGCCCAAGCGCTTCATGAGCACGTCCCAGGCTCGCGCCACGCGGTCGGGGCCCCAGCCGAGATCGGACGGCTTGCCCGAGAAGCCATAGCCGGGGATGGCGGGGATAACGACGTCGAAGGCGTCTTGCGCGCGTCCACCATAAGCGACGGGGTCGGTGAGCGGGCCTATCACCTTCAGGAATTCAAGCGGCGAGGCGGCCAGCCGTGGTGAGGATCAGCGGCAGCCGTTCGGTTCACGCGAACACACGCGAATGAACTGAATATCCACGCCGTCGATCGTGGTCACGAATTTGGGAGCGCATTTAACTTCGCTTCTACGTTGCGCCAGTTGTAGCCGTTACCCCAGTATTGCACCAGCGCCTGCATTTCTGCCAACCGGATGCCCTGGGATTCGTCATCGACCGTTTCCTTGTCAGGCTAACGTGTCGCCGCTACGCGCTGGCGGAGATCGGCGAGCTGCGCTTCCGGAATACTGATATGAAAGGGCGTATTCGGTTCGCTTCCTGCCTCAGATTGGGCTTGTGCAGAGGCCGGAGCATAACGAAGACCACGCGGAACGACGCCGCAATGAAGCTGACTACGATTGCGGAACACGCTGCGAGGCGGCCGACTGGAAGTAATGCTCTCATATTTGCGATCCTTAAGGTCAAAGGTCGTGCCAGGCGTCAAATGGGCACAACGCTTACGATAGCACTGCTAGTTGCCCAAGTCTGTAAATTTACTGTTTACATTCGGGCTCCACGGGCCTTGCAGCGCAAACGACGTAAGCTCGGCTATGGTGCTGAGTTGGGCACACTCGAGATCAGACAGCGCGTAGTGGGTGTTGTACAAAGCCGAAAGCCGCGCGATAAAGCCCCCGTCGCCCTGCACGTGTGCCATCGTGAAGAAGCTGCTCGACAGATCTATCGAAGCGAGGACGTCATTTGCCTGTGCTGCTAGCTTCGGAAAGAGCTTGTCGCGGTCCGATCGAGCAATTAATTCCCCGGGACGCGTCATAATCGTTAAGCAGTGCAGATCGTCGATGCCTGCACTTCCGCAGCGCTCACCGATTAGCTCGAGCGCCCGAGCGACGCGGTCGCCTCCGTCATCGTCGATGAACTCCAACGCCCACTCCCCACGCTCTTTTTTCCGAAATGTAACGGCAGCGGCGGGCCTCACCTCGAGCATCAGGAACTCGCGCGCGGCGCTCAAAGCCTCGAGAGCCGAGGAGACGCCCGATAACCGTCGCATGAACCGGCTATCGAGCGAAGGCATCGCTGCCAACCGAGCGTTCGAGAGCGAAGCTGAAGAAACGGTGGGCCAGCCGAAACAACGTAGCGCGCTCGTTCGGCTTCATATGCAACACGCTTGCGAGCTCCTCGAGCACCGCACGGAAACGCGCGTCGCACGATCGTTCTCCATCATCGCATACCAGACGCGGCTAATGCCTGCGGCCTCGGCCACCTCTTCTTGCGTGACCGTTCTCCCGATGCGTACGGGAGCTCGTACGCAAACGCCAAGCGAACTGGTGTTCGAGCTTAGCCGCTGGCGGCATCGTTCAGGAGTTCGCCAACGGTCCCGGGCTCGGCGGTCGCGCCATTCATGGCCACCCCTCTATTCGCGAGCGTGAGCCCGAGCGTTCGATGGCACGTCACAGGAGACCCGGGCAGTCCGCACTTTAGGATGTAAGATCCCTGTTTATGGACCTGGGATGCGCCCCTATGCCATGATTGGTTTCCAACCTCATGAAGTTACAACAGATAGACGCCTGGCATTTGAATGTCGGCTACGTCGAGAGCGGCCCCGCGCATGGCCCCGTAGCCATTTTGCTTCACGGTTGGCCGTACGCACATTCATAGCTACGGAGAGGTCGTCCCGTTGCCTGACTTCATCGGGTTATCGAGTAATCGTACCGTACCTGCGCGGCCATGGCACGACCCGCTTCCTCTCGAAGGGGGCTGCCCTGCAACGGCCAGCAGGTCGTATTCGCGCTCGACGCCGTCGCCCTGATCGATCCGTTGAATATCGATCGCGCGATTGTCGCCGGCTTTGATTGGGGCGGCCGAGCCGCGGTTATCATGGCGGCCCTCTGGCCAGGCCGGTGCGCGGGGCTCGTTGCGGTGAGCGGCTATACTCATCGTGCAGCTGCACGACAATCAGCGACCGCTGCCGCCGCAGGCCGAGCTCAGTTGGTGGTACCAATATTACTTTGCCACGGATCGCGGGCGCGATGGATACAACGCGTATCGCCATGATTTCAACAAACTCATTTGGAAGATCGCGTCACCGAAGTGGAATTTTGACGACCTGACCTACGATCGAACCGCCGTATCGTTCGACAACGAAGACCACGTCGATATCGTGATTCATAACTATCGCTGGCGCCTGGAGCTGGCATCGGGCGACCAGCGATAGTGCTGCTCGAGCACGACTTCAGCTGTATCCTAAGATAGCCATCCCGTCGATTACGATCGGCAGCGATTTTGATGGTGCCGCCGCGGACGGCGCGCACTACCGGGCGCATTCACGGGCGCGTATGCGCATCGCACGTTACAGGGCGTCGACCATAACGTTCCCCAAGAAGCTCCGCAAGCTTTTGCGCAAGCGATTCTCGATTTGGAGTCACTGCCGTGAACCGCCGTCTTTTTTGTAGGGCTGCCACCGAAACATTGGCCGCCTTTCGACATTCGCGCGACGTTCCGTTATGTGCGCTAAGCTTTCGATCCGCTCAGAAAAGCTCCGCCTCATTCCGAGCGCTGCAAAGGGGTATGAATGATGTATCGCCTGAATCGCCGTCGCTTTTTCGGTACAGCAGCGGCCACCGTTGTCGCCGGTCCACTCGGTCTCTCGGGTTTTGCAGAAAGATCTGACGCTATGACTGAAGTTGCGCAGCAGACATCCACGAGCAGTCCTGCTGTTCGCCCCTTCGATGTAAACTATCCGGATGCGGATCTAGATGATCTGCGCAGGCGCATCAAAGCGACACGCTGGCCTGACCGGGAGACCGTCAATGACGACTCGCAAGGCGTGCCGCTAGAAATGCTTCAGGGACTCGCGACCTATTGGGCGACCGATTACGATTGGCGGAAATGCGAAGCCAAGTTGAATGCCCTCCCGATGTTCATCACCACGATCGATGGGCTCGACATTCAATTCATTCACGTGAATTCGAAACATGCAGATGCGCTGCCGCTCATCGTCACGCACGGCTGGCCCGGATCGATCATCGAACAACTCAAGATCATCGAGCCGCTGACCGATCCGACGGCACATGGTGGGAGCCCCTCAGATGCTTTTCACGTCGTCATTCCCTCGATACCAGGCTACGGCTTCTCGGGAAAACCGACCTCGCCTGATTGGGGGACGGATACTACCGCACGCGCCTGGGCCGTGCTGATGCAACGCCTTGGCCATACGCACTACGTTGCGCAAGGCGGCGACCTTGGTTCGGTGGTGACGACGTTGATGGCCAAGCAGGCTCCGCCCGGATTATTGGGGATCAACACCAGTTTGCCGGCAACCGTTCCACCGGCCATTGCAAAGTCGCTCGCCTGCGGCGACCCTCCGCCGGCCGGTCTTTCAGCCGATGAGAAGCGGGCGTACGAGCAGCTACAGCTCCTGTATGGGAAGCAATTCGCGTATGCCGCCTTCATGCACACACGGCCGCAAACGCTGTACGGATTGGCGGATTCGCCTGTCGGATTGGCGGGCTGGCTTCTGGACCATGGCGACGGTTGGGGACAACCCGCGGCGGCGGTCGTTTCAGCTGTTGCGGGGCACACGGTCGACGGACACAGCGCAGGCGCGCTGACACGCGACGACGTGCTCGACAACATCACGCTCTACTGGCTGACCAATACAGGGGTTTCTGCGGCGCGCTCATATTGGTTGAATAAGACCAGCCCATTCAACGCCGCCAACGTCTCCCTACCGACCGCCGCAATCGTCTTCCCGGGCGAGATTTACTTAGCGCCGCGCAGTTGGACGGAGCTCGCGTTTCACAGACTCATCTACTACAGCCGCGCCAGCGCAGGCGGTCACTTTGCGGCCTGGGAACAGCCGCAAGTCTTTTCCGAAGAGGTTCGCGCCGGTTTCAGACCGCTCCGGAAATAGCGAGGAATGAGATTCCGAACCTGGTTCATTGTCGGAGCAGCCACCGCAGGTCTGGCGCTCGCACTATCTGCTCACCGCAGCGGAGTGACCGTTATTGCGGCGACGGCATCTCAGCAAGCCGCCGGCGCTACGGCCACTGACTTCAAAATCCCTCCGGGATATCGCGACTGGAGACTGATCTCCGTGGCCATCCTCGGAACGCCATTCAACGATATTCGCGCCAAACTGGGCAACGATCTCTCGATCAGCGCGTTTCGCGAAGTGAAGATTCCGTTCCCGGATGGGGCAATGATTGCACGCCTGGCTTGGAAACAGGTTCAATCTGAGGTCAACAACAACGCGTTTCGCCAAGATCCATCGGCAGAACACTTGAGTCCAACTGCGCTTCAGAAATTGCTCAATACATCTTTCGGGGCTGGACCGCCGACGAACGTTCAGTTTATGATCAAGGACTCAAAGAAATACGCCTCGACTGGCGGCTGGGGGTTTTTCCAATTTACCAACGGCAGACCTGACCACGTTGTACAGAGCAACTGCTTCGCGTGTCACGCCCCGGAAAGAGTTACCGACTTTGTTTTCACCCGTTACTCGCCTTGATGTCGAAGGCTGAGCCAATCTGCGACCGCCCACATCACAGGAAAGCGACAAAGAGGACACCGTGATGCGCAAAGCTGATCCCGACGCGCTTCGCGAGTGCGCCGCCCGACCTGGCCAGTTGTTGGAATACTAGATGAAAAAAGATGGAAGCGTTGCCAACTATCTCGCAATCACGGCGTCATGAGGTGAACGAACAATGACGCAGGCCCTTGAAAATACGGTGGCGTTGGTGACAGGGGTTCTCGGGGAGCGATCACGCGAAGTGATCCCGAGCGCGCCCACGCAGGGTGGCGGGGCGTAAACGAGTTCGTCGGTACGCTTACGACAATCTTACGATCGCGCGGGAACTAGCGGAAAGCACGAACACTAGCGAACAAGGTTGATGTCGTCGCCAATCGTTAGGTAGAGGCTCCCCTTGGGCACGAGCAGATTCAGATCGATCATCGACCCCTTCTGCCAAATGAAGGCGCGGCAGTTATAGCTCGCATCGCACGATTGTCCGATGATCTGACCTTTATTGTTGATCCCGTAGGCAATGCTATTGAAGTCGCCCGGGCAGCGTGCCGAGGTCCCTCATCACGCCATGTTGCCAGAGAAACGCGTGATACGTCGTGTTTCCCGGCAGGCCTGAAACACCCACGACCTGGTCGCGATTGTTCATCGCTGCTGCGGCATTGAAGATGGTACCGCCCAGGTTCCCGAGATCGATTGCAGATCGCGTTTCCAGAGTACGGCATGCGCTGTGCCGTAGGCCGGGTTAAGGGCCGGTCCGCAAGGACCCGACGCGCCTGCGGCGTCGCCCGCGTTGTCGATCGGTATCGCCTGCGAGACTGCATCGCCCGCTATCGGCGGCAGCGTGATCGTCTTGCCATTCGGCTTCCAAATGACCGCGCGGTAGTCGAGCACTTGCGGAGCCGCGCAACTCGAGTCGTGCACGGCGGTCTCAGCCACGCCAACTGCCTGGCCGCGATTGTTGACGCCCAGTGATCCCCGAGCGCGGCCGCGGAACACATCAAATGGATCTGGTTAAGGCCAAGTTCATCTGGTAGATATGGGCTAAGTTAGGTACAAGCGGAGAGTGCATCACCGACCTTGGGTCCCGGCGGGGTCACGGTCTCGTGCAGCAGTACCGATTGCCAGCCGCCATTCTTCCACACCAGCACGTCGGTTTGGCGCTCTTTGACGACGAAGCATTTGCGAACGAGCTTTCCGTTAATTTCCTCAACGAAAGGCCCTGCGGCGTCCAGGTGCGTCGTTACGAGAGCGGTGTCCCCGTAAAGCCGAACGCGCGGTTCCGAAAGAATCATCGTTTTCCGCGCACCGGATTTCCGAATAAAGTCGATGAAGCCGTTCTTGTCGGCAACGCTGCCAAAGCCGCTGACGACGATCCAATCGTCGGCGAGCAGGGCTTTTAATGCGTCGGCATTGCCGGTCAATAGCGCTTGATTGATTGCCTCATCCGTGCTCGAGGCACTCGCAGCCGTTGGACCCCGTCGTTGTTTGTGCTCGCACCTGCGTTTGGATAACTAGGGTAACGAACGCTAACATTAGGGCTGAAAAGCCGCTCGTCGTCCAAGCAGTACGTGTCACGTGGTACCTCCGAGCCAGCCGATGGCTTGGGTCTTCCGAATTAAATTCGTATAGATCCGTCGGACCACTTGGGCACCGGTCTTAACTTAGTGCATGTCACTTTGGAGCGGGCGAACCGTCGGACCAGTGAGACACCGGAATAGCGATTGTCACCGGCTGGTAAGGGCGAAAGCCGGCCGATGGAGGAGGCGCGAAGATCGGCGACCCCTTGAAGCTCGCGCCCCACGTGGCCAGCTGGTCGTACGCGATGAACGGCATGACATGCGGACGCCACGGTCCGTCGGCACCGAGCAGGTAGCCGTTTTTCGATAGCATGAACGCAAACGAGGCGGGAGCGGGGTCGGTGAATTGGTGGTCGGCATACGCGGCTTTCGCTTTCGCGGCCATCTCTTCGCGAGTATCGCCGGTGATCGCCCACTTCGTCAGTGCAAGGTACTGCGGGAGTACACTTCGCACGGCCGGCGGATTGAGGCATCCTGGCCCGAGCCCGTGCCAGTTCCAGAACTCGGGATCATCGAAACCCGCCGTCCACGAGCGCCCCACAACGCAGACCCAGCCGTTGGTGCCCTTGACTCCGACGACGTAGCCTTGCTTCGTGAGGACGAGCACTTCAGCATGAGCGGAAATCGATGACGGCCCTGCCGAGCGAGCCAAGGCGATTTCGGCGGCAGCGCTGGGCATCAGATACTGCGCGATCGGCGCCATCGTGGGGTAGGGGTTTGGCGAGGGGACTTGTCCGAACGCTGCGGTGGAGAACGCAAGCGAGAGCGCAGTGGCTACGAAAGCAAAGGCGATCCTCATGGGGCCTCCTGTAAGTAAGACGACCGTTGCAGAGATTGGCGGGGCCGCAGGCAGTTGCGGAATGCTGAGCGCAGCAAGAAACGAGTTGTGCAATCATCACCGTCAGTGGCTCGCTCCTCGCGTTGTTCGACGCAACAAAGAGCGTCGGAGCACCGGGCATGAACTTACTTTGCACAACGCCGCTTCGCAGGGAACTGTGACGGGGAGTCAATGCTAAGCTTATTGGACTGGAACGCCGAGGGCACTTTCGTCAGGCGACCGAGCGCCTGGAAGCGTACGACAATCTTACGACAATTCGCGCGGAAGCTGGCGGAAAGCGCGGACGCTAGCGAACGAAAAATCGGCCCCGAAAAGCCCGGCGCAGCAAGGAAAATGGGCTATTTCTTGCGTTTCGTACGCAGTCTAGCTTTCGAGCGGCGTTTACTTCGCATGTAAGGGGTCGGGGGTTCAAGTCCCCTCATCTCCACCAAAAATACCCCGATTTCATAACGTTTTTTGGAATCCGCATTCGTTCATAGGCGCTCAGTCGCGGTCGTCGAAATGGTGGTCAATCTATGGCACGCGGAGTCTTTGCCGACCTGGCTGAGATAGCGTGGCAACGCAAGATCGCGCTCCAGCCTGTTATTTGCGTATAGGGGGTCAGAGGCTCGAACTCCTAAGAGGTTGCGCCTACCACATCATTATCGACGCGGAATAACGGCCAAGCGCGGTCCTTCGGCCTTTCTCACACACGCGGCGTATTTGAGTACATGGGTCGCCATAGCAGCGTTGTGAACTGAGGATCGATCGTGACGCCGATCAGGATGCGCGAGCGCGGCAGCGGCACGACTTGGTACTCTATTCCTAACGAGCACCGATTTCAGCAGGCGCACATTTTTACAATCGACAGCAACCGTCAAGGAGAGCCGGTAGCTGCCCTTCTGCCACTGCCGCAGTACGAGCTTCCCTTTTCCGCTCAGCTGCGGATCCCATGTGATAACGGGAGCTCCGGCCTGATCCAGCCACTGATGAAAAAACTCGCTAAGACTTGCGCGCGGCGCGGCTGCTACGAACGCGAAACGCAAATCACTTAGTCGAATCTCCTTTCCGCTGAATTCCCGCGATTAGCTTACGAAGTGTCTCGAAAAAAGTATGATCGCCGACACGCTCTCGCAGCATATGATATACCCAAACACCTTTGCCAATTGCGAGATCATAATCGCTTGCGAGTCGAATGTCGAGAGTCGACAGCGGCTTATCTTGGTTCGTACCAAAATAGGTGGTGAAGTACCCTTGGCCGCTGTATGGAGAGGAGTCGCTACTGAAGTTTAGGCTGTGAAGGTAGGCCCCCTTGCCATTAACTAAACGGCGCACAGAAAGTGCGCTGTACTGCGCTAGCCCCTCATTCATCATTAGCCCACCCGGGCCGGCCTCCCCGACAAGGTTGCCCCACCAAGCATGACCGGCTTCGTGCGCAAAGTATCCCTGCGCGTCGGGAAGATCGAACAACGAGGCACGCTCGACGCTTATCTCGCGCGCTGCGATTCCGTACCAGTTGACAGCGGCATCCGGCACCTCTCCAATACTATACGTCGCGTAGGGGAAGTTTCCGTAGAGTTCCTGGAGTGTACCGAGCACATCAGTAAGGTCTTTCATGCGCTTCCGTGGATCTGTTCCGTTCAGCGTGTAGATGGCGACCGGTACAGAGCCGATTACGCGGCGAGTGACGTTATACGGACCCACAGCAAAGGATCGCAGACCCGGTTGATTCAGGCGCCAAAGCTCTAGGCGCTGGCTGCCCGATTCCGAACCACTAACGTACCTACCATTGGAAATCGAACGATAGCCGGGGGGATTGCGAATGTTGTTGCCCCAACTGTCTTCTCCCGATCGGCATCGAGCTTCCCGTCATCGTACAGCGTCTGCGGATACCACCCGTTTTCCTCACCCACGACACTCACCGGATCGGCGAGTGTGAGCGTAAAGGCATTGCCGCGCAAACTCTTGACTTCGAAGGAAACGCGAATGCTGTCGCCTCGATGAGCAGGATGGCCAAGGTGAACGACACTAAAGAACGTTCCGGGATAGCGGTCGTTCGTCACGTTGAGATCTACTGCCGATCCAGGAGGTCCCGTGACCGACGTAAACGTCATTACTGGTTTCTTGCTATATCGGCCAAAGTTAACCCAGAGGGCGGCGGTGCTTGAAACGGCGTTTGCCAAACGGAGCGTTGCATCGCCAGTCGCCACCATTGCGCCCGCCTTAGGGTCCAAGTGCACGTTTACATCGACCGTGGTTTCGACCCAGCCACTGCCCTCCTGAACATTGATCTGAGCAAGAGCCTCATCTCCCGCAAACATCATTGTGGCGACCACAAGGGCAAGAACCATGAAACCCTTCATTCTGCTATTGTCCATGGCCGAGGCGAAGCGTCTTGTATCTTTGTCGCGCTCGGTTGCCTCGACGAAGCCGCGTCGCGGCTCGCCTGGTTAGCCTGCTCTTAAATATTTAGTTGACAAGAAGCGTGTCCGATGATACGCTCTTTTCCGCTTCTCCTCTTTGAGTAGCGCGATTAGGATTTCAGCGAGGACCGTGGAGGTCGCAAATGCTTGGCGAGGTTGACTTTCGCTACGACATTGGCAACGTCACCGTGTCGAAGACCCGGTACGAGCCGCATATGTACATGCCGTATCACGTGCACGAGCGCCCGTATATCTCGTTTGTCGTCGAGGGCAGTTATACGAAGCTCCGGTCGGGGGGACCCGACTTCCTGCGACGGTCAGCTTTAGTCTTTCATCCGCTCGGAGAAGGCCACGCCGACTGTGTGCACGCCTCAAACGTGACGACGTTGAATTTCGAGTTTGCGCGGAGTGATCTCCCGTTAACCTACTATGCCGCTCAGGGACCTGTTGTTCGACGATCTTTGCGAGCGCACGCTTAAGGGGCTACTAGGTCATGGCACCGACCTCACATACGTGATTCAGACGCTGCTCGAGCATGTTCGCGGAGCTCTTCGCCGCGCAACAGCTGCCGACGATATTTTGGCTGAAGCGCACGATTCGGCGGTAAAGGGTCAGAGGGTTCGGGGTTCAGATCTGGCGCGGCGCCTCGGCGTGCACCGTTCAGCGGTGCATCGGGCCTACGTTAAGGCCTACGGCCGCCCCATCCGCCGGGAGCGCGCCCGTGCGCGAGCTTGCGCTGCAGCTGAACTTCTCCTACAGGCCGAGGCGCTTTCCTTTGCAGAGATCGCGCTTGAGTGCGGTTACTACGATCAAAGCCAGTTTTGCCATCAGTTTAAGGACGCCGCAGGGATGACCCCTATGGGCTTTCGCAAGCGATTCCTTTCATGACGATGAGAGGCGAGGCCAAACATAACTGTTCAGCTTTGACGACCATTTGATGACCATTCTCGCAAACAATCCGGGAAATGCCCGGACATTTCTGGACCGTCCGATGATCGACATTCGCGGCTACTACGAGCGTTTTCTGCGATTTCGCGGCTGTTTTGAGTATTCGCCTTTTAGCCCCAAAATTATTCCATTTGAAAACCCGCGTCCGATAAGGGATTGCGGGTTTTTCTATGACCCTAGAGCGTGCGGCGGTCGGCGGGTTTGACGGCCAATTGACGGCCAATCTTCCAAAACCGATCGCTCCGACTAGGGTCGCTCGCTACGAGCCCTCGTAGCCCAATGATGCCATGATATCCCGTGCTTCCCGCGACTCGGGATCGTCGACGGACATTTCCTCCAACACAAAGCCGTCGCCGAAAACAGTAACATTTCGGGAGCCTCTTTCATTTTCGAACTCTACGGCATCATCTTGGAAGTCGGCCAACTCATCCCAGGACCTTCTCGCAATTATGGAGAGCACATCTTCCCGTAAACCCTCGACTCGGTAGTCTCCAAAGTCACCCCGACGCAATCGTGCGTGCTTTTCAGACATTGGGATATCCTCAGCAATTAGTGAGCTAAACTCCCTACCGCGATACACTCGTTCATTAAATATCCGTTTTATCAGATTGGAACCCTGAGGCAGCGAGAAATCACGTTTGCGGTCGTCATCACGGTCGGGGAAGCGACCTGTCGGGGAACGACCCGTTTCCTTCTCCATTTGCAGCGCCTGCCGTAAGATCGAACGATACTTATGAAAGCCAATCCTGCGCGTAAAGTATTCGTAATTGCGGATGGCCGTCATGCGAATCTCATGCATCTCAAGTCGTTCGCCCTTTCTTCCAGGGTCCACCGCAAAGAGTCGGGTCGCAGGATTTGTTTTCTTTTTTCCCTTAGCTTTCGTCCTTATCGTCTTTCGCCCCACCCCATGCTAAAAATAGACGACTAAAACTGGAAACGCCTTCCCTTTCTTTACTTTTTTGTTTGCTATTTGCTCTTGCTCAGTTTTTCCGAAGCTCCGACTATGATCTGCGGATAAAAAACCCCATGAACTGCGGCCTTCCTAATTGTAGTAGTTGTAGGTGTCGAAACAAAGCGGCGAGTGCCCATAGCGGCCGCTGCCGCACCGACCGCCGCGGCGTCCTGCCGGGCGCTCACTGCTCTGCAATTCGAACGCTGCTCGCGATGCGGGCGGCGTTGCGACTATTATTCAGGCCGTTGGCGATACCGTCCGAAGAAGTGCTCCGGTAAGTAGTAGAGTGCAATTCCGCCGATTACCGTGACGAGCGTAATCGCGTTCCAGCCCCGCGCACCGAGCGGCGCAATGCCAAGCCCGTATAAAACCGCAACAGCAGCCATGAGTAAAAAGAACGGGCCGGTCGCATAGCAGTGTACGCGCCCGCATCGCAGCGCGTTGAAGACACACCCGACGCCCATCGTTATCAAAGCGACTGCCCATATTGCGCTCCGCCACACGTTGCCGACGGCGAAAAATCCGCTCACGACCAGAACGACGATCGGAAGCCAGTAAATCGCGATGGTGGCAAATCGGTCCGAAAGAAGGTCTTGTGAGCCGCCGGCGCCGTCGGTCTGCATAACAAGGCGACACCTTCCATATTGCTTATGGAAAGCCCGCGCGCTTTTGGCAATTCCTCGACCGAGTGAGGATGCTTCTCGTAAAATATCGGATATATGGATTGGCATTCGTGCAACGATTCACCCCGGCGAGGACCACCCTGGTTTAAGACAGGGTGGCGCCCATGCTTGGTTTACTGACTTTGGGGACCGTCGAGTTTGGACAGCGTACTGCCAAGGATCTCTTGCACTTCCAACTCGAAACTTCTTTCCAGCGCCAGATCGACGTCGGGTCGTTTTGCAAGAAAGTTCTGCAAGATATAGCGCGGCCAACACATCGCGCGCACGCCCCGGCGCACGAGGACGTTATGAACGCTCAGCGCTCTCGGTTGGGCTCGTCCGGCATTTCGACCTACGGTGATCCTTCGAACGGTGGGGCTTTTCCCCTAGCTCACACAGGCGGCTGGCGCGTTATGTCACGTATATCTTAGCGGGGATCAACTCGTTTTCCCGGATGCTCGGCCAAGCCGCCGGTGCCGGAACGTGACACAGCAGCCGATCTCGAACGTGGCGCGAATATATTAATCGCGTGCAACGGCGACACAATCGATCTCGACGTCGAACGGTCCGGTCCATATAGGAACGATCGTGAAGATGCGCGTCGGCTGATTGCCTTCGGGGAAATACTTCTTATAGATCTCGTTAAATGGCGCGAAGTAGTCGGGCGAGGTTCAGAAGATGTTGCACTTGAGGACGTGGTCGAGGTCCGACCCCGCAACGTCGTGAGCTGCGCGATAACGCGTTCGGCTTGCTCCTCGAAGGGCGCGTGCTCGACCTCACCCGTTTTCCGGATCGAACGGCGGCATGCCGGAGATGTAGATCATATCGCCCGCGCGTGCGGCGACCGACACTGGGGCTTTCGTCCGAAAACGGCGTTGCAAGTTGGCGGCGGCCGCATAGGACCGCCCTATTCGAGTCGGCGCCGGATGATGCCAGCAGGTTTCGGCCGACAAGCCGGGCCGTAGGTTCCGCGTTAAATGCATGCTCAGGGTGAACTAACCGGCGGTGAATCAACAGTCAACGATCGCTGCACGGCGCGCAGGGGCTCGAGGCTCACTCGGATGAGCCCCCGTTGCGGTCGGTCCAAGTCGATAATTAGCCCGATGGCAAGCGCCAGCATCACCGCGAACATCGCTCTGGAAGCCGTCCCGCGGTGGTGATTTCGGCCAAACCCGATTCCCATTAGCACAGCGGCGATGAGCGCGATAAGCACTAGCACGACCAGAACCAGATCGGGGATGTGGGAAGTGAGCACTGCCGCCTGGTCGCTACTCAAATCGATCGTTTCGTTGAGGCTCTGGATCAGGAGAGGGACCGTCGTAGAACGTGGATCGAGGCGTGCCTCCCGCGTAGCCAAGCGCCACATGGCGCCTTGAAGCTTGATTGATCTTGCGTCGGCCCGTGCGCGGCTCTGCGGATCGGCATCAGCGGAAGCGAAAGCGATGCGGGCGCTCGCGTACTGATGCAAGTCGTCGCGCATAGCAACGGCCGTCTTCGCTTCCAGCAACCCGCTGCGCAGAGCCGTCGTACCGATTGAATTCGCCTCTTGCAACGTTATAGCTCGGCGCGAGTCGAAGCGACCCAACGCCATGGAAAACGAAAAAGCCAGCAGCAAGCCCACGAGTGTAAACGCCGCCGCCTGCACGACTCCGGTTTGCTGATCGGCTGCGGTCTCGGCCTTTCGCCCTAAGAGAAACCCTAACTCGCTCATCAGCAAGATGAGGGCCGCCACAGCGACCAGGATCACCCAAGTTGCCACGCCGTCGTACACGGGGCGGCCTTTCTGCAAAACGTCGTCCCGCCCGCTCGGAGCTTCGCTAAGGCCGAGAAAACCTCGGCGAAAAACGGCCTGCGATTCGAGGGGATGGCCGCTTCGTCACTGCCGCTCGAGGCGCCGGGTCTCGATCAAGTCCTTTGCTTGTAAGGGAAGCTCGTCCGGTAAGTGCAGACGTGCGACGCCGATACAGCTATCGGCCATCCCGTAATAGATGTCCAAAGTGCCGTTCCCACGGTCGTCAACGCCGGTAGGGAAGACCACGCGATCGACGGTGCCAAGCATCTCTTCCTCGACCTCTGGTATCAAGATGGGGCTTGGAGAGCGGAACTCCATCAATTTTTCACCCTCACGGTGAACCACAAGAACTCCGGCAACGTACTCAACCTGATTACGCTCTAAGGGAGTACGAGCAAGTGTGCCGCTGACGCCGTGGTAGATCATGAGAAAGCCGAGCGGTGTCTCTACGGGCGGCGTTCCAACTCCGATCCGCAGCTTTTCCCACGCTTGTTCCGGATCGATCAATAGCGCGTGCTTTCGCATCACGCAGAGGTTACGAACGTCACGCAAAGCCCATTCGAGCTCGCACCCGGAGACCCAGATACTCGGCAACGGCTCTCGGATACCCTTCGGCGCGCTCTTCGGATCGTCGTAAAACGGGCGGTGCAACATACCGAGCACGGGGGTACCGTCCTGCAACTCTATCGCTTTCGGAAAGAATGCCGCGTCCTTATTGTGATAATTGTTGAATATCACGTTGTATTTAGCTTGGACGTCCGGCTGAAAGCTGACGAGCCCGAGTCGCTCCCACTCCAGCAAGTCTTCGGAAATAGCGAGAGCTATGCGTGGGCCTTTAGGGCCCCATGCGACATAACTCATGACATACAGGCCCAGCGGATCGACGAACGTTACGCGCGCGTCTTCGCAGCCCCCGGTTCCCTCTGCCGGACGTAATTCGTACGGCTCTTCCGGCTCGAGAGCGTATCCGACGCGCTCAACGCCAACCGGATCCCCAGCGTCGTCGAAGAGCACTCGTGCGATTCCAACGCGCGAGTAGTTGTTTTTCCCTACCAACCGGGGGAACAGGTAAAGTTCGCCGTCGGGGCCGCGGGCCGCTCCGGGATTGAGCACACCTTCGACTTCATCTTCTCGCGATGGGTCGGGCCGCATGACGACTCCGAGTCGTTCGATTCTAAAAGGAGACTGCTCCACTAAATCCACATTTCCATCGGTTGCGCTTCCTCCCTTGCCGGCACTTCTCCAGGGTCGCAAACACGTGCACACGCGCCCTTTGTCCATACGCAATTCGGGCCGACTATCCCGAAATGGTCAACCACGAGGGTGCTCAAGCGCCGGCTTCCGGCCCCGCGTGCGCGAGTGCATGAGTGCGGCAGGTTCGCAGCCGTGAAGCACGTCAGCGGATATACGTTCTAAGTTGAAATCGATGGCGACGACGGTTCTCTGTAACAGTGAATCGAAGCCACTGAAGCTACGTGTGGAGGCTCACCGCTACCCCGAACGGATTGTAAAGGCCTTCGATCCTCTTGGTTGGGGGGCCGCCGTGAGGGTAGTGCCACAAACTGACGTCAGCATAACCGTTATCCGCCCCGGCAACGACGGAGCCCTGAATCCAAAACTCTGAAACCGCGTGTGCGCCACCGAGCTTCGTGTAGCGAATCCGGGTTCCTTTGGAGCCGATTATCTGATACTCCGAAATCAAATTGCCGCCCCCGATTGCGAGATACTTCCCATCCCATTGAACTCCACCGGTATCTCCAGCGTAATTCAGCGCAATGTGCTTGAACGTTTCACCGCCTTTCGGAAGCTCGGCGTAGGCCGCGACGAAGCAACACGAAGAGTTTTTATAGTGATAGTAGAATCCGTCGATAAAAAGATTACCGGAGTCGTCGTAACCCACGAAATCCGGATACTGGAGGTGCGAGTCCGAATAGAGCTTAGGGCTGCCGCGAGCGCCCTTGTAGATCGCAATATCGCCTTGCTCTGCCGTGCCGTAGGTTCCCGAGACGGCGAGGTTTCCCGTCGACGGATCGATCGAGCAGCCAATGGGTGCGGCGTTCGTGTCGCGCAGCTCCGCGATGGGTTTCGTGCCGCCGTGGGCGTATTCGAGAATGTTCTTTGCGCCGGCGTTGGCGACGTACACATCGCCCGCTTTGTCCACGCAGAGGCCGCTTGGATCGGAAAAGCCCGTCAATTTCCCAACGAACTTGACAGCGGACGGAAGATACGAATAGACAAAGACCTCGTCGAATCCTTGGATGGAGACGTAAAGCAGATTCTGACTTACCGCAGTAGGCGATAGCGACGACTCCTCTCGATCCGGCGATGCGACGCTTGACCCAAGCGGTGTGATAGACGTCGCGCCGTTGCTGCATCCCGCGAATAAAGCGAGCGCGGCGCACGTGGCCAGTGCGTACCGGGGCATTTTCGACAGGTCCATCAGAAGATAGGCTCCTTTCTCGGCTGCAAAAACCTACGGACTCGATGCGAAGACCGTTCCAGCATTCTCCGTGCCGCCGGATTGCGTCGTGCCGTACAGCTTGCCGTTGAAGAAAGTAAGACCGGCGGCTGGAAAAGCGCCGTCGGAGCCGCCCTTGAAGGCATGCACGATACGCTCCCTTCCGGCGGTGGTAACGCTAAAAATGGTTCCGCACCCGCCGCTGGAAGAGCATCCCGTGCCGCCGGAAGACGTCGTTCCGTAGAGGTTACCATTAACAACGATCAGGGGCGCAAGCGGAAGCGCGCCGCATTGGAACTTGTAAACGATGTTCTCTTGGCCGGCAGGAGTGACGCTAAACACCGTTCCACAATCAAGCCCGGAACCTCCATTGCCGCCTTGGGACGTCGTCCCGTACAGTGTCCCATTCAATACTACGAGTCCAGCTTGCGGCTGTGACCCATCGCCATCGCCGTCACCGCCGGTAAACGTAAAGATGACGTTTTCCTGCCCGCTGGTCGTCATGCTATAGACGGTACCGTCATAGTTCGCCCCGCCCGAATATGTCGTGCCGTACAACGTGCCGTTTAAGACGGCCAAGTTTCCCTCGGGATTGAATCCGTCGTAGCCGCTTCCGATGCCGAATCTATGGAGCACCATCTGGCGGCCTGCCGTCGTAATACTGAACGCGGTCCCATTTTGGCGAAAGTAATAATACGCGCCGCCGTAAGTTGTGCCGTAAAGCGTGCCGTTCAGAAACGTCACACCCGCGAGCGGCTGCTCACCGTTGGGACCGCCCTTGAAATTATACAGCACGCTCTGATGGCCCGAGCTCGATATGGTGAATACTGTTCCCATCCCATGCTGACCGCCGGTTGACGTGGTGCCGTAGAGCGTCCCATTCATGCCGACCAAGTTGGATGTTGGGCGGGCGCCGTCGCTATAATCAAAGCTGTGCAGGACGCGTTCCGCACCTGCGGTGCCGATGGCGAAGACCGCTCCAATCCCGAATGCACCGCCTCCGTACGTAGTGCCGTACAGGGCGCCTTTGAAAACCTTCAAGGAAGCTTCGGGGTATTTGCCATCCTTGCCGCCGCCGAAACTGTGCAGCACTTTGAAGCTCGACGCGGGGCCGAGCAGCGAAGCCGCGCGGGATGGCACAATGGGCGCCGGCACCGTTGGCGCCGTCGAGCGCGCGCAGCCCGAAAGGGCGACGGCGGCTCCGAGAAAGTAAAAAAAGGCTGACGGTTTCATTTTTCAACCCTCCAGCACCTGAGTTGTGGCGCTGCCAGAAAGACTCAAACGCGCCGTGGTGCAGCCGCGACGCTTCGGGTTAATCCCTTAAGACCACGGTGCGCCTTTTGGCCGGCGTTGTCAATTAACCCAAAGCCGAATGCCAAGGTTGGGATGAGGTGGCCGAGGCCAAGGCTTGCGGCGTCAGGTCATTGGCGCAGAGCGGTACGATCAGCGATCTTGACGCCTTAGCCGGCGACGTCGATGGCTGATCAACGATGAGGCGCAGGTCGTCGGCGAATCGTGGCGCCGCGTTGTTAGGTGGCCAGGCGCCGAACCCGAGTGCGCGGAACAATCTTAGGCGTCGGAGCGGTTACGCTTTCAGGAGGCAGTTGGATGGGGCTTCGTGGTTTTGGCCGCTTTGCTTTAAGCATTTGCGCGGCTGCGGCAGTGCTCGCAGGCTGTAACGGCGGGTCACAGTCACTCAACCCATCGGCGGCGACGCGGGGCGTTGGCCGATCGCTTTTGGCCCGCAACGCGGCGACCTTTAAGACCATATTTTACTTCGACGAAAAGGACGGTGCATTTCCGAGTTCCAGCCTAATCGCAGTCAAAGGCAACCTCTACGGCATAACGCCTTTAGGCGGTATTTTGACCTGTGGTCAATCCCAGCGTGGATGTGGGACCGTGTTCGAAGTCAGCCCTGCGGGCAAGGAACACGTTCTCTACCGTTTTAAAGGCGGGACTGATGGCCAAAATCCCATTTCACGGTTGACCGTGCTGAACGGGACATTTTACGGTACGACGGATTCGGGAGGCGCCGACGGGGATGGAACGGTCTTCGGCGTGACCATGGCCGGTAAGGAGAACGTGCTTTACAGTTTTGAGGGTGGGACCGATAGCGCTGAACCGGGGTCGTTGATCGTCGTGAACGGTACCTTCTACGGTACGGCGCAGCATGGCGGCGCGTACGGCAAAGGCACCGTGTTCAGCGTGAGCCCGTCGGGTGAGGATAGAGTGCTCCACAATTTTGCGGGCGGAGCTGACGGGGCCTCTCCCGATTGGCTAACAGCTCGGAACGGCACTCTCTACGGTACCACGACTCAAGGCGGGACCTACCGCAAGGGCACCGTGTTCAGCATGACCACCGCAGGCCAAGAGCGCGTGCTTTACAGTTTCGGCTCCGGCCTAGACGGCAGGTATCCCGACGACTTGCTCGCGTTGGACGGCATCTTCTACGGTACTACGGCAGATGGCGGCGACGGCCCCGTGAACTTTGATTGCCCTCGCCACTTCGCTTGCGGTACCGTCTTTACAGTAACCTCGTCCGGTGCAGAAAAAGTGCTCTACAACGTTCAGGACGACTCTGACAGCGCTAATCCCAATGGTCTTACCGTTCTGAACGGTATCCTCTACGGTACTGCCACCAGCGGCGGGCGAGCCGGACTCGGAACGGTCTTTAGTGTGACTACGTCCGGTCAAGAGCATGTGCTCTACAGCTTTGGCGGCGACAGTTACAGGCCCGAAGCAGGCTTGACCGCCTTGAATGGCACGCTCTTTGGCACCACGGAATTGGGAGGTAAGGGCTGCGGCAGCGTGGATGGTTGTGGGAGCGTCTTTGCTTTGACGCCATAGCCAAACACACTCCGCTCCGCGCGGGTCCGCATCGCTACAACACCGGATCAAGACGGCCGAGCGCTTCACGAGGGAAGGGCGAAGGAAACCGTGCTCTAGATTTCTTCACTGGGCTCGTTCCCTTACGCAATCACGGCGTGCCAGGGCGCCGAGACGTTCGCAGCGCAGTAAGAGGGATCGCCGCCTTCCACAGACCGAGGTGCCAATTTATGCCGTGTCGATTGAACCACGTTGCGCTGTTCGCCCTTTGCGCGCTAGGCCTTACGCTCTTCCTCGGTGCTCCCGCGCAGGCCGAGTGCGTCGCGAAGCCCGGATCGATCTTTTTGGTTACCGATCGCGAGCCGCTGGACGATAACCAGCTCTTCAGCGGCGAGTGGGGCACCGATGCCAATCACAATCCCTTGGTCACCACCGGGGTCATATCGGCGCCGGTAGACAAAGCCAACGAAGCGCGCTGCTCGTCGAAACAAGCGCTCATCAAGGCAATAAGGTCGCAATTCGTTCCAAAGCATCCGCGTCAAGTTCTCGTCTACGTGCACGGCTATTATACGTCGTTCGTAACGGCGGTCGAAACTGCGCTTGCTCTGAGAACGGGACTGCAGTTTCCAGGCCCGGTCATCGTCTATTCGTGGCCCTCGAGGAAGACCAGCGCCCTGGCCTATCGCACCGACGAGGACAATGCGAAGTGGTCGATGCCGCATTTCACCAACTTCCTCGGTAACATCAACAAGGCGTTCCCCGGCATGCCCGTCTCTCTGGCCGGGTATAGTCTGGGCTCGCGTTTTGTCACCGAGGGAATCGCATTTTTCCGTCGGGAAGGCTGCAACAACTGCTTCGGTCGTGCCGTCCTGTTCGCGCCGGACGTTTTCACGGCAGACTTGCGCAGTGCGCTCACGGCCTCAAACCTGTGCTCGGGAAAGCCGCTACCGAATCCCTCCGATTCCGCGCGCGTTCTTTTGTACGTTTCGAACAACGACCGAGCGCTCAGACAATCGGAAAAGTTCCATGGAAATCAGCGCGCGGGGCAAGCCGGCGGCGATCTTATTTTGTGTAACGGGGTCGACACGGTCGACGTGAGCTACCTCAAGAGCGGCGGTAAGTCCGGGCACGGCTATTTGCTCGATCCCCGCGTGCTCCAAGACGCCGCGGCAGCGTTCGCCGGCGTGCCCCCCACGTCGCCGAGACGAGGACTGAAGCAAGTCTCGCGCACCGGCGGCGTCTATTACGAGTTGCTGCCCTCGCCGTAGTTCTTCTTTCGTCAGCGGATCGGGTCCGGGGTTCGAGTCCGCCATCTCCACCGTCGAAAACGCCTTTGCAACGTTGAACCTTCGCTTGTACACCTTGGGGGTGCCGTCGCGGTTGCCTTGAAAATAGTTAAACAACGCGGCGTCGTGGTCGCCCCGAGCCGGCGTACCGTGGGAGGCATGAAAAACTTCTTTTTGGCACTTGCTGCCGGCACGCTCGGCCTGTCACTGAGTCTCGTCCTCCCGATCTCTGCATCTGCCGCACCGAGCCCCCAACCGATAACAATTACTGCCTCCACCGAGGGAATGTTCAGCCCGGCGGAAATCACGGTTCACGCCGGCCAGCCGGTTGAGTTGAAGCTCGTCGGCAAGAGCGGCGTTCACGGGATAACTTCGACCACGCTCGGTATTCCGGACACTACGATTATGCCTGGATCCACAAAAACCGTGACGTTCACGCCCTCAAAAGTCGGCACGTATACTCTATACTGCTCAATTCCGTGCGGTGCAAATCACAGCAAAATCGAAATCATCGTCAAGGTAATCTAGCGCCGCGCGGGAAGAACAATGGGGCACGTCCCCCCAACGCATGGTTCCGCGCGCTTTTGGTCACCAAACGGTCAGGGTCAGCCAAATCGCGCGTACAGATCATCTAACCGCTCGATAATTTGGATAATGAATAATTGTATATCTACTTCTATGCGAAAACTTGTTTTTTAGTAGCGCCAAGGCTTTCATCTCGGCCGCGTCTTAGGATTCAATCAGTCCAAGTGCGGCTGCAGCCAACGCCGCCGCTTCTAAGCACTTCGTCCGAGCCGTACGGTGACCGCTGGCCGGTTTTGAAATGCCCACGGATGGCCGGGTTTGAAGTGCCCGCCGAGGATTTCGCGCACAAATCCGATTTGGCGCGTACCTACAAACATTGACAAAGCTAGCAAGAAGGCGCACCCTGGGCCAAAGGGAAGTTATTTCCGGGCCCTTACATTGCGTTCTTGCTGCACCTGTCAGAGAGTAGGGATGAGGGCTTATGCGTATTACTACCGGTAAGACCGTCATCGCGTGCCTTATTGCTGCGTTCTTAGCCGCATGCGGCGGTAGCGGGCCTTCTTCGTCGTCATCGTCGGTCGGATGGCAGCGTTCGGAGTCCTCGTTCGGGCGGCAAACGCGACCCATTTCTGCAATTGTCGAACATCACTACAGCTTCGGAAGCGGGGCGGACGGCTACGGAGCGGCTAAAAGGCGACGGGATCTTCGTTGGCGAGGTTATGGTATACCGCGCGATAAAGGGAACTTCCCCGACGGACGGCGACGCCGTTGACCCTTCGGTCATCGCCGATGCGCATTGGGAACTCTACCAATCTCGCGGCGACACGCGTGCCGTCGCTAAGTAGATCGCGGCAGGGGCGTAACCGATGTCCGACCAGTCCCATATCACGATCGCGAAAGACGGGCCCTACCTCGTGTACGGCGGTCTTCCGCTCGACATCGAGACGATCGGCACCAACGACGCGGGCGGCTCGTGGACGTGGGAAGAGAATCGCGCCTTGGACGCGCCGCAGACCTACGCCTTGTGCCGCTGCGGGCAGTCGTCGAACGAAGCCATTTTGCGACGGCACGCATAAACGCGTTGGCTTTGACGGCACCGAAACCGCCTCACGCCAACCGTTCGATCGCGAAGCGGAAGTGACCGAGGGGCCGGCGATGACGCTTTACGACGATCGCGCGCTCTGCGCGTACGCGCGTTTCTGCGACAACGCGGGAACGATCTGGAAGTTAATCGAGAAAACGGACGAAGGCGAAGTTCGGCGCATCGTCGCGCACGAGGCAACGCACTGTCCGTCGGGGCGGCTCGTCGTCCGTGACCACGCGACGGGAGAGGTGGTCGAACCGGCGGTCGCGCCGTCAATTTCGCTCGTCGAAGACCCCGCGATGAAGTGCAGCGGGCCGCTTTGGGTGCGCGGCAAAGTACGCGTCGAGAGCGCCGACGGTCAGCAATACGAGGCGCGCAACCGCGTGACGCTCTGCCGCTGCGGCGCGTCGCGGAATAAACCATTCTGCGACGGCTCGCATGCCGACATCGAATTTAACGACGGACTGATGGCTTAGGGTTTGAAGGGCTTGCTGACCGAGTCGCCGCTGAACTGCTCGACCGCTTTGCCGGTTTTTGGATCGACCGTGTAGAGGAGGTCGGCGATCTCGTCGGCGTGATCTTCTTCATCCTTCAAAATTTCCTCGAACATACGCCGGCTCACCGGATCCTCTTTGCCGAAGAACTTGACGATGTCGCCATAGATCTTAATGACGACGCGCTCGGCCAGCAGATCTTCACGCAGCAGGTCCGCTAGCGTGTGGCCGCTCTCGAAGGATGAAAACGCTCGCTTGCTGATGCCGTTTGGATTGAGGTCTGGGACGCCGCCGAGCTGTTTGATACGATCGGCGATCAGCTCCAGATGCTTCTCTTCATCGAGCCAGTGCTCTTTGAAGAGTCCTTGCAGCTGCTCCTGATGAATCGAAGTGGTCATATAATAATGCTGCTTATAGCGCAGCACGCAGATGATCTCCGAGGCGAGCGCCGCGTTGAGTACTTCGTAAACTTTGTCGAGATCCAGCGAGTAATAAGGCGTTACCGGACCATCCTGCATGGCCTCGCGAACCTTGGCTTGGATCTCTTTGACGTCGGATAGAATCGACATGTGTGCCCCTTACCATCCTGCCGGCCGATGCTCCTCCAGATGGCGGGAGCGGCATGAAGGAGAAATCGACCTCGACGACCACCCCTCCCGGAAGACGGTAGCTTGAAGAAAGAAGGCACGCTAAATGTTGAAAGTCGGCGACCGCGTTCGCATCGATGGGAGCGCGGAGGAGGGCACCGTAAGAGAGGTTCATCCGCACGAGATTCTCGTGCGCGTGAAAGTCTCCGGAGGGAACGAAGATCGGAAATATACCCAGGAAGATCTCCGGCTTGAGCCGGCGCTAAACGAGGTCTCCAAATTCGTAGATCACTAGCACCGCTCTAACCACCACAAAGACCGCTTTAACGGCGGTTCCGACCGGCCGAAATTACGACGCGCCTCCGAATGCGAGGGCAACCGGCGCCGATTGCGTATGCTGGGGGAATGGAAGGGACGCGGTCGCAGAGCGCCTGGCGGGTTCTTGCGATCCGCTCGTTTCGAGCGGTGTGGATCGCCGATCTCGTGTCAAATCTCGGCTTTTTTGCGCAAGGGGTAGGCGCGGGATGGCTGATGACGTCGCTGACGACGAACGCGGCGATCGTATCGCTGGTGCAGACGGCGTCGTCGCTGCCACTCTTTCTCTTCGCCATTCCAGCCGGAGTACTCGCCGACGTCGTTGACCGGCGCAGGCTCATTCGATCGACCAACGTCATGCTCGTCGTGCTGGTCGGCATCCTGGCGATTCTCACGGCGAAGCACGTTGTGACCCCTGCCGTGCTGTTGAGCGCGACGTTTGTCATCGCATTGGTAGATGCCGTACAGGAGCCGGCGTGGGGTGCGCTGATTCCCGAAATCGTCCGAGATCGCGACCTCCCTGCGGCCATCGCCCTCAACGGCATCGACTTCAACCTCTCGCGCGTCATCGGTCCGCCGGCGGCGGGCTTAATCGTCGGAATCGCGGGGCCCGCCGCGGCCTTTGCGCTCAATGCGCTGTCGTTCGTGCCGACCGTCGTCGTCATGAGACCGCAAGCCCGTCGCGTATGGCCGAAGCTGGCTGCGCTGCGCGATGGCGCCGTGGCGTCGTTCGCGGTGGTGCGCGCCTCGGCACCGGTACGCGACGTGCTGCTGCGCAACGCGGCTTTCGGCATCTGTGCCAGCGTGATCTTCGCGTTACTGCCGCTCTACGCTCGTATCGGACTTCACGCCACCCCAATCCAGTTTGGCTTCTTGTTCGCTATGCTCGGCCTTGGCAGCGTCACCGTGGCGCAATTTCTCGAACCCTTGCGGGCGCGCCTCGGCATCGCCAACACGGTCTTGCTGGGAACCATCGTTCTGGGGGTTTGTCTAACGATCTTCGGACTGGCGCGTTCGTTGTGGATCGGGTATTTGGTATTGTTTGTGGCCGGCTTCGGGTGGCTCACCGTGCTCTCGGTCTTGAATACCGCGATCCAGTTTGCCGTGTCGGCCGAACACCGTGCGGCCGGATTCGCGCTCTATCTCGTCACGTCGCAGGGCGTTGTGGCATTGGGCTCGCTGTTGTGGGGCGCCTTCGCGGCACGATTCGGCAGCGCGGAGGCCTTTACGTGCGCCGGTATTTTGTTCGTCGTCGTCGGCGTCGCCACGCGATGCGTCCCGTTACCTTGGAGGTCGTGACGAGCTCCCAAGGCAACTCAGCTTCAGCAATATGCGGAACGGAGACAACACGTGAACGGCACCGGTTTCCCTTCATTGGCCTCAATCGCACTTGCCTTCGCGACCGGCATTGCGATTGGGGTCCTATTCAGCTTCGTCAAGCTGCCGTCACCCGCGCCGCCGTTTCTTGGGCTCGTCGGGCTTATCGGCATGTTCGTCGGTCAGCGGCTGTGGCCCACGTTCCAGCACCTCATGCCGCACAAGCTCTAAGCTAGGGTCCGGCCGCGGTTATTTCGAGCAGTCGATACCCTCCGCGTTCGATCGAAAACGCCATCGAGCTAAGTTGCCTCCGTTCGAGTGCTCCGCTGGGCTCCCAGGCGCGCCGCTCGCTGTTGTAAACACGGACCTTTGCGCGCTCGGGCAGCAGCTTCCCATCGGCGAATTGGACCGCGGCGTTGATCGTTACGGTGCCCGTATTCCCGATGAGCAGCGCGAGATCTCCGTCGCGCTGCAGCGCAACCGCGATGGCATCTTTTGTATAGACCCACACGTCGTCGGATACGTCAGCCGTATACACTTCCGTACGCAAGTCGCAGTCGATCGCACAGGTTGCGTAGATGCGCGCGGCGCTGTCCGGTTCGCGGACGAGAAAATACGAAAATGGCCGGCCGTGATACGGAACGTCGCGCAGCGCGACCCAGTTCCAACCATCGGGCACGATCGGATTCACTCGAGGCGCTCCCGGCAGCAGCACCAAGCCGCAGACCCCCTCGACGGCCGCCCAGAGGAATCGCGGCGGCTCCCATGGGGAGAGGCGCATCCCGCGATTTGCCAGACTCTCGCCGTCGAACCACTCGCTGAACTGCCCGGGAACCGTATTGTTTCTCTGAGGATCGACGCCGTAGTGTTCGAACGACGAACGCAGAGCGCGGACCATCGAATGCGGGTGGTATCGCGACGCCCCGAAAGCATACCACCACGTCAGGCCCGGCCAAACGCCGCCCATCAGCCCCGAGTGAGCCGACGGGTCGAAGCGTGGGTCGAGGTCGGAGACCGTCCGCAGCCCGGCCGACGTCCAAAAGTCCGGCGAGTTCAGCCGGGTGATGATATTGAAGCCGGTCTCCTCCGAACACGCCCTCATGATGACGGGGAAAATCTGATCGCCGGTAACGTCGGTACGGGGCGTTCCGTCCACGTCGATATTTAGGTAGTACAGGCCGTTCTTTGGATTGAGAAGGTAAGCGTCCATCGCCGCCCGGATCCTTGTCGAAGCGGCAGCAAACGCTTCCCTTTCGTCTTCAAGGCCGAGCTCGTCGGCCAGATGCGCGGCGTCTCGCAGCGCGGCGACGCACTCCGCATTGATCTCGGTGACGGCGCCACTGATGCGATAGCCGCTCACGATGTTTCGCCAGCCCGCGATCGCCCATACGTTGCCGCGTGGATCGTCCGCAGAGCAAAAAACGAGCCCACGGTCGTTGACTTGCGAGATGATGTAATGTGCGGCCGCCGCGACGGCGGGATACGTCTTCGTCAACCAATCCCAATCGCCGGTCGCTCGGAAATGATGATTGACGGCCAGAATATAAAGCGGCGTGTCGTCGTTGATGTTGAGCCCGTCGTCCTGGGGCTCACCGCTAATGGCGTCGAAATACTCGGGCATCTTCCCGTTCGGGTACTGCCGCCGCGCGAGATTGTCCAACAGACGGCGCGAAAATGACGGTAAGAAGTGATCGGCGCCGTAGACGAACCAAGCGCAATCGCGCGTCACGACGTTCGCATACGTTCCCGGATCGTTGGTAAAGGCTTGCCCCGTCGGATACGAAGCCATCACGCGGCGCATGTTTACTTTGCTCCATTGCGCACCTTGATTGATCACCGGATCCGGCGTCAGCACTCGTGATGCGCGAAGGATGTCCTTAAGCGATGTGATGGTTTGGTCGAGCGCCTCGTCACCTTTCGGGATTCGGGCAAATCGCTGCAGCGCGTCCTGCTCGCCGGCGGCATAGACGCCCACGGCGAACCAGAAGCTGTGTCGCTCGCCGGGTGCGAGGGTGAAATCCCATTGGAGCCGGCCGATGATCTCGCCCGTTGCCGAGGTATCGTCGTCCAGCGCACCTCGGTACGTCGGGTCGTAAGACCGGGCAAAGTCGCAATCGGCGCCGAACCGGGTCGGGGCCTCCGATCCGCCCATAATCCGAACCCAGTCGGCGTTGCCGGCGTTGTGCGCGACGAGCGCGCGAGCGTCCCGATCGTATCTTGCGGTAATATCGGCTGGCGTGTCGCCGCGAAGCATCGCCGAAGCGAAGACGCGTATATCGTGTCGTATGGTATCGCGATTCTGCGCTTCGACGACGACGTACAGTACCGGCTCGTCTTCGCCCGGGTCACCTTTCGCGAAGGGAAGAAACGTCGTCTCGGCGATGTCGATCACTTCGATGAGCGCAAAGCGCACGCGCTGATAGGCGGGATGAATATCCAGGATGCGCGCGCCGTCGGCAAAGAGCCCGGAGAAATACGGCTCCGCGTGCTCCGGCCGCCCGGTATAGCGCAGGTTCGCGGTGCCGATAAGCGACCTACCGATCGAATTCAGAAAGACCCGCTCGACCGCGCCGTCGCCTTTCGTGTGAATCCAAATCGCGCTATTGCCCAGGCTCGCGCCCATGCCCAGCCGCGAACCGGCGATGCTGAACGACTCCACCTAAGGGTTGGCCTTGCTCATATCTCGGCTTAAACTATAACACCAGGAGGGCGGGTTGCGATATTGGCTCGACCCAGGTGGAGCAGGACCGAACCCAAGTGGTGGGGAGGGGCGCGAACATCGAAAAACAAGTACTGACGCGAGATTACCATCGCGTTTGGATAAAGGAGATCCGGTTTGGCAAAGATCGTCGTGGTCTACTATAGCGCCTACGGGCACACGTACGAGCTTGCGAAAGCGCTCGCAGAAGGCGCAGGATCGGTCGGCGCCTCTACGCGCCTGCGTAAAGTTCGAGAGCTGGCGCCGGACGAAGTCATCGCAACGCAAAAGGGCTGGCTCGACCATCGCATTGCCACGCAGCACGTCGCGGAGTCTTCTCCTTAATCATTAACCATAGGCGAACCCGGATTTGCTTTGTCCGACCTCGATAATGTAACCGTCAGGATCGCGGATGTAACAGCGCGTCTCGCCGTACTTCTCGATGGGTTCGGTGAGAAACGTCGCTCCCCGGCTGCGCCAGAGGTCGTAGCACGCCTGTATGTCCGCGACCCGAATATTCAGAAAGCTGCTGATTTCATCGGGATCCGGAGGGGGTCTGAGCGTTACGGTCGGTTTGTCGGGTGTCGGACCGCCGCCAACGTTGACGATCAGCCAGATGTTTGCGATCTTGATGTAGGGCGGTGCGCCCTCTTGGTCGCCTCTGCTGACGACTTGGCCTCCGAAGACCTTTTCATAGAACGCGACAGATCGCGCGATGTCGGCGACGGTGATAAAATGCGCGACCGTAAATCCTTCCCTCGGCGGCATCTGATAGTTTGACTCGTCGACTCGTACTTCGTCCATTTAACCCTCCAAAAATCGAGTAAGGAACGTACCTTAGTCTTCGCGCGGGACCGGCGCAACGCCACCGAGCCCGAAAATCTTTCCGTCGAAGATTTCGAACGCCGTCATGAATCGGGTTGCACGAACGCGTCGCCGTTGAGACGTTCGAGAATAAAGACCGCGACGTTTACGACGATGATCGTCAAGGGGACGGTCGGAAAGTTGACGGGACGCCGAGATGCATTGGTAAGCGGGAGCATGTTGGCCTCACAAGATTCGTGATGGGCTGCCGAAAACCGCCCGAAGCGCAGCAGCCTGGCGCTCGAGCGCTGTTCAAGGTGCGAATATCCGAGCTGTCGATACGATACTGCCTATGCAAGAGCACGTCCGGGGAAACCCGAAGGGCCACGATCTCGATCTCCTTGGCTACACGCGGCAGATCGGACTCGACGTTGAGCGATTCGAACGCGACTTTGCCAGTCCCAACGTCGTCGATGCGATTCAACGCAGTCTCCAAGAGGGTGCACGCTCGCTGGCTGCGTTGAGCTGAACCCATGGTGACGAACGAAAGCTTCACGTCGGTATTGATCTTCGACGTTGACGAGCAGCGTTTCGAGCGACTGTCGGGCGAGGTCATGAAACTGCTCGAACGCAAGGGCTCGAGCATTCCCGGATTAATCGAAAGCGCGCTGCTTGGCAACGAAGCGCGTACGCAGCTGTGGCTTCTTTCGGGGTGGGAGTCGCAGCAGGCGTGGGCGGTGTCCCGGTGGGACCAAGATATCGGTCAGACCATCACCGACCTCATCGAAAGCGCGGTGCGCTACCGCATCGAAGGCCTCGTCCCTATTACGATCGTGCGACGGCCCGAGGCATGAAAACGTCGGAATCGCCGGACTCGGCAAAATGGGAATGGAACCGCACGCCCGCCGCAGCGCAGGAGTTAGTCGGCGCGGGCGCGATCGAAGTCGATCGTCGAATCCTCGACACTATCGCCGCAAATGTATGAGACGCTGGCCCAAGCCGCCCTACCAATGACCGGCGCTTTGTCCGCCGTTGACGTGCGATATCTCACCGGTCACAAAACCAGCCCGTTCTAAATACATCACGGCCGATACCACGTCGTCGATCTCCCCCAAACGACCAAGCGGCTCCAACGATTCGAGCCCGGCATAGGAGTCTGCCTCTTGCGTCCTTATGATCCCGAGCGAGACGGCGTTCACGCGGATATTTCGCCGTGCGTATTCGATCGCCAGCGCCTTTGTCGCGGCGTTTAGGCCGCCTTTCGTTAAGGATGCCAGGAGGGCCGGAGAGCCGCCGATCGGCTGTTCGGCAGCGGTCGTGGTGACGTTTACGATATGACCCCATCCCTGGCGTTCCATTACCCTCGCCGCGCGCTGCGTCACATGGAAAAAGCCCGCGATGTTCGTCGAAAGCATCGCGTCGTAGTCAGCCTGCGTGTACTCCGTGAAGGGCTTCGAAATGAAGATGCCGGCATTATTGACCAGTGTGTCGAGACGACCGAACCTCTCCACGCCCTCCATTATGCGGTCGGCGGTTTCCGGTTGGCCGATGTCGCCGGCAATGTTGACGATGGCCGGATTCGTGCTGGCGGCGATCGAGCGTGAGTTCGCTACGACGTTGTATCCAGCATCGCTGTACGCCGAAACGAGGCTCGCGCCAATACCGTGCGATGCGCCCGTAATCACGGCGACTTTTTCTTTCATCATAACGTCATGGCGATGCGCCGGCACATCCGGTGGCCCGGCGCGCTTCTCTTCCGGCTCTTTACCGTAGGGGCGGAACGGTATGGCCTTCAGTTGCCGGCGGCAAAACCTGCTGCAGAGCTTTTGCGGTTGGGATTCGAACGCGATCGACGAGCTGGAGGAGCGCCAATATTCGAACGTTCCACCAGGTAAGATCGAATTCGAACCAGCGGAGTCCGTGCCGGGCAGAATATGGGAACGCGTGATGGTTGTTATGCCATCCTTCGCCCCAGGAGATCAGCGCGACCCACCAGCAGTTCGTTGAGAGGTCGGTCGTGCGATACGTTCGGTACCCTACCGAGTGCGCGGCGCTATTGACCAGCCACGTTGCGTGATAGCTCACCACTAGCCGAACGAAGATACCCCATGCGACCCAAGTCCATCCGCCTAACGCGAATAGCAGGCCGGCAAGAACCAGCTGCATCGGAAGGTGGAGCCACTGCAGCGCTCGGTAGAACTTCTGCGCGTGAAGATCGGGCGCATACCGGATCAACTCGTCAGGCGTCGGAAGCGCTTCGTTGAGCTGCGTGAGCCAGCGCACGTGCGCCCAGCGGAAACTTACGTTGCGCCCGTGGGGGTCACCCTCGGTGTCCGAATGCGCGTGATGCTTGCGGTGGGTGGCAACCCAGCGAATGGGATCGCCTTGCAACGCCAGCACGCCAAGGATCGCAAACGCATACTCCAGCGGCTTTCGCATGCGCAGCCCGCGGTGCGTCAAGGTGCGGTGGTAGCACAGCGCGACGCCGAGCCCACCGGTGACGTACAGCAGTACCGCAGCAACGACGGGGCCGGTCCAATGAAAGGCCACCGGCAAGAACGCGGTCAGCGCGCCGACGTGAATGCCGAGCAAGCCAACGCGGTTCACCCACGCGCGACGGCGGGGACTCAACGGCTTAGCGGTAGTTTGGCCGCGCTGCGAAGCAATCCCGGCAATAGACCGGTTTGTCACCGCGGGGCTGGAACGGAATCTCCGCGACGCCGCCGCATTGGCTACAGGTGGCCTTGAACATCTCGCGTTGGCCGTAGCCGCCACCGCCGCCGCCGCTTCTGGATCCGCTGCGACCGCCGCCGGCGGCTTTACGCGCGGCGCGGCAATCGCCGCACCGGCTGGGTTTGTTCGTGAATCCTTTGCTTGCAAAGAACTCTTGTTCGTTTGCGGTGAACTGAAATCCGCGTCCGCAATCGACGCAGTTAAGGGTTTCGTCGGTGTACATTTGAGCCTCCAAAGTCTCGATCGCCGGCCATTAGGATGGCCGGCGTTCCTCGCCGGCGCGATAGCGATGAACGATGCGTCCCTTCGTCAAATCGTATGGCGAAAGTTCGACGTCCACATTGTCGCCCGGGAGAATCTTGATGTGATGCCGGCGCAAACGGCCGGCGATATGCGCTAAGATCGTGTGTCCGTTGTTCAGCTCGACGGAAAACGTCGTGCTGGGAAAGACCTGACGAATGCTGCCAAACACCTCCAGAGGTGCTTCCTTCGTGTCCTTCATCGTGGCGGCCTTCGATACGCGCGGGTTTACTTTGCGATTTCGGTTGCGTCGTGGGATGGCAAATCTCCCTTCTTGGCTTCAGCGGCGACGGCGCCGCTGGAACGTTCGGCGACCCATCTGCGGCTGTACCGTCGGCGCCTGGGCGGATGCCGGCTCCATGAAGCCGTGCTCGCTGCGCTTGAGGGACGTGCCGATCGCGCCTTCGATACGTGCAAACGAGCCCGCCTCGCCGCGCGACACGAACGTAATCGCGTCGCCGGACTTTTGAGCGCGCGCCGTGCGTCCGATGCGATGCAGGTAGTCGGTCGGCTCGGCGGGGACATCGTAGTTTATCACGTGCCCGAGGTCGTTGATGTCGATGCCTCGTGCAGCGACGTCGGTGGCGACTAAGACTCGATGGCGGCCGTTTTTGAAAGCCTCGAGGGCGCGCGAGCGCTGCGCTTGCGAACGATCGCCGTGAATACGCTCGACGTCGACGCGATTTCGCATCAAAGCACCGGCGACGCGCTCGGCTCGCGATTTGGTCCGCGTAAAAACGATAGCATTGTAGACGCGGCCATCTTTGAGCAGGTCCACGAGCAGATCGGTTTTCTTATGAGGTTCTACCTCGTACACCCACTGGGTTACCGTTGCTACCGGGGCCGAAGGCGCGAGATTGATGCGCACGGGATCGCGTAGAAAATCGCGTGCAAGCGCAGCCACCGCGCTGCCGAGCGTTGCCGAGAAGCAGAGCGTCTGACGGTCGGCGGGCAGTTTGGCGACGATGCGCTTTACGGCCGGCAAGAAGCCCATATCGAGCATTCGATCCGCTTCGTCGAGCACGAGAATCTCAACGTTGCCAAGACGAGCTTCGCCCTGCTGCATCAAATCGATAAGCCGTCCAGGCGTTGCGACGATGACGTCGGTACCGCGTCGCATCGCTTTGATCTGCGGTTTCATAGCCACGCCTCCGTAAATGGGCGTGATGCGCAGATTCGTGTGCTTTGCCAGCTGCCCGAGGTGCTGCGAAACTTGCTGCGCCAGCTCGCGGGTGGGCGTCAAGATCAGTGCGGCACCGCGGTCGGCTCGCCGCTCTAGCAGTCTTTGGAGCAGCGGAATGCCGAAAGCCGCGGTTTTGCCGCTGCCTGTCGGAGCGCTCGCAAAGACGTCGCGGCCGGCCAGAGCGACGGGGATAGCCATGCGCTGGATCGGGGTCGTCTCTGAATATTGAAGATCGTTGACGCCGCGAAGTATGGCGGCATGCAGGGGGATTTCTGAAAAGGTGGAGATGATGAAAGCCTATCTTGTCGGTGGGCGCTACTTATCGACCACTCGAAAGATCGCGCTTGGTTCAGGCAGGAGTGTCTCACAGATCCCTCCCGGATGCAAGCCTTTATCCCGCAGGAGCTGAAAAAGGGGCGGCTCGGCGAATGCTGCCTCTACGCTGCGCGATGATCGCAGAGCATTAAATTTGGTGATCGGCAAATAGTCACCGCCGTCGTCCACTGGAGGCGCGTGGAGGCCGAAAGAAGAACGCCGACGCAGCAAGAGGGCCCTCGGCTCTAGTTTGGTACGGAGGAGACCGCGCGAGATGTTTTTTCGCACGCCACGTGCACCGTTCTCGCGAATCGCGCTTTTCGGCCTCGTTGCGCTCGCGTTCGGCGCGTGTTCGTCCAACCCCGCCGTGAATCCGACGCTGGCCCGGAGCGATTCCTCGTCGCAGCTTACACGCTCGGCCGGCAAGGCGGCGACGCAATACCTCTACGTCTATAACGTCGGCATTCCGGGGAGTATCCCCGGCGAATACGCACGTTACTCAATTCCGGATCTCACCTTGCAGGAAATGAGTGAGGCCGACGGAGTCGGAAGCCGCGTTGCTTTCGGAAGCAGCGGCCAGCCGTTTTTCGTGGACGAAGGCACCAGCGGGTTTGCCGTATATCTCATGCCGATCGCGAAAGGCAGCGTCGCCGCGAAGCAGCAGTTCTACGGCATACCTTGCCACACGTATTCGCTCTCAACCGGCCCCACCCGTGACTTCTACGTCGACCAATATTGCTCGGCGAATGCACTCGAGTATACGCCGAACAAAGACGCGCATAATCCAAAGAGGCCGCTGGCGCAGTTTGCGGGTGGCAATTTGGGTAAAAGCGGTATCACGGATGCCACGGACGCCGCCGTCGACGGTAAGGGCAATCTCTACGTCGGTGATAACGGCGGAGGGGTCACGTATTTCGCGGCAGGCTCGAAAAAAGGCGTGGTCGCTTTTAAGACCGGATACGGCGGCTTCGTGAATCAAATGGTCGTCGATAACAAGGGCGACGTTTGGAGCGTCCATGGGCCGGATTCCACGGCGGTCTACTTCAAAAATAAAGCCTCGTGCGTGGTCGATAAGCGCGGCAAGGTAGTGCGAAACGAATTTGGCGAACGCTTCTCAAACGGCAAGCTGGTGCAGCATCTCTATACCGCGACCACGGATAGCCGGCTCTTCTCAGACAACGGTATATCGATCGCCGTGGATTCGAAGGGGCGCGTTTACACCGGCAACCAAAACAACGGTATCCCGGGCGTCGTACTCGATTTCGACCCCGGGGACCCGTGCCCCGACGACCATCTTTCGTTCGCGTTGGTTGACGGTGCCAGTCCGCAGGTGGCGGTGGATGCGTCCGGCATCTACTACGTCACGGATTACCAGGACAATACGATTGCGGCGTACGCCGGCGGCACGACCAAACTGCTTACGAAGATCACGCAGCCACACGGCGTAATCAGCATAACCTACACGGCGGTGACTCCAAAACGATGAGGCGCCGACGCTTCCGTTCGCGCGCAGTCTCGCACTTGCGAAGCTCGGAGATATCGCGCAGGCTCAAAGCTGGCTCGCCAAAATCCCAGACGCGCGCGCCGGCTCGCCGGGTCGAGCCGCGATCGTCAAAGCGATGCGCCTGAGCGTCGAGGCGCAGCTCGCCTTGGACCGGCACGATAACGCAAGAGCGCTGCAGTTGCTCGCCAGCGCGTCGGACGGGGCGACCAAAGGCGACCAACTCGTGGGCGGAGTCGAGATGCCGGCCCTTTATTTCTACTCGCCGCACATGGCGCTCGCCCAACTGGCCATTCGGCTCGGCGATGCAAGCATTGCCCGCCCCGGCCGATCGCGTCGGGGCGATCGCCGTGTTGCGGGAGGCGGTCCAATTGGGCGTTACGCATATCGATACGAGCGACTACTACGGCCCCCACGTCACAAACCAAATCATCAAAGAAGCGCTCCACCCGTATCCGGCGGATTTGCGCATCGTCACCAAGGTCGGCGCACGCCGCGATGAGACCGGCGGCTGGCCCGCCGCCCTAGCACCGCACGAGTTGCGTCAGGCAGTCCACGATAATCTGAGGAACCTCGGCCTCGAGGCGCTCGACGTTGTCAATCTGCGGGTCGGCGGGATCAGCAGCCCCGAACCTACGCTCATTGCCGAGCCGTTCGGCGTGCTCGCCAAGCTCCAGCAAGAGGGTTTGATCAAGCACCTCGGCCTCAGCAACGTGACGGCCGAGCAGATCGCCGAGGCAGGCGCCATCGCCCCGGTCGTCTGCGTGCAAAACTACTACAACATCGTCCACCGCAACGACGAGGCCTTGATCGGCGCGCTCGCCGCACGGGGAATCGGCTACGTCCCCTTCTTCCCGCTCGGCGGCTTCACGCCGCTGCAATCCGATACGCTCAACTCGGTCGCCCAACGGCTCGACGCACCGCCGATGAGCGTCGCGCTCGCGTGGCTCCTGCAGCGCTCGCCCAATATTCTCCTGATCCCCGGCACGTCATCATTCGCGCACCTGCGCGCGAATGTCGCTGCCGCCGCGCTCGAGATTCCAGTCTCCGAACTCGCGGAACTCGACGCCATGTAACGCGTGCGCCGAAGCCATCCCGCCACTGACCGCCTTTACCGAACTCATTGTTCGTCCGGCAGCTGCGCGCTTTCGTGCTTCCGCATCTCGAGCGCCTGGCGCAGGGTCAACGGCTTTCCGAAAGGCTGAAACGTGCGTGGCGCCTGAGCGAAGTCGAAACAGTCGCTTGCCGGGGAGTTGGCTCGCTGGTCGCTCGCCGCCATTTGCGCGAGCCCGAACCGGTCTTCGATGAACCTGAGCAGGCTGCCGTGTTCGTATTGCACGTGCGAAACGTAGCCGCGGTTGGCAAACGGCGAGATGACCAGAAGCGGTACGCGAAAGCCCAGACCGTCGAAATCTAAATGCGGCGGAGGCACGTGATCGTACCAGCCGCCCCATTCGTCCCACATGACGAAGATCGCGGTCGAGTTCCAAAACGGGCTCTCGCCAATCGCGTTCACGACGCCGGCTGCCCATTGAGGCCCAGTCGCGCTTCCGCAAGCGGCGTGGTCGGAGTTTTGGCACGTCGGCGTTACCCAGGCGACGCCGGCGAGCTTCCCCTGCGCGACGTTGACGATCACCTGCGACGCAGAACCGACGTGGGTTCGCCGGTCGGTCAGCGTGCCGATCATGTTGCCCGGCTCGCACCTCCACACGCTGTCGGGATAGTTGACCGCCCCGTTCGCCTGGCCCGCAATCATGTACTGATGGGAAACGTAGCTGAGGTCGAGGGGGATGCAAACATGCGATCTGCCAACGTGTATTGGTGCGCCATTTCGAAGTAGAGGCGCGTCTCCGAATGCGGAACGTAACCGTACTGAGCGGGCAGCGATGATGATCGCAGTAGTAGCGGTGCTCGCGATTGAAGCCGTTCATCCGGCAATCCGTGCCCGGAATGCTGCCGGTGCCGTTGCAATCTCTGAAAAATGACGTCGAGGAGTGATCGAGATCGTAGCCGGCCGTAAACGAGATCGGCGCCAGTGCGATCGTGTTCCCGTGCGAATCCTCGCCGGTAGGACTCGTGTCGGCTCCCGGATAGCCCTGGAAAAGGTCGTCGAAGCTGCGATTCTCTTACATGATCCAGACGACGTGTTTTATGCGCGACATCCCAGCCGCTTGTTGCGGCACCGGCACGGCGCTGGGCATGTGCCCGGCGCACGCGGCGAGGTCAAAGATGCACGCCAATGTCAGAACGCGCCCCATACCCGTCATCCTTACGCTAACCCGTGAGAAAAGTATGAAGACGAATGCTACGGGCGGACCCCTTAGGCGTCTTTTCTCGGCGAAACAAAGGCGCCGGCGCTAGCGTAGCTCGGTAAATGAACCGCACGCATTTCCTGCGCACGCTTCCGCTTCCGGCGGTTTCCTTGCTGCCCGCAGCCGCGCGAGCGGCAGCGCCCGCCGCCGAGGTCTCCCACGAGTACGTGCGGCACGTCATCGCCGTCAATCAAAAGATCGTCTTGCCCGACGGCATCGAAGAACTGCGCAGCATCGACGTTCACGGCTGCACGCAGTGGCTTTCGATGCGCGGGCGCGACCGGAGCAATCCGGTGCTGCTCTACATTCACGGCGGCCCGGGCTCGCCGACGATGCCGGAGAGCTGGACGTTTCAATCGCCCTGGGAGGACTTCTTTACCGTCGTCCAGTGGGACCAGCGCGGCGCCGGAAAGACCTACGCCTCCAACGATCCGACGACCATCGCTCCCACGATGACCGCGGAACAGATGATCGCCGACACGGAGTTCGTCGTGCGCTACCTGCTCGAACATTTGGGGAAAAGGAAGCTTTTTGCACTCGGGCATTCGTGGGGATCGTACCTCGGCCTGGAGCTCGCACGCCGTCATCCCGAATGGCTGTACGGCTATATCGGAACCGGCCAGATGATCGACACGCAGCGCAGCGAGGCCGAGGGCTACGAGTTCGCACTGCAGCAGGCAACGCTGCATCACAACAACGCCGCCGTCGCCGAGCTGAAAACGATCGCACCCTATCCCGGCCCAATCGGCACGCTGACGGTCAAACGCATCGGCGTCCAGCGCAAGTGGCTCGTCTACTACGGCGGCCTCACCTACGGCAGGACGAATTTCGATTACGACGGGGACGCTTGGCAGTTCTCTCCCGACTACACCGGCCGCGACATCCGCCTCGCCGACGACGGAAGCCTGTTTTCGTTGAATCATCTCATCGGCGTGGTCGAACGCACGAACTTCGAATCGGCCACGGAGTTCGCGTGCCCGATCTTCATCTTTCAAGGAACCCACGACTACGAGACGTCGTACCCCGTCGTCAAAGAGTGGTTCGCCCGCGTGCGGGCTCCGCAGAAGCGGTTCGTCACCTTTTCGCGCTCGGCACACATGGCGATGCTGGAACAGCCCGGCGAGTATCTTCTCCAACTCGTTGACGTCGTGCGGCCGGCCGCCTTAAGTGGTTGACCGCGCCGGAATCTTGGGTACAAATGGAGATTGTATGGATACCATAGCTACGGCCCCTTACGTCGCCCGGAAATGGACGCTCTCCGGGCTCCAAGGCATCTCCGACCAGACGCTCGAGCTCCACTTCGGCCTCTACGAAGGCTACGTTAAGAATGCTAACGGTCTCAACGAGCGCATCTCCGCGCTGCGAGCCGAAAAGAAGAATTCTGGCGCCGATCCCGCCTACGCGGAACTCGTGCGCCGCCTCGGCTGGGAGTTCGACGGCATGCGGCTGCACGAGTATTACTTCGACAACCTGACGACGTCGCCGCGCGACCTATCCTCCGGTCGCCTGCATGAAGTGATCGGCAGCGGCTTCGGCAGCATCGAGGACTGGAAGAAAGACTTCGCCGCGATCGGCGCGATGCGCGGAATCGGTTGGGCGGTGCTCTACTACGACCCGGCCGGAAAGCGACCGCTCAACGTGTGGATCGGCGACCACGACCTCCATCACCTCGCCGGCTGCGAGCCGATCGTCGTGATGGACCTGTGGGAGCACGCGTGGCTCAAAGATTACAAGCCTGCCGACAAGTCCAAGTATATCGAAGCTTTTGTCGCCAACATCGACTGGTCTGCCTGCGAAGGGCGCCTGCGCTAAATCTCGGGAGCCGGCGCCGGTTCGGCGCCGGCTCTTGATGTTCTTTTAGACCGGCAAACGCGAAACAGCGCCTGGATAAGTTGCGTACATCGCATGTGTCGCAACTTGATCGCGCGTGTCTCAGCCGCCGCACTTCGGGATCCGAGGCGCCGTGTCGTACCGACCGGTGCTTTCCCTCATTCGGTGCGCGGCTGCAGGCGAGCGCCGTCGCGTGACCCTTCGGGCCGGCATCGCTTCGATCGTGAAGAGAGCTGCGTGGTGTAGCGCCCTGATGGTCCTGCTGCTCGCGGCTGCGCCCAGCTATCGCGCGAACGCTGACGCCGCGGCGGCCGCTTTCGATGCGCGTAACTTCCCGCAGGCGGCCGCCCTTTACCAACAACTCGTCGCGGCCAACCCCGTCAACCCCGGATTTTGGAAGCGCCTCGCGGACTCTCGCTACGGCGCCGGCGATTATGCGGACGCGATCGCCGCCTACCAGAAGGCACTGGAACTGCGCGCCGATCAGCCGTCGTACTGCGCCTACAACCTCGCGCGAGCGTACGCGCAGAGCGGCGACGCCGCGTCGGCGATGCGCTGGCTGACGCAAGCGATGAGCTGGGGCTATCCCAAGCTCGAAGACGCGCGAGCCGACAAAGCATTGACACCTTTGCACGGCCGCAGCGATTACGACGCGCTGATGGGAGTCGTTGACGCCTCCAAGATGACGCGCGCCCAGGGCTGGCAGTACGACCTCGAGTTTCTGGCGCGCTACGCCAAGGTACGCGCGTACCATCCTTTCAAGACGACCACGGGCGACCGCTTCGTCTCGCGCGCGCTCTACACCGAGAGCCAGTTCGACGCACAGGTTCGATCGATCTACGATCGGATTCCGCACCTGAGCGACGTGCAGATCGAGCTGGCCTTCATGCGCCTGATCGCCAGTCTCGGTGACGGACACACCGAGCTGGGCCTGGGCCCGCGTCCGGAGTACGTCAACACGCTGCCGCTCAAGTTCGAATCGTTCGCCGAGGGAACCTTCATCACGGCCGCGGAGCCGCGGTACCGCGCGCTGGTCGGCGCGCAAGTGTTAGCCTTCGACGGCCATCCCACGTCGGGCGTGGTCGCGACGATGGCGCCGTACTTGAGCCGCGATAACGATAACTGGATCGCCGCCTTTCTCCCACAGTATTTTCGCTATCCCGCGCTGCTCCACGGTTTAGGCATCGCCGCACGGAGCGACCGCGTCACGTTCCGCCTTAAAAGGCCCGACGGCACGGCCACCGACGCCACCGTGACTACGGTGACGGATGCCCCATACATCTGGAACGAACTGCCCAGCCCCGCGGGTTGGGTCAATCTCTTCGACACGCTCCCCGCCCCGGCACCGCTCTATCTGCAAAAGAACGGGACGAACTGGCTGACGTACGACGCGCCGCACAAGCTCCTCTACGCTCAATACAACCGCGTGCTCGACCTCCCCGGCGGGACGCTGGCGCAGTTCGCGGCGCAGATTCAATCGGCGCTGGATGCCGACGACGTCGCCAAGCTCGTGCTCGACATGCGCTGGAATAACGGCGGCAACACCTACCTCAACCAGCCGGTCCTCGATCTGGTGATGCGCAACGTCGCGATCGACCGGCCGGGACATCTCTTCATCATCATCGGGCCGCGCACGTTCTCCGCTGCGCTCAACTCCGCGGCGTACTTCGAACGCAATACCAACGCGGTCTTCGTCGGCGAGCCGACCGACGGCAAGCCGAACTCACCGGGCGAGGAGTGGTTCTTCAGCCTTCCCTAAAGCAAGGTAAACGTCAGCCTCTCGAACCTCTACTGGGAGAGCGGCTGGCCCGTCGATTCGCGCTGGGCGATCGCTCCGCAGATCTACACTCCGCGTACGTTCGCCGACTATCTGACCGGGCGCGATCCGGCGCTCGACGCCGTTTCAGTCTACTAACGAAGCCTTACGGCTTCCCGCTGCCCGGCGTGCCCTGCTGCGCGGCGAACGTGTAGATGCTGCCGCGGATCGTGGCGCTGCCGCTCATCTTCTCACCCTCCAGCGTTCCGCGGAACGTGATGAGCTTGATCTTGAACATCACCTGCGAGCCGCTGAGCCCGCCCGAGACCGGAATGTTGCGGGCGTTCGCAAAGGGACTACCCGGCCGTATGGAGAGGTCGGTGTAGGTTCCGCTGATGATGCCGTTGTTGAAGTTCAGGTGCATCTGACCGAGATACGGCGTCTGCGAAGAGTGCAGCGGGTGGAAGCCGATAACGTACGGCACGTTCTTTGCCGTGCCGTTCACGGTGACCGCTCCAACGTGACCGCCGAGCGCGAAGGCCATCGCGACCGCCAGACTCGTGCAGATAAGAGAACGGACCATTATTCCTCCTGCGGCGCGCGGCGCCGCCGGGCGTTCTCTTCTACCGGCCGCACGCAAGGTCCCGGCGGCCTATTCCCCGCGTAATAAACGCGCGTTCCATGGCACGTGCGCGTAGGTGCGCGCTCGATGCATGCCGCGATGGTACCGCAGTACCGTCCGCCCAGCGGCGCACCGGACGCAGCGACGACGCCCGGGCGATAGGCTCGTTCCACAACGACGAGCGACGCCTAAGGGCGAGAGGAGAACCTGCAATGCGAGACTTTTACCTTCGTGATGACGGCCCTGATGGCCGCACTGCTCCTTGAAGGGTGCAGCGGCGGTTACGATTCGACGGGTGCAAGCCCGGCTCTTTCGATCCTGCCGCACGCGGCGCAGCACCACGCGTCGGTCCTCGAGATGTGGTAAATCAAACGCCATCAAATGCCGAAGGTGCGGCTTCGCAAAGCGGCGCATCAGCAGCACGATGTTACGACCGGTCATTGCCCTCTGTTTTTCGTTCGCGTGCGCGGCGCCGATTGCGGGCGACGCGAACGTTCCCTGGTTCTCGGCGCCGACGGCGAGGGTCGTCGCGCAGCCGGTAACGTTTACCAACGCCGGCGCGACGCTACGCGGAACGCTCTACCTGCCTAGCACCACGCATAAGGTCCCCGCGATCGTCGTCTTTCACGGAGCGTCGGAGCCACTGGCGAGCACGCCGCTCTACGCGCACTTGCGCGAAGGGCTGCCCGCAATGGGCATCGCCGTATTTCTCTTCGATCGTCGCGGTACCGGCGCATCGACGGGTAACCGCGACGTCGCCTATCAAACGCTCGCCGATGACGGCATCGCCGGCGCGCAGGCCATTCGTGCGCTGCCGCAGATCGATGCCGCACGCGTCGGTTACTGGGGCATCAGCCAAGGCGGCTGGCTGGCGACGGTTGCCGCCACGCGCGATCCGCTCGTAGCGTTTGCCGTCGCGATTTCCGCCCCACTGGTTACCGCGGAATCGCAGATGGAGTTCGCGATGACCAATCGCTTGAACGTGATGGGATACGGGCCCGGCGACGTTGACGCCATGCTCGCGGCAAGGCGCACCCTCGACGGTTATTTCCGCGGCGTTGACACGCGTGCGCAGGCGGTCGCCGCGCTGCAGTCGATCGCCGAGAGACCATGGTTCGACCAAATGTATCTGCCGAAACCCTCGGCCGTACCCGCCGATCCCGCAGCTTCGTCGTGGCGCGGCCAGATGGACGTCGACTTCTTCGCTACCGTCGAGCGCGTGAGGATTCCGATGCTTTTCTTGATGGGCTCAAACGACCCGTGGACCCCGGTAACGGCGACCGTCGGCAAACTGCGTGAGATTGCGCGGGTGCAGCCTCTCGTACAATACGCGGTCGTGCCGAATGCCAACCACTTGATGATGACGCCGCCGGTGCCCGAAACGATGAACGACGCCGATCCCGCGCAGGTCGCCGTCGAGGTGCCGCAAGCTCCGGTCTACTTCACGCTGCTGGGTGCGTGGCTTGCGCGCACGCTCGAGCGACCCGAAACATCGGCCGTCACGCCCCAGTAGGGGACGGCATGACGAACCGCATCGTTGCTGCGATGCTCGCCGCGTTCGCATTTGCCTCTCTTCCGGGGCGCGCGCCGGCTCAGAGTGCCGGCGGCGGAGAGCCGGCCGCTCGAACTCTTTGCCGCCGGTGATTTCCCCGCCGCGGCAGCCGCATACGAACGCGCGCTGACCTCGAATCCGAAGGACACCGTCGCGCAGCTCGGCCTCGGTCGGATCCGCCTTTACGAAAACGATTTGGCGAACGCGGAGCCGCTTCTACGAGCGGCGGCAACTGCCGATCCCGCAAACCGCGGCGCCGCAGCGCTGCTCAAGGAACTGCAGCGCAGGCGGGCGGAGGCCGCCAAACCCGTGTCGCTCGAGGGCGCCTCGACCGGCGTGCCATTCGTCACGGCCGATCCGCTGCCGGTGATTCACGCGACGATCGACGGCAAGCCGGGCACGTTCGTGATCGACACCGGCGGCACCGTCGACCTCGAGCCGGCCTTCGCGCAGGCGCTCGGATTGACGGTCACCGGCCACGCCGTCGGAACGTTCGCCGGCGGAAAACGGGCGGCGGTCGGTTCGTCGAGCGCCGCGTCGATCGCGCTCGGCGGCGCGGCGACCTCCAACGTTCACGTTGACGTGCTGCCGTTGGGGCTCTCCAAGATGTTCGGCATGCCGATCGACGGCGTCATCGGCACCACGCTCTTCGAGCGCTTCTTGGTGACGATCGACTACCCGCACGCGCGCTTGGTGATCCGCAAGCGAGGCGCGCAGCAATCGCAGGCGTTCATCGACGCGGCACGCGATGCCTACGCCACGATCGTTCCCTGCTGGCTCGTCGGCGATCACTACGTGTTCGCGCGCGCCTCGGTCAACGACGCGCCATCGGGCCTCTTCCTCTTCGACTCCGGACTCGCTGGAGGCGGACTGCTGCCGTCGCCGGCGCTCATCTCCGCCGCGAAGCTGCAGATCGATCTGGCGAAAACCTCGACGGGCCAGGGCGGCGGCGGCGCAACCGCGGCCGTGCCGTTCGTCGCCGGAACGATCGCCGTTGACGACGCCGAGCAGGAAAACGTGCCGGGCATCTTCACGCCGGAGGGCACGCCCTTCGCGGCATTTCCCTTCACGGTATGGGGCCTGATCTCCGACCTCTATCTACGCCACTACGCGTACACCGTCGACTTCGACGCGATGCGTCTGGTGCTCTCGCCCGCGTAATCTCAACGAGCCAGTAACCGAGTCCTCGTAGACGACCTATGGCGCGGGCGAGGTAAAGACGGAAGGCGAGACCGCGGCGTTGGGCTGATAGTTCGAGAACGTCAGCGTCCCGTTCAACGCTGTAACCGGGAAAGCGAGCACCGATGTTGGCCTTGGCGGGTAAGCGAAAGCCTCCGATCGTCGCGTACGTTTGGTCGAACGTCAGCGAACCGCCGTTGGTATAGGCCCACTGCGCGTGAGCGATCAACGCCGAAGCGTCGCTGACTTTGACCGTAACGCTCGCAACGTGGCCGGCCGTTTTCGGCACGAGCTTATATGTTGAGACGCTACCGTCGTCGGCGAGCGGAGTAATCGTGTACTTCGCGATCGCCTCGTCGTAGGTTGGCGTCGAAGCCGCGAGATCTTTGAAGCGGCTCAGCGATCCCGGGACGTTCTGAAACGCGATCTTCCGCCGCGGCTTGAGATAGTAGACAGTTCCGTTGAGCACCTTGTGCATGGGAATGAGGACGTGCAGCGTGGCCGAGAGCGTTGCGGATGCCGTGTACGACTGCAGCGTCGGATTCGGGTTGACGGCGCGGCGTAGCAGGTCCAGCGAGGCGGTCTGCTGCGCACCGCCCGACGCGGTCGCAACGAGGATCGCGCCAAGAACGAGCGCCGGAGCGTGAATCGGTCTCATAAGCGCTCGCTCTTTTGCTTCCATCGTTGCGGCTCCTGGCGCGGGCGCGACGCTAGCGGCGCGCGAAGCTTACCGTTGCGCCGATCGGATCGTTCTCCCCGGAGATCGTCCGCAGAGGGTTGCTGCCCGGGTCGGGATACGTCCAAATCAGCGTGTTGTGGCCGCCGCCGTTGGGGCCGATCACGCGCGTCGCCTCGCCGGTCTTCTTACCCCCAATGCCGACGCGCGGCAGCCAGAACTGCGCGACCTCGTTCGCGTCGGGGGGCTCGATGTAGTTCACCTCGGTGCCCGTGCTGCCGCTGAGCGAGAACTGATAGATCACGCTATTGAAGTTGTGCTTGACGGCGACTTGGTCGCCGACCGCCAGATACTTGCCGTCCCACTGAACGCCGCCTGGCAGATAGATCTCTTGATCGAGCGTGATGTCGTCGAAGCTGCCGCCGCCCTTCGGCAGTTCCGCGAAGCCGAAGTTGCTGCCGTAGCTCAGCCCGTCGGCATAGAGATTTCCCGAGTCGTCGTAGCCGCAGTAGTAATAGTAGTAAATGTTGTCGCTGCTGTAGGACTCGGGCGTTCCGTTCTTAGCCCCCACGTAGATCGAAACACCGCCAACGCCTTCGGTCGCTCCCCAGAAGTTCGTCACCGCAAGATTTCCCGTCACTGGGTTGACCGCGCAGCCGTTCACGCGCCCGTCGGGATCCTCGAAGGTCTGCATCGGGCTCGTGGCTCCGTGCGCGTATTCGAATACCTGGTGATCGCCGACGCTGGAATCGTTGGTCACCCAAACGTCGCCCTTTTTGTCGACGCAGAGGCCCTCGGGGTTGAAGAATCCGGTGATCGTCCCCACCAGCGTATTGGCTCTGCCGCGATAGTCGTAGACGTAGACGGCCTGCGCTTCCAGATCGGAGACGTACAGCAGGTCCTCATTCTTGGCCTCCGGCAGCATCCACGAATGCCCGGTGGCAAGGTGTCCGGTGATACGAGCGAGCCCCGGCGGGGTAACGAACGGCGACATCGACGTCGCTCCGGCGCCGCAGCCGGCGATCGCGACGATGCTCGCGCACGCCGCGGCGTGGCGAAGGCGAAGAATGGCGCTTCTGGTCATCGTTTGGCCTCCATAGTGGCGTGAAGTTGTTTTTCGATTGCGTCGGCGAAATCGCGGCGCGCCGACTCGCAGACGGAAAGGTAGAGAGCCGGCTCGATCAGCTCGACCTCGCTTACGAAGATGTCGCGCTCGTCGCGCAGCAGATCGACGCGCGCGTAAATCGGCTCTCCGCGCACGGCTTCGAGCGCCGCGGTCGCGACCGCGATCTCCTGCGGCGTGGGCTCGACGAGCGACGAACGCGCGTCGCTGATGGCCAAGACCGTGTCGAACGGCTTCTTGACCACCGCGTGCGAGTACCGCCCCTCGAAGAAGATGAGCGCGCGTTCGCCGTAGGTGACGACGCTGCTGAGATAGGGCTGAACGAGGACGGCCTGCGTTTCGGCCAAGCGGTCGAGACGCGCCTGAGCGGAGTCAAGCGCGAGCATCTGGGCGCGCAGAAGCGTCACCCCGCGGCCGGCGGCACCGCGAGCCGGTTTGAGCACGACGTCGCTCCAGCCGCGGTTCCCTGCGAGTTCCGCTAGACTGAGGCGCTCGCCCCGAGGGACCCACGCCGTCGGCACGATGGGCACGCCGCACTCCTCGAGATCGCGTAGGTACGCTTTGTCAGCGTTCCATTGCAGCAGAGCGGGTTCGTTCTGCAGGCGCGTCTGCTTCGCAGCCGCGGCGACCCACGCGACGAACTCGTCGCAGCGCTCGTGGTAGTCCCAGGTCGAGCGCAGCACGCAGAGCCCGCTCGCAGCCCAGTCCACGCTCGGGTCGCTCCAATCGGCGACGTCAACGTCGAGGCCGCGGTGCTGCAGCTCACGCATCAGCACGCGGTCGTCGGGATCGAGGTGCGGCACGAGGCGACACGTTACAAGCGTGCAGTCGGTCACTGCTTGGAGAGTACCACCACAAGTCGCCGCAGAACAGAGAAAACGCAACCGGAAAGTGCCCTCGCTCCTGAGAATGGAAGGCAACGTTGGCTGATCGACTTGGGTTTCACGCACTCGATCGCGTCGACTGCTCGATCGTCCGCTCGCTGCAAGAGAACGGGCGCGGCTCGTTTGCGGAGATCGGCAAAGCCGTCGGTCTCTCCGCCACGAGCGTCTCCGAACGGATTCGCCGCCTCGAGGAGGCGGGCGTCATCGAAGGGTACCAAGTGCGCCTCTGCGCGCAACGGCTCGGCTATCCGGTCAGCGCTTTCATCCTCGCCCGCCCGAACGGTCCGGATGCGCGCTTCATCAAGGTCGCACGCGAACGCCCCGAGATATTGGCCTGCCACCGCGTCACGGGCGAGTTCTCATTCATCGCCCAGGCGGTCGTCAAAGACGTGGCGCACCTCGAGGCGCTGCTCAACCATTTGGAGCCCGCGTCGGTTCACATCGTGACGCTCGTCGTGCTCTCAACGTCCTTCGAAGGCCTCTCAATCCCGTTGGCCTAGCGAGCAGCAGCTCGGGATGACGATGCACTCGGAATGACCGCCCCGAAGCTCGGCTTTACCGCTTTACACTGACGTCGGCGCCGAACGCATTGGGATTGTTGGGCGTGGCGATGATCACCGAAGTATTGTACGCAATGAAGTGGAGCCAGAGCGTCTGATCGGGCATCTGGATCGAGGCCATGACCGGGAGATAGTTCGGTCCGACCCACACGATCTCGTCGTACGCCCCCGCCGTATCGTGAAGCAAGTAGCCGCGCACGGTCGCGCGCTCCATCTTCCGCGTACCCAGCGAGGTGATCGTGAACAGCTTGTGGATGTCGATGTCGGTCGGTCCCGCGAGGTTCCACGCCGCGCTCAGCATCGCCTGATGCTCGGCGCCGTTGGGCGAGCGTTTCCACACGCCGCCGATCTTCTTATCGTACTCTACGTTGCCCGCGAGCACGATCTGCGACCTGCGCATCGTAATGTGAAAGCGATTGGGTTTGGCGTATTCGACGGTTGCCGTTTCACCGGTACCGAAGCGTTCGACGGCCACGACCGAACGGACGTGCGCAAAGGCTAAACGCATAACGTTTAAATCGGCGTACGGATCGTGAGCAGCCGAAACTCTCATCGTCGTCAGTGCCAATCCGACTAGGAGAAGAGAGATCGTCCGCATGGCTTATTGCCTTTCTCTCGCCGCCGCTTCCGCGACGGTGAGGACTCTCTTCTTACCCAGTTCTGCGGCGCGAAACGGTGCCGCAAATAGACGATTTTTTCGCGGGAAAGTGCTAGGCCGCTTGGAGCCCGAGGGCGAAAGCGCGCGCCCGTGAAGCTGCAGATCGGCGTGATGGGCTCCGCCGGCGGAGACTGACCCCCGCGGAGCTGACGCTCGCCCGCCGCGTCGGGGCGAGCATTGCCGCGCGGGGAGCGCTGGTCGTGACCGGGGCGTGCCCCGGCCTGCCACACGCCGCCGTGCTCGGCGCGCACGAAGCGGGAGGCGAGAGTTTGGGCATCTCTCCGGCGCACTCGCGCGAAGAGCACGTCGAGGTCTATGAATCGCCGCTCGAGCCCTACACGGCCATGGTCTTTACCGGATCGGGGCTCATGGGACGCGAGGTGCACAATATCCACAGTTCCGACTTCGTGATCTTCGTCGGCGGCCGCAGCGGGACGCTCGGCGAATTTCAGCATCGCCTACGATGAGGGCAAGCTCATCGGCATCCTGCGCGACTCCGGGGGCATCTCGAATCACTTCGGCGAGATCGCGAGGCTCTTTCACAAGCCCACGGGAGCCGAACTGATCGAAGAGACCGATCCCGAGCGGCTGATCGACCGCTGCGCGCAGCGCTTTGCCACGGAGCGGCGCCCCAGCGCCATTGCGTTCCAGGCGATGCCCTATGGCTGAGTTGACCTTCGTCGGTGCCGCCGGCACCGTGACCGGAAGCAAGCATCTCGTCACGATCGGCGAGAAGCACCTCTTCGTCGACTGCGGGCTCTTTCAAGGTCCGCACGAGGTCGAGGCGCTCAACGAGGCGCCGCTGCCGGTTCCGGCGGCGAAGCTCGACGCGATCGTGATCACGCATGGGCATCTCGATCACGTCGGCTACCTGCCGAAGATCGTGCGCGACGGCTTTCGCGGCCCGATCTACTGCACGGCCGCCACCGCCGACGTCATGGAGATCGTGCTGGAGGACGCGGCGCACCTGCAGAAGCACGCGCGCGAGCGTGGCTTTCACCGCGAGCGCTCTCACCGCGTCGCGCCGTTCTTCGACGACGACGACGTGGCGACCGCACTTCGTCAGGTCCATACGGTTCCGCTCGAGACCGATTTCGACGTCTGTGGCGCAACGGTGCGCTACCACTATGCAGGCCACATCATCGGCGCCGCGTTCGTCGATATGCGGGTTGACGGAAAGCGAACGGTTTTCTCCGGCGACCTCGGCCGCTATAACTCTGCGCTCCTCTTCGATCCCATGCCGCTCGACGCGTGCGACAACGTCGTCTGCGAGTCGACCTATGGCGACCGCGAGCACCCGCCCGACTCGCTGGGCCAACTGCAGAAGACGCTGCTCGACGGCATCGCGCGCGGCGGCCCCATCGTGATCCCCACGTTCGCCGTCGAGCGCGCCCAGGATCTTATGTATGCGGTGGGGCGCCTGCAGCAGAGCGACCCGCAGATCGCAAACCTGCCCGTCCATCTCGACAGCCCGATGGCCATCAAAGTCGACGGCGTCTTTGCCCGTCATCGCGATTCTTACCGGCCGATTCCGGAATCGCCCGGCGCGCCGTTCGGCTGCCGGAACCACACGCTTCACGTCACGCGGCAAGACTCGCAGCAGCTCAACGACCTGCGCGGACCGGCGATCATCCTCGCCTCGAGCGGCATGGCGACCGGCGGGCGCGTGCTCTATCACCTGCACCGTCATCTCAGCAATCCGCATGCCACGATCGCCTTTCCCGGCTACCAAGTGCAGGGCACGCTGGGCCGCATGATCTGCGACGGCAAGTCGCCGGTCCGCATCGCCGGCGATCAGTTGACCGTGCGCGCCGCGATCGTGCACCTTTCGGGATTCAGCGCGCACGCGGATCAGAACGAGCTGCTCCGCTGGCTGCAGGCCCAGCAGTCAACCAAGTCTCACGTCTATCTGGTGCACGGCGAGCCCGCGAGCGCTTACGCGTTGGCCGGTGCCCTCAAGGACCGCAGCATTACCGCCAGCGTCGCGCGGCGCGGCGAGACCGTTACGCTGTGAGCCGCTAGCCGCCGCCGAGGACCGATGGAGGAGGTCGTCGTTGGCCTCGGCGACGCGATCGACGCGCCTGCATTCTTGCGCGTCCCCGAAGGAGCAAAGGGCCTCGTGCTCTTCGCGCACGGCAGCGGCAGCAGCCGCATGAGTCCCCGCAATCGCATGGTGGCCGAAGAACTGTGGGACGCTGGTCTCGGCACGCTGCTCTTCGACCTGCTTACGCCGCGGGAGGCGAAGCTCGACGAAACGACGGCCGCGCTGCGCTTCGACGTCGGCCTGTTGGCCTCGCGGCTCACGGGCGCGACGCGCTGGGTTCGCAGGCGGCCCGGACTGCGCGACCTCACGCTGGGCTACTTCGGCGCAAGCACGGGCGCGGCGGCGGCCTTGATCGCTGCAGCGACGCTGCCCGGCGAGATCGCCGCGGTCGTCTCGCGCGGCGGCCGGCCCGATCTCGCCGGCAATTACCTCGAGCGCGTCCGCGCGCCGGTGCTGCTTATCGTCGGGGGCGCCGACGTTGCGGTGCTCGAGCTCAATCGCGCGGCCATGCTGCGGCTGCGGTGCGAACGCGAGCTCGCCGTGGTACCCGGCGCGACGCACCTCTTCGGCGAGCCCGGCGCGCTGGCGGAAGCGGGCCGGCTAGCGCGCAACTGGTTTCGCCGGACGCACGTGTGAGTCGAACGAGGCGCGCGGCGTACTCTTTCAGCCGGCGCCGCGCGCGGCGAAAGGCTTCGCGCACCGCGACGTCCGCATCGTGCTCGCTGGCATCGCTCATGAGTTCGTGGCCCGGGACGACGAGGTCGATGCGCACGCGAAACGGCGCGCCTTCGCGCAGTTGCGGATCGTGCTCGACCAGAACCCGGCGACTGGTGATGCGGTTGAAGAATCGATCGAGCTTGGCGCTCTCCCTCTCGATGAGCGCGCGGAGCGCCTCGGAGTGGTCAACCCCCCGGTATGTGATTTGTGGCGACGGTTCCATGCCATTGCGCTTTGCCATTTTGGCTGAGAACCCCCGGTGAGCGAGCAGCCGGCGGCCGCGCTAGCCGTGATCGTGACCGGCGACGACGCGCTGGTGCAGCGGGTGTGCGGCGATCTCCGCGCCGCCGGGCATCGCGTCACGATCGTTCCCGGATCGCCGGTGCGCAAAGACGTGCTGCTAGCGGCCGGGATTGCTCGCGCGCAAGCGATTTTAGCACTCGACGACGACGACCGCGTCAATCTCGAAGTCGCACTGGAAGCGCGCGAGGCCAATCCGAACGTGCGCGTCGTTTTGCGGCAATTCAACCGCGGGCTCGCGGGAAAGATCGAGCAGAACTTGCCCAACTGTTCGGTGATCTCCCTGGCCGCCAACGCGGCGGCCAGCATCGCCGCCGCCGCCGTCGAACAGAGCTCGTTCCTCGGCCTCGATTTTCCCAGCGGATCGCGGTCGCTGCTCTCCTTCGCGCGCAAGAGCGCGAGCGATGCCGGCGTCGCGGGCATGAGCGTGAAGGATGCCGAGCAGCATTTGGGCTGCCGCATCCTCTCACGCGGCGCTGCGAACTGCGAGCGCTGGTCACCGTCGTCGAACCGCGGCCCGGCCCCGAACTGCTGCGCCGTGCCCGCGCGAGAGACATCGACCTGCTCACCGGGGACGGCGCACTCGACGACACGCTCGACCTCTGCAATCTGAACAGAGCGCGTTCGACGGTCGTCGTCACCAACAGCGACGCGACGAACTTGGAGATCGGCTTCAGTGCGAAAGCGCGACGCGGCGACATTCCGGTGATCATGCGCATCGCCGAGCCGGTATTTGCCGAGGCGATCCGCAAACATTTTGAGATCCGGCACGTCTTTTCGGCGGCCGCACTCGCCGCGCCGGCGCTCTCCGACCTCGTGCTCTCCGAAAACGCTCGCGGCCGCGTCGCGTTCGCCGGCCGCTCCTATCGCATCGCCGAGTACGCCACGGCGTCTACCGCCGATCGGTCCGGCCTGCCCGTCGCGGCCGCGCGCCGCGACGGTTCGATACGCGCCGTCGGCGCGTGGACCGACGTCAGCTCCGAGGACGCGGTGCTGGTGCTGTTGCCTTCCGCCCCTTGACGCTCGAGGCCACCGCATCGACGACGTCGGCGGCGGTCTTCACCGTCTCCGCAACGCCGATCACCGCGTCGCTAACGCTGCGAGCGCGCGCCGCCGTGCGCTGCGCACGACCCGCGGCCTTCCGCACCGCCGCCTTCGGATGCGCCGCAACCCCCTTCACCGCCCGCACCGCCTTAGAAGCGGTACTCTTAACGCTCTTAGCCGCGCCAGCCGCGCTCTTTTTTACGCTCTTTTTTACCGTCTTCGTGGCACTCGGCCTCGGGGTCTTTTTCGCGCTCTTTTTCGAGATCTTCTTCGCGCTCTTTTTCACGGGCATCATCGTCTCTCCAACCAGCCACCAGTAATCTTCACTCGGCGTTCCCTCAACGAAGGATAGCTAAACGATTTACCGTCGCGAGCAGTCGAATCGCGAGCGCAGTCGAATCGCGAGCGCAGTCGAATCGCGATCGCAGTCACGGGCGTCGTCAAGGGTGCGATTCCTCCGGCGTACCGGGTGAGGGGCGTCTGAGGCAGTGCGGAGACAGGATGTCGGGAGCACTGCCGAAGTCGAGCGCGCTTTTTCACACGACGTGAAAAAGCGTGCGTCCCCGAACCCGGTATGCCGGAGGGATAGCGCCCTTGACTCCACCCGCGTCCCTGGACTGCGCTCAGGGCGACAGCCGGTGAGGAAACGCTACAGCGTGACGCTGATGTGGTTACCGCAGTTGGGGATGTGCTCGACCCGCACCGCGGCGGCAAGCTGCTGCACGATGAATAATCCGCGGCCGAGTTCGGCGAAGTCGTCATCCGGGAGGTGCGGCTGCGACAGCGTGAACTGGGCACCGCAGTCGATCACGTGAAGCACCGCTGCGGCGGGGCGCATGTCGAAGGAGATCTCGACCGGCCCCGGCGCGTGCCGGACGACGTTGCCCAAAAGTTCGCCGAAGATCAGCTCGGCGCGGTCGATCAGGTCGCCGTCCTGGCTCGCGCCACGCAGGAAGTTGACGTACTGCGCGCGCGCGTCGATCGCTGCCCGCGCGTCCTCGGAAGTGAAGGTCCACGCCGGCGGCTCGCCGACCAAGACCGTGAGGATCGCAACGTCGTCGTGCACCTGCGGCGGCAGGCAGGCTCGCGCAATCAGCTTTGCCGGCGAGACCGAGGCCGCGAGAATGCCGCTCTTGAGAACCTCGCGCAGCAGGTTCTCGCCTTGCGCCCAGTCGCGTCGACCTTCGATGAGACCGTCGGTGAAAAGCACGATGATGTCGCCGTCTTGCAGCTCCATTGCCGCGCTGGGCTCGGCAGGCGCGAAGGTGCGCAGGCCCAACGGCAGCCCCGATGCGTGAAGCTCGATCAGCTCGTCGTTTCGCCAGAGGATGGGCAATGGGTGACCGGCGTTGGCAAACCGCAGCATTTGGCGGTCTGAGCTGACGACCGCCACAAACGCGGTGACGATGGCATCGGGATAGCGTTTGCCGAGAAACCAGCCCGCCGAATCGAGAATCTTGGTGGGATCCGTCTCGTGTCGCGGTACCGCGCCCATCGCGTGGCGCACCTTGCTCATGATCGCCGCCGCCTGGATCCCTCGACCCGTCACGTCGCCGACGCTCACGACGACGCGGCCGTCGTCCAGCTCGATCACGTCATACCAGTCGCCCCCGACCTCGCCTTCGTCGCCGGCGGGCGAGTAGACGGTATCGAAGCGCAAGCCCGCCGGTTGCGGAATCAGCGAGGGCAGCGAGGCTTGCTGCAGCGTCGTCGCGATACGGCGCTCTCGTTCGAGGGTCTCGGCACGCTCCACCGATACGGAGGCGCGCGCGGCGATCTCTTCGAGTAGATCGACGTCGCTGCGCTCGAAGGGACGCACGGAGTAGTGCGCGACGAGCGCTCCCAACGTGGCCGCGCCGGAGTGCAGCGGAACGATGACCGTCGATCGCGGCGCCAGGGCGTCGATCTCCGCTGAAAGGTACGGCCACGCCCGTTCCGTCATCGAGCCTGGATCTTCGTTGGAGTAAACGATCGTCTCGTGCCGCCTGAGTCGCTCCGCGATCTCGCGTTCGGGCGCCGGCCGCAGCGCCCGCTGTCCGCGCAGCTTCCCGATGACGGCGCCGATGCTCGGATCGCGGTGCACCACGAGCTCCGTACGGATCGCTTCGTCGTCGAGGCGCCAAACCGCGCATGCGTCGCCGATCTCTTCGGCGATCACCTTCGCAACGCGCGACAGCGTTCTCCATGGGTCGGACGTCTCGAAAAGCATCTTGTTCACGCGGCCGGTGAAACGCAACTGTTCGGCCGTTCTCCGCTGCGCCTCGAACATTCGCGCGTTCGCGATGGCGACGGCGGCTCGAGTGGCGACGGCCTTGCCGACGTCGAGGTCGGTCTCGCTGAAGAGCCGCCCCGATTCGGCCGACACGAGCGTCAAGGCTCCGAGCACCGCGCCGTCGGGAGTCGCCAGAGGCAGCAGCATCACCGAGTGCATTTGGAGCACCTCGAGAAGGCGCAAGTGCTCCTCGTCGCGCGCCACGGCTTTGATCTGCTCGGGCGTCACGCGTTCGTAGAGTTGCGCCAGGTTCTCCTCGATCGCACGGGTGAAGTTATCGCCCGGACGTGGGGGATAGCGGTCGCGGTACTGCTCGATGAAGCGCACGAGATCTTTGTTGCGATGCTCGACCGCGACCGTGTCGTAGCCGCCGTCGCGCACGAGCGTTACGAAACACCAGTCGGCGAAGTATCCGACGGCCACGTGAGCGAGCGCGCCGCAGATCGACTCAACGTCGAAGGAGGTGGAGAGCACGTTCCCGGCCTCGACGATGAAGCTCAGGCTGTCGCGGGCTCGTTTCTGTTCGTCGATCTCCGTCGCCGTGCCGATCCAGCGTACCACCCTCCCGTCGCTGCCGAACATCGGAATCGCGCGCGACAAAAACCACCGGTAGCTGCCGTCGCTCGCGCGGCGGAGGCGATACTCTTGTTCGTACGGGGTGCCCGAACTCAGCGCGTCGTTCCAGCGGCGCCACGTTTCATCGACCTCGTCGGGATGGATGACGCCGACCTGCGTGCCGCGGCGGCGGAACTCTTCGAGATCGAAGCCCGTGTAATCGATCCACCGCTGATTGAAGTACTCGATGGTGCCGTCGCCGCTCGCGGTCCATACCAGCTGCGGCATTGCTTCGGCAATCGTACGGAAGTCTTCGGCAAAGTGCGTCGAACGTCAGAAGCTCTTCGGTGGTCGCACCCATCGTCGATCGCCTACCGATCCTTCCGACCCACTTCTTCATCGTCAGTCGGTCTCGTCGGCGACTTGCCGAAAGCTCATCGACCAATATTTTTCAGCGCAGCGCCGTCAGGTCCTGGCTTCGCTAGGAAGAACGGAATCGCAAGAAGTTGGAGCAGCATCGAGAAGACGACGAGTCCCACGAGCAACCGATCGAGCAGAAAGCCGCAAAGCACGCTCCCGGCAAACCACGCGATTCCGAACGCGAGATCGTAGAGTCCGAAGGTCGTCGCCCGCCTCCTGCGTGCCACCACCGTCGCGACGAGCGCGAGCAGCAATGCGTCCTGCACCGCGGTGCCCACTCCCCACAGCGCCGCGCCGGCGAATGCCGCCGGGCCGCGTCCGAGAAACGCCAACGGCGAGGCGAGCGCCGTGACGGCGAGCGCGATGCCGACGATCGACTTGCCCAGCTTATCGAAGAGATGACCGGCAATCGGCGACGTGACCGCCCCGACCGCCATCGCAATCGCGAACGAAACGGCGATTGCCGGAACATTCATCACGTGATCGCGCGAGTAATGGAGCGAAATAAGCGAAAAATCGACGTAGCCCGCTGCAAAGAGCGCACCGCCGATCGCGTAGCGCCGCAGCGCAGCAGGATCGCCCTTCGACGATGCAGGTTCCTCCCGGTCGCGGGGAATCAAGCCGCGTCCCGCCGAGACAGCCACGCTAAGTACCGCCAGCGTGATCAGCGCGGGAACGATCAGCACCCCGAAGCCAGCCGTGTAGCCGCCGCGCACGATCGCCGCGGCGACGATCAACGGCCCCGCCGTCGCGCCGATCTGATCGAGCAGCTCGTTCAAGCCGAAGGCGCGTCCGCTACCGATCTGCCGGCCAGCCTCCGCAAGCGCAACGGCGATAACCGGCTTGCGAATGCCGCGTCCCACTCGTTCGCCGACGAGCAGCCCGGCTGCCGCGGGCCAGCTGCCGGCAAGCGCGAGCGCCGGCACGCAAAGCATGTTGAGCGCGTAGCCCACCCACGCGTTGATCCAATGGCGCCCGGTGCGATCGGCGATCGCGCCGCTGACGGACCGAATCAAATAACCCGCAAGTTCGCCGCCGCCGGCGACCGCACCGACCACGAGACCGCTCGCGCCGAGATGCCCGAGGAAGGCGCCGGCAACGCCGCGCGCACCTTCGTACGTCATGTCGGCAAAGAGATTGACCACGCCCATGACGACCACGAAACGCAGCGCGGTCTTGGGTGAAGGGCGATGGCTGGTCGGCAAGGCCTTACCCTTTGAGCATACGAATGACAATCCTCGTCCATGCAGCGTCTCGACGGGCGGTTCGTTTACTCTGCGAGCGATCTCAACGACTACCTCGAATGCAAACGGCTAACCGAGCTGGAGGCGCTGGTCGCGCGCCGTAAACTGCTCAAACCCGACGCGACCGACGAACGCGGCGACCTGATGCGGCGCAAAGGCGAAGAGCACGAGCGTCGGCACCTCGCCGCTCTGCACGAACGGCACCCCGGCGAGGTCAAGGAGTTCCCGCGAGCCGATGCGGGCATCGAGGCCTACTTCGAAGCGGAGCGGCGGACGCTGCAGGCGATGCGCGATGGCGTGCGCGTGATCTATCAGGCCACGTTCTTCGACGGCACCTTCATCGGTCACGCCGATTTTCTCGTTCGCGTCGAACGGCCGTCGGCGCTGGGCGCATACGGCTACGAGGTCGTGGACACGAAGCTCGCACTCTCCCCCAAAGCCTATTATCTGGTGCAGCTCTGCAACTACAGCGAACACCTCGCCCGCCTGCAGGGCGTTATGCCGGATTTCTGCCACGTCGTGTACGGCGATGGCTCGGAGCAGCGCTTCCGCCTCAACGACTACATGGCGTACTATCGCCACCTCAAACGATCGTTTTTGGAATTTGCCGGAGATGAGGATTTCGACCGGCTTGGCGACGCGCGTGAGTACCCGTTGCGCTGCAAGCACTGCGACGTCTGCGCCTGGAACGATTCGTGCAAGAGCAAACGCGTCGAACGACGACCATTTGAGCCTTGTGGCGTGGATGCGGCGCGATCAGATCGGCAAGCTGGAAAGCGGGGGCATCGCCCGCCTCGACCAGCTCGCGGCCGTCGGCGACGACGACCGGCCGACCGGAATGAATCCCGATACCTTCGTTAAACTGCGGCGCCAAGCGCGGCTGCAACTGCGCGGCCGTGAGACGAGAGAAGCGCACTACGAACTGCTCGAACACCTGCCGCCGCTCGGCTTCGCGCTGCTTCCGCAACCGGCGTATGGCGACGTCTTCTTCGATATGGAGGGCGATCCGCTCTACGAGCCGGGCCGCGGACTCGAGTATCTCTTCGGCTGCTGGATGCCCGACGACGATCCGCGGTTTCGCGCCTTCTGGGGAAAGACGCGCGCGCTCGAGCGGCTCGCGTTCGAAGACTTCGTGGATTTCGTGACGGAGCGGCGGCAGCGCCATCCCGATCTGCACATCTACCACTACGCCAGTTACGAGAAGTCGGCGCTGCGCCGCCTCGCGCAGGAGCACAACACGCGCGAGAATGAGGTCGACGCACTGCTGCGCGACAACGTGCTCGTCGACCTCTTCACCGTCGTGCGCCAGGCCGTCGTCATCTCCGAGGAACGATACAGCCTCAAGAAGCTCGAGCGGTTCTACGATCTCGCGCGGGCGACCGACGTCAAAAAGGGCGACGAGTCGATCGTGATGTTCGAGCGCTGGCTGCGCGACGGCAACGAAAGCATCCTCGCCGACATCGAAGCTTACAACCAAGATGATTGCCAGTCGGCGTTCCTGCTACGCGAGTGGCTGCTGGCGCGGCGACTCGAAGCCGAAACGACGTTCGGCACGCACTTTCCGTACTACGTGCCTCGGCCTACGCCGGCGGCCTCCGGCAGTCAAGCCGAGGACGACGAGCGCAGCGAGTTGGAGCGCACCCTGCTCGCCGGCATGCTGCCTCCCCTCAATGAAACCGAGTACGAGCGAATGACCGAAGCCCATCGCGCGCGATACCTCCTCGCGAGCCTGCTTTCGTATCATCGGCGTGAGGAGAAGCCGCAATGGTGGGCCTACTTCGACCGCTGTGAGAATCTCGACCGTCTGCTGGAGTTCGATCGCGAGGCGATCGCCGGCATGCGTCTGCGAGAAGAAATCCCGGCGGAGTCGGTCAAGCAAAGCAAGGTTTACACGTTCGAGTTTCCGGAGCAGCACCACAAGATGTCGCCGGGCGGCGCCACCGACCCGCGCATCAAAAAGAGCGTGACGATTACCGCACTCGACACCGAGAAGAACCTGCTGCAGATTAAGACAAAGCTGCCGCTCGAGCAGGTCCGCGAGATTCGCGAGGTGATCCCCAACGGACCACCCCCAACCAAGCCGCAGCGAGACGCACTCGCGCACATCGCGCGTTCGTTCCTCGGCGGCCGGCTGCACGATGAATATCCAGCGACGAACGACCTGCTCTTCAAGCGGCCGCCGCGCCTGGCCGGCGGTGAGCGCAAAATCCAGCCCGCAGAAGTGGACGCGCGCAACGTCCTCGCGGTCGCGAAAGGGCTCGACGAAAGCTACCTCTTCGTTCAAGGGCCGCCGGGAAGCGGCAAGAGCACCTATGGATCCGAGATGATTTGCGATTTGCTGCGGGGCGGCATGCGCGTGGCGGTCACGAGCACCGGTCACGCGGCGATTCACAACCTGCTGCACAAAGTCGAAGCGTGCATGAGCGAGCGCGGCGACGTCTTTCGCGGCCGTTACAAGTACAGCAACGCGAACGCCGGTTCGGAGTTCCGCTCGCGGCATGGCAAAGCGATGATCGTGTCGGTGGACTCCAACGAATCCTTCGACGACGACGATTATCAGCTCGCGGGCGGCACGAGCTGGCTCTTCTCGCGCTCGCAGCTTGCCGGAAAGTTCGACTACCTCTTCATCGACGAGGCCGGCCAAGTCTCGCTTGCCGACACGCTCGCGGTCTCGCTCTGCGCCCGCAACGTCGTGCTCTTGGGCGATCCGTCGCAGCTGGCGCAGGTGAGCCAAGGAAGTCAGCCGCTACACGCCGGCGATTCGATCCTGCAGCACCTGCTTGGCGACCATCAAACGATCCCTGAGGACCGAGGGATCTTTTTGAACGTCACCTATCGCATGCAGACGCAAATCTGCGCGTTCGTTTCCGGCGCGATGTATGAAAACCGCCTTACGCCATCCGAGAAAGCGCGCGAACACCGCGTTCGCGTGGGATCGCAGGACTTGGCCGGCCTCTATTTCGCGCCGGTCGAGCACGCGGGCAATAGTTCCAGCTCGCCGGACGAGGCCGCAGCGATTGTCGAAGCGATCGCGCGCATCTACCCTTACGAGCGCAATATCATCGTCGTGACGCCCTACAACGCGCAGCGCCGCACGATTGCGGCGTCGCTCGCGCGCGACGGCTTCGACGTTCCCGTGGGGACGGTCGACAAGTTTCAGGGACAGGAGGCGGCCGTCGTCTTCTATTCGATGGCGACGTCGAGCGGCGAGGACGTGCCGCGCGACATGGAGTTCCTTTTCGAGCGCAATCGCTTCAACGTGGCAATCTCTCGCGCGCGAGCCGCCAGCATCCTCGTCTGCAGCCCGCGGCTGCTCGACATCTCGTGCCGCTCGCCCGAAGAGATGGCGCTGGCCAATCTTCTCTGTGCGTTCGAGGAGCTCGCGACCCGCGGTCTCGCGCTTTTAGATAGCGAAGGTGACGGTCGTGCCGCCGCTGCCGCGATGGACCTCGAAGCGCCGCGTGGCGGCGCGTAGGATCGAGAGACCGCGCCCGCGCTCGGGGTTCGGCCGGCCCTCGCGCCACGTGCCGACGTCTTCCACCTCGCCGATCACGTCGCCGTCGCGATAATCCAGGCGCAGAACGAACGCCCCTTCTCCGCCGCGATACGCGTGCTCGACCGCGTTGGCGACGGCCTCGCCCACCGCGATCACGAGATCGAACGAGCGCTCCGCCCCGAGCTGCGCCACACGCGCGTAGCGTGAGACGAAGCGGCGAACGATCGTCGCCGACGACGGCGAGGCCGGAAGTTTGATCTCGATGGGAATGGACTGCAAGGGAAAGATCGTCGCGGCGAGCACGGCGATGTCGTCGATCTGCCGATTGTTGAGAACGTTGCGAACCAGCGCGCCGGCGCCGTCCGAGCTCATGTCGTGCACGCGAGCGTTGAGAGCGTCGAGCAATCGCGCGCTCTCGCGCTCGAGATTGCGATCGAACTCGATGAGGCCGTCGGTGTAGAGCAATAGCGTGGAGAACGGAAGCAGGCTCACCTCGCGCGACGGAAACTGCGCGTCGCGCTCGACGCCCAGGGGAATGCCGCCGCCTTCGATGTAACGCGCGCTGCCGAGGAACGGTGCCAGCGCCGGCGACGGATGGCCCGCGCACGAGTAGCGAAACGTCGAGCGCTCGGGGTCGATCACCCCGTAGATCGCCGTGATCATCGGGGGCTCTTCGTCGAGCATCAGCGCCGCGTTCGCGCGCCGCAGCGTCTGTGCGGGAGAGAGCCCTTCCAAGGCGGAGAGCCGCAGCGCTTGCCGCGCTTCGTTCATCGCGACCGACGCTTCGAGCCCGTGACCGGCGACGTCGCCGATCGAGATCGCCATCCGCCCGTTCGAGAGCCCGAATGCGTCGTACCAGTCGCCGCCGACGCGCGATTCGCGCTCGGCAGGCCGATACGCGTAGCTCAGCTCGATCTTCGGGTGCGACGGGAGCTTGGCGGGAAGCATCGCGTGCTGCAGCGCCGTCGCCACGCGGTGCTCGCGCTCGTAAAGCCGCGAGTTGTCGATCGCCAGTGCCGCACGGCGTGCTAGCTCCTCGGCGATCTCGACGCTGATCCCGGAACGCGGAGATGCCGGATCGGCGTTGACCAGGTGCAGCGTGCCACGCGTGCGACCGCGTGCGACGAGCGGCACGATCAAGGCGGTCCCCAGCCCCGCCGCTTCGTAGACGGCGCGATCGCCGGCATCGGGAACGTTTTCGGCGACGGCGCGCACCGTAGCCGCGTGATCGAGCACCAGGCTCTGCTCGTTTCGCAACACGTGCGGCGAGCCGAATACGGCACCTGCCATCGCGACGACGCTGCGTCCGACCAGGCTCTCGAGCCTTTCCTGCAGCTTTGGGTCGCGATGGCGCACGGCTTCGACCGTCAGCTCGTCGTCGGACGAGAGCGACTGCAGCTGGCACCAATCCGCGAACGCCGGTACGCACAGCTCGGTGACCTTTTGCAGCAGCGCACGCGCGTCGAGCGTCGAGCTGAGCACGTCGCTGACGTGCGCGGAGAACGCCTCGCGCTCTTCGTGCCGTTTGCGTTCGTCGATGTCCGTAGCCGTGCAAAAGAGGCGCACGAGCTCGCCCGCCGCATCTCGCAGCGCGACCGCCCGCATCAGAAACCAGACGTACTCCTTGTCGCGCCCGCGAATGCGCGCTTCGGTTGCGAAGTCGCTGCCTTCGCGCGCCGCCGCGCGCCAGGCCTCCTCGAACGACTCGCGATCGTCGGGGTGAATCGCGTTGCGCCAGCCTTCGCCTTCGAAGGTCTCGGCCTCGCTCAAACCGGTGAACTCGAACCAGCGGTGGTTGAAATACTCGGCGTTGCCGTCAGGGCCGGCCGTGCAGATGATCTGCGGCACGACGTCGGAGAGCGTGCGCAGCGCGCGTTCGTTCTCCATCACCGGCGCGGCCGCGATCTCCGCAGCGATGCGCGCGGAGATGAGTTCGAGAAAGCGGCGATACTCGTCGTCGAGGGCCGAGAACGGCGAGAGTCCGACCACGAGCGCGCCGATCGGGTTGCGCGTCCCGGCGGCAGCCAGGGGCAGAACGATCGCCGATTCGACCGGTGCGGTCGCGATGGGAAGCGGCGCAGCGAGCGTCGCGGTCGCAGCGATCGGGCTCTCGACCACCTGCGCGCAGCGCGCGTGCGCGACCTCCGCGATCGGCCACGCTTCGTTCGCAGCTGCCGGCGGCCCCGAGCTTTCGCGCACGCTAAACTCCGCCCCGTTGCCGAGATAGAGCCGCGAGAACGGAATGTCGACGTGGCTCTCGGCCGTTACTTCACGGAGGGAGCGCGATTCGAGTGCGTGCAGCACGCGCAGACGGCGCTCCGCTATCACTTTCCGGCTCGTCTCGACGACCGCGCAGAAGATGCCTCCGATCTCGGTGCCGTCAACGATCGGACTGAATGAAAACGTGAAGTAACACTCTTCGAGGAAGCCGTTGCGCGCCAGCGGGAGCAGAAGGTCTTCGCTAAACGTTGCGCCGTCGCCGCGCAGAACGCCATCGAACATCGGGCCGATCGTTTCCCAGATCTCCGGCCATACTTCGTTCAACCGGACGACCCATCGCCCACGGGTGCTTGCTGCCCAGCATCGGCGCGTAGCTCGGGTTGTATAACATGGCGAGCCGCGGTCCCCACATTACGACCATGGGGAAGCGGGACTGGCTCATGATGCTCAGCGCGTTGCGCAGCGTCTGCGGCCACGCCGAGGGCGGCCCGACCGGCGAGGCCTGCCAATCGCCGGTAACGCTCACGAGATCACTGAGCTACGATGATTAGCCATAGACGAAAAGGCCGCAACCCCCCGGGTTCTACGTTTCCCCGCCGCCCCACGCGTTAAACCCTCAGGGAAGCTCTGCTAAACGCTTACGAAGGCCTTCTCACGAATGAAGTGCCGCCACGACTCGGCGCCGCCACGCGCGCGAAAGCGGCGACAGCAGGCGATGAGCACGTGCGCGCTCACGACGGCGTCGCCGAGCGCGCGATGCGCCTCGAAAGTCTCTCCGGCTTCGCGATCGATACTAAGAAAGCTGCGCAGCGTCTGATTCTTGTGATTCGGCGCTTCGGGGAAGAGCGCGCGAGCCAGTCGCATCGTGCAAAGGCCGCTGCGAGCGACCGACGGCCCGACGAATGCGAGATCGAAGTTCGCGCAATGCGCTGCAGGCGTGCGCCCGGCGCACCAGCGGCGCACGTGCCGCAGCGCATCGCTCGCCCTTGGCGCGCCCGCTACCATCGCGTCGGTAATCCCGTGGACCGCGGTCGCAACCGGTGGAATTGGCATCTCGGGGTCGACGAGGGTCGCCCAACGGTCGACGACCCGATGCCCTTCGACCAACGCGCATGCCACCTCGACGATCCGATCGCGCACGGGGCTAAACCCCGTCGTCTCGACGTCGATCACGCAATATCGTTCGTGCTCCATGCGGCCAACGTATCGGCCGCCAGTGCCAGCAGCCTGGCACTCGCCCCGCCACCCCGAGCGAATTTGAAATCCCCAGCGCATCGAGAGGGGCGGGTCAGGGTGACAGGGGCTGCACCGAAATTACGGGGTGGATCTCCCAGAGCGTGCCGGCACAGCTGGATTTGCCGCGCCCGCCTCCGGGATCGGCGTTGAGCCCGGCTTGCGTGCTCGGCATGTGCCACGCGTCGTAAAAGAACTGACCCGTGAGCCGCACGTGCTCTTTCGGCTTCAGCGACGCGCCGGCGGTTCGTGCCCGCGTGAGGTAGCCGGCCAACCGGGCACTGGGGATGTAGGCCGGCAGCGGTATCTCGGCAACGAAACAGACTGCCCCGCTAGGATTGTCCGGCGATGCGACGACGTCGATGTGATAGTCTCGATCGGTCTCGCAGCCGACGGCGTAGACGTAGCCGTCGACCTGAACGATCGTTCCCTCACGAATCGGGTTCGTGTCGACGGTGACCGGATTTGGGATGCGCGTTTCGTCGTACGCCTGCGCGATGAGATAACCCAGCTGCGTTGGGCGCTCGCCGTTGGGGCCTGCCTCGAAGGCGGCCCGATACGCTGCGGTACTGAGCTGCGGAAGTTTGATCGAGAACGTAGCGCCTGGCGGCGGCTTCTCACCGGTCAGCGCCCGTTGCACTTGCGCGTTGTCGGCCCAGTACGCGTGCAGCGTTACGCTCGACGACGACGCTTGCTGCGCGGATATCCGCTGCTCGAGCAGCAAATCGGGTGCGGTCGCCATGTCGGCGGCCGGGATTCGCAGCGGCGTGAGGTTGACGCCTGCGGCCAGCGTTGTTTTGATCGGCCATCGCGCTTTGCGCGAACCGGGCTTACCGCTGGAGCAAGCCGGGAACCCGGAGCGCGTTGCCGTTGCCGTCGCGGCTGGGGCGCCGCCGCAGAATAGCGGCAGCTCGAGCGCGACCACGGCGAGCAACGAGAGGACGCGCGCTAACCCGGTCATCGTGGAGCCTCCATACGTGAAGACGAGAGCAGCAGAAAAGGATCGAATGCGCCGGACGCAAGCACGTACCATGCGGTGGCGCCGACGTGCAGCGAAGCAAAGTACTTATCGCCGTCGCAGTCGCTCAAGCCGTTCTTCGACGCCGCGATGATGCCGAGTCCGTCGCCGTTGGGCCCGTTGGTCTGCGCGTAGGCCACGTCGTCCAAATAGGTCTGGGCTTCCCCCGGATCGCCCGAGGCGTTGCGGCTTTCGAGCGCATCGGCGAGGTGAGCGGTTCCTTCGAACCAGACGCCGGAGCGGTCGCCGCTACAGAAGCTCACGCCGCTAAAACCGTCCTTGGTGACCGAAAGATTGGTCACGTCCCAGCTGGGCGCGGCGGCCCATTTCGGATTCTCGAAAGCCAGGTAGCTCCACGAGTTCACGTCTTCGGGTTTGAAGGATTTGTTGGGAGTCTCGCCGTCGTTGCCGGTACCCACGTAGAACCGGCCGTCGCGCCGATCCCACATTGAGGTGACGAAGCTTCGCGCCCACGCGGCGTCCGTCGACCACCGCGAGCTCTGTGACTCGGCGGCGAGCATCGTGAAGAAAGCGTAGACGTCGATGTTGTGCTCGGTCGACTTCCAGGCGATCTTCTTCCCGCCGGCGGTGTAACCGCCGGTGTACCCTCCGCTGCCGCGCGTGTCGTACGCGTTCTTCTGGAGCCAGTTGGCGATCGCGGTCGCGCCGGTGAGATACGCCGGGTTCGACGTCCTTGCGTAGAGCTGCACGAGGGCCTGCCCCACCCAGGCCATGTTCCCCACGTCGCTCGTGTCGTCGTTGACCTTGACGTCGCCGGGATCGCGCAGCGGTCTCGGGCCGTAGGCCGCGCGCAAGCGGCCGTCGCCGGCCGCGTCGTGCGCCTGCACGTAGAGAAAGGCGTTGCCGACGACCTCGCCGCGCTCGACGTCATCGGAGGATCCTTGGCCCAGCATCGCGTTGACGAAGAGCGCGTCGTCGTAGGTAACGGCATCGGTGAAATGCGCCAGCGGTCCGCCGTCGAAGCTCTGCACGAGCCGCGTCGTCGAACCCTTGGCGTACTTGTCCATCATGAGTCGCAGGAAGTCGTATGCGTTGGCGACGCTGCCCGAGCTGGCGACGTGGCGTGCCAGGGGCGCCACTTCGGCGCCGGGATCACCGCGGGAGGCGCCGGCACACGCCGCGGCGGACTCGAGCGCAACGAAGAGCGCGAGCCGAGCGCGCAATTTCGGCATGCCGTCGTGCTCCGGGAAGACCGCAGGCGAATCCTTCACGCTTTCTTCATGCCTCGCCGCTACGATCTGCGTACACGGTCTGAGGTGTCGCGCTGCCGGGCGAGGGTAGCTGTGTCTGGGGGATCCCGTTCTCGAGTGCGGCACCGGGACCGTGGTTGACGCCGCCGCGCGCTCGGGTACACCATCGGTCAATGAGCGCGGCCACCTTCGTCTCGCTGTTCAAAGAGTCGTGGGCGAGTTACCAGCGGCACAACGCGCAGTGGCTCGCCGCGGCCCTGGCGTACTTTGCGGCCTTCGCGGTCGCGCCGCTGATCATCGTCGTCGTCGAGATCGCCGGATTCTTCCTTCACAACGATCGCGGGGTCCAGCAGGCGATCTACGGCCACATGCCCGAGGCGGGGGCCGCGGCCGTGCGGCAGATCGTTGACGCCACGGCCGGGCAGCGGCGGGGATCGCCGGTCGCGCAGATCCTCGGCTGGGCGCTCTTCTTGCTGGGCGCGCTGGGGCTCTTCAGTTCGCTGCAGTTCGCGCTCAATACCATCTGGGACGTGCCGCCGAAAAAGACCGGCCTGCGGCAGACGCTGCGGCGCCGCGTTTTCGGCTTCGCGATCGTGCTCGCCGTCGCTGGGCTACTGATGCTTACCGTGCTCGTCAACGCGCTGCTCGCCGTGGCAATCGCGAACCTGCCGCGCCTCTTCGCCGGGACCGCCGCGCTCACGAAGGCCGGCGACGCCGTACTCTCGTTGATCGTGGCGTGGCTGCTCTTTGCCGCGATCTTCGCATATCTGCCGGATCGGCGAATCCGCGCCCGTGACGTTTGGCTCGGCGCCGGGCTGACGTCGCTGCTCTTCGTCGTGGGCCAGTTCTTGCTGGGCTGGTACCTCGGGCGCGCGGGCGTTACCTCGGCGTACGGCGCCTTCGGCTCGCTCGTCGTCTTTCTGCTCTGGGCGAACTATTCGGCGCAGATCGCGCTCTTCGGCGCCGAGTTTACGCACGCCGTCGCGCTACGCAATGAATCTCACGAAACGTAGACCAGCTCGCTCATCATTCCGTCCACCATGTGCACCTCGTTGTGGCAATGCAGCAGCCAACGACCCGCGGGCGCGTCGGCGACGAACCGCCACGTGACCGTGCCGCCGTTGGCCGCAACCAGGACCACGTCTTTGGAGAGCGGCCGCAGAAGGCTCTTTCCGTCGACCTCGGTGAGCGCGAAAATGTGACCGTGCAAATGCATCGGGTGGTCCATCTCACTGGTATTGCGAAATCGCAGCGTCACGACTTGTCCCCGCCGCACGCGAAGCTTCGGCGTCTGGGGCCACACGCGGTCGTCGATCGTCCAGCGTGGATTCTTCCAGCCGCCCCCACCCAGCGTCATCTCGAAGTCCGGCGGCACGGCGTGCGCCGCCGCCGCAATCCCGCCCGCCAGTTCGTAGCTGAAGACCCGCGCGCCTTCGAGCATCGGCGACGCGCGCAGCGGCGGTGCGTTCTCCATGCCTTCGGTGCAGACGACTAGCGCCTGCTGTGACGCAAGCGGATCGCCTCCGACGCCCTCGAGCAGGAACGCTCCCGGGTCGCGCACCACGATGATCGCGTCGTAGCGTTCGCCCGTGGCGATGCGCAACGCGTCCACCTCCACCGGTGCGGCCAGCGCGTTGCCGTCGGCATGGGTGACGGTAAGCGAATGACCGGCCAGGCGCACGTAGCGCGTCAGCGTCGGGCTCGCGTTGAGCAGGCGCAGACGAACGCGCTGCCCCAGTCGCACCGCGAGTTTCTTGACGTTGGGATAGCTGGCGCCGTTGATGCAGTGCGCGGCGTACGCCACCTCGTCTCCCATCTTCCCGCCGGCCATCTGCATGATCTCCGGAGAGCCCATGGGGTCGCTCATCGGTGCGGTACCCATACCGCGCAGCGCGGCTTCGATCGAGCTCCAAACGGGAACGTCGTGAAACACGAGCGCGAACTCGGCGTCGGCGGCTTCTTCGTTGGGATCCTCGACGACGAACATGCCGAAGAGTCCGCGTGCCATGCCGAGTTGAAACGCGTGATCGTGGTACCAGCGCGTGCCGGACGGTCCCGCGACGAAATCGTAAACGTACTCGCCCCCGCGATGCACGGCGGCTTGCGTGAGGCCGGCGACGCCATCCATATCGTTGGGCAGCAGCAGGCCGTGCCAATGAACGCTCGTCGGCACCTCGACGCCGCTAACGTAGCGCACGCGGATCCGCTGGCCGTGCGCCACGCGCAGCAGCGGTCCGGGAATCGTACCGTTGTACGCCAGACCGTCGCGCAGAGGCGCCGAACGCAGCGTAACGTCGACCGGCTCGCGGGCGCTCGCGCGCCGCGCCGGCCATCGCAGCGACGCGACCGCCAGCGCTCCGGCGCCGGCGCGCAGAAAACCGGCGCGATTCACCTGCGTCACCTATTCGACGCGCAGCGGAGCTTCTTCGGTCTCCTCCTGGCCCGGCGTATTGCGCGCGATGATGAACAGTTCATACCAGTGGCGGCGCGAGAAGGGCGGCAGCTCGAGCACCCGCATGTGAAAGTGATAGATGCCGGGTGCCACCTGGGTGCTGTTGATCGAAAACGACGCCGTGCGCACCTCGACGGAGGCGACGTTCGTGCTGCCGACGATCGTGCCGTCGAACCAGCTCCCGGGGCGCAGCGTGAGGGTCGAGAACCAGATGCGGACGATGCGCGGAGGATCGTTCGGTTTCGCAAAGGGCGCGGCGGGCATAGCCTGCGGCACCCGGCTCGAAACCACGAGATTCGGCGGTACCGCAACCGGTCTGGCCGAACAGCCCGTCGCAGCGCAGAGCGCTCCGGCCGATAACGTTAGAAGAGTGCTAAGGAAAGATTTCGAGGAGAGTCGAAGCATAACGGCCGGTAAATGAAGCTGATGGATTTGCTTTCCTCTCCCGCTGAGGTCAGGCCTGCCCTTCCCCGCCTTGACCTCGTCGTCGAGACGGGAACGCCGAGCCGACTCGATTGGCTCATAGCCTTTGCAGGTCTCTGGATCATCAGCGGGCTCTTTATCGACGCACACCAGCACCTATTCCTTGCGGTGGAATCGTTCTTCAATCCCTGGCACATGACCATGTATAGCGGAGCCGTCTTCGCCGCGGCGGTCCTCGGCGTCACCATCTGGAAGAACCATCGTCCAGGCAGCTCGTTCTGGAGGGCAGTACCGGCAGGGTACGCGCAGAGCGTTTTCGGCGTCGCGGCGCTGCTGCTCGGCGGGGCTCTCGACATGGCCTGGCACGCGGTCTTCGGGTTCGAGCATCAGTTCGATCTGCTCTTGAGTCCCCCGCATCTCTTCCTGCTCACGGGCTTGTTCTTACTGATCACCGGTCCGGTTCGCAGCGCGTTCGCTCGGCCCAACGCTTCGTCGCTGCTGCAGCAGCTGCCGATGCTGATATCGCTGGGGCTCGCCTTTGAGATCATTCAGTTCATCACGCAGTACGGCTTCTATCCCGAGGCGCTGCTACGCGACGCGCCGCTGCCCCAAGGGCGCTTCCCCAACGAGCAGTTCGTGCTCTCCGTGATCCTCTATTATCGTCAGGCGCTCGAGATCGCGATCGTCGTTTGGCAGAGCGTACTGCTATCGGCGGCGATTCTCTATCTCGTGCTGCGGCGGCGCCTGTTCGTAGGAGCCCTCGTGCTCCTATGCGTCGTCGAGAAGCTGTGGATCGCCGGCGAGCTGGCCACCGATCTCGGAGAGCTGGCGCTCATCGTGCTTGCCTCGATCGCAGCCGGCGCTGCAGGCGATCTCCTGATCGCCAAGCTGCGCCCCGGCCCCCGCAATCCCAACGCATTCCGCATGCTGGGATTCGTGGTGCCCGCAGCCTACTTCGCCGCGTACTTCGCCTTTGCGGCTCCAATGTTTGGTGGAACCTGGTGGGATGCGAGCTTCGTCTTCGGTTCCATCGTCGAAGCCGGGCTCGTGGGCCTTTGCATTAGCCAACTGCTGCTCGCAGGATCGCAAACGACCACCGCCTCTTCATGAGGCCTCGGCTCTCTGCCAGCGCTTACGTTCTCGCGCTGGGTACCGTCGCCGTGCACCTCGCCTTCTGCCATCGTTTCGGATACTACCGCGACGAGCTGTACTTCATCGACTGCGCGAAGCATTTGGCCTGGGGCTACGTTGACCAGCCGCCTCTCGTTCCGTTCCTCACCGCACTGACCGCGCCGTGGGGCTACCCCGTCTGGATGCTGCGCGCCTTCGGCGCCGTGCTATGCGGCGTTACGGTGTTGCTCGGATGCGCGATCGCGCGCGAGTTCGGCGGCCGCGGTTTCGCGCAGACGCTGACGGGATTGGCGATCGTCCTCGATCCCGGATTGATCGGCATCGCCTACGGCCTGTCGACCGAGTTGCTCTCTCCTGCGGCATGGACCGCGTTGATCTACCTGACGATACGTCTGGTCAAGACGCGCGACGCTCGGCTCTACATTCCGATCGCGCTGGTCGTCACCGTGGGACTCTATTCGAAGTACTCCATCGCCGCCTGCGCCGTCGCGCTCGCCGTGGCGATGCTGCTGGGCGGCCACGGAAGCCTTTTGCGATCTCGTTGGTTCGCCGCCGGCGTCGGGCTCGTCGCCCTGCTGGTCGCGCCGAACGCAATCTGGCAGGTATCCCACGGCTTTCCGATGCTCGAAGTACTCCACAACGACCAGCTCAACCGCCACGCCCTGGCCAACGGTATGGCCGACGAATCCCCCAATCGCTGGACCAACGCGCTCTTCATGCTGGGGCTGCAGTTTGCATATCAGAATCCGTTCTTCTCGCCGATTTGGATCTGGGGGCTCGTCTGGCTGTGGCGCGAGCGCCCGTACCGCTATCTGACCATCGCGTATCTTCTGCTGCTCGGCGTGCTGATCTGGACGATCGGGCGCGGCTACTATATCCAAGGCCTCTATCCCGCGCTCTTCGCCGCGGGCGCCGTCGCCATCGAGCGCGCGCTGGCGGTGAGGCCGGCGGCGCTGCGTGGGGCGTTGCTCGCGGCGGTCGTCGTTGCGGGCCTGCCGATGCTGCCGCTCTCGCTGCCGATCCTGACCCTTCCGGCCTATATGGCGTACGAACGCGACATCGGTTTGAGCCGCCCCGCACTCCCCGACGACAAGAGTCATCTCATCAACCCGATGTTCGCCGATCAGTTGGGCTGGCCGCGGATGACGCAAACCGTTGCCGCCGCCTATCGGTCGCTGCCGCCGGCGCAACGGGAAAAAACGGCCGTCTTCGCCGACCGCTACGCGTACGCCGGCGCACTCGACTACTACGGCCCGCGCTACGGGTTGCCGCCGGTGATCAGCCCGAACAACAACTACTACCTCTGGGGAACGCGCGGCTATAGCGGCGACTCCGTCCTCGCCGTGGGCGCGACCGACTACCACCTCCTGCTCCGGTGGTTCGGGAGCGTCCGCCAAATCGCGCTTTATACCAACGAGTATCGCTGGATGCTCGAGGGACCGTTGCCGGTCTATCTCTGCACGCAGCCACGCGTCCCGCTGGCGGCAATGTGGCCGGCGTTCAAGTACTACGGCCTTTAGGAGCGCACTCGAAGGAAGGAATCGCCTGGAGTTTTGGCATGACCTAGCCGCATGGAAAACGTGCATGCGGAACGGTCGGCCGGCTGGTCGGTGCTCTGTTACGTCGCGCTGTTGATCGTGGCGACGTTTCTCACGACCTCGATGCCGTCCATCGAAATGAAAGCCTCCGACGCGGCGTTGGCAATCGACGCGAAGCGCTTCACGCTCCTCTGGGCAGCCTGGCTCACCTTTCCCGCGGCGGCCTTCTTCTTGTGGTTTTTGGTGGGCCTGCGCAGCTTCCTGACGTTCGCGCCGGGGCGGCAAGAGGGGCTGCCGACGTTTGCTTTGATCGCCGGACTGCTCATGGTTGCGACATCCCTGTGGGCGGCGATGCTCCAGAGCGCCGCCTTCTATCTTCCGCCCGAAACCTTCCAAGACAACGCTCTTGTCGGAATTTACGACGCGTTTGTTTTCGTGCAGAACGGCCTCGGCTATGGACCGGTCGCGATCTTTCTCTTTGCCGCGGCGCACAGCATGCGCCGCCACGACTCGGCGCCGCGATGGCTGGCGACGCTGGGATACGTCGCCGCCGCCGGGGCCGCAATCGCGACGCTCTCGATCTTCTTTGCCTATGGTCCCATGGCGCCCGGGGGACCGGCGCCGGGAATCATCGGCGCGATTCCGGCGGCGGCGTTCTTGGTGGCTACCGGCATCGTGCTCATTCAGAGCAAACGCGGGTCGGGAGCGCCGAGCGCGTCTACCGCATCGTAGGTCGCGTCGTTGACGCGTCGAGAGACTTCGCGCACTTCCATGAGCGCGGCATCGTAAGGCCGCAGCAACGATGCGGCAACCTCCGGCGGCAACGGCGCAGGGTCGAGCCACAGTTCGATGCTCTCCGGCGCCAGCAACACCGGCATGCGATCGTGCACCGGGCAAACGAGTGCGTTGGGACGGCAGGTGACGATGTCGCAGGAGGCGATGCCGTCGCCAGTCTCCCAGAGTCCCGCGAATGCGAACGGCGCCTTCGAGCGTAGCGTGAAGTAGTACGGCCGCCGGTCGCGCCATTCGTAGAAGCCATCGGCGAACTCGATGCAGCGATGCCGCACGGGATTGCGCCGTGCGGCAAGGGACTCGGCGCGAATGTTGATGCGTCCGCGCACGCCCCAGCGCATCTCCTCCACGGTATTGCGGCCGTCGTTGCGAACTCCGAGCACGGGTTGAGTCGGCGCGATGTTGTAACGCGGAAGCCGCGTCTCGCTAAACTCGGGATAGCGAAACTGGGGGAAGGCCGCCGGCACTCCCTGGGGCTTGGTCAACGTGAACCTACCGCACACTCTCCCCGAGAATACCCGCGGGGCAGCGAAATGTGGCATAATATGGCGATGGGACGCTTGCTAAGTTTCCTCGTGGCAGCCGTTATGGTCGCCCTTCCGCTCGCCGGCGCGGCGCAGCCGGCGGCACCTCGGCCCTCGGTCGCGGTGCTCGATTTCTCGACGCACGGCCTCACGTCGGACTGGTACGGCAACTTCCAGCCGGGCATCGCGTTGAGCGATCTGCTCACGGACCGGATGGTCAACGACGGACGGTTCAACGTCGTCGATCGCTCGCATTTGAGCTCGACGCTCGGCGAGCACCAGTTGGCAGCGAGCGGTGAAGTCGATCCGGCGACCGCCGTGAGCGCCGGCAAGCTCGTCGGCGCGCACTATCTGATCACGGGCAACGTCCTGCAGCTCGATCAAACCGGTGCCAGCGGCGCGAGCGCCGGCAGTTTTCTGCCGGGGCCGTTCGCCGCTGCGGCGGGAAGCGTCTCGACGCACCGGGTGACGATCAAGGTCGCCGTGCGGGTGATCGACGCGCGAACGGGACAGATCGTGCAGAGCTTCTCCGACGAAGAGACCCGCTCGGGAACCTCATGGAACGCGGGCGGTTTTACCGGCTATACTGCCGGTTCGTACAGCAACGAGCAGTTCGTCAATAGCGATATGGGGCACCTCATCGACGACGAGGCGGCCAAGATTGCCTCATCGATCGATCCCAGCCGTTTCAACTCCGGCCCCGCGGCGGCGGTGCTCAGCGGCCACATCGCGGCGATCGACGGACGCAGCGTCATCATCAACATCGGCGCCAACGCCGGGGTGCAAATCGGTCAGACGTTCGCGATCGTCAAGAGCAAATCGCTGATCGATCCCACGACGCACGCGACGCTGCACGTCGACGAGAACGTCGGCCGGCTGCAGATCGACTCGGTGAGCGCGAACGCCGCAGTCGGGCACGTGATCTCGGGAACGGCCGCCGTTCGCCTGACCGTTACGTCGGAGGCAGGCCCGTAGCGCGCAGCACGACGCGCTCGACCTTGACCAAGCGCGTACCGGTCCAGCGATCGTGGAGCAGCACGCGCCGCCACACGAGGCTCAACGCGGCTATCAGCCACCAGAGTAATCCCGCGATCAAGTAGCGTGCGATCGTCCGGGTAATGCCGGGCTTGCGAAAATCCGTCGTGACGACCTTTAAACCGGCGATCAGCATGCCGAACGTCTGTCCCGCGACGATCACGAGCACTCCAAGATAGACGGGGAACCAGAAGGTGAACCCGAGCCGCCCGACCACCGACGCGGCAAAGTCGCTCAGCACCGCAATCGAAAGCGGCATCTCGTAGCCGCCCACCCTCATCGCGACGCGGCGATTCGAGAAGGCCAGCGGCCCAACCGTCACCTCGGGCGATGGCTCGGCGGTCGCCGCCTGTTGTGTTGCCGCTGGCTGTGTCGCCGCGGGGCGCGCGTGCTTTGCCGAGGTGCGCTCGACCACTACGGGCGCGACCGACCCGCCGAACGACGTGATGATCGCGCCGACGATGACGGCGTCGATGGCCCATGCCGCAAACCGGCGCCACCAACCGGCGCAATCGCGAGTCGTGACGCGCGCCTCCCCGGGAGCGGCCAGCGCGGGCGGCGGCTCCGAACGCTCGCGCACGAACCACGCGTGCGCATCCAAATAGAGCGACGACGTGATGAAGCGGCGCAGCGAAGCGATGCGGCGCGTTGCGTAGGGTTCGCCGCTGAGCCACTCGCCCCAGCGCAGCACGGAGTCGTTGGCGATCTCCGACTGCTGCGCGGCGAAGGCCTCGTAGTTGACCTTGCGGCCGAATTCGTGGAACGACGCAATACCCAGCGCGCGGATCGCAGCGTCGAGCGAGCCGCAACAGAGAAGACCGACCTTGTCGCACGTGAGGGCGCAGCGCCGCAGCCACGCGCCGAAGATCAGCGAGATCAGCGGATTCTCGTTGCCGTTCACGCTGAGCAGCGAATGAAAGCGCGTATGACCGGCCGCGATGTGTCCGAGCTCGCGCCCGATCATGAACGCCAGTTCGTCGTCGGAGAACAGCTCGATCCAGTGGCTCGAGAGCACCAGCGAGTACGGCACGCCGAATCCCAGAGCTACGGCGGGAACGTAGTTGTCCTCGCGAACGAAGATCATCGGCATCGGGATCTCGAGCGCCGCGCACGCATCGCTGACAATCGAGAAGACGCGCGGGTACTGCTGTCGATTGATGCGAACGCTCGAGCCGAGCAGCCGTCCGCGCGCGAGCGTCACGTAGAGCATGGCGATGACGACGAAGAGCGCCACCTGCGAAGCGCCGATCGATTCGTGGAGCACGTAGCCGATCAGCAGCGCCGCCGGAAACGCGCAGAGGCCCGTGAGCCAAAACGCGAGCTGCTCGGACGGTTCTCTGAGGGAAGCGGGCCCATCGAGGAGCGGCTGCACACGGGGCCAGTCTGCCCTCGCGTAGCCCCTTTCCTCTCGCGGCCACGAGGAGCCGCCGCGCGCGACCGGCAATCTCCCCGGCGCTACCCCACTATTGCGGAGGTTCCCCTTTGCGTAAATTTCTACATTTCACAAGCCTGGCGGCACTCGTCGTCTCAATGACGGCCTGCGGCGCCAATAACGTGCCGTCGAACGCCATGGCACCGGCCGCAGCGGCCGCAAAACCCGTAGACTCGGCGTACAAGTACCCGTACCAGCCCAACGTCGTGCGCGCGTGCCCGGCGATCGCCAAGGACGGTTATGCGGAGTGCCTGGCGCTCATCCGCACCGACGTCCACGGCGACGTCAGCGGTTACGGTCCCACTCAGCTGCAGTCGGCGTACAACCTGCCCTCAACGACGGCCGGCTCGGGCCAGACCGTCGCCGTCGTCGACGCGTACGACGATCCCAACGCGGCGAGCGATCTCGCCACTTACCGCTCGGAGTTCGCACTGCCGACCTGCGGTACGTCCAACTCGTGCTTCCAAAAGGTCAACGAGAAAGGGCAAGCGAGTAACTACCCGACCGCCAACGCCAGTTGGGCGGTGGAAGAGTCGCTCGACGTTGACATGGTTTCGGCGATCTGCCCGAACTGCAAGGTCGTGCTCGTCGAGGCCAGCAGCAACAGCCTCATGGATCTCGGCAAATCGGTCAACACCGCGGTCAAGATCATGCACGCCGACGCGGTGAGCAATAGCTACGGCGCGCCGAAAGACAAGTCGCCGATCGGCGGCCGCTTCTACCATCACCCCGGTCACATCATCACCGCGGCAGCCGGCGACTACGGCTACAAGGTTGCGATGCCCGCCGGGTTCGACTCCGTCGTCGCCGTCGGCGGCACGACGCTGACCACCTCGTCGGATAGCCGTGGCTGGGCGGAGACCGTGTGGAGCGGCACCGGCAGCGGCTGCGTGCTCACGCGTCCGAAACCGACGTGGCAGCACGATCGTAAGAGCTGTCCCTGGCGCACGATGAACGACGTCGCCGCCGACGCAAACCCGGCGACCGGCGTTGCGGTCTACGACTCCTATCAAAACGGAGGCTGGGGAGTCATCGGCGGAACGAGCGTCTCGTCGCCGATCATCGCTTCGATCTACGCGCTTGCGGGTAACGAAACGAGCCTCGACGCGGCGGAGTCGCTCTACCAGCAGGGCGCCTCGCTCAACGACGTGACCGCCGGCAGCAATGGGACGAAGTGCAAGCACAAGTACCTGTGCAACGCCGAACCCGGCTACGACGGGCCGACCGGTAACGGAACGCCCAACGGAATCACGGCCTTCTAGACGACCTTCGCTCTAGCGAAAAACGCGCAGCGGCCGTCGCAGCAATGCGGCGGTCGTTGTTACGTTACGAGGCGCGAGCCATGAAGTAGAACATGCCGGCCGTCGCGCCTCCCATCAGCGCGAAGGTCGCCCAGCCCCACGCGCGGGCCAGCGGCGAGCTGATCCACTCGCCCATCACCTTGCGGCTCGAGGCGAGCGACACGATCACCGCGAGCAGGGGAACCGCGGCAACGCCGTTGAGAATCGCCGACCAGTAGAGCGCCTTGATCGCGTCAACGCGCAGCAGGTTCATCGTGATTCCCACGAGCACGCCCACCGCGATGATCGCGTAGAAGCGCGGCGCGCGCCGGACCTTTTCGCTCAGCCCCTCGCGGAAGCGAAAGGTTTCGGCCGCAACGTAGGCCGACGACGTCGCGAGCACCGGCACCGCAAGCGCTCCCGTTCCGATCATGCCCAGCGCGAAGAGCAGCTCGGCGAACTTGCCGGCCAGCGGGCGCAGCGCCTCGGCGGCCTGCTGGGCCGTAGCGATATCGTGTCGCCCCGCGGAGCCCAGCGTCGCCGCCGTCGTAACGATGATGAAGAACGCGACGAGATTCGAAAAGATCATCCCGGCGTTTACGTCGGCGTGCATCGTTTTCAATGCGGCTTCGTCGGTGCCGCGTCTCTGCGCGATCGTCGAGTTCCCTGTCTCCTTCTCTTCTTCGACCATCAGCGCCGACTGCCAATAGAACAGATACGGGGTGATCGTCGTTCCGAGGACGCCGACCATCGTCGAGAGCCAGCCGGCGTTGAACCGGATCCGTGGAATGGCGAAGTTCAGCAGCACGTTCGCCCACGGAGGGTGCACGACGAAGGCGGTGACCACGTAGGCGAAGAGCGAGAGCGTGAGCCATTTGAGAATGCGCGCGATCGTCGCGTACTTGAGGTACGTCTGAGCGACCAGCAGCAGCACGCCGAAGATGAAGACGAAGGCGTCGACGGGCAGCGGAACCACGAGGTGTGCTCCCGCGGCCATGCCGCCGATGTCGGCTCCCAGGTTGAAGGTATTGGCCGCGATCACGATCGCCGCGAGCGAGTAGCTCGCCCAGCGCGGCAGCCGCTTGCGCACGATCGCCGCGAGGCCTTCGCCGTTCACCATCGCGATACGCGCGCACATGCCTTGGATCACCGACATCATCGGCGTCGAGACCAGCGTGAGCCACAGCATCGAGTATCCCGCCGACGCACCGGCGACGGAGTACGTGGAGATGCCCGAAGGATCGTCGTCGGCCGCGCCCGTGATGAGGCCGGGGCCGAGCATTGCAAAGAAGCGTCGTACTCTGTCGATCACCGGGCGGCTTCTACCCTGTTTGCGGCAATCTATCTCACGCTTGCGACAAGAGCGCCGCGATCTCGGCGCCGGGAATCCCGCCCGTTGCGGCGGAAAGGTCGCCCGCGCGCAGCGCGCGCGCGTGCTCGACCAGCGCGCTCAGCGACCGGCGGTAGAGCGCTCCGCCGACGCTCACGCGAACGACGCCGGCAGCCTCCAGCTCGCGCAGCGGCACCGGCGGGCCCGGTCCGATCAGCACGTTGACGGGCCTGGGCGCGACCGCTGCAACCACCGCGCGGATCGCCTCCATCGTCGGCAATCCGGGCGCGTAGAGCACGTCGGCGCCGGCATCGGCGAACGCGGTCAGCCGCGCGATCGTGTCTGCCAAGTCGGGACGTCCGTTGAGGTAGTTGTCGGTGCGGCCCGTGAGTACGATGCGTCCGCGCGCGGCTTTGGCGGCGGCGGCAACGCGCGCGACTGCGTCGTCGAAGTCGTGGATCGGATGCGCCGGATCGGCCGTCGTGTCTTCGACGCCGAGGCCTCCGAGGCCGGCGTCGATCGCGGCGCGCACGGTCGCGATGCAATCTTCGGGCGACGGACCGAATCCGTCCTCGAGATCTCCGTTGACCGGCAGGCCGGAGGCGCGCGACAGCAACGCGGCGTGCGCGATAGCCTCTTCACGAGACACCGCGCGGCACCCGTCTTGGCGGCCGAGCGAGAACGCCAGCCCGAGCGAAGTACTCCCCAGCGCTTCGAATCCTTCGCGCGCGAGCAGCGCCGCGGAGGCCGCGTCCCACGCGTTGGGCATCACGAAGGCTCGCCCGCGTTCGTGCAGCGCGCGAAATCGCTCGTAGGCGCTCACGGACATGCCTTCGGCGAAACGGGATTGTTGGCGATTTCGACGCTGACGATATCCGCGGAGGGATTCGTCGTCAGGCTATTATGCGCGTAGAACGTCGTATCGAACGGCTCCGTGCTGCAGAGCGCCGGCGAGACGTACTGCGGGTCGAACGGACCGCCCGCACCCATCGAGTCGGCGAACTGCCACTGGCCTCCGCTCGCACCCGGCTGCGTGACGAAGGCGTTGAACAACCACGTCTGCGCCAGCGGTGAAGCGCTCGGCGACGGCGAGGTGATGCCCTGCAGTATGGCCTGCTGGAAGCGTATGGAGAATTCGCTGCCGCTGCCGTTGCTGTTCGCGTTGAAGTAGAACTGGGTCGGCCCCGATCCCAGCGGCGACCACCCCGGAGGCGCCTTCGGGTTTCTGCTGGGAACGAACTGCACCGGTTCGGCGTACGCAACGCCGTTGCGGCCAAGCGCGACCATCGCGTACGAATAGCCCGCCCAGTTCGTCTGCTGCGTGTCGGTCGAAGGCGTCTTTCCGTTTCCCGCGGTGTTGAAGACGAACATGTACTCGAAGTTGCTGAAATTCATGGCTCCGGCCGTATCGAAATAAACCACCATGTACCCCGGCGGTGCGCCTCCGGGCCCAAGGCCCGGAGGATTGGGCGTCACTTGACGGCCGCAAGCGGCCGCCGAAAGTGCGGCGCCCGAAAGTAGGATGAAGCCGAGACTCAGTCTGCGCACAGCAGCCCTCCGTTAACTCTACGGTACGGCGGGCTGCTGTGCGCGGACTGAAGATGATTATTCGGCGAGCATTTCGGCGGTAACGACGCTTACCGGAACGGTTCCGTGCGAGAGCAGGTCGTCGTGGAAAGCCTGAAGGTCGAACGCACTGCCCTTCTTCGCTTTATACTGCGCCAGCAGCGCTTCGATCTGCATCTTGCCGACGGCGTAGTCGAACGCCTGGCCCGGGCCCAATGCGAAGCGCGTCACTTCGCCCTGCGCCGTCGATTGATCGACCCCCGCGCTTTGCACGAACCACGCGATCGCGCGCTCGAGGCTCCACTCGCCGGTGGCGAGCTTCGTATCCACGATCGCGCGGGCGCCGCGCAGCCGCTCGAATTGCGCGACGGCGTATGGGCCGTCGAGGTCCTTGCCGTAGAGCCCGTCGCGATCGAGCAGCGCCTCTTCGTAGAAGGCCCAGCCCTCGGAAAAGACCCCGTCGAACGAAAAGCGGCGCACCGGATCGCCGTTGTGTTTGGCGATCGATAACTGCAGGAAGTGTCCGGGGAAGCCTTCGTGACCGCTGGTCATCAGCACGCGATCCCGATCGAAATCCTCGAAGATCGCGCCGTTGGCCGCGGCCTTGGCCATCTGCGGATTCGGCGGCGGCACGAAATACACGCCGTCGACCTCCTTGGAGAGAATCGGCGGCGGATTCATCGACGGTCCGGGAAGAACCGGCTGCAGAAACGCCGGCGTGGTGACGATGACCATCTTACCGACGTAATCGGGCACCGTTACGATGCGCTTGCGGGCGATGAACGCGCGCAGATAATCGAGCTGTGCTTGAAAGAACGCGAACTGCGCTTCCTTGGTGGTGGGCGTCATTCCGCCGCCGGTCGCCGCGGCCTGCACCGGATTGGCGAGGCTGATGCCGCGCGCTTTCGCTTGCGCCTTGATGCTGTTCTCCTTGACGATCGCGGCGTCGAGCGTGCGCTGACCGATCGCGGCGATCTGATCGGCGTCGTACGGCAGCAGCAGCTCGTCCCGCAGCATCGCGTTGTAGGCGTCCTTGCCCATCGCGTAGTTGACCGGCCACGATGCAGCGTGGTCGCTCATCCATTTCGACCAGCCGGTGATCGCGGCAACCGTGCCGTCGCGAGCGCTCTCGAATCGCGCCTTCTGTGCGGTCGGCAGTTGGGCCGCCATCGGCGTGAGGATGAAATTGAAGAGTGCCGGCGCCATCGCGAGTTCCTGTACGGCGACAACGGCCTGTATGCGCCCGGGATTGGTGATCTGCGAACGCTGGGCGTTCATCCAATCCGGCGCCTTCTCCAGGCGCGAGATGACGTTGCTCCACCAGACGTTAGGGTCTTGCTCGTCTTTGTGCAGCAGCATCGTGAAGATCGTGCCGAGGACGGTGAGGGGCGGTCCCGATGGATCCTTTCCGGCCTTCGCGTCGGCAAGCCCGCGCCGTTGTCCGACGATGAACGCGCGCATCAGCTTTACGTCGTCGCGGTCTTGCAGCGTCGCGCCGGTCATGTTGACGGCGTTGACCTTGCTCTCGAACGAGTCGAGCATCTGCCCGAGGCGATCGCGGCCCGCGACCGACGGGTCGCTCCAGTCGGCGTCGTGCGTGTAGTCTCCAAGGAAGGTCGCCGTCTCCGGAGAGGCCGTGAGAAAGTCGGCGACGGCTTGGAGTTGGATCGCGGCCAGCTGCTGGCCCGGAGTGTTCGCAACGCTCTGCGCTGGCGCACGGCCGGGCAGGCAAACGATAATTGCTGCCGCGAGCAGCGCGGCGGTTAGGCGAAGCTTCATGCCGCCTAGTACGAAACCCCCACGAGGAATGTTTCGTTCGATTGCTGTGCATAGCGCGGCTTTACAACGGGTATAGGAGCGCCACCACGCTCGCTCTAGAAGGAATCATATCGATGATGATTCGTTGGACGATCACCGCCCTCGCGCTCGCAGTGCTCGCGCCGGTCGCAGCGCCGGCCTGCTCGGGAACCGACCTCGCGGTCACCTCCCTCAAAGTGCAGGCCGTAAACAAGACCCAGTACCTCAATCTCTACCGCGTCGTCGGAACGATCACCAACGTCGGGGACGTGCCGCAAGGCGGAAATGCGCTGCAATTCGTCGAACGTCAGCCAATACGGCCGCCGGCTCGACGACCGGGGTGTCCCGCCCCTGAATCCCGGTGAATCCTATACCGTCGCGTACGTCTGGAAGCGCTCGACCGACGCCGGAAACGCGACGACGCCGCTGAGCTTTCACCTGCGCCCCGTTTCGCCGCCGGCCATCGATCGGTGCACCGCCGCGAACGACAGCTCGAGCATCGAATTTTAGGTCGGCCACTCGAAGGGTAACCTGAGAGCATGCGAATTACTCACGGCTCTTGGGTTGATCTTCTTCGCGCAGCTGCCGCTCGGCGCTTCGGCGGCCAGCTGCGCGGGAGCCGACCCCGCGATTACTTCAGTTAAAGTCGGTAACGTCTCGAGCAACGGCGGCCTCACGAGCTACACGATCGACGGCGTGATCGCGAACCTCGGAAGCGCGCAGCAGGCTTCCAACGTGCTGCAGTTCGTCGATATCTATCAAGGGAAGACGCGCCTTGACGTTCGGGGAATTCCGCCGCTCGCGCCCGGGCAGAACTATGCCTGGTCGTACGTCTGGCACCGCGCCTCGGACGCCGGCAGCGGCACGACGACGCTTCATTTGCGCATTCGAATGGTACAGCCCCCGGGAGTGGGCAACGAAGACTGCAACGCCACCAACGACGTCAATAGCGTAACGTTCTAGGAGCCCCCACGGGCCTGCTTCTGGTCGGCTTCTATCGCGAGGCCGGCCCCGCGAGCAGGCCCGGTTTCCAGCCACGGGTCACTCGATAGACTCAGGCGAGGGAGGAACGGCGCGGATGCCGCTCGGACCCACGTTGATAATCGATCTCGTGAAGAAAGGCTGATAGGTGAGCGAGCGAACGCACTACCCGTCCGGAGTCCCCTGCTGGGTCAACACGCTGCAGCGCGATCCCGCCGCCGCGCTGGCCTTCTACGCCGAGGTGTTCGGCTGGGAGTTTGCGGGTCCGGGGCCGATGCCCGGACCCTCGACCGGCCAGTACTTCGTCGCGCGCCTGCACGGCCGCGAGGTCGCCGGGATCGGTTCGCTGCCGCCGCAACAGCCGCCCGTCGTCTGGAATACGTACGTGAGCGTCAACGATGCTGCGGCCGCATGCGAGCGCGTGCGCGGCGCGGGCGGAACAGTCGCCGTACCACCGTTCGACGCGCCGCCGGCCGGGCGTATCGCGGTCGTCGCCGATCCCGGGGGCGCGGTCTTCTGCCTGTGGGAACCCAACGAGCGCAAGGGCGCGCAAATCGTCAACGAGCCGAGCGCGTGGGCGATGAGCGCGCTGCTCGCGCGCGATCCGCAGCGCGCCGCCGCCTTCTATTGCGATGTCTTCGGGTGGGAGACCGATACTTTCGCTGCCGGCCCGACGCAGGTCGCGCTCTTTCGGCTTCCGGGCTACGTGGGCGGCGAGCCGCACCAGCCGGTCCCGCGCGACGTCGTCGCGGTCGCGATTCCCGCCGGCGACGCGCTGCCGCCCGGCATCAACGCGCAGTGGAGCGTCGATTTCTGGATCGCCGACGTCAACGCCGCCGCGCAGACCGCCGCTCGGCATGGTGGCTCGCTGCTGGAGCCGCCGCACGCCGTTCCCGGTTTCCGGCGGTGCGTGCTGGCCGATCCGCAAGGCGCGATTTTCTCACTCAGCCGGCTGAATCGATAAGGAAGGTTCGACGATGCAGAACGTCACCCCGTTTCTCTGGTTCGACGACAACGCCGAAGAGGCGGTAGACTTTTACGTCGCCCTCTTCAAGAACTCCAAGGTCGCGAACGTGCGCCGCTACGGCGACGCCGCGCCGGGCGAAACCGGCGGGGTCATGACGGTCGAGTTTCAACTCGACGGCACCGATTTCATCGCGCTCAACGGTGGAAGCAAGAAGCTTGACGGCTCGGATCTCGGCCGACAGTTCGCGCTGAGCTCCTCATCGGCGGTATCGTTCGTCGTGAGCTGCGAAAGCCAAGGCGAAGTCGATCGTCTCTGGGATCGTTTGTGCGACGGCGGCGAGCCGATGCAGTGCGGCTGGGTTCGCGACCGCTTCGGCGTCACGTGGCAGATCGTTCCCGCGGAGCTGAACGCGGTGCTCGGCGACGCGGATCCGGAACGCGCGGGCAAGGCGATGGCGGCGATGCTGACGATGCAGAAGCTGGATATCGAAGCGATGAAACGGGCGGCGCGAGCCTGAGTTGCCGCGCGCGCTCCGAGTTGGAATCGACGTCGGCGGGACGTTCACCGATCTCGCCGCCGTCGAGTCGTGGAGCGGGCGCACGCTCACGCGCAAGGTCGCCAGCACGCCCCGCGAGCCTCAGCGCGCCGTCGCGCAAGCGCTCCTCGAGATGCTCGGGGCGTACGAAGAGCTGCCGGCGATCGCGCTGCTTGCCCACTCGACGACGATCGCCACCAACGCGCTGCTCGGCCAGATCGGTCTCGAGTTGCCGCGCGTCGGGCTCGTGACGACGCGCGGCTTCTCCGACGTCATCGAGATCGGACGTCAGAACCGCAGCGAGGTCTATAACCTCTTCGTCACGCGCCCGCGGCCGCTCGTGACGCGCGAGGACCGTCTGACCGTCGACGAGCGGATCGACTACAAGCGGCGCGGTGCTGCGGCCGCTGCACGACGAGGAGATCGCGCGCGTCTGCGCGGCGCTGCGCGGGCGCAACGTCGCGGCGGTCGCGATCTGCCTGCTCCACTCGTACGCCAACGATGCGCACGAGTGCCGGCTCGCGCGAGCGATCTCTGCGGCGCTCCCGCTCGTGCGCGTGACGCGATCCTCCGACGTCGATCCCCAGTATCGCGAGTACGAGCGCTGCTCGACCACCGCGGTCAACGCCGTGCTCGCGCCGATCGTCGAGACCTATCTCGAGCGTCTCGTCGCGGAACTTCGGGCGAACGGAGTCACGGCACCGCTCTACGTGATGCGCAGCGATGGCGGTCTTGCCGCGGCAGCGCGCGTCGTTTCCCGTCCTGCCGCGCTGATCGAGAGCGGGCCGGCTGGCGGCGCCGTTGCGGCCGCAGCGCTCGGGCGCGCGCTGCGCATCGGCAAGCTCCTCTCGTTCGACATGGGCGGCACCACCGCAAAAGCCGGAGCGATCGTCGACGGCGTCGCGCAGGTCACCGGCGAGTTCGAAGCGGCGGGAAGAACGCACAGCGGCCGGGCCGTCGGCGGCAGCGGTTATCCGGTGCGCTATCCGTTCGTCGATCTTGCGGAGGTCAGCGCCGGCGGCGGCACGATCGCCTGGCTCGACGACGCCGGCGTGCTGCATGCGGGGCCGCTCTCCGCCGGCGCCGATCCGGGGCCCGCGTGTTACGGGCGTTCGGATCGCGCGACGGTGACCGACGCCAACGTGGTGCTCGGACGCATCAATCCACGCGCGCTGCTCGGCGGTGCGTTTCCGATCTCCGCGCAACGCGCGCGCGACGCGGTCGACCGCATCGCGCGTGGGTTGAATCTCGGCGTCGAAGCGGCGGCAGCCGGCATCGTGTGCCTCGCCGACGACGCGATGGCCAAAGCGTTGCGCATCGTCACCATCGAGCGCGGGCTCGATCCGCGCGAGTTCACCCTCGTCGCGTTCGGCGGCGGCGGCCCGCTGCACGCGTGCGCGGTCGCGGAGGAGCTGGGCATCGGGCGCGCGATCGTGCCGCCGCACCCCGGCCTCTTCTCGGCGTTCGGATTACTCGATGCCGAGCTGCACGAGAACGAGCTGCTCGCGGTGATGCGGCCGGCCGCGCAGGCCGATTACGACGCGCTCGGACGCTGGTTCGTCGCGGTGGAAACCGCGATGCGTTCTACGCTGATCGAGCAAGGCGCCGACCCCGACGCGATCGCGTTCGTGCGACGCTTCGACGCGCGTTATCGCGGTCAGAGTTTCGAACTGCCGATCGAGGCGGGTGCTACGGCCGCGAAAGTGGAGAGCGCGTTCGCGCAGGCGCACCGCGCGCGCTACGGCTACGACGTCGCCGGCGAGCGGGTCGAGATCGTCAACGCGCGCGTCGCCGGCGCGGGCCGGCTGCCGCCACGCAGCGCTGCACGCGCGGCGGACGGCGAACCCGCGCGGCGCGACGGCAGCGGGCGCAAGCTCTGGATCGGCCAGCGTTTCGTCGAAGCCCCCGTCGTGGATCGTACGACGGTACGCGCAGACGAACGGATCGACGGTCCCGCCATCGTCGAAGAGTACGACTCCACGACCTACGTCGCGCCCGGATGGTCGCTGCGGCGCGACGGCGCGCTGCTGATGCTGGAGCGGCGATGAACGATCCGATCACCGTCGAGATCGTCAAGAACGCGCTCGTGTACGCGAGCGAAGAGATGGGCATCGCGGTGCGCAACAGCGCCTACTCGCCGAACATCAAGGAGCGCCTCGACCACTCGTGCGCGCTCTTCGACCGCTTCGGACGGCTGATCGCGCAGGCCGAACACATTCCCGTGCACCTCGGCTCGCTGCCCTGGGGCCTGCAGCGGATGCTCGAGATCGTCGAGCGCGAGTACGGCGGCGCGCGCGAGGGCGAGATGTGGGTCGCCAACGACCCGTACGTCACCGGGACGCACCTCAACGACGTCACGGTGTGCGGCCGGTCTTCGAGCGCGGCCGTTTGCTCGGATACGCCGCCAACAAAGCGCACCACGCCGACGTCGGCGGGATCGGCCCGGGTTCGATGCCGCCGGACGCGCGCGATCTTTTCGCCGAAGGGCTGGTCATGCCGCCGATGCGCTTGGTCAGCGAGCGACCGGGTCGTCGAAGAGAGCGTCGCGCTCTTCCGCGCCAACTCGCGCACGCCCGACGCGCGCGGCGGCGACCTGCGCGCGCAGATCGCCGGCAACTACACCGGCGAGCGCCGGCTGCTCGAACTGTGCGAGCGCTACGGCGTCGAGACGCTCGAGGCGGCGATCGACCAGGCGCTCGACGACAGCGAGCGCGCGCATGCGCGCGGCGCTGCGTGCGCTCGGCGACGGAGTCTTCGAGAGCCGTCGATTATCTCGAAGACCGCGACGGGCGCGCCGACCATCGTGATCGCGCTACGCTTGGAGCTGCGCGACGGCTTCGCGCGACTCGACTATACGGGAACGTCGCCGCAGGTCGGCTCCCGCTCAACGCGGTCTTCGGCGTCACGCTCTCGGGCGTGCACTACGCGCTGCGCGCGGTCACCGATCCGACGATTCCGATGAACGAGGGCTGCTTCCGGCCCGTCGAAGTTATCGCTCCCGGAAGGGACGCTGCTCAATCCGCGGCGTCCAGCGCCGGTCTCGCGGCGGCAACGTCGAAACGAGCATGCGCAACGCCGACGTCGTGCTGCAGGCGCTGCGCAAAGGCCGCGCCCGAGCGCGTGCCCGCGTGCAGCGGCGGTACGATGAGCAACGTGATGCTCGGCGGCAGGCGCCGACGGCGGAACGTGGGCGTTCTACGAAACGAACGGCTGCGGCATGGGCGCGCGCCCGGCAATGCCGACGGCATCGACGCGATTCACGTGCCACATGACCAACACGCTGCAACACGCCGATCGAAGCGCTCGAGCGCGAGTATCCCGCTGCGCGTCATGCGTTACGAGTTCGCGCGCGGCACCGGCGGCGCGGGCGCTCATCGCGGCGGCAACGGTCTGGTTCGCGCGCTCGAGCTGATCGAAGGCAGCGCGCAAGCGACGCTGCTCGCCGATCGCCACGCGCTGCAGCCGCCAGGCGCGCAAGGCGGGGAGGCCGGCGCGTGCGGCCGTCACACGCTCGAACGCGACGGAACGATCGAGACCGTTGCCGCGAAGACGACGCTGGGGCTACGACCCGGCGACGTGCTCTCCGTGTCAGACGCCCGGCGGCGGCGGCTTCGCGCCGGACGCTCCCAACCGAAACGAGCGGCGCAGAGCAGATCGACGACGCGGATCGCGCTGCGCCGGGAGAAAAGCGCCGCCGCGAATCGGCGGCGATCAGCCTTCCGTAGGTTGCGCGCAACTGCGGATCCGTCGCGAACCGCGCGGTCGCAGCGGCAAGCGCGCCGCGCGAGGCGGGGTCGACGAGCAGCGCGACGTCGTCGGGAAAGAGCGTCGCCGCGCCGTCGGTTGCCGCGACGACCGCCGGCAGACCAGCTTGCGCGAGCAGCACGTTACCGAAGGCGGCGTCGTCGGTGAGTCCCGCGTGAACGACGCACGCCAGCTCGACCGGCACTCCGTAGAGCAGCATCTCCGTCGTCACGCGCACGGCCCGCCATCCCTGGGGCAACGCGATTGCGGCGCTTTCGCCTCCGGCGATGCCGACCGTCGTGCACGTCGCGTCCGCCGAGGCGCGCACGCGCAGCGAGGCCAGGCGTTCCGGCGCCGCGCACGGTAGCCACGGCACGACGATCGACGCGGCTCCGACGCTGCGAATCGAGGCAAACCCGCCGTCGCGCGCGATCGCGATGCCGGGCGAGGTGCGCTGCGACGTGAACCATTCCAGAACGGCGCCTTCGCGGAACTTGCGGACGAGGCGGCGCCATGCCGCCGGACGCCCACGCACCACCGGATGACCGAACGCTCGCAGCGCCGCCTCCAAATCGCAGAGCGCCGCGCCGAGCAGCGGATCCGCATCCAGCGCGCCCTGCACCGCAATCGCGCCGACGCTGCCGCGAAGCGTTCGCGGCAGCGGCGCCATTTGCGCGCGCCGGCGCTCGTAGAAGAGTCGTTCGTTGCGTGCCTCGCTGTCGTAACGTCCGGCCGAGGCCGCTTCGTAGTGCACGAAGCGCGCGTCGCCCACGTAGGCAATCGTGCGACCCTGCTCTCGCGCGCGAAGGCAGAGATCGACATCCTCGAAACCGTTGACGAAGGTTTCGTCGAAGCCAGCGCCGTCGAGGAACCACTTCGTGCGCACGGCCATCGCTGCGCCCGAGACGCCCAGCGCGTCGCGCGAACGCACCACCTCGCCGTGCGCCCCGTCGAGATTGCGACAGTAGTAGTGCCAGTGGTCGTTCGGCAGCACCACGAGTCCCGGCGGCCTGCGTCGTCATGTCTTCGAAGAAGAGCGCGCCGCCGGCGATCGCCACGTCGTCGCGGGCGAATGCCGCGATCAGCGGCTCGAGCGCGTCGTCGAGCGGATAGGCGTCGTTGTTGAGAAAGAGCACGATCGGGGCCGCCGCCATCGCCGCTCCCGCGTTGCACGCGCCGGCGAAGTTGCGATTGGTGTCGTGGCGACGGTAGCGCACCCAGGGAAACTCGGCGATCGCATTCGGCGTCTGGTCGGTCGAGGCGTTGTCGACGACGATCGTCTCGAAGGCGGCCGCGCCGCGTTCGCGCGCTCCCGAGGTGACGCAGGCAGCGCTCGGTGAGCCACCAGTTGTTGTAGACCGGGACGACGATGCTGAGCTGCGGCGAGTCCGTCACCGGCGGTTAGCGAGCGCGAACGCGCACGTCCTCGAGCAGCTCCTGTTTCGTCTCCGGCACCATGGCGTAGACGAAGACCGCGGTAACGACGCAGAGCGCCGCGTAGATCCAAAACGTATGCCGAGAGTCCCAGCGCCGCGACCATCGTCAGGAAGAACTGCGACACCAGAAAGTTACCCACCCAGTTCGCCAGCGTAGAGATCGACATTCCCGTGCCGCGCACCGGCAGGGGAAAGATCTCCGAGATCAACAGCCAGACGATGGGGCCAAGGCTGAAAGCGAAGCATCCCACGTAGAGCATCATGCTGCTCAGCGCGATCGTGCCCAGCGAACCCGTGAGGTGCGGCCGCGCGAACGCGGTGGCCAGCGCTGCGAGCGCGACGAACATCCCCGCGAGGCCCGCGTAGAGCAGCGGCTTGCGCCCGACGCGGTCGACGAAGAAGATCGCGACGAGCGTCATCAGGCAGTTAACCGTGCCGACGATCGACTGCGCGAGGATCGACGATTTGGCAGAGCCTATTCCGGCCATCTGAAATATCTGCGGCCCGTAGTAGATCACGGTGTTGATGCCGGTGATCTGCTGGAGCACCGCGAGCGTGACGCCGATGAAGAGCGCGAGACCGAGCGCGGGCGCGAGAAACGCGCGCAGACCGGCGCTGCGCCGGCTCAAACTCTCGGCGATCGAGGCCTCTTCACGCGCGCTTTCGGCGGGATCGTCGTAGATGCGCGCCAGCTCGTCTTTCGCGCGGGCGCCTTGGGCGATCTTGAAGAGGAAGCGCGGGCTCTCGGGCATCGCGATCATGCCGGCCATCAAGATCGCCGAGGGAACGACCGCGAGTCCGAGCATCCAGCGCCACTGTCCGGCGCCCGAGAGCACGTAGTCGACGATGTAGGCCGCGAGGATGCCGACCGTGATCGCAAACTGATAGAGCGAGACCAGCGCTCCGCGCACCGGGGCCGGCGCGACTTCGGAGATATAGAGCGGCGCGACGACGGAGCTGAAGCCGATCCCGATGCCAACGATGAAGCGTCCGGCCAGCAGCACGGCCTCGCCCGGAGCCAGCGCCGAGACGAGCGCTCCGATCAGGAAGATCACGCCGGCACAGAAGAGCGTCGCACGCCGGCCGATGCGATCGGCCACGATGCCGGCGACGGCCGAGCCGGCGATGCAGCCGATCAGCACGATGCTGATCGTAAAGGCCCCGAAGCGGGGGTCGAGCGCAAACTGCTTGCTGATGAAGAGAATAGCACCGGAGATCACGCCGGTGTCGTAGCCGAACAGCAGCCCGCCTAAAGCCGCGATCGATGCGACCAGCAGCACGTACGGCCTCATGCAGGCGCTTTTGCAAACGGCGCTCGAACGCTCCTCCAATGGCGCTGCAAATCGAACCCTCCGCCGCGCTCGCATACGCTCGCGCGCACCAACTGCAGGCAATCGTTATCGCGCACGGCGGCGAGATCGTCGCGCAGGAGTACGGCGACGGCTTTGGCCCCGACAAACCGCACCCGCTCTACAGCGGCACGAAGAGCTTCTGGGGTCCGGCGGCCCTGCTCGCGCAACGCGAGGGGCTCTTGGATCTCGACGAGCTGGTGGCCGGCACCATCGCTGCCTGGCAAGAGGATCCGTGGAAACGTCGCGTGACGCTGCGCATGCTGCTCTCGCTCACCTCGGGTTTCGGCTTCGGCGGCCTCGGCGCGAGCGTGCCGCCCTACGAACGCGCGCTGGAGATGCCGTTGAAGAACGAGCCCGGCACCCGCTTCACGTACGGCGGCATCCCGTTCCAAGCGTTCGGGGCAGTCTTCGCGCGCAAGGTCGAGCCGCTGGGCTTAACGCCGCACGAGTTCCTGCGCGAACGGATGCTACGCCCGCACGGCGTCGAGATCGAGAGCTGGCGGAAACTCACAGATGGAACCAACCCGCTCCCGACGGGTGCGTCACTGACCGCGATGCAGTGGCTCGCGTACGGACAGTACGTGCTGCGCGATCGAGCAAACCTCGCGGCGTGCTTCGAAGGCACGCCAGCCAACGCGCGCTACGGCCTCGGCTGGTGGCTGGGGGCGAAGAACGCGCCGAGCGATCTCGTCTACGCCAGCGGCTCCGCGGGGCAAGCTCTCTATCTCGTACCGTCGCTCGACCTCGCCGTCGCCCGCTTCGGCCGCAGCGCCTCCTACAAACACGAAACCTTTCTAAAAAAGCTATTTGCGTGACGCCGTCATCCCAGCGCATCCGAAGTGGATGACGGCGCTACGGCGTTACCGGCTTTGCTCCATCTATAGGCCTCAAACCGGCGGCTTTTAGAGCCGCTTGCAGTGAACCCAATGACGTTACGTAGCCGTTATATTGGGCTATGGCGGCGTTGTATGCATCGTCGAAGCGCTTGGCGAAGTCGAGCTGTTCCGCGGTGGGTGGCAGTTGCGGTCCGCCGAAGCCGCCGCGCGGTACCGATTCCCGCAGCGAACCCGGACGCTGGATCGAGTCCTCGTCGTTCTTGTAATCGGCCGTGAACGCGCCGAACACCGGATCCCATCCCTGCTGTGCCGTCGCGATCTGCGACTCGAGCGATGCGTTACCTTTCGCCGCCGTGGAAGCCGACGCGAGCGCCTTCTTGATCGCGTCGAGGTTGTTGAGCACCTCGTCGATCTTGCCGTAGACGGTCGAGTACTTGCGGGCGAACGCGTAACCGGCTTCGTACTGCGCTTGCGTCCAGGCGTCGCGCGGATCGGGCTTCACCGTGAGCGATTGCGAGAGCTCGCGGCCGGAGAGCGTCATGCGTATCGTGTAGACGCCCGGCACGACGGTCGGCCCGCTCTTGGGCCCTTGATAATCTTCTTTCGCCGCGCCGTACCACTTCATGGGCGCATCCTCGGTGAAATCCCAGACGTAGCGGTTGATGCCGACCTTGTTGGGCACGTAGGGCTCGCCTTTGCCCTTGACTTTATGCGTGCCGCTCACGGTGCGGATCACGCGGCCGTTCGCATCGAGCACCTGCAGCGCCGGCGCGCCCTTCTGCGGCGACGCCTGGTAGAAGTCGACGATCGCGCCTTTCGGCGGATTCTCACCGGCGAAGCGCGTGTAGATGCCGAGGTCGTTGGAGTGGTAGTGATACTCGTAGCTCGTGCGCGGTGCGAAGACCATCGCGCCGGATTGTGCGGCGTTGCCGAGCTGCTGGATCGAGTCGATCGAATCGAGAATCCATGCATCGCGACCGTGCGTTGCAATCACGAGGTCGTTGAACTGCGGCTGCACGCGGATGTCGCGCACCGAGACCGTCGGCAAGTTGATGCGGAAGTCTTGCCAGTGCGCGCCGGCGTCGTAGGAGATCCAGAGCCCGTTCTCCGTTCCCGCATAGAGCAGATTGGCGTTGCGCAGATCGGGCCGAATCGTGCGCGCGTACTGCTGCGCGGGTAACCCGTCGGTGATTTTGCTCCACGTCGCGCCGTAGTCGTGCGTCACGTAGACGTAGGGAGCGTAGTCGCCCATGCGGTGATTGTCGGCGACGGCGTACGCCGTGCCTGCGACCAGCGTCGAAGGCGCGACGGTCGTGAAGCGCGCGTACTGCGGCGCGCCCGCGGGCGTGACGTTGCTCCAGTGCGCGCCGCCGTCGCGCGTCATCTGCACGTAGCCGTCGTCGGTGCCCACCCAGATCTCACCGCGATTCAACTGGGAGCCTTCGATGTAGAGAATCGTGTCGGAGTACTCGGCGCCCGACACGTCTTTGGCCAGCGGACCGCCGGCGGGGAGCTGGTGCTCCTTGATGTTGCGCGTGAGATCGGGGCTGATCGCGGTCCAGGTTTCGCCGCGATCGGTGCTCTGGAACACGACTTCACCGCCGAACCAGGCGACGTGCCCGTCCCACGGGGCGAACGCGATCGGCGAGTCCCAGTTGAAGCGATGCGGCATCTTGCTCAAGTCGAACGGGCCGAGAAAACTCCCGGGGAACGGATCGTAGGGACGCACGAACCGGCTCACGCCGGTCGCGCGGTTGAAGACGGTCAGCGCGCCGTCCTCGAGATCGGCCCACACGTAGTTGGGATCGATGGGGTCGGGAATCGTCCACATGCCGTCGCCGCCGACGACGTCGGCCCAGTGATCGTCGAGAATGCCCTCGTTGTCGAGTGAGTTCGACGGGCCGCAAAAACCGCCGTTGTCTTGGAAGGCCACGCACACGTGGTACGGGTTCTCGTCGCTAAGTCCGACGTGGTAGATCTGGCCGATCGCGAGATTGCGCGAGAACGACCAGTGCTCGAGATCGGTCGTGAGCGCGTAGCCCCCGTCTTCGCCGGTGATGATCCGTTTGGAATTGGTTGGATCGATCCAGATCGCGTGGTAGTCAACGTGGACGGTCTTGGCGATCTCGGTGAACTTGCGGCCGCCGTCTTTGCTCTCGGCGAGCATTTCGGAGACGGCGTACACGTGATTGGGATCGTGCGGATCGACCGCGACGTGCGAGAAATAGAACGGCCGCTGGTCAACCAGCGTATCGCTGCTGGTCATCGTCCAGTGCGCGCCCGCATCGTCGCTGCGCCAGAGAATTCCGCCCTTCGCTTCGATCAGCGCGAAGACGCGATCGGGCCGGCTCGGCGCGATCGCCAAACCGATTCGCCCGGTCAGCCCGGTCGGCAGGCCGTTGCCGGTCAGCCGCTTCCACGTTCGGCCGCCGTCGGCCGACTTGTAGAGGCCGTCGCCGGGGCCGCCGCTCTCGAACGTCCAAGGCACGCGGCGAAAGTGCCACATGCCGGCGTACACGACGTTGGGATTCTTCGGATTCATCGCCACGTCGCTCGCGCCGAGGCTCGGCCCGAGATAGAGCGACTTCGTCCAGGTCGCGCCGCCGTCGAAGGTCACGAACACGCCGCGGTCGGCCGAGTCCTTGAACGGGTCGCCGAACGCGCCGACCACGACGTGACGCGAGTTAAGCGGATCGATCGCAATGCGCGAGATGCTCCACACTCCCGCGAGACCCGCGCGCCGCCACGTTTTGCCCGCGTCAACGGATTTGTAGAGGCCGTCGCCGTAGCTCACGTCGTTGCGCGGGTTCGCCTCACCGGTGCCCGCCCACACCACGCGCTCGTCGGTGGGGTCGATCGCAATCGCGCCGATCGCCGAAACGCTCTGCTTTTCGAAGACGGGCTGCCAGGTCGCGGCCCCGTCGGCGGATTTCCACACGCCGCCGCCGGCCGTCCCGAGGTAGTAGAGCTGATCGTCTTGCGGCGTTCCCGCCACCGCGGCAACGCGACCGCCGGAGACCGCCGGACCGATCGAGCGCCAAGAGAGGTTGGCATAGGCCGCGGCTGCCAAAACGATACTGGAAAGCATCACTACAACGCCCTCACCGTGGTGAGCGTCGGCACCGTCTTGACGCCGGCCTGGCGCAACGCGGCGCTAAGCGCGGGCATCTGACCGGTGACGAACGTGTTGTACCGGTTGACGCCCGCGCGGTACTCGGCATCGATGCGCGAGAGAAAGTCGGCGATCGCCGGCGTGATCAGCGCCTGGGATTGGAAATACGCGCCAAGCAGATCTTCGTGCACCTTGGTCTCGTCTTCGGTGCCCTCGCCACGCACGTGGACGGCGAGCGTGTCGAAGAGCGTCTGGCGCGCCGTCGCACCGGTGCTCAACGTTGCGGTCAGGGAGGCATTATTCGTCTTCTTCGCCGTATCCGTCGCGGTGTCGATCGCTTTCTTGAGATCGTCGAGATTGTTGAGGATCGTATCCAGCTGCGAGAGTCGCGCCATCTGACGCATCGACTCGTCGTAGCTGCGCTGATAATCCGCCTGCGCGAACTGCGAGCGCGGATCGGGCGCGACCTTGAAATGGACCAGATACGCGTGACCCGAGAGCGTCAACCGCGCGGAGTAGTCTCCGGGCACGACGCCGGGGCCGGAATTCGGACCCTGTTCGAATTCCTCGCCGCCGTTCCACTTCACCGGACCGTTGGCGTTGAAATCCCACGTGTAGCGGTTGAGACCCGTCTTGTTGGGAACGTAGGAAACGTCTTTGCCGCCGACTTTGTGCGTGCCCGAAACGGTGCGGATCACGCGGCCGTGCGCGTCGAGGATGTCCAGCTGCGGCGCGTTCTTCTGCGGCGCCGATTGGTAGAACGTCAGCACCACGCCGTACGGGGGATTGCTGGCCGCGTACTCCGTGTAGGTGCCTTCGTCGTTCTCGTGCAGCGACCACTCCGTGCCCGTATTGGGCGTGAAGAACGTCGTACCGCGCGCGACTGCCTGCTGCAGCCCTTGAATCGGACGCACGTCGTCCATGACGTACACGGCGCGCCCGTGCGTGGCGATTACGAGATCGTCGTACTTCGGCTGGATGCGGATGTCGTGGACGGAGACGGTGGGCAGGTCGTTCTTGAACGACTGCCAGTGCGTTCCACCGTCGAACGAGATCCAGATTCCCTCTTCGGTTCCGAGATAGACGATGTTGCGATCGCGGATGTCGGGACGAATCGTGCGCGCCCACTCACCGGTGGGAATACCGTTGACGATCTTGGTCCAGCTCTTGCCGAAATCGTGCGTCACCCAAGCGTACGGCGCGCTATCTCCCATCTCGTGCGAGTCTTCGATGGCGTAGGCCGTGCCGTCGACGAGCGTCGAGGGAGCGACGGTCGAGAAGCGCCCGAACTCGACGGCGCCGGCCGGCGAGACGTCACGCCAGTGCTTGCCGCCATCGCGCGTGAGCTGGATCAAGCCGTCGTCGGTGCCCACCCAGATCTCGCCGCGCGCGAGCGGCGAGCCTTCGATGTCGAGCAGCGTGTCGGTGTACTCCGCGCCGGAGACGTCGTTGACGATCGGTCCGCCTGCGGGATTTTGATGCGCCTTGATATTGCGCGTGAGATCGGGGCTGATCGCTCGCCAGGTGTGTGCGCGATCGCTCGTCTCGAAGACGACGTTGCCGCCGTACCACGCCACGACTTTGCCCCCAGGAGTGCGGAACGGCGAGAACGCCAGCGGCGCCTCCCAGTTGAAGCGGTACTTGCTGGTGCTCGGCTCCCACGACTCCTTGCCGGTCTGCCCGTAAGGCTGGCCCGACCACTGATCCTGCGTCACGCGGTTGTAAACCGTCAGCGAACCGTTCTGCGACGACGACCAGATCCAGTTGGCGTCGTCGGGCTCGGGAATGCCCCAGGTGCCGTCGCCTCCCGCGGTGACGATCCAGTATTTGTTCTGAATGCCGGAGGGATCGAGCGAGTTCGAGGGCCCGCACCAGAAGTTGTTGTCCTGATAGCCCGCGCAGACCGTATACGGGTCGTCGTTGCCGAGGCCCACGCGGTAGACCTGGCCGATCGGCACGTTCAGCGAGAAGAACCAGTTCTCACCGCCGTCGAGCGTCAGCGCATAGCCGCCGTCTTCACCGAGGATCACGCGCTTGGGATCGTCGGGGGCGATCCAGATCGCGTGGAAGTCGGAGTGCACGTTCTCGGCGATCGCCTTGAACGTCTTGCCGGCATCGGTGCTCATCATCGTCTCGAATGAGAGCGCGTAGACTTTGTTGGGATTCTTGGGATCGACCTCGACGTGCGTGAAGTAGAACGCGCGAGCGTTAACGCGCGAGTCATTGCTCACCATCGTCCAGTTGTTGCCGCCGTCGTCGGAACGCCAGAGCACGCCTTCCTTCGATTCGATCACCGCGTAGACGCGGTTGCCGTCGCTGGGTGCGACCGCGACGCCGATGCGCCCGGTCGGGCTCGCCGGCAGGCCGTGGCCCTCGAGCTTCGTCCACGTCGCGCCGCCGTCGGTCGACTTATACAGGCCGTCCTCGGCGCCGCCGCTGACGAATGTCCACGGGCGCCGCTGAAACTTCCAGATACCGGCGTACAAAATGCTGGGATCGCGCGCATCCATCGCAATATCCGAAGCGCCGCTCTCCGGTCCGACCGCGAGCGTCTGCTTCCACGTGCGCCCGCCGTCGTCGGTAACGTAGACGCCGCGCTGAGAGTTGTCGGCGAACGCATCGCCGAGCGCGCCGACGATCACGTGGTTGTGGTTACGCGGATCCACGAGGATGCGGCAGATGTACTTCGTCTCTTTGAGGCCGACGTTGGTCCACGTGTCGCCGCCGTCGGTGCTTTTGTACACGCCGTCGCCATAGCTCACGTCGTTGCGCGGATTTGCCTCACCGGTGCCCGCCCACACGATGTCGTTATTGGTGGGGTCGATGGTGACCGCGCCGATCGCCGCGGTTCCTTCTTTTTCGAAGACCGGGTCCCACGTCTGGCCGCTGTTGCGCGAGCGCCATACGCCGCCGCCGGCGGCCCCGAGGTAGTAGAGTTTGACGTCGCTCGCCGATCCCGCGACGGCCGCCACGCGTCCGCCGCCGGCGGCCGGCCCAATCTCGCGCCAGTTCATGTTGGAGAACGGGGGGCCGGGCGTCGGCGTCGGTGAGGGCGCCGGCGTCGCGATCGCCGGCTTTGGAGGCTCGGGCGACGGAGGCGCGGGAGAGGCGGCCGCCGGATCGGCGGCGTGGGCCCGGCCCAGCGCAAACAGAAAGAAACCGCTGCAGATCGTGGCTGCACGCAGCGTGCGAAGAATCAACTCCAACTCTCCTCGTTTTGGCGGTTAGTGAGTACGAGCGGGTTGTTGCTGCGCGCGATACATCGGAACGTTGACGTGAATAGCGTACCACTGAGACCACGCGATCAGGCCACACATTAGGATGAACAGGAAGAGAAGGACGGCGAGAGCGCGGCGCGAACCCACCGGCCCAATAATGCGCAGGAACGTTCTAAGCCTCCTGGCGGCGCTCGGCTTTTTTATGAGCCCGCTGATCGTCGCATGCCCAGCTGCTCAGGCAGCCAATCGGGCCGTGCCGGCAACTGCGGTCGCGATCAGCGTCTACGCGAAGGTGTTGCGGCACATCAATCCGCAGATGCCGGGCTGGCAGAGCACGAGCCTGGCTCGGCGCGTTCTCGTCAACGCCGAGCGCTGGCGCCTCGACGCCAACATGCTCGTCGCGATCGTCACAGTCGAGTCGCGCTGGCATACGCACGCCGTCTCACGCGCCGGCGCGATCGGGCTAGGCCAGCTGATGCCGGGAACCGCGGCAAACCTCGGCGTGAACCCCCACGATCCGGGCCAGAACCTCTCGGGCGCGGCCCGGTACCTGCGCGGCCTCATGGAGCGCTTCGGCTCCAAGCACTACGACCTCGTCTTCGCCGCCTATAACGCCGGGCCGCAAGCCGTCACCGAGTACGGCGGCGTTCCGCCGTTCGATGAAACGCAGAACTACGTCGTCCGCGTCCTGCAGACGTGGGAACGCCTTTCAAGGACCGTGCGCCTGCCTGCCGACGCCTACGCCGTGCTCCCCGCGCACGGCCTCGACATCGACTACTGGCTCGACGCCTCCGCAACCCAGTAAAGAATCCGCTCAACGGCCTCTTGCAAGCCGCTGGGCCCCGCGACCCGCAGCGGCACGGCGCCGGCCTTGCGGGCCGCCTCGACGTCGCTCTCGCGGTCGCCGACCACCACGCAGCACCGAGGATCCACGCCTAGCGCGCGCGCCGCATCGAAGATCAGCTTCGGCTCCGGTTTGCGGCACCGGCAGCCGTCTTTAGACGCGTGCGGACAGACGAAGAACCCTGCGAACGGGCCGAGCAGCTCGTCGACGCGCGCGTTGACCGCGTCTACCTGCTCCGTCGTGATCAAGCCGCGGCCGATGCCGCTCTGATTGCTGACGACCGCCAGCGGCAGGCCCGCGGCGCGCAGCCGGTCGAGCAGCGCTCGGGCTCCCGGCACGGGCTGCACGCGTTCCGGATCGCCGTTGAACGGCACGTCCACGACGATCGTTTCGTCGCGGTCGAACAATACCGCGCAGGGTTTCACGCTACGGTGTAACCGGGACGTAGACCTCGCTGCCCTGCTCTGCGAACTCGCGCGACTTCTCGGCCATCCCCCGCTCGGCGTACTCGCGCACCTCCTGCGTGATCTTCATCGAACAGAAGTGCGGCCCGCACATCGAGCAGAAGTGCGCGACCTTCGCGCCGGCGGCGGGCAGCGTCTCGTCGTGGAACTCGCGAGCCGTTTCGGGATCGAGCGAGAGATCGAACTGATCCTCCCAGCGAAATTCGAAGCGCGCTTTCGAAAGCACGTCGTCCCAGTGGGCGGCGCCTTTGTGTCCTTTGGCGAGATCGGCAGCGTGAGCCGCGATCTTATAGGCGATCACGCCGTCCTTGACGTCCTTCTTGTTGGGAAGCCCGAGGTGCTCCTTGGGCGTGACGTAGCAGAGCATCGCGGTGCCGTACCAGCCGATCATCGCCGCCCCGATCGCGCTGGTGATGTGATCGTAGCCGGGCGCGACGTCGGTGACGAGCGGCCCCAGCGTGTAGAACGGTGCCTCGCGGCAGATTTCGAGCTGCTTGCGCATGTTCTCTTCGATCAGGTGCATCGGCACGTGGCCGGGGCCTTCGATCATCACTTGCACGTCGTGCTTCCACGCCACGCCGGTCAGTTCGCCAAGCGTCTCCAGCTCCGCGAACTGCGCGGCGTCGTTGGCATCGGCCGTGCATCCCGGGCGCAGCCCGTCGCCAAGCGAGAACGCAACGTCGTAGGCCTTCATGATCTCGCAAATCTCTTCGAAGTGTTCGTACAGAAAGTTCTCGCGATGGTGCGCGAGGCACCACTTCGCCAAGATCGAGCCGCCGCGCGACACGATGCCGGTGATGCGCTCGGCGGTCAGCGGCACGTAGCGCAGCAGCACGCCCGCGTGGATCGTGAAGTAGTCGACGCCCTGCTCTGCTTGCTCGATCAGCGTGTCGCGGAACAGCTCCCAAGTCAGCTCTTCGGCCTTGCCGCCCACTTTTTCGAGCGCTTGATAGATCGGCACGGTGCCGATGGGCACCGGCGAGTTGCGCAGAATCCACTCGCGCGTCTCGTGAATGTTCTTTCCGGTGGAGAGGTCCATCACCGTGTCGGCACCCCAACGCGTCGCCCAGGTCATCTTCTCGACCTCTTCGTCGATCGACGACGTGACCGCGGAGTTGCCGATGTTGGCGTTGATCTTCACCAGAAACGTTCGGCCGATGATCATCGGCTCGCTCTCGGGATGGTTGACGTTGGCGGGCAAAATCGCGCGTCCGCGCGCGATCTCGGCGCGCACCAGCTCCGCCTCGACGCCCTCGCGCAGTGCCACGAACTCCATCTCCGGCGTGATCTCTCCACGCCTGGCGTAGTGCATCTGCGTGACGTTGGCTCCGGGCTTGGCACGCCGCGGGCGTCGCCGCGAGGCGAAGCGCAGTTCGTCGAGCTCGCGCATCGCCTCGCGGCCGCGGCGATAGAGCGAGGTCGGCTGCTCGAGCTCGAACGTGTCGTCGCGTGCGGCGACCCACGGCTCGCGCAGCGGCGGCAATCCGCGGCGAATGTCGACCTCCGCTTGCGAGTCGGTGTACGGTCCACTCGTATCGTAGAGCGTGTGCAGCGTGCCGTCGGACAGCGCGACCGCGCGGCGCGGAACGCGAATCGAGGGGTCGCTGCCCCCAACATAAACCTTCATATCATCCTCCCTACGCCGGCATTATCCGGATCAGGTCACCTGCGGTCGGCGGCCCTCTAGCCGCCCTCTCAGCCGGTAACAGCTCCCGCGCAGGCTCTCTATACGCGACTCGAAGCGCTCTTCCCAGGCGAGCGGGCGCCTTTGGAAGAGATGGGCGGGCCGTCCGGAAATGAGCGCAGCGATGACCACCTTCGTTCCCCAGCCCGATCCCCAAGAGACCGCCGAGTGGCTCGAGGCGATGCGCGGCGTGCTCGCAGCCGAGGGGCCGGCGCGCGCCCGCGAGCTCATCGCCGCACTGGTCGCCGAAGCGCAGCGCTCCGGCGCCCACGTGTCGCTCGGACTGACCACGCCCTACGTCAACACGATCCCCGTGGATCGCCAGCCGGCGATGCCGGGCGATCGCGAGCTGGAGGCGCGGCTGCGTCACTACGTGCGGTGGAACGCGCTGGCGACCGTCGTGCGGGCGAATAAGGTCAGCTCCGAGCTTGGCGGCCACGTCGCGAGCTTCGCCTCGGCCGCGACGCTGTACGACGTGGGCTTTAACCACTTCTTCCGTGCGCCCACCGAAACGTTCGGCGGCGATCTCGTCTTCTTCCAGGGGCACTCCTCGCCGGGCGTCTACGGCCGCGCGTTTCTCGAAGGGCGCATCACCGAAGACCAGCTCGAGCACTTCCGGCAAGAGGTCGACGGCAACGGACTCTCCTCGTATCCGCATCCATGGCTGATGCCCGACTTCTGGCAGTTCCCCACGGTCTCGATGGGCCTGGGGCCGATCATGTCGATCTATCAAGCGCGCTTCATGCGCTACCTTCACGATCGCGGCCTCATCGACGCGACCGGCCGCAAGGTCTGGGCGTTCGTCGGCGACGGCGAGATGGACGAGCCCGAATCGCAGGGCGCGATCTCGCTGGCGGGCCGTGAAAAGCTCGACGACCTGATCTGGGTCGTCAACGCCAACTTGCAGCGTCTCGACGGCCCGGTGCGCGGAAACGGCAAGATCATCCAAGAGCTCGAAGGCGTGTTCAAAGGCGCCGGCTGGAACGTGATCAAGGTGATCTGGGGCAGCCGGTGGGATCCGCTGCTCGCGAGCAGTGCGGGCGGCAGGCTCGTGCAGCTGATGAACGAGTGCGTCGACGGCGACTACCAGACGTTCAAATCGCGCGACGGCAAATACGTGCGCGACGAGTTCTTCGGACGCTATCCCGAAACGGCGGCGCTCGTCGAGAGCTGGAGCGACGACGAGATCTGGGCGCTGCAGCGCGGCGGCCACGACTCGGTAAAGGTGTACGCGGCGTACAAAGCGGCCGCCGAGCATCGCGGCGCGCCAACCGTCGTGCTCGCCAAGACGATCAAGGGCTACGGTATGGGCGAAGCCGGCGAAGCGCAGAACATCGCGCACCAGGCGAAAAAGATGGAACTGACGGAGATGCGGACGTTCCGCGATCGCTTCAACCTCCCGATCTCCGACGACGCGATCTCCGCCGACAAAGTTCCGTTCATTCGCCCGGCGGATGACTCGGCGGAGATGCGCTATCTGCGCGAACGGATGGACGCGCTCGGCGCCGTGCCGCAGCGGCGCCGCCGCTCGGCCTCGCTGACCGTTCCCGAGCTGTCGACCTTCGACGCGCAGCTGCAAGGCACGGGCGACCGCCACATCTCCACGACGATGGCATTCGTGCGCATCCTCAACGCCATCGCGCGCGACCGCGAAATCGGACCGCGCGTGGTACCGATCGTCGCCGACGAGTCGCGCACGTTCGGCATGGAAGGCATGTTCCGTCAGATCGGCATCTACTCGTCGGTCGGCCAGCTCTACCATCCGCAAGACGCCGAGCAGCTCATGTGGTACCGCGAGGACAAGCTGGGACAGATTCTCCAGGAAGGCATCAACGAGGCCGGCGCGATCTCTTCGTGGATCGCGGCCGGCACGTCGTACACCAATCACGACGCTGCCGATGATTCCGTTCTACATCTTCTACTCGATGTTCGGCTTTCAGCGCGTCGGCGATCTCGCGTGGGCCGCCGGCGACAGCCGCACGCGCGGCTTCCTGCTGGGCGCGACTTCGGGCCGCACGACGCTCAACGGCGAAGGTTTGCAGCACGAGGACGGCAGCAGCCAAGTTGCAGCGTCGTTCATTCCGAACTGCCGCAGCTACGATCCGACCTTCGCTTACGAGCTGGCGGTCATCGTCCAAGACGGCCTGCGCCGCATGCTCGCCGAGCAGGAGGACGTCTACTACTACATCACGCTGATGAACGAGAACTACGTGCACCCGGCGATGCCGGACGGCGCGCGCGACGGGATCCTGCGCGGCATGTATTGTGATCCGCGATGCGGGCAAGCCCGGGCGCAAAGAGCAGCGCGTGCAGCTCTTCGGGTCGGGCGCGATCTTGCGCGAGGTGCTAGCGGCGGCCGATCTGCTGGCCAACGAATGGGACGTGAGCGCCGACGTGTGGAGCGTTACGAGCTTCAACGAGCTGCAGCGCGACGGCGTCGCCGCACGACGCTGGAACATGCTGCACCCGCAAGAGAAGCCGCGGCTCTCGTACGTCGAGCAGTGCTTGCGCGACCGCCCCGGCCCCGGCATCGCGTGCAACCGATTATATCCGGACGTTCGCCGAGCAGATCCATCCTTTTGTCGGGCGCCGTTACGTGGCGCTCGGCACCGACGGCTACGGCCGCAGCGACTTCCGCCGCAAGCTGCGCGAGTTCTTCGAAGTCGACCGGCACTTCGTCGCGCTCGCGGCGCTGCAGGCGCTCGCCGACGAGGGAGCGATTCCGTTTGCGACCGTGCAGAAGGCGCTCGAGAAGTACGACATCGATCCCAACAAAGCCGAATCCGATCGATGTGTAAAGGATAACCAGTAACGTTATGAGCGATACCATCGAGGTCCGCGTTCCCGATATCGGCGACTTCAAGGACGTGCCGGTTATCGAGGTGCTGGTCAAGCCGGGCGATCGCGTCAAGAAGAACGACTCGCTGATCGCGCTCGAGAGTGAAAAAGCGTCGATGGAGGTGCCGGCCGAGACCGACGGCGTGGTGCAGGACGTCAAGGTCAAGGTCGGCGACAAGGTTTCGCAGGGCATGCCGATCGTCGTGCTGGCCTCTGACGCGCCGGCTGCCAAAGCGACGACGGATTCGCCGCCGGCGGCACCGGCCACCGCCTCGGAACCTGCAGTGCAAGCGCAGACCGTCGATGTGCGCGTTCCCGACATCGGCGACTTCAAGGACGTGCCGGTTATCGAGGTGCTGGTGAAGCCGGGCGATCGCGTCAAGAAGAACGATTCGCTGATCACGCTGGAGAGCGAGAAGGCGTCGATGGAAGTGCCGGCGCAGGCCGACGGCGTCGTGCAAGACGTCAAGGTGAAGGTCGGCGACAAAGTCTCGCAAGGCATGCCGATCGCGTCGATCGCAACGCAAGCCGCGCCGGCGGCGAACGCGCCGGCTGCACGCGCGGCGGCTCCGGCGGCCGGCGCACCGCCCACACCAGCCTCACCCGCCGCAACCGCGCCGTCCTCGCCGCGCCCGGGCGGCAACGGGATGGTCCACGCGGGACCGTCGATTCGCCGCTTCGCGCGCGAGTTGGGCGTCGATCTGCAGCAGCTGCGCGGTAGCGGCCCGAACGGGCGCATCACGCGCGAAGACGTGCAAGGCTTCGTCAAAGGCGCGCTGCATGCGCGGCGCCGCGCCCGCCGCGCTCCGCCCCGTTTGCTGGATTGCCGCCGTGGCCGAAGCTCGATTTCGCACAGTACGGCGCGACCGAGCGACAAGCCGCTTTCGCGCATCAAGAAGCTCTCCGGACCCAACCTGCATCGAAACTGGGTGCAAATTCCGCACATCACCAACTACGACGAGGCCGACGTCACCTCGATCGAGGAGCTTCGCAACGAGGTCAACGCCGAGCAGGCGAAGAGCGGCGGCCCGAAACTCACGATGCTGGCGTTTCTGATTCGCGCATCCGTGGCGGCGCTGCAGCGCTTCCCCGAGTTCAACGCGTCGCTCGACGGCGACGAGCTGATCCTCAAGCGCTACTACAACGTCGGCTTCGCCGCCGACACGCCGGGCGGCCTCATCGTTCCGGTGATCAAAAACGCCGACGCGAAAGGGCTGATCGAGATCGCGCGCGAGGCCGCCGAACTGGCGGGCAAAGCGCGCGACGGCAAGCTCACGCTGGCGCAGATGCAGGGCGGCAGCTTCACGATCTCGTCGATCGGCGGAATCGGCGGCACGGCCGTTCACGCAGATCGTCAACGCGCCGGAGGTCGCGATCTTGGGCGCGACGCGCACGCGACCAAACCCGTCTGGGACGGCAAAGCCTTCGTCCCGCGGCTGATCCTCCCGATCAGCGTCAGCTACGACCACCGCGTGATCGACGGCGCGGGCGCGGCGCGATTCCTCGTCTACGTCGCCGAACTGCTCGCCGACTTCCGCCGCGTGATGCTCTAGCAGCCTCCGGCAGCCTATTATCGTAATCCTGACAGAGCTTGTCAGGTACGGCGGGTATGCTGGTTTCAAGAACACCACAAACCACTGAAAGAGAGCGTTTCAGAGTGATCAAAGGCATCGATATCGCGGCGTATTTGGTGCGCGACCCGCAAGCGCAGATTGCCTTCTACCGCGACGTGTTCGGCATGAAGCCCACCGAGATCGACCACCGAAGGCCGCGGCGCGGAGTTCACCCTGGCCGACGGCTCGACGTTCGGCGTGTGGAAGCCCGAGGGCGGGGAGACCGGCGGGGCGATGATGTTCGCCGTCGACGACGCGAAGCAAGCCGTGGAGCACTATCGCGGGCGCGGGCTTACGCTCAGCGACGTCGATCGAGTCGCCGGTCTGTTCATGGCCTTCGGTTCCGATCCGGAAGGCAACGGGATCATCATCCATCAGCGCAAGGCGTAACGCGCCAACGCGTAGCCGAGCCCGCTCGAGCAGCGCTTCGCGCAGCTCGGCGGGCTCGACGAGCGTCGTGCAAGTCCGACCACGCAATCGCTCTGGAACAGCGCAACCTCGCGGCCCGGAAACGTCACGCGCACGAGCGTTCCGTCTTCGCGTCTGCCGAGAGCACTTCGGCCGGCCAGTAATACGTTATCCGCTCGAGCGCATCGCCGGTCACGCTGAGCGTGACGACGCAGTCGGCGTTGCGCGACACTTGCGCGAAGCGCGCCGACGATTCGGCCCAATAGCGCTTCCAGATCGAAATCCGCCGGACGTTCGAAGCGTTCGGCCAACTCCTGCGGCGCTGCGAACGCGCTCGACGCGAAAGCTGCGCAGGTCACCGTCGGAGCGCGCGATCAGATACCAGACGCCGGCCTTCGAAACCAGCCCCAGTGGATCGACGGTGCGCGTCGATCGACTTTCGGTTGCGATCTTCGTAGCGTATGCGCAGCGCAACGGTCGTCCCACACGGCGAGGCGCAGCGTCGTGAGCAGCTCGCGCGGCGGCTCGGGCTGATTCCATCGGCGCCGATCGAGATGAATGCGCGAGCGCGATTCGTCCGCGGCGCGACGATGCACGTCGGCGAGGCCGCCGCGAAGCTTTTCGAGCGCTCGCGTCAGCCCGTGCTCCAAACCGAGATCGGCGAGCGGGCTCGCACCCGAGACGAAGAGCGCGCGCACCTCGTCTTCGCTGAAGTACGTGAGGGCGCGCCGGTAACCGTCGGCGAGCACGATCCCGCCGGTCGACCGCGCTCGGCGTAGACCGGCACGCCGGCCGCGCTCAGCGCGTCGACGTCGCGATAGATCGTGCGCTCGGAGACCTCGAGCCGTTCCGCTAGCACCCGCGCGCTGCACTGGCGGCGCGACTGGAGCAGCAAAAGGAGCGCGACGAGCCGGTCGGCCTTCACGACTCCATCAAACTACCCAAACATGACATCCTGTGTCAACTAAGGGCGCCTGGCGAGACCACCGGCAAAAAAATAGATGACCCTGATAGTTTTTTCATCTTTTTATGGCACGAAAAGATGACGAGCGTCAATGCCCGTCGGAGGTGCTACGATGACGACCCAGCTCTGCACGTCCGCGGCCGCCGCGCCTGCGCTGTTCGCCTTTGGCTCGCGGCCTGTTCCGGGGGCGGCCCCATGCCGCAGGCCGCCGGGTGGACCGGCGCGAGCGCGTCCTCGCCGGCGCGCGAAGCCGTGAAGATTCGCGAGTTCAACGACCTGCCGAAATACTACGACTACTACAGCGCGGCGGCGGTCGCGCCAGGGCCACAAAAAACACGTTATGGGTGACCGACTACAGTGAAGGTTCGTCGCTCGATTCGATAACGCAGGGCCACGATGGGGCGCTGTGGATGGCCGACGGCTACAACGAGCAGATCCTGCGGATGACCACCGATGGCACGTTTACGAGTTATCCGGTGGGCAACTTCTATGGGCCCACCTGCATCACCGAAGGCCCCGACGGGGCGCTCTGGTTTACCGCGACCCGCGGGAGTGGGGAGTCTGAGATCGGACGCATGACCACCAAGGGATCGCTCAAGACCTACCCCGCTGCCGGCGACCCGATCGGCATCACCACCGGCCCCGACGGCGCTCTGTGGTACGCGAAATACGCCGGCGACAAGATCGGCCGCATCACGACGCACGGAAAAACCACCGAGTATAGCAGCGGCATCACCGCCGGCAGCGGGCCGTACTCGATCGCCGCCGGCCCCGACGGCGCACTCTGGTTCACCGAAGTGACCGGCTCGCGCATCGGGCGCATTACGACGAAGGGGCGGATCACCGAGTATTCCGGGCGCATCGCTGCCGGAGAGCGGCCGACGGGGATCACCGCGGGCCTCGACGGCGCGCTGTGGTTTACCGAGTTCGAGTTCGTCCACTCCTACCGCGTGCTCGCGTCGAAGATCGGCCGGATCGCAGTCAACGGACGCATCACGCAGTACTCCAAGATCGATCCGCAAGCCGAGCCGACGGGAATCACGCTCGGTCCCGACGGGAACGTGTGGTTCGTCGAGAGCTACACGAACCGTACGGGGCGCGTTAGCTTTCCCAACTTCCCAACGACCAAAAATCCCTCTTCCAAAACCATAGGTGGCTCACGATGACACGACGCAATGGTTCACGTTCTCTCGCGGCAATCGCGGCCGCGACTCTTGCGGTGGGTCTGGCAGCCTGCGCCGGCTCCAGCCCGACGATGCCGCCGTCCAATTCGGCCTTCGCGGGGGCAGGTGCAAAAGAGACGGTGAAGATCAAGCAGTTCGCCGATCTTCCGCAGTACGGCGACTACTACGGGCCCAATAGCATCACGCTCGGGCCGGACAATGCGCTCTGGGCCACCGACGATATCGACCAGGACTTCGGAGAGTCCGCCGTCGTGCGCGTGCTGCCTAGCGGCAAACGGTCCCACACGTTTTACTATCAAGGCCTTTCCACTGAAGGTTCGAGCCTCGGAGGCATCACGACGGGACCCGACGGCAACCTCTGGCTGACCGACAGCTACGACGCTCAGATCCTGCGTTTGACGCCGAGCGGAAACTACACGGGTTACGTCGTCGGCCTGTCGGCGTACGGCATCGCTAACGGTCCGGGCCACGCCCTCTGGTTTGCGGCGTACTCCGAGATCGGGCGGCTCACGACGTCCGGAAAGTTAACGAAGTACGGCGTCGGCCTGGGCGCTTACAGCATCGCCGTGGGTCCCGACAAGGCACTTTGGTTTACCGAATCCACGGCTAATGCGATCGGCCGCATCACGACGCGCGGCAAGTACGCCGCCTTCTCGAAGGGCATGTCGAGCGGAGCGCTGCCCGATTCGATTGCGGCGGGGCCCGACGGTGCGCTGTGGTTCACCGAAGCCGACGCGGGAAAGATCGGCCGCATCACGACGAGCGGGAAGATCACCGAGTACTCCAAGGGCATCACGCCGACCGAAGAGCCGGCCGGCATCTGCGCCGGTCCCGACGGCGCGATGTGGTTCACCGAGTTCGGATACTACGACTCGTACCGAGTTTACGAATCGAAGATCGGCCGCATCACAACTTCCGGTAAAGTGACGGAGTACTCGAACATCTTTTCGGACTCCGCACCGACGTCGATCACGCAGGGACCCAATAACGAGCTGTGGTTCGTAGAAACCCGCACCGACGAAACAGGCCGCGTAAAACTCTAGCCCCGTCGCCGAAAGACGCTAGTTAGGCCTCTCCGTCGTAGTAGTCGAGGATCGGTTCGGCGCGCACGAGCGTATCGGTCGCCTCGACGAGCAGCTTCTTCGAATCGGGATAAAAGCAAACGTCGTGCGGGTCGGTGTTTGCGATGAGGATGACCGTAGCGGGCGCATCGCTGCGGTTGACGAGACGGTGCGCGCCGGATTGCCGCGTGGGAAAGGCGATCAGATCGCCTTCGCGCAACACGCGCGATCCCCGCGCCGTCTCGATCGTCGGCGTTCCTTCCCAGACGACGAAGAGCTCTTCTTCGGCCGTGTGCCAGTGCAGCGGGCAGAAGGCGGCGCCCGGCTCCAAGCGCGTCGCGCGATAACCGAGTCTTTCGGCTCCCAACCGAAAGCCGATCTCGGCATCGTCTACCGTGTAGTCCGCCGGTCCCGGCGAGGTGCGAAACGGCAGCTCGTCGAGGTTGACGACGTTTGCCCATGCACCTTCGCGCGTTTCCAAATATGCGTTGATCGCTTCGTAGCCGCGTTCGAAGACGGGTGCCCCGTCGCCGACGAGCACGTGACGCGGACGTAGCGAACGCAGCCGGCAGAGCGAAAGCACGGCCTGCTGCGGATCGCTCAACCGCTCGTCGGGCATTAGCCGCAACGAGCCCGCGGGATCGCCCCAGAGTGCATCGCCGACGAGAACCGCCTGGCGTTCCGGCAGGCAGAGCGCGAACTCACCCGGCGTTTTGCAGCCCGTCAGTGCGAGAACGCGAGCGGGACCGATCGCATCGCCATCGGCCAGCAGACGGTCGGGGCGCAACGACATCTCCGCCGCGTCAGCCTCGCTCGTCGCGACGCGCGCGCCGAGACGCTGCGCGACGGCAGCTGCGGCCCGCTCGTGGTCGCGATTGCTGACGACGACCCACGCCACGCCGCCGGCCGCAAGCATCTGCTCGTAATCGGCGTCCTCGGGCGCCAGCGGATCCACTAAGAGATTCTCGCCCTCGCCTTCCACGAAGTACGAGTTGAAGCTCATGCCCAAATCGGGCTGCCAGCGCGCGTACATCGCCACGCTGGCGATCGACGTCTGCTGCACGAGGGAGTTACTGCCTGGCGCGCAGTTGGCGCAACACGAACTGCAGGATGCCGCCGTTACGGTAGTACTCGGCCTCGTTGGGGGTGTCGATCCGCACGCGGACGCGAAACTCGAGCGAACGCCCGCTCTGCGCATCGGCCGCCTTCACGTTTGCGTACATCTGCGGTTCGATTCCACCGGCGACCCCGGTGACGTCGAAGATCTCTTCGCCGGTGAGTCCGTAAGTCGTGCGGTCGGCGCCGTCGAGATACTCCAGCGGCAGAATTCCCATGCCGATGAGGTTACTGCGATGGATGCGCTCGAACGACTCGGCGATCACCGCTTTGATGCCCAGCAGGTACGGCCCCTTCGCTGCCCAGTCGCGCGAGGAGCCCGAGCCGTACTCCTTTCCGGCGAGCACGATCAACGGCGTGCCGTCGGCCTTGTAACGCATCGCGGCGTCGAAGATCGAGAAGGTTTCGCCGCTGGGAAGGTAGCGCGTGACGCCGCCCTCGGCGCCGCCCGCAAGCGCGTTGCGGAGGCGGACGTTGGCGAAGGTGCCGCGCACCATCACTTCGTGGTTGCCGCGGCGCGCACCGTAAGAGTTGAACTCTCCGGGTTCTACCCCGTGCTCCATCAAGTATCTCGCCGCCGGGCTGACCTTGGCGATGCTGCCGGCGGGCGAGATGTGATCGGTGGTGACGGAATCACCAAGCACGGCGATGGCGCGCGCGCCGCACACGTCCTGCAGGGCCGCCGGTCGTTCCTGCATGCCGTCGAAGTACGGCGGAAGCTTGACGTACTCGGACCGCGGATCCCAAGCGTAACGCTCGCTGGACGCAACGTTGAGGCTGCGCCAGTTATCGTCTCCTTCGAACACGTGCGCGTACTGCGTTGCGAACATCTCCTCGCCGATGCAGCGCGCCATCGTCGCCGCAATCTCGTCGTTGCCCGGCCAGACGTCTGAGAGATAGACGGGGCGGCCGTCGCTGCCGGTGCCCAGCGGCTCGGTGGTGAGGTCGACGTCCATGCGGCCGGTCAGCGCGTATGCGACGACGAGCGGCGGCGACGCCAGATAGTTCGCGCGCACCTGTGCGTGAATTCGCCCTTCGAAATTGCGGTTTCCGGAGAGCACGGCGGCGACGACGAGGTCGCGATCGGCAACGGCTTCCGCCACCTCGGTCGGCAGCGGACCGGAGTTGCCGATGCACGTGGTGCAGCCGTAGCCGACGAGGTTGAAGCCCAGGCGATCGAGATACTCTTGCAGGCCGCTGCGCGCGAGATAATCGGTGACGACTTTCGAGCCGGGCGCGAGCGACGTTTTCACCCACGGTTTCGTCTGCAGGCCGCGCTCGATGGCATTGCGCGCCAGCAGCCCGGCGCCGATGAGCACCGACGGATTCGAGGTGTTGGTGCAGCTGGTGATCGCGGCAATGACGACCGCGCCGTCGTAGAGTTCGGCCTCGGCGGTCTGTGCGATCGTCGCCGTTCCGCCACCGCCTTCGTCTTCGAAGCGCGAGATCGCGCCGTTGGCACGCTCGCGCGCGGCCGTCCACTCGGCCAGCGCCGCGTTGAAGGAGCGCTTGACGTCGTGCAGCGGCACGCGGTCCTGCGGCCGGCTGGGCCCCGCCAAACTCGGCTCGACGGAGCCGAGATCGAGCGTGAGCGTATCGGCGAAACGCGGGTCGGGCGACGCGTCGGTCCGAAAGAGCCCCTGCGCTTTCGCATATGCCTCGACGAGCGCGACGTGTTCGCCCGAGCGCCCGGTGAGCCGCAGATACTCCAGCGTGCGCTCGTCGATCGGGAAGATTGCGACCGTCGAACCGAACTCCGGCGACATATTGCTGATCGTCGTGCGGTCGACGACCGGCAGCGCGGAGAGTCCGGCGCCGTAGAACTCCACGAACTTGCCGACGACGCCTTTGCCTCGCAGCATCTGCGCGACGGTCAGCACGAGATCGGTCGCCGTCACGCCTTCGCGCAGCGCGCCGTCGAGCCGGAAGCCGACCACGTCGGGAATCAGCATCGTCACCGGTTGGCCGAGCATCGCGGCCTCGGCCTCGATGCCGCCGACGCCCCACGCCAGCACGCCCAAGCCGTTGACCATCGTCGTGTGCGAGTCGGTGCCGACGGCCGTATCGGGGTAGGCCAGTGGTTCGTTCGCGGCATCCTCCGAGCCAAAGACCACGCGCGCGAGATGCTCGATGTTCACTTGGTGCACGATGCCGGTCCCCGGCGGGACCACGCGAAGGCCGCGCAGCGCCCCTTGTCCCCACTTTAAGAACGCGTAGCGCTCGCGGTTGCGCTCGAATTCGAGATCGGTGTTCGTGGCCAGCGATCCGCGGGCGCCGAACGAATCGACCTGGACCGAGTGATCGATCACCAGTTCGACGGGCTGCAGTGGATTGATCGCGCCCGGATCGCCGCCCATCGCCGCCATCGCGTCGCGCATGGCGGCGAGGTTGACGATGCAGGGAACGCCGGTGAAATCTTGCAGCAGCGCGCGAGCCGGACTGAAGGCGATTTCGCGGCCGCCGGAGGCGCCGTCGTACCGTGCGAGCACCTCGATGTCGTCTCGGGTGACGGCGATTCCGTCTTCGCAGCGCAGCAGATTCTCGAGCAAAATCTTGAGCGAGAAGGGCATGCGCGAAAGGCCGGCGACGCCGCCCCGCTCCAGCGCGTCGAGACGGAAGTAGCGATACGAACGATCGCCGCAGCGCAGCGTATCGAGCGCTTTGAAGCTATTGGGATGCTGATTCATGGATCAATCGTACTTTGGGATCGCCGTTACCGTAGCCTTCGATTCGCAGCGCGGCCTCGCCCGAGAGCAGCTGCCACAACGGATCGGCGACGAGCCCCATGCGCCACGGCTGCAGCGCGAGCACTCGCTCGAAGCTCTCCCGCTCTCGCGGAATCTCCCGCGCCAGGCGTTCGAGGGCAGCGCGCGGTACGAGCAGGCTGGACGGAAGCTCGGCGTTTCGCGCGATTTCGGCGATCGCCGCACCGAGCAGCGAGACGAGCGCGTCGCGCGAGGGCGACGTCGGCCTGGCCGGACGTTCCGGCAGTTCGTCCTCCGGCAGAGCCTGCGCGCGCGCGACGGCCTGCAGGATGGCCGCCCCCAGCTGGCGCTTCATGCCGGCCTCGAAACGCCGCAGCTGGGCGAAATCTTCGGGCCTGGCGGGCTTGACGGTAGCTAGCCCGGCGAGCACGTCGTCGGGCAGCACGTACTTCACCGGGAGATCGCGATCGTGCGCGACGCCGGCGCGCAGCTTGACCAGTTCGCACAGAATGGCCAGCTCGCGGCGGTTCATCCGCATCGCTCCCGGCAGGCGCAGATACGCGCGCCGTTCGTCCATCGCGTAGCGTTCGATGTCGCCCAGCTCGGCGCACTCTTCATAAACCCACTCGTAACGGCCTTTGCTTTCGAGACGAGGACGCAACACGTCCCACGCCGGCAGCAGGTGCACGACGTCGCCGACGAGATACTCGATCTGCCGCTCGGAGAACGGGCGCGCCGACCAGTCGCTGACCGTCTGCGACTTGGCCAAGCGCACGCCGCACACGCTGCGCACGAGGTCGGCCAGCGAAATCTGCATGCCGTATCCGAGAAACGCGGCCGCGATTTGCGTGTCGAAGACCCGCGACGGCACTAAGGCGTAGCGGTCGGCGAAGATCTTCAGATCGGCGGAGAGCGCGTGGCCGACGACGGTGGTCTGCGTGAGCGCGAGCACCAGCTCGTGCAGATCGGGAAGCGCCAGCGCGTCGACGATGGCCGCGCCGTCGTCGAACGCCAGCTGCACGACCATCAGGCGCGGCGAGTACGTGCGCTCGGCGTGGAACTCCGTATCGAGCGCGACGCGCGCCGCATCGCGAACGCGCGCGCAGAGCTGCTGCAGCGCAGCGGAATCCGCGACGATCGAAGGCGTCACGGGGTCGGCAGCGCGGGCGACGGCGTCGCCGTCGCGTCGAAGCGGCGGCGGAAGTGGAAGTGCGGACAGCGATGCGTCATGCAGTACAAATGCCACGAACGGCTGGCGCGCCACTCGTATCGGTGTACGGCGACCGTGACGCGGTCGCCGAAGATCGTCAGCAACGCGCAGATGGGTACGGCGATCGCGCACATCGTCCACACGTGTACCCAGACCGGTACGCGAAACGCCGCCGCGGTCGCCGTCGCGACGGTACCGCCGAATCCCGGAATGACGCGCACGGCGAGCAAGAAGCCTGGAGAGCCGACCGGGAAGCGTTTCACCCACGCCGGTAGTTTCTCGAGCGCTTCGTGCAGGTTCAAGAGGCGCGTCGCGTGGAGGTTGATCCAATACCCGAAGAGCGCGGCGACGACGAGTCCGGCCGTGTCGACGAGCGTTCCGCGGACCGGCCCGAAGATCGCGCCGTTCATGATGGCGAGCGCGTCGGTGACCGAGAACGGCGCCGAGGCGACGACCCCAAAGATGGCGATCGCCAGTGGGTATGCCCACGGCCCGATGGCCCGAATCTCGTGCTCGACGCGGGGCTGGTGGCGAATGACCCAATACGCCAACGCGAATGAAGCGGCCAGTAGCGCGAGGGCGGCGCATCGCCGAAGGAGGCGATTCAAGCGATGATCGTACGGTTGGTGGTCACGGTCCTGTGCGGAGTTGGGCTCTACGCTTCCCTTTTCATGCTTGACAAGAGCCGGCGCGCCGCCCGCGGCGAATTGCGCGAGCCCAGCGTGGTGCAGACGCGCAGGGCACGCCTCTTTGGCGTTCCTAACGCCCTGCTCGGCGCGCTCTACTATCCCCTGATGGCAATCGGAGTCTGGTTCGCCCTCTCGCCGCTGCCTGCAATCGCTCTGCTCGCTTTGGCTAGCGGAGCGGCCGTCACTTCGCTGGCTCTCGCCTATTCGCTGCTCTTCATAACCCGGCGATCGTGCCCGTATTGCTGGACCTCGCACGTCGTCAACTGGACGCTTCTCTTGCTTTACGGCTGGTTATTCTTTGGGGACATCTTGAGTCCGAGGCTATGATTTTGGTATTATCCTCCTCTCTGGTCAGGACGGCGAGAACGGTCGCCGAAACCGCCCGAGAAGCGGTACCGGAAGCGTAGCGGTAGTCTGCATTCCGGCGAACGGCAGTTAACACAGGGGTGGCGCGAGTGCGCCACCCCTCTGCTCGTCCAGTCGCGTTTTTCGTCTATTTCGACCGGAGGCCGTCGATCATCGCGGCGTAGGCCGGATCCGCCGTCGGACGGCCGGCAAACCACGCCTCGAGCATCTCCGCTGCGAGGGTGACCGTCGTGGCGCGCAGGCTCATGCACAAAACGTTGGCGTCGTTCCACTCGCGCGCGCCGCGCGCGGTGGGGGAGTCGGCGCAGAGCGCTGCGCGGATGCCCGGCACCTTGTTGGCCGCGATGCTGACGCCCGTTCCGGTCCAGCAGCAGAGCACGCCGAAGTCCGCGCCTCCCCCGGCGACCGCCTCGCCGACGCTCCTGCCGACCGACGGCCAAGCGTCGTCTGCCCCCGGCTCCAGCGCGCCGAAGCGGCGCACGTCGTGCCCGCGCTCGCGCAGCCAGCGGTCGATCGCCTCGGGCAACTCGCCGGTCATGTCGCTGCCCAGTGCTACTCGCATGGTAAGAGGTTTTCGACACGGGTTGACCGGACGCTACTGCTTCGTGAGCGATATGCGTCTGGCGGCAACGGTGATTCTCGCGCGTTCCCCGCTGGAGGTGTATCTCACGCGCCGCAGCGCGCGCAGCACATTCGCGCCCGACGCCTTCGTCTTCCCGGGAGGCACGACCGAACCGCAAGACGCGGCGCAAGCGGTGCAGGAGCGAACGCTGGGCCTAACGCCGGAGCGCGTGGCCGAGGAATTTCGCGCGACGATCCCGCCGGCGATGGAGAGCAGCGAGCCGCAGGTGGGCGCACGCGACGCGCGCGCGCTGCTCGTCGCCGCGCTGCGCGAGCTCTTCGAAGAGGCCGGCGTGCTGTTGGCGCGCGACGCGGCCGGCGCCCCGGTACCGGCCGATACCGTTCTCTCCGACGACGCGTTTGGGCAGCGCGTCGCGCTACGCGAGGGAACGCTCGCGTTCGCCGATTTCCTAGCGCAGCGCGATTGGTTCGCCGACGCGCGCGAACTAACGCTCTTTTCGCATTGGATCACGCCGCCGAGCGAGCCGCGGCGCTACAACACGCACTTCTTCTTCGCCGCCGTGCCCGCGAACCAGGCCGCTCGCGCCGACGCGCACGAGACGCACGATGGAGTCTGGATCGCGCCGGCAGAGGCGCTGCGCCGTTACCGCGCGGGAGAGATGCATCTCGTCTATCCGACGATCAAGCATCTCGAGCGCTTGAGCGCGCTGGTCAGCGTGGAAGAGGCGGTGAAGATGGCGCGCAGCAAACCCGTGCTCACGATCATGCCCAATCCGCAAGCCGAAGACTTCGCGATTCCCCCGGAGCTGGAAGACGCGTGGTAACGCTCGTTCGCGCGCCCAACCCCTCGCCGATGACGCTGAGCGGCACGAACTCCTATCTGCTCGACTGCCGCGACTCCACCGCGCTGGTGATCGATCCCGGGCCGCCGATCGAGAGACATGCGCGCGCGCTGATCGACGCGGCCTCGCAGCGCGGCCTGCGGATCGCGCGCGTCGCGCTCACGCACGGTCATCCCGATCACTCGTCGGGAGCAGCCGCGCTGGCGGCCGCCACCGGCGCCCGCGTCTACGCGCATCCGGCCAGCGGCGTCGTGCACGACGCCGACCTGCCGCTCGAAACGGATTGGCACCTCGGCGCGATCGCGCTGCGCACGATCGACGCGCCGGGCCACACGTTCGATCACGCAATCTTCTACCTCGAACCGGTGCGCGCGCTCTTCACCGGCGACACGATCCTCGGCGAAGGCACGACCGTGATCGCGCCGCCCGGTGGAGCGATGAAACCCTACCTGAACACGCTCGCGCGTCTGCGCGACGAGTTCGCCGGCGCGCGCACCATCTACGGCGGCCACGGGCCCGGTCGCCGGCGACGCGCAAGCCAAGATCGCCGAGTACATCGCGCATCGCGCGATGCGCCAGGAGCAGATCGTCGCCGCCCTGCGAGGCGGCGCGCGCACGATTCCCGATCTCGTGCGGCACATCTATTCCGAGCAAAAAACGGCGCTGTGGCCCGCGATGGCGCGGCAGGTTCTGGCGCACCTCATCGCGTTGCAAGAAGACGGCCGGGTGGTCTCGCGGCCGCTCCCGCGCCCGCTGAGCGCCGACGAGTCGGCGATGCTCAATCCCAACCTCGAGGAGATCGTCGGTCCGCACGAGGCCGCGCTGCTGGCCGCCGAGTTGGGCACGCAAATGCGTCTCGACGCGCTCGACGAATACGAGCTCGTATGATGGCGCAAATCACACCCCGCGGGTGGATGCTGCTGGCCGCGCTGGCCCTTGCCTCGTGCGGTCGCGCGAGCGGTCCGGCGTTGCCGCCGGCCATCGCACCCACAAACGACACCACCTCGTGCTACACGATCAAGCAAGACCCCACCAACGTTTCGGCGACGATCACGTTCTACGGCTGGCCCGATAACTCGCCGCCGGGCAACAAGATCGCGCACGGCGTGATCCACAAGCGCGCCGGAGGCGACGGCACCTACTGCAATCCAACGACGTTTGCCACCGAGCGCGCCAACGACAAGACGATTCCCTACGGCATCAAGATCTACGTGCCGTTCCTGCAGCAATACTTCATCCGCGAAGATCTCTGCGCGGCTTCGGGCCCGAAGAAAGGCAGCGGCAGTAACGGATGCAAGGGGCTCTGGTTCGACCTCTGGATCGGCGGCGACGCCAAATCGAAAGCGCACGACGTGATCAAGTGCGAGCGCGAGCTGACGCCCAACGGTAAGGTCACCGTGATCCTCTATCCCAAGGAGGGTATGCCCGTCCAGTATCCGGGCCCGATCTATCAGGACGACCCGCCGCCCAACGGCACCTGCTACGGAAAGCCCGAGGGCTCGGGCTACGCGGTCTCTTCGATGCGAAGGACGATCTTGCCGAACTGATCGGCGGCCGCCAGATGCGTCAGCGCGACGGACACGTCGTGCAACGGGAAGACGCGGTCGACGACGGGCTTCAAACCCGCTTCGAAGAGCGCGAGCATCGCGGCGAAGTCCTGCGGACTGCCCATCGAGGTCCCGAGAATCGTGACGTGTTTCCAAAAGAGCGGGAACATCTTGATCGTCGCGTCACCGTTCGTGCCGCCGTAATCGACCATGCGCCCGCCGGGGCGCACCGCGTCGAGCGCTGTCGCGCAACGTTTGGCCGCCGGATGAATCGATCGTCGCGTCGATCGGACCGGCAGCACGCGCGATTTTTGCCCAGTCCGGCGAGGTCTTGTAGTTGATGCAAAGGTCGGCGCCGAGCGCGCGCGCGCGGTCGAGCTTCTCGTCGCTGCTCGACGTAACGATCGCGCGCGCGCCGGCGTGCTTGGCGAAGAGCAGCACGAAGCGTCTGCACGCCGCCGCCGATTCCCGTGATCAAGACGGTCTCTCCCGCGGTGACGGCGCCGCGCGTAAAGACGGCGCGATACGCCGTGAGCCCCGCGAGCGGTATCGCCGCGGCCTCCTCCATCGTGAGGCCGGCCGGCTTGCGATAGACGTTGCGCGCCGGCACCGCGACGTAGCGAGCGAACGTTCCGTCGCGCGGCATCCCGAGGATCGAGGACGCCCCCGCATCCCAGACGCGCTCGTCGTCGCCCCAGTCCAGCATCGGATCGATCACGACGCGTTCGCCCGTGCCGATCTCGCCCGCGCCGTCGGAGCCGAGCGTCACCGGCAGCGCGATCTTCGGATAGAGGCCCTGGGTGATGAAGAGGTCGCGCCGGTTGAGCGCGGCGGCGTGCAAACGGACGAGCACCTCGTTCTCGCCGGCGCTCGGAATCGCCGTGCGATCGATGCGAACGCCGTGCGGACCCGACGCCTCGTGGAGGCGGGCGGCCTCCATCTCGGCGGTCACTCGTGCAAGGTGATGATGAACTTGACCGCTGCCGGCTCGACGTAGAGCGCGTCGGTGGGGTAGTTTGCCAGGTACTGCGAGTTGTTTGGACCGGGATATAGCCCGCGATATGGACGTTCCCGCATCGTAGAGCGTGAACGGACCGGATGCCGCGTTGAAGATGTTCGTCGCGGCGAGCGTGAAATCGATGCGCCCGAAGTTCTTGCCGACCGCGGCATCGACCATCGTGTACGGCGGCTGATTGAGCGTGTTGTTCTTCCCCGCGAACGTCAGCGCGGTCGACGCGTGCCAGCCGTTCGGCACGGCCCATGTAGAACGCTGCCGAGCCTTGCTGCTGCGGAACGCCGAGAAACTGCTCGTCATCGACGAGCGTTCCGCCCGAGGTGGGATTCGAAACCCACGGCCCCAGCGCGTACGGATAGGCGACGTTGAGCCCGTACGAGAGCGTCATCGTGAGATTCAGCCGGCGGAAGAACTGCTTGTAGCGCGCCTCGGCACCCTCGTACACGGCGTTGCCGATGTTGATCGGAATCTCGTAGGCAAAGCCGAGCGCTGAGTTGCAGAAGCTCACCGCGCCGCCGCCGGGATAGAAGTTCTCGATGGTGTCGCGCAGATTCGAGCGATAGAGCGAGTACGTCGAGATTCGACGTGCTCGAAAAGAGATGCGAGTAGCCCAGCTCGTACTCGGTAGCGTGCTCCGGCCGTTCGTTGGGGTTTCCGTTGGGAACGACGCAGTTCGAATCGAGCGGGCCTTGAGCCGGGATTCGGCTCGAGTTTACCGTTGACGAGGACCGGCGGGAAGAAGTAGCGTTCGGCGAGTAGCGGCGCGCGAAAACCGGTGCCGACCGAGAACCGCACGACGCTGGACGTGCCGAGATCCTGGCTCAGATCCGAGCCGCCAGTTCAGCGTGTTGCCGAACGTCGAATAGTTGGCGTCGTAAAGGCCGCCGGAGAGCCGCAGGTTGTTACCGAGCTGCTGCGCGCCGCGGAAGAAGTACGAGTTGATGCTCTGCGAGATCGCCTGCGACGATGCCGAGGCCCGAGAGCGACTCTTGGCGCGCGTAGCCGCCGAAGGCAAACTCGCTGTCGTCGAAAGTGCGGCCCCACGAGAGCCCTTCGTTGTAGCGCGTGTCGACGTGCGAAACGTCGTACGGCGAAACCGCGCCGCCCTGGAAGTCGATGTTGTTGTCGCTCGCGTAGAAGTCGGCTAGGAAGCGTTCCCGATCCCAGCGGCGTGCGCGAATACGCATCGTAGGCGCGGATGCTCTGCGCGAAGTTCGCGCTGCCCTGGCCGATATGGTCGCCGAAGACCGGATTTGCGACTTCGTTGGCCGACCCGGATGACGGCGGGAAGCCGCAGGCCGCTCCGGGCCCGCTGAAGACGCAAGTCGAGTTGCCGGCGATGCCGTTGAGCGCGCTCGATTCGTCGCGGTCGTCGCCGAGCGTGAAGACGCGGAAGCCGACGTCGGAGCGCTGCGAGAAGTTGTAGTCGAGATTCACCAATCCGAGCATCGCCGCGATCGAGGAACCGAGATGCGTGTAGAACGGACAGTTCGGCGTCTTCGTCTTGGTCTGCGGCCCGCAATAGATCGGCAAGTTGTTGGCCGGAACGACCCAGGCATATTGATTCACCTGCCCGCCTTGCTGGTAGTCGTTGCCCGCAAACGCGTAGCCGAGCTTGCCGATCGAGCCGGTCGCGTTGAGCCAGATCTGCGTCGTGCCGTACGAGCCGACCGAGCTCGGAAAAGTCGAGGTGATCGTCGACCGTCGGGCGCAGCGAAACGAAGTTTACCGCCCCGCCGAACGTGTTGCTTCCCTCCGCATCGGTCGGCCCGAGCCCTTCGGTAACGTTGACGCTGTTGAACGCCGGAACGCGCGAACTGCGAGAGATCGATATCGCCGGTATTCCCGTCGTTGAGCTGCTGGCCATCGAGCGTTACCATCGCCTCCGACGGATCGGGGCCGCGCAGCGAGACGACCGACGGGCGTCGTCGGCGCGCCGGCGTCGGGATGTTGGATCACGACCGACGGCACTTGCTGCAGCGCTTCCAGCACCTGCGAATAGCCCAGCGCGTCCATCTGCGCGCGCGAAACGTCCATCTCGGGAATGACGTTGCGATCGAGCGTGAAGCCGCCGTTGACGGTGACTTGGCCGATCGTGCGCAGCTTCGGCGTATCGCTTGGCTCGAGCACGACGTCGAGGTGCGAACCGTCGCCGACTTCGCCCGGTATTGACCGTAACCGGCGGCGTAGCCGCGCGCAACGACGGTCATGATCGTAGCGGCCCGGCGGATACCTCGACCGGAGAAGTTCCCTTTGGCATCGGTGACGGCGGTCGACCGTCTTCGGGCCGCGCAGCGTCACCTGCGCGTGAGCGATCGGCGCACCGCTAGGCGTGTGGACGGTCCCGCTAACCAAGCAGCAGAGAACGCGAAGCATAGTAGCGGGGCAATCATCGCCTACGCGGCTTCGCGCGACGCGCAAGCCCAGGCCTTCTTCATACTGCTCGACGTAAACTCGCGCGTGATGGACAACCGAAGCGCGCACGCTTGCGCGCGTTCTTTCGAGGGCTGGCGCGCCTGCAACGGACCTTCACGCATCGAGATCGGGCCGTTCGCGCTACGCGGCGTTCCCGCGATCCTGTTGGGAGTTACCGGCATTGTGCTCGCAAGCGGGGTCACCGCGGCGCTCTCCAAAGGCGCCACGCGTCTGCCCGAAACGCTCGGCGAAGCGCGCGGCTTGGCTCGAACGCGCTCGGCGCGAAGCGCGGGATCGCCGCGCCTGCGAATCGTGATCGAAAACGACGCGCTCGACGCGCCTGATTCGCGCCGAACTGCCCGACGCGGACGTCGCATCGTCGATCGCACGGGCACGATGGATCATTTCAACGTCACCGTACGCTCCAGAGCTTTCAAGGGTAAGACGCTGATCGAGCAGCACCAGCTCGTCTACGGCGCGCTGAAGGCCGCGCTCAAAGACGGCCGCGTTCACGCCGTCGAACTGAAAACCATCGTCGCGGAGAACTAGGACGCAATGTCGGATCAACTCAAAGAAGAAATCGCTCGCGAGATCGCCGCGAACACCATCTTGGTGTACGGAAAAGGCACGAAGAGCGCGCCGCGCTGCGGCTTCACGCTCGAAACCATCGAGTTTTTCAATCGTTTCGGCTATCCGTTCGAAGTGATCGACGTTTTAGAAAACATGCCCAAACGCGAGGCGCTCTCCGAGATGACGGACTGGCCCACGCTGCCGAAAGTCTTCATCAACGGCACGTTCTACGGCGATACCGACATTCTCGGGCCGATGGCCGAGAGCGGCGAACTGCAAGACGACGCTGCAAGAGGCGTTCGGCGGCGCTGCCCGCGCCCAAAGCAGACGATCAACCTGCACTAGACTCACACGTGCCGTTGTTCACCACGATCGTTTCACCGCCGACGGCTGCGCGAGCGCCTGCGGCGATGCCGCAGCTCGTCATCGTCGACTGCCGCCACTCCCTCAGCCGATTTTGGGTTGGGGCGCCGGCTCTACGATGAGTCGCACGTGCCGGGCGCGTTCTTTGCCGCCGTCGAGGAGGATCTCGCCGGCGCCAAGACCGGAACGAACGGGCGTCATCCGCTTCCCGATCCGGAGATCTTCGCGCGCTTTCTGCGCGGTACTCGGCGTCGACGACGACAACGCAAATCGTCGCCTATGACGCCGGCGCCGATATGTTTGCGGCGCGCCTGTGGTTTCTCTCCCGCTGGATCGGGCACGACGCCGTCGCCATTCTCGACGGCGGTTTCGCCGCGTGGACACGCGCTCGGGATTTCCCGTCACCTCGGCGCCGCCGCAGCGGCAGCGCGAAGGCACGCTAACGGTTCGGCTGCGCCGCGAACTTCTCGTCGACGCAGCTTTCGTGCGCGCACATCTCGACGACGCGCGAGATGCATCTGCTCGACGCGCGCGCCAAGGAGCGATTACGCGGGCGAAACCGAGCCGATCGATCCCGTGGCCGGACATATTCCGGGCGCACGGCATCGCTGGTTCAAGGAGAATTTCGAACCCGACGGCATGTCAAGTCGCCCGAGCGATTGCGCGCGGAATTCGCAGAGCCGGCTCGATCCGCAACGCGACGGTGCATCAATGCGGATCGGGCGTCTCGTCGGCAGTCAATCATCTCGCGATGGCGCACGCCGGCTTGAGGGCACGCGCATCTACAACGGCTCGTGGAGCGAATGGGTCGCCGATCCGTCGCGCCCGGTTGCGCTCGGAGAAAGCGTAATTTCGCTCGATGTAGCGTCTTAGCGCTTGCGGCGGGGACGGCGATCGGCTTTGCGACCGCGCCGGCCGGTGAGCTTCGAGAGCGTTCGCGAGTCTCTTCGGCGGTGGGCATCTGCGAGAAAGTCGCGGCAGCTTCGACGAAGCAGTAGAAGCCGAACGGCGCGTCACCGCGATTGACGAACTGGTGCAGTTCGAGCGGACCGACGTAGACGACGTCGTTGGACCCACTTCGGTCGCCTCGTCGCCGATGATTGCATATCCGATGCCGCGTGCGCACGACGACGTAGTGCTCGTGCTCGTGCTTTTCCAGGCGCGACGCCGCGCCGGGCGGCACTCGAAATAGCGCAGCTCCATCTGCGGCCCGGACTCGCTCGGATCTTTCTTCCGGCCTCCGACGATCGTGTGGCGCGCCACCCCGGTGCGGGGCGCGTCCGGCGAGTAACCGCCCGGCTCAACGCCTTCCCAACCCTGGGGAGCGGCGCGCACGATCCGTTGCTGCATGGCCGCCTTACGATAGCATACCGGACGCTCGCGCAGCCAGGGCATCAGAGGGCGTCCTCGAAGTGCGCGGGCATGCTCAAGCCTCTTTCGACGGGACGCTTTGGGGCGTTCCTCTGCGTTCTTGCAAGCGCACTCGCTTCGTGCTCCGGCCCGTCGCCGAACACAACCCCGCTCACCCCGGCAGCGCCTGGCGCAGCCGCGAAAGCCGCGTCCGATAACGATCGCATCTACGCGGGCGCGCAGCACGACATCATGGTCTATTCGTTCCCCGGCGGCCTGCTGGAGACGACGATCAAGACCGCGGCGTCGATTCGCGGACTCTGCACCGACGGCAAGGGCGACGTCTCGGCCACCGCAACGACGGAAGGTAAGTCCGGCTTGAGCGGCGTGGTCTACGAGGTGGCCCAGAACGGCGTTACGGCGATGTCGGGTCTGACGGTTCCGGATCATCAGATTCCCGTCAACTGCTCCTACGATTCCAAGACCGGCAATCTGGCCGTGACGAGCTACAACCGCCGCACGTTCGCGCCGGAGATCGAGGTCTACGAGAACGCGAGCGGAACGCCGGCGACCTACACGAGCGACTTCATCGGCGCCAACCCGCAGCCGGCCTACGACGATTCGGGGAACCTTCTGGTCACCAGCGGCGGCAACGTCTGCGTCGAGCTGCCGTACGGCAAGCAGAGCCTCGTGGAGATCACGCTGAACGAAACGATCGGCAGCGTTAACCACGCGCAGTGGTACGGTAAATCGTTTGCGTTGGAATCCTTCAAGCAGTCGCAGAACGGCAAGGAGAAGCTCAACGAGCATATCTACCGGCGTGCAGATCTCCGGCAGCGACCGGCAAAATCATGGGCTACACGATCTTCCACGGCTGGCTCGCACGCGACGCCGGGCAATCCTGGATCCGACGACAACATCATCGTCGGCACCCCGGCAACCTGCTCGCTCTTCTGGAACTACCCCACGGGCGGCAAAGCGATCAACCGATCCATCCGCAATTCAAGACGCAGGCGGTAACCATTACCAGCAGCTCGTAGCCATGCGTTACTGGCTGCTCAAGACCGAACCGAGCGCGTATTCGTTCGAGCAGCTGCGCGCAGACGGCACCACGCCGTGGACCGGCGTGCGCAACTTTCAGGCGCGCAACAACATGATGGAGATGAAGCTCGGCGATCTGGGGCTCTTCTATCATTCGAGCATCGCGCGAGCCGGCCGCCGTCGGCATCTGCAAAGTCGTCAAGACGGCGTATCCCGATTTCACGCAATTCGATCGAAACGAGCGAATATTTCGACGGCCGCGCCAAGCCGGACAAGCCGATCTGGTTCATGGTCGACGTTGCTTACGTCGAAGCGCTCGCGCATCCGGTCACGCTGGCGGCATGCGCGCCGAACCGCGCCTCGTCGGGATGCCGTTGCTGCGCCGCGGCCAACGCCTCTCGGTGCAGCCGGTGATGCCGCACGAGTGGAAGATCGTGCTCGACTTGCTCGACCCAGACCGGCCGGCTTAGCCGAGCGCTTGCGCCTGCGTGAGAAAGACGCGCTGCGCGTCGATCGGCATCTCGCCCGGGCCCGGGCGGACGACGGCGGTAGCACCGTCGCTCTTGCAGCTCGCGGCTCTTGACGTTGTCGGCGAGCAGCACCGTGAGCATCTGCGACGTCGAGCGTTTCGGCGATGACCGGATCGAGCACCGGCACGGCGAGCTCGACGCGCCGGTCGAGATTGCGGCCCATCCAGTCGGCGCTCGCGATGTGACTCTCGCGCTCGCCGCCGTTTTCGAAGACGAAGATGCGCGAGTGCTCGAGGAAACGGCCGACGATGCTGCGCACGCGAATGTTCTCGCTCACGCCCGGAACGCCCGGACGCAGCACGCACATGCCGCGCACGAGCAGATCGATCGGCACGCCGGCCTGCGAGGCGCGGTAGAGCGCGCGGATCGACGTCGCCTTCGGTGATCGCGTTGATCTTGGCGCGAATGCCGGCAGCGGCGCCCGGCGCGCGCGTGCTCGGTCTCGCGCTCGATGCGCGCGATCAGCTCGCGGTGCAGCGTCACCGGCGCGACCCACAGCTCCTCGTAGTCGGTGACCTTCGAGAAGCCGGTGAGCGCGTTGAACAGCTGCGCGTCGTCGGTGCCGAGCTCGGGGCGGCACGTGAAGAGGCTCAGATCGGTGTAGAGGCGCGCGGTCTTCTCGTTGTAGTTGCCCGTGCCGAAGTGCATGTAGCGGCGGAGGCCGTCTTCGTCCTCGCGCACGACGAGCAGCGTCTTGGCGTGCACCTTCTGGTTGGCGAAGCCGTAGACGACGTGCGCGCCGGCGCGCTCGAGCCGCTTCGCCCACTCGATGTTGTTCTCTTCGTCGAACCGCGCTTTGAGCTCGATGACGACGGCGACTTGCTTTTCGTTCTCCGCGGCCGTCGAGCAGCGCGCGCACGATCGGCGAGTTCTTTCCCGAGGTGCGATAGAGCGTCGCCTTGATCGCGAGCACCTTTCGGATCTTCGGCCGCCTGCTGCACGAACTGCATGACCGGATCGAACGACTCGTACGGATGGTGCAGCAGAATATCGCCTTCGCGAATCTGCGCGAAGATGTCGGTCACGCCGATCAGACGCTTGGGAATCGCCGGCATGAACGGCTTGTCGCGCAGGTGATCGTAGCCCGGCAGGTTGACGATCTGCCACAGGTCGCTCAGCGCCATCATGCCGTCGATCTCGTAGCAATCGACGGCCTCGAGTTCGAGCGAGTCGCAGAGCAAATCGCGCATGTACTCGGGCATGCCGCGCTCGATCTCGAGACGCACCGGTTCGCCGAAGCGGCGGCGGCGCAGCTCCGATTCGATCGCGCGCAACAGATCGTCGGCTTCGTCTTCCTGCAGATCGAGGTCGGCATCGCGCGTGACGCGGAAGAGATACGAGTCGCGCACGTGCATGCCCGGGAAGAGCCCGTCGAGATGGTGCGCGATCAGATCCTCGAGCAGCACGAAGCGGCGCTCGCCGGCGGCGCCGTTCGACCGGAACGAAGCGCGGCAGCGTCGGCGGAATCTTCACGCGCGCGAAGTGCAGCTCGACGCCGTCGCGCGTCGTCTCTTCGAGCTCGACGGCGAGCGAGAGCGACAGGTTCGAAATGTACGGGAACGGATGGCCGCTATCGACCGCGAGCGGCGTCAGCACGGGAAAGACCGTTGTCGTCGAAGGTGCGCTCGAGCGCCGCCTGCGTTTCGTCGTCGAGCTCGGAGACGCGCATCAGGCGAATGCCCTCGCGCTCGAGCGCCGGCAGCAGCTCGTCGTTGAGCAGGCGCATCTGCGTGGGCAGCGAGCGCGCGCAGCCGCTCCGAGATCGCGGCGAGGTGTTCGGCTGGGCGTGCGGCCGTCGTCCGAACGCCGCACGACCTGCGCCTCGATCTGCTGCTTGATCGCGGCGACGCGAATCATGAAGAACTCGTCGAGGTTCGTTCCGTAGATCGCGACGAACTTGAGCCGCTCGAGCAGCGGAGTTGCGCGCGTCGAGCGCCTCCTCGAGCACGCGGTCGTTGAACTCGAGCCACGACAGCTCGCGGCTGATGTAGAGCGACGGATCGTCGAGGAGTATGGCCGGCGCGGCGGTCTCCGAAGGCAGGGGCTGCGTTATCACAGGTCTTCCATTGCTTGGCGGTTCGGGCCGGGTTTCGCCTTCCGAGCGGCAAAAATCGGGTGCGTGCCCTTGACTGCCGACCTCGGCGCGCACGCGGCCGGACATCTCGACCTCGCGCTGTGCGGCCCTCGCGCTGGCGCTCGCGGCCGGGCTGCCGCTGGGCGTCCTCGCGGCCGAGACGCAGCGCGTCCGCGCGGCGCGTGCTCGCGCTGGCCGGCATCGGCCGCACCCTCCCGAGCCTCGCGGTGCTGATGCTGCTGCTGCCCCTGGCTCGGGGTCGGCGCCGCACCCGCCATCGTCGCGCTCGCGCTGCTGGCGATTCCGCCGATCGTGATCAACGTCGATCTCGGCATTCGCGGCGTGCCGTGCGCGGCGCTCGACGCCGCCGCCGGCGATGGGGATGACGCCATTCCAGCGCTTCGCGCGCGTCGTCGTGCCGCTCGCGCTGCCCGTCTCGTTCGCCGGGGTGCGCACGGCCGCGACCGAGACGATCGCCAGCGCGACGCTCGCGACGTTCGTCGGCGCAGGCGGCCTGGGCGACGAGATCGTTCGCGGCCTGCAGACCGACGACGTCGACGCTGCTCTTCGCCGGCGCCGCGCTGGTCGCGGCGCTCGCGCTCGGCGCCGACCTCGTGCTCGGCGCGCTCGAGCGCGCGCTGGCGGCACGCGAATGACCTCTCTCGCGCTCGCGCGCTCGCTTTGCTGTGCGCCGCGCCTGCGTCAAGCGGCTGCGCGCTTGCGGCGTGCCGACGTGCGCGTTGGCTCGAAGAACTTCACGGAGTCCTTCCTCATCGCGGAGATCTACGCGCAGGCGCTCGAGCGCGCGGGGATGCGCGTGGAGCGCCTCTTCAATCTCGGCTCGACGCAGATCGCGATGGCGGCGATGCAGCGCGGCAACATCGACTCTATCCCGAGTACACCGGAACCGCACTGATCGACGTGCTGCACCTGCCGCCGATCGCCAATCCGCGCGCGGCTGTACGACGTGGTCGTCGCGCGAGTTTCGGCAGCGCTACGGCATCGTATGGCTGGCGCCCTCGCCGATGAACGATTCGCAGGCGCTCGCGACCACGCGCGCGATCGCGGCGGCGCGGCACCTCGCCACGCTCTCCGACGTCGCGCACGGCCGCCCCGCAGCTTGCGCTTCGCGACGATCCAAGAGTTCCTCGCTCGTCCCGACGGCCTGCCGGGCCTGCAGCGCGCGTACGGCGGCTTCCGTTTCGCGACGGTGCGCACGTACGACATCGCGTTAAAGTACCGCGCACTGCTCGAGGGCCACGCCGATGTCGCGAGCGCGTTCACGACCGACGGCGAAGTCGCGTCGGACCATCTCGTCGATCATGCGCGACGACCGCAACTTTTGGCCGGCGTATAACGTCGCGCCCGTCGTGCGCGCGGCGGCACTGGCGCGCCGGCCGGAGATCGCGGGCCTGCTCGACGCCGTTTCGCCGGCCATTACCGACCGTGCGGCCCGGACGATGAACGCCGCGGTCGAGGATCTGCAGCAAGATCCCGCCGACGTCGCAGCGGCGTTTCTCAAGTCGACCGCCGCCCGCCGGGTGGGCTCGTGAACGCCGCTGCGATCGCCTTCGACGGCGTCGACCGTACGCTATCCGGACTCGACTCGCAACGCCGTCGACGGACGTGACGTTCGAAGTGCGCGGCGGCGAGCTGCTGGTGCTGCTCGGGCCGTCGGGCTGCGGAAAGTCGACGCTGCTGCGCACGGTCAACCGGCTGGTTCCGCTTAGCGCCGGGCAGCGTTACGGTCGACGGGCGCGACGTCGCGCAGCTCGATCCGGTCGAGCTGCGGCGCTGCATCGGATACGTGATTCAGGCGGTCGGGCTCTTCTCGCACATGACGGTCGCGGAGAACGTGGCGGTGGTGCCGTCGCTGCTCGGGTGGAACGCGCCGGAGATCGTCGCAGCGCGTCGACGAGCTGCTCACGATGGTCGGCCTCGATCCGGCGACCTATCGCGACCGGCGTCCGAGCCGGCTCTCCGGCGGCGAGGCGCAACGCGTCGGCGTCGCGCGCGCGATGGCCGCGCGGCCGCGTGCGCTGCTGATGGACGAGCCGTTCGGCGCGGTCGACGTCGTCGTGCGGGCCGCGCTGCAGCAGCGAACTGGCGCGCATCGTCCGCGAGCTCGGCACGACGACGCTCTTCGTGACGCACGACGTCGACGAAGCGTTTCGCCTGGCCGATCGGATCGTCGTGATGCGCGCGGGGCCGCGTCGAGCAGATCGCGGCGCCGTTGGAGCTCTTCGATAGCCCGGCCAGCGACGTACGTGCGCGAGCTGGTGCACGCCGGCGACGACGTGTTCCGCGCGTACTTCGTGCACGCGCGCGAGCTGATGCGCAAGGGGCTCGCATGAGCTATCTCGTCGCGCATCCGGGCGCGCGTGGCCGCGCTGACGGGAGCGCACGTCGAGCTGGTCGCCGTCGCGCTGCTCGTCGCCTCGCTGATCGCGTTTCCGCTGGGCCTTTACGCCGCGCGCCGCCCGGCGTCGCGCCGTGGCTGCTCGGCGCGCTGGGCGCGCTCTATACGATTCCCAGCCTCGCGCTGCTCGCGGTGCTCGTGGAAGCGCTCGGCTTGGGGTTCACGCCGATCTTCGTCGCGCTGGTCGTGTACGCGCAGTTCATGCTCGCGCGCAACGTCGTCGCCGGAATCAACGGCGTCGATCCCGCGCAGGTCGACGCGGCGCGCGGTCTGGGAATGTCGCCCGCGCAGGTGCTTCTGCGCGTCGAGTTGCCGCAAGCGCTCCCCGTGCTGATCGGCGGCGTGCGCGTCGCAGCGATCGCTTCGATCTCGATTGCCACGCTCGGCGGTTACGTCGGCGGCGTCGGCCTCGGCGTGCTGATCTTCAACGGCCTAACGCTGCAGCAGCCGCAGATGATCGTTGCCGGCAGCATCGCCGCCTGCGCGCTGGCAGTGGCGTCCGACGTCGCTCTGCGGCTGGTTGAACGGCGCGCCATGCCGTCGTAACGGCCCTAGATCGCCTCGATCTTGGCCATCATGCCTTGATCTTCGTGATCGAGGATGTGGCAGTGGAAGAGGAACTCGCCTCTGATGATCGGATCGCGGAAGTCCATCAGCAGGGTGAGCGTACCAGGGATCGCGTGCTTACCGACGGTCTTGCGGTGCGGAAGAACGACGCTGTCGGCCCAGTAGGGATGCTGCAGCTTGACGCCGTCGATCGCCTCGACCAAGAAGTGGATCTGGTGGATGTGGAAGTCGTGGATCTCCTGCGTGACGTTGTGGATCGTCCACTCCTCGACCGTTCCGGTGTGCACCACGAACATCGGCGGGTCCGTTATCTTGAACGACTTGCCGTTGATGTAGAAGTGCGGCTTCTGCTCCTCGCTGAAAACGACGTCGCGCTTTTGCGAAGGCGGGGGCAGCGCGGTGTTATAGGAGTTGGGGACCAGCGGCTTGCCGGCGGTCAGCGCGGCGTTGCCGTAATAGCCCGCCTCCTTGTGCTTCGGCGGCACGACGCCCGCGAGGAAGATGTAGCGGTCGGGGTCGCCGTTGGGTCCCGTGTTGTAGCAGAACGAGCTGAACGTTGCGCGCTTCGCCTGGCCGGTCACCACGAACTCGGCGCGCGCGGCGGGCGGGATGATGACGTTGAGCTCCTTCTTCGTCGTCGGATTGCCGGGGTACGTGTCGTAGGCGAAGCCGTCAACGGCAACGACCGAGACGTCTTCTCCGGAGATGTTGAGCGAAAGCGTCTTGTGTCCGGTCGCGTTGATCACGCGGAAGAACTGCTTCTCACCCGGCGAGATCGTGATGATCGGCCGGTAGGCGCCGTTGAGCGTCGTCGTCAGATGGTCGGCGGTCTTCTGCGAACAGGGCGTCTTGTTGCTGCCGTCGGGATTGGCACTCTCGCCGCCCATTGAGGACATGCCGCTCATCGAAGCCATCGCGTTCTTCGAGGAACTTCCGCCGCCCATGTCGTCCATGTCTTCGTCGTCGCCGGTCGGCGGCGCGTTGATGCCGATGCCGGTCGAGCGCACGATGATGAGGCGCTGCGTCATCTTGGCCAGCACCGGAATGTGCTTCTCGAGCCCTTCGACGACGATGGCGCCGGACATCCCGCCTTCGCCGACCTGATAACTCGTCTCGCCGTGAACGTGCGGGTGGTACCAGTAGAGTCCCGGCGATTCGTTCTTGGGAACGTGCACGACGTAGTGCAGCTCTTGCCCCGGCTTTGCGAGGCGGTCGAGCACGTCGTCGCTGTTGCCTCTGGGGGAAACCGTCAATCCATGAAAGTGCAGGTTCATATCGGAGACCATGCCGCCTTGGGCCGGAAGGTCGTCGGTAAGGTCGACCTCGATAGTGCCGCCCGGCTCGATCTCGATCGTCGGCGCGACTGCCTGCATTCCCTCATACACGAAGGTCGGCAGGCCCGTCGCCGGATTCGTGTCGGCGATCAGCGATACTTGGGCAACGCCGTGGACCGACTTCACCACCGGCGGTTCGGGAAGCTCGTTGATGTACGTGTCGGGTAAGGCGCCGCCCGCGCTCGATACCGCCGAAGTCGCGCCCGGTGCTTGCGGGAGGCCGGTGGGAGTGCCCACTCCTCGGCAGCCGGCAACGCAAGCGCAAGCAATGGCAACAATCCAGAAGCGTCGTATCATGGTGGTCCCCGTCAGGAAAAAGGCGATGGGACGCGAGTGCTAGCGCGTCGCGAGACTACTTCCCAGAATGGCCCTGCAGCCTCCTCCTGGCAGGTTGCTAACGACGAACCAGGAGATGCACGCTGAAGCGCTTGGCTCGGTCGCTCCATACGGCCGCGGAACCGAAGCCGGCTTTGCCCGCCAGCCGCACGAGTTCGTCGTCGGTAAACTTGTACGACGACTCCGTTTTCAAGCGCTCGCCCGCTTCGAACCGAACCTCGAGATTCGCGGCGCGCACGCGAACGCGCGTGGCTTTGCCGGCTTGAAGGAACGAGTCCACCGAACCGCGGCGCTCGTCGTACGACGCCACGTGCGCGAAGTTGCGCAGGTCGAAGTTCGCGTCCAGCTCGCGGTTGATGCGGGCGAGCAGATTGCGGTCGAACGCCGCGGTCACGCCCGCGGGGTCGTCGTAGGCGAGCTCGAGCGTCTCGCGGTCTTTCTTGAGGTCGACGCCGATCAGCAGGCCGTCGCCGGCGCGCAGCGCCGTTCCGAGCAGGCCCAACAGCCGGCGCGCCTCCGGCGGCTCGTAGTTGCCGATGTTCGATCCCATGAACATCGCGAGCATCGTCCGGTTGGAACGGATGGCGTGCGATTGGAGCACGTCGAAATAATCGCCCGCGTACGCGCGGACGTGCAGGCCCGAAAAGCTTTCGACCAGCGCCAGCGACGACGCGCAGACCGCTTCGGTCGAGATGTCGATCGGACTGTAGGTTAGTTCGCCCTGGACGCGCAGCGCTTCGCCGATCAGCAAACGCGTCTTGACCGCACTCCCGCTTCCCAACTCGAGGAAGTCGACCGGCGCGTCGAGCAGACGAACGATCTGCCATCCCCACTCGGAGAGAATCTCCGTCTCGGCGCGCGTGAGATAGTACTCGGGGAGGTGCGTGATCGCGTCGAAGAGCGCCGAGCCGACGTCGTCGTAGAGATACTTCGAGGGCACGCGCTTCGGAGCGGCGCCCAACCCGCTCGCGACGTCTTCCGCGAACGAGGGCACCCCCTGCAACCGGGGCACCGTGACGAGTTCGAAGCGGTCGGAGACCGCGGTTTTCATAGCCAAGAGAGCCCCCTGTTCCCCGTTACGTCCTTTTTATAAACCCGTCGCGGCGGCGAGGTTGCGGCCCGGCCCCCCGCTAGGGCTCGATCAGCCGGACGCGCAGGCGCGAATTCCAGAAGCCATACAGCAGATAGACGACGATCCCCACCATGAACCAGATGCCGTAACGGATCCAGGTCGCCACCTGCAGGCCGGTGATGAGATAGAGGCACGCCCCGGCTCCGGCGAGCGAGAAGAGCGGCAGCAGCGGAGCCCTGAAGGGGCGATGCGCCGCTGGGTTCACGATTCGAAGCACCAGCACGCCGGCGCAGACGATCGCGAAGGCCGCCAGCGTGCCGATGTTGACCAGCGTGAGCAGATCGGTGAGCGGCAGCACTGCCGCGAAGACTGCGACGACGATTCCGGTAACGATCGTCATGCGCGCCGGCGTGCGGAACACATGATGGATGCGCGCGACGCCCGGCGGCAGCATGCGGTCGCGCGCCATGACGTAGAAGATGCGCACCTGGCCCAGCAGCGACGTCAGCATCACGGTTGCGTTACCGGCGAGGCCGCCGATGGCGACGATCCAGTAGAGCGGATGGCTCTACGTCACCGCGGCCAACGCGTCGAGCATCGCGGCGCCGTCGGAGAGCTTGTCGTAACGCAGCACGCCGACCGTACAGAGCGTGAGCGCGACGTAGAGAATGCCGCCGAGGGTGAGCGCGAGGATGATGCCGATCGGCACGTCGCGCTCGGGACGTTTCGCCTCTTCCGACGCGACGGTCACCGTATCGAAGCCGATGTACGCAAAAAAGACCAGCGCGGTGCTCGCGAGCACGCCGTGATAGCCGATCGGCGCGAACGGCGTGCAGGTTCGCGGCGTGCACCGCGTGCGCCACCGCGGCGATGAAGACGATCATCGAGACGATCTGCAGCACCACGAGCGCGCCGTTGACGCCGGCCGACTCGCGAATGCCGACAGCTACGAGGAGCGCCACGGCCAGCGTCACGAGGCAGGCGAAAAGATCGATCTGCGGGTGCGCCGCGTGCACGTTGGCGGTCTGCGCCCACGCGGGAAACACGATGCCGACGTTCCCGAGCATGTGCTGGAAATAGTCGGAGAGCGACGAGGCCGTCGGCGCGAGCGACAGGCCGTATTCTAAGATCAGATCCCAGCCGATGATCCACGCGACCAGCTCGCCGAGCGTTGCGTACGCGTAGGTGTACGCGCTGCCTGCAACCGGGCACCATCGAGGCGAACTCCGCATAGCAGAGCGCGACGCAGAGGCTTACGAGCCCCGAGACGACGTAGGCCAGGATAACCGCGGGCCCGGCGGCGTGCGCGCCGGCGCCGATCGTGGGAAAGATGCCGCCGAGCATCGTCCCCAGGCCGATCCCGTGAGTGCGGGCCAGCCCAGCACGCGCCGCAGCGGCGGCCCCGACGACTCCGAGGCCGTCCATCCCAGCGGCTGGCGGGCGAAGAGCTGTCTTAGCGCGCGCCGCAAGCGATCATGGCTTCGGGCAGACCTCGCGCAACGCCGCGAGCGCGGCGGGATTCGGCGATACCTCCACCGGCCGCGCGTACACCGCGAGGTACGACGTGCCGGCGACGTCGGTGAGAACGATGCTCACCTGCGAAGGCCGCCCGCGCGTGGTGCCGCGGCCCTCGACGTAGGTCGCGGGCTGTCCGCCGCAGATCTTGATTGGCTCGCGCCGCTCGACGGATTCGCCCTGCAGTTCGTCGTGCAGCTGTGGATTGGAGAAGATGTCCTTGGCGGTGAGTTTTTCCGGGCTCTTGAAAAGCATCAGCAGCTCGTCGTCGCCGTTGGGAGAGCGCCAGAACTGCATGAAGCCCAAGATCCCGGGCGACGGTTTCCATCCGGGCGGTGCCGCAAATCGCAGGCCCTCGGCCGGACTGCTCTGGAAGTTGCACGCCGAACAGAGCAGCGCCGCAAACGCTGCCGACAGCATCGGGGCCCGAAGATTCGTCATTACCTACGCTTCCACGCCCTGGGACTAACTCCGCCGGCGCGCTCGTAGGAGACGATGCGAGCCCACCGTTCGAAAATCAGCGCGATGTACTCTCTCGTTTCGGGATATGGCGGGACGCCGCGATACTGTTCGACGGCGAGCGGCCCCGCGTTGTAGGCCGCCAAAGCGGCGGTGTATGGATCGGCGTAGCGGTCGCGATACTGCGCGACATAACCGCCGATCAGCGATCCCGCCGCCGCGATCGATGCGAACGGGTCGCGCGGGTCCAGGCCGACATCCTGCGCCGTCTCCGGCATGAACTGCGCGATGCCCACGGCGCCGGCGGCGGAGAGCGCTTCGGGGTCGTAGGCGGACTCTTGCAGCAGTGTCGCCGCGAGAAATTCGGGCGGCAGATCGTTCCGCTTGGGCCGCTCGCGCCGTCGCCCCGCAAAGAGCAGCGCGTATGCTTGCAGCAACCTAGGGTTCGTTCGCAAAATCGCGCGTGCGATCGCCAGTTCCGGCTGGTGCGACGACGCCGCCGTCTCGCACGAGCACCGCACCCTTGAGCGCGTCGACGCCGGCCGGCGACGGCCAGCTTAGCATCGATATTAAGAGCGCGCTGGAGCCGGGGTGCGTTCGTTTTGCTCCGCGTATGGTATATGGTAGGTGCCGCGCATTCTGACAACGAGACGACCGCTACCATCACGAGCCAAAGTTTGTGAATCCTCACTCCGCCGCCTAGGGGATGTCAACCATGCTCTTTTTTACGGCTCTCATCGTCACGCTGCGTCGCGGGCGACTTCGGTTCGACCTTCTTCTATCACGTTCCGCAGCATCTTTGGTTCACGCTGCACTTGCGCACGCATCACGATCGCCGGCGGCCGTATCTCGATCACGCGGTGATCTCGCAGCGACCCCGCCGTGCTGCTCGACGGCTTTCTCGGCGCCCTGCCCTACCTCGTCGTCGCCGCCTGCCTCTGGCGCCTCTCGTGGCCGGGCGCCGCTCGCCGGCCTGGCGCTGGGGCAGCTGCACGTCTGGTGGCGGCATAGCAGCGAGCTGGGCTGGCGGACCCCGGCGTGGCTGCGGAGCCTGCTCCGGCCGCTCGGGGTCGTGCTGCCCGAGGACCACGACGGGCACCACCGAAACCCCGGAAGTCGAGTTCGGCGACATCTTCCGCTTTTACGATGCGCCGGCTCGGGCGCTCATTGCGAGCCCTCGCTCCGACGAGCCGCGGGACGCGAAATGCCGGCCGGCGCAGCGACCAGGAGGGTGCCGGCCAGAGCCTAACGGGAGGGCCCATGACCAAACGGGCGCTTTTGTTGATCTCGGATACCGGCGGCGGACACCGCAGCGCCGCCAACGCGATCTGCGGCTGCCCTCGACGAGATCCGGCTCGCCCGAACCCGTTCGAGACCCGCATCGAGGACGTCGCCGCCCACTGCTCCTTTCCGCTCACCCAGCTCGGCCTCGGCTACAGCATGGCCCTGCGCTACGCACCGCCGGTCTACGGCGCGCTCTACTACGCGACGAACGGCCGCCGCCGCTACCGCGCGCTGGTGCGCTTCTGCGAGCCGCTCTATCGCGAGCGGCTGCGCGATCTCTTTCATCGAGCTACCAGCCCGACGTGATCGTCTCGGTGCACCCGCTGCTCAACCATGCGGCATTGCGCGCGCGCGACGACGCGCACATGCAGCACGTGCCGATCGTCACGGTGATCACCGATCTCGGGAAGGTGCACGAGTCGTGGCTGTCGCCCGATGCCGACGCGGTCGTCGTGCCGGCGCGCGAGGTCTACCAGCGCGCGCTCTCGCGCGGCGTTCCGCCGGCGCGGCTGCATCTGCTCGGCCATCCGATCCATCCGAAATTCGACGACGTGACCGGAAGCAAGGCCGATCTGCGCGCCGCGCTCGGGCTGCCGCCGGCCGACGTGCCGGTCGTGATGCTGATGGCCGGCGGCGAGGGCGGCGGCAAGCTGCTCTCGACCGCGCTTGCCCTGGCGCGCGCGCGCGTTGCCGATTCGACCTCGTCGTCGTCTGCGGACGCAACGAGCCCTCGCGCAGAAGCTCGCCGAGCTGGCGCGCACGCTGCCCACGCGCGATGCACGTGCTCGGCTTCACCGATAAGATTCCCGAGTATTTCCGCGCCGTCGACCTGCTCGTCACCAAGGCCGGCCCGGGAACGCTCGCCGAGGCGAACGCGGCGCAGCTTCCCGTCGTCGTCTACGATTACGTTCCCGGGCCAGGAACGCGGCAACGTCGACTTCGTGCGCCACAACGGGCTCGGCCTCATCGCGCTGCAACGGCTCGGCCGCCGTCGTCGCGTGCAGTCAAGATCACTGATCGCTTCACCCGATCGCCTCGACGACGATCCGCCACAATCAAGAGATCGTCGCGCCGCGTCCGCAGTTCGCGCCGCATCGCCGCCTTGATCTCAGAGTTCGCCGAAACCGACTGCTCTGGCGATGAGCGCTAGCCGCAGCTCGTAGCGGCTGCCTACGGACCGCCGTTCCAGACGATTCCGCCGGGAAGAATCTCCGGCGCGCGCGGCGTCTGGCTGAAGTCGAAATCTGCTCCGCAGGTCGCCGAGGACCGGCACGTTCTCGCGCACGGTCGGACGGCTGATCCGGCCGGCCGTCGGTCGTCGGATCGATGCGCTCGCCGCCGAGAAAGTCGTCTTCGATGAACTTGACGTAGGCGTCGTGGCTGAGCGTCTGATGATCGATGAAGCCGCGCCGCGCGTAGGGGCTGATCACGATGCCCGGCACGCGGATGCCGTAGCCGTTCTCGTCGACGCGCGGCGGTGACAACGTGATCGTAGAAACCGCCCCAATCGTCCCAGCTCAAGAAGATCGCGGTGCTCTTCCAATCGGGGCCGCGCATGATCGCGTTGATCAAGCCCGGTAACGTAGGCTTGGCCAGCGGCTGACGAGCGCGGGCGGATGCTCGCTGTACGGCGTCCGCGGGGCAGATCCACACGACGCTGGGCAGCGTCGCCGTTGCGCGCGGCGACGTAGAAATCGCGCAGATCGCGAATGTTGCCCAGCTCGCCGTCCTGCTTGACCGTATCGAAGCATGGGCAGCACGTTCCAGATGCCCGGCGTTTGCGCGTTCTGCGGCACCGAGGCGCAGATGTCCGCGTCGTTGGCGCAGTCGGGCTCGGTGCCGGCCATCACGTAGTACGCCCAGCTCACATGATGCGCGTGCAGCAGATACGTGAGGTCGGTCCACGCGTAATCCGGGCGGCCCAGCCGTATGGAAGCGGCGGTTGTTGCGGGCTGGAAGTCGGGCGGATAGTCGGGGTACTGCAGTTCGTTGATGCAGCTGATCGGGTCGCCGAGCGCTTGCACCACGCCGACCACTCCGAGACCATGAAGAGATGCTGCGGTAAGACTCCACGAAGCGTTCGGCTCGAAGAGATGATCCTGCAGGACGAAATCGCGCGCGTAACGCCAGTAGTTGGGGATCTCGCGTCCGTCGTGATAGCCCATGACGTCGGTCGTGCCGGAGCAGTTGGGCGCGTTGGGATCGCGGCACGCGCTTTCGCGCGCGGGCGGCGACTCGATGAAGCCGTCCATCTTGCCGCCGTTGATGTCGAGCTGCGACGCGCGCGCCGAATGTGCGGCCCGCCGCGATTGCGATCGCCGGTATCGAGATACGGGCGCACGCAGACGTTGCGCTTGGGATCGTGCACGCAGACCGTCGGCACGCCGTCGCGCATCGGAATGCCGTCCGCGCCGGGAAACGTGCCGAAGTAGGTGTCGAACGAACGGTTCTCTTGCATGATGATCACGATGTGGCGGATCTTATGGATCGAGCCGCCTCCGATTGCGGCGCCGACTGCGGGCGCGCCGGCACCAGCGCCAGCCCGAGCGCGACGGCAAGCGCGAAAAGCTTAAACCGCAAAGGCGTCACCGGTGGTCAGGCCGCCGCGGAATGCCATCGTGGCCGCGCCGACCTGGCCGGCATCGTTACCGAGCGCGGCGACGACGATCTCCGTCGTTCCCTTGGGCACCATCGTCGTCAGCGCGTCGACCGGGCCGCGCACCGCATCGAGCATGAAGTCGCCGGCGCTCGAGACGCCGCCGCCCAGCGCGATCGTCTCGGGATTGACGAAAGCGATGATGTTGGCCAGCCCGATCGCGAGATCGGCGATGAAGTTCTGCCAGGCGGCCAGCGCGTGGCCGTCACCGGCCTGCGCGGCCTTGCGGATCTTCTTCGAGCTGAGTTTGTCGCGCGCGACGTCGAGCAGCGCGCTGCGCGGAAAGGAGGGCGCGACCGCGAAGGCGTGGCGGATCAGTCCCGTTCCCGACGCCTGCGCTTCGAAGCAGCCGATCTTGCCGCAGCCGCAGACGAAGCCGTCGGTCGGGCGGATCTGATGGTGACCGATCTCGCCGGCGCCCCAGTGTTGCCGAGCAGCAGCGCGCCGCCCGCGACGATGCCGCCGCCGATTCCCGTTCCGAGCGTCAGCAGCACGAAGTCCTTCGTACCCTTTCCGGATGCCGAACGATGTACTCGCCGAGCGTCGCGCAGCGCGCGTCGTTGGCGACGAAGACGGGCACGCAGAACTTCTTGCGCAGCGTCTCACCCAGCGGCGCGTTCTGCCAGCCGAAGTTCGGGCTGTAGAGCACGGCGCCGGATCTGCGCGTCGATGTTGCCCGGGCGAGCCGATGCCGATGCCGCCGACGCTTCGGGACATCCTTGCAGCGCCACGCCGATCGTCGTCGTCGAGCGCGCCGATGACGGCCTCGAACCGCAGGTCTTCGAGGTCCTCTTCGTGCTGACTGTGGATCGCGCCGTCTTCGGTCACGACCGCGGCGGTCACGTGGGAGCCGCCGAGGTCGACGCCGATTGCCGTTCGCATGGTCTCTGTTACGCTTCGTGCGATGCCTGCAGCGAGAGGCGCGTCGACCCGCAAGGCGCGGGAATCGAAGAGCCGTTATGGAGACGATCGACCTCATCAACCTGCGCAACTTCGCGCGCCGCACCGGACAGCCGACGCATCCCGAGACTGCTCGACGCGCGCCCGCTCGAACACGTCAACAAGATCGAGATCGACGAAGAGCACGTCACGATCGAGTTCGACGAAAAGACGACGCGCTATTACAACGCCAACGAGATCACGCACCGCGAATGGGTCTACAAGTACAACGACGATCCCGCGTTCGTCGCGGCCGTCGGACGCGTCATCGAGCTCGCGCGCAAGCGATCTCAAGGATATGCCGGAGAACGTCGCCTGCCCGCCGGGATGCGCCGAATGCTGCAGCGGCTACGAGCCCTTCGTCAGCAAGGCCGACGTGCAGCGCATCGCCGATCACCTCGGGATGACCTACGCAGAGGTCGATGCAGCGTACGTCGTCGAGCGCCCGTCTGCCGACGGCTACCACGTCGGCTGGCTGCGCAAGGTCGGCGACGACCTCGCCGACCAGTGCGTCTTCCTCATGGGATCGCGCAGCGGCCGTCACTACTGCGGCATCTACGAGGCGCGGCCCGGCGACTGCCGCGAGTTTACGCCGATCGGCTGCGACGACGTCGACACGTCGCTGCCGCGCAAGACGGCGTGGAAGATCGGACCGCCGTTTCAGCCGAAGCGCCGCGGCCGCAACGAACGGCAGGCGCTGCAAGCGCGCGCTGCGCATCGTCGCTTCGCGGCGATTGCTGCACTCTGCTGAGCCTCCTCCGGCCGCGCGCGACGGAATCGACGCCGTCGCTCTACGCGGGCGTTGCGATGGCGCTTCATCGGCCCGTTGCGCGGCGGACGCACGCGTCGCGCTCGTCGGCGTTGCGCGAGCCAGCCGAACCTCTTCTACATCGGCGCCGTCAACGGCGGCATCTGGAAGAGCGAAGACGCCGGGCGCACGTGGACGCCGATCTTCGACGGCCAGCCGACCGGATCGATCGGCGCGCTCGCCGTCGCGCCCAGCGACCCGCGCGTCGTCTACGCCGGCAGCGGCGAGGGCTTGCAGCGGCCCGATCTCGCGGTCGGCGACGGCATCTACAAATCGACGCGACGGCGGCGCGACGTGGACGCATCTTGGGCCTGCGCGACGGGCAGCAGATCGCCTCGATGGCGTCGATCCGAACGATCCCGACCGGCTCTTCGTCGCGGTGCTCGGCCACCCGTACGGACCGAACGACGAGCGCGGCGTCTACCGCACGCTCGACGGCGGCGCGACCTTCACGCGCGTGCTCTACAAGAACGAGAATGTCGGCGCGTTCGACGTCGTGCTCGATCCGCAGCGATCCCGAACGTCGTCTACGCGACGCTCTGGGCCGCGCGCCAGGCGCCGTGGGAGATCGGCGGCTCGTTCGAGATGCCGGGGAGCGGGCTCTTCAAATCGACCGACGGCGGCACGACCTGGACGCCAGCTGACCGAACGGGATTGCCGGCGCGCATCGGCCGCGCGGAGGTCGCGGTCGCGCCCAGCAACTCGCGCGTCGTCTACGCGTACGCCGACGTCGAGTCACAAGGTCGATGAAGGCGGCGCGCTCTACCGCAGCGACGACGCCGGCGCGCACTTCACGCAGAGTCAACGACGACGACGAGATCGCGCAGCGCGGCGACGATCTCATCTCGCTGGCGGTCGATCCGCACGATCCGCAAACCGTCTATCTGACGAACACGTCGACCTATCGTTCGACCGACGGCGGCAAGACGTTGGTCGCGATCAAAGGCGCGCCCGGCGGCGACGACTACCACACCGTGTGGATCAATCCGCGCGACCCGAAGATCATCGCGCTGGCGAGCGATCAAGGCGCGACGATCTCGCGTCGACGGCGGCGCGACGTGGAGTTCGTGGTACAACCAGCCGACCGCGCAGATGTACCACGTCAACGCCGACGACCGCTTTCCGTATTGGGTCTGCGGCGGACAGCAGGAGAGCGGTTCGGCCTGCGTCGCCAGCCGCGGCAACTGGGGAGCGATCACGCGAGCGCGATTGGCATACCGTCGGCGCGGAAGAGTACGGCTACGTCGTGCCCGATCCGCTGCACCCGGGCGTCATCTACGGCGGCAAGGTCGAGAAGTTCGACGAGCGCACCGGATCAAACGCAAGAGGTCTCGCCGATCGCGCTGTCCGTCCAAGCAGTATCGCACCGTGCGCACCGAGCCGCTCGCCTTCGATCACTTCGACCAGCGGCGGCTATACTTCGGCGCCAACGTCGTGTTCGTCACGCGAAAACGGCGGTCAGAGCTGGCGCGCGATCAGCCCCGACCTCACGCGCGCGCATCCCGGTGTTCCGCCGGTGATCGGCGCGTTCGAAAGCGACGATCCGCAGCAACGGCGCGCATCGCGGCGTCGTCTACGCGACTCGCGCCGTCGCTACGTCCGCCGCGGCACGATCTGGGCCGGCACCGATGACGGCCTGGTGTGGATCACGCGCGACGGCGGCGCGCACTGGAAGAACGTCACGCCGCCGGCAGCTGACGCCGTGGAGCAAGGTTGTCGCAGATCGACGCTTCGCGGTTCGACGACAATACGGCGTTCGTCGCCGTCAATCGCTTTCGCCTCGACGACCTGCACCCGTACGTCTACGTGACGCACGACGGCGGCGCGACACTGGCAGCTCGATGATCGACGGACTGCCCGAACAGCCGGTGAATGCGGTGCGCCAAGATCCCGGCGCGCGCGTCGCTGCTCTACGCCGCGACCGAGAACGGCGTCGCACGTTTCGTTCGACGGCGGCGCGCGCTGGCAGTCGCTGCAGACTCAATCTGCCGCACACCTCGGTGCGCGATCTCATCGTCCACGACGACGATCTCGTCGTCGCCACGCACGGCCGCGGTTTCTGGATTCTCGACGACGTCGAGCCGCTGCGCGAGCTGGCGCGCGGCGTGTGGACCGTTCAGCGGCCCGCACCTCTTCGCGCCGCAGCGCGCCTATCGCGTGCGGCGCAGCACGAACACCGACACGCCGTTGCCGCCGGAGGAGCCGACGGGCAAGAATCCGCCCGACGGCGCGATCCTCGACTACGCGCTCGCCTCGCCGGCGCTATCGCGTCGACGCTCACCATTCTACGATAGCGCGGGACGCCTCGTGCGCCGCTACTCCAGCGACGACGCCGCAGCCGCCGCCGATCGCGCATCTCGACAAGCCGGCGTACTGGGAGCGCCCGTTCGCGCGTCCGTCGACCGCCGCCGGCATGCACCGCTTCGTCTGGGATCTGCGCGAGCCGCGACCCGCGGCCGACTTCGCAGGATCTGCCGATCTCCGCGGTGCCGCACGACACGCCGCGCGTGCCCGCAAGGACCGCTCGTCGTGCCGGGACGCTACACCGTGCGCCTCGACGCCGACGGCCACACGCATGAACGCCCGCTCGAGGTCATGATGGATCCGCGCGTCTCGATCTCGCTCGTCCGCGCTGGGGCAGCAGTATCTTCTCGCCCGCGCAACTCGCCGCGCTGATGGACCGCAGCTCCGCCGACGCCGCGCAAGGCCGGCGACGAACGCTCGCGCGCCGTTCGACGCACTCAACGGCGCGGCGGCATCGCTGCTCGACACCATCGACGGCGCCGACGCGCCGCCGACCGCTCAGGCCGTCGATGCCGTGGCCATATGAGCGCGCGGACTGGCGCAGCTGGAGGCGAAGCGTTGCCGCAAGTCGCATAGGATGACCAGAGGGCCTCTCGATTTGGAGCAGAACGGCCCGGCTATGATGAATTGCTCGCTTTGCTCGCATCCTTGGCCTTCATCGCTCTCTATGCCGCGCCGGCCGCCGCGGCGACGAGTACGCTCACCGTGACGCTCGTCGCGCAGAACGGATCGGGTGAAAGCGGCACCGCCGACCCTGACGCAGACCGCGAGCGGCGTACAGGTCGTCATCGCAATACACGGACGCGCCCGTCGACGCCGCAGCCGGCCCACGTGCATACGGCACGTGCGCGATCTCGGGGGCGTGGCTTATCGCGCTCACCAGTGTCGCCGCACGGAAAGTCGACGACCATGATCAAAGGCGTAACGCTCGACCAGCTCCTCGGCGGCACTTACGCGATCAACGTCCACAAGAGCGCGGACGATCTGGGCACGTACGTCGCCTGCGGAACATCGTTATGCCGTCGATGGGGATGTAAGCAGCGACCCGTAGCGCGTGGCATCGACGTTGCCGCCGCTGACGACGACGCCGACGCGCTTGCCCGCGACGTCCGGGTATGCGGCCGCTGCAGCAAGCGCGGCGAGCGGCCGCCGCGCCGCTGGGCTCGATCGACGAGCTTCATGCGCTCGAACGCGAAGCGCATCGCGGCGCGGAGCTCCGTCGTCGCTCACCGTCACGACGCGCGCGCACGTGCTCGCGCGCGATCGGAAACGTCAGCTCGCCGGGCGAAGTCGTCTGCAGGCCGTCGGCGATCGTCTTGCGGCACGGGAATCGTCACGCGCTCGCCTCGCGCGAGCGACTGCGCGAAGTCGTCGCCCGCCTTCGGGCTCGACGCCGTAGATCGCGATCGCCGGATCGACGCCGTGCGCCGCGATCGCGGTCCGCCCATCAGTCCGCCGCCGCCGACCGGCACGACGATCGCGTCGAGCGGGCCCGCGTCTTCGAGCAGCTCGAGCGCCGCGGTTCCCGCGCCCGCGACGATGCGCGGGATCGTCGAACGGCGGCACGAGCGTCGCGCCGCGTTCGGCCGCGATGCGCGCGCGCGATCTCGTCGCGGTTCGAGCGTCTCGCGCTCGTAGAGCACGACCTCCGCGCCGTACCCGCGCGTCGCCGCGAGCTTGACCGCCGGCGCGTCGGTCGGCATCACGATCGTCGCCGGCACGCCGAGCAGCCGCGCCGCCAGCGCCACGCCCTGCGCGTGGTTGCCGCTCGAAAACGCGACGACGCCGCGCGCGCGTTCGTGCGCGGCGAAAGCGAGGCCAAGAAAGTTATACGCGCCGCGAAACTTGAAGGCGCCCATGCGCTGGAGGTTCTCGCACTTGACGAAGACTGCGCGCCGCAGCGCGCGTCGAGCGTCCGCGAGTGCACGACCGGCGTGCGGTGGGCGATGCCGCGAGGCGCTCCGCCGCGCGCGACGTCGCAAAGTGACGCCGGCGAGCTCGGTACGACTGCGGCGCCATGTGGAAGTCCCAGTTGACGACCTTCCGTTCTCGTCGAAGCGCATCGTTCGAGGTACGCGTGCTTCTCGAACTTCACGTCGAAGCAGTGCCACCCGGGTGCGCAGTTCGCCGTCGTCTCCTTGACCGAGATCAGCTTGCCCTGCGCGTCGAGCTCGTCGGACCATTGCGCGACCTTCACGCGCGTGATCGTGATGCCCTTGCGCGATATCGTCCTGCACGGGCCGCAAATCGTTGTCGATCACGGCGCGCGTGATGCGGTCGGCCTCGCGCTCGTTGCCGTTTTGAAACGAACACCGGCAACGAGTGAGCGCAACGCAGCAGGCCGCGGCGAGGCGTTGCGACGCGTCTCACGATGCCACCACCTCCTGCGTCGAGCTCTGCGCGGAGAAAGGCGACGAAAGTCAGCGCGGGATTCCACTCGCGCGCGAGCCGCACGCTCCACTCGCTCTCGAAGAGCGCGACCGGCGCGCCCGTCCCAATCCTCGACGAGCTGCGCGTTCGAGGGCAGCTGCGCGCCGTGCGATGTGCTCGCGCTCGCCGTCGACGCGCCGCGCCAGCGAAAACGGCAGCGTGTCGACGACGGTCTTCACGTTGTACTCCGACTCCAGGCGGTACTTCGCGACCTCGAACTGCAGCGCGCCGACCGCGCCGAGGATCGGCTCGGTGCGCGTCGTGCCCCACGGATAGAAGACCTGCACCGCGCCCTCTTCGCGCAACTGCGCGATGCCCTTCCCAAACGACTTGTAACCCGAGACGTCGATACTGCGCACCGAGGCGAAATGTTCCGGCGCGAAGGCGGGATCGGCGGAAAGGCGACCGGCTCGCCCTCGCAGAGCGTGTCGCCGATGGCGAACGCGCCCGGGTTGGCGAGGCCCACGACGTCGCCGGCGTACGCCACCTCGAGCGATTCGCGGTCGTCGGCGAAGAGCCGCATCGCGCGCGAGAGCCGCACGCGTGCTGCCCGTGCGCGCGTTGCGCACGGTCATGTCGCGCTCGAACTCGCCCGAGCAGACGCGCACGAACGCGACGCGGTCGCGGTGGCGCGGATCCATGTTCGCCTGAATCTTGAAGACGAAGCCGGTGAACGTCGCCGCCCGCCGGGTCGACGTCCGCGCGCGCCGCCGGCGGCGGCGCCATCGTCGACGAACCCGTCGAGAAAGAGCTGCACGCCGAAGTTCGTCACCGCGCTGCCGAAGAACACCGGCGTCGCTCGCCCCGCGCAGCATCGCCGTCGCGGTCGAACCGCTCGCCGGCGCCGTCGAGCAGCTCGATCGCCTCGCGAAACTGCGCGTACGTGCTGATCGTCGACGAGCGCGCGCAGCTGCGGGATCGCGCGACGTCGGTCACCGAAACGGCCGCGCGCTTGGCTCCGTGCGCCGCGCGTTCGAAGAGTGCACCGCGCGCGTGCGCCGATCGTAGACGCCCGGAAATCGTCGCCGCTTGCCGAGCGGCCAGTTCATCGGATAGGCGCCGATGCCGAGCACGCTTCTCGAGCTCGTCGAGCAGCTCGAGCGGATCGCGGCTCGGCCGGTCGATCTTGTTGATGAACGTGAAGAGCGGAATGCCGCGCTCCGCGGCAGATCGCGAAGAGCTTTTTCGTCTGCGGCTCGACGCCTTTGGCCGCGTCGATCAGCATCACCGCGCTGTCGGCCGCGAGCAGCGTGCGGTAGGTGTCCTCGCCGAAGTCTTGGTGGCCCGGCGTATCGAGCAGATTGATGGTATAGCCGCGGTATGGAAACTGCAGCACCGTCGACGTGATCGAGATGCCGCGCTCGCGCTCGAGCTCCATCCAGTCGCTGGTGGCCTGGCGCTGGCGCTTGCGCGCCGCGACCTGCCCCGCCAGGTGGATCGCGCCGCCGTAGAGCAGCAGCTTCTCGGTCAGCGTCGTCTTGCCGGCGTCGGGATGCGAGATGATCGCGAACGTGCGCCGCTTGCTCACCTCCTCCGCGATCGTACTGCGCTCTCGTTCACGGCGTCGCCGGCTTGTAGACGCGCAGCTCGACGCCGCTGCCGTCTGCGCGGATCATCGCCAGCTAGCGCCGCGCGAGCGAAAGAACGCGACGCTCGGCGGAATGCGAAAGCGATCGCTCCCGCGCCGGACGAACGCCTGATCGGATCAATGGCGATCGTGCAATCGCCGTAACTCAGCCGCACGGCGGCACCACGGCACGCACATGCGCCGGCAGGTGGGCGCCGAACGTACTCTCGGGGCCCGTGCGACTCCGAAACCTGCGTGAGACACTCCGGAAGCGCCGAAAGCGCCCAAGGCGCGTCCCCGCTGAGTCCAGCGGCCGGGCCGCCGACCGGATGCAGCTTCCCTCCAGCCTTCGGCGCCACCCGAGCATACACCGACGCAATCTTGATCCGAATCAAATCACGATTCACCCAAGCCGCCACCACCAACAGCAACCCCAAAAACAATAACCGTAGACACCGCCAAATATTTTAACACGCGATCACTGCCCGGCCGATGACGAAGCCGTCAAGGCGAGCCGCCCCTCAACGCACGCCATGCCAATTTCTAACATCGCTCGACTTATCGTCGCCGAACCGACTGGCATGCGGCTGCGATCGGGCGCGGTTTTGAAGGACCGGCAAAGTCCCACGGCGAGGCGTCGCGACTTTTCCGGGCCGGCCACGGATGGCCGATGGGCCCGGAAAAGCGCGCGAGCAGGAGCGCCGCATGGATGCGGCGCGACGAGCGTCCGAGTCGTGGGGCTTTGCCGGTCCTTCAAAACCGCGCCCGATCGCAAGTGCGGGCACCCTCACGAAGGCGGCGGTAAATCGACGACCACCCGCGCTGCTCCGATCATGTAATCGCTCATCCCGTAGTACACGTCGTAGACGTGCTCGCCGAGATCGGGCCGCGGATCGAGGCCGGTGGGGAAGACGACGTTGTCGACGACGCCTTTGCGCTCTTCCTTCATTTCCGGCGTGAGAATCGGCGCGGGAGAGCGGTAGAGAATCTTGTCGGGGCGTTCGAGATCCTGGACCAAGAGGCCGGCGCTGTAGCGCAGCTTCGGCTTGCGCGCGCCGGAATTCATCGCGTCGACGCCGTGGAAGAGAGAGAGCCAGCAATCGTTCCCGCCGAGGTTCACCCGCACCGGCGGCGTGCCGGCGCCGATCTTGATCGAGCCCCAGAGATCGTCGGGAGAGAGCACTTGGCGGCTCTCGGCCACGTTGCAGAGATTGCGGCGATCTTCGAGCGCCGGCTCGAACGGCACGTAGGCGATGCGAATGGATTCGCGGTCCTCGAACGGCATGCGTTCGATCATAGGGATGGCGGCGCGCCCGTCGACGCTCGAGAGATGGAGCATCGGCCGATGGTAGAACGCGAACGACTTTCTTCCCAACGGCGAGAGCACGGGTTCGGGAAAGAAGGCGGCGTCTTTGTCGTCGCCTACCACGTTGGCCGTCCCTTCGAAACTGCACGAGGCCCAGCCGTTCCCAATGGTACGCGTCGCGCGAGAGCGCGAGGGCGATGCGCGGTCCGTCGGGGCCGAACGCGGTGTACGTCATCACGTACGCTTCGAGCGCGGGCACGTAAGCGACGCGCGGATCCTCGCAGCCGTAACCCCCGTGCGCCCGCAGCTCGTATGGCGCCTGCGGTTCCAGCGCGAAGGGCAGGCGATGCGAGAGAAAGCCGTTCGCCCCGTGCGCGACCGTCATCGTGCCGACGCGCGAGATGTTCCCTTCGGCGACGCAGCGCGGGTAGAGCAGCAGTTCCCCCTGCGGCGCGCGTGCCGCGGCGGGGTTGAGGATGCCGCCGGCGTCCGTGGGGTTGCCGTCGGGCCGCGCCACGCATCCAAGCCGCTCCACGCGCACTGCCAGGCGCTCGAGCGATTCGATTGCGGATCGATTGCTGGGCTGCAACGGCGGCCTAGGGCAGGTAGGTCGTCGCGATCGGTTCGTCGCTGGGCGTAACGACTTCCACGCGCACGCCTCGGCGATAGACCCGGTTTGGAACGATCCAGAGCGTATAGGTGCGGTATTCCTCGGAGGGCTCGCCCGAGTCGGCCGGCGCCTGTTCGAAAGCGACCACGCGCACGCGGTCGAAATCCGCATTGATCGATTCCACGATCTGCTTGTATCCCGTTCGGCTGTGGGGGCCCATCAATAATACAACTCCGAACTCGCTGCGAAAGTGCACCGGTGCGTGAATCCCTAGCTTGCTCAGGGCGGTCGCATCGCGTACGATGAGGATTTGGTTGCCTCCAAGGACGGTAGTTGTGCCTGCCGAGAGCGTGTTTACGCGAACTTCGCGACATCCGACCAGCACGATGAGCCCAAGGCTAGACCGGCCAGGGTCGACCAGCGCTTCACGGCCGTCCGCTTCGCCGTGTCGCTCATTTGTCATTGCCGCCCCAGAGCCGATGCGGGTACGCTGAGATACGGATGAAGCGACTCCTACGCCTCGCGCTGGCGGCCGACGTGGTGGCCCTCATGACGATCGTGCTCGGCAGCTGGACGCGGATCAACGGCGCCGGTCTGACCTGTCCCGATTGGCCGCTCTGCCGAGGCAGCCTATTCCCTTCACTCGACGACGGCACGCTTTGGGAGTGGACGCACCGCCTGCTTGCCTTTTCGGTCGCTCCCTTGACGGTCGCGCTGCTCGTTGCTGCCTGGGGGCAGCGCCGTCGATCGCCGTTCATCGGTCCTACCATCTACTGCATCGGCGCGCTCTTCGTTGCACAGGTGCTCCTTGGCGCGGAGACCGTCCGTCTCGGGAACTCGCCGGCCTCGGTCGTCCTGCACTGGGCGACCGCGATGGCGCTGATCGCTGCCCTATCGGCGATGGCGGTATTCGCCGCCGCCGCCCCATCGGAGACCGGCGAGGCGCACGCGGCACCGCCGGCGCCCAAGGCCGGACCCTTGATCGCGCTCACCCTGGGTATCACCGCGGCGGTCGCGTTCGTGACGATGTGCATCGGCGCGTACGTCAGCTCGAGCGGCGCCGGGCTGGCATGCCTCTCGATTCCCGAGTGCGCGGGCAACGTGGTCGTCTATACGAGCGGTCAGGCGGTGCAGATGCTGCATCGCGTCGCCGCCGGGCTTACGCTGATCTTCGCCGCGGCCTCACTGGCCGCCGTCTGGGCGCGCCCGGCGAGCGCCCGCGTTCGCAGCGCCACCGTCGCGGGGCTCGCGCTCGTCTGCGTGCAGATTCTGCTCGGCCTCTTGAACGTCGCGCTGCGCCTGCCGGTCGAACCTGCGTGAAGCGCACGCGGTCAATGCGGCCCTGCTCTTCCTCTCCTTTTTCGTAGCGACCGTCCTTGCCGCGCTCGACGGCGCGGCACGCCGCCCGGCGCGCCTTCTCGAGGCAGGCGCGCGGCGGTGAGCGCGATCTCGCTCGCGCGCGCCTACTACGAGCTATCGAAGCCGCGCATCATCGTACTGCTGCTGATCACCACGGCGGCGGCGATGGTCATGGCCGCGCGCGGCCTTCCGCCGCCGGCTTTGGTCGCCTGGACGCTGCTGGCCGGCGCGCTGGCCGCGGCTTCGGCCGGAGCCTTCAACTGTGTGTGGGACGCCGACATCGACCGCGTCATGAAGCGCACGCAAGGCCGTCCGATTCCCACGGGTCGTATTTCGCGTTTTCACGCAACGATGTACGCGATCTGCGCGGGCGTGGCATCGTTCGCGATCTTCTACGCGTTGGTCAACCCGCTGGCCGCGTGGCTCTCGCTGGCCGGAAATCTCTACTACGTCCTCGTCTACACGATCTGGCTCAAGCGCATCACTCCGCTCAACATCGTCATTGGCGGCGCGGCCGGCGCGGTGCCGCCGCTCGTCGGCTGGGCGGCCGTTACCCATAGCGTCGGCGCCCCGGCGCTCGGGCTATTCGCGTTGATCTTTTTGTGGACGCCGCCGCACTTTTGGTCGCTCGCGCTGTGGGCCGAGAGCGATTACGGCAAAGCCAACGTGCCGATGATGCCCAACGTTTGCGGGCGCGAGCGCACCAAGCGCGAGATCGTCTATTATACGTTGCTGCTCGTCGCGACGTCGCTGGCGCTCTATCCGCTGCACGTCATGGGCGCGCTCTATTTCGGCGCCGCCGCCGTGCTCGGGGGCATCTTCGTGCTCGAAGCGTGGCGCACGTGGCGCGAGCGCGCCGGCACGTTCGAAGCGCGTAAGCTCTTTCGATACTCGCTCGTCTATCTCGCGCTGATGTGCGCGATCATGGTGATCGACCGCATCGTCTCATGAGCCGTCTGCTCGCGACGCTCGCGCTGGGCGTCTTCGCGGGAGCGCTCGACCTGAGCGTGCTCTCGCCCGCGCTTCCCGCGCTCGGAGTGACCTTCGGCGTGCAGACGAGCGACTTGGCCTGGGTCTTCACGCTCTATCTGCTCGTGACGGTGCTCTCGATCGCGCTTGCGGGCGCGCTCGCGGATCGCTACGGACGCCGTCCGGTCTACCTCGGCTGCATCACGCTCTTCGCCTGCGGCAGCGTGCTCGCGATCGTCGCGCCGAACTATACGATCTTCCTCGTGGCGCGCGCTATTCAAGCGCTCGGAGCGGGCGGAATCTTCCCGGTGGCCACCGCAACGATCGGCGACGTGGTGCCGCCCGAGCGCCGCGGCGCGGCGCTGGGCATGGTCGCGGCGACGTGGGGGCTCGCGGCCGTGATCGGCCCGAGCGTCGGCGGACTCGTAACGCACTACATCTCGTGGCGGTGGATTTTCGCCGCCAACGTACCGCTGGCGATCGCCGTCTTCGCGATGGCGCTGCGCGACATTCCGCTGACCGCGCCGCATCGGCGCGGACCTCTCGACGTCGTCGGCTTGACGCTGCTCTGCGGCGGCCTGCTCGCGCTAATGCACGGCTTGATCTCGATGCGTTTTCCGGTGCTGCTCGGCAGCGCGGGCATCTTCGCCGCCTTCGTGGTGTACGAAAACGCCGCCGACAACCCGCTCGTGCCGATCGCCCTGCTGCGCTCGCGGCAATTGCTAAAAACGTACGCGCTCGAGATCCTCATCGGCGTGTTGGAAGGCTCGCTCTTCTTTATCCCTACCGTGCTGGTGGGTGCGCTCGGGCTCTCCTATGCGGCCGCCGGCTTCGCGGCGGCGCTCGGCGCGCTGACGTTCGTGATCGTCATTCCGGCCTCGGGACGTGCGCTCGACCGGGCCGGCAGCCGCGACGTGTTGCTCTTGGGCGCGGTCGCGAGCGAGGCGGGCCTCGCGCTCTTCGCGCTCGGCTTCCAGTCGCTGCCGCTCGCGCTGCTGGCGATCGTCGTGGCGGGCGCGGGATTCGGCGCGCTGCTGGGCGCGCCTACGCGCTACATCGTCACCAACGAGACGCCGCCGTCATCGCGGGCGACCGCCGTCGGATTGCTCAGTCAAGCGCTGATCATCGGGCAAATCGTGGGCAGCTCGATGGCCGGGGGATTGATGGGCGCGGCCCGCACCGAGATCTTGGGATATCGCGATGCGTACCTCGCATTCTGCGCCGTCGCATTCGTCGCACTCATCCTTGCGTCGACGCTGAAATCGCGCGTCGCCGAACGGACGCAACCGATCGCGGAAGCGGCCCTGGCACCGACGTGAACGCCGGATTCGAGCGCCGGCGGCGGGCTCTGGCGCGCCGCCGCTGGACGCGAGCCGAACGGCGCATCGTGTGGCGCGGATTCACCGGGCGCTTCGCGCTGGCGATCGAGCCACTGATCGGGATGGTCTTCATGGCGCTGCTCACGTGGGGCATCGTCTATCGCTCGCAGCACGTGCCGGCCGATGCGACGCTGATCAAGATCGCCTGGATCTTCGCATTGGGGACGGTCGCCTTTGCCGGATACTTCGTCGCCGTTCTCGTGGCGCCGATCGCCGCCTACTTCCAGACGTTCCGCCCGATCTACATCGTCGATGGTTACGTGCGCTATCGCGAACCCGACGAAGCATCGCGCGACGACGCCTGCGGCTACGCCGCGGCGCTCTTCGAGGACCGCAGCGTCGCGGGCGAATGGGAATGGCTGGGAACACGGCGCCTACCGAACGCGACGATTCCCGCGCTCGTCGAGTTCTCGCTCTACGCGGGAATCCACAAGATCGACGGCAAGCCGACCGGTCTGCTGCCCGATGAAGAGCTTCCGTTGCTCGCGATCGGCATCGCCACGCGCAAAGGCCGCCGAGCAGACTTGTAGATTCCCCCTTCCCGGGATATCCTCGGCTGGAGGCTAACACCGGAACATCTGAAGGAGTCGCCTAGCTTGAGAAACGCTGCCGTCGCATCGCTCGCCATCCTCCTCGCATCTTGCGGGGGAACGGGTAGCGTGAATACGCTGCCGGTTGCAGCCGGCGTCCGTGAACGCGCGCTTCCCAACCATCACACGTTCCGTTACACCGGCTTACCGCAACCGTTCAAAGTGCCGGCTGGCGTCACGCGCCTGGTCGTGATCGCTTTGGGCGCCGCGAGCGCTCCGTCGTACGAAGGCCTCGTCTTCCCGGGTGGCCGCGTGTACGCACAAATTGACGTCACACCCCGAGAGACGCTCGCCGTCTATGTCGGCGGCCAAGGCTCGGCGCGTCGCGGCGGTTTCAACGGCGGCGGCGACGGAGGGAAGGGCGGCTTCGACGATTGCCAGGCGTGTTACGGCGCGGCCGGGGGCGGTGCGTCAGACGTGCGGCGCGACGGCGAGCGCATCGTCATTGCCGGTGGCGGGGGAGGTCAGGGCGGGGGCTGGAGGGACGACTCGGGGGGCGGCGGCGGCCGCGGCGGCGGGATCACCGGCGGCGAGGGCAGCTCCGGCCAGGGTGTTGGAAGCTCTTGCGGCGGCGGCGGCGGGAACGGTGGCTCTCAACGAGCAGGCGGGTCGGGAGGTGAAGGCGCGTACTGCGGCTCCTACGACGGCTCATCAGGAGCGAGCGGAACGCTTTACCACGGCGGGAACGGCGGCGGACACACCGGCCCTGGCGGTGGAGGCGGAGGCGGGGGCTTCTACGGCGGCGGTGGCGGCGGTGCCGGTGATTACAACGAGTATAGTTACGAGCGCGGCAACGGCGGAGGCGGCGGTGGCGGCTCGTCATACGTCGAGCGCAGCGCGATCAAATCGCAGATGTGGCGCGGTTGGAAGACTGCGCAGACGAACGGGCTCGTCGTTTTCGATTGGTAGTTACGGGCCGGTGCTCTTTCCGAAATAGAAACCGCCTAACGGCTCGGCGTACTCCTGGCAGGCGCCCCTACGGGGCCGAGTTGTTGTCGAGCGGGACTCGCAGCGTCGTTTGGTACGGCCAGTGGTGACCGTAACCGGAGAGCAGACAGACGGCCGCGCCGATCGCGAAGATGATGATGAGCGCGAACGCGGCCAAGCGATAGAGTCCCGGCGGGATGCCGCGGCTCTCCGGGACCTTGGAAAAATCCATGTACTCGTCGTCGCGTACGATCATCTTCTATGCACCCTTCGGAGAGAAGCCGACGACGTTGAGGCCGGCCAACAGCGCCAGCACCGCGCCGAGCCCGAGCAGCAGCAGCATCAGTTTGAACACGTTGTTCTCGACCCCAGGCGTGTGCCAATCTTTGTAGAGCGCGTAGAATGCGACCACGGCGACGACGATGCCGCCGATTATCGCGCCCAGACGTTCGATGGTTGCCGGATTCATCAGCGCCGCTCCTTACAACAGATAGAAGATCGAGAAAAGCACGACCCAGATCACGTCAACGAAGTGCCAGTACAGCGTGCCCGCCGTGATCCCGAAGTATTGGCCGCCGCGGTAGACGCCCGCCGCAGACTGCAGCACGAGCACGGTCAGATAGCAGACGCCGAGAAAGACGTGCATTCCGTGCATGCCGGTAAGCGTGAAGAACGAGGCGCCGAAGATACCGCTGCCGCCCCACGTCACGTGCTCGCCGAAGATCAGGTGATTGTACTCATACGCCTGGCCGCCGAGGAAGCCCGCGCCGAGCACGATCGTTGCCAGCAGGAACCACATGTACTTCATGAAGTTGCCGTGCTTGAAGTTCTCCAGGGCGTAATGCATCGTCGCGCCCGAACCGAAGAGCACCACGGAGTTCCACGCCGCAAACGCCGTGTCGAGGCGCTGGATGCCCGGGGGCGGCCATCCCTGGCCGCTGTTTCGCAAGTAGAGATACGCGAAGATGAACGATGAGAAGAGCACGCAGTCGCTGATCAGAAAGAGGAGGAAGCCCTGCAGCCGCAGCTCCCGCGTCTCGACGTAGAGCTGATCTACGTGCCCCTCCGAGTCGGCTCCGAACGCCGCGGTCGTCATTCGTGCGCCCCCGCCGCCACCGGCGGCGGCGAATCGGTCAGCTCGTCGTCGAGGCCTTTATACGGCAGCGGCTGGCTGAAATCGTAGGGCAGACCGTAGACCGTGGGGACGTGCTTGAAGTTATAGTAGTTGGGCGGCGAGGGAAGTTGCCATTCGAGCGTGCGCGCGCCCCACGGATTGGGGCCCGAGCGCTTCCCGTTGCGGATGCTCCAGATCACGTTCACGAAGAAGATGAGGATCGAGATCGTCATCAAGTACGACGACACCGATTCGAAACGGTTCCAGAACGTGAACTGGGGATCGTACGTCGCTACCTCGCGCGGCATGCCGAGCATACCGAGCCAGTGCATCGGCAAGAACGTGCAGTTGAAGCCGATGAAGAACAGCCAGAAATGGATCTTACCGAGCGTCTCGTTGAGCAGGCGTCCGGACATCTTGGGAAACCAGTAGTACATCCCCGCAAAGACGCCCATCAGGCTGCCGCCGACCAGCACGTAGTGCAAGTGCGCGACGATGAAGTACGTGCCGTGCACGTGAAGATCGAACGGGATCGCGGCGAGGAAGATGCCGGTGATGCCGCCGATCGTGAAGAGCCCCACGAAGCCGATCGCAAAGAGCATCGCCGAGGTGTAGTGGATCTTGCCGCCCCAGAGCGTCGCCGTCCAGGAGAATATCTTGATGCCGGTGGGGATGCCGATCAGGAACGTGATGATCATGAACGGGAGCTGCAAGAACGGCGCAAGGCCGGAGGTGAACATGTGGTGCGCCCACACCATGAAGCCCGCCAGCGCGATCGCCATCGACGAGAAGGCGATCAGCTTGTAGCCGAATATCGGCTTGCGCGAGAACGTGGGCAGCACTTCGGAGATGATGCCGAACGCCGGCAGAATCATGATGTAGACGGCCGGGTGCGAGTAGAACCAGAACATGTGCTGCCACATGACCGGGCTGCCGCCTTTGGTCGGATCGAAGAACGGCACGCCGAACTGCCGCTCGATGAAGAGCGCGGCCAGCGCGGCGGCCAGCGCCGTGGTCGCGATCATCAGCAGCGGTGCGGTCGCGAACTGGCCCCACACGAAGAGCGGCATCCGCGTAAACGTCATCCCGGGCGCGCGCATCTTCAATATCGTTACCACGAAGTTGATGCCCGTCATCGTGGAGCTGACGCCCACCAAAAAGATCGCCGCCGCCCACATCGACGTGCCGGCGGCGCCTTGCAGCGAGACCGGCGGATACTCCATCCAGCCGGCGGTCGGCGCGCCTAACAAGAACGACGAAAACAGCATCAGCCCCGCCACCGGAAAGATCCAGAAGCTGAGCATGTTCAGCCACGGGAAGGCGACGTCGCGGGCGCCGATCTGCAGCGGAAAGACCAAGTTGCCGAACCCGCCGGTGAGCAGCGGAATGATCACCAACCATACCATCGCGCTGCCGTGCACGCTGTAGACTTCGTTATAGGTGTCGGCGGCGACGAAACCGCCGTTGGGATTGAGCAGCTGAGTGCGAATGGCTTCGGCGAGCAACCCGGAGAGCATGAAGAAGACAAATGCCGTGATGATGTATTGGATCCCGATGATCTTGTGATCCAGCGAGAAGACGTACCGACGGACGAAACCTTGCGGCTCGGGATGGATGTGGTCGGCTATGCCTCCGGAGTGTATCGCTGCTGCTGTCATTGTTCTTTCGGTCTCACTTCAAGGTGTTCAGATAAGTCACGAGATCGGCAATGTCTTTGGACGAAAGGCCGTTTGCGCCGGCGTTCGGCATCGTGCCCATGCTGCCGGTGTACCCGTTCTGAAGGATGGCGGCTACGTCCGCCGGGTTTGCCGGCTTTCCGTTCGACGAGGTTGGGATGCTGCGGGTCGTGGAGCACGCCCAGCAGCCCCGGCCCGACGAGGCGCTGATCGAACGGCGCGATCTTGTGGCACGCCGTACACTTCTGTGCAAAGAGCGCCTTGCCGGCCGCGGCGTCGCCGCCTTGCAGCGCGATCGCGCCTCCGCCGGCGGCGGGCAGCGCGTTGCTCGCGTGCGCGTTCTTCTGCTGCCAGCCCTTATACCAGCGGTCGAACGAGCCTTTGTCCTCGATGACGAGTACCTGCTTGTCCATCTGGCTATGCAGCACGCCGCAGAACTGCGTGCAGATGATCGGGTAGCGGCCGGGCAGGCGCGGAGTGAATCGAATCGAGGTGACGAGCCCGGGCACGGTGTCGTTCTTGAGGCGCATCGCCGGCACCCAGAATCCGTGGATCACGTCGGCAGAGGTGAGGTTGAGCGTTACCGGCACGCCGACCGGCAGGTGCATCTCGTCGGTCACCTCGCCGTTGATCTGCGGATAGCGGAACGTGAATTCGAACTGATGCCCGATCGCTTCGACCACCAGGCCGTTCTCCGGCTCGAGCATGATCTCGTACCAGATGCGCACGCTGACGACCGAGAGCAGCACCACGAAGAGCGCGGGGATCAGCGTCCACCAGAACTCGAGCTTGCGGTTGTCGTGCACCTGCACGCCGATCGCATCGGCGGGATCGCTCGCTTTGGCGCGAAACGCGATCGCGAAATAGATCAGGTAGCCGGCGACGAAGACGTAGAGCGCGCTGCCGGTGGCCGCCATGAAGCGGAAAAGCGTGTTGACCTGTCGCGCCGTGACGATCGCGGCGGGTAGGTACTGCTCGATCGGAAAGACGTACCAGAAGACGATCGACGCAATCGCGAGCAGCGTCAGGACCGCCGTCACTACCCAGAATCCGCGTTCGAGCCGCACGGGCTGCGCTTTGTTTTCTACCAAAGAATGCTCTCCCTCACTACTATAAGGCGCCGCGCAGGCGACACGCACCGACTAAACGGGCTGTTAAGAGCCCCCATCGGCCGCCCCTGCAAACTCTCGTACCAGCCAGTCGACGTTGGTAATAGCGCTTCCCACGACCACGGCATCGGCTCCGGCGCGCAGCGCCGCTCGCAAATCGGCCGGCGAGCGAACGCCGCCCTCGCATACCGCAAAGCGTCCCAAAAGCGCGATCGCCGCCACGAGATCGAGCGCCGGGAGAGCGATACCAATCGTGGGCGGCGTGTATCCGCAGAGCGTCGTCGCCAGGATGTCGGCGCCGGCGGCGGCCGCCGCCTCCGCTTCTTGCGCGCTCGCGCAGTCGGCCATCGCCAGCCGGCCGGCCGCATGGACCGCGGTCACGACGTCGAGGATCGTGCTGCCGTCGGGCCGGGGACGCGCGGTCGCGTCGAAAGCGACGATCTCGGCGCCCGAGCCGACGATCGCCCCGACCTCGGCAAGCGTCGGCGTGATATATGGTTCGAACCCGGGATACTCGCGTTTGATCAGGCCGACGATCGGAAGCTCCACGCGCGAGCGCGTCGCGCGCAGGTTCTCCTCGCCCTCGATCCGCACCGCGACCGCGCCCCCGTCCTGTGCGGCGCGAGCCATCGCCGCGATGATGTTCGGATCGTCGAGCGCCGAGCCGCGCCACGCCTGAGCCGAGACGATCAAGCCACCCCGCAGCTCTGCCGGCAGCATCATCGCCGCAGCTCGGGCAGCGGCAGAGCGGCCTCGCGGAAGGCCAGCAGCACCGCGCCCGCGGCCGGCTCGTACTTCGGGTTCGTAAACTGCGCCTCGCTGGCGGCGGCCAGGATCGCGTCGCGCACGCGCGCGGCGTACGCCTCGTTCTCGAAGAGGCCGCCGGTCAGGGCGACGCGGCGAACGCCGCTACGCTCGAGCGACCGCGCGGCCAGCGCGGCGAGCCGGTCCGCGCCGCGTTCCCCGATCTCGCGCAGCCGCGCGAAACGCAGCGCGACCGGCGCGAACGCGGCCAACCGCTCCCGCGTCAGCTCGCCGCCGGCAAACGCGCGCACCAGCGCGCGCAGCGAAGCAACCCGAAAGAATTCGCACGCCGCACGAGCCTCATCGCGCAACTCGTCATCGCCCGCGTCCTGCGCCCACATCATCGCAGCCAGCGCGTCGCGCACGAGTCCGAACGCGCTTCCCGCGTCGCCGAAGAGGTAACCCCAGCCGCCGAGCGTCTCTGCGGCGCCCTTCTCGTCGATGCAGTAGACGACCGAGCCGGTGCCCGCGATCACGACGACCCCGGCTCCGCCGCCGAATGCGCCGGCATGCGCCACCGGCGCGTCGTGCGTGAGGACGAAGCGGCGGGTTGGAAGATGCGGTTGCGTTCCGCGAACTCCGCCGTCGTAACCGCTGACGCCGGCGACGATCGCCGTAAACTCTCGATCGCCGTCAAGGCCGGCGTTGCGGCAAGCGTCGCGTAGGGCACCGCGCAATGCGTCGGCGAGGCGCGTCGATCTGATGCCCTCGCCCACTTCGTCCGCCGGCCCGGCCGTGCCGCGCCCCAGCACGCAGCCGCGTTCGTCCGCGACGAGCGCGATCGTCGAACGTCTGGCCGCCGTCGATCCCGGCGAGGAGCGCGTTCACGCCGCTCCGCCGCAGAGCCGCCGCGCGTACTCCTCGGCCGCGGCCTCCCGCTGCGCGCGGCTCGGCAGCACGGCGATCTCGCCGATCGATTCGCGATGATGGTAGAGTTCGTGCGCGATCGCGCGCGCCACCAATGCGGGCGCCAAACCGCGATGGATGCGAATCTCGCGAGCTCCAGGATCGTACTCCGCGCGCAGTTCGCTGCGCCCCCAGTCGCCGAGATCGGCGAAGCGCACGCGAATGCCGTGAGCGCGGCACGCGCGCAGCAGCGCGTTCACGAGCGCCTCAAGTCGACGCCGTCGGCGATGAGCGCGGCGCGCAGCTCGCCGGGATCGAGATCTCCAACGCAGATGCGTTTCGCGCTGGCAAGCGCCGCGGCCGTTCCGGCCGCTTGTCCCAGCGTCATCACCGTCGGCGTCAAGCGCGTCGACGCCAGCGCTTCGTGCGTCGTCGAGATGCAGCGCCCGGCGACGAGCAGCTGTTCGCGGTTGACCGGCAGCATCGTCCGGTACGGTATCTCGTAGCTCGCACCCGGAGCGAGTCGCTGCGTTTGCGTCCCGCTGCCGCTGGGATTGTGCACGTCGATCGGATAGGCGCTGCGCGCGACGGCGTCGTCGAAGCGGCGCGCCTGCAGCACGTCGTCGCGGGTGAGCGTGTAGCGGCCCTCGATGCGCCGCGATTCGCGAATGCCGATCTGCGTACCGCTGGCGGCGATGCGCGCGTTGGCGAATCCGGGAACGCGCCGCCGGAAGAAGTCGAGCAGCTGCATCGCCTGCAGCCGCGCTTCGACCTCGGCACGCGTCAGGTCGACGGGATCGAGCGGGTTGACGTCGACGACCCGCGTCATGTTGACGGTCACTTCGTCGGGATAGGGCGAGATGAAGAACGAGACCAGCTCGCGCGGCACGTCAACGAGCCCCTCTTCGCGCGCCGCATTCCACAGCGAATAGAGGCCGGCCACGGCGGTGAGCGCTGCGGGCACGCGCTGCGCGGGCGGCAACGACGTGCGCATCTCTTCCGGATGCTCGCGGAGGTAGGCGGCGAGCGCGTCGAGTTCGACGTGGCTCAGCCGGAACATCAGCGTCGCCGGCTGCACGCGGCCGCGTTCGTCGCCCTGCTGCGTAGGAACGCCGGCCGACGCGGCCACCAGCGCGTCGGCGGTGGCGTCGATGGACACCGTAGCGCGATAACTGCGCGTCCCGCCGACGGTCGCGAACTCCGCGCCGGTCACCCGATCGCCTTCGAGCAGCGTGGAGAGAAAGTACGAATGCAGGAGCAACTCGACGCCGGCTTCGCGCATCATCTCGAAGAGCAGCGCTTTGTGCACTTCGGGATCGAACGGGGTGATCGTCGCCACGTAATCCGACGAGTCGTGCAAATGCCCCGGTGAGCCGCCCTTACGAACGAGCCGCTCGACGATCTCTTGCGCGATGCCGCCGACGATGCGGTCGCTTTCGGAATGAAACGTCATCCACGGGCCGACCATCGCCGCCGTAGCGGTGCCGCCGAGAAACCCGTAACGTTCGACCAAGAGCGTGCGCGCGCCGTGCCGCGCCGCCGCGACTGCCGCCGCGCAGCCGGCGTTGCCGCCGCCGGTCACGAGCACGTCGAACTCGGCCGAATGCGTCGAAGAGCGCATCCGCGCGCAATTCGGCGCCTTGCAGAGCAGGCCATTTCAACCCCCTCGGCAATAGAGCGGGATGCAGGTTCAGATCGCTCCCCAAGAGCGCAATTGGGCCATGGCCGCGCATCTGAGCGCGCTGGTCGCCGTTGCCGGGCTGCCATTCGGGCACGTGGTCGGACCGCTCGTCGTCTATCTGATCAAGGCGCACGAGTCCGAATTCGTCGCCGGGCACGCGCGCGCGTCGCTCAACTATCAGATCACGATCTCGATCCTGACCCTCGTCGGCATCCTCGCCGCGGCCGGCGTGATGATGGGCCTGATCTTCACCGGCAGCATGGCGTCGGAGCACGGCCAGTTCGGCGTGGGCATCGCCGCGCTCTGGATCGCCGTCGGCATCGGCGTGCTGGTGCTGCTGCTCTGCTCGCTGATCTTTATCATCGCGGGCGCGGTCGCGGCGGCCGACGGTCGCCCGTACCACTATCCCTTCGCCATTCGCTTTCTTCGTTAGGAGAGTCAGACCGGATGTTGATGCAACGAGTCAAGCCCATCGCGCGCATACTGGCCGAAGGGAGCGACAGGGAACACGGTCTGCGACGCTCGCTGGGCCCGTGGGCGCTCACGGCGATGGGTATCGGCGCGATCATCGGCACCGGCATCTTCGTGCTCACCGGCGTTGGGTCGGCCACGCGCGCGGGCCCGGCGCTGACGATCTCGTTCGTCATCGCCGGCATCGTGAGCGCGCTTGCGGCGCTCTGCTACGCCGAAGTCTCCAGCAAAGTCCCGATCTCCGGCAGCGCTTATACGTACACGTATTCGACGCTGGGTGAGTTCTTTGCTTGGATCGTCGGCTGGGCGCTCGTGCTCGAGTACGCACTCGGCGCGGCGACCGTGAGCGTCGGCTGGTCGGGATATTTCACATTTATCCTGCACACGCTTTTCAATTTGAACATTCCGCAAGCGTGGCAGCACAGCCATTGGGATCCGCTGCCCGGTGTTGCCAACTTGCCCGCAGCGGCAATTATCCTCTTGGTCACGGCGCTTCTCGTGAAGGGCACGCGCGAGTCGGGGACGGTCAACTCGATCATCGTCGCGATCAAAGTGGCCATCGTCCTCTTCTTCATCGCCATTGGAATCGGGCACATCGATCCCGCGAACTACCACCTCGCCGCGGGCCCGTTGACCTTCGCCGGCGGCTATTTCCCCTTCGGTTGGGGCGGCGTTCTCGGCGGCGCGGCCTTCATGTTCTTTGCGTACATCGGGTTCGACGCGGTCTCCACGACGGCCGAAGAAGCAAAGAACCCCTCTAAAGATCTGCCGTTCGGCATCATTACGAGCTTGGTGATTTGCACGGTGTTGTACATCGTGGTCGTCGCAATTCTCGACGGCATCGTTCCGTTCTACAAGCTCAACGTTACCTTTCCGGTGACCTTCGCGATGAACTACGTTGGCTTGGCTTGGGCTGGCGTGGTGATCGCCTTCGGCGCGATTGCCGGCCTCACGACGGTGCTGCTCGTGATGATGTACGGGCAGACGCGCATATTCTACGCCATGTCTCGCGACGGGCTCATCCCGGCGGTGTTCGTGAAGCTGCACCCGACCTGGCGCACGCCGTGGCTCTCGCAGATCATCTTCGGCATTCTGATCGCGGCGGCGGGGGCGTTCTTCCCCATCGGCGTGCTCGGCTCGCTGACCAACATGGGAACGTTCGTCGCCTTCATCCTCGTCGCGACGGCCGTACCGCTGCTGAGGAACCGCCACCCCGAGCTGAAGGGATCGTTCACCGTACCGTTCGGCCCGTACTTGATACCGATCTGCGCGGCGGTCAGCGCGCTCTTGATGATGTACTTCCTCAAGAACGGGAACCCGATGGTCTGGGGCTTCTTCCCCATCGCCTGGCTCGGGTTCATCATCTGGTTCGTCGTCGGCCTGGCGTTCTATTTCAGCTACGGACGTCACAAGAGCACGATCGCGCTCGAAGAGGCAGCAGGTTTAGCCATCCAGCAACCGCGAGTAAATTAGCAGCGTTCATGGAAGCGCTGATTTAAGCCAGATTGAGGAGCCGAGGCCCGAAGTTTACTATTGGTAATCGAGGGCCGAGGCGACGAAGAGCTGGGTTAAATCAGCGCTTCCCTCTTTAGCAGCCGTTCTTGATTCCGAAGGTTAGCTCGCCGATGTCGAACGCTTCGCCGCCGTAGGCATCTTCGAAGACGCCTTTGCCCATGTTGCCGTGGCTGGCGGACGCGATGAAGATGAGGCTGGCGTTCTGGCCGTAGCCCTGCGCCTCGATCGTCGCCACGAGCTCGCGGTTGATCACCGCAAACGTCCCGTAGGGGAACTTGCTGCCGCCTCCGGTCACCATCGAGGCCTGCCCGCTGTGCCGCCAGCCTCCGCTCCCGCCATCTTTGAGCGTCAGGCAGTACATCCCATTGCTGTGCTGCGACTTGGTGACCGTCACCGGCCAGCTTCCGCTGTAACTCTGGCTCGACGTCGCCGCGCCGGCCGGGGCCGCCAAGGCCGCGACGCAGATGCCGGCAACGATCGTTCGCGTGAGAAAACGCATCCGTGGAACTCCTTTATTCGATCGGAATGACGAGGGATCTCGCAGAGCCTACGCGAGGCCGATGAAGAAACTCTGAAACGCTTCGCCCGATCATCGAAAGGTTTACGCGCTGCGAGGCTCGACGATCACGGCGACCCTCTCCTGCTGCGCGCACCCGTCCATCTCTTGCGCGCCCAGCGCGACGGCTTGATCGACGCTCGTAAGTCCCTCGAATGCCGCAACGCGTCCGCCGCGCAGCAGGAAGAGTGCGGGCAGCGCGCGGCCGACGTCGCCGAAGCGCGTCGCGTCCTCGACGGCTTCGCGCAGGTGCGCTTGCAGATCCGCAACCGTCGTGGAAGAAAGCTCGTAGCCGGCGGCCGCCACGCGGACGACGCCGCCCTCATCGATCACGCGCAGGTGGCGGCCCTTGCGCTCGACCAGCTCGTAGCCGCTCAGCTCGCTCGTAAGCGTCACGCACTCCAGCATCGCGGGATCGCAGTTCAGCGATTGCGCGGCAATCGCGCGGCGCTCGGCTTCGCTGCAGAGATCGCCCGCGGTCTCGACCAACGCGGTCGCGCCTGATGCCGTCGCGATCACGCGGCTGCGCTGCGAATCGATCTCGACCTCGACGACCACGCGGTCGGGGCTGGCGCCCGCAGCCACGACGCGATCCGCGGCCTCGCGTCGCAAGCTCGCGATCTCCTCGGGCGTCGGTGACGAGATCGTTCGCTCGACCACATCGCGCACGAGCGCAAGCGCGACGCCGACCGGCGCGATCACCTCGGCATCCTTTGCCAGGCGATACGGGAGGTTCATCGCGGCGGCGAGTTGCGGCACCAGCGCGCCGCATCCACCGCCGCCGCCCACGAGGGGGACCCGTTCGTGCGTCAGACTGTAATCCGCGATCAGAGCCTCGATCGCCGGGCGCAGCTTCTCCACGGCGAGCGTCAGCGCGCGTCGGGCGAGGGCGCGAGCGTCGCCGCCGAAGTGCGCCGCCAGCAACTCGAACGCGCGCAGCGCCGTCTGGGCGTCGCCGCGAGCGAAGGCGCCGGCGGGCACCTCGCCCAGCGCGTTGGCCGCGCAGGTGACCGTCGGGGCGATGCGCGTTCCGTCGCGCGCGACGAGGACCGCGTACTCGGCGCGATCCTGCGGCAGCGGCGCGATCAGTTCGACGCGCGCGTCACTCAAAAGCTCGGCCGCGGCGAACGAGGCGTAGTCGCAGCCGGCGATGTGCGCGCTGCGCGGTCCGGCTTCGGCGAGCCCGCCGCCGGAGACGCGCAGCATGCTCCCGCCGCCGATGCCGATGCTGCGAACGTCGAGCGTGCGCAGCATCGTGCGAAAGCCGCCGATGCGCGCGGGCCGCATCTGCGGGCGCCCTCCCACAATCGCCGAGCAATCGGAGCTGGTGCCGCCGACTTCGACGAAGATCCCGTCGCTCAAACGCTCGTAGAGCAGCGCGCCCGCGATGCCCGCCGCGGGGCCCGAGAGCAGCGTGAGAATCGGGCGGCGTTCGATCTCGCGCACGTCCATCACGCCGCCGTCGCTGCGCATCACCATCAGCGGCGCCGGAATCGCCGCGCGCTGCACGGCGGAGGCCGTCATCGCCGCGGTGCGCACCATCTTCGGCAGGATCGCGGCGTTGAGCGCGGCCGTTCGCGTGCGCGAGCGCAGCCCGTAGGCGGAGCTGACGTCGTGACCGCTGGTCGCCTCGATGCCGCGCTCGCGCGCGGCGCGAACCGCGGCAGTCTCCCAATGCGGCCGGTCGACGCCGAAACTCGTGCTCGCCGCGAGCGCCTGCGTTCCCGCGGCGACGAGCCGGTCGACGGCGGCGCCCAGCGCTTGCGCGTCGCGTGCGCGCACGAACTCGAAGGCCGGAACGAACTGCGCTCCAGATCCTAACGCGACCGGCGCGAACCGCATCTGAGCGCGCGCGAGCCACGCCATGCCGTCGAGCAGACCGAGTACGCCGACGCGCGCGAGGTCGCCCTCGAGCAAGGCATTGGTGGCCTGCGTGGTCGAGTGAGCGATGAACTTCACCGCATCGGGATCGATGCCGCCGCGCGTCAGCAGCTGCTCGATACCCGCGACGATGCCCTCGGCCACGCCGCCGGGCGCGTCGTGCGTGGTCGGCAGTTTTACTCGCGCCAGCAGTTGCCGCGTCGCCGCGTCGATGGCGACGACGTCGGTGAACGTTCCGCCGACGTCGATGCCCACTCGCACCGCCGCAGCACGGTTCATCGTTCGAAGTCGGCGGTCAATGCGTAGGTAAGCGTGCGCAGCTCGACGATGCCGTCGCGCTCGTAGCGTTCGAAGAGCGCGGCGAGGTCGCGCCGCAGCGAATCGGCCGCCGGTCCCGACGAGGGCAAGTAAGAGGACGAGGCCGCGCGCCCCAGCAGCGCATCGCGATCGAGCGCCTGCGCGCTAGGCACCGCCGTGCGGGCGACGCGCGCACCGGGAAATGTCGCGAAGACTTCTAACGCACGGGCACGCAGCGCTTCGGTGTCGTCGGTGGCGTACGCGCGCACCACGTCGCCGTAGGCATTGGTAAATGCATGGCTCTCGTCGCGTTCGTACTGCAGCAGCGCCGCGCGCCGGCGCGCCACACGCGCGAACTCGGCGCAGGTCTGCGGTGTCGCGAACCAATGAAACGCCTGTGCCGCGACGACGAGATCGACGCTCGCATCGTCCAAGCCCGTGCGCTCCGCGGTGCCCTCGAGCCAGCGCAGGTTGGGATGCGGCTGAGCCTGCGAGCGCATCGAAGCGTTGGGCTCGATCGCCAGCACGGTGGCGCCCCGCTCCGCGAAGAGGCGCGATGAGATGCCGGTTCCCGCGCCCACGTCGGCGATCGCCAGGCTCGCGGGATCGCCGAGGCCGGCGAGCACCGCATCGATCGCTTCGGCCGGATAGCCTGGACGAAAAGCCGCGTAGCTGCTCGCCCGCGGCCCGAAGCGCGAGGTCGAGTTGTGGCTATCGTTCATCGCCGCTCGTATAGAGGAATGGCGCGCCGAGCGCGACGTCGACCTCGCGCGCTCCCTGGAGCACGGTGAAGACGTGCGGCTTGCCGTCGTAGGCCATCTGCTGCGACGGGTAGGTTCCGTAGAGCCACCAGGCCCTGCCGTCGATGTTCTCGATCGCTTCGCCGGAGCGTAGCCCGGCAGCATACGCCGGCCCCCCGGCGCGAGCGTAGACGCGCATGTTGCCGTCGACGGTGCGAAAGAGCGCGTAGTAGTACGATGGCTTGTCCTGCGGCGCGACCGCAGCCCCGGACGCGAAAAGGTTGCGGCTGCGTGCGGGATTTGCCAACGCCCACGCGCGCAGCCGCGCGACGCCTTGGCGCGCCAGCTCCGCCGCGTCGCTCGGTGACGGCTGCGCGAGAATTTCGTGATCGTGCCACTCCTGCACGATCCAGCCGCCGCAATCTTCCAAGCGCAGACCGACGTCGAGGTCGTCGCCTTCGTGAGCGTGAAGACCGACGTAACCGCGAGCACGTAGGCGGCGTAGCGCTTCGCCGAGCAGTCCGTCGCGTTTGGATCCTCGTGCAGGCGCAGCGGCAACCACGACGCGCCGCCCAGCCCGGCGGCGACCGCGTCGGCCGCGGCTTTACCCAGCGGCGTGCCGTCGTCGTCAACGGCGATTCTGCCGCGCGCCGCGGGCGGCGGTAGAATCCCGGCAGCAGCTCGCCGGCGCGCGCCACCGAGTAGAGCGCGGTGAACGTCGGCTCGCCGAAGAGCTGCGGCGTCGCGATCACGACGGCGAGCGTCGCGACGATCGCGACCGCCGTTTGATACGGCAGCGTGCGTCCGGTGATCCATCGATCGGCACGCCGGTGAAGTTGGCCACCCACACGTTCGCGGTGTTGGTGGGGTCGCAGACGTTCTGCACTTGCACGACGGCCATTACCGCAGCGACGAGCAACACCGGCGGCAGCACGTGCGCGGTGAGCAGCACGGTGAAGATCGCGATCCCGACGCCGAACGGATTGAGCGGACCGCGATAGAGCACGAGCGGGCTGCGCCAAGCCGAAGACGCGACGTAGGCGACCGGATTGCGCAGCCAGCTCGCCGCCGACCAACGGCGGCAGCGCGGCGACGAACTGCGGCTGCTTGCGTCGCGACGAGCAGCATGCCGATCCCCATGAAGAGCAGCAGCGCCGGCGCGACATCTTCCACGCCGCGAATCGCCGCCGCGACCAAGCGCTGCACCGCCTCGCGCGGCCGCGTGACGAGCACCCCGAAGATCGCCGGCCATCAAGAACGCGGGCGCCGCCTCCAGGTGCAGCGCGTAGTAGAGCAGCAGCGGCAGCAACGGCGTGAGCAGCGCGACCGCCGGCACGCCCTGCGCCTCGTACGTCGGCGCGCGACCGCCCACGTTGCGTAGCCGCGCTCGCGCCGAAACGAGACGGTCGCATAGAGCAAGCAGCGCGATAGCGTCGACGATCGCCAGCACGACGCATAGCGCACGAGCTGCTCCGGCGCGACGCCGAAATACTTCGTGTAAAACGTCCAGTTGGCGATGTTGAAGATGTACCCGAGCGCGAACGCCATGAGGAAGAGCGTCGCGGCGATGCGTCCGCGGTACGCCGGTCGTCATCATGATCGGCAGCACGATCGAGCCGACCATGATGATTCCGCCCAGCCCAGAGAGCGAGGTAAAGAGCAGCGCGACGATCGCGCACAGCACCAGCGCCAGCACGCAATGGCTTCTCGCCGCCGTACTCCGCCGCCAGGTTGACCATCGCGCGCGCGATGCCGGTATCGAGCGTCACGCGTCCGAGCAACGCGCCGAAGATCACCGCCACGTAGACCGGCGCAAGCGCAACGGCGCCGTCGGTAACGATGCCGCCCAGCTGCGAAAACGGAACGCCGGCGGCCAGCGCCATCGCGACGCCATGAGCGGCACGGCCATGATCGCCGGGCATCCAGCGCAAGTACATCAGCGACGGCAAAGACCACGAAGACGCAGGAGAATCAGCAGCCGCGCTCACGGCCTGCGACTCCGTAGGGCACCGCATCGAGCGACGGCAAGCGGTCTGGGAGCTCGTCGTATGCGTCGATCGCTTGCGCGTAGAACGCATCGGCGCGCTCGATCGCCGTCTGCGCCGCAAGGTGATAGCGCTCGAGATTGCTCGCGAGATGCTCCGTCGCGGCTCTCGTACGCCACGCGCGTGCGTAGAGCGGCGCGAGATCTTCGTAGCGTCGCGCAGCTCCCACATCCAGTACCGGCACCAGTCAGAGTTCGCGCTCGGCGTCGATCGCGTCGCTACGCGCGTGCGCTCCGCCTCGGCGTACATGGCTCGCACCTCGGCGGCGATCTGGAACTTGCGCGCGAGCGCATCGTACCGCCGCGCGGCCAAGAAACATCACGAATGCCGCGTTGGCGTGCAGCGGCGGCGCGTTTGAAATAGAGATCCTGCTCGACCGCCTCGGCCTCAGCCGCACGGCGCGCAGGTCGACGTTCGCCATTCGCGCTGCGTCGCACCGGCATCGAACGGATCGGCCCAAAAGAGCGCGTCGGTCTGAGCGTAGCGTACGATCAGCCGGCTCGAGCCGCTTGAGAACGGCGGCGAGCTTCGCTACGTCGGCGCGTATAGCCGGATCGTCGACGCCGAAAAACGCGCTCGGAAATCGCGCCGCGAACTGCTCGGGCGCGAGTCGCCGCGCTGCCATGCCGCCGCGGCCGCGTAGAGCACCGGATACCACGTCGCTTCGTAGAGCGTCTCGCCGTCGTCGTGCCACACGGTTTGGAAGAGGCCGAGCACGTGCGCCGCCTTCCCTTCGTCGATGAAGCGCCGCTCGTTGACCAGCGCCGCAGTCGATCGCCGGATATATCTCGTTCCAGTTGCTCGCGCCCGGCGCGACCATCTGCTCGAAGCCGCCGCCGCGCGATCGTGCGAATGTACGGCTCGAAGGTCGCCTCGTCGCCGTAGTGCCAGTTCACGATGACCGCGTCTGCGGGATGAGCTTCATGATCGCCGGGATCGCTCTCGATGCCGTCGTCCCAAAGCATGATGCGCGCGCCCGACGGCGCGATCAGCCGGTTCATCGCGACGATGTGATCGGCGTAGGCTTGCGACCGGCCGCGCTGCGCGACGTAGGCCTGCGTCTGCCCGAGCCCGAGCGTCGCGGTTTCGTCGGAACCGATGTGAAAGAACGGCGGATGCCCGACCGCCGCCAGTTCCTGCGCGACGATGCGCGACAGATACTGCCAGCGAAAGCGCGACGTTCGGCGCAAGCAGAAATCCGTGCGGCAGCTCGGCCGCGCCGCGCATACTGCTCGACGCGCAGCGTGTTGTGCATGTGCGCGAACGTCTGCTGCTCGGGGATGAGCGCGACGTGAAATCGCGCGCGCATAAGCGGCCAGCTCGTGCAGCTGCGCCGGCGTGATGCCGTCGAGCGGCGCCGGCAGCGGATCGGTCGGGCTGACGAAGACGTGCTCCATGTACGGCGAGTAGCCGTTCATCTTGAATGCCGCGATCGTGCGAATCCGCTCCTCGAAGTACCGCATCGTCGGCAGCGGCCCGCGCGAAACGTCGTCCGAGAGAATCCGCCACTGCAGCGCCGGGCCGATCCTCGATCCGACGCACGGCACGCGCCACGCCGTTGCCGCGCACGGGCAGTTGCGCCAGAGTCATCGCGGCGTAAAACGCGCCGTCGGCGTCGGCGCTCTCGATGATCGCGCGGCCGTCGCGGACGCGTCAAGCGGTACGCCTGAGGCGCGCAGCGTGGCGTCGCGTCTGCACGACGATTGCGCCCTGCCCGGCGGACGGCGCGCAGACGCCCGATGCGCTGGGCCGCCCATCGTTCGTCGATCTCTTCGCGTGGCAGCCGGATCGAAGCCGGGCAACCGTCATCGGCACGGCTGATGAGCCGCGCGGAACAAGGCAGGCTCCTTCGGGTCTCCGGCGTGGCAGCAGATGCAGCGACGCCGCGAGCGCCGCTGCAAGCAAGAGCCCCGAATGCATAGAGGCCTGGGTACGACGCCCGCGGCGCAAGGGCCTCGATTCGTATCATGGGAAGATACCCTCTGTGAAGCACGCAGCGATCTGGCCGGCTTATCTCGTCGCCGCCGTTCTGCTTTTGCGATCGCGCTGATTACGTCGGTCGCGAACATCTCGCTGCTCGGGCAGGTCAGACAGCAGCAGCGCGAGCTCGCCGCATCTCTCGGAACGCTCGACGCGCGCTGGCGCGCAGCCTGGTCGCCGAGCGGACCGCCCTCTTCGATGTGCTCGATAGCCAGGACGCAGCATACACGTCGGCAACGGCGAGGTGGTGACGCGCGGCAGCCGTATCGATCTCGCGCTTCACGAGCTGCCGGAGCCGCCGCGCGGCCGCGTCTATCAGGTATGGACGCAGGCCCGTGGGTCGGCCCGGCTGGCCCCCGCGCCCACGTTCTTGCCCGACGCCTCGGCGTTGCGCTCGTCATCGTTCCGGCGGATGCTCGCGCCACCTCGGAGGTCGCGGTGACGATCGAACCGGAGGGCGGCAGCAAAGAACCCACCACAAAACCCCTGATCAGTCGTTGCGTTCGATACCCAGTAGCGCGATGCGCATCGAGCCGATCACCGAGGCGACGCAGCAGGCGACGCTCAATACCTCGCGCGCTCGCCCTACCTCAACGTCTTCATCACGCACATCCTGCTGCACGAGCTTTCGCTCGGCGGTCCGCAAGAACGTCGTCGTCATCTCCGACCGACGGCGCGCGTCGTCGGGGTCGGCCTATCTCGGACGTCAGATCGTCATCGCCGCCGAGCCGGTGGCGGTGCGCCCGCTCGCCGCGTTTCTCACGCGCCATCGCAATCCGCGCATGATCATCGGACCGCGCGAAGTCGTAGGCGCATTTTGGCAACTCGTGAAGGTGCGTGTACGGGCGCCCGCGACTCGCTGCGCGATCGCCAGCTCGTCATGATGGTCGACCGCAGCCGTTTCGCGTCTCGGGCGACGGCCGCGTCGACGGTTCGTAATGCCAAGCCCGAAGAGTGGCGCGCGCGTCGCCGACGGCTCGGCCTCGATGATCGCGCACGAGCTGGAATACGATCCGCGCCGCGATTCTCCCAGCTTCGACGCCGGCGTTCGCGAGATGATCGAACGCAAGCTCTGGTGGGTCGGCGTGTGGCACGAACAACTCTGCTTCTTCTGCAACGTCGGCCCGTGGTCGGATCGGACCGCGCAGCTCCAGGGCATCTGGACCCCCGAAACGCATCGCGGCCACGGGCTAGCCACCGCATCCCTCTCGGCAATCTGCGACCGCCTCCTCCTGATGTCGCCGACCCTATCGCTCTACGTCAACGATTTCAACGAAGAAGCAATCGCGCTTTACCATCGCGTCGGCTTCGAACACGTCGGCGATTTCCAAACGATATTGTTCTAACCCACCCTTGTCATCACGAGCGATGATTTGGCTTACGTCTTCACGCGCAGCCAGGGGCTGTTGGTCACGGCTTCGACGGTTAGGCCGATGTTGACGCTGTAGCCCACGAGTAGGACGCCGGCCGCCGTGAGGCGCGAGTCGACGATGCCCCATTCGCGGCGGTCGATCGTCAAGGAGCCGGTGTAGCCGACGCGCCAGCCCTTGCCCTCGGGGATGATACCGACGACTTGTACGGGGAAGGTGACCGGTTTGGTGACTCCTTTGATCGTTAGCTCCCCGGTCACCGTGAAGTCGTTGTCGTCTCTTGCGACGATGCTGGTAGAGCGGAAGGTCATCGTTGGATATTTGGTCGTGTCGAAGTAGGTCGGCGAACGCAGGTCGGCATCGCGATCGTGGTTGTCGGTATCTTCATGGCTGACGTCGAGTACGGCGTCGAGGTGCTGCGGCACGGGAGTGCGCCCCGCGTACGATCGTGAGCGCTCGTACGGGGATGTGCGCCCCATACCTTCGAGACGACCATATGGGAGACGGTGAACTCCGCGCGGCAGTGCACGAGATCGGCTTGCCAAACGATGGGCTGCTGCTGGCGCGCTCGCGCAGCCATCGGTGCGAGCAGCAGAGCGAGGGTCACAAAGATGTTTCTTCTCATGCGATTCGGATCTCCGGGGCCGCCCTTTTCGGGCGGCCCCGTAGCGTTCTCAGAGTGTCTGCGGTTGGAACGAGGAACTGGTAGCTGAAGTAGACGCGTGCGGAACGGCAGGCCGAACTGTTCGGTCGGCGGCGACGCCGATGTACGGCGTGTAGGCTCGACGGTTTAGCGTACTGATTGAGCGGAAGCGGCACGCCCTCGCCGATCAGGCCGGCGATCGTGGCGTACTGATTGAAGAGATTAAGCACGGTTGCGGTGAGGACGCCGCTTCCGATCGGGTAGGCCGCAGCTGAGGTTGCTGTAGTCGTAGGCAGGCAGCGACTTCGTGTTGCCGGCCGAGACCGTGTAGAGCGTGTAACGCAGGTCGAGCCTGCGATCGATCGTGTAATCCGCGGCGACCCGTTGCCGGTATGCAGCGGCACGCGCGCGAGCTGCGAGCACGGAATCAGGGTGAGGTTGTCCTGCAGCAGCTGCTGGTTGGCGCGCCGAGAGCGACCGTCGACGTCATCGCCCAATCGTAGTCGAAGTAGAGGTTGCTCGTGGCGCGATAACGTCCGCTGAGGTCGGCGCCCTTGGCGCGCAGCGTGCCGACGTTGTAGTTGCCCGTCAGGCCGAGCAGCGAAGGCGCGACGGCGTCGCCGCACTTGGCGCCGACGGCGTTGAGGAACTCCTGGAGCAGTTGCTGGCGGGATGAAACTCGTGCCCGTCTGCGACGTCGAGACGATCGTCGAGTAGAGCTTGTCGAAGACGTTGGTGTTGTAGAGCGTGAGCTGCGTTAACGAATCCCCGATTCCACCGATGCGTGTAGGCGATCTCCTCGATCGACGCCGCGCTCCGGTTTCAATCGACGAGGTCGGCGTGGAACCGATCGAGTTGAGCCCGGTACACGTGATGTCGGAGCCGCCGCCCGCGCCGATGATGTCATCGTTGGGAACGTACGATCTTGTTGAGCATGTCCTGACTGGGCTGCGTGGTCGTCGATCCGACCGAGCCGCGCACGACGTCGTGCGAGCTCAAGCGGTCGACGACCGAGAGCCGCGGAGTCGAGGTACGGTCGTGTTCGTCGCACTGGCGTGTTTGTCCCAAATGTTCGCGAATGCCGCGATCGGCGAGTCTGGCCGGATGGTAAACGTCGCGCGCGAAGTAACGCCGTCTCCCACACCGTGGGGTTCGGAGGCAGCTGCTGCGAGAGCGTCCCGTTATCGTTGCCGTTTTGCGTGAGGAAATAGGCGTCGTTCATGTACGACATGCCGAGCTCGAAGTCGTTGTTCGTGCCGAGCAAATTGTCGCTGCTGATGAAGCCGCTCTCGTTGACGCCCGTGTCGCGCCACGAAGCATTCGACCCGGGATAGGTGTAGAACGGCAGCTGGAACGTGCGGTCCCACGGATTGTCGTAGAGGCTGTTGTAGAACGTCGTCCTGAAAACCGAATAGCCCGTCTGGTACTGATAGGTCAGGCTGTTGTCGTAGAGGTGGAACGCCTGCCAAGCGGGCCCCGCGCCTTGCCAGCCGGTGTTGAATGCCGCGTACTGCGCCGGGGGTCTGACAGGTGATTCCGCCGTCGGGCTTGCCGTTTGGGCCGAAGCCGTTGAGCAAACCGAGCGCGTTGGTTGCGGGGAACGTTCCGGCCTGGGCACTTGTACGGCGAGCCTGACGACGTCGGGATTGTAGGCACTGAGCAGCTGATTCGCCGCGGGCAAGGGCCGTCTGATACGGAAGAAAGTCGCCGTCGCCGTTGCCGGTCTTGTCTTCCCAGCGCGAGCTCGTGACCATCGTGTATGTGAGGCTGTTCTGTGCGGATCGAAGTCGTAGCGGAACTTCACGAGGCCGCGCTCGTGTGGCCGCTGCCGCGTCGTCGGTGTAGACGCCGAGGTCGTGGACGGGCCCCGAAAGGGCCGACTGGTCGAACGCCGCGCCCGGCTGATAGAACGTCGCGTTGCGGAACGGTCCATCGAGATATCCGTACGCCGTACGCGACCGCGATAGCCGAGCTTGCCGATGCGTCCCCGTCGAACGCAGGCTGGTCGAAAGCTGCTGGAAGGTTCCGTAACCCTGCGTTACCGCGGTCTGAAGGGTCGGCGTCGGATCGAGCGTTTGGAAGTTGATCACGCCGCCGATCGCATCGACGCCGACGAGGTTGCTCGCCGATCCGTACATCACCGTGGCGTCGCGAAAGCCGAAGACCGGCGAGAGATTGTAATTGTAGCCGCCCTTGACGCCGTAGGCCGATGGGATGGCCGTCGATGGCGGCCTCGGTCTCGAGCGTTCCGATGCCGCGAATGTTGAGGTTCATGTCGTCGGCGAGCGACGGCGGTATCGCCGGTAATGCCGTTATTGACGCCAGGCAGCGTTCGCAGCGCGTCGGCGACGCGGGTGATGCCCTGGCGTTCCAGCTCCTCGGTATTGACGGTCTTGGTAAACGTACTGGATTGCTGCAGCGAATCGCTGGCGCGCGTCGACGTCTCGGCGATCGTGTTCAGTGTGGTATTAGCGCGGTGCATCGAGAGCGTGGTCTTGATCGTACGGCGCCGACCGAAACCGGTTCAGAGACGGCCGGGCTGGTAGTCGGTTCGGCGCAGCGACAGAACGTGGCGCCCGACTGGCACCGCGTCGAAGGCGAAGTGCCCCGTGGCGTCGGTCTGCGTCGCGAACGTGGTTCCGACGATGGTAACCGCAACGCCGGGAAGAGGGATGCCGTTGGCCGCATCGACGACCGTGCCGACGATGCTGCCGATCGGGGATTGCTCCGGCGCCGCAACGGCGGGCGCCGCAAAGCGTAGCGCAATTACGAGCACGATCAATGCCCGCAACGCGCGCGAACATGCGAGTTTCACGCGAATCTCCTTGCAGTAGACAAAAAGTAACATGGTGTGCGAAGCGAGCACCATGAGGAGGTCCGCGTTTGCAAAGACGAAGGGCGTGCAGGCGCACGGCGCCGCCTCGGGGAAAGGCGGCGCCGCGCGAGCTCGTGCGAAGTGAGACGCGCGGTGCCATTGCGCCGGCGCAGCAGCGTCTCGATAACAGTCGCGATCGAGTCGCGATGCGAGATAAGCCAAGTGGCGATTGCGTAGAGAGCGGCGGCGGCGAGCGCCGCGCAAGCGAGGGTGGTGCCGATGCCTAGGAGCAGCGAGCCGCCGAACGCGTCGGCGGCGCTTGCAACCGGATCGCGGGCGAGAGCGCCGTCCAGGATCTCCATCGCCGGAACGCAGAGCGTCGCCAGCACGATCCCCGAGGCGAAGAAGCCGAGCCGCTCCGGCCGCGAGAACGCCGGCTGGGGCAGGCGATGGCGGTAACGCACGGCGGCTTCGCAGCAGATCCGCAACCCGCGCGCCAGCAAGCACGAAGGCAAGGAGCAGCGCGATGCCGCTCACTAAGGCGCGCGATGAGTGCGCGACGTCGTCGTACGTATCGTGCGCCAACGCGAAGTCGCCAACTGCGTCGATGAGCCAATGCGCGGCCGCCGCCGCGGCCGCACCGGCGCACGCGCCCAAGGCGAGCGTCGTGCGAACGCCCACGCGTCCTGCGGCTGCGCTCAGGATGACAAAGATCCTAGAATGAGCGCGTCACGACGAAGTTTACTTGCGCGCCTTGCAGGATGTACGCGTCGGTCGGAATCACCGGTTGCCCGGGCGTTCCGCCGTAGACGAACCCGCCTCCGACGATCGTGAACGGATTGGCGTAGACGTTCGTGAGGTTAGTTCCGTAGAGCCCGTACTCGAATCCGGCGTGACGATAGGCGAGGTGGGCGTCGAGCGTTGCGTACGGCGAGCGGTTCAGCTCGTTGTACGAGCCTTCGTAGTTGAGCTGCGCGCCGTACGCGAAGCCTTGCAGCGGCTCGTTCGCCGATGGCGAAATACGCTTTGTGCAACGGCTGCCCGAGCGATTGTTCGCCGGCCGCGAGCGTGCCGTCTTGAATCGAGACCGGAATGACGGTCAGGAACGAGCTGTCGACGTCCCACCCGGCGCGCATGTGAAGGTCGCCGGCCAAGCTGCTGATCGGCGTGCAGGTCGATGCCGCGATAGACGCCGTTGCCGGCGTTGACCGGCATGCTGATCGGGCACGGCACCGGGTTGCGCGTCGTCTGACAGTTCGGGAATCGGTATCACGTTGAGCTGGTTCGACGGCGAGCGCAGATTCGTCTGATAGAGATCGATCGATAGATGCAGCGGATGACGCTTTGCCGAAGATCTGCTCGCCGCCGAGATCGAAGTCGGTCGCGCGATCGGGCTGCAGATTCGGATTCCCGATATAGATGATGCCGCCCACCGGCACGCGCTCGTTCAGGCGGGGGCACGAGAGCTCGGAGAGCTGCGGCGTTTGGAACGTCGTCCCGACCGACGCGCGCACCGCGGTATTGCCGGTCGGCGTCCAGACGAAGCCGGCGCGCGGATCGAAGCTGGTTCCGAAAGCTGCTGAAGTTGCTGTCGTACGCGGCGAGCGAGTAATGGATGTGGCTCGTCGGGTCGCCGTTGTAGCGCAACACCGCGTAGCGCTCGCGTCTGCGAAAGCGCTCGGTCTGCACCGGCGGCGGTCGGCGGTCCTCCGGCGAGAGCGCGTCGGTCGAAACGGTCTCGCCCTGTAGCGGGATAGGGCCGCCGATCGGCTGCGCTTCAGCGATCACTTGGCTCTTGCACGTAGTTGGTCGTGAGATTCTCGGTTCCGAAATCGTATTTGAACGAAAGCACGCCGGTGGTGAAGTGATGGTCGATCTTCGAGCCAGTCGTCGCCGAGCAGATCGCGCTGATTGTAGAGGTACGGCTGCGTATCGGCGCCGGGGCCGGAGACCGACTGCGAGTTCGAGCGTTGTCAGGTGGCTGAGCTGCAGGATCGTCGCCGGCGCGCCGTCGACCAGTTGGTTTCCCAGCGGCACCTGCGCGTCGAAGCCGTAGTTCGCTTGATGGGCGCCGAGTTCGGTGCCGGCGAAGCTCTGAAAGCCGCCCGCGTTTCGTCGTCGTCGGCCGGTGAAACCGCGCCCGCCAGTGGAACGCGTCGTCACCGACGTCGCCGCCGAAGCCCGGCGGCGTGTAGTTGGTGAGCAGCGCCGAATCGTCTTTGGTGACGGTCTGGTCGCGAAAGTCGAGCTGCACGTAGCCGTAGCCGTTCTCGACCGCCGAGCTGGTAGCGAAGTTTGGTCAGCAGCGACTCGCCGTTCGAATCGCTGCCGACGCTCTGCGGTGTCTCGTTGTCGCTGGGCGGAGAACCGGCGTTTGGCGGCGCGAGAACCGTTTGATTCACCGAGCCCGACGAGGTCGCGCCGTGCAGCGAGAACGCGTAACCGAAACGGTCGACGGTTCCGGTGGTCTGCAGCGTCTCGCCAAACGTTCCGTTCGTGCCGCCGAAGATGCGCATCAGTGAGTGATCGGCGATCGTCGGCTGCAGCGTGAGAATGTTGATGCCGCCGCCGATCGTGTTCGGTCCGACCAGCGACGACGGCGCGATCCCGTAGACGACTTGCACGTCCTGCAACGCTGCCGGGTCGAGCAGCGAGACGTCGAAGTCGCCAGTGTTACCGTTATTCATTTGATGACCGTCGATGTCGACGAGCGTTTCTGTTGGATCGGGACCGCGCACGGCGAAGCTTGTCGTCGCATTGCTTCCGCCTCCCAGCGGAATCACCGGCGTCGTCGAGAGCTGGCTCCAGAGCATCGGCGCGACCGACGGGACGCCGGCCGCAGCGGCAGACTGCGCGTTGAGCGAGACGCGTCGGCGCCGAGGCGGTGGAGACCGTCTCGCCGGCGGACGCGCGCACCTGGCCGATGACCGTCAGCGAGTTCGTGGTGGCGGGAGACATCACGATCGTCAGCTCTTCGCGCTCGGTTCCGATGGTGACGGTCCGCTGCGAAATCGCCTGATAGCCCGGCGCGACGGCGTGCAGTGCGTACGTACCCTCGACGACGTGCTTGAACTTGGCGACCCCATGATCGTCGCCCTTCTCGCTCTTCGAATACTGAGACGACGTGAGCGTGACGATGGCCCCAACGACCGGCGTCCCGTCGTTGGCGCGCACGGTCACCACGACGCGGCCCTTGTCGTCATCGTCCGCGTGAGCGACGGCGGCGGTGAAGAAGCATGCAGCTACGATAATGCAAACCAGGCGCGCAGCGCGCGCGCACGCAAACACCTTTGGCACGAGGACCTCTCCTAAAAAGCTTGTTGTTTGAAGCCTAGACGGGAAGCGGAGCTGGGGGTCCCCGTTTGGAGAGGCGTAGCGCGTGTGGCGCGCGGGGGCGGAAATTTCAGCCGCAGCCGGCCCAAGTCGCCCGCCGAAGGACGCCGCGAATCGTCGTTGCGGCCTAGCAGCGTCGCGATGAGCGCGACGATGGTATCGTGGTGTGAGATAAGCCAGCTCGCGAACGTAAACACGATCGCGGCGACGAGCGCCGCACAGACCACGGTCGTGAGCAGTCCAAGCGCGAGAGAGCCGCCGAAGGCGTCGCCGAGGGCGGTGACGGCGAAGCCGTCTACCCGTCCGTCGAACCACTCCATCGCGGGCACGACGGCACAGCTTGACGCGACCGCCGTCGCGGCGTAGGCGAATGCCGCCGCCGAGCTGAAGCCGGGACGAGCGAGACGCGTGCGGTTGCGCGCTGCGACCTCGCAGCAAGCACACAGGCCGCGGGCCGCCAATAGTGCGGCGACGACGAGCGCGATGACGGTGACGAGAATGCGCGAACTGTGGGCAAAATCGTCGTAGCTGTCGTGCGCGAGTGCGTAATCGCCAAGCACGTCGATCGCCAGATGCGCCAGCGCCGCCCCGGCGGCTGCGGCGCACAGAGCAAGCGAAACGAGCGTTCTAAAACCAACGCGCACGCAGTCGCGCTTCGACGCGAGGCCTACCCATCCTCGCTCGGAGCGGATGTTTAAGGCTGCGGACCCAGCGCTGCTTGGGTCCGTTTGATCTCGCTTTGGAGCGCCTTGTACTCGGCGGAATCACTGCTTAGTCCTTGGCTCTGAGCCAGCTCGAGCCACAGGCCGGCCTTCTGCAGATTGACATCGGCCATGCGCGAATCGCCGAGTTCCGAATACGCGCTCGCGAGATGCAGCGTCGAGGTGATCAGCGACGCGTAGAGCGCCATGCGATCGCCCTGCGAGAGATCTGATCCCGCGGGCGTCGAGACCTGATGTCCGGCGCTATCGGCTGCGCTGGCGCAAGCGTTGACGACGTCGTTCCAGCGCTTCGCCGTATACGCTTGGTCGCAGGGCGAGCCGGCGGGCGCCGCCGTCTGTGCTGAGACGATGCCCGGCGACGTGAGCAGCGCCGCGGTCAAGGCGGCGGCGGTCGCGATGGTGCCCAAGGGATGCATGTGCTTCCTCCTGTTCGGAGAGCGAGGGACTCTACTCGTCGTTAGGGCGCGAGGTTGCTGCGCGAGGTCGAAGCGATCGATGATGCTGCCGATTCTCGTATTGCGTGTGCGAACCGTCCGGCGAAGATGGCGAAGAGATTGTTGGCGGAGAATTGCCGAACCTCCGCAGCTTCCAAAGAAGAACTGCGGCCATGGTCATCGCCCGCGACGGCGAAGCAGCTGTCGGAAAGTCGTAACACCGCTACCGGCCGCTTCGCTGGCTCGGCGGGAAGGCTCCTTCCCGTTCGCGCTCCACCCTGCCAAAAGAGCTGCCGGTCGGCCGCCGAATACTGCCGTTCGGAGGCTATGTATGCGGAGAGTTGCTTTATTTCTCGCGGCGATCGTCATCGCAGGTTGCGCCCGTTGGACGGGGGCCGTGCCCGGCGTCGTAGCGGCACCGGCGCTGGAAAAGCCGCCGGCGCTCTAGTACAATTCTGCACGAGTTTGCCGGCTCGTACGACGACCCCGCCGACGGCGTCTGGCCGACCACGACGCCAATACTGGCCAGCGACGGCGACCTCTTCGGAACGACCTACGGCGGCGGCGAGACGACCTCCGGAATCTGCAACGGCGGTTGCGGAACGATCTATACGACGACGAATTTCGGGGAGCGAAAAGGTGCTCCATCGCTTCGCCGGACAGCCCAAGGACGGCGCCGTCCCGGAGGGCGATCTCGTCATCGCCAACGGCCGGATCTACGGCACGACGTTTTACGGCGGCGCGAACCTCGACTGCGCGGGCCGCGCATGCGGAACGATCTTTGAGATCGACACGTCCGGCTCGGGCTATAAGGTGCTGCACAGCTTCAAGGGCGGCGCCGACGGCTCCAACCCGGAAGGACCGCTGCGCGACTGGAACGGCGCGCTCTACGGCAGCACGACCTCGGGTCTCGACGGACACGTTTGCGCGGGCGATAACGGCGTGTACGGAACGCTCTTTACGCTGAACTCGGCCGGCACCGAGACGCCGTTTTGGCATTTCGCCGGCCCTCCAAACGATGGCGCGTGCCCGCTCGGAAGACTTGCGGCATCGGGTGGAACGCTCTACGGCGTCACTTACGAGGGCGGCACGAACAACACGGGCACGCTCTACAGCGTCTCGCAGGGCCACAAAGTAACGATGCTTGCGAGCTTCAAACCGGGTTCCGGAGATTATCCGGTCGGCGTGGTCGCGTTTCAAAATCCCACAACGAAGACGATTACGCTGTACGGTGCACTCTCAGCCGACGGCCCCAACGGAACCGGGGCGATTTTCTCTTACGACGTGGCGAGCAACTCGTTCAACTGGTTCTCTACGTTCCCGAAAGACGAGCGGCGCGGTGGGCTGCCCTATGCGGCGCCGGCGATTGCTAAGGACGGCAGCATGCTCTACGGTACCACCGAAGGCGGCGGCATCTGCGGCGTGGGCACCGTCTTCTCCATGACGCCCGCGGGCACGGAGAGCGTCCTCTACAGTTTCGTCGGCGACCGGGCGGCGAGCAAGCCCGATGGATCCGCCCCCGTCAGCGGACTGGTGATCGGCGGCAACACCCTTTACGGCACGACCGTTCTCGGCGGAGTCAACCGCAGCGTGCACGGGCTGGGGACTCTTTTCGCCGTGGCGACCTCCGATCGCGGAGCGCCGTCGTGCCCGAAGCGCACTGGTAGTGGAGACCGCCGTAACCGCTCCTGACGTCTTCATCTGTCACTCTTCGGTAGATGCCCGGCAGGCCGCCGAGATCTGTGCGAGGTTGGAGGACGACGGCCTAACCTGCTGGATCGCGCCGCGTAACGCGCACGCCGGCGTCCCGTACGCGCGCCAGCTCGTCAATGCGATCGCGGCGACGCGCGTGGTGCTCTTCGTTCTCTCCTCGAATTCCAACGACTCGGTCGCCGTTCTCAACGAACTCGAACTGGCGACCAATCGCGGAAAGGTCATTCTGCCGGTTCGCATCGAGGACGTGACCCCGTCGGTCAACCTCGAATACTACGTTCGCGCGATCCATTGGTTCGACGCCACCGTGCGCGAGGCCGACTTGTGGCCGCAACTATCGCAGCACGTCCGCAGCCTCGTTGGCGAGTCTCCGGAGGAACAAGATTTCGCAGCGTCGTCGCCACGCGGCAACGCGCAAGCGCCGCGCGTGAAAGGCTCGAGCCTGCCGATGCAGGTGACGTCGTTCGTGGGCCGCCAGGGCGAAATCGCCGAGATCGAAGCGCTGCTGTCGCGCAGCCGCTTGGTGACGCTGGTAGCCAGCGGCGGCGCCGGCAAGACGCGCGCGGCGCTCGAGGTGGGCTCGCGCGCGAGCGATGCGTTTCCGCAGGGCGTCTGGCTCGTCGAACTGGCGCCGATTACCGATCCCTCACTGGTAACGCCGACGATCGCGGGAACGCTCGGCCTCCGCGAATCGTTCGATACTCCGTTGCTCGACACGCTGCTGGCGCACTTGGCCGACCGCCGGTTGCTCCTCGTCATCGACAACTGCGAACACGTCATCGACGAGGTACGCCGCGTGGTCGCCGCGATGATTCGCGGGACCGCCGAGCTGCGCGTGCTGGCTACCAGCCGCGAGCGCTTGAACATCGCCGCGGAGCACGCGTTCCGCCTTCCGTCGCTCGCCCTGCCCGACGCGGGCGAAACGCCGAAACCCGCGGCGGCAGCGGAGTATGGAGCGGTCGAGCTCTTCGTCGAACGCGCAGGCGCAGCCGACGATCGTTTTACGCTCGACGACGCAAACGTACGCCACGTGGTGGAGATCTGCCGGCGGCTCGACGGCATTCCGCTAGCCATCGAGCTGGCGGCGGCGCGGGTGAAGGTGCTCTCACCCGCGCAGATTGCCGCGCGGCTCGACGAGCGATTCCGCGTACTCACGGGTGGCGATCGCAGCGCCCTTCCCCGTCATCAGACGATGCGCGCGCTGATCGACTGGAGCTACGATCTGCTCGCGGAAGAGGAACGCTCGGTCTTTCGCAAGCTCTCGGTCTTCGCCGATGGATTTACCCTCGAAGGCGCGTGTTGCGTTTGCGCAGGCGAGGAGGGCGATGAGATCGCGGTGCTCGACGCTCTGACGTCGCTGGTTGACAAATCGCTCCTGCAAGTCGACCCCAGCATCCAGACGCGGTATCGCATGCTGGAATCCACTCGCCAATACGCTCGCGCGAAGCTGCAGGAGCACGACGAACTCGAAGCGTGCGCCGATTCGCATTTACAGTACGTCGGGCGCCTCTTCAAGCAGTCCGGCGAGGAGTACGAAACGACGATGCGCGAGATCGCGGTCAAGCGCCTCGCGCCGCAACTCGAGGACGCCCGCAGCGCGCTTTCGTGGGCGGCCGAACGCGGCCGGTTCGGCGAGGCCACCGACCTGCTGCTGGCCACGCCGCTTTGGGATTTCATGGGACTTCAACGCGAAGCGATGGCGTGGACGGGACGTCTTCTCGAACTCTCCGGCGAGGAGGATCCAGCCCGCCTCGCCGGTCTGTGGGGCCGCTCTTCGGGGCTCGCGGTGGTGGTCGGCAACTATGCGAGCGCTCGCGAGGCCGCGCATAAGATGATGGGCTATGCCCGAGCGGCCGGCGACCCTGGCGTGCTCGTTGACGGGCTGCTGCGTTATGCCGCGGCGATGTTCACGCCGCCGTTCGACGAAGCGCTGGCGGCGATCGACGAAGCGGAGCGACTGGGCACCTCATCGGCCCGGCGTAAGGTGCAGGCCCTTCACTCCCGCGGCATGATCGAGTACATACGCGGCAATCTCGACGCTGCCGCGCGTTGCCTCAGTGAGGCGCTGCGGCTCTACGAGACGTTCGGCAACGACGCAGGAACGGTGTCGGCGGCGCTCAGCCTCGCGGAGGTCGAACACGCGCGCGGCGCCACCGGCGAAGCGATTCGTATCGCAACCGATGCGCTGGCCGGCGCCGAGCGACTTGCCGATCGCGGCGTGTGGGCGCACTTGATGAAGAATCTCGCCGGCTACTTGAGCCACACCGGTGACGTGCGGGGGGCGCGGCGCGCGGCATACGACGCGATTAGTTTCTACGCTTCGTTCGATCCCGACGGAGCGTATGCGGCCAGCGCGCTCGAGCACTTCGCTCTCTGCGCCGCGCTCGAAGGCGACGTTAGGATGGCGGCGACCCTCGCGGGCTACGCGCAGAAGACGCTCGCCGAGCACGGGTTCGAACGCGAGTACACCGAGTTGAACGTCGCGCGAGCATCTGCTGCTCTTGCTGCAGGAGAACTTGGCCGCGCAGGAACTCGCGGAGCTGCTCTCGCGCGGAGAGCGCCTCCAATCGGACGCCGCGTTGGCTAACGCGACGGCTTCGCCTTCCCTTTGACCGACGTCACGAGGTATTGCACGCGCGATGCCCCTTGCTGGTAGAGTTTCACCAGGCACGGCCCGGGCGAACTCTTCGCCGTCACGACGAAGGTGAGCGGAGAGGGAGTCGCTAGCGGCACGACGCTGCACGTGTTAGCCTCGTTCGCTCCCTGCACCGCGATAAAGGGCCCTCCGCGCACGTTGAGCGGATTGACGATGCCCAAGTTCGTGCTTTGACCGTTTGTCAACGTCCCGAGATTCAGTGCGGGAAGCGTCCCCCAGGCGCTGTAGTAGCGGGCGCGTCCGAGACAGACGCCGGCCCAGTTGCCGCAGACGCTCGTCGCCGTGAACCAAGCGCCGTTCGAGACGGCGGCCACGCCATTGTTAAACTCTTGCCCCGAGAAGGCTGCATTCGGGAACACGTTCCAACGGCCCAAAAGTTTAGCTTGGGAGCCCGTGCCGCTGACCTCGGGTTCAAAGGTTCCAAGTCCGTAGAGTCTCAAGCTGCGCACGCCGTTCTCGGCGATGTAGTAAAGGAGCCCGCTGCCGGTATAGGCTGAGATGTGCGTCGGCGATCCGAGCGGCGTCGGATCGGGAGATGGCATCACGCCGGACGACGTTATCGCGTAGAAGCCGTTGCTGGGCCCCCAGCGGACGTTGTAGCTGTTGCCGCCGATTCCGCCCACAAGCCGGGTGCCGACCTGCGCGAGATACGGCGACGGATTAAAGTTTTTCGGAACGCCCGCCAGACACTTCGTGCCTTTGGTGCCCAGCGGAAGCGGCACTTGCCAAATGGTGCCGTGCGCCGGCGGCGCGGATCCGTCATTGAGGCCGATGACGTAGAGCTTCTTGTTGAAGAGCGCGACGTCGCCGACGGTGAACCCGAGATAGCCGAAGCTCGCGCAGTTGGGCAGCGAAACGGCGCCGAGGTAGCGCGGACTCGAGATCGTCGAACTCGGCGACCATTGCGGTACCGTCGTGATCCTGACGGCAGCCCGTTCCCGCGCAACGGCTCACGTAGATCTCGTTGCCCGTTTCGTCCGCAACGAAGCCCGAGGCGTTCGAGAAGTGCGTGAGCGATAACGGCGCGAGCGTCCCGGGGAATTTCTGCAGCGACAGGCGGTACGAAGGCAGCTCGCCGGTCCAATTGCCGTTGGGCTGAAAGGTCGCGATCCAGAGTTCGGCGTCACTCGTACCGCCGGTAACGTAGAGCTGGCTGACGCCGGGGGCGTCGGGCAGCGCCACGAAGGAGGGGTTGACCTTCAGCGACGTCGTGTCGAACTGGTAGATGCCGCCGCGGCAAGAGCCTTTCTTCGTGCACTTGTCGTCGTTGATGGCGAAGTAGATGTTGTTGTCGGGGCCGACGACCACGGGACCGCCGCTCACCGGAACGTTTGAGGGACCGGGAGTGAAATAGACGACGCCGCTCGACGGATCGACATCGGCCGTCGCGGGCGGCACGGATCCGTACGTCGCCGTCAGCATGCCCTCACCCGAGCCGGATCCCGATTGCAGTTCTGCGTTGGTCCAGGCAGCGGTCAGCTTCTCGGCCTGCTCCGACGACGTAAGCGTACTCTGCGACAGCGTCAGATTTCCGCCCGGCGTGATGGTTATTCCCGCGCTCCCATAGCTGCCGATGACGACGCTCTGGCCGTCGAGCGCCTCGACCCAAACGCCTTCGCTCTGCTCGCCCGTTCCTTGTTGATAACCGACGGGCAGGTATGATTGGTTACTCGATAAGTTCGTCGACAAAAACGGGACGATCGCGACCGACGTAATCGTGCCGCCGAGGACCGCACTCGCGGAAGCCGTTCCCTTCGACGCAACGGAGACGGGGAACGTACCGCTAGCGATTTGACTCGTTCCGTAATCGGCGTCAACTTCGACTTGATTGATTCCCGGCGGCGCGACGAAGGAGAAGCCGCACTCGTACTGACCGCTTGCGTACGCGCAGCTGGAAGAAGACGAAGACGGGTGCTTTTCTAGGGTCTGGATGCCGGCTGTGCCATAGAGCGAGTCGGTAACGGCGAGCTCAACCGAACCTTCGGAGCCGGGAACACCCACGCAGATATGCAGATTGCCCGAGGTCGTGCGGCGGAATAGTGAGGCGGGACACGACGAGCCCGAGGCGCGCTTCACCGAGGCCGCGAGCGGCGGCGTCGGGGCTTGCATCGCCGAACGGCAGGCGCAAAGCAGCCCGACAATGGCGACGCCGGCGCCGAAATAGTGAAGAGACCTCAAACGGCTGCCCTCCGATTCCCAATAATGGGAATACGCTTATTTTCCGGTCGGCCCCTTACTCCCCTATTCGGCGGCCGCCGCGTTGACGTCGTTACTGCGTCTCGCTGACCACGATCCCGTAGGAATCGTCCTTGAGCACTCCGCGGCTCTTGAAGGTCTTCAACGGCTCGCCGCCCGTGGGAAAGGCCCAGCTGCCGACCTGCGTTCCGCCTTGGGTCGGCTGGACGATGCGATGGACGATGATGAAGAATTCGGCGAGGTTCGGCCGCTGCACGAGTGAGTAGAGGTGGATGATGCGAGCGACGGTCGCCGTATTTCCGGAGACGCTCAACTGATAGAGCAGGAGCGGAGCCTTACCGTAGTGCCCTTCGCCGGCGACGTAGAGGTTGCTCCCGTTCCACTGGATGCCCACTTTCTTGAACGTTTGACTCACCTTGAGCTTGATGAAGCCGCTGCCTTGCGCCGGAAGCTCCGTCAGGTCGGCACCGCCGGCGATCGCGAAAAGGTTGCCGCTGTTGTCGTAGGCGAGAAATCCGGGCTCGCTGACGTCGGTATAACTCGTCGGTTGCCCCGAGGCGTTCGGGAAGATCGAGACGCCTTGATCGGTGCTGACGGCGAGGTTTCCAGTTCCAGGGTTGACGGCGCAGCCGAACGCGCTATTTCCCGGCACGCCCAGCGAGGCGATCGGCTTCGTGCTGCCGCCCTGCGGATACTCGGTGACCGTATTTGGATTGTTGGTGACCACCCAAACGTTATTCGAAGAATCGAGGCACTCGCCGTAGGGATTGTTGAGGCCTTGGATCCGTCCGGCGACCGCGCCGCCGGGATAGGTGTAGATCACCACTTCGCCGGCGCTGCCGCCGCCGGCGACGTACATCAGGTACTGCCCCTGCGTTTGGTGCTTCATGGCCGGCTGCACTGCGTCCGGCGAGCCGATCGTCGCCTGCGATCCGCCGCACGCGGCGAGCATCACGGCCAACGTACCTGGCAGGACAACACGATAAGCAAAGGGGCGGGGGGGCATTCCTCTTCCTTCCTTCCAACGCAAGACACGCATGCCATTAACTTCGGCACGCAGACATTCGTTTCTTCGAGCAATACAAGCGTTCACGCCCGGGTGATGGAGGCTGACTCTGGCCCGACCGTCGAAGCGCGGGTCTAGGAAATGTGGAAACGCGCTTGGGTCGCCTGCGTTCTCGCGGCGTGCTCGGCAAACGGCGCCGGAACCGTCGGCGTGAACGGCACGATGCCCGCTGCGCCTTTGACGACGGGCAGCCCGATCAAGCACGTCGTCTTCGTGCTGCAAGAGAACCGTTCGTTCAACAACCTCTTCATGGGTTATCCCGGCGCCAAGACCCAGCGATACGGTTACGATACGAGCGGCAAAAAGATCGTGCTGCAGCCCGTCGATTTGGCGATCGGCTGGGATCTCGCCCACGATGCCGCCGGCTTTTACGCGGCCTGCGACGGAACGGGAAAGCTGCCCGGCACCGATTGCCGGATGGACGGCTGGAATAACGAACTGGCGACGGCCGGCCATCCGCCGAACCCCGCCTATTCGTACGTGCCGCAGAGCGAAACGAAGCCGTATTGGGACATCGCCAAGCAGTACGTGCTCGCGGATCGGACGTTTGCGTCGAACCTCGACGGCAGCTTCGTCGCGCACCAATACGCGGTCGCTGCCTATGCGAGCCGGACGATTGACTATCCGCTGGCATCCTGGGGGTGCGAAGGGGGCACGGGAGATACGGTCGCCACGCTGAACGATCGGCGCGCCGCGGGCCCGAGCATACCGGCCTGCTTCGACAATCCGACGATCGGCAGCGAGGCCGATAGCGACGGCATCAGCTGGCGGTACTACGCGGGCTCGATCTACGGCGACGGCGGGCTGTGGTCGGCATATCAAGCGGATGCCGGCATCTATGACGGGCGCGATTGGAAGACGAAGGTCGTCAACCCGCCAACGCAGTTCCTGGGCGACGTTGCGTCGGGAAAGCTCGCCGCGATAACCTGGGTGGCGCCGACGTACGAAGCCTCCGATCACGCAGCTCTGGACACCGGCGTTGGCCCCGCGTGGGTCGCAAGCGTGGTAAACGCGGTAGGGAAGAGCCGTTTCTGGAATTCTTACCGCGATTTTCATCATGTGGGACGATTGGGGCGGCTGGTTCGATCCGGTCAAACCGGACTTCGTCGACTACGACGGCCTCGGGTTGCGCGTACCGTTGATGATCGTGTCACCATATGCCAAGAGCGGCTACGTGACGCACGTGCACTACGAGACGGCCAGCGTCTTGCGTTTCATCGAAGATACCTTTGGGCTTCCGCAGTTGGCCGGAAGCGACACCCGAGCCCGCGACCCGGCTTCGGACGCGCTCGATTACCATCAGCGGCCGCGAAAGTTCGTGAAGATCCCCGGCGCCAAGCCTTTATCGTATTGGAGCGCCGGCGAACGCCGCTCGCACCTGGGCCGGATCCCGAAGAGCATTCTCGGCGACGACTGAAAAAAGCGAGGACCCGGCGTGTCGCCGGGCCCTCGAAAGCGAATCGCTAGCCGTAGCTAGATGCACTCGCTACTTGGTGATGATTCCGACTTCGCCCTTGAGGCAGCTGCCCGAGGTCGGGCATGCCGTGATGTCCTGAGCGTATTTCACCACGCCCTTGCTGCTGGCGACCGTCTTCTTCTCGGTGATCGTGTCTTCGATGGGGTTACCCACCTTCGGCTTGATCGATCCCACGATCGACGTGAACTTCTTGCCTTTCAGCGTAACGATCTTCTGCTTCCACGTGTACGGGGCGAAGCTTCCCGAAGTGCAATTGCCGGTGTCCGAGATGCAAATCTCGGTCTTAACCGGTTTGCCTTTCGCCACGGTAACGCAGAGGATGTACGTCGAGGCGCACGATGCGTCTCTCTGAACGCCAGAAACCATCTGGAGGGTGATGCGTCCGGCAGAACCCACCGCCTGAGAATTCGAGGGCAGCGAGTTGCCGAGGCCGCCGGAACAGCCCGCGAGAACGCCGGCAGCAACTGCCGAGGCGAGCGCCGAGGTAAAGAAGCGCATATGTTATTCAGCTCCTTAAAGTTGAAAGGGAAAGTGTTCCGTCGGTTTGGGCAATACGACGAAGAACCCTCCGGCGCAATTCGAAAACCGCGCCTTCATATATATGAAAGGACCACTTCATATGAAGGCGCTCGCTTGAAAGGCGCTCGCTTATCGTAAAGGCTACAGTAAGAATGAGCTCGCCTCTATCGCTAGGCGAGGCAGCCATGCGTAACCTCTCCCGGGAGCTTTAACAAGATCCCGCTCACTTCACTTTCGCTTCCACTTCGATCGGGAAGTTGACCGATCGCGCGATGAAGCAGAGTTCGTGAGCGCGCGCGTGCAGATCGAGGGCGGCTGCCGGGTCGCCCGCGCGAATCGTCACCTCCGGGTGTAAAACGACCTTCACGAAGCGGCCGCCGCCGCCGCCGTCGAGTTCGAGCGTCCCGAGAGCTTCGTCTACATAATCCGTGACGACGATCCCGCTGGCCGCACAGAGATGCAGATACCACAGCATGTGGCATGCCGAGATGCTGGCGACGAGCAGATCCTCGGGATTATAGCGCGTCGCGTCGCCGCGATACGCCGGATCGGCGGAGGCCGGGATCGCCGGCTTTCCGTCGACCTCGATAACGTGATTGCGTAAATAACTGCGGTAGTTGGTGGTGCCCGGGCCGCCGGCGGCCGACCAGCGCACCGACGAGCGATACTCGTGTCGGTTTGCGCTCATTTCGGGGCGCTGCCGTTGCGGCTGGCAGTCGTTAGCAACGTCGACAAGCGCGCGGTTCTCGCATCGATCAGAGCGCCGGCGTTGGCGACGAGACCGGATTCATTTGACAGGTCGATTCCGAGAAAACGCTTCTCTAGTGCGGCTGGGGTGTCGTTGAAGCCGTTCTTGAGGAGCGCGACGTAGCGTTTCGAAAAGGTCGCTGGATCGCGCTGGAAGCCGGTAAAGTACTGCAACGCCAGCAGCCCGGCGTAGAGATAGTTCACGTCGTAGAGCGGATCGGTGAAGAACAGGCGGTCGCGAGCCCAGTAGAGCTGCGTCTTGGCATCTTGTGCGGCGCTGGGATCGTAGCGCGCGAAGACGCTTGTGGTTAGGGTATTGAAATCGGCCGCGGTGCGAATCGTGCCGTCGTTGACGCCGCGGTAGATCGCGCGCTCGAGATCGGTCTCTTCGGCCGACCCGTACACCTGAAACGTGGCGTCCTCCAGGAAATAGTCGAGATAGAACGCTCGCTGCGTATCGTTCGCCGCGCTCTCGTAGAGGTGGTTCAGAAAGAGCAGCTCGTTGAAGATCGCGAACGATTCGAACATGAAGCTCGGTCCCCGGTTGTACGCCGCGATCGGCTGATTCTCGCTCATGAACTCTCGGTGGACCGCGTGCCCCGACTCGTGCGCGACGGCTCTCACCGCATTGACGCTGCCGGTGAAGCCGCCGTAGAAGACCGCCGACTGCACGCCGGCGAAGCCGAGCGAAAAGCCGCTGTCGTCGCACTCCGGCGCCGTGCAGATTTCCAACCGGCCGTTCCGAGCATCCAACAGCGCGGCGTACGCGGAGGCATACTCGGTGCCCATCGGCTGCTCGGCGGCGAGGATCGTCGGAATCGCCTGCGCGATCGTTACCGGCGGCGGCGTGACGGCCGGCTTCGGCACGAGCGGGGCGACCTTGAGGTACCGCGCATAGGCCGACGACCCGCGGATCGCGCTCAGCGTACGCTCCACCGACGCCGGGGAGACCGCGCGATCGAAGTACGCCGCATCCGCCGCTCCGGAAAAACCGCGTAAGCGTGCGACGCCGTTGCGCGCGGCGGCAATCGAGACCAGCAGCGCGGCGCAAGCGTCCTGCCGGCTCGCGATCGAGTCCGATGACTTGCGAAAGGCCTTGTAACTCGTCGCGGCGGCGTCGAGCACCGGCGTGACGGCGACGGCGACGGCGTGCGCGTCGGCCACGCTGAGCCGATGTGTCGCCTGCGCGAGCGAATCTTCGAGCAGATAGCGGTACGGCTTCAGCGGGCCGGACTGCGTCCACGCGGCGATGCGCGCCTCGCCCAGCTGCCGCGCGGCTCGAACGACGCGATCGTCGATGCGGCCTTCGAGTTGGCCGAGTGCGTCGTCGGCCTTGGCATCGGCGGTGTCGCGATCGTCCTCTTCGGCGCGTAAATAGACGTAGATATCGTGCCGTTCTAGGGCCCGCAAAAGGGCATCGTAGGTCTGGAGCCAGCCCAGCATCGCCGGCGGCGTCGCCGGCGTGGGCGACTTCACGAATGCGTCGCACGCGGCGACGAGCGCAGCGCGGCTCCGGGCCTCCACCGCCGGCTGCGGGAAATAACGCGTACTATCGATCCGGTACTCTCCGGGGGAGGCGGCGGCGAACGCCAGAACCGTCACGATGGCCCACGCGAGCGTCTTCACGGCCATCGTGATTCGCGCTTGTCGGCCACGGCCTTTCAGACTTTCTTAACGGTGTCCGCGAATAGTGTGGCGGGGAGGGCGATTTTCATGAACGCACGCTGGCTACTTGTTCTTTTTCTGGCTCCGCTCGCAGCGGTATTGGGCTGCTCTCAACCGGGAACCCCGGTTCCCAGCGGGACGGAGTCGCTGGCGGTCGAGGAAGCCGCGCGCGTCTCGCCCGGTTCGCCGCCGATCGAGTACTACGACACGCCGACGCAAGTGTCGTGGCCGGTCCATATCACGAACGGCCCGTTGAACTCGCGCTGGTTCGGCGAGTTCTTCACCGGCGACATCGCCCAGATTACCAACGACGGCACCGTCACCGAGTATCCGGTTCCGGGCGGCCACGACCCCGATTCGCTCACCGAGGGCTCCGACGGAAACATTTGGTTCAGCGAGCCCGGCGCAAATGAGATCGGCCGCATGACGCCGCTGGGCGTCGTCACCTCGTTCCCGATCACGAACAGGAGCCAAGATCCGACGCCGCGCGGCGTCGCGCTGGGACCAGACGGAAACGTATGGTTCGTCGAAAACACCGACGGATATATCGGCAGCATAACGCCGGCGGGTGTGGTCACGCGCTTTCCGATACCGGACGCGTCGCCCGGCGCTTGGGCCATCACGACCGGCCCCGACGGTGACCTGTGGTTCACCGAGTCGCAAGCCGACAAGATCGGACACTTCGATCCTCGCAGTCAAACGTTTGGAGCGTCGCTCAACGTGCCGACCGGCGAAAGCAGCCCCTGGGGAATCCTGTCCGCGCCCGACAAGCACATCTGGTTCACCGAGCGCACCGGCAATAAAATTGGCGAGGTCGTGGGATCGAAGATCCGCGAGTACGGGATCAAACAGCCCCAGAGCTATCCGCAGGCGCTCGCGCCCGGATCCGGCCACGTGCTTTGGTTCGTGGAGGCCTTAAGCGGCAGCGTCGGCCGCATCGACGCCGCAACGGGTGCGTTCGGCAGCGTCATCAAGTTGCCGAGCCAGAGCATTCCCGAAGACATTACCAGCGGACCGAATCATAGCGTGTGGTTCACGATCGCGGCCTATCGCAAGCAGAATAAGATTGGGGCGATCGCGGCTCCGTAGCGTGCCGCGCTAGAGCGAGAACGTTGACCAGTCGTATGCCGCGAAGCCGCGGCCGAGGTCTTCCCAACCGGTCTTGAACGTCTCGTTGATGCCGGTTTGATCGTCGAATCCGGCCACCGTCACCGGTAGCACCTTCTCCGGTCTGAGGTAGCGGAGCTCGGTCACCGGGAGCGCGGCAACCATCTTTGCGAGCATGCCGCTGCTCTGCGACACGCGTGCCAGCTTCTCCGGGGAAAGGCGGCCGAAAGTGTCCTTTGCGACCGACTGCGCGTAGACGTTGCGCATCTCCGTCTCGAGAATCTTTCGCTGCATCGTTCCGTACGCGCTGAAAGCGACCTCGATAGCATCGTTGAGGTCGGCATCGGGTTCAAACGGCGGGTCCAGCAAGACCACGTCGGCCGCTTTGGAAACGGCATGAGCGATGCCGACCGGCGAGTTGCTCGCGACGCCGCCGTCGCAGTACTGGCACGGCGTTCCGTCGGGGCCCGGCATGACGACGGGATCGAAAACGATCGGAATCGCCGCGGACGCAAAGAGCGCGCGGTGCAGCAAATCCGGCGTCGCCTCGCGGACGATCGTTTGCGGACCGAGCGTTACTTGAAGCGCGTGAACGACCCACTCCGGTAAAATATCGCCTTCGCCTTTTGCGCCAAGGTAGAAATACTCCGGACGTTCGAAAGAGAGATTCGTCACCGCCCACGCCATCGGCATGACCAGCGGTGTGTTGGGATCGACGTTTCGCGTGATCCAGTCGAGAACCGGCTCGCTCTCCAGCACCGCACGTTGATTCCGCGTCAAACCGACGACGCGGACCGCAGAAGCGGCGATATCCAGAACGCCGCTCTCCGGATCGTGCAGAGCGGCGTACTGCGGCTTCAGCTGCATCAGGTGCTGACCGCCGATGGTGTACCAAAGGTCGCGCAGTTTGGTGTACTGCCCGGTGGCCACGAACCAGCTGTTGAGCGCGCCGATCGACGTCCCGCAGACGAAGCCGTAGGGCAAGAGCGGCGAACCGTCGCTCAGGCCGCGGACCGCGGCCAGGGCGCCGATGAGGCCGCCCTCGTAGGCGCCGCGGGCGCCGCCACCGCTGAGCACGAGCGCGCGCTCGACCGACTCCGCCGGACTGTCGGCGCTGGAGGCGCCGAGTAGCGCGGGTGCAATCGCCGCTCCTCCGACCGCGCGCAAGAAGTCACGACGTTCGATCATGCCGAGGCTAGACTAGCACGAGTCGAAAGAATCCGCTACTCCTCGTCCGGCGGTCGGTAGGATGGGCGCTCGTGCAGAAAATGCGACTCGGGATAGGGCGCCGGAACCACACGGTACCGACGCGGCGGTTGCGTAAAGTCGAAGCTGTCGAGAATGCTCGTCGCGCGCGTGTCGGTAAAGCCGCGCGAGGCCGGCCCGATCGGCGGGAGGTCGAAGACCTGCTCCACGAACTTGAGAATGCTGCCGTACTCGTACTGCGTGTGCGAGACATAGCCGGCCCTTGCGCCCCCCGCGACGCGCGCGTACGGCGAGATGATGATGCATCCCACGCGGATGCCGAGGCCGCGGAAATCGAGCTGCAGCGGCGGGACGTTGTCGTACCAGCCGCCCCAATCGTCCCAGAGAACGACGATGGCGGTCGACGACCAGTAAGGGCTGCGCCCGACGGCGTTGACGATCGAGGCCACCCACGACGGCCCGTCGTCGTACCCGCTGCCGGTATGGTCGGAGTCCTTCCAATCCGGCGTAATCCAGGAGACGTCGGCGAGCTTTGCGTCGCGAACGTCGTTCAAGACGCGGGTCTGCGGCGAGATGACGTTGCTCCAATCGGGCCCGTAGCGGACCTTTCGAATCGCGCTGAACTCCGACCATACCTTCCCGCCGATCTCGCTCAGCGGTGAGGCATAGTATTTCCACGTGACGTCCGCGGCGTCGAGGCGATCGGCAATCGTCGGAAAGTTCGAAAAGCACGGATACGGGCCACCGAAACGTTCGACGCGATCGGCGCTGAGCGTGAAGGATCTCGTTCCGGGCGGCGCCTCGCACCCCCCGCGGATGTTATTCGGAGCGTCGACCTCAGCCAGCGGATCGGGCTCGATGTCGGTGTTCGCGGCGATCAAGCTCAGGTGGGCCGTGAAACTCGGGCCGAACTCCAGCGGAAACATGCGATCCGCCAACACCCATTGGCGCGCCATCGCCCAATAGGGGGCCGTTTCGGAACGCGGTACGTACGCATACGCGTAATCGCGGGGCCCGCCGTAGAAGTGCTCGCCCTCGAAGCCGTTCATCTTTCCATGGTTCCAACCGCTGATGGCGTCGCGCCAGTTGTTTTCGATATCGCCGGGATCCTCGAGCGGCGTCTCGTGCAAGCGCACCTTCCGGTCGCCGGCGTAGCCGAATCCCGGCGCGTCCGCGCCGGGAAACCCGCTGAAGAGATTATCGAAGCTTCGGTTCTCTTGCACGACGATGACGACGTGCTTGACGTAGTGGTCGAGCGGAAGCGTGCTCGGCGCCGCCGCGCGAGGAATCGTGCCGCCCGTGCATGCCGCCAACTCGCAGAGCGACGTCAACGCCAACGTTACCGCGGCGCTTCGCGGTGAAGCCATCGTTGCTTCTTCATCACGGCGTGGTCGTGTCCTGGAAAAAAGGTTCCCGGTCTCGCGGCTTATGAAGTAGCACGCGATGCTGCAGACGTTGCCGCTTGCCGAGCTAGCTCGGAGGTATCGAGCGCAAGCGCGGCTTTCGCAGGAGGAGCTCGCCGATCGAGCCCGCGTGAGCGTGCGAACGATCGGCGATATCGAAACCGGCGTTTCGCTTTGGCCGCGCGCCATCACGATCTCGCTGATCGCCGAGGCGCTCGGCCTCGACGCAGCATCGCGCGAGACGCTGCGCGCGGCAGCGAGTCGCCGCGGTCAGCGCGGGGGCGACTCGGATACGGCTTTCCCCGAACCCATATCGCTGGTGGGACGCGCGACCGAATTGGCAGCGGTGCGGGGGCTTCTCCTCGATCGGACAACGCGACTGGTTACCGTAACCGGCGAGCCGGGCGTCGGCAAGACGGCGCTCGCGATTGCGATTGCCGCGGAACTCGCGGGTGAGTTTGGGGGGCGTGCGCGTTACGTCGAGTTCGCTTCGTTGCCCGATCCGATACTGGTTCCCACGAAAATCGCGCTGGCGCTCGGGGTGCACGACGTTCGCGGCCAACCCGCTGCCGCTTCCGTAGCCGCAGCCATCGGCGACCGCTCGATGCTCGTCGTGCTCGACAACTTCGAATCCGTGGCGGCCGCCGCGCCCGTCGTCGCCGAGTTGCTCGCGGCGGCGCCCAACCTCAAACTTCTCGTGACGAGCCGCGCGCCGCTCCATCTCTCGATGGAGCGGGTATTCAAGATCGGGGCGCTCTCCATCGCGTCCAGCATCCGTTTGCTCTCCGATCGCATGCGTGGCGGCGCGCTCGCTGCGCAGGCCGCGCCGGACGATTCCGAGTTGAACGCCCTAGTGCGGGCGCTTGGCGGCGTACCGCTCGCACTGGCGCTCGCGGCACCGTTGCTGCGCACGACATCGCGGGCGGAACTCGTCGATAACTTAAAACGCCCGCTCCACGTACTCGGCGCGATGCGCGAGGCGATTGCCCTGAGTTACCGTTCGCTTAACGCAGACGAACGACGGCTGTTTCGCTCACTCGCGGTTTTTGGCGGCCGGTTTACCGAGGAGGGCGCGCATTATCTGGCAAGCGGCGGCGATTCCGAGGCCAGCGTGCTCGCTACGCTGCAGGTGCTGGCGTCGCTCACCGATCGCAGTTTGGTCGGGGTTGGCGACGATGGCGTGGGCGACGCCGAATTCGAGCTGCACCCGCTCGTCCGCGAGTTTGCTGCCGAGATGCTCGAATGCGAGCGCGAGAGCGAAGCAGCCTTTCTTCGATTGAGCGCGTATTGTACGTCGCTCGCGCAGGCGCCGCCGCGGGTGGAACCACTCGGCGATGACGCGGCGCGCGCACGCTGCATTCGCGAATCTTCGCACTTCGACGCGGCACTCGGATGGCTAAGATCGACCAACCGCATCGGCCCTGCGCTCTCGCTGGCGATCGAACTTTGGCCGATCTGGTGGCGGCGAGGCGAAAATGCGCACGGTTATGCGTGGGTGCGGTCGTTGTTGGCGGCCGCGGAGGAGCGCGCGGAAGCGGTCGATGCGGGGGTCGTGGCTGACGGCAACTGGGCCGCCTCCGGCCTCGCCTCGGCATCGGGCCGGCTCGATGAGAGCGAGCGCCATACGAAACTCGCCTTGCGCCACAAGCGCGCCGCCGGCGACAGAAAGGCCGTCGCTTCGCTGATCGACGGCCTCGGCGAGTGCGCGAGTTTCAAAGGCCGCTACGCCGACGCCCGGCATTACTTCGAAGAAGCGCTGACGATTCGACGCGAGCTGGGCGACGGGTTGGACATCGCGCGAACGCTCGTCGATTTCGGAACCCATGCTTCCGACGAGGGGAACTACGACGAGGCGAACGCACATCTCGAGGAGGCGCTGATGCTCTTCCGCGGCGCCGGACGAAGAATGGGCGTGAGCTTGGTTTTAGACGCGCTCGCGCTGGTCGCGGTGCGCTCGGGCTCTCCGGAACGCGGCGTGCCGCTCGCGCGCGAGGCGCTTCGGCTGGCCCAGGAGGTGGGTTTTGCCGAATCGGCGCGGACGGCGCGGATCGTCTTGAGCCGAGCCCTGGTTGGGCTGAACGATCTCGACGGCGCCGAACGTTTGGCGCTGCGCGTTAGCTCGGACGATGACGCAACGTCGGGGCCGAGTGCCGACACGGCCCGGTTGCTCGCCGCAATCGAGCTTCGCCGGGGCCGAACGACCGTGGCGGCGCGGCTTCTCGGCGCGGCTTCGACGGCGGCCGACTCACCGGTGATTCCTCTGGCCGACCGCGTCGCCCACGAAGCGCTGATCGCGAAGGTCATGGAGGAGCTTGGCGCGGGATTCGATGCCCACTGGGATGCCGGCCGGCGTCAAAGCCCGCACGCCATCTTGGGGGCAGCCGGGCTACTCCGTGAGTAACTTCATGGAGACGTGACCCCCGCTGGGCGTACGTTGGATTCACCAAACCCGCGCTGCTGAAAGGAATCCAACTCATGCGCACCACGATCTCTTTAAAGTCCCTGGGCACGGTTTCGCTTGCGCTGGCCGCGGCCACGGCGTGCACCTCGAACTCCGCGATCACGCCGCCGCTCGGCGGAACGGCCCCGACCAGCGCGCTCACCGGCGTCGCGCACACGAACGCTGCGAGTGCCGGTCCCGCCAAGAAGAAACGGAAGCAGCTGCTCTACGTCGCCGACTTCCAGAATGATGCGATCGACGTCTTCGAGCAGAGCACCACGAAGTCGCCCAAAGCGAAGTACAAGATCACCAAGGGAATCAGTCTTCCCGACGGCATCACGACCGACAAGTCCGGCAACCTGTACGTGACCAACGACGGAAACAACTCGTTGACGATTTACCACGAAGGCGCGAAGAGCCCCGCCACGACGATAACGACAGGCATGAACGACCCGGTCGACGTCGCGGTCGACGCCTACGGGAACGTTTACGTCGCCAACAACCCATCCAACTCCAGCGATTACATCAACGAGTATCTCACCGACACGACCTTGCCGGCCAATACCTGGTATCCGCCGCAGAGCAGCGGCCTCGAGATCACCTCGCTCGCGCTTCTCACCCCACAGGAGAACGGCGAGTCGGCCTTCTACGCGCCGTACTACACGACCAATTCTTACGGCAGCTCTGCCGGCGGCAGCATCCTCTTCTGTCATTACGGCAGCAGCCAGTGCGTCGAGGAAACGAACACGTACAGCTTCGAGCAGCCGGGAGGAATCGCGGTCTCGTCATCGTTCTACCCCTCGGGGCAGCTCGACTTCATGGTTGCCGATCAAGGAGCCGACGTACTCCAAAGCTTCACCGACTATGGGCTAGACGAAACGTTCGAATTCAGCGAGGGCGGCATCCCCGAGTTCCTCGCGTTCAACTCGACGCGTACCGCCCTTTTCGTCAGCAACGACAACAACTCGGTTGACGAATACGCCTATCCCCACATGAACCTCATCAACTCCTATCACGGGCCCGACGGCGCCGGACAGCAGTTCCTCGGCGTTGCCGTCTCCCCGGCCGGTACCTACTTCTAGTGCCGGCGTACCTCGTCCAGTGCGCGCTCGAGCGTCATGCTCAAACCAATGCGCCACTGGACGAGGAAGGCATCGTCGCCGAGCGTTGCGCGGACCGCCGCTACCTCGGCTTCGTATTCGGCGCGTTGGGCCGGCGAGACCGGCGCGCCGACCGCGGTTCGTAAGGTACGCGCGGCGCCGAGCAAACGCGCGGCTCGCGCCGCATCGCCGACGGCAGCAGTCGCGGCCGCCAGACCCTCGAGCATCCATGCCAGCGCGGCCTTGTTCGGCACCGCGCCGAGCAGGTCGAACGCTTCACCGTATCGCGCGAGCGCGAGTTCGTGCTCGCCGCGCCGATGCGCGGCGGCGGCGAGGTTCGCAAGCGCGTCATGCGGGCTGCCGAAATCTCCGACGGCTCGCTGCAGCACCAGCGCCTCGTGGAAGAGTTCTTCGGCGCGAGCGTACTCTCGCCGCGCCACCGCGACCTGGCCAAGCGCCGTGAGCGCGTGGCTGAGCCCGGAGCGATCCTCGAAACGACGATACATCGCCACGCTTCTTTGCGCCGGCTCTTGCGCGCCGGCAACATCGCCGGCGCTCAGTGCCAGTGACGCCAGGTTCGAAAGGCAGGCGGCCACGCCGGCTTCGTCGCCGAGGCGCTCGCTTATCTGCAGCGACTCGGCGTGCGCGTTCTCCGCGCGAGCGCGCTCGGCGCAAAAATGCATGATGACGCCCAGTGAGGTGAGCGAGACGGCGAGGCCGGCATCGTCGCCGGCGGCGCGCTGCAGGGCGATCGCCTCCTCGCACGGCCCCAGCGCTTCGTTGAAATTCCCCAGCGCCGAGAGCAGCGCGGCTTTAGCGGCAAGAGCGGTCGCGTAGAGCGCGTCGTCCACGCCGGACGGTGCGGCGTTCCTCAGCGCACAAAACGTCGCGATCCACCGGATCCCCTCGGCCAAGTGACGGCGCAGCCACCAGAACCGCCAAAGGGCGCCAATCATGCGGAGGCCGAACTCCGTCTCGCCCCGGCTCTGCGCCCATTCCAGCGCCGCTTCGATGTTGCGCTGCTCTCGCGCGTAGTCGGGTGCGTCGCGGCGCACGAAATCGAGCACGAGCTGCGCGTGTACTCGCCGTGCGGCCGCGAGCTCGCCGCTTTGTGCGAGCCGCTCCTGCCCAAACTCGCGAAGCATTTCGAGCATCGCAACGCGGGGCTCGCCGGTGGAATCTTGCTCGAGCGTGATGAGGCTTTTCTCGACGAGCGGCGCGAGTCGCTCGAGAATCGGTCGCGCGCCGCCGTCGCCGGCAAGTACCGCGGCGGCTTCGAGGCTTCCACCGCCTGCAAGAACGGAGAGAATTCGAAACAGTTGCCGTTCTTCTTCCGAGAGCAGGTCGTAACTCCACGCGATGGCGGCGTGCATCGTCTGCTGGCGCGGCGGCCGGTCGAGCGCACCGTCGGCGAGCAGCGGCAGCCGCCGTTGGAGCGGAGCGACGAGCGCCCTGGGCGGGAGCGTCAAGACGCGCGACGCGGCAAGTTCGATCGCCAGCGGAAGCCCATCGAGGTGCTCGACGATGCCGGCGACCGCGGCTGCGTTCTTCTCGGTCAACTCGAAGTCGGGCTTCACGGCTCGCGCGCGCTGCACGAAGAGCCGCGCCGCGGCGGCGCCGTCCAGCGGTTGAACGGCGTAGACGCGCTCGAGTGGGAGATGCAGCGGCCCGCGGCTGGTGGCGAGGATCGTTATCCTCGGCGACGCGGCGAGCAGTTCGGCGATCCATGCCGTCGCCGGCGTGAGATGCTCGAGGTTATCGAGAACGAGCAAGAGACTTCGCTCGCCGAGATAAGCCGCAGCCGTTTCGCGAATCCCCAGCGCGCGCGCGACGGCCTCCGGGACGAGCGAGGCTTCCTCGACCGTCGCCAGATCGGCCAGTGCAGCGCCATCCTCGTACTCGCCCGCGAGTGCAATCGCCACGTTGATCGCCAGGCTCGTCTTTCCGACACCTGGCGGCCCCGTTAGCGTTACGAGCCGCGTTGCATCGCGCGCGAAAAGCGCGACTACCTGTTCGACGTCGCGCTCGCGCCCCTCGAGCGGGGTTTCGCGCAGCGCCAATGCCGGGGAAACGCTAAGGCTTACGCCGGCTGCGGCCGACTTACGCCCGGCCTCTTCTAAACGCAGGCGATCCGACGGCGATAGACCGAGCGCCTCGCCGAGAAGCATCAACGTTACCAGCCGGGGCGTGCGCGCGACGCCGGTTTCGATGTCGCTGACGGCCCGGGTCGAACAGCCCGCAGCGCTCCGCAAGCACCTCTTGCGAAAGCCCGGAGTTCGCACGGAACGAACGTAGCAGTTCGGCGAGCGACGCCGTCGCCATCCTATCCCTTAGCGCAGCGCGAGCGCGACCGCAGCCTCGGGCTCGAGCGCCGCGCCTTCTTCGGTGAGGCGCGCGAGTTCATCGGGCGCGCATGCCTCGCGCAGAAGCGCGGCAAGACGGTCGTGCGTCGTCGTCTCGGTGAACTCGCGCACGTTTCTGTGCCGCTGGAGCTTGGCATCGGCGTACGCTTCGAGTGTGGCTGCGCGCTCGAGATCGCCGTGCAGGGCGAAGACGAGATCGAGATGTTCGATCGCAACGGCGACGGTAGGATGGTCCGGCTCGCGAGCGGCATAAATGCCGATCGATTCACGCGCGGCCGCGGTGGCGCCGGGCAGGTCGTCAAGGGCGACGAGATAGCCCGCGAGGTTGTGCAGCACCATGGCGAGCAGCTCCTTATACGCATCCGGTACGGTCTTATACGGACCATCTCGAATCGCTGCATGTGTCTCGTGAAGGATGGAGACGGCGCGCTGCGTTCGACCGCGCGCGTGTTCGATCTCCGCGAGACCGGCCGCCGACCGTTGCTCGCTGTGGATATTTCCAAACGAGCGGTGCTCCTTGCGGAGCCGCTCGAACATACGCGCCGCGGCCTCAAGGTCGCCTCGCGCGTAACTCAATCCGGCGTGGTGACCGAGCAAAGTGATGCGCAGGATGGCCGAATCATCCGAGACCGCCTCCGCTTGCGCTAATGCGTCCTCCGCATCGTCCAACCGGTCCATTAGCATCAAGTTGCTTGCATAAATGCAGAACGCATGGGTAAGCGACGGAGCGTCGCCGTTTTTCCGCGCCTGTTCGACCGCATACGTCGATAGCTCGAGCGAACCCGCTCTGTCACCGCACGCCTCGAGGAAGATCGCCACTATTATTGACAACCGAGCGCGCAGCCGCGACTCGACCTCCGGAATCGCCGCCAGGTAGGCTCGGCACCGCGTTACCCCTTCCGCCTCGAGTCCGATGGATTGCCAAACGAAGTAGATGCCGGCGAGCAGCTCACCGCCGTCGACGACCTCGCCGCGGGCCAACGCTCCGTCCAGGGCGGAGCGCACATCTTCGAGATCGATCTTGAGCGCGGCAGCGAGACCCGCCGCGCGAGCCGTTCGCTCGCATTCTTCCAAACGCTCGGCGAACCGGTCTCGCAGATAGCGCAGGTGCCGGCCCGCGATGAGATCGCGTTCACCCGCATCGTCGAGCTTCTCGGAGGTGTAGGCGCGGGTCGATTCGAGCAGCTGGTAGCGCGGCACTTCAGCGAGCGGCTCGGCAAGCGCCAGCGACTTATCGACCAGCGACGCCAGCAGGTCGAAGACGTCGAGTTCATCGAGATCCTGGCCGCTGCCGACGGCAACGGCTCCTTCGAGCGCAAATCCATCGACGAAGATTCCGAGGCGCCGGAAAAGCGTGCGTTCGCGCTCGTCGAGCAGGTCGTGACTCCAATCGATCAGCGCACGCAATGCCTGCTGCCTCGGAAGGACGTCGCGGTTGCCGCCGGTCAGCAGGCGGAATCGCTCGTCGAGCCATCCGCGCAACTGCTGCGGACTCAGCAGCTTCACTCGCGCGGCCGCGAGTTCGATTGCCAAGGGAATACCGTCCAGCCGCCGGCAGATGTCGGCCACCGCGGGCGCACTCTCGTCGGTGAGGGAAAACGCGGCGCTTGCGGCTCGGGCGCGATCGACGAAGAGCGCGACCGACTCGAACTGCAGGGCCTCGGTCGCGGACAGATGCGTTGCCGTTTTGGCCGGGAGGTCGAGCGGAGATACCTGATAGGCCGCTTCTCCGGCAACTCCCAGCGCTTGACGGCTCGATGCGAGCACTTTGGCTTTTGAACAGCCGCGAAGGATGGTCGAGATCGCGCGCGCGGCTGGCTCGAGCAAATGCTCGCAGTTGTCGAAGATGAGCAACGCGTGCTTTCCCTTGAGTGCGTGAACGAGACTTTCGAGCGAATCGCCTTCGCTGGGCAGCGTGATCCCGAGTGCCAGCGCGATGGACGATGGAATGTAGTCGCCGCTCGTCAAAGGCGCGAGTTCGACGAACCACGTGCCGTCGGCCGAGCTGTCGAGCGCGTTAGCAGCGACCAGCAGGGCGAGACGCGTCTTGCCGACGCCGCCCGAGCCGACCAGCGTGACGAGCGGGTTCTTTTCGAGGAGCGCCGTGATCGCTTCGATCTCCGCCTCGCGGCCGACAAAGGTGTTGAGCTGGCGCGGCAAGTTGTTCGGCAGGACGTCCAACGACCGCAGCGGGGGAAAGTCCGCCGCCAGTTCGCGAGCGATCAACTGGTAGACTCGCTCTGGGCGCGCGAGGTCGCGCAGCCGATGCTCGCCCAGGTCGCGGAGGCTCGCGCCAGGCGGGAGTGTCTCTTGAACGAGGTCGCTGGTGACGCCCGACACCAGGACCTGCCCGCCGTGACCGATAGTGAGTAAGCGCGCGACGCGGTTGAGCGCGGGTCCGAAGTAATCGCCGTCGCGTTCGTCGGCCGTGCCGGTATGGACGGCCGCGCGCACGCGCAATCCATCGATCGGCGAGAAGTCCGCTCCGGCAAGGGCGCGCTGTGCGTCGAGGATCGCGGCTAAGGCTTCCTCGGAGCGCCAAAACGCCGCGCAAAATGCATCGCCGATCGTCTTGAAAACGTAGCCGTCGTATGCGGCGATTGCCGCTCGCATCAGCGCGTCGTGCCGGCGAACGGCATCCTGCATTGCCGCCGGGTCGCGATCCCAGCGTTGCGTGCTGCCCTCGATATCCGAGAAGAGAAACGTGACCGTGCCCGTCGGACGAGCCGATCCCGTCACACCCGGTTTCATGGTCGCCATAAACCGCGTTTCACGCTAGCCGATTTGCTTCCGCCGGGGGCGGCCTCCCCCTTTCACGACCAACCACCCGTGCGTGTTATCGTGGCGGCTGCGCTCACCGTTTTCGTCGCCGGCTGCGCCTTTCGAGCGCCTTTCGACTCCGTTGGGGGCGACACGGCGGTGTTGCCGATTGAAGCGGGAAAGAGCAACTTGGTCGTCGTTGCCAACGGTATTGCTTCGCTGCCGCTGGCGATCGCCGTCAAGAAACGCGGCACCTGAATCCGCTTCGCCGCGAACCCTAACGCCCGGCTTCGCGAAGTTCGACGAATGCTATCCAGTCGCCGGCGTTCGCCCGATTCTCGCCGGCAACGGGGTCGTCGAGTCGCCGCGAGCGCAAGTCGAGCACGGTCCCGGAACGCACCCAAAGCCGCCCGGTACGATGCCAGCCGTCAGCGATCAGCCTCAACCTGACGTCGTGATTGGCCGCGTTAAGCGCCGTGCGGCTAAGCTTTTCCGCCGAGATGCCGACGTTGATCGCGGCGATGCGCGAGGGCCGGCGAGCATAGGTCGCGATGTAATAGTAGCGGCACCGCCGGAAGATCGTGGCGCTGCCTGCGATATGGAAGTCGAAGATCGCAGCGCCGCCATACTGGGCGCCGCTGAACAGCTGCGATTCGGAACCGCGTTGTACGCGAAGCGACGAATCGGAGATCATGCGGCTCACCGCCATACCGGGCGCGGCGACCAAAGTGCCCTGCTTCGGTATTCGCGCAATCGCTTGCGCGGCGGAGCGCTCGGCTAGCGCTGTTGGCGATACGTCTTCGCTGCCGAAGAAACCCGCGCGAATGGCGGCCGGCAGCGCTACCGCTAAACCCGTCGCCATGAGCAACCAAATCGGCCAGACGATCCATCCGGGACGGTCGATAAGCGGTTTGAACGGTTGCGCGTTCAGCCCTTTTCCGATCAGATCGAGACCGCCGAGAACCAAAGCAACCATCAGCGGGATCAACGAGAAGCCGAACGCGACGAACAACGTGAAGAAGACGATCTTCGCAGGGGTTTCGAATGCGGCCTGATTCTTCACGGCACCGGAGGCTATTACGGCGTCGCCCACGATCACGGCCAGAAGGATCGTGCCGAAGAGCAAACCGGAGACGAAAACAAGCGTGGGTATTCGAGAACTCATCGTCCCATGTCAGGCGCGCGACCCGCCACGGTGCCGGCGCGAAGAGGTGCCCGTTAGGCACGCACGCAGATAGCGGTGAGGTTATAGGGCTGCCCGCCTGCGGAGCCACGAGCGTGCACCGTCCATCGCCGCGAATCGACCTTCGTGAAGACGTTGGTCGCCTTCGACGTGCTCTTACCATCAAAGAGCGTACCGGCATAAGTGGCGCCGTCGGCGGACGTCTGCGACGATGTCGCTCCGGTCGAATCGACGCTTACCGTCCAAAACCGGTGCGTCGCGTCCCTGTACCCGAAATACGCGTCCTCGGATCCCTGCGCCGAGTACAAGTGCCCGTACAGGGCGTTTCCGGGCGCGACGGTATACGCCGCGAAATACGTGCTTCCGCCGCCGGTACACGTCCACTTCCTCCCGAGGAGGTAGTTGTACGCGCCCATCTTTCCGGTGAGCGTACTCGGTGCGGCATCTGCGTGCACCATCGCGAGAAGCGCGAACACGAACGTGGAACACGTTGCGACGCGAAAGTTCACCGGCATCCTCCCTTCGTTTACCAACTTACCACTACTAGACCGTCGCCGTCTCGCACACCCGACTTCGTCGTTGCTTTGCGCTGCGCGTACGACGACCCGCCGCCTCCGCCGCCGCCGGCTCCTCCCATGCGGTGCTCCCTGATTTTCTCAAACCGAGACAGAGCTTTTCTTGGATTTGGCAATTCTCACCTTTTGCAGCGTTCCCGATCGCGAGGACGCGATACACGAGGCGCGTGGCGTTTGCGCGCGAGTGATCGCGTCCTTCAACCGATCGGTTTAGAGCCTCACAACGGAAGTGCGAACACCGTGCCATTACCTTGGCCGGTATTGCTCAGAGTGGTTCCATAGAGCGTCCCTTTAACGTCGAGAAGTCTCCCTAACGGCGCGACAGGGGTGCCGCTTGGACCGTTCCTGTTGAACTCGTACACGAACGATTCCGCGCCGCCCGGCGTGATCGAGAAGACCGCTCCCCCAACGTTAGCGCCCTCCACGGTGCCGTAAAACGTTCCATTGACATCGATCAAGCCCGACTGGGGCCCCACCTCGTCATCGTTAGAGCCCGACGCGCCGAAGCTGCAAATGATGCTCAACCCGCCGGCAGGCGTGATCTTAAAAACCGTCCCGCCGCCATAGCTGCCGCCGGTCGATGTCGTCCCGTACAGGTTACCGCCGTACTCCATGAGGTCGCCTACCGGCTCCGAGCCGTCGGGATTGCCCGCGAAGGTGTGCAGAACCGTCTCTTTGCCCGCAGGCGTCACTTTAAAGACCGTTCCTTGGCCCCCGGAACTCATTCCGCCGCTGACGGCCGTACCATAGAACGCGCCTTTGTAGTAGATAACGCCCGCTTCGGGACCTTGACCGTCTGACGGCTGGCCTTTAAAGCTATGGAGGACGCTCTGCTTGCCCGCGAGCGTGATACTGAAGACCGTTCCGAAGCCGCTAGCGCCGCCGCTATACGTGGTCCCGTAAAGTGCGCCACCGTGGTAGAACAAGACCGCATCGGGCAAACTGCCGTCGCTGCCGCCCGTGAAACTATGGAGAACCTTCTCCTTACCTGCCGTCGTGAGCGAGAAAACGGTCCCGGCACCATTCGCCCCACCATAATAGGTCGTTCCGTAAAGCTTGCCTTTGACGTAGACCAAGCTCGCATATGGGTACTCGCCGTCGCTTCCCGAGAAGCTGTGCAGGATCTTCTCCGACCCGCCGGGGCTGACTGAGAAGACCGCTCCCAGGTTATTGGCGCCACCCGCGTAGGTCGTTCCATAGAGCGTTCCCTTCGCGTAAACCGGCCCGTCGTACGGCAGCGCGCCGTCGGGCTGTCCCTGGAACAGGTAGATTGCCGGATTGCCCGAGGATGTATTCCGGCGGCCGGAGAGGGGGTGGGCGTATTGGGCCCCCTTGACATTCGCGGCCGCCGTCACCGGCAGGCTGCCTCCGTTCCCCGTCGCGCAGCCCGCGACGGCAACGCAGCACGCCAGCGCGAGAACTCGTTTCATTTGCATAATCCTCCTTGAAGCAGTGGGGGATTGGCCCCCATCCAGCATGCGCGCGGGGAAGCTGCGCGGATATGCGTGGAAACACCACTTTCGAGAGGATCAGCCGATAACGCCGATGCCTTGCGCGGCGGGCTCCGGCGGCGGGAGGCAAGAGCAAGCTCCTGATGAGACGTCTTTCGATGGTCCCTGGGGCTCTGGGCTTGCTCGCAGTCGCCGCCACGGTTGCGGCATGCGGCGGCGGCGCGCAAACACAGCCTAGCGCAAACGCGCAGCTTCTGCGACGAAGCGCGTCGTGGATGGCTCCGCACTTGGAGAAACGCGATCTTCTGTACCTATCCGACGACGGCGCCGGCAACGTGTACGTGTATTCGTTTCCCGGTGCAAAACTCCAGGGACGCTGACCGGCTTGAGCTTTCCGACGGGCGAGTGCGTCGACAAGGCGGGCGACGTCTGGATCGTGGAAGAGGGGCCAAACGATATCGTCGAGTACGCGCACGGGGGCAGCACCCCGATCGCCACGTTGACGGATCCGAACAACGCCCCAGAGGCTTGCGCGGTAGATCCGACGACCGGAAACCTCGCCGTTGCCAACTCGCAGACCTTGAGCGCCGGCGCTGGAAGCGTTGCGGTATACGCGAACGCCCGGGGCACCCCGACGCTTTACACCGACAGCCAGCTGAAGGTCGTTCTGTTCGTGACTTACGACGACAAAGGCAATCTCTACGCCAATGGGTCGACTCCTCGCTTTCGTACCAGCTCGCCGAGCTTCGCAAAGGCGCCGGTGCGCTCACCCCGATCGCGTTCAAGCAGAACATCGTCCAAGCGACCAACATCCAGTGGACCCGCAACTACCTAGCCGTCGGTGACGGAGGCGGCCTCATAGGGACGGGCACTCCGGTGATCTATCACGTCAAAGTCGCGCACTCCGCCGGCAAGGTCGTCGGCGCCACACCGCTTTCAGGCACGACGGGCGTGTTTCAGTTCTTCATCCAAGGCAACACCTTTATCGGACCCAACCTCGGAGAAGAAAACGCGATGTTCTGGAAATACCCCGCCGGCGGCACGCCGACGAAAAGCATCGGCGGATTTAACGACCCATTCGGTTCGGCGGTAAGCACCGGCAAGAAATAAGCCGCCCGGTCCCACGACATTCGGTTACTCGGTAAGTACGTCGCAGCCACGCTCGCGAGCACAGCGGCCGGCGATCGCCGCTACCTAAGCTAGTCTGAGCTGACGATGGGCATGCGTTCGTTGCTTGCGTTGACCGGATGCGCCACGATGCGATAGTCGAATTCTAACTTAGCGCGGCCGTTCTCGGTCTCGCGCACTTGAAATCCAGATGTCGCCTTGCGGCTGACGTACAACCCTCGCGTATCGCCGAGCGGGGTAAGAAAGACGTAGTACCATCGCCCATCCATCATGGCTGCGAAGGCTGGATCGATCCGTACGTTAGCGACGCCATCGACCATTCGCGCCGTTCCGACATCTTCGATTGTCGCCGTTGTCGATTCTGGCGTGTACGCAACCACGCGCTGTCCGAGGGCATTGCGGTGTGTTGACTGAATCGCGGCATCGCTACGGATATTTCCGGTGCACGAAAGATTTGCATTCGGATCGATCACGCAATGCGCGAAATTCGCGGGGTTCTGACCAGCGAAGATGGCGGTGCGAGAGTTGTCGGCGTGCGCGCGCAAGGCCACTTCACCTGCGGCAGCGGACTCCGCGAGAACGCCGTCACCGTTTCGGCTCAGGCCCCAGACGCCGACACCGTACGAGCCACGAGCCGAGCCAATCACGCCATTGCCGTTCGACGAAACTCCGACCACGCCGTTGCCGTGGCCGGTCGTCGGTTGGCTTACTCCATAGACCCCCGCTTTATTGTTGGTCGCGGTGGTCGCACCATAAACGCCATCGTTTGGTCCCACGCCGAAAACGCCCAGAGTTTTGATCCCCTGCGAGTCGCCCTCAACGCACGCCCTGCCTGTCGTGCAGCGGAAGACCCCGTTGTCGTCTGGATTCGCGCGGTCGGCGCGTACGATGCCGAAGCTCGATGCCGCGACTGCGGCTCCAACTGCGATGACGCCCAGCACCGTTAATCTGCGTGGCGATGTAAATGCAAACATTGGCCCCTCCCTACAGTAGCAAGAACGGAATCGTTCCACGTCTCGTTCCAACGTAAGCGCGAGTCACCCTTCGACCGAGCAGGGACCCAAACGAGAACGGGCGCGTTTTCGCGCTTGGCGCGACGGCACCAGCTCCCTCCCTTGCGACTCCACGATCTTGGGCACAGCTACGACCCGCTCGCGTTCGCGGCCGGTACCGCTGCAAGTCGTTTCCGAATCCCTCCGGCGACGCGAGCCCTGGGCAGGGCGGTCGGCAGCCTCGGTGCGCCCCCGTCAGTTCCGAAGCCGCTTACGCTGCGCTCCGCGGCTCGATTATGTGCTGCCTGTGTATTTTGGCGACCCGATCTGACGAAACAGCGATAAACCGCGGCTAATGCTGCAGCAGGGGAACGGGTGCGCTTATCTTCACGAATCAAAACCCGCGCGGTTGTTTTACTGCACGGCTTGGAATGCCAGCGCCATCGCATCCTGCTCGCCGCCCGTGATGCCAAGCTGCGCCGCGATTTCCCGCCAGCCAGCCATGGTCTCTCGTAATCGCGCAATGGTCCGTAGTGCCTCGCTGTCTCGAACGCGAAAGTATGGTGCGACAGATCGCGCGAGGTCGAGATCGAGCGCGTTGTCATTATCGTCGATATCGAGTGCTAATCCTAGCGAGTCGGGATTTGGATTCATATCGTAGGCCGGAGAGAGCCTCCATCCATTTGGCGTGAGCAAGAAACCGTGATTGCGAAGGTGATCGTCTGTATTCGAGGCCATGATGTTGAAGACGATTCGCGTCCACAGTTCCAAAAGGTCCTTGCCAGCTTCGGCCCCTTGTGAAGTGAGAACCTCTGCGATCTCAAGGTAGCTCGCGCTCTCACCGTCGATGTGTCCAGTCAACGTCATCGCCGACGCAAAATGGATGCGCCGGCCAGCTTCCCCTCGGTCGAAGCGACGTACCAGAAACGTGTGCGCGGCACCGCCGAAACGGCGGCCCTCGGCGGCAGGTACGCAGATACCGCCTCGAGATGCCAACTCGTGCAGGACGTACTCCCACGCGCCGGCATCATGGCGGTCGTTCACGCTCGGGAACTTCGCGATCCAGAGATTGCCGCCCGAATCGCTCACCGACGCCTTCGGGCGCGCTCCCCCGAGCGACGCACCGGGCGCCAGCAAGATGCGCAGTTGCTCGTCGAGGCCCGGGTTATCGCCCGGGTCGCTTTCGAGCGCGCGGCTCGCCGCTTCGAGTTCGCGAATGCGTACGAACGGGGGCGCCGCGATTGGGAGGTCAGCGGCGAGAAAAGCACCAGCATCGTCGAGTTTGAAACGGAGCGCCCCCGAGCGAAATGCGTCATGAACACCGAGCAGGTAGTCCGATTCGCGGAGCCGCGCGTTGGTTGGCAGATCACCCGTACGCTTGCGGCGGGCAAAATTGCGGTCGATCAAACGCCGTCCCCAGCGGTCGGGGCTCGAGTCGGCAAACATCCCGAACTGTCTGCGCGCGTTGCGCGGATACTGCGGGCCGCCAAATAGGCTGATATCCGGATCGAGTTGCTGCCGCGCGAGGTGGGGGTCGTCGAGCGCGGTCTTTGAAAATGCAAATTCGAAGATCTCGCCGGTTCGGCCGGCGCGCGCGTCGAGTGATCCGAGGTGCATCGGATCTCGGCCAGGCGACCAGTCGGCATAAACGCCGATGCGACGATCGGTCACGTTTTCACGCGCTGGCGACGCTTCAAGTTGGCGTCCTGAAGGTCGCGCCCGATCGGATCGGTGGCGGCAACGGCGTCGAGGTCGGCGTCGAGCCCAAGCACGTGGAGCACCGCAGTGTATGCGCCGATCGTCGCGCCGGGGCGGCCCTGCTCAATCCCGCGCAACGTCATAAGCGCCATGCCGGCGCGTTCTGCGACGAGGGCCGCGGGGAGCCCGCGGCGGCGGCGGGCACTCCGAATGCGCTCGCCGAGCTGATGCAAGCGACGTTGGACACGGGGGAGCAGAGTTGCGGTGGTCCTGGCCATACCAGTATTCTAGCGCTTATTATCGTTTAGATCTAGAATAATGGCATTTTCGGGACCTGACGATGCGACTTCTGTCGTAAGGGGCCAAAATCGGGCGTTTCGTGGTAGCGTCTACGGGAATCTAACGGGATTGCACTTCATCGGTGATTATCTCGCTAGGCAGCCAATCGTTCCCGGTCGTGGCCGTCGCAGACATATTGTATTTTTGCTTTGGCGACGGCACGTTTTTCACGTCGCACTTGTGATTACCAGCGTTCCGGCGATCATCTCGCTGATGGCCGTCACGTATTTCTATGGAGGTCGTGCTTTGGAGGACCACGAGCACGCAGTTTTCGTGCGGGAGCATACGCGTATATTGAGCGCGCCGCTTCAAATTGGGCCGGTTCGTATTCCGGCCGGCGTCAGCGTGACGGACGCAGTCTATTTGCCCAAGCGCTCGAAGTCCATGCTTCCACCATTGCCGTGACGGTCGCGCCGGGGGCGCTTGTGAGAGGCGAAATGAAGTTCGTCCGTATGGCCCCTACGGCGATGCGTTGCTCCTGCACGACGCCCTGATTAACGGCGTGCCATGCGCCGCGGGGCCGGTAAATTTCGCCTGGGGCCAGTTGCATACGTGTACGCTCGGGCGAACGTATCGCATCGCAAACATAACGTTTCAAAGGGGCACCGGCTACGAGCTTCTGAATGGATCTACGCCCACTTTTACCGTTGACGCTGCTCCGCCGTCCATTCGCGTGGCCGGACATAAGCTACCCAAAGAAACGACCGTCACGGTCTTCAAGGACCAGGTCGTGATCGAGCGACATGGGACCTATCGAGGAGGCGACCGCCGCAGTCCCTTCCCGACTGAAATTAGTTACGATATCGGTACGGGCACGGCATCGCCGTTTCAGGGCGACACTTGCGAGTTGGAGCCCGACAGCGTGACGCTGTAACCGTTACTCCGAACGTCAAATTGAGACGACCGCATCGGTTAACGGGCGCTCGCCGAGCTCGACCTCGAAGAGCATATCCACGTAATCGAAATGACGCGGCGCAAGCGCTCAACTACAGCTACGAGAACCCGAACCTCTCGTATGGCGCCGATCTCCAACACGCCGCGGTCACTGAGGACGGGCTCAGCGACGCTACGGCCACGCTCGACCTCGGCTACGCCAACCAGCGATCGCAGCTCTTTGCCTACTCCAACGCTGGACAGGAGCGACGCAAAGCGCGCTACCGCCATTTGCGATCGAGCGCCTGCGCCGTCATCGCGTTGGACAGGCTGAACGTTTCTTCTCCGCTGGGACCCGCCCCGACGGTAGCACCCTGATCTTCGAGCGCGACGGCTTGCCGCGGAATCCTAACACGTTTGGCCTGACGTTCGCGCGCATCGCTCGCGACGCGAAGCTCCCCAAGGTGCGCCTTCATTCCGTCTTCGGCGGCTCTCCGGCATTTCGAAAGAGGCGACGAGCGAACGCTCCTTATGCCAGCGGAGTTCGGGTGTGACCGCAGTAACTGCGCTGCGCGCTGTTGAAGCCCACGCGCTGCATGCCATCGACCCATCGTTTGAAAATTGTATTGAAGGACGTCAAGCCCCCGATATGGCGGAGGATCGAGCTTTCCAGCGATATGAAGCTCCCGCAAGTCAGTCGCGCTCTGATCGCGGCTATGGGCTGGACGAACACGCATCTCCACGCGTTCCGCGTGGGAAGAACGTCCTACGGAGTGCCCGACGCCGATTTCCCAAGCGACCTGCGCAGTGAACGGCAGGTCACGCTCGCTGAGATTGCTCCGAACGCCGGCGACTCGTTTTGGTTCGACTACGACTTCGGTGACGGCTGGACGCACAAGGTGACGGTTGAGTCGATCATTTCGAGTCAGGACGAGAGTAGTCCGCGTTGTCTTGCTGGCGCTCGCGCTTGTCCGCCCGAGGACTGCGGCGGTCCTCACGGTTTGCGCGAGCTGCTGAAAGCATACGTAGATCCGCGGCACGAGCGGCACAGCGAGATCGCGCAATGGCTACCCGACGATTTCGATCCGAATGCCTTCGATTTGGCCGGAACGAACCGCGCCTTACGCCGAGTCGTTCGCCCGAAGTCGCGCGTGAAGGCCGAACCGCTCGGCCGTGACGACGCCTTGATCCTTCGGCTGAGCGTGCTGTACGAGCGCCCGATGCGCACGATGAGGTACGCCGAGATTTCGGCCAGTGCAACATTGCAGCAGTTGCACTTGACGATTGCCGCTGCGAGCGGCTATTGCGACCGGCATACGCTGGTTGACCGAAGCTTCGCGTTCACCATGCCCGGTGGCGTCCACACCTATGCTGGAGCGCATACGCCCCTAAGCGAACTGCTCCGCGATCTTGCAACCTTCGTCTATGAATGCGAGCCGGCCGGAATACGCGCCGTCGTTTCGGTGGCCGGATCGTTCCCGCGATCGCGGTTCGATCGATTCCCGAAAGTCTACGCGCGAAGCGGTGCGTCGCCCGATCGGCGATTGACAGCGGCGGCGCGACGGCTAGCCGATTTCGTCTATCTGCAGAGCGAGCCGCGTCCGGAATCGGCGGCCTTTCGGCATGGCTTCTTTTCGGCCATCGTTACGGGTCCAATGATCATGCCAACCGTGTATCTTTCTTGGCTGATGCCGCGCGCGAGCGAGTCGCTCGAAAGTCTCAACGCGCATCTCTCCGCGACGATGGGGGAGCAAAACACCATTGCCGATCAGCTGCTTCGAGACTCTGACGCGTACCGTAGGGAGTTTGCGGAGCGGTTCAGCGATCGCGACTCACTAACCGACTGGAACGACGGATTCGCCTTCGCTATGGCGCTCGCGGGCGAAGATTGGATCGCGGCAATGCGAACCGATTCAGAGTTGGAGCACCGCTTCGAGCCGATCGGTACCCTCATCCAAATTGCATACGATCCGCACCAGCGCCACTGGCTCGGCGACGCCGGCCTACGCGCGAACCTGGTCAACGCGCTTCCGCTTAGCGTCACGCTACTATGGGCACGCTGGCGAGAACTTTTAGCGAAACCGGCACCCTCCCGCCGCCAGCGTCCAAAGACGGCCGAACGCGCTCTGCCCCTGCGGCAGCGGTAAGAAGTTCAAGCGCTGCTGCGGATCCGTGTGCGACCGGTCGCGAGCCCTCGGCCTCCCGAGCCACCTACGGCGAGAAGATCGGCCAAAACATCTGGCATCTTCGACAAATCCCCCCTAAATATAAGGCCCGCAGGGCACGACTATCGCACAGGACGTTGCGGTGGGTAGACATCAGCCACCATCAAGCGAATTTTATGCACTGCTTTTCAAAGCGGCTTAGCGATCTGGGAATGGGGATGCGCATTATGGCCATTCCCGCCGCCCACCGCCGCTTTAACTGCATTCGCCATTTCCCGACGGGCGCGTACGGCTTACGGTCGATTTCACGCGGATTAGCTCGCCGCCTCGGGATCGTACGAAATATAAGCGGATGATGGGCTTTGCCGACTCGCCGCGCGAAAACGATCTCGACGCCAGAGGTAATTTGTCGCTGCGTGCACTCATCGATTTCACGGCCTGGTTCCGGAAGTCTGTCTCGATCAGCTGCGGTTCAAGAGCGAGCTGTTCGATCTCGAGGGTAGCCCAACGGCTGCGCGGCTGGGCCGAACGTGACGATCGTTTCAGGCCTGAAGTGGGCCGCCTTTTGGAACAGGCTGTCGTTCGCAGCGAGTTCGATCGCGGCGAATCCAACAGAATCACGCGATTACCTGAGCGATCGGCAAGGCGGGTTTTGAACGATGCCGGCGCTGCGGGTCTGTTAGCTTCGGACACGCCAAAAGGGCCGGTTTCTCTGCGCTTCCCACCCGATGATGCCGAAGCAATGTTCCCTCAGCTGTTGCAAACGGCGTGATCGCCACGATCACCGGTCCTCAAGCCTATTCATTTCTGTGTAGCAAACAGTGTAGTGAAAAAGCCCGGTATCCCCAAACTGCGGTAAAATAAGGCGAAAAATCGACAGGTGGGGAGCGTTTTGACTTGGCGGGAGCGTGTAGGAGGTTCTCCTAACGTCCCCGCCACTACCTCTGAGCTCCAAATATCCTTGCTGGTACTGGCAATTTCGCGTATAGGGCTAGGAATGCCAATAGATACCGAAGAGCGACTTTGGCCGATTCTGTGTAGTAAACGGTGTAGTGAGCCGCCCTCCCATTAGGCGCGAATCGTGTCCAGCGGATCGAGGTCGCGGTCTCAGCGCGTGCGTTTCCGATCGACCGTTTAGGCGCTTGTTAGACGGAGGTCAGTCGAGTTTGCAAAAGTGCAAGCAGAGTAATCAGTTTTCGGTTACGGCCAACGGGAATCGAATCCGTCAATCGGGGTCCCGGCCGCTCCCGTTGAATATCGGATAGTCCTTTCCTGTACGGGTTTTCGCGTTTTTGAGTTCCGGCTAGTCCCTTCGAATCCCGACGAGTTTTGGGGAATCAGACGGGCGTTATAGGGGCTGGCGCTAGCTTCGCCGGTTAACAGTCGGCGTTTCGAGCAATGCTTTATCTACTCGACTTGCGCGGCTTAAGAGTGTAAGTCCATCCGTTCTCGCTCTACGCGGCCAGTGAAAAATCGTTACATGTGAAGCCTAGAGATCGCGGCTCAGCCTGGAACATCTCGGGGCGTAGCTTTTCCGGCACGCGTCAAATCGAGCACGATTCGATGATCCTTAACCGTACGCGCAAACACACGTGGAGCCCACCAATGGCGCAGCCAGCTGAGAGGACCAAGCAATGAGCAAGAGGGGCTTCGATGTATACGCGCCATGAGAGTGACAGTCGGCATGATCGGCGTCGGCCACGGCGTTGAAGACGTTCTAGCCGACTATCCATACTTGGAGCGTGAGGACATAATGCAAGGGCTGCGATACGCCGCATGGCTTGCCGAAGAACAGGAGAACGTGCTACCGCGACCTGAGCTTGCATTCCAAGGCGTCATTAGGAGGGCTTATGCAGAGTTCGACAAACTGGTAACCGAATCTCACGCAGGACATTCACAGCCGGAGTTGGCACAGCAGCTCTCGCAGCGGCGATTCCCGGCATCACGATCGCTCAGAGCAAGGAGAACAACATGGACGAGGTAATTGCAGTCGATATCGCGATCGAGCCCGATGATACGATGATGCGGCGGGCGAAATCCGACAACGGCCGCTTGTTGAAAAACTTTCCGCAGGGCTATGCACTCGACGACACGCACCACGCTCACATTACGATGCTGCAACGTTTCGTTCGTACCTCAGAGCTGGAGAAGGTCTACGCCGCGGTCGCCGGCGCCGTTGCGGGCGAGAACCCATCGAGTTGGAAACTCAAAGCGGTCAGATACTACTACATCCCCGGAGGGGCGATCGGGCTGGCTGGCATCGTCGTCGACGTTACGGACGACATGTTGCGGGTCCAGCAGCGCCTGATCGATGCCGTTGCGCCGCTTTCAGTTGCAAAGGGGACGAAAGCAGCGTTCTTTACCACGCCGGCCGAACCCGACATCAACCCAGGTGTGATTGATTACGTGGCGGCATTTGTACCGGAGCATTCCGGCAAGAACTTTCTGCCGCACGTTACCATCGGTGCCGGTACGACGGCGTATCTGAAAGCAATGATCGCCGAGCCGTTCGAAGCCTTTACGTTCTCTCCGGCCGGTGCCTCGGTCTATCAGCTCGGTGATTACGGAACTGCGCGCAAGAATCTCAAGACCCTCGAGTTCAATGGCTGACCCGCTTCCGTCGTGGAACGAGGGGCCGGCTAAGGCGGCCATTCTGGATTTCGTGCGCAAGACGACCGACCCGAGGAGCCCTACGTTCGTTTCGGAAAGAGATCGGATCGCAACGTTCGATCAGGATGGAACCACTTGGGTGGAGCATCCGATGTATGCGCAACTGGCATTCGCCCTGGCGCGGCTTGCCGAGTTGGCGCCCCAGCATCCCGAATGGAAGACGACCGAGCCGTTCAAGTCCACCCTCGCCGGCGATATGACGGCGTTCGCCAAGTTCACGATGGAGGATCTGGAAACTCTCGTAGCGGCTTCGCACGCTGGGATGAGCACAGACGTCTTTGAAGAGATCGTCGCCGACTGGATCGGCGAAGCCAAGCACCCGCGCTGGAATCGTTTGTATACGGATCTCGTGTACCAGCCGATGCTCGAAGTCATGCGGCTGTTGCGGGACAACGGATTCAAAAACCACATCGTCACCGGCGGCGGCCAGGCCTTCGTGCGCGCGTATGCCGACCGCACATACGACATGTCCCCGGAGCGGATCATTGGTTCATCGCTCGAGACCCGGTTCGAATACGACCCCAACGGAAAAGCGATCCTTATGCGTCCTCCAAAACTGCTGCTCTACAACGACAATGCGGGCAAACCGCAGGACATCTATCTTTTCCTGGGGCGCCCACCGATTGCCGCATTCGGGAACAGTACGGGTGATCAGCAGATGCTCGAGTACACGCAGTCAGGCGGAGGCGCACGCTTGATGGCCCTGGTTCTCCACGACGATGAGACGCGCGAATATGCGTACGGGCCCGGAAGCAAACACGCCGACACAAAGTTCGGAGCATTCACGCAAGGTCTCGCCGATACAGCAAAAGCCAACGGCTGGATTGTCATCAGCATGAAGAACGATTGGAAGCGGCTCTTTTCCTTCGAATCCTAGATCTCAAGAAACCGAGACGTTAAAAAAATCTATCAAACCAGGCGCGCTTTTTGGGTCGAACGGATTTTGCCCCCTTAGCTTAGCGAGGATTACCGTTTACGCGACGCCGCTAATCGGCACCGCCAGAGTAGTCTCTTGAATGCTCAAACGCGATTTCCGGGGGACCGAGGAGACGAAGGCTACGGCATAACGTAATCCTGCGACGAAATCACTGTGCTAGGGCTGCTACGCTTTGAGGTGGCCACGCCTGATACAGTTTGAAGTGGCCGCCGGGGATCACGGCTTCTTCGGCGTGATTGTGAGGCGAAGCGGCAGCGATATCGGCATCACTGCAGTTGCTAGATCACGGTCTATGGCGAGCGTGATGACCGAGGGGGTGTGGCTTGGATGCTTCCGCCAAAATCCGTTAGACGACTTACTGGGAAAAACGCATATAAGATATGAGCTTTTATAGCGCCAACGGGAATCGAACCACTACTCGGGGGCTGCCAGTGAGTCCCGCCCGCGACCGATTCGTTATTCTGCAAGGCTTTTTCGCCGCATGGCTCCCGGCCGATCCCGTCCCTTACCGGCCGTTCCCGCCCGCTCTGTTAGAAAATGCTTCTTGGAGGCGAGACGATTTTGGCGATCGGCTTCTAGCCCTCGCACTACCCTCAAGTTCGGGAGAGCTCCTCGTCGAGGATCGGTATGCCCATGTTAAATGCCTGAACGCCCTGAGCGACGCAAAGCTTCAAGACATCCATGATTTCGTCCATTGTTGCTCCGTGTGCGAGCGCGGCCTTGATATGGCGGCGTGTCCCCGGCGCGTACATGTGCGTAATCGACGCGTCCAAAGCGATGCTTAATAATTCGGCGATCTTCGGTTCGAACACACCGCCGGCGTAGACCGCAGCGCCGCAAGCCATCACCGCGTCGGTCCATGCTGGATCGAGCGGGTAGAACGGATCCCATGCGGCGTTCCATTGTCCGGCGGCGCGCATCCGACGGCTGCACCCTCTCTTGAGCACCGGCGAGAGCGATGCTCAAAGCCATCCGCGTGAACCCGTCAGGTCTCAGGCTGCCGCAGAGTCCCAGGACGCGGACCGTTCCATCATCGACCACCGCCGGCAATTACGCCAGCAGGTGTCCGTCGGAGCCCGCAAAGACGGTCTCGCGCAGTTTCCCGTCGGATTTGTGAACTAAGAAGCCCTGGTGTCCCGCTTCGCGGTTCGGCGGAAGGCCGAGGTTCGCGAGGGTCTCTTCGATGGAGTTGTACGTGACGCCGATTTTGAGCATCTGCCGCGCCTGCTCGGGCGTGGCGATGTCGCGGCCGATCTCGCGAGCCATCCGCACGTGCTTCTCGATCATTTGAACCGTGTTCATCCGCACGCCCTTTTTGACATCCCAGAGGTTGTCTTCAATTCCGGCGCGCGTGTGCTGTCCGAGCGCGATCATCATCATGGAGATCGCGTGCGTCAAACGAAACGTCGTTTGATAGGTGAAAAACGAGCCGTGCGGCGTCCTGCGCACGAGTTCCATCAAATCGAAAGGGTTTGCCCCGCAGATACCGCCGCCACCGGTGCTGAAGAAGCCGTTCATCGGCCCCATGTATTCGCCCCGCCGAACCATTCGCTCGACGAGCTCGAGCCCGTGGACGTGGGGAAGCGCGAAATATGGCTGGATCCCGTGCTCGACGCACAGCTTGGTTTCTTCGACGTAAAAATCGGGCGTCGAATCGGCGACCATGTTGGATATCCCGTGCATCGCGTCTTCGTTGCACAGGCGAGTCCCCTCGAAGGCATCCATCGGGTGCAATGCGGTCAAGTCGAAAAGCGAGGTGCCGCACGAAACCGTGATCTGGTCCGGCTTGGGGTCGATTGTCGTCAGCTTGTGCCGCTGTTCGTACGAGCCGAACGCCCCGACCTCGCCGGGCTCCGGCGCGAATGAGATCGAGCCTCCCACCTGAAGGATCATCTTCGGAACCGCCTCACGGACGCGCCCGATCTGCTCGCCATACTCCTTAAAGTTCTTCGAAATGTGTCCCGTCTTGGGATCGCGGACGTGAATGTGTAAAAGCGTCGCGCCGGCGTTGTAACAGTCCACGGCGGCTTGAACTTGCTCGTCCCACGTGAGGGGTATGTAACCAGGCGGCCCATCCTGCGGCATCCAGACCGGCCCGTACGGGGCCGCCGTGATCATGAGCGGGGCCATGTTCTCGGGAAGAAGGGAGTCGTCGGTAAAGTATGCCACGGTCGAACCTCCAGCAAGCTATCGAGGGCTTAATAGAACGAAAGAGACGATGCTATCTTAAGTCTACAGGCTTGGGCTATCGACGGCTAGCCAGGAAATGAACTGATGGACTAGCTGCAAGACGTCTTTGCAAGCGTCGTGCCAGCACGCCTGGGGCTCTCGTAAGGGACGGGGTTTAAGATTGGAGCTCGCAAGTCGATAGGACGGTCCGTGGCGCCTAGGCTTAGGAATCTGTTTAGCAAACGGTGTAGCGAAAACACCGTTGCCCTGAGAGCGCCATCGCAGTGCCACACTCGCACTCGGTGACGCGGTCGACACGGTCGTGAACTCTTCTCTCTTGTCGGCTTTACATCCCGTGCCCTGAGAGGCACCTGGCGTAGGGCGGCGGAGTGAGGTGCACGTGCCCGCACCAGTACCACGGCCACCTCTCCGGCGGCGGCGTGGCCGTCGCACTTGCCGAATTGTAGTAATCGAAAAATCTTCGCCGGACCGCCTCACTCTTCGCCATTTGCGCCTGCAATCGAAGTAGATTTGGCGCATCGAACGCCGTTAAGCCATAGGCTTCATCGAACGAGTAGAGCTTCGTCCAGACCGGTGATGAAGATCCGAGCGGAAGGACGTACGTCGTGGTATCGGCGATCGCGGGACGCGATGGCCTGACGACGGCGAGGACGAACGCGGGATTATTTCCTTGGCTCGGTGTTATCGAGGGAATAATCATCGCGCCGAGCGCTCCAATTCCAGTTGGCGCAATCTCGAAGGTCGCGTGATGAATGTGCCCGATCACGAAGGCGGTAGGCCCGATGCCCCTTGCGGCGAAAATCTTGAGCAGGCGCTTCGTGTAGGTGACTTTGTAGAGTGGAACCGGTTCGTTTTTCCTCCACGACGCGTACTCGTCAACTCCGAATGGAATGTGCGTAAGCAAAAGCGGATGCGGTTGGGATAGATGCGAGGAAAGCCACGTGAGCTCAGCTGAACCCGGATCGCTTCCGCGGACGCCGCAGGCATTGTCGTAAAACTCCGACCAAAAGACGCTATTGAGAACCAACGCCGGAATCGCCGGCTGCGAGGGAAGCGACGCAACGTAGTAGCCCGCGTTCGAAAAGTCCCGGACGAAGCCGGGAGCGGTCTCATTGCGATCGACGAGTGGATCCCACGCCGCGGCCAGATGCGCAAGGAACGGGCTACGCGGCGTGCTCTTATAGTTGCCGCAATAACCGTCGTTGTTGCCTAACGTGATCAAGAACTGCGCGTGCGGATAGGCTCGGTTGAACTCAAGGGCGAGAAACACGAAATCCTTATCGACGAATTCCTCAAAGAGCTTCTCCGGAGCGCTCGGCTCGAACTTGAAGAAGTTGTCGCGAAAATGATGGGCGAGCGTATCGCCGCCGATTAATATAACGGGCGGGTTCGGGGCGACGGCGTGCATCGCCGCGAGAGCCGATTCGAACAGCGCGAAGTTGGTGTCTTGAAAATAAGGGCTGATCGGCTTTGGCGACCGCGCGAGGATCGCGTGCCAGTGCGAAGCCGGCTCGCGAACGAGCGCGCTGACGAGTTTCGGGTCGTCGTACGGGTTGAAGTGCCAGTCGCTAGTGAAGAGCCACGGCTGCTGCAGCGCGGGTGGAGACAAGGAAGCCACCGCAGCGGGCGCCAGCGACCCGCTGCACGCCGTGACAAGCAGCGCGAAGCACAGTGGGAGTGCCCATGAAACAACGAGTCTCACAATAGCCACGAAGATACTTCGACCCTTTGCACCTGTGTCACCTTGAGCACGTTCAACGCCCGATCACCTCAAGCGTCCGGATCGCCCGGTGGAAGCGTCCGGTGCAACCGCGATATTGCCGTGATACGGGTAGTTCAAGGCACCCATCAGAAACGGTATCAACGCGATCGCTAAGCTGAGGGCAGGCGAATCCGACCGTCAATACTGCACCCACAACCAGCACGAACCACCTGATCCCATTCGTTCCCGTAGCGCCCTCGCAGAGCCGGGTATCGCGATCGGTCGTTGCCGTATTGATGGCTGCAAGCATCTGTTCTTGGATCCCCAGCCGTGTCGGCGACGTCGTCGTGAGATCGCGGAGCGTACGGTCAACCTTATCGAGCAAGCCATTCACTTTTGTGGATTCCTCGCCTCGCTCATCTTCAGCACTCGTCGGAAATGATGCCTTCCGTATAAGCACGAACCGCGTTGCGTAGGCCATGCCTCTGCGGAAACGAGTCGGCATGCCGACAGATGACGGTAAGCATACCGGCCTCTTCGAAAGTTCGTGACTCCATGCGCCTACGGTACCGAAAGCAAGTAAATACGGCGTACGTGGTACCCACCACGGCGAGAACTGCACCCGCTAAATAATTGTGTCGGACCCGAACCTCACGCGGGACGACTCTGCCGACGATGTATCCTACTGCCAGCGCCTCTGATAGGAAGCCCGCCCACAATGATGGCGACGGCGAAGCAACGGGGCCTCGACGCCTAGGATCTAGCGGCGCGCGTTTGCGAACGCAATAAGTGCGGCGCCAAGCAACAGCGCGACACCGACGCAAAGCATGACGTCGAAGAAGCTCAAGCGCGCAAGTAACGTATAAGCGGCTGCCGAGCCACCGATCATGCCGAGCGAATAAGCAAAGTTCGATACTGAATAGACCGTGGCGTAGCAGCGTAGACCTCGCGCATCGAGGACATCGGCGAGTTGTGCCGACGTCGGGTTAAGCAAGAATGCGTAAGCGACGTTTCCCAGGCAGAGCGTAAATGCGACCGCAACCAACCCGCTCGATGCCGCCACGATGGGCAGCGTAACGGCCATTCCCAGCGCTCCAAAAAACATCGTCAGCGCAACTCCAGTCCGACGCGCGCAGGCTGCGACAAAGGGTGCCGCCAAGCCGTACGCAACGGTCGCAAGCGCCATCACGCTACCGATCTGCGACGCCGATGCGCCGCTTGTCTGTCGCAAATGGTACGGGACGAGTGGCTCGAGAATGCCCCACGCCGATGCCGCCAGCGCGACGGCAACGAGTGGTACAGCGATGCTGCGATTAAGCAACAGCGCACGTAACTCGGGGCGCTCCGACGCAGTGCTGCGGTCCTCCGGCGGCAGCGCAGCCAGTCCGATAAGTTCGATCGCAAGCAGTCCGAAGACTGCCAGAAACGGCAGATGATAGCCCCCCGCTGCGTAAAGCCACCCGCCGAGAGCCGGACCTATAACGGATCCAACCGTGCTGCCCATAAAGGCAATACTCATCGCTTCGATACGACGGTCGCGATAGCGTTGTGCGAGCACGGAAAATCCTGCGCTGAAGGTCGCACCGGCCGCGATTCCTTGCGTGATTCGACCGGCAATCATGACGACACCGTTGCCCCATCCCACCGCGGCAGTAGCAAGAACCAGAGCTAATACGGCACCGATCATCGTGCGTCGGTAGCCGAAGCGGTCCCCGTAAAGGCTGAGGGCGAGCGCCGCAGCGAAGACACCGGCAGCATAGGCGCCCGCGAGCAAAACAATCTCCTGCCCCTTGCCAAGGCCCGCGCCCGCGAACGGAATCAACGGCAGGATCAAGCCGTAGACCAGGTAATCGACGCAGATAGCGTAGGCGACGACGACGCTCGTCGGGATCCGCGACTTCACGCGAGCTGGCTTCGCGGAACCGCATCGTCCGCTCCTCGGTACCTTAAGGATCGATCGCCCGCCACATCGAAACGTCGATCGTATGATGCGCCATCGGAAACAAACCGCAATGCTGGTAGGCTTCGCGATCATGCTCGCGTCATGCACGACGAACAGCGCGACGGCTCCCGCCCTCATATCGCGGCGTGCTGCGACGTCCAATCCCGTTCGTGCAGCTTCGAACGTACGCCCAGCAATCGTCGTCGTTAATCGCGGGAACGATACGATAACGTTCTATTCACGACATGCGGACGGAGATGTCAGGCCGATTACCACGATTGGTGGCTCGCATACGGAGTTGGTCGATCCGATCTTTATCGCGATGGACAGCGGAGGCCGATTCTACGTCACCAACTATGATCCCGACACGATAACCGTTTATCCGGCAGGTGCCGATGGAAACGTAGCACCCATTCAGCGCATCGGCGGCCCGCGAACCGATCTTGACGGGCCGCGCGGCATTGCCGTAGCGCGGGATCGAACAATCTACGCCGTCAACCGTGGCGAGAAGGGCCGCATCCTTGCGTTCCGCACGGGTAGCAATGGCGACGTCGCGCCGTTTCGTACGATCGAGGGGCCGAACACCGGTCTGAGCTACGCATATGGCATTGCTCTCGACGCCAAACATCGAATCTACATAACGAATTTCGTGAACTCGATCACGGTGTACGCCCCAAATGCCTCTGGCAACGCACCTCCGATTCGAACCATCCGCGGCTCTAAGACGCTCATTGACATTCCCAGAGGCATTGCCGTCGATGCCGCCGGCCGAATATACATCGTAACGGCGCGTCCGCCGACCAATCACGGCAGCATTTTAGTGTTCGCCGCGACTGCAAAAGGCAACGTTGCGCCGATCCAAAGGATCGCCGGAGAGGGAACGTCGCTCAATCTACCGCATGGCGTCGAAGTGCACGGCGGGCTGATCTACGTTACCAACGCCGAAAGAAATGGCAACAGTATCACCATTTATGACTCCAGCGCGAACGGTGACGTTCCGCCGCTACGCACCATTGCGGGGATCGATACCGGCCTCGGCGCTCCTATCGGCGTACTCATTCACTAATGGCGGCGAGCTCAACGTCCTTCACTCATGAACACACTGATTGCTGCGCAGCATTCCGACGTCGTAAGAGTGCCAGCACTTGGAGAGCCTGCCCCGAAAACTTTTGCCTCGGGGAGCACTAGCCGTCGCATGGGCAAGCTCGCCCGAGGGTTTGGAGGGAGTGTGTAAATGCTCAATTCAGTTTTTCAAGAAAACTGAGGCTAAACGGTGTAGTAAAAAGCAGCCATGCTCTAAAAAACCTGTAAACACAGGCCAATTTAGAGGTGGCGGGAGCGTGTAGGAGGTTCTCCTAACGTCCCCGCCACTACCCTCTGAGCTTCGAATATCCTTACTGGTACTGGCAATTTTGTGCTTGGGGCTAGGAAGTCCAATAGAAATCGCAGCCGGTTTTTGCCGATTCTGTGTAGTGAACGGTGTAGTGAACCGATCTGCCTTCTAGGAGTCGATCGATTCCACTAGCGTGGAAGCTCGTGGGGCTTCCGATCCGCCATTAGACGGTCGTTAGACCGAAGATCGGTCCAAATTTGCTAAGGTGCAAGGAGCGTAAGCCATTTCCGCTAGTGCCGACGGGAATCGAACCCGTGAATCGAGGTCCCGGCCGCTCCCGTCTAGTACCGCATGGTCTTCTTCTGTACGGGTTTTTCAAATTTTCGAGTCCCGCTTCGTCCCTTCGGATCCCGGCTAGTTTTGCGTAATCCGTTAGATCGCTGCTAGAGGAGCGAGCGCCGGCTTTACCGGTTGCGTGAGGAATCGCTGGCTGTCGTGGCACGTCGCAGGCGGATTCACCTTCGCTTGCCGATTTAGACCGGATATAGTATAATACATTAGTGGGTCGTGAACCGAGGGAACCGCTCGCGGATAGGCCTTTGGAGTTCGTCGGCTCGTCAAAAGACGATCTCTCTTCATTTCCACTCGAAGTAAAGCTCGTGACTGGCTACGCCCTCAGACAACTTCAGGGCGGCAGAAGTCACCCGGACGCGAAGGCAATGAAGGGCAAGCTACACGACGTTACGGAGATTTCCGTTAAAGATGACTTCGGCGACCGGACCTTTCGGACAACCTGCACAACTCGGATCGGCGACGTCGTTTACGTTCTGCACGCTTTTCAAAAGAAGTCCACGTCCGGCATAAGTACGCCAAAGCGCGAGCTAGAATTGATCGAGCGACGTCTCAAACTGGCTCGAAAGCATTATGAGGAACACTATGGCAAAGGGAAGCACTGAGCGCGTGGCCCGTGGGAGCGGGAACGTTTTTGCTGACATCGGGGTCGATCAGCCGGAAGAAGCCCTGGCGAAGGCGCATATCGTAGAAACAATCGCCGACCTGATCGCACGACGTGAGGTCAGCCAGCAGGAAGCCGGGCGGCTTGTCAGTCTGACTCAGCCGCAAATCTCCCGCCTAATGCGCGGCGACACAAGAGAGTTCTCATACGAGCGGCTCATGCGCGTGCTGACAGCCCTTGGCCAGGACGTCGAGATCACAATTCGGCAAACGCGTGCGCATCGCAAGCGCGGACGCGTTCTCGTTCATGGATGATTTTGTTTCTGGTAGCGCCAACGGGAATCGAATCCGATCTGACCGATAAGCCGGAATAGCCGACAATATGCACAGGTATCAAAAAATCCCTATTTCCACGGGGCGCGCGTGTCGACCCAAGTTGCGGGAGTCTGCACCCGTTAGCAGCGCTACTCTAGGCCGAGATGAATCGCGACACCGTGTACTCCCAAGCGGTGTTTGACTTAGACGCCGGCCCCGTGACGATAACACTGCCCGATCCGGGCCAGCGATTCATGTCGATGCAGATTATCAGCGAGGACGAATATTTCACCGCCGACGGTTTACACGCCTGGAGCGCATACTCTCACCAAAGAGGCAATCGGCACGCGCTATGTATTCGTTGCTATCCGGACCTTGTTGAATTCTATCGACCCAAATGACGCAGAAAAGGTCCACGCTCTTCAAGATGCGATCGCGGTCCAACAACCCGGCGGTCCCCGGCACGTTTGTAATCCCCAACTGGAACCCCGTCAGTCAGAAGACGGTTCGCGAGGCGCTGCTTCTCCTAGCGTCAACGCTTACCAGTATTGTTGGCGCGTTCGGCTCAAAAGACGACACGGACCCGATCGTCCCATCTCATCTATGCCGCTTCGGGCTGGGGAGGCAACCATCCGAAAGACGCCACGTACATTAGTGTTACGCCGCTTAAGAATGACGGAAAGACGGTCTACCGCTTAACGGTCAAAGACGTTCCCGTCGATGGCTTCTGGTCGATTAGTCTCTACGACGCGAAAGGCTACTTTGAAAAGAACGCCTATGACGCGTACACAGTGAACAACCTCACCGCAAAGTTGAATCAAGACGGCGCAGCAGTGATTCAGTTTGGCGGTTGTGACGGAAAGATTCCGAACTGCCTACCGACGATGCCCGGTTGGAACTACGCGGTTCGCCTGTACCTACCGCGCGCTGAGATTCTCAATGGGTCCTGGAAGTTTCCCGAAGCGCACCCGATCTAAATAGGCGGACAAGCAGAAGGCCCGCAGCGATGAATCAGGAGTTGCGATTCCTGAAGCGCGATGCAGCGGATTGGAAGCTCCGCGCTGAGTGCCAAGCAGCGCGCCAACTCCCCAGCCTCCATCGCGTCCATACTTTGACACCTTGAGCATCCAGAGCTCGGTACAGTTCGGCCACGTCGCTAGCTTATGCATTGCTGATTCCGATGACTCGACTTAGCCGGAACGCTAACGCGATGTATGCAGGGCGAGCCCGATCACCGACGTTCACAATGAGCGCCACATTTTGATTCTTGACGACCATTTGACGACCATTGTGCCACAATAACCTGGAAAGTCGCGGATGTTTCCGGAAGTTTCAGTTGCTGGAAAGCGCAGCCGCTACGATACTTTTCGCCGCTTTTGGCGCTCCTTGGGCAGTGGCTCGTCCGATGGGGAATCATTTCGCATGTAAGGGGTCTGGGGTTCGAGTCCCCACATCTCCACCATAGCCTGATGCTGGAGACAGAACGGCAAAGCTGTATTTTCGCAACGTAAACGTTTACACGGAAAGCTTCCGGTCGGCTGTCGGCACCCAAAGCACTAGCGTTTTCAGCAGAGCAACAAACGGCACACCTTGGGTACGACAATCTTACGACACCTCGCGCGGAGTTGCCAAACGAGCTGATGCTACTGGATGAAAAAACAGCGCCGAAAATGCTATCGCTTAAAGAACGCGGTCGCGAGTGTCACTCCCTCGCGAGATCGCCCACGAAGACGCGCACTTCTAGCACGCGATTTCTTCGTCAGCAGCGATGTGAACGGCTGCATTGAGCGCCTCCTGGCCGGCGGCCTGCATGATCAAATCGCAGAGTTGATCGCTCTTGCCCTTCACACGCAGAATTCTCGGCTCTCCGCTCTCGTCGGCAGGATTCCAGTTGTAGGTGAACTGATTGTCCTTCGACCGGCTGCACCAAACCGCTGAAGCATTGGCCTTGACAAAACCGCTATAGCTCGCCGGATTAGCAATGAGGAGAGGCACAAGGTTCCGCATAAAGATGCCCTTACCGGTGGCGTAGTCGCCGGCGAAGGTTCGCAAGTCCTTGGAGCGGAGGAACTGTAGGTTTTCGTGCAACACGCCATTAGTGTCAGTCATATTCGCCATCACGGAAGTGGCGATTGTGTGCGCCAACCGATCGTAGGCCGGCAGCGCCCGAATAAACAGCCCTTGATCCCCTGACCAGAACCATGCCGGGTCCGTTCCATTTCCGGTTGGACGCTCCAACACCAAGCCGAGTTGGTTGAGGATTCCCGTCTGGCCTGGATTGCTCTTTGGGAACGCCAACCACTGGGCGAACCAGTTTCGCTCCGCTTGCGCCATCTGGGAATATCTCCCATCGCCAGCTACCAGCTTGGCGAGGAGTTGCGATAGAATCCAAAACCCTTCGTTAGTTACGGAGTTCCTGCCGCTCAGCGGTGGATTGGTCGAATCAGGCGAGTTGTTGAAGGTGCCGCCGCGAACGTTTGCTCTGGCGGCGGCATTATCCGAAGTGCCGCCCATTACTCTTCGGTTGTACGTCGTCTCCCGCCAATTGGAGTCAAGCTGGTTCCAACACTCCTGTGCGGCAGTGAGCAGCTCGCTGAAAAGTTTGTCGTAAGCAGTACCCCCGTACCCGAGTTCTCCGCGGTGGTTGAGAGCAGACGAAAAGGCGACACCCCACCAACCGTAATCGTCTTTCCACCATCCGGGATTCGTACGAAGGCTTTGATAAATGTCGAAGGCTGCCGGCAAAACCTTGGCGTCGCGATCTGTTTCGCTTGCGGCGACTAGATAGTTGAGACACGTGTGCAGCGTCGTGCCACCGAACCAGAAATTCCCGTCGAAGATGTGGGGCGTCTTGTACTGTTGGCTGAGCACTTCGAACCCCGCCTTCGCAGCTGAGCGATAGGTTGACCCTCCCGGTCCGCTCGGCGTACCGGCTGTCGTCGAGCCGCTACAGCCCACTATCCCCGCAGTCACACCTACAGCGCTGAGTGCGCCGATGCTCGCAAGGAAATCGTGTCGCGAGTGTGAGGCCGATCGCATGCGGGGACCCTCCGTTATTGGAGCGTTGTGTTCCTCATCGCCCGTCGGTTTAACTTCAGCAGAGGTGCCGAACGCGACTCTAGGAGGTCGGCTTGCGGACCCAGACGCTCGTCAGCATCCAACACTGCGTCCAGCAATCGGGATTCTGGAGCGCAGCGAACGCGGCGTCTAGGGTCTTCGGATCGACTAACCCCGAGCCGATCACTCGGTCGCGCACCGTCTGGAAGAACAATTCAAAGTAGAGCGCGTCTCGGGTCGTCCCGCGAATGTTGGGCGCTTCGGTAGCGGCGAAGGGATAGCCGAGGCCCAGCGCATTCACCATCGCGGGCAACTTGCGGCCAATAAACCAATCCACGCCTTGCGTCTGCCCCCACTTGATGATGCCGTCCCAGGTTTCGGCCCAAGCTTCAATCTCGCACGTGCGTGCGAGATTGAAGTCGGGTTCGCACGCGAAAAGCCAGCCGCCGGGTTTTACGGCTGCGGCCATTTTCGTGAGAATCGCCGGTGCGAAGCCAGCGATTTGGTGAAGCATCGCCCGACACATAACAAGATCGTAGAGACCGTCCGGAAGATCGGCGGTGCGCAGGTCGGCTTGCCTCACGACGAGATTCTCCGCCTCGATCAACTCGATCATCCTGGGATTGATGTCCACGGAGGTCACGGCGCCTGCGTTACCAACCTTGTTACAAAGCCACTCGGTTATGCTACCGTTACCGCCGCCCAACTCCAGACACCGCCAGCCCTCACGTAATCCCAAGTTGAGAAGGGCGGCTCTGGTTTGCGGATCGAGAATTTTCGACATGAGATCCAGCCGGTCGTACTCGGCGACCGACGCATTGTCGAACATGTAGGAGTGCATCTCAGCCGCTCGAGAGTGTGCGTTCGCGCTACAAGAACGGATTCGCTGCGTAGGTGCCGGCTAGCAAGTTTTGGGCCTGCTCGACGCCCGTCACGGGCAGATGTGCGCGATCGAGCAGACCCACTTGCACCAGCAGGCAGGCTTGGTCCCAATAGATGTGCTCGTGCGCTACCTTGCCCCCTTTAAACCTCACGACCACCACAACCGGGAGCGCTACTCTTTTCCCCGTGGGCGCAACGCCCGGAAGCAGGGCATCCATTACCGTGTCGTGAGTAAAATGCATTACGAGCTCATCGACGAGCTGATCGTCGCCGATGGTTCGCGAGAGGTGCGTGGTCGATGTATCGCGCGGCCACTTCGTTACGAAGTGGTCCCGGTAGAATTTGAACACTTCATCCCTGCCGTTACCGCCGGCCATCGTGGGCAGGTGGTAGACGTGCGGGCTTTCACTCATCGTCGCCATTGTCGCCGACGCATCATGCAGCTCGAACTCATCGCGCAGGTGCTCGTCGAACACGGCTGCCAAGTTGATCGCGTTGCCCATGAATTGCACACTCCTTCGTTCGAGTTATCCGCCTGTCCCAGTGATGACGCCAGCGGTGCATTCCGACCCAAAGCACGCTGACCCATTCGAGACGCGCGATCACTTTCTTTCCTACCCTACCTTGTCGTTCCGGTAACTGGAGCGCAACAAGGATAGGTGTTTATGCGTACCGAGTCGCCGCCGATTGAGACCTGCGATTTCTGTTGGACACATATAATGGCCTAGCCGAGCTTGACGCGCGGGACGGCCGCCGGTCATTTGGAGACCGCGCCGTGACTTGGCGGCCACCTAAGCCGGCGAGGTTCAAAGGCGCGGGCGTAACCGGAATTGCAGAATTTGACGACCATTTGACAACCAATCGCCTGGTCGGCGCCGTCGCTGCGAACTTCACCGGTGTTCGGGTGAAATACATCGACACCGTTGATCTGGACGTACAACTTCTCCTTGCCATCTGGATAGATAGTGATATCCGGCTCGCCGAAGACTACAAAGAGGTTCCCTTTCCCCGTGTTCTTCAGATCTTCGGACATGTGCAAGTCAGCGTTCATTCGCGCCTTGAGCACGACGAGGGACCCTAGCCTGTTGAAGTCCGTTGTGTATGCCTCGTAGCTAAACGCGCATGGAATCAGGACGTCGAAACCCGCGTCGGACGCCTCCCGAGCAGCTGCAACGAGATCCGGGCGAGTCACGGTGCCGAACTCAGGACCGATAAAGATTGCCGCGCGCCGCTCTTTACCAGGCTCGCTGTCACCTTCGATATAGCGACCTTCGGCGCAAATGTAGTATCCCGGCCAGGGCGCGAAGGCCGTGAAAGAAATCTTATCTTCCTTCTGCGCTTGCTGTACGCCCGAAATCTTCAGATCCTCTAGAATCATTTCCGTGAACGATCGCCCTTCGCCGCCCTGCACACGGACGCTGTCCAGCGGATCGATCAGTTCATCGCTGGCGCCTAAGGTCAGGGTGCGATGCGGGCTTAGGCTCTCGACAGTGAACGGCCCAGCTACCCTAACGACCTTCTTGTTTTCGTATGGCTTGTCGTAGAGATACTCGAATTCGGCCTTTGCGGCGATGGACTTATCGATGTCTTGCTGCCGCGCTAGGCGAGCTCGCCACCATTCGCCGTGGAGCTTCGCGACATCCGTCAACCATTTCGGATCGGCCTCTTTTGGGATTTGCCATTCCTGCCAGTCAGTTGCGAGCTCCGCATTAAGCGACCGCCGTAGGGGTTCCGATATGGCGTGCGACCTGTCCCAGATGACATCTATTTCAGCATTGTTTGCTATGGATTTCAACGTTATGTGAGGAACACGTTCGTATACGAATCCGTGACGAATGTCACAATGCACGGGCTGAGAACTCAGCGCGGTACCCGTAACCTCGGCCTCCTTTAACTGGCCCTCGCGCGAGTCAGCCAATAGGTAGTAGGGATATCGCGCCCCCATGATGCGAGCTCTGCTGAGCGCGAGCGCGACTCGTGATGTGTCGATCGTGATCCATCGGCGCCCCCACTGTTCAGCAACGTAGGCCGCTGTTCCCGATCCGCAGGTCGGGTCTAGTACGAGATCCCCCGGGTCCGTCGTCATGAGAACGCATCGTTCTATTACCGCAGTTGCCGTTTGCACGACGTAGATTTTTTTGTCGCCAAATCCGCTGATGCCCGTATCGTCCCACCAATCCGACACCTGAAAGACAGGGTAGTCATCGTAAAATCGCTTGTTGCGAAGCGTTTTTCCTAAGACCATTAGGCGGTCAGCCCGCTCTAAACGCCGCATCCCTTCCATTGGTGAACGCCAACGCCGGTTGCCCGGCAAAGTGAACTCATTGCCACGAAAGTGCAGCTTATAAGCGGTGGTAGTGGCGGCTCCCACTGCGGTAGGATCGTTGTGAGAAAATAATCTCGAACCTGCCTGCAGATGCCCCGGGTTCGCCATTTCTTCCGGCAATGCCCTCCGCAAGCCGCCAAAGTTTTCCTGCACCCAATCGAACTGTTCGGCGCCGGTTTCACCGGGGCGTTTCGGCTTGAAGAGACGCCTCACCTTAACAGCTCTGCGGTCTCGCGCGTACCAAAGTAACCAATCCTTACTTGACGGCAACGTGTCGCTATCGATGCCGCTGGTCTTGCGGAATGGTATCTCGGCGCAGAAGTTTTCGTCGCCAAAAATCTCGTCCAGCAGTGCCCTAATGCGATGCGCATTTTCGTCACCAATTTGTACGAACACTGAGCCGGAGTCGCACAGCAGGTCCCTAGCAACTACGAGTCGATCACGCAAGTATGTAAGGTAACTGTGAATGCCGTCACGCCAGGTGTCCCGAAACGCTTTTACTTGCTCCGGCTCTCGCGTAATATGTTCAAAGTTCCCGTCTTTTACATCGCGATTGGTTGTCGACCATTGAAAGTTGCTATTGAATTTTATGCCATATGGGGGGTCGATATAGACGCATTGCACCTGGCCCCTCAGACCCTCGCGCTCAGCGAGGCTAGCCATCACCTGCAATGAATCACCGAGTATCAAGCGATTCGACCAGTTCTGATTGTGCTGGTAAAACTCTGTCCTGTCTACGCCTCTCGGTATGCCATTGAAGTCAGCGAAGAGGTCCGGCATGATCTCACCAGCCTCGTGGCGGCGCTCACGCGTATCGCGCAACAGTTCGTCGATCAGTGCTTTCGGGTGAACTTTCTCCTGAATATAGAGCGGCGGGGCAGGTACGACAAGGTCGGACCAGTCCAGTTCGTCCTTCCCACGCCAAACGAGCTGGGGATCGAGATCCCGGTTGCGGCGCTCGTACGCTATCCGTATCGGAGTCTTTTCCGACACTTGCACGAGCGATTCGTACTCTGCCGTTGGAATATTCTTGCGCGTCGCCTCATCATGTTTGAGCGACGTTACCGTCTTTGCAATTGGGAGCTTCTTTGCCATGGTTTATTCGCGGCCCATTTTTATCAGGGCAGCGCCCTCGATGACGCCATTAAACGCGACTTCAACTTTGGCTTCGAAATCGCTTTCGATCCGGTAAATCTCTGTAAGCTCCACAAATGCCCACCTACCGTACGTCCCGAATTGTTCACGCCCGGAACCCAGTAAGTTTCCATCGTCGACTTCTTCTCCTTAGCATCTTCGCGGCGATAGCCCTTGATCTCGACGACCATGTTGCAAGAGATCGTCATCGCCGTGACTGTCATCGATTCGAACGATAAAGTCGGGTCGGTACTTTCGGGTCTCCGAGCCGTACCGGTATGGAACTTCGAATCCAAGTCCCTGGTTCTTGACATATGAGCGGACGCGTGGGTGCTTCTCTGCGACGCGGCAAAACTCGGCCTCCCAATCGCTGTCGAGAATCACCCAGTTGATGTGACAGCGTCGGGGATCCGTCTCCCAGCGACTGCGCTTCGACGTATTGAAGTTCACGTGCCCAGTTGATCCTGTCGGGTTATACGGGTCCAGCACCGCATTGATCGGCGTGCGTACCGATGAACTTTGCGTGATCGCCGCGATGATTTTGCTGCATGCCATGTCGGCTAGTGTCTTGTACTTGAGCTGCGCCGGATAGGTTCCGCCTCTGCAGATCAGGTACTCGTTAAGCCATTCCTTTGCGATGCGCTTCAACTGCCCGAAGAGATAGAGCTTGGGGTCTTCTCCCGGGTCCCGCCATCGATTTAGCACCAAGTGAGACGTCAATTCGTAAATGACTTGGGACGGGCGGACATCACCGGTATGCACCAGATTGAGGTCCACTTGCTCGCCGATGATACCCGGATTTCTTCGTCTCGGTAGCGCCTACGAGATCGGGGGTAAGGTCCAGGATCGAATCGTCGTTGAAAGCTGCGGCAAGCCGTTCCTGAGGCAGTTCGACACGGTATCCCTCGACGCGAGGAAATCGTATCTCCAGCGCGTCGCGGTCTGGCCGAACGGCCTTCACTTGGATCGTTTCCCGAGGTGGCTGCGGCGCCGCAATCACCGGCTTTGCGTTGAAATCAAATGGAACACCGAGCACGTCCGCATATTCGACGTTGAACCGCCCTTCGTCATTCAGATCGTAAGATTGACGACGGAGAGCGCGCCCGATGACCTGCTCGCAGAGCAACTGCGTGCCAAATGCTCGGACGCCGAGTACGTGCGTGACCGTGTTCGCATCCCAACCTTCGGTCAGCATAGCAACCGAAACTACGCAGCGGATTGATCCACCAAGCGATCGCGCTTGCCGACGGTGTTCATAACCTCCCGCAGCAAATCACGTCGTCGAGCTCTTTGCCACCCTGTCTCGCCAGTCTGCCGCCGCGCTCGAAAACTTCCCGGCGGAACCGCTCTATCTCGTCGGATGCCATGCTTCGGAAGTTCGGATCTAGCCCTTCGCCGGACTCAAGTTGCTCACTGTCGATGAGCAGCGTATTGGGGCGCGGCAACGGGTTCCCGTGTTCGTCAAAATTGCGGAAGAGTTCGAGTCGCCCCGGCAAGTAGTAGTCGATCCGTCGTCGTTCTCTCGAAGAACCCCGAGACGTAGTCGTACACGAGCTTTGACGTTGAAGTGTTATTGCAAACGACGATAAAGCACGGGGGAACGTTGATGCCACCCTTCTGCCACAAGTCGTACGTCTTTGCGTAATGCCCATAGAGTGCTTCGAGCGCTGTCTGCAGTTGCGCTGGTAAGCTCAGGGGATCGAGCGCGTTGCCCTTTCCGCGGCCCTTCTTCGGCATATGCCGGCGAATGTGTTCCCAGAGGTTACGGAACATCGGCATCTCGCCGCCCGGAATGTTGTCCGCGATCGGAACACGGGGTAGTTTCACGATCCCGCACTCGATCGCGTCCATCAGCGAGAAGTCAGAGACGGTCCAGGGGAACAGCGTTCCTTCTGCGTAGCCGGAGCCGCTGAGGAAGAATGGCGTCGCCGATAGATCGACAATCCGCGCGCCAAGTTTGTCTTTAACGATTTCGAGCCTGAAATCCAGACGCGGGCGGCTTCCCTATTTTTCTGAGCCTCAGCCTTTTCGTCGCCTTTTAGCTCACCTTCGTCCTCTACTCCAGGTTTCTCTCGATAGCAATGGTGTGCCTCGTCGTTGAGGACGAGGATATTTCTCATCCCCATCAGCTCCGGCATGACGCGCTGGAGCATCTGCCCTTCCGTCTCCAACGTGTTCAACTCACCGCCGTGTCCTTCGAGGAGGGACCGCCCTGCTTTGGAGAGTTCCAAGCGCTCGCGCAGCTTGAACGCATGGTAGTTCGTAATAACGATCTTGGCGCGGTTAATGTCTTCGAGCATGTCGCCTGGGACGAGCTCGCGACTGGCGTAGTAGCTGTCGGGATCGTTCGGTTGGAGCACACGAAGGCGGTCTTTAATCGTGAGCCCAGGCGTAACGACAAGGAATCCTCGCGCAAAACGCTTGCTCTGCGGATGGCGAACTGCGTTCACCGTTTGCCAGCCAATAATCATTGCCATGACAGTCGTCTTGCCCGCGCCCGTGGCAAGTTTGAGTGCGAGCCGCAATAGTTCAGGGTTGGCGGCGAAGTTGGCGTTGTTGATCCACTCCAGGGCGCCTTTGGCGCGACTACCCTCGTGAGGAGCCACTTCGGTTAACCATATCAGCGTCTCGACGGCTTCGACCTGGCAAAAGAATGGTCGAATGCTGCTAAAACGTATAATTGCGCCAGTGCTGAAGTAGGCGCGCCGTCTCGGGTGTCACATGCCAATCTGCGGGGTTCGACCGCTGCCGCCACTCGTCAGACCTGCCGGCGAATCTCGTTAATGTTGGAAGTTGGGTCGTACTGCTGCGCTTCGGTCGAGAGGCCGCGCCCCTCATCAAAAACGAACGCGCCTTGTGCAATAGCGCGTTTTTGCTTTTTTGGCTTTGGGATCGGCGTAACAAATTCAGCTCGGCGACGTCCTTCGATGATGCACTGCGTCGGCTGACCTTGTTCGTCAAGCTCCCAGTGCCGTTGCGGATATTCGTAAGGCGAATTTAGAATGGGATCGCTGAAGAAGCGATCTACTGAAGAGGTGATCTCGTCATCGCGCCTGAGCTCGCCCTGCATCTATCTCCCTTTTGGCCAGAAGTTCCGCCGCGCAGCTCGGCCATCGCAAAACCGCTTGCTTGCTTTACCTACACGTCAGGCCTGACCGGCGCTCGCTTGATCAAGGATTCGGCGGGGCATGCTCCCCCACTTGCCTCCCGCCATTTTGAAGGCGCGTCCTCAAGGAGCTTGCCTGCGCACTTTCACTCCGTGACGCCAAGATTACGTTTTGAGAATAAGTCCCTTGCAGATGCGAATGCTTCGCCGCCTTCGCCCGCATGCCGAGCCTTTTTGCGAATCAACTCCCCCAAGTGTACCTTGCCATCGACAACGCGGAATAGATCTTCGGCGCCGACTCAGATTACCGGGGTTGACCCTCCTTGGGCAAACCGCAAATAGACCATCGGCCGAAAATCCGCTGTAACCTATGTAACATCCGTGCGCCCGATCCGCATTTGATTAAACTACGCCAAGAAGATCGTAGACCTGCCCACCCCTATTTTTAGGATTGCCACTTAGGCTCAGCGTGTCGTGGCAACGAGAGAACCAGCGCACGGGTGCAGCGCTTCGTTATATAATCACGCGGAGCCCGAGACTGGTGGTGACATAAGCGTGCTATCCGACCGAAACAGAAGCGGGTGGGGCGGGTAAATCGCCGTCACGTCGCGGCGCAGACGCTCCAGATCCGGGGAGATAGTATCAAGTTGCCGCAGGGCTACGTGCAATGATTCGTGCGGCATGGCGGCTGGCAAGGCTTCAGAATAGCTGGCCAGGAGGTCGATTGTTCCACCGGAGACGATTAGCAAGCGATTCGCCCGCCGCTCGACATCAGCATCGCCATTGAGATCGTTGAAGAATGTATGTGCGGCCCAGACGACATCCGCAACAAACGTATCGACGTTGATCAGCAGAGTTCGGGAGCGGCGTGACGACAGGTGAAACCCTGGGTCACGGTGCTGCATTAGGTACCCATCTAGCCCGGCCTCTGCTAATGCACGTGCTTCGGCGTACGTATGCACCATGGCACATCGCCAAGCATAGATCTCGCTAGGGTTGTACTTCGAGTTGATTTGGGCGAGATAATCCGCGACGAGCTCCTTATAGTTCGCCTTGTTACCCGTCGCTCGCGGCCTAAGATACGCGAGATAATCTAGAACGCAGAGCGCGAGAGTCGCGGAACCCACTAAGGAGTTCCCTTCAGCCGCGCGCAAAACATCCGCAACGGCGGTATCCATGAACCGTCTGCGCAGAATCGCCGAATCCATCAAAGCAGGAAGGCTTCACGTTGAGCCATCCGAACACCTGTTCGCCTATGGTGAGGCCGACTCAGTTCGAACGATCGGACCCGACAGTGGCCAAGGAGGCACTCAAACCGCTCCATCCTGACGATCGCGCCCGCCTTCTCGCGTGGCTGCTAACGTACTTTGACGATCGAGGCGAGCTCTTCTCGCCGCGACTCAGCCGGCGACGTCAGCGGATCGCACTTGATGGCGTCGAGTATTGGCTCGCACGCGTACCTAAAGGGCGATCAACGATCAGCCGGTAAAGATTGGTTCCGTATCCCCATCATATTTAGAGTCGTTGTCTATGACACCGCATTACGAGTCGCCCGCGCACGGCGTCGAATGAACAAGGCCGGGTGGTAACGGCACCGAGCTTTTGACCCCCTAGCGGCGGCCAAATTGACCCCCTCACAGAACGAGGGTGCTCCTCTCGAAGGATGGGCTTAACGAACAAGTCCCTCCCCAAAAGGAGCACCGAGGAGGTTGATTACTTTGGATACATGGGAAACCATTCGTCTTCGCTGCGTGCGCGATCGCGAGCCGGTCAAGACCGTCGCTCGTGAGCTCGGCCTTTCCAAGAACACCGTCAAGAAATACATCCGCTCGCTGCAAGCGCCGCAATACCAGAGCCCTAAGCGGACGCTTCGCCTGGATGCATACCGCTACCACATCGACAACTTGATTCGCCGATCGCCGAAGATAACGGCGGTTCGCATTGGCAACCAGCTACGCGCGTTCGTCGATCCGGATCTAGAAATCAGCGAACGCACGCTGCGCCAGTACGTTGCCAATCGCCGGCGCGAGATCGTCGGCAAAGAAGCCTTCGTGCGAGCGCTCTATGTCCCCGGCGATCAGATGCAGTTCGACTTCACGCCCGTCAAACTCGTCGTCGCCGGTGTGCTTACCGTTGTGCACCTGTTCGTCGCCCGTCTGAGCTACAGCGGTCGGATCTTCGCGCGCGTCTCGTTGCGCGAGGATCAGGTCGCCCTTTTCGCCGGTATCTTGGGCGCCGTCGTGCACTTTGGCGGCGTTCCCAGGGTCGGCGTGTTCGACAACGCCAAGACGGCGGTCACGCGCATTCTGCGCGGCCGCAATCGCGAAGAGAACGAGGCCTTCCGCGCCTTCTGCGGCGGACTGGCGCTCGAAGTCGAGTTCGCGGCCCCCGCGAAAGGCAACGAAAAGGGCGGCGTCGAGGGCGCCAACGGCTTCGTCGAGGACAACATGTTCCGCCCGATTCCCGAGTGCGAGAATCTCGAGGCGTTCAACCTCGCGCTCGAACAATTCTGCCGGAGCGATGAGGCGCGCCGGTCGTCGGTGCATCGCGAAACCATCGGCGAGCGGTTCGCTCGTGAACGACCCAGCCTGCGACCGCTCCCAGCATCACTTCCGGCCGCCTGCGTTCGCCGGATTGCACGCATCAACAAGTTCGCCGAAGCGATCTGCGATACCAACCGCTACTCGGTGCCGACCCAGTGGGCACACCGCGATGTGGTGCTCGAGCTCTTCGAGGAGCGCGTTCGCGTCATCATCGGCGAGCAGCTCGTCGCCGAGCATAAACGCTGTACTGGTAAGCACCAAACGATGCTCGACGTCCGTCATGCCATCGAGCTGCTCGCCTACAAACATCGCAGCATCGAACGCGCCGAGATCATTGCGCAAGGAAAACTTCCGGCGCCGTTGCTGGCCCTGCGAGATCGCCTGCTGGCTCACGATCGAGCCCGAGCAAGCCGCGCCTTTGTGGCGGTTCTACGCCTGCTGCTCACATACTCGAGCGAGGTTGTCGCCGAGTGCGTCTCTCAAGCGCTGATCTGCGGAACGCTCGATCCGGCCGCAATCGCGTTGTTAGTCCGCCAGCGCACGGCGCCGCTGCCGCCGGCAGCGCCGATCCTGGCCTTGCGTGCTCCCGATGGCATGCAACGACCGGTCGTCAACCTCGCTCGCTACGATCTGGCGACGCTGGCCGAAGGGAGGCCGTAATGGATCAGCATCCGCTGCTCGAAATGCATCTCCGTGGCCTGAAGCTGCCAACGATGCTCGGCAACTACCGGCGTTTGGCTGGTGAGGTTGCTCAACCCATCGAGTACCTCACCCAGCTGGCAGCTCTTGAGGTGAGCAAACGTCACGAGAACGGAGTGCGCGCGCGGATAGCCGCCGCGCACTTCCCCGTCATCAAGACCATCGAATCGTTCGATTTCGCCTTGCAGCCACAACTCCCTAAAGCCAAGTTCTTAGAACTCTTCGACTGCGCGTTCGTCGAGCAGCACCGCAATGTGATCTGTATCGGTCCACCAGGTACGGGAAAAACGCATTGCTTGTTGGCGCTTGGATTAGCCGCGTGTACACGCGGCTTTCGGGTCCTCTTCGTCACCGCCGCCGAACTGCTCATGGGTTTAATCGCGGCAAAGCATGAGGCACTGCTCGATCGCAAGCTGCGATCCTTGGAACGCTACGACCTGCTCCTGATCGATGAACTCGGATACATTCCATTCGAACGCGAGGCGACCGACTTGCTGTTTCAAGTCATCTCGCGCCGGTACGAGCGCCAGAGCGTCGCCATCAGCACCAACCTCGCGTTTACCGATTGGACGAACATCTTTCCGGATCCCATGGCGGCGACAGCGGTGATCGATCGCCTGGTCCACCACGGTGCCGTCTTTGAGTTCGCCGGCGAAAGTCAGCGGCTTAAGACACGCCAGCGCCGCGGGAAAAACGCTAACGGCGGCCAAGACTGACCCCACTGGGGTCAATTCCTCACCGCCGAAAAAGGGTCAGTTTCTCGCCGCCGTTTCCACCGGGGAGTACGAAACCTCCTCGGCCTTCGTCAGCGGCGTCGCCGAGACCATCGCCTTTCCTTCAGTTGTGACTGAACGCCGAAGCCGGCAGATCCAAGACCGCGCCACCGATGCGCTCGAGCTCAACCGCGCGATCGTAGGTCGCAGAATCTTCCGCGATACGTGTTACGGCGTTGACGACCCCGTAGCGAGTCCAGTCCGCGCCGAGTGCGAGTTGGTGGAGCACGCCGTCCTGCTCGACCTCGGTCAAGCCGAATCGCCGAGCGACGACTTCCACGATCCCACTCGGCTTTGCATCGAGCGACTCGCCCGCCGCCACGCGAAGCTTGTCGACCAGTTGACCGAAGAGCGCTTCGTTCATCGCGGCATCGACGGTATCAACGACCTTCAGCCAGAACGCTCGATCGACGGCCCTGCATGTCTCATCCCTGTAGAACTCCGATGCTCCATCATCGGCAGGATCGATTCCTCTGCCGACGTGGTGCTGGCGAAGCTCGGATCCCGAGATCAAGCCGTTCGTGCAGATTAATCGATAAACCATGGGCGAAATCCGCAGCGACGATGCCCCCACCTCGCTGTTCGCGATTACCACGCCAGCCTGCACGATGTCGCCTCGGCGGACTTCCGCGGTAACGCGGTCGCTGGTCGCCTGAAGGTAGAAATGAGTATCAGTGATCCGGGCTGACACGACGTGCACGCCAGGCCGCTCAAGTTGCGGGATCACGGCTTCGGCGAGCTCGTAGTTATCCAGCGGACGGTACCGGCGTGACAGAAATGCGCGTAGCTCTCCGGTTTCCCCAGTGCGTGTCCGCAGCAGCCTCGTTGACGGCTGCTCGGCAAACCAGTACGCGAGGTTCTGCGCAAGTAGCGGCCCGGCCCCGGCTTGGGTCATCCGATCGATGTAGGCCATTGGGATCTTGTAGTGGCTCGCAATCTGGCCGAGTGCGAACCGTGTGGGCGCGACGGCGGTTGTGCCGTCGGTGTGCTGAAGCTCGATGCTCACCCCTGCACCCACCGGATGCGGGGTGAGCCGGCGCGTGTCTGCGACGAAGTCGCGCTGTTTCTGGCGTTCGGCGATCAGTTGCTGGGCCAGCTGGCTTAGTGGGGTCCCTTCGATCATGACCGTATCCTCCTCGCGCGTCTATCGCGCGCGAACTATTGGCGCCTGAGCGGCGCGTCGAAGCCCCATATCCTTTACGTGACAGGCTTGGCTCCAACGGGCGCTGCTAATGCAGTGGCCTGAGCCGAAGCGCGGCAACCGGGGCAACTGCGGCGCGTTAGCGCCGAGACGGAGACCGCAGCGCGCAGCGCGAGGATCGGAGACGACGGTTGCGGCGGCTGCCACGTTTCGGCTACTCGATTGCCCAGCAGCGCACGATGGAGCCGTTTAGACAGGCGCGAGCGCGGTAGCCTTGTCCGGTGGGCGGCGCCGGAATCGGGGATGCGGCTGCGTTCTCTCGGTGGCGTTGGAGAGACGTTTGATTTCGACGATTTGTCTGTCGCGGAGTTCCGGCGAGAATATGGAGATCTGAGCGTGCGTCAACGGGAATCGATATCGCTTTCGAGTTAGTTTATAACGTGCTGCCTGAGAGGCTTAGATCAGGTCGACAGCATCCGAGAACTGATCAAAATATACTGCCTCGACTTTATAGTCGCCTCCGATTTCTCGGAGAACCCGCGCGGTACGTGGCGCAGCGATGCGGAATTTCTTGGATAGCGCATCGTAGTGACTCTTCAAGTCGCGTTCGAGCTCGCCGCCGTCGAGCGGTCCACGCGAGGTCGCACCGCGGCGGTTGCGAGTCCCGATTTGAAATCCAAGTTCGAGCTCTTTGCTCTTCACCCGTTCGATCACATCGCGTACTTGCTTCGGCGGCCAGTCGCCGTACGCGTCTGGCTTTGCTACCGAGAGAATCGTGCCGATTTGCTGGTCGACGATGGCAATGCGCTTCGCGGACACTGCAAGCTCGCGTGCTGTCTTCACCCATGCGTCCAGCGCGTCGCCGTCGATCATGCCGTCTTCCCTCGATCCAGGAACCTTCGACCATGAATCGAGCAACGTGTAGCTCTGGGTTGCGATGCCGCTGCGGCGCGCAACTTCTTCTTCACTAGCGTCGGCATCGTCCTCACCCTCGCCCCGGTACACGGTCGAAACGACCGTCAAAAAGAACTCGGCGCTCGCGGCAAGGCCCTCTTGGAGCAGTTGCGCTTCCCGTCCCGACGAGTGCAGCAATCCGAAGTAAGTCCACTCAAGTTTGAGAAGGACGTCTCGGTCAACGCTTTCATCCGCAATGAGCCGATCGAAAATGAGTCCGCAATAGTGCGACAGCATCGCATCGTCGTTGTGATCGCGACGCTTGCCGAGGGGCGGGCCGGCGGCGGTCATCGCGCGGAGGAGGAGGTCAGACGGGTACTTTGCCGGGCCAGTTTGACCGATCAGCGCAACCGATTCGATAAAACGGCCGGCGTTGAGCAACGCCTGAGCCGCGACGAGGAGATCCTCCGAATCGCTGTGGATCAAGAACAACCATGGGATCGACTCCCAGTACCGCTTTTCGACATCAGGTCCGGCTTCGCGCGCAAGCCCCCACGTCTGCGACGTCGCCGGCATACCCCGAAGCACAACCGCGGTCGCCGACGACGGCCACTCCGCAGTGACTGCTACACGTACGATCGCTGCTGCCCAGTCGGCGCCGAGCTCAGGTACTCCGGCAAGGACCATCCCACGGCCGAGTTCAGCCGATTTCGCATCCTCTGACCGGCACGCGCGCTCGAGGACCGCCTCCCGAAGCGGCCCAGCGATGCCAGCGTCGATCAGCGCCATGCCGAGCACGACCGGATTCTCAACAGACGAAGCCATGGCGAAGATCAGATCGACGTAGCCGAGCGCGACGAGTTCGCGCGCGACGCGAAACCGATTCGCATGGTCGCGTTGCTCCATTCTCTTAAGGTCGTGACCCGGCTCGGAAAGCGGCGGCGTCGGGCGATTGTCGAAGACCCAGCGCTCGCGATCAACAATGCTCGCTGGCGCGAGGAGCACGTAGGCTTCTTCGAGCGGATTGAGCACCGACTCTGGCATCGCCCAGAACGTATGAGCAAATTCGCGATGACGGTTCAGAATGCCGCGGATGAAATCGCGGGCGGCGAGTCGATCGTCTTCTTTATCCATCTGACGCGCGATGTCGAGGAGCCGCACTGCGGCCTGTTCCTGTTGTTCAACTGACAGGCCGATCAAATTGCCGAAAAGCTCGTTCCACCGAACGGTATCGCAGCCCGCATCCTCGAGCAGCCATTTGAAGATCTGATCAGCGCTCATCTGCAAGAGTTGCGGCGTAGCGAGCTCCGCTTCTACGTCCGCTTCCTCTTCGTCGTCATTGTCTTTTTCGTCGACCACACGCCGCCAGACTGGCTGCGACGAGTACGACGATGTGTCGTGGCTCTTTGGCAGCAGAGACACCATGAGCTTCCAGGCGACGTCCGGCTGTTCGCGCCGCATTGTGTCAAGGACCGTGAGACGATCTTCAAGCCGAACGAACGTTTGTGGCATCCACGGCAAGAAAATCTGTCGAAGGGTCGCCGCGGGCCGGTTGCCGTGGCGATTTTCCTTAGCGTCTCTCGCCGCGAGTCGGGCGAGCACTGAGATCGCGCGCGGGAAGTACCGGCTAGGCCACGCAAGCCGCTCAAGCGCAGATGTGAGATCCGAAACATAGTCGCGCGCGAAGATGCCGTCGCTGTCGCCATGCAGCAGCGCCGTCACGGGAGCGTTCGTCTTATCTAGCGATGCTTCAATTGCATCGAGAAATGAATCTGGCGAGGCTTCAGCCAGACCCGGGAGGTTGTCGCGGAGCGACCACCATAATGGCGCGTCAGCATCCTTAAAAAGCTCGCGCACAAAACCATCGACACGTTCGGCGAGGAAGAGATGCTTAGGCGCGTGATCACCGAACATCGCCATGATGTCGAGCACCTCGACGATGCCGCGACGCAACTCGCGCGAATGCGCCGGCTTCCGCTCACCGAACGCAAGGAGCTGCGAACGCCCGCGCTGTCCGAAGCGCTCGTCAATTTCGTGCAACACTTTGTGCGCGATGTCGAAGAACGCGTCGACGTCAGCCTTTGTGAAGCGCGGTGCGAGCAGCAGCCACGAGTCGAGGGGTGACACGAGCCGCAATTTTGTACCGGAGCGTCGACGTGGTGCGTCAACGCCGCTCGCCAGAGGTTCAAGATCACGCGCGACATCATGGTACGGGCGTTCGGCAAGTGTTGCAATCATCGTTCGATCGCCTTCGAATGCCTCATCCCATGCGCCGGCCAAAAGCAATGCCCGCAACGCTGCCGGTGGCGTCGTTTCAACCCAGCGTGGCGGCGGCATTGTCTGGTTCGCCATGATCCGGCGCAGTGTTGCGATGCTTCCACCAGATCGGATCGCGAGCGCACGCGCCCTTCCACGTTCAGTTTCCGCGCCTAATACACTCGTCGCATCCCTCTCCGCTCCAATCGATTCCAGCGCGTCTTCGAGGTCGTACTTGCGCACACTCGCGAGCAGAACATCGCTCTTCGTCCCACCGCTCGGACTGAGCATCGCGTAGACATAGTGTCCCTTGGCGGCGACGCTTTGCGCGAAACCCGGACTTTCGCCGTCCATCACGACGATCAAGGCTTTCATCGCGACGCTCAGTTCACGCACGGCGTCGTCGGATTGCGCGTAGAGTGCGTGCATCAAGTAGGCGTCGCGAGTTTCCTCCGGCAGCACCGAAATCGCGGCCCACAAAAAGGCGACAGCTTCCTCCGTCGTTGCTGCCCGAACGGTGAGCACGGAAGGCGGATTCTTCAGCCACTCGTGAACGCGCGTCGCCTCGACGTCCCGACCCGCGAGCACGATGCGTTCGGGAAGCGGCGGGTTCGTCGCGAGCGACCAGCGCTGCCACATCTCCTCGAGCGAAGCGACGCCGGAACGCGGGCGCTTTCCGATTCTCTCGGCGAGCCATCCTTGAACGCCCGGGTATGCGTCGAGCCAGTGAACGAGGTTGTCGACGTCGAGCGCACGCACGTCGGCGAAAATGCGGCGCTTGCGCTGCTCTGCAGCCCACACATCTTTGTCGGGCCACGTCCGCATCACAACGAACACAAATGTCGTCGCCGCGCGCGTCGCCGGATCGCTCGCGGCCGCGCGCTTCTCGAAATCGTCCTGCGCCTTCTGTTTGATACGCTCGCGCTGGGCGGTTAATTCCCACCCGACCGATCCGGCGGGCAGGTCGTCAACGGCGCGCGGCGATTCGGACCAGCCATCCCATCCGCCGCGCTGGACGCTCTCGCTGGCGGGAAAGTGCGGTCTCGCGTCTGTGCCTGCCGATGCGAGGATCAGCCTGCTGATCAGTTCCGGCAGACCCGACTGGCCATCGCGACGATCTGCCCAACCCGTAAGATCCGCAGCATCGACCCAGCGCGTCGGCTGTCCGCCGGCCAGTGCGGGGAACGTCGCCGTCCCGGACGTCAGGGTCGCGGAACCGCCATCAAAGCGAATGCCGCCAGCCTCTAATGCCTCTCTAAGCGCGTCGAGGCTGTTTGCGATGGGCGTACGCTTGCCGCGCTCAAAATCCGCAACCGTTGAGACGGCCGCGTGCGCGCGATTAGCGAGATCGCGTTGAGTCCAAGCGAGCAAGGCGCGTCCGGCGCGGCAGAGTTCCGGCGTCAACGACATCAAGGTCATATTAAAACACTGATGCCACATTTGCAAGCTGAAGACAGCCCCTGGCCTTCCCCCGCGCCCTGTTACCGGTCCATCAAGCAGAGGCTAGCGCTCTTGCATGAAGAGTGCTGATTCACCGCTACTGGTCTCGAGTGGGCGGAAGGCGAGGGGCCTTTAGCGCGAATTCCGAGGAAGCCTTGAAGTTTGTCTTATTTTGCGACGCGATAGTGGAACTTTTCAGCTAGGCCACGCGCGTCGACGATCTCGTTGCCATGAAGAAGATGCCTGATACGCCGAAAACGCTCGCCGACTACGTCGAAGCCACCAAAGTTGACGTGAGTGGTGCGCCTGACTACGCCGCAGGACGCCGGTTGCGCCTAAAATCACTCATCGTTGACGGTCGACCTTTAGGCGACTACGAGTTGGATGCTGCCAGCGGCAAAGAAAGCGCTAAACGTTTCACCGAGCTGCAGTGGCTAGCCATCTCGCTCATCGGTTGCGACGCGGATCGGGAAGTACGCACAGTGACATCACTGGCTCCACGATCGGTTCCCACTGCCGACTTCGAGGCGACCACCGCCAGCGGTAGTCTGGTTCGCATTGAACTCGGTAATGTCGTTGACGAGCGCGAAAAACGTTTGCTCAATGCGGTGACAGGCATTCACTCGGAAGTCCAAGCTCGTCTTGTCCGCGGGATACCTGGCGTCACTGGCGGCGAATTCAGCGCGCGTCTCTATCCGGGAGCCGACCCGACTTGGGGCGATGTCGCCTCGGCAGCAGACGAGTTCGTTTCATTCATGCAAGATATTGTGCGGCGACGCGAGCCCTCTGTGACTTTGTGGCCGGCCGATTCCGAGTATTCAACGCTGAAGAAGCTGGGCGCATGCCTGGCATACCTGAGTGCGGACGGACCACCCCGCTTCTCTCTGCGCCCGGCCCTGGCGACGTCGAATCATCAGGCCACCTTGCAGATCTTCGAACGACTCGTGACCAAGAAAAAGGCAAAGTTCGCTGATTATAGTGAGGGCTATCCAGTATGGCTTTCTATCGCTGTCGAGTCGGTCATCACTCCATTCCAAGCTCTCGGTTTCGTGCAGTTTCTCCAGGGCCTCGATTCGTTCGATCCCGCACCTTTTGAACGTGTCCTCGTCGGATGCTTCACCGCCGGCGTTACCTTTACCAAGTCTCGTCAGCGGCCGCGATATACCAGCCTAGATACCACCGGCTAGTCATCGGCATTTGCGCAGCACCGGCCGGTCGACTCGCGCTTATCGCGCTACCTCGACTAGGCCCTCGCGGCCGAGTGTAATGGTATTTCCATCGCTCAACCAAAGGCGAACGCCGCAGTCCTCAATGGACTTGACGTTGACAACGACATGAAATCCGGCGAGGCGCCGGACGAGCATGCCACGCGAGATCTCACTAACGTGCGCGAACGTTGTGCCGTAAACCGAAATCATCTGGTCCTCCTGCGGCCCGACAGATGGACTGCCGCCCGCCGGCGGAACCGCGCGCGCCGGGACCCGCGCTCAAGGCCGAAGCGAAGCGGAGCCGCGTTAGCGGTCGCCTTGAACGCGGGATGCGCTAGCGCGGTAGCCGGAACTAGCGGCAAGCGGATTGGGGGCTGCTGGTTCGACCTTCGTACGGCGGGGCCGTACACGGCGTCTTGCGTCAACGCACCTAGTTGACGGAGTCGCAGCCGCGTAGGATAATCGTGGTACACGACAACGCGCGATTTACGCCCGCATAATAATGCGTGCAAAAAGCCCGAGCACAGCTCGGTTTTTTTATTTGGTGTCCCAAGGCGGTGCTCGCATCGGACTCGTCAAGATCGCTCAGCAGGACGAACGCTTATGAAATCAATCGGTACGGCAAGCGTACCGTGACGATCGCCGAGGCCGCCCAAATCCTCGGCATCGGCGTAATCAGGCCTACGAAGCAGCGCGTACCGGAACCCTTCCGACCATCGCCTTCGGCGAGCGGAAAGGCGATGGCAGGCCAACGCGCTACGTCGTCCCGATCGCCGCGCTTGAAAGACTGCTCTCCAAGCAGGACGAAGTCGAGCGCACCGCTCCACCGAGAGCGGCGAAAGGAGAGATACCTTGAAAAAAGGGAGCGTAAAGCTCTTGCCATCGGGAAAGTGGATGCTCATCTACGACGAGCCCCGTTACTCGATGGCAAGCGCAAACAGCACTACGAAACGACTCCGTAAAGAGCGAGGCGCAAGCACGCCGGCTTCTCGGGAAGCGCCTCGACGCGATCGAGGCGGGCGAGTTTGAAGCACCCAAAGATACCTTTGGGGACCTGCTCGACCGTTATTTCGATGCGCGCAAAGGCCGCTTGCAGGAGACGACGCTAGCACTCTATCGGCGCACGATCAATCAACACGTGCGCCCGAAGATCGGCAACGTTCGTCTTGATAAGCTAACCCGGGAGCACGTCGAGCGCATTCTGGATATGCGCGCGATTGCTCAACGCGAAAGCGGAAGGGTCAACCGCTGTGTGGTCGCACGAAGCGGAACATTCTCATTCGGGTGCGATCTGTGCTCGCATGGGGTTCCAAGAACTACGAAGGTGTTCGGAACATCGCGCGAATGTCGAGCCGCCGCTCGTAGAGGACCGTGAGGACGTCGCGTTCGACGGCGAGCGCGTGCGGAAGCTTCTCAAGGCCGCTAAGGGTACCGAAATCGAAGCCGCCGTGATCGCGGCGATCGGGACAGGGCTGCGCCGAGGCGAACTGTGCGCACTTCGTTGGTGCGACATCGACCTCGATAAAGCCGTGCTCCGCGTGCGGCAGTCCGCTGCTCTACTCGACGGTAGGATCATCACGAAGGCTCCCAAGACGAAAGGGTCGCGCCGTGATGTATCTATGCCGGACTTTGTTGTGACGGCGCTACGAGTGTATCGCGAGCAACAGGAAGAGCGCCACCGACTCCTCGGCATTGGGAACCGAGGTGCAGAAGGGGTCGTGTTCGACCGCTACGACGGCTCGCGCTGGAACCCGAACGAGCTCTCGCGTCAGTTCTCGCGTCTTGTCCGCGCAAGAAGTTGCCCGCAACACGGTTACACGATCTACGCCACGGATATGCTTCATTGGCATTCGCCGCCGGCGTCCCATTGAAGACCGCGAGTGAACTGCTCGGGCATTCGGGGATTAACGTAACGGCGATGTCTATACCCATATCATGGACGAGCAACGAAGGGCAGCCGCGAAGCTGCTCAACCACCACCTCATCAGGCCGTCCGGAGCGCCTAGCCCCGGCGATTCGTGTAGTAAACGGTGTAGCGAAAACACCGTCGCCCCGCAAACCCGCGTAAAATAAGGCGGAAGCGAACAAGTG
>CAWJPI010000001.1:0-1917320 GCA_963844705.1 Vulcanimicrobiota bacterium | reverse complement strand
AAGAGAAACGACGAAGTGGAGATTGAAATCGGAGCTGGGAACGTTTTCCAGCAAGCTCGGCTTACCGAATCCCGAGGAACGTCTCCGCAAGGCGCGGCTGATGAACGTCATCAACGCTGTTATGAAACGTAGAGGCCTCTCGCAAAAGGACGCGGGAGAAGCTACGGGCTTGAATCAAGCTGACATATCTAGGATTCAGCACGGCCGCGGCTCACGCTACTCGACCGATCGGCTCCTAAACATCCTTGCGCGGTTAGGAACCGACGTGGAGATCGTGCAACGCCACGGGAGCGCCGGCGAGCTGGTCATCGAGGTGCGCGAACTCTCGCACGCCTAAATGGTAAGCCCATGCACTGAGTACGCGGCAAATACAGGCAATTGCATCGCTGGCCGATGCACACTGTACGACTCTTGCCGGAACACCGCACCCCAGGGCCGACCAGAACATCTCCTTTCCCGGAGCAGCACATGCTTGTGGGGTAGGCACCTTCTGGATGGGCGGATCCAAACGGCCAGCGACTACGACGCTCTTGCAGCGCACGCTTGGCGGCTTGGGTGCTCGGCTATGACAGACACGCATATAACGCTCGGCCGTTACGCGGATATCGGTGTGGCCGAGGCGCTTGATCGTGTCCATGTTGGCGCGGAGCACGTCGCACATGGCCTCAGTGGCCACTTGAAAACCGGCCACCCATGGCCACTTCAAAACCGGCCAAATGGTGCCGTCTAGCGCAGAAGGAAGTTTAGTCGGGTCCTTCTTTACGTTGGTGTCTGAACCTTGCGTGCCCTGGCAGCAACGCTGGATTCGTGAAGGCGGTAGCTCTTGCCACGAATCTCGATTAGGTGGCTGTGGTGCATCAAGCGATCGAGAAATGCAGCAACCGCCGGTGTATCGCCGGACAATTTCGGCCAATCCTCAAGTGGTCGATTCGACGTAATCATCGTCGAGGCGCGTTTGTAGCGTCGCATCACGATCTCGAGCAAATCTTCCGCGGCCGCCATCGGCAGTTTGCGCATACCCAAATCGTCGATGATCAGCAACGGAATCTCGCTGTAGGCCGCGATCGCTTGAGGGCGATTGCCCAATCGCTGCCGTCGAGCACGCCGCTTCGAAGAGCACGTGTGCCTCGCGATAGAGCACACGGAATCCGGCGAGGATGGCCGCCATGCCGATGCCCTGCGAGAGATGCGAATCCCGCTCCCGGGGTTTCCTAAAATAAGGCAGTCGCGCCGCTGCTCGACTAAGCGTGCGGTGGCAGCTAGTAAGATTAGCGCGCGATCGATCGAGTTGTTGGAACTTCCAATCGAAGGTGTCGAGCGTCTTTCGATCTCGGAAGCCCGCGCTCTTGACGCGCCGTTCGACAAGGCGATCTCTTCGACGCTCTATTTGTCGTGGACGAGCAGGTTTAAGAAGTCGAGCGGGCCGAGATTATCGGCGCGAGCCTGCTGAGCGCGAACGCTGACAGTATCGGCCATGCCGCCCAGTCGCAACTGCCGTAAGGCTCGTCGGCTCTTCAGTGGTCATACGGATCTCCTTGTACAAGGGTGGTGAAGTGCTGCTGGTAGGTATCGATGAGCGGAATGATGCGATGCTCCGCCGTGAGCGACGTCGGTCGATGGTATGAGGTAGGTGCGAAGAAACCGTAGCCGCCACGTTCCCGCGGCGACGGCGAAGACGCAGGCGCGTTCGACGCTTTCCGGCCCGTAGCGCCGAATGAGATCGATTACGCCAAAGAGGGTGCGCGCTGCCAGGATGCCGCGCTCGTTCTTATCGGCCCGAGCAAAAGCCCCGCAGTGCGGCCCGAATTCAGCGATCCGAGCAACCAAGTCGAGTACCTTGAGCGGCGTCTGCTTCGGGAGGTCGGCGGCGATCGTGCGGCGCTGCCCTCTTCCGGTTACCGCGTACTCTCGAATCAGCTGGTGCGTTTGAGGGTCGAGAATCCGCAGCCAAAGTCGGCCAATATGCACGACAACCTTGGTTCCAACGTAGCGCGGCGGAACGGAATAGTAAGCCGCCTGTCACTTCGATGTGGCCGTCGAGGTGAACGCGTCGCTCAGCGATCTCGTAGTCCTCAAACCGCGTCGGCGGCAACGGCAAGAGATGTGGGCGCTCCTCTTCAAACATCGCACGCACTTGTCGTTTTGTCGTGCCGTGGATGCGCGTGGCCGCCCAGTTGGAGTTCCAGCGTAGCAGCCATTCGTTCTGCTCGGCGGTGCTCTCGAACCGCTTGCCCTTGAGCGCTCGCTGCACGTGATGGATACCGGATTCGACTTTGCCCTTCAAGTCCGGCGCGTACGGCCGGCAAGGAAAACCAATCGCGCCATAGTGCGCGAGCATCGCCGCGTACAACTGGTTGAGTTCCGGATCGTAGATGTCAGGATCGAGAACGCCTTCGCGCAGATTGTCCGGCCGCACGATCGCCGTCACGCCACCGTAGTAGGCAAAGGCATCTTCGTGCAGCTCGCACCACGTCTGCTTGGACGACGTCCACACGGTTTTCGGAAAGTAGTAGCGGCTCATGCCCAGCGTCATCACGAACAGCCGCGGTCGCCGGTATTTGCCGGTGCGCGGGTGCAGTGTCGGCGCGCCCTCGCCGTAGTCGACTTGCGCTTCTTGACCGGCCGGCGTTTCGAAGCGGCAGCTCACCTTGGGTTCGTTGGGTCGCAGTTTGCCGACGAATCGCTTGACGGCGTTGTACGCCCCGTCGTAACCGCAGTCCTCGACCAGATACTGGTACATCGAAACGCCGTGGCAGCCTTTCTTCAGCTCCGCCTCGATGACGTCGCGGAAGGGTTCGCAGCTGCTCCGCAGATCGCCGAGAGCCGGTGGCCACTTCGGCCGCTTTTGGGTCCGAGCTGCCACATTTTGGCGGCAGCAGCCCGGCCTCACGGCCGATCTTGGCAATCGTTTCCCGACGGTGGCCGGCTTCGCGCTCGATCTGCCGCTGTGTGAAGCCCATGCTGAGCAGACCGATGATCTTGGTTCGTTCGCTCATCCTCAGTTCGTTCATACGGCGCTCTTCGCGCCGAGAGGTCTGAGCTAGACGGCCGGCTTTACCAGTGGCCTATTTTCAAGTGGCCACCGACTTCTGGCCGGTTTTCAAGTGGCCACGGGTGGCCGCTTTTGAGTGGCCGCCGAGGACATGGAGCCGAATATCAAGCCGAATGCAGCGCCGCGCACGGGGCGAGGGGGATGTAAGTGCGCATTACGATTGCGTCTATAACCTAGGTCCGGTTAGACTTATGTTTGCGATGAAGCTGGCCGCTGCGATTTACCCTCTTATCTTGGCAATTTATCTTTTGCTAGCGCTGCCTATTCTTTCGGCCGTGCGGCACCAGCGCGAGCGTATTCGCGGAGTCGCCGGCAGTCCTCAGGCAAAAGCGCGGTTCCTTCGAAGCAGCTTATTCAGACAGACCCTGAACATTTTTCTATTCTGCGCTCTGTGGCTCTTCGACGGAATTCCAGCGGCGAGTCTTGGACTGGGCGCACCGTCCTCTTGGTGGCTGGCTGGGGGATTGGCCATGGCCGCCTTTGGATTCTTCGTAGTTACTGCTGTTCTCCAAAGAGGCAAGGCTGCCGAAATTCAAACAATAGTTGAAGAGCGCGCGAGCGCTTTGATTCCAAATTCAACTGAGGAACGGCGGTTGTGGGCAGGGCTCTCTATCGCTGGAGGGGTGTTCGAGGAACTGGCGTACCGGGGATTCTTGTTTTATTACTTGAGGGTCGTGATTCCGCACATCGACATGTTGGAAATCGTTGTGATGAGTTCTGCACTATTCGGCCTCGCGCACATATATCAAGGGTGGCGCGGAGTCGCATCGACCGGAGTTGCGGGGCTTATCATGGGTGGTCTCTATGCATTGAGCGGTAATCTCGTGGCCCCGATTGTGGCACATATAATGGCAAACCTACGGTTGCTCTTGATTTTACCGCGCGAAAAAGCCGTCTAGTGATCTAAGCGCTAGGCCGATCTCAGTTGCGCAGCGCCGCGCAGCGTGGCGCGCATGGGGCGAGGGAAATCTCAGGTAAAGCTTCGGTTACAAAACCAACGACGGCAAAACGAGCCTAAAGGCGCACACGTAGGGTCAATCGGTGATGTTTTTTAAAACAGCGGTTTCAGCTTTTGTTTGATGGCGGAGGCGACGGCGCTCAAAGGCGGCGCGATTTAGATCACCCCGGACCGCTGCTTCGGAATATGCATCTTTGATATTTTCGACATACGCGTGAACCGCGTTAGAGGCTGAGCCGAGACCCGCCGCACTACTCGCGAAAAGTGCGTGAAGCTGAGTGGAGTTGACGGACTTTCGTGGATAGTTTTTGATTGGTGATCACGCCGCGTGTTCCCGTTCGAAATCGATCGGCGAGAGGCACTGCAGCGCCGAATGATGCTCTTTCCCGTGCTCCGCAGATCTTTTGCCGTGCACGGGCCGATGCAGTGCCATTCAGGCCGCAGTGTTACGTTAGTGCTACCTCGGATGATCCGGCGTTGCAGCCGGACGCGCTCGGCAGCGTTACGATGTGTCTTAGGCGCTATCAGAGCCGTAGCAGTCGCCTAACGTTTTGCGTGTGATCGGCACTGCAGCTCCGTTGCTCCGACGTGCGCTATCGCATCACATCGCCGCACGCGACGTCGCACTCGCGTACCAGTGGCGTGACGTGCGCAGAGGGCTTTTCGTGACGCAAGCCGGTGGTTGTGCGGACAACGCCTGCCGGCGTCGTCCTCCCAACCAGACATGAGCGGGGTCGCGGCCCTGACGGTCCGCTCAGCCCGCGTCAAGACGAGCAATCCAGACTGCTCCTAGCGATGCATGCCCGGTAGCTTAACTGCGCGAACGGCTGCACGCCCGGGCAATTGCCTACTGATAGTTGACAATTACTGCAACTCCGCCTTATAGTTAAAGCAAAAACGAAAAATGGAGGAATCAAATGACAGCTATGGAGGCGTTGCGCCGGAATGTCGTCTACAAAAGAGCCGAGCACCGAATCTCTCAGATCGATCTTGCACAGAGAGCAAGCGTCGCAAGGCAAACCATCTCCAAGATCGAGTCCGGCAATGGCAATGTCACCGTTGACATCCTGGAGAAATCGCCGTCGTCCTCGGCTGCGGTTCGACCAGCTGTTCGAGCCTTGCTCTGTCAGAGTGGATGATGATCAGCTCGTGCGACGGGCAAACGCGCCGAGGAGTGAATTGGTTGACGCGCAAGCCCTTCTCGATGCCATCGACGAGGCAAACGAAGTACGATACAGCCGTGCCGGCCGGCAGAAAGCCGTGGGTCGTAAACCTTCACAGGCAAGTCGCTAAAGAAGTAGCCGGCTACGGCCTGCTAAACCCGGATTCCACCCACCCTGCGCGAACTGGTGGATGCGCTCGCTGCTAACCCTAAGCAGTTCAAGAAAAAGAAGGGAAAGCTTCGTGATGCGCGAGCGGCTGAGCTGAAATTCGATAACGCCACATTTCGCGCAGTCTTTGTCACAGACGAGGCAGCGCATAGCGTTCTGGTCTTATCCCTAGACCCGCACGACGAAGCCTATAAGCGAGCAACTCGACGTTCCTAGGCTGGCGCCGCAGCCATGATGATGGTGGTTCTCGCGAAGAAGCAGGGGTGGTAACGGCACCTAGCTTTTGACCCCCTAGCGGCGGCCAAGAATTGACCCCCTCACAGAACGAGGGTGCTCCTCTCGAAGGATGGGCTTAACGAACAAGTCCCTCCCCAAAAGGAGCACCGAGGAGGTTGATTACTTTGGATACATGGGAAACCATTCGTCTTCGCTGCGTGCGCGATCGCGAGCCGGTCAAGACCGTCGCTCGTGAGCTCGGCCTTTCCAAGAACACCGTCAAGAAATACATCCGCTCGCTGCAAGCGCCGCAATACCAGAGCCCTAAGCGGACGCTTCGCCTGGATGCATACCGCTACCACATCGACAACTTGATTCGCCGATCGCCGAAGATAACGGCGGTTCGCATTGGCAACCAGCTACGCGCGTTCGTCGATCCGGATCTAGAAATCAGCGAACGCACGCTGCGCCAGTACGTTGCCAATCGCCGGCGCGAGATCGTCGGCAAAGAAGCCTTCGTGCGAGCGCTCTATGTCCCCGGCGATCAGATGCAGTTCGACTTCACGCCCGTCAAACTCGTCGTCGCCGGTGTGCTTACCGTTGTGCACCTGTTCGTCGCCCGTCTGAGCTACAGCGGTCGGATCTTCGCGCGCGTCTCGTTGCGCGAGGATCAGGTCGCCCTTTTCGCCGGTATCTTGGGCGCCGTCGTGCACTTTGGCGGCGTTCCCAGGGTCGGCGTGTTCGACAACGCCAAGACGGCGGTCACGCGCATTCTGCGCGGCCGCAATCGCGAAGAGAACGAGGCCTTCCGCGCCTTCTGCGGCGGACTGGCGCTCGAAGTCGAGTTCGCGGCCCCCGCGAAAGGCAACGAAAAGGGCGGCGTCGAGGGCGCCAACGGCTTCGTCGAGGACAACATGTTCCGCCCGATTCCCGAGTGCGAGAATCTCGAGGCGTTCAACCTCGCGCTCGAACAATTCTGCCGGAGCGATGAGGCGCGCCGGTCGTCGGTGCATCGCGAAACCATCGGCGAGCGGTTCGCTCGTGAACGACCCAGCCTGCGACCGCTCCCAGCATCACTTCCGGCCGCCTGCGTTCGCCGGATTGCACGCATCAACAAGTTCGCCGAAGCGATCTGCGATACCAACCGCTACTCGGTGCCGACCCAGTGGGCACACCGCGATGTGGTGCTCGAGCTCTTCGAGGAGCGCGTTCGCGTCATCATCGGCGAGCAGCTCGTCGCCGAGCATAAACGCTGTACTGGTAAGCACCAAACGATGCTCGACGTCCGTCATGCCATCGAGCTGCTCGCCTACAAACATCGCAGCATCGAACGCGCCGAGATCATTGCGCAAGGAAAACTTCCGGCGCCGTTGCTGGCCCTGCGAGATCGCCTGCTGGCTCACGATCGAGCCCGAGCAAGCCGCGCCTTTGTGGCGGTTCTACGCCTGCTGCTCACATACTCGAGCGAGGTTGTCGCCGAGTGCGTCTCTCAAGCGCTGATCTGCGGAACGCTCGATCCGGCCGCAATCGCGTTGTTAGTCCGCCAGCGCACGGCGCCGCTGCCGCCGGCAGCGCCGATCCTGGCCTTGCGTGCTCCCGATGGCATGCAACGACCGGTCGTTGACCTCGCTCGCTACGATCTGGCGACGCTGGCCGAAGGGAGGCCGTAATGGATCAGCATCCGCTGCTCGAAATGCATCTCCGTGGCCTGAAGCTGCCAACGATGCTCGGCAACTACCGGCGTTTGGCTGGTGAGGTTGCTCAACCCATCGAGTACCTCACCCAGCTGGCAGCTCTTGAGGTGAGCAAACGTCACGAGAACGGAGTGCGCGCGCGGATAGCCGCCGCGCACTTCCCCGTCATCAAGACCATCGAATCGTTCGATTTCGCCTTGCAGCCACAACTCCCTAAAGCCAAGTTCTTAGAACTCTTCGACTGCGCGTTCGTCGAGCAGCACCGCAATGTGATCTGTATCGGTCCACCAGGTACGGGAAAAACGCATTGCTTGTTGGCGCTTGGATTAGCCGCGTGTACATGCGGCTTTCGGGTCCTCTTCGTCACCGCCGCCGAACTGCTCATGGGTTTAATCGCGGCAAAGCATGAGGCACTGCTCGATCGCAAGCTGCGATCCTTGGAACGCTACGATCTGCTGCTGATCGATGAACTCGGATACATTCCATTCGAACGCGAGGCGACCGACTTGCTGTTTCAAGTCATCTCGCGCCGGTACGAGCGCCAGAGCGTCGCCATCAGCACCAACCTCGCGTTTACCGATTGGACGAACATCTTTCCGGATCCCATGGCGGCGACAGCGGTGATCGATCGCCTGGTCCACCACGGTGCCGTCTTTGAGTTCGCCGGCGAAAGTCAGCGGCTTAAGATACGCCAGCGCCGCGGGAAAAACGCTAACGGCGGCCAAGACTGACCCCACTGGGGTCAATTCCTCACCGCCGAAAAAGGGTCAGTTTCTCGCCGCCGTTTCCACAGGGGAGAGTGGAGCCAGCCATTTAGACTTTTTTTGTGCCGCTCCCATCTACCGAGTCGCTGCCCCGCCTGCACGCCGCCCAACGTTGTTAACGGCACGCGCTAACGACTCCCGTGTCACATTTTGTCAGGGACGGGTTGGAAACGGTCGGAATCGGAAGGGGTGGTTCGGGAACCAGTGCGGCGGAAAAGCGTTAGGGCATAACACTTTTCGGTAACGGTCGGCATCGGCTGGAATCCCCGAGCTTGGTGTTCGACTCCCGGCCATCCCAAAAAGTATTATCCTTTGTTTACAAAATCTTTTGACGGTTTTCAATTTTGTCACAAATAGGTTAGGAACACGCCGGAAGCAACTCTGCTTCGGTTTTTTAGCAGACCCTGCGTTCGCGAAGGTTTATCGTCGCGCTGGAACCGGACGAGCAGGTGGCTCGATCTGCGTGTCCCCTGCCGGCGAAGCCAATTGGCGTTCTAGCGCCGTAAAGATGTCGATGATCTCCCGAGTCTCATAAATCTGTTTTCGCTGTTGACCAAGGTGAGCCGGCGTAACCACTCCCGCATCGCTAAGGCGTTTCATCGCATCTATTGTGGCTCGCAAACTGCGGTCGATCATAGATTGCGCCGATGCCAAGGTGATTACGGGCGCACCAGGCAGTACATCGATCAACTTTAGTGCCGCAGCATCGGAACGAATGGGGCCCAGGCGTGCGCGCCATTCGCTTTGGATAGCACGAATGCGCTCCTCGAATGCGATCGCATCGGCAGCAGCGCGAGCGCATGCGCCTGCAAAGATTCCTAACCAGTGGTTGATGGCGGCTACGGCCTTTTTAGAGTCCCGCGGGCCATCGTATGCGGTTCCGCGCAACCCAGCCAAATAGTCTTGCACATGTGTGGCAAGCACCAGGGAAACGGGTGGGCTGACGCGCTGAGTCAGACCCCGGGATCGAAAAACCATGTGAATTAGTGCACGTCCAACGCGGCCATTACCGTCCGCAAACGGGTGAATATTCTCAAATTGCGCGTGCGCAATTGCCGCTTGAGCGACTGGTGGAAGCGAATCCTCATTGCAAAAGGCGCAGAGGTCTATAAGCAAATCTTCAACGTGCTCTGGTGGCGGCGGTACAAATACGGCAGCGCACGGATTGTACGAGTTTCCGCCGATCCAGTTTTGTCGATCACGAATACGGCCGCCATGATCTTCGCCCAGCACGGTGCCCTGGAGAAGTCGCCGGTGCGTTTCAAGAAGCACCGGAACTGTGATTGGTGAACCTGCCTGCACTGTTTGAAGCGCGTACGTCATCGCTTCAATGTTGCCCAGGACCTCCGCAGCCGTTACATCGGCCCCGTCCTCGCCGCTACTGCGCGCCGCATCGGCGCGCAGTAGGCGTCGCGCGCCGACCACAAGGCCCTCGATTCTCGATGAGGCAACTGATTCTGCCCGAAGTAGCAAGCGGGCAAGCGCCTCCGTGTCCGCCAAAGTTGACGTCTTAGCATCGAGGTCTCTGGCAGCGCGCTCGGCGTCGGATATGTCAGCGGCGGCGCTGGAATCAAAAGTGAACTCCTGGCCGGCCAGGTAGTCGGGGATGTAGACGTCGTATCGGCAACTCTGGCGATTGCGTCGCGACAGGCCGGACTCGGGACCCTTGCCCTCCCAGAGCCGTTGCTCTCGTCGCCCCATAGTTGAAGTTTAGCGGATAACCTCCAATTAAGCAACACGGCGATGTAGGTTAGCGCCCGTGCTAAACGCTGCAGGGGCTGTCGCCTGAGCCTTATCGGTGTCACCCTGAGCCTGTCGAAGGGCGAACGACACCGCGCGCGGCCGCGAACAGCAGCGTTTGTATTTCCTGCCGCTGCAGCACGGACACGGAGCGTTCGCGGAAACCTTCGGCGTCGAACGGCGAATCGTGCGCGGCGTGCGCCACCATTCGTAGATGTCCACCGCGGATTGAGCCAGTTCGTCCATCACGGCGGCGTACTCTTCAGGCTGCTCGAGCGGATCCGGCTTCGCCTTTTCCTCGGGATCGGCGAGCAGCAGAATCGGTGTTAGCGATTCCGTAATCTCCGGCGTTTGGGTCGTCGCTTCCCATTCATCGGCGCGCAACGCCATCCCGGCGACGTAGCCGCGACACCAGTTATCAGCAAGATCCAGCGTATCGGGCGGATCCCCGATGCGATCGATCATGATGCTGAAGCCGCGGAACTCCTACGTCCTCATCGCCATCATCAAGAAGGAACTGGGGGCTCGAGGCGTCACTCTACACGATATTACAGATCCTGTCCGTTTCCGTCTTCGAGAAAGCGCCTATTTTACAGGCTTTACAGCCTGATGGCGAGGGTCGCGGGTCAGCTGATGACGAAAATAAGTTGCCGTTGTTGACTTTTTAACCGGACAGTAGTGATATTTTACAGGCTTTTTCGCTGCTCCAGACCCGATTTTCTAACCGCCGTAAAAACGGGACTAGGCGCAGCGCGAATCCAACATGCTCGCGGGTGAGCTCGTGAGGATTGAACCTGCATAACCCAAATGCCGCCGCAAATCGGCTGCTGATGCGCGGCGATTTTGATATACTACATATAGGGAATCGCGCTCGTGATGTGAGGCTTGCTTGACGAACCCGATGGGTGAAGCCGAAAACGGCGTTTTACGACTCGATTTCGACCGCCGAATCATGGTGCAGTTTCGTGGCTCTGTCGTAACATCGGACGCAGGTCTGCTCGCCTATCGCGAACTCGATGACGCACTTGGTTTGAGCGCGACGGCCGGCGAAGCACTAGCCGACGCGCGTACCGGCAAGAACGGCCGTTATGCGTTGGTCGGCATGTTGCGCCAATCGGTATTCGGCCGCCTCGCCGGATATGAAGATGTCAACGACGCCGAGCGCCTTCGTCACGATCCGACCATGCGCTGGATTATCGGCGGCAAAGCGGCGAAGGGTCGCGCAGCATCGCCGAGCCAGATGGGCCGGTTCGAAACGCGGTGGCTTGCGGCTCCCGAGAATCTTCGCGCACTTGGCGATCTCTCTGGACGCTGGATCGACGCCGCCCGCAGATGCCGGTCGGGCGACGAAGTCATCCTGGACATGGACTCGTCGGTCAGCCCGACGCATGGCGAACAGGAAGGCAGCATCTGGAACGGCCACTTCGCTTGCACTTGTTATCATCCACTATTCGTCTTCAATCAGTTCGGCGATCTGGAGCGATGCGTGCTTCGACGGGGCAACGTTCACAGCGCGGACGGTTGGGAGCAAGTGCTCAAGCCGGTCGTTGGACGCTACCGCGGAACGGTCGAACGGATCGCCTTTCGCGGCGACGCTGCTTTCGCTCAGCCTGGTATGTACGAGTACCTCGAATCAGAGAATATCGAATACGCCATCCGCCTTCCCGCCAATCAGATTCTTCAAGCGGAGATCGCACCGTTGCTCAAGCGGCCTGTCGGCCGACCGGCGCACTACGTTAAGCGCTTCGACAAGAGCTTTCGCTACCAAGCCGCGAGTTGGGCTCATCCTCGCCGAGTCGTCGCCAAAGTTGAATGGCATCCCGGGGAGTTGTTCCCTCGCGTTGGCTTTATCGTTACGAATCTTCGTCACGCATCGAAGAACGTCGTCGGCTTCTACAACCAACGGGGCACGTGCGAGCAATGGATCAAAGAGGGCAAAGGTGCGATCAAGTGGACGCGCCTTTCGTGCCGCTCCTTTGACGCAAATGCGGTTCGGCTTCAACTGCACGCACTAGTGTAGCGTTCCATAAATGGCGTGGCATTTCTTGATCTTGTGAAGGATTTTCTTCGCAGACTTCGTCCAAACGAACGGCTTGGCGCTGGCATTGTATTCCTCGACGAAGCTGTCAATCGCTTTGATCAACCGAGGAACGCTCGGGAATCAACCTCGGCGAATGCGTTTAGTTGTGATCTCGGAAAAGAATCGCTCCACCGCATTGAGCCATGAAGAGCTGGTTGGCGTGAAGTGAACGTAAAATCGTGGATGGGCGTCGAGCCGAAGCGCGCGTCGCCGCGTGCTTGTGGGTAGCGTAGTTATCCATAATGATGTGAACCTCGAGTCGCTTGGGCACGTTGCGATCGATATGCTTGAGGAACTCGATAAACTCAACGTGGGTGTGGTGCGGCTGGCAGTTCTGAAGTACCTTGCCGCTAAGCGTGTTTAGTGCCGCAAACAGGGTCGTCGTACCATTGCGCCGGTAGTCGTGTGTTTGGCGCGCTGGGAGATCAGGACGGATCGGTAGCATCGGTGCGGTTCGTTCCAGTGCCTGGGTGCCGCTCTTTTCGTCGACGCTGAGAACCACTGCATTTGTTGGCGGATTCATGTAGAGACCCACGACGTCGCGCAACTTCGAGGCAAAGTCCGGGTCCTTGCTGAACTTGAACGTTCCCCAGCGGTGTGGCTTCAGGTTGTGGGCGCGCAAAATGCGCTGCACGCTGCTCGCTCCGATCCCGTATCGCTCTGCCAGGGCCCGCAAGCTCCATTGCGTCGCGTTCTTCGGAGGTCCCTTGAGCACCGCGTTCGACGATCTTGGCGGCAAGCGAGTCGCGAATTTGTCGCGGCCGGCCGCGGCCTGGAGCATCGCCTAAAACGCTGGCCATGCCACGCTCCTCGAATCGCCGACGAATATCTGCGACACGTTGGCGCGATATGCCCATCCTACGCGCGATTTCGGCATTGGAAACGCCATTAGCGGCATCAAGCACAATGCGCGCTCGTTTCGTTGCGCGTTGGGGAGTCGTCGGCCTGGACAGAAGCGCAACAAGTTCTCTTCGCATTTTCGGTTTGGTTTTCAATGGCGCGGCCGGCGGAAGTGGCATGATTCACTGTATCACAAAATCGTCATATTAGCAACGGCATTTATGAAACGCTACACTAGCTTACAATCTTGGAAACTTCCTTCGCACGCTTGCAACGCCTGAGCCGATCCAGGACTGGTCGCTTACGAGCCTGCGCGAGAAGCTCATCAAGATCGGCGCGAAGGTCGTCAGCCACGGTCGCTACGTCGCGTTCCAAATGGCCGAGGTTGCCATCCCGCGCCGTCTGTTCGCCGACATCCTGCGGCTGATCGCGACGCTGCGCGCGCCGCCGATCCCCGCGACGGCACCGTGAACGTCCCGGCCAACCACGTGCGCCGGAAAACCACGGGAGAGGTGCGCCCTTATGAGCTTGCGGCGAGCTTTTTTGCGCCCGCAAAGCCGCAGCGGGACCTACTTGCCACCAAATCGGCGCTGCGGCTTCTCGCAGATCCCGAAAACCAGCCGGAATCACCCGGCACCCGCTCGAAAGGAGCAGCCATATGGGGAATCCCAGTTGATCACTCTACCTGATAAACCGAACTGGAGCGTCATTGAGTCGTTCGTAGGTTTCGGCAACATCAATGCGCCGGTGGTCTTCGTGGGAATGGAAGAAGGACTAGCGGACCCGATATATCTTGAAAACGATCTTAGATGGCGATCTCTTTTTCGACCCCGTGATGGACGTGCAGATCGGTCACTCTAAGCTTGGACTTGGCCCTAAACTCTTCGGGGAGAAGCCTCGGGCACAACCAACCTGGCGCGGTATGGCGGACATCATGCTGCACTTTGCTGACGATGTTCCGGCCAATAAGATCGAGCGTGCGACTGCACGACGACACTATCGCACGACGTTGCTTGGAAACGAGTCCGCGCAGTCGTTATTGATGGATATATTTCCGTACCCGCACCAAAATCGTAAACAATGGCTCTACAACGGCAGAAGTCGATTTGAGAAACGAGAAGAGTATGAGACGGCTCTAGTTAATGATCGAGTGACTTTGCTGCGGAATGCTATCGACTTCCACAGGCGCGAAGCAATAATCTGTTACGGTCATGAACTCTGGAGCATATATAAGCTCTTATTCCCTGAGGAGACGATCTGGCGAAAGCGCGATCACTGTCTTTGTGCTGAATGGAAAGGTGCGAAGGTCACCCTCTGCAACCATTTCACGTGGCGCGGCTTACGCCAGGACTGGCAGCTGGATGAACTGGCGTCTATCGCACTGCCCGTAAGTCGCCGACGCTAGCGCTGGCAGTTTTCTTAGCCGACGGGTGCGCTCAGCAGCCCGGCGCTTCAGAACCAGTGCGGGAACGCTTCACCCGGTTGCCATTATGCGATCTGACCTACCTGAGGCATGCCGCGGCCAAGACTACGATTCTCGCATTTTGATGCGACTAGGACCTTGCGCGGTTCATTCGTGGCCGTTCGGCGCCGACGCCGGAACTGACAAAAAAGCGTTTAAGGCATTTCGTTTGCTGGGACGGTCAGCGGGCCCGACGAGCGTACTATCGGCTAATCCGTAACGCTTGTACGGCGACAATTATCTTGGCCGGTTGACGACGACTATCGCGGACCTAGCCGGAAGGTCTGTGACAAAAAGATTCGCCGACGTGATGCTCGCCCAACTGATTTGAGCTTGTGGCAGCGCCGCGTTTGACGGGATCGCCTGCGTTGGTCCCAGCCAGCAACCAGAATGAGGCTCGCGCCTAACGTGCAACGCCCGACTTGATCTGTTGCACACCGCCAAGGTTCGTCGTGCCATAAAGATAGTTGCCGTCAAGAGACGGTGGCCCGGTGGGGTCGAAGCCGTCTCGCTTGTTTGAAGCAGTAGAGAACTTGTTCAGTATAGGAGCTTCCTGACGAACCAAAGGTCGCCCGTCTTCCAGGCGTGTTCGAAGTCAAATCAACGCATGACGATTTTAAGATTGATGAGGTCGGTGAATAGGAGACCACCGACTTCTTCGAAGAAATCGCAGTAAGCTGCGCCCGGGCGATGATCCGCGACGATCGGCGCCGGCCAGAACGACCGAAATCGAGGTCGAAGTTCCCGATATGGTATGATGTGGTATAAGATGGTTGGCGCTGGCTTACCCGAGGCTTTAAGACGGAGTGTCCTGCGATGAACTGGCGCTCAGTTATCCATGGCAGCTCGGCCGCAGCTCTCGCATTGGCGCTTCTCTCGGCATGCAACACCGCGAGAACTCTGCCGCTTGGTCAGGCCGAAGGTGAAAGAGTTTCCGCCAGCGGATTGCCGATCGCGCCGAACCCAAGAAATGAGCGGCGATTGCTTTTCATATCGGATGGAAGTTTTGCCGGCATCTCAGTCTATACGCTTCCGGATCTCAAGTTCAAAGGCCACATCTACGATAGGTCGGTTTCGCAGGGGGGACTCTGCACCGATCCCGACGGCAGCATATGGTCCGCCGATGTGTACAGCGTGTCGCATTACTCGCGCACGGGAGCGCCGCTGAAAACAGTCACCCTTCCGAAGAACGCATTCCCGCGCAGCTGCGCCTTTGACCGAACGACCGATACGCTTGCCGTCACGGCGGTTTGGCAGAATCCCGAAAGACCCGGGAGTGTGCTGCTTTATAAGCACGGGGAGGGTATTCCACGGCTTCTGCGGGGCGGCCATCTGATCGAGCATGACTTCGATGCTTACGATCCTGCCGGCGACCTCTTCGTAGACGGCCTTGATCGAACCGGTAACTTTGCGCTTGCAGAGTGCCCGGCCCATTCGCAGACTTGTCGGGCGATAGCACTCCCGGTTCACTACTTCTACGGACCACTTCCGGGTTCGATTGCATGGTATTCGCGAGGCAACTATCTCGCGCTTACGAGAGGCTCTATCGTTTATTGGGTAAGAATCTCCAAGTCAGTTGGGGCCGTTGTCGGATACACTCTATTGGAAGATCATCGAGGCACGCCGCAATACGGCCCCAGCCAACTGGTATTTGCCGGACCGGGCGAACGCTACATTCTTGGCGGCTGGACCGAGCATCTCGGCGCTGCCTGCGTCGGCAAAGACCATCAACGAAAGAAGGACAGCGTCGATCGCTGGAGCTTTCCGAGCGGCCTAAAGCCACTTGGGTATACGATCGGCGTCTGCGGGCCCTTCGGAGCAACGGTTAGTCCCGCCAACTAGCGGAAGAGCACTCTGACTAATCGTTGGTTTTTCGCGTCCCTCGGTCTGATTGGTAGCAGAGAGATTACGTTGCACGCGCATGCCCGTAGAAGCGATATCCGGTGCGCCGATCCACTTCTAGAGGACTGGGCAAATCGACGTTGGTAACGGCACCGAGCTTTTGACCCCCTAGCGGCGGCCAAGAATTGACCCCCTCACAGAACGAGGGTGCTCCTCTCGAAGGATGGGCTTAACGAACAAGTCCCTCCCCAAAAGGAGCACCGAGGAGGTTGATTACTTTGGATACATGGGAAACCATTCGTCTTCGCTGCGTGCGCGATCGCGAGCCGGTCAAGACCGTCGCTCGTGAGCTCGGCCTTTCCAAGAACACCGTCAAGAAATACATCCGCTCGCTGCAAGCGCCGCAATACCAGAGCCCTAAGCGGACGCTTCGCCTGGATGCATACCGCTACCACATCGACAACTTGATTCGCCGATCGCCGAAGATAACAGCGGTTCGCATTGGCAACCAGCTACGCGCGTTCGTCGATCCGGATCTAGAAATCAGCGAACGCACGCTGCGCCAGTACGTTGCCAATCGCCGGCGCGAGATCGTCGGCAAAGAAGCCTTCGTGCGAGCGCTCTATGTCCCCGGCGATCAGATGCAGTTCGACTTCACGCCCGTCAAACTCGTCGTCGCCGGTGTGCTTACCGTTGTGCACCTGTTCGTCGCCCGTCTGAGCTACAGCGGTCGGATCTTCGCGCGCGTCTCGTTGCGCGAGGATCAGGTCGCCCTTTTCGCCGGTATCTTGGGCGCCGTCGTGCACTTTGGCGGCGTTCCCAGGGTCGGCGTGTTCGACAACGCCAAGACGGCGGTCACGCGCATTCTGCGCGGCCGCAATCGCGAAGAGAACGAGGCCTTCCGCGCCTTCTGCGGCGGACTGGCGCTCGAAGTGGAGTTCGCGGCCCCCGCGAAAGGCAACGAAAAGGGCGGCGTCGAGGGCGCCAACGGCTTCGTCGAGGACAACATGTTGCGCCCGATTCCCGAGTGCGAGAATCTCGAGGCGTTCAACCTCGCGCTCGAACAATTCTGCCGGAGCGATGAGGCGCGCCGGTCGTCGGTGCATCGCGAAACCATCGGCGAGCGGTTCGCTCGTGAACGACCCAGCCTGCGACCGCTCCCAGCATTACTTCCGGCCGCCTGCGTTCGCCGGATTGCACGCATCAACAAGTTTGCCGAAGCGATCTGCGATACCAACCGCTACTCGGTGCCGACCCAGTGGGCACACCGCGATGCGGTGCTCGAACTCTTCGAGGAGCGCGTTCGCGTCATCATCGGCGAGCAGCTCGTCGCCGAGCATAAACGCTGTACTGGTAAGCACCAAACGATGCTCGACGTCCGTCACGCCATCGAGCTGCTCGCCTACAAGCATCGCAGCATCGAACGCGCCGAGATCATTGCGCAAGGAAAACTTCCGGCGCCGTTGCTGGCCCTGCGAGATCGCCTGCTGGCTCACGATCGAGCCCGAGCAAGCCGCGCCTTTGTAGCGGTTCTACGCCTGCTGCTCACATACTCGAGCGAGGTTGTCGCCGAGTGCGTCTCTCAAGCGCTGATCTGCGGAACGCTCGATCCGGCCGCAATCGCGTTGTTAGTCCGCCAGCGCACGGCGCCGCTGCCGCCGGCAGCGCCGATCCTGGCCTTGCGTGCTCCCGATGGCATGCAACGACCGGTCGTTAACCTCGCTCGCTACGATCTGGCGACGCTGGCCGAAGGGAGGCCGTAATGGATCAGCATCCGCTGCTCGAAATGCATCTCCGTGGCCTGAAGCTGCCAACGATGCTCGGCAACTACCGGCGTTTGGCTGGTGAGGTTGCCCAACCCATCGAGTACCTCACGCAGCTGGCAACTCTTGAGGTGAGCAAACGTCACGAGAACGGAGTGCGCGCGCGGATAGCCGCCGCGCACTTCCCCGTCATCAAGACCATCGAATCGTTCGATTTCGCCTTGCAGCCACAACTCCCTAAAGCCAAGTTCTTAGAACTCTTCGACTGCGCGTTCGTCGAGCAGCACCGTAATGTGATCTGTATCGGTCCACCAGGTACGGGAAAAACGCATTGCTTGTTGGCGCTTGGATTAGCCGCGTGTACATGCGGCTTTCGGGTCCTCTTCGTCACCGCCGCCGAACTGCTCATGGGTTTAATCGCGGCAAAGCATGAGGCACTGCTCGATCGCAAGCTGCGATCCTTGGAACGCTACGACCTGCTCCTGATCGATGAACTCGGATACATTCCATTCGAACGCGAGGCGACCGACTTGCTGTTTCAAGTCATCTCGCGCCGGTACGAGCGCCAGAGCGTCGCCATCAGCACCAACCTCGCGTTTACCGATTGGACGAACATCTTTCCGGATCCCATGGCGGCGACAGCGGTGATCGATCGCCTGGTCCACCACGGTGCCGTCTTTGAGTTCGCCGGCGAAAGTCAGCGGCTTAAGACACGCCAGCGCCGCGGGAAAAACGCTAACGGCGGCCAAGACTGACCCCACTGGGGTCAATTCCTCACCGCCGAAAAAGGGTCAGTTTCTCGCCGCCGTTTCCAGACGTGGTGATAGTGGCGCAACGCCTTCACGCTCAGGTGCGTAGCCCTCGAGCGCAACGCCCTCGCGTGCGTCCCGCGCAAGCAAGTGCTGCGCGAAGTCGAAGCCTTGCCCGCTCCCGGTCCGGATACACCGTGCGGGATTCACCCGCTGGCTCGCTTAGTTCGGTTCCACCACGATCCGGCCGCACTCCTTGAAGCCGCCGCGGGCGACGTCATTGCTTCCGCGAAAATCCCGCGCCAGGAAACGCTGCTTGTGCTGAGTCTAGTAAACGGCAGCGTGAGCGTGATCCAGCTCCCTGATGACATCCGTAGGGCGCTTGACGACGACCGACAATTCCTCGAATCGTTAACGCCGCAGCTGGCGCCCGCGTTGGCCGAAGCTGGACTTCTTGTTGACCGGCAAGCGCTCGAACACGATCGCGGGCTCGGAAAGGCGCACGCAGCCAGCTGAAATAAAGCCGTCGCACGCTGCGCCGTCCGAGTGAGTCTCGTGCCGCTAGGACCCGGTGCAGACCTTCGGTGACTGCGTGGGCGACGGAAATTTCTTTGGAATCCTGCCGATCGTGATGTCGATCTGCGCGGGCGCGGGGTTGATAATCTGGGCGGCTTGGTTAGTGGCGTCATCGTAAGCGAAGCCGTAGGTCGCGTGATGGAGCGAGTACTTGTGCAGGATGCACGCGTACTGGTTGTTGATCGTGTCACTTGGATAGAACTTCGCCGGATTCTCCATGGGATGGTGCGGGGTCGTTGCGACGCCGCGGTTGAACTCAGTCAGGAGAATCTTGTCCAGGAGATATGCGCACGTGTCGGCTTTATACCCACCGCGCGCCGGATCATCTGACAAAATATAGGCCGTGGTGTACGCGCTAACCGGATACGTATGCTTGGTTCCGCTGCTCTGCGCAAAGACGAAGTTCGTTCCGTCCGAAGTCGCTTTCCAGCTTCCCATGCAGTACGTCTTGGCATTCGTGTAGGAGGTGTTGTACGTGATGGCGTTGGCGGAGTTGCTGTAGTAACGGACGACTTTCTTCATGTAACCGCCCTCGAAAAACTTCGGATCGTTGAAGACGTTCGGGAACGACTCATGCGACGGATTTAAGATCCGCGGCACCGCCGGTGAAAAGCCCGGCACGGTCTTTACCAGGTTATCGAAGGGCGGGTCGCTCGCCAACGCCTGCAAAATCTTGGGATAATCGGCCAGCACCTCGCCGACGTCTTTGAACGGCGTGCTCTTACCGCTCGGCAGAACCGCGATCTGGAGCGGCAGGCCAAGCATATCGACGCGCGTGAGATTCACGAAGATTCCCGGGTTGAAGTTCGACATCTCTACGGTATCCCAAGGCTGGTTGTAACCGGGACCCGGCGACCAGCCGCTGGGGCCTACGAAGCCGCCACCGGCGGCTCCCTTGATCTCGAGGTTACTGCTAAACGATATCCAGAGCCGGCCGCCGTCGAACAGCGGAAGAAAATACGATCCGCCCTTCTTTCCGATGCTTCCTGGAAAACACTTGGCAATCGGAAAGGCGGTGGCCGCGTTTGAGGCGTTAAAGGTCGTCAGGCCACCCTGCGCGTTGAGAAACTGGTACTCCGCCTTCCTGTTCGGAATGTTGGAAGTGTAGTAGAGATAGAGGTCGCCCGTTGGGAGGCCCGACATGTCCTTGACGGCGACGCGCACGCCGCCCTTGCCCTGATAGGCGACGGGGCAGTTCGCCGCCGAGAGGGCGGCTGGGCCAGCGCGCGCAGCGCGATTCGGACTCATGGCTGGTGGCGCAAATCCTCGAGAGACTGAGCCCGAACACGAAGCGGCAAGCACGACTGCCGCGGCGGCGGCCCCGCGCAAGAGCTGGCGACTATTCATAAATGTTGCCCCTTTCGCCGATAAAAAGCAAAATGTGCGATGCTTCCAATCACGGCTGTGACGACCATGTTGTCTGAAGAGCAGAAAGCGTTGGACGCGCCTTTAAAACGTCAACGGTGCCGCTGCCTTTTGAGACGGCGTTGAGCCCGAACCACGCCGCGTCCTCGCCGCAGCCGGGAAAGTAGTCCTTGAAGAAATCGCTGCCTAGGTGCTTGGAAGGGTTACCAGCTTTCCACCACTCGTCACTCCACTCGAAGTAGAATCCGCCCGAGACGAGGCCGCCGTCTTTGTACCCGGAGTACAAGAGCTTCGCGTTATTCGTCACCAAGTCGACCAAAGCGGCCATGTTGGGATTACCGGAGGGTGGCAGCTCTTTGACAGAGGTGCTCGCAGGCCCGTTTCTCGTGTTAGGCGTGCAGACGCCGCGGTCGTGCAAGCCCGTCTTATACTCATACCTATTTTTCCACGCTGGGTGATAGGCCGCAGTCGCGCCATACTCGGTCAGTAGGACCGGCTTGGGAGAGCTCTTCGTATACTCTTTAATCTGCGCGAAGAGGTCGGTTACGGTGCGGCCGCGGTAGATGTTCACGCCCCACGCATCAACGACCGCACCATGTTGCGTGCCATATTTGATCGCGTCGGCGGAATGGTCGGCCTCTGAGGTAGTCACGATTTTGGCGCCGTCCCCGCCGTCAACAAAGCCTTGCCTCGCTGCCTTTGCGATAACGTTGAAAGCCTGCCACCACTTCGGATCCGTCCAATATTTCTCGCCGATTTCGTTGCTGATCGCGACGCCCATAACCGCCGGATACATTGCATATCTCGCGTCGAGGTCGTGATATTTTTTTGCGAACTTATTCACTTCGTTCTTATCGTAGAGTTTATCGCCGGTGAAATAGATGCTCATGATGACGTAGATTGGCTTCTTGCCGCCGTTCCAGGCGGCGTCGAGGAAGTCAGAGATCGGGCCAGTTTCCTTATCGTCGGGCGGAGGGACGACGTTGTAGACGTGAATCGCATTGACGCCCATCGCCCGCATCCGCGGCAGATCGCGCGACCAAATCGCCGAATTCCCATTACGAAGGGCGTCATCGATCAGGGGCGGTTGACCCACGGTAGTACCGATCGGTGTTGGCGAATAGACCATCCCCTTAACGAAGAACTTGACGCCGGCCGCCGGCCGAACGCCGGACGATGCGAAGGGTGCATCGCTCAGATCGATGTAGCGTCCGCTTACGGTAAAATGCGTGTCCGCGCCGACGGGGCTGCCCGCCGGCAGCGAAGGCGCCGTTGCCTCGCTATTGCACGCAGCCAACAGCACGAACGATAATGTAGCCAGAAGGAGCTTGTTCATGCCGGCTCGGGCGTAGGTGCGATACGGACTAGAACGCCAGGAGCGTGACGGTTGCTTTGGACGGGTCGCGAAACGACTGAAAGGAGCTTGCGCTACAGTTGTCATCGAGCGCGAGGCCGTACGCCACACCGTCGATGGCCGTTTCGTGCACGTACTTCGAGTAGCGGTTCGTGATATCGGCCTTGTACGCGCGCGCCAGCGACTCTTTACAAGCGTCCGAGTTGGTAAGAATCGGAAGCGGATACTCGCCGGGCTTCTTGTCGTCCGGCACGAGAGTCGAGCGGTTGAAGTTGGCATTTAAGCCACCCTTGCACCGCGCTGCTGCGTGGAACACTTCGGGAGGTTGACCATCGTCAAAACACGATTTACCACTACCACAAAGCGGATCCACGGTACATCTAAAAACCGTGGCGCCGTCCGGTTTGCGAAAGTAGAAGGAAAGGTTACCGCTCTTAAAGACGAGGCAGTCTTTGGGCTCGCCTTCAACGGCTTCCGTCTGGCCCTCCCACGTTAGGCCGTCGTTCCCAAAAGGCTTAGCAATGAGCTTACTTGGCGTCTTGTTGCTCGCGCTGTACAAATTCCCACACGTCCGCGATGTATTTGTTGTAGAAGTCCGGCGGGAAGGTATATTGGCCTGCTAGACTCGGATCGAGCACTTTATACGGCGCTAGGGCACGTAGGTAGAAACTCTTCTTAACCTCGCTCTCGACGAGTAGCGTGTTGAAGACATCGTCGGCCTTCAGTAGATCGAACATACGATTCCGTGCGCCTTGCTTGGCTCCCCACGTAACGGTTCCTTCGAGCTTATCAGTGCATGAAAACTGCATGGGGATACCCGTCATATCGACCTGGGTCGTGTTCGCGTTAAACCCTTGCTCGGGCTTAGATAGGTCGTTGGTGAACTCCCAAAAGTCGAAGAGTTTGGAGTAGTTCCCCGTTTTTCTCTTGTCCCAGCCGTTCGGGGATTGGATCCGCCACTGGTTTTCGGGCGCGCCGGCCAATCTGACTTCGAACTCGAGCGAGTCCTTAGCCTTCCCTAGAGAGAAATAGAAGCGCCCTGCGTATAGATTCGGAAGCCGCATCGAATAGACGTGAGGCTTCGCCGTCTTCTTGGTGTCGCGTGCGAGGTTAAGATTAAAGTTGCTAAAGCCTCCGTCTTTACGTGTAACTTCACGCAGTTTTCCATCTATTGGCTTGTCTACGCGCCACGTAGGGTAAAATTTCCCAGCGGCGTCCGGGATCTTATTTCCCCAACACGCAAACCAGATCTGGTTATCGGGATATCCAGTGAGGTTCTCGATTTCGAGGAGCAACAGCTCCGAGTCTACTCGTGATCGAAAGAGATTGCTTGCGGTAGAGCCGCCTTGAGGCCGGCGGTGGGCATCGTATCGCTGCCGTTACAGGCGGCGAGAGCTCCGAGCGACGCGAGCGAACCGATAAACGTGCGGCGGTCGGATTTCATAGGAGGCTCCTTCTTCGCTGAGCGAGATCTACAAATACAAATAGATCCTGCCTCCTCCCAGATTGGGAAGGCGGCTATCGAGCCCTTCCTCGGCGGCACCGCAATCTCCTTTGGGTTGCCCTTTCGCGGCCGCGTTTGAAATAGCGCAGCCGTGCCGTTTAAAGCCGCTGTTTGAGGCTCGCGGAACAGCCTGTTCGCGCGCTCCCTTCCCGGCTAAGCCTTGTCCGGGGCAGTCTCGCTTCAGGGTGCGCGTACGTGATCAGGACGCAAGTTACGACGGCGAAGCCCGCGCGAGGGAACTTCAACGACAAGAATATCGCGGCCATGAAAATACCTATCGTGACGGTGGAACGGACAAGTGCCGCGCGACGGTTCGCCGGATTCTCGTCGCGTGGCACGACTGCGTAGGCAAACCCGTGGTATGTCAGACTGACGAAGACGACGACAGCCGCATACACGAACACGGGAATCGACGCCTGTTTGTCCCCGCGACCCAAGCCGTCGCGAAGGGTACGAGCGTTGATCCACATGATGACGATAAGGAAGTAGCTGACCAGATAGCTCGCGGCCGTCGGCCAAGTCGCAAGGAGCTCGCTGAACGTTGGCTTCTGCGGCGTCCTCAGTTGCAGAACCATGATGGTAATGATTACTGCGAATATCCCGTCCGAGAAGGCGGCGAGACGTTCCTTGGTGATAGCCCCGGTCACGAAGGTCTTCCCCTAGGAGCCTGTAGGGTTTTGTGAGCCAGAATCTGCTACAATTGGTCTATGAGCGATCATTTTCGACCTCTTGACCGGGATACGTTGTTTTTGTTTCCACCGAGCGTTCAAGAGTGGCTGCCAGAAGATCATCTCGCCCGTTTTATTGCCGGGATAGTCGGGAAGCTGGACATGCGCCCTTTGCGTGCGGGCTACGCTGGACGAGGGGTTGAGGCCTATCAGCCCGAGATGTTGGTCGCGCTGTTGTTTTATGGCTACGCCACCGGCGTATTTTCGTCGCGCAAACTTGAGCGGGCTACGTACGATTCGGTGGCCTTCCGCTATATTGCCGCCAACCAGCATCCCGAGCATGACACGATCGCCACGTTTCGGTGTCGATTTCTGCCTGAAGTCAAAGCCTGTTTCAAGCAGATTCTGCTGATCGCTGCGGAAAGCGGTATGCTTAAGATCGGTCGGGTCAGCATCGACGGGACCAAGATTAAGGCCAACGCCTCCAAGCATCATGCGCTCAGCTATGGGCACGCGACCAAGCTCGAGCGCCGCATCAAGAACGAGATCGAGCGGCTGCTGCGAATGGCGGAGAAGGCCGATGTTGCCGATGTGCCCGACGGCATGGATGTCCCCGCTGAGCTGGCCCGCCGGGAGATGCGTTTGCAGGCGATTGCCGAAGCCAAAGAGCGCATCCGGATCCGAGAGCAGGACCGCATTGCTGCTGAGCAAGCGGCGCACGATCAAAAGATGGCCGAGCGCATGGCGCGTGAGCGTGCGACCGGGAAAAAGAGCAGTGGGAGAAAGCCCAAACGCCCGTCTCGTGCTATGAATCCAAGCGCGCAGATCAATCTTACTGACGATGAATCGCGGATCATGCCAAGCAGCGACGGCTTTGTTCAAGCCTACAATGCGCAAGGAGCCGTTGATTGCGATTCGCTCCTGTTGGTGGACGTCAACGTGAGCCAATGCCCGGCTGACAGGACATTGCTTGAGCCCGTGATCGCTCGGCTGGCGACTCTACCAGAACAACTCGGCACCTGCACCGAAGTGCTCGCCGATTCAGGCTATTTCAGTACGAGCAACGTTGAAGCGTGTGAACGACACCATCTCACGCCCTACATCAGTGTTGGCCGCGAGCACCATGCTGGTGGCCTGGAACGCTTTCGCGAACCGCCTGCGCTGCGCGCAGATGCAAACGCGAAGGAACGTCTGCGACATCGATTGCAAACCAAACAGGGTCGAGAGATCTACGGGCAGCGTAAGGCAACGATCGAGCCGAGGTTCGGCAATATCAAAAGCGTTCACGGCTTCCGTCAGTTCTCGCTGCGCGGACATGAAAAAGTATCCGGCGAATGGCAGATCATCGGAGCGTCGTACAATCTGAAACGAATGCATACACTCACCATGAAGGCGGTGAGGGCAGGATGAGGATGAACACCATCACGACCAAGGCTGGACGGCCTATTCTTTGCCGATGAGCGCCGATCTGACGCTCGCACGCGCGATCTTCTTGATTCCGCGCGCTCGTTGCCTTTCAACTCCTACAGACTCCTAGGCGACGTTTTCGTCTCGCGCGAAGGCCGCTGTTCGGAGGAAGAGTATCGGCGAGCCATAGCCGCTCGTTCGAGGCCCTGCGTCATCGCAGCCTCTTCCTGCCCGCCCTATTTTGTGCAGCCCCGCGAACATGGTCGCAACTCCTGTGGATGCTCGCGGATGTAATTGAGCAGATGTCGGCGGGTTTCGGCGCCACCTTGGTCGGGACGCATTAACGCTGCCCAAGTCGAACAACGCCCCGCACGAGCGACCTTGGCGTAGATCGTTCGAAAAATCTTCTTCACCGTCGATTCGGAGATGCCGGCGGTGCGCGCCAGGGACACGTCGGTCGCGCCGTCGAGGGCCAAGCTCAAGGCCTGTTGCTCGCGCGCCCATTCACTGGGCATCATATCACGGAGCGTCCGCGCATCGGCAAGGTTCGCCGAGGCCGTGACGAAGTTTCTTAGCCGCCGATTTTGTGCGCCTGCGCAAGGACCGCTGGTAACACGTGGAGATGGATGCATGAAATTCTCTTCAGATTTCAACCGCTTTGCCGTAAGTTGTGCCGCCGCGGCAATGCTCGCGGGATGTGCGGGCCTTCCGACCACCCTTCGACAGGCTCAGGGTGACAACGCTTTCCCTCAGGGTGACAAGGCTTACCAGATTATTTACAATTTCGAAGGTTCGCCGGATGGCGCTACCCCCTACGCAACTCTTCTACCGGTTCACGGGATGCTTTACGGCACGACCAGCGGCGGAGGAAAGAACAACAAGGGAACGGTGTTCGTTGTTAGCGAGTCGGGCAAAGAACGGGTGCTCTACAGCTTCAAGCGGAAGCCCGACGGCGCCGTTCCGCAAGCGGGATTGGCTTATGCCGGCGGCAAGCTTTACGGCACGACCGCGCTCGGCGGCACGAGCGGGGACGGAACAGTGTTTGAAGTGACTTTGTCGGGCAAGGAGCGCGTGCTCCATAGCTTCACAAGCGTGCCCGACGGCGATATCCCGGATGCCCCATTGCTAGTGGCCAACGGCGTGCTCTACGGCACGACGCTTTGGGGCGGTTCGTCCAGCTGCAGCGCCAGCAGCTCTTACGGATGCGGCACGATCTTTTCGGTAACGTTGTCGGGGAACGAACGGGTACTGCATGCGTTTGAGGGCGGACGCGACGGCTCGCTGCCGCAGGCGCCGCTTCTTCCAATCGGCGATAAGTTGTACGGGACGGCGAGCGCGGGAGGCAAGTCCGACTCGGGAGTTGTCTACGAGTTCAGCAAGTCCGGCGCAGAGCGGATTAGCTATAGTTTCAAGGGTTCGCCCGACGGGCATTCCCACTCGCCGGCCTGATCACCGCGGGTGGAATGCTCTACGGAACCACGAGCCAGGGCGGCACATACTATGAAGGGTCAGGCGGTGACGGCACGGTGTTTAGGGTGAGTACGACGGGCAACGACGAGCGCGTTCTCTACACTTTCCGCGGAGGCGATGGCGAGACGCCATTCGCAGGCGTCGTCGCAGTCAAAGGCAAGCTTTACGGCACGACGGGCTTCGGGGCCACAAAGGGCATGGTCTATGAGATGAACCTCGAAGGAGAACGCGCCCGTGTACTCCACCCTTTCACGGGCGCTCCGGATGGCTCTGGCCCCAATGGCCTAACCTTTCTCGACGGCGCGCTTTACGGAACGACGACCGACGGCGGGACGAACGGAGCCGGGACCGTTTTTCGCATCTCGCCTTGACCATCGAACCCGGGCAACCTCGCGCGAGAGAGACACAATGGCGCTAAAAGCGGACCGTCGCGCCCCCGGGGAACCCCCACCGCAGCTCGCCCACCGTTCGACAGAGTCAGAGGCGCTACACGGCGCAGGTTCAGGCGCGCGCGCCAGCGGTTGCCAAACGGTTGCTGTCGATTGCGACTGACCGAACCTAATGGCGACCCACCGCATCCCGCAAATGGCCTTACCGCAAAAGCACTCGGCCTGCCGCGACATGACCAACGCCTTCGGAAGGCACCGCTCATGAACGTCATCAGCGCCGCATTAAAGCGCAGAGGCTCTCGCAGCGGGCAGACGAGGTGAAGACGAAGTGCTGGGGAAACGCCCCGTAAGATAGATTCTCGGCCTCGCCGTTTCGTGTCACATTTTGTTACGGACAGCTGAAACGGCTGCGTGAGAAGCCAGCCCCGTTCGTACTGGCCTAAACCCGGCACGCGGCGACGCCGTATGGGCGGAGACCGCCGCTAAACGGCGAGCCTTTCACCGGCGTCAGCGAGCCGCTTGTGGCGTTGATGGACTCGCCGAAGATGCCGTTGGCTCCTGCGAGCGTCACATAGAGAAACGCACCGGCAGGGTCCACGGCGATGCCGCTTGGACCGCTGCCCGTTTTGTACGGGGATCCTTTAACTTGCGTGAGCGCGCCGCTGGTTGCGTTGATGGTGTAGGCGTTCAGGTTCTTAGCACTGCTTTGATCGGCCCCGAAGTCGGCCACGTAGACGAACTTGTCGTCCGGATCCGCAGCGATGGCGCCGGCCCCGGACCCTGCTTTGAACGGCGAACCCTTGATCGCAGTAAGAGCGCCGGTCTGCTGATCGATGGTGTATGCAGAAACACTGCCCTCAGCTCCGTCGTTGTAGTTTGCGACGTAAACAAACTTCCCAGAAGGGTCAACGGCCACCGCTTCAGGTTGCGGGCCGGCTTTAAAAGGGGATCCTTTGACCTGCGTCAGGGCACCGCTGGTCGTATTGACGCTGAAGGCTGCAACCTGTTTTCCATACACGGACACATACGCAAATTTGCCGGTGGGAGAGACTGCGATGCCGTCGGCGCCACCCGGCGCGGCAAACGGAGAGCCCTTGATCTGCGTAAGCGCCCCGCTGGCCGCAATGCTGTACGCCGCAACGCCTCCAGAATAAATAGTGACGTAAAGGAACTTGCCGGCCGGGCTGACCGCGACGCCGCCGTTGCCGGGTCGGCTCAATTTAAACGGTGACCCCTTGACTTGCGTGAGCGCGCCGCTGCTTTGATCGATGGAGTACGCCGAGATCGATCCTGGGGCGCTGGGGCTTAACGTTCCTTCGTTGTACGCAAAGACAAATTTGCAGGTTGCATCGGTCGCGATGCTGACCGGAGAGTAGCTCGCTTTAAAAGGTGACTTCTCGACCTCGTTCAAGGCGCCGGTGGCCGGATCGACGGAATAAGCGGAGACATCGTCTCCATCCAAGTTCGTCACGTAGACGAACTCCGCGCCTCCGCTCGGCACGCGTGCGAACTGAACCTGAGTAGTTGAGCTAGTGCCGTTCGCGATCGGCACGGCGCCAGTGCCGGCGTGACATCCAGTGAGCATAGCAGCACACAAGGCGCACGCTGTCGCGACGAGCGAGCGGTTCATATGGCCTCCTTCGTGCAGCTTCAACGGGATAACCTATTCGTCAGTGCGCTTCGAGCGCTACGGGGCGAGTCCTTGGCAAAGTCATCGTTAGTTCTGGTAAGTGCTTTTCGCCAGCGTATGATTACGTCTGTACGAAAGCGTGCGTGGGCCGCCGTGAAACCGGCGTGGCCCTTGGGTCTGCCCGTTTTCCCCAGAATGTAACGGTGGAGGAGTTCGAGCGGTTGGCCGACCGTGCCGGTCTCGAAAAGCGTCGTCCGCGCCGCCACTCTAGACATGGCAGGGCGCTTTCGCGAACGATAGGCGGAGCTCGCGAGGCGATGCCGTTGACAGCGGTCGCAAGGGCGATTGGAGATCGGCGCCGGCGCCGGCCTGAACATCCAGAGCTGGAATCATCCAGCCCGCTGGGGGCAGAGGTTATCTTACGACTTAGTGCACGTAGCTTTGGCCGTGACCTTCCACACTCCGCCCACCTTCGCTTCGCTGACGTTGACTTGCTTCGTCATGGAAAGCATGGTGTAGGTGTCGCGAATGGGCGTCACCGTGCCGTCTGTGTCGTAGAACGTGCCGACCCAAACGATTTTTTTGCCGATCCCCTGCGTCGTTTCAGTTCCGTACTTTCCTCCGGAATCGGCGTATGGTGCGGCCCAGGTCTTCGTTTTTGCAAGATATGCGCTATAACTGGTGACGTCGCCGTTTGGGCTCGCGGTCCTGATCATTATGTTTCCGTCGGGGAGCTTCGTCGCCGTGATCGTCGTCGTCGCTAAGGCGCCCAGCTCCGAGGGATGCATTGGGTTCGAACACGACCACGTACCGACCATATAATCGTATCCGTGTGGACCTGCACCGACCGAAGATACGGACATCGTTTGGGCGAGCGCCGGCCCAGAAAGACCGGGCGCGAGTAGAACTGCGCAAGTACCGAGCGCAACAATCATTCGTTTCAAAGAAGCACCTCCGTGGTAGCAAGGCAAACAACTGGCTCCTTGGCGAAAACGCCGGAGAACCCTGGCCTAGACGCCCACGGCATATCCGCGACCGAAGCTTATGGCTCGATGGCGAGACGATACGGGAAGTCTTTCGGGAGCATCGGGATATACCTCACCAGGCTAGTGCTTACGTGCGACGTAGAGCATGCCGCGCAGCGGATTCCAGCCGAGCCCAGTGATTTCGAGATTCGTCTCGAAAGAGTGAAACGATCGCTGCGACGACAGTCGCTGCAATGACGAGAAACCATAAAGCCCTTCCAGAAGCGCAGTGGCTACTGAGGAGGGCTTTATCCCCGGGCTCGCTTTGCTCCGGTGTCTAGGGCGTCAAGGCATACACCGTTCCGTGGTTGGCACTGCCGTCCCCTGCGGTCGTGCCGTAGAGCGTGCCGTTGAGGTCGATCAGGTCTGAGGAGGGGTAGCTGTGCAGAACGTTTTCTCCGCCCTTCAAACCCATACTGAAGACCGTTCCCCTGCGCTCCGACAAACTGCCGCCGCCTCTGGTCGTCCCGTACAGGACGTTCTTCAGGTAGAGTAGCGCGGCTTGCGGGTCACGCCCGTCGCTGCCGGCGCCGAAGTTGTGAAGGACTTTCTTCACGCCGGCGGTCGTAATGCGGAAAAGGGTTCCTTGCGCGTCAACTCCGCCTTCGGAAGTCGTGCCGTAGAGCGAGCCATGCACCGCAATCAAGCCCGCCGTCGGGAACTCTCCGGCGGTCTCGTCGGCGAACGTGCCAATGAGTTTTTCCGTGCCGTTCGTGGTGATGCGGTAGATCGTTCCGCAGCCTTCTTCGTCTCCTTTAAGTGTGCACGTACCGCCCCCGCCTAGATTGGTCGTGCCGTAGAGCGTGCCGTTGACGTCAACCAAACCGCCTTCCGGGCGCGCCCCGTCGGAGCCACCGGCAAAGTTGTGGATCACACCGTAGGCACCCGATGTGGTAATCCGGTAAACGGCTCCGCAGCCACAACTGGTATGGCCGCCGCCGTAGGTCGTGCCGTAGAGCTTGCCGTCGACGTCGATCAAGCCGGCCTCGGGCTTCGCTCCACTGTCGCCCTGGAAGTTGTGCAGAATTTTCTCCACGCCATTCGGGGTCACGCTAAAAATCACGCCCTTGCCGGGCGAACCGGCGCCGACTGCCGTGCCGTAAAGTGTCCCATTCACGTTGAGAAGACCGCCACTGGGCCTCTCGCCGTTCCCCGAACCGCCCTTGAAGGTGTACACTGCCAGCCGAGAAGCCCCGCAACCGTCAACGCCAGGCCGATGGCCGCTACGAAACCGGAGACTTGGCCTACCGTTGGCATGATGCTTTGGGGTCGTTCGATCGCGGCATCTGACCCGCCATGAACCAAAAGAACGCTGCTGCGCCAGCCATAAAAACGCGCCGCCGATGATTAAGCGCCAATTCTTTCGCCGCACGAACTACGCTCCTCTCAATAAGAGAACGGCCTCGCATTAGCTAAAAAGACGATGTCAATCCAGGTAACTCCCACCGAGTCGTAGTGGGGATTTGGGCAGGCAGCGAATAGGCGATACTTGCCGCTGGTGCGCGCTAGAACCGTGAACGATTCAACGCGATCCAACGAAGGACGGCCCGAAGTGAGCGGAGCGAAGCGCACGTCAACGCCGGGTGCCGAAGGGCGGCGCAGCAGCTCCTCCCAAACGTGTCGTGGCATCGGCCGCCACAATCCGTCGATGCGCGACCATTGTGGAATGCGATCGCCGGCGACCACGGTGAACCGCGGCGGCGACGCGCACTCGCGCGCGAACGGAAGCGGAACGGAGACGCCGCGCGGGAGGCTCAGCTCCTTATTGGTGAGGATGGCGTGCGGTCGCGAGAGCTGGTAGCCCTCGTTCTTCCAACCGTCGCCGGCCCAATCGCTGGGAACGTCGAAGCTTGCGATCGCATATGGCGTCAGATCGACGCGAGCGGTAACGGTACGCAGTCCATCCCAGATGAGTTGCGGCGGGGCCGGGTAGTCGTCGCGCGGCGAGAAGCCGTACGGGTTGGCTTCGCGGTTCTGCGTTCGTCGCCAGAGCGCGATCGCGCCGTCGAAGCGGTACTCACCACCGGTGACGGCGATGAGCGGAACGTCGAGGCTAGTCGGCGGGACCGACGGATCGATCGAGGAGTCCGATGCTACGCCGGCGTCTAACGCGTAGGGCGCACCGGGTTCGCCGACGAGGACGCTGCGCAAGCGAAAGTTGGAGGGCCCGGCGAGGCCCAGCGGGGCCGCAAAGCGCATCCGCCCCGCGTGCACCGGGACCTGCAGCGTGTGCGTAATCGCGTCGATTCGCAGCGGCGCGATGATGCTCCAGTAGTGCGCGGTTATCCCGAGAATCGGCGTCTTCGGCATGTAGAAGAGCTGCACCGGCACCTCCGCTATGTCGGGCCTCATTCCGACGAGCGCGACGTCGAACTCCGCGGGGTGGCGTTGCTGGCCGAGACCCTGGGCCATCAGGCCGAAGCCTCGGGGAAGGTTGAGCCACCAAGCGAAGATCGCGACCATTATCACAAGCGGAACGATTACGAGAAATCGCAGCACGTAGATCATCTCTGCCTTTTTCTCAGGGCCCGAAGACCAGAGCCGACGGCTCGTCGAGACCCTTGGAGATCGTTCGCCGCACCGACGTCTTGTTCCGCGAATAGAGGGTAACGGTGTTACCGCCGAGGTTTGCCACGTAGAGGTCGTGTCCGCGAAACGCGAGCGCATACGGTTGATCTACGCCCTGGGTGATGGTCTGCAGCGGCGAGGTACCTCCCGAGGCGTAGACGGTTACGCTGCCGCTCCCGCTCACCGCGGTGTTTGCGACGTAGAGCTTGCCGCTACCGTCGAAGGCCAGCTCTTCGGGATAGGAAACGCCCTGAGATATCGTGCGAAGCGGCGTCCCGCTTCCCGCGGCGTAGACCGTAACGTCGCCGGTGGTGTTGCCGTTGAAGTGTGCGACGTCGAGGTTACCGCCGTCGAACGCCAGCGCGTCCGGTTCGCTCACGCCTTGCGAGATCGTCTGCGAGAGCGTCTTGTTGCCGGCAACGTAAGCCGTGACGGTGTTGTTGCCGCTATTTGCCGCGTAGAGATTTCCCGACCCGTCGATCGCGAGCGCCTCCGGCTCGCTTATGCCCTGCGAGATCGTCTGCGAGAGCGTCTTGTTTCCCGCAGCATAGACCGTCACGGTGTTGGCGCCGAGATTTGCTACGTAGAGGTTGTTCGAGCTGTCGAACGCCAGCGCGTAGGGCTCGTTGATGCCCGAAGGGTTCGTCCGCAGCACCGAACCGCTGCCCTTGGCATAGGCGGTCACGGTGTTCCCGCATAGTTTGCGACGTAGAGATTGCCCGAGCCGTCAAACGCGAGCGCAACGGGTAAGTTCAGGCCCTGCGAGATCGTGCGCGGTGCCTTCTTGCCGCTCGAAGCGTAGACCGTCACGGTGTCGCCGCCGTAGTTTACGACGTAGAGGTCGTCTGCGGCGGCCGAGCGCGATATTGCCGGCGGCGGAAGTCCCGTTGCCGGCGCCGACGGAGAGAGGCCGTTGGTGCCGGCGCAAGCACCGAGGGCAAGAGCGAAAGAGATCGTCCACAGTTTAGTCATGACGCTAACTCTAGCGGCGCGACCGTTCGAAAGCGTTCGAACTCCCGGGAGGGGTTACCGGGGCGGGTCGGGCCAGACTCCTCGCTCCGCGGCGCCCGCGATGTCAACGTGCCAAGAGATCGCCGCAAAGCTCTCCCGATCGGGCGCGTCGAGACCTTCCATCGCGGTCTTTAACATCGCTCGCGCGCGGTCGATTGCGCGCGACGCCTCGCGCGGATTTCCGTCGAGGCGAAAGACTTGAGCGGCCGCCCAGTAGCAGTATTCCGGCCACTCCGTACTGCCCGCAATCCCGTCTTCGTCGGCCAGCAGCCGTTGCAACGTGAATCTCGCGCCGCGGGAAGGTTGGCTCGCGCGGCTTGCCACACGGCCAAGTCGGCGAGCGTCTTGCTCGCCCAGACCTGCGACTGCGAGCGCGCCCGCACCTCGAGTGCCGTCTCCGCGTTCGCGTGAGCGATCGCCTCCGCCAATTTGCCGTCCTTCGCTTCGGCAAACGCCAGGTTTTCCAGTGCGGAGCCCTCGATTAGGCCGAACTCGAGTCGCCGTGCGAGTTCGCGAGCCTCCAGAGCGGCCGTCCGCGCGCCCTCGATATTTCCCGCGCAAGCCCGAAGAAAGCCGAGGTTCGCCAGGCCGATGACGCGCCCGCGGTGGTCGTGCGCGCTTTCAAAGAGCGCGACGGCCTTCCCGGTCGCCGCAACGGCTTTTTCGAAGAACCCCAACCGGGTTTCGAGGACTGCCTGGTTCAAGGCCTCGCCCGCTGCTGTGTTCGTGTCGCCGAGTTCGGCAAAGAAGAGCGCGGCGTTGGCGAAGTGGTCGCGCGCCTCGGCGTAGCGCGTTCCGGCTGCAGCGAGCGTCAGCCGAGGCGGCCGCGTGCCCGCGCCTCGGCCGGCCTGTCGCCCAGCGCGGCGGCACGGTCCAGCCAGCGCTGGCCGAGGGTCATGCAGCGCTCGAGATCGCGGCGATTGTACGCAATCGAAAACGCGCTCGACAGCGAGAGGTGCTCGAGCACGGGATCGGTGGCATCTGCCGCCGCGCGCTCGGCTTCGTCGGATTAATTCCTCTGCCTCGGAAAGATTCCCACGGTCGGCCTCCACGTTGGCAAGACAGCACAATGCCTGCGCTATTCCCGACCCGTTCCCCGAACTGCGGCTGCAGGAAAGTGCGGTCTCCGCCGATGCATGCGCGTCGGCAAGCCCGCCTTGGGAGAACGCGACCTTCGCTAGGGCGATGTGCAGGCGCCAGGAGACGTCGTCGTGCAGTACGTGCGTTTGCAGTTGACGGATTGCGTTCTCGAGCTTTGCCGAATCGGAGATGCTCGTTGCCAGCTCCACCTGGCGTAAGAGGATACGGCGATGCAGCTCCGGGTCGGCGAGAGTGGCAGCGAGTTCTTCGAGGCTCGCGAGCGTGGACTCTTGGGCGGAGCGATTGCCGCGGCGGAACTCGACGGTCTCTCGTTCGAGAAGGATCTCGGCGCGCGTGCGCGAGTCGTCACTAAGCGCTAAGGCGCGGCCGGTCAGCGCGTGCGCCTCGTCCAGCGCGCCGAGGCTGATGGATCGCCGCACCGCCGTAAGGTAGCAGCGAGTGGCGTTCGCGCCGTCGCTCGCAAGCTCGTAATGGCGAGCGATCGTCGCGGAGAGCTCCGATGCCCGATCGGCGTATAGCTCTTCGAGCACGCGCGCCACGCGCCGATGCCGCACGGCCGCGCGTTTTTGCGGAACGGCGCGGGTAATCGCCTCTGCAAAGGTCTGGTGTGAGTGTACTCGAATAACCCGCGTCCGCTCCCCTCGCGCACGCAGCCGAGATCGCCGCGTGCATCGGCACGCGATTCTCTCACGACGCCCTTCGCGACGTGAGCGGATGGGACGAGGCTGCGATCGGCAACGCTCTCGACGAGCTCTTCGACCGGCGCATCGGCCGTCGCTGCAATCGCGAGAAATGGCCGAGGCGCACGTTTATCGGCCACGATCAGCGCCTCTTCGACGGGCCCTGCCACCCCAGAAGCCCGGCAACCACCAACGCTAAGCCGACGGCCGCAACGAAGCCGGAAGCCTGTCCAACCTCTTGCATCATTCCGGCAGGGTCGGTCGATCGCGGCATTTCGCCGGCCATGCCCCAAAAAAAGGCCATCGCGCCGACCACAAAAAACGGTACCGCAGATAATTAATCGCCAATTCTTTTGTCGCACAAAATACTCTCCTTTGAGGGTTCGTCCTCGGCGGCAACGCGCAATGAAACGAAGTTAACGATGTCGCGGCATTCCGTCGCCGCCACGCTGCAACCCGAGCCGAGGTGCACGAAGCTGGCGCGCCATCCAACCTCTGACGTTGCCGGCTCCTTCCAAACGCGGAGTATGAAAACGTGTTCCTTCCGGGAAGCGCTCATGCCTCAATTTAACAGACGACCCGCTCGAAAGCGTTCGGCCCCCTTGGAGCCGAAAGAAAACGGGCTCGCCGAAGCGAGCCCGTTAGGGTAACCTACGAGCGCCGCGAGGAACTATAACTTGACGGTGCTGACCGTCGCACCCATCGGGTATTGCGTGTTCGTCAGATACTTTTGATTCGCGCCGCCGATCTTGCTGTCGATACCGACGGTACCGCAAAATGCGTCCGGCGCGACGATCTTGGAGGCTTGCACCCAAGGCTGAACGACGTCGCTGAAGCCGCACGAACCCGGCAGCAAGAACTCACTGGTCATCGTCGCGAAATTGCCCTTGACTTGCATGCGATAGATTCCCGAGCCCTCCGAAGGGCTGAAGGACTGATCGCCCAGATCCAGAGCCTTGCCATCCCACTGCACGCCGCTGGGGAAGTGGATGGTCACGTTGAGGTAGAGCGACTCGAACGTACCGCTGCCGTGCGGAAGTTCCTGGACGATCGTTCCGCCCGAAGTCGGGCCCTCAGTCTCGACGTAGAGGTTGCCGCGATTGTCGTAGGCGGGAGGGAAGTAGTAGTACATGTCCGGCGCTTTGTATTCCGTCGCCATGCCCTTGGCGTGCGCAAAGACGAAGATTCCGCCCGGATAGTTATCGTTGATGAACGTGGCGACGGCGAGATTGCCGGTCTTCGGATCGATCGAGCAGCCCGTGGGATACTCGCCGGAAACACTGAGGGTATTGATCGGAGCCGTTCCGCCGTGTGCGTACTCGGTGACCTTCGACGAGTTGAACTGCGTGATGAAAATGTTGCCGTGTGCGTCGGTGCATTGACCGTAGGGCGCATCGAAGCCGGTCAGCGTTCCCATGAGCTTGCCGGTAGGGAACGAGTAGACGTAGACGTCGTTTGTCGTTTGGTCCGAAACGTAGAGCAGCGGCTGCTTCTTGGCGTTGGGCGACATCCACGACTGCCCGTGGTCGGGCTGCACGTTCACCTTCGCTTTGCCAGACATCGCGAGGCTCATGGAGACGGCCGACGCAGGCGGGCTAGGATTGCCGGAGGCGCCCTGGGTCGCCGGCGGGGCAAATGACGACTGGGCTGGGCCGGCGCTGCAGCCGGCGAGGATAGCGGCAGCCACGATGCTGCCGACCAGATATTTTAGCGAAATCGAGGTGTTCATGAAAACTGTTTGATCCTTCAACGGGGCGTGCGGGGTCGAATTTGTGAACCGCGCGGGTGGTATCGGTCGCTCCCGGCTGAAGGCTTCCAGCGGAACCGCCGTTGCCAGGACTCTAACAAACGGGGCGTACGAAAACGTCCACGATCCTACCAAGGGCATCGGCGGGGCATCGCGCGGCCGCATGCGCAGCGTTGGCGCGCGTCGAACTCGAGGGTGGTGGCGAGGTTGTTTGCCGGGCTGCTCCTCGGAGTGGGCGTTTTGAACTCGGCGGCCGGATGTAGCGCCAATGTGAACGCACCGTTCGTGCCGCCGAGCCGCACCACCGGATGCTCTAACCGAGGTGACTACGTTTCCGTCGGAGGTACGGCCGGTTTTAACGCGCTGGTCAATCGCGACTTCACGACCGCGCTTCGCGCCACCGGGCACGTGAGTCTCTACGAGCACGCGACCGCGATTGCTGCGGCGATTACCGATAGCCCGCCGTCAAATCCGTATGCAATCCTCGATGCGATCCAGAATGTGTTTAGCGCCAGCGGGCCGGGCGAGGCCGAGCTTGGCTTGGTCGGCTGGAAATACTTTACACTTCCGGCTATGAGCTATCCGGGCTACTACCGCTATCAGTACGTAAACAGCGGTCTTAGTCCCAACGCCGCCAATGTCAACGTTCCCGATCGTCCGCCGTCGGCGATAAAGTTCGATCGAAAAAACGTACGAGCATGGGAGCAATGGGTGCGTGCCGGAAGTTCGGCCGGCATCGCGTCGATGGCTCCGGTCGTCGCACCAAATGCCCGGTGGAAGCGCGGCAGCCGGATCTTCCCGCCGACGCGCCGGGAGTACTACGATCTGCGCAGTACTTTCTACGATCTCGCCCGGTTCGAGGCCTCGTATGGCGGAGGAATCGCGCTCGACTCTCCGCCGAGTTTTTTCCTGGCGGGCGGAAGCGGCCGCGGCTACCAGGGGTTCATCGAACAAGCGATCCGGTGGGGAGATACCCAAGGCCTTCGCACGACGGTCTTGGTCTCTCCATATTTCGACCGACGAACTTTTACGGAAGATACTCAGAGGTTCGTCCGCGTTCTGCTGGCGCACGACGCGGTTCCCACCGAGTGGGCCGTCAACGACTACGAGAATACCGACCCAAACGATGCGCGCGCGATGGGGCCCGATACGCGCGCCAACACGACGACTGCGGTGGGCCTCTGGCTGGCGACTCACGCGCCCGTCTACGTCGTGAGCAAGGTGGGCGGCACGATCTGTCGCCCCGACGGTGCGCCTTAGACTGTGACGCCGCGGTAGGAAGCGGCAGCGCTTTATTCAATGAACGCGGGACCGTGTTCGCACGCTCGGCTGCCCGGCTACACCGCACAATCGCGCTTTGCGCTTGCGCCGTTGCGCCGTTGGCCGCAGGATGCGGCGGCTCGCAATCGTTTGCGGGCGTTCCGTTCTCACACCCATCGACGCTGATGCGCAACGCCGCCGCCGTCCCGTTCAACGGCAAGCCCGCCGTACCTGTACGTAGCCAACGACACGTTCGGGCATCAGGATCCGGGTGGTGAAGTCGACATCCTCGATCCCGCCGATCCGCGCAAAGGCGTGGTCAACCGGATCACCAAAGGCGTCTTCGGTCCCGACGGCATCTTCGTCGATTCGCGCGGCACGCTCTACGTTACCACGGGGCGCTCGATCGGGAACCGCGGCGTAGAAGCGTATAAGCTCGGCGCTCACGAACCGTTTCGCACGTACGTGGGCGCGTTCTGCGCCTTCGACGTGATTGCGGCCGACGACGGAACGGTCTATATCGCCGACGCCTGCGGCGGTTCGAGCGTCAACGGCCGCGTGCTCGTCTATCCCCCGGGGCGCTCGAAGCCGTCACGGTCGATCTATCCGGACGGGCCGCCGTACTGCCTGACGCTCGACGCCCAAAATAATCTCTACGTCGGCTACAACTACGACATCAGCGGCGGACGTTTCGTAGGGCAAGTCGAACGCTTCCGCCCCGGCGCGACGCACGGCATCAAGCTGCTTATTCCGAAGACGGTGTATTTCGCGAGCGACATCGCGATCGACAAGCACGGCGCGCTTGTCGTAGCGGACAGCGGAGGCGGCACGATCAACGTCTATATCGCCAAAGATCAACCGCCCTCGCGCGTCATCAAGACGGGACAGACAAACCCCTTCATGTTTGCGTTCGATCGGAGCGAGAGCCGGATCTACGTGTCGTATCCATGCGAGCCGGGTGGCGGCGCGCGGCCGCTGAGCTCTTCGAGCTGCGGCCAACGCGCCAACACCGTCGTGGCGCTGGACTACGCCACCGGCAAGCGCCTCTGGACGGTAAGTGTCAACATGGGCCGCAGCGTGGCCTGGACCCCATTCGGCGTCGCGGTCTATCCGCCGGCGCCGAACGGGGATCCGGCGGAGCCCAGTACCCGTTACGCAAGGATATATAATTTCAAAGGTATCCCCGACGGCGGCAACCCCAACGGCGATCTCGTCTCCGCCAACGGCGCCTTCTACGGATCCACCTATTACGGCGGATCGTATGGAGCTGGAACCATCTTTCGCATGACGCCGTCGGGCCAGGAGCGGCGCCTGTACAGCTTTTATCTCGTGCAGCAGAGAGAAGACTTCGCAAATCCTCTCCACATCGCGATTTTGCAAGGAGCAATATATGGAACGACCGTGCGCGGCGGGGCCTACGGGGAAGGCACCGTCTACCGAATGACGACGGACGGCAAGAAGGCGAAGATCATCTACAGCTTGGGCAAAGGCACCGACGCCAGGTTACCGTACTCCGGGCTGCTCGCGTACAAGGGCGCGCTCTACGGTGAGGCGGGAGGCGGGAAGTACGGCTGCGGCAGCGTCTTTCGCGTCACGCCCGACGGAAAAGAGCGCCTCGTCTACAGCCTGAAATTCTCAGACGGGCTGCGCCCCTACCGGTGGCCTAATCGCGATGAACGGCACGCTCTACGGCTCGGCGCTCAACGGGGGCACCTACGACGGCGGAACGGTTTTCAGCCTTACCACCACCGGCTCGCTGACCGTGCTGCACGATTTTGGCGTGAGTGGTGACGGCAACTCGCCCGACTCCGGGGTCACGGCATTACGCGGTTTGCTCTACGGAACGACCATCGCCGGCGGTAGCGGCAAGGGCGGGATTCTCTTCAGCCTCGACGCATCCGGGGACGAGCGTATTCTTCACGACTTCGGCGCCGGTTCCGACGGCACGAGTCCCCAGGGCCGTCTGGCGGTGCGCGGCGGTGTCCTCTACGGCACCACCCAATCCGGAGGCATCTATAATGAAGGCACGCTCTTTAGCATGACGAGTTCGGGAACCGAGACGATTCTGCACGATTTCGGCCACTCGTCCGACGGCGCGGGGCCGTCGGGCGGCCTGTCGCTGCTGCAAGGAGTGCTCTACGGCACGACGGCTCACGGCGGCAGCGTCTGCAGCGGCTCCGGTTGCGGCACGGCGTTCAGCTGGTGATGCAAGAGCGCGAACGATCACCGTTGGACCGAGCTGCGGCCGGCAAGGCGTCGCGAGAACGCACCCCGTTTTCGGCGCAGGCGGCCGTGCAACTCTCACCCGACCGCGACCCAATCGGCGTTCTGCGCCAAGCCGATGGAGCGCGAATCGGCGACCTCGTGCCGATTCGCTATGGCCGGATGCTGCAGTCGCCATTCGCATTTTATCGCGGCTCGGCGGGAGTGATGGCCGCCGATCTCGCGCAGATGCCGGCCACCGGCATTGTCGTCCAAGCCTGCGGCGACTGCCATTTGAAAAACTTCGGCGGTTTTGCCACTCCCGAGCGTAACGTCGTCTTCGACATCAACGACTTCGACGAGACGCTCCCCGCACCGTGGGAGTGGGACGTCAAACGATTGGCCGCGTCATTCGTGCTCGCGGTGCGCGAGAACGGTCTGTCCGCGTCCGTCGCGCACGACATAACGGCGACCTGCGTTCGCTCCTACCGCAAAGCGATTCGAGAGTTTGCGAAGCTCGATCCCCTAAGCGTGTGGTACGCGAAGCGGACCGCGCCGGAGTTGGTCGCGATGCTCCCAGCGAGCGAGAGGGCGCGCATGGCGCGGCGAATCGAAAAGGTGGCCGGCAAGCGTGGCTCGGACGTCGATTTCCCGAAGCTTGCGGAAGTGGTTCACGGCGAAATTCGCATCCGCGAGAACCCGCCGTTGATCTTTCATCCCGACGTCTCTCGAGGACCGGAGTTCACGGCGGCCGTCGAGACGGTGTTGCAAGAGTACCGCGCCAGCGTACCGGACGATCGCCGAGTCTTGCTCGATCGTTACCGGTTCGTTGACGCCGCCATAAAAGTCGTCGGCGTCGGCAGCGTGGGAACGCGCTGCTGGATAGCGCTGCTGATGTCGCCGAACAGCGAGCCGCTCTTTCTCCAATTCAAACAGGCGAACGCCTCGGTGCTGGAGCTCTACGCCGCCAAGAGTGCCTATTCACACCATGGGCAGCGCGTCGTCATGGGACAGCGCTTGATGCAAGCGGCGTCGGATATCTTCTTGGGCTGGACGACGGGCCCCGAGAACGACTTTTACGTGCGCCAGCTGCGCGACGCGAAGATGAGCGCCAACGTCGAGACGTTCGATGAAGCGATGTTCGACGCGTACGCCCGGGCCTGCGGTTGGAACTTAGGGCGTGCGCACGCAAAGAGCGGCGACGTGTGGACGCTCAGCGGCTATCTCGGCAAGAGCGACGGGTTCGACGAAGCAGTGGCGGCCTTCGCCGCGGCGTACGCCGACGTCGCCCAACGCGATCACGCGCAACTGAAGGCGGCGGTGCGGTCGGGCGACGTCGAGGCTTACGTCGAGTAAGGAAAAAGCAACGCTTGCAAGGGCCTGCTGTATCCGGCTCGCCTTCTTGGGCAGAGGGATGGGGCGGCCCCCCCGGTGGCGAACGGCGGGGGTATCAACTCTCTCTATTCGCTGGGAGGCACAGCAGATGAGATCTCTTTGGGTTGGCCGCTATGCGGTATTAAGCATCGTGGCCGGCGCGTTGTTGGCGAGCTGCTCTGGATCGCAGTCCTCGCCGATGGCTCAAACTATTCCACAAGCCCGAACCGCGGGCTCACATTCCGCGACGCCGGCGTGCTCGGGAAGCCGCATCGGCCAAGCCCAGTGCGACGTCCTCGTCGAGAACGTCCCGGCAATCAAGGCCGGCGCGCATCCGGCGTACGGCGGTTGGGGCGCACCCGACCTCGAGAAGGCCTACAACCTGCCCATTACCAAGGGCAGCGGAAATAACGTGTTCATCGTCAACGCGTACGACAATCCGGACGTTTCGTCGGATTTCAACACCTATCGTTCGACGATGGGTCTTCCCGCAAGTACGCTCAACAAGTACAACCAGAGCGGCCAAAAGAGCAACTATCCTCAGAACAGCCCGGGCTGGGGCGTCGAGATCGATCTCGACGTAGACATGGCCTCGGCTGCCTGCCCGCTCTGCACGATCAACCTGGTCGAAGCCAACTCCAGCCAGTGGACCGATCTCGAGGCGTCCGAGCAGGAAGCAGTTAAACTCGGCGCCACGATCGTCAGCAACAGCTATAGCGGCACCGGCGCGAGTGAATCCGACTACGACACCAAAGGCGTCGAGTATCTCGCCAGCGCCGGCGACAGCGGCATCTCGCTGATCGATCCGGCGACGTTCGACAGCGTGGTCGCGGTCGGCGGCACCGAACTTCCGAAAACCAGCGGCAGCCGCGGTTACTCCGAGACGACCTGGTACGGCTCGGGCGGCGGATGCTCGAGCACCGGCGAGCCCAAGCCTAAGTGGCAGAAGAAGAACAAGTATGCCAAGAGCTGCTCCTATCGCATGGGTGCCGACGTCTCGGCCGTCGCAGTTGACGCTGCAGAGTACGACACCGATAGCGAAGGCGGCTGGATCCAAGTAGACGGAACCAGCATCAGCTCGCCGCTGAACGCCGGCGTCTTCGGCCTGGCCGGAAACTCGACGAGTCAGGATGGCGGCAAGACCTTCTGGAAGAAGAAGCACGAGAAGTCCCTCTATGAAGTCGGCAATCAGCGCTTCTCCGATCAAGGCGGATTCGGTTCACCCGACGGAACCGGCGCCTACTAAAGCCACAGTAGCAATCCTACTCCCAACGGGGGCCGCGCGAATCGTCGCGCGGCCCCGTTTTTAACCCGCTAAATCTGCGCGCGCCGGTCGGGCGCGATTAAGCCCACTTTTCGACCGCGGACCGCTGGTTGGCGGGGGATTCTTGCCGGGGGAGCAGGCGAGCCGTCTACGTCGGGCAAAGCTCGCCAAAACTGTGAAAACCCCCTCTGGACGGGCGCACGGGGGAGTGGTACCCTCGGGAATGAGGGAGTCGGTTATGTAACTGGCTCAGGTCGCTTTTTCACGCCCCAGAACTCAGGAGACAGAATGTTCGCAGCACTCATATCAGTGATCCGAGACGAAGATGGCGCAACGATGGTCGAATACGGCTTGCTTGTTGCGCTGATAGCGCTGGTCGCCCTCGTTGGCGTGCAGGCTCTCGGGACGAATATCAGATCGCTGTTCACGACGGTCGCAGGTTCGGTCTAGCCCCAACCTTAGGCGGCTCTTATTAAGCCCTCGGCGACGGCCTCTGCAGGGTGCGAGGTCGTCGTTTTTTTTTGGCCAACTCCCTGCTCCGGAGGGCAACGTCATGAAGCGCACGGAGCTGTCCCGCACCGCGGCCACCCTACTCCTCGCCCTGGCCCCAGCGGCCTGCGGAGGCCAAGCGGCATCGATACCGCCGGGCGACCTGGGAGTGGCCGCGGCCCGCAGTGCCGCCACGCCGTCCGTCGGCAAGAGCGAAGATCTCATTTACGCGAGCAATGACGACACGATCTTCGTCGTCTCTTATCGCACCGGCCGGCTCGTCGCCAAGATCCCCGGCGTGAGCGACGTAGACTTCCTCTGCTCGGATGCTCGCGGGAAAGTCTTTGCCACGCGCTTCGGCAACCACGACGTTCTCGAATACGCGCATGGCGGCACGAAGCCGATCGCCGATCTCGACGATTCGGGTGCTTGGCCTTGGAGCTGCGCGGTCGATCCGCTGACGGGCAACCTGGCTGTCATCAACTTGTACGACAACGGCGACCAAGGCGCGGTGCGAATCTTCCCCGGCGCCCAAGGGCCGTCGCACACGCTGCGCGACCCCGGGATCCAATCGCCGGTCTACGGCACCTACGACGATCGCGGCAACCTCTACGTTGACGGCGTCGGTCAGGATAAGGCGCAGTTTGCGGAAGTGCCGCCCGGCACGGTCTCGTTCGTCGCGATTGCGTTGAGTCAGCGCACCTATGGCTCGGACGTGCTCCAGTGGGACGGCAAGTACGTCGTCGACTCCGATCCGATCGCCAAGGTCATCTATCAGTTTTCGATCAGCGGAACGTCGGGAACGGTCGCAGGCACCGTGAAACTCTCGGACTGGTATCACCGCGCCTTCAGAGAGTTTTGGCTGTACGGCGATACGATCGTAACGCAGCCCGGCCGCCACCGGGAACTCGGCTATTGGCCCTATCCCGAAGGCGGCTCGCCGAGAAGCTTTTATTCGGACTTTGCGCGCAAGCAGGAGCTCACGTCGGTGACGGTTTCGGTCGCACCAAAATAGCTCATCCCCAGATTCGGCGGCAGGCGCCGATGCCGGCGGCTATTCCCGCGGCGATCGTCTTCGAGTTGTTCGGCGTCTGCGTGCGCGACTCGAACCCGCTGTCGTCCCACGCGTACCATCCGATATAACTCGCGCCAAAGCTGCAGAAGGCTTTGGCCTGTTCGAGCATCTCGCTGCGCGTGAGTCCCGGCTGGTAGTAGCGCTTCTCGTACGAACCGCCCCACGCCTGACCGATGCCGTAGAGCGGTGTTGCCGCAATGCTCCAGCCGCGCTTCTCGAGGCTGTGTGCCATCGCCGGCAACAGCGCTTTCATGCTCCAGTCGAGGCTCTTCCCCAGCGACGGCTTGCGGCGCCCGAACGGCGAGTAGTTGTACCAGCCGACGACGTCACAGCCGCCGTTGGAGTAGTTTGCGGCCGTGCCGGGATCCCAATCGATTTTCCCCGGTTTGGCGACGCCGGCGCCGAAGCCGCAGATCGCTGGACGACCCGGCGTCTTTGCGGCGATCGCCGCGTGAATCTTCGCTAACAGCTCGCGGGCGCTCCCGGGATCCCAGCCCGGCCAATCGTCGAGCACCCAATACGCCGCCACGTAGCTCCGCGCGGCATCGCGCGCGAGCAAGCTCGAGACGTCGCGCAGCACGACGGCGGCGTTCTTTACGCGCGGATCTTCGTCGGTGCGGCAGTAATGGTTGTACACATAGCTGCTCGGCGGCGGTTTGATGGTGTGCGTGCGGTGACACTCCCAGTAAAAGAGCAGATCGGAGATCCCGGCGTCGACGACGGCAATCGAGTGCGCCCGCAGCGCATCTTCGAGAGCGCCGTGCCGCGCCGGCGCTCCGCCGTAGAGGATCGTCGTGTCGATACCCTCGCGGGCAGCGGTTGCCGCGCGCTGCGGCGTGTTGACGCTGAAGCCGATCACCGCGTGCGTAGGTAGACCAATCGCGGCCGCGGTGACCCGTGCCGGGACGGCCGGCGTCAGGCCAGCGCGCGTCGCGTTGCAGGCGGCCAGCGCGAGGGCCGCCGCGAGCACCGTGCTATTTCGCGTGGGGCGCCGCAATGGCCGCCAGCATGTCAGGCGTGCCTTCGATGCGCTCGAGGTGCGGATACCGCAGCCCGTCGTGATAGTCGAGCGAGAGCGTTTGGAACCAGCCAGACTGGGTGGTGATTAGGGCGATTGCCGTCGTCGAGTGCTGGGCCCGTCTCAGCGCGTACTCGAGAACGTCGGGCGAGAACGCCTGGTTGTCGACGGCCAGTACCTTCATGCCTGGCGCCAGCCCCGCTCGCCACGCGGGCGAACCCTCACGCACGTCGTGGACGGTCCCCGTCGCGCTGATGTCGGTTCCGAACGAATACCAGCCGGTGATGCCGTGGTCGTCGTTGCTCGCTTCGATGAAGCGGTTGTTCTTCTCGGTGTAGACGAGTTTCCAACCCGCGCGCGCGAACTCGTCGGCCGGCGGATGCTCCGTGGCGCGGTAGACGTATTTTTCGAAGAAGTCGTGCCAGTCGTACGGCTCGACCGCATCGAGCAACTGCTCGATCTGAGCTCGCGAATACGTAACGACGATCGGCCCGGTGAGCGCCGGTTCGGTGTAGCGATGCAGGAAGGTATCGAGCGAGCGTTCACCGTGGGAGCGTTCGCGGATGATCGTGTCGGCGTCGAGCCAGACCAGTTCGCCCTCGGTATAGAAATCGCCGGCATTGCGGCGGATCGCGCCGTACTGGCCGCGCGCGATGAAGAAGTACGGTGCGCCGACGGTGAGATCGATAAGGGGCGTGGTCGTGCGTCCGGTCTCGTAATCTTCCGAGGCGTAGACCGTTAACATGTACTCGGGGAAATCTTTAGGTTCGCGAATGCCGCAGCGGAAAGAGAGCACGTCGCCGAGGTACTGGTTCATCCCCTCGTACACCCAGAGGAGATCGGTGAGCTGCGGCACCTGAAAGTTCGGCGTCGTGAGATCGGCCGGGCGACGGTACTTTCCGTTCCAGGAGTGCGAGAATTCGTGCGTGATGAGATCGCCGCCGGCGAGCGCCTCGTTCGGCTCGGTGAGAAAGTCCGCGGGAGCTCGATTGTCGCTGCTCTGATGGTGCTCGATGCCTTCGAAGCCGATCGCGTCGCTGAGCGTGAGCAGCGCGTGGTAATCGTAGAAATGGCGCGAGCCGTACATTGCGAAAGCCTCGGCGGGCATGCGTTCGTACGCGGACAGCATGCTGCCGGGCATGTCGAGATCCTCCGGCTCGTCGGCAAAGGCATCGAGCTGCACGAATGCCTGCCCCTCTTGCCAGAGCGTCCACTTACGCGCGTAGCGTCCCATGTCCAGCGGTGAATCGACCAGCATGTTGAGCGGCGTCACCTCGAAGTTGACGCGCGTGCCAGTCTGCGAAGCGACGTGCAGCGCCGTCGCGTAGCTCCAGCCTTCCGGCAAGACGATCGACGGACGCACGTAGTACTGATGCGAATCGACGCCGTCCTGATAGAGGAGCGCCCGGTTCCAATTGAGGACGCCGATCGAGTGCGTTGCCATCGTATCGTTGGGCGCGTTCATCAGCACGTCGAAAACGACGTCGATGGCGTGCGCGTCGGCCGGCACGTCGAGGTGAAAGTCGTAAAAGTCGTAAGGGTCGCGCCGCCACTGAAGCGGCTGCCCGTCGGCCGAGATGCGCAGCGCGGCGAGGTCGTTGAGCGGTCCCGTCGGGCCGTGCTCCCCCGGGATCCACTTCGGATAGACCACGGTGAAGGGACCGGCAACGGCCGGGATTCGCTCGCGCACCTCCATGAAGCCTTCCGAGGCGCGCGTGGCATCGAGCACCAGCGTTGCCGGATCTTGCTGCCCGGCGTACGACGGCTTGGCCGCGAAGCCGGCGGCGGAGGCCGCGCCGGGGAGCAGGAGTGCGAGAAAGATTAAAAAGACGATAGAACGCAGCATGACGACCGGCTTCGCAACGGCCGCCCGGGCCCCTTGCGCCGGACGACCGGCCTTGGCGGCAGGTCCGCTCCGCGGCGACCACCAAGAGGCAGTTGCTCTCTTTCCTTCCTTTTTTATCGAACGGAGGTCGCTCTCCACGTGAAGATCGTGGTGACGGTTAAACTTGTTCCGAATCCGAACGCCGAGAAGCGCATCGACCCGCAGACGAAGCGGCTCGTGCGCGCCGGCGTCAACACGGTGCTCAACCCTTACGACGAATACGCGCTCGAAGCGGCGCTCCAACTGAAGGAGCGTATCGGCGGCGACACGACCGTCACGATCTTTTCGATGGCGCCCGACTCGCTCAAAGAAGGTTTGCGCCGCGCGCTCGCGATGGGTGCCGACGACGCGGTCGTGCTCAGCGACGAAGGTTTCGAAGGCAGCGACGTGTGGGCGACGGCGTACGCGATGGCCGCCGCGTTGCGCACGCTCACCTTCGATCTGTTACTGGTAGGCGGCCTCACCGACGACAGCAGCACGGGCGCGGTACCCGGGGCGCTGGCCGAGCATCTGGGGCTGCCCTGCATCACCAACGCACGCAAGGTCGATATCCAGGGCGATAGGATCGAAGTCGAACGCGAAACGGATTCCGGGTACCAGACCGTGCGCGGTCCGCTGCCCACGCTGCTCACCACGGCCCTGACGTTCGGCGAACCACGCTACGCGTCGCTCAAAGGCATTATGGGCGCGAAGAAAAAAACGATCGCTCCTCTCTCGCTGCCGCAGCTTTCGCTCGAGTGCCCCGTCGGTACCGACGGCTCGAAGACGGAGCTGCGCAGCTTCGCGCCGCCCCCGGTTCGCGGGAAGGGCACCACGGTCGAAGCCGCCGACGGCGCCACGGGAGCGCAAGCGATCTTCGATTTCCTCGCGTCGAGAAAACTGGTGTAGCCGATGAACAACGTGATCGTCTACGCCGAGCATCGCGGCGGCAGCACGCGCAAAGTCACTTTCGAGCTCGCCACGGAAGCGGCGAAGATCGCGTCGGCCCTCGGCGGAAAAGCCTACGCGGTGGCGCTGGGCCCGGGCTCGAACGCACTCGCCGAGCAGCTCGCGCGCTACCCGCTCGAAGCGGTCTTTACCAGCGACGACGCCGACGTCGAGCGCTTCCTGCTCGACCCAATCGTCGATTATCTCGCCGAGGCCGCCAAGAACGTGGGACCGTCGCTCGTGCTCGTGCCCAACACGCTCTCGGGACGCGACGTTGCCGGGCGCTTGATGGTGCGCTTGTCGGCCGGCATCGTTGCCGACGTCGTCGAGTTGTCGGTCGATAACGGGTCCGTCGTCTGCGTTTCGCCCAAACTCGGCGGGGCACTGGTGACGCACTGCGCGCTGCGGCCCGGCGAATACGGCGTCGTAACCGTGCGGCCGAATGCTTTCGCCGCCGCGCCTTCGGGGGCGGGCGCTCGCATCGAATCGCTTGCCAAACCGGCGTCGAACGGTTACGCTGCCGCCATCGAGAACGACGTCGAGGAGGGCGCGGGCGAGCTGGCACTCGAAGAGGCGCCGGTCGTCGTCGCCGGCGGGCGCGGACTTGGGGGGCCCGAGCCCTTCGAGACGCTGCTCAAACCCTTGGCGCAGGCTTTAGGCGGCGCGGTGGGCGCCTCGCGAGCCGCGGCCGATGCGGGCTGGGTGCCGTACAACTTGCAGATCGGTCAAACCGGAAAAACGGTGACGCCCGCACTCTATATCGCCGTGGGCATCTCCGGCGCGATCCAGCACAAAGTCGGCATGCGCGCGTCGGGGACCATCGTCGCCATCAACAAAGACGGCAGCGCGCCGATCGCCGAGTTCTCGGATCTCCTGGTCGTGGGGGACGCGTTCCGAATCGTTCCGGAGCTAACCAAACTTATCGAAACCGCTAAAGGACAGCATACTTGAAAAGATTCTCACTGCTCGCGCTGATCGCGCTCGCTCTTGCCGTTGCGTTCGTCGTGGCCGCGCCGCCGGTGCAGGCCAAGAAGTCGCCGCCAACGCCCTCGCCGTCGCCGTCGGCGCTTCCCACGGCAAGTCCCGAGCCGCCCTCCGTCGCGATCCCTCGTCTGGTCGCCAGGCTCAAGGCGAACCCGACCGACCAGGTCGCGATGACGCAGCTCGCGGGCGAGTACCTTCAGGTTGGGCGCCCCGACATCACGATCCAGTACACGCAGCACTTGCTGCAGCTGGGCGACAAGGCCGACCAGGTCTTCTATTACGACGGCATGGCGAACGAGCAGCTCGGTAACGGTCCAGCCGCGATGTACGACCTCGAACAAGCCTCGAATCTCGACCCGACGAACCTTAGCGTGCTGGCGGCGCTGGCGGACATCTATCTCAAAGCGAATCGTCCCGGCGACGCGGAACGGGTCGCCAAACGCGCGGTAACGTTCAACAAGACCGATGCCGGCGCCCTGATGACGCTGGGAAGCGTCTACGCCGCCGAGCAGCACTTCGACGACGCGCGCGCTCAGTTCGAAGCCGCGCTGTTGCTGAGTCCGAAGGATCCGGCGCCGCTCTTCCAAATCGCGACGACCTACGCCCAGCAAGACAACATTCCAATGGCGATCCAAACCGTCGGGCGCGCGCTGGCGATCGACCCGCGCAGCGTTCAGGCGCTCGTCTTCAAGGCCGATCTTTACGCGCGACAGCACGACGACTCTCATACGAGCGAAGCCTATGACGACGCCGTCGTCGCCGCGCCGACGGACGACGAGAAGGTCGCGATCCTCATTCGCAAAGCGTCGTACTTCGTCTCCGAAAAGAAGGACGCGCAAGGCGTGGCCATCTTCCAGCAGATCACGCAGCAGTTCCCGAAGGTGCCGGCCGGTTTCTCCGCATTTGGCGACTACTACGCGTCGAAGCAGCAGTATACGCAGGCCACCACGCAGTGGCAAGCGGCGCTGGCCCTCGATTCCAATCAGCCCGGCGCGCTGCTGGGCATGGGCGAGATTGCGATGCTGGGCGGTAAAGTGAACGACAGCATCTCGTACTTTCGGCGCTACACGACCGTTTCGCCCGACGCGCAGGGCTACGCGCTCTTGGGACAGGCGTACACTCGCGTACACGACTACTCGTCGGCAAAGGACGCGTGCACGAAGAGCTTCGAGATCCAGCGTTCGCCCGCAACGTTGGGCTGCGTGGCCGGCGCGGATTTCGAGCTGAAGAACTACAAGGAGGCCTCGCAGATCTTCGACGTGCTCGATAAGGTCTCGCATAACTACCTCGATAGCGATCCGCAGATGCTCTTCATCGCGGCAAAATCGTATTCGAGCAGCAAGCAGTGCTCGAAGGCATCGGCCGCCTACAAGCGGCTGCTAAACTCGCCGGCGCTCAAGAAGGGAAGCAAAGCTTACAACGACGTGGAGAAGGCTGCCGCGCAATCCTGTAAGGCGTCCGCCCCCACGAAGAAGTCCGGCTGAAGTTCGTCGTCGATCCCCTCTATGGGGATCACTTGCGCCGCGCCGCGCACCCCGAACGGCCAGAGCGCGTCGAGGCCGTCGAGGCGCGGCTGCGCGCGTTAGGCGTCATCGAGGCGACGATTCCGGCGCGCGACGCCGCCGACGACGAGATTTTGCGCGTGCATACGCCGGGCTATCTCGAGCTGGTCGAGCGCGAGACGGCCGGCCTGCAGGCGGCGCGATATCTCTCCACGGGCGACACGCTGGTCGACGCGGGATCCTATCGCGCGGCGCGGCGCGCGGCCGGCGGCGCGATCGCCGCGGTGACGACCGCGAGTGCGAGCGGGGCGCCGGTCTTCGCGCTCGTACGGCCGCCGGGCCATCATGCCGAGCCCGACGGCGGCATGGGGTTCTGCCTCTTCAACAACGTCGCTATCGCCGCGCGCGTCATTCAAGCTCAACGCGGTCCCGATACGCGCGTGCTCATCGCCGATTTCGATTACCATCACGGCAACGGCACCGAGGCGGTTGCCGGTGATGGGCTCTCGTACGTGTTGACGCACGCGTTCCCGGCCTACCCCGGCACGGGTTCGGGCAGCTACCGGCGCGGCGACGACCTCGTGGCGAACGTTCCGCTGCCCGCGTCCGGCGTCTCGACGGAGGCATTCGTCGCGGTCTGGCAGCACATGCTTCCCGCGGTCGCGCGGGCCGTGCGCCCGCACGCGCTCATCGTCAGCGCGGGCTTCGACTACGTGGCCGGCGACAGCGTCGGCGATCTCGGTGTCGGCGTCGAGGCGGCCGCACCGGTTGCGGCTGCAATCGCGGAGGTGGCGGCGGAGTACTGCGGCGGTGCGGTTGCCTACGTGCTCGAGGGCGGTTACGGCATCGATGCGATCGCCACGTCGATCTCGCAGATCGCCGCCGTTTCGGACGGTGTGGGCGCGGCGTGCGCGCGGGCGGATCTACGCGCAGCGCCCGAACGGGTGCGCGCGCTGGTTCAGGGATTGATCGCAGCCGCGAGCCGCTGAATATCGGCGCGGCCCAACTCGCCGACGAGCGTGTAATAGAGCGTTCCGTCGTTCCAGCTCAGGAGCGCGACGTCGCCTTCTTCGGCGTACTGCGCGTCGCGGTTGCCGATGCGCATCGTCTGCGGGTGCAGCGGCGCCAGGTTCGGTGACACCGCCGCTGCGCTCTCGAAGAGCGAGAGGGTGCGGATGCCGTCGGAGTAGAGGAAGCGAACCGTACGAACGCCGTGCAGGTTGACGATGTTACCGTTGACCGATGAGAAGCCCTCGGGAAGCGGCTGCGGCCGGCGCGCGGCGAATCCCGCGTCGCGTACGAGGCGCGCGGTGTCGTGCGAGCTTTCGCGCAACACCTGCGCGCGCACGACGGCGTAATCTTTGGGCAGCGTGAAGTCGATCGCCGGGACCGGCTTGTACGCGATGCGTTCGAGGCGAATCTCGCTGATCAGCGATCCGTCAGGGCCGAACTCTTGTTTGTCGAGAACGATGTTGGTCTCGCGATCGATGCGCACGAACATCGTCCCGCGATTGGTGTGCTTGTTGACGAGGAGCACGTTCGACGACCGGGCGCCCGTCGAAGTTCTCGAAGCCCGCCACCGAAGCGCGATAATTTGCCGCGATCAGCTGTGCGTCGTCGCCGAGCGCGCGGCGTCCTCGGAGCGTCGCGTCGTTTCTCGTCTCCACGATGCGCCGGCGCGCCGGGTTGACCGTGTAGGTGACGTTACCTTTCACCAACTCCCAGACGCCGAAGTACTCCGAGGGCGCGGTATAGGTACGCCGCGTAAGATCGGGAGCGCGATGTTCCACGCGGTAGACCGTCGCTTGGGTGCCGCGATCTCCGATGCGGACGGATTCGACGACGCCGCTGTAGGAGACCAGCGAGGGCGCGCCGAGCACCTGCGCCAGCGAGATCGGCGACGGCGCCTTCGCGGATGACGCCGCCGCTGCCGGCGCGCCGAGCGCCGCGGCGAGCAGCACCGCGACCACAAAACGCTTACTGCGAACCATCGTCGCTCGTGAGCGCCGGCGGCAGCGGGTCGTCGTCGGAGAGCGGGGTTGCTGCGCTCTGCATCGCGTGGCAGTCGATGAAGTACGACGCGTCGATCGTCGAGGCGCGAGCCGTGCCGTGCATGCTCCGTACGCCAAAGTAGAGGAAGGCGGCGATCGCGATCGCTACCGGTACCGCGACGGCCGGGCGGAACGCCGCACTCAACCGTTCCCACAGTGACGGCGGCCGTTGCGCCACGGCGGCGCGGATGCTCGCGACGACGCCCTGCGGCAGGTCGCGCTCCTGCGCCTTCGCGTGGGCGCGCAGAAGCGCGGTCAGCGATAGCTCGTCGTCACGCGCTTGCGTGCATTCCGCGCATCCCGCAATGTGCGCGTGAATCGCGGCATCGCGCGACGGTGAAAGCTCTCCGTGCAGGTAGTTGACGATCTCCTCCGGTGTCGGGTGCGTCTGATTCATGATGGCGACGTCATATACCGTGTGACGAGCTTGCGCAGCTGACCCCGGGCGCGATGAAGGCGCGATCGGACCGTACCGACGGTGCACCCAACGATGTCGGCAATCTCCTGGTAACTACAATCCTCGACGTCGGCAAGCATGACGATCTGACGCTGCTCCACGCCCAGTTCTTCGAGCGCTTTGGAGAGCGGCTCGCTGAGTTGTGCGTCAACATATTCGTCGATCGGCGCGACCGCGAGCGGCCGGCTGCCGGCAAATTCTTGAATCTCATTATCTTCCGGAATCTCCTCTTGATAACGTCCCTTGCGGCGCCGAAGTTCGTCGCGATGAAGGTTCGTTACGATTCGGTAGATCCACGATAGGAACGACGTGCCCGGTTTGAAGCTCTGCCAGGCCTTATATACGCGGATAAACGCTTCTTGCGTGAGGTCGCGTGCGTCGGCGTCATTCTGGGTGAGCCGGAACGCGAAGTTGTAGGTGGACTTGCCGTATTGCTCCATGGCACGTTCCAAGAAGGCCGTTTGATCCGGCGAAGTGGCTAGAACGTCGCCCACGGTTGGCATGGCCGCCTAGGCTTCCGTATCATCCTTACTTTGTCATCCTGAGCGCAAAGGCTAGCTCCTTCGGGGCCAGAGGACGCGGGCGACTGCCCACATGCCGCCGGCTGCGACCAGCACGAAGAACGTAAAGAGCGTGAGCTCCAGCAGCGCGATGCCGGCGAACTGGCTGCCGCCGCAGATTGCGATCGCTTCGGCGACAAGCGCCAACTGGAAGCGCTCGAGTGGATTGCTCGCGAGGCCGTTGACCGCTCGCGCCTGCGCGATCAGCGCGTTGGGATCCCAGCTCGCCGTGTCGACGACCGATGCGATTCGACCGTTGGGCGCGACGATGAAGAGCTTGTCGTCGTGCAAGAAGTTGTCGCTGCTCAGCCGCATCGAACTGATGCGGAACTCGTCGAGCAGGCGCGTAATCGTCGAACCCGTTCCCGTGAGCAGCGTCCAGTTTGGCTCCCGCGCTCCGTAGGCAGCGCCGTACTGTCGCAGCACGGCCGGAGAGTCGTAAGGCGGATCGAGGGTGATCTCCGCGAGCGCGAACCGCGCGGGATCGAGCCGGCCTTGCAGGTAGGCGTACTTGCCGCTGATCGCGGGGCAGAGCGTGCGGTCGGGGCATCTCGTGAAGACGAACGAGAGCAGCAGCGTCCTTCCGCGGAATGCACGGTCGAGCGCGATTTCGTTGCCGTCTTGATCGACCAACGTAGCGTTCGGGAGCGCGTTGCCGATCTCCAGCGGCACGACTCTTCCCGAGTCCGGCAGGCCGGGCGCGAAGACGCCGGCCGGCGCGGCGCCGCGCAGCGTGGGCGGCGTGGTCGACGGATCCAGGAGTGCGTCGAACGTCGTGCCCACGTGCAACGGCACCGGCGGAACGAGCGCGTAGCGGGCGATGCGCGCGGGCATCGTTTTGGTGACCGCATCGGTGCGCGCGATTGCGGTCCCGGCGGTCGGGAAGTCGAGCATCACGCCGTGCACCGGCACGAGGGCGAGCAGCAGCGCGAGCAGTGCGATCATCCGAGCATCGCACCGATGTCGGCAGCTAAGCGGCTCTCGGAGTCATCGTCGTCGGCAACCGCGGCGATCCGTCCGCTCGGATCGATCAAGAAGATGACGGCTGAGTGCGCGACGTCGTGCGGCATGCGTTGCGACCAAACGTGATACGCGCGTTCGACCGACGCGACTTCCCGCGGCGTTCCCGTAAGTCCGACGAGCGCGCCTTCGCCGGGCTGCGCGAAACGGCGCAGGTAACGGCCCAGGACGGCTGGCGTATCGCGCTGAGGGTCGACGGTGACGAACGCGATCTCGATCTCGCCGGAGCGGGCGCCGAGCCCGCGCGTCGCGCGCGCCAGCCTTGCGAGCATCGTGGGGCAGGTGTCGGCGCAATGCGTGAAACCGAAGGTCAGAACGACCGCTTTGTCACGTTGTTGCGAGAGCGTCCACGGCGCGCCGGCAGAGCTTTGCAGGGTGAAGTCGGGGGCGGACCGGCTGGCGCTGCAGCCGCCCAGGACGAGCGCCAAGACGACGAGCGGCAGCGCGCGGGGCATGCCTTCATTCTCCCGCGGCGTCCGAGCGATGACAAGCGCTTTTACAGGGGTTCGCGGCGAGAGAGCCCAAACGAAGGAGCCGTGAATGCTGCGGTTTTCGTCATTCGCGTGCTGCTTGGCGGCATGCTCGTCGCTGCGGGAGCGCTCAAGATCGGCCATCCCGCAAGTCTGGCCGCCAGCATCGCGGCCTTTCGCCTGCTCCCGCCCGCGGTCGTCGGCCCGCTCGCGATCGCGCTGCCCTACTTCGAAGTGCTCCTCGGCGGCTATCTCGTTGCGGGCCTCTTCACGCGCGTCGCCGCAGCGGTCGCCGCCGTGCAGTTCTTCGCCTATGCGGCCGTGATCGCGTCGGCCGTAGCGCGGCACATTCCAGCCAACTGCGGCTGCTTCGGTCCCGGTGACGCCGCCATCGCCGACTGGCCGCACGTCGCGTTCGATTGCCTCTGCGGCGGCGCCGCGGCTTTCGTCGCCTACGGCGCCCCCGGCGCGCTGGCCATCGACGCAAAGATGCGCGCCGCATGACGCGCCGCGCGGCGACCTACGTGACGCTCGCCATCGTCATCGCGATCGTCGTCGCGGCGGCGCTCTACTATCGCATGGGCGGCTCGCACGGCTCCGTGCAGACGGCCTCGCAAGCCCCGGTCGTCGGCAAGGCGCTCATGAACAAGACGGCGCCGGAGTTCGAGGTGGCAACGACGTCGGGCTTCTTCGATCTGAGCAAAGCGCGCAAGCCGGTCTTTCTCGAAGTCTTTGCCACCTGGTGTCCGCACTGCCAGCGCGAGACCACCGCGATCGACAAGCTCTACGCGAAATACCACAACTCGGTGGAATTCGTTGGCGTCTCCGGCAGCAATACGGCGATGGACGGCACGTCGGACTCCTCGGAGCTCGACGTGCTCGACTGGATTCGCAAGTTCAACGTGCGCTATCCCGTCGCGTACGATCCGCTGCTCAACGTCGCCAATCTCTATCTTCAGGGCGGTTTCCCGACGATCGTCATCATCGATGCCGCCAAGAAGATTAGGTACCTCGACGACGGCGAGATCACCTACGGCGAACTCGATTCCGCATTACGAAAAGTCCTGTCATCCTGAGCGCCCGCCTATCAGGGTGACAACGTTAATCGTTTGGTGGGAATTTGTAGTTTGGCGGTGGCACCGGCGTGCCAATCTCGAGCACGATTTGCTGGTGTGAGCCCAGTGGGATGTTGCGTAGGTCGCCGGTATACTGCTGACCGTTGACGTAGGCCGTGACGCTGCCTTTGAAGGTCGCCACTTCGTCTTGCTGCAGCGGCTGGCCCCAGATGTCGAAGAGCATCCCGAGCGTGAAGGGACCGCCCTGCTTGGGCGCGATGTCGGGCGCCTCGAGGTGGATGATGCCGCTTTGATCGTGCGTGTGGATCCAATAGAGGCACGGCCCGGCGGGATTGGGTGTGAAGCCGATCAGCGCGGGCACTTGGACCTGTTTGCCGTTATTGAAAATCGCAAGGTGACTATGCACGTGCAGCGTCGCGTACTCCATCGTGCCGCAGCCCACGCCGTCGAGCACTTGGCCATGACCGCCCTGCGGCGTGTCGGGGAACTTCCCTTTGAAGGTGATCGCGGCCACGCCGAGCTTCTCGCCGTCGCTGAGCGCAATCGGCTTCTGGCCGGCATTCGGCCCTGGCGAGGGCGTCGCGTACGCTTGATCGACCGCACGCTTTTGCATGAAGTTGAAGCCGAGGAAAGCGAGGACCAGCGCGACCAGCGCAATGCCGACGCCGATGTAGACGGGCTGCATTGGGTCCCGGCGCGGCGGAGGAGCGGCGTCTCCGCGTCCTTGACGGCGGCGTTCGGCACGGCTGGGTGGTGGCATGAAATCCCTTCTAGGACGGCGCGTGCAGCGGAGCGGCTACCGGCAGATCGGCGATCTCCAGCGGCCGTTGCGACACTAAATAGTTCGTCACGTAATCGGTGACCGCGTCGGCTAGCGGCGTAACCGGGCGATCGTACCCGGCGGCGCGCAGCCGCGCCACGCGAGCGCACGTGTAGTACTGATACTTGCCGCGCAATTTGGGCGGCATCTCCACGAACTCGATGCGCTCGGGCAGCTCGAGGGCGTGGAAGATTGGGCGCACCAGCTCCAGCCAGGTGTGCGGGGTGCCCGAGCCGACGTTGTAGATGCCCGCCGCTTCCGATTCCGCCAGGTGGAGCGTCATGTCCACGGCGTCTTTGACGTAAATGAAATCGCGCATCTGCTCGCCGTCGCGGAACTCGGCCCGGTGGCTCTTGAACAGGCTTACGCTGCCCCCTTCGCGGATCTGCTCGAACGCTTTGCTGACGACGCTGCGCATCTCGCCTTTGTGGTCTTCGTTGGGGCCGAAGACGTTGAAGTACTTCAGACCGCAGACGTGCTCTGCCAAGCCCGTGCTCTGCGCGTAGAGATCGAACAGCTGCTTGGAGTAGCCGTAGCAGTTGAGCGGGCGCAACGCGTGCAGGTCGCCCTCGTCGGAGAGTTCGGCCTCCAGCGAGCCGTAGGTTGCGGCCGAAGAAGCGTAGACGAAACGCACTTCACGGGCCGCCGACCACTCCGCGAGGCGCTTGGTGTATTCGTAGTTGTTCCGCATGAGATAGGCGGCGTCGTTTTCGGTAGTTGACGAGCAGGCGCCGAGATGAAGGATCGTCTTGACCTCGCCGAAGCCCCCGCCTTGCGTCGCGCGATCGGCGAATTCGTCGGCATCGGCATAGTCGGCGAAACGCAACGGAACCAGATGGCGCCATTTTTCCGACGTGTCGAGGCGATCGACGACCAGAATGTCGTCGATGCCCCGTCGGTTGAGCGCCCAGATGACGGCGCTCCCGATTAACCCCGCGCCGCCGGTAACGGCGATCCTACCCTGCTCCAAATCGTGCATCGCTGTTGAGGGCCCATTATCCCCCAGCCCCGCAGCCGAGTCCTTTGACGGCCAAATTTACCCGCCGCTCGTCCGCCAGACAGGAAAAGCACCTGACGATATGCGAATCATTCGCAAATATGAGAATCCATCGTTGTGCTTGCACCGCCTGCGCCGTCGCCTCGTTCTTTCCCGCCGCTGCCGTGGCTCAGGGTACGTTTCTTGCGGGGATCGTGGCCGATCCGGGAGGGCGGCCCGTCTCCGGCGCCACGGTTCGCCTCGTCGGCGGCAACGTCACCTTGGTCCGAATGACCGACCAGCAGGGAGGGTTCGCGTTTCCGGCCCTGGTGGTCGGACGCTACCGGCTCACGGTCGTTAAGGGCTCGGAGAGCCTCGAACGGATGGTCGAGGTCACCTCGCCCGGGGTCGTGCTGCGCGTCTCGCTGGGGCCCGTGCAAACGATCGGCAGCGTCACGGTCACCCGCAATCCGCAGCAGCGCCGTTCCGGCACCGACGTAGGAATTGACGCGCAGCAGATCGCGCGCTTCGCAACCGGTTCGAGCCTCTCGGGAATCCTGGCCCAGATGCCATCTGCGGCATCGGCCTCCAACGGGCAAGTGCACGTCAACGGCAACCACAACGGCCTCAACTACTACCTCGATGGCGTGCAGTTGCCGGCCAGCCTCAATCGCGTGCTCGGCAATGAAATTCCGCCCAACGACATCGGCTATCTCGACATGCTCGAGGGCGCTTATCCCGCGCAGTACGGCGAGAAATTTGCCGCCGTGCTCGACATTGGCACGAAGACGCAGGCCGGCCCCGCCGGCCTCGACTTCGGGGCGAGCGGCGGCTCGTTCGGCAGCGCCGGCAGCACCCTCTCGGTGCACGAACCGCTCGGCAACGGCGGCGGCTTGAGCCTGTCAACCTTTGCGCAGCGCACCGACTGGGGGCTCGATCCGCCGGTACCCGATCCGGTGCACGACGCGAGCAGTGCGGCCGGCCAGCTGCTGCGCGTCAGCCTCCCCGTCAACGGCGGCGACCGCATCGACCTCGACGCGATGCACTCGCTGCAGACGTTTCAGATTCCGCCCGATACCGCACTCGGCGTGCCCTCCTGGACCGACGACGACGAGTATCAGAGCGACACCTTCGTCGCGCTCCAGTACCGCCACGCGATCGGCGACGACGGCGTGCTGCAGTTCGGGCCGTCGCTGAAAATCTCCAACATCCTCGACACGAACGATCTCGCGGGAGATCTGGCTCCGGGCGGTCCGCCGCCGCCGCCGGGGCAGATCAACTGCATCGATTTCACCAACTGCGTGTTCTCGGCGTATGCCGACGCCGCGGCGCGCGACCTGCGCTTCAACGTCGACTACGCGCGCAAAACCGGGCGGCACGAAGTGCGCGCCGGCGCGCTCTACGACGCCACGAACGTGTCGAAGGACTACGTGATCACGATGCAGCCGTACAGCGCGCTCAACCCCAACGGAGCCTTCACCGCGACCGATACCTCGCCCAACGTCGCGCACCAGCAAGAAGAGTACCTCCAGGACGCGTGGGCGCTCGGCCCGCAATACGAGCTGGACTACGGGCTGCGCGCCGACGCATTCCAGATTTTCTCGACCAACTTTCACCAGGGCTTTTCACAGATCAGCCCGCGAATAAAGCTCACGCGCCTCCTTGGATCGCGTGCGAGCGTTTACGCTTACTACGGGCGCCTCTTCGTGCCGTTCTCGTTCGAGAACGTCAACCCGGCAACGGCCGCGCAGCTCTACTACGCGCCTCCGCCGCAGACGTTCGACCTGAGGCCCGAGCGCGATTCGCTCTACGAAGTGGGTGGCCATGCGCCGATCGGCTCGGCCGATCTGGGATTCCGCGTCATGCACCAGGTCGCGACCGACTGGATCGACGACACCCAGGTCGGCGCGACGAACCTCCACCAAGACATCAATTTCCCCTCGGGCCGCATCGATGCGCAGTCGCTCTACTTGCAGCAGAACCTGCCGCGAGATGGGCGGCTCTATGCCTCGCTCACGCACAGCACCGCGCTCAACTCGCTGATCTGTGAGACGAACCTGCTGCAGAACTGTACGCTGGGCGGGTACGTGCGCTCGCCCGGCGGCGCGCTCGTGCCATACTACGTGTCGCCCGGCGGTGGGCTCGTGGAGGCCGACCACGACCAGCACTGGGACGCGACGGCCGGCTGGCTGCGCAACGACCGCCGCGGCGGCTGGTTCTCGCTCAACGCCGAGTACGGCAGCGGTCTGTCGCACGGGTAATCCGGCAACGATCGTCGCCGGCGCGCCCGCCTACGCGTACGCCTACGATGCGGCGTGCGCGAACGGCGACGCGGTAAACTGCAAAGTGTCGCCGCACCTCCTCTTCAACGTCGAGCGGGGCATCGCGATCGGTCCGAATCTCACGCTGGCGGTCTCCGTGCTCAACCTGCTCGACGACCGCTACGCGATCACGTACGACAGCACGCTGCAGGGGACGCACTACGCGCGTCCCCGAGCCTTCGTGTTGCAGTTTACGACGAGGTAACCTGAGCCTTAGAACGGCGCCGACAGCCGCAGCAGGAAGGAGCGGCCGTTGGCGATTTGCGTGGTGTTGAAGCCGTTGGCGACCTTGATCGGGTACTGGTGGTTGAGCACGTTGAGCACTTGCAGCGAGAGGCCGAGGCCGTGATCTTCGCCGGCGCGCCCCGGCGTCAGCTCGCGTCCGAGCGAGAAGTCGAAGGTCGTGTGTGCGGGAAGCGTGCCGCTGAGATTGACGTTGGCATCCTCGAACTGTACGGGAAACCCGCTGCCGTAGTTGGCTTGCAGCGTCGCGTACCAAAGTTGCGTGCGCGCCGAACCGGTGGCGTGTAGCCCGCGGTCGCGTCGACGGTTTGGCTGTGATCTTCGAGCGAGAGCTGCGCGACGCACGATATGCCCGGCTCGTTCGAGTTCGGCGGGAATAGGAACGTCGAGCCGGAGATGCACGCCGCGTACGAGCCGGAAACGGTGCCGTGAGGAACCACTGATCGCCGTCCGGCAGCTGGTCCTGCAAGCCGCATCTCGGCGCCGTGATTGATGCCGATCGAGTTGTTATAGACGGCGAAGATCGGCGTGTTGAAGAGCTGCGTGGTGTCGAGAACGTTGACGACGCTCTTTTTGAAGACGTTGAGCGAGCCGGTGAAGTGCGGATTGAACGAGTGGACGACGCCCATTTCGAAGTACGAGTCGCTCTCCGGCTTGAGGTCGTAGACCGGATTGGTCGTCGAGCAGGCCTGCTGCGCCGAGAGCAGCACGCAGGCTTGGCGAACGTCTTCGAGCAGCGGCGCCGCGTAGAACCTGCCGTAGTACACGTGCGCGACGTTCTTGCCGCCGTCCCAGATGTTGACGCCGATGCGCGGGCTGATCTGCCAGCCGCCGACGTATCCGGTCGAATGATCGTAGCGCAAGCCGTAGCTCCAGACTACGTTACGGCGCCATCTTGCCAGCGGTCTTCACCGTAGATGCCGATGTTGGAGCCGGCCTGGCCCTGCGGCGTCGTGAACGCCGCAGTAGTAAGGCGTTGCGACTTTGCCGCTCGACGGCGCAGTCGACGTAGTAGCATGCGAACTGCTGCGTACGCGGTCGCGTTCTCGCGATCGACGTCGATGCCGATCTTCCACGCGTGATTCTTGCGTCGCACGAAAATCGGAGAGCGCGCAGGCCGACGTAGCTGGCATATGATCCCTGGTTCAGGCCGACCCAGATGTGACCGGTTTTGGCGCACGGTTGGCGGGCAGATCGCTCGAAGTTTGGCTCGACGCGCGAGTACGTCGAGGGCTAGATCGCCGTCGTAGTCGATCTGCGTCGATCGCCACCACGGAATGACTTGGAAGACGCCGTTGCCGTCTTTCGAAGTCTGAGTCCAGTTTAGGTTCGAGAAACGGTCGTACTCGAGTTGCGTGTCGAGCGTACCTGGCGCGCTAACGATCGGGTCGTAGCGGATTGTTTGGGTCGGTATTGATCGGAATCTGGAACTGCGAGAACTGGTTTGAGTAATCGAAGGCCAGCGTGCTGCGCGGGCTCAGCTGCGTGATGAAGCGAAAGAACTGGTCGCTATTGCGAGCTGGCATCGTTGATCGGGTCGAACGTCGGCGCGTCGAGACCGCGGTTCGTGCTGTACGTGTTCGCGCTCAGGAAGGCTTCGCTCGAGCCGAATGTGCGACGCCACGTCGAGCGATCGCCACGCCTTGACCCTGATTGCCGAACGCCGCCGGTGAGCGTGCCGTAGATGCCCTCCGGAATGTCGGTCGGCCGATTGCTGATGATGTTGACGACGCCACCCATGCGTTCGCCGCCGTACTCGGCCGGAATCGCTCCTGTGAGGACTTCGATCGAGTTTATGACTTCGGGATCGATGATTTCGGCGAAGTTCGAGGTCGTCGCCAGCGGCAGCGGCGCGCCGTCGATTTGTAGCGTCACGCCGTGAAATCCGTTGATGACCGGTTCGTTATACGAGAACTGTACGACGCCGGGCAGCGTCTCGATCAATCGGTCGAGGCTGTTTTGACCGGCGACGCTTGGATCGTGGCGCGGTTCGAGCTGAGTGACGGATGGCGGATTTGCCTCGGGCCGGCGTGCGCGGTGACGGTCGTCTGCGCGATCTCCTGAGGTGCTCGAGAGCGGCGACGTCGACCGTGGTGACCGCGCCGCTCGCAACGTTGACGATCACGGCTGCATTCGGGCGCGCCTTTGGCCGTGCGCGACCAGACGGTACGAGCCGAACGGAACTTGCGAGAAGACGTAGTCGCCGCGCGCGTCGGTCGTCGTTTGGAAGAGCGAACCTTCGCCTTCGAGCATGACGGTGCGCGCCGGGCGGGTTTGCCGTCGAGCGTGATCGTGCCGCGCACGAGGCCGGTCGTTGCTGCGACAGCGCGGACGCCGTGCAGCTCAATGCGAAGAAGAACGGCGACGAGCGCCGTAGATAAACGGGACATGGTTCTCCTTCGATCGTAGGTTTAGTAGTGAATGAGGAACGGGCCGCGCTTACGCGCGGCAGGCGATCGCGATCGGAGGAGGACGAGCGAAGCGCCGCCGCAGAGCGGCGAGCGGCGAGCGACGGTGTGAAGAGCGCCGTCGCGCCGACCACGATGGGCGTCGCGGCGCGAAGCGGCGCGCGCGAAGATTGCCAGGATCGCCTCCGGCCAGGACGTCGACGAGCAGCGCGCGAGCGCGAGGCCGATGAGCCACGACGCCGCCGCTAACGAAGAGCACGACGCGAGCAAGGCGCGGCCGGGTGGTGCGGCTCGAGCGCCTCGGCCGAGGTATACCAGCACGTCGCGGTGGCCGCAATCGCGGTCGAAGCCGGGCAGGCGCGCCGCTCAGGCGGGTCGCCAATACGCTGCCGTCGGCGGCCGCGCGGGCGCCAGTGCAGCGCCAAGGAACCCAAGAAGAAGGCAAGACCGAGCGCGCCGGCCAGGGCGAGCTGTAGACAGGACGGCATGGTAAGCGCCACCCATCGCGTGGTCGCCGCCGGAGAGGAGGCCGTGCGCGACCAAGGAGGCGCCTAGCCCCAGCGCCAGGGCGCCCGGAACCTTCCGGAGGGTCACGGCGGGTCTTTTCTAGGTGCGCCTGCAGGGGAGACCTGGGGGCGGCGTCGTAAGGACCCTGCCCCCCTTGGGGTTCACGACCCCTGGCGGGAATTGGAGCCGCTGAGAGCCCTAGAGCTATGAGCACGCGAGCACTCGTTGAAAATGCCGACACGGTCAGTTTGGTTTGCGCGCTTCTGGTGCGCTTCCCCGAGCTGGCCTCGATTCGCTCCGGGCCAACGGACCGGACGCTGCGTCTGACGTTTGCCGTGCGCCAGCGGCTCGACAGGCCGCGCAAGCCGCGCTAGCCGAGGCGATCGAAGAGCACGTCCGCAGCTTCTCGGCGCTCGCGAAGGAAGAGCCCGCGCGCTCGCGCGTCGAGTGCGAAGGCGATCGGTCCATGACGTTCGTCCACGTGACGCGCGACTTGGAGACCTTTTCAAAGGAAGAGCTCGAGCTGCACGTCGGCTTCTTCAGCGATCGCTGCGGCGACGCGCTGGTCCGCAATCCGCTGCCCGACGATCACGCCGAGGGCGACCCCGCCGCCGAAGACGAGGCGGCGCTCTACGCCGTCGAAGCGCTGCGCGATCCCGCGCAATCGAAGAGTTTGGTTGGCTTTAGAGAAGAGAAGCGCGTGCTCGTCTACTTCTTGAAATCTCAAAAGAAAGCGAAGGCGTCGGCTCGCCGATAGATAGCTCCAGTCTCAACCTTCTGATCATCGGGGACGTCGTCGGCTCCCCCGGTCGCGAGACGCTCAAACGTTGCGTTTCGCTTGCTGCGCGAGCAGCATCAAGTCCACGCCTGCATCGCCAACGGCGAAAACGCCGCGGGCGGTTTTGGCTTGACCGCCCAAACGGCCGAGGAGATGTTCGCTAACGGCGTCGACTTCATCACCGGCGGCAACCACATCTTCGACAAGCGCGATTTCAAAGAGTATCTGGAAACCAGCGACCGCGTGATCCGGCCCGGCCAACTACCCGCCGGCGGCGCCGGGGCGCGGTGCCGGAACGTTCGAGGTCGACGGCGTCACGGTCGGTGTCCTCAATCTGATGGGGCGCACCTTCATGCCGCCGGTCGACGATCCGTTTCGCTGCGCCGACGCGCTCGTCGAGAGCTGCGCGCAGCGCACGCCGAGTCATCATCGTCGACATGCACGCCGAGGCCACCTCGGAGAAGGTCGCGCTCGGGCGCTTTCTCGATGGCCGCGTCTCGTGCGTCTGTCGGCACGCACACGCACGTGCAGACGGCCGACGAGCAGATCCTGCCGGGCGGCACCGCGCTACATCAGCGATCTCGGGATGACGGGCCCGAGCGACGGCGTCATCGGCATGGAGCGCAGGCCGCGTCCTCGAGCGATTCCTCAACGGGCCTCTCCGAGCGCTTCAGCGTCCAAAAGAGCGGAATGAAGCAGTTCTGCGCGGCGGTCGTTTCAGATCGATCCGAGCACCGGAAAGGCGAACGAGCATTAAACGCATCTTTCTGCGGGGGATCGCATGACAGAGCGCGCGTTAGCCTTGAAAGTTTCGGCCAAGAGCAATCCGAATGCGGTTGCCGGCGCGCTGGCGGCCGCATTGCGCGACGCGCGAGACGCGCCGAGCTTCAAGCGGTCGGAGCGGGCGCGATCAATCAGGCAATCAAGGCCGTCGCCATCGCACGCAGCTATCTCAAAGCGCCAAGCTCGACGTCGTCTGCGCGCCGTCGTTCGTTTCGGTCTCTATCGACGAGAGCGAGCGGACCGGCTATCTCGCTCCTGGTCGAGCGGCGCCAGATCGAAGAGAAGGACGCCGGCGGTGAAGGTTGATCTCCACTCCCACTCGCGGATGAGCGACGGGACCCTCAGCCCGCAGGAGCTCTCCGATTTCATGGGCGAGCGCGGCGTCGAGGTCTTCTCGATCTCCGATCACGACACGCTGGCGGCGTACGGCAACTTCACTCCGCCCCCCGGCGCGCGCGTGATTCCCGCGATCGAGATCAATACGACCTGGCGTGAGAACGAAGTTCACGTGCTCGGCTACGGCGTGCCTCTCGGGCCTTCGGCGATCAACGAGCTGCTCGAGTACAATCAGGCGCAGCGCCGGATCCGCGCCGAGACGATGGTCGAGAAGCTGCGTGCGGCGGGCTACGGCATCACGCTCGACGACGTGCTGGCGCGAGTCGGGGGACGCGCTTTCGATCGGCCGGCCCCACGTCGCCAAGGCGCTGGTCCGCCTCGGCATCGTCGATAGCGTCAACGAGGCCTTCAAAGTCGCCCTGGGCACCGGACGGCCCGGATATGTGCCGCAGCTCTACACCACGCCGGAGCACGCGATCGAGAAGATCTTGGAGACGGGCGGTATCCCGGTGCTCGCGCACCCGGGGCGCCTCCGCGACCGCGTACTCATCGACGAGTTGGTGCCGCACGGCCTCCGCGGCCTCGAGGTGTTCTATCCGCTGCACGATGCCGACGACACCGAAGAGTTCCGCGCGTAGCGCCCAGCGCTACGGCTTGGTGATGACCGCTGGCATGGACTTTCACGACATCAGCTACCACACCCAAGGCGTGGGAATGGAGGTCGACGAGCGCGACCTCGAACCGTTCTTCGATCTGGTTGCGGCGATCGCTTAAACGAGCCCCGCGCGCGTTCGCTCCAGCAGCTCTCTGCCGATGCGCTCGCGCTGGCTTAGCACGCCCTCTTGGCGCCCGATCTTCGCCGCGTCGCGCATGAAGCGGTGGTTCACCCGAACGTTGTACGCGCATCCGGCCAGCCCCGCGAAGGCGAACTCCGCGGCGCAGCCGACGTCGCTGCGCAGCGCTTTGCCGGCCGCATCGAGTAGCGGCGGCGTCAGCTCGAGCACGGCCACGCAGAGCGCGGTGGCATCGAGCGGCGCCTGCGCCGCCGCTTCGAGCGCGCTCTCCAACGCGTCGCGGCGCAGCGCTTTCTCCGCCTCCGAAGCTTTCGGCAAGCGCTGCGCCTCGATCACGCCGTCGAAGGCGCGTTCGTCGCGCAGCCGCGCCGCTTCCAACTGCGCGCGCAGTTCGTCGGCGCGCGCGACGATCGCCGCGAGCGCTGCCGGGTCGTTCGCACCGCCGTGAGCGATGCGCGCGACCATGGCAACGAGCGCTGCACCCAGGGCTGCTGAGACCGCCGCCGCGCTGCCGCCGCCGGGCACGGGCCGCTCCGAGGCGAGGAGGTCGAGATACTCGTGCAGCGTCTCCACGACCGGTGGGTTGGCGGGCGGCTCTGTCGAGCCTGCGTGCGACGTTCGTCGCCCGCCCCAGCGGCGGGGGTAGCGTACGATGCGACGAAACGATTTGCCACCCTCGCGCCGTCTTAGGAGTTGATGTGTCCGTACTGGATTTAGGAAATGTAAAGGATCTGAAGCTTGCCGAGGCCGGGCGTTCCCGGATTGGCTGGTCGGCAAACTATATGCCGGTGCTCGCGCAGATCCACGATCGCTTCGAGATCGAGAAGCCGCTCGCTGGCATCCGCATAGGCGCCTGTCTGCACGTCACCACCGAGACGGCCAACCTGATGCTCACGCTCCAAGCGGGCGGGGCCGAAATCGCGCTGTGCGCGAGCAATCCGCTCTCCACACAGGACGACGTTGCCGCCGCGCTCTGCGAATACGGTATCGCCACCTACGCGATCAAGGGCGAAGACAACGACACCTACTATTCGCACATCGAGTCGGTGATCGCCACCAAGCCGCAGATCTCGATGGACGACGGGTGCGATCTCGTTACCACGATCTACACCAAGCACCACGATATGCTCGCCGACATGATCGGCGGCTGCGAGGAGACGACGACCGGCATCATCCGCCTGCATGCGATGCAGCGCGACGGCGTGCTGCCCTATCCAGTTATTGCGGTGAACAATGCCCAGACCAAGCACATGTTCGACAACCGCTACGGCACCGGCCAGTCGACGCTCGACGGCATCGTGCGCGCCACCAACGTCCTGCTCGCCGGGCGCACGATCGTCGTGGTGGGTTACGGCTGGTGCGGGCGCGGCATCGCATCGCGCGCGGCGGGGATGGGCGCCCACGTGGTGGTCACCGAAGTCGATCCGCGTAAAGCGATCGAGGCCGTGATGGACGGCTATCGGGTGATGCGCATGACCGAGGCCGCCAAGATCGGCGACATCTTCGTCACCGTCACCGGCAACTACCACGTGATCCGCGAAGAGCACTTCAAGCTGATGAAGGACGGCGCGATCGTCTGCAACTCGGGGCACTTCAACGACGAGCTGGATCTCGATTCGATCCGTGCCATGGCGATCGGCAAGAGCGAGCCGCGCGCGTTCGTCGAGCAGTACTCTTTGCAAGACGGGCGCAAGATCTGCATCCTCGCCGACGGCCGCCTGGTGAATCTCGCCGCGGCCGAAGGGCATCCCGCCGCCGTGATGGACATGTCGTTTGCCAATCAGGCGCTGGCAACGGCGTATCTCGTTAAGCATTACAAGGAGCTGCACCAGCGGGTTTACGACGTGCCCCTCGAGATCGACGAAGAGGTGGCGCGGCTTAAGCTGGCCTCGATGGCCGTCGACATCGACGTGCTCACCCCGGAGCAGGTGAAGTACATCGCATCCTGGAGCGAGGGGACCTGATGGCATACAAGCGTCTCTTCACGAGCGAATCGGTCACGGAAGGCCACCCCGACAAGCTCGCCGACCAGATCTCCGACGCCGTGCTCGACGCGCTGCATCAAAGACGATCCTTACTCGCGCGTCGCCGTCGAGACGTTTGCGATCACCGGGCAGATCCACCTTGCCGGCGAGGTGACCACCAAGACGTACGTCGACATTCCGCGCTTGGCGCGCGAGGTCGTGCGCGACGTCGGCTACACGCGCTCGGCGATCGGCTTCGACGCCGAAACTTGCGGCGTAAGCGTCTCGATCGACGAGCAGTCGCCCGACATTGCGATGGGCGTCGACAACTCGTGGGAGGCGCGCTCCGGCGACGATGATGAGTTCGAGCGTATCGGCGCCGGCGACCAGGGGATGATGTTCGGTTACGCCTGCCGCGAGACCGAGGAGCTGATGCCGCTGCCGATCGTGCTCGCGCACAATCTCACGCGGCACCTTTCCGCCATGCGCAAGAACGGCGACATTCCGTACCTGCGCCCCGACGGCAAGTCGCAGGTGACGGTAGAGTACGACGGCGACCGCCCGGTGCGCGTGGAGGCGGTCGTGCTCTCGACGCAGCACGATCCCGAGATTCCGCTCGAAGAGATCCGCCGTGAGATAACGGCGCGCGTGATCGACCACGTGATTCCCAGCGCGATGCACGATGCGAATACGCGCGTCTACGTGAATCCGACGGGGCGCTTCGTGATCGGTGGCCCCAAAGGCGACGCCGGGCTCACCGGGCGCAAGATCATCGCCGACACCTACGGCGGTATGGCCCGCCACGGCGGCGGAGCCTTCTCCGGAAAGGACCCGACGAAGGTCGATCGCTCCGCGGCGTACGCCGCGCGCTGGGTGGCCAAGAACGTCGTTGCGGCCGGCCTTGCCGACCGCTGCGAGGTGCAGGTCGCTTACGCGATCGGCGTCGCACATCCGATGAGCGTGCTCGTGGAGACCTTCGGCACCGGACGCCTTCCCGAAGAGCAGATCGCCAAAGCGGTGCTCGACGTGTTCGACCTGCGGCCGGCGGCGATCATCCATCACTTGAACCTGCGGCGCCCGATCTATCGGCAGACGGCGTCCTACGGTCACTTCGGACGTCCCGACCTCGACCTCCCATGGGAGCGCGTGGATCGCGCCGACGCGCTCCGTTCCGCTACTGCGTTTAACGGAGAACAGCTACGTGTTCCACACTTTGCGAGCTAATGCGTTCGCGGCGCTGATTGCCGCGTCGTTCGTCTGTGTCTCGGTCGCGCCGTCGGGCGCCACCACGATAACCACGTCGCAAACCTTCAAGGCGGGAACGAAGATCCAGTGCGTGCTCGACGAGCACCTGGATTCCTCGAAGCTCGCCTATGGCGACGAGTTCAAGCTTCGCGTCGTCGATACGGCGCTTCCGGCGCTGGCCGGTTCGGAGATCATCGGCTACATCACCGAGGTACGCCAGCCCTCGGGGGCGAGCCGCGCGCGCGTCGGCTTCATGCTGACGGCGATCAAACTGGCCAACGGCAAGAAGAAGAACATCAGCGCGACGATCGTCAACCGGCGCGTCGTGCCGATCAGCCCCGCCGCGCAGAGCGCGTCGCGCCAGCAGCTCTCGCCGATGGCCGGCGTTCCCCACGGTACGGTGACGCCGGGCCCGATCGCCTGGCAGATGACGATGGGGAGCGGCCCGTCGACCGTGCAGAGCAGCACGCCGAACCTCGGCGGTTACGTGTACGCGATAAGCGCGCACGAACCGATCGTCGTCAATGCCGGCACGCCGGCGACCGTTCAGCTTACCGAGAGCCTGACCGTCCCCTAGGAGCTCTGCCGGCTCTTCGGCTCGAACAGCTGCTCCATCGTGCATTGACGGGGCGGCTTATCGGGGCGCCACCGCAGCAGTCGTGACGCGTGGCGGAAGCGGCGTCCGGTCACATGATCGAACGTCACTTCAACGACGATATTCGGTTTCACCGGAAACCATTGCGCGTCGGCGGCGCGTCGCCATCGGCTCGGGCCGCCCGGCGCCGCGCCGGTAAAGCCCGGCGGGTTGACGATCGGTTTGAGCACCTCGGCAGCGCGCTTGCGCTCGGCGGCTCCCATCGAGCCGACGAACCCGACGTGGTGCAGCAGGCCGTCGCCATCGTAAAGCCCGAGCAGCAGCGATGCGACCGCGCCGTCGGGCGATTCGCGGAAGCCGCCTACGACGCAATCGGCGGTGAAGACGCGCTTGACTTTGACGGCGGCGTCGCGGCTGCCGAAGGCGTAGGGCACGTCTTTTTTCGCGATGACCCCGTCGAGCCGCGCGATGCTGCCGGAGAGCCAGATGCGCGCGAGTTCGACATCGGGCGTGGCGGGCGAGAGCGCGATGGTCGGATCTTTGGCGAAGTCGCGTTTGACGAACGTTTCGAGTTGCGCGCGCCGCTCGCGCAGCGGACGTTCGGAGAGGTTGCTCTCGTTCTCGACGAGGAGATCGAAGAGCACGTAGGTGGCCGGCGTTTCGCCGGCAAGCTTGCGCACGCGGCTCTCGGCGGGGTGGATGCGCTGCAGCAGCGCGTCGAAATCGGCAACGGCGCCGTCGGTGATCATCAGTTCGCCGTCGGTGACGAAGTGTCGCGTTTCTGCTTCGAGCAGGGCGGCAACGATTTCGGGAAAGTAGCGCGTGAGCGTTTCGCCCGATTTCGATTGCAGCTCGATGTCGTCGCCGTCGCGAAAGGCGAGGCAGCGAAAGCCGTCCCACTTGGGTTCGTAGGTCCAGGTTACCCCTTCGGGGATCTTCGGGACTTGGCGCGTCTCCATCGGCTCGACCGGCGGGCGCAGTGGCAGTCGGTCAAACTTTGGCATTCTTTTTTCCCGTGAGGGCCGCGAGATCGAAGCGGCCGCGGTTTTCCAGCAGCAGTTTCCAAAGATCGCCGAGCTTCGCGACCCGCTGCGGTACGTTGAAGATGGTATAGTCGGTCAGTTCGCAGCCGGCTTCGATCTCCGCCCACTCCAGCGGCGTAGAGACCGTGGCCTCTTCGTTAGGGCGCACGGAGTAGATCGAGGCGAGCGTTTTGCCGAAGGCGTTTTGGTTGTAGTCGACGAGCACGTGGCGTGGCGGGCGGTTTGCGACGCGGTAGATGGCGGTGAGGATGTCGGGATGCGCCTTGGCGATCTGCAGGCCGATCGCTTTGGAGACTTCCCACACCTCGTGCTGCGTCATGTCTTTGCGGATGGCGACGTAGACGTGCACGCCGCGGCTGCCGGTGGTCTTCACGTAGGGTGTCATGCCGATGCCGGCGAGCACGTCGCGCACGATGAGCGCGGCCTCACGCATGGTCGAGAACGGCGTGTCGGGGGTGGGATCGAGGTCGAAGTGCAGGACGAGCGGCCGGTTGAAATCCTCGCAGAACGAGTACCAGGGATTGAGATCGATGCAGCCGAGGTTGATCAGCCAGAGCAGTGAGGGAAGGTCGTTGATGATCGGAAAGTCGATCACGTTGCCCGAGCGGTGCTCGATCTTGCAGGTGGCGATCCACTCGGGGCGGGGAACCGGCGCTCGCTTCATGTAGAAGAAGTCGCCGGTGACGCCGTGCGGGTAGCGCTTCATCACCATCGCCCGGCCCTCGATGTGCGGGATCAGCGCACCCGAAATGCTGGCGTAGTAGCGCAGCAGGTCGCCCTTGGTGAGGCCCAGCTTGGGGAAGTACACCTTGCGCAGGTTGGTGAGGGGCACGCGCCGCCCAGCGACCTCGAGCGTTACGTCGTTGACGTCCCGGGGTATCTCAACGGCCGGCCCGGCCCTCTTCGCTCGCTCCGCCACGCTGCCTAATACCCACAGGGGAGTGGAGCGCTCCTCGTTGAACCAGGGTCACCCGGCGACGGTCCCGGTTAGCTCAGTTGGTAGAGCAGCTGACTGTTAATCAGCGGGTCGTTGGTTCGAGTCCAACACCGGGAGCCAGTCCCAAAGCCCTGTAAAATCAGCACTTTACCGGGCTTTGCCTTTCTTTTGCGGTGAGGCCCGAGGAAGAGATGGTGGCCGTAAGACGGCAGTTGGCCGAGCGCCAAGCAGCAACGAGCCAGCAGTAATCCTGCGGACGACGCAATGGCGAGCGTAGGAGCTTCCGTACCCCACCGGGCTAGCACGTTAAAAACCCCCGGCGAGGACCAGTAAGACGTCGGAGGGCACATCGGCTAACCCCGTTGCCTTCCTTGGGCGAGAGAGCACTCTACAGCTTCCAAGGCGGTTCCGATGGAGCGTACCCGAAGGCACCTCTCATTGCCGTAAAGGGCACGCTCTACGGCACGACCTATTACGGGGGCGGAATATCAAACTGCCGCGCCGATCCCGGGTGCGGGGCCATCTTCAGCGTCAAGCCGACCGGCGATGAACACGTGCTCTATAGCTTTCGTGGCGGCAACGCTGACGGGTCGAATCCCGTCGCGCCGTTGATCGACCTGCACGGTACTCTCTACGGCACGACCTTCACGGGCGGCGGAGACGAATGCGGCTACCTCGATTTAGGCTGCGGAACGGTCTATAGCCTTAGTGGATCCGGCTTGGAGAACGTGCTTCACACGTTTACAGGCGACTCCGACGGAGCGTTCCCCTACGCCGGCCTCGTCAGTGTGGGCGGAAAGCTCTATGGTGACACCAACCAAGGAGGCAGCGAGTCGGGATGCGAGGAGCATGGCTGCGGGACGGCGTTTTCATTGCCGCTCCAGGCGCCTCGCCGTTAGGAGCTAGTGTAGCGTTCCATAAATGGCGTGGCATTTCTTGATCTTGTGAAGGATTTTCTTCGCAGACTTCGTCCAAACGAACGGCTTGGCGCTGGCATTGTATTCCTCGACGAAGCTGTCAATCGCTTTGATCAACCGAGGAACGCTCGGGAATGAACCTCGGCGAATGCGTTTAGTTGTGATCTCGGAAAAGAATCGCTCCACCGCATTGAGCCATGAAGAGCTGGTTGGCGTGAAGTGAACGTAAAATCGTGGATGGGCGTCGAGCCAAGCGCGCGTCGCCGCGTGCTTGTGGGTAGCGTAGTTATCCATAATGATGTGAACCTCGAGTCGCTTGGGCACGTTGCGATCGATATGCTTGAGGAACTCGATAAACTCAACGTGGGTGTGGTGCGGCTGGCAGTTCTGAAGTACCTTGCCGCTAAGCGTGTTTAGTGCCGCAAACAGGGTCGTCGTACCATTGCGCCGGTAGTCGTGTGTTTGGCGCGCTGGGAGATCAGGACGGATCGGTAGCATCGGTGCGGTTCGTTCCAGTGCCTGGGTGCCGCTCTTTTCGTTGACGCTGAGAACCACTGCATTTGTTGGCGGATTCATGTAGAGACCCACGACGTCGCGCAACTTCGAGGCAAAGTCCGGGTCCTTGCTGAACTTGAACGTTCCCCAGCGGTGTGGCTTCAGGTTGTGGGCGCGCAAAATGCGCTGCACGCTGCTCGCTCCGATCCCGTATCGCTCTGCCAGGGCCCGCAAGCTCCATTGCGTCGCGTTCTTCGGAGGTCCCTTGAGCACCGCGTCGACGATCTTGGCGGCAAGCGAGTCGCGAATTTGTCGCGGCCGGCCGCGGCCTGGAGCATCGCCTAAAACGCTGGCCATGCCACGCTCCTCGAATCGCCGACGAATATCTGCGACACGTTGGCGCGATATGCCCATCCTACGCGCGATTTCGGCATTGGAAACGCCATTAGCGGCATCAAGCACAATGCGCGCTCGTTTCGTTGCGCGTTGGGGAGTCGTCGGCCTGGACAGAAGCGCAACAAGTTCTCTTCGCATTTTCGGTTTGGTTTTCAATGGCGCGGCCGGCGGAAGTGGCATGATTCACTGTATCACAAAATCGTCATATTAGCAACGGCATTTATGAAACGCTACACTAGGGAGATGTTACATCGAATTGCAATCGCGGCTTCAGTCGCTTCGGCATTTGCGTTGTCCGGATGTGGGACCCAGAGTCCGGGATCGCTGCCGCAGGTTTCGTCCGCTCAGGCGAAGGCGCATCGCGCGACATCGTCAAGTGGCGACCTGCTTTACGTTCGACGATATCGGCACCGACTACTCCGGTGCATACGTCCTCGTCTACACTTATCCGGGGGGCAAACACGTTAACACGCTATCCGGGTTTCATCACTTGACGGGTGAATGCTCGGACGCCAAGGGAAATGTCTTCATCCTCGCACCGGGCGAAGAGGAGCAGTATAGCAACCAGGGCCCAACCACGATCTACGAATACGCACATGGAGGCTCTACGCCTATCGCATCGTTGACCGAGACTGGCTATGGCTTAGGTTGTGCGATTGACCCAACGACGGGGAACCTTGCCGTCGCAAATCCGAACGACGAGGCTAATCCCTACCACAAGGGCTACGGCGATGTCGCCGTTTTTGCGGGAGCTTCGGGCGAACCAACGATGTTCTACAGTTCGACGCTTTTCAATTTCTGGTATTGCGGTTACGACGACAAGGGGAACCTGTATCTCTCCACAGGGGTGAGTGGCGGCTACGAGCTGGCGAGCCTGGACGCAGGGAGCAGTTCCATCGAGCCGGTCGATCTAAAAACCAAGCTCTACGGAGCGACGTATTTTGTGCCGACGCCGCAATGGGATGGCAAGGAGATGACCGTATCGTCAACGCTGACTCAGGTGAGAGGTGAGGAAGATACTGGTCCCGTTAACCTTTACCGACTGAGCATTTCCGGGAGTCACGCAAAGACCGTTGGAACGACGAGGCTAAACGCGCCGCAGGACAAGCAGCGTGGGCAAACATGGATTCAAGGTGGCACGATCGCGGCGTTGACTACAATCACGGTTGGCCGTATGTGGAGTTTTGGCCCTTCCCCAAGGGCGGTACGCCAACGCAACAAATAAAGCACAAGCAGTATCCCCCGGGGAGCCTTCTCTGGGGTGTAACGGCTAGCGTAGCGCCCAAGGGGCAGCGGCACTAAGAACGAGGAGGTTGCTGGCATGCCCGGCGGCCTACGGATGAACGGGCGAGTCGTCGCAATTGCTCTAGCTTCCGGGAGGTATTGCGAATGAAAAGCCTGCGGCATCACGCCCCGGGCGCGATGCCCCTGCCGGAGCTCTCCGGTTAAAGCTGCGCTTTCGTATAGCGTGCTGCACAGCTTTGGGCTCAACGATCATTATATGGGCTTCCCAGCGGCGGCACCGATCGAGATGAACGGGGCCCTGTATGGGACCGCGTTTGGCGGTCCCAGGGCAGCCTATGCGACGACGCGAATAGGCGCCATCCCTGCGCTTAATCGGAGGTAGATCGTTCATGTTTGCACGGTGCATATTTTTCACGGTGCTGGTAGTTGGCATCGTCGCTTGCTCTGGCAGCTATGGGGGTAGCGCGACGCCCTCGGCTGGTAGTACTCAGGCCGCTTCAGCAGCCGCCACGCTGGATGCGATCTTGGATTCCGCGCCCGAGGTCTCCGGAGGTCGCGAACTTTTCAAGAAGCTGCCCATTCACCCGAATGCCGGCTCGCCGCCGATTTTGATAAACTTCCTTGCAAATGGCCCCAATCAAGGCGGGGTGCCGTGTATCAACTGCGTCAACGGCGCGTCTACCAGCGACAACGTTGGCATGACCGGGCCGTCGAGCTACGTCCTATCCAACTTCGTCTGGCAGTACGCGTTATCGTTCACCGATATTAGCTACAAAGGCAAATGCAAGCTGAGTTGGGCGATCACCGCCGGACAGAAGACCATCGATAGTTTCTCGGCGTCCTTGAACCTCACGAGTGCCGGAGGCTTCGTGCTTTACGCGGTCGCGCGACCCCGACCGAAGTATTCGGGGGCCGCGACGCTGGCGGGCAAGGTCACATGCGGGAAGACCGCGCAATCGCTAAAGGTACCGCTCCAGTTCGAATAGGCTCGCGGGGAAGGCCGCCTGCGGGGCGCGAGGCCACGGGAAACCGCTCTCACAAGTGCCCTACCCACACAACTTAGCCACACGAGTTAGTTGTGCGACGGGGGGCGGCCCCGGAGCGCCGAATTTCGGTGACATGAGAGCAACGCCACAGCGCGATCTCGCGAGCGACGGCCTCGCTCTCGGCTTCACAAAGAGCAACACAGGTCTCCGACCTGAAAGGGAACCACATGAGCGATCAAAAGAAGCCCGAAACGCCGGATGAAAAACTCGACGACGTTAGCGGCGGAATGCAGACGAACCCGGTGACTCCCCATGGCATTCCTCCGACTCATCAGCCTGGCGCCGGTCACGTTCACCTCGACCCGCCGCCTCCGGGGCGGACGCACCCGGGCTAGACAATCCAGCTCGAGGTCTAGATAACAGGGGCCGGCAATCCGCCGACCCCTGTTTGCGTGTGCGCCCGGCATCGGCGCTGACTTGGAGGTGAAAGTCCTCTGTGGGGCCTGGTCGTGGCAACCACTAGCCAAGGGCAACGGTGTCCATCGCGAGGTGGAATCGGAAAGGAAGCCGGCGGCAAATCCTCGCGCCGAGGAACACGAACCGCATCAGGCGACCGCCCTCGCAACCGGAAGTTTCTCGGCTTTAGCTTCTTTCTACGCAACGGAATCCGGATTCGAATAGCGCCAAAGAGCATCGAGCGTTTCAAGAACCGCGTGCGGGAAATCACGGCACGCAGCAGCGGGTGGAGCATGGGGTTCTGCGCCGCCTGAGGCTATGCCAATGGAAACAGTGGAAGCACGCGCGAACCCGACTGCGCGAACTGCGCGCGCTGAACCTCAAGGAGTGGCACGCCCTCGAACTCGCCTTCAGCCGCAAAGGCTATTGGCGCATGTCGAGCGGCCCTCTGAACAGCGCGATGCCCCGCCGATACTGGATCGCACGGGGCTTCGCTGGGTTGAGCGAACGATTCGCTCTTCTAGCTTGATGAACCGCCGGATGCCGGACGGCACGTCCGGTGGTGTGGGAGGGCGGCGCCCGTGAGACCGCCCCTACGCGATTACGAGCGTAGCGCGTCGATCTTATCGCGAAGCTCTGCGAGATCCGGGTGGTTCTCGTCGAAGCTCTGCTCTTTGATCGCGAGAGCGCGCTCGTAGAGATCGGCTGCCTCGGCGGGGCGTTGTTGATCGCGACGCAACGAGGCCAGTCCGACGAGACTGCGGACCGCTTGGGAATGCGACAGGCTCAGCACGCGTTCGTGAATCGCCATCGCGCGCTCGAAGTGCAGCTCGGCTTCCTCGAGCCGCCCAAGCTTGGCACAACTCTCGCCGAGCCCGTTGAGGCCGAGCGCCACGTCGGGATGATCGGGGCCGTACGCTGTCTCCCAAATCGCCACCGCGCGCTCGTGCAACGGTTGCGCGTTGTCATAGCGCCCGAGGTTGACGTACACGTTGGCCAGATTGTGCAGGCTGTAGCCCACGTCGGGATGCTGGGGGCCCAGCGTGCTTCGGCAGATCGCGAGCGCCCGCTCGTGCACCGCCTGGGCCTCGGCGTAACGGCCACGGTCGCGAAGGACCAGGCCCAGATTGTTGAGGCTGCTGGCCACGTCGGGGTGATCGGGTCCAAGCGTTCGTTCGCGAATCGCCAGCGCTCGCTCGTGCTGCGTTTGCGCTTGCGCGTACCGGCCGCGATCGCGATTGACGAGCCCGAGATTATTGAGGCTGCTTGCGACCTCCGGATGATCGGCACCCAGCGCGCTTTCGCGAATCGCGAGCGCGCGCTCGTGGCGCGCCTGCGCTTGCGCGTACTGCCCCCGGTCCCAATGAACGAGCCCGAGGTTATTGAGCGTGCGCGCAACGTCCGGATGGTCGGGCCCCAGCGCGCGTTCGCGAATCGCCAGCGCCCGTTCGTGCAGGGCCTGGGCCTCGGCGAACCGGCCGCTGCCCCAATAGACGATGCCGAGCCCGTTGAGGCTGCGCGCCACCTCTGGATGGTCGGGCCCCAGCGCGCGTTCGCGAATCGCCAGCGCGCGCTCGTGCCGCTCTTGTGCCACCGCGTACCGGCCTTGATCCCAATCCACGAGCGCGAGGTGGTTGAGACTGCTGGCCACTTCGGGATGATCGGTTCCAAGCGCGCTCTCGCCGCTGGCCAATGCCTGCTCCAGCAGGGTCTGCGCTTCGTCGTACCGGCCGCGTCCGTAAAGATAACGCCCGGTTCTGTTCAGCACGAACACCGTGGGCGCGGGTGCATCGTCGTGTTTGAGGCGTTCGGCCAACGACGCGACGTGCGGTACGAGCCGCTCGCACTGTTCCCACGTCGCGAAATCGCCTTCAGGAAACGCGGCGTCGATGGCGCGAACCGTCCGGTCGACGTAGACCGGCCGCTCGACCGCCGGCAGCGCGATCCACACCATCTCTTGGACCAAACGATGCATGCCGAAGGCGCGCAGCCCAGCGTCGTAACGCACGAGCGAGTAGCGCACGAGCGGTCGCAGCACCTCGGCCATCGTAAAGTCGTCGGGATCGGCGAGCGCCTCTGCGATCGAACTGCCGAGCGCCGGCGCGCCGTGCAAAAAAGCTCGAACGGAATCGCATCGGGCGCGAGCAACGCGCCGACGCGAAGGACGTCGGCCGCTGCGGGCGATGCGCGCTCGACCGCTTCGAAGTTTGCCGCCCAGGTGACGGCAACGGTATCGTGCGCGACGAACGCGCTGGCCTTCTCGAGTAGTGCGACTCTCCGTTTGCGAAATGCGGCAAGATAGTCGACGAAGGCGGCCCCGGTTTCGGTAACGTAGGCGGCGGCCTGTTCCAACGCGAGTGGAAGGTTTCCAAGTTCGCTTGCGAGTTCGGCGGCGGCGGCGCGCTCGCCGGATCCGTCACTGGCGCGGCCGGTGCGCGCCAGCAGAAACCGCACGGATTCATCGACGCCGAGGTCCTGCACTTCGAGCGCGCGGGGGATTCCCAGTTCCGCAAACACCGGCTCGCGCGAGGTGATTAGGAGATCGCCGCTGTGCTGCTCCGACACGAACGGCTGCACGTCGCGGCGATCGTCGACGTTATCGAGGATCAGCAGCCAGCCGTCGTTTCCATGAAGCCATTCGTGGACGGCGCGAACGGCCTGCTCGTGATCGCTCGATTCGCCACCGGACAAATGCAGCGACGCGGCGATGGCGACGAACCCGCTGGTCAAGCCGCTGACCGTCTCGGCGTTGACCCAAAAGATGCCGCCGGGGTACTCGGCGCGATGGCGCACGGCGTACTCGATGGCGGTCTGCGTCTTGCCGACGCCGCCCAGGCCGCAGAGCGCCGCACGTCGCCGCTCGAGGAGCTGCAGGCGAAGGTGCGCGAGCAGATCCTCGCGCCCGGTGAAGTAGTGCGTGCGCAGTGCCTCGGGAAGCAGCCACGGCGCCAGCGCCTTATGCGCGTGCACTCGGGAAAGTCGCGCTGCATGCCCGGCGCTGCGAGCTGATAGACGCGTTCGCGCCCCGCGATATCCTTCAGCACGTGCGCGCCGAGATCCACGAGCGACGCGTCGCTGGGCGGATTCTCCCGTACTAGATCCGCGGCGGTTCCGGAGAGCAGGATCTGTCCGCCGTGACCGAGCGCCAGCAGCCGCGCCGCGCGATTGACGGCTGGCCCGAAGTAGTCGCCTTCGCGTTCGTCGGCCGTGCCGGTGTTGATCGCCATGCGCACGCGCAGTCCGCTCACGCTCGAGAAGTTGACCGCGCCGAGCGCGCGCTGCGCGTCGAGGGCTGCTAGGGCCGCCGCTTCTGGCGTCGCAAACGCCGCACAGAATGCATCGCCGATTGTTTTGAAAACGTAGCCGTGGCCGGCGGCGATCGTTTCGCGCATCAGCTCGTCGTGCGTGCGCACCGCCTCTTGCATGGCGGCACGATCGCGTGCCCAGCGTTGCGTGCTGCCCTCGATATCGCTGAACAGAAACGTTACCGTGCCGGACGGTGCGGAAAACCGCGCCCCGTCGGAAGGTGGGCTCATGGTCAATAGTCAGGCGTGGTTCACCGGTTTCCCTTTAAACCGGAGCGCGCGACCCGCACACGTTCTCAGCCACACAAGCTACCCGCACAAGGCAGTTGTGCATGGCACTCCGGCGCGGGTCGCGATAGCATGAGATTGAGCTACTGCGCAGTGCGCAGCACCCAAAAAAAACTCGCTACCGAAAGGAAATCTCATGAGCGATCAAACGAAGCGCGAAACGTCCGACGAGACTCTCGATGACGTTAGCGGCGGCATGTACACGAATCCGGTGCCTCCCCATGGCATTCCGCCGACTCACCAGCCTGGCGCCGGACACGTCCGCGTTGAACCCGCCCCCGCCGGCCAGGACGCATCCGGGTTAAACGACCCGGCGCTCGAGCCAGTTAAACGGGGGCCGGCATTCCGCCGACCCCCGTTTGCGCCTTTCCTCGTCCACGCATAGATGTACGGCGTTCGCTGCGGAAAGATACGGACTGGTCGGAAAGGAGAAGATCGGCGTGGTGCGCGGGCGCAGCGGCGCTGGTGCTGGCAGGGTGCGGAAGCTCGCATTTGCCGAGCTCGCCGGCAGCGTCATTCGAGGGCCGCAGACCCCATTCGCGAATTTTTAACTACTTGGGGACACCCTGGCGATCTTCGTCGGCGGCGAAGGCGCGCAAGGAATCAGTGCCGGCCGGCGGCGGCGGAGCGGGTGGCGGTCGCGCCGGGGCAGACGGCGAGTTCCAGCACATCGGCAGCGGTCCCAGCGGGTCCGGTGGACACGGCGGTAGGCAAAACGCGGGCGGCAAAGGCGGCAATGGGATTCACCGTGGCGGCTTTCCCGTCTCCGCGCACGGAGACCGCGGCAACCTCGGCGCCGGCGGTGACGGCGGTGACGGCGGCGCGTCATCGTACGTCGAGGCCAGCGCCACGAACGTCTTCGACCGGCGCGGAGTCGCGAATCGCGGGAACGGCGAGATCATCATCGATAGGTGATGCCTAGGCACCACACACACGTTCCTGGGCCACACAACTTACCCGCACGAGTCAGTTGTGAATGGTGCCGCAGCAGCGGTCGCGATAACATGAGATTGAGCTACTGCGCAATACGCAGCGCCCCTTAAAGAAACTCAAACCGAAAGGAAATCTCATGAGCGACCAAAACCGCGAAGCCTCCGATAAGAACCTCGATGACGTCAGCGGCGGACGGCCAACAAACCCGGTTCCTCCGCGCGGCACGCCTCCGACTCACCAGCCCGGCGCCGGTCCGATCATCGTGGACCCGCCGATCATCGTTGGCAGAGCAGAGCCGGACTAGACAACTCAGTTCTAACGTTAGCTAGACGGGGGCCGGCATCTCGCCGGCCTCCGTTTGCATTGACAAACGTCGATTCACTCGCTAGTATCGAAACATGTCGATGCAGCGGTGTTGCCCGCCGGCCGAGGTCGTGGATACCGATTTCGAGCCGGCAGCCGCGCTCCTCAAGGCGATCGCCGATCCATATCGCCTCACGATATTGGCGACGCTTGCGGCCTCGCGTGACGCGGTTTGCGTCTGCGATTTCACCGGCGCGTTTCCGCTGAATCAGCCGGCCGTCTCGCACCACATGCGCATTCTCCGCGAGGCCGAGCTGGTGACGAGCCAGCGTATCGGTACGTGGGTTTACTACCGGCTCGCGCCCGCGGCGCGCAAACGCCTGTCCGATGCGCTCAACCAAGTTTTTCGTCAGAGAGTGCCCGCATGAAGACCCACCTCAGCCTGCCCACCGCACATCTCGGCAAGAGCGTCGCCTTTTACGAAAGGCTGCTCAACGCCGCGCCCGCCAAGGTGCTGCCCGATTACGTGCTATTCGTTACCGAGGAGCCCGCCCTCGAACTCGCACTCGACCATTCGCCGCCCGCGCCAACACCGGGCGGGGGGCACTTCGGCATCTGCGTTGACACGGTCGACGAGGTCGAGCGTGCCATCGAACGGCTCCGCGCCGCCGATCTCGTCATTTCGGTCGAACGCCAAGAAACATGCTGCTACGCCAAGCAAACGAAGGTGTGGGCGAACGATCCCGATGGCCGGCGCTGGGAAATCTACACGGTGCACGAGGACGTTGTCGAAGAGGGCGACTGTTGCCAAACCTGAGCCGCCGGGCGGTTGCCGAGGGTGCCGGCACTGCGGTTTTGCTCGCCGGAATCGTTGGCTCGGGGATCATGGCGGAACGCCTCTCCGGCGGCAACGTCGCGATCGCGCTGTTGGCGAACGCGCTCGCTACCGGAGGCGTACTCGCCGCGGTCATCCTCACGTTCGGACCGGTTTCGGGCGGCCACTTTAATCCCGTCGTAACGCTCTCGGACGCGGCCTGCGGCGGCTTGAGTTGGGCCGACGTGCCGGCGTACGTTTTCGCGCAGATCTCCGGCGCGATCGCGGGCGTTGCGTGCGCCAACGCGATGTTCGCGCAACCGCTGCTCTTCTGGTCGCATCGCGTCAGAAGCGGCCCCGGCATTGTTCTGAGCGAGTTCGTCGCGACGTTCGGGCTCCTGGCGGTCGTTTGGGGATGCTCGCGCTATCGCTCGCACGTCACGGCCTTTGCGGTCGCCGCATACATCGTCGGCGCCTATTGGTTCACCGCCTCGACGTCCTTCGCCAACCCCGCCGTCGCGATCGCGCGCTCCCTGAGCGACACGTTTGCCCGCATCGCGCCGCGGTACGTCCCGGGGTTCGTCGTCGCCGAGCTTTTCGGGGCAGCTGCGGCGACGCTACTCTTCGCCTGGCTCGGGTCGGGATCGCCGCACGCGGTCGTCGTTCCGCATCCCGTCGAAGTGCGAGGCGAGCGGTATGAAACGTAACGTACTGTTCGTTTGCATTCACAACTCGGCGCGCAGTCAGATGGCCGAAGCATTCCTCAACGCGATGTGCCCGGAAGAGTTCGCGGCCGAAAGCGCGGGACTCGAGCGGGGGACGCTCAATCCTTTGGCAGTCGCGGCGATGCACGAAGTTGGCCTCGACATTTCGCAGAACGAAACGAAGAGCGTCGCCGATCTTTTGGGCGCGGGGAGAGTCTATTCTCACGTGATCACGGTCTGCGACGAAGCCAGCGCGCAGCGCTGTCCGGTATTCCCCGGCCAGGCCCGCCGACTCAATTGGAGCCTCGCCGATCCCGCTTCGCTACAGGGTTCCTGGGATACGCGCTTGGCTGCTACGCGGGCGATACGAGACGAGATCCGCGAGCGCGCCGCACGCTGGTGTATCGAAAACTGCTGCGGGGACCGATAGCGGAGCGCCGGGAAGGCCTCGCTCTGCAGCGAAGTTTTTTGACCAGCGCTCGACCATCTCGACTTTTCGGAAAGAGGCACGGCAAATGAAAAGCTTCGCACCCTTCCGGTTAAGCGCTTTGCTCGTCTTCGGCGCGGCGGCACTCTTCGCGGCCTGCGGCGGCCCGTCGTCGATCGGCGCACCGAGCGTTGACGCCATGGCCGGTAAGCCAGCGCACGAGCACATGTTTCACTTTACTGGCAAAGAACAATCGTTCAAAGTGCCCACGGGCGTGACCCAAGTCACCGTTACCGTCAACGGCGCGGCCGGCCAGCCGGGCTACGATTTCGGCATGGGCAGCTACTCGTCGCCGGGCGGTCTGGGCGGCCGCGTGAAGGCGACGATACCCGTGACTTCCGGAGAGACACTGGCGATCTTCGTTGGCGGGAGCGGCGGCGACGGCGGCTTTAACGGTGGGTGCGCAGGCGGTGGCAAAAACAACACTTGGGGCATCGGTGGCGGCGCGTCCGACGTTCGCCAACGCGGCGACACGCTAGCCGATCGCGTCTTGGTCAGTGGCGGCGGCGGCGGCGGCGGAACGGCCTCCTACTGCCTTGCGAGCTGTGGCTACGGCGACGGCGGCGCGGGTGGGAGCGGGGGCGGAGCCAACGGCGGAGTCGGCGACACCGGCGCGGGCGGCGCGAGCGGTTTTGGCGGCGGGGGCGGGAGCGCAAAGAAGGGTGGTTTCGGCGGCGCGGGCTGGACCAGCGGCTGTGCCGGCTCGCACGGAAAAAGCGGCGTCGGCGGCAACAGCAACGACGACTTTCGAGACTGTGGCGCTAATGGCGGCGGCGGCGGAGGCGGGTATTACGGCGGTGGCGGCGCCGGCTCCGGCGGCTACTATCAGAGCGGCAGCGGATATTCGGGCCCAGGCGGCGGCGGTGGCGGGGCTCGGCGTTTGTCGAGAGCACGGCGACGAACATTCAGATGACGAGCGGGGTGCGCAGCGGTGATGGGTTGATCGTGATTACGTGGTGACGCTGCACCTTCCGCGCAACCTGGCGACGCGACACGTGCAACGACGACGGCCACCGGGTTGACGTTCTCCCGATCGGGTCAGCCGGCATAAGATATACGCGCGGAGGCTCGCTTCCGGCGACATCGTAATCTCGCCCCATGCGAAGCCCCTCGAAGCTCGCGCGCATAGCCCTGATCGTCGCGCCGCTGGTCGCGCTTGGCGTCGTGCCCATCTTTATCTCGGGCACGTCGCCGCGCATTTTTGGGATGCCGCCCATCATGTGGTGGACCGTTCTTTGGCTCGCGCTCACGCCGGTTTGCCTGTTCTCCTTCGGACGGCTGCGGGAGCGGTAAAGCGTGCCGCTTCCGGTCGTTATGGTGGGCGCGACCGTCCTTGCGACGATTGCATTCGCCCTCCTCGCTGTGCGCAGATTCGGAAACGATCCGACGCAGTTCATCGTGGGTGGCCGGTCGTTCGGAACCCTGCTGCTCTGGGTGCTGATGTGCGGCGAGCTTTTCACGACCTTCTCGCTTCTCGGAATCGCCGGCGGCGTCTACAGCCGCGGGGCGGAGATTTACTATCCGATTGCGGCGGTCGGCATCGCGTACATCGTCGCCTATCTGTACCTGCCGCCGCTGTGGCGCTACGCCAAGGAACACGACCTGCTTACGCTGGCCGATTTCTTTGCAACGCGCTACGGCAGCAAGAGGTTCGGCGCCGTTGTAGCGCTCTTGTCCGCCTTTATCGAATCCCTGGGACTGCTCGTCTATCTGACCGGTTTACAGATCGTCCTCAGCATGGCCGGCTTCGGCGCATTGGGAGCGACCCAAGCAGTTCTGATTGCTTTCGGGCTCATCACGCTCTTCGTCTTCACGGCCGGACTACGAGGAATGGCGTGGGCGAGCGTGATCAAGGACGTCTTGATGTTCGGCACGATCCTTACGGTAGGATTGTGGCTTCCGATCGCGTTCTTCGGCTCGCCGGCCGCGATGCTCGACCGCGCCATCGTCGCGCGGCCGCACGATTTTACGATCGCAGCGTGGACCGCCGGGAACGGCAAGCTCTGGTTCGTCACGACGGTGATTCTCAACGCCGTCGGGTTCTTCCAAGCCAGCGCCGTGGCGGCGACCTACTCGGCGAAGAGCGAAAGGATCGTGCGGCGCAACGTCATGCTGCTGCCCCTCTACACGCTGTCGCTCGTGCCGGTCTACTTCGCCGGATATACGGCGTCACTCGTGCTTCCGGGGCTTCACGGACCGCAGGCCGACAGCGCTTACCTGATCGTACTCCGCGAGCACTTCCCGCTCGCGCTGCTGGGCGCGGTGTGCGCTTGCGGCGCGCTTGCTGCGCTGATACCGTCGGCCGCGCGACTTCTCGCAGCAGCTAGCCAGCTGATGAAGAACGTCGCAGTTGACCTCTTCGGCATCAGCCGGGAAGGCGCCGTACAGACGTGGCTGACGCGCATGTTCATCATGCTCGTGGCGTTGGTCGCGTTGCTGCTCTGGCTCTTCTTGAAGGCCTCACTCGTCGATCTGCTGCTGTTTTTGTTCAACGGTGCGGTGCAGTTTACGCCCGGCGTCCTCTTTGGTCTCTTTTGGAAGCGCGCGTCCTTGGCGCCGATGGCGATCGGTTTGGCAATCGGCGAATGCGCGGCGCTGGGCCTCACCGTGCATCCGCTTCCGCTTGCAGGTCTGAGTCCAGGCTTCGTCGCGCTGGTGCTCAACGTTGCAACAGCCGTCGTGCTGACGTTCGCGCTTCCGAAAGTGCCGCTCGTAAAGAGCGGAGGGATTTCTTGAGCTGACGAAGGACCGAAGCAACTGCTCGAACGCCGCTGACCGCACCCGCATTGAAGGAGTTTCGCCAATGGAAGAGACGGAGTCCAAGACCTCCGTAAACCGCCGTGAGATCCTCGTTGGAGCATCGACTCTGGCCGCCGCACTCGGATTGCCAAGCGTCGCGGCGGCATCATCCGCGCAGCCAACAGAGCAACGTCACGACCGGAAAGGGCCGCCAGGCACGCCGCCCTATAACATCGTTTTCATCGTCGTCGATCAGCAGACCCATCAACTCCTTGGCGGACCCGAATATGCGCTTCCAGGTCCCAGCAGAATAGCGGGCAACGGGGTGACGTTTGCCAACCACTATATCGCGTCGGCACAGTGCTCGCCGTCGCGCGCCACGTTCCTCACGGGGCGGCCTCCGCAGTACCACCACGTTGTCGATCAAATGCAGTTCGATTTCGTCCCCACCCTCAATCCGAGCATTCCCAACATGGGCTCGATCCTCAAGGGCCTCGGATACAAGACCGCCTATTTCGGCAAATTCGAGATGGACAAGAACATTCTGAACCCCGAGCCGACGGTGAACTATAGCCGCATCGCTCAGCCCTATGGTTTCGACGTTTTCAGCGCCGGAGGCGATATCGGCAGTGCTCCTCTGAGCGGCTTTGAAAACGATTCTTTCATTGCCGGGGAGAGCGTGCGTTGGCTGCGCAACGCGGCCTTGCAGTCGCGCAAGCATGGCGAGCCGTTTTTCATGGTCGCTGCCTTCGTCAACCCGCACGACATCATGTATAGCGACGCCAACGTTCCCGGCGAGCCGCCGGTGCAAAAGCCCGTTACGCCGGCCGCGACGCCCCCTCCGCCGCCCAACTCGATCTACGAAAAGAAGTGGCCGCTGACGCTGGCGCCGAGCCTTTCGGAGCCGTTGAGCGCTTCCGGAATGCCCGGGGCACTCTCGGAATATAAGAAAGGTTGGGACGGTTGGTCGGGCACGATCCCGACCGATCGCAAAGACATGTGGACGATCTTCTACAACTACTACTTGAACACGATCCAGGATAACGAACGCAGCGTCAAGCAGATCGTTGACGTCTTCGACGAGATGGACCTGTGGCGCGACACCGTCGTAATCTTTACCGCCGATCACGGCGAGATGGGAGGCTCGCACGGCGGCCTCAAAGGGAAAGGGCCGTTTATCTACGAGCAAAACGCGCACGTGCCGATGTTTATCGCCCATCCAACCGGCGCAACCGGCGCGACGTGCAAGGCTCTCACGAGCCACCTGGACTTGGTGCCAACGTTCGTCGGGCTCACCGGGATGGCCGAAGAGAGGCGGGCGCAGGCCGTCAAGGGTTTGCCGGGACGCGATTTTTCGAGCTTGCTGACGAGTCCGGCCACGGCGAAAGTCCATGAGGTGCGCCAAGGCGTGCTCTTCAATTACCTGGGTCTCGGAACGGTGGATGCCGAGTACTTGAAAGCCGTCATGGACTCCCAGATGCTGGAATCCACCCAGCAGCCCGCAATTTCAAAGGCGAAGTTGACGAAGCGTGGACTCGTTTCGTTCGCGTTCGACGGACGTTACAAGCTGGGGCGCTACTACGCGCCAACGGCCTTCAACACGCCAACCACGCTCGAGGAGATCGTCGGGGATAATGACGCGCAGCTCTTCGACCTGTACGCCGACCCGCATGAAGTCCATAACCTAATCCTGGAGCCGGAGAAACACCGGGAAACGATTCTGCGCATGAACCGATTGCTCAACGACCTTATCGCTGCGGAAGTCGGCCCCAACGACGGCGGGTTTCTCAAGCCGTTGCTCGAAGGTGGCTCGCTAGCTCCGGGACCGGCCTAAGGCCTGAGGGCGCTTTTTACATAATAGGAAACGAAGGGGAATCGAGTTGTGAAAATTGCACGCATCGTAGCGCTCGCGTTGTTGTCGCCGGTCGCCTTCTCGGGGTGTGGCGGAGCGTCGATCGGCTCCATGCCCGGCACGCCGGGGACCGCAACCACGTCGGCGAGCGATGCTCGCCCGGCAACCTCTGACGTCCTGGTAACGGCTCGATTCAACAAACGGCCGATCTCGGGCGTCGCGGTGACCTTGACACGCAAAACGTGGCCCGGCGGAAAGCTCATCGCCACGGGTAAGACCGGGCTTCACGGCAGCGTAAAGTTGTCGGGCAATTGGACGAGTCAGGAGCTTATCTGCGCCGGCGGGAAATACATGAGCGGCTCCGGTACGTACGAGTCGAGTGTTTGCGAGCAGCCGCTGGGAAAGAGAGTCATCCTCGACTTTAACTAAAGGTGGGCCATGCCCAAACGCGCGCCTGAAGACTTCAACGATTATCTCGCCGGCTTCCCGCCAAAGGTGCGCGCGCTCTTGCGTAAGGTGCGCGCGACGATTAAGGCCGCCGCGCCCGATGCCGTAGAGACGATTAGCTATCGCATCCCGGCGTTCAGAATCGGCGGCAGGGTCGCGATCTGGTTCGGCGCGTTCACGACGCACGTCGGGTTTTTCCCGGGGGCCGACGGTATCGCGGCGTTCAAGGAGGACCTGGCGCGCTACAAGAGCGCCAAAGGATCGGTACAGTTTCCATTCGAGCAGCCGTTGCCGCTGGATTTGATCGAGCGCATTGTTCGTTTTCGTCTGCTCAAGGCCGAAGCCGCGTCGACGAGCCGAGCCAATCCGCGACGATCCACGCCGCGCCGGCAATCGCCCAGTTCTCCGCGTTCCCGGCCCACGCGGTAAGGATCGTCGGGTGGGCAAACGGCACCGGCAGCCAGACCAAGAGTCCGAAGATCGCGATCATTGCCGCCGTCAAGCGAGCCGCCAACAGCGCCGCGCGTCCGCTCAGCAGCGCGATCGCCGCTAAGGCGAACGCGAGGGTGGTAGCGACTGCCCAGAACATCTGACTCGGGGCCAGCCACCTGGGAACGAGGCGAGCCGTTCCGTGAAGATAGAAGGCCTGATCGAGCGTAAACGAGATCACGCAGACGCCGAAGGCATAGTACCCGAACCGCGCGAGCCTCGCCGACGCGGGCGTCGCCGGGCCGCAGGTCGCGTACACGATTAACGCGCCGGCGACCAGCGAGAACTGCTCGAAGAAGTTGGCGAGCCGGTCGAAGACGAGCGGCTGCTGAGAGAGGAAGAGCGGCAGCCAGAGCACGGCAAAGAAGAGATTTATGATCGCGAGCGCCATGGCGCCCGGTCGCGCGGTTGCGCGCCACTGCACGGCGAGGCCGCCCCCGATCTGGATCACGCCAACCGCATCGGCGAAAAGGTCGCGATGCGCGACGTTGCCGAGCGGCGCGATCTGCTCCCAAAGGTTGAAGTCGTGCCAGGTCAACATGATGGCGCCAAAGCCGATCGCGGCCAGACCGTAGACGTGACGTCCCAGGAGCAGAGAGCGCGGTGTAGAATTCACGCTGCGTCCGAGGTGGGGTGAAGGAGCGGTGCTATGAACATTTGGAGCGCTCGTCGCGGCGGAATCGTTCTCGCCGTGTCCTTTGTCGTCTCCGGATGCTCGGCCACACCAAGCGGCACGATACCAGGCATCGCCGGCGCAGCCCTTCAACGTCACGGCGCCGCCTGGATGGCCCCCGGGCTCGCCAGCGTCGCGCTCGTCTACGTCACAAACCAAGATGGCCTCGTCAACGTTTACAACGGCACGACGCACAAGCTGGTCGGCATCCTCACCGACTTCAACGACCCAATGGGTGAGTGCGTCGATAAGTCGGGGGACGTCTACATTACCGATTACCAAGCCGAAGCGATCTACGAGTACGCGCATGGTGGCGCCAAGCCGATCAACACGATCGATGAGTCGTACCAGCCGTACGGCTGCGCGGTCGATTCGAAGACCGGGAATCTCGCCGTGGCAAACTACGGCCAAACCTATGGCTCCAAGACCTCCTCGCCGAGGCCGGATTACGTCGGCGACGGCAACATCGCAATCTACGCGCACGCTAAAGGCAACCCGACGTATTACGGAACCCGCACCCAGCATTTCACCGCATGCGGGTACGACAAGTACGGCGACCTTCTGGCGGCCGCCCAGGATGGTTTCAGCGGCTACTACGGCACCGACTTCGATTACCTCGACGGCCGCACCAAGAAGTTCGCGACGATCTCACTTCCCGGGCCAAAATCGAGCTGGTACTGGGGAGCGATCGACGCCATTGCCTGGGACGGCAAGTACTTCGATGTCGACAGTCGCGGCGTCTATCGCTACAGCATCAATATCAAGCCGATCTACTACGACACGCTCGCGCTGAACAACGCTGGAGATCTGGGAGCGGTGGCGCTCTACCGCAGTACGCTCGGTGCGGCGCCGTCGCAGATCGTCGGTGTGAGCGATGAAGCCTCTGGCACGGGGTATCTCACGTATTGGAAGTTTCCCGCCGGCGGCGATCCACTCGAACAAAGCTCCAAGTATCTCGATAATCCGTATGGCGTCGCTGTGAGCCCCGGCTCGTGAGCCTTCGACCTCTATCGTTCGCCTGCTGCCTAGTGCTCTGCGCCTGCAGCGGTGCTGCTACCGCCCAGATCGGTGCGCCACAGCCGGCGTCCAAGCGCGAGTTATTTTCGGTCGCCCGCTGGACCGCGCCCGCGCACCGCGATCTCCACAAGACGTGGATCTCGCGCGAACTCGAAAAGGCGAGCGCGCCGGTGCTCTTCGTCTCCGACTCGAGCACCGCCGACGTCTATCTGTACAGTTTGAAGACACTCAAGCTCACGGGTACGATCAACGGATTCGACCAGCCGCAGGGCGAGTGTGCCGATTCCAAAGGCGACGTCTGGGTGACCGACACCAACGCGCTTGCGATCTACGAGCTTTCACATCAAGGCCGCCTAGAGAACACGATCGACGATACCGACGGCTATCCGGTCGGATGCGCCTGGGACTCGACCACGGGGAGCCTTGCGGTGATGGACCTCTTCGGCGCCGGCAGCACCGCGGGCAACGTCCTCGTCTTTGCGAAGGGGACGAAGCTGCCGGTTACGGTCACCAATAACACGCAATACACCTACGATTTTGGCGGCTACGACGCTGACGGCAACCTGTTCTTCGACGGTCGCGATGCAAATGGGAACTATATGCTCTCCGAACTCCCTAAAGGCGGAAAATCCGCCAACACGGTGACCCTGACCGGCGGCAAGCTCTACTTTCCCGGCATGGTCCAGTGGGACTCGACCAAGAGCGAACTCATCGTCGGCGATCAATCGTGCGCCGGCGGCTACAGCAGTTGCCTCTACCGCATCAGCCTTTCGGGCAGCACAGGAAAGATCGTCGGGAGCCTTCAGTTAAAAGACTCCGGCGGTTCTGCAGTCTGCGATCTCGTTCAAGGCGTCGAATATGGCGGCGAGATCGCCGGATCCGACTTCGACTTCTGCGGCTCGCCTCCGAGCGCGACGTATCTCTGGCCGTACCCCGCCGGCGGCGCGCCCAAGCTCTCCAACGCGAAGACCGATGTGGAGCCCATCGGAGCGGCGGTGAGCCCATGAACAGAGTTAAAGGTCTCGTCTGGCTCGCTTCGGTGCTGCTAGTGAGTTGCGGGCAAGCGCAGTTGCCCGGCACCACGCCGCAGAACTCGACGCTGCCCACCGCGCTCAGGCTCGAACATCACTCGTGGATGCGCGCAGGCTTGGCGACGAAAGACCTGATGTACGTTGCCGACAAGGACAGCGAGGTTACCGTCTACGACTATGCGACGCGCGCTCTCGTGGGCGTGCTCACCGGTTTTTCGCAACCGATGGGCGAGTGCGTCAGCGCGACGGGCAGCGTGTACGTCACCGACTACGCCGCGCAGAAGATCTACGAGTACCGGCACGGCGGTACCAAGGCCGTCGGGACGCTGAACGACGCTCCCGACTCGCCGTACACCTGTGCGGTCGATCCGACGACCGGTAACCTTGCCGTCGCCAACTACGATGGCGCGTCGAAGGAAGGCAACGTCAAGATCTGGAGCAAGGGGAGTGGCAAACCCGCAACCTACGCCGACGCGAACCTCTATTACTTTCGCGGGTGCGCCTACGACGATCACGGCATGCTGCTCGTAACCAACGGCGGATACGACTACTCAACCGGCTTCGCGTGGCTCGGGCCCGGAGGTTCGAAGCTCGTGGACGTCGCGATCCCGGGCCCGAAGGCGGGCTGGAAATGGTACGTCACAGGGCTTCAGTGGGACGGAAAATTCTTTGTGATCGACGATTACGGCCTCTATCGCGTCAGCGTGATGCACGGCCAAGCCTACTACATCGGCGAAACGCAGCTCAGCTACTCCACCTCCGACGGCACCGAAGGCCCCGAGTGGATCTACGACAAGAAGCCGGGCTCGCAGGGAACGCAAGTCATCGGCGGCATCTACGGCGACTACCGGAGTTTAGTGGAGGTCTGGCAGTACCCGGCCGGCGGAAAGCCCCTCTACAGTACCGAGCACGGCGTCGATCATCCCTTCGGGGTAACGATCAGCCTGGCGAACTAGTGCAACGGGGGCGGGGTCGCGGAATGCCGACGAGCGTGTCGCGAACTTAAGATCGCCGAAACTCTTGTAGCGCTCGAAGACTTGGCGCGCCTCCGCCCTTTCCGGTGCCCCGTGCGTCCACTGGCGGAACCGATAGCCGACCGCCCAGTGCCTTGATGAAGTGCTCTTCAACCTCGGCTACGCTCGGCAGCGTCGAGGGCGAACGCGCCACCTCTCAGATGACAGCGGCTATTTAATAGCGATGCCCCAGGCGCAGCCGGCTTGGGTTAGATCGGCGTCGGTGTAGTCGACGGTGGGCGCCAGGGTGGAGCTGAACTTCTTTGTGCTCGTCGGATACACGTAGATGCTCCCCGTGCTGCCGCAGTTAGCGAAGTAAAGGTCGCCCGTGGCGCTCCATGCGAAATCGTTCTCGTACGTGGCGGCGCCGGTCGAGTCGACGATGCTGGGCGTCTTGCCGCTGCCGAGATCGTTGCTGTCGTAACGAACGATGCTGCCGGCGGACGTACCGTTGCTCGAGGCATAGAGATTACCGCTCTTATCGAAGATCAAACCGCCCGGATTGCTTAACCCCTCAAGATAGTAGGACAGCTTGTTGGATAGCGGCGCCTTGAAGACGGCGATCGATTTGCTCGTGCCTCCCGCAAAATTCGATACGTAAAGGTTGCCGTTCTTGTCCATAGCGATCCCCGATGGCTGGTCCAGGCCGGCGGTAATCGTCTTTTCCGGCTTGAGCGTGCCGCTCTTGTTGAAAGGCCCCTCGTACTCGGTCACGCCTGCCTTGTGGGACGTCACCCACAGGTTGCCCGACTTGTCGAAGATGAGATGATCGGGATCGTTCGTCCCAGAGAGGAGGAACTCGTAAAGCGGCACGGCCGCCGATGTCAGCGGCAGCTTGTACACCTCGACGCCGCCCGGGTCGCCGCTATCCGGTCCGAAACAGATCACCCATAACCACCCGGACGTATCGATCCGCAGCCCGCTGGAGTAGCTGAGACGGTTACCCTGCGAGCAAAAGTAGTTCGACGCGTCCGCATCGATCTTCAACGGAACGGCCGCGTACTGGATCTGCGGAAAGCTGCAGCTCGCAAAGAGCGTCCAGTAGACGTTGTGCAGAGTCTTGTGCGCGTCGGGGAGCCCCGCGCCGGCCGCGCCGAAACCAGGTTGCGCAGCCGGAGACGTCGAGAGGCCGGCGGACGAGCAGCCGGCGAGCGTAGCCGCGAGCAGCGGTGCGGCGATCGAAAGACGCATGGGAGAATCCTCCTACCGCAATCCTAGCCGGAGGCTCCAGTCGCGCATATGTCGGAAAACCCTACCACTGACTATGACGTCCACGCCGTTGAGATCCCCGGTCTTCGTCGGCCGGGTCCAGGAGCTGCACGAATTGATCGAGCGGCGCCTCGAGGCTGCTCGCGGGCGCGGCGCGTGCGTGCTGCTCTCGGGCGACGCCGGCATGGGAAAGAGCCGGCTCGTCTCCGCTTTTCGCGAGACGCTGCGCGGCGGCCGTGCCTCCGTGGGCGTCGGTGTCGCGCGCGAGTTCGGCAACGCGCCGTACGGACCGCTGCGCGAGGCGTTGGCGGCGGCGAACTGCGCGCTGGACCTTTCCCACGAAGCCAGCCGCGAAGAACAGCTCGCAGCGCTTGCCGGCGCCGTTGAGGTCGCGTGCCGGCGCCGCCACTGCGTGCTGATCCTCGAAGACGCGCAATGGGCCGACGAGGGAACGCTGCGCGCGCTGCTGCAGATCGCGGCGGAGATCGGTTCGCTGCGTCTCTTGATGATCGTCACGTTCCGCCCCGACGACCTTCCCCACCCCAATGCGCTGGCGACGTTTCTTCCGCGGCTGTATCGCGCGCCGGAGACGCATCGCACCCCGCTGGGTCCGTTGCCCGATCGCGACGTACGCCGGCTCGTTCGACTTGCGCTGGGCGATCGGGCGCGCCTGCCCGCCAGCGCGGTTGCCGAGATCGTCGAACGCTGCGAAGGGAATCCGTTCTTCGCCCAAGAGCTGCTCAAGAGCGCGCTCGAGCGGCGCGAGCCGCACTCGGTACGTTCGCTGCCGCTGACGATTCGCGCCGCCGTTGCGGAGCGGTGCGCCGCGCTCGACGCGGGCGAACGCGAGATTCTACACCGCGCCGCCGTGCTAGGCCGCCGCTTCGACGCCGAACTGCTCGCCGCGATCTGTGCGCGGCCGAAACCGGTCGTGCTGCGCGCGCTACGGCGGCTGCGCGACCTGCAGATCGTCGAACGAGATCCCGGAAACGCCGGCGCGCTATGCCTTCAGCCACGAGCTGACGCGCGAAACGATCTACGACACGATGCTGCTCGATGAGGTGCGTCCGCTCCACCACCGCATCTCCCAGGTGCTGGAAAAAAAGGGTGCCGGCGCGTTCGATCTCGGCTACCACGCCTGGGCGGCGAACGACTTCCCCCGAGCGCTGCGCCACAACGAGCAGGCCGGCGACGAGGCGATGAACCTGCACGCCTACGCCGACGCGCGCCGCTGCTACGAGCGCGCGCTGTGCGGAGCGCAGAGGGCCGCCGAGCGAGGACGACTTCTAGGCAAAGCGGCCGACGCCGCCGCGCGCGACGGCAACGCCGACGTTGCCGCGTCGCTCTACGAGCGTGCCGCGCGCGCCTTCGAAGAGGCGGGCGACGAAGCGCGGGTTGCCGATCTCTACGTCGCGATGAGCTCGCAGGCCCGCCTCGGCGGCGATACGATTGCCTCGCGCACGGCGCTGCGTCACGCCCTCGCGCGATTTCCCGCGAAGTCGACCTCACAGCGCGCGAAACTGTCGCTCGCGCTGGCCTTCACCTATCTCGACCGTTGCGAGAACGGCGCCGCCGCCGAACTGATCGAGCAGAGCGGCGCCGCTGAAACGAGCGCCTCCTATGCTAGCGCGCTCAACTATACTGCAGCAGTTCGCGGCGATCTCGCGGCGGTGCGCGAGACCGCCGCGCGCTATCTCGAGCGCTGCCAAGCGCAGGGCATCCAGGCCGTCCTTCAGGCGCGTTTCAACTTCGGCTTTACGCTTTGCGCGCTCGGCGTCAACGGCGAAGCGCTCGACGTTTTCGAAGATTTGCTGCCGCATCTGGCCGAACGGCGCCTGCGTTCGCTCGAAGTCTTGGCCTGCGCCAACGCGGCGTTGCTCCACGCGCGCGGCGCCCGCTGGGATCTCGCGCGCGCTGCCATCGAGCGGGGGCTGGCCGTTCCCGAGCCGGCGACGACGGGGCCGATGGCGCTCGCAGCCGCCGGCCTGACCGTGGGCGTGGCGCTGGCCGACGAGGATCTCGTGCTGCGCAGCGCCCCGCCGGAGGTGGTGGAGATGGCGCTGCGCAGCCGCATCAACTCGACGCTGGGACGCATCGCCGGGCCGTACGCGCGCTGGCGCTACGCTCGGGGGGATCACGACGGTGCCGTGGCCGTGCTGCGGACCGCGGTCGAAACGCTGGGAGGTGCGTTTGGAGCGACCGAAACGCTGATTGCGGCCGTCGAGCTGGGCGATGACGCGACGCGCCGCAACGCGCTGCCATTTCTCTCCAAGCTCGATGCGATGGCGCAACAGGCGCTCTACGCGGCGACGGCCGCCGACATGCGCGCATTCGAAGCGCGGCGCGGCGGCGACGCGCAAGCTGCTGCCGCGTTGCACGCTGCGGCGGCCGCGGCGCTCTATCGCGGGCTCGGATGGCCCGCGCACGAAGCGCGCGTGCGCGAACTGGCAGGCGATGCGGCGAGCGCGGCGCTGGCCTCAGGACCGCTGGGCGCGAGCACGTCGCGGCTCTCGGCGCGCGAGCGCGAAGTGGCGGCACTCGTCGTCCAGGGCATTCCGAACAAACGGCTAGCGGAGCGGCTCGCGGTCAGCCAGCGCACGGTCGAGAAACACATCACCTCGATCTTCGCCAAGCTCGGTCTGCGCAACCGTACGGAGCTGACGCTGCTGATGATGCGCCGCTCGCCCTAGCACTTACTCGGCGCGCAGGTCGAGTTCGGCTACCGGCTCGGCGGCCTGAAGAAGAGCGGACGAGTTCCATACGAAGCGCGGCAGTCCGCTGGGCCGAATCGTCAGCTTCGTAGGTATCGTTGCGCTGTCGTACTTGGTGTACGTGGCGATGAGCCACGCGACGAGACGCTCGTACTTGTTCTTGGGCACGTAGAACTCGTGCGAGATCGTAAACTGCTGGCCGGGTTCGAGAAAGAGGTCTTGGCGCTGCGCGCGATCGCCCAGCTGCGTCACGAAGGCATCGCGGTAGACGACGCCCGGCTTGGTGAACCGCGTGTATGTAGAGAGGGGCTCCCCCGGCGGCGGCGGAGTGGCGTGGGCGTTCGCCGGCAGGACGTTCATGCCGAGCACGGTGAGCGAGTGACCCGCAAAGTGCACGCGAACGGTGCCGATGTTGCGAACCGTCTCTTCGAGGCGAACCACGGCGAAAGGCCCGTCGTTGCCAACGTGTCGCATCGTCACGAGGAACGTCGGCGTTGGATCGGCGAGACCGGGCAGGATGACGTTCTGATAGACGAAGACGTAGAGCGCCCAGGCGCCCGCCAGCACGATCGCGACGACCTCGATCAGGTCGCGGACCGTCCGCGCGTGCTCCCGTTTCACGTCATCCTACAGCGCAGTCGAAAGGGCCTAAAAGAACATGGTGAGCAACGCGAAGGCGCCCAGCGCCGCGACGACCGCCGCGAACCAGATCGATAGCGAGCGCGGTGACCGGCCGTACTCGGCGCGAATCTGCGCGATGTTCCGGCGGTACTCGATCGTCGCGATCACCAGGGCGAAGAAACCGATGCAGACGAGCGCGATGCCGAACTCATGCGGTCCGGCCAAGAGCGGATCGCGTTTATTGGGGTCGACGATGTCGGCGAGCTTGTACACGCTGAAGCCGAAAGTGATGAGCGAGATTGCCGTGCGCACCCACGCCTGCATCGTGCGCTCGTAGGAGAGCCACGTGCGGTCGTACGCGAGGCGCGTCGCCTTATCTAACGCTGCGACGGGGGCAGGCGGCTGCGTTATTGCGAGCCGCCCTCGATCCGCGCCGTCTTGATGTAGTCGAGCTTGGGAAAGACGCGCATGAGGTACTCGTTGCCGCGGTGAGCGATGAGATCTTGATCGGGATGTTCGCCATAGCCGGAGTAGATGCGATCGACGTTCTCCATTCCGCTGGTGACGCTGCCGACCGGCGCGAACCCCATTGCGTCGAGCCGGGCGTTATTACCGAAATTGATGAACATATGCGTCGTGCGGCTGTTCGGCGACCCCGTCGCAGCGAAGGCGACGGTGCCGCGCGTATTCGACGCCTTAACGGGATCGTCGGGGATGGTGACGTCCCACTTCTTGGTCACCGCAGGATTGCCGTTCGCGCCCCACTGCGCGACGAATCCCGGTACGACGCGGTAGAAGCGGGCGCCGTCGAAGTACTTCGCCTGCACCAGTTCGTAGAAGTGCTGCGCTCCGTTGGGCGCCAGCGCCCGGTTGACTTCGATCGTCACGGGGCCTTTACTCGTCTCGAATAGGACGCGGTAGGTGCCCGATGCCGGGCTTTGGGACGTGGCTTGGGCCATGCCTTGGCCGCTGCCCTCGGGTGAGGCTTGCGCGGAACTCTGTTTAGAGCTGCCGTTGCAGGCGACCAGCGCCAGCAGCAGCACGGCGGCGAACGATAGATTCTTCATGCGGTACTCCCGTGTCTCACTATTGGCACGTCAGGTTCGCGAGCAGGTGCGGCGCTCCTAGCGCGCGTCCCAACTCTGCGAGTCGACCGGAATCCAGAGCATGTTCAACCGGTACCCGGTCACGCGGTCGCTCAAGCCGTTGAGGCGGTCTTCATAGTAGAGGGGAACGACCGGCACGTCCCGGTGGACGAGCAGTTGCATCGCATTGAAGTCGCGCTCGCGCTGCGCTCGATCCGGCGTGCGCGCCTGATCGTCGAAGAGCGCTTCGAACTCACGGGAGCAGTAGAACGAATGGTTCTCGTCGCCCTTCACGGCCTGCACGCAGCGCAGATTCAGCGATTGTTCGGGATCGCTTCCGCCGACCCACGTCTCGGCGACCATCGTGGCCTTGCCGTTACGCAGCAGACCGTCGGGGCTGAACCAGATGCGGCTCGGATTCGCCTTGATCGCGACGCTCATGCCGATCGTCGCGAGCTGCGACTGCACGAGCGTGGCAATACGCACGCTGATCGGGTTCTCGGAGTTGACGCCGAACAGTCCGCTCAACGGCACGCCGTTCTTGTAGCGTACGCCGTGCGACAGATGCCAGCCGGCCGCGTCGAGCTGCCTTGCGGCGGCGACTGGGTCGTGGCGGTAGGCGGGAATAGCGACGCTGGGCCAATGCACGATCGGCGGTGGAAGAAACGACGTCGCGGCGGGGTAGACGTTGCGCCATGCGCTCGCCAGCGCGGCGTAATCGAGCGCGTTCGCGATCGCGCGGCGCACGCGGATGTCGCGCGTGGGTTCGGTCTGTGTCTGAAAGTAGAGCAGGTTGGCGGCATTCTCCGGCGTCCGCAGTACGCGCAGCCCGGGCGTGCTCGCGGCAAGACCGGCGTCCTCGGAGGTGAGCGTTCCCACGTCGGCCGCGCCCGAGCGCAGCGCGACGAAGTTGGAGTTGAGGTTCGGGACGATCTGCAGCACGATCTGGTTCAGCTTAGGCCGCGGCCGGAAGTAGGGATTGCGCTCCAGCACGATGCGGTCGCCGCGCAGCCACCGCGCCACCTTGAACGGACCGGTTCCGAACGGCGCGCTCTCCCACGCCGAGCCGACCACTTTCGTATCGGCAAACGCGTGAGCGGGCAGGACGCCGTAAACGTAGTCGGCCTGCGCGAAGAGCACGCGCACGGCCGCGTTCCACGGCTTTCGCAAGCGGATGACCACGGTGTGCGCATCGGGCGTCAGCAGCGAAACGATGCGGCGGTATGGTTCGACCGACGTCGCGCGGTTGCGCGGATCGAAGATCGCGCGGTACGTGAACGCGACGTCGGCCGACGTGAGCGGGGCGCCGTCGGCGAAGCGCGCGTCGGTGCGGAGGTGGTACGTGATGCGCGTTCCGTCGGTGGAGACGTCGCCGTTGCCGCGCGTGGGAATCCGCGTGACGAGAATGGGGACGTCGCGATTCTCTGCGGAGAGCCCCACGAGCGTTTGGCAGAAGAGCGTGTCGATCGCGATGATCTCTTGGTCGACCGCGACGAATGGAACGAGCGAGGCGGGGTCGCCGGCGAAGGCGACGCGCAGCACGTGAGCGGGCCCGGAACGCTGGCCGCCACCGCGCACGCAACTTGCGAGCGCGGCGGCCAGCAGGAGAAGAGCGGCGCTACTTCGCCGCGCTGACGGTCGCTCCGATGGGATAGGTCAAGCCGGAGATCGTCTTGGTCGTGGACCCGCCCGCGGGATATTTCCAGTAGCCCACTGGTCCGCCGCCGGCTGCGCTAGGGCCGATCAGCGTCGAGCCGTCGATCCAGAACTGCTGAACGTTGGTTCCGCCGTTGAGGGTGATCGTCTGAGCGATCTTTCCGGTGGATCCGGTGACGCGGTAGACCTTGCCGCCTCCCCGGTTGCCGACGGCGACGTATTTGCCGTCCCACTGCACCCCACCCGGGGTGTTCGGGCTCAGGTTGAGATCGGTTACGGCGAACTTCGAGCCGCCCTTGGGGAGCTCGATGAAGACGAATTGGCCGGAGCGGTTCCAACCGTTCATGTAAAGGTTGCCTTTGGGGTCGTACCCGCAGTAGTACGTAGCATCGATGACCGAGGAATCGTAGTAGACCTTGGGGCTGCCGTTAGCCTTCGGATAGATGGAGATCACGCCATAAAGGTACGACGATCCGTTGGTGACGGCGAGATTGCCGGTGAGCGGGTCAACCGCGCAGCCGAAGGGCGCGCCCGCCGTCGTGAGTTTTCTGGTCGGCGACGTTGCGCCGTGCTTGTACATCACGACCGGTCCGGCCTCGTCGACGACCCATACGTCGCCAGCCTTGTCGCTGCAGAGCCCGGCGACGGAGCCGAAGCCCGTGAGTTTACCCTCGAGCGTGCCCCCCGGGTACGTATAATACGCCACGTCGTTTGCGCCGACGTCCGATACGTAAAGCAGCGACTGCGCCTTCGCATTGGGATTGCCCCACGATGCTCCGCCCGCCGGAATCGCATTTGGCGAGGCAAGCGGCGCCGCGCCGCCGCAACCGGCCACCGCGGCCCCCGCGATAAAAGCAAAAACGCGACCGATGAAAACCAGTCTCCCGTTCATACCCGCATTATACACGGCCGTCCCGGTCCTGTCATCCTGAGCGCAGTCGAAGGACGGGGGAACGTTTACCCGTTTTGCGAGACCAGCGTCAACGTTTGCATGTTAACGCTGTAGTTGCCCGCCGAGACGAGGTTGTTCGGGTAGGCGCAGATCACGCTGTTGTTCTGCCCGTAGATCACCACGAGGTTCGGGGGTCCGCAAGGCGTTTGCGTGAGGTGGTAGCTCGCGAGCAGCTTCGCGCCCGGGCTCTCGCTCTGCACTTGATACGACGTGTACGTCGCGTTGTTCGCCGCCACGATCGAGCCATACACTGCCGCCGACGTCGCGCCGATCGCGAACGCGCCCCAGAATCCGCCACCCCAATAGTAGGGCGCCGGGTACCACGCATACCCACCGTTCCAGCCCCACGTCCCGTGGTACACCGGGTTGGTCACGACCGCGCCATGATAGACGTAGCCGTTGTTTACGTACGTGCTGGAGTGGTAGGTCTGGCCGTACGCGTTGGTCGCGGTACCCGATCCGGAGTACGTGTGGTTGTAGGTGTTGCCGGATCCCGAGGTATGGTACGACCCATAGGGGTTGCTGCCGCTGCCGTTGTGGTTATAGCTTCCGTTATTAGAGTTCCCGGTCGTGCTGCTGCTGTGCGTACCGTATCCGTTGCTGCCGGTGCTGCTGTGATAGTAGTTGCCGTTGGAGTTGGCGCCGCCGGAACTGGTGCGGTTGTAATTGCCATTCGTCGCTGTCGTGGTGCGGTTGTAGCCGTTGCCGTTGTTCGTCGCCGTCGTCGTGCGATTGGTGCCGGCGGGGCCGGTGCTCGAGTGGTTATAGGTCCCCTGCGGCGGGCGCGCCCCGCCGCTCTCGCCGTGGAAGTCGAAACCGCCTGGCGGACGCGCGTAGCCTCCACGGTCCGCTTGGCTCGCGATCGGGATGACCGAGAGCAGCAGCGCCGCGGTCAATGCAAGTCTCGTCGTCATCGGTGCACCTCATCGACCGTGCCGGTCAGCGTTACGTAGGTTCCGTGCCTCGTCTTTACTGCGAGCATCACGCCGCGAGGTGGAAGCTGCGCCGAGGAGTCCTGCAGGTTCTGCACGGTGTGGCTGGGGTTGAGCCAAACCGTTCCGGAGGCCAGCGGAATCCGAACGCGATACCCGTTCTGATAGAGGGTCGCGTCCCAGGGAATGCACTTGACCAGTTCGCCGACGACGGTGCAGGCTGCCTTGCCGAGCACGACGGTGCCTTTGCCGTCGCTGGACGTGAGCGCCATGCTTTCATTCCAGATGACGATGCGGACGTTATGGTAGGTAGATTCCGATCCGTCGGGGTGCGCGATGAGCGCCGTGCCCGTGGCGCAGGCCGGATTCGGCAGAACGCCGGCGACCGCCATTAGGAACAACGCGCGCAGCCACGCGCTGCCAACACTGCGAAGCTTCATGCGCTTAATGTACACGAAAGACTGCCCGCTTGTCACCCCAAGTGCACCTCGTCACGTCCGCTTCTCATCCCGAGTGCAGTCGAGGGGCAGGGTGAGTGATCGCTTCAGGCGCGTTTTCGAGAAACGCTGTGGCGCGCGATCGTAAAGTGCCCTTCGACTGCGCTCAGGGTGACAACCGCTGCGCTCAGGGTGACAGCGGAGCTTACGACGGGATGATGCCGATCGCTCGTGCCGCTACGACGATCACGGTTACCAGCGAGACGAGGCTCTGCAGAATCATCAGCGCCTTCGCCCGCGCGGAAAGCGGCATTGCCTCGGTCGGACTGAACGCCGTCGCCGTGGTGAATCCGAGAAAGAGGTAATCCATGAATGCCGGAGCCCAGCCGGGCCCGACCTTGTCGGCGTCTTGGTAGGCGGGGAAGTCGAAGTCGAACGTCGCCGGTTCGTGCGCGGCGCGGGCGTCGGGGCCGTCGCGGTCGAGCGCCCAATAGAGCAGGGAGAAGCCCATCACGTTGGCCGACCAGATTCCCAGAGTCGTAAGGATGAGCGCGATGGCGTCGATGCCTTGCGGGTGGAAAAGCACGTCGTTGACGACATCGATCATGTTGGTCGCATTGAGCAGTATCATCAACGCGATGCAAGCGGTCATCGCGATCACCCCGGCGCGCGCGAGGCGCGGGTCGCGCAGAAAGCGCGGCACGATGGTGAGCGCGAGCAGCAGGACGCCCAACGCCGAGGAGACCCAGGCCGGCGCGAACCGGTAGCGCCCCGAGAGGACGCCGTCGAGTGCCGCAAAAGCGACCAGCGCAATAACGGCGCCTAGCCGCGAACCTCGTACCATGCGCCTATAGGTTATCCGGCAAACGCGCGGCCCCTTGGCCGCCCGCCAGGGGGCGTGCTACTATCGGAACGTCATGTCATCAACTCCGCAACTCGATCGCATCATTACGCCGCGCTTGCTCTTGCGGCGCTACACTCACGATGACGCCGACCTCGACAACATCGCCCGCCTCATCGCCGATCCGCGCGTCATGCGCTACTATCCCCAAACGTACGACAAGAAAGAGGCGGCGGCGTGGGTCAACGCGTTCATCAAATCCTACGAGAAGCGCGGCTACTCGCTGCTCGTGGTGGAACGGCTCGCTGACGGCGCCTACCTCGGGCACGTCGGTCTGCTCCATTGGGACGATGTCGACGCTCGCGAGGACGTCGAGGTCGCCTACATGCTCTGCGCGGACGAATGGGGGCACGGCTACGCCATCGAGGCGGCGCGCGCGTGCCGCGATTGGGCGTTCGAGAATCTCGATCCCGATCGCGTCGTCTCGTTCATCTCGGTGGAAAACACGCCCTCGATTAAGGTTGCCGAACGAAACGGCATGACGCGGATCAAACGTCTCGACGAGAACCGCTTGAAAACGCCGATTTATGTCTACGCCATCGAGCGCGAAGAGTGGGACGAGCGCCAGCCGTAACCGACAGCATTCGACGCGCCAGCCCGGGCGATGCCGAGTTGCTGGTGCCGCTCTTCGAACAGCTCGGCTATCCTACGAGCGCCGACGAGATTCGCGCGCGCTTGCAGGCAGCAAGCGAGCATTCCACCGTCTTGCTCGCAACGCGGGGATCGCGCGCGATTGGGTTCGCTGCGGTAGAGGTCACCGAGGATCTGATCGTCGGCCGGCGCGGGGTGGTTCTGGGCCTCGTCGTCGACGAGAGCGCGCGGAGCGGCGGCGTCGGCGCGCGGCTGCTCGACGACGCGGAGCGCTGGGCGTTCGCGCGCGGAGCCGTTGCAATGATGGTGCGCTCCAACGTGATTCGCGAGCGCGCGCACGGGTTCTACGAGCGGAAAGGATACCGCCGCGTCAAGAGCCAGCACGTCTTCGAGAAGCGCAGGACTTGAGCGAGCGCTTCCCGCACGGTTTCCGGCATGCGCCGAACGAATCGACAAGCTCTCGCCATCCTCTGCACGCTCGCCTGCATCGCCGCTAACGCGTCGCTCGGGCTCGCGCAGACGCCGCCGCCAATCAAGGTGACGACGGTAACCTCCGACACCGCGCTGGTTGGTTGGGCCGCCGGCCCGGCACTCTCGGCAGAACTCGAAGCCGAGAAGACGATGATGCGCGTGCCGAGCAGCGCGAATGCCATGGGGATCGAGCATCATCTGTCGTCGGTGCCGCATCGCGCCGGTTCCGCAGCCGACTACAAGACGGCACTCTACGTTCGAGAGCGCCTCAAAGCCGACGGTTTCACGACACGCATCAAAGAGTACCAGGTCATGTTCACCGGCCCGCTCGAGGAGAGCCTGACGATGCTCTCGCCGCGTCAGCAGAGCTTCAGCATGATCGAAGGCGTGCCGGGCCGGCCCACCAAGTGGGAGCGCATGGCCGGCCCGCCGTTTCTCGAGGAGTCGGGTGACGGCACGGTCACCGGGCCGGTCGTTTACGTGAACGCCGCTTCGAAAGACGATCTCACCGAACTCGACGCGCAGCATGTTAGCCTCAACGGCGCGGTCGCGCTGGTGCGCTTGGGTGCGCCGAGCTCCGGCGGCATCAGTTCGATCGACCCGAGTTGGATTGCGTACAACGAGCTGCGCAAGCGCGGCGTCGCGGCGATTCTCGAATTCATGGAACCGGCGACCAGTGGTTACGGCGGCGGCCAGATGTGGCCGGCCGGAAACTACAAGAACACGAACATGGCCGAGCGAATGAGCGGCATGTCGCCGCGCGGTTTTCTCGTAAATCCGCCGGGCGACCCGACGCTGCCCGGAAGGGCGCCGCTCCCCGGCGTGCCCCACAAGAGCTGGAGCGATATCCCCCACTCGACGATCCCCGAGCTGAGCATGACGCAGAGCGCAGCGCGCGCGCTGCTCGCGAGCCTGACCGGCAAAGTGGTGCCGCAATCGTGGCACCCAATGTACGAGTTCGTGCAGCACTTCGGCGGCAACGAGATCGTGCGCGTTCACACGAAGTTCGAACGCAAAGTCAAAACCATTTGGCTCGTCTTCGGCGACATGCGCGGCAGCGAACAGCCCGACTCGATCGTAATGATCGGCAGCCACCGCGATGCGATGACCTACGGCGCGATCGACCCCGGAAGCGGCACGACCGTGCTGCTGCAAGACGCCGACGCCTTTCACACCCTCGCGCAGCAGGGCTGGCGCCCGAAACGGACGATTGAGTTCGCCTCCTGGGACGGTCACGAGCTGGGCCTGTTCGGCTCGGCTTCCTACATCTACGAGTACGGACCGCAGCTGCGCAAGAACGTGTTTCAGTACATCAACACCGACCAGCTCACCACCGGTAATCCTTTCGTCGTAAGCGCGTCGCCCGGTCTCTACGCCTTCATGCAGCAGATCTGCAACGTCGTGCCCGCGGCCGACGGCAGCGGTATGCTCGGCAAGCGCGACCAGCGCGTGAGACCGCTGCTCAACCCGATCTCCGGCGGCTCCGATCACCAGAACTTCGCCTACATGATCGGCGTGCTCAGCACGACCAACGGGTACTACGGCGCCTTCGGCGCCCACCACACCGCGGAGGACAATCTCGACGGCCTGCGCACCTACGATCCCGGCATGCGTGAGGCCGTCGTCACCGCGCAGGTAACCGGCATTCAGGCGATGCGCGCCGCTAACGCCACGGTACAGCCCCTGCGCATCGAGGAGATTCCGGAACAGATGCTGCGCGATCTGATGCCGCTGCAGCTTGCCGCGTTTTCGCGCACTGACGGAAAGGTCACGCTGGAAGACGTGCGAGCCGCGCTCGACGCTTACCGCACCGCCGCGCACGCGACCGACGTTGAAATGCAGAAAGCCGAAGCGGCCGGCGATGTGGCTGCGATGCAGGCGCTTGCCACGCGCGAGCAGGCCTCGCGCGACGCCTTCTATATGCCGGACGGACTATTGGTGAACCCCTACTATCACACGCTCGACCGCGTCTTTACCAGCCTCCCGGAGGTCGCGTACACGGCAAGTAAACCCGATCAGTACAAACAGGGAGTGACGCGCGCGCTCACCGCCATCGCGCAAGCAACTGCAGCGCTCAACGCGCCCTCGACGTGACCGTTTCCGCTCCCGCCCAAGTTCAATCGCGTGAGGAATTGCTCTATCTGCTCGCGCGCGCGTCGGAGTTGGAGCACGACCTCGCCTGCGCCTACCTTTACGCGGGCTACTCGATCAAGTTGCATCCCGAAGAGGGCGGCGTCACGTTCGAAGAGCATAAGGCCGTCCGCGGCTGGAAGCAGCAGATCGCCCACGTCGCGGTCGAGGAGATGCTGCACTTGGCGCAGGTGTCGAATATCCTAACCGCGGTCGGCGGCGCGCCGCACTTCACGCGCGCCGATTTCCCGCTGCCGCCGACGGCCTTTCCGTTCGGCATCGAGATCTCGCTCGAACCGTTTTCGCGGAGCATTCTCGAGCGCTTCATGTGCTACGAGATGCCCGCTCCAAACGACGTCCCCGTCCATCTGCGCCCCCGGTGCGAGCGGATCCGCAGCGAGGCCACCGCGGAGATCGATCACGCCGAGATCGTGCGCCAACAGAACGCGCTCGAGCCCTTCGACATCGACTTTCGCACGATCGGCGAGTTCTACCGCAAGATCGAATCGGCGTTCGACGTGATCGAGCCCGACCGGCTCTTCATCGGCGATCCCGGCGATCAGGCCCGGCCGGCGTTCCTCGACCTGCAGCACAAACTCATTCCCGTACACGACGTCGCGTCCGCGCGGCGCGCCATCGAGCGGATCGTCGAGCAGGGCGAGGCACCGCCCCGCCACCACCCAGGCGCGCACTTCTTCGTGTTCAACCGTATCCTCGACGAGTACGAAGAGCTTTCGCAGCGCGCGCGCGACGAAAACCGCGTCTTCGACCCGTTCCGTCCGCTCGTCAGCAACCCAAAAACGCGCGGCTTCGGCAGCGACGATCGCGCCAACCGCATCACCGATGGTCTGGGGCATGAGCTGGCCGAGCTGTTCAACAGCACGTACGAGCTGATGCTCACGATGTTGGTCCGCTTCTTCGCGCACGGCGGGGAGACGGAGGAGGAGCTGCGGATGCTGGCGCGCGGGACGCTGCGCTTGATGGCGTCGGGATTGCGGCCGCTGGGCGAGGCACTTGCGCAGACGCCCGCCGGCCCCGAGTATCCCGGCAAAAATGCCGGCCCGAGCTTCGGGCTGGCGGAGAACGTGCACCTGCTCGCGCACAAGGGCGCCGCGTGGATATACTTCTACGAACGGCTTTACGACCTGCAGACGAGGCTTACGCATCTCAGCAATGAGGAGACGGTTCCCCAAGAGGTGCAGGAGGCGGCCGCAGTGCTCGAGTCGGTTGCCGAGCACATCGCGCCCTTCATCCCGAAGAAGTTCGCCGAGGTCGTGCGCGCCGATTGCGGCGAGCGAAACGCGCGTACGAGCATTCGGCCCGACTGCGACGGTCCGCTCATCGTGCGCAATCTTCGCAAGCTGACCAACTCCAAAGGCAAAGCGCTGCCCGTGCGGCCGATCGTGGCCCTCTGCCGCTGCGGCGGCTCGAAGCTGAAGCCGTACTGCGACGGCACGCACGCCACCAACGCGTTTTGCAGCAAGAAAACGCCCGACCGCGCCCCCGATCGCCTCGATACGTATGAGGGTAAAGAGATCGTCGTGCTCGACAATCGCGGAACGTGCTGCCACTTCGGGAACTGCACCGACCATCTGCCGCAGGTCTTTCACCAGCCTCCCGCAGTCTGGGCTACGCCCGACGCCGCGAGCGCCGGGGAAGTCGAGGCGATCGTTCGCGCGTGCCCGTCGGGCGCGCTGGGGTTCGTCAAAGACGGCGTCACCTACGAAGGCGAGGAGCGCGAGCCCGAGATTTACGTCGCCGAAAATGCGAGCTATTACGTGCGCGGCAACATCGAGCTTCGAGGCGAGCCGTTCAACCAGGGCGCCTCGCGCGAGCACTACGCGCTCTGCCGGTGCGGTCACTCGAAGAACAAGCCGTTCTGTGACGGAACGCACTGGCACATAGGTTTCAAAGATCCGGACAACTAGCGAGAGCGCCGATCCGGTCGCGGCGGCGGCCGATCCGGCCGTGGCGGCCCGCGAGGCCGGATTGCGCTACGTCGACGATCGCAAACCGGGAGTCACGCGGCGCAAACGTGGGCGGCAGTTCGCCTATTTTTATGCCGACGGCAAGCCGGTGCACGACGAGGCCGAGCTGCGCCGCATCAAAGCGCTTGCGGTGCCGCCGGCCTACACGCGCGTGTGGATCTCGCCGATCGCCAACGGCTATCTGCAGGCGACGGGGCGCGACGCCCGCGGCCGCAAGCAGTATCGTTACCACAAGCTTTTCCGCGAGGTGCGCGACGAGGCGAAGTACCATCGGCTGGTCGCCTTCGGAAGGGCCCTGCCTGCGATCCGTAGGGCCGTCGCGAAGGATCTCGTCGTGCCGGAGCTGCCGCGGCCCAAAGTGCTGGCTGCCGTCGTCGCGCTGCTCGACGCGACCGGGATTCGCGTCGGCAATGAAGAGTACGCGACCGCGAATCACTCGTACGGCTTAACGACGCTGCGCGCGCGCCACGTCACGTTCGCCGGCTCAACGGTGAAGCTGCACTTCCGCGGCAAGACGGGCAAGGAGCAGCGTATCTCGCTCGACGACGCCCGACTCGCGCGCATCATCAGGCGCAGTCGCGACCTTCCCGGCGAAGATCTCTTCGAATACCGCGACGAGGAAGGCGTCGTGCACGGCATCGGCTCCGACGACGTGAACGCCTACATTCGCGAGATCGGCGGCGACGACTTCTCGGCGAAGGATTTCCGCACGTGGATCGGCACGGTCACGTGCATGGGCGCACTGACGAAGCCGGCGAAGACCCTAATGGAGGCCAAACACAACATCACTGCGGCCCTCGAACTCGTTGCTGCGCGGCTGGGAAATACGCCGGCGGTCAGCCGCAGAGCCTACGTGCACCCCGCCGTGCTGGAAACGTATTTGGCGCAGCACCGCCTGCCCCAGCGCAAAGAAAAATCGGCGGCAAAGGGCTCGTCCAGAACGCTCTCATCCGAAGAGCGTTTCACTCTGCGATTCGTCGAGGGTTGGGAGAAGAAGGCCGAGCCGCTCGAGCAAACGCTGAAGCGTTCGCTCGCGGCGGCGCGCCGCTGACGCTACGTCGAGATCTCGAAAACCACGCCGTAGTTGTACGTTCCGCCGCCCAACGCGGTTCCAAAGAGGTGGCCCTTCTTGTCGATTGCCAAGCCGCCGTACGGATACTCTCCGTCTGGCCCAGAGAAGCTGTGCAGTAAACTGTACGCCCAGCCTCCGCTTCTCTGCCGCGTTAGCTTGAATATCTCGCCGCAGAAGTAAGGCCAACGTTTCTAGCGCGAAACGCGCCGCATGTCGTCGGCGCATTCCCGGTTCGTTTGATCGCTCGAAGCGGAGAGGTGCTCGATCACACGCGCGCGATCGGCCTCGGTGCGGTTCTGGCTGAGCTTCGCCTTTGCACGGATCGCTTCGGCGCGCAGCTCGAACGCCACGATGCCGCGCAACTGGCGCTCGCGATACTCGAGCGGGAGCCGCTGCGGATCCCACGCGTCCGGCCCGCGCTCCATCGCGCGGCTGAGCAGCTGCACGGCTGCCCAAGCGTCGCATTCTTTCAGGCGCCCGCTCACGTGTACGGCGGTGTAGTTCCACGTCGGCACCGTGGCGTACGGCGCTTCGTACCACGACGCCGAGACATAGGCGTGCGCGCCGGTAAAGACCGCCATCGCGGCGCTGCCGGCGAGGATCGAGTGCGCGTGCGGATTGCCGCGTGCAACGTGACCCACCAGCACGATGCCCTCCTCGCGCTGCTGCGCGATCAGCGGCAGATGCGAGACGCGCGCAGACTCCTCGTCGCAGGTGACCAACGTCGCGAAAGGGTAGCGCGCGATCAGCTCGACTGCGCGCTGCGGCTCGGCGAGCTCGAACTCCGGCGGAACGTACACTCTAGCCCCACACGGCGCGCACGCCGTCGGGCTCCTGCACCGACCACATCGCGGCCGACTCCAAGAACGCCGCGGCGTCACGAACGGATTCTTCGACCGGCGTTCCCGGCGGCGCGATCGGCACCGCGCGCACACCGAGCTCCGCGAGCTTGGCGGCGGCGTCCATATCCACGACGCCGCCGAACGCGGTGACCGGCACGCCGTGCTCGCGGGCGATCTCCCCCACGCCTGCGACCGTCTTGCCGTGCAGCGTCTGCAGGTCGATCTTGCCTTCGCCAGTGAGGCAGAGCGTCGCGTCGGCGAGCAGCTCGTCGAGGCCGCACTCGCGCGCGATCAAACGCACCCCGGGCTCGAGCTTTGCGTGCAGGAATGCGGCGAATGCAAAGCCGAGGCCGCCGGCCGCGCCGGCGCCGGGCATTTGTGAATAGTCGTGCCCCAGCGTCTGTGCGGCGACCGCGGCGACGTGCGCGAGCACGCGCTCGAGTTGGTCGACCTGTTCGGGCGTCGCGCCCTTCTGTGGCGCGAACGTGTGCGAGGCGCCGTCGGGACCGCAGAGCGGATTGTCTACGTTGACCGCCACCTCGATGCTCGCGTCGCCGATCCGAGCATCGAGCCCACCAAGATCGATGCGCTGCGTGCGCTCGTACTCGAGCACGTCGCCCTCGATCGGCGCCCCGTTGCCATCGAGGAAGTGCGCGCCGAGGGCGCGCAGCATGCCGATGCCCGCGTCGTCGGTGGCGCTGCCGCCGATGCCGATGACGAACCGCCGCGCGCCGGCGTCGAGCGCGCTGCGCAGCAGTTCGCCGGTGCCGAAGGTACTGGTCCGGGTGGGGTCGCGCTGCGAAGGTTCGAGCAGCTCCAGCCCCGAGGCGCTGGCCATCTCGAGAATCGCGGTCTCGCCGTCGCGCGCGTAGACCGCATCGACCGGCTTACCGCGCGGCCCCCGCACGCGGGCGACCGCGCGCTGCGCGCCCCGCTCGAGGAAGACCTCGACGGTTCCCTCGCCGCCGTCGGCCATCGGAGCGAGCTTGCAGGTCGCATCGGGCTCGGCCGCCAGAACGCCGCGCCGGATCGCCTCCGCCGCTTGCACAGCGGTGAGGCTGCCTTTGAACTTGTCTGGCGCGATGACGATGCGGTCGTTCACGATGCCCTCCCCGCCGGGCGTTCGCCGTGCGGCTGCTTACACTTTGCCTAAGGGGCCTTGGCCTTCGAACTGATAGTTCTTGAAGTCGGCGCTTGCGGAGAGCGAGAGGTGCGGCTCGTCGATGTCGGCGGTGAGCGAGTGCGGCAGGAGGAAGCCGTCGACCTCAGAGGGCGTGATGTTCATGTGGATGCTCGTCCCGTCGCTGAAAGCGGCATCGACGGTGCGCGCGCACCCCTGCGGGCCGAGCGCCACCGTGGCGTCGTCGAGCATCGGGTCGGTCTTGGTCAGCGAGTGGAGCGTGAAGAGTGCCATGCCGTCGCGCACGCCGATCTGCTGATAGGTGTAATGTTGGGGCCACATGACCGGGTCGAGCATCGAAAGGTCGGTGCCCCCCGGTCGTTTCGAGAAGAACCATGGCGCACTGAGGAACTTGACGTCGTACTCTTGATTGGGTCGGTACTGGCCGCTCCCTTGCATATGAAAACGCAGCCACGGAAAGTGGCGCATCCGCATCGCCACCTCCATCTCGAACGTGTAGCCCGGAGGCGCGGCCGCGCTCGCCGCACCGGGCGAGGCGGCCGCCAGCAAGATGCAGCCGGATGAAATGGCCGTCGCCCACAACCTCATGGTGGGTTATACCCGCAATTCAGGGCAGTTCGAACCGGCGCTTCGCGCGAATACGGCGGCGATGACTCCGCTTGAGGCCGATCTGCGACGCGTCGTACGTGGAGAGGTTCGCTTCGACGCGGGCAGCCGCGCGCTCTATTCGACCGACGCCTCCAACTACCGGCAGCTTGCGCTCGGCGTCGTGCTGCCGCGAGACGCGCGAGACGTGGAAGGCGCGATCGCCGCCTGCCGCCGCCACGGCGTGCCCGTCCTCTCGCGCGGCGGCGGCACGAGCCTGGCCGGCGAGACGTGCAACGAAGCCGTCGTCATTGACTTCAGCAAGTACACCTTTGCCATCCCGAGCGCGGTCGAGGGACGGTAAGGGCGCTGTCGTTTAGCGAGCTCTACTGATCGAACGCTTGGCCTTGCGTAGCAGGCTGCAACGATTTCACGTGGACGTCGTGGTCGACGAAAACCGTGAACGTCTTATCCGTGCCGATCGTAACGTCGCGGCCGCGAACGAAGTTGTGCGCGAAGAAGCCGATCGGGCCCAGTAGCACCCACGACACCAGCGTTGCGGTGCTAGCCGCGCCTTTACTGTCGCCGCTCTCGCTTGCGTGGTTCGTCGTCGATAGTGGAATCATTCCGCCGTCGGCGCTATAGACCCAGTCGACGCTCATCGTGATCTTTCCGCCGCTGCCGTTCCCGGCTGCATGTTGAACCGAAGTCACGGTGGCGTGACCGTTAGCTCCCGCCGGGACCACGACCCAGTTGTTCACGACGACTGCCTTCTTTACAACGATCGCAACCTGATCGTTGACGTTCGCCGTCGCCGACGATACGGGCTCGGTTAGAGAAACGACGACGGTCGTGCCGCCTGGAACGAGGACGACCTGGGGTGCAGTTGCCGCCGGTGGCGCGGGGGGCACCGAGGCCTTCGCCGTCGTCTGGGCGCCCGCCATCGCTGGGGTTGCAAGACAAGCCGTTATCGTCGCAGCGCATAAACGCCGCGCCCGCGCCGTGTAAGCGCCTCGTGCAGAACTCATAAATTCTCCTTACGAAATCGAAGAGTGCCCTCTTCTATAAGAAAAGGACGTGCTTAAGTTGGAGGGTAGGTTCGGCGGACGCGGGGCAGTTTCATTCCTCCTAGGCTGCTAACCTGGCGAGAGCTCGATATCGAGCGTAACGTCTACCGTGTTGCCGATCGTGGGATCGAGCCGGGTTTTGGCCATTCCGAAGGCGTGGCGGTCGATCTTGGCGCGCGCGTGATATTCGAGGTTCAGCGGGGTGCCGGTCACCGTTACGTCGAGATGCTCGGGCTGGGTGACCCCGTGGATCGTCAGGGTCCCGTCCATCTCAAAAGAGTCGGCCGTTTTCGGAACGGCGCGCGTGCTGACGAACGTCCAGTGCGGGAATTTTGTCACGTCGAAGAAGTCGGGCGATTTCAACGACGCGTCGCGATCGGGATCGTCGGTGTGCAGACCCGTCGCGTCGAGCACCGCCGTCGCGCTCTGTGGGATGACCGATCCCGCGTCAAGTACCACGGAGCCGCTGAGAATCGGCACCGTCCCGGTGACGCGTTCAACCCAGATATGCGCCACGCTGAACTGCGCGCTCGACTTGGCGATGTCGATCTGGCGCGGTGCCGGCGCCACTGCCAGCGAGAACGCCGCAGCCACGGCGACAGACGCTCTAGTAAGCAATGCTGAACTGCGCATTCATCGTGTTGTGGGTCTGCGGCTGGTGGGAGAGCACGTCCTCCACGGTGAGCCGGCTATTTTCGGTAGGTCCGTAGCCGGCGAGCACGACGCCGTCGCGCGTGAAGCCGTTGGTGGGGTCGTTGGTGCCTTCATAGCGTGCCTCAAGAAAGAGGCGGCGGTTGAATTCGTATCGCAGCTGCTCGAACCCGCCGCTGGACGTGCAGTTGCCGACGTGCGGCGTCACGCAGTTGGAATCGGTTCCCTCGACCAGCACGGCTTCGCTGGAGAAGCGCGACCACTGTCCGAAGGTGAATCCGAAGAGCGTTCGATCGAAGCGGTCGTAGGGCCCGATCGTGGTGGGGCGCAGCCCGTCGTAGCGCAGCACGCTCAGCGTGAATGGTCCCATCGCGTCTTGCAGATATGTTTCGCTGTTGACGCCGGTTACGGCGAGCCCGCTCTGCCGGTCATAACCGGGCCCCGCGAAGATCTGCAGGTTCAGCCCGTGCAGCGGATCGCCCACACCCAGACGCGCGCCCATCTTGGGATCGAAGAAGTCGAACGGATTCTCGCCGACGGTTTGCACGTAGGGTGTGTAGTCGGCGTAAGTGTCGCGAAAGGTCTCCGGATCGACAGGCAGCGGCAACGTGAACTGACCGCCTTGTACGTAGACCGGAATGCGCGCGTTCCAGGGATTGGCGCGCTCGCTCACCCACGCATCGCGCAGCAGCCCCGGCTCTCCCCCGTCGACGACGTACTGCTCCACGAAGTAGTTTGCTCTGCTACCGATCGTCGCGGTGGTGAACGCCTCGACCTCGTTGACGATGAACTTCGGTAGCCCCTTGCCGTCGGGCCCATCGCCCTGGTACTCGCTAGAATCGACGATGTTCGTTTTCACCGACAGCGGAAATGCCGGGCCCGACGATACCCCAGGAAGCCGCTCCCCGTACGCCAAAAACGCCGCCCCGAAGTCGTTGAGGTGGGGGATCACGGTGTGGCACTTCGCGCACGTCACCCCGTATTGGTGGGCGAAGAGGGGAATCGCCGTCGCCGGAGCCGGCCACGTCACCAATCCCGCGACCAAAGCCGCCGCCATGCTCCATTTAAGCATACCTCACAGAATACTTAGGTGAGCCTAATAGGTCCTTCTTCGGTTCTTCGGTTCTTCGATCTCTTCGGTCCCTCGGCGATCCTACGCTTGGTTTACGCGTTTGAGGAACTCCGCATACTTGATTTGAAAGTCTGCCGGCGGGGGACCGGCTTCCCGCTCGGTCCATTCGGCGATGCGCTCAAAATCGATGTGTGCGCGATGCGCCCGAGCGACTCCGACGGCGGCATTGAGACTGGTGTAATCGTTCCAATGGTAAAATCCTGCGAGCCTATCGCGCACGCAGTCAGTGACCGTTAAGATCCGGAGGCGAAGACCTCGCCTTTCGAGCATGCTCGTTTCGCGGACGTAGTCGCCTCCCACCGCCAGCGGTCCTTTAGGAAAGTCGACCGTATAGACCGATTTCGCGTGCTCGTACATCCCCTCCGTGGCGGATCGCGCATACCCGATCTCGGCCAGCGCCCGCTCTAGTCGCGTTTGCTCCGGATATTGCGTCAAAACGAAATCGGCATCTCGGGACGTGTAAACGTTGGGCGCATAGACCGTCGCCGCGCTGCCGCCGGTGAGGACGCCGACAATCGAATGGTGCTCCAGTGCGTTAGAAACCTCGAAACAGACGTCTATCAGTGTAGATTTCTCGCCAATCATAGGTGTTTGTTGCGACGACGCGGACGTCTTCGAATCGATTCAGCTGTCTGCTGATACGCGGGATAACCTTCAGCGACGCGCAAAAGGAAGGCTTTCAGTTCCTTTGCGGCCGGATACGTTGGATTGAGGGTCACTACGCGCACGACCATCTGGCGGGTGGCGATCAGGCCGTCACGTTCGAGCAGGTCTAAGCTTTGCTGAACCGACGCGATACTCGCGCCGGAGTACCTCGCAAGCTCGGCAGGATACGTTTCGCCCAGCAGGGCGGTAAACAGGAGAAGCCGGGTCCGCTGCTCGGACCCGAAGATGGCGGGAGCGTTGGGAGGCTCATAGCCAACTGGGAGCGAGCGCGAAGCCAGAGCCATAATTGCAAGCTTAACTTAAGGTATACTCCAGACGGAAGTCAACTACGAGCCTGTCAATATCTGGATACCAGCTGACCTATACCAAGCATATCGCCAGAGGGAAGGAAGCGGCCGCTCGCCCTGAGGCCCGGTGCGAGAGGGCCTAACCGGTCGCCGAACCGGCGGCGCGTTCAAAAAGATTTCGCAGCACGACGGCCTCGTTGTGCCGCGTGTCTTTTGCGGCGTAGATCAGCGTGATCGTCTTCTTGCCTTTCGCTTGCGCGAGCAGTTCCGCGATGGCGTCGCGCGCGCCCGTTGCGCTCAGCTCCGCGCGGTAGCGCTTGCGAAACTCGCTCCACTTTTCCGGATCGTGCGCAAACCATTGGCGCAGCTGGGTGCTCGGTGCGAGGTCTTTGGCCCACGCGTTGAGTTTGAGGTTCTCTTTCTTGACGCCGCGCGGCCACAGCCGGTTGACGAGAACGCGGAAGCCGTCGCCCCCCTACCGGATCGTAGGCACGCTTGATCTCGATCGCTGGTTGCATCGTTTTTCAGCCCTCCCGAGATGCCAGTTCCCGCAAAGGCCGGCCAAGCAGACGCGGGGGCTAGACTAACAGCGCCTCGGCGACGGCCTCGTCTCGCTCCCACGCGCTGCCCTCCTGCTTCAGGGCTGCGAGCCGCTTTGGGCCCAAGACGTCGCGCAGCGCGACGGCGAGCCGCTCGTGCTCCTGGCGTTCGGTGTAGTCGAGCACGGCGCCTAACTTGGCGTAGTGCGCGTCGGCGAAGCCGAGAAGGCGTGCGGCCCGGGCGTGCTGCGCGGCATCGCCGCCCTTCCCCGAGCCTAGCGCCGCGACGGCTGCCAGATGCTGCAGCGTCGCGGCCATGAGCATCTCCGCGCGCTCCTTCACCGAGAGTACCAGCGCTTCGCGGGCGCGCTCGCGCGCGTCGTCGTAGCGTTCCAGCGCCACCAGATACGCGGTGATGTTCGAGAGGCCGTGCGCCATCTTGAGCAAGTGTTTTCCGGCGCGTTCCGCGGCCAGGGCCTGCTCCGCAAGCGCGAGCGCTTTGGCGGTGTCGCCGCAGCGGAACTCCAGCTCAGCGAGATTGGTTGCGGCGTTTGCGACGTTGCGCTCGGCGCCGCTTTTCTTGAAGTGTTCCAGTGCTTCATCGTAGAGGTGACGCGCCTGCGGGAGATCGCCGCAATGCTGCCGCGCCAACGCCAAATCCTCGAGCACGGCACCGGTCATCTTGCCGTTGCGCTGCGAGCGAAATGTCGCGAGCGCCTCACGCAGGAGCGGCTCGGCCTCTTCGGCGCGATCGAGAAAGACGAGCGCGCGCCCGTGATACCGGCGCGCGTAGGCCGCGCCGCGTGAATCCTCGAGCTTTGAAAAATGCTCTAGCGCACGCTGCGCCGACGACGCCGAAGCGCTGTGTTCGACCAGCGCCGAATCGAAGAGCGCCGCGGCAAGCTCGAGACGCGCGATGATGCCTGCGGGCGTCTTCTTGTCGACGCTCTCGAGCGCGCAATGCGTCCACCGCCGCCCTTCGGCCGCAAAAAACGCCCACATTTGACGCGAGGCGCCGGCCAGTTGTTGCCCGCAACGCACGTCGCCCTCTTCCTCGAAGGCCCAACGCAGGGCGGCTCGCACGTTCTCCAGCTCGGGCTCGGCATGTCCGTACCATTCGTTGTCGGGCGTCGTATCGTACATGCGGTCGAGCTGCTCGGCAAGCGCGACGAAGGCGGCGGCGTGTGCGCGCACCGCCGCTTCGCGCTCGCCCGCTTCGACGAGCCGCTCGTTGGCATACTGTCGCGTCAACTCGGTCATCCGGTAGCGCGCGTCGCCGGTGGGATCGGCCTGCACGAGCGATTTGTCGACGAGCGAGGAGAGCAGGTCGAGCACTTCGATTTCGTCCTTGACGTCGTCAACGCAGACGGCGTGCGCCGTCTCCAACGTGAAACCGCCCGAGAAGACCGACAACTTGCGGAAGATCGCGCGTTCTCGCGCGGAAAGCAGATCGTAGCTCCAGTCGATGAGCGCGCGCATCGTCTGGTGGCGCGGGAGCGCGTTGCGCATCGCCACCGGTGAGCACGCGAAAGCGCTCGTCGAGGCGCGCAGCCAGCTGCTTGGGCGGGAGCACGTTTACGCGCGCGGCGGCTAGTTCGATGGCCAGCGGAATGCCGTCGAGCCGGCGGCAGACGTCGCCCACGATGCCCTCGTTCTCACCGTTGAGCGCGAAATGGTAGTCGATGGCGCGCGCGCGGTCGGTGAAAAGTTCGACGGCGGCGCTATGCTCGAGTGGCGGCAGCATGTAAGTGCGCTCGCCGGCGGCGCGCATCGGTGCGAGGCTCGTGGCGAGAATGCGAACGTAGGAACAAGCCGTCAACAATGCGTTGGCGGCGACGGTCACGTCGGCGATCACGTGCTCGCAGTTGTCGAGTACGATGAGCAGCGCGCGGTCCTTGAGAAAGCTGAACAGCGTCTCGTGCAGCAGACGGTGCGGCATCTCGCGCACGCCGACGGCCGAGGCGATCGCCGCAAAGATGCCCGGCAGGCTCCCGGTTGACGACAGGCCGACGAAAACGGCCGCGCAATGGTCGTCCTCCAGCGCGGCCGCGGCGCGCAATGCGGTCTGCGTCTTACCGATGCCGCCGGATCCCGTCACCGTGACCAGGCGATAATCGCGCAACAGCGCCTGGATCTCGTGGAGTTCGGTGTCGCGTCCCACGAAGCTGTTGAGCGATACCGGCAGCAGCGCTCGGTGCGACGTGGGGACCGGTATGGGCTCGGGCGCCTTACGCCGCGAGGTTGCCGACTGCACGGCAGCCGCCGCGAAGGCCGCGCGCTGTTCCTCGGCTAGGCCCAGCGCGCTGGCCAGCAGCGAGAGCGTTTCGTGCTGCGGCGTGCGGCGGTAGCCGCGCTCGAGGGCGCTGATCCCGTTAATGCTCATGTGGGCGCGCTCGGCCAGCGACTCTTGAGAGAGTCCCGCCTTGATTCGATAATGCCGCAGGAGGACGCCGAACTCCGAGGAGCCGGGTACTCGCTCCGGGTGCTCCATGGCGGCCCCTTCGCTGCTTGGACCGCTCCACCCTCACAACTGCCATCGCCGTACTGTGTGGCCCAGTTGTGCGGTTGTCGCTTATGAGCAAGCCGGCGTTTTGCGATGATTGGTGCGTGAAAGGCGCTCGACCGTCAATCGAAACGGGCAGATGAAGAAGGAGCGCATTTCAACAACGCGTGCTCGGACGCGACGGGGGTGGAGCGGTTTAGGGTAGGGCTTCACCCCCGGTGGGGGCGCCGCCGGCAGGCAGAACTGAAGCGTAAAACGTATACGTTCCGCAAGCAGGCTGCCGGCGGGTTCACCTCATTGCCTGCAAGGAGCGTCATCGATGAAGCGTTGCCCTTACGTCCTTCTCGTAGTTGGGCTTTTGCCGTTGGGCGCGTGCTCTGGCGGCTCGAACGGTCCCGTTTCCCTTGGCATCCCAGTCGCGAGCGTGCGCCACTTGAGCGACGTGCTCTACAACTTCCAAGCGCCGCCAGACGCCGAGCTTCCTTACGCGGGGCTCGCTACGGGAAAGAAAGGCGAGTTCTACGGGACGACCTATGGCGGCGGTACCGGCCCCAGCGGCGGCGATGGCACGGTCTACGAGATATCACGGCCGCCGGCAAAGAAAAGGTGTTGTACAGCTTCCAGTACGGGAACGATGGGGCCGGCTCACAAGCCGTTGTGATCTCGGACAAGACCGGCGCGCTCTACGGTGAGAACGTCCTTGGCGGGGGCGCGTCGGCATGCACCTACGGGTGTGGAACGGTCTTCAAACTCACGCCGGCAAAGAGCGGCTTTACCGAGAGCGTGCTGTATGCGCTCGCAGGGGCGCCCAACGACGGCGCACTTCCGTACGGCGGCTTGTTGATGACCAAGAGCGGGGCCTTGTTGGGCACGACGTTCCAGGGCGGCTCTTCGGAGACGTGTGGCCACGGCTGCGGTACGGTCTTCGAACTGACTCCGTCAGGATCGAAGTATAGCGAGAAGATCCTCCACGTTTTCGGTAACAAGACCGACGCCAGCGGCCCGGCCGATCAACTTGTCGCCGACAGCAGCGGAAATCTCTATGGAACCTCGTTATTCGGCGGCAACGTTACCGGCGCGTGCAAGAAGGGACCGCTGGGCGTGCCCGGTTGCGGAACGGTCTTTAAGCTCACGCCATCCGGCTCGACGTACACCGAATCCGTCATCTATCGTTTCGCCGGCACCGCCGACGGCAAGTACCCTCGGTCCAGCGTGCTCCTGGGCGGCAGCGGCGTGCTCTACGGTCTCACCGAACAGGGCGGCGCGAAGAAAGGCAGCGAGAGCGGCACCGTCTTCGAGTTGACCCCGAAAGGGTCGCGCTATACCGAGAAGGTCCTCTACTCTTTTCAAGGCGGCAGCGACGGCGCGGATCCCGACGACACGCCGGGACTCGTCGCCGGTAGCGGCGGCGAACTTTACGGAACGACCGCAAACGGCGGCGGCGCTTCGGCCTGCTCGAGCGGTTGCGGGACGATCTTCAAGTTGAGCCCCTCGGGCTCGGGTTTCACGGAGAGCGTGCTCTACGCGTTCCAAGGTGGAACCGACGGCGAATATCCGTATGGCAGCGTGATCGTCAACAGCAAAGGCCAGCTTCTCGGCCCCACCTACGACGGTGGTTCGGGCTCCTGTAGCTTCTCGTCGATCACTGGGTGCGGCACGATCTTCAGCGTAAAGCCCTAGCCGCGCCTGTCACCCTGAGCGCAGTCGAAAGTGCAAGGGCGCTAAGATAACAACCGGTCGCACTTTGCGGCGAAGACGAAATCGCTCTCCGTTAGGCCGCCGATTTTGTGCGTCCAGATCTCGACGCCGAGACGCCCCCACGCAACGTGCAGATCGGGATGGTGCTGCTGCTCTTCGGCCATCGCGCCGACGGCGTTGGCGGCCTGCAAGGCCTGGACGAAATTTTTGAAGGCGTAGGTGCGCGCGAGCAGTTTCACGCTGCCGTGCTTCAGGTCGGCGCGCTCCTCCACGCGCCAGCCTTCGGCTAACTGCGCGAGCAGCGGCGCGATCTGCGCCTCGTCAAGCGGCGCCACGCCGCCGCGGCACGGCACGCACTGGAGCGTTGCGAGCTCGGTCACGGCGTCGCGGAGACCGTTGGCGCAGCGCCCATCACATAGTTTTTAAAGGCGGCGTCGGCGCTGAACGCGGCGTGCGGCTCGGTGATGTCGGCGACCAGCGAGACCGGTAGCATGAAGCCGTCGACGCTCGCGGGCGTTACGCTCATATGAATGTGGGATCCGTCGGTGTAGTTCGCATCGGCGTCCCTCACGCATCCGTCGGCATCGACGGCGACCGTCGCGCTTTGTAAGGTTGGGTCGTTGAGCGCGTGCAGCGTGTAGAGCGTATCCGCGTCGCGCTTCCCGGTCTCTTCGTAGCGGTAGTGCTTGGGCCACATCGCGGGATCGAGCATTGAGAGGTCGGTTGCGCGACTTTTCTGGGGAAGGAACCACGGCGTCTTCGTAAAGCGCACTTGGTAGAGTTCGCCGGGGCGGTACTCGCCGTCGCCCTCCATGCCGATGCGCAGCCACGGAAACGTGTGCATGCGCATCGTCACGTCCATGTGGAACGTATAGTTGGGCAGAGCGGGCGAAGCGAGCAGGGGCGACGCACCAAGTAAGATGGAGCCTGCCAGCACGCTGTGAACGATCCGCATGAGTATTCATCATACACCCAACTCATGAGGATTGTCTGCGAATTGCGAGCGCGAGCGTCATCCCGCTCCCGCGGAGGAGTGGCTGGCGGCGAGCATCAGCCGCGCCGCGACGATTCCGGCATAGCAGGCGAAGACGCCGAGCACCACGCTGCCCAAACTGTACGCCATCGCGAGCCGCCATTCGGGATCGCCGGCGAGCGTGAGCGTTTCGTACGCATAGCTGGAGAACGTCGTGTACCCGCCGAGCAGCCCCGCGGTCAGGGCGACGCGAAGCAGCGGCGAAAAGCCCAGCGCGCGCGTTTGCGCGAGCTCGGCGACGAGACCGATAAGAAACGAGCCGCTCAGGTTGATGAAGAGCGTGCCGAACGGAAAGCCCGGTCCAAAGCGCGCGACGAATAACAGGTTGACCGCGTAGCGCAGCATGCCGCCGAGCGCCGCGCCCAAGCCGACGGCGAGAAACGGCGTCACACCGTTCATCTCTTCGGTGCGCCTGCGCGATAGGCGATGATCTCGACGGTCTCGAGCGTGACCAGACCTTCCTTCACCATCTCGTCGAGCGTGGGCAGAAACGCGCGGATGCGCTCCTCGGTGTTGACGATCTCGACGAGCACGGGCAGGTCGGAGGAGAGGTCGAAAACGCGCGCCGCGTGTACCATGGAGTGGCCGCCATAACCTTCGATTCCTTTGAACACCGTCGCGCCGCCAAGCTGCGCCTTGCGCGCGGCCTCGACGATCGCCGTGTAGAGCGGCTGGTAACCCCAGCGATCGCTCTCACCGACGAAGATGCGCAGCAGTTTACCGGTCTGCTCGGTCTTCATGCCGAGCGCGCGTTCGCGCTAATCCGTCGGGATGTCCCTGTCGCAGCCGTATACAACGTTTCTGCGTGTCGGCCACGAGAAAGACGGTGCCACCGTGCCGTAGCCGCCGCTCATTCCTCCGCTGTAGCTAACGCCGTAGCTCCTTAACGAAGGGTTTAAGGCGTGCGGGAGGCCTCATGCTCGCTCGGGGGCTGATCGAGCACTGAGCGGATCGCGTCGGCGATCTCTTGCGGCTTCTCGAGCAGCGCGTAATGCCCGGTTTTGCGCAGCAGCACGAAGGTCGCGTTGGGCAGCAGTGCTGCCACCTTTTGCTCGTGCGTATCTGGTGAGTCGTGCTCGGGCGCAATAACGACCACCGGCACTGCGATGGCGCGCGTCGCTTCCGCGAAGTCGGCATTGCTCCAGGAATCGAAGCTTTCGAGTGCGGCCCGCGGTGACGTTCGCTCGGCCAGATCGCAGAGCTGGTCGAGATGCTCCGCGAGAGGCTCGCCGGCAAAGGTGCGTGCAAGCCATTTACGGGCGTGTTCGCGATCGCCGACGGTCTTGCGCAGAAACTCCGCGCCTTTGGGACTGTAGCCCGGGCCGCCCGCCGGAACCGGAGCGACGAGCACGAGCGCGCGTACGAGGTGCGGCGCGTCAACGGCCAAGCGCAGAGCGACGGTGGCGCCCATCGAGTGTCCCACGACAATCACGGGACCGCCTTCGATGCGCTCGGCGATCTCGCGCAGGTCCGCGGCGAAACGCTCGAGCGTGTAAGGACCGGGGATGTCGCGCAACTCGCCGCTGCCGCGCAGGTCAACGTCGATGCAGCGCACCTCGGCGTCGAGGGCGGCGATGACGCCGGCCCAGACCGAACGGTCGGCTTGCCAGCCGTGAACGAATAGCACCGCGGGCGCGGTCTCGGTCAACGCGATGTACTAGAATTTCGGACTGGTCGGATGCGGAACGGGACGCCCTTCATCGAGATCGAGCAGATCGAACCAGGTAACGACGTCGGAGCCGTCCGGGGCGACTTGGTCGCGCAGGCCCGTGAAGTACTCTTCGCCGTGCGAACCGGGATCGGGATGCCAGTGCATGCGGTCGGCATTGAAGCGCTCGATCTGCTCGGGGCTCTTCTTGGAGAGGAACTGCGACTGCACCCATGTGGAAATGGGGTCGTCACTCTGCAGCTCCTTCACCTTGCCCGCGAACTCGTCGCCGTTGGTGCCGAGAAATTCGAAGAGCGGCTTGTCGTGCGGGCAGTCGTAATCGTAGTCGCCGAGGTGCCCTTCGTTATGCGCCTTCGCCTTGTCGATGACGCGCTTGAGCGAGACCAGCCCGGCGAGCTTGTCCTTCGCGCTGCGCGGTTTTTCAATTGTTAGGTCCATACTCTCTCCCTTTATTCCGTCGTTGGTGCAGCTTGTAATCCTAACAACACATCTGCGGTTGCAGGCCCAGGAAAGGAAGGAAGCGGCGTGCTGCTGCGCGGTCGCTTCCCCCATCTGCATCTGCGGGAGGCCCGGACTGCCAAAAAGTGGCGAGGTTCGCTGCTAGGGGCTACTCGTAGTCGGGGATGCGGTCGTCGTTGCCCTGGTGCAGGAAGAAGTTGCGGCCTTCCGGCGAGGCGATCTTCACGAAGGCGCGCGGCTTCTGCGAGAAGTCCAGGCAGTCGGCGGCGGGCGAGGTGGCACGGCGATCGGCGCCGGCCAGCTGCGCCAGGCCGAAGAGGTCTTCGGCGTAACGCATGACGCTATCGGTTTCGTACTGCACGTGCGAAACGTAATCGTGTTTGGCATATGGCGAGATCACCAGCAGCGGCACGCGGAAGCCCAGGCTGTCGTAGTCCTTGTAGGGCGGTTTCACGGGGTCGTAGATGCCGCCCCAGTCGTCCCACTGCAAGAAGATCACCGTAGAATCCCAGAACTTACTCTCGCCGATTTGGTTAACGAGCGTCGCTACCCACGACGGACCGTAGCCGCCACCGCACGCTACGTGGTCGGAGTCGGCGCAGAGCGGCGTGATCCAGGTGAAGTTCGACAGTTTGCCCTGCGCGACGTCGATGAGGAAGCGCTTCTGCGGCGTGATGACGTCTTTCTTCCAGTCGGGGCCGTCGTAGATGTGCTGCACCGCTTGATAGCCCGACCACAGGCCGCTCGTCGGCAGGTCGTAGGTGCTCGTGTAGAAGCGCCAGGTCAGCTTGGCGTTGTCGAGTTCGTCGCCGAGCGTTTGGTAATTGAAGCAGGGCTGCTGCGTGCCCGAGATCTCGCGCTGGTGCGAGAGGACGGTGACCGAGTCGTCGACGCCGCCGGGGCAGCCCCAGGGGCCGCCGGGCACGTTGACGCTCGACTGCGCCTGCGCCGCAATGATGTACTGGTGCGCGACGAAGCTCTCGTCGAGCTGCGACGCGAAGGTATTGTCGGCGAGCACCCAAAGGTGCGCCATGTCCCAGTACGGTTTGGACTCCTCGTGCGGAACGTACACGTACTGCGCGTTCTTGGGCGCGCCATACGAGGTCTGCTCTTTGTTGAATCCGTTCATGATGCAGTGCGTGCCGGGAAGCTTGCCGGTGCCGTTGCAAGCGGCGAACATCGCCTCGGCGGAGTGGTCGATGTCGTACTGGTCTGTCAGGCTGATGGGCTGCAGCGCGATCGTCTGGCCCGAGGAGTTCTGACCGCTCGAGGCGGTTTTGGCTCCGGGATAACCTTCGAAGATGCCGTTGAAGCTGCGGTTCTCTTGAACGATCCAGACGACGTGCGTAATCTTGCCCGCTCCGGTAGCATCGAGCACGCGCACGGCTGCATTCCCCCGCATATAAGGCACGGGCGAGGGAGACGCCGCAGAACAGGCCGCCAGCGCGAGGGTGAACGCCGGCGCGAGAAGAAGCCACCGCATCATAGCTATCCGATGATACCACGGCACGGCAAGCGTAAACGATGCCAAAAACTTGCAAGAAATCGCGCCGTGCGTCCACTGCCATCGAGCCTCTTCGAGATGGGTGCAGCGTTTTGGAACCTCGGCAGCTTCGAGAAAGGCTACGAGCACGTCGCCGGCGCGGCAGGGCGCCTCGCGCGCATTCCATCTGCCTCGCCGCGGCGGCGCATTCGGATAATCGTGCAGCGGCGCAAGAGCATCACGGCGGCCTTCGAGCAGGCCTACGCGGCGGGTGCACTCTTCGAGGCCGAAGCGCGCTGGTCACTGTCACGGAACATCACGCGTTCGCCGGCAACGACGACGAGACGCTGAGCACCGCGAAGCTCGCAGTGATGCTGGCAAAACGAGAGCGCAGTGCAGGGCTTCGCGCGCAAATCTCGATTCAAGTAGCCATGATGTTGCTGTGGACGCGTCACTGGGATTGCGCGCGCTCGTTCCTTCCGGTTCCGGCGTTGCGACGCCGGAGTGCTGACGGCGTAACGTGAACCGCACGCTCGCGACGATCTCATTTGCCGCCACGGCGATCCTGCCCAACGGCTGGGTGATCGCGCCGTCAACCGGTGCCGTGGTGCAGACCCAGACGCTCCCGCTCGGCGCCGCCCCCTCACCCGACGGCAGCACGCTCGCGGTCGTCGAATCCGGATTCAACGCGCCGGCGTTGCGGCTCTACGCGTCAAACAATCTCAAAGAGATCGCGTCGATTCCGCTCAAGGGCGCCTACGGGCGGCCGCTCTGGATCGATGCGAGCCACGTGCTCGTCGCCGGCGCCAACGCCGACGCAGTGCTCGACGTCAACGTGACCGCCAAGAGCGTGAGGGCGATCGCACTGGCCAAGGGTTCCTATCCCATCGCCGTAGCGCCGTGCGGCGCGAAGATTGCGGTCGCTACCGAGGGAGACCGCTCGGTGCGCGTCGGCTCGCTAGCGGAAATTGCGGCCGTGCCGCCCGTTCGCACCGGCGAATCCATCGGTCTGGCCTGTACCGCCGACGGTAGAACGCTCTACGCCAGCGACGCCGGCGGCAGGCGGATCACCGCGATCGACACGACATCGCGCAGCGCGCGCCCGATCGCGACGGGACTGCATCCCGGTGCGCTGCTGATCGCCAACAACACGCTCTACGTCGCCGAGACCGATGCCGATACCGTCGCGCTTTACGACGCGGCGACCGGCGCGAGCCAGGGCGCGGTCTACGTCGGCGACCTTCCCGCGAATCGCAGCGCCGTCGGCGTCTCGCCCAACGCGCTTTCGGCGCAGGGCGACACGCTCTACGTTTCGCTCGCTGCCGCCAACGAGGTCGCGGTGATCCGCAACCGCGCGGTCGTGGCGCGCATCCCCGCGGGCTGGTATCCCACCGACGCCGTGCCGCTTGCCGGCAAGCTCTACATCGTCGACGGTAAAGGCGAAGGAACGCGGCCCAATCCACGCTTCGACCCGCGCAGCGAGAGCAACGTCAACTACGTCGCGGCGATCCAATTCGGCTCGATTCGCACGTACGATCTCTCCGCGGACTCCGCTGCGGGCAATCCGCAGGGTGCCACCGGTTGGACCGCTGCGCAAACCAGCGGCGTCGTCCGAGCGAACGGTCCGATCCGCCACGTTTTCTTCATTCTCAAGGAGAACCGCTCGTACGACCAGGTTCTCGGCGACATGCCGCAAGGCAACGGCGATCCCAAGCTCACGTGGTTTGGCGCGAAGGTCACGCCGAACGAGCACGCGATCGCCGCGCGCTTTGGCCTCTTCGACAACACCTATACCAGCGGCGAGGTGAGCGAGAGCGGCCATAACTGGTCGGATGCGGCGTTCGATACCGACTGGGTCGAGCGCATGTGGCCGGCAACCTACAACGGCCGCCGAACCGTTAACGACTACGGGTGGCCGGAGACGATTCCGCACAGCGGGTACATCTGGCAGGCAGCGAAGGCCGCGCAGGTTTCGTTCCGCGACTACGGCGAGATGGTCGAGCCCAACGCGCCCAAGCCCGGACAGCATCCCGCTCCCAGCGTCGCCGCCGAATACGATCCCAAGTATATCGGCTGGAACCTGGCCTACAGCGATCTGAGCCGCGTCAAAGAGTGGCGCCGTGAGTTCGAGCAGTTCGTGCACGCCGGCAATCTGCCGCAGCTCGAGTACATCTGGCTTCCCAACGATCACACGTTCGGCAGCCGCAAAGGGCAGCCGACGCCCGTTGCGATGGTGGCGCAGAACGACTACGCATTGGGCCAGATGGTGCAGACGATTACGCACTCGCCGGTCTGGCGCTCCTCGGCGATCTTCGTGATCGAAGACGACTCGCAGGACGGGCCGGATCACGTGAGCGGGCAAAGGACGACGTTCTTTCTGATCTCGCCCTACGCACGCGGCGGCGTGCAGCACGGCCACTACTCCACGGTGAGCGTGTTGCGGACGATGGAAATGCTTCTCGGGATTCCGCCGCTGTCGGCATACGACGCGATGGCGGTCTCGATGCGCGCCGCGTTCTCGGATACGCCGCACTTGCAGCCGTTCGACGCAATCGGCCCGCGCGTGAGCCTGGCCGCGGTCAACCGTCCCCGCGCCTACGGCGCCTCGCTATCCGCGCAACTCGATTTCAGCCACCCCGACGCCACAACGCCAGGCGCAATGCTGCAGATCCTCGCGCACAACCACTAGCCTCACGTCCTCCGAGCGCAGCCGAGGGACGAACGGTGCACACCTAATCGCTAGCGCGTTTCGATCCTGCCGATCGCCGATGGCCCGAGCGAACTCGTAAACCATAACGCGCTGCCAGGTCCGGTCGCAATCTCCGTAATCTCGGGATCGCTGCCGGGCACTTTATAGAAGGTTGTCTTTCCCGACGTCGTCATTCGGCCGATGCCGAACCGTCCGGCGAAATCGGTGAACCATAGTGCGCCATGACTCGAGACGATGCCCGACGGCTGCCCGTACTCGTAGTTTGTGGGAAACTCGGAGTACTTGCCGCTCGTCGTCATTCGCCCCAGCGCGTCGTTACCGGCTTCGGCGAACCAGAGCGCCTTATCGGGGCCGACACAGATGAAATCCGGCCCCGCTCCGTACTGGCCCGAACCCGTGTTGTACGTCTTGTATTTGCCGTCGGTCGAGAGCGCGATGACGGCGTTGGCGAGGCGGCTGCCGCCGACGATGTACTCCGTCACCCAGAGCCGCCCATCCGGCCCGGTGACGATGCCCTGCAGCGTCGCGTTCGACTCGGCGACGGTGAAGTGCGTCACCTTTCCTTCGGTCGTCACTCGGCCGACGGTGCCGTTCGACTCCGCAAACCAGAGTGCGTTGTCGGGGCCGACGGTTATCCCATTCGGATACTCGCCGCCCGGGTCGGCGAATAGCTTCACGACGCCTTTGGGCGTGATGCGCCCGATGCCGCCGTACTCTTCCTCCTCCGTGAACCACAGATTACCGTCGGGTCCGGTGACGATACCGTCGGCAAGCTCGGCGCCGGCCCGGACGCTCAGCGTGTACTGCCCTTGCGTCGTGATGCGTCCGATCACATCGTTGCCGACGTCGGTGAACCACAGATCGCCGTCGGGGCCCGTGGTGATGCCCGCGAGAATCGGATCGCCGTAGAGATCGTCAAAGACCGAGACCTGGCCGCGCTTATGCTCGGCGATACGCTGCAGCCGTGCGGGCGAAATCGCGCCAGGTACGACTTGAGCCGGCGCGCTGCAATGCGCGAGTGCAGCTGACGCTAGCGCGAAAGGACCGATTAGGATCGTCGAGCGCCTCATGCCAGCTCGCTTCAGCGGCAACCGCCTTTTGTCATCTCGACACGCTTTGTCATCCGTCGCGGTGACATGGAGGATCTACACCGTGAACGCGACGATCTCGCCCTCGTCGCGGTTGCTCGACCACCACTCGTTTTCACCGAACGTTAGTCCCCGTCCGTCGAACGTAACGCGGGCGATAGGGTCGAGCTTCGGCGTGCTCTGGCTGAGGTCGATCGGCGCGAATTCGAGTTTCTCGAACTCCTCATCGGCCGCGATCATGAACGAGCGGCCCGACGCATCGAACGCAAATCCGCCGCAGCGTTCCGGCAGCGCGATCTCGCGCGTTGCCTTTCCTTGGTCGTCGAGTGCGAGGATGCGCTGCTTTCCCTGCTGGCAGAGGTAGAGCGTCTTGCCGTCGGAGGCGAGGTGCGACCCCGTGACGTCGGGGCAAGCGGTCTTGCCGTCGAAGCCGCGCCCTGGTGCGAAGCGGAAGAGATAACGGTCGTCGTCGTCGAGCGAGACGACGACGGAGAGCGCGTCCCCGTGACGCGCGAGACCATACGGCCGTCCGGGCGCGGCGACTTCGTTGACGACGTCCCAATCCTTCGTGTCGACGGCGTAGAGTTTGTCGGTATCCCACGAACCGATCCAGAGACGGCCGTTGAGGAATGCCAGGGGCTGCGGCCGGCCTGCCGGCGCCGGTTGGCGGTTGATTTCCTTGATGTCTTGCATGCCCGCCACAACGCCGCCCCGACGTGCCGGGTTGCGCTCCTACTATCTCACGGCCAAGCAACGTCGAAGATTCCGAAGGGAACGTCTTTCAGCTTTCCCAGCCAGGTATAACGTCCCCTATTGCAAGCGCGACGAAGTGCCTATTGGAAGCCCTGCGTGAAGTTCGCTCCAAACAACGCCGCATGACCTATTCCGGAAGCGTTTGGGTGATGCGTGCGATATTGCAAGATCGGGAAATCGAAGCTGAGCTTGCCGCTCTTCGAACACCCACCCGATGGAGTCCCGGAAGCCTGAGAACCGGCCGACCAGAAATCGATCCCGAGCCGAACCGGATCTCGAACCTTTCGTGAAAGATTAAGCCGTCGCTCAACTTGCCCCGTGCGGTGAACGTTCCCGGGAAAGGCCCCCGCGCCTTACCAGACACCCGAAAGGTCCCGGCGCTACCCGAGCAACTCGACGTCGCTTTGCCGGACGAAAACCGTTCGCCCGACAACCTGGAGTCGATACTCCACGCGGACGGCAGCGTCGGAGTCGTCGACACCGGGGAGTCTATCACGGCACTTCGTTTGCCGCAGCTTGCGAGCACAAAAACCGACGCGCAAAGAGCTATCCCGCCCCACGTCGCGTAGACCGTTCCGGGTCGAAGGCGAAACAGTCGTTTGTTCATGGCGAAACGGCCGCGCCGAAGGGGCCGTTAAAGAACATCGACGAGCCTTTGCTCAGCGTCGCCGTCGGTTTACCGCCATCGGGATTGCCCGACACCGGATCCATCACTTGATAGCGGTCGTGCTTGACGATGCCGATATCGTTGGCGACGATCCCGTCGACCACGTAGCCGGCGCCCTCGGAGCTGCCTTTCCTGACGACTTTCGCGATCTTGCCGGTCGTCTGGTCGAACGTTTCCAGCGAGACGCGCAGCGAACGGCCGTTATATTTGGCCAGTACGCCGTCGGTGCCGTTCTGATCGATGTCGAAACCCTCGATCGTTCCGTTGAGCTTGGGCCGCACCGTCGGTCCCAATCCCACCGCGCGGCGCACGATCGTGTGCGCGGCTGCCTGCGTCCCTTGCGTGGGTTGGAAACTGCCCGCGGAGCAGCCCGCGGGCGCGAGTGCGAGAATCGCCCAGGTGGGCGCGGTTCGCGGATGCGATGACATAAACGTACCTCGTTTGCTCAAGCAGCGTTCATGCGCGGGGCAGCGCTCTTTCGCGGCTCCGCTAAACCCACCTTGTCGGGCTACTTCGCCGGGCTCACCGCGACGCCGAAGGGCTCTTCGACGCCGATCGAGGAGTTGGGCGATCCTCCCGCAGGATAGTCGTAGAGACGAACGGCGTTGTTGTCCTGGCTGGGGGCAACGATCGCGGCGCTCTTGCTCTTCTTACCCGAGCTCTTCGCGATCGAGAACTGATTGACGTAGTCCGAGCCGCCCAAGGAGAGCACGCCCTTCACGACGCCTTTGCGGTCTACTCGGTAGACCAGGGACGCGTCGGTATCGCCGACCGCGATGTATTCGCCGTCCCACTGAACGCCGCCGGGCCACCCGATCGAATGATTGAGCGAAATATCTTTGAACGTGTGGCCGCCCTTCGGCAGTTCGGTGAAGACGAAAGTCGAACTGGCGGTCGCCCCGTTGAACAAAGAGATTTCCATGCGAATCGAAGCCGCAGAAGCGGTAGTTGACGATCGTGGGATCGGAGTAAGTCTGCGGACTGCCCTGTGCCCCCGGGTAGATCGCGACGTTTCCGCTGCCCGAGTTGCTCGAGAAGTTCGTCACCGCGAGGTTGCCGGTGACCGGATCGACCGCGCAGCCTTCGGGATACTCTCCGGAGTCGGTCAGCGTGGCGATCGGCGTGCCGCCGTGCGCGTACTCGTCGATCTTCGAAGCGCCGTCGTTGACCACCCACACGTCACCCGCCTCGTCGGCGCAGAGTCCAAAGGGCAGCGTGAAGCCGCCGAGCGTTCCGAGGAGCTTGCCCGACGCGTACGAGTACATGTAGACCTGATCCGTCAGCGCCGACGAAACGAAGATTAGCGTCTGATTTTTCGCATCCGGCGAGATCCACGAGCCGGCTGCGCCATCCGCGGAGGAACCGCGAAGGGCGCCCCCCGAGAGCGAGGCTCCGCATCCGGCTATGAGCGCCGCAGCGGCGGCGAAGCCAAAAATTCCAAGGGATTGCTTCATCATGCTGCGTTCCTTCTGGGCGGCACGGCCAGCATCATGGCCCTCGTCCGACCGCTAGGTCCCCGTGCGAAAAACGCGCGGGTCGCGTGCGTACTCACGACGGCGTCGCCGCTGCTCTACGCGCGCATCGGCGACGCGCTGTACCTGCTGATCTTCGTGCTTGCCGGGCTGTCGATGTGGCTCCAGTCGTCGCTGATCGTCTCGGGCGCCCGGCCACCTCGCAGCACATCGCGGCGTCGCTGGCAGTGGCGGCTCTCCGCGTTCGGCCTGCACTGCCTGTTGCGGGGTTATCTGATCTCTCACTCGACGTATCTGCCAAAGACGATCGGCGTGCTGGTGGGCCTCGCTGGAATAGCCTACGTGGCCAACTCGGCCCGCACTCATCGCTGCTCCGCCCGCGGCGCAGGCGACCTTCACGGTGGTGCTCGTCTTCGGCCTCATCGGCGAAGCCGGTCTCTGCTTGTGGCTGCTGATCTTGGGCGCGAATGTCGCGAAGTGGAACGAGATGACCCGGGCGCAGTCGGAAGGGTGATGCTCGAGGTCAAGGCTTCACTCGAGATCAAGGCTTCAAACGAAGGATCTCCGTCGCGCTCTGCTTTATCGCCGCAGCGCTAAAAGGCAGCGGCGTAAGTTCCCCGCGTATCCAGTCGGGCGTGAGATCGGTGTAGTGGCCCGACCCGGGCTCGCCCGACTCGCCGCTGGGAATGGCGATGCCGCCGCGATTCCAGTCGCCCGTATCCCAGACGGCGCGAAACCCCTGCGCGAGGCCGGGCTCTTGCAGGTGAATCGTGTACTCGTCGCCCGCGCCCGGGCAGCCACGCGCCGTCGAGGAAGCGTGAAATGCATCGGCGCGAGCACGTGCTCGATGCGCATGCCGCCCACGTCGGCCCACGCGCGTTGGCGTGCAGCTCGAAAACGCGAGCGTTCCGCAGCGCGCGCGAGCAGATCGTGCGCACGCGAGATCGTCGCGCAGGTCGTGTTCGAGCGCGGCCGCGCGCGAGTCCGGCGTGTAGCGGCCGTCCCACGCGCGCGAGCAGAGCAATGGCGAACGCGTTTCGCCTCGGCGTCGCGGCACGCGTGCGCGCCAAGCGCACGACGTCGCGTGCAATCGCGAGATCGAGCGGCGAGAGCGTGTCGAGCTGCATGCGCGCGAAGTAGGCTGCGTCGTAACGCGATGCGCGCGTGCAGCAGCTGCGCGATGCGATAGGCGCGATAGGGCGGCTCGAACTGCGCCGACAACCGATAGCGATATCCCGGCGCGTAGGCTTTGTTGTTCGCCGAGAGCAGTACGGCGCTTCGGCTCGGCGCGGTTGCCGGAAGCTGCGCGAACGGGATCGGCGGATAGGCGTTGCGCAGATCGCGCGCGCGATGCACGTAACGCCCCCAAGCCGGATCGTCGGGCACGAGGCCCGCGACGTGATAGGCGACGGCTGCCGCTGCGATCGGCGAGCATGAAGTTCTGCGGCGAGCCGCGATATTGCGCGAGAACGTTAGCGCTTCGCCGACGCTGCGCGCGCGGTCGAGCGTCGAGCGCCGTCGCGATCGTCGAGGCGTCTGCGCGTAGACCGGCCAGCGCACGAGCGCGAAACGCGACGGATCGTTCTCGTCGGGTATCGAGAAGTCGCGCGCCGTGCGATAGTACGCGACGCGCACGTCGTGCGAGAAGCGGACGTGGAAGCGTTCCGTTACCCACGAGACTTCTCGCAGTCGCCCCGCCTCGAAGATGCTTTTCGTTGCCATCGCGGCGTTGGTGGCCGCCCAGGCGAGGCGCTCGTTGTGTCCGAGCACGACGCCGGGAATGCCGGGGATCGTCGCGCCGGCGACGTGCACCTGCGGCGACTGCAGATCGACGAGATACCAGATGCCCGGAATCGTAACGTCGAGATGCGGATCGTTGGCGAGCAGTGCGTCGCCGTCGGCGGAGCGCGCCGCGCCGGCGGCCCAGGCATTACTGCCGATTGCGGCGCGCATCTGCGCGCGGTCGTCCAAGCGCTGCGACTGCGCGATGCGTTCCGCCGTCGTGTCGTCCGGTGCCACCGTGACGTCGTAACGCGCATCGGAGAGGGGAAAGAGCGAATCGTAAGCTGCGGCCGTCAGGCGCACGCCAGGCGGCGTCGCGCGCGAAGACGTCGTGCCACGAACCGGCCAGTTCGAGTGACGCGACGATCGAGACCGCGAGCGAATCCTGCGGCGTCCACGGCGCGGGCGAGTAGTAGCAGCATGCGAAACTCGACCGGCAACGGTTGCCGATCTCTGCGGCGGCGTTCATGCCGTCGCTGAATGCCGATGACGGCGGCGCGATCGCGCGGTGCCATCGCGCGCAGTTGCCGCCGCGCGATCCCGGCAATATCGGCCGCGCGCTGCATCTCGTCGATAGGCCAATGCTTTAGGCCCGAGCACTTCGGCGAGCCGGCCGTACGCGTAGCGGCGCGTGAAGTCGAGTTGAAAGAGCCGGTCCGATCCTTCGACGTAGCCTTGGCGAAGTACAGATCGTGCTCGTTGGCGCGCGAATGTGCGGGATATCGCGGCGGTCGCGCACGATCGTCACCGGGGCGTAGAGTCCGCGAGCCACGAAATTCGCCGCGCGTCGGCGCCGCCTCGTGCAGCCCGGCGGCAATATCGAGCGCGTACGCCGCGCCGAGTACGACGAGGCAGATTCCGCACGCGAGGGCATGACGTTTGAGCGCGCGCAAGAGCGCGCCGGCTGCGCTTGGCTCGGCGCTCTGCGCGAGGCGGGGGTCTGGCCGCTCGAAAAAGCCCACGTTTCCTTTTACTGATGTTTTAGCGGTTCGCGCCGGACTCCCGTGACCGTGTCGGCCCCTTTCCCTCGCTGGGTAAAGCGAGTGCGGCCGCCGAAGCCTCCAGCATGGTCAAAGGGGCCTCGCCGTTCTCCTCTGTGGAGTATGGCGTGGACGTGTCGTCGAACTCGACTCGACGCGCTCGACTACGCCTGCCTGAACTACGTGCTCGAAAACCATGAGTTCAATCCGAACGGAGTCGACCTCGGCTGCGGTCTGGGCGTTCCCAGCACGCTCTGCGCGCTGGCCGGCGCGCGGGTGCTGGCGATCGACGTGAAAGATTTTTCGACGCGGTTTGCTCGGTTATCCGAGCTACTTCCGTCGATCGAGCTAAGCTTTGAGCGGCACGACCTCGCGGAACTCACCGCAGAGGAGCTGCCGGAGGCCCTCGATTTTGTATATTCGCAGCGCACCTTGCACTATCTGCGATACGGCGAGGCGCTTACGGTGCTCGCCGCCGTTTTCTGTAAACTGCGAGAGGGTGGTCGCGCGTTTCTCTCGGTATCGGGCCTGGCCTCTGAGCTGGGCGGCGGCTACGACGGGGATCCTGCGGTGGAGCGTCGGTTTGCGCGTTTGGGCGAGCCGATGGCGCGCCTGCACGGAATCACCTCCGACGTGTGCCTCTATCGACCGGACGAGCTCGCGGATCTCTGTAAGCGCGCGGGTCTGCAGCCTGTGCAGATCTGGCAATCAGAGTTCGGTAACGTCAAAGGAGTCTTTCGAAAATGAAGCATTCCATCGCAGTCGTAGGGTCCGCGCACCTCGACGTCATAGCCGACTCTGAAGACACGACTCTCGACCGACCTGGGACCGTCAGGTATTCGATCGGAGGCAGTGCCTATAATATGGCGGTCAACCTCGCTCGAGCCGGCCGCGTTACCTATATGGTGACCGTGCTCAAGCAACATTCAATCCTGACGCCTCTCATTCTTTCGAAGTTGCATCGTTCCGGCATCGATACCGGCTACGTCAGAAAGATCGCCGGATTGGAACGCGACGCAGCTGTGAAAGGATCGGACCTGCGCGCGGGGGGCTTTGTGGCGCACCGCCGCGGCGGGGATCTCACCGGCGGCGTCACCGACTGCGTCATCGAGAAGCTGCAATTTGCGGAGAACTCGATGGAGTGGCAGTTGGTCCGCGGGGCGGTCAACCGCTGCACGACAGCCGTCGTCGATTCTAATCTCAACGCTAGCGGAGTGTGCGCCGTGTTGACGATTGCGAAACGGGGCAACCGTCCGGTCGTGCTGGCAGCGGTCTCCGAGAGAAAGATCCGAAACATCGTCAACGTGCGGGGCATCACCGAAGCGGCATTTGCGGTCTGTGCGAACGAACTGGAGATCGCGTCACTCGATGAGGACTTTGCAGAAAAGAAAGATCCGTCCCGCAGGAAGAGAGAGGCGACCGCCTTTCTTGACGGCAAGCTCGCAGATCCGGACTTTGGCCCGCGTCTTTGCAAAATGCTCCACGCGAGGGCCGTCGCGGTAACGCGCGGTAAGATGGGCGCCGTAATTCTCTTCGAGGAGGGAGGCTCTTTCGTACTCTCGGCGCCGGCCGTCAACAGCGTCGTATCGACGACTGGTGCGGGCGATGCGTTCTGCGCGGTTGTGGCCGCTCACGTAGACCAAACGCAGCGTCCCTTGTCGAACGACAAAGAGACGATTAACAGCCTGGCTAATCTCGTCAACCAGATCGTTGCGCCAGTGCTGGGAGAGCCAATGGCGAGCCACGGGGCTAGCCTCGAACTCGATGACGACGAACGGAAGCGCGCCGCGGGCTGGATCGGTCGTATCACGACGAGCCTGCGCGATCTACTCATCGAGCAGGCCTACTCGAAAGGTCCGGGAGTAATTGCGAGGGGCGTCCTGTACGTAGGCGCCATAGTCATCGTCCTCCTTACACCAATTCGCGACCATATTATCGCATTCGTGAAAGGCCTGCTTCACCAATAACCTAGCGCCAGGAAGAGTAGGGGCCCATCGTTCGCCGCGGCCGCCATGCTCGCCGCTTTAGTCAATGCGGGCGCGAGCTACGTCCCCTCGGATAAGTGAAGTAAACTTCGCGTGCGTTCGGGATGACGAGGCGGCTTCGTCTCAGGATGACGAGGCGGACACGCGCTTGAGTTTTTCCGGGTTGCGGACCACATAGAGCGCGCCGATTCGGCCGTCGTTGATCTCGAATGCGGCGACCTCTTGAACGCCGGTCTTGGTGTAGGTGACGACGCCCGGCGTGCCGTTGAGCGACGCGCGCCCGCGCCAGCGCATTGCTCCAGCGCAGGTAGGCGTCTTGCGTCACGTCCTCGGCCTCGCCGTACTCGCCAAGCATTCGGTACGCGTGGCGCACGAGTACCGGACGCAGGCTTTCAAAACGCGCCGCCGGTTCGTCGTTCACGCGTACTGCGCGTGCTCCATCGGAACGGTCTCATTACCGATACGCAGACGCACGCACGCGTGGCCGTGCCCGATCGCGTACTTGAATGCCGGATACGAACGCGCGGCGACGATGGCGTACGCCAGCGAAACGAGGCCGGCGCGTCCCCAGCGGCGCAGGATCTCTGCGCGGGCCTCGTCGCCGGTGCCGTCGCGGGCGATCGTCGCCAGCGCCAGCTCTGTGCCCAGGAGCGTCTCTTTGTTGAGCTTCGCGTAGTCGCCCTCGACGATCGCGCGGATCGTTTCCGGCTTCACGCCCTCGGCCTCAGCCATCTTCACGCCCAGCTGCAGGCACGGTCCGCAGTCGGCATCTCTACCGGCGGTCAGCGCCGCGCCATAGTACGCATCGAGCGGAACCTTGCGGTAGCTGCCGAGCTTTTGGATTGCCTGCATGGGCATCAGCGCTTGCACGCCGGCCTCATCGACGATCTCGCGCATGTAGCCGGTATCGTAACCCCAGCGCTGCGAGAACCTCTCGAGTTGCTTCTTGATGAACCACTTGAACATCTTGTTTCTCATCCTCCGCCACCTAGACGGAGCAACCCCGAAAAATGTGACCTCGTTCCGGCGCTCGGCTTTAATGCGAGTTCGCCACCGGGGCCACCGCCGAGGCGGCGGCCGGCGGAGCGCTGGGAGCGGGTGCTCAAGCGAGGAACAGTCGGCGAGCGCAAGAACGGCGAGGAGGCTCTACACCGACCCCTCGCGCGTGGACTGACCTCGCGACCGTCGCGTCGAATGGCCGTTGAATGCAAAACTTGCGCGCACTTGCCGCCACGGCGATCGTCACCATTCTACTCGCCGCCTGCAGCGGCGGCTCGCTCACGCCCCCGGCGGCGAATCCCGCCGCGCGAGTCGCTCAGCACGCGACCGGTTCCTCCGGATATAAGCAGCTGTACAGTTTTAAAGGCGAGCCCGACGGGGCGTCGCCCTTTGATGGTCTCGTCGAGTTGGGGGGCAAGCTCTACGGCACGACGCTCAACGGCTCGAAGAACTACTGCTCGGGAAGCTGCGGCAGCAACGGGTGCTATCTCGGCTGCGGGACGGTTTTCTCGGTGAACACGTCGGGGAAAGAGAACGTCGTCTACAATTTTGAAGGCGACTATAACGACGCTCACGATGGTTCGTGGCCCTTCGCGCCGCTCACCTTACGCGGGAAGGAAATGTACGGCGTCACCTCCGGCGACGGCGCGCACGACGAGGGAAGCGTGTTCAAAGTGAACGCAGCCGGAAAAGAGCAGGTAATCTACAGCTTTGCCGGCGGCAGCGACGCCGCGGGCCCCGAGGCCGGACTCGTTGCCGACGGCAAGAGCGGCTTCTACGGCACGACGCTCTATGGCGGCAGCAGCAGCTGCAGCGGCGGCTGCGGCACGGTCTTCTCGGTGAGCACCTCGGGCTCGGAGAAAGTGCTCTATGCATTCGGCGGCGGCGGCGATGGCCGCGCCGCGTACTCCGGCGTGGTCGAGTATAAGCACAAGCTCTACGGCACCACGCTCTTCGGCGGGTCGGGATGCGCCAGCGACGGCTGCGGCACGATCTATCAGCTCACCAAATCCGGTATGCACAAGGTGCTCTACCGAAATTTACGGGCAGCACCGACGGCGCATTCCCCAACGGTCTCACGCTGGTCGGCGGCGTGCTCTACGGCACGGCTGAAGCCGGCGGCGCGCGCGACTCGGGAACGATCTTCTCGATCACGCCCTCGGGCACGGAGAAGACGCTCTACTCTTTCACCGACAATCCCGACGGCAACGGCCCGGGTGCCAACTTAATCTACGACAACGGCAGTCTGTACGGCACGACCATCGGCGGTGGGACCGACGGTCAAGGCAGCGTCTTCAAAGCGACGACGTCGGGCAGCGAATCGGTCATCTACAGCTTCCAAGCCGGCAGCGACGGCAGCGATCCGCAGGGTCCGGTGATGATCTACAAGGGCAAGCTCTACGGCACGACCCACAGCGGCGGGGGCACCGGCTGCACGAACGACGCTGGCTGCGGCACGATTTTTAGCTTGTCACCTTAATCGCTCGTCATGACAAGGGGCAAGGGAATCGCTGGCATTTTTCCATAAGCAAAGCAGCCTCATGCTGCGATCACTTTTTCTTACAACGCTGGCTCTGCTCTGCTGCATACCTGCGGCCGCGAGCCAACCCATCCCCGCACTCAAAGGCGCGCTGCAGTCGGACATCGCTTCCTACCTGAGCACGCGCGCCAAGATCGAGCATCTCTCCGCGATCTCGCTCTGCGTGAGCCTGCGGGCCGGAGCATCCGAAATCGCGGTGGCAACCGGACGCACGCAATACGCAAGCGGCGGAGTGCCGGTCACCCCGCGGAACATCTTCCAGATCGGCAGCAACACGAAGGCGTTCACCTCGGCGGCGATCCTGGAGCTGGAGGCGGAGCGTAAACTCTCGATCGATCAGACCGTCGGTCGCTGGCTGCCGCAGTATCCTGCATGGAAGAACGTGACGATCCGACGGCTCCTGAGCATGACCAGCGGCATACCTACCTATGACGACACGAAGCAGATGCTGGGCGACTACGCGCGCAACCCGAAGCGGTACTTCACAATACCCGAACTGATCGCGTACGTGTATCCGACAAATCCCAACGCTCCCAAGCCGACCACCGGCTACTCCTACTCGAACACGAACTACCTGCTCGCCGAGATGATCGTCGAGGCTGCATCGCACGACACGTATCCGAATCAGCTGCAGAAGCGGTTCTTCAGCAAACTTGGGCTCGACAGCACGTTTTACGCGGCCAATCAATACCCGGCGGCCGCGCTCGCGCGCGAGCCTTCGGCGTACTTCGTGAACGACGATCCCGACAACGCCGCGCTTGCGCCGCTCCTCGGTCGCGACGTGCGCCTCGACAGCCTCTCGTGGATGCAGGGCGCCGGCGGGATTGCCGCTACGCCGTGCGATCTCGCGCGCTGGGCGCGCCAGCTCTACGCGGGGCCGATGCTGCCGCCAAAACAGCGCGCCGAACTCTTCAGCCTCGTCTCGACTAAAACCGGAAAGCCTCTGGCAGAGGTAAGCGAGGCCGAGCCTCGCGGCTTCGGCCTGGGCGTCGCGCGAATGATGGCGCCGAGCATGCCGCCAATCTGGTTCTACGAGGGCGAGAGCCTGGGATTCCGCACCGTACAGTATTACCTGACCACCGAGGACGTCGCGGTGGCCTTTTCCTTCAATAGCCGGCCGCCCGGGGCGAAAGACGATGCCGGCAAGCTCGCGCAGGCGGTCTACAAAACACTGAAGGAGGCCGGCGCGTTGTGAAACAAGGCTGCGCGCTTGCCCGTAGAGGGGCCATGAAGTTGACGAATCTTTTTGCCGCCGTGCTCGGCGCGGCGTTGATCGCCGTTGCGCCGGCAGTCTCGCAAGCCCAGGTCGATCCACAAGCTGCCCAGCTGATTGCGGCCTCCGGAAAGGCGCAGAACGTCGCTCACATCTTGTCGTCCGATAACCTGAAGTACGATGCAACGATCGCCGCGGTCGGTCTGAAAGGAACGGCCACCCAGTGGGCCGACCTGCGCAACGGCCGCTTCGCGGAATCGAGCACCCTCGGGCCGCTGGTACAGGGTGACGGCTATGACGGCAACGTCACCTGGAACGCCGATCGTTCGGGGCTGGTGTGGAACGACGGCAGCGATAGCGGCCGCGCGTCGGAGATCGATCAGGCCTATGTCGCCACCTACGGATTGTGGCGCCCCAACGCCGCCGGCGCCCGCGTGGAGTGGCTGGGCGTCAAGAGCGCGGCCAATGAGTCGTACGACGCGCTGCGGATCACGCCCGTCGACGCGAAGGTGCCGTTCGAGATGTGGTTCGATCGCACGACGCACCTGCCGACGATCATGCACTACACGAACAACTTCAACACCGCGACGGTCACGATCGAATCGTATGCTTCGGCGGGCGGTGCCAGAGTGCCCGGCGTCATCAAAGTGGAGTCGAGCGACGGCAACAACTCGGAGAGCCGCATGACGTCCATTGAGTGGAACGTTCCTGGAGCCGGCACGGCGCTCGCGCGCCCGCAAACGAAGCCCAACGACTTTTCGATGCTCGGCGGAAAGACGTTGACGACGATTCCCGCTGCCCTGCACGAGAATCACGTCTATCTCGACGTAATGCTCAACGGCAAGGGACCTTATCACTTCATCTTCGATACCGGCGGCTCCAATGTCGTGGACCCGGCGGTCGCCAAAGAGATCGGCGCGTTCGGCACGGGATCGGCGCAAGGCAACGGCGTCGGCTCGCAGACCGAATCCCTGAGCTTCGCCACCGTCAAGACGCTGCAGGTGGGCGACGCGCTCCTCAAGGATCAGTTCTTCGCGGTGGCGCCGACACGCATGGGATTCGGCGTCTCGGCGGGACGCCAAGTTGACGGTTTGATTGGTTGGGAAGTGCTCGCGCGCTTCGTGACGACGTTCGATTACGCAGGCGGCGCGGTCACGCTCAGCCTGCCCGGCAGCGCCACGCCGCCCAGCGATGGACACGTCATTCCGTTCGTCTTCTACGGCACGCAGCCGCAAATTGCGTGTAAGATCGACGACATTCCATCCGAGTGCACGATCGACACCGGCGCGCGTGACACGCTCACGTTCATGACGCCGTTCGTGACCGCGAATCCGCAGATCGTGCCGCAGGCGCTGACTGCGGTGGGCGTCGACGGCTTCGGCTTCGGCGGGGCGGCGCTGGGCAAGCTCGGTCGCATCTCATCGGTGGAGATCGGCGACTTGCAGTTCAAGGACCTCGTCGGAGATTACTCGACGCAGACCGCTGGCGCGCTCGCGGCACCGTTCGTCGCCGCGAACCTTGGGGGCAACCTGCTTCGGCGCTTCACGGTCACGTTCGATTACTACAACGGCACGATGACGGTCGTCCCCAACGCGGACTTCGGCACGGCCGACACCTACGAGCGCTCGGGGCTCTTCCTGATCAGGCGCGGCAACGGGATCATGGTGATCGATTCGCGTCCCGGCACGCCGGGTGCGAGCGCCGGCATCGCCAAGGGCGACACGATCGACACGATCAACGGTTCGCCGGCAAGCGGGATGTCGCTGGCGGACATTCGCGCGCTGTTCTCCGGTCCAGCCGGCACGGTCGTCACCCTTGGGCTAACGGGTAAGGACGGCACCACGCGCACGGTAAAAGTAACCCTCGCCGACTACGTGTAGGCCCTCTCTGTCACCCTCGCGGGTGAACCTCTCCGCATCGTAACCGTGTTCAAGCTCTCACGATGAGTAACACGATGAGAGCGGCAGTCGTCCCCGCCGAGGGTTCGATGCGCGTAGAGATGCGAGACGTACCGATTCCGCAGCCGGGCCCGGGACACGTGCGCATCAAGGTTGAGGCCTGCGGAATCTGCCACAGCGATGCGATCACGGTGGCAAGTGCGTGGCCGGGGATTGCGTATCCGCGTATCCCGGGGCACGAGGTTGCCGGCAGGATCGACGCTCTCGGTCCGCAGGTGAGCGGATGGAACGTCGGCGAGCGCGTCGGGCTTGGATGGTTCGGCGGGAACGACGGCACGTGCGAACGCTGCCGCCGGGGTGACTTCATTACCTGCCTGAACCAACAGATTCCCGGCGTCCGTTACGACGGTGGCTATGCGGAGTACGTCGTTGCACCGACTATCGCGCTCGCGCGCATTCCCGAAGAGTTAAAGTCGGCGGAGGCGGCGCCGCTGATGTGTGCCGGCATCACCACGTTCAACTCGCTGCGTCGCAGTCCGGCGCGGGCAGGCGACCTCGTCGCGATTCTCGGCATGGGCGGCCTCGGCCATCTCGCCGTGCAATACGCGGCGAAGATGGGTTTCCGTACCGTCGCAATCGCCCGCGGGCGGGACAAAGCCGAACTCGCTCGCTCGCTGGGCGCGCACGAGTATATCGACAGCCAAACGAGCGACGTTACCGCAGAGCTGCAGAAGCGCGGCGGCGCGAAGGTCGTGCTTTCCACAGTCACCGTGGCGGCCGCGATGGAGCCGGCGATAGGCGGGCTCGCGGTCGATGGCCAGTTGCTGATCGTCGGCGCGTCGCCTCAGCCGCTAGCGGTTGACACCGCGGCGATGATCGGCGTCCGAAGTTCGATCAAGGCGTGGCCGTCGGGCACGAGCATTGACTCGGAAGACACGATGCGTTTCAGCGCGATGACGGGTGTACGCGCGATGATCGAAATGCTGCCGCTCGAGCGGGCAGCCGAAGGTTATGCACGAATGATGAGCGGCGCCGCACGCTTCCGCGTCGTGCTCACGTTGGGGGGTTAGCATGTCACACTTACGTTTCGGCGATCGCGTTGCAATCGAGAAGCTCGGACTCGAAGGCGAAGTCATCGAAGCCGATACGCGCTCGATAGTCGTTCGCTACAAAGAGAAAGACGGCGAGCTGATCGAGCGCCGCTTCCGACCCGACGAGCTACAGTATCTTCCGAAACCGCAGAAGGAGTAGATTGGCTCACTTGTCGCCGTCTTCGGGCGCGTGATAGATTGAGGTGAAGCGATGTCAATTCACGAGATTGTACTGCCGGAAACAAAGCCGGAGACCGAATGGGTACGCGGCCGAGCGCTGCAGAAGGTGAACCCGCAGCGAACGCACGCGCTCTTGCAGGGGGCACTGAGCACGCGGCTGGGGCGATGGGCCGAAGGCCGCGGAGAGGTGGGCCCGGAGTGGCGGTTCCGCGTCGCGCCTCCAGGAGAAGTGCGCCGCCCGCTCGTTCCCGACGTCGCGTACATCTCCAACGAACGTCTTCATCCGCTTAGCGATAGCGAGGCGGAAACGCCGCCCCTCGCGCCGGACGTCGTCGTCGAAATTCTTTCGCCCGGCGATCGTCGTGACGACATTGACGACAAGATCGCCGTTTACTTACGCTCGGGATCGTCGCTCGTTATGGTCGTCGATCCGCGCCGGCGCCTAGTCGAGCTGCACGACGGCGGCACGACCAGACTTCTCGCCGAAGACGACGTCATCGCGCATCGCGCGCTGCCGGCCTTCGCCTATCCCGTGAGCGAGCTATTTGCGGTGCTGCGCCGGTCCTAACCTTCGTTAGCGCGTCGTAAGCGGCGCGAAGAGCCGCTCGATTTCGATGGCGTCGAGCGTCGCTAGCGCCGACTCGTCGAAGATGCCGGCGGCCAGTTCGGCCTTGCGCTGCTGCAGCTCGATGATGCGCTCCTCGACGGTTCCGGCAACGATGAGCTTGTACACGAAGACCGGTTTGTGCTGTCCGATGCGGTGCGCGCGGTCGGTGGCCTGACGCTCGACGGCAGGGTTCCACCACGGATCGTAGTGGATCACGGTGTCGGCCGCGGTGAGGTTGAGTCCCGTGCCGCCCGCCTTGAGGCTGATCAGAAAGAGCGGCACTTCGCCCTCCTGAAACTGCCTTACCGGCGTGACGCGGTCGCGCGTCTGGCCGCGCAGTTCGACGAAGGGGATAGCGAGCTTCTGCATCTCGGGCTTGATGAGATCGAGCATCGAGGTGAACTGCGAGAAGAGGAGAATCCGCCGGCCTTCCTCGATCAGCTCCGGCACCATTTCGAGCAGCGCTTCGAGCTTGGCCGAGCTGCGCACGGACTGCGCCGCCGACATTTTGACCAGGCGCGGATCGCAGCACACCTGGCGGAGCTTGAGCAGCGCGTCGAGCACGACGATCCGGCTGCGCGCCAAACCGCGCAGGCGCAGCGCGTCGCGCACGCGTTCGTGCATCGCGATGCGAATCGTCTCGTAGAGGTCGCGCTGCGCCCCGTCCAGCTCGATGCGGTTGGTGATCTCGCTCTTCTCCGGGAGGTCGAGAGCCACGCGCTCCTTCGTGCGGCGCATCAGAAACGGGCGCAGACGCGTCGCCAACACCCGCCGCAGCTCCGTATCGCCGCGCTTCTCGATCGGCGTGCGGAAGGAGCGTCCGAAAGCGGCGCGGTCGCCGAGCAGTCCGGGGACGGCAAAACTGAAGACCGACCAGAGCTCGTCGAGATGATTCTCCATCGGCGTGCCGGTGAGCGCGAGCCGCTGTACCGCACGCAGGCATCCGGCGGCCAGCGCGCCCTTGGAGCGCGCGTTCTTGATCGCTTGAGCTTCGTCGAGAACGGCGATCTGCCACTCCTGCGCGCTGAGCACGTCGATGTCGCGCTGCAGCAGGGCGTAGGTGGTGAGCACGACGTCGTGGCGCGGTATCTGCGCGAAATGCTCGGCACGGTCCGGGCCGGTGAGTGCGAGCACGCGCAGATGCGGAACGAAGCGCGCGATCTCGGAGCGCCAGTTCGGCGAGACGCTCGTCGGCGAAACGATCAGCACCGGGAGTTTGAGACGTCGAGCCGCCTTCTCGATCGCGACGTGCGCGAGGAACTCCACCGTCTTTCCCAAGCCCATGTCGTCGGCGAGCACGCCGCCGAACCCGGTGCGCGCGAGCAGCTGGAGCCAGGCAACGCCGCGCTCCTGATAGTGGCGCAGCGTGCCTTTGAACGTATCGGGGAGCGCGGTCGGTGCGAGTGCGTCTTCGTCGCCGAGCGCGCGGACGAGGTCGCGCAGAGGGGCCCCGGCGGCCCAGCGCACCGGCGTCGCCCGCTCGAGCTGCGCGATCGACGCTACGTGCGCGGGCGTGAGCGCCAGCCGGCCTTGGCCGGTGAGCGGTGTGTCGAAGAGCTCGACGAGCGCGGACAACAGCGGTGCGATCCGCTTCGCGGGCAAGGCCACGAACGTCCCCTCGCGCACCCGGCCGTACACGGTCGCATGTGGGTCGAGATTGGCCAGCTCTCGATGCGAGCGGACGCCGAAGTCGCGCAGCGCCTCGATGACGATCGGGAGCAGCGAGACGCGCTCGCCATCGACCGTGATTCCGAGGTCGAACTCGAACCAGTGGTTCGCGCTCTCCTCGATCTGCGCGTCCCATTCTCCGGCGATCAGTTCGTATGGAAACGTTGGATCGATCTCGACGCGCCACCCGCTCTCGCGCAGCGCCGGCACCGCCTGCTCGAGCAAGTGCGCCCATCGCTGCTCGCCCAACCCCGGAAAGCGCAGCGTCGCGCTGCGGTGCTTGACGTATTGCATCTCCGGCCAGCCGACGAGATGTAGCCCATACTCGCCCAGCGTCGCGCGCGCTGCCTCTTCGAACTCGGCGCGCCGGGGCCAAACCTCGAGGCGCCCTTCATCCATCGAGCGGAAATCGCGCGGCTCGTCGTCGGAGAGATGCACCGTGTCTGCCCTATACGCAAAGCTCAGCTCGGCGAGTGCGGCCGGCGGCGGCATCGCGAAGCCGCGGAGCCGCAGCACCGGCACGGGGTCGCGTTCGACGACGGTCGTTTCGACGTCGGCCTGCGGTGCGGCCGCGCCGTCGGCACCGAAGACGCCTTTCCACACCGCTTGCACGCTGCGCGCGTCGCGTGGTGTGAGCGGCGGCGCGGCGAGGATTGCGACGACGTCCGGGTTCGGGACGTCGAGCTCGATCGTGCCGCATTCATTACGCTCCGGGTCGACGTACCATGGGGGATTGGTTGGTAGCAGTCGCAGCGATGGCGCTCCGTCGACTCCCGGGCGCTGGTATCCGTCTGCATCCATATGCCACGCAAGATCCTTGCCGGAGAGATCGCGACGAACCAGCACCGGAGCCTTGAGCGAAGACCAGTGCGCGCGCTCGCTTCGGAGCAGCTCGTCGAGCAGGATGGCGAGTAGCCGCGGCGACGTTCCACGGTCGCGCCACGCGTAGGAATAGGAGTCGCTGAGGCCGGCCGCGACGGCGAGACGCCCAATCGCGCTATCGGCCGGCGAGTAGTCGCCGCCCGAATAGTTAAGCCTCGAAAGGTCGACCGTGCGCTTCATGCTCGTGCGCTCGGGATTCTTTGACAGGGGGTTGAGGCGAGCCGATAGCTTGAAGCGCGGCGGTTTGCCGTTCAAGCTCAAAAGATAGCGAATCTCCTCGGCAGGCGGCGCCGCCTGAGCGCGCGCGGAAAGCGTTTCGATCCGCTGCAGCCAAGCCGAAATCGCGGGGTCGGGCGGTTCGTCTCGCGCGATCTCCGCATCGTCAGCGTCGTCGTGATCGCGAAGAAGAAACGCGATTAGGGCCGCCGCACCGTGCTTGCACTGGTCCCCGACTGGGCAGTCGCAATACGTCGAGAACCGCAGTGCGCGTCCCTTCGCTTGTTCGACCGTCACGCTGTAAGGAGCGGGTCGCGAACCGCGGACGAAGGCCGCGAGGGTCGTAGGCGACGATTCTTCGATCTCGAGCACGCGACCGTCGCGCGCGTAGGCCAGGCCGCGACGAAACGTGATCTCGTCGAACGACGCACGTAGCTCGTCTATGCTAAAAACCGGCTGCGGCATATCCGCGTATCGTATCACGGCGCGACAGCGTTCGGAAAGGCATCGCCCGGTAGGCCCTCAAAGGAGGATCGCGATGTCGGTCTCGCGTGGTGCTTTCATCGGCTCGGCGCTCGGGCTTTATGGGCTCGGCTCCGCACGCTGGCCGGCGACCGCGCTCGCGGCCGCTTCCGGCTCGGCGATACGACCGGTGCGCATCGATGCCGATCGGGTGATTCGTACGATCGTCGGTCTGCGGCCGTATCGTTCGTCGGGTTTCGCGCTGCGCGCGGAGTCGTTCGGGTCGAAGGTTCTCGTGCACAACTACGGCCACGGCGGCGGCGGTTTTAGCCTGTCGTGGGGCTGCGCGACGCTGGCGGCCGACCTCGTTGCCGATCGTTCGCCGGCTTCTGCGGCCGTGCTCGGCTGCGGCGTAATCGGGCTCACCACGGCGCGCATTCTGCAGAATCGCGGCTGGCAAGTGACGATCTACACGTCGGATCTCCCGCTTGCGACCACGTCGAATGTGGCCGGCGCGCAGTGGACGCCGACGACCGTATTCTCCTGAGAAACGGTGAAGCCGGAGTTTCTCGAGACGTTTCGCAAGGCGGCACGCATCGCGAACCGGCAGTTTCAGCTCATGGTGGGACCGACGTACGGGGTGCGCTGGCTCGATAACTACGTCCTCAAGACTGACGCGAAGGCGACCGGCGGCGAGCTCGACTACGCGCGTCGCGCGGGCATCGAGGATCTCCACGCCGACGGCGAAACGATCGACCCGGCGACGGTGCCATTCGTCGGCTTCTCAAGTATCAACCGTTTCGACACGATGCTGATCGAGCCGAACACGTTTCTCCCCGCGGTGCAGCGCGACTTTCTGCTGCAAGGCGGGCGTATCGTCGTGCGCCGGTTCGAGCGTCCGGCCGACGTGCTTGCGCTGCACGAGCGAGTCGTCGTCAACTGCACGGGGCTCGGCTCGCGCGCGCTCTTCGGCGACGAGGAACTGGAACCGGTGCGCGGGCAGCTCACGATTCTCGAGCCGCAGCCCGAGATCGATTACGCCTACGTTGCGAGTGGACTCTATATGTTCCCGCGAAACGACGGCGTGCTCTTAGGCGGTACGTTCGAGAACGGCAACTGGTCGACGATGCCCGACCTTACGACACAGACGCGAATCCTCGCCGCACACCAAGCCATCTTCGCACGAGCGTGACCGCCGGTCGCTCTTGCTGGTGTCGCCTCGTCGGTGATAGAGTGGTGTGCGCGCATGGGAATCCACGAGATCGTCCTTCCGGAAACGAAGCCAGAAACGGAGTGGGTGCGCGGCCGTGCGCTCCAAAAGATGAGCCCGCAACGGACCCACGCCCGCCTGCGGTTTGCCATGGCGTCGCGCTTGGATACACGGGCGCGTGGCCGGGGCGAGATCGGCACCGAGTGGCGTTTTCGCGTCGCGCCGCTTGGCGAGATTCGGCGCTCGCTCGTTCCCGACGTCTCGTACGTTTCGAACGAACGCCTGCGGCTGCTGAGCGACTCCGAAATCGAGACGCCACCGATTGCGCCCGACGTCGTCGTCGAAATCCTCTCGCCCGACGATCGTCGCGCGGATGTCGACGACAAGGTCGCGGTCTACGTGCGCTCGGGATCGGCGCTGGTAATCGTTGTCGATCCGCAGCAGCACACGGTCGAGTTGCACGACGGCCGCACGACGACGCTGCTCGAAGAACGCGACGTTATCGCGCACGACGCGTTGCCGGGCTTCGTGTACCGGGTGCGGGAGAAATCGCCGGGCGTAGCCTTATACGGCTTGGGTCTCGGCGCCGATGCGAGCGCCTAGCGCAAGCAAGCAAGCCGAGGCAACGCGGTACGATGGGCCCTGGCGGCGAAAAACGCCGCAAGCATGGACTCCCTCACTTTGGCGATCGACGGCCTTCCCCAGATCGCCTGGACCGCGACCGGGGGCGGCCGTATGACTCACTTCAATCGCGAGTGGTACGCGTACGCGGGACGCAATAAGCGTTGGTGGACGGCGGTTCACGCGGGTGACCGCGAGCGCGCCCAAGCCGCCATGCGCGTTGGAATGGCGGCCGGCGCGCGCTTCGAACTGGAGCTGCGGCTGCGGCGCACCGACGGCGCGGCGCGATGGTTTCGCGTCTTCGCCGCGCCGCTCGACGGCGCGGCAGAGGGCGACGAGAGCTGGCTGGGCATCTGCACCGACATCGACGACTACAAGCGTCAAGGGCAGCAGTTCGCGTTCTTGGCCGGTGCCGGTGAAGCGCTTTCGGAATCGCTCGACTTGCGCGCGACGCTCGACCGTTTACTCTCGATCGTCGTTCCCGAGTTTGCCGACTGGGCGGCCATCGATCTCTTCGATGAGAACGAGCGCCTGAAGACGGTCGCGGCCGTTCACGCCGACCCCGGAAAGATGCGCACCGCCAAACGCCTCGTCGGGCGTTACACGCACAATCCTCGCTACGAGCCGGCGATCGCCGAGGCGCTGCGCACGGGGCGCCCGATCATCGTGAAAGAGGTGCGCGAGGAGCTGCTGCGCAAGGCCGCCGCGACCAATCTCCTTGCCGCGATTCGCGAACTCGCGCCGCGCTCGGCGGTTACGATTCCGCTTCGAACGCGCGGGCGCACGATCGGCTCGCTGGTGGCGTACTGGTCGCAGACGCCCCGGCGTTACGAAGAGGCCGATCTACCGTTGCTTGAGGAGGTCACGAAGCGCGCCGCCGTATCGATCGAGAATGCACGCCTCTTCGAACGCGAGCGCGAGACCGCCGCGGAGTTTCAACGTGCGGCGCTGCCGATCTCGCTGCCGCAGCTTCCGGGGATTCGCTTCGACGGCACCTACGTGCCGGCCAGCGATCGCGAACTGCTCGGCGGCGACTGGTACGACGCGTTGCGCCTAAGCGACGGCCGCATCGTGGTCTCGATCGGCGATGTCGCCGGCAGTGGCCTGCCGGCAGCGGTGATCATGGCGTCGATGCGCCAGGTGGTGCGCGGCGTCGCGCAAGTCTACGCCGATCCGATCGCCATGCTCGACGCCGCCGATCGAACGCTGAAGATCGAGCATCCCGACACGTTCGTCACCGCCTTCGTCGGCGTGCTCGACCCCGTGGCGCGCACGCTGACGCACGCTTCGGCCGGGCACCCCCCACCCTATTTGCGCGACGCCGAAGGGAGGGTGACGCCGCTGGGCACGAGCGGACTGCCGTTGGGCCTGCGCGAGCGCGGCGACGCGGCCACGACCACGCTCCTCCCGCGCTCGGCGCTCGTCGTCTTCTATAGCGACGGCCTGGTCGAGGCCGATCGCAACGTCATTCGTGGCTACGAGCGGCTGGCGGCGGCTGTTGCCCGGCCGGAGATCGCGGCCAGTCCGAATCCGGCCGCCGCGATCTATCGAGCATTGCTCAAACGCGGTAGCAGTGACGACTGCGTCGTGTTGACGCTGCGGCTCGAAGCTCAGGTGGAACTCACTGCCGCGCCGAGCGACGAGGTGACTCGGCGTTGGGCGTTCGACACGAGCAACGTCAAGAAGGCCCACGCTGCGCGGTATGCGTTCGTTCAACCTCTTGCGCGACTCGGGCGTGCGCGAGAAGCTGCTCGATGCGGCGGAACACGTCTTCGGCGAGCTGCTCGGCAACGTCGTGCGCCACGCTCCGGGACCCATCGAGATCGTGCTCGACTGGAGCCAGCGGGTGGCGCCCGTGCTTCACGTGCTCGATCGCGGCCCCGGATTTGCGTTCACACCGCAGCTTCCCAGCGACGCCCTCAGCGAACGTGGCCGCGGACTCTACATCGTGTGGTCGCTCGCGCAGGATTTCAACGTGACGCAACGCTACGACGGCGGCTCCCACGCGCGCGCCGTGCTGGGCGTGGTGTAGGGCTTAAGGCGTAGGCGATGACGGTTGTCTTGAGCCAGCGCACCTGGCACGGCGACGCGAAGTACCTCGATCGCGAGGGCGTGATCTACCATTATCCTCGTCAATATCGCGCCCGAATCAGCGACTTCGACAAGTTCATCTACTACCGGCCGGCGCACGGAGCGGCGGAAGAAGAGCGCTCGGCCTACGTCGGGCACGGCGTGCTCGGAGTGTCCTACGAGGATTGGGCCCGCGCCAACCATTGGTTCGTCAACGTCGCGTGGTACGAACCCTTCGCGCGGCCGGTGCCGCTGCGCGATGTGGGCATCTTCGTCGAAACGGAGAGCGCGACATCGCCGCAGTTCCAAAGCGCCGCTCGTCCAATCCGCGACACGGCGTACTACCGCATCCTGATGCTCGGCGGTGTCTCCTCGGGGCGCGAATTTGCGCCGCTTACGACGGAGTCAGTGCAGTCGATCGGCTATGCCCCGTCGCTAGCGCTCGCCCCGACCGACGCTTTTCGCGAGGCGTTGACCATACCCGAGGGCACGGGGTACGTGCCGTCGGGGAAAGCGCTTCCGAGCGTCTACGAATCCGCAGCCTTACAAGAGCGCGCACGAAAAGACCACAACGCTACGCTCGAACTCGTCCGCCGCGCGGCGGAACGGCTTGGCGGCCGCTGTTGGTACAACAACAACATCGATCTGTTCGTGCGCTGTGGCGAGCAGAAGTTGCTGGTGGAAGCCAAAAGCCTCACCGATGCACGCCAGTCGGTTCAACCGGATGCGCTACGGCATGGGGCAGCTCTTCGACTATCGCGTTCGCTACAAGGCGGACGTCGCGGGGGCCGAACCGGTCCTGGCATTTGGCGCTCCGCCCGATCGGGAGACGGCCTGGGTCACCTCGATTCTGCAGGAGAACGGAATCTCGTTCATCGCCCGCATCGGCGAGCGACTCATTCCTCTCAACCAGCGCGCTGCAAAGCTAACGATCGTCACGGAGCAGCCTTGAAAAGAGCTCGCGGCCGACAACAGGGGATCGCGTTTAGCTCCGCCTCGGATTAGGCTCGGCGCCGCGCGATTGCGAGCCATCGGCGAAGTGCGCCGGGCTCGGCTTCACCTTCACACCGCCCGCGCTGCCGCAATCCTTGACGGGCATCGCCGCTCGCAGGGCGTACGCGGGTTGCGACGGGCCGCCTCGTGGGTCGGGGTTCCGGAACACGGCCGCCATCACCAACATCCCGATACCGCCGGCAAGCACGTAAAACCGTTCAGACCATGCGGCACGTCCTGGAGTAGGCCGCTATACCTGCAGCGCCTCCCTCATCACGATACCCTCGGCGAGATTCGCCCCCTCCTCCACCAACCTCGCCAGCCCCTCCGGCGTTAGGTTCTCGTCGAGAGCTTTCACCAAAAGCTCATAGCTGCGGCGCGCAACCGTCTCGCGCAACGGGTACGTTTCGCGGCGATAGCCGCTTTCGACGTGGCCAAAGAGCCGCGCCGCTCGCTCGAGTTGTCCTTCAACCGCGGCGATCGCCGCGAGATGCTGAATCGCGATGGTGGCATCATGCGGCTCTCGGCCTCGCGCGGCGGCAAGCGCCTCTTGTGCGTAGGCACGGGCGGCGTCGAGATCGCCCACGGCGAGCGCGATTCCCGCGAGCATATTGAGCACGCGCACTTCACGATAACTGAGACCGCTCTGCCGCGCGAACGAGAGGGCCGATTCCGCGAGGCGTCGCGCCTCGGGAAAGTCCGCACCCTCGAACGCGGCCTCTGCGAGCGCCGACTCAACGCTTGCCGCGATCGTGTTGTCGCCGAACAATGTGGCGAGACCCTGCGCCTGGGTCAGTTCGGCACGCGCTTCGTCGAATCGGTGCAGGGCGCGCAGAATATCGCTGCGGTCGATCAACAGTAGTGCGTAGATCGGAGAGGCTTGCAATCCCTCCGCGCGATAGAGCGCCCGCGAACGATCGATCTCTTCCAACGCGCCCTCGGGCTGCCCGATCTGCAACAGGCCGTAGGCGATCCCGGTGCGGCAGCCGGCAGCGCCGCGCGCGTCACCGATGCGTTCGCAGAGGGCCAGCGCGCCGGCTGCGGCATCGATGCGCGCCTGCCCGTGATGGGTGCCGGCGAGCGAGCGCAACAGTCTTGCCGCGATCTCCGGGTGTTCGTTCTCGTCGATGCGTTCGAGCGCCGCGAGCACCCAGTGGCGACGCTCGGCTTCGAGTCCGGCGATCCTCCACATCCCGCTCAATCCCCCAGCGATTCGGCCGGCGATTACCGCCTCGTTCCCGGCGCCGAGCGCCCACTCCAACGCCCCTCGCGCGTTGTCGAGTTCGGGCGCGACGGCGGCCATCCAGCTCTGCCGCGGCACAATCTGATAAGTTGCGTCGGCGCGCGACGCGAACTCGGCGACCCATTGGGCGTGACGCCGTGCAACGCGCTCTCGTTCGCCCGATGCGTCGAGCTTGTGCGTGGCAAACGCGCGGGTTGCCTCGAGAAAGCGGTAGCGCGCTCCTTCGTCGTTGACTTCGGCGATGACGAGCGACTTGTTGAACGAGCGATGCCAGGACGTCGGCAACGGCTCCCGGCGCTTCTCCGTCGCTCGCGCCGACGCTCTCGGCTGCTTCGAGCGTGCAGCCTCGCGCGAATATTGAGAGACGCGCGAGCAGCACGCGCTCCCGCTCGTCAAGTAGCGCGTAGCTCCACTCCAGCGCCGCGGTGAGCGTTTGATGGCGTGCCGGAAGGCCGTACTGCTGGGCCGAGAGCACGTTGAAATGAGCGGCAATGCACGCTTGCAGCTTGCGCACGCCCAAGGCCGCAACACGCGCGGCGGCGAGTTCGACCGCGAGCGCGATCCCGTCGAGCCGGCGGCAGATCTCGGCGACGGGCCCGGCCGATTCGTCGTTGAAGACGAAACGCCGGTCCGCCGCTCTTGCGCGCTGCGTGAACAGATCGATCGCGGAATACGCGCGCCCTTCGGCCACGCTCGCGATTGCCTTCGCCGGAAAACCGAGGCTTGGCAAACGGTAAAGCATTTCGCCGGCAACGCGCAGCGGCTGGCGGCTCGTCGCGAGGATCGTCACGTTCTGGCACTCTCGCAGAATCGCGGCCGCGGCTGCGGCTGCGGCGTCGTGCACGTGCTCGCAGTTGTCGAGGATCAGCATCAGCCGGCGTGGGCGCAACGCGTTGACCAGTTCCGCGAGACGTCCCGAGCGCACCGCGCGAATGTCGAGCAGCGAGGCGATCGTGCTGGCCACGAAGGCGTCGTCGCGCAAGGGAGCGAGGTTGACGAACCAAACGCCGTCTGAAAAACGACTCGCGAGCTTCCTCGCAAGTTCGAGCGAGAGCCGAGTCTTGCCGATGCCGCCCGAACCGGTGATCGTCACCAGGCGCTCGTGCTCGAGCAGTTCGGCGAGCTGCGCGACCTCGTGCTCACGGCCGACGAACGACGTGAGCGATGGTGGAAGGCTTGCCGCGGCGCGCTCGCTGGCAACGCGGGCCGCGGTGCGCCCGCGCACCGTCGCTGCGGCCGTTTCCAAGTCGTCGCGCTCGGTTTCGCTGAGATTGAGCGCCTGGGCAATCAGCGCGACGGTGTCGCGATGCGGCGCGCGGCGTACACCGCGCTCGAGGCTGCTGATTGCGTTCGTGCTCACGCGCGCCAATCCGGCGAGATGCTCCTGCGTCACGCCGGCAGCGACACGGTGGCGTTTGAGCAGGTCGCCGAAGCCGGACGTCCGCGGAGCCGTCATGCCCGATGCTTCGGGCTCCGCGGGAGGTCCCTTCCTGGCAGCCTTTCTCGTAGATGGAATCGCTTAGTTGAGCGAGACCTCGCGCGTCACCGGAGCGCCGAAGAAGGCGAGAAGGTCGGCGTTGACGCGGTCCTTCATCGTAGAGCAGAGCCCGTGCGGCGCGCCTTCGTACACCTCGAGCCGCGCGTTGGGGATCAGTTTCACCGAGAGCATCGCGGAATCGGCGATCGGCACGATCTGATCGTCGCTTCCGTGAATGATCAGCGTGGGCACGTCGAACCTCTTGAGATCCTCGGTGAAATCGGTCTCAGAGAAGGCTTTGATGCAGTCGTAGCACGCCTTGATGCCGGCGAGCATCCCCTGCATCCAGAAAAAATCGCGCAGCCCTTGTGACACCTTCGCGCCCTCGCGGTTGGCGCCGTAGAACGGCGCGCTGAGGTCTTTGAAGAACTGCGAGCGGTCGGCTTGCACGCCGGCGCGGATCTGATCGAAAGCCTCGATGGGCAGGCCACCGGGATTCGCCTGCGTTTTGAGCATGATCGGCGGCACGGCGCCGATGAGCACCGCTTTCGCTACGCGGCTCGTGCCGTGGCGCCCGATGTAGCGCGCCACCTCGCCGCCGCCGGTCGAGTGGCCGACGTGGATGAAGTCGTGGAGGTCGAGGGCACGCACCAGCTGGTCGACGTCGTCGGCGTAGGTATCCATGTCGTTGCCGTCCCACGGTTGGCTGGAGCGGCCGTGTCCGCGGCGGTCGTGCGCGATGCAACGAAAGCCGTGTGCCGCCAGGAAGAGCATCTGATCCTCCCACGCGTCGGCGCACAGCGGCCAGCCGTGGCTGAAAACGACGGGCCGTCCAGAGCCCCAGTCTTTGTAATAGAGTTCGGTTCCGTCTCGAAGTTTGAGATATGCCATTATTGCCTCTCTTGAATGAAAGTTCTCGCTTAGGTGAGGGCCGCTTCGCTCACGGGTGTTGACGGCATCGGCGCGAGCGCCCACTGCAGCGCGTAGTCGGCGACCGCCTCCCAGCCGGGTACGGCGCCGGTGAGGTGCGGGCGCCCGGGGAACTCCTTGAATGCCGTGAGCGACGGCGATTGCGAGATCAGGTCGAACGTTTTCTTCGTGTAATCCGCGGGCACCAGATGGTCGTCGCCGCCGGCGATCAGTAGAATCGGCGGGCGCTGTGCCTTAACCTCGACGCGCGCCGGCGAATGGAGAGCGAAATTCTCGAAGGCGCCTTCGAAAAGCACGCGATCGGCGCTCGCAATCGCGTAGCGGTCGTAGAGTTTTTGACTCTCCTCCTCGGAGAGCGTATTAGTGAACGCGTAGTGGAACTGTTCGGGCGTCAGCATCGTCGCCTTTCCGACGTTGAAAGGGTTGGCGAGGACCGGCGCGCTGCCTTTAAGTGTCGAGAACGGCAGCTCGAGCACGCCAGCGGGCGCCGCAGGGTCGATGCCGACGACCGCCGCGCCCAGGCCGCGGTAGGCGAGCAGCTGCGCGAAGAGCCCGCCGAAGGAATGACCCATGATGATCGGCGGCGTTTCCAGCTTGCGAACGAAGGCGTCGAGGTAGTCGAGAACCTTTTTGATGCTGAGCTGGGTGAGCGGGGTCGGATCGGCGCGCAGCTCCTCGACGGTTCCGTCGAGCCCGGGCCAGCCGGGCGTGAAGACCGTGAAACCGCGGGCGCGGTAGCGCTGCGTCCAGTTCTCCCAGCTCTCCCAGTTGAGGAAGAGGCCGTGGATCAACACGATCGGACGCGTTGCGTTCGCGGTCGTATCACTTGTCATGGTAGGTGAGACTCCTTTTAAGGTTGGGGTTGTGCTTCCAAAAAATGTGTGAGTGCGGCGATCGTCTGCTGCGGGTTCTCTTCCATCAGCCAGTGGCCGGTGTTCTTGAGAACGATCGCCGTGACGTTGCCGGCGATCGTGCGCGCCTGTGCGCTGAGTGCGAGGCCGTTGGCCTTATCGCCGCCGATCGACAGCACGGGCACCTGCAGTTTCGTGGTTGCCAGCCGCGCGAAGGCGACGGCAGTCTGTGGGAAGGATTCGAAGTAGGTCCAACCGGCCGCCATCCGCCCAGGGCGCGAGTAGCGCGGCGTACTGCGCGCGCTCGGCAAGCGAGAGCGAGCGGTTGGGATCGGCGGCGAAATCGTTCCAGTAGTAATCGAAGTAGGTGCGTTCGCGGCCGCTCACCAGCGCGAGCGGCGTGGGCCCATGAAAGCGGAAGTGCCACAGGTTTGGGTTGTCGTAGATCGTGCGCCAGCCGGCAACGCCGGGCAGGAATGCGTCCATCAGCGCCAGCCGGCGCACGTCGCTGCGATAGGTCGCGGCGTACGCGTAGGCGACCATCAATCCGATGTCGTGCCCTACCACGCTCACTTGCCGGTATCCCAACGCGTGCACCGCATCGCGGACGCGCTGCGCGGCGCTGCCCATGTCGGAGCCGCCTGCGGGAATGGCAGAGTTGCCGATGCCGGGAAGGTCGGGCGCGATGACCGTGAAGCGCGGTGCGAGCGCGATCGCCAGCGGCTTCCACATGCGCGAATCCTCTGCATAACCGTGGATCAGAACGACCGCGGGGCCGTGCGCCGCCGATCGTGACGCTCACGGTGTCGCCGTCGAACGTTGATGCGATGCGTCGAGAATCCCGGCCCGAAGTCAACGGGAAATGCCGGAGCGGCCTGCGGGAGGAGAAAAGCGGAGAGAAATGCGAGCGTCGCAAGCGTCGTGTGCTTCATGAAGCTAACGATAAGGCCTTACTTCGGCCGGCGGTAGGGGGCGCGGGCACACAAATGCTCACACATTTGTTCTAGCTCCCGTTCCTGAGCGCGCTTTGAATGAGTGGCGTGCACGCTCAAAGCTAAGAAAACAACCTAAGGTGTTACGAGGATGAAGGCGATCGTCGTCCATCGGTGCGGTGGGCTCGACGTGCTGCAGCTCGAAGACGTACCGTTTCCGGCAAGATCGCGTACCCGCGCGGAACGATCGTGCCAGAACCGTAGCACGCGGCGCGGTGACTTGCGATTCCACGGCAAAAAGAGCTTTTTCCAGGGGCATTTGTCCGGCGGGTTCACAGGGCGCGTGTTAGCGTGTCAAAGGAATCGCTAGAAAGGGGGGGTGCTATGCTGCGTCCGTTGGGGTTGCTCGCGTTGCTCCTGCTCGTTGGCTGCGGTGGGCCTGCCGTGCCGGCGTCCGCCGCCCTTACGCCGACGGTGCAGCGCGCGAGCGGGACGACCGGCTACGCCGAAACCCTGCTCCATCGCTTTAAGGGAAGTCCCGACGCGGCCAGCCCCGAAGCCGGCGTCGTTCTCGATGCGGCGGGCAACGTGTATGGAACGACGATCGAGGGCGGCGCGAATGCGAGCTGTCCCGGGGGGTACGGCAACGGCTGCGGTGCCGTCTTCGAGATCGATGCTGAGGGAACGGAGCATCTCGTGTACAGCTTTGCCGGCAAACCCGACGCGAGCGAGCCGTTCGCGGCCGTGATTCTCAAACACGGTGTGCTTTTCGGCACGACCGCGGTGGGCGGCAACTACTATCCGTGCTACGTGTACGGCGGGGACGGTTGCGGCACCGTCTTCAAGATCGACCGCAACGGAAGCGAATCGCTGCTCTATCAGTTCAAAGGAACTTCGGCAGCCGCAAGCCAGACGGTCAAGACGCGCAGAGCCCGCTCTCCTCCGATGGCGCCGGTACCCTCTACGGCACGACGGCCTACGGCGGAACGGATCAATACGGCACGATCTTCAAAGTGACCGAAGCGGGCAAGGAGAGCGTGCTGTACTCGTTCACCGGCGGCAGCGACGGCGGACGCCCCTACAAAGGCGTGATTCTTGACACGGCCGGCAATCTGTACGGCGTCACCGACATCGGCGGCGATAGCGGCTGCGTCGCCGGCTGCGGTACGGTCTTCGAGCTTAGCGCGAGCGGCGCGTTGACGACGCTCTATCGCTTTACGGGAGGGAGCGACGGCGGCTACCCTTACGGCGGCCTGGTCATGGATGCCGCCGGCAACCTCTACGGCACTGCGCAAGCCTACGGCAACCTCGATTGCAGCAAGATGGGGGGCAACCCCGGCTGCGGAACCGTCTTCCGGCTCGATGCGAAGCGCAGGTTCAAAGTGCTGCACGTCTTTGCGGGCAGTCCCGACGGGGCGCTTCCGTCAGAAACGCTGACGCTCGACGCGAAGGGCAACATCTTCGGCACCACGTCGTTCGGCGGCGACGATAGCTGTAACGGTGGCTACGCGTGCGGCGTCGTGTTCGAGATCGATTCGCACGGCAAGGAGTCGCTACTGCATACGTTTACCGGCGGTGCAAAGGATGGCGAGGTTCCTTACGGCGGCGTGACGCTCGATAACGCTGGAGATATCTACGGCACGACGGTGAGCGGGGGAATCGGCCCCTGCAACCGCGGCTGCGGAATCGTCTTCAAGTTGAGCCCCGGTACCGCGAGGCACGCGCGATAAGAGGAACTTATGACAAACGATCCATTTGCTACGTTCAAGGACCGCCAGCGCGAGATGTGGAGTTCCTTCGCGCCGACGGCGACGTTCACCACGCCCGTGGCCGCCAGCGTGGTGCGTTTTGCCGGCATCGCGCGCGTCGAAACGGTACTCGACGTCGGCACCGGAACGGGCGTCGTGGCGATCACCGCGGCGCGCGCCGGCGCGCGAGTAACGGCGATAGACCTGACCCCGGCACTGATCGAGGCGGCCCGCCGACAACCTAATTACGCAGGAGTATCTCTTAACGCGGGCCGCCGCGCGCTAGCTTTGCTCGCGGCCAGCGCTAGCTAGGGCTTATTGCAAGCTGGCGTTCCCGGGGTCGGCGCGTGCGGCGTGAGGTGCACTTTCCACTGCTTGCCCTTCGAGTCGACTTCGAACGGCTGCGTGATCGGCAGATGGAACGTCGCGCTCTCGACCCAGCAATTGTACATCGCGGTCTTCTGAGAGCACACGCCGCTCGGCGGCCGCATCACCACTACGAAGTGGCGCGAACTCATGCTGGTGATCGGCGCCTGCACGATCTGCGCGACGTCGCACTGCATCGGAAGCTTGACGTTGGCGATGATCATAAACGTGGATTTGCTGTTGACGCCCCCAAGCACGCTATTGGCCGTCGCCAGCGACCACGACGGAGTCGCCGCAATCGTAACGGAGGGCGCAAGCGTGAGCAGGATGGCCGCGGTCAGGGCTAAGCTAAGTTGTCGTATCATGCCCGGCCGCTTCTCAAAAGGAGCGACCGAGCCCTCTCCCGGCTTAAGCCTGTTTCGGGAGTCCCATCATCGGCGTCCTTAGGGGGCCGGCGATGCCGGCGAACTCGACGAGCCCGTCGCCGCCGGGATTGGTCTGGAACCGGCAGCCAGTTATTGCAGACCAATCGGCGCCGATGCGGATCGATTACCGAGAAGCGCTTAGACTCGCATTAGCGAGCAGCCGGGAGCGCGTGCTGCGCCCCGCAGACGGGTATTCTAGGGCATGCATATTTCTACACTGACGCGAGCAGCGTTCATCGCCGTGCTGCTTGCTTCGGCTCCGGCGATCGGCCACGCGCAAGTATATGTGGGAGTCGGCGTCAACATCGCGCCGCCGGCAATTCCCGTCTATACGCAGCCTCCCGCTCCCGCCCCCAACTACATCTGGCAACCCGGATACTGGGCGTGGGGCCCCGGCGGCTACTATTGGGTGCCCGGCACGTGGGTCGCAGCGCCGGCCGTCGGCATGCTGTGGACGCCGGGCTACTGGGGGTGGGGTAGCAGCGCCTATTACTGGCATCCCGGCTATTGGGGACGGACCGTCGGCTTTTACGGCGGCATCAACTACGGCTTCGGCTATTTCGGCGCCGGTTACGTGGGCGGAGGTTGGAACGGCGGCGTCTTCCGCTACAACACGGCAATCACCAACGTCAATCGCGTCGTGATACACAACACGTACATCGACAAGACCGTCGTCTATCGTAACGATAACAACCACACCGGCTATAACGGTGGTCACGGCGGAATTCAGGCGCATCCCACGCAAGGGCAGATCAGCGCTCGCGGCTACGGCATAGCGCCGACGAGCGAGCAGCAGTACCACGAGCAGCTCTCGGGGCAAGACGGAATCATCTCTCGACCGTCAATCACGGTCAGCCGAACACCGCCGCGGTCGCGCATCCGTACAATCAGAACAACCGGCCCGCACATTCGGCGCCGATCACGAACTCCGACCGGCAAGCGGCGCAGCAACACGTCGCGCCGCAGAACGGCAACCATCCGCCGCCCAACGGCAATCATCCGCCGCAGAACGGAAAGCCGCCTCACCAAGAGCAGTAAACGCGCCGGCTCGGGCGCCCTTCGCGGCGTCCGAGCCTCAACGGCTACTTCGTAGCTGCCGAGTTCGGTTTGAATGGTAGCGGCCGTTTGCGAAGGTTGAGCTGGTGTCCCAGGGGGAAGCTCGCGGCGTGAGCATTGCGATCGTTACCGGCGCGTCGGGTGGATTCGGCCTCGAGTTCTCCAAACTGCTCGCGGCCGACAAGCACGACCTCGTGCTGATCGCCCGCTCCAGCGATAAACTCGAAACAATCGCGGCAGAACTGCGCGAGCGTCACGGCGTACGGGTTGACGTCCTTACCGCCGATCTCTCCGAGCCCGGCGCCGCGGCGGCCGTGTTCGCGCAGGTGCCGCGGTGCGACATCTTGATCAATAACGCGGGCTTCGCGACGAATGGCCGTTTCGAAGAGATTCCCCAAGAGCGCGTCCGCGACGAGATTTCGCTCGACGTGCTCGCGCTCACCGAGCTCACGCGCCTCTATCTTCCGGGAATGCGCGAGCGCGGCGCGGGGCGGATCCTCAACGTCGCGTCGACCGCGGGCTTCTTACCCGGACCCTTCATGGCCGTCTACTATGCGTGCAAGGCGTACGTGATCTCGTTCTCCCAGGCGGTAGCAGAAGAACTGCGTGGCACGGGCGTCACCGTCACCTGCCTCGCTCCCGGCGCGTCGGCCACCGGCTTCTCCGAGCGAGCCGGCACGAAGAACACGCTACTCTTCAAGTTGCCGCAGGGCAACGCCCCCGCGGTCGCGAGGGCGGGCTATCTCGGCATGATGCGCGGTCGCGACCTCGTCGTGCCCGGCTCGACGAATAAGCTCGTGCAGTATGCATCGCGTTTTAGCCCCCGGCGCCTGCTGCTTTGGGTCTCGCGAAAGACGATCGAGTGAATACCGCGCCGGGCGTTAAGGAATTTGGCCGACGGACGGCGTAACGCTTCCCGCCCGATGCGTTCGCTATTTGCCGTGATCGTGGCTGCGGCACTGAGCGCCTGCTCGAAGCAGGGCGCTTTGCCTTTTGCCACCGGCGGCGGGCTCCTTCCCGATTCGAGTTCCGGCGGTTTGCGCGTACTCTTCAACTTCGATCAACGCGACGGCGCGGAGCCGACCGGCCTTGCTGTTTTCAAAAAACACCCTGTACGGCACCACCGAAGAGGGCGGCGCCTACAACGGAGGGGTGCTGTACGAGTTCTCATCCTCTGGTTCTATGGAACGACGTCCGGCGCAGAGGCTGGTGACGGCACGATCTTCGCAATTGAACCGTCGGGTAAGAATCCGCGCGTGCTTTACGACCTAGGACACTACGCCGGAAGTTCGAATCCCAACGCTGCCCTTGACGCATTCGACGGGCTGCTCTACGGTACAAGGGCTGCTCTACGGTACAAGTTCGCAGGGAGGGACCGCCGAGGACGGTTTCATCTTTCGCGCAACCCCGTAACGGGTAATGATCCGTTAGGCGCGCTGTAGCGCCCGGACCGTGCCGTCGGCGTTACCGACGAGCACTTCGGTCGCCAACCCGTAGAAGAGACCCGTTGCTACGACGCCGTGAATCGCGCGAAACGTCGCATCGAGGTGCGGGGGATCGTCGATCGCGCCGAAGCGGCAGTCGAAGATCCAGTTGCCGTTATCCGTGATGAAGGGCTGGCTATCGGGAATTTCGCGGCGCGCGATCTGCAGGCCGGCAAAGCGGCGCTCGATCTCGCCGCGCACGTACGTCGCCGCGAACGGAACGACCTCGACCGGCAACGGAAACGCTCCCAGCTGCCGCACGAGTTTTGATTCGGTAACGACGATAACGTAGCGCCGCACGCTGAGCGCGACGGCCTTCTCGCGGAAGAGCGCGCCCCCGCCGCCCTTAATGAGCGACCACTCTGGGGCGACTTCGTCGGCGCCGTCGATTGCGACGTCCATGGGGCGCTCCAGCAAGCCGAAAAGCGGAATGCCGAGCTGGCGGCAGAGCACCTCGGTCTCACTCGAGGTCGCCACCGCGACGATGTTCGCGCCTGCGGCAACGCGTCCGCCCACACGGCGAATCGCCCAGTACGCCGTGCTGCCCGTCCCCAGGCCGACGCACGTTCCGTCGCGCACGAACCGGTTAACGGCGGCGAAGCCGGCTGCGCGTTTCGCGGGATCGTCGTTTTCGAACGTGCCCATGCCGCTCGCTATTTCGAAGGACGCCGGCTCCGCCCTGGTCGAGAATCACGCAGCACTCGGAGAAAACGGAGGGTGGGTCCTGCGAAGGACATGAATCGCGAGGCACTTCGGCTCGGCAATCAGCCGTAACCATAGGGCGGCGCGGCGCGGTTGTGAGTGCATGCGCCCCGACTCGCCGCTGCCGCCCTTCGTTCTCGAACGCTTCTTCGCGCGTCACGAATTCGTCACGCCGTATCTGCTGTGCTCGAGCGATCCCGAAACGATGCGGCTGGGCGAGCTGCTCGCACTCGAGCCTGGGGCCGCAGAACGTTTTGCCGAGTTGCGCCTGGGCTACGTCGAATCGCGCGGCACGCCGGAACTGCGCGGCGCAATCGCTGCGCTCTACCGTCACGGCGACGCGGAACAGGTTCTCGTGCATAGCGGCGCCGAGGAACCGATCTTCACCTTCATGCACGCTGCGCTCGGGGCCGGTGACAACGTCGTCGTGCAGTTTCCGGCGTATCAATCGCACTACTCGATCGCGGAGAGCATCGGCGCGACGGTAGCCCGCTGGGAGGCCGACCTCGACCGCGCCGGCGCACCGGATGTCACCGAGCTGGACCGGCTGATCGTGCCGGCAACGCGCGCCATCGTGGTGAACTCGCCGAACAATCCCACCGGTTATCAGTTCACGGCGCAGGAATTTGAGGCAATCGTGGCGCTCGCGCGCCGGCGCGGCCTCTGGCTTTTTAGCGACGAGGTGTACCGGGGCAGCGAACGCGAGGCCGAAAGGCTTTCGGCTGCATGCGATCTCTACGAACGCGGCGTCTCGCTCGGGGGAATGGCGAAGGCCTACGGATTGGCGGGCTTGCGCATCGGCTGGGTGAGTGCGAAAAACGCGGAGCTGGTGGAGCGGATGGCGACGATCAAAGATTATCTAACGATCTGCAGCGCCGCGCCCAGCGAGTTTCTCGCCGCCGTGGCGCTGCGCCACCGCGAGGTGATCGAAGGTCGCTTGCGCCACATCGCGCGGCGCAATCTCGATCTGCTCGACCAGTTCTTCGCGCGACGGAGTGGCCTCTTCGGCTGGGCGCGTCCGCGCGCGGGAACGACGGCCTTTCCGCGCTACCTTGGCGGCGGCAGCGAGACGTTCTGCGAGCGAGCCGCGCGCGAGGGCGGCGTGCTGCTGTTGCCAAGCGCCGCCTTCGACGCCGGCGATTCGCACCTGCGCGTTGGTTACGGACGCGCGAACCTTCCCGATGCGCTCGCCGCACTCGAGCGCTTCTTGACGCCGCCCTAACGCGCGGCCGCCGCGGTGATGCCCGCCGCCATCGCGAGCTTGTGATCGTTGTTCCACGGCGCCCCAACGGCCTTGCGTACGTTGGAAGAGTAAACGTCGAAACTCTCCACGCCCAACGCCCGGCCCGCCGACTCGAGCACGCTGTTTGCATCGTACCAGTGGACGCTCCAACCGCGCGCCTCGGCGGCGTGCGCCAGCGCTTGACGGTACATCACCCAATCGGCGACGTTGCGCGCGCGGTAGTCGGTGATGCGTTCGGCGATCGTCGGCGGAAGCGGCGGACAGATGCGAAGCGCGATGCCGGTGACGCGCGGCACCGCCGCGGCCACTTCATCGAGCGCGAGTACCGCGTGCTCCTCGGCCGAAGCGCGCACCTGCTCGACCAGAGTGACGGCTTCGCTCATCGAGAGCAGCTGGGCTTCGTGGTGATGGGGAATCGCCGGTAGAACCTCGTCGACCAGCTCGACCCGACGGCGGTCGAGCAGCGTCCCGTCGGGCGCCGCCGTTACCAGCACGGCCCAGCCGCCATGGTCGGATATCCCGACCACACACTCGCTCCTCGCAAGGATGGGCATCGCGCTTCTTTCAAACCTGGATGCCGCAATTCCGCCCACAGGACGTTCATAACGGGCTGCGTACCGGCGCGCCACGCGCGCTTTGCGAGGGAGCACGGCGTCGCGCAGCGCGATAGGTCTCGAAGACACAATCAGAATTCGGCAGCGTTTTGAAGTTCATCGAAACGACTTCGCGCAGACGCCGCGCGCGTTCACGCCGTTGCAGGCGAAGTATCCACCCTCCACGTTCGCTAAAGGCTCCCGACCGGAGATACCACCCGACAAGCGAGTAACGAACGGTGCTACTCGCTGCCGACGCTCTCGTCGTTCGTCCCTTGGTCAACGTCGGGGAGAGGGTTGCCTTCGCCGGGCGGCGAGTCGGGATGGTCGGCGTCGAAGCCGTCGGGGCGCTGCCGATCGGCGCGGGGATTGACGGCCGGATCTTCTACCGACATTTAGAGGTTGCCGCAGGAGACGTAGTGCTTCAGGTTCGCCGCGCTCTCGTGGACGTTGATCGCATAGTGCGCCTTCTTGAGGTCGGCGATCGTCACGCCGGGAATCGTCGTCGTCGAGACGCCGCCCACGACGTTGGAGAGCGGCTTCCACGGCGCCGGATTCAGCTTGGCGCATGTGCCTTGGTGGATGTGCGACGGCTCGGAGGCGCTCGCGGGCTCGTTCTTGAGCTGGACCTTCACTTTGAGGCCGGCGGGCGTGTCGTTGAGAAATGCCTGGCCGTCCTGTTTGGACCCGTTCTGCGCACCCATGTTTATCGTCATCGAGTGCGCCGACATTGCGTTGGCGACGTGGTTGGCGGTGTTCGTGCCCGCCATCGCCGCAGCGGTCAGTAGGACGCTGAGCGCGAGAGAAGTCGGAATGGAGCTTTTCATTCCGCGAGTCTTCCCCTAAACGAGCGGTCTCTAACTCACCCGGCGCGTCGTCTCGCAAGCAGCAGCGCGCCGGGCGCAATCAGTAGCGCGAGCACGCCCGTGATGAAGAAGGCGTCGGCGTAAGCGAGCGCGCCGGCCTGCGCCGCGACGGCCGCGGCCAGCTGTTCGCGGCTGCCGTTTTGCAGGAACTGCGCCACCGGCAAGCGCGAGAGCGTCTCTTGCGCGGCGAGCACGGTCTGATGAAATTGCAGGCGCCGGTCGAACAAACGCCACGATGCCGGCCGACGAGATCGAGCCGCCGAGCTGAAAGAAGAGCACGATGAATGACGAGGCTTTGGCCCCGCCTCGGGCGCGACCGCGCGCATCGTCGCGACGAGCAGCGGCGAGTAGACGAACGCCGCACCCGCTCCCATCACGAGCAGCGGCACGACAAACGTGCTCAACGCGCTGGCCGTCGTCACGCCGGAGCCCAGCCAGAGCGAGCCCAATCCCGCAACGGCCAAGCCGCCGCCGATCGACCAGCGGAGATCGAAGCGCGGCCACGCGACGAGACGGGCGACCGGAAGCGTCAGGAGCAGCACCGGCAACGCGCGGGCGCCGATAAGAATGCCCGCGAGCGTGCTGGTGAAGCCGAGACCGTCAACGGTGAACTGCGGCAGCAGCAACAGACTCGGAAAGATGATTGCGGCGTAGGCACCGGCGATGGCCAGCGCCGCGGCAACGGCCGGCTGGCGCAGGATGCGTAGGTCAACGATCGGCTCGGCGACGCGTAGCTCCCACCACACGAAGGCTGCCGTCGCAAACGCGCAAGCCCACGCGCACAGTACGATCGTTTGATCGGAGAACCAGTCGTCGCGCTGGCCTTGGTCGAGTACGTACTGCAGGCAGCTCACGGCGACGATGAGTAGGCGTGACCAATTCGCGGCCAGTCCGTGTGAAGCTGAGGACGCGCATCGGAAAAGAAGTCTTGGCGGCCGGAATTAAGCGCATTGCACGGATTGGTGGCGCACCTCGTTCACAAATTCAAGGTTTCGTCAGCCGCAGGTCCTCCCCAAACGCTGCGACCATTGCGAAGGTCGAAGCCGCCCTCCAACCTTAGCGCGTAGACGAGTGGTGGCGAATCGGCCCGTGCAGGGTGAGGAGTAGTTCGACATCGTGGGCCGTCACGGATCGCTAGTTCCGAACATGTAGCTTCCTCCTACCGTCAACGTGCGCGAATAGGAGGCCCCCTGAGCGCGCGTGACTCCGGCCAGCGGATTCGCGAGATTGACGGCCGAGTTGACGCCGCCGTAGGTCGCTTGGATCTGAAACTGCCGGGTAATGAGCTGCGCAGTGTTGAGCAGCAGAGGCGTGGCGTCGGTCGTGAAGTCGTGAGTGACGACAAGCGCGAGCAGCGTCCCGCCGGGCGAGCGCCAAAAGGGAACGGCCTGCGGCGCGAAGCTCCAGCCACGCGTGATCTCCGAGGACGTGGCATTGGCGTAACTCGATACCGGGAAGGCGAGGCTCACGCCCATCGTCCGCGATCGATTCGTGGCCAGGTTGAGGAGCGGATTAATTGTGTAGGCCGGGCCGGGCGCCGCAATGCCCGGCGACCCCGTCGGGGCTTCGTACGTCAGCAGCACACCGCCGAAATTCCGCGAGCGCGATCGACGTAGACCCGTTGCTTGTACCAAAACTCCATATCGGTAGCGCCGGCGGTTAGCGTTCCGCGCGTCGCACTGGACAGCTGCGAGAAGGAAGGCGGCAGAATCATTATCTGCGCATTTTGGGATATGCCGACGTTGATGAGCGCTCCCGGATACCCGATCGCCGACCGATTCGTTCTCGCCGGCAGAGTCGATCCGCCCAGGTCGAGAACGACGTCCGCCGGAATGTTGGTCGTCGCGTAGGTTGCCTGCAGGCTCGCCTGACCCGCTACGAAAACGCACGGGGACGCGGCAAGATATTTCTTGAGCAGCTCTTGCGCGCCGCCGCACGGATCGCGTCTGCCGCTCGTTGGAGCCGGCGTCGCGCGTGCTTGCGGAGCCGGGCTCGGGGACTCGACGGCCAGTATTGCGAAGAGAGCGGGGACGGCCAGCATCGTACGAGCGCTATCCTAAACCTCGCTGCCGTTTGCCTGCCGCCTTCACTTATGAAATCACGAGATGAGCGAGCCTGGACTCGACTGGTCACAGCCCGCCGCGATGGCCCTTCCCAAGGAGGGATACTTCGAACTCCAGCAAGGTAACTACGGCCCGATATTCCCACGAACCCCGCCAATTATGGCTTTACGGTCATTGCAAAGGTAAAACGGGGCCGCGAACCGGCCTTCTATTAGTACGCCAAGACGATCGAAGCGACGCTGCCGACGGCGCCGACGATTTTGGCGCCGCTCAAGCTTCACTACCTGAAGTGGGTTTTGTTCGATATCGGCCAGGATAAGTATTTCATGTACCAGGGTATCTTCGACACCGACTTCGACAAGTACACTGACGACGCCATCGCCATCTTTACGGCCCTGGGCGTGAATACCGTTTTCGAAAACCTGGAAGGCTTTCCCGAAGACTGGAAGACGAACGTCCCGGCCGTTGTCAAGTTCGTTCGCGACCATCACCACCCAAACTTCATGGAGTAGGGCGAATACCCACACGTGAGCGACGACGAAATCAAAAGAGCGCTACGCGTCAAGAAAGCGCTTGGCGACATGCTCGACCAGTTGCAGTAGGGAGGCAGCCATGGAGACTCTCGGACGAACTTATAACCAACTGCACATTCCACGCAAATACCAAGCCGGAAAGCGGCGCTTCAGCATTTATTTGGCGTGGAGCTACCCCGGGGAGGCGAACGCCGACATTCACCGAGCTCAACAATCGCTTCTCGACAATGACCGAGGTTCGCCGCGTGGCGTGGCCGGACTACGAAACGGAAGCGTATTCGCATCGAATGTTCATACAGGGGATACCGGGACGCTCGAACTCTTCTTTCTCTCGCTTCAGAACCTCCAAACCTTGGTGGGCGAAGTCACTGGGTATCCCGTTGCTGTTGATCAGCGCGTTGACCAGGCCGGCCAAAAGCTACCGATCGATGAACGAATTCTCGCCGATACCGATACGCTTTTGGTCTTCGGCCTGGACCACATGGTGACCGAACAGGAGGCCGCGCCTGAAGAGATCGCCGCGCTCAAAGACTTTTTAAAGCGCGATGGGACGTGCCTCATCATCGGCCCACACCATGACGTCGGTGCGTCCGACGACCCAAAGGTACGCAATATGGAATACTTCCATCACGGCGACCCGCTGGTGCCGCGCCAGCAGCGTTTCGGACGATACGAGCGTTCGTTGATGCGGGGCCTCGGGGTTCCTGTGGAAAACCGTTACGGGCTGCGGCCCGCGACGCTTCCCGGCACTACTCAGACGGTGGCGCTCTCGACGATGAACGACCTCGACCGGCGCGGCTGGCTCGAGAACGTCAAAACGTTCGTCTTTCACATGCATCTGCCGCACTACGCATTAACGGACGAAAATGCAAAGGACATCCACGTTTTGGCGCGGCAGCCAGTGGATCTTTCCAAACCGCACCCGTTCACCGAAGCTGGAAATCGAGAGTTCAACATGTTTTTGTGGATGCCGCCATCGGACGAGCGCGCCGGCGACCTGCTGCTGGCGGACTCCACGATCTTTTTGACGCTTTTTGGCGGAGACGGAAGCCTCCAGCACTTCTGGCGCAACCTGGCGACGAAATGAGCTCACTGGAGCTCGACGACATCCAAAGTGGTGTGCAGGCGACCTCGGCCTTCCTCTTCAGCGACGTTGACCCTGACACCGGCAGCGGCGAAGCTTCGAATGCGATGTGGCAGCCTTCCCGAGACCCGTCGGCGTCGTCGGTCGGAATGATGCGAGGACCGGACTGGCGGAGGGTGATCGATGAGCCTAACGCGTTGAAGACTGACGCAACCTGAGCGCCGGTCGCGCCGGCACCGACGACTACGAGTGATTTGGGTACCGACTTCAGGCCGAAGGCAGCAGCCGGCGTCACGGTGAGGTCGGCGCAGTCCACAGGGCACGCAGAAACAGGATCGCGGGACGCCGAAGTTAACGATATCACGCGACGAAGTTAGACGTCCATCCAAGAGCATAAATCATGGCGACGCAAACCGCCAGGTACGGCTGATTGCATCGCGAAAGCGCGGATTCCCCGAAATCTCAAAGGCTCTCAGGGTCAGAATTTCGCTCGTCGCTGCTCGGCCAGATGGAAAGCTGAGTTCGCAGTGAACTGGAGAACCGAACAATGAGCACAACAGGCCGAACGTACAATCAGCTCCACGCTCCTCGAAAATACTCGCCGGGTCAACGTCGCTTCAGCGTCTATTGGACGTGGAGTTATCCCTGGGAGGCCAATCGGGACGTTACGGAGCTCGACAATCGCTTCTCGACGATGACGGAGGTACGTCGGGTGGCTTGGCCAGCGTACGAAACAGAATCGTTCTCGGATCGCATGTTCTTGCAAGGCATTGAGGGAACGCTCGAGCTCTTTCACCTCTCCCTGGTGAATTTCCAAAAGGCCGTCGGCGAGACCACCGGTCAACCCGTCGCGGTCTACCAACGCGTCGACCAAGCCGGCCAACGGCTACCGATCGACGAGCGCATCCTCGACGACACCGACACGCTGATGGTCTTCGGCCTAGATCATATGGTCACGGAGCAGGAAGCCGACCCCGCGGAAATCACCGCTCTCGAGCGATTTCTCAGCCGCGAGGGCACGTGTCTGATACTTGGGCCGCACCACGACGTCGGGGCGACCGCGGATATGAAACAGCGGGATATGGAGTATTACCATCACGGCGACGCCCTCGTGCCACGCCAACAACGCTTTACCAGATATGTGCGCTCTTTAATGACCGGTCTCGGAACTCCAGTGGAAAACCAGTGGGGCTTGCGGCCGGCGACGTTACCTGGCACGACCAAGACGCTGCCGCTCTCGATCGCGAGCGATCTTGACTCGCGTGGTTGGCTCGAGGGCGTGAAGACGTTCGTCTTCCATATGCATTTGCCGCACTACGCGGTGACGACGAACGACTCCAACGCGATTCACGTGCTGGCCCGGCAACCCATCGATATGTCAAGGCCGCACCCGTTCACCGAAGCCGGGAATCGTGAGATCAACATGTTCTTGTGGATGCCGCCCGCTGGGAAGCGTGCCGGCGACATTCTGTTTGCCGACTCGACGATCTTTACCACCTTGTTCGGCGGTGACGAGAGCCTCGTACGTTTCTGGAAGAATCTCGCGACGAAGTAGGAAGCATGCCGGTGCTCGAGCTCGACGATATTCAAAGTGGCGTTTTACGCCCGCGTCCAACGCCGTTCCACGCTACGTACATCATCGTACGTATCGACCGCCGCGATGCCGGGCGGGAGCTCATGCGCCGCCTTCACGGCGTCGTCTCGTCGGCGGCGAATCCGGAGAGCCCCTCAGGTGATACTTGGATCAGTGCATCGCTTACGTTCAACGGGCTCAAGGCGCTGGGCGTCCCTGACAAGTCGCTCAAGAGCTTTCCTCCTGAGTTTCAGCAAGGAATGGCCGCCCGTACGGCGCTTCTCGGTGACGTTGGGGAGAGCAGCCCCGAACATTGGGAGACGCCGCTGGGCTCGCCTGACGTGCACGGCGTAATAACGGCGATATCGCGAGATATGGCCGATCTCGAAACGGCTCTTGCGAGGGCTCGCTCGGCAATGGAAGCGCTTCCCGGAATCGCGGCGATCTGGCGTCAAGACTGCCACGTTCTGCCCGGAGAGACCGAGCCGTTCGGCTTCAAGGATGGCATCAGTCATCCGGCCATCGAAGGCAGCGGGATTCCCGGCACCAATCCGCGTGAAACCCCACTGAAAGCTGGCGAGTTCGTCTTGGGATACGCCGACGAGATCAGCGAGGCGCCGGAAATTCCGCAACCGGACGTGCTGGGTCGCAACGGAAGCTACGTCGCTTTCCGCAAACTGCATCAGCGCGTTGCTGAATTCCGCCGATATCTTCGGGCCAATGCCACGTCGTCTGAGGATGAGGAATTCTTGGCCGCAAAGATGATGGGACGCTGGCGCAGCGGCACGCCCCTTCCATTGAGCCCCACGGCCGATGACCCCGCGATTGGCGCCGATCCAAGAAAGAACAACGACTTTTTGTTCTCCGACGACCCGATCGGGTACAACACGCCGCTGGGAGCGCACATCCGGCGCTCGAATCCACGAGACTCGCAGGTCGCCGGCGCTCCGCGCATTCATCGCATGATTCGCCGCGGTACCGCTTACGGACCGCCGCTTCCGCCCGGAGTGCTTGATGATGACGGCGTCGATCGTGGCTTGATGTTTGCGTTTGTCGGAGCCCATTTACGCCGCCAGTTCGAATTCGTGCAGACGGAATGGATGAATAGCTCGACGTTCTTTGGTGGAACGACCGAGCGCGATCCCGTCACCGGGGCGGCCGACGGCGTCGGAAGTTACTCCATACCGCGACGCCCGCTCCGAAGGGTGCTCCACGGGTTGCCGCGCTTCGTAATCACGCGCGGCGGCGAATACTGCTTTTTACCAAGCTTGAGTGCGCTCCGGTGGCTGTCCGACCCGCACACGTAACGCCGCAACTCGACGCATGACTCTGCAACAGGGCGTTGCCGCAGTCTTGCTCGTCTCAATGATGCTGGGCGCTGGATTGCAGGCAGATCGGACTGCGCTAAGGCGCGTTATGACTGAGTGGCCGCTGCTTCTGCGAGCGTTTGGCGGAAATTTTATCGCCGTTCCGCTAATTGGCCTGCTCTGCAGTCGCGCCTTCCACCTTCCCGACGCGATCGCCACGGGACTGCTCCTCATGGCAATTGCTCCGGGCGTTCCATTCGTCATTCTCTCCGGTGGCCGCAAGAGCGGCGGAAGCCACGAGTTGGCAATCGCTCTTGCCCTACTGATGCCGGCAATCTCGACGATCACGGCGCCGTTGACCAGCAGAGTGCTGCTGCCGGCCGTGGAACGTCCCGAAATTCCGCTGGCCTTTGTCAGCTCGTTGCTGTTCTATCAACTCGCGCCGCTGCTCATCGGCGCACTCGCCGCGTGGCGAATTCCCTTAGCGAGTCGAAAGATCGTCAAACCCCTCGGATACCTGACGTTCATCGCATTGCTAGTATTGCTAGTGCTGCTGATCCCGGCGATCGTGAAAGGGTTTGCTTCCGCCCTCGGTACCTTTGGTCTGCTGGCGATGTTACTGACGGTTATCATTTCGTTGGCCATCGGTTGGATTCTCGGCGGTGCGAAGCCGGAGTACCGGCGTACGCTCGCCATCGGGACGGCGCTGCGCAATCCCGGCCTCGCTATGATCATCGCCACGGCCCGATTTCCAGGCACAAATGTCGCTGCCGCCGTTGCTGCGTATTTCGTGGTCCAAGCCATCGTGACGTCAGTTGCGGGCATTTTCTTTAAGCGTCCGGCTTAGCCTATCGTAAGATGTTGATGGTACGGGCGGCAACGATCGCGATGGTGATTAACGCGATCGCACCTTGAACGATCATCAACAGTTTTGCTCGAGCGGTCATGGGCATCGCTTCGGTCGGACTAAATGCGGTCGAAGTAGTAAAACCCAAGAAAAGGTAGTCCACCATACCGGGCTGCGAGCCCGGCGGCGAGGGTGCTCCGTCATCCATGCTCGGAAAATCGAAGTCGCGGTATTTTAGCGCCCCACGCGCTCTTACGTCCGGGCCGCCACTATCCACGAGCCAGTAAAGGAGCGTAAAGATGAGGACGTTCCCGCACCAGATCGCCAACGAGGTATAGAACAGCGGCACGGGCTGAAGCTTATTCGGGTTTTCAACGAGATCGTAGGAGACGACGAGAACGTTATAGACGTTAAAGAACAGCGCCGCACCAACAGCTGCGAATTCTGCGACGCGCTCCCAAGCGCCGGTTCGCTTCCTTACCGTCACGACGAGCATCGGTGCGATCATGACGGCGATCGCGAGATAGCCGACCCAGGTCGGCATGATATGGTATCGCTCGGGCAGTAACGCGATCAACGCCGCGATCGCGAATACCATCAAAACGGCACCCAGCCGCGACGCCACGCCCTCGGTCAATACGTTCAACTCTCTTCGCAACGCGCTTGTTTGGTGGACTGATACGAATCGGGGGCCGCCGAGGCCTCTTGAGATCGTGCGCGGGCCGACGGCGGGCGCGCCAGGATCCTGGCAAGAGGTCCTTTTGCGGCCACTCCCCGCCGCAGCAGAGCAGGATTACCCCCGCTTGGTTATCCTCTTCTAAGTTAGAAGGAGGTGAGATCGCCTGTGGCCAGTCTAATGAGAATCGCCGCGGCCCTCATCATCACGGTCTGCGGTCTACTACCGGTTGCCTTGAACGCGGCCGGGACGATCAGGATTCAACACAAGAACGGCACCATCAACAGGTACACCGACGTCGAAATCAAGGTGCTGTCGGGTTCGCTTTTTCTGACGACGGACGATGGCGACGGCACGATCGTCATCACGCGGGCCGCGTGCGCGTACCAAGGGAAAATCATCGTCTGTCTGCCTACACTGGCAGCGCTGGTACAAGACGGTGAGTCTTCCGCGCTCAATCTCAAGAGCGGCACGCTATATTTAAATTACACGGCCGATGCGCAGCCGCTCTCGCGGTCTTCCGAAAAGCTTCCCCCTGATAGTGCCATGCTCGCACTCACCTTGAAAAACGGCACGTTCATCACGTTGCGCGGGCGGATCGACCAGGTGATCAAGCAATGAAATATTTAGCATTTCTTCTCACGCTTGCCTTTACGTTGCAACTCTGCACCACCGCCGATGCTCAGCGCGGCGGCCGGGGCGGGGGCGGACGCGGAGGCGGAGGAATGCGCGGCGGTGGCGGCACGCGCGGTGGCGGCGCGTCACGACCGAGTGGCGGCGGCGTGTCTCGCCCCAGCGGCGGCGGCGGTCGTGGCTTTAACCTCGGCGGTTCCGATTTTTCGCGCGGCGGATTCGGTGGCGCGGGCGGACCCGGGGGCGGCGGGCTCCAGCGGCCTGGAGTTGCGCAGCGCCCGGGGGGCGTCGGAGGTGTTGGCGGTGCCGGTAGACCCGGTGGTCCAGGTGGCGTCGGCGGGGTTGGTGGCCCTGGGCGCCCAGGTGGCCCCGGGGGCCCGGGCGGTCCTGGGGGGCCGGGAGGGCCGGGAGGTCCTGGCGGACCCGGCCGGCCAGGCGGTGCCGGCAATCGTCCCGGCGGCGGCAGCAACATCGGTAACGGCAATACGATCATCAATAATCCGACGTTTGTCGGTGGCGGGTATTACGGTTGGAACGGCGGCATGCCGTGGTATCCCGCGCCGTATTACTGGGGCGGTGGATTTTGGGGCGCGATGGCGATCGGTGTGACGTCGGCGGCCGTCTACGGAGCGATTGTCGACGAAGACGCGGACGTAACGTACAACTCGTATGAAGTGCAGGCTGGAACGGCGGGAGCGACATTCTTGTCGTCCTATCAGCTCACGCAAACGCAATGCGGGCCGCCGGGTCTCGTTGTCGTTTACGGGCCGGAAAATAGCGTCGTCTGCGCGCAGCCGAATCAAAACGTCGGCGAGGGGTCGTACCGACTCGATACTGTGACGCTTGACTTAATTCCACTTAAGAACGGTCCGCCGAAACCAGCAACGACGACACCGCCTTCCTGAGGGGCAAGCCTGCGTGATCTCGCTCGCTCCGATTGCCGTGTGCCTCCGCAAACACGCGCGTATGCGTCGAGCAGTTCTACTTGCTGAGCGGCGGGCCCATTGCGACGGAACCGAGCGCCGGTGCGCCGAACCTTGTTGGGACCATGGATCGCGGTCTAGGCGACCGTCGCACCTAAGCAAAGCGCACAACATCGTATCAAAGGAAGAAAGCACGCATTATGAGTAACCACGAAGCCCCCTGGGAAAATCCGCAAGCAATGGCCATTCCCGAAAGAGGGTATTTTGAGCGCGTCGAGGGCAATTACGGCCCGGTCTTTCCGCGGACGCCGGCAAATTACGGATTCACGATCATCGCGAAGCTAAAGCCGGGCCGAGAGGCCGCGATGCGCACGTTCGCTGACACGATAGAGAAAGCGATAAAAGCCGACCCAAACTTTCTCGCCGCGCTCAAGCTGCACTTCCTAAAGTGGGTGCTCTTTGATATCGGTGGCGAGAAGTATTTTATGTACCAGGGAACGTTCGATACCGATTTCGACAAGTACACCGATGACGCCGTCGCGCTGTTCGGGAAAGCCGGCTTATCGACGTCGTTTGAAAATCTCGAAGGCTTTCCGGAGGACTGGAAAACCAATGTTCCAGCCTTCATAAAGTTCGTCCGCGATCACCATTGCCCGAGCTTCCTGGAGTACGGTGAATACCCGTACGTCAGTGCCGGCGAAATAAAGAAGGCGCTCCGGATCAAGAATAGTCTGGGGGAGATGCTCGACCAGATGCAATAGAGCATCAACGCGCATCGGCGCTATGCGCAGGAGCGTTCGGGTGCGATTTTATATCGTAACAAGCTCAAACACCGAAAAGATTTCGGTGCGCTTTTCGCCTAGCGGATTTCCCCAAGACTTGACGGGACGCCCAGGTATTCGACGGGAGCGGCCAGGACCCCGATTCGCGGGTTTGATTCCGCATGGGCGCTACCGAAATCGCTAATTCTGGCGTTACGTAAGCGTCACTTCTTCGAGCTGATGTAGCGGCGCCATCTTAGTGCGGCATCTCGTGGTCGTGCAGGCCGAAGTAATGGCCCAGCTCGTGGATCACCGTTTCACGCACCTCGTGCACCGCCTCGGCCCGCGAGCGCGCGACGCGGTTGATCGGCCCGCGGAAGATCGCGATCTCGTCGGGGAGCAGCGGCATATCGTGCGTGCGTTCCGTTAGCGCTACGCCGCGGTAGATGCCGAGAAGCTCGGAGTCGTCGTCGGAATCGTCGCCGCTCTCGAGGTCTTCGTCGTCCGGCTCCTCCTCGACGGAGATCGCGACGTTTTCGATGAGATCGGCGAAGCGTCTGGGAAGCGAGCCCAGCGCCTCCTCGACCACGCGTTCGAATTCGCTCTGCGATAGGTTCGCCACGAGGGCGTTCGCTTCGCGAGCGCGCCGACGATCACCTCGAATTCGCGAATTGCGCCAGGGGCAAGGCCGCCGCCGGCTCGCGGCGTAGTGCCATGCCATGACGCTCTCCCGGAAATTCGAAGAAGCCGTTGCCTACGCCAACGAGCTTCATGGCAGTCAGCGGCGTAAAGGATCGGAGATTCCGTATTTGAGCCACCTGCTCGCGGTTGCGAGCCTCGTGCTCGAGCACGGCGGAGACGAGACCGAGGCGATCGCCGCGCTCCTGCACGACGCCGCCGAGGATTGCGGAGGTGCCCCGCGTCTTGCGGACATCAGGCAGAAGTTCGGCGCGCGCGTGGCCGAGATCGTCGAAGGGTGCTCCGATTCGCTTGCCGTCGATCCCAACGCTAAAGCTCCGTGGCATCCCCGTAAGGAGCGTTATCAGAACCGGTTGCGCGACGGGGGCGATCCGTCGGTGCTCTTGGTGAGCGCCGCCGACAAGCTGCACAACGCTCGGGCGACGCTCGCCGACCTGCGGCGCGAGGGCCGGAGCGTGTGGAAGCGCTTCACGGCGCCCCCTGCCGACGCCCTTTGGAATTACGAACGGCTGGGCGATATCTATAACCACGCAGGGGATTCGCGCGTGCGCGGCCTCGCTGCGGAGCTCGACCCGGTGCTGGAACAGATGAAGCAATATGCTCGAGCGTGACGAGAGAACGAAGCCGGTTGCCGACATCTCCGTCGCCGACTTTGCCGAACCGACGCAGGTCTGCGATCTCGTGATGAAGGGCGGCATCACCAGCGGCATCGTCTACCCGTGGGCGATCCTGCGCATCGCGCAGCGGTTCAAACTCAAGAACATCGGCGGCACGTCGGCGGGCGCCATCGCGGCCTCGCTCGCCGCGGCGGCAGAGTTTCGCCGGCAGACGGCGCCCTCGGGCCATGAAGGCGACGGCTTCATGAAGCTCAAAACCCAGATCAGCGGATGGCTCGCGAAGGGCAACAATCTGCGATCGCTCTTCGTGCCGGCAATCGTCGCCGTTCCGCTGTACTACACGTTCTTGTGGGTACTCAACGTTAAGAGCGCTCTGAAGCGGCCGACGGCATGGGGCATTTTTCAGCTCGCGGTGAGTGGCGCGCTCTTGGCTTTCCTCGCAATGGGTTTCGGCGAAGCATCGTTCCAGTGGCACGTGCCGCATCTTCGGGGCGTGCCGCAGCTGATTTTTATGATGGCCGTTGTCGCGATCGTCGCGCTCGTCGTGGAACTCTTGTACCTGGTGCCCCGCTCCAACTACGGGATGTGCACCGGTGGCAGAGAGTTGACGCTTCCCTTCAGTCCGGAGCCGCTGACGTTTTGGCTCTCGCGTCAGATCGACGACATCGCTCAGACCGGCGTTGACGAGGAGACCGGAGAGCAGCGGCCATTAACGTTCGGCGATCTGTGGGCGGGTCGCGTTCGCGCCGTCGGGGAGCTTGGAGCTCCGATGCCTGACGACCCGAAGATGAACCTCGAGATGGTGACGACCTGCCTCACGATGGGGCGTCCGTTTCGGCTGCCGTTTTGGGAAAACGACTTCTACTTCAACGCCGCGGAACTCGAACGGTTCTTTCCGCCTTACGTCGTGAAGTGGATGGTCGATCACGGCCGCCGGCCAACGCCGGGGACACGCGATTCGTTCGCGCGTCACGACACTCTGCACGAGGACGGATTCCTTCCCCTGCCGGCGCCTGGCGATCTTCCGGTCATCGTGGCGGCGCGACTGAGCCTGTCGTTCCCTTTGCTCATGAGCGCGCTGCGACTCTATGCCGTTGACGATAACCCCCAATCGAAGCCAGCCCAAGACGGCGCGGGAACCATCGAACAGGTCTGGTTCTCCGATGGCGGTCTTTCGAGTAATTTTCCCATCAGTTTCTTCGACTCGCCGATTCCGAAGTGGCCGACGCTGGCGATCACGCTCGAATCGTTCCCGTCGCCCATCAAAAACCCAACGCTCGATGAGAGCGTCTGGATGGCGACGGACAACAACGCCGGCATCGGCAGCGTTTGGGACCGCTTCTCGCAATCCGCGGCACCCTCGAACACGCCGGGCTTCTACGGGGCGATCATCGGTGCGATGCAGAATTGGCAGGATACGATGCAGTCGGAGGTTCCGGGCTTCCGCGACCGCATCGCCCACGTGCGCTTGACGGCGGCGGAGGGAGGTCTGAACCTCACGATGCCGCCGCAGACGATCCAGGCGCTGATGGCGCGCGGAGACCGTGCCGGAGAGCTCCTCGTCGAGCATTTCCAGATTCCGGTCCCAGGAGTGCCGCCGTTCAAGATGACGTGGACCAACCACCGTTGGGTCCGCACACGCACGGCGCTGGACGTCGTGCAGCGCTACACCGAACAGTTCGAAGATTCGTGGAACTATCCACAGACGCCCAGCTATCGCGATCTCATCGCCGGGGGTCTAACTCCGGCTTCGATGAGCTACCCTTTCGTCTATCCTGGTCAGGTGACGGCAGCACAGAAGGCGGCAGGCGATCTCCTCGACATCGCGGCGGCCACCCAACCCGCGCAGTCCTCGCTCTCGGGCGCCGACGCGCCGGCGCCGATCTCCGATCTCGTCGTGCGTCCGCGCTATTAGCGCCGCTTCGGCGCGGCGGCCGGCGAAAGGGGGGCGGTCGCGCCGGCGCACGCGGAGAGCGCCACGCCCAGAAGAACCGCGCGCGCCACGCGCGACCGACGCAATGGGAGATGCTCCATAACGCCATTGTATGCTTCGAAAAAAAAAAGAATCTCTGAAACGGAGCGCGCTTTTGCCCGGTTTGTCCGAGTTCGGGCGAAAGTTGTCGGATTGTCCGGCCAAACAAGGGGTCGTCCGACCGACGGCGTTCATCGCGGAGTCTGCGTTAGTCAATTATGCGTTAATCAATAAACGGAATGTAGACGCAATTCGCTCCTGCCGCTTCGAGCGCGCTCAGGACCCCAACAATGATGACGCTGCAACAATCCTGAGAGTTTCCTGTGAAGCAGATTTGCCGGCGTGGGTTACTATCGGTGGGACGCCTCCGCCGGTTTCTTATGAGACCGGTTCACTGTTTTCGTTTGGAGCTACGTACTGCATGCTCTCGGTCAATGGTCATCAGGAAGGCGCGGTCGCGCCGGAAGCCGGTCAGCTACTCGGTCACATCACGAAAATCGGCGGCTCGCAGATCGTCGCGGTCGGTGAGTGCGACGACAACGGCGCAACGGCCATCGGCGCCGGCGCGCTGGTCAAGATAAACGGATACCGCGACGTTATCGGCATCGTCAACACCATCGAACTCGACGTCAGCTCGCGAACGCGCGTTCTCTCTCTCGGTCTGATCGGCGAGATCGCTACCGGACCGGAGCACGAAACGGTGTTCCAGCGCGGCGTGTCGCGCTACCCCGCGCTCGGCGCGGCGGTGACGACCGTGACGGGGCAAGACCTGCTCACCGTCTACGCGCGGCCATCGGTTCCCAGCATCCGCGTGGGCCAGCTCGGCAACAACGAACTGCAATCGGCCTTCGTCATGGTCGACGAGCTGCTCGCCAAGCACTTCGCCATCGTCGGCTCGACGGGATGCGGCAAATCGTGCGCCGTTACGCTGATTCTTTCGGAGATTCTCGCCAATCAGCCCAACGCGCACGTGATGCTGCTCGACCCGCACAACGAGTACACGACGGCCTTTGGCGACCTCGCCGAGGTCGTCAACGTGCACAACGCGCGGTTGCCGTTCTGGCTGCTGACGCTCGAGGAAGCCGAACGCATCCTCGTGCGCGGCGGCACGCAGCACGAGCAAGAGGTGCAGGCGATGATCCTGAAGGATGCGATGCGTCTGGCTCGCCAGAACTTCGCGCCCCCGGGCGAATCGAGCGCCTGGATCACCGTGGATACGCCGGTGCCGTTCCCCACGCACGAGCTGCGCCGCAATCTGCGCGAGGCGATGGGTGCGGTAAACAAGTCCGATAGCGCCGGCCCTTATCGGCGCCTGGAGGCGCAACTAATCTCGCTGGCGGAGGACCGCCGCTACGCCTTCATGTTCGGCGAAGAATTTCGGCGCGGAGGACCTGCTCTCCGATCTCGTCGGACGCCTGCTGCGCATCCCGGTCAACGGCAAGCCGATCACGATCGTCGATCTCTCCGGCGTGCCTTCGGAGATCGCCGACGTCGTGGTCTCCGTAACGAGCCGGGTGCTCTTCGACTTCACGCTCTGGTCGGATCCGGATCGGCGTCCGCCGGTGCTGCTGGCCTGCGAGGAGGCGCACCGCTATCTTCCGGCCAGCGGCGCCGGCACGTTTGCCGCGTGCACGCGTGCGATCAGCCGCATCGCTCGAGAGGGGCGCAAATACGGCCTCTCCCTAGCGCTGATCTCGCAGCGCCCGTCGGAGCTTTCGCCGCAGGCGCTCTCGCAGTGCGGAACCGTCTTCGCGCTGCGCTTGGGCAACGATCTCGATCAGCGCTTCATCGAAGGCGCGTTGCCGGACACGGGGCACATGATGCTCGGTGCTCTCTCGAGCCTACCGGCACAGCAGGCCGTCGTTTTCGGCGAGGCCGTCTCGCTGCCGATGCACATCCGCTTCGACAGCCTCCCCCCCGAGCAGCGTCCGCGCAGTCAGAGCGCGCGCTTCTCCGAGGCCTGGCAGAGCGATTCAGTCGGCGTCGCGTTCCGCGATGAAGCGATCCGTCGCTGGAGAACCCGCACCGAGTAGCGCGAGACCCGCCCTACCAGAAGACTTCGCCCATCCACGAGGCTTTGAGCTCGGCGAGGCGCTCGTTGGCGAGCGCGCTGAGGCACCGACCGCCTTCGACGGCGCACGCGCGCTCGCGATAGACGAGCCACGCGGCTTGCGCGCTCGTCAGCGACGCGCGCAGGTCCGCCGTGAGGCGAGCGAGGTAGAGCCCGTAGATGCGGTCGAGCTGCGCTTGCGCTGCGGGCGAGACTGCCTGCAGTGCGGCGCGTCCCCGTGCCGATTGCAAGGCGCCCCTTAACTCGATGAGACGCTGCGTACGCGCCTGCGTCATGCGCGTGTCGCACTGAACGCCCAGCAAGGGTGCGATCGTCCCGGGAAGATACTGCCGGTATTCAAACGCGCACGTCTTATCGCGCGCGGCGTCCCAGGCGACTTGGGCGTCCGCAAGGGGCGCGGTCTCGGCGCCGTCCTGGCGCAGCGCCGCGACGACGCGCGCGTACGCAGACTTCAGCGCGTCGTTTGCCGCTTGGTCTTGCTCGCTCCAGCACGTACGCATGTCGTAGGTCGTGCCTTGGTTACACGGGTCGCTCGTCGCGGCGACGCAGAAAAAGCAGAGTGCGGCGCTAAGCAGTCGCACGCGCGAAACCGCCGAGCAGCACGCTCCAGGGCTCGACGCTGACGGTGTGCAGCAGGTCCATGAGCGTCCACGGATCCCGCTCGAAGCGGTCGATGGCGGTGCGCTCGTCGGGAGCCTCGACGACGTGCATCACACGCGCGGCCTCGTCTTCGCTGCCCAGCGGGCCGCCCGCGAGGATGAAGCCCTCCTCGGCAAGCGCGTCCATATAGGCGGCGTGCACGTCCCAGGCGGGCTGACTGCGCATCGGCAATGCCCAGTCCCAGTCGTCGGAGCGGCGGCGAATCACGACGAAGATCATGCGTGTCGTTTTCGAGAAGCCGGCGCCGCGTTCCGCCGAGGCCCTACTTATACCGCGTCCGGGGAAAGTGCGTTCTCAGGAACGCGCGGCAATGGGCGGCCTCGGCGTTGCCGTCGTGGGAGCGCAGGGTCGCAAAAAGACGCGACATCACGTACTCGCGCGGCGCGATCCACGGATCGAGCGGATATTTGGCCGTCCAGTCTTCGATGGCGCCCTGCATCCCCATCAAGTCCCCGTAGCTCGCGCCGCGGAGCTGCGCGTCGTGAATGCGATTGGTAATCTCGAGCGGGCTCATGCCGAAGCGGCCAAAATACTCGTCGGCGGGCGCGAGACGCGTGCGTGCCTGCGCATTCGTTACGCAAACAAACGTTAACGGCACGACAAAAAACAGCCTTGCGAACTGCTTCATGCAAAAAACTCCTGCGGCTTACGAAGAAGGGCCAGGCGCTCACTTATTTTAGAGCAAGCGGGCGCTTCAAGGCAAACGCTCGGCCGTTATTCTAATGCGCCGTAGGAACGCGGCGCCTGGCAGTCAGCCCCGGTAGCAGGGGCGGGGGCGACCTAGGCGACCCGCAGGCGGACCTTTCTCGCGGTTACCGCGAGCGTCAAGAGCAGCAGCGACGCCAGTGCGAAGCCCGGCGCGTAGGCGCCCTGCGTGAAATCGAACGACGTTCGGTTGAGCGGACCGACGTACCACAGAAGAAGGTAGACGATCTCGAAGAGGCGCGTCGTTCCCGAGATCGCGCCGCACGCAAGGGCGAGCGTGGGAACGAAGATCGCTCCGGCTAGGATCCCTGCGAGGCCCACGACGTTTCCCGTGGCGGCAAAGTGCACGAGCGCTCCGCCGGCGGTCGCCAGCGCGAGCAGGACGCCCGCGAGCCACTGCGCGGCAAACTGGCGCCGAATCGGATGCAGCGTCGGATAGACGAACTGCTCGGTAGCGTTGACGGCCTCGCGCGTGCCCAGCGCAGACCACTGCAGGATCGGCCAGATCCACGCCAGCCCGACGGCGATGCTCTCGCTCTTCGGGTCGGCGAACAGTTGGAAGATCCAAAATCCTGCCGCGACGGCGTACCACCAGAGGCTCGATCCTCGCAGCAGCAGGCGCAGCTCGGCGAGCACGATGGCACCGAAATCGCTGCCGAAGAGCGCGTCGAGCAGCGGCGTCGTCACGCGCTGGAGCGCCGCGCGGGGCCGCTCCCAAAAAAGGCGGCGCGGACGCGCGCTCGCGGTTCGCGCCGTGCGCGAGAATCGGTCGAAAATCAGTGCCGCTACGGCGACGATCGCCAGCGCCGCGGCGAACCACGCGAGGCGCTCGACGACGTCACTCGCGGCGAACGAAAAGCCCGGAAAGGCGAAGTAGTGGTGCACCATATCGCCGCTGGTGCCCAGCTCGATGGAGTCGGGCTTGGCGCGCGGGTCGATGCGCTTTAGCGCGGGCCACACCTGGCGGAGCACGAGGTCGGCGCCGAAGATGTCGCGCCACCATGGAACGTGAAGCACGTCGTCCTTGAACGCCCAGTACAAACTGGCGATCCATGCAAAGAAGTAGACCACGTTGCCGATGCCGCCGCGCAGAAACGGAATCGTTTCGAAGAGCAGCGCGACCGTGGCGACCATCGCGACGCTCGGGAGCACCACGAGTGCCATCGGCAGCACGATCTGCGCCGGTGCGAACGACACGCTCTCCCCGCGGACGAACTGCATGACGATCGCCACGACGACGAGGACCCCCGCCATCGAGGCGAGCACGAGGAAGTTGCTCAGCGCCTTGCCGAGCGCGTAGTCGAATCTAGCGACGGGCGTCGCCGCGATCACCTCGCCGACCCGCGTCTGGCGATCGCGTTCCACCGCGCTCTTGACGTTGTAGAAAGCGAAGAGGGAGAGCATCAGCGACGACACGATCGCAAACGTCGCGCCGATCCACGCCGAATTGTAGACGCCGCGGTATCCGTCGATCAGGAACGTTGCGTAGGCCGCGTTGCGCGGGGGCAGCAGCAGCGCGCCGGCGATCAACGTAACTGCGAGCGTCGCGAAGTACTGGTAGCGGCGCGTGCGCTCGAGCAGATCCGCCCGCGCCAGCGCGTAGATCGCCCAGAGCCGGGTCATGCAGCCTGCCTCGCCTCCGCGACCGCGCGCAGGTAAGCCTCTTCGAGGCCGGCACTGTTCGCAATTAGCGTCGCGGGCACGCCTTCGGCTACCAGTTTGCCCCGGTTGACGATCGCGATGCGCGTGGCGATGCTCTCGATATCGGAGCAGATGTGCGTGGAGAAGATGATGATCCGGTCGCGCGCCATGTCGCGCAGCAGCGTGCGCAGGCGCAGGCGTTCCTCGGGATCGAGTCCGGCGGTCGGCTCGTCGACGATCAGCAGCTTCGGGTCGTTGAGGAGCGCTTGCGCGATGCCGACGCGCTGGCGCATGCCGCCGGAGAAACCGCCGAGTGCGCGCGAGGCCGCGTGCGAAAGGTTGAGCGTCTCGAGCAGCATCGCGATGCGGCCGTGCAGCGTCCGGCGCCCAATGCCTTTGAGCGCGCCGATATATTCGAGGAACTCGGTCGGCGTCAGATGCGGATAGATGCCGAAATCCTGCGGCAGATAGCCGAGCGTGCGGCGCAGGTCGTCCGGAGAACGTACGACGTCGGTGCCGTTGAAGCGAATCGTACCGCTCGTGGGCTTCGTCACCGTCGCCAGCATGCGCATCAACGTCGATTTTCCGGCGCCGTTAGGCCCCAGAAGACCCAGAATTCCCGGCTCCAGCCGCAGCATGAAATCCGCGACGGCACGCAGATTACCGTAACGCTTCTCGAGGCTCTCGATCTCCAGTTTCATGCTGCCATGTACGGCCAAGCGCAGCGTTTGTTTCCAGGATTCGCCGCTGGCGGCCGCCAAAGCGGCTCTCGGACGGGATGGAGCTCCCGCATAACCGCCGCTTCGCGGCTGATGGCTCCTGCAGGCACTAATAACGCTTGGACGGGAGCTTTTTTATGTATCACGTGCTCGATACGAGCAATATGTGGGTGGTCGCGGCGGCGTGGATGCTGCTAGCGGCGCTGGCCGCCTTCATCGCCATCCGCGTCAAGATGCCGGCGGCGTTAATCGAGATCGTGCTCGGCATGATCGCCGGCAACCTCATCGCGCTGCGAACCAATGCCTGGATCGACTTCGTCGCCGGCTTCGGCAGCATTCTGCTCACCTTTCTTGCCGGCGCCGAGATCGATCCGCGCGTGCTGCGAAAGCAGCTCGTGCCGTCCACCGTACTTGGTGCGGCATCGTTTGGGGCGCCGTTTCTGGCCGCGGTGGCTTTCGCGTACTTCTTCGGACACTGGAGCGTTGACGCGTCCAAGATCGCCGGCATCGCGATGTCGACGACGTCGGTGGCCGTCGTCTACGCGGTTATGGTGGAGTCGGGACTGGCGGGCAAGGAGTTCGGGCAGCTGATCCTGGCGGCGTGCTTCTTCACCGATCTCGGAACGGTCGTCGCGCTGGGGCTGCTCTTCGCCAACTACAACCTCGGCCTCGTCGCGCTCGCCGGCGGGATCGCGGCGAGCATGGCGCTGGGCCCGCGCCTCTTACCGCGGCTCATCGACGAGACGCACAGGTACGTGAGCGAACCCGCGCTGCGCGTGCTCTTCGGAACGATCTTCATTCTGGCAGGCCTAGCGACGTACGCGAAGAGCGAGGGCGTTCTGCCCGCATACTTTCTCGGGCTGGGATGTGCCGGAGTGATGATTTCCTACCCCGATCTCAAGCGCCGCCTGCAGACGATGACGATGACGCTGCTGGCCCCGTTCTACTTCCTCAAAGCGGGAACGTATATCGAGTTGGGTGCCGCGGTCAGCAGTGCCGGCCTCATCGCCGCGCTTTTCTTCGTGAAGGTGATCGCGAAGATTGTCGCGGTCTTCCCTTTGGCGAGGTTTGCCTTCCGCTACAAGAGCGCCAATGCCAACTACCTCACGCTGATGATGGCGACTGGCCTCACCTTCGGCACGATATCGAGCCTCTACGGCCTAACCCATCACTTCATCGATCGCGCGCAGTACACCGCGCTCGTTACCGTCGTCATCCTCACGGCCGTCGTTCCGACGGCCATAGCGCAGGCGCTCTTGGATCCCTCGGCGGAGCCCGAAGAGATGGAGGCCGAGGTGCCGTAGGCGCGAATCGCGTTGACCGTGACGTCGCTTCCGGGGCCCGTGAAGATCATGCTGATCCGGCACGCGGAGAAGCCGGAAGCCATGCCGCCCTTTGGCGTCAAACCGGACGGCACCGCGAACAAGCACTCGATCTTGGTCCGCGGTTGGCAACGCGCCGGGGCGCTGGTGCCGTTCTTCGTGAGGTCGGCCGATCCCAAGATCGCGTCGCCCGAAGCGATCTTCGCCGCGACAACCGCGCCCGATCCCGGCCCCGGCCTCACCAAAGACGACGCCAGAAGCCTACGCCCGGTCCAAACGATCGGCCCGCTGGCTGCCAAGCTGGGGTGTCCGCTGCGCACCGATATTGCCGTCGGCGATGAAGATAAGCTGATCGCCGCGTTGCGCGCGACGCAAGGCGTCGTGCTCGTCGCCTGGGAGCACAAACGCATCCCGACGATCGCGCAAGCGTTTTTTGCACAGGCACCCGCGGACTGGGGCGACGCGTTCGACGTCGTCTGGGTGCTCGACCGCAATCCCGACCGCACGTACGATCTTGCGATCGTCTATCAGGGGCTGCTCGCCGGAGACCGCTAGTCCATCGACTGCGTTCGGGATGACGGGCCGCTCAGTACGCGGGGTGATCCTGGCAATGTTCTACCGATGGGTCGTCGCTGGGGAACACGGTAAACGTCGCGCCTCTCGGCACGACGATGTCCTTTCCGTGGCGGAAGTAATTGAAGGCGCCGACCGCCGCGCCGACACCGGGCACCGGAATCGCTCCCAAGTACCCCGGAATTCCGTTGCTCGCGCCCGCCTCGTCGAGCGACGCGGTGTTGTGATTGAGCACGACGTCGAGGTGCCTTCCGCTGGGGAGCACGAGGTAGCGCGGCTCGAGGACGAGCACGCCCCCGTGCGCCTCGCGCCCGGCCGCCGAGGCGACCGCGACGATGCCTTCGCCCATCGTACGCGCTGGGATCACGATGGCGGCGCCGCTCGTGACCGCGTTAATCGTTTCGAAGCGGAAGAAGTCGCCGGGGCGCGCCTCCGCGGAGTCAACCTTATCCATCATCTGCACGGCGATGACGGTGCACGGATCGAGGTTCAACGAATGGGGTGCGGCGTCCAGAAGCGCGAGCGCACCGCAGAGCAGCGTTGCACTTTGAAACCGGCGCCAGTGTTTCACGCGCTACGCGCGTCTCGGTAAGAGAAGAAGCTGCGAACCGCCGTAATCGAGCTGCACGACGAACTGTTGCCAGAAGGCGGCCCCGAGATGACCCGACGCGGTGGCGCGAAGGGTCCAGGTGGTGCCGATTCGCTGGGGGCCGGTGTGGAATCCGCCGATCGTCACGTCGGCGATCTCGCCGATTAACTCGACGCTGCTTCCGCCGATACCGGCGACGGTACGGCGGGAGGTCACTTCGAAGAGACCTGGATGCTTCGCATAGAAATCGTAAGCCAGGTTGATGTTCGACTCGTCACCCGTATCTACTGCCAGATCGGCAGCAACGTTGCCGAGATTCACATGAGCGATGGGAATGAAATGATCGAAATCGAGCGGCACGGCAATCGCTCCGGATTCGGGCGGCGCGTTGAAACGCACGCGGTGAGCGGCGAGGTCGATCTCGACCGGCACGGAGCCGAAAATGTCGGCGCCGAGTACGACGTCGTACCCGTAACGGTGCAGATCGTTGAGTACGACGTAGTACGCCTCGGGAAAGGCGACGCTGCCGATATGCAGCGGGCCCGCGCGCACGACCTGCGTGGAGTAGCCGCCGAGTCCGCGCACTTGATAGGTGCCGACGACGTTGGCGCCCAGCCGGCTCGCGACTTCCGAACTCACCGATAACCCGGAGTTGCCGGTGTCGATCAGGCAGCGCAGCGCGATCCCGCCGACGCTGCAGTCGACGATCGGCTCGACCGCGCTGGGGTCTGTCGGAACGGTCGCCGGGTCCCGGCTCTGGGGCTGCAGGCCGTGCGGCGGATGGAAGGCCGACGACACCATTGCGCGATCGTCGTAACGTTCGAACGGCTTGCCGTTCTGCTCCACTTCGAAGGGCAGCATCAGTGCGCCGGCGCGCCGATAGGAGCGGAACTCGAACGTGTCGTTCGAGCCGAAGACGCGGGCGTAGCGCACCAGGCCCGTCGAGGGATCGACGTAGATGCGCGTCGCCAACGCGGTGCGGTCGGCGACGACGACGGTGCGATAGCGGTGGCCCTCGACGTTCGAGTCGCCCGCGTCGCCGATCTGGCCGCCGCGCGCGATGAAGCTCGGCGAGAGGAAGTCGAGCGACGCCGCGAGCCGCAGCGCTCGCAGGTATCCTTGGGCCTGCGGCGACTGCGGCACCGTCGTGCCGTTGAGATTCACCGAGTAGAGCCGGAGGCCGTCGAAGTAGGTGCCGTCGCAGAGCTCGCCGGTGCAGCGGCGGATGAGGAGGCGCAACCCCTCGCTCTCGCTCGATACGACCGCGGCCTCGCCGTTGAACGTCAGGCGCGAGATCGAGACGACGTGCGCCGACCACACGGGTCCGCAGGCCGCGCGCATCCGCTCGAGCAGCCGCACGACATCGTTATCATTCCGGTTAGCGCCTAGCGTCGTCAATACGAGCGCGAAGAGCAAGCCGGTCCGTGCGGCGAACCCCATGCGCGATGGACTTCGAGTTACTCGACGGCTACCTTCTCGCGGGCCGGCCGCCGAAGGAGGAGCTGGTGAGCCGCCTCCTCGCCGCTCGGGCGGACGGGGCAGCGGCGGCGCCGTTTTACGAGGGAGTCGAGCGGCTCGGCGCACGCACGCCCGACCTCGCGCTGATCGCCCTGCGCCTGGTTCTTGCCGGGAAGAAGGCCGACGACGAGGCCGTTACGCGCCTGCGTGGACTGGTCGCGCGCGCTCGCGCCGGCGATGCCGGCGCGGCCGACGAGTATCGCGACCTCCTGCGACCGCCGACGGCATGACGCTGAGCGTCCACGATCTCGTTGCCTGTTACCCCGGGCAGGCGCGTCGCGCGCTCGACGGCATCGCCTTCGAAGCACCCGCGGGGTCGACGCTGGCAATCGTCGGTCCCTCGGGGGCCGGCAAGACGACGCTGCTGCGCATCGTCGCCGGTCTCGTCCGGCCGCAGGACGGCGACGTGCGCTTCGACGGCATCTCGCTCGCGCGTCTGCCGCCCCAGGAGCGGCGCGCGGCGCTCGTCTTTCAAGACGATGCGCTCCTGCCCAACATGACGGTTCGTGAAAATCTGCGCTTTGCGACGAGCCGCGCGAGCTTGCGGCCCCAGGAGCGCGACGCGCGGATCGTCGCCGCGGCCGCAGCGCTGCACGTGCCCGCTCGCGCGCTCGATCGCCATCCGGGCCGGCTCTCGGGCGGCGAGCGGCAGCGAGCTTCGATCGCCCGCGCACTCCTCTCCGATCCGCGCGTGCTGCTGCTCGACGAGCCGCTGGCGCACCTCGACCCTTCGCTGCGGCGGAGCGTTCGCGACGAGATCGCCGGCGTGCACCAGCGGTTCGCCGGACCCGTGCTTTACGTGACGCACGACCACGAGGAAGCCTTAAGCGTTGGCGATCGGCTCGCGGTGCTCATCGCCGGCCGCGTGGAAGATTTCGGCGAGCCGCAGCGCGTGTACGACTCGCCGGGCAACCTGACCGTGGCGCGCTTTCTGGGCGCGCGCCCGATGAATCTGTTCGAACATAACGGCGAGGTGCTGGGGATTCGGCCGGAACGCGTGCGCGTTGCCGCAGGGTCGCTCAGCGGGCGCGTCGCGCGCCGCGAAACGACCGGCGCTGACGTTTTCCTCGACGTCGAAACGGAACGCGGCTGCATCGTCGCTCGCGCGCCCGCAGGCAGCGACCTGCGTCCCGGAGACGAGATCGCGCTAGAGTTGCCCGAGCGCTGGATGCGGCGCTTCGATCCGGCGACCGGCGGGGCGCGCGCGTGAACGACGTCGCGCGGCTGGCGCGGGGCGTGATCCTCACCGGCGTTACAGAAATGCCGGGCGACGAGCAGCTCGGCTTCGCCGGTTACCTGCTCTTCGCGCGCAACGCGGCCTCGGCGTCGCAGATGCGTGCCTTTACCGACGCGTTACGCGAGCGCTCCGGCGGCAAGCCGCCGATTCTCGCGATCGACCAAGAGGGCGGACGCGTTGCGCGCCTGCAGGACGGCATCGAACGAATTCCTTCGATGATGGCGCTGGGCGCTTGCGGCGACCTCGAACTGGCGCAGCGCGCCGGCGAGCAGACCGCCTTCGACCTACGGCGAGCCGGCTGCACGCTCGACCTCGCACCGGTGCTCGATCTCGCGCTCGATCCGAACAATACCGTCATTGGCACGCGCTCCTTCGGCAGCGATCCGCAGCGCGTCGCTGCGCTCGGCGCCGCATTCGCGCGCGGCTTGCAGAACGGCGGCATCACGCCCTGCTACAAGCACTTTCCCGGTCACGGCTCGACGGCCACCGATTCGCACGAAGCGCTCCCGGTCGTGCAAGCGGATGAGGCGACGTTGCTCGCGCGCGACGTCGCGCCGTTTGCCGCCGTCGCGCGCGATGCGCCCGCGATGATGAGCGGGCACCTGTTGGTCCGCGCCTTCGATGCCCAGCACCCAGCCACGCTCTCGCGCGCGATTTCGACCGAGCTGCTCCGCGAGCGGCTCGGATTTGGGGGCGCGCTTCTGACGGATTGCTTGGAGATGGAGGCCGTCGCCGCGCACGAACCCGATCTCGCGGCGGGCGCCGACCTGCTGCTCTTCAGCCATCACGTCGACCTCGCGCTTCGCGCCGCGGCGCAGATCGAGGCCGCGGTCGCGGATGGCCGGCTTTCGCTGGAGCGCTTGGAAGAAGCGCACGCGCGCGTCGCGCGGCTGCGCGATGCCGCGCAACCGCCGCTGCCGCTCGATGCGTTTCCACCGCATCCCAACGTCGGCCGCGAGATCGCGCGGCGCGCGATTACCGTCGTGCGCGGCATTCCCGAAGCGAGCCCGCTCGCGTCGATCGCCGTCTCGTTTGGAGGAGCTATCGGCGCGCTGGCGCGCGAGGCGCCGGCGCTGCAAACGCTCGAAACTCCCTTGGATCCGGCGCCGCAGGACCTCGCGACGCTGCGCGACGCGCTCGACCGCTCGCAGCGCCGTCCGATCCTGCTCGCGCGGCGCGCCAACGTCTACCGGCGCCAGGCCGATGCGATCGGCGCCATTCTCGAAGACTACCGCGACGCCGTCATCGTCTCGCTGCTGGAACCGTTCGATCTGCCGCTCTTCGGCGCGGCGCGGCACTTGCTCGCGGCCTACGGCGACGATGCGCCGAGCTTGCGCGGATTGGCCGACGTGCTCTTCGGAGCGAGCCTGCCGTCGGGCAGGCTGCCGGTTACGCTGCCGTGAGGGAACCGCAGCGTTTCGAGCGCGTTGACGGCGTGTTGCTCGAGGCTTGCGGCGTCGAGTTCACGGCCGCGGTGGCGCGCGTCGAACACGGGGGCGGCGTGGTCTTCGAACGCGCGTATGGCGTTACGCGAGCCGACGCGCGCGGCCGCGCCGTCTTCTGCGACACCCGCTTCGACCTCGCCTCGCTCACCAAGCTCTTCGTCGCCACGCTGGCGCTGGCGCTCGTCGCGCAGGGGCGCCTCGACCTCGACGAGCCCCTTGCGCGGATCGTTTCGCAGTGGGAGCAAGGCGCGCACGACGCGATCACCGCGCGCATGCTGCTCGCGCACGATTCCGGAATGAACTCGGGCGCCGATTACCGCGCGATTCTCGACGAGAACATCGAACGGTTCGCGCTGCGATCCGAACTGCTCGCGCCTCCGGGCGAGCGCGTGATCTACAGCGATCTCGGCTTCATCGCGCTGGGCGCGGCGATCGAACGCGTTGCGGGCCGCTCGCTGCCGCCGCTGATCGCTGAGGCGTTCGGCTGTGAAGTAGGCTTTCGTCCGCGAGAGCCCCAGCGGCGGGAGATTCCCGCGACGGAAGAGGACGCCTGGCGCGGCCGCGTGCAAGGCTTCGTGCACGACGAGAAGGCCTATCTCATGGGCGGCGTTGCCGGTCACGCGGGACTCTTCGGCACCGCGGCGAGCGTCGCGGCGATGACGGAACGTTATCTCGGAGCCTTCGCTGGACGGGCGAGTAAGGCACTTCCGGAATCGCTGGTGCGCGAGGCGGTGCGGGAGCAGGCCTTCGATCCGGTGTTGCGCCGTGGGTTGGGCTGGGCGCTGAAGACGAATGACGAGAACTCGTGCGGTCGGTGGCTCGATCGCTCGTCGTTCGGACACACGGGGTTCGTGGGCACGTGCGTTTGGGCCGATCCGACGCGCGATCTCCAAGGAGTGCTGCTCACCAACGCCGTCTACTTCGGACGCGACGCCGCGCCGGGCGCGCCGCCTGGACTACGGATACGCTTTTACGAAGCGATGGTCGAAGATCTGGGCCTAAAGTGATCGCGCTCGGGATGATGAGCGGAACGTCGCTCGACGGCATCGACGCGGCGCTCGTGCGCATCGTTCCGCGGCAGCAGAGTTACACGGTAGAGCTGCTGCGCTTACAGAGCCGGCCGTACGACGGCGTGCTGCGCGAAGAACTGGCCGCGAACCTGCCGCCGCATTTGGGCAGCGTCGCCGCGGTAGCGCGGCTGCACCGGGCGCTCGGCGACGCGTACGCGCGCGCCGCCAGCGAGACGATCGGCGCCGACCGCGTCGACTTCGTCGCCTCCCACGGACAGACGCTCTGGCACGACGGTGGGCGCCACGTGACGCTGCAGCTGGGCGACGCGTTCGCGATTCGCGAGGCCACAGGCGTTAGCGTCTGCTACGACTTTCGCAGCGGCGACTGCGCCGCGGGAGGCCAGGGCGCTCCATTGGTGGCGTACGTTGACGCGCTGCTTCTCGGCGATGCATCAGAGGATCGCGCGGCGCTCAACCTCGGCGGCATCGCCAACGTTACGCTGCTGTCGCGCGGCGCGCCGCCGAGCGACGCGACCGCGTTCGATACCGGGCCGGGCAACATGTTGCTCGATGCGTTCGTGGCTGCGCGCACGCACGGAGCGACGCGCTGCGACGAGGGCGGTCGGCTTGCCCTAGCGGGGCGCGCCGACGAACGCGCGCTGCGGGCGATGGTTGACGACGAATACTTTTCGCTGGCGCCTCCCAAGACCACGGGCCGCGAGCGTTTCGGCGCGCAATTTCTCGCAACGCACGACGACGCGCTGCGCCAGCTGACCCTCGAGGACGGCGCGGCGACGCTCGCAGAGCTGACCGCGGCCTCCGTGGCGCAAGCCTTCACGCGCAGCGCGTTTGCACCGGCGCGCGTCATCGTGAGCGGGGGCGGCGCGCGCAACGCCGCATTGCTCGAGCGGCTTGCCGCGCATCTGCGGCCTGCGATCGTCGAGTTGTCCGACGCCCGCGGCCTGCCGGCGCAGGCGAAGGAGGCGATGGCCTTTGCCGTGCTCGGCTACGAGACGCTTCGCGGGCGCGCTTGTGGCGTGCCGCGCGCGACGGGCGCGGCGCGCGCCGCGATGCTCGGGGCGATCGCGCCGGCGAACCTGCCCGCGCTCCTGCAGAAGCTACGGCTTGAAGTCGACGCGGAAAAGGAAGGAGCCGACGACGGGCACGCATAGCAGTTGCCCTGGCGCGTAGCTCGATCGCTGCGCCGCGAGCGTTGCGGCCGTATCGAGATAGTTAACGCCGCTGGAACGGTAGACGTAGGTTTTCACCACGTCGCCGCTTGCGTTGACGAACGCCACGATCTCGCTGCTGCGCGGAGCGCCGACGCGCTGCGGCGGCGGCTGCGAGGCGCGCGTCACCGTGGGATAGCGAAAGATCTGGCCGCACGTGGGTGCTGGAAGCGTCTGCAAGTAAACGGCGGAGAATGCCGTTGCGTGAGGGCCGGGCGGAACCGGGTGCCACACGGAGTCTTGCCACGTGTGAATCTCCAGGGGCTCCGAGGGGCAGGTCGTCGCGGCCGCGCCCTTGGCGACGTACGAGTCGATGTAGGCGTAGCGGATCGAGTCGGGCTTGCCGAGACGGACGACGTACGTCGGCGATCGTAGCCCCGGCGGCGATCCGCTAAGTGTCGCGCCTTTGACGAAAGCGTCGTAGGCGTAGACACTGCCGATCAGCGTGACGTGCACGTCGAGCTTGGTGGCCGCTTGGGAGAAGATGACGACGGCCAGTCCGTCGGCTGCCGCCTGCGGCGCCGGAGCGTTGCCCGCGAGGTTCCACGGGACGGCCTGCACCGAGACCGCGCAGAATGGGTCGAGCCATGAGGGCGGCACGGCGACGGGCGATGCGCTCTGAGCTAGCGATACGCCCGAGCAGGCAACGGCTAACGCAACGAGACGGCAGAGTACGCCGAATCCAAATCGCACTGAGGTTCCCAAGGGCTCCTTTTTGGCTGCGCGAAGCTTGCGGAATGAGGCTGTGCCGCGTCCCGACGCGGGTCGGTATTGGACGCCGCACTGGATAAACTCTTCGTCGGGGTCGATGCGGGCGGGAGCCGCACCGTCGCCGCGCTCGCTCGCGGCGACGATCTCGTGCGCACCGCCGCCGCGCAAACCGCGAATCCGAACGTCACCGGTCTCGATGCTGCAGCCACCGCTATCGCGCAGGCGATCTCCGAGGTGCTCGACGGCGAATCGGCGGCGGCCATCGGCGTCGGCGTCGCGGGCGGCGGCTCGGGTGACGTGCGGGCCAGCCTGCTGGCGTCGCTGCAGCGCTCCTTTCCCGGCACGCCCGTCACGGTCAGCCACGACGCGCGGATCGCGCTGCGCGCGGCCGTGCCCGATGGTGACGGGATGGTGCTGATCGCCGGAACCGGTTCGATCGCCTACGCCGAAGTCGCGCAGCGCACGTACTTCGCCGGCGGCTACGGCTACCTGCTGGGCGATGCCGGCTCGGGTTACGCGATCGGCGCCGCCGCGCTGCGCGATCGAGTTGACGCGGGCGATCGTACGCTGCTCTCCGCGCTCTACCAAAATCCCAATCGCGTGGCGGAGATCGCGGGGCAGGCGCCGGCGGTGTTGCGCGCGGCAGGCGCCGGCGACGCGCGCGCGCGGCAGATTGTCGACGATGCGGCCGAAGCGCTGCTGCACCTGCTGGCGCGCCTCGTCGAGAGCAGCGGCGTCCTCTCGCTGCCGCTCGCGCTCGCGGGCGGATTGCTCGCGGAGTCCAACGCGCTGAGCGCGCGCCTCGAACAGCGCATCGTCGAGACCTGGCTCGACGTCTCGCTCGTAGCGCGCCGCGCGCCCTATTTCGGCGCGCTGCAAGAAGCTCGGCGGATGATCTCGTGACGCAACTGCCGCCCACGGAGCGCGAGAACCCACGCAGCCGCGATCTGGATCTCCTCGATACCGCGAAGCTCGTCGAGACGATCGTCGACGATCAGCGAGCCGCCGCCGGCGCCGTACTTGCTGCGAGCCCGGAGATCGCGCGCGCGGTCGATTCGATCGCGCAACGGCTGCTCGCGGGCGGACGGCTCCACTACGTCGGCGCGGGCAGCAGCGGACGCATCGCCACGCTCGACGCGTCGGAGATGCCGCCGACCTTCGGAACCTCGCCCGAACTCGTTCGCGCGCACATTGCCGGCGGCGCGACCTCCCTCGTACGCTCGCTGGAAGGCGCCGAGGACGACGCGCCCGCCGGCGACGCGCTCGCGCGCGAGTACTTCAACTCCGGCGACGCCGTCGTCGGAATCTCGGCGAGCGGTTCGGCGGCGTTCGTGCTCGCGGCGCTCGCGCGCGCCGGCGCGATCGGTGCGCTGACCGTCGCGCTCACCAGCGTCGCCGGCTCGGCGCTGGCGGACGCCGCGCGGATTGCCGTCGTGCTCGAAACCGGCGCCGAAACGCTTGCGGGCTCGACGCGCCTCAAGGCGGGAACGGCGCAGAAGATCGCCCTCAACGCGATATCGACGGCCGTGATGGTTCGCCTCGGCAAAGTGTACGATAATCTGATGGTCAACGTCGTCGCCAACAACCGTAAGCTGCACGCTCGCGCGCTGCGCTTGGTGGAGCGCCTCGCGGGCGTCGATTCGCCGCGCGCGCGCTCGCTGCTGCAGTCGGCCGGCGGCAGCGTTAAGGTCGCGGTGGTGATGGAGCGCTACGGCATCGGTCCGGCGCAGGCGCAGACGCTGCTCGACGGCCACCGCGGCGCGCTGCGCCCATTGCTCGGTTCTCGAGATTGAATTTCTCCGCGCTGCTGCTGGCGGCCATCGTCTTTCTCCCGCTCGACGATCGCCCCGTCACTTCGTACCTGCCGCAGTTGCTGGGACGGATTGCGGGCGTGCCGCTGGCCGCGCCGCCGCGCGAGCTGCTCGGGCGATTCACAACGCTCGGCAAATCCGACGAGTTGATTGCGTGGCTCAATCGGAGCGCCGAAAAAGGCGACGCGGGAGCGTTCGTTATCTCCACCGACATGCTGGCGTACGGCGGCCTGATCGCCTCGCGCGTGCCGGGTCCGTCCTACGCCGATGCGGACTCGCGGCTGTCGGAGCTCACGCATTTGCGCGCCGAGCACCCACGTGCGTGGATCGGCGCGTACGGCACGATCATGCGCCTCGCGCCCACGGGCGTTCCCGCGGGTACGCCGTTTTTCGCCGCGTATCCGCAATGGCAGTACTTAGCGGATTACGCCGACCTCCACGATCCGCCGCTGCCGAGCGAGGAGGCTCGCGCGGAGCGCTTGCGGCAGCTGATCGCGCCCGGTTTGCTCGATCAATATCTCGCGACTCGGGGACGCGACCTCGCCGTCGATCGGCTCCTCTTGAAGATGACCGCTCAAGGCACGATCGACCGTCTCGTGCTCGGACAGGACGACGCCGGCCCGGTGGGGCTGCACGTGCGCGACGTCGCGCTGCTCCAGAGCGACCTCGCCGCGCAGAATCTCTCGGGGCGCGCCTCCATCGAGCCGGGTGCCGACGAGCTGGGGATGGCGCTGGTGGCGCACGCCCTCGTGCGTACCGCGCGCTGGACGCCGCGCGTCGCCGTGCGCTACTCGACACCGCAAGGCGCGGCCTATCAAGATCCCATCGAGTACGCGCCGGTCTCGACCGCGATCGAGGCGCTGGTCGGCGTGTGCGGCGGGGTGCTCGACGACGAGCAGCCGGAGATCGTGCTCTACGTGCGCGTTCCCGGAACCTCCGCCGGCCAAGACGAGGCGCTGCGCTCGCAGATGGCGGCCGACGCCGCGCAAGGGCGCTCGGTCGCGCTCGCCGATCTCTCCTACCTCAAGTCGTATGACGACCAGGCGCAGTTCGCGCGCTCGCTGCTCGCGTCGGGGTTGGCTGCGAAGCTGGACGCGTACTCGTCGTGGAACACCAACGCGAACACCGTCGGCACGGCGCTGGCAGAGGCGATCGCGGCGGTTGCGGGACGTCGCATGCACACCTACGACGCGCTCGCGCACCGCGAGTTTACCCTCACGCGCTTCGTCGACGACTACCTTTTCCACGACGTCGTGCGCCCACAGCTCAACGCCACGCTCGCCGCGCAGGGCATCACCGACCACACGCTGCTGACCCCAGAGGTCGCCGGAAACATCGAGCAGCTCGACCGCGCGATGCTCTGGAACGACGCCGTGCAGGTTCTCGCGCAGCTCGATCCCGGCTACCACGTGGCGGCGATCACGATCGACCTTCCGTGGAACCGCACGTTCGAGACGTCGCTCGAGGTGGCAATTGCGCCGAATCTATGAGATTGCGCGCTGAGATCGGGTCGAACGGCAGCGGGATCGCGCCGTCGGCGATGCAGCGCAGATTCCCCGCCCAGGCCGGCGACTCTTCGTTGCTCGTGGGAGGGAGTACGGCAAACCGCGGCGTGCCCAGCTCCCCGGCGAATCGTATCGTGTGCATCGCTCCTCCATCGATCTCGGTGCAGACGAGCACCACCGCGCGCGAATACTTCGCTTGCAGACGATCGCGCTCGATCCGCGACTCCAGACTAGCGGGCGTCCCGGGCGCGAGCAGCGTCGCAACCGCGCCGCCTGCGGCGACTATCGCCGCCTCCAGCTCCGCGTGCTCCGGCGGATCGCTGCAGCCGAAGCCGTAGCCGACGTAGGCGACCGTCGGAACGCCGGCCGCAATCGCGCCGCGATGCGCGGCAGCGTCGATTCCCGGCGCGAGCCCGGCGACGATCGGTTCGCCGAAGAGCTGCGCGAGGCGGTAGGCAAAATCCACGGCCGTCACCGGCGGCGTTCGGCTGCCGACGATCGCGATGCCGCCGGGCGGTATTCGCCCCCGAACGTATAAGGTCACCGGGCGACCATCCGGAGGAGTATTATGAAGAGAAGCATTTGCTGTATCGCACTAGCGTTCGCCGTCGTCCTCGCGGGACCGTTGCCGCCGCGCGCGGTCGCGGCATCCGGCGACGAGGTGCAGATCGAGGCGCTCTACCAGAAGTTCGCCGCCGCGTTTCGCCGCAAGGACGTCAACGGAATCATGGCGCTCTACCTTCCGGGAAAGACGCTCTTCGTCTTCGACGTAACGCCGCCGCGCGAGCACGTGGGGTGGAACGATTATCGAGATGACTGGCGGCAACTCTTCGCATCGATGAAAGGCGTCGAGCCGGGGTTCGCGATCTCCGAACTCAGCGTCGTCGTCAACGGCGACGTCGCCTACACGCACAGCATTCAGCACGTGGTGATTCCGGCCACCAAAAGCGCGCCCGCCTCCAAGTTGGCGGTGCGGGTCACCGACGTGCTCCGCAAGATCGATGGAAAGTGGCTCGTGGTTCAGGAGCACGTCTCAGTGCCGGTGGACCTCAATACGGGTAAGCCCGACCTTAGCTCGCGGCCGTGAGCGTTTCCACGGTAGTGCGATGACAAAAGGCTCCTCGGCGCTTGACTCGGGGTGGCCGCCGTGCTAGCGTTCCGGTAGCATGAATAGCGGAGGATCGCTTGCTCGCTACGCTTCCTTTATGGCGGCGGCGATTTATCTTTCCGCGTGCACGCCAGTCTCGCCGCCGAACCCTTCTCTCGTAGGCGCTGGGTCCTCGGCAGCGCGGAGCGATACGATCTCGCTTCATTTCACGACCCTGCGCGACCACAGCGACCGTAAGTACGACGTTGCTACCGGCATCAATGCGCAGGGCGTTATCAGCGGATACTGCGGCAGCGGGTCGGCATCGGATCCGAGCAGCGGTTACACGGTCGCGCCGCATTACGGCCAGCGGCGGTACGCGACGGAAGATTACCCCAAAGCCGCGCAGACCGTGGTCGCGGCGATCACCGAGCGCGGCGACACGGCGGGCTACTGGTTGGATGCGGCCGGCGATATCCACGCTTTCGTCGATCTCAACGGCGCTTACACTCGTTTTACGTTCCGCAAGCATAACCAGCCGTATCCTACCGAGCTGCTCGGCATCGACAGCCACGGTTTGACGGTCGGATTCTACCAAGATGGTTCGGGCGCGGCGCATGCGTTCGAGCTGAACCTCAACACCGGCAAGTTTCACGCGATCTCACCGGCTGGCGCGGCGAGCGCCGTCGCGACCGGGATCAACGGCAGGGGCGACGTCGTCGGGTGGCTCGTCAACTCAAGCGGCGCGCAGCACGGCTGGGTCTTGGAAGGCGTACACTTTACGATCTTCGACTACCCCGGCGGCGCGATGACGCAGCCGTCGGGCATCAACGGCAAAGGCGAGGTCGTCGGTTCCTACGAGGATGCCTCAGGCTACACGCACGGCTTTCTCTTGCTCAACCCGCTCAACCGCTCCAAATGGCAGAGCGTCAACGATCCCAACGCATACGGATACACCATTGCCCGCGGCATCGACGGCACCGGCAGGATCGTCGGCGCCTATCTCGATCGCCACGGAAACACCGTCGGCTTCCTCGCAACGCCTTAGCAGCACTCCGCGGTCATCCGCTGGGGATGACAAGGAACGTCGGTCGCCGAACGTGTTCCCGCGTTTCTTAGCTATTGTGAGGGCACATGAGAACTGCGACCGTCAGCCGTTACGCGCTTAGCATCACGCTCGCTGCTGCGTTCCTCGCGGGGTGCGGGGGCGGATCCTCGGCCGGGTTTGGCGATCTCGCGCTTCTCGCCCATCATCGTTCCGGCACGTCGCCGATTACGCACGTCGTCATGATCGTGCAGGAGAATCGCAGCTACGATAATCTCTTCGCGACGTTTCCCAAGCAGTCGGGTCAGGCCTACGGTTACGAAAAGGTCAAAAAAGGCGGCAAGTGGGTTTCAGAAAAGGTCGCGCTTAAAGAGCAGCACCTCATACCTACGCCGGACGTCAACATCGGCCATTGCTACTACGCGTTCATTCAAGCGTACGATAAAGGGAAAATGGACGGCTTCAACGAGGAGCCACACGGTGTGTGCGAGCGTAACTGGACACGAGGAAAGGGTGCGGGGCTCTACCCCTACATGTACGTTTATCCCAGCGATATCGCGCCGTATTGGGATATGGCCGAGCAGTACGTACTCGCCGATAGAATGTTCCAGACGCAAGGCAGCAGCAGCTTTACGGCACATCAGGACTTGATTCGCGGCGGCTCCGCCCTTGCGGGAACCTACGGCAGCGCCTCGAGCCTGATCGATACGCCGACGCAAGCGCCGTGGGGCTGCGATTCGCCCACGGTATCGAGAACGGATCTCATCGCGCTGTCGCTGAAGTGGTCGGAGGATAACGGGCCCTACCCCTGCACTACGGACTTTCCAAACTACTCGGGCAGCTCGAACTACCAGACGCTGGCCGACCTGCTCGATGCCGCGAGCATCAGTTGGAAGTACTACTCGCCCTGTTATAAAGACTACTTTCAATCCAGCACCTGCCCCGCATACGAGAAGAACCTCACGCTTGCCGCCGGGGGAACGCTCAACGCCTTCGACGTCATCGCCTCGGTGCGTAACGGCCCCGAATGGGGAACGAACGTCTCCATGCCCGAAACCAATATCTTCAACGATATTTCCGCCGGCGATTTGGCCGCGGTGTCGTGGGTGGTTCCCGAAGACTGCAACTCCGATCACCTTGGCGAGACGAACCCTCTGACCACGGGCCACAAGGCATGCGATAACGGACCGGAATGGGTCGCAAGCGTCGTCAACGCCATCGGCCAAAGCTCGTATTGGAACACGACGGCGATCGTCATTCTTTGGGACGATTGGGGCGGTCTCTACGACAGTGCCGAGCCGCCAACTCCAGGCGGGGGCACCGGACACCAGCGCGACGATCAGGGTGGCCTGGGGCTGCGTGTACCGATGCTCGTGGTGTCGCCGTATGCCAAGGTTGGGACGGGCAGCCAGGGCGGTTACGTCAACGGCACCTCGTATGAGTTCGGCAGCATTTTGAAGTACATCGAGAACAACTTCGGCCTTCCGAGCCTCAATACGACCGACAAACGAGCCACCAGCATCATCGGCGCCTTCGACTACAATCAGCAGCCGCGCTCGTTCTCGGCGATCCCTTCGAAGCTGGACGCGCATTACTTCATCACGCACCAGCTGCCTTCGGTAGGTGACTACTAACGGCCACGCGTCGCTCGGTTCAGACCTGTTTTCCGAGAACGCAACGATGCGCGATCGCTACTCGTCCTTCGACTGCAAGGATGACAGATCGAGGTACGAATCGTCGAGTGCGCGTGCTTCGTGGCAGCCTAGCAGGCGCATCGTTCGGATGATCCCGCTGCGCAGGATTTCGATCGCTCTCGCAACGCCGGGGCCGCCGGCGGCGCCTAGGCCGTAGGCGTACGCGCGACCCACGAGCACCGCTCGCGCTCCCAAACAGAGCGCTTTGACGACGTCGCTGCCGCGGCGGATGCCGCCGTCGAGATAGACCTCGGCGCGGCCGTCAACGGCGCGCACGACCTCCGGCAACGCTTGCAGCGTCGCCGCGACGCAGTCGAGCTGTCGGCCCCCGTGATTGGAGACGACGATCGCGGCAACGCCGGCCTCGACGGCGAGCCGCGCGTCGTGCTCGGAGAGCACGCCTTTGATGACGATCGGGCCGCCCCAGGCCTGCGCGATCCACGGCATGTCCTCCCACGTTACCGTCGAGCGCTCGAGCGCCGCGCCGACGTCCTCGTACGGCAGCACGCCCTGGCCCGGAATCACGACGTTGGGAAATTTCATCAGGCCGCCGTCGCGCAGAAAGCCGAGCATCCAGCGCGGTCGCGCGGCCACCTGGCCGACGTGCGGCAGCATCTTCCAAAGATTGCCGCTCACCAGCTCGCGCCCGCCGTTGCGCAGATCTCGTTCGCGCTGGCCGGCCACCGCGGTGTCGATCGTGACCACCAGCGCGCCAAACCCCGCGGCGCGCGCTCGCGCAATCGACGCGAGCGCCGCCTCGCGGCCGCCCAACAGATAGAGCTGAAACCATACCGGGCCGCTCGACGCGGCCTTCACGTCCTCGAGCCGGCAGCCCGAGAGCGTCGAGAGCACGTAGGCGGTACCGGCCTTGCCGGCCTCCGCGGCGGCGACGCACTCGCCGCGCGGAAAGAAGAGGCGGCTGCTGCCGACCGGCGCGAGCAAGAAGGGCAGCTCGAGCGTGGTTCCGAGCACGGTCGCGCGCAGATCGGTCGCACGCATCGCTGCGGCGTTGCGCGGACGAAAGCGCACGCGGTCGAAGACCGTGCAGTTCTCGCCCATCGTCACCTCGCCATCGGCGCCGCCGTCGATATAGTCGAAGACGGCGCGCGGCAGACGCCTTTTCGCGCCGCGCCGCAGATCCTCGATCGTGTGCGCGTTGCGGACGTTCATCCCGAGCCGGGTGATTTGTCGAGAAACCCGAGAACCGCAGCGAGGAAGTCCTCCGGTGCGTCAACCATCGGAACGTGGCCGCAGGCGTCGATACGCGTCTCGGCGGCGTTGGGAATCGCTTCGAACATGCGGCTCGAGAGCGGCTGCGGCAGCAGGCGGTCTTCGTTGCACCACACCACGTGCGCCGGACAGCGGAGTTCGCCGAGATCGTCGATCGTGTCAACGTCGAGGTCGAGCTGCCATTGGCGCGCGAGCGCTTCGCGCGGTGCCCATCCGCCCATCTGCATCGCGACGTCGGCTTTCTCCCAGAGGTCGCACTCGGAGAGCGTCGTCGTTCCGGCTCCGATGAAGATGATCGCAGCCAGAAGCGTGCGATCGTCGGCGACGCCGGCGCTGAGCGCCTTCAGCAGGCCGATCGCGTTGCGCGAGTAGTCGTCGGCCCGCGCCCACGAGCTGACCAGCGTCAGCGAACGGCAGCGCTGCGGGTAGCTCAGCGCCGTCCGCTGCGCGATCGCGCCGCCAAGCGAGTGCCCGAGCAGGTGGGCTTGCGTGGAACCGGCGTCGTCGAGTACCGCGAGGGCGTCGGCGGCGAGGTCTTCGAGCGTATAGGGGGCGCCGGCCATCGAGCTTTCGCCCGAGTCGCGATTGTCGAATGCGATCGTGCGGTACGATTCGGCGAGCCCCTCGCGAACGAGCTGCCAGATCGCTCGCGTCGACGCCGTTCCCGTTATCAGAAGAAGGTCGGGCCCGCTGCCCTGCACGTCGTACGCGAGAGCGATGTCACCATTTCGCGCCGTACTCATCGGGCCTTGACGTTTGCCTCGCGGAAAGGATACCCTGTCGCAACATGGAGGCAGCATTCGTCGCCACCGCGTTTGCGACCGCGTTTACCATCATCGACCCAATTGGAATGATTCCGATGACGATCGCGGCGACGTCGCGCCTCACCCCGCAGCGACGCAACCAGATCGTCGACCAGGCGGTGCTGGTAGGCGGCATCGTCATCCTGTTCATGGGCGCGCTCGGGCGTCTGATCCTCAACTCGCTCGGCATCACGCTGAGCGCCTTTACGATCGCCGGCGGCATCCTGCTCTTCCTCATCGCCATCGACATGCTCTTCGCGCGACCGACCGGCGCCAAGCGTACCGAGGCAGAAGAGCGCGAGGCCGCGCAGAACGAAAACCCGGCCGTCTTTCCGCTGGCGGTGCCGATGATCGCGGGGCCGGGAACGATTGCAACGGTGCTGCTGCTCGTCAATCTCTCGCGCGGCGACCGCCTCGATCTCACGATCGTGGCGCTGGCCTACGCGGTGGCGCTGGCGGTGACGTGGATATGCATGCGCGCCTCGACGATTCTGCTCAAAGTGATCGGCACCACCGGCATCCACGTGATCAGCCGTCTACTCGGCATCATTCTGGCCGCGCTGGCCGTGCAGTTCGTGCTCAACGGCCTCTCGCAGACGCTGCTACGGCGGTGACGCGCCGCTGCGCGCCGCCCACTGCGCGTAGACGGACTTTTCGATCGGAGGCAGCTCCTCGCCGGCCGGCAGACGATACCCGGGCTGCGGCAACGGGAATGGAATGTCGTGGGGCGGCAGCTTGAACGGATCGTCGCCGGGATCGAAGCAGAACGGCCAAACGATGTTGCCGTTCTCCATAGCGCCGTCGGGATACGTGAACTCGTAGCGGCCGTAGTAGCAGTCCTGGCCGCGATCTTGCCAGCGCTGCGTCGGCGTGATAATGCCGTTTCCGTGCTCCTGCCCGCGCAGCGACGAAGGGATCGCGAACTGGTACGACTTGCTCGGCGCCTCCTGCGATCCCGGATCGATCGTCGGAATCGCGTGCACGTCGTTCTGCCGGTTGAGCTGCGCGACTTCGCGCTCGAAACCGGCTTCGTCGCGCTCGATGGGAGAGACCATCGTCGGGCGCTGCTTGGGCAACGCCGGCGCCTTCACGGTGACCTCTTTCGCAAGCTCGCGCCGCGGAGTGCGCGCCGGCGCCGACTCGTGCTGCGCGATCACCCGCACGGCGTGCTTGGGCGCCGGCTTCTTGTGCGGCGTCTCGTGCGAGACGGTAACGACCTCCGTCCGCGAAATCCGTTCTTTCTCGCCCAGCGGCACGATCTGCCGCACGGCGTAGAAGAGCAGCGTCAGCACGACGAGGTGAACCACCGCCGAGGCCAGCGCCGACCACGCGAGCGCGCGACGCCGCCGTTGGGGCCTTCCCGAGATCAAAGGATCGTTCGATTTCCTCTTACTTGCGTGGATGGGGCTGGCAGAGTTCGATGAGCACGCCGCCGGTCGCCTTCGGGTGCAGGAAAGCGATCAAGCTGCCGTGCGCGCCCCGTCGCGCGTGCTCGTCGATCAATCGTACGCCTTTGGCTTTGAGATCGCTGAGCGCGGCTTCGATATCGGCGACGCGATACGCAGTGTGGTGCAGCTTCGTCGCCGCGGCGCCGCGGTAGCGAGCGATCGGCGACGACTCGTCGAGCGGAAGGATCAACTCGACGTAGGAGCCGCCCGCCTCCAGCCCCACCGCTTCGATGCCCTGATCGTTGACGATCTCGCGATAGACTTCGCGGAAGCCCAGTGTCTGCGTGTAGAGCGCCAGCGTCTCCTCGAGGTCCTTCACGACGATGGCGACGTGGTCGATCTCCACTACGCCACGCCTTCCCGTGCGCGATAGGTGCCGAACACGTCGCGCAGCACGTTGCAGATCTCACCGAGCGTCGCGCCGGCGTTGACGGCGTTGACGAAGCAGGGCATCAGGCTGGCGGTGCCGGCGGCCGCGGCGCGCACGTCTTCGAGGCGTTGCCGCACCGTACGCTCGTCGCGCGAGGAACGAAGCGCGCAAAGCCGCTCGATCTGCTCGCGCTCGGGGCGGTCGTCGACGCGCTGCAGCGAAATCGGCGCTTGCGCTCCTTCGTCGGCGAAGCGGTTGACGCCGACGACGACCTTTTCGCCGCGCTCGATCTCTTGTTGCGCGACGTAGGCCGAATCGGCGATGCGTGCCTGCATCCAGCCGCTTTCGATCGCCGCGATGCTGCCGCCCATCGCGTCGACCTCGGCGACGATTTTCCCTGCGCGCGCGATGAGCTCGTTGGTGAGCGTTTCGACGTAATAGGAGCCCGCCAACGGGTTGACGACGTCGGCGACGCCCGACTCGTAGGCGATGATCTGCTGCGTGCGCAGCGCGAGGCGCGCGCTGTCGGCGGTCGGCAGGGCGAGGGCTTCGTCCTTGCCGTTGGTGTGCAGCGATTGCGTTCCGCCCAGCACGGCCGCCAGCGCCTGCAGCGTCACGCGTACGACGTTGTTCTCGGGCTCCTGCGCGGTGAGCGTCGAGCCGCCGGTTTGCGTGTGAAAGCGCAGCATCTGCGAGCGCCGATCGCTGCAGCCGAACTCATCGCGCACGATCTTCGCCCACAGATAGCGCGCCGCGCGGAATTTTGCGACCTCTTCGAAGAAGTCGTTGTGCGCATTCCAGAAGAAGGAGATGCGCGGAGCGACCTCGTCGAGCGCGATTCCGGCCTCTTGCGCCGCGCGCAGATATGCTTTACCGTTGGAGAGCGTAAAGGCGATCTCTTCGACCGCGGTCGAGCCCGCTTCGCGGATGTGGTAGCCGGAGATCGAGATCGCGTTCCACTGCGGCACCTCGCGCGCGCAGTAGGCCATCACGTCGGTCACCAGCCGCATCGACGCTTTCGGCGGATAGATGTAGGTACCGCGCGCGGCGTACTCTTTGAGCACGTCGTTCTGCACGGTGCCGCCGAGCTTGGAGAACGCGATGCCGCGCCGCCGCGCGACCGCCAGCAGCAGCGCGAGAAGGATCGCGGCGGGCGCGTTGATCGTCATCGAGACGGTCACGCGGTCGAGCGGAACGCCGTCGAGCAAGGTTTCCATGTCGGCGATCGAGTCGATGGCGACGCCGACTTTACCCACCTCGCCGCGCGCCTGCGGCGCGTCGGAATCGTAGCCGAGCTGCGTCGGCAGATCGAAGGCGACGGAGAGCCCGGTCTGGCCGCGCTCGAGCAGGTAGCGGTAGCGGGCGTTGGATTCGGCGGCGGTCCCGAAGCCGGCGTATTGGCGCATCGTCCAGAGCCGTCCGCGATACATATCTTTGCGAATTCCGCGCGCGAACGGATACTCGCCAGGCTCGCCGAGCTCGTGCGGCGGCCCCTCGACCGCGTCGTAGGCGGGCGCGATCGGAACGCCGGAATCGTTGACGTCGCGGGCCACGTCTACTGCGGCGACCGTACGGCGAGCGTTGCCGTATACGTCGGGCCTACGCCGGTATGGAGTTTAGCGATCATTTTTCCGCCGGAGGGATAGTTCCAAAGGTGAATCTCGCCGGTAGGAACGGCCATGATTCCGAGGGCGGGCACGATAGTACTGGGCGAGGGCTCATTGCTGCGATCGAGCCCGTCGAAGGGGATCTTCTTGACGACCTTGGCTTTCGTTCCCCAGATGTGCAGCACGTAGACGATTTGCGCCCACGAATCCTTGTATGGGCCGTGATGGAGGCCTTCGATGGTCAGCTCCGCACCGTCCCACGCAACGGTTCTCGCTCGCCCGGAGCCGAGCTTCAACGAAATCGCGCGAAACGACGTGCCGCCCTTTGGAAGCTCTGCCAGCGAGTAACGGCGGTAACTCGAATCCGTCCCCAGAATAAAAAGATTGCCGCTGCCGTCGTAGCCCGCGGAGAGGACGATCGGGATCGACGAGTCTTGATAAATCTTCGGCCGGTCCGCAAAGTGAGGCAGGACGGCGATGGAGTAATCGCTGGCGCCGTACTCGACCGCTGCCGCCACGTTGCCCGTCGCGCCGTTGACCGTACATGAGACTACGCCCCCGTTGGATCCAAAAAGGACCGTCTTTGACGGCGACGTTGCGCCGTAGGCGTACTTGGCGATTACGGGCGCCGCAGAGACCGCTTCGCCGCCCACGAAAACGTTGCCGCGGCTGTCGGAGCAAGCGCTGCCGAAACCTATTCCCGTGGAAAACGTCGCGACGAGCTTTCCATTCGGGTAGGCTAAGATCGCCGCGTCTCCGGCTTTGAATGACCCGAACGCGTAGATGAGGCCTTTTGCGGAGAGAGCAGTCGAGCTTCGCGCGACCGCCGTCTGCGTTGCTTGCGGCACCCCGATCGCGGGCTGCCCCGAACAACCGGCTAGCAAAGCGGCCGCCAAAATCCTCGTCTCAGTCGCTCTCATCGCCCGCCATCGTCATCAGCGACGAGCCGCTCTCGACCGTCGAGCCCGGGCTTACGTGTATCGTGTTGACGACCCCGGCCTTCGCAGCGCGGATTTCGTTCATCATCTTCATGGCCTCGATGACCGCCACGACTTGCCCTTCGGCAACGGGGTCGCCTTTTGCTACGCTGAGTTCGACGACGAGGCCGTGCATCGGCGAGCGGACCTCGTTGTCGCTCGAGGCCGTTTCGCGCTTGCGCGCCGCGCTCAGACGAGGCGCCAGGCGGCGTTGCGTAGCCGGTGCCGCCAGAGCCGGCAGGCGCGGCCCGTTGCGCGCTGCGGGTTTGAAGGTCGCGGCGAAGCGCTCCAGCGTGGCGGTTCCGTAGGAGGCGTCGAGCACGGCGGGAAGATCGCAGAGCGCTCGCAGCAGCGGGACCGTGGTCGGCAGACCGTCGATGACGTATTCGTCGAGCGCGCGGCGCAGGCGCGCGAGCGCTTCGTCGCGTGAGGGCGCCCACACGACGAGCTTGGCGAGCAGCGAATCGTAGTCGGGCGGAATTATCCAGCCGGCATATGCCGCGGAGTCGATGCGCACGCCCGGGCCGCCGGGCTCGCGATAGGCCTCGATCCTCCCGGGAGCCGGCCGGAAATCGGCGGCGGGATCCTCGGCGTTAATGCGCCCTTCGATCGAGAAACCGCGAAACGCGACGTCGCTCTGCGTCAAGCGCAGCGGCTCGCCGGCCGCGACGCGAATCTGCTCGCGCACGAGGTCGAGCCCGGAGATCGCTTCGCTCACCGTATGCTCCACTTGAATGCGCGTATTCATCTCGAGAAAGTAGAACTCGTCGCCGCTGACGAGACACTCGATGGTTCCGGCCGAGTCGTAGCCGATGGCCTTAGCAGCGCGCACGCCCGCTTCGCGCATCCTCGCGCGCACGCTCTCGGGGATGCGCGCGGGCGTCTCCTCCCAGAGTTTCTGATGACGGCGCTGCAGCGAGCAGTCGCGCTCGCCGACGTGAATCACGTTGCCGTGTTTGTCGGCGAGAACTTGGAGCTCGACGTGTTTGGGATTCTCGAGATAGCGCTCGGCGTAGATCGTGTCGTCTTTGAAGTATGCGCGCGCTTCGCGGCGCGCCGTCTCGAACGCAGGCCCGATCTCGGCCTCGCTGCGCGCGACTTTGAGGCCCTTGCCGCCGCCGCCGGCGGACGCTTTGAGCGCGAGCGGCAATCCGTACTCTCTCGCGGCCGCCTGCGCCGCAGCGACGTCGGCGATGGCTTCGAGTCCGCCCGGCACGCACGCAACGCCCGCGTCGCACATCGCCTGGCGCGCGCGCAGCTTGTCGCCCATCGCGGCGATTGCGTCGGGATGGGGGCCGATCCACGTCAGCCCCGCGGCGGCCACGGCGCGCGCAAAGGCCGCGTTCTCCGCGAGGAAACCGTACCCGGGATGTACGGCTTGCGCGCCGCACTCGCGCGCAACGGCAATCAGCTTATCGCCGTCGAGATAGCTTGCGGCCGGCGAGGCCGGACCGATGTGCCGCGCTTCGTCGGCCAGCGCGACATGCAGCGCATCGCGATCGGCGTCGGAGTAGACGGCGACCGTCGCAATGCCCATCTCGCGCGCCGTGCGGATGACGCGAACCGCGATCTCGCCTCGATTCGCAACGAGCAGTTTGCTAAACACGGCCTTACTGCGGCGGATACATTCCCATCGCGTGGTAGCCGGCGTCCACGAAATGCACGTCGGCCGTCACCGCGGACGCCAGATCCGACGCAAGAAAGACGGCCATGTTGCCTACGTCTTCGGCGGTCACGTTGCGGCGTAGCGGCGCCACTTTGGGGACGACGTCGAGGATCTTCGAGAAGCCGCCGACCTGGCGCGAGCTCGCGGTCTTGATCGGACCCGCGGAGATCGCATTAACGCGTATGCCCCGCTCGCCCATGTCGAACGCGATGTAGCGGACGGTCGCCTCGAGCGCCGCCTTCGCGATGCCCATCAGGTTGTAGTTGGGCACGATCTGTGTCGCGCCCAAATAGGTGAGGGCCATGATCGACGCGCTGTCCGCCAGTCCGTCGCGCAGCGCGCTGACCAGCGCGATCAACGAGTAGGCCGAGACGTCCAAGGCCAAGCCGAAACCTGCGCGCGACGTGTCGAAGACCTTGCCGGCGAGATCTTCCTTGTTGGCAAATGCGATCGAATGGACAAGAACGTCGAGCGGACCGAAACGCTGCGCCAAGGCTTCGCGCATCGCGGCCAGCGAGGCATCGCTGGAGACGTCGCATTCGAAGACGGGAGCCGCTCCCAGCTCGCCGGCCAGCTTCTCGACCTCGTCCTGCACTCGCTCGCCTTGGTAGGTAAGGGCAATGGCGGCGCCGTTCTCGTGGAGCCTCCGAGCGACGCCCGTCGCGATCGACCAGCGATTTGCCACGCCCGTTACTAGCGCGCGCTTGCCTTCCAAGAGATTCACGAAGCGCTACATACCAGCGCCGGGGCGGGCGTCCTGCCCCGGGTGGAGGCGCTCGCTTCCAAGCGTCAAATGGGGGATGGCTACCGTCTCCCCCGCGGTAACCAGGCAATAATAAGGAGCAATTTGTGAAAAGCGCGCTTAGACTCATGCTGCCGATCGCGGCAGCGCTATCCATTGCGGCTTGCAATGCCGCAAACACCGGCAATCTCCCGTCGATAGCCGGTCAAACCCAAAACATGCCGCAGTGGGAAGCGAAGGGCCTCGCGCATCGCGCGTGCCCGTTGACCCAGCCCGGCTACATGCACTGCGACGTTCTTCTTGAGAATAGGGCCGCCGGACCCAACATCGCCGGCTGGCAGCCCGCCTCGCTCGAGAGCCGCTATAACCTGCCTTGGAAGACGAAGGGCAAGGGGCAGATCGTCGCCATCGTCGATGCGTACGACAACCCCGACGTCGCGAGCGACCTCGCCGTCTACCGGAAAGAATTCGGTCTCAGCAAGGGCACGTTCAAGAAATTCAACCAGACCGGACAACAGAGCAACTATCCTTCGAATAGCCCGGGCTGGGGCGTCGAGATCGACCTCGACGTCGAGATGGTTTCGGCGAGCTGTCCGAACTGCACGATCTATCTGATCGAAGCCGACGACAACAGCGGCACGAATCTCTACCTCGCAGAGGAAGAGGCCGTCAAACTCAAAGCGCACATCATCAGCAATAGCTGGGGTGGCGGCGGCGGAAGCTCGTCGGGCGGCTCGTTCGACAAGCCCAACACGCTCTATCTCGCGAGCGCCGGCGACTCCGGCTACGGCGAGCAAGACCCGGCCGACTATTCGACGGTCGCTGCCGTTGGCGGAACCTTCCTCTCCGGAAGCGGCAAGAGCTTCCAGGAAGTGGTCTGGCCCGATAGCGGCGGCGGTTGCTCCGTCGTCACCAAGCCGAGTTGGCAGACCGATCCGAAGTGCAAGTTCCGCACCGGAAACGATATCGCGGCAGTCGCGGTCAGTGCCGCCGAATACGACACCGACAGCGAAGGCGGCTGGATCACCGTTGACGGCACCAGCATCTCTTCTCCGCTGGTCGCCGGAATGTACGGCCTTGCCGGAAATGCCTCGAAGCTGACGGGTGGTGAGAACCTCTGGAAGCTCTCGGCCAAGGACAAGAAGAAATTCTTCCACGTGATCAAGACCGGTAACCTGAGCAAATGCCCGGCCAGCCTGGGGGGAACCTATCTGTGCAACGCCGGCACCAAAGAGTACGGCACGTACTCTTCGCCCAACGGTTGGGGCACGCCCAACGGCATCTCCGCGCTCTAAAACCGCGCGCGAAGTAAGAGAAAGGCGAGCTGCACGCAGCTCGCCTTTTTGCTACAGCGGGATGTTGCCGTGCTTGCGATCGGGCAGCGGAACGTGCTTGTTACGCAGCATTTCGAGTGCGCCGGCGATCGCGCCGCGAGTCTTGCGCGCCTCGATCACGTCGTTGACGTAGCCTCGCCCCGCGGCGATGTACGGATGCGAGAAGCGCTCCTGATATTCGGCGATGAGCTCGGCCATCTTCGCTGCGGGATCAGCGGCCGCGGCGATCTCGCGTCGGAAGATCGTCTTTACCGCGCCTTCCGCGCCCATCACGGCGATCTCCGCCGTCGGCCACGCCAAGTTGAGATCGGCGCGAATGTGCTTGCTGGCCATCACGTCGTAGGCTCCGCCGTACGCCTTGCGCGTGATGACGGTGATCTTCGGCACCGTCGCTTCGGCGAAAGCATAGAGCAGCTTGGCGCCGTGAAGGATGATGCCGCCGTACTCCTGATCGGTGCCGGGTAAGAATCCAGGCACGTCGACGAACGTAACGAGCGGGATGTTGAACGCGTCGCAGAAGCGCACGAAGCGCGCGGCCTTTACCGACGAACGCGTGTCGAGAACGCCCGCCAGCACGTTGGGCTGATTGCCCACGATGCCGACGCTGCGGCCGGCGATCCGTCCGAAGCCGCAGATGATGTTCTGCGCGTAAAGCGGCTGAATTTCGAGGAAGTCGCCGTAGTCGACGACGCCGCGAATCACCTCGAGCATGTCGTAAGGCTTGTTCGGCGAGTCGGGCACGAGGTCGTCGAGTTGCGCCGCCTCGCGCTGCGGGTCGTCGTCGCAGTCGAACTCGGGCGGACGCTCGCCGTTGTTCTGTGGTAGGAACGAGAACAGTTCGCGCGTCAGCTCGAAGAGGTGCTCTTCGTTCTCTGCAACGAGGTGGGCTACGCCGCTGCGCGTGGCGTGAGTGTGGGCGCCGCCGAGTTCTTCGAACGTCACCTCCTCCCCGGTGACGGTCTTGATGACCTCCGGCCCGGTGATGAACATCTGCGAGATCTTCTCGGTCATAATGATGAAGTCGGTGATCGCCGGCGAGTAGACGGCGCCGCCGGCGCAGGGCCCCGCGATCAAACTTATCTGCGGAATGACGCCGCTGGCCGCGACGTTGCGCCAGAAGATCTCGGCATAGCCGCCCAGGGAGACGACGCCCTCTTGAATGCGGGCGCCCCCGGAGTCGTTGATGCCGATCAGCGGCGAGCCCGTGCGGACGGCTAGGTCCATCACCTTGCAGATCTTCTCGGCGAAGGCTTCGCCCAGCGATCCCCCGAGCACCGAGAAATCCTGCGAAAAGAGGAAGACTTGACGGCTGTCGATCGTCGCGCGTCCGGTGATGACGCCGTCGCCGAGAAATTCCTTTTCGTCGAGCCCGAACGCGTTGGCCCGATGGACCACGAAACGGTCGAACTCTACGAACGACCCGTCGTTGACCAGCGCGCTCACGCGTTCGGCCGCCGAGAGCTTTCCTCGCGCGTGCTGACGTTCCAGCGCCTCGGGGCCGGCGGGAACGGCCGATTCGGTACGCTTAGCCTCGAGTTCGTCGTAACGTTGTGCGCGACTCTTCACGCCGCTACCCTTTGCACGGCCCCAGCGGGGCCTCCTCGACGCTCCGAGAATAGGGCGTCCATGCTTCGAAGATTGTGCTGCGTCCTCGCCCTCGCTGCGCTCGGCGCCGTTCCACCGGGCTTCCCGTCGCCGCCGCCGCTTCCGCCGGAAAAACCCGTCGCAGAGACGATGTACGGGACCTCGGTGACCGACCCATATCGCTACTTCGAAGACATGTCCGACCCGGCGGTCGTCGCATTTTTCAAAGTTCAGAACGACTACACGCGGGCGGTGCTCGGCCGCCTCGGTCAGGCCCGAGAGGCCCTCTTCGAACGCATCAAACAGCTCGACAATGCCGGCGTCGGCGTCAACGGCGTGACGCGCGACGGCCAATACTACTTCTACGAGAAGATCAAGCCGGGCGATAACAGTCCCAAGCTCTACGTTCGCAACGTCGACGGCAGCGGCGAGCGCGTGCTGATCGATCCTGCGGCGCTGGCCTCCGCAGGCCAGCATTATACGATCAATTACTTTTTACCGTCGCTCGACGGCTCGTACGTTTCCTACGGCATCTCGGAAGGCGGTTCCGAGAACGCCGTGATTCACGTGGTGGAGACCGCAACGGGCCGGGTGCTTCCCGACGCGATTTCGCGCTCGTACTTCGCCGGCGTCACCAGCTGGCTGCCGGACAATAAGTCGTTCTACTACGTGCGCTATCCGGAGCTGAAGCCCGGCGAGCCCGCTACCGACAAAGAGACCCGCGCGGTCTGCTACCTTCACGTTCTCGGGCGCGATCCCGACCAAGACGTTCCCGTCTTCGGCTACGGCGTCGATCCGAAGATTGCGTTCGCCGCCACCGACATTCCGGTCATCGTCTATTCACCGGTCTCGCCGTACATGTTGGGCGTGATCATTCACGGCGTGCAGAACGAGTTTGATATCTACGCGGTGCGTTCGCCGGGGGTGCAGTCGGGCGGCGCCGCGTGGCAGCCCGTCGCGACGACGAGCGACGACGTCACCGGGTACGATCTCAAGGGCACCACCGTCTACCTTCTCACCCACAAAAACGCACCGACGTTCAAGGTCGTCTCCACCTCGCTCGACGCGCCGAACATGGCGGACGCGCACACGATCGTCCCGGCGGGGCGCCCCGTCATCGAGAACATCGGCGTCGCCGCCGACGGATTGTACGTGCAGAGCCGCGATGGCGGGTTCGGGCAGATCTCGCGCGTTGCGCTCGCGGCCGACGGCAAGCCGGGCGACGCGGTCAAGCTCGCGATGCCGTACCGAGGCTCGATCAACGTCATCGCGACCGATTCGCGCGAGCCGGGCGTTACATTCGGCCTCACGGGATGGACGCACTCCCTGCTCTACTACGCCGCCGACGCGAACGGCGCGATCGCCGATACACACCTCAAAGCGCTCGCCAACGTCGATACGACGCCGTACACGTCTTCGGAGGTGCAGGCGCGCAGCGCCGACGGCACGATGGTGCCGCTCTCGCTCGTCTACCGCAAAGGACTGCGCCTCGACGGGTCTCACCCCGTGTATCTGACGGCCTATAGCGCGTACGGCATTACGCTCGAACCGAGCTTCTCATCCACGCGTTTCGCCTGGTTGGAGCGCGGCGGCGTCTTCGCCGTCTGCCACGCACGCGGCGACGGCTGGTACGGCGAGGCCTGGCACCGCGCCGGAATGATTACCACCAAACCGCACACGTGGGAGGATTTCATCGGCTGCGGGCGCTGGCTGATCGCCCATAAATACACGAGTCCCGCACACCTGGCCGGCGAGGGTACCAGCGCGGGCGGCGTAACGATCGGCCGCGCGATCACGGCGGCGCCGCACCTCTTCGCCGCGGCGCTCGACGTCGTCGGCATGAGCAACGCGCTGCGTTCGGAGTTCACGCCGAACGGGCCGCCGAACATCCCCGAGTTCGGCACCGTCAAGAACGAGACGGGCTTCCGCGCCCTCTACGCGATGGACGCCTACGAGCACGTCGTTCCCGGAACCGCCTATCCCGGCGTGATGCTGATCACCGGCTACAACGATCCGCGCGTCTCTTCGTGGGAGTTGGCAAAGTTCACCGCGCGCTTGGCGGGCGCGACGACGAGCGGGCGCCCGATCATGTTGCGGGTCGACTACGATGCCGGCCACGGCTTCCTCGCTGCCTCACGCAACCAAAGCGAGCAGCTGCTCACCGACGAGTACTCCTTCTTGCTCTGGCAGTGCGGAGATCCCGCATTTGCCGGGATTCCCACGCGTATTTACCCGCGGCAAGCGGCGTTGTAAGCCGGGAAGGAATCCGCGCAACGCTGCGGCGCGTTTATCGTGAGTGATGCAGTCGAGCTCATGGAGCGGGTAAGGCGCGGTGATGCCGGCGCCTTTGAAAAGCTGTACGACGAGTACCATCGCCTCGTCTACGGCGTCGCGATGCGCGTGCTCTCCGACCGCACCGCCGCCGAGGACGTGACGCAAGCCGTCTTCATGAAGCTATGGACTCATCCCGACGTTTTCACAGCCGGTAACTTCGGCGCGTGGATCGTGCGGGTCGCCCGCAATCGCGCGTTCGACGCCCTGCGCGCCCGCGCGGCCCGGCCCGAGGAAGAGATCCCTGCGGCGATGCCGGCCGAGGATTCGCTCGAAGATACCGCACTGGCGCGGCTCGATGCGGAATCGGTGCGCAGCGCGATCGCCGGATTGCCGCAGGAGCAGCGCGAGCTGATCGAACTGGGCTTCTTCGGCGGCGTGACGCATCACGAGATGGCGCAATCGACGGGGCTGCCGCTCGGCACCGTCAAGACGCGCATCCGCACCGGCCTGCGCCGGCTGCGCGCCGCACTCGATGGGGTAGCCGCATCGTGACGCCGCACGACGAGATGCTGGCCAACGTCGCCCTTTACGCGCTCGGCGCGCTAACGCCCGCGGAGGCGGCCGCCGTTGCCGCGCACATCGAAGGCTGCGCCGAGTGCCGTGCCGAGTACCGGCTCCTGCGGCCCGCCGTTACCGCGCTGGGTGCATCGGCCGAATCGTACGCCGACGACGTCTCTCCGGGACCGCTGCTCAAAGCGCGCGTCATGCGCGACGTGCGCGCGTCGCAGCGCGGCAGCGGCGTAGAACCTTTCCGCTGGCAGACCTTTGCCGCGATCGCGGCGAGCCTGGTCTTCGTGATCGGCGCGCTGCTCGTCGACATGTCGCTCGACAATCGCGTGAAGCGCGAAACGGCGCAGATGGTCGCGCAGTCGGAGGCGCTCGCCGATATCGCATCGGCCGACGCCAAACGCTACCGCTTCGGCAGCGGCGCCGTCTTCGTGCGGGGCAGCCACTTGTACGTCGCATTGCCGACGCTCGCCACGCCGCCGCCGGGCAAGGTGTATCAGGCCTGGACGCTGCCGAAGGGCTCGAAGCGCATGGCGCCCTCGATTACGTTCACTCCCACGGATCGCGACGAAACCATCGTCCGGCTGCCTGAATCGGCGCTTGGCGTGGCCGCAGTGGCCGTCAGCGTCGAGCCCGCGGGCGGTTCGAAGCAGCCGACAACCAAGCCGATCGCCGTCACCGTCTTCTAAATCCAGGCGCCGCCGAGGACCGTTCCTTCTAGCGACAACTTCTTCGTCGCGAGCAGTTCGCTCGAGAAAGGAACCCATGCGAAACGCCAAATCCGTAGCCGCGTTCGCTCTCGCCGCAGCGATGCTGCTGCCCGTCGCCGCCGCGGCGGCGATGATGCCCAACATTTCCAACGAACCCACCCGCTTCTCCGGCTCGTGCTGCGTCTATACCGGCGCACCCGACCTGCCGCTGACGCTCTCGATGATCGAGGCCGGCGGCGGTCCTAAGAGTTTCAAGACCGCGACACTGCTCGAGGTGCTCACCGGCAAACTCTTCGAGGCCGAAGTCGCGAAGCTAACCAAGCAGTACGGCAAAGATCAAGTTGGACAGTTTCTGACCACCTTCGATTTCGTCGTGAGCGACTCGCTTAAAATCGTCACCGAGAAGAAGGTCGCGCTGCCCAGCGCGCCCAGCCCCGATCCCAGCAACGGCCCCGCGCTAGCCGCCGCGCTGTGGAAGGCCGGGCAGACCGGGATGGGCTTCAACACCGAAGTGATGCTCGACCGGCTGGTGTCGCACCCGATCCATCTCCAAGTAATGAAGGACATCGACGCTAAGTACGGCCTCGGCGTCAACGCCCAGTATCATGCGATCCTCACCACCGCGATGAAGGATCTCGCCGGAGCTTATAAGCTCGGAATGTAAAGCTCGCGCGGCCGCAAGGGCGTGCGTAACTCGGACGCTTCTCGCCACGAGTAGGGGGAATGAGGGGCGTCCGAGGTTTTTCTACCAGATCCCCAGCATCGCTTTGACGTCGTCCGATGCCATCGTGCGCGGATCCCACGGCGGGCTGAACGTGATCTCGACCGCGGCGGTTTCCACGCCCTCGACGGCCATCACGTGTTCTTTAACGGCTTGCACGAACATCGGGCCGACGGGGCACATTGGCGACGTCAGCGTCATCGTAACGCTCACGTTCTCACCGCTTTCGCCCTCGGCCACGATATCGTAGACCAGGCCGAGTTCGAGGATGCCGAGATTCAGCTCGGGGTCCATCACTTCGACGAGCGCTTCGCGGACCTGTTCGACGGTTGGCATGAAAGCGAGGTTCCGCGGCCCGCAGGGCAAACCTTGGTTAGAAAGGCGTTATGGAGGGCAGGAGGGGCGGGCCCCTCGGCTTACCCTCGAAACTTCGCGCGAGCGTTTCGAGTTAATGGACTAGGAGGAAAGATAAAGCGATGTCGATGTGGGAGCCTTTCACCGAGCGAGCGCGGCGCAGCATCGTTCTCGCGCAAGAAGAAGCCCAGCGCCTCGGAAACAATTACATCGGAACCGAGCATATACTGCTCGGCATCATCTCCGAGGGCGAGAGTCTGGCGGCGAAGGTCCTCGAATCGCTCGGCGTCAATCTGGCGAAGGTTCGCCAGGAGGTCGAAGCCATCGTCGGCCGCGGCGGCCAGACCGTGCAGCAGGAGATGGTCTTCACGCCGCGGGCCAAACGCGTGATCGAACTCGCCTTCGAGGAGGCGCGCCAGCTCAATCACAACTACATCGGAACCGAGCACTTGCTCCTCGGCTTGATCCGCGAGGGCGAAGGCGTCGCCGCGCGCGTCCTGACCAACCTTGGCGTGGATCCGGCGAAGGTCCGCGTGCAGACGACGTCGCTGCTCGGCGCCGAAGGCCAACCGAGCGCGCCAAAAGGCAAGAGCAAGACGCCGACGCTCGATGCGTACGGCCGCGATCTCACCCAACTCGCGCGCGACAATAAACTCGATCCGGTGATCGGCCGCAACAACGAGATCGAACGCGTCATTCAGATTCTCTCCCGCCGCACGAAGAACAACCCGGCCCTCATCGGCGAACCCGGCGTCGGCAAGACGGCGATCGCCGAAGGCCTCGCGCAGCGCGTGATCAAAGGCGACATTCCCGAACCGCTGCGCGACCGCCGCGTCATCACGCTCGATCTCGCGGGTCTGGTTGCCGGCACGAAGTACCGCGGCGAGTTCGAAGAGCGCATGAAGCGGGTGATGGACGAGATCCGCGGCGCTGCCGGCGAGATCATCCTCTTCATCGACGAGTTGCACACGCTCGTCGGGGCGGGCGCCGCCGAAGGCGCCATCGACGCCAGCAACATCATCAAGCCGGCACTGGCGCGTGGCGAACTGCAGTGCATCGGCGCGACGACGCTCAACGAGTTTCGCAAGCACATCGAAAAAGACTCCGCGTTGGAGCGCCGCTTCCAGCCGGTGATGGTCGGCGAGCCGAGCATCGAGGAGACCATCGAGATTCTCAAGGGTTTGCGCGATCGCTACGAAGCGCATCACAAGGTGCAAATCACCGACGAAGCGCTTGCGAGCGCGGCCAAGCTCGGCGACCGCTATATCACCGACCGTTTCCTTCCCGACAAAGCCGTCGACCTCATCGACGAGGCCAGCTCGCGCGTTCGCCTGCAGGCCACGCTGCCGCCGCCGGCGATTCGCGAGGCCGACGCGCAGCTGCGCAAACTGATCGCCGAGAAAGAGGCGGTCGTCAAGAACCAAGAGTTCGACAAGGCCGCGACGATTCGCGACCGTGAGGAGAAGCTGCGTCTCGAGAAATCGCAGCTCGAGCAGGAGTGGCGGGATCGCAAAGCCGCCAGCGACCGCGTCCTCAAAGTAACGTCGGAGAACATCGCCGAGATCGTCGCGTCGTGGACGAAGATTCCCGTCAGCCGTTTGGCGCAAGCCGAGACGGAGAAGCTCCTCAAGATGGGCGAGCTGCTGCACGAACGCATCGTCGGCCAAGACGAGGCGGTCAACGTGATCACCCGCGCGATTCGTCGCTCGCGCGCCGGCCTCAAGAATCCGAGCCGGCCGATCGGATCGTTCATCTTCCTCGGGCCGACCGGCGTCGGCAAAACCGAGGTCGCCCGCAGCGTCGCCGCCTTCCTGTTCGACGACGAAGAGTCGATGATCCGCATCGACATGTCGGAGTACATGGAGAAGTATTCCGTGAGCCGCCTCGTCGGCGCGCCTCCGGGATACGTCGGATACGAAGAGGGAGGCCAGCTCACCGAAGCGGTGCGCCGCCGTCCCTACTCCGTCGTACTGCTCGACGAGATCGAAAAGGCGCACCCGGACGTCTTCAACCTCCTGCTGCAAGTGCTCGAGGACGGGCGCCTCACCGATTCTCAGGGCCGCCAGGTCGACTTCAAGAACTGCGTCATCATCATGACGAGCAACGTCGGCGCCACGGGGATGACCACGAGCACCGACATCGGCTTCCGTCCCGAGCGCATGTCGACCGCCGACGAAGCCAAGGCGTACGAGCGCATGAAGAACAGCGTGATGGAAGAGGTCAAGCAGACCTTCCGCCCCGAGTTTCTCAATCGCGTCGACGAAGTGCTCGTCTTTCACCAGCTCACGCGCGAGCAGATCGAGCAGATCGTCTCGCTCGAGCTGGCTAAGGTCGTGCGCGAGGTGCGCGCGCAAGAGATGGAGCTGAAGGTGACCGAGGGCGCCAAAGGCGTGCTCGCCAAGAAGGGTTGGGACCCGCAGTTCGGCGCACGTCCGCTGCGCCGCGCGATTCAGCGAATGGTCGAGGACGAGCTTGCCGAAGAGATGCTCAAGGGCAACTTCGGCTCGGGCGATCATATTCTCGCAGACGTCGACCCCGACGATCCCGAGAAGCTCAAGTACGCGAAGATTCCGTCGGTCGAGCCGCCCGCGGCACCGCCGCCTTCGCAGCCCGCAATAACGTAGCAGTTCCGCTCTAGCGGAAAGCGAAAGGGTGGCAGCGTGCTGTTCGCCGCCCTCTTCGCGCTCGCGCAGGTCACCCCGGCCGCTTCCGCAGCGCCGTCACCCGCGCCCACCGGGGTGCTGATCGTCACGCCCGCGAGCGTCAATCTCAACCCCGCGCAGCAGCAGATCGTCGCCATCGGCGGCGCGGTGGCGCCGCTGCAGCTGACGCTCGACCGCAAGCTCGTCACCGTTACGGCCGACCCCGCCGGAACGAGCGTCACGATCACGGCGACGCAGGCGACGGGCAGCGACGTGCTGCACGTCACCGACGCGACCGGCGCGAGCGGCGACGTCGCGATACGCGTCGCCTTCAACGCCGGCACGATCGTGCCGCAGACCACGCTCACCGTAACCGGCGATCCCGCGCAGCCCGACTGGCTTGCAGCTGCCGTGACGCGGTGGGTGACGCGCCTCACGCAGGCGATGCCGGGAGCGGCCGTCACGTTCGGCACCGTGAGCGCGCCGCCGGCGCCGCTCGAGCCGGGCGGGAGCGCGCAGTTCGTCGTTCCCGTGCAGATCGCGGGCAACGGTCAGTATTTCGATCAGAACGGAAGCACCACGGTCACCGTACAGAACGCGCCGATGCAGCCGTTCTCTCCCGCGCTGCTCTTCTACGACGACGATCCCGAGCACCTCACGCAGGACGGCGTGCTCTATCGCGGCACCATCTCGGCCGCGCAGCCCACCCGCCTTTACTACTACCACGACGACGCCGGCGACCCGCGGCGCCTCGTCGTCGCGCTGCAGAGCGCTTCCGACGCGCCGGCGCAGGTGCAGCTGATCGATGCAACGGCCGGCCCGAACGCCGACGTGATGACGGTCGGGCAGAGCGTCACCAAAAGGTTTCTGTTGACGAAGGGCCAGCACGAAGGGATCGTCCTCGAGCTCTCGGGAGACCGGCCATACTTCATGACGGACCTCACGATGAGCGCGCGCCAGCTCGTCGCGGGCGCCGCCGACGTGCGCGTCCTCTCCGGAGGTCCGGTTACGGTGACCGTGCTCGGCGTTTCGCCGGGCGTCGACCCGGCGGCGCTGCTCGCCGGACCCGTACTCGAGGGCGACGGCCACCATCGCACCGGCGTCTTCTCGATCGCCGATTTCGGGACGGAGAACTTGACGTACTCGGCCGGCGGCGACGACGCGACGACCGTGCTCGGCGATACCGATCCGACGCCGCCCAACGTCGACGCCTCAGCTGCGGGCCACGATTACGGCGACTACGGCGTGATCCATACGATCGCCCTTACGCTACAGAACTCGAGCGGCGCGCCCAGCCCCGCCTATCTCTTCCTGCAGCCGCTGGCCGGTCCGGCACGTGCCAGCTTTCTGATTGGCGGCAACCTCGTCGAACGTCGGCTGCGTGCGCGTGCCTTCGCGCTACCAGATTACCCCGATAAGCGTACCGCCGGGCCAGACCTCCATGGTGGTGCAGACGATGACCGACGGCGGCTCCTTCTACCCGGTGCGCGTCGGCGTTACCGCCGACGCCGCCGATCGCGGCGGCGCCAGCCGATCACCGCGCCCGACGGCTGCTTCCCCAAGCCGCAGCCCGCGGCGAATCGATGAGCTCCGACTACGAGTCGAAGGTTATCTTGCTGGTGCGGTTGCTCAACGCGATCGACCAGGGACAATGCTCGTTCGAGGACCTCAAGGAGAAGATCGCCGAGGGCGACCGCCGGCCGAGCACGCGCAGCCTACGCCGCTACCTCGCGATGCTGGCGAATGCCGGCTTCCCGCTCTATTTCGATCGCGCGGCCAACGTCTATCGGTTCGCGCAAGGTTACAGCCTCAAGCGCCTCGACCTCAACAGCGGCGAGCTATTCGGCCTCGTCGCGCTGCGTTCGCTCGGCGCGAGTATCGGCGGCACGATCGGCGCCTCGATCGACGACGTCGCCGAGAAGCTCGTCGGCAGCGCCGCGCGCGGCGCGCAGGCGCGGGCCGACGCCGCATCCCCGGTGACCTTTCGGCTCTCTGAGGTTCGCGCTCGACGAGCGCGGCGAGCGCGCCTTCTCGCTCCTCTCGTCCGCCCAACGCTCCTCGCGCAGCGTGCGCTTCACCTACCGCGACAAGGAGGGGCGTAACTCGTCGCGCAGCGTCGACCCCTACGGCTTCGTCATCAACGCCGGACGCGTCTACTGCGTCGCTTTCGATCACAAGCGAAAGGACAAACGCACGTTCGCCGTCGACAGCGTCAGCGAGCCCAAGGTGCTGGGCAAGACGTTCGTGCGACCGGCCGATTTCAGCATCGAAGCTTATGCGGGCGCCTCGATCAGCGGCGTGCTGCACAACGACGAAACCACGGCGGTGCGCGTGCATTTTGAGCCGCGCGTCGCCAAGGCCGCCACCGCCGCGCGCATCGTCGCCGAGCCGGCGCATCGAGCAGCTGCCCGACGGCGCGGTGGACATCGTCTACGCGTTGCCGACGTCGACGAAATGGTCCGCTGGGTCCTGGGCTGGGGCGCTCAAGCCGAAATCGTCGAGCCAGCATCGGCGCGCCAACGCATCGCCGCGCTCGCCAACGAGGTCACGTCAAAGTATCGCGGCTGAAGGCTCACGCGTCGCGTCGAGCCGCCTCGAACGAGCGTGAAAGCGCGCGAGTAGGAGCGCGCACGGATGACCGAATTTAACAGGGCCCGTCGAAGCAGTGGCTCAACGGGCCCTGACGCATTCACTCACCTGCCTCGCCTGTTTGGCCACCTGGTGGGAGAGCCCCACCGACGCCGGCAGGCGGTTTGGCTGTTGCTACGGATCGTCACTCATCGCAACGTTTCACGTGTCTGCAGCGGCCGCGAGCGATACGTTCGTCGCACTTCGGTTTGAATCGAAGCTCGCAAAGAGTAACATGTAAAGGCGTGGTGTTCAAGCGTCCCCTCGGCGCAATTCACAAGCTGTCCACAAGTTTTTTTCGTTATGCACGTCGAAGACGCAGACGACATGGCGCTTTTGACGCTTCTTTGCCGCGCTGCTCGGGGCGAGTCGCCACGCACGTGGCGCAGAGCTTCTTTGGAACCCTGCCGATCGACGGCATTCCCTGCGATCGTCAAGAGGGAGCGGTCGAACACCTCCACTCGCAACTGCAGATATACGATCACGGCGAAGGTCTCGCAGGTGCCGCAGGGCATCGGGATGTCGCAGGACGGCAACTGCCTCTACTGGCTGCACACGCACACCGCCGACGGCGTCATTCACATCGAGTCACCCGTCAAGCGCACCTTCACGTTGGGCAACTTCTTCGACGTCTGGGGCCCCGACCTGAGCTGGACGGCGGCCTCGAACGTCTCGGCGGGACACGGCAAGCGGCTGGAGATCTGGGTGAACGGCACGCCCTGGCACGGGCGCGACCCGCGCGACATCGTGCTGCGCGATCACGAAACGATCGTCATCCAAAACGGACCGCCGTTCGCGAAACCGGCGAAAGTCGATTGGGCGAAATTCTGAGCTCGACGGGCCGACGGTCTCACCACCTCGAAGGCATCGAGGCAGTCGCTCTCGGCGCGCCGGTTGCCATCACCGAGGCGGCACGGCGGCGCGTCGTCCGCGCGCGCGAGTTCGTCGAGAGCAGCTTCGACGCCGGCCAAGCGATCTACGGCGTCACCACCGGTTTCGGACGGCTCGCCACGGTGGCCGTTGCCCCGGAAGACGCCGCCGAGCTGCAGCTCAACCTGGTTCGCAGCCACGCCGCCGGAACGGGCGAGCCGCTGGCCGTTCCATACGTGCGCGCGGCCGGCGTGCTGCGCGCCAACTCGCTCTCAGCTGGCCATTCGGGCGTGAAGCAAGCGACGCTGGATCTGATCTTGGCGATGCTCGATCGGGGCGTCACGCCCGTCGTGCCTTCCCAAGGATCGGTGGGCGCCAGCGGCGACCTCGCTCCGCTGGCGCATATGACGCTAACGCTGATCGGCGAAGGCGAGGCGTATTACGAAGGCGAGCGGATGCCCAGCGCGGCGGCACTGGAACGGGCGGGTCTGCGGCCGATCGTGCTGGGAGTCAAAGAGGGCCTGGCGCTGGTCAATGGCACGCAGGTGATGACCGCGATCGCCGCGCTTGGCATCATGCGCGCGCAGCGCCTCGCCGCCGCGGCCGACGTGATCGCCGCCATGTCGCTCGAGGCGTATCTCGGCAGCGATCGAGTCTTCGACCGGCGGCTCAACGATTTGCGCCCGCATCCCGGGCAAGAGCGCGTCGCCGCGAACCTTCGCGAGTTACTCGCCGGCTCGGAGGTCGTGCACTCGCACGCCGAGTGCGAGCGCGTGCAAGACCCGTACTCGTTCCGCTGCGTTCCCGTCGTACACGGCGCCGTGCGCGATTCCACGGCCTACGTGCGGCGCGTGACCGAGGTCGAGGCGAACTCGGTTACCGACAACCCGCTCGTCTTTCCCGGAGGACGGCGACTTCGTTTCGGGCGGCAACTTCCACGGCGAGCCGATCGCATTGGCGATCGACGTGCTCAAGATGGCGATCTGCGAGCTCGCCTCGATCGCGGAGCGGCGGCTCTACCTGCTGCTCAACGGGGAAGACCGCGGCCTGCCGCTCTTCTTGGTGCGGCGCCGCGGGCTGCAATCCGGGCTGATGATCGTGCAGTACACCGCGGCCGCCCTCGTCAACGAGAACAAGGTCTACGCCTGGCCCTCCAGCGTCGACTCGATCCCCACCTCGGCCGGCCAAGAGGATCACGTCAGCATGGGGATGACCTCGGCGAACAATCTGGTGCGCGTGCTCGACAACGTCGAGGGCGCGCTGGCCTGCGAGCTGCTGGGAGCGATGGCCGCCGCCGAGTTCCGTCGGCCGCTGCGGCTCGGGCGGGGCACCGCCGCCGCGCACGACCTCGCGCTGCAGACGATCGCTTCCTTGGACCAACGACCGCAGCCCCGCGCCGGACATCGTCGCCGCGCGCGACCTGATCCGCTCGCATCGGCTCGTCGAAGCGGCCGAATCGGCCGTCGGGCGCCGCGTTACAGCGTGACGTTTACCGAGAAGTAGGCGTTGAACGGGTTCGGCAGCACGAACGAGTTCGTGTCGGCGTACGCCGGAATGTAAGCGATTGCGCGAAGGCCGGGTTGAGCGGAACGCCGTTGGCCGCGCGATCGTTGGGCGAGCGCCCGTTGTAGAAGTTCGACACGTAGTAGTAGTTGTTGGCGTACCCGCAGGTGTAGCCGTTGGGCGGGAAGAGCCGCTCCAGGGCTCAGACGATCCGCCGAAGCACGCGTTCATGAGATTGGCCAACAGCACGTTGGCCTTGATGCGCGGCGAGATCTGGTAGCTCATCTGCAGGCTCAGATTCAGCTTGACTCGGCTGACGGAACGCCCCGAAACCGTCGAACACGCCGGTCTGCGGGTCGGGAATCTAGAGGATGCCGGCGCCGGTGCCGTTCTGCGTCGCGGCGAGGCCGCAGGTCGTATAGTCGGCCTGACTTCTTATGTGGGTCGGCCGTCGGAATCTTCGCCGAGTTGCCGCTGCAGGTGCGCGGATCGAGGCCGTTGACGTCGGCGGGATTGCCGTACGGCTGGCCTTCGTTGAACGTGACCGCCGGCGTTATCGTGAAGCGATTGTGCTTGTAGTTGACGATGGCGCTGGCACGTTGGGCGAGAGGTAGGCATAGTCGAGGCCTACGGGATACCAGCCGTTGCGGTCGAGCAGCGGCTGCGGCGACATGTTGTAGTACGGGTTGAGGATCGGCGGATTGTAGCCCGGCTTGATCGGCTTGCACGCCTGGATCGGCTATCACGTTCCGCGTTGTTGTTGATCGTAACAGCGCGAGCCTCCGCCGGCTTTAGTGAGCCCGTTGAAGTTCTCGATGTCCTGGTTGTAACGGATCGATCGGGTTGAGCGTCGTCCCGGGATAATTCGCCCACTTCTCGGCGGCGTTGGTGTACGTGTAGGAGATCAAGAACGAGAGGCCGTTCTTGTCGAAATCGCCTTTCGTGAACTCCATCTCGACGCCGTCGACGCGCTCGACGCCCGAGTTGAGGCCGCCGCTGAGACCGAACGGCAACCCGATGCTGTAGACCTGATTGGTCGCGTAACGGTAATAAGGCGTGACTTTGATCGACATGTCGGTGCCTTTGAAACGCCGCTCGAACGACGCGTCGTAGTTGTCGGAATACTGCACGAGCGGGTCGTGCTTGGGCGTCGTGTAGCCGTACTGCCAGAAGGCTTGGAAGAGATCGTACGCGAGATTGTTGTCCTTGGCGTTGTACTGCACTTGATACGTCTCGGGCTCTTGCGCGTAACGCCCGGCGATGAGGCGCACGACGGTGTCGGGATTGATGGTGTAGGTCGCGCCGAGCTGCGGCGTAAAGCGCGTAGTCGGCTAGCGTCGGGCTGTAGTTGTTGCTCAGGAGCAGGTGGCCGTCTTTGCCGTCGGGGTGGACCGTCTGCACGGGATGCGCGGGAATCGAGTTGTCGATGGGGCAGTTGAAGCCGATGAACGGCGTCGGCGGACGCCCGCTGGCGGGCTGTCGACGGAATGAAGTACGGCGCGAGCGTGACCGGGTTGTAGCAGAACTCGCGCTGCCCGGCCAGGAACCAGAAGTTCTGGCCGTTGTTCGTCGTGTTGGCGAGATTGTATTCGTAGATCTTCGCCGCGCAAGCCGAGATTGACGTTGAGCTTGTCGGTCGGATTCCAGTAGATCTTGCAGCGCGAACGAGGTGAAGTTCGGCACGACGTTGTTGACGAAGCCGGAGTTTCCGGTGTACGTGATCTGCCAGTTCGCGCCGGGAACGCCGGGGCTTCCGGGTTCGGGGGTCGATGAACGTAGCCGCTGGTCAGCGGGCTGTTGCACGGCGCCGGCTGGCCCGGCCTGATAGTGCTGGCCGACGAAGGTCTCCGGTTTACAGGCGAAGCACTGCGTACCGTTGGTGAGGTTGGTCGCGTCGGTGCCGAGGTGTTGTTGAAGTTCGTGTTGTTGTAGCGGTTGGTCGTCGCCGTCGTGTAGTTCACGTCGAAGGTCAGCAGAGTGCTGCGGAGTCGAGCTGATCGGCGAAGGTGAACGGCGAGGCCGCGCGTGTGCGACTCCAGCTCGTAATCGTAGCGAGGTACGCCGAAACCGAAAAACGGCGTGCCGTAACTCAACGGGCTCGTCTGCAGCCAGTCGGAGTAAAACGTATAGCCGTAAATGCGGAAATAGGCGTTCGAGCCCATGTTGTGCTGGTATTGCAGTTTGAAGATCGACGCGTTGTTCCAGAAGCCGTCGCGCGCGTCGGGCGGGCACGGTCGAGTACGTTCCCGCCGGGCATTCGCCCGGAGCGTGGCGCCGGCTGAAGAGTCGAAGCCGTACGGGTTGACGTTCGCGCAGCGGTTACCCGGCGAGCCCGGCATCGAAGTAGGGGATGGCCTTGACGCTCGTCGGGTTCTGACCGAAGTCGTTCCGCTCGGCCAGGTGACGAAGTCGCCCCACACCTCGGGAACGTTCTCACCGTAGATCGACCTGGCTGAGCTGGTTGATCACGTGCGGGCCGAGGTCGTTCTGCGAGCTGTAGAACTGAGCTCTGCATCGCCGTCACGTTATAGAGCACTTGCACGTCGTCGCGGCCGGCGTCGTGCCGGTGCGGGATGCCGAAATGGAGGTTGACGACGTTTTCGCGGTCGCGCGATGTTCGAGTAGCTGGCGTAGGCGGGCGAGAGCGTTTGGTAGCAGCCGGGATCGTTGGCGAGTGCCGCTGGCGGCAGCTGTCATCGTCCCCGGCTGACCCGGGTTAGCCGTAACGGATTGTAGACCGGCGATGCGTTCGGGCCGCCGTAACAGCCCGAGCCGCTGCCGGCGGGGTGTATCCGCACGTCGGGAACACGCCGCCGAAGTAGAGGTTGCGTCGTGTTGAAGGCGATCGCGGGATAACCCCAGACGTCGCCGAGGTTCGACCCGTTGAACTGATCGAGATAGCGGTAATCTTGATTGTAGCCGCCGACGCCGACGTAGTAGGAGAAGAGCGGTCGGGCGTCGCGCCGCCGGCTTCGACCTGCAGTGCTGTGATAGAAGGTCGGCGTGCCGACGCCGCCGTCCGCGTTGGCGTATCCGGGATACGTGCCGGTCTTGATTACTTGGTTGATGAAGCCGGCTAGGCCGCTGGCGGCTCTCGCCGGCAGTTCCGCCGCCGGCGTAGACCTGCAGCTCTTGCTGTCCGAGCGTGCCCGCCGTGCCGCCGGGATAGTTGTCGAACGAACGGTTCACCGGAACGCCGTCGAACTCGTAGCCGATCTGATCGTAGCTGCCGCCGCGAATGTAGACCGTCTGGTCCCAGCCCTTGCTGGTTGGGCGGAACGAAGGCGCCGGGTACCGCGGCGATGGCCGAATACGCGTTGTTGAAGTTACCGCCGCCGCCGAGGCCGGCTGCGGCCTGCGTTACGGTCGAGTTGACCGAATAGACGTCGGTCGTGGTCCCGGAGCTTGACGAGGTCCATCGACGAGCGCGCGGTCACGTGAGCGATCGTCGTGCAGCGACGGCGTCGAGCGGCGACGCGGATCGTCTGCGACCTGATCGGCAAAGATCGAAATGCCGGTGATCGTCGACGGTGTCGAAGCCGTCCTTGGTCACCGTGATCGTGTAGGTGTCGGGAGCGAGCGAGAGGATGGCGAAGCGGCCCGACGCGTCGCTCGTGACGGTTGCGGTCTGCGACGGGCTGGCGACCGCGATGTGCGCGCCCGCGATCGGCGCGCCGGTGCTGCGTCACGACGATGCCGGTCAACGAGCCGGTCGTGCCGGCGAGAGCGGCGCGCCGAGGCGAGTACGCATCCGGCGGCAATCGCAAGAGCGAAGACCGAGCGTCTGAGCGCGGCATCCGTCCAGTACATGCGGAAAGCGCCATTCTCTGCCGCTTTCGAGAGGTCTTGTTATCGCCTCAAAGAATTCTGCGGCTCATGAGCGCTGATGGCCGGCCCCCGCGCCGTGCGCGCGCCGCGCGGAGCAGAGATCTGCGCGTTAGGGTGGCCGCAAGAAGCCGCAATGCGCATGCTGATGAACAACCTCGACCCGGAGGTTGCCGAGCGTCCGGACGATCTCGTCGTCTACGGCGGCAACGGCCGCGCCGCGCGCTCGTGGGAGGCGTTCGACGCCATCGTGCGCACGCTGCGGCGGCTGCATGGACGACGAAACGCTGCATCGTGCAGAGCGGCAAGCCGGTCGCGGTCTTTAAGACCCACGCGCGCGCGCCGCGCGTGCTGATCGCCAACGCGAACCTCGTGCCGAAGTGGGCCGACTGGAGCGACTTTCGCGAGCTCGAGGCGCAAGGGCTTACGATGTACGGCCAAATGACGGCCGGTTCGTGGATCTACATCGGCACTCAGGGCATCGTGCAAGGAACCTACGAGACGTTTGCCGAGCTCGCGCGCCAGCACTTCGGCGGATCGCTTGCGCGGACGCGTCACGCTGACGGCCGGCGTCGGCGGGATGGGCGGCGCGCAGCCGCTCGCGATGACGATGAACGGCGGCATCTGTCTGATCGTCGACGTCGACCGCACTCGCCTGGAGCGCCGCCGCGAGCTGCGCTACCTCGATCGCGTCGCCGCTTCGCGCGAAGAGGCGCTGCGAGCAGGTGCAACGAGCGCGCCGAGCCGGCGAAGCGGTCTCGATCGGCTACGAAGGAAACGCCGCGCGACGAATTTCGCGCAGCTGTTACGATCTGGGATTTCGGCCGGACGCCGTCACCGACCAGACCTCGGCGCACGATCTGCTCGACGGCTACGTGCCCGACGGCCTGACGCTCGCCGATGCCGCCGAGCTTCGCAAACGCGATCCGGAAGAGTATCAGCGGCGCGCGCTGGAGAGCTGCGACGCAGCACGTGCGCGCGATGGTGCGGTTTCTCGACGCCGGCGCGGTCGTCTTCGATTACGGCAACAACATCCGCGCGCAGGCGCAGCGCGCCGGCTTCGAGCGCGCCTTCGCGTTTCCCGGTTTCGTTCCGGCGTTCATCCGGCCGCTCTTCTGCCGCGGTTCCGGGCCATTTCGCTTTGCGGCGCTCTCCGGCGACCCGGCCGACATCGCGCGCCTGCGACGCGCAAGCTGCTCGAGCTGTTCGCCGACGACGCATCGCTCGCGCGCTGGATCCGCTTGGCGCAAGAACGCATCGCGTTCCAAGGGTTGCCGGCGCGCATCTGCTGGCTCGGCTTCGGGCGATCGCGCCAAAGCGGGGCTCGCCTTCAACGAGTTGGTGCGCACCGGCGAGCTGAAAGCGCCGATCGTGATCGGGCGCGACCACCTCGACACCGGCAGCGTCGCCTCGCCTTATCGCGAGACCGAAGCGATGAAAGACGGCAGCGACGCGATCGCCGATTGGCCGATTCTCAACGCGCTGCTCAACACGGCCGCCGGCGCGCACTGGGTGAGCTTCCATCACGGCGGCGGCGTCGGCATCGGTTACAGCCTGCACGCGGGCATGGTCGTCGTCGCCGACGGCAGCGACGACGCGCGCGAGCGCCTTGCGCTGCGTGCTGACGACCGATCCGGGCATGGGCGTCGTGCGCCACGCCGACGCCGGTTACGAAGATAGCGATCGAAACGGCCGACGCGAAGGGTATCGATTGGCGCCTTTGATCGTCCGCGCGCAAGACGATCGTCACCTGCGATACCCGAGGCGCCGCAATGCGGCATCGACTTCGAGGCGCTCGGCCGCATCGACGACGGCGCCATGCTCGTCGACGACGGCACGCATCGCCGCGATCGGCAGCGCGCGACTCGGATGCGAGCGCCGCGCAAGGATGACGCGGCAAGTACTTCGATTTCGGCGACTGCGTCGTCGTTCCCGGTTTCGTCGACGCGCACGCGCACCCGCTCTACGCCGGCGACCGCGAGCCCGATTTTGCGGCGCGAGCTGCGCGGCGAATCGCCGCCGCTGGGCATGCGCTACACGATCGAACGCACGCGCGAGGCGCTGCTCGATCCTGCCGCATTCTACGAGCGGACGATTCGCGCCGCGCCTGCGCACGATGCTGGCGCACGGCACGACGACGCTCGAGACGAAGACGGGCTACGCGCTGCACAAGTCCCGGCGAGATCGCGCTGCTCGACCTCATCGCGGCGCATCGCGACGATCCCGGCGTCGCCGCGTTTGATCGCAACCTTTCTCGGCGCTCACGCGCTGCCGCCGGAGTTCAATCGAGCGCGAAGAGGCGTTCGTCGACTACTTGATCGATCAGCTCGTGCCCGGCGGCGGCGGCGCACGGCGCCGTCTACGCCGACGCGTTCTGCGAGCCGGGATTCTTCTCGCCCGAACAGACGCGCCGCTATCTCGATGCGGCACGCCTGCACGGCATGCGGCTGCGCGTGCACTGCGACGAGATGTCCTACGGCGGCGCCGCCGCGATGGCCGCGCAGCTCGACGTCGACGCCGTCGATCACTGCAACTACATTCGCACGCAGCGACGTGCGCGCGATCGCGGAGCGCGGCATCGTGACGGTCGCCTGTCCGGCAACGATCGAGTTCCTCGGGCTGCCGCAGCGCACGCCGGTGCGCGCGCTGCTCGAAGCCGGCGGCAACGGTCGCGCTGGCCAGCGACTACAATCCCGGCACGTCGCCGTGCTTCAACCTGCAGACCGTGGCCTATTTCGGCCGCAAGCTCTTCGGCCTATCGGCGGCCGAGGCGCTCTACGGCGTAACGCGCGCGGCGGCGCACTCGCTGCGCGCCGATGCCGGGCGTCCTGCGCGTCGGCGCTCCGGCCGATTTCGTGGCGTTGCAGCTCGAGTCGCCTGACGAGTTCGGCTGGCAGTTCGGCGGCAATCTCGCCGCTGCCGTCTTCAAAAGCGGCGTAACGACGTGATCTCCGAACTCGTTCGCTGCGCGCGGGCCTTGGTGAGCGGGGAGCTGCGAGAAGATTACGCGTTCGCCGTCCGGGACGGGCGCATCGCGGCCGCCGGCGACTTCCGCAGCGTGCGCGACGCCGCGCGCGATCTCGACGTGCGGTCGTTTCCCGCCGACCGGCTCGTTGTTCCCGGCTTCGTCAACGGTCACAGCCACGCGTATCAGATCCTCATGCGCGGCTGGGCCGACGATTGGACGTTCGCCAGGTGGCGCAAGCGACGCGCTCTACCGCGTGGTACCGCGGCTGACTCCCGACGACGTGTACTGGACGTTTGCGGTCGCGTTTTCCGAGATGCTGGCGGCCGGCATCACGACCGTTGCGGAGTTCTTCTATCTCAACGGCGCCGGCAACGAGCACGCCGAAGGCGCCATCGCGGCCGCGCGCGATGTGGGGATTCGGCCTCGTCTTTGCGCGCACGTGGATGGACGCCGAGTACGCGCCGCCGCAATTTCGCGAGACGATCGAGCTGGCCGCGGAGCGCACGCGCGACCTCATGGGGCGCTATCCCGATGCCCGCGTCTGCGTGGCGCCGCACTCGCTGCACGCCGCGTCCCCGGAGATGATCCGCGCCGCCGCCGAGTTTGCGCGCGACGCCGGACTGCATGCTGCACGTGCACGTCGCCGAGGCCGCCTACGAGGGAACGCAGACGTTCGAACGCTTCGGCGCGACGCCGGTCGCGCTTCTCGAGCGCCTCGGCGCTCTGAACGAGCGAACCGTCGCGATCCACGCGATCTACATCTCCGAGCAGGAGAAGGAGATGCTGGCGCGCAGCGGCGCGCGAGTCGTGCACAATCCGATGACCAATCAGTATCTCGGCGACGGCATCTGCGACGTCGCGGGTCTGCGCGCGCTGGGCGTCCCCGTCGGCTTGGGCACGGACGCCGACGTGCGCCCGTCGCCGATCGAAGAGATGCGCGCCGCCGCGCTGCTGGAGAAGCTGCGCGCGCTCGACGGCGCCGCGCTCGGTGCGCGGGCCGCCTTCGCGCTGGGCACCTCAGAGGGCGCGACGGCGCTCGGCGTGGAGGGCGGCGATCTCGTCGAGGGCCTGCCGGCCGATTATGTGGTGCTCGACGCGCGGGCGATCGATCCGTGGTCGCCCCCCCTGCCCGCGCTGGTCTACCGCGGGCAGGATGCCTGGGTACAGGCGACCTTCGTCGGCGGCCGCCGGGTCTATGTCGGCGAGCCGTCGCCGCTGGCGCGCCGGGCCCGGGATAAGGCGTCCGGTATCGCGGCGCGCCTCGGCCTCTAATCGTTCGGCTGGGATCCGTCCCGGCGCCCGGTTCCTTCGGCGCCTAGGCCAAAAGTCCGATGCGTGCAAGTACTTGCATCGAGATGCTTCCTATGCTAGCATTTCTGCGTGCAAGTACATACTTGCAGCTTGCTTACCGCCGATAGGAAGAAGACTCAGTACCCAACATGACCTCGACCCTTTTGCCGTTCCGCCCCGGAGCCGTCGGAGACGTAGAGCAAGAGATGCTCGCGGCCTTCGAAGGCGGCGCCACCACCGTCGTGCTCGACCTCGACGGCCTCGACATGCTCGACGCCAACGGCGTGCGCGCTCTCATCTCACTCTTGCGCCGTGCCCGAGCGGCCGGCGGCGAACTGGCACTGCACGCCGTCAAGCCCGAAGTCCTGCGCACCCTCTCGGTTACCGCACTAGACCGAATCTTTCCGGTCGTCGAAGAGCGAGCGGCGTAAACGATGCGGGTGCTACCGTTCGCACTCGCCGCCTTCGTGCTGTGTGCCACTCTTGGAACGCTTCCCGAAGGCAACTCGGAACGCGCCGCTCCGCTCACCGTGCGCGACGTGCTCGATCGTATGGTCGCACGCAATCCGACGCTGCGCTCCTACCGCGCGCGCGTCCACGTTGACGTCAAGATGCTGAGTTTTCCGTATCTGACGCCCAAGCTCGACGGTACGTCGTACTACAAGCGCCCCGACCTCTACGTCGTCGTCTTCGACCGCATGCCCGGTTACGCCAAAGGCTTCGGGCGGCTCTTCAACGAGATCGGCAACCCGCAAGCCTGGCAGCAAGACCAGAACGTCGCATTCGCCGGTGACGTGATGCTCGACGGCCGCCCGACGATCGTGCTGAAGCTGACCAAGAAGATCCACAGCGACATTCTCGACCACACGCTCGCCTACGTCGACGCAGAGCGATTACTCGCTCACCCAGATGGAGTGGTACTATACCAGCGGCGGAAAGATCGCGATGACGCAGCAATACCGCGTCGAGGGCCAATACTCCGTACTCGCACAGCAACACGCGACGATCCAAATCCCGCACGTTCGGGCGGTCGCCGACGCGAACTACGGCACCTATCAGACGAACGTGCCGATCGGAACTCCGTAAAGCGCAATGCTCGAAACTCGCAAACTGCCCGACGCCGGACGCTCGGCCTCTCCCGAAGAGACGCGCGAGCGCATCCTCACGGCGACCCGCGAGGTGATCGGCCGCAAGGGCAAGCGCGGCGCCACCACGCGCGAGATCGCAGACGTCGCGGGGGTCAACGAGGCGACGCTCTTTCGCCATTTCGGCACCAAAGAAGCGCTTGCTCGTGGCCTGCGCGCAGCACTTCTGCGGGCACCTCGAACTCGCCGGCTTGGCGGCAACTCGCACCGGCGAACTCGCCGACGATTTGCTCGCGCTCGCGCGTCTGATGTTCGCGCGCTTCGTCGCGCTCGGCGACATGATCCGCTGGTCGCTGGTGGAGCAGGAGTACGATCACGACATCTTCACGCAGACGGCCTGGCGCCCGCAGCTGGCGATCCTCGCGGTGCTCACCGACTTCATGAAGCGTCGGGTCGATGCCGGCGAGCTGCGCGGCGAGCCGCAGAAGCTCGCGATCGTCTTTTTAGGGCTCGTCTTCATGCACGCGCTCGGCCGCAAGAAATTTCCCGATTCGGCCCTTCACCGCGGTGAGCCCGATGAAGCCTTGCGGTACTATATTGATGTTTTTCTCAACGGGGTAAGGAACTCGTAAATGGATACGCGAGAGGCAGATCAGCAAAGAACCGTAACCGAACGCAAAACCAACGGTCCGGCAAAGCCCGCGTCCCAAGAACTTCGCGACGAAGACGACTCGCGCGCGGCCGCGCCGCCGGACATTCTTTATCGTTGGCGCGGTGGTCGTGCTCGCGCTGGCGCTCTTCTGGGGCGTTCCCTGGTTGCAGTTCATGCTTTCGCACGAGGGTACGGACGACGCGCACGTCGCGGCCGACGAAGTGGCCGTCACCAGCAAGATCCCCGAGCGCATCGATCGCATCCTGGTCGATACGAACCAGCCGGTGCGGCGCGGACAGCTCCTGATGGTGCTCGACAATAAGGACGAGCTGGCGAAGCTGCGCGCGGCGCAGGCGCAATACGATCTCGCCGTGGCTAACCAGCGCGCGACGACGGAGCAGGGAGAGGGCGGCGTCTCGCAAGCCAGCGGACAGATCGCCAACGTCCAGGCCGACGTTCCGATGGCGCAGGCCGCGGTGGTACAGGCGTCGGCGCAGCTGCACGCCGCGCAAGCGCAAGTTCCGGCCGCCCAGGAGGCCTACAACAAAACGCAGGCCGACCTCGCGCGCGCCACCTCGCTCGTGCATACCGGCGACGTCGCTTCGCAGACGCTCGACGCGGCGCGCGCGCAGAGCGCCGGCGCCGCCGCCCAACTCCGTGGCGCGCAGGATCAGGTGAGCGTCGCCGCCGCCAACGTCGCGGCCGCGGAGGATCGCGTCAGCGCGGCGCAAGCCGGCGTCTCCGCCGCCTCGGGCGCGCTGACCACCGCGCAGGGAAAGCTTTCGCAAGCCTCCGACCCCAGCCAAGTCGAGGCCGCCGGCGCGCAGCTCTACCTCGCCAAACAGGCTCTTGGCTACACGCGCATCTACGCTTCGACCGACGGCTACGTCGGCGAGAAAAGCGCCGAAGTCGGTCAGACGATCGGCGCCGGCATGACGCTCATGACGATCGTCCCGCACAGCGTCTACATCACGGCGAACTACAAAGAGACGCAGATGGGGCGCATGCGGGTCGGCCAGCCCGTGGAGATAAAGCTCGACGCCTATAAAGGCGTGACCTTCCATGGCCACGTCGCTTCGATCAACCCGGCGTCGGAGAATACGTACGCGCTCGTACCCGCGCAGAACGCGAGCGGCAACTTCGTCAAGGTGACACAGCGCATTCCCGTGCGCATCGATGTTGACGATCAGCGTGCCGACTTTCCCTTGCGCCCCGGAATGAGCGCTGAAACGTACGTCAACGTGAAGTAGGCCGCGATGTTCGGCAGCTACGAAAGCCCGGTCGTCGAGCACGGCGCGCGCCGGGCCATTATCAGCATTGCGGTCATCACCGCGACGCTGCTCGAAATCATCGACGTTACCATCGTCAACGTCTCCCTGCCGAACATTCAAGGGAACTTCGGCGTGGGCGTTGACTTGGGCGCGTGGATCGTCACGGCATATCTCATCGCCAACGTCGTCGTGATCCCGCTCAATCCGTGGCTTGCCGCTCGCTTCGGCCGGCGCCAGTACTTCTTCGCCTCGATCGTGATCTTCACGATCGCGTCGCTGATGTGCGGCCTCTCCAACAGCTTCGGCTCGCTGGTCTTTTGGCGGCTGATCCAAGGTTTGGGCGGCGGCGGTTTGATCGCCACGTCGCAGGCGATCCTGCGCGATACGTACGGCATCAAGGAGCAGGGTAAGGCGCAGGGCGTCTTTGCGATGGGCGTGATCGTCGGGCCGGCGCTCGGTCCGGTGATCGGCGGCTGGATCACCGACAACTGGAACTGGCACTGGATCTTTTTTATCAACATTCCGATCGGCATCATCGCCGCCACGCTGATCTGGAATTTCTTGCGCAACCCCGCCGAGCCGGAGTACCGCCGGCTGGACTGGGTCGGGCTAATCCTCATGTGCGTCGGCCTGGGGTCGATGCAGTTCGTCCTGGAGAACGGCCAGCAGTACGACTGGTATGACGACGCGCGGATTCGCTGGTTTACGTTCTTTTCGGTGGCGGGTCTGGGGTCGTTCGTGTGGTGGACGCTGCGCTCGACGATCCCCGTCGTCGACCTTCACGTCTTGCGGTTGCGGCAGGTGGCCGCCGGCAGCATCCTCGGCGCCGTGCTGGGCGTGAGCCTGTACGGGTCGATCATCATTCTGCCGCAATACCTGATCAATTCGCTCGGATTTACCGCCACGCTCTCGGGTGCGACCGTGATGATCCGCGCCGCGGCCGTGCTGGTGTTCACCCCGATCACCGCGATCCTCACGCAGCGAGGGTTGATCGATCCGCGCCTCGCCGCCGCGATCGGCTTTTTGCTGCTCTCGATCTCGAATTGGCAGCTGGCCAACATCACCACGCCGCAATCCGATTTCCACGCGCTGATCTTCCCGCTGGTGCTCTCCGGCGTCGGCCTCTCGCAGATTTTCGTCCCGCTTTCGGTCGCCGTGATCGGCAGCGTGCCCGATAAAGAGGTGCCGTCGACGGCGGCGTTCTTCAATCTTTCGCGCCAAATCGGCGGCAGCATCGCCGCCGCCGTACTGATCACGCTGCTGGTGCGCGGCTTCACGATCCATCAGACGGAGCTCGCCGGCACGCAGACGCTTGCGAGCCTGCCGACCTCGCAGTACGTCAACGCTCAGGGCGGCGTGCAGAATCACCCCGCCATGGAACGGCTGCGGATTCTGGTCTCCGCGCAGTCTGCGGTGCAGTCCTACGCCGATACCTCGCGCTGGGTGGCGGTGATCACGATTGGGCTGGCGCCGCTGGTGCTCTTGCTCAAACGGCCGCGCATCGGCGTGGCCATGGGAGAATGACGATGAAACCAACACGCTCGCTCTGGGCGATCGTCGCCGCCGTGTCGCTGGCGACCGTCGTCTGGCCCATGCAGCGGCTCTCGGCCGAGCCCGACGACGCCTTGCCGTCGCGCGTGATTCTGCCGACCGCCATCCCGACGGCGATGCTCCCACCGGTGCCCAGCATCGAGCCGGGTTATCGCGCGCCGGCCGTCGAGCCCAGCGGCGCGCACATCGTCGGCGTAACGCAGCAGCCCTTCGTGGCGATCACGCTGCAAGACGCGATCGCGATGGCGTTGCTCAAGAACCCAAACCTGGCGGTCTCCGCCTCGAACGTCAAAGTCGCGCGGTACCGGATCGTGCAGGCGAAGGGTCTCTACGACGTGCAGCTGCACCTCGAGCCGACGTCGAGCTACTCGGTGAACCCGCCGCAGAACCTCTTCGAAGCCGGCCCCGGGCAGGTGAGCCAATACGGCCAAGGCCCGTCGGCGATCTTCACGAGTGGACCCGGCAACATCATCCAGCATCAGTTGACGTTCCAGTACGGCGCGGGCGGCCAGACCGAGAACGGCACCACGTACGTTGCCGGCATCCAGCAGCAGCGGGTCTACAACAACACCGTCTTCAACGCGTACAACCCGTACTACATCGCTACGCTCGATCTCGCGGTCACGCAGCCGCTGCTGCGCAATGCAGGAATGAACGCCAACAAACGGCTGCTCAAGCTCGCGATGATCAACGCCGATTCCGACGCGGCGCAAGCGCTCGTCGACAGCTCGAATACGATCTCGCAGGTGCAGACCGTCTACTGGAACCTCGTTGCCGCGTGGCGCAACGTCGCGATCCAGGAGGCGGCGCTCGGTCAGGCGATCCAGCAGCAGCAGAGCACGATGCGATTGGCAAAGCGCGGCGCCGCCGCTCCGATCGACGCGGTCGAATCGCAGACGCAGGTTGCGACCTTCCAAGACAACGTGTTCTCGGCGCTGCAGACCGTCTCCGAGCTGCAGAACGATCTCAAAGGGCTCATCGTGGCGGATCCGGGCGATCCGATCTGGCAGGCGAACCTCGTGCCGTCGTCGCCGGTCGCGGAGCTGCCGACGGCGAAAGACCTCGCGACAATCGAGGCCGAGGCCAAGATGAACCGTCCCGAGTACCGTCAGGCTGCCGACAAGGTGCTGCAGGCCGACCTCGACCGCGCGTTCGCCAAGAATCAGATGCTGCCGCAGGCCGACGTGCAGACGGCGTACCTGAGCAACGGCTTCGCCGGTCTGCTCACGCCCGTGCCCCCGCTGCTCTCGAGCCTCTGCCTGACCGCCGAGCAGCTCACGAGTTGTCCCACGCCGCCGCCCGAGACTCAAGGAAAGATGGCGTGGGCCTATCACAACATGTGGGCCGCCGCCTATCCCACTTTCAATATCGCGCTCGTCGTAAACTATCCGATCCAAAACCACTTCGCGCGCGGACTGCAGGGCGCGGCGGCGGAGGAGTCGCGGCAAGCCGCGATTCTGGTGCAAGGCGTCTCCGAACGCATCGCGGTCGAGGCGCGCAACGCATTGCAGCGTTATCAATCGTCGCTCTCACGGCTCGCCGCAGCGCGGACTTCGCGTGCGGCGGCGCTGGCGGTCTACGCAAGCGAGGTTCGCAAGTTCCACAACGGCGAATCGACGACGTTCTTGGTGTTGCAGCGCCAGGTTCAGCTCCAGCAGGCGCGCGGGCTCGAGTTGAAGGCGCAGACCGATCTCAATCAGGCGGTGGCCGAGCTGCAGCGCGTCGACGGAAGCACGCTGCAGATCAACGGCGTGAACCTGCAGACGCTCGGCACGCAGGCGCTGGCGCACTAGGATCCGGCGCAGGAAGCCTTCGCGCGTGAAGAGTCGAGTGGTGTCGGCGCTCGTCGCCGCTGCAGCCATCGTGGTTGCGGTTGCTCCGCTGCAGCGCATCTCGGCCCAGCCGGTGCCGGCGGCGGTGCCGACGGTGGCAGCGGGCTACCGCGCGCCGGCGGCCGAGCCGAGCCCGCCGGGGCTCGTCGGCGTGACGGAGCGTCCGTTCGTGCCGATCTCGCTGCAGGATGCCGTCGCGATGTCGCTGCTGCGCAACCCCAATCTCGCGATCACCGCGGGCAACGCGCGCATCGCGCGCTTCAACGTGGTCTCGGCGAAGAGCCCGTTCGACGTGCAACTGCACTTGCAGCCGTCGTCGAGCTATCAAGTGCTGCCGCCGCAGAACATCTTCTTTGCGGGACCGGGAATCGGGGGGCTCTATATGTGCCAGCCGCTGGGCATTGGGCAGCCGTACCCCTGCACGGTGCAAGGTCCAGGGAACATCATCTCACATCAGTATCAGGTCGCGGGCGGCATCCAGGGACAATCCGTCAACGGTACGCTCTACAGCGCAGGGATCACGCGCACGCGCACCTACAACAACCTGATCATCAACCTGTTCTCGCCGTACTACCAGTCGTCGCTGAACCTGGGTCTCGATCAGCCGCTAATGCGCAACTTCGGGATGAACGAAGCGAAGCACGACTACAAGCTCGCAATCCTTACTGCCGATACCAGCGAGGCGCAGGCGCTCGTCGATGTGTCGAGTACGCTCGAGCAGGTTGAGGATTCCTACTGGGACCTCGTCGCGTCGTGGCGCAACGTCGCCATCGCGGAAGACGCGCTCAAAGAGGCGATCGTTCAGCAGCGCACCGTGGTGCGGCTGGCGAAGCAGGGCGCGGCGCCGCCGGTCACCGTGGTCGAGGTGCAGACGCAGGTTTCCAACTTCCAGAGCGACGTCTTCGCCGCATTGCAAGAGGTCGCCGAGATTCAAAATCAGCTCAAGAGCCAGCTCGTGACCGGTTCGCAGGATCCGATTTGGGGCGCCAATCTCGTGCCGTCGTCGCCCGTGCAAGAGCTGCCTTCGCCTGGCGATCTCGCGCAGATCGTCGCGCAGGCGCAGACGAACCGCCCCGAAGTGCGCGTCGTGCAGAACCAGCGCCGCGCCGCCGATCTCGACCGCGTCTATGCGAAGAATCAACTACTGCCGCAAGCGGATTTTCAGGTGCAGTACCAGAGCAACGGCTTCGCCGGGCAGCTCGCTCCGATTCCACAGTTCGAGCAGAGCGAATGCTCCGCCATTATTCCTACGGGCATCTGTCCGACGCCGCCGCCGGAGACGCAAGGAAAAATGGGCAAGGCGACGGGCAATATGTGGGCGTGGCGCTACCCGACGTTCAACGTGGCGCTGATCTTCAGCGTGCCGCTGCAGAATCTTACGGCGCGCTCGCTGATGCACAGCGCGCAGCAAGAGCAGGCGCAGGCCGAGATTTCGATGCAGCAGCTCGACCAAAGAATCGGCGCCGAATCGCGCAACGCGCTGCAGGCCTTCGAGGCGTCGCTCTCGCGGCTCTACGCGGCGCGCACGTCGCGCGAATCGGCGGAGTCGGTCTACGCAAGCGAAATGCGGCGCTTCGACGCCGGCGAGTCGACGACGTTCCTCGTGCTCCAGCGCCAGACCGAACTTGCCCAGGCGCGCGGCCGCGAGCTGCAGGCGCAGACCGACCTCAACAAAGCGGTCGTCGAACTGCAGCGCGTCGAAGGTACGATTTTAAGCGCTAACGACGTTCAACCTAAAGACGATGGGTTCGAAAGCGCTGGCGACCTCGCTGCCCTAGCGAAAGCCCTTTCGGCGGCCGAAGAGACTCGTCGCCCAGACACCCAACGTTATGAAATCGCGCGGCAGGGTTAACGCGACGTCGTCGGGGCCGCATTCGCCAAGCGTGCGGCGCGCCAGGTAGTGCACCGACACCCGCAGCGCCAGCACGAGCGCGAGCAGCGGCAATCCGAGCAGCAGGTTCCGAGACACTGCGAGATAGACGAGCGCTAGCGGCAACGCGTAGATGACGAACGAGAAGAGGTAGCCGGCGCCCGCGACCTCGAAATCGGTGCGCGCCCAACGCAGTTCGTGGGTGCAGAGCGCCGAAAGTTTCGTCTCGGGGATCGTCGTACGTACGATATAGCGCGACAGCTCCACGCGGTATCCGGCCCCGGTGACGAGCGTTCCCAACACGTGATCGTCGGCGAGTGTGCTCCCCAAGACGGAGAGGCCGCCGATCGTCGCGAGCACGCTGCCGCGCACGGCCATCGTCGCGCCGAGGCAGAAGCGCAGCTCTCCCAGCGCCAGCGCCACCAGCACCGACGGCGCGAAACCGTCGTTGATACCCAGCGCGCCCAGACGCGAGACGACATGCCGGTTCGGCGTCGCCGAGTAGAGGCACGTTGCCGCGCCCACGCTCTGACTCTCGAACGCGGCGGCCAGCGCGCGCAGGTAGTCGCGGTCGACGCGGATATCGCTGTCGGCGATCACCACGACGTCGCGACAGGTGGTCACGCCATCCTTGGCAAGGTTGGCGATCTTCGGATTGATCAGGTCGCGATTCTCGCCGTAGACGATGCTCGGCCGCGCGGCCGGGAACTCGGCGGCGACGCGCTCGACGACCCGGCGCGCCGGATCGCCGTCGGAGTGCAGGCAGAAGACGACTTCGTAGAGCCCGTTGTAATCTTGATCGCAGAACGATGCGAGATTCGCATAGAGGTGGGGCTCGTCTCCCGAAATCGGCTTGAGCACGACGATGGTGGGAAGAAACTCGCGCGCCAGCGGGATGGGACGGCGCGCGAACTTGACCAGCCCAATCGCCGCATTTGCAAGATAAAACGCACCGACGGCGGTCGCCACCAGGAAGAAGACGTCGAGGATTACCATCGCGACATTTCGCCGTACGTTACGCGCTCGATTCCGGCGCGGTCGATCGCGGCACGCACCGACGGGCTGGTGAGCGCGGCCAGCTCGTCGCTCCAGCGATAGCTCTCGGTCCCCGCGTCGGCGCCGGTAAACGATGCGACTGCCGGATGGAAGAAGATCTCGGTCGTGCCGTCGGGCAGGCGCTCCAGCGCGCGCAGGAGGCGCCCCTCGGTGAGCGCGCCCACGTCGTTGACTCCGCAAACGAAGTCGTTGGTTACCAAGCCGGCAATGCGCGCGCGGCGGCGCATCAGCGCCAGCCAAGGCGCGATCGTGCGCGTACCGCCGAACGGCTCGCGCGGAATTCGTACGGCACGCAAACCGAACTCCCGGCCGACGTTGACGATCGTGGCAAAGACGGTCGGATGGACGTGCATGTGCGACTGCGCGTCGGCGTGGTCGAGGGTCAGGCCGGTACGTGCGAAGCGGGCGAACTGCGCGCGCACCTCCGCAGCCAGCTGCGCTCGCGCGCGCGGACGTAAGAAGAAACGAAAACCCGCTCTCCCGAGATCGGTGAGAAACTCGCCGTCGTCGTTTACGAGGTCGGGCACGCGCTCGGGTGCGAGCACCGGCCGTCCGTTCACCAGCACGACGTGCAGGCCCACCGCAAGCGACGGCATTTTGCGCGCTCGCGCGATCGCATCCTCTGCCGCGGGGGCGCCGATCATCAGGCTCGCGGATCCGAGCACGCCGCTACGGTGCGCGCGCTCGACGGCTTCGTTGACCTCCGGCGCAATCCCGAAATCGTCCGCCGTGAGGATGAGGCGCTTCAAACGTGCAGCAGACCGGCCGCCGCTTCGTCGACGATCCAGACGAGCCGTCCGGATGCCGGAGCCACGATCTGCGCCGGATAGGCCGCCGGATCGTCCGCTCCTTCGTAGACCGCCGCAAGTGCCGGCGCTTTTTGCGCGCCTTCCACCGCGAAGGCCACGCACGCCGCGGCGTTGATGACCGCCGGCGTGAGCGTGATGCGCCACTCTTTCTGCGAATCGGCGTAGACCGCGCGCACCAGCGCGCCATCGTCGCCTTCGGGAAGCGCCCCGGGAAAGAGCGACGCCGTATGTCCGTCCTCCCCGAGACCGAGCAGCACGAGATCGAGGTGCGGCAGCGCCCCGAGATCCGCGCGCAGCAGCGACGCGTACTCGTTGGCCGCGATCCCCGGATCGGCTTCCCCGTGCATGCGATACACGTTCGCCTCCGGGATGCCGGTCGCGCGCAGGAAGGCGAGATCCGCCATGCGGTAGTTGGAACGCTCGTCGGTTGGCGGCACGCAGCGCTCGTCGCCGAAATACACGTAGACCCGCGACCAGTCGAGCCGCAGCCGAAGCGGCTCCCGGGCGAGCAACTCGTAGGCGGCGCGCGGCGTGTTTCCACCGGAGAGCGCTACGCGAAACGCGCCGCGCTCGGCGACGGCGACGCTCCCGGCCGTGACGAACAGGTCGGCGAGGGCCTGCGCCACCTCGGGCGGACTCGCGTAAATCTGCAGCTCTCCCCGCGTCGTCATGGCTGCTCCTTTCTGCGCGCGAGGATGCCCCCCGCCGCGGCTAACGACTCCGCAAAGATCCGGTCGTGATGCCCGTCGAGTATCGCGCGCTCGACCAAAGCCGCGATCCCCGGATTCTCGATCGCGCGATTACGCTGCGGATGCGAGCCGCCGTTCTCCACGCGCAGCGCGATCGTCTCGCCCTTACGGTCGACCTCCGCGACGAACGTGGCGTTGCTGGAACGCAGTGCGACGCGACGGATCCGCCGGGGTTCGCCTTCGCGCGCAATCGCGTACTCCACGGGGTTCCCGGATCGATCGCGGACGGTGTTTGGGTCGCCCGGACTCCAGTTCAAACGGCTGGCGAGCCAGCCGAGCAGATAGAACGCCTCGGGCTCCGAGCCGCAGGTTACTTCGACACGCTGCAGCCGAGACAGTTCGGCCACGTCGCTGCCGTCGAAAAGAATCGCGACGCTCTCCTGCCACGGCGCCAGGCGCAGGTAGGCAATGTCGGCCAGTGCCAGTTCCGGATGACGCGCGACATAGTCGACTAGCTCGCGCAGTGCCTCGTCGCCCTCGTGCACCAGCGAGCTGTTATAGACGATCGTCTGCGCGTCGGGCGCGAGGGCGCAGAAGCGCTCGTCGTCGCCGATTCCCGGCGCGATCCAGAGCAGCACGACCGGCACCTCGCGCACGCGCAGCTCGGCGAGGGCGCTGCTCAAGGCGACCGGCTGCGCGCTCTTCACGCCGATCTCGATCCAATCGGGGCCCTCCTCGCGCCGCTCGCCGTCGGCGGTGGCGTCGAACAGAATGACGCGCGAGGGATGCTTCGAGGCGAGCGTGCGGATCCGGTCGCGCGCCAGCTCGCCGATCGCGGCATCTTCGAAGTAGACGACGATCGTCATCGTCGCGACGTTCGCGGTCGGCGTCAAATCCGTCGCCACTCTCCAAAGAGATCGTGCGCGCTCTGCGGACCCTGGCTACCGGCGGCGTAGTTGGGAAACGAGAAGTCCTTGGTGTTGTGCCACACGTCGAGAACCGGCGTAACGACCTCCCACGCGCGCTCCACCGCGTCCCAGCGCGTGAAGAGCGTCTGGTCGCCGGCGATCGCGTCGCCGATGAGCCGCTCGTACGCCGGCGGGGAAACGACGCCGAAGCCCGTGCCGTAGCTGAAATCCATGAAGACGCTGCGGATGTGCTCCTTCGGCCCCGGAACCTTCGCTTCGAAGCGCAGCGAAATGCCCTCGTCGGGCTCGATCTTGATAACGAGCACGTTGGGTTCGATCTTGTCGGTCGATTCGCCGTAGAACCGATGCGGGATCGGACGGAACGTCACCGCGATCTCGGCAACCTTGCGAGGCAGTCGCTTCCCCGAACGCAGATAGAACGGCACGCCGGCCCAGCGCCAGTTCTCGACGTAGAGTTTTACCGCAGCAAACGTGTCCGTGTTCGAAGAGGGCGAGACGTCCTGCTCTTGCCGGTAGCCGATGACGGGCTTGGCGTCGATCGTTCCCGGGCCATACTGCCCGCGCGCAGAGACCGACCATACGTCCGCGTAAGCGGGCGGTGCGATCGCGGACAGGACCTTGTACTTTTCGTTGCGGATGTCGTCGGCATGGGCGCTGATCGGCGGTTCCATTGCTACCAGCGCGAGAAGGTTGATCACGTGGTTTTGGATCATGTCGCGCAGCGCGCCGGCGCTCTCGTAGTAGCCTCCGCGCTCCTCGACGCCGAGCGATTCGGCCGACGTGATTTGCACGTTCTGTACGTAGTTGCGGTTCCAAATCGGCTCGAAGATCGTATTGGCGAAGCGCAGCGCGATGATGTCCTGCACGGGCTCTTTGCCGAGGTAGTGGTCGATGCGGTAAATCTCATTCTCGGGAAAGACCGCTTCGATCGACTGCTGCAGCGCGCGCGCCGATTGCAAATCGGTACCGAACGGCTTCTCGACGACGATGCGCGTCCAGCCTTTGTCGTTCTTGTCGAGGCCCGCCTCTTTGAGGTGTTTGATGATCTCGGGGAAGACCGGCGGCGGCGTCGCGAGGTAGAACAGGTGGTTCCCCGCGGTGCCGAGCTGCTCGTCGTTCTGCGCCAGACGATCCTTGAGGGCGACGAAGTGCCGCTTATCGCTGAAATCGGCGGAAATGTAGCTGATGCGTTTCGAGAAGTCGTCCCAGAGCGCCCCTTGCGGCTTCTTGCCGTCGGGCATGAACTGATCGAGCTGCTCCTTGCAATAGACACGAAAGGCATCGTCGGTATACTTCGAGCGGGCGAAGCCGACCAGCGCGAAATCGGTGGGCAGCGTCCCGCGGAGCTTCATCGAGTAGACGGCGGGCAGCAGCATGCGTTTGAACAGGTCACCGCTGGCGCCGAAGAAAACGGCGGTGCAGGGATTGGCGACCGCCTGCGACGCCAAACCTTCACGCAGCGGATTGACGGCGCCGTTCGACGCTCGGCGCGGCGGTCACGGTTACGGTTTCATCGGGCATGGCTCGCGAGCTACACGCCGACGCTCAGCGCGTCGTCGGCGGCAGCGACCAGCGCGCGCAATGCCGGTTCCACCGGCCCCTTGAGGTGTACGCGCACGCCGCGCCGGTTCCGCTTGTCCAGCGACATCCAATCTCCCAATGCTTGCGCGGCCAGCAGGGTGCGGAAGCCAACCTTCATGCCGGGGATCATCGGATCGTCGGGGTCGTCGGCAGTGATCTGCAGCACGACGCACGTGCCGGGACCGCCCTTGTGCAGCTGGCCGGTCGAGTGAAGGAAACGCGGTCCGAAGCCGACCGTCGTTGCGACGCGATGGGCGTTGCGGACCCGCAGGCGCAGCTCGTCGAGCAGCGCGACGTGCTTCGGATTGCGCGCGATGTATGCGGTGATGGCGTTGTAGTCGTGCGCGCGCAGCTGCCCGAAGAGGCCGGCGAGCGCCTGGGTGACGTCGGAGGCGGCGATGCCGCGGCTTCCCGACAGATAGGTGACGTCGAAGTTGGGACCTTCGACGTCGGCCGTCGGCTCGGTGAACGTACCGTTGCGCGCGTACTCTTGCAGCAGCGCGACGGTGTTGTCTTTGGACTCCTGCACGTTGGGCTGGTCGAACGCGTTGATCTCGATCACCGAACCGGCGGCAGCCACCGCGATCTCCCAGAGATAGAACTGTTCGCCCGACGTCGTAGGGATCGTTCATCAACAGGCGGACGACGGGATGGCCGGCGGCTTCGAGCGCGCGCAGCTTCTCGTCGGTGCCGGTCTCGGCGCCGGCCAGGTTCGAGCCCACGTACACGAACACGCGATCGTCGGCGTAGTCCGCGGGCTCGCCGAGCGCTTCGCCTTCGATCGGTACGATGCCGCGCCCCTGTTTGCCGGTTCGACTCGGCAATCAGCTGCTCGGCCCACGCGCCGAACGCTTTGACTGCCGGATGCGTGACGATCGTCAGCTTGTCGCGGCCGCTCTTCGCCAGGCCGCCGATCGTCGCGCCGAAGCGGACGCCGGGGGCGCTGCGCGGATCGACGGTGCGGTCGTTGGCGTGCATCGCGCCCAGCGCGCGGTCGAGCAAGAGGTTGATGTCGTAGCCCGCGATCGCCGACGGCGCGACGCCGACGAAGGAGAGTGCCGAGTAACGTCCGCCGATGTTCGGGTCGTTCTCGAAATCGCCGCGGAAGCCGCACTCGCGCGCTTCTTTGTCCAGCGTCGTGCCCGGATCGGTGATCGCGACGAAGTTGCGGCCGGCCGCCGTGGCGCCGACCTGCTTAGTGACCTTCTCGTGGAAGTACGCATAGAACGCGTTGGGCTCGGTGGTGGTACCGCTCTTGCTCGAGATGATGAAGAGCGTCGCGCCGGGGTCGATGCGCGCTTCGAGTTCCTTAATCTGCGCCGGGCAGGTGGAGTCGAGCACGAAGAGCTGCGGGTACCCGGCGCAGCGGCCAAACGTGTCGGCGAGAATGTCGGGTGCCAGCGAACTGCCGCCCATGCCGCAGACCACTGCCGCGTCGAAGTGTTCTTTGGTGTCGTTGGTGAACTTGCGCAGCCCCGGAACTTCCTCGAGCATGTGCTGCTGGATGTCGAGCCATCCTAGCGACTTCTTGATGATGTCGACGGCGGCGGGATCCGTCGACCACAGCGATGGATCGTGCGCCCAAATTCTCTTGAGGAAATCGGCTCCGGCGAGTTGCGCGAGCGCGCCGTCGTAGGCTCCCTGCGAAGGCCCCAGCGAAAGCTGCACGCGCTCGGCGCCGCCCGACTCGAGCAGCTTCTGCTTGTAGACGATCGCGCCCAGCAGCGCGGCGAACGAGTCGGAGAAGAGGCGCACGCCCTCCACCTGCAGATCGGCGGTGACGTCGAAGAGGGAGATCTTGGCGTCTCGCAGCGCCTTCATCACGTCCTGCGCGCCCTGCAGATCGGTCTCGACGGTGTCGGGGACCACGGAGCCGTGGTCGAGCAGCGCGTCGAGCGTGGGCGGGGGCATCGTGTTGATCGTGTCCGGGCCGACGACGCTTTCGACGTACATCAGGTCGGGATAGTGCGGATTCTTCGTCGAGGTAGACGCCCAGAGCGGCCGCTGCACCGCGCCTCCAAGAGCGCGCAGCGGCGCGAACTCTTCGCCCTCGAAGATCTCTTTGAACTTCTGATAGGTGAGTTTGAGGCCGGCGACACCGGTCTTGCCCAGGAGCGGCTCGAGCCGCTCGCCTTTGGCGATGCGTTCCTGCAGCAGCTTGTCGACGGCCGTATCGATGCGACTGACGAAGACCGAGTTCACCGAGCGCACGCGATCGATCGCCTTACCCTCGGCGACGCGGCGCTGCAGCCCTCTCACGTAGGCCAGCGCGGCCTTTTCGTACATCTCGATGGAGAAGATCAGCGTGACGTTGACGTTGTAGCCGCGGTAGATCGATTCTTCGATCGCGGGAATGCCGGCCTTGGTTCCGGGAATCTTGATCATCACGTTGGGGCGGTTCACGCGGCCCCACAACTCTTCGACCATCGCGATCGTGCCGGCGGTCTCGTTGGCGAGCAGCGGTGAGACCTCGAGGCTGACGAAGCCGTCGTTCCCGCCCGACGAGTCGTACACGCCGCGGAACTCGTCGCAGGCGCTTTGGATGTCGGCGACCGCGAGATCCCAGAAGAGCGCGTCCGCGTTCTTCTCCGAGCCGATCAGCTGCGCGAGCTGCTCGTCGTAATCGTTGCCGGCGCCGATCGCCTTCTCGAAGATCGTCGGGTTGCTCGTCATGCCGCGCAGGCCGGCCTCGATCAGCCGGCGCAGCTCGCCCGAGGCGAACATGCTGCGGCGGAGGTTATCGAGCCATACGCTCTGCCCGTCATCGAGCAGTTGCTGGATCTGATTCTTCATCGGTCTCTCCTAACGGGCGGCGAGGGCGAATCGGTCGAGGGCGGCGCCGGCGACGGCGTCGGGCGTGAAACCATAGGCCCGCGCGACGTCCGCGAGGGGAGCCGACGTACCGAAGCGGTCGATGCCGTACGCGTATCCACGGTCGCCGACGTACTTCGACCATCCGAGCGTCGCACCGGCTTCGATCGACATGCGGGCGGAGATGGCCGGCGGCAGGACCTCGTCGCGGTAGGACTGCGGCTGTTGGTCGAAGAGTTCCCAGCAAGGCATGGAGACGACGCGCGTGCGCACGCCTTTGCCCTGCAGAATCTTCTTGGCGTCGAGCGCGAGTGAGACTTCCGAGCCGGTCGCGATCAGCAGCAGCTCGGGAGCACCGCCGTCGGCATCGGAGATCACGTAGGCGCCGCGGCTCACCGCCGCGTCGCGCGCGCCGAGGAACGGCACCTTCTGCCGCGTCAGCACCAGCACCCACGGCGAGCCTTTACGCTCGACCGCGAGCTTCCACGCTTCGAGCGTCTCGAGCGCGTCGGCGGGTCGGACCACGTAGCAGTTCGGCGTCGCTCGCAGCGTGGCGAGCTGTTCGATCGGTTCGTGCGTGGGGCCGTCTTCGCCGAGAAAGACCGAGTCGTGCGTGAACACGTAGATCGAGCGAATGCCCGTAAGGCATCCCAGCCGCAGCGCGGGCTTGAGGTAGTCGACGAAGTTGAAGAACGTCGCAGCGAAGGGCAGCAGCCCGCCGTGCAGGCCGATACCGTTGGTGCAGGCGGCCATCACGTGCTCGCGCACGCCGTAGTGGATGTTGCGTCCAGCGTAGTTTCCCGGCTCGAAATCGCCACAGCCCTTGAGGTACGTCTTGGTCGACGGATCGAGATCGGCCGAGCCACCGACCAGTTCGGGAAGGCTCGCGGCTATTGCGTTCATTACCGCCCCGCCGGCATCGCGTGTGGCCACGTTCCCGTTCTCCGCGGTGAACTGCGGCCAGGGGAGGTCCTTGGGAACCTCGTTCCGCAGCGCGCGCTCCAACTGCGCGGCGAGATCCACGTTCCCGCGCTTCCACGCGTCGTAGGTCGCCTTCCAGCCGGCCTCGAGTTGCGCGCCCTTCGCACCGATTTCGCGAAAATAGGCGAGCACGTCGTCGGGGACGTAGAAATCCGGCTCGAGCGGCCAGCCCAGCTCTTCCTTCGACTTGATGACGTTCTCCGGGCCCAGCGCCTCGCCGTGCGCCAAGAAGTTATCCTGGCGGGGCGAGCCGTAGCCGATGTGCGTGCGTACGGCGATGAAGGACGGCCGGTTGGTGACGTTCTTGGCGACCTCGATCGCCTGATCGATCGTCGCGACATCGTTGCCCTTGTCGATGCCGATCATCTGCGTGTGCCAGCCGCTGGCGTCGAACCGCGCGACCGGATCGTCGGTCAACGTGATGTCGGTCGGACCGGCCAGCGAGACGAGGTTGTCGTCGTAAAAAACGATGAGCTTGCCGAGCTTCAGATGTCCAGCGAGCGAGACCGCCTCCTGGCTGATGCCTTCCATCAAGTCGCCGTCGCCACAGATGCAGTAGGTGAAGTGATCGACGATGGCCGCGTCGGAGCGGTTGTAGACGGCTCCGAGATGCGCTTGCGCGATCGCCATGCCCACCGAGTTGCCGATGCCCTGGCCAAGCGGACCGGTGGTCGCCTCCACGCCCGGCGTGCGCTCGGCCTCGGGGTGTCCGGGCGTCTTGCTATCGAGTTGGCGGAAGTGTTTGATGTCGTCGAGCGTCAGGTCGTAGCCGGTGAGATAGAGGAGCGCGTAGAGCAGCATCGAGCCGTGGCCGGCTGAGAGCACGAAGCGGTCGCGGTTGAGCCAATGCGGGTCCTTCGGATTGAACCGCAGGTGACGCGTCCACAACGTGTAGGCCATCGCGGCCGCGCCCATCGGCATGCCAGGGTGACCGGAATTTGCCTTCTGCACGGCATCGACCGCCAAAAAGCGGATCGCGTTGATTCGTTGCTCGTCGGCGGGCGAGTTCGGCACGAGGACTCCTTTCCCAAGGTGGGGCTATGATAATGCGCGGCGGGGGCGCGCTTCCCTGGCGCCGTACCTCCGGCGCTGTGACGACGGACCAGCTTGCGCGGCGGATCGAGGAACTGGCTTCCGGGCAGGGCGACGTGCGGGGCCGCGAGGGGCGCGCGGTGGATCTGGTGATGGCGATGCTCGACGAGGGCAAGGTACGCGTCGCGGAGCCGCACGGGGACGATTGGCTGACCAACGTTTGGCTCAAGCAGGCGATTCTACTCTACTTCGCGCGCCGCAGCGTCGACTGGATCGGCGACCGCGAGCACGACGCGCTCGTCTACTATGACAAGCTGCCCGTCAAGCGCAACTTCAAGCGGCTCGGCGTCCGCTGCGTGCCCCCTGGCGTCGCGCGCTTCGGCAGCTTCTTAGGCCGCAACGTGATCCTCATGCCGGGATTCGTCAACGTCGGCGCCTACGTCGACGAAGGCACGATGATCGACACCTGGGCGACGGTGGGCTCGTGCGCGCAGATCGGCAAAGGCGTGCACCTCTCGGGCGGCGTCGGAATCGGCGGCGTACTCGAGCCGCCGCAGGCTGCGCCGGTGATCGTGGAGGACGGCGCGTTCATCGGCTCGCGCTGCATCGTGGTCGAGGGGGTCCGCGTCGAGCGCGAAGCGGTGCTCGGCGCCGGCGTCGTGCTCACCGCGAGCACCCCCATCATCGACGTGCGCGGCAGCCAGCCCATTCGCAGCAAAGGCCGGATCCCGGCGCGTGCCGTCGTGATTCCCGGCATGCTCCCCAAGCAGTTCGCCGCCGGTGAATTTTCGACGCCTTGCGCCCTGATCGTCGGGACGCGAACCGAGTCGACCGATCTGAAGACCTCGCTCAACGCCGCGTTGCGCGAACACGAGCTCGCCGTCTGATTCGAAAGGAAGCATGAACCCGCGCGTCGCCCAAATCGCCCCATCGCTGATTCGCCAGTTTGCCGCGCAGAAGCGTCCGACGTCGATCGATCTCGGCCTCGGCGAGCCGACGCTGATGCCGCGCCTCGAATTCTTTGAGCGCGCGCTCGAACGCGTACGCGCCGGAGGCGTGAAGTATACGCCGAATGCCGGCGATCCCGAGTTACGCGAGGCGATCGCGCGTCACTACGCCTATCCCGGAATGGAAAGCGCCGAGAGCGTCTGCGTGACGATCGGGTCACAAGAGGCGATGTACGTGACGCTCAAGACGCTGCTCGACCCGCAGCGCGACGAGCTGCTCGTCGTCGAGCCGGCGTTTCCGTCCTACGTGAAAATGGCGGCGCTGGAGGGAATTCCGGCGCGCACCGTGTCGCTGAGCCGCGACGACGACTTCGAGTTCGACCCCGAGCGCATCGCCGCGGCGATCGGCGAGCGCACGCGCGCGATCGTGATCTGTTCGCCGTGCAATCCGACGGCGCGCGTGATCTCGCGCGATGCGGGCGAGGCGCTCGCCGAGCACCTGCTCCGCCGCGGCGGCGAGCCGGTGTGGCTGATTCACGACGAGATCTATCGCGAGCAGATGTTCGTGGAAGATGCGGCGGATCTAGCCAGGCTCTATCCGCACACGATCGTTGCCAACTCTTTGAGCAAGAGCAACGCGCTGACCGGCCTGCGCCTGGGCTGGGTGATGGGATCGCCCGCTTTCATCTCCGAGGCGGTCAAAGTGCACGCTTGGGCCACGTCGTGCGCCGACACGTTCGCGCAGTACGTCGCGCTGGAAGTCTTCCGGACCCCGGGATGCTTGCAGGAGCACGCGCCGTGGTACCGCCGCCAGCGCGATGCGGTGCGCGAGATGGTCGAAGAGCTCAGCCTGCCGTTTGTCGACCCCGACGGCGCGTTCTATGCGTGCGTGCGGCTGCCGCAGGGCGCGGACTCGATCACCGCCGCGACCGTGCTCGTGCATCGCTACGACGTCGTCGCGGTACCCGGCATCGCCTTCGGTGAAGCGATGGAAGGCTGGCTGCGCCTGAGCTGGGTCGCGCCGATCGAAGCGGTGCGCGAAGGAGTCGAGCGGATTGCCGACTACTGCGCGCACATGTAAGCTTCTGTCATCCTGAGCGCAGTCGAAGGATGCAGTGAGATTGCGCATCGCGTTTGACTATTACTTGTCTGAAGGCGTATAGGCGGCTCCGGCGAGCGAACCGATCATCGTGTCGCTCTTGGTCGTGAGTACGTTGAACGGCATTGCGCCCATCGCTACGGGAAGAGTGTACTGCGACACGGTCCCGGCGGTTTGGTCGGTTACGTTCAACACGCTGCCCGATGAGCTGGTGTAAACGCCGCCGAGAAAACCGATCGAACCGCCCCGCAGAATCTCAACGTAGGTCGGCGTCGTCGGATTTTGAATTTCGCCCAGGCCGTACTTGCACGTTCCCCCGGACGCCAAGCAATGCCCGAAATCGAACCAAATATTACCGCTGCTGTCGAGGCCCAGGTAGTAGACGACCGCGTAGGGGTCGGCGAGCTGGATCAGCGTCGGAGAGGCCGACGGATTTCCTTCGGACCAATAGAGGAACCCGGCGCCGGTGGAGTCCGTACAGTTGCCATTACAGACGAGGTAAGAAAACTGGCTGAGCCCGGCAAAAACGTAGCTCCCATTTGTGGCCTCGTCGAAGCTTTCAGAGAGCCACGACGCGCAATACGGTACGTTTCCCGGGCACGTTGCGAAATATGGGTATATTGAGGAACCCTTGTCGCCGCCGTACTCGAGGACGCTGATGTCGCCGCTCGCGCTCGGCGCGCAGCCGGCCCAAATATTGCGCGAGTGGTCAACCTTCACGCCCCACGGCTGGCAGCCCACCGCGCCCTGCGTTCAGCGCGTTGATCGTCCTCTTACCCGCTGAGTTCTGTCCCAGCAGATAATCGTACGCCGGCAATGCGGTCCAAATACCGACCGTGGCGTGCGTGTTAAAGCGGAACTGCGGTTTTGCGCGCGACTGCATTGTCTCTAGCAGGCGTCGCATCGCCGGGGGGGCATCGGCCCGGCAAGCTTACCTTCGGCTTGCAGTTTGACCAGCGCGAGACCCGTTGGGCGTGCGCGCAGCATCTGCGCGATTGGCAACGACGAGTAACTGCCGCCCGTTAAACCGGAGGCCGCCGGCAGTGCACCCGTCGGTTCCCGGACTTGCGAACATCCGCTTGAAAGTAGTGCAAGCAGGGTCAACGAGGCGCCCCAAGATCGCGAGGTCATGGAAGAAACTCCTCATAGAACCGGGAGGCCGGCAGTAATTTTGTGCCTGGGCCTTGCTTGGCTCCAGGTTAATCCCTGCAGATGACCGCACGTCTAGCGGCAAAACGAGCAGGCGGACTCGAAACCGCCCCGTTTGCAGTGCCGCGCTAGCGACGCGCCTTACGTTTTGTCGCGAACGTCGCGTTTGGTCTTGTCGTAATCTGCCTGCACGCGATTCTTTGCTTCGTTGAGCGCGGAGCCGGCCTTTTCGCCGGGCGTCATCTGGTCGCCGAGCGTTTCGCGCTTGCTCTTTTCCATCTCCGCCGTGGCGCGGTGCTGCGATTCGCGAACGCTATCCTTGATGTCGTCCACGGTTCCCTTTACCGCGTCGGAGACCTTATCGATCGTATCCTTACCCATCAACATCCTCCCTTCGGGTTTTGCAGTCCGTGATATACCCGAAGCTTGCGCCGTCAAATCGCGCCCGTTTTTTCGCGCGTGATTTTGGGTAAACTCAGCCGATCCACACCGTTTGAATGTTGACGAACTCGTGTATGCCGAACGCGGATAACTCGCGGCCGTAGCCGCTCTTCTTGACGCCGCCGAAGGGTAAGCGCGGATCGCTCGCGACCATTCCGTTGATGAAGACGTTACCCGCTTCGATGCGCACTGCGAGTTTTTCCGCCAGCGCGACGTCGCGCGTCCACAGGTTGGCGCCCAAACCGAAACGCGAATCGTTCGCCAGCGCGAGCGCTTCGTCGCGATCGGCCGCACGCACGAACGCGGCGGCCGGGCCGAATACCTCTTCGTCGAACATCGACATTCCGGGCGCGACGCCGGCGACGACGGTCGGCTCGTAGAAGAACCCCGGGCGGTCGACGAAACGGCCGCCGGTCACCAGCCGCGCGCCATGCTCGATGCTGCGCTCAACCTGATCGTGCACGCTCTGGCGCAGATCGGCGCGCGCGCACGGCCCGAGCTGCGTGCGCTCGTCCATCGGATCGCCGACGACCTGCGCGCTCGCGATCTCGGAGAAACGCGAGAGGAACTCGTCGTACGCGCCGCTCTCGACGATGAAGCGTTTGGCGGCGATGCAGCTCTCGCCGTTGTTCTGAAAACGCGATTTCACCGCCGTGGCCGCCGCCGCTTCCAGATCGGCGTCGGCGAGCACGACGAACGGATCGGAGCCGCCCAACTCGAGCACGCACTTCTTGAGCTGCTCTCCCGCGGTGCGCGCGACGGAGACGCCCGCGCCCTCGCTGCCGGTGAGCGTCACCGCAGCGACGCGCGCATCCTCGACGATTTTCCCCATGTCTTTGCCCGCGACGAGCAGCGTGCCGAAGCAGCCGTCGGGAGCTTGGGCTTCGTTGAAAAGGCGCTCGATCTCGAGCGCGCAGCGCGTGGTATTCGTGGCGTGCTTGAGCAGCACGACGTTGCCGGCCATTAGCGCCGGAGCCGCCGCGCGAATCACTTGCCAGTACGGGAAGTTCCACGGCATGATCGCAAGCAGCACGCCCAGCGGACGAAAGGCGACGTAGCTGCGGCTCGCGCTCGACGGTGCGGGTTGCGGTACGAGCATCGCTTCGGCGTTCTCGGCGAAGAAGTCCAGCCCCAGCGCGCACTTGTCGACCTCGGCGCGCGCCTGCACCAGAGGCTTGCCCATCTCGCGCACCGCGGTGGCGGCCAACTGCTCGCGTTGCCCGCGAAAGAGCGCGGCGACCGCACGCAGCAGATCGGCTCGCTCGCCGAACGGTCGCGCACTCCACGAGCCGGCGGCGCACGCCGCTGCTGCGAGCTTGCCTTCGATCTGCGCGCCGCTCATCGGCTCGATGCGTTCGAGCACGGCGCCGGTTGCGGGATTTATCGTCTCGATCATATCGTGCGCTCCGACCACGGGCCGGAAGGCCCGGCGTAGACCTCCACGAGGTTTGACGGATGCAAGTATTCGCGTGCGACGCGCTGCACGTCGGCGGCCGTGATCCGCGCGTAGCGCTCGTTGAGCGTACGGTAGTAATCGAGCGGGAGACGATTGACCGCGATGTCGAGCAGCTGCTTTGCCTGCCCCGACGACGACGCTTCTTCTAAAAGTGCGTTGCTGACGAGGCGAACCTTCGCCTCCTGGAGCTCCGTCGCCGAGACCGGCTGCTCTTGCAGCTGGCGCAGCTCTTGGCGCACGAACGAGACGGCTTCGACCACCCGTTGCGGCGAGGCGTTCAGCTCGACGCGCAGGTCGCCGCGATCGGCGTCGGCATCGAGCGAGCTGTCGACGCTGTAGACCAAGCCGCGTTTCTGCCGCAGCTCTTGCCACAGCCGCGATTCGAAGGCGCCGCCGGCGCCGAGGATCTGGTTGAGCACCGCAAACGTGTTGTAGTCGGCGTTCGAACGCGAGATCGCCGGCTGTCCCAAACGAATGTACACCTGATTGGCGGCCGTGCCGATGTAGTCGTGCCCGCTGGCGGCCGGCGGCATCGCCATCAATCGCGCGTCGGGCGCGGTTCCGCTGGCAGCCCAGCCGCCGAACGCGGCTTCGAGCGTGGAACGCACCTGCTGCGGCGACACGTCGCCGACCACGGCGATCGTGGTGAGATCGGGACGCCAGTACCGCGCGGTGTAGGCGAGGAGGTCCTCACGGGTGATGCCGGAGACGCTCTGCGACGTCGGCTGGCGCAGTGTGGGGTCGTCGCTGGCCAACAGCAGCCGGTCGTACGCGCGATCGATCATCACGCCCGAGATGTTGTTCTCCGACTGCAGGCTATTGGCCAGTTGCGAGCGCTCGATGTTGAGCCAGGGGTCTTCGAAGCTCGGATGCTCTTCGCCGTCGGCCAAGATCTTGAGGACCGCCTCGAAATTGCGCGAGAGCGCCGTTGCCGAGAAGTCCTGGCCCGTTTCGAGGATCGCGCCCATTTCGTCGGTTGCCTTGCGGCGTGCGGCGAACGGATACGCGGCGCTCCCGTAATCGGCCGCGGACGACGCCAGACGAATGATGCCCTCTTTACCGGACGGCTCGAAGCCGGGAGAGCTGTCGATGCTGCCTCTGATAACGACCGTCGGCCGGTCGGTTTTCTGCTGCACGATCACGCGCAGACCATTGCTCAGCGTGAACTCGACTGGCGAGAGCGTGCTGCGCGCGGTCGTCGGCTTCGCGACGGCTTGCGCGATCCACTGCGGTTCGACGATCGGACCGTTCGGCACGCGTTTGGAGAAGTCGTCGCTAGCCTGGGCGCTGGCTTTCTGCGACTGCCCGCGCGGCGGGCTGTCGTTGGGACTCAAGTGCCCGACGACGGTCGGACGGCTCAAGTACTTGCGTGCGGCGGCGAGCAGGTCGGCGCCGGTGAGCGCGTCGAGGCGATCGTCTTCGTCGGAGACGCGTTCGCGCACGATCCCGTACGTGTATCCCGCGAGATCGCCGATTCCGTCGACCGAATCGGCGTCGTAGAGGCGCTGCGCGATCGTCAGGTGTTTCGCCGCCAGCACGAGATCGGGATCGAAACCGTTCTGCAGAACCGACGCCAGCGTCTGGTTGAAAACACTTTGTGCCTCGGTGGCGCTGCGCCCGGGATCGAGCACGATGAAGACGTGCAGCAATCCGCCTTTGAGCTGGGTGTCGGGGTTGGTCTCGATTCCGAGCGCGATGTTGCTCTCCACCAGCGCGCGATAGAAGGGCGAACGCTGATTCTCGATCAGCGTCGACAGCGTGCTGATGGCCGGCTCGCCGGGCTGCGTGTCCCCCGGCACCGAATATGCGAGGTCGACGATTTCGAAGGGAAACGGAAACTGCGCTTCGACGGTCGTGGGCGCGGCCGCAACGGGATTGCGATCCCTCCACGCCGGTAATTTCTTGGAAGGAATCGCGCCGAAGAAACGCTCCGCCGTGGCGAACGCCGTCGCGCGGTCGACGTCGCCCGCGATCACGAGCGTCGCGTTGTTGGGCGCGTACCATTCGTGATAGTACCTGGCGATGTCGGCGACCGTCGCGCGGGCGACGTCATCGCGGCTGCCCAGCGGCGTGCGCCCCGCGGGCTGATCGGGAAAGGCCGCGGCGCGGACGCGCGAGAGAAGATTGAAGAACGGCGAGCTGGCGTCGCCGTCGATTTCGTTGAGCACTGCGTTGCGCTCGACCGCCCAGTCGGCGGCGCGCAGCGCCGCGTGCTGCATGCGGTCGGCCTCGATCGCCAGCGCGACGTCGAGCTTGTCGGCCGGCATCTCGAAGTAGAACTGCGTGTAGTCGTAATCCGTCTGACCGTTCATCTGCGCGCCCAAGCGCGCAACGATGTCGTCGAGGCCGCCCGACGAGATCTCCGGCGTTCCGCGGAACATCATGTGCTCGAGCGCGTGGGCGAGGCCGGTCTTCCCCGGCGTCTCCTGCAGCGATCCGAAGCCGTACCAGACGCCGGTCTGCACGACGGGCGCCGCGCGATCCTCGACGACGACCACGCGCAAGCCGTTACGCAGCGTGCTCGTATAGATGCCGGCGTCGCCCGGTCCGATCTGCGCCGCCGCGGCGTGCGGCGCGCCGAGCAACAGCGCGAGCGTAACGATGGCCGCCGGGATCTTGGCCAGGGATGAGAATGTCACAGATGCGAGACTCCTAGATAGTAAGCAGCAGCCGCGTCGACCGCGGCCAGGGGCAGGCACCCGATCAGCTCGCAGCGCAGCAGCTCGACTCCGCGGGCGGCAGCGAGGTCGCGGACGAGTTCCACGATGCGATAGAGCGGGGTTGCAGCATAATCCGTGATGTTGAGAGAGACCTGCACGAGGTTGCTACCGCGGGGCAATGCGAGCGCGCGGAGCGTCCGCAGGCCGCCGTTCTTTTCGCGGATCGTACGGGCGATCGCTCGCGCGACGGCGAGATCGCCGGTGCCCAGTTCGATGTTGAACGCGATCAGAATCTCTCGGGCGCCGACCGCGATCGCCCCCGCAGTGGGGTGATGCTGGCCACCCTCGTCGGGCGGCCACGCGGCGTTTGCGCGGATCGCCGGCAAGGGACGCCGCTCCGGCGAGCGCGCCGCGGCACCGTAATAAAATGAAGGGATGCGATAACGCTTCCAGATCTCCGCCCCGGCACGGTGCGCGAGCGCAGCGGCTCCGGCCAGCGTCGCCTCTTTTAAAGGAACGAATGGCAGCACGTCGAGCGCGCCGATGCGCGGGTGCGCGCCGGAGTGCGCTCGTAGATCGATGCGTTCCAGCGCGATGGCGGCTAGAGCGACCGCCGCGTCCAGGACCTGCGTTTCGTCTCCCACGATCGTAAGAACGCTGCGATGGTGCACCTCGTCACTGCTCCAGTTCAAAACCCGCGCGCCCGCCGCGAGCGCGGCGGCGACGGCCGCGGCGATCGTCTCGGCGTTGCGGCCCTCCGAAAGGTTGGGCACGATCTCGAAGAGCGCCAAACTATCCGAGTGTGGCGGCGATCGCCGCGGCGACGTCGCTCGCCGTCGACGGCGAGACGATCTGCGAGTATCCGAGCTTGCGCGCCTCGGCCTCGCGGCGCTCGGTTGCGCTCACGGCTCGCACTCCTCCCGAGAGTCCCAGTTCGCCGAAGACGGCGACCTGCGGCGCGATCGCAACGTTGCGAAACGACGATGCGATCGCCAGCGCGATGCCGAGATCGGCCGCTGGTTCGGTGACGCGCAGGCCGCCCGCAACCGACGCATAGACGTCGTGCGCGCCCAGCGAGAATCCAACTCGCCGTTCGAGCACGGCAAGGATCATCGCGAGGCGTTGCTGGTCGAGGTTATTGGCCACCCGTCGCGGCGTGCCGTATGCCGCTTCCCCGACGAGCGCCTGAACCTCGACGAGCAACGGACGCGAACCGAGAATCGAGGCGACGACGCACGAGCCGCTGGGACGTGTCGCGAGCGCGCCGGCGAACAGCTCCGACGGATCCGCGACTTCGCGCAGCCCGGTATCGTGCATCGAGAACACGCAGATCTCGTCTATCGAACCGAAACGGTTCTTATAGGCGCGCAGGATGCGGTGCTCGCCGCTGGTCTCGCCTTCGAAATAGAGAACCGTATCGACGAGATGCTCGAGCAGGCGGGGCCCGGCGATCGCGCCGTCTTTGGTGACGTGACCCACGATGAACGTCGCGCAGTTCGTGCGCTTGGAGAACTCGACGAGCGCCTGCGTACAGTCGCGAATCTGTGTGACGCTTCCCGCGTACGCCTCGGATTCCGGAAGCCAGACGGTCTGGATCGAATCGATCACGAGCCCCAGCGGAGGCTTGCGCTCCAACGTATCGAGGACCGCGCGCAGATTGGTTTCGGGATAAACGAGCAGCTCGGGGGCGCACTGCGCGCCCAGCGTCCGGTCCGCGCGCATCTTTACCTGTGACGCCGATTCCTCGCCGCAAACGTAGACGACGCCGCCGCTGCGCGAGAGCTGCGCCGCAATTTGCAGCAGCAGCGTCGACTTGCCGGCACCCGGAGGTCCGCCGACCAGCGTCAAGCTGCCGGGAACGCTGCCGCCGCCGAGGACGGCATCGAATTCCGGCAATCCCAGGCGCAGGCGCGCCGGAGCGCTCGACTCCAGCTCGCGCAGCGCCAGCGGTGCGGACGCGCTCCCCTCGGACGGCCGCGTGCCGCGCGCCTGCGGCTTGGCGACCGCAAAGGGCCGCTCGTCGAAGGAGTTCCACGCTTCGCATGAAGGGCAACGGCCGAGCCAGCGCGTCGATTCGAAGCCGCAAGCGCCGCACGCATAAACCGATCGTGACTTTGCCAATCTGCACTAGCCTTCCAGGAAGGCTTTGCCGGGTCCCCGGCGCGAACGGGTTGCTAACGTCTGCTACCTTTATAAAGAGGGAGAGGCCATGCACGTTCGCTTATCGCTGGGGTCCGTTTTGCTTGCCGCTTGCGTTCCTCTGCTCGCAGGCTGCGGGGGCGGCGCAGCGCCCGCCGCGCTGTCGCCGGCTTCGCGCGTGCTTGCCGATGCGCGGGGACACCGCTCGACGATCCTCAACGGAGGGGCGCGCCGCCACGGCCGGCCGCTGCGCGTGCGATCGTGGATCAAGGCTGGACTGAGTCCGACCAATCCCCTGCTTTACGTCTCCGACCCCTACGGCGATTTCGTCAACATCTACAGCCAGAACGGCTCGGGCCAGTCGCCCGTCGGCCAGCTGACCGGCTTCAACGAACCGCAGAGCATGTGGGTCAACGTCAATCAGAACCTCTGGGTCGTCAACACTCTCGACACCGACGTGCTGGCCTATCACCGCGGAGCGACCAGCTCCTATAAGACGCTGACCGATCCGAGCGGCTATCCCGCGGGCATCTGCGGCAACAATAATCGCAACCTCGTCTACGTTACCGACATTACTTCGGCCAGCTACGGCAACGGCCAAACGATCAACGTCTACGACAAGCGTGGCGCGTCGTCGCCGATACAAGTGCTGACCGATCCGAACTCTGAAAGCCTCAGCACCTGCGCCGTCGATTCGCACGGCAATCTCTTCGTGACGCTGTACAATCTGCTGGGCTACGGAGAGGTCGACGAGTTCCCGAAGAACGTTACGACCCCCACCGTGCTGATTTCCAATCTCATCGAACCGATCGGCATCACCGTCAACCAGTACAACGCGCTGGCCGTCAACGACGTCAACGGCTACCCGTACGACAGCACGATCTACCTCTACGATCCGCCATACACCGCAGGATCGTTCTACTCGTTCGGCGTCAGCGGCTTGATCTTGCAGACGGCGCTCACCCACAACCGTACTGCGTTGTGGGGCGCCAACAGCAACGGCCTCACCGGCACCGAATGGTCGTATCCGCACGGCCTCTTCCAGGGAGCGACGTCGACGCAAGATCTCATCTATCCCGACGGAATCGCCGTCTCGCCAGCGGCAGCGCAGTAGACGGCAGCGGCGGTGACGTTTCGCACTCTTCTGGGTTGTGCCGCGGCGGCGGCGTTTGCGGCGCTGCTGGGCGGCTGCAGCGGCACGGGCTCTCCGCAAGGCTCCGCCCTGACGCCCGCCGCCCGGATTTCGGACCGAGCACGCCGGGAGCACCGCTCGACGCTTCTCGGTTTCGGCCGCGTCGGTCACCCGAGCGTCCCGCGGCTGCACTCTTGGCTGCGGCACGTCAAGCCGGCGACGCCGCTGCTCTATCTCTCCGACTCCTTCGGGAACTTCGTGAACGTCTACGACGCGGCCGGATCGAATCAGTCGCCGATCGGACAGATCGCTGGCTTCAACGAACCGCAGGGCCTGTGGGTCGATATCAACCAGAATCTTTGGGTCACCAATACCAATACGCAGCAGCTCTTCGCCTACCACCGCGCGACCGTCAACGCTTTTAGAACGCTGAGCGATCCGAACGGCTATCCCGCGGGCGTCTGCGGTAACGACAACAAGTCCCAAGTTATCGCGGTCGACATCATTTCGAATAGCCGCGGCGACGGCCAGACCATCAACATCTACAACCGAGGTGCGACGACGCCCAGCTCCGTGCTAACCGATCCCAATGCCTCGTCGCTCTACGAGTGCGCCGTCGATTCGCACGGGAACCTCTTCGTTACCCTTTCGAACGTCAACTATCCGTATGGCGGAGAGTTGGACGAGTTTCCGAAGGGCAGCACGACGCCGGTCGTGCTCGGGACGAACTTCCTCTATCCGATCGGCATCACGATCGACAAGTATAACGCGGTTTCGGTTGCCGATATCTACGAGTTGTACTACTCGCAGTACGCCTACACGACGGTCTACCTCTTCGACCCGCCGTACACCGGAGGGCCGGCGTATTCGTACGTCGTGAATAGCGCGGCCTTCATCCAGACCGCGCTCAACCATGCGCAAACGGAGCTGTGGGGAGCCAATTCGTTTATCAACCTTGGGGCGCAGGGCTATTCTTACCCCCACGGCCTCTTCGAGGACGCGACGTCGTCATCTGGTCTTTCCTATCCCGACGGCATAGCGGTTTCGCCGGCGGCGAAGCAGTAGGTTCAGGCCGGCCCCCACGCACCTCCAGATCGCTATCGACGGGCCGGCGGCCTCGGGCAAAACGACGGTCGCGCGCGAGGTCGCTCGCCGCTTGGGCGTCCTCTATCTCGACACGGGCGCAATGTATCGCGCGCTGGCCTACCTCGCGCTGCGCACGGCAACCGACGTCGATAACGGCGACGCGCTGGGGCGGCTATCGCTATCGTCGCCGGTCGAGGTGACGCTCGACCAATCCGCACCCTTGGGTTTTCGCATCGCCGCCGGCGGCCACGAACTCGACGAAAAAGATCTGCAGAGCACCGAGGTGACCGCGATCGTCTCGGCCGTGGCCGCCCATCCGCAGGTGCGCGCGGCGATGGTGGAGGCGCAGCGGCGCATCGCCGGCGCCGCTCCGGTGGTAATGGCAGGGCGCGACATCGGCAGCGTCGTGCTGCCCGACGCGCCGGTGAAAATCTATCTCACCGCCTCGCCCGCCGCGCGGGTCGCGCGCCGGCGCGCGCAGCTTGAAGAGTCGGGCATCGAGGTCGACCCGCAGCGGCTCGGACGCGAGATCGAAGAACGCGATCGCCTCGACCAAACCCGGGCGGTCTCCCCGCTGGTGCCCGCAGCCGGCGCCCACGTGATCGATTCGAGCGACATTGACGCCGACCAAGTCGTTGACGCGATTCTCGGCCATCTACCATCGTAAAGCGCCGTCGAAGGGCAGAGTTTGGACTTCTACGATTTCTCAAAGGTCACCGTGCGGGCGATGGCGCGCGTCGTCTGGCGCGCTCGCGTCTTCGGCGTGGAGAACGTTCCGGCAGACGGCCCGCTGATCGTCGCGTGCAACCATCGCTCGTATCTCGATCCGCCGATTATGGGCTCCCTCTGCCCCCGCCGCATCAGCTATATGGCCAAGAAAGAGCTCTTCGACGTCCCCCTTCTGGGCACGGCCATCCGCGCACTCGGCGCCTATGCCGTCGACCGGGAGGGCAGCGCGACGGCCGCGATCAGGCGCTCGCTGGAGGTTCTGGAGCGCGGGGGCGCCGTCGGGATATTTCCGGAGGGCACGCGCAATCGCACGGGAACGGTCCAACCTCAGACAGGAGTCGCACTGCTGGCGTCGCTGGCGAAGGCACCCGTCGTTCCCGCCTGCATCGCCGGGAGCGACCGGGCGCTGCGCTTCGGCCGAATCGACGTTGCGTTCGGCCCCCCGATCGCGCTGGAGAGCGGCCGGAAAGCAACGCGCGAGGATTTGGCGAAGTTTACGGCTGAGATCATGAGTGCAATCGAGCGACTAGCGGGGAGCATCGGTGGAAATTCGTAAGGCGTCGGTTCAGGGGTTCTGCTTCGGCGTCGCCATTACCGTAAAGAAGGCGGAAGAGGCGATCGCCTCCCGTGGAGACGTGACCACCCTCGGGCACGTCGTGCATAATCCCCAAATGGTCGAGTCGCTCGCGTCGCGCGGTCTGAAGAATGCCGGCTCCGTCGACGAGGTCGACTCCGGCGCCCTCTTCGTGCGCGCGCACGGACTGCCGGTCAACGTCTTCGAAAGCGCGAAGGAGAAGAAGCTGGAGATCATCGATGCGACGTGCCCGATGGTCACCAAGATTCACGTGCAGGGCGAGAAGCTCAAAGCCGACGGCTACAAGATCGTCGTGATCGGGGATCCGAACCACCCTGAGGTCAAGGGGACGCTGAGCCACGTGCCCGGCGCATGGTGCATCCAGAGCGTTGCCGACGTCGAGCGGCTGCCGCGTTCGAGCAAGGTCGGCGTCGTCGTGCAATCGACGTGGTCGGGTGAAGGCTTCACCGAAATCGTGCGCGCGCTCTCGGCAAAGTACTACGAGGTGCGTGCGGTCAACACGATCTGCACCGACACTCACAACCGCCAGAACGAGGCGCTGCGCCTGGCAAAGGACGTCGAGGTGATGGTTGTGGTCGGCGGCAAAACCTCGGCCAATACCAAGCATCTCGCCGACCTTTCGGAATCGCACGGCGCTCGCGCGTATCACATCGAGGGGCCCGACGAGCTGCAACCGGAGTGGTTTGCCAACGTCAACGTCGCCGGCCTGATGTCGGGCGCGTCGACGCCCGGCTGGCTCGTCGACGAGGTCGAAGCGCGGATGGAGGAGCTGGCAGCTTCTGCGTAATCCGGCCGGCTTCGCCGAGCGCTTCGAGAGCGCGCTGGAAGAGCGAATTACCGGATATCGGGGATCGGAAAGGATCTCCGATATGCTTTTGCGCCATTTCGGTTACGGCGGCTATGGCCCGGCACGCACGGGCAAGCGGCTGCGCCCGCAGATGGTGATGCGCGTGGCGACGCGCGAAGGCGCTCCGCTCGAACACGCGCTCGACGCCGCGGTCGCGGTCGAGATTTTTCACAACTACTCGCTGGTGCACGACGACATCGAAGACCGCGACGAGTTGCGCCACGGCCGGCCCACGCTCTGGAGCGAGTATGGCGTCGGCGCCGCGATTACGGCGGGCGACGCGATGTGCGCGCTGAGCTTCTTGAGCCTCGAGCACGCCGCCGCCTATCTCGACGCGGCGCGAGTGCTGAAGATGCTCGCCGTGCTTCACGAAGCCCACGCGATCATGTGCGACGGGCAGTCGCTGGACCTATCGTTCGAATCGGAGCGCGCCGTGGATCTACCGGCCTACTATCGCATGATCGCCTGTAAGACCGCGCAGCTCTTCGACGCCTCGTGCCGGCTGGGCGCTTACTGCGCCGGCGGCGATGCGGGCGCGGTCGCCGTCTACGGCGACGTTGGCCGCGCCTACGGCATGGCCTTTCAAATACGCGACGACGTGGCCGGCATCTGGTCGACGCTCGACGAGACGGGAAAGACTGCCGGCAGCGATATCGCGCGCCGCAAGTGGACCTTCCCGGTCGTGTGGGCGGTGTCGCAGCCGCCATCGGCGGCGCGCAGCGCCGTCGCACGCGCCTACGCGCGCGGTACGCCGCTCGAGTCGAGCGAGGTGCGCGTCGTGATCGACGCACTCGACGACCTGGGTGCGCGGGAGGCCGCGCTGCAAGCGGCGGCGGAACACGTCGGCGTGATCGAGCGCCATTCCGACCGCGCCCTGCGCGAATATTTTTGGCCGGCACGCTCGGCCTCGCGACGGCATGACGCGCGCTCCCGCTCGCCAGAGCTTGATCTCGTCTGGCGCTGCCGGCTCTGCTGCTCGTCGGTTTCCTCATCCGGCTGCTTCTGGTAAGCAATGAGGGATTCAAGACCGACGTCAACACCTACGTTGCTTGGGCGCTAGCGCTCAGCCAGCACGGTTTTGGCAGCTTCTACACGTCGATCGGGTTCGCCGATTACCCCCCGGGCTATTTCTACGTTCTCGCCCTCGTCGGACACGTCTGGCAAGCGTTCTTTGCGGCACACGATCCGGCGTTTGCGGTGCTGCGCATGCTGGTGAAGCTGCCGGCGATCTTCGCCGATCTCGCCGTCGGCGTGCTGCTTTACGCGACCGTACGCCGGTTTGCGGCCACGGGCATAGCACTGGGCGCCGCCGCCCTCTATCTGCTCAACCCGGCGGTCGTCTTCATCTCGGCCTCGTGGGGACAGGTCGATTCGATCTCGGGAGGCCTCGCGCTCCTCGCCGTCTACGCGCTGCTGCGCAGCGAAGACTTTTCCGTCGACGCTCGGGCGCACGCGGCATGGATCGTGGCCGGCTGGCTCGCCTTCGGCTACTCGCTGCTCATCAAGCCGCAAGCGGCCGTGCTCCTGCCGCTATTGGTGGCGTTTGCCTTCGTCGATCCGGCACGGCGTCGCGCGCGGCTCACCGCGACGGGCATCGGAATCGTCGCCGCGCTGCTGCTCGCGCTGCTGATCGCCGAGCCGTTCCATCCGAGCAATCCGGTGGCGGCCTTCGGCTGGCTGCTGCAGCGTTACGCGTTCGGCTCGAACGTCTATCCCTACAACACCGTCAATGCGTTCAACCTGTGGGCGCTGCGCGGAACCCTGTGGGTGGCGGACTCCCAAAACATCCTCTTCCTGCCGCAATACGTATGGGGATCTGCTCCTCGTGTCCGCCGCGTTGGCGCTGGTCGTCTGGCGCTACGTCCAGAACCGCACGTCCGCGGCGTTGCTCGAAGCCTGCGCGATCGCCACGCTCGCCTTCTTCGTGCTCGCGACGCGGATGCACGAACGCTACCTCTTCAACGGCGTCCTCTTTACGATTGCCTGCATTCCGTTCGCGCGGCGTTACGTCTACGGTGCGATTGCGCTCTCGATCGTGCTCTACGCGAACCTTCAGTACAGCCTGCAGTACCTGCACGCGGTCACCGTGGGCACGCCGGGCGTCAACGCGCAGAACCTGTGGGGCCTTTGGACGACGTTCTTTTCGCTGGTCGCGGTCGCGGTGTTCTTCGTGCTCGGCTATCAGTTTTTGGGGGGCAGCGATGCGGCCGCCGCCGTCGCGCCGCCCGTGCCCAAGCCCCAGGCGCCGGACGCCGCGAGGGAGCCGGCTTACGAGGGAGCGCGCCACTGGTTCGATCCGCGCGAAGGCCTCACCGCGATGCGCGCGCCGCTCGACTACATCATCATGGGGCTGCTGGGCCTGGGGAACTTCATCCTGTCGTTCGCCGGCTACTGGTGGCCGGCCGACAAGGTGTTCGACGAGATCTACTTCGCGCGAGCGGGCGAAGAGTATCTGCAGAACATGCGTATCTACGAGAACACGCATCCGCCGCTGAGCAAGCTGCTCGATCACGTTCTCGATGATGCTCTTTGGCGGCATGCCGCACGGCCACGGACTCGGTGGCTGGACGGGGCTCAACGCGATCATCGGTCACATGACCAACGGCGACAACTCTTACGGCTGGCGTTTTCTCGACGTCGTCTTCGGCGCGCTCATCGTCATGCTGCTCTACGCCTTCGCCAAGCGCGTTACCGGTTCGACGGTGTTTGCCACGGTGACGGCGCTGCTGCTCACCTTCGACGGCATGCACTTCGTGCAGTCGCGCATCGCGACGCCTGAGGGCATCGTCGTCTTCTTCGCCACGCTCGCCGTCTACGCGTTCTACCGCTTCTGGATCAGCTCGCAGGTGGGCGAGCGGGCGCACGTCGACGTTCCGCGATGGGGCTTCGGGGTGGGTGCAGTCGGATCGCTGCTGGCCGGGCTGGGACTCGCCGCGATCGGCCGGGGGCTCTTCGAGTTCGACACGGCGGCGATGGTCGTCGTCACGCTCTACTCCGGATGCGGGATCTACCTGCTGGCGCGCTACGTGTTCTTCGTGCGTTACTTCGGGGACGGCCGGCGCGAACTCTCGTACGGGGAGGGCTCGTACGCGCTGCGGGACGCGGGGGCGACCGCGGTCTTCGCCGCCGACGGCGGAACGATCGACGCGCGCGGAAAGATCGCGCGCGGCGCAGTTTCGGCGGCGAAGGGTGGCGTGCTCGTCTACGACGACGATCCGCTGACGATCGAATATCGCCGCGACGGCAGCGTGACTTACGAAACGCCGCAGGGCGGCGTGAACTACGCGGACGACGAGATTCGCGACCGCGAAACGACCGCCGTCGAGAGCGGGCGCGCCTCGCGGCGCTGGCTCGTGCTCTTCACCGTGGCGCTGGGACTCTTGGTGAGCAGCAAGTGGTACGGCGTGATGGGCTTCGGCGTGAGCTTTGTGGTGCTGTTCCTCCTGTGGATCCAGCGCTACGTCTTCGCCGGCCCGACCCTCTGGGGCAATCCTCGAGGCTTCCGGTTGGACGGCGCTTTCGCGACGATCCTATTCGTGAGCACCACCGTCTACCTGCTGGCCTGGGCGCCCGATCTCGCGCGCCGCTCCCCGGATCCCGGAGAGATCCATAGCCTCAACGACGTCGTCTACCGGCAGTACACGATGTACGAGTACCACCACAATCTCAAGGCGACGCACCCCTACTCTTCTCAGTGGTGGGAGTGGCCGCTCGACGACGTGCCGGTCGCCTATTTCTATCAGGACCGCCGCAGCAATACATCCGATCCCACCGCTTGCTGCGTCTACGAAATCACGTCGATGCCCAATCCGGTCGTACTGTGGTTCGGACTGTTATGCGTGCCCCTCGTCGCCGTGCTGGCCTGGCGAGAGCGCAATAAAGCCTACGCGCTCATCGTCGCAACCTATCTGCTGCAGTGGCTGCCGTGGATGATTCTCCCCGCGCTGATCTTCGCTTACCATTTTTACGTCAACATTCCGCTGATCTGCCTCTGCAACGCGATCGTGCTCCAGCGCTGCTGGCAGTGGTTCCGCCGCCGGGAGGGGCTGCGGTGGGCCGGCGGGGTCGCGGTGGGGTCCTACGTCGCGGTGGCCGCGCTGGGCTTCCTGTATTTTTATCCCATCCTCGCGGCGCACCCGATCCCCTGGAACGCCTGGCACCAGCGGATGTGGTTTCCGACCTGGATTATCGGACCCGGTTAAGGAAGGAGCGCTAAGAGCCCGTTGGACTTAGGCTTCGCGCCTCGTCTTCGAACAAAGCTCGGTGTCGAATCCGAAAAAGGCCCAAGTCAACAGACTCCTAAAGGTCCATCTATGTCGGGTCATTCTAAGTGGCATAACATCAAGCTGAAGAAGGGGAAGGTCGACGCACAGCGCGGCGCCCTCTTCACCAAGCTCAGCAAGGAGATTATCCTGGCGGCCAAGGGCGGCTCGCCCGATCCCGAGGCGAACTACCGGCTGAAGATGGCGGTCGAAAAAGCCCGCGAGTTCAACATGCCGCAGGACAATATCAAGCGGGCGATTGGGCGCGCCTCGGGCGGCGCCGACGAGCACGAGATCGAGGAGATCCGTTACGAAGGCTATGGGCCCCACGCGCTGGCGGTCGTCATCGATGCGGCAACCGACAACCGTAACCGCACCGCCGGCGAGTTCCGCTTCCTTTTCAGCCGTCACGACGGAAGCATGGGCGAGAGCAACAGCGTCGGCTGGATGTTCGATCCGGTCGGCACCATCGAGTGCGAATCCGGGCGGGAAATCCGAGGAGGCGCTGATGGAAGAGTCGCTGATTGACGGTGTGGAAGACATCGAGTACGAGGCCGATTTCGCGACCATCTACACGCAGCCCGCGATGCTCGCCGAAGTTCGCGACGCGCTGCGGGCGCGCGGCGCGCGCATCTCCGACGCATATCTCGGCATGCGCGCCAAAACCAAACTCGAACTTGCCGGCGAGCGAGCTGACGGCCGCGCTGAGCTTCCTCGAAGCGCTCGAGGAGCACGAAGACGTCGCGCGCGTCTTCAGCAACCTCGATTTGACCGGGGTATCGCTGGAGGCGCTCGCCTGAGTTCGCTGCGCGGCGAGGTCCTGCGGCGCGACTGGATATTTCCCCTCGTTCTAGCGATCTTCGTCGCCATCGTCGTGTGGTTCGGCCGCCAGATCTACGACTTCTTGATTCCCTCTTCCGCCACCGTGACGATTCCGTCGTTCGTGGGGCAGACGCTGCCCGACGCCAACGCGGAGATCGCACGTTTGAAGCTCAGTTCTGCGGTCGTCGACCACACGACCAGCGATCGCTATCCAAAAGACGTCGTCATCATGCAGCGCCCTGAGGCGGGCGACGTGGTGCGCGAGGGCCGCCAGATCTCGTTCGTGATCAGCGACGGAATCTTGGCGCGGCTGATGCCCGACCTGCGCTACCAATCGATGCGCGAGGTGCAGCTCGACCTCTCGCGCGAGCGGCTCTCGCTGGGGAAGGTGAGCTACGCCAAAAGCGACGTCATTCCCGAGGGCCACGTGATCTCGCAGATCGCCAAGCCCGCTGGTCAGCGTCCACGAAGGCGACGTCGTCTCGTTGGTCGTGAGCCAGGGCGGAAAGGCCGCCCTTCGCGTGCCGGATTTCGTGGGGCTCACGATCGACCAGGCGCGGACGCTGGCGGCGACCTCGGGCGTCAAGCTCGGCCAGATCGTCTGGACGCCGCTGGGCCGGGACGCTCCGCCGCACGGCATGGTCGCGCGGCAATTTCCGGCCCCTAACGACAAGATCGCGTCGTTCGATCCCGTCGCGCTGCAGGTCAGTGCGGGTCCGAACGAGTCGGGTTACGTCCTGCGGCAAGTTCACGTCCTCGTCTCGGTCCCCGAGCCGAGCCCGGGCGCGACCGACGCGGAGCTCGACGTTCGCCTCGCAATGACGGACGCAACCGGTACGTACGATCTCTATCACGCGTTTGCCGAGCCGGGGCAGAAGCTCGACTTCAACGTTACGGCGTTCGGCACGTCGGTGCTGGACATGTACGTGAACAATACGCTGGTCGGAGAGACGCGCCTCGGCTCCGAGCCGGCGCGCGTCTACGGCGCCAAGGCGTCCCCCACTCCGAGCAACTTCTAAAAGGACGGGTGAAGAAGAGATGACGCTCATCGCGCCGTCGTTGCTCTCCGCCAACTTCGCGCGCATTGCCGAGCAGATCGCGTGCGTGCAAGAGGCCGGTGCCGACTACCTGCATCTCGACGTGATGGACGGGCGCTTCGTGCCGAACATCACGTGGGGGCCGAAGATCATCGGAGATCTGCGCGGGCTCTCGCCGCTCGTCTTCGACGCGCACCTGATGATTGAGGAACCCGAGCGGTACGTCGACGATTTTCGCGAGGCTGGGTGCGACCGCATAACGTTTCCACCTGGAGGCGACGGTACACGCACAACGATTGCTGACGCATCTGCGTTCGATCGGAGCGAAGGCCGGCGTCGCAATCTGCCCGCAGACGCCCGTGGGCCTGCTGCAAGACATCATCGAGGATTGCGACACGGTGCTGGTGATGAGCGTGAACCCCGGCTTCTCGGGTCAGCAATTCATCCCGCGAACACTCGCTAAGGTGCGCGAAGCGCGTGCGCTGATCGACGGCCGCTCCGAGTGCTTGATCGAGGTCGACGGCGGCATCGGCGAGAACAACGCGCGCGCTTTGGTCGAAGCCGGCGCCGACGTGCTGGTGATGGGCAACACCATCTTCGGGGCGCCCGATCCCGCAGCGGCGCTGCTGCGCATGCGCTCGCTGCTTTCGTGACGGAAGACGAACTCATCGCGGCAATCGCATCCCTCGTGCGCTCGTCATCCCGAGCGCAATCGAAGGAGCGGACGAAGGACGATCCTCGGCATTGGCGACGATGCCGCGGTTTGGCAGCCCTCGCGCTCGCATCGCAGCGTTATCTCGAGCGACGTGCTCGTCGAAGGGGTGCATTTTCGCCGAGATCTCATGAGCCTCGAAGAGGCCGGCTGGCGCGCGATGGCGGCAAACCTCAGCGATCTGGCGGCGATGGGGGCGAGGCCGGTACTGGCAACGGTTGCGCTCGCGGTTCCCGCCGCCCGGGCGTCGCAGGAGATACTCGACGTGTACCGCGGCATCGCGGCATGCGCGCAATATTACGACACCGAGATCGCCGGCGGCGACCTCTCGCGCAGCGAAGCGATCACCATCGCGATCACGGTCGTCGGCGAGGTGCGCGCAACCGGCTACAAGACGCGCTACGGCGGCCGCCCCGGCGACGTCTTGGCGGTTACCGGCGAACTCGGTGCCGCCCGCGCCGGCTTGCTGGGAGAGGAGCAGGGCCAAGAAGCCTTTCGCCGGCCGCAGCCCCGTCTGGCCGAAGGACGTTTTCTCGGCGCGAGCGTGAACGTGGATGCGATGATGGACTGCTCCGACGGTCTCTCGACCGACGTTCGGCGGCTATGCGTTGCGAGCGGTTGCGGGGCGATCCTCGGCGCGATTCCCGTCGCAGCGGCAGCTCGGGAGGCTGCGGCGCGGGCCGGGGACGATCCCGAACGCTTCGTCCTGGACGCGGGCGAAGATTTTGAGTTGATCGTCGCCGTGCGCCCGCGAGCGTTTGGGCATGTGTCCGGCGCCTTCGGCAGGCGGTTCGGACGACCGCTGCACCGCGTCGGCACGCTGCGCCGCGAACCGGGGATCGAATGGAAGGGTGCTCCGCTCGAATCGAGCGGCTGGGATCACTTCGGCTGATGCGCCGAGCCGGAAAAGGGAGCTATGCTCTGCGGGTGACGCGTTTTGAGCGCAGGCAACTCGTGCAGACGCGCGCGGTCCGGTGGACGCCGCGGTCGTCGATTCGCACCGATTGCAGGTTGGGCAGCCAGCGCCGCTTAGTCTTATTCATGGCGTGGCTGACGTTATTGCCCGCCTTGGGTCCTTTTCCACATACTTCACAACGCTTGGCCATAGCCGGCCGATAGTACCATGGGGCAGAATCGAAGGCAAGCCGGAAACCTCGGGCCGAGCCCGAGCCCGGCAAGAATTCGAGGGGCCGCCCCCAAAAGACGGTCCTGGTGAAGCGAGCGCGCATCGCACTTGATGCGATGGGAGGCGACCACGCCCCTGAGGAGATCGTCGCCGGGGCACTGCTCGCTGTGTCGGAGTTCGACGTGGAGGTCGTGCTGGTCGGCGACGAAACGCGCGTCCGCTCGCTCCTGCCCAAGCCCATACCCGACCGCATAACGCTGGTGCACGCTCCCGAGTCCATTGCAATGGACCTCTCGCCCTCGACGGCGGTGCGGACCTGCGAGCGCACCTCTCTGGGAGTTGCGGTGCAGATGGTCAAGCAGGGAGAAGCCGACGCGGTCATCTCGGCTGGGAATAGCGGGGCATTCCTGGCGATTGCACTCATCAAGCTGCGCACGATCGAGGGAATCTCGCGCCCGGCCATCGCCACCGTGTGGCCGGCCCTCAACGGGCCGACGGTGCTGCTCGATTCCGGCGCCAACGTCGACTGCCGTCCCGAATGGCTCGAAGAGTTCGGCATCATGGGATCGGCTTACGCGATGACGGTACTCGGCATCGCGGAACCGCGCGTCGCCGTGCTCTCGGTGGGCGAGGAGCGCAGCAAGGGCAATCAGCTCGCGCTGGAGGCCGCGCGGCTGCTCGAAGCCGCGCCCGTGCGGTTCATCGGCAACGTCGAAGGGCGCGATCTCTTTCACAACGTCGCCGACGTGATTGTCACCGACGGTTTCGTAGGCAACGTCGTGTTAAAGACCGGAGAGGGGCTGTTCGCCGATCTCGCTCGCGTAATGCGCGATGCGCTGCTGGGCGGAAACCTGCTCACCAAGATCGGCACGGCGATGCTTGCGCCGGCGCTCAAACGTCTGAAAAAGAGGTTCGATTACGAGACCTACGGGGGCGCCCCGTTGCTGGGACTGCGCGGCAATTGCATCGTGACGCACGGCCGCGCGACGCGCAACGCCATCAAACATGCCGTCAAGGCTGCGGCCGACGAAGCCTCGCACGACGTCGTCGGCAGAATCTCCGAACTCATGGCGCCGCATCTCGCCGCGACGTAGGTGCGCGAACGCTGCGCCACGCTCGGCGTCTACGTTCACCTGCCTTTCTGTCCGTATCTTTGCCCGTACTGCGACTTTGCAAAATGGCCGCTACGCAGTTCCGCGGCGCAGCGCTATCTCGGTGCCCTGCTTGCCGAAATCGAAGCCGAGCCGGCGGCTCCGGCGGCGACGCTCTATCTCGGCGGTGGAACGCCCAATGCCTACGGCCGCGACGACGTCGTGGCACTCGTGCAGCGCCTCGTCGCGCGTTTCGGCGCGCCCGCTGAGCGTCTCGATCGAGATCAACCCCGAGCTGGTGCGTGACGGCGATCTTTGCGCGTACCGTGAGGCCGGCATCACGCGGCTCTCGATCGGCGTTCAGTCTTTCGAACCGGGCGAGATTCGCACGCTGGGTCGCAAGCACGACGTTGCGCAGATCGAGGTCGTCGTCGCCGCCGCCCGCGCCGCGGGAATCGGCTCCGTTTCGCTCGACCTGATGTTCGCGATTCCCGGACAGACGGCGCCGAGTTGGGAGCGCACGCTGCGGCGCGCCATCGAGCTGGGGGTCGATCACGTCTCGGCATACGGGTTGACGGTCGAGGAAGGGACGCCGTTCGCGGCGTGGGCACGGCGCGAACCGGAGGCGTTCTTCGACGACGGCGGCGAAGCCGAGCTGTACGCGATGGCGATCGATCTGCTGCAAGCTGCCGGCTACCTTCAGTACGAGGTCAGCAACTTCGCGCGACCGGGCTTCGAGTGCGCGCATAACTGCAACTATTGGGCAAACGGCGATTACCTCGGTTTTGGGGTCGGAGCTGCCTCGTACCGCCGCGGCGAGCGCTCCGCGCATACGAGGTCGCTCGATGAGTACGTGGGCGCGGCGCTTGCGCGCGAGCCGATACCGTCGGAGACGGAGCGCCTGGAAGGCCGCCGCCGAGCGGGCGAGGCACTGATGCTGGCGCTGCGCACCGTGCAAGGGGTTCGCTTGAGCGACTTCAAAGAGCAGTACGGAATCGACGTGATCCACGACTACGATCCCGTCGTCACAGAGTTTGCACGGACGGGATTGCTCGAGTGCACCTCGGATGCGTTGCGCCTAACGCGACGGGGACGCTTTCTCGCCAACGACGTCTGCGGAGCCTTTATAACATTCGACTAGAGAAGAACAACCTATCCGAGACCGTCTTGCGCGTCGCGTTCATCCTCGTCTTCGGCGTCACGGGATTTCTGCTGGGGCGCGAGGCCTACTTCAACGTGTTCTCGCCGCACTTCGCCAGCGAGGGCATGCAGCTGGCTTTCCTGATCGGATCGCCGGTCGCCGGTGCGATTTTAGGAGCCTTGATGGCGCCGATCGCGCAGGCGTTGTTCGAGGGCCAGCTCAGCCAGGCCGAAGGCGCGATCGAACGGCTGACGCCGGCGGAGATCGCCGGCGGCGCGGTCGGCCTCGTCGTCGGCTTGCTGATTGCGTTCTTGATCAAGGGGATCATCTTCGAGCTGATCTCCGACGTCGGCAGGGCTGGGACGTACATCGCGATCGTGCTCTACCTCGTGATGGCGACGTTCGCCGCCTATCTCGGCGCGCGCATCGGCGCCAAGACGCGCATCGTCCCCGTTCCTAAGGGTGCGACGGGCAGCATCGCCGGCGGCGTGCCCAAGCTCATCGACACGTCGGCGATCGTCGATGGGCGCATCGTCGACATCGTCCAGGCCGGCTTCCTCGAGGGCGTCTTGGTGGTTCCGCGGTTCGTGCTGCGCGAACTGCAGGCGATCTCCGATTCGGTCGATCCGCTCAAACGCACGCGCGGGCGCCGCGGCTTCGACGTGCTCACCAAGCTGCAGGAGCTGGCGACGTTCGAGATCACCGAACGCGACTACGACGATATGGCGATGGGTAACGTCGACGCGCGCCTCGTGCGGCTCGCGCAGGAGCTGGGCGCCAAACTCGTCACCAACGACTACAATCTCAACCGCGTCGCCCACGTCGAAGGCGTCGTCGTACTCAACGTCAACGAACTCGCCAACGCCGTCAAGCCGGTGGTGCTGCCCGGTGAAGAACTGCACGTCGCGGTGATCCGCGAGGGCAAGGAAGGGCATCAGGGCGTCGGCTATCTCGAGGACGGCACGATGATCGTCGTCGAGCACGGCCGCCGGTTGATCGGCGAAGAGACCGACGTCGTGGTGACCAGCGTGCTGCAGACGGTGGCGGGGCGATTGATCTTCGCTCGCCCCAAACGCGAAAGCGTTCCTTCGTGAGATGGGCGGCGATCGTCGTCGCCGCGGGACGCGGCACGCGAATGGGCCGCCCAAAGCAGTTTATCGAACTGGCGGGGCTGCCGATGGTGGGCTGGTCCATTTGCGACGTTTGCGGCGATGAACGAAATCGCCGAGATCGTCGTCGCTACGGAGCCCGAGTCGGTCGAACCGATGGAGGCGTTGCTGCGCCGGCTTGCGCCGCGCGTCGCGCATCGCGTGGTGCGGGGCGGCGCGGCCAGGCAGGATAGCGTGCGAGCCGGGTTGAGCGCGCTGCGCGAGGAGTGCGCTGCCGCGCTGGTTCACGACGGCGCGCGCCCGCTCGTCGCGGCCCAGGACGTGCGCAACGGCATGTGCGAAGTCCGTCCCGGCCGGGCTTCCCTGCTTGCGACGCCGGTCGTCGACACGATCAAAGTCGTCGAGCGCGATGGTCAACGGGTTCGTTCGAGCCTCGAACGCGCGGAGCTGTGGTCGGCGCAGACGCCGCAGTTTGCTACCGTCGCGGATCTTCGCGCGGCGCACGAGCGCGGCGCGCGCGACGGTGTTGCCGCCACCGACGACGCTGCGCTGTTGGAGCGGGGCGGCATCGAGGTCGTCGTCGTACGCAGCACCGGGGAGAACTTCAAGGTGACGCTGCCCGAAGACGTCGCGCGCGCAGAAGCGATTTTGACCCGCCGGGCCGCACCGCTGCACGCCGGGTGATGCGCGTCGGTCACGGGTTCGACGCGCACCGTTTGGTCGAGGGCCGGAGGCTCGTGCTCGGCGGCGTCGCGGTGCCGTTCGAGCGCGGCGCGCTCGGCCACTCCGATGCCGACGCGCTCGCCCACGCCGTCGCCGACGCGATCCTCGGCGCGGCCGGCTTGAGCGATCTCGGTTCGCGCTTCCCCGACAGCGACGCTCGCTGGAAGGACGCCGATTCGCTCGAGCTGCTGCGGGAGTGCGTCGCTGCAGTGCGCGCTGCCGGCTTTGCGATCGCGAACGTCGACGCGACGATCGTGATCGACCGTCCGAAGCTCGCGCCGTTCGTCGCGGAGATGCGCGAGAACCTCGCCCAGCGGCTCGGCGTCGAGGCCGGCTGCGTTGGGGTCAAGGCCAAGAGCAGCGAGGGGCTCGGCTATACCGGCGACGGCAGCGGGATTGCGGTGCATGCCGTCGCTTTGCTGTTTCCCTTGTCACCATGACGCCGCTACCCGGGTTACACTGTTTCACATGGACGAGCCGTTCGAGAGCGTCTTAGCCGACCTGCGTGCGCCGCTGGAGCGCGATCCCGCTGCGCGCGGCTGGCTCGACGTTGCGCTCTCCTATCCGGGCTTTCACGCGCTGGTGGCGCACCGCCTCAACCACGCGCTGCACGTCGCGGGCGTGCCGCTGGTACCGCGTTTCCTCGCCAACGTGGCGCGCTTTTTTACGGGGATCGAGATCCATCCGGCGGCGCGCATCGGCAAGGGCGTCTTCATCGATCACGGCAGCGGCGTCGTGATCGGCGAGACTGCCGAGATCGGCGACGGCTGCACGATCTATCAGGGCGTCACGCTTGGCGGCACCAGCCTCTCGCACGGCAAACGCCACCCGACGCTGGGACGTAACGTAACGGTCGGCGTGAACGCAACGGTGCTCGGCGCGATCTCGCTCGGCGACAACGCGAAGGTCGGCGGCGGCTCAGTCGTCGTCAAAGACGTTCCGGCCAACGCCACCGTGGTCGGCGTTCCCGCGCGCGTCGTCGCACAAGACGGCAAGCCGGTGCGCGCCGTCTCCGACCGGCCGCAGGTCGACATGCCCGATCCGACGGCCGAGGCCCTCGTCCGCATGCAGCGCCGTCTCGAAGCGCTCGAGCGCCGCTTGGACGAGGTCGAGCACGGGACGAGCGGCAGCGACGAACCTTGGAGCTGGGTCATTTAGCACGGCCTTGAAGCTCTACAATACGCGCACCCGATCGGTTGAAGAGTTCCGTCCGCTGCGCGACGGAGAGGCGCGCATTTACGTCTGCGGGCTCACGCCGTCCGCGCAGGCGCACCTGGGCCACGCGCGCTCGTTTCTCTTCTTCGACGTGCTGCGCCGTTATTTGGCGCATTGCGGCTACGCCGTGACGTACGTGCAGAACGTCACCGACATCGACGACCGCAGCATCAACGCCGCGCGCGAGACCGGCGGCGATTATCACGCGATCGTCGAAGGATTCTACGCCGAGTTCAAGGGGTCGATGCGTAAGCTTGGCATCCTCGAGTACGATCACGAGCCCTACGCGACGCAGTATATCGCGCCGATCCAGGGGATGATCTCGGAGCTGCTCGAGCGCGGCCACGCTTACGTTACCGGCGATGGGATCTATTATCGGGTGTCGAAGCTTCGGCCGCTACGGGCGCCTCGCCAATCGCAAGATCGACGAGTTGGAGGCCGGCGCGCGCATCGAGGTCGACGAAAACAAAGAAGACCCGCTCGATTTCGCGCTGTGGAAGTTCGCGAAGCCGGGCGAACCACGCTGGCCGTTTCCGCCGCATGGCGACGGGCGTCCCGGCTGGCACATCGAGTGCTCGGCGATGTCGCGGGCGCTGCTCGATCCGCAGGGCGAGGGCTTCGACATTCACGGCGGCGGCGCCGATCTGATCTTTCCGCATCACGAGAACGAGATCGCACAGAGCGAGCCGCTGATGACGCGTCCGCCGATGGCAAACGTCTGGGTGCACGGCGGCCTGCTGCTCTTCGACAACCGCAAAATGGCAAAATCGCTGGGAAACTTCGAACCCCTCTCCGACCTGTTGCGCCGCCACGACCCGCAGGCGATCCGCTGGCTCTTCCTGCAAACCGGTTATCGCAAGGTGATGAACTTCACCGAGGATTCGATCGCGGCCGCAGCCGTCGGCCTCGCACGCATCAAAACGGCGTACCGCGCTGGTCATCCTTCGTCCGGCGACGTCGTTCATCCCGAGCGCAGCCGAGGGGCGCAGGATGACCGCGCTCTGCGGATGACAACGCCCTTTATGACGGCGCTCGCCGGGCGCATGGAGGCCGCACTCGACGACGACATGAACACCGCCGCGGCGCTGGCGGTGCTCTACGATTTTGCTGCCCAGCTGCCCGATTCGGATCGCGACCCGCGGGGTGCCGCGGACGCGGTCGAAGCATTGAGCTACTGGCTGGGGATTCTCGGCGTCAAACCCGATGAATCGTGGCTCGCGGAAGCGCCGGCCCAGCTGCCCGCCGACTTCCTTGAGCGCTTGAGCGCGGCGCTTGGCGAGGCGGTCGAGGCCGCGACGCCGCCCGAGGCGATCGAGCGGGTGATCGCCATGCGTTCCGACGCGCGGCGAGCGAAGGATTGGGAGGCGTCCGACCGCCTGCGCGACGCGCTGGCCGGTTGCGGCGTCGAGCTCAAAGACTCGAAAGAAGGCACGACCTGGACCATCGCCGTCTAAGGGGCCCGCGGGGCGCGCGTCCGGCACTCGACTTCGACGACCTCATCTACGGCCTCCATGCGATCGAAGAGGCGCTGGCCGCGGGTGAGCGCTTGCGCTCGATCCACGTGGCGACCGACCGCAGGAAGGATGCGGCACTCCGATTGCTGCTGGCTGCGGCCAAGGAGCAGGGCATCTCGGTACGCTTCGAGCAGCGGCATTTCTTCGAACGCGTTCCGTTCAAAGCGCACCAGGGCGTCATCGCGCTGGCCCCCCCGTTCCCGTACGTCACGCTCGAGGAGGTGATCGGCCGGCGACCCGAGGGAGCGTCGCGCCTCATCGTGCTGCTCGACCACCTCACCGACCCCCACAACGTCGGGGCGATCGTGCGAACCGCGGAGGCTGCGGGGGCGGCCGGCGTCGTGCTGCCCGAGCGCCGCTCCGCGGGTATCAACGCGACGGTCCGCAAGGCCGCCGCGGGGGCCGCCGCGCACCTCCCGATCGCGCGCATCGCCAACATCGCCGCGGCGATCCGGGTGCTGAAGAAGGCCGGGATCTGGGTCGCCGGCGCCGACGCCTCCCCTGAGGCCGTTGACCTGGCCCAGGCCGACCTCAATCGCGACCTCGCCCTGGTGATCGGCGCGGAGGGCACGGGGCTCTCGCAGCTGGTCAGGCGAGAGTGCGACTTCCTCGTACGCATCCCGATGCGGGGAAGGGTCGCCTCGCTTAACGCCTCGGTCGCCGCCGCTATTCTTATTTACGAGGCGCTTCGCCAGCGCGAATGCTCGCCTCGTCCTTGACGGGGGAGGGGGAACCTCCTATATACTAAGCCTCGATGTGCCGCGCCCGACGGGCTCCGGCCTGCGCATGCGGCACGTCAGTCCACGAGGCAAGCAAAAAATATGGCAATGACCCATCCAGCGTCGGATGGAGTGGAGTACCAACAGCGGGTTGACGAGGATTTGGTGGCTATCGCGAAGACGGGCGACAACCTCGCGATGGAGTACCTCCTCAACAAGTATAAGAACTTCGTTCGTATTAAAGCGAAGAGTTATTTCCTCATTGGCGCGGACCGGGAAGACATCATCCAGGAAGGGATGATCGGACTCTACAAGGCGGTGCGCGATTTCAAGGCCGACAAGCTCTCGAGCTTCCGCGCCTTCGCCGAACTCTGCATCACGCGCCAGATCATCACCGCGATCAAGACGGCGACTCGCCAAAAGCATATTCCACTCAATCAATACATCTCGCTCAACAAGCCCATCTATGACGAAGACAGCGAACGCACGCTGCTCGACGTCATGGCGTCACAGAAAACCTCGGATCCCGAGGAGCTCGTGGTGACGCAGGAAGTCTCCGACGACATCCGTCAGCGCATTCGGCAGAATCTCTCGGAGCTCGAGTCACAAGTATTGGAATCATATTTAGAAGGTAAGAGCTACCAAGAGATGGCGCGCGACCTCGGAAGGCACGTCAAATCGATCGACAACGCCCTCCAACGCGTGAAGCGGAAGATCGAGAAGAACCTCGCGGAGTTCGAATTCCAATAGCCGGCTCTTAGCGTCGCTCGAACCAACGTCGCAGTCACTCCGATAGCCGCCGGTCGCGCTACAACGCGAACGGCGGCTATCTCATTTCGGGGAGGGTGCCTTCGTCGCATCGCCCAGGCGGGCGACGACCGCGTCGTAGACGGTATCGCGCTCGCCAAGTGGATCGACGACCATCACCAGCGGCTCTCCCTCGCAAGGCTCGATGCACACGGTAACGCGACCGCGAGCGCAGACGTCCATGCAACTGGTGCCGATCGCGCGTATCTCGCCCCAGCGACCGTCCTCCTTGAGGCGCTCCTTGAGCCAGTTCCGCAAATGGAAATCCCCGATCCGCGCGGCCAGCTCCGGATCCTCTTCGGGGATGCGCTCTTTGAAGCAGCGCTCGCAGACGAGGACGAGACCGCGCCTCGTCCACTTCGGTTTGACCTCTTGCACGGCAGGCGAAGAAGGAGCGCTAGTGCGGCTGTATCACGCCAAAGATGTTGCCGTCTTTGTCGTTGAAGTACGCCAGGAGGCCGGCGCCGGGAATCTCGTGTTTCTCGACGACGACCGTGCCGCCGTTGGCTTCGATCGCGGCGATCGTCTCGTCGAGCGACGCCACCCCGATCGTGCAGACGAACGCATTGGCCGCGGCGTCGCGCAAGGGAGCGCCGCCGCGGCGCGGCACGATGCCGCCGTCGATTCCCGGCCCCTCTTCGCCGGTGGAGACGAGCCAGTAGTTGACCGGGCCATCCCACTTCGCGATTTTCCAACCGAAGATCGAGGAGTAGAAGTTGGCCGCGGCTTGCGGGTCGGCGGAATGAATCTCGAAGTGGACGACTCTCGGCATGGCACCATCTTTCACGAGTTGAAATGATTTGGAGCCGACGGCCGGATTCGAACCGGCGTGCGCTTTCGCGGCCACATTACAAGTGTGGTGCCGTCAACCACTTGGCTACGTCGGCGATACCCCACGGCAGTTGCCGCGGCTCCCGCTGGAAAACCTCCCGGCATGCTTCATCACATCGACGTCCACGTGCGAGACCTTGCCGCAGCGCGAGCGTTCGTCGACGCGCTGGTGCCGCACGTCGGTTACCGTCCTCTCGCGTTCGATCCCGATTTCGCCGGCTACGAACCCGCGAGCGGCGGCCGCCCGCGCTTCGGGTTGATCCTCGATCCCGACCATCGCAGCGGTTCGATGCGCATGGCCTTCGCCGTCGCAACGATCGCGGAGGTCGACGCCGCTGCAGCAGCGGCTCGCGCAGCCGGCGCACGCGCGCTCGAAGGCCCCGGCTCGCACCCCGAATACGGCAACTACTACGCCGTCTTCTTCGAAGACCCCGACGGCAACAAATACGAAATCACCCACGACCCCGCCGCAAGCATTCCGCAGGAGTGAGATACACGTCCCAGGGAGCGCTCATTTAGTTCAGATTGAGGAGCCGAGGCCCGAAGTTTACTAATGGTAATCGAGGGCCGAGGCGACGAAGAGCTGGGCTAAATGAGCGCTCCCGTCAGATACTGACGACGATCCAGGAGGTGATCGCATACTGCGCTCCGGTGCTCGTGATCGTAAGCTTGCCGTCACCGCGATCGTTAGTGTGGAAGAGGGCCAGTTCCGTGCTGCCCTTCGTGATCGCACCGTCGAAGCTGGGGCGGCGGTCGTTCGAGGTGGTGACGTCCAAGCTCTCACCGCTCGCGAACTCCGCATTGCTGATGCTCAAATCCCAGAGCGTGCCACGACGGTACGTCAGGGTCATCGGGATCGAAAAGGCATCGCTGCTCGTTCCCCCGCGAATCGAGAAGGCCGGCGCCATCATCGGACAGGACGCGCCGGCGCTTCGCGCGATCGCGAGGCCGCCGATCGGCGCCTGAACGGCTACGCCCGTGGCATTCACCGACCACGTGGAGTAGAGGCCGTCTACCATGCGCGTGCCGCCGGAGTAGGCACCGCTCTGCCAGCCGAAGGTCGTGTCGAGCGACGGTATCCCGTTCACGCTGAAGCCGGCCGAACTCTGACAGTAGGCCGCGACGCTCCCGACGCTGGGGCGCATGACGAGCTGCGAGATCGAGGTGACGCCGCGCGTGAGCGGGGTCGAGAGCCGGCTCGAGGTGCGGACGAACCCATCGCGCGGCCCGATGCTGGCGCCGCGGCGCGCGTAGCGGGAGAAGTCGGAGAGGAAGCGGTCGTCGTCGCCGAGGTCGCGCACGACCGAGCCAAGGGCATCGGTGACGGCGATCGCAGCCTTGGCGTTGTCGGTGGCGGGAACACGGTGGACCATCGAGTTGACGGCATCGCTGACCGTCTGAACGTCGTCGCCCGGCCTAGGCACGGCGACGCCGGTCTGACCGAACGTCCCACACCCGGCGATGAGAAGTCCACTTAGGGCGGCGGCGAATAACGCCGCGGTTCGAGCCATCCGGTGCAGACTCCAAAGGGAAGCGAGCGAGTTTGCTATGGCTTCCATGGTAAGGCACCCCGTCGGGGGCCACATGAGAGCGCCATGAGGAGAGAGTTTGGAAAGCAACGGGTATCACCTTGCCGAGGAGCGCGTAGCTGCGGTATTGTACCCAGGTCCGTTGCAAACGGTGCGGCTCGCAAGGGTAGGTGGCCGAGTGGTTAATGGCGCCAGACTGTAAATTTGGTGCGCGAAAGCGCTACGCTGGTTCGAATCCAGCCCTGCCCAGTTTTGCGGGCGTTGCATAGTGGTAATGCCCTTGCCTTCCAAGCAAGAGTCGCGGGTTCGATTCCCGCCGCCCGCTCCACCCGTCGCGCCTTCGGCCGCGCGAGGGTGACACGCTAGCGCGCTGAAAAAGCAACGCTTTCTAACGAGCGTACCCTCCATTTGTACCGGCGTTGCGCTAAGCGCGAACGGCGAATTCTTCGGCGTTATTGTAATCGGTGCTGGCCTGGACCGACGCAATCTCCGACTATTGCGGTTGACGCCCGAAAAAAATTATTCATGTGCGCGCTTTTGTGAGAGAGGGAGAGCCCGGTCGCCCGCGAACCGACGCTCCCTACCCGAGGTACACTCATCCAGAGTGTTGCCTGCTTTCTTCACTCTATAGGAGACCCAGACAATATGCGCATATCCAAAATGGCGAAGGGTGCATCGCTAGTCTTTATCGGTGCTCTCCTCGCGGGCTGCTCGATGGGCCCGACCGGTCCGTCGGTAGCTTCGTCGGGCGCGGCCAGCCCGACGAAGGTTACGACCGGCCATCCGACCCCCGATCAAATAAAGGGGCTGCTGCATCGCCATATGGCGAAGAGCGACCTGCTCAAGCTGCAGGCCGAAGGCAAGATCCCGGCTTCGATCCCGGCCAAGGTTCTCGCTTGGCAGCTCAAGCACCAGAGCGCGCAGCGCCCGGTGTTCGACATCAAGCGTCACCCGGCGCACCCCGCGCTCTGGGCGTCGGACACGAACAACGACTATCTCGTCGGCCAGAACTCGGCCCTGACCGCAACCGTCGCCGACATCGATACCGGCTCCATCGGTTGCTACTACCCGGTCACGGTCAAGATCGACCACGGCAAGAACGTCTGGACCACTTGCGAGTACGGCATCAACTTCACCGAACAGGGCGTTTCGGCGATTGAGTACTCGAGCACCGGCACGCTGCTGAACACCTATAATGGCGGCTGCAACACGGCCCAGTTCCCCTACGAGTGCGAGATCTAACTTCGGCTATGGCTTCGACCAGGCGGAGAACTCCAGCAACGTCTTCGGCTTCGACGACTTCGTCGAGGGCTATTTCTGCGTCAGCTCGAGCAACTGCCCCTTCTACGACGGTGCGGCCTTCTCGATCTGGCCGAACGGCAGCCCGAGCGCCGAGCCCACGATGATCCTGCCCGAGCAGCATCGTCGGCGCGCCCGACGTAGTCTACGACGGCTACTACATGGACGTTGACTCGTCGAACAACATCTACTTCGATTACTACGGCTGCGCGAACGTGTATCCGTACACGTGCGGCTACGGCGTTGACGAAATCGAGAACGCCACGACCAGCCCGACCGAGATTCAGGTCATGGCCCCCGGCGCCCTCCAGTTCGCCGGTGGCGTGGTCGTTAGCGCCGGTGGTTCGACGCTCAGCGTGACCGACCAGGATGCCCGCACGATCTGTCAGCTCGCGATGCCGGTCTTCGCCGGCGAAACCTGCTCGACGACGCTCGGCCCGACGAAGGAGGACTTCCTCGGACTCGGCGACCCGGTCTCGGGTGACTACAACCTCGCGCACAACAAGCTGGCTCAGGGCGATGCCTACAGCTGGCTCGACGATACCGCCAACGTCTCCGGAAACATCTGGAAGATCAAGTCGGGCTCGAGCCTCATCGAACCCGAAGGCGCAGCCTACACTCCGTCAGATCGCTAGTACGCTAGCGTAAGACACTAGCAGGTCAAAGCAAAACGGGATCTCCTCTCCGGAGGGGGTCCCGTTTTCGATTCGGTATAAAGACGTTACGAAACGGAGGCTGATCGGATATGCGTATAGCGGATATTTCGAAGGGTGCTGCACTTCTCTTTACCGGCGCTGCTTTCGCGAGCTGCGCGGGGGGGCCGGCGGGTTCGTCGCTAGCGTCGCCGAACGCGGCCGCCTCGACGGCCGCGGCATCGGCGTACCCCAATCCCGATCGGTCTCGGAGACTGCTGCATCGCCATATGAGCCGCAAGGAGCTCCTCAAGCTGCAGGCCGAGGGTAAGATCGCAGCGTCGATCCCGGCCAAGGTTCTGGCATGGCAACTGGCACACCGGACTGCGGGGCGCTCGGAGCGCCTAATCAAACGATCCACGGCGGTGCCCGCGCTCTGGGCGGCCGACACGAATAACGATTACCTCGTGGGCGAAAAGGCGGGGCTTACGGCAACCGTCGCCGACATCAACACTCGGAAAGACGGCTGCGACGATCCGATCACGGTCAAGGTCGATAGCAGCCAGAATATTTGGACGAACTGCGAGTACGGCGTTGACTTCAGCGAGCAGGGCGTCGGTGCCGCCGAATATTCGAGCGCGGGCACGCTCGTCAACACCTACAACTCCGGCTGCAACTCGACCGAGTTCCCCTACGACTGCGAAATCTACTTCGGATATGGCTTCGATCAGGCGGAGAACTCGAGCTACGTCTTCGGTTTCGACGACTTCATCGAAGGCTATTTCTGCGTCAGCGCGAGCAGTTGCCCGTTCTACGACGGCGGCGCGTTCGCGTACTGGCCGAACGGCAGCCCCAGCGGCGAGCCCACGCTGATCGTTCCAAGCAGCATCGAAGGTGCGCCGGATACCATCGATGACGGCTACTACATGGATGTCGACGCCTCGAACAATATCTACTTCGACTTTTACGGCTGCCAGAACCAGTCGCCGTATTCGTGCGGTTACGGGTTGGGCGAGATCGAGAACGCAACGACGAGTCCGGCGATGCTCGAGATATTGCCTCCCGGCGCGCTCGAGTTCCCCGGCGGCGTGGTCGTCAGCGGCGGCGGGACGACGCTCAACGTGACCGACCAAGATGCGCGCACGATCTGTCAACTCGCGATGCCGGCCTCTTCGGGCGAAGTCTGCTCGAGGACGCTGGGGCCGACGAAAGCGGACTTCATGGGACTCGGAAACCCGGTCTCGGGTGACTTCAACTTAACGCAGACCAAGCTTGCCGAGGGCGACGCGTACGGTTGGCTCGACACCTCCGTCGATCTCTCCAGCAACATCTGGAAAGATAAGCAAAACCCCGGCTTGCTCGAACCTGAGGGCGCCGCGTATACCCCATCCGATCGCTAAACGTTAGCGAGTCGAAAGAAAAACGGGAGCTCCTCTTCGGAGGGGGTCCCGTTTGCAATTCGGTAATAGTGCGCGCAGAGAGGTGAGATGATGCGTTTGTCGATCGATTCGTTCCGACGCCACGGTGGAGCCTTTATCGTCGCCGCGGCGCTGGGGGGCTGCTCCAACGCGCAGCCGCTCTCGTTGCCCGCGGGATCGGCGGCATCGGCGGCGCGCGACGCGTTCGATGCGCCTCGCTATCTGCCGAACGGGAGAATCGGTCCGCTCGACTTGCTCGAACTGCAAGCAGACGGCAAGCTTCCTGGGCCGGTCGGACGAGCCGCGTTACGGCGGGGGCTCGAGATCGCGCGCCATCACGGCCGGCCGCATCTCAAGCTCGGTAAGCGCGCAGCTCCCGTGGGCATGTGGCTCTCCGATACGTACGAGAGTTATCTCGTCGGACAGAGCTCGCGTGGTAACAAGACCGAAGCGGCGATCGATGCCGGAAAGAATGGTTGCACGTATCCGGGCGCGGTGAAGGTTAACGCTTCGCAGAACGTGTGGACGACCTGCGAGACGGATACCGCACTCACGGGCGACGTGGTGCAGGAGTATAGCAACAAAGGCGCGCTCGAGGGATCGTACGCGGCCGCCTGTCCGCTCACCAAATCGCCGGGCTGCAAGTATTGGTATGCCTACGGCTACGACGGCGCCAGCGACGGCCAGCACGTCTTTGCCGCGCTCACGTTCTGGGAGATCAAGACCTGCAATCCCAGCTGTGTGGTCACCTACGGCCCCGGCTTCGAATGGTGGAACGCCGGTTCGTCGTCGGCAACTCCCACGCTGATCGCGCTTCCCTACGGCAGCCCCGTCAATTACGTCGACTACGTCGAACGTCGACGATTCGGGCAACCTCTGGTTCGACTATTACGGCTGCTCGAAGGCGTCGCAGTGCGGCTACGGACTCGGCGAGATCGAGAGTCCTACCAGCTCGTCCTGGCAGTTCGTCTCGATTCTGCCGCCCGGCGCGATCGAACGCGCGGGCGGCGTGTACGTAGGCGCGAGCGGCGCGGTACTCAGCGTCACCGATCAAGAGGCGCGCACGGTCTCTCAGTATGCGCTCCCGCTCTCTCCGAGCGGTTCGCCGACAAACGTGCTCGGCCCGACGCCGACCGACTATTTCGGCGAGGGGACTCCCGTTGCCGGAGGTTACAATGCAAAAGACGGTGATCTCGTGCAGGCCGACGCCGAAGGGTGGCTGGATACCGGCGTCGTTGCGAGCAACAAGTGGAAGGCGATTCTGGGCCTCAACGTGCGCGATCCCGGCGGCGCGGCGTACACGCCTTCCGATAAGTAGCGAAGTAGGCGCGTAAGAAGCGTAATTACACCGGTCAGTGCATCGGCGGAGCCGGCTGCGTCTGGGGAGTCGCCCTCCAGTAGGGCCCGGTCCGGTCCATGGAGTAGATTCCGGGGGCGCTGCGCCGTCGTAGCTCAGTGGTAGAGCATTTCCTTGGTAAGGAAAAGGTCATGGGTTCAATCCCCATCGACGGCTTTTCGTGCGCGAACCCCCTTTGTGCGGGAAGCCCTGATTTAGGCCAGGTCCTCGTCCCAGCGACCCTCGATTACCACTAGTAAACTTCGGGCCTCGTCCTTCGATTGCGGCTCGGATGACAAGCCGTTCGATCTGGGCTGAATCAAGGCTTCCATCAAACCGGGTGCCCATAATTGTTGGCACGCAGATACTGATTGCCGCGTGGCCTAGCTGCAATTGGTTGCGGCTTTGATGAAGGCTTCGGCTTCGTCGCTGTAGGGTTTTTTGAAATCGCTTGGCCAGTGCGTTGTCTCAGTCCACATGCGGTTCAGACCTTGGGCGATCTCGGCGTTGCCTTGCGTGAACTGTGCGATCAGATCGCGCCAGCGCTTTGCGAGGGCTTGCGCGCGCTCGCTGCTCGGGTCGGTACCTTCTGCGACCGCGGCCTCTACCTCGGCGATCAGCGCCGTCCACGTGCGCTGCCCTTGCTCGATCGCGCCTTCCGGCATGCTGCGCCGGTGCTCCTCGATCTGCTCGAGCGCCTCGTGCGAATAGTACTCTTGCGTCCACTTCCAATCGTTCTGCATCTTGAAAACCTCCATGACGGTGCGTAGAATCTGCCGGCGATCGGCTTGCGCGTCGGCGGCGAGCGAGCGCTGCGCTTCGTCGAGCGCTTGCAGCGCCGAGTCGAGGCGCCGCTTTTGACGAGCGAGTGTATTGCGCTGCAAACGCAGCGCAACGCCGAGCGGCGGCGCGGAACCCGCCAGCAGTTCTTTGATCTGTTCGAGAGTGAAACCGACGAAACGCAACGCGAGGATGTGCTCGAGCCGTTCGAACTCCGCATCGCCGTACAGACGGTATCCCGCCTCCGTCACTGCGGCCGGCGCGAGCAGCCCGAGCCGGTCGTAGAGATGCAGCGTGCGGACGCTCACGCCCGCATCCGCGGCAAACGCCTTGATCCGCCGCAGTTCGCCGTTATTGCGCTCCATGGTTGTACTCTCGAGTGAAGCCTAAAGGCTGACGCAACGTCGGAGTCAAGGAGCTAGCGCCAAGATGAGAAGCCCGCTTGGCCGGTCGGGTAAGAAAGCACCATTTTGCAGCATATTCTAACCACGCTTTGCGCCGCGTGGCGTTATAATACCAGGAGATATGTATACACCTAAGCGCTTCTCTCGAACGGCAGTCTCCGCGGCGTTGGCAGCCGCGGTGCTCTGCCTCGCTCTCCCCGGCCTGGCCGGCGCGCAAGAGAGCGTTCCCGGCTACGGCACGCAGCCCGTTCCCGGCTACGGGACCCCCGTCGCTCACCAAGAGCAGATCAAGGGCGTCCTCACCGGCTTCGACGGCACCTATACCGTCTATATGCGCGACGATCGCGGCTTCGACGATCACGTCAGCCTGCACCAAGGCACCATGATCAACCCCACCGGCATCAAGCTGGTCGAGGGCATGCGGGTCACGATGTGGGGCAACGCCAACGGCTCGACCTTCGAAGCCTATCGCATCGACGTGGGCGGCGGCGGAGGCTACTATCCCGACAGTAGCGGCTACGGCTACGGCGGTTACGGCTACGGCGGCTACGGCGGCGGTTACTACCCCGGCGGCTACGGCTACGGCTACGGCGGGCTACCCGTGGGGCGTCAGCCTGGGCTTCGGTTGGGGTTGGGGCGGCCCATGGGGCTGGGGCTACCCCTATGGCGGATATTACGGTTATCCCTACGGTGGTTATTATGGTCGCTACCCATACGGATGCTGCTATCGCGGTCCATGGGGCTGGGGCAACCGCGGGCCCTGGCGTGGCGGAACGATTCAAGGCGGCGTGCACGGCGCTCCGGGCGGAGCGCGCGGCGGAGTCAGCGGCGGCGGCAGGGCGCCGGTGAGCGGTGGACGGCCGCCGCACCGGTAGTCGCTACCAAAGCGAGCCTTCGGCTACGAGCACGTAGAGAATCGGCCCGAGTCCCCAGATGATGCTGACGATGAACCACACGACCTTTTGAAAACTCGTCAGGTCCCCGCGGGCGATCAGATTGATCCACATCAGGATCATGGCGATCGGATGTAAGAGAACCGAGAGCAGTATCTCGAAGAGCAGCTTCATGGGCTGCTCTTCGTCTTTGCATCGGTTTGTCGCCTTCGAGGCGTTATGGTCGGAGTGAAACACGATAGTACGCCCGACATTCAAAAAACCGAAGAGCAATGGCGCACCGAGCTGGGCGCGCAGCGATATCACGTGCTGCGCGAGGCTGGTACCGAGGCGCCGTTTACCGGCTCGTTGCTCGACGTCAAAGACGATGGCACCTACGTTTGCGGAGCCTGCGGCCAGCGGCTGTTCGGTTCCGGTGAGAAATTCGATTCGCACTGCGGCTGGCCGAGCTTCACGCGGCCGGAAGAACAGGAGAACGTACGCCTCCTCGACGACTACAGCCACGGCATGCACCGCACCGAAGTGCGCTGCAAACGTTGCGACTCGCACCTCGGCCACGTCTTCGACGATGGTCCGGGACCGGAGGGAACCCGCTATTGCATAAACTCGGCATCGCTCGATTTCTCGCCGTCGCGGTCGTCGTAAGCGCGGTGCTCGCCTGGGCGATGCTGCAGGCATCCGCGGCCACCAACGTCGTCTCCGTGCTCTATGCCGGATCGCTCGTCACGCCAATGGAGGGACCGATGAAAACGGCGCTCCAAGAGCGCGGCATCGGATTTGAAGGCGAATCGGGCGGCAGCAAAGCGCTCGCGAACTACATCGTGGCGGGCGTTCGTTCGCCCGACGTGTTCATCTACGTCGATCCCAAGCTCGTCGCCGAGTTCCGCGATAAAGTCGCCACGGCCACGACCTTCGCGGGCACCAGCCTCGGCATTGCCTGGGCGCCCAATTCGCGCTACGCCGCGCTCTTCGACGGCGTCGCCGCCGGCAAGTCGTCGCTTCAGAGCGCGCTCGAAACCCCCGGCCTGCGAATCGGCCGCACCGACCCGCAGCTCGATCCCAAGGGCGGTTACACGGTCACGGCGATGACGACGTGGTTGGGCAGCAACGGGGAGCGCCGCATTCTCGGCCTCGACGACAACCCGTCGCAGATCTTCCCCGAACAGGACCTGCTCGCGCGTATCGACACCGGCCAAGCCGACGTAGGATTCTTCTATCGCACCGAGGCCGTCGCGCGCTCCTACCGCTTCATCGCGCTCCCCGGAGACGCCGCGATGACCGACCGCATCACCTATACGCTGGCGGTCATGAAAAACGCGCTGCATCCCGCGGCGGCCAAAGCGTTCGCCGACTTCGTGCTCACCGGCCCGGGGCGAGCGATCCTGGAGAAAGCCGGGCTCACCTATATCGCGCAGCCCGTCGCAAGCCGTGCCGAGTAGCCGCGCACAGTTCCCGCGCGAACAGACTGCCGACGGCAGTTTTAAGCGCCAAGACGACGCCTTTCGCGACTGGGTGACGGCCGATGGGAGTTCCGCTTATCCGGCGACGGCCGGACGCTACCATCTCTACGTTTCGCTCGCTTGTCCCTGGGCGCATCGCACGGTCATCGTGCGCAAGCTCAAAGGACTCGAAGATACGATCGGCATGACGGTCGTCGATCCGATCCGCGACGAACGCGGCTGGCGCTTTCGTCCCTCGCGACCCCGATCCGCTCAACGGCTGGGCGTTCCTGAGCGAAGCTTACAGCGCGACCGATCCCGGATATGCTGCGCGGGTCACGGTACCGGTACTCTGGGACGCGCGGCGCGCGCGCATCGTCAGCAACTCCGACGACGACATCATGCGGATGTTCGAGACGGAGTTCGACGCGGTCGCCGCCGATCCGCAACTCGACCTCTACCCGCTCGAATTGCGCCCGCAGATCGACGAGCTCAACGACTTTCTCTATCGACACGTTCAACAACGGCGTCTATCGCGCCGGCTTCGCGACCTCGCAAGCCGCCTACGAAGAGGCCGCCTACGGCGTCTTTACGACGATCGACGCCATGGAAGAACGCTTGTCGTATCAGCGCTATCTCTTCGGAGCGCGGCCGCTGGAGACCGACTGGCGCTTCTTCGTAACGCTGATCCGTTTCGATGCGGTCTACTACGGCCATTTCAAATGCAATCTCAACCGGATCGTCGACTATCCCAACCTCTGGGGCTACCTCCGCGATCTCTATCAGATCGACGGCGTTGCCGAAACGGTCAACTTCGATCACATCAAGCGCCACTATTACATCACGCAAGATGAGATCAACCCGACGGGCATCGTCCCGATCGGCCCGCTGCTGGATCTGACCGCGCCCCACGACCGCGCCTCGCTGTCACCTTGACTCTCTTCGCCAAGCTCTGACGAGCCTTGGCCCCGGCGGTTCTCGAGGTGGTCGCGGGCAACTCTCGGCTACCAGCGCGGGCGCCGCCCGGGTGGTAAAAAACGGAGATCCCAGGAGTATTGACAATCGAACATATGTTCGATTAGCATGATTCTCCCATGGCGGCACCGGCACCCCTTCAGCAAGCCCCGGATGACGACCGGCGGACGGCATTCGAGGCCCTCCGCGCGGAGCTTAGCGCGAAGGCCGGGCTGCCAGCTCTCGCGGTTGAAGGGATGGTACCAAGCGCCATCCCTGAGATCGACGAGCTGCTCGGCGGCGGGTTTCCGGCCGGCATCGTCGCGACGCTCGAGGGAGCGACGGGGCGCTGGAGCGTGGCGGCCGGACTCGTCGCCACCCTGACTCGCCGCAGCCTGGTCGCCATCCTTGATGACGGCACCCTCTATCCACCGAGCCTGGCCGCGGCAGGCGTCCGCCTCGATCGCGTGCTCGTCGTTCCCGTCTGCAAGGCATTAGCGGCCGCTCGCGCCGTCGACGTGCTGCTGCGCTCGCGGATCTGCCGGATGGTACTCATGCCGGCCATCGCGCTGCGCGATGCGGTCTGGACGCGGCTGGCCTCGCTCGCGCATCGCAGCGGCGTGCTGCTGGTCGTGATGGCGGCGCGAGCCGGCGCCGCGCTGAGCGCCGCGGCCGAGCTGCGGCTGCATTGCACGCTCGAACGTGCGGTCATCCGCGGTAAGCACGGGCTGTGGGGCAGCGTCGCCGGTTTCGAGCTCTCCGTCGGCCTTCGCAAGCACAAACGCTCGCTCTGCGGCCGTCACGTCCGCGTGCGCGCCGTCGTGCCCGTTCCGGGCCTCTTGCAGCATGCTGCTCTGCGTTGAAATCGCCGGCGAGTTGCCGGAACCGGTCCTCTGGGAAGAGATGCTCGACGCCCTCGATGCGGTCTCACCGCTCGTCGACGACGACCGCCGCGGCTTGGCTTTTCTCGAGATGCACGGATCCGCCGGCAGCGCGCGCGATTGGATCGCGCAGGCGCGAGGGGCCCTCGCCGGCTTCGACCTAGCGCTGCGCGTGGGCGCCGGCTCGAATAAGATCGCCGCGCGCGCGGCGTCCGTCTCCGGCAGACGGCGTCTGCGATCCCGGCACGGAGCGCGCGCTGCTCGCGCCGCTCCCGCTCGCGCTGCTGGGCATCGAGCCCGAGATCGTCGAGCGGCTCGCGCTGCTGGGAATCGAGCGGCTGGGCGAACTGGCGGCGTTGCCGCATGGTCCGTTCGTGCGGCGTTTCGGAGCGGGCGCCGCGGCCTGGCACGAACTCGCGCGCGGCGTCGACCGGCGCCCGTTCATTCCGCGCAGCCACGTCGTCGCGATCGAAGCCGTGCTCTTCGGCGAAGGGCGCGCCGACGAGGAGGCGCAGGTGTTTTTCGCACTGCGCATGCTGCTCGCGCGTATCTGCAGCGATCTCGAGCGCTGTGGTAAGCGCGCCGGCGCGCTGCAGCTGGCGCTCGAGCTGGAAGATGCCGCAACCTGCACGTTTTCGACGTGCCGCTGGCGACGCCGACCGCGCACGAGCGCACGATGTTCGAGCTGCTGCGCGCCAAGCTCGAAGGCGAGACCTTCCCGAATCGGCGATCGTCGGACTACGCCTGCAGGCCCACCGGCTCGAGGAAGGAGGAGAAGAGCAGACGCTCTTGCGCGCCGACGATTTCGATCCGGCAGCGCGTCGCGGTTACGATCGCGCGCCTCGAAGCGATTCTCGGCGAAGCGCGTCTCGCGCGCGACGCACGCGCGAAGCCCACCTGCTCGAAGAACGCTTCAGCTACGAGCCGTTTGCGCCGCCGGCTCGCGCGATGCTCGACGGCACGGAGGACGCACGCGAACTGTCCCGCAGCTGCGCCTGCTCGAAGTCCGCGAGATCTCCGTCGAGCTGCGCGCCGGTGCGCCGGCGATCGTCGATCGCCAGGCCGTGCATGCAATATACCGGCCCGTGGCGCATCCAAGAGCGGCGCTGATGCCGTCGCCGGTCACGCGCGACGAATACGATGTGGTGCTCGAAGACGGCACCTTCGCGCGCATCTACCGTCAAGGCACGCACTGGTACCTGCGCGGCGTCTACGAGTGACGCGGCGCTCGCAATCTGCATCATTATCCACTGCTTCATTTAGCGATGGCGATCCGGGGAAACGCGCGGGACGGTACGCCGAACTGCACGCATGGTCGAACTTTAGCTTTCTGCAAGGAGGCTCGCACCCCGAAGATCTCGTCGAGCGGGCGGCCGAACTCGGGCTGGCGGCGATCGCGCTGACCGATCGCGACGGTCTCTACGGCGCGGTGCGGTTTGCGAGCTATGCGCGAAAAGCGCGGCGTCGCCGCCATCGTCGGCAGCGAGCTGACCTTCGAGGACGGCGCGCGTATCGTGCTGCTCGTCGAGAACGAACGCGGCTACGCGCAACATCTGCCAGCTGATCTCAGCGGCGCAGATGCGCGGCCGCAAAGGCGACGCGCGGCTTGCACGTCGAGGATCTCGACGGCGCACAACGACGGGCTGATCGCGCTCTCCGGCGGCCCGTGCGGCCGAGTGGAGCGCGCGCTCGAACGCGGATCGCGCGCGGCGGCGGAAGAGGCCGCGGCGCTCGCGGCGATCTTCGATGGCCGCTTCTATCTCGAACTGCAGCAGCATCTCACGGCGCAGGAGACGCAGCGCAACTTGCAGCTCGTGCGCCTCGCGCAGCGCGTCAAGCTGCCGTACGTCGCCACCAACGGCGATCGTCTATGCCGCCGGCGACGACGCGCTGCTCGCCGACGTGCTCTCCTGCGTGCGCGACGGCACCACGGTCGGCGGCCTCGCGTGCCGCGAACAACCTGCGCCCCAACGCCGAGTTCCACCTCAAATCGCCGGCGGCAATGCGCCGCCTCTTTGCGGAGCATCCCGAAGCGATCGAAGCGACCGCGTCGATATCGCGCGGCGCTGCCGCTTTCGTCTCGAACGCCTGGCAGGACAGTTTCCGCTCTTCCCCGTGCCGGAGAACGGTTCGCCGCAGAGCTATCTGCGTAAGCTCGTCTACGAAGGCGCGGCGCGGCGCTATGCGATGCCGCTGGAGACGCAAGGTCGAGCGTCAGCTCGAATACGAGCTGGGCCTGATCGCCAAGATGGATCTCGCCGGCTACTTTCTGATCGTCTGGGATATCGTGCGCGTAGCCAACGAGCTGGGCGTGCTCTGCCAGGGCCGCGGTTCGGCGGCGAACTCGGCGGTCTGTTACGCGCTGGGCATCACGGCGGTCGATCCGATCGGGATGAACCTGCTCTTCGAACGCTTCATGTCCGAGGAGCGCCGCGAGATCCCCGATATCGACATCGACTTCGCGCATCAAGACCGCGAGAAGGTGATCCAGTACGTCTACGAGCGCTACGGCCGAGCGAACGCGGCGATGGTCGCCGAGGTGATCACCTATCGTACGCGCTCGGCGATTCGCGACGTCGGCAAAGCGCTCGGGCTGACGCCCGAGCAAGTCGACGCGGTCGCGCGCGAGTACGACGCGCGCGAAGAACTGCCCGAAGAGGCCGGTCCCGACCTGCTCTTCACCCTCTGCCGCCGCATCGCGAACTTCCCGCGCCACCTGGGGATCCACTCCGGCGGGATGCTGATCACGCGCGATCCCTTGGTCTGCGTCGCGCCGGTCGAGTGGGCGACGATGCGCGACCGTACCGTCGTGCAGTGGGACAAGGACGACTTGCAAGAGCTCGGCCTGATCAAGATCGATCTGCTTGGCTTGGGCATGCTCTCGCTGCTGCGCGAAGCGTTCGCGCTCTACCATCGCTGCCGCGGCCGCGGTGACGCGTGGCTGCCGTCGGAGGTGCCGACCGACCTCGCGCTGCACACGATCCCGGCCGACGATCCGCCAACCTACGCGATGATGCAGCGCGCCGACACGATCGGCGTCTTTCAGATCGAGTCGCGCGCGCAGCAGTCGATGCTGCCGCGATTGAAGCCGGCCTGTTTCTACGACATCGTCATGCAGGTCGCGATCATCCGTCCCGGACCGATTCAAGGGCAGATGGTCCATCCGTTCCTGCGCCGCCGCTCGGGAATGGAGCCGGTGACCTATCCGCATCCGAAACTCAAGCCGGTATTGGAACGAACGCTGGGCGTGCCGCTCTTCCAAGAGCAGGGCATGCGTCTGGCGATCGAAGCGGCGGGCTTTTCGGGCGGTGAGGCCGACGAACTGCGCCGCGCGATGGGGCACAAGCGCTCGCGCAACCGCATGGAGGCGCTACGCGCGCGTCTGGTCGACGGGATGGTCCGTAGCGGCATCGACCGCGCCGCCGCCGAGCAGCTCTTTCATATGCTCGAGGGCTTCGCCGATTACGGTTTTCCGGAATCGCACGCCGCCAGCTTCGCGCTGCTGGCGTATGCATCGGCCTACGTGAAGTGCCAGCTGTCCGCGATCTTCGCCGCAGCGATTCTGAACGTGCAGCCGATGGGGTTCTACTCGACCGAGGTGCTGGTCAACGACGCGCGCCGCCACGGCGTCGCGATCCGCCCGATCGAGATCAACGCCAGCGAGTATTGGTCGCACGTCGAGAGCGACGGCGCGCTGCGTCTGGGGTTCCACCTCGTGCGCGGTCTGGGTGAGGCGCAGCGCAGCGGTTGGAGACGGCGCTCGCGCGAGGATCTTTTCGCGACGTGCTCGACTTCGCGCAGCGGACCCGCCTCGAGCGCGAAGCGCTGGAGAATCTGGCGATCGCCGGCGCGTTCTCGCCGTGGTACGCCGCGCGGCGCGAGGCGATGTGGGCCCTGCGCGGCCTCGACGAGCGCGAAGCTCGCGGCGAACTGGGATCGCTGATGGAGGTCGACGAGCCGGCGGCCGCTTTCAAACCGCTGGCGCCGCGACGGCGTGCTGCGTTCGATCTCTGGTCGACCGGCGTCACCCCGTCGGGCCAGGTGATGGAGCACTTTCGCGAGCTGCTGAACGGCTGCGCGCGTTACGCCTGCCGCGCAGTTGGCGTCGGTGCGGCGCAACGCGCTCTGCCGCGTCGGCGGGCTGCTGATCACGCGCCAGCGGCCGGGAACGGCGAAGGGCTTCGTCTTCCTCACCCTCGAGGACGAGACCGGCGTCGTCAACGTGATCGTGCGTCCCGACGTTTACGAAACCTATCGCCGCCCGATTCGCACCTCGTCGACGCTCATCGTCGAGGGAACGCTGCAGAAGGAGAGCGGCTGCGTCGACGTGCTCGCGAAGAAGATCTGGAGCTTCGACGACGAGGGTGTCACGAAGACGCTCTCAGTCCACAGCTTCCAATAACCGCCAGATCAAGAGCTTCCCTTTACCTCGCGACGACCGTGATGCGGCCAATACGCACGAGCGCCGAGCTTGCCGGCACGCGGCTGCCCGCGGCGAACGCGACGAACGACAGCGCGAGCGTCGATCCGGGCCGTTGCGCGCGCAGGCGCAGCGTCGACCCGTTCGCCGGCATCGTCATGCCCGCCATCGGCGGGGTCGAGAGCGTGAAGCTGCCGAACTCGCCGATCTCGAACCGCGCCCCTTCGCTCAACGGCGCAGGCGAGGCCGGCAGGTTCGCATAGACGCTGTAATCGTAGCCGCCTCGCTCACCGAGTCCCGTCATCTCGACGCCTTCGAGCACCACGTTGACGAAGCTCGCGCGCGCGGTTCGCTCGTCGAGCGGAATCTCGATCGTGATCGGCCGCAGGTCGAGCGCGATGGGACCGGCAGCATTTGCGAAGCCCGTCGCCACGACGCCCGGGCGCAACGGCAGCGACGCACCGCGCGGCGGCGTGGGCAGCGACAGATCGCTGTACGTGTAGCCGAGGTTCTCGCTGTCGTTCATGTCCTTGACGCCGACGTTCCACGAGCGATCCAGGTTGTAGGCGAAGACCGTATCCCACCAGAGTTCCTTCTTCGCGGGCATGTGACGCTCGCCGCCGGCGGCCAGCCACGCCGACCAGTAGCGGTCGATGTTGCAGTGGTGCACCCAGAAGATCGGATCGGCGACGGCCGTCGGAACGCGTCCCATCGAACCGCCGACTTGTCCGTGCACGCGAGCGTGCGGGTTGCGTTCGGTGAGATCCTCGAACGTCTCGCCGGGGCCCCACGGAAAGACCGTCACCGTGTCGGCGAAAGCCTTGAAGGTGAGTCCCGTGACGGTCGTGCCCGTTCGCCCGGGCCAGTAGAGCGGGTTGGGCTCGCCGCCCTTGAGCGTCTCTTGCGTGAAGATGGGCGGCAGTTCCGGATTCTTGTAATAATCCCAGTAGGGCAACGCAAAGTCGGTGTCGCCAGACGCCGCGCGCAGCGTCTTTTCGAAGAAGTATAAGAAACCGCGATGCCACGGCAAGAAGTACGATTGGCTGTGCTTGCATTGATTGAAGACCGGCCGCATGTCCTCCGGCAGTTTGCCGCTCGGCATCCAGTGGCTGTAGTGCCAGTACTTATACGCGTTGGTATTGCGCTCGTCGGTCAGTTCGCGCATCGCCTTGATGCCGGCGCGAAGGGCGGCGACGAGTTTGGCGTCCTTGCTGAACTCGGTGAGCTCGACGCGCGTGTACGTCGTCGCGGTGAGCGGCGAGCCGGCGCCGAGACGCCGGGCTTGCGGCGCGGTGGCGAGCATCGAGTTCGATGACGAGCAGGCTGCCAATGCGGCTGCCGACGTCGAAGAAAGTAAGAATCGGCCACGGTTCATGATAGCACTCCTTATAACGCAGACGGGAGCATTATTCCCCGACGCAGCGCCGGGAGCCTTCGGCCGCGAGGCGTCCCCTGCGCGAGCGCGAATCCAGTGGCCGATGCGCAAGACGAACGTGGGTGAGATCGCGCCGTTTGGGTGGGCGTCGCCGAAAGGGACGTTTGCCGGCAGCGGAATCAACGTCTCCCACGAGCTTGGGCGTAAGCCCGACTCGACCGACCTGATCGAACGCCACCCGTTCGACGTCGAGATCCTCCGGATTCCACCCGGGAAGGCTCCGTATCCGTACCACTCGCACAGCGCGCAGTGGGAGTTTTATCACGTGATCTCCGGCGGCGGGACCGTGCGCCACCGCGATGGCACCGATCGCGTGGCGCAGGGCGATGCGTGCATCTTTCTCCCGAACGAACCGCACCAATTTTTCAACGACGGCACTGAGGATCTCGTGCTCTACGTCGTAGCGGACAATCCGATGGGCGAGAGCTGCTTTTATCCCGATAGCGCGAAGTGGAGCGTGCCGATTCCGGAGCGGCGCCGCCTGCGCGGCGATCCGCTCGACTACTTCGACGGCGAGGAATGACGCCCGACCGTAAGACCGGCGGCCAGCGCACCTGCTATAAACGCACGGGCGCGCCCAAGGCGGCTTTCGAGACGAAAAAAGAGGCCGAACGCGCGATCGCATCGACGACGCGGGGCTTGCACCCTTATCGGTGTCCGTTGCATGGCTGGCATCTTGGCCATGGTTAGGGATTCAGAGGCGCTCTGATGGCGCGCCGCGTCTACCTGCCGCTTGCGCTCACGCTTTGCTTCTCGGCGTTGGTGATCGCGGCGCTGTGGATCGGCGGGGTAACCGTACGTTACGGCGTCGTGAGCGCCTTCGACGATTCGGCCAACGTTCGTACGGCGCATATCCGCGTGGACAACGCGCTGCGCGAGCAGCTGGACGAGGAGACGGGCGTTCGCGGCTACGCCGCCGTCCGCGAAAAGATTCTCCTCGAGCCCTACGACGAGGCACGCCTGACGCTGCCGCTCTCGCTGCAACGAATCGGCGTCTCGTTGCGGCAACTGCAGATGACCGACGCGTCCAAGGCTCTGGCCGATGCCGCGGCGACGAACCGTCGCTGGCTGGCCGTGATCGCCGTTCCGCTGATTTCGTCTCGCACCCCGCGGCGCGGCGTTCAACTTCGCGGCAAGCGGCTGGTCGATCGCTTTCGCCGCGACATGAACGCCGTCGAAGAACTGCTGGCCGCGCGTGCCGATCGTGCCGCGCAAAGAGCGCAGGAATCCGTTCTTTGGATCAGTCTGTTCGCGGCTTGCGCGGTTGTAGCGATTATTTTTGCGGCCGCGGTCTTTGCGATCGTGCAGTACCGGCTCGCGGACCGGCTCGAGCGCGAGCGCGCCAGGAGCGAAGAGGAGCGGCGCGCAGCCGCCGAAGCTCGCGCGGCATATGAAACGGAGAGACGTATCGCCGAAACGCTGCAAGCGGGCTTTGCCCAGAACGTGCTGCCCCGGCTTGCGCGCGTTCGCTTCAGCGCGACCTACGTGCCCGCAGGCGAGGAGACCAAGATCGGGGGCGACTGGTACGACGCGCTCGAGCTCTCTCGCGAACGAGTGCTGCTCGCGATGGGCGACGTGACGGGCCATGGCATCGAGGCGGCGGTGGCGATGAATCAGACGCGGCATCTGCTCGTATCCTGCGCGCTGCTGGATTCGAGCCCCACGCACGTGCTGGCCCGCGTGAACGCGGAACTCTGCCGCAGCGGCGCGCCGCTGATCACCGCCTTAGCCGGTGTCGTCGACGTACGCAACTTCCGTTTCGCCTACGCGGCCGCCGGACATCCGCCGCCGGTCCTGTGGGAGCCGGGGTGCCCGGCTCGGCTGCTCCATGTCGGCTCGCTTCCCCTCGGCATCGTTCCAGACGCACACTACCAGACGCACGTCGTCGAAAGCGTGCCTGGGGCGCTGATCGTGCTCTACACCGACGGAGCCGTGGAATATTCGCGTAACGTCGTCGAAGGTGAATCGCTTCTGTTGGCGGCCGTCGAGGCAGCGGGTGAGGCGCCCTCCGGCGAGGCAAGAATGATCTACGAGCGCATTTTCGAGGGTCGTCGCATCGCCGACGACGTCGCGATTCTGACGATTCGATTCGCACACGAGGATTCTCGCTCGCAAGAAAGGGCAGCATGAACGGCGCCGACGGGATTCAAAGAATCCGCCTCAGCGGCGAGCTGGAGATCAGCAGAAAACGAGAGATCCGCGACGCCTTTGGGATCGTGCCGGGTGCAAAGGCCGCGCTGGTGGATCTCGCCGAGGTGACGTATGCCGATTCGACCGCGCTCACCGAGCTGCTGCGCTTCTGCGTGACGGCGCAGCGCGACGGCATCCCGATCGCGGTCGTCATCCGCACCAAGCAATTCGCTCGCCTGGTTCAATACGCAGGCCTGGCTAACGCGTTCCGGATCTTCGAGGAGCCCGGCGAAGCACTCGCCTACCTCAACGAGTGCGTGGACGCGTGAGCGGGGCGTCGGAGCTGCGTCTGCATTGCGCCGCGCGCTCCTCCTGCGTTGCGCCGGTGCGTCACGCATTGCGGGCGTTCTTGGAGGCGCTCGGCTTCGACGCGCGATCGCTCGACGACGTGACGACGGCGGCCGGCGAAGCACTGGCCAACGCCGTCGAGCACGCATATGGTACGGAGAGCGCGCGCGACGCCGGTGTTGAGCTGTTAGCGCGATTCGACGGTGACCGGCTCGCCGTTGACGTTGCCGATCGCGGCTCGTTCAAGAAACGTCCGCCGCTGCCCGGACGCGGTTTCGGTTTGCGCATCGTGCGCGCAGTCGCACGTCAGATACGGATCGAGACCGCCGACGGAACGCGCGTGGCGATGCAGTTTCCCGGACCACCCCAAAAAAGATGACCGATGTCATCATCGAGATTGCTCGCCCGCCCTGGGAGTTTCGTCGCAGTGCGTCGTACTACAACGCGCACCTTCATCTGCTACGAATAGGAGTACGCGAGTGCGTGGCCGAGCGCGATATCGTCGGGCGGCACTCGTCGATTTGAACCATTAAGCACGCCGGCCAGTTTCTGTGGACCCGAGTCGCGTGGTTGCTTTATGCAGCCGCGCTATTCGCCGCCGGGTGCGGGGGTGCTGCCGGAGTGCCGCCGGCGTCGCCGGCTACCGTTGCGGCAACCGCGGGGCTGCAGGGGGGCACGGCGAGCGGCAAAATTCACCACGTCGTCATCGTCGTGCAGGAGAATCGCTCGTTCAACAATCTGTTCTACGGCTTTCCCGGCGCGCGTACCACGAAGTACGGCTACGATTCCAAAGGGAAGCGGATCGAGCTGCAGCCGGTCAGCCTCAAGACGCGGTGGGATATCGATCACAGCTCGTATTCCTTCTTCGCTGCCTGCAACGGTACGGGAACGCTGCCCGGCACTCACTGCCGGATGAACGGCTTCGACAAGGAACAATGGTACTGCGGCCACGCGAGCCAGCCGCCCTGTCCGCACGCTCTCCCGCCATACAGTTATGTTCCCAACAGCGAGACGAAGCCGTATTTTTTCCTCGGGAAGAACTACGTGCTCGGCGACGAGATGTTCACTTCGAACTTCGATGCGAGCAGCTTCATCTCGCACCAGTACATTATCGCGGCGCAGGCCAGCTCGACGGTCAACTATCCGCTCTACGCCTGGGGATGTCCGGGCGGACTGAGCGACACGATCCAGACGCTGACGCCGGAGCGTCAGTTCGGTCCCGAGACGCTGGCCTGTTTCGATAACCGCACCCTGGGCGACGAGCTGGATAACGCCGGCCTATCGTGGCGCTACTACACGTCGCGCATCATGAGCGGCGGAGGCTATTGGAGCGCCTACCAGGCGATCCGGCACGTCTACGACGGCCCCGATTGGCACAAGGACGTGATCACGCCGCAGACGCGCTTCTTTAACGACGTCTCCGCCGGCCGGCTGCGCACGGTCAGCTGGATCACGCCCACCTGTAAGGACTCCGATCACGCCGGCTGCGACGATCTCACCGGGCCGTCGTGGGTGGGGTCGATCGTTAACGCGATTGGAAAATCGCCCTACTGGAACGATACCGCCATCTTCATCCTTTGGGACGACTACGGCGGCTGGTACGACCCCGTTCCACCCAAGAAGGTCGACTACGACGGCCTCGGGATCCGGGTGCCGCTGCTGATCGTCTCGGCATACGCGAAGAAGGGTTACGTCTCGCACGTGCACTACGAGCATGGCAGCATCTTGAGGTTCGTCGAAGACGTCTTCAACCTGCCGCAGCTCGCCGAGAGCGACACGCGAGCGAACTCGCCGCAAGCCGATGCATTCGACTTTACCGCCAAGCCGCGCAAGTTCGTCGCCGTTCCCACCGAGCACGATATCCGTTACTTCCTGCACCAGCCGCTCGACGAGCGTCCACCGGATACGGAATGAGGGCGATGGCGGCCGCTGCAGCAGTAACGGTTTTAGCGTCGTGCAGTGGCGGCGCTTCGCCGCCGCTGCCCAATCCGCAGGCCTTCACCGCGCTGCGCAGCCTGCACCGCCACGCCTCCAGCCCGATCCAGCACGTCGTCGTCATCGTCCAGGAGAACCGCTCGTTCAACAATCTGTTCTACGGGTATCCGGGCGCGCGCACGTCCAAATACGGCTACGACAGCAGGGGCAACAAGATCGAACTCCAGCCGATCGACCTCGACACGGCCTGGGACGTCAACCACAACTCCGCGGCCTTCTTCGACGGCTGCAACGGAGCCGGCAGCGTTCCCGGCACGATGTGCCGGATGAACGGCTTCGACACCGAGACGTGGACCTGCGGCCACTCGGGACAGCCGCCGTGCCCCTTCCCAGACCCACCGTATAGCTACGTCAAGCGCTCCGAGGTCGAGCCGTACTTCGACATGGCCAAGCAATACGTTTTGGCAGATGAGATGTTCTCGTCGAACTTCGACGGCAGCTTCGTCTCGCATCAGTACCTGATCGCCGGACAGTCGAACTCCGCCGTTGACTATCCGCAGACGCTATGGGGCTGCCCCGGAGGTCCCAGCGATACCGTCGAGACGATAAACTCGGCGAGGCAGATCGGAAATCCCATTCCGGCCTGCTGGGACGTGCAGACGTTGGGAGACGAGCTCGACGACGCGGGTCTCTCGTGGGCTTACTACGCGTCGTCGCTGAAGGAAGACGACGGCGCCGTCTGGAGCGCGTATCAGGCGATCGAGCACATCTACAACGGTCCCGACTGGAGCAACGATGTGATCTCGCCGCAGACCCAGTTCTTCGCGGACGTTTCCGGCGGCAATCTTCGTACGGTGAGCTGGATCACGCCGACCTGCGAGAACTCCGATCACGCCGGCTGCGACAAAACCACCGGACCGTCGTGGGTGGCGTCGCTCGTCAACGCGATCGGCCAGTCGAATTACTGGGATAGCACCGCGATCTTCATCTTATGGGACGACTGGGGAGGCTGGTACGATCCCGTCGCGCCCAAGACGCTCGACTACGACGGGCTGGGGATTCGCGTCCCTCTATTGATCGTCTCCGCTTACGCCAAGCAGCATCACGTCTCGCACGTCCACCTCGAGCACGGAAGCATCCTGCGCTTCATCGAGGACCAGTTCGCTCTCGGCCGCCTGGCCGCCAGCGACAAGCGCGCGACCTCTCCCCAACACGACGCCTTCGACTTCGGAAAACCGCCCAGAGCTTTCGTCGCGATCCCCTCGGACTACGGGATCCCCTACTTCAAGCACCAGCCGCTCGACCAACGGCTACCCGACAGCGAGTAAGAAAGGAGAACGCGTGAAAAACGTTCGATTCGCGTTCCGGTTCGGCCCACTCTGCGCACTCGCGCTATTGTGGGCGTGCAGCAACAACGGTGGACTGCAGGCCGTCCCCCAAGGCGCTGTGACCTTCGTCAACGCCGTTCACCATCATACGTCCAGCAGTAAGATCCAACACATCGTCATCATCGTACAAGAGAACCGCAGCTTCAACGACCTGTTTGAGGGGTTCCGGGGCGCCAAACAGCAGAGCTACGGCTACGATACTCACGGCAACAAGATCACGCTTCAGCCGGTCGGCCTCGAGACGACGTGGGACATCGAGCACGACCTCGGCGGTTTCTTGACCTCGTGCAACGGCACCGGCAGCTATCCTGGGACCAACTGCCAGATGAACGGATTCGATAACGAGTACTGGGGCTGCGGCCATTACCAGAGCGATCCGTGCCCCAACCAAAATCCGCCGTACAGCTACGTGCCGCACGCGGAGACCAAGCCGTACTTCTTCATGGGCAAGCACTACGTACTCGCCGACCAGATGTTCGCCTCGAACCTCGATGCGAGCAGCTTTATCTCCCACCAGTACATCATTGCCGGGCAGGCCAGCTCCGCCGTGAACTATCCCGACTCGTGGTGGGGCTGCCCGGGCGGCTACAGCGACTACATCGCCACGATTACGCAGGAGCGCCAGTACGGTCCCGACATCCAGATGTGCTGGAACAACACGACGCTCGGCGACGAGATGGACACCGCCGGCCTCTCTTGGGCATTCTACACGTTGACGTACTATGGCGATGGCGGCATCTGGAGCGCCTACCAGAACATCAAGCAGATCTACGACGGTCCCGATTGGGCCAAAGACGTGATCACGCCGCAGACGACGTTCCTGAGCGACGTCTCCAGCGGAAAGCTCCGCGATCTCAGCTGGGTCACGCCGACCTGCGAAAACTCCGACCACGCCGGCTGCGGCAGCAATACCGGCCCGTCGTGGGTGGCCTCCCTCGTAAACGCGGTCGGCGAGTCGAAGTATTGGAATAACACCGCGATCTTCATCTTCTGGGACGACTACGGCGGCTGGTTCGATCCGGTGGCTCCGAAGAAGCTGGATTACGACGGCCTGGGCATGCGCATTCCGATGCTCATCGTCTCGGCCTACGCGAAGAAAGGCTACGTTGACCACACCCACTACGAGCACGGGAGCATTCTGAGGTTCGTAGAGGACACGTTCGGACTCGGGCAGCTCGCGGCCAGCGATAAGCGCGCAACTTCGCCAACCAAAGCCTTCAACTTCAACAAGCCGCCGCGAGCGTTTGTTGACGTCCCAGCGGTGCACGGAATCAACTTCTTCATGCACCAGAAACCCGACCATCGCATTCCCGACGCAGAATAAAGGAGCGTTTTCATGCTACGTACTCTCGCAAACGTTCGTTGGGCGGCCCTCGCGGCCGCGTTCGCGCTAGGCGCGTGCTCCGGCGGCACTCCGTCGCTGCCAGGTCCCTCGGCTGTCGACGCGGTGCGCCACGTGCATCGCAACACCTCCAGCGGCAAAATCCAGCACGTGATCATCATCGTGCAGGAGAATCGTTCGTTCAACGACCTGTTCTACGGCTTTCCCGGCGCGAAGACCGCGAAATTCGGCTATAACTCGAGCAACCAAAAGATCACGCTCCAGCCGGTGGGCCTGGAGACGTCGTGGGATCTCGATCACAGCTCGACGTCGTTCTTCGCGGCCTGCAACGGCACGGGAAGCTATCCTGGGACGGACTGCCAGATGAACGGCTTCAACAATGAGTCCGTCGGCTGCGGCCACCGCTATCAGCCGCAGTGCCCCAACGCAAACCCGCCCTACAGCTACGTCCCGCACACCGAGACGAAGCCGTACTTCCAGCTCGGCAAAGAATACGTGCTCGCCGACCAGATGTACGCCTCGAACTTCGACGCGAGCAGCTTCATTTCGCATCAGTACATCATCGGCGCGCAGGCGAACTCGGCCGTGAACTATCCCGATAGCTGGTGGGGTTGCCCGGGCGGCTCGGGCGACATGGTCGATACGGTCAATTCGCAGCGGCAGATCGGCAACCCGGTGACGGCCTGCTGGGATAGCCAGACGCTCGGCGACGAGCTGGACGACGCCAGTATCCCGTGGGCGTTCTATACGTCCACCTATAACGGCGACGGCGGCATCTGGAGCGCCTACCAGGCGATCAGCCACATTTACAACGGACAGGACTGGAAGAACGACATCATCACGCCGCAGACCACGTTCTTCACCGACGTCTCCAACGGCAAGCTCCGCCCGATGAGCTGGATCACGCCGACTTGCGAGAACTCCGATCACGCGGGCTGCTCCAGCAAGACCGGGCCGTCCTGGGTGGCCTCGCTCGTCAACGCGGTCGGCAAATCGCAGTACTGGAACAATACCGCGATCTTCATCTTCTGGGACGACTACGGCGGCTGGTACGATCCGGAACCGCCGACGATGCTCGATTACGACGGCCTCGGCCTTCGGATTCCGATGCTGGTCGTCTCACCGTATGCCAAGAAGCACCACGTCTCGCACGTCCCGTACGAGCACGGCAGCATCTTGCGCTGGATCGAGAACCTGTGGGGTTTGGGTCAGCTCGCCGCCAGCGACACGCGCGCAACGCCTCCCGACGACGCCTTCGATTTCAACCAGGCGCCGCGGAAGTTCAAGCAAGTGAAGTCGGACTACAGCATCCAGTACTTCATGCACCAGAAGCTCGACACGAGGATTCCCGATAGCGAATAGCTCCGATTAAGGAGAGTCTCCGATGCGCTGCATTCTCGCTGCGGCGAGGTCGGCGGCCCTTGCAGGCGCGGCCCTAGCGGTCTGCGCCTGCAGCGGCACCGGACCGTCGTCGCTTCCTACCCCGCAGGCGGGGCACGGGCTCCGCAACGTCCATCGAAACGCCGCGAGCGGCAAGATCCAGCACGTGGTGATCATCGTGCAGGAGAACCGCTCGTTCAACAATCTCTTCTACGGTTATCCCGGGGCCAAGACGGCGACCTACGGATACGACACCAGCGGGGATAAGATCGCGCTCCAACCCGTCGGCTTGGAGACGACTTGGGACATCGAGCACGATTCCTACAGTTTCTTTGCGGCGTGCAATGGGCTCGGCAGCTATCCCGGCACCGATTGCCAGATGAACGGCTTCGACAACGAAAACTCGGAATGCGGGCAGAGCGGCGAGCCGAAATGCCCCAACGCAAACCCGCCCTATAGCTACGTCCCACATTCGGAGACGAAGCCGTACTTCGCGCTTGCGAAGCGGTACGTCTTAGCCGACGAGATGTTCGCCTCGAACTTCGATGCCAGCAGCTTCATCTCGCACCAATACATCATCTCCGGCCAAGCGAACTCGACGATAAACTATCCGTATTCGTACTGGGGCTGTCCGGGCGGCTACAGCGACACGATCTATACCGTCACGCAGCAGCGCCAGTTCGGCTATCCGATCCAAGCCTGCTGGGACGTCACGACGCTCGGCGACGAACTCGACGGCGCGAACCTCCCGTGGGCGTTCTACACCTCAACGTACGACGGCGACGGCGGCATTTGGAGCGCTTATCAGGCGATCGATCACATCTACAACGGTCCCGACTGGAGCAAGGACGTGATCACGCCGCAGAACCAGTTCCTCGACGACATCAGCAGCGGCAAGTTCCGGACCGTTACTTGGATAACGCCGACGTGCGAAAACTCCGATCACGCAGGGTGCGGCAGTAAGACCGGCCCGTCGTGGGTGGCGAATCTCGTGAATACGATCGGCGAATCGAAGTACTGGGACACCACCGCCATCTTCGTTTTCTGGGACGACTACGGCGGCTGGTACGACTCGGTCGCGCCGCAGATGCTCGACTACGACGGCCTGGGGATGCGCATCCCGATGTTGATAATCTCACCCTACGCCAAAAAGCACCACGTGTCGCACGTGCACTACGAGCACGGCAGCATCTTACGCTTCATCGAGGATACGTTCGGTCTCGGGCAGCTGGCGGCCAGCGATGCGCGCGCGACCGATCCCGCGGGCGACTGCTTCAACTTCAACCAGGCGCCGCGGCCTTACAAAGCGGTCCCGACGGATTTCTCGCTAGACTTCTTCAAGCACCAAAAAAACGACGACCGCATCCCCGACGCGGAGTAGGTGGAGCGATTTCAAGAAAGCGCGTAACGCGCAGCGGCGGGCGCCTAGAGTGGGCCGGGGCCTGCGGCTACTCCGGTGGGCGGATTGAAGAAGCCGATGCCATTCATGTATTTGGTGACTTTGCCGCTCGCGATGTCGATCTGGTAGAGATACGCCCCCAGCGAGTATTCACCAGGGTCGCTGATCCACAGGTCTTTGAAGCCGGAGTCAAAGTTCAGGTATTCGGGGTCGATGAAGCTGCTCCACTTCACGGCGCACGACTTGACGCCGGAACAGAGGTAGACGCCGCGCGAGGCGGACATGTAGCCCGTGTAATAGAGGTTACCGCTTGCGTCGAACGCGATGCCGTACGGCGAGCCCGGTGTGATCTTGAGATTCGTCGGTTTGCCGGTGCAGGCTTTGAACTCGTTGACTTCCGCCGTCTTCGATTTCGTTTGGAACGCAAAATAGCAGTTGCCGCTCGCGTCGAAGGCAACGCCCGTGCCCTGGCTTGCCGCCGAGTCCTTGAGCGTGCGCGTCGGCTTGGTCGCCCCGGCACTGAAGTACGTTACCGTCTTCTGGTTGGCGACCGCCACCGCGTCGCCCGTCTTCTCCGCGAAGACGGCGACGTCTTGGGGCGCGTTGCCGCCGTTGCTTAACGTTGACATAAGCTTCTTACCGCCTGCCGAGTAGACGAGCACGTCCTTGCCGCCCTCATCGGCCATGAAGAAGAGGCCGTCCTTGCCGGCCGCCACGCCGCGCGGCGACTTCACGCTCGTAATGGTCTCGACGATCTTGTTGTTGGCATAAACGAGGCAGTCGGGCTTCGACGACTCGCTCTGGCAAGTGTAGACGTAGGACGAGGCGCCCTTCGCGCTCGGCGCGTTCTCGGCCAGGGGAGGTGAAAGCGGGCCCCCGGCGAGGCCGCCTTGCTGCGCTCCGCAGCCCACGAGAAAGAGAACCGGGGTTATTACGGCAAGGAGCCGCGAAGTAAAGCTTTGCGTGCGCATTCGCCTAAGGTTTGCCCGCCCGCGTGGGCGCACCTCCGGTTGCCGACGGAGGACCGGCCCCGCAGCGCAGGACTCGGCGGCGCGCTAGGTCTATTCTCCTACGCCAACGCCTTTGGGAGAGGAGATTCGCACAATATGCGGTTTAGAAGCTGGTCGCTCTGCGCGGCCGCAATCGCGGTTGCATTCGCCGCGTCGGGATGCGCGCAGCAAGGTTCGGTCCCCCTGACGGGAGCTTCGCACCCGCTTGCAGGCGTAGGCCGAGACTCGGGAACGCAAGCGTACGTGCAGCACGTGATCATCATGATCCAGGAGAATCGCAGCTTCGACGATTTCTTCTCGACCTTCCCGGGCGCCGATGGGGCAACGGAGGGACTGATGAAGACGCCCAGCGGCGAGCAAGAGGTGCCGCTAACGAAGGCGCCGCTCGATTCGCTGAGCCTGGGGCACGAGCATTTCACGTTCGACAAAGAGTACGATCACGGGGCGATGGACGGCTTCAACCGCGTGGACGTGACGATTCAGCGCGGCGATAAGAAGCCCGCCGGCACGTATGCCTACCGGTACGTCAATCCCAACGACATCAAGCCATACTGGAAGATTGCTTCGCAATACGTTCTCGGCGACCATATGTTCACTACGCAGAGCAGCAGCAGCTTTACGGCCCATCAGGACCTGATCGCCGGCGGCACGCCGGTCGGCCAGGGACGCAACGTGATCGACTTTCCAACCCCTTCGTCGTGGGGTTGCGACGCTTCGCCCGGCACGGTCACGTCGTTGATCACGTTGACCGGCAAGTACCTCAAGGACAAAGGCCCGTACCCGTGCTTCTCCTACCTGACGATGCGCGATCTGCTCGACGCCAGCGGCGTTTCCTGGGACTACTACACGAACACGCTCAACGGTTACGTTTGGAACGCGTTCGAGGCGATCGACGCCGTTCGTAACGGCCCGGAGTGGGCGACGAACATCATCCAGCCGCAGACCAAAATCTACGACGCGATCTCCGGCGGAACGCTTCCGGCCGTCTCGTGGCTGATTCCCGACGCTTCGGATTCCGATCATCCGGGCAGCCACTCCGATAGCGGTCCGTCTTGGGTCGGCAGCGTGGTCAACGCGGTCGGCGAAAGCGCGTACTGGCAGAATACCGTCGTCATCGTCGTTTGGGACGACTGGGGAGGCGAGTACGACAACGTGCCGCCACCGCAGCTCGACGGCCAGGGCCTTGGGATGCGCGTCCCAATGCTGCTGGTGTCGGCGTACGCGCGCGAGACCTCTTCGAGCCAGCCCGGATACATCTCACACACGCAGTACGAGTTCGGCAGCCTGCTCAAGTTCATCGAGCAGAACTGGGGACTGGGCAGCTTGGGGACCAGCGACGAGCGCGCCAACAATATTCTGGACTGCTTCGACTTCACCCAGAAGCCGCGACCCTTCCAACCGTTAGCGGTGAAGTATCCGAAGTCGTACTTTCAAACGCGGCCGCCCTCGAATCTCCCGGTAGACACCGACTAGGAGCGAGGCAGGGTCTCCCCGATCCCGATCGCGTCGTTACTCGGTGTCAACGGGCAGACCCGAGGGACGCTGGTGCTCGAAGAAACTGCGGCTGTATTTCGACGGGATCGCGCTGAACGGGCGCGGCGTTCGCGAGAAATTCAGGGTATTGCCCAGGCTCGTCGCGCGCTGGTCGGTCGTGCCGAGGCTGCCGAGGCCGAACGTCTCCTCGATGAACCTCAGGATGCTGCCGAACTCGTACGGCGTGTGCGACACGTATGGCTGGGTGCTGGTGCCGCCATAGGCATATGGTGAGATGACGATCGCCGGAACGCGGAAGCCTAATCCGCCCCACTTATCCTGGAACGTCGGGGGCACGTGGTCGTAGAAGCCGCCCCAGTCGTCCCAGACGACGACGATTGCGGACGTCTGCCAGTAGGAGCTCTCGCCGACTGCATTGACAATGCTGGCAACCCACGAGGGACCGGTGTCCGAGCCCGATGCGGGATGATCGGAGTTAATCCGATCGGGAATCACCCACGAAACGTTGGGAAGCGTGCCGCCCGTGATGTCGCTGAATATCTCGGTGTTGGAATCGGTGACGTTGACGCCCCACTCCGGACCGTAACGCACGGCCTTGATCGCATCGAATGCGTTCCAGATCGCACCGGGTCCGCCTTGGACCGGCGGTGAGTAGTACTTCCAACTGACATATTTCGCATCGAGCAAATCGCGTAGCGTTTCGTAGGTCAGGCACGGAAACGGCCCTTTGTTCTTTTTGAATTCGACTTGCGATCCCACATCGACGATGAGCGACGTGCGCGTGCCGTGCGGCGCGTCGCAGCCCCACGGAGCACCCGTCGGAATGTTGACCAGGCTCTTCGTCTGATTCTTATTGATGACGGTGTCGCCGCGAATCAGGTCTTGGTGGCCGGTAAAACTACCCGAGCCTTGGGTTTGAAAGAGATGGTCGGCGAGCACGTACTGCGTCGCCATGTCCCAGTACGGCGCGATCTCCGCAGGATTGACGTATTGATACGGCGCGAGTGCCTTCCCGGGGCACTTTCCGCTGCCGCCCTCGAGATTGAAACCGTCCATCTTTCCGCCGTCCAAGTCGCGTGTGTATTGACTGTACGAATGGCGGAAGTCGCAAGCCTCGTTGAGACCGACCTCTTTGAGCGGAACGTACTGGTCGCCGCTGGAGGTCTTCATCAGGCCTTGCGTCGTGCCGTCGGCGTTCGGAAACGTGGAAAAGAAGTCGTCGAAAGAGCGGTTCTCTTGAACGATGACGACGATGTGGGAGATCGGCGTGCTGCCGCCCGAACCCGACGCCGGCAGCGCTGCCGACGCGCCGGACTCGTTCGCCGGCGGTGAGCCGGTTGCGCACGAGGCAAGAGCAAGCGCGGCGACCGCGATGGCGATCAAGCCGAAAGTTAAACGCCGATTGTTCTCCAAAACACATCTCTCCGAACGGGCTGCGACGACGCTGGGTTAGCGACGACCATGGATTTCCCATTCAAAGGCCAGGCAACCCCCTGCAGAGTCCTCTCGAGGAGTGCGCAGAGGGGTTGCTTGCGATTTAGCGGGCTTCTACGTGCCGCTCTTCAGCGATGCGAGGAAGCCGTCGATGTTGCCGGAGCCGTCCTTGTAGTAGCCCACCATCGTGTGGTGGTCGTTGACGCCGGTGACGACCGTGTAGTTGGCCGCGTTCGGTTCGTCGATCTGCTGCCACTGCTGTGACGTCAGCGGGTTGGAGAGGATGAAGCCGTGAGTGTTACCCGACCCGTCAACGTATGAGCCGACGATGTCGTCCTCCCAGTTGACCGAGTACGGCTGGGTTTGGCTGCCGCTCGGCTCGCTGAAAACGGTGTAGTGGCCGCCTTTAAGGAGCCAACCTTCGTAAGTTCCATTGGCCAGCGTTAGCCAGCCGACGACGTCGCCTTTGCCGCTGATTCCCGTTGCAGCCGAGTTCTTGGCGTTGGGCGGGAAGATGCCGTGGAACTTACCGGTCGTTTCGTCCATCTCGAAGGCATGATCGGTGCCGGAGCTGTCCCGATAGAACCCGACGGCCAGCCCGTCGTCGCTCAACCCCCAGATCTGGGTGTTCTGCGTCGGGCTCCCGCGAAGGTGGGAGTCCTTGTAGGTGGTCCAGATGCCCTCCCAAAGAATGAACCCGAATATCCAGCCTTTGTTGTTTTGATACCAGCCGGCGATGGCACGGGAGTTGTTGACGGCCGTCGCCACGGTCGAGACAGCGCCCGGATAGTCAATCTTCTTGAAGTTGTTCGGACCGTAGGGCGCCAGGGCGTAGAAACCGTCGGTGGGCCCGTCCCCGTAGTAGCCGACGATCTTGCCAAGGTTGTTGATCCCGAGGACCTCGGTCGTCGGGTCTTGAGGATCGTCGATCGTTTGGTAGTTGAACGCCTCGTTCAGGTGGCGGACGCCCAGATCGCGCACGAGCGAGATCGCCGAAGGCACAGGCGACGTCCCGGCCGCCGGGCCGCTGCAAGCAGCAAATGCGGGTACGCAAAGGGCCACCAGGACCGCCGCGCAGAGCCGCCGTTCCGAGTGTTGGTGCGAATAAGACATAGAAAGACCCCTTGAGTTAGCTCAATTTGGTGTAAGACGAGGTCCGGGGTCACAACCGAAAAAGCGCTTGTAAGGGGTCCTAAATGGACAAACCGCCCCGAGAAGTGCCTTTTCGGCATTTCTGATCCCGCTAGGCTTGTATAAAAAATGCATAGTTTACCAAGCAGACCTATCTTTGGAGGCGATTTCGTACTAGTATATTCGTACTACTTTTCTGGCTTCCTAGCGCCTCTAGGGGCGCTGGAAAGGACAATAGAGATGCGTTCAGTCCTGCTCGCCATTGCGCTGGCGGCTCCCGGACTGGTTCTGGGCGGCTGCGCTGCCGGTAATATCACTGGCAGTCCTCTCCTTCCGAGTACGAGCCAGGCGCTCAACATCACACAACATTTAGACTCAGTCCGCGGCGGTCACCCGTCCGTTGCGATCGGTGGAGCTCATGAGAACAACTCGGCCGGTAGTGGTCCCCCCTCACCAGTTATCGGCAGCATACACCACAATGATTCAGTCGGTGGCGGCCCAGTTTCGCGGATCGTTCACCAGGACGACTCGGTTGGCGGTGGCCCGGTAGTCCACCAGGACGACTCGGTTGGCGGTGGCCCGGTAGTCCACCAGGACGACTCGGTTGGCGGTGGCCCGGTAGTCCACCAGGGCGACTCGGTTGGAGGTGGCCCGGTAGTACGCAAGGTTCATCAGAACGACTCGGTTGGCGGTGGCCCGGTAGTGCGCAAGGTTCATCAGAACGACTCGGTTGGCGGTGGCCCGGTAGTGCGCAAGGTTCATCAGAACGACTCGGTTGGCGGTGGCCCGGTAGTGCGCAAGGTCCACCAGAACGACTCGGTTGGCGGTGGCCCGGTAGTACGCAAGGTTCATCAGAACGACTCGGTTGGCGGTGGCCCGGTAGTGCGCAAGGTTCATCAGAACGACTCGGTTGGCGGTGGCCCGGTAGTGCGCAAGGTTCATCAGAACGACTCGGTTGGCGGTGGCCCGGTAGTGCGCAAGGTCCACCAGAACGACTCGGTTGGCGGTGGCCCGGTAGTGCGCAAGGTTCACCAGAACGACTCGGTTGGCGGTGGCCCGGTAGTGCGCAAGGTTCACCAGAACGACTCGGTTGGCGGTGGCCCGGTAGTGCGCAAGGTTCACCAGAACGACTCGGTTGGCGGTGGCCCGGTAGTGCGCAAGGTTCATCAGAACGACTGACTCGGTTGGCGGTGGCCCGGTTAGTGCGTACGGTCCAAGGAGGGCTATCCTCTACAGGTCCTGGCTAGTCCCTAGTCGCGCGTAAAGCGGGCTAGGCAGAGAAATTCATCTAGCTCGGAGGTAAGGGGAAGGTCGCATCGAAAGATGTCGCGCCGGGGTAACTGCCGGGCCGATAGATCACGCATCGAACTTAACTAGATCGGGAACATGCTGAGAAGCGCCAAATCGGAAAAACTCGGCTTCAACGCCGGAGAATTCGAGAAAGCATTGAGGGCAGCGGACTTTGAACGCTGTCATCAATTCGTTGATGGGATCGAAACGTACGAATCGGTCCTCGCTGCTGCGCGTCTTGCATTGCGCGAGCGCCGCCACCTCGACGTCATCGGCCTCCTCTCCAGCTTTCCGTCAGCAGAAGAACGAGCGCGCGTAGAGCGCGACGTTACGCTCGGCGCCGCCCTCGGCTACACGCGAGATTTCGTTGGCGGCCGACGGTTGCTCGACCGGGCCATGAACGAGTTGCTGCCGGGCGATGCTCTCTACGAAGAAGCTCTGTACTACAAGTCCGCAATCGCTTGGATGCAGCACGAGCATCGGGAAGCCGAAGAGGCGGCTGAGAGCCAGATACGCTCGAGCGACGCGAACTGTCGCGCTCGCGCACATATCATGCTCTCCTGGATCGCGCTGCGCCGCGGCGACGTGATGCGCCAGGTTGCCGAGCTCGAGAAAGCCCTTGACGAGATCGACGACGCTGAAGTCCCGGATCAGTACTTCCGCGCGAACGCGCTCCTTACATTGGCGCTTCTCTGCCGCGAGCTTCCGGTGAACGATGTTGCGCAACGCGTCCGCGACACTCATGAGTCCATGCCGTGGACCAATGGCTTACAGCTCGAACGCTTCCAAGTCACCCGATTTCTCGCCGCCGTGGACGAACTGGAGGGCAACGAGCTCGCGGCCTTCAGCGGCTTCAAGAAGGCCTCGAGATTGGCGCCCTCCGAGCATTGGAGCGTGCTCTGTCTTCTGGACCGGGCGCTGCTAGCGAAGAACACCGGCGAGAAGGCCTTTGCCTCCGAGCAGATGGTCGAAGCGCACGATATTGCTCAGCGCGTCTCTTGGAACGACGTCGCCGGTGAAGAGCGCTCCGCGCTGTTGGTTCTTGCCGAACTCTTTGCGTACGATGACGCCGCGATCTCCGAGCAGTATCTCGCGCGATTCCGTGCGCTCTCCTCGGTAGTAGTCCCGATTCTGTCCTACGGCACCGACCCTCGCGTCCGTGGGTTCGAAGCGTATTCGCAAGGTATTGCTTGGCTACGCTTGGGCGACGCCGAAGAAGGCAAGAACGCGCTGACTGAGGCCTGGCAGATTTTCGAAGACTTTAACTACGGCTGGCGCGCCGCGCTCTGCGCCATCGGGCTTTACGAAGCGACGCACGATCGCCGCTGGCTGGAGCGCGCCGGACGCAAGATCGCGCCTTGGCCGAACAGCTGGATCGCTCGCCGCATCGCCGAGGTCAAGGGCGACTCGACCGTCGTGCCGCTTGAGCGAATTCCGTCGGCGAAGCGCGAGGTGCTCGACCTCGTCCGCGAGGGTCGCCGGAACGCTGAAATCGCACAGAAGCTCGGGCGCAGCCCGAACACCGTGCGTAATCAGCTCTCGCATCTCTTTCAGATCTTTGACGTGAAGAGCCGGGCCGAGTTGGTTGCGGTGCTCTCCAAGCCGGTCGTCCCGATCACCCGGCTGCAGCGGCACCAGCGAAACGGCGGCTGACGAGCAGAGCCCGCGAGGAGCTCAATTCAAAACATCCCGGCTTTAGCCGGGATGTTTTGTTTGGGGGAACGCGCTGCGGGAATGAATCCCCCAATGCCGCATCCCCTCCCCCTCCACGGCGTTCGCGTCGCAATTCTCGTCGAAGGCGGGTTCGAAGAAGTCGAGCTGACGCGCCCGCGCGAGGCGCTGGCAACGGCTGGAGCGACCACGACGGTCATCTCACCGCAGAGCGAGACGGTGCGCGGATGGAACGGCGACGAGAGAGGCGAGGAGGTGAACGTTGACATGAGGATGCTTGACGCCAAACCAACCGCCTACGATGCGCTCCTCCTTCCGGGAGGCCTTCGCAGCGCCGACGTTTTGCGCACGTGCAACAAGGCCGTGCTCTTCGTGCATGCAATGCAGATCGCGAAAAAGCCGATCGCCGCAATCTGCCACGCGCCCTGGATTCTCGTCGAGACGGATTTTGTGCGCGGCCGCAAAGTCACGTCGTGGCCCTCGTTGCGAACGGATTTGACCAATGCTGGTGCCGAGTGGGTTGACCGTGCCGCGGTAAGCGACGGCCTGTTGGTGACCAGCCGCGAACCCGCCGACATTCCCCAATTCAGCGACGCCATGATCGAGCTGTTCACGCCGCGAGCAGACGTCGCGGACGCGTCCTAGCGGCGTGCGGCTGGCGCAAAAGGCCGGCGCCGAATTCGTTGGTACCTTTTTCGTTACGCTCGTCGCGATCGGCGTTGACGTCGCGTTCTTCACCGGCGCGGGAGCGGATTACGTTTCGCGCTGGCTCGCGCGTGGGTTCGTTACGACGGCGATGATCTTCGCTTTTTCGGCGCTCTCGGGAGCGCACGTCGACCCGGCCGTTTCGCTCGCGTTCGCGATCCGCAAGGACATGCCGGCGGCGCAGATGTTTCTCTATTGGATCGTGCAGTTCGCAGGAGGCTTCGGCGCTGCCGCAGCGGGGCTCGCGCTTTGGGGAAGCGCGATGACGCTCGGAGCTAGCCATCCCGGTCCGCACGTTGGGCAGATCGAGGCGGCGATCGTGGAGACGCTTCTCACGTTCCTACTGGTTCTGGTGATTCTGGCGACCGCAGACGAAGCGGCGACGGTTGGAAAGCAGAGCGCGATCGCGGTCGGTTTCGTCGTTGCGGCTTGCGGTCTCTTTGCCGGCCCGGTTAGCGGTGCGTCGATGAATCCCGCGCGCTCGATCCCGGCGCAGCTCCTCGGTGGAACCTTCGATCTTGCGTGGATCTATGCCGTCGGTCCTTGCGCCGGCGCTGCGCTCGCGGCGCTGGCCGCGACGTTCTTCTTTCCGCGCCCGACGCCGGGCGAACGCAAAGCGGGAACGGGGGAAGGCTGAGCGCGGCGCGCCGAAAGTGAACTGCCGTGGAAACGGGCGCGCTCCCTACCGGCACGGTCGCCTTTCTGTTCTCCGACATCGAGGGGAGTACGCGCCGCTGGGACGCCTTCGGTGAGAGCATGCGTGATGCGTTGCGGCGTCACGACGAAATTCTTCGCAGTGAGATCGAGGCGCGCCGCGGTTACGTCTTCAAGACGATCGGCGACGCCTTCTGCGCCGCGTTCTGGAGCGCATCCCAAGCGCTCGAAGCGGCGATTGCCGTCCAGCGACGCCTCGCGACCGAGGATTTCTCGGCGGTAGACGGCCTGCGCGTGCGCATGGCGATCTCTGCGGGCGAAGCCGACGAACGAGGCGGCGATTACTTCGGCACGCCCGTCAATCGCGTCGCGCGCCTGCTTTCGTCGGGGCACGGCGGTCAGATTCTCGTCTCGGGCTACGCGGCCGACTTGATCGGCTCGCAGCCTCCCGACGGCGTCACGTTGCGCCATCTCGGCAGCATACCGCTGCGCGATCTGAAAGAGCTCGAACGCGTCTACCAGCCGCTCGCCGAGAATTTACGCTCGGAGTTCGCGCCTTTGCGCGCGCTCGAAACGCCGCCGAACAATCTTCCGCGCCAGACGACGAGCTTCGTCGGACGGGCGCGAGACGTCATCGCGATCGAGACCCTGCTGGAGACCGAGGCGCTCATTACGCTCGTCGGCGCGGGAGGCATCGGTAAGACGCGGCTCGCGCTTGAGGCGGCCACCGTTGCGCTCAACAACCGCAAGGACGGTTCGTGGTTCGTCAACTTCTCTTCGATTTCCGATCCCTATCTCGTGAGCAGCACGGTACTCTCGGCCCTCGGCGCCGATCAGGCCAAAGACGTCCCTCCACTCGACGCGCTGATCGAGGCGATCGGCGACCGCGAGCTGCTGCTCGTGCTCGACAACTGCGAGCACGTCGTGGCCGAAGTCGCGCGGGTGGTATCGGCCGTCTTGCGCGCGTCCGCGCACACGACGGTAATCGCCACGAGTCGCGAAGCCCTCGACGTGAGCGGTGAGTTCGTCTATCGTCTCGATTCGCTCGATCTCGCCTCTGCCGTAGCGCTGTTTGCCGAACGTGCGCGCGCTGCCGACCGCAACTTCTCGCTCGATGCGCAGCGCGCGGTGCTGGAGGACATCTGTCGCCGGCTCGACGGCATCGCGCTGGCGATCGAGTTGGCGGCCGCGCGCGTGCGCGCCATTCCCGTCGCCAAGCTGGCGGAGCATTTGGAGCTGCGCGTTTTGGCGGGTGGCCGCGATCGCCAGCCTCGACAGCAGACGATGCGCGCGCTGATTGCTTGGAGCTACGATCTCCTCAACGCGCAGGAGCAGTCGATGCTGCGCCACTCCGCCGTCTGCATCGGCGGCTTCACGTTGAGCGCGATCGCTCAGATCTTCGAGGGAGACGCTACCGACGAGTTGCTCGTACTGGAGACTGCCGCATCGCTGGTCGAGAAGTCGCTCCTCGTCGCCGTTGCCGCGGACGGTCAGCCGCGCTATCGCGCGCTCGAGCCGATTCGGCAGTTTGCGCGCGAGCGGCTTGACGACGAAGGCGAAACGGCGGCGGCCCTGAGGCGCCATGCTCTCGCCTATGCTGCGACGGCGCGCGCCGGCTACGAAGAGTGGGATACGAACGCCGGACCCGATTGGCTTGTGCGCGCGGAGAGAGAACTGCCGAACTTCCGCGCCGCTCTGGAGGAGAGCTCGGGGGCGGGCGACCGCGACTTAAACGCGTCGCTCGCCGGCGACACGGCTCCGATATTCCTACGACTTTCACTACTGGCGGAGGGCATCGACTGGTGCGAGAGCGCCTTGCGTGCGAGCTTTGCACTGGAGCCGGCCGTCGAGGCGCGGCTGCGCTACGGCCTATCGGCGCTATATCAAAATCGAGGTTTTCTCGATCGCTCCTTTTCCGAATCGCAGCATGCGGTCGAGCTATATCGACGCGGCAACGACGCACGCGGAATGGTGCGCGGCCTTTCGCAGCTGGCACATCGTTACTCGCAGCAGAAGAACTACGACGATGCGCAGGCGGCAGCCGAAGAAGCACTGCACCTCGCTCGCGGCTTGGCGGACCGGCGCCTCCTCGCCGAAGTGCTGCGCCGCAGCGCGCCCGCTTTTACGCAGTTGGACGCGGATCGACTGCGCGCGGTTTATGCCGAGAGCGTTACCCTGTCTCGTTCGTCGGGGAGCGATGACGAGACGGCGCTTACCCTCATGTGGTGGGGGCAATCTGAAGCCGAGCTGGGCAACTATGCCGAGGCGGTGCGCCGGTTCGCCGAGGCCAGAGAAATCGCTAGAGAGGAACTCGCCGCCATTATTGCCGGCGAGGCCGCCGCCTCGTACCTTTTCTTGGACGATCGGGCGAACGCGCGGCCGATGGTGCGAGAGTACCTCGCTGCGATCGCCAAAGTGCGCACGCCGGTGGACGTCGCGTTCGCGCTCTCATACGTCGCCCGGCTGAGCGCGGGGCACGACGCCGCCGAAGGTGCGCGCATGATCGCGTACGCGGAGAAGCTTCTCGCGCTCATGGGCTGGCAGCGTCTCCCAATGGATCGACAGATGGTCAACGCGCTCATGAGCGATCTCCGCGAACGACTCGAGGAGGCCGAGCTGGAGGCACTCTTCGAAGAGGGCGCCGCTTGGAATGAAGAACAGGCCGTCGCGCGTGCGACGGCCTGCCTCTCGACGTTATAGCGCCTCGGGCGTTTTTTCAGCAGCGCATGAGGCCGTTGTCGTGACGCACGTCGCGCGACTGGTCGTAGTAGCACTGCTCGGTAAGCGAGAAGCTGCCGCCCTCGCCCGAGCAGCCGTTTACGGCTTTGTACTGTCCGGTCAGCGTATTGCCCGACGCATCGTATCTCGCGCGGAAGGCGAAGTTGCACGCGACGCTCCCGATCGTGGCGACGAAGACGCCTTCGACGCCGCGGAAGCCGGTCTCACCGGCAAGTGCGTTCGCATACGCGGCGCTGCCGAACGTGAAATTGAACCAACCGCCGGCGCTCTCTTGCGCGGTCGCGATGTTGGCGGTGGCGCTCCCGGATCCCAGCGCGCTGTCCGTCACGGTGCCCGAATACTGCCCGGCGATATACTGACCGCCGTGGCGGCCCCAGTACGGTCCGCCGGAGACCGCCGGAGCCGGCCCCGCGGTCAAGGCAAATATGCCGATCGAAAATAGCGCAACGGCGCCGATACGAAGAGATCTCATCTAGTACGCTCCCCAAAAGTTCAGCAGCACGCGGAATTTCCGCGCCCCTAAAGCATACCGTCCCTTGGGCGTCGAGGCCTTCTTTGGCAAGAGGGGAGCGGACGCCGGGAAGCGGACGTAGGGCATCATGAACGCTTTGAAGATCTCCGCTGCCGCCGCGGTGCTCTCGCTGCCGTTATTGGTGGCCGCCTGCAGCCCGAGTGCGCCCGGTTCGCTCCCGATGGACCAGTCACGCTCGGTAAGCCAAGCCGCTCATGGGCCCGGCGCCTTGCTCTACGTCGCCGATCTCGGCGCGAAAGAGGTCGACTATCTCTCCTACCCTGCCGGGAAGAAAGAGGGCGTGCTCACCGGTTTCTATGCGATCAACGGCGTGTGCGCCGATGCTAAGGGCGACGTCTTCGCCGTCGACGGTCACGTGAACGATATCTACGAGTTCCCACACGGTGGAACGAAAGCAATCGCGACGTTACAGGATCCTGGATACTACTTCCACGGATGCGCCGTCGATCCGCACAGCGGCGACCTCGCCGTTGCGATCGAGCCGGTGAACAGCGACCCGGGCGGGATCGCGATCTTCAAGCACGCCAAAGGGAAACCCGCGAACTTCACGTCGCAAGATACCTTCTTTTCCTCGTACTGCGGCTACGACGACGAGGGCGATTTCTTTCTCGACGGCGAGGACATTCACGGGATGTTCTATCTTGCGGAGATGGCCAAGGGCAGCCGAGGACTGAAGATCGTCTCGCTCGCGCAGCAGATACAAGCGCCTGGAGGCGTGCAGTGGGACGGCAAGGTTCTCGCTGTCGGGGATCAAGGCGTCGGCTATAAGGGCTCGACGATCTATCGCTTCAAGATAACCGCTGGCCAAGGCAGGCTGGTCGGCACGACGCCGCTCGGCGGCTCGACCGACGTGATCGGATTCGCGATCGACGGCGATCGCGTGATCGGACCAAACTTCGGCGACAGCTCGTCTAGCGTGCTTTACTGGAAGTATCCCGCCGGCGGTGAGCCGATCAAAACGATTACCGGCTTCATCGAGCCGATCGCCGTAACGATCAGCGAGTAGTGGGGCCGCTCTCCAACGGCCGTAGCTCGTTACGGCAAGCGCCGGCGCGGCCGGTGCACCGGAGCTGAGCGTCTGGTGAGCGCCGCGTTAGGGTACGAGGAGGTCTAAAATGGAATCGATCGATCGCCGTGGTTTTCTCGCCGCCGCAGGGGCGGCGACGGCATCACTCGCTGCATCGCCGCGCGCCGTTGCGGCCGGCGGCTCGGCCGGTCCGGTCTTTCTCACGACCTGGCAGTGGGGCGTCGAGGCCAACGCGCGGGCCGCGGAGATTTTCGCCGGAGGCGGATCGCTGCTCGATGCAATCGAGAAGGGCATCAACCTCGTCGAGGACGATCCCAACGTCGATAGCGTCGGCTACGGCGGCCTCCCGAACGCGCAAGGCGAGGTCGAGCTGGACGCGGGCATCATGGACGGCACGACGCACCGCGCCGGCTCCGTCTGCAACCTGCACAAGATCAAGAACCCGATCTCCATCGCGCGGCTGGTAATGGAGAAGACGCGCCACACGACGATGGCCGGCGAGGGTGCGCTGCAGTTTGCCATTGCGATGGGCTTCGTGCCGCAGCAGCTGCTCACGCCGCACAGCCTCGAAGCGTGGCTGAAGTGGAAAAGCGATCCGAACCGGCCGACCTTCTGGATCGACGCGAAGCATCACGACACGATCGGCATGCTGGGGGTCGACGGCGCCGGCAAGGTGGTCGCCGGCTGCTCGACGAGCGGCCTGGCCTGGAAGATTCCCGGGCGCGTCGCCGACTCGCCGCTGGTAGGCTGCGGCTACTACGCCGACGATGCCGCGGGCGCGGCCTCGGCCACCGGCAACGGCGACGTGATGGCGAACTACTGCACGTCGGCCTTCATCGTGCAGCGAATGGCCGCCGGCGCGCACCCGCAGGATGCCTGCGAAGACGCGATGCGGTTCATGGCCAAGACCGCGCCGAACCTGCACGGCGGCGAGTACTGCGTGATTGCCATCGACCCGCGCGGCGAGATCGGTGCGATGTCGATGAATGCGAAGGAACCGCTGCAGTTCGCGCTTTGGCGAAACGGCGCGGGAGCGCTGCACTCAGCCCCGGCCTTCTTTAGCTAAGGACTACAGTCGGCGACGCGCGAGCGCACGTGCTCGGCCTCAGCGCGATCCAAGGCCGGGGGCACTCATTTGCCTTTTTGTTAGCGCTACTTGTATTTTTGCACGCAGGTGTTCGTTGCGTTGCTGAGCATCGGTTGCGTCGTGTAGGATTTCGTGCCGAAGGTAATGTTCTTGATGTTGTGCCAGGCGCAGTAGTCGCCAATCTCGCCGGATTCGCCCTTCCATCCGGTGTACGGCTGCGGATCGGTGACCGCTTCGCCGACTTCGTGCCCGGCCATGATCGTCACGCCTTCGTCGGTGCTGGTTTCATCGGCCGGCGGTTTGATGAGGTTCTTGCCGCAATCGTTGCCGGGCGCGTCGGGCATGTAGGGGAGATTGTCGTACGGCACGAGGTTGGTTTTCTGGTAGTACGTGTAGCTGTGATAAGCACACCAGTTGGTGCCGAAGCCGACCGTGGCGCGCTTGGGCGGCGAGGCCACCATGTAGAGGCCATTGGGATCGTACTTGAAGTGCGCGACGCTCCGCAGGGCTTCGGCGGCAACTTGCTGATCCGTCGGATTCGAGGGCACCGCGGAGTCGTCGTACCAGGAGCCGCCGTACTGCGACTTCGGATTGGTGATGTAGATCTTCTTGCTGCTGACTTCTTCGTAGTACTGCGTGTAGATGTTGTTGTGGGGGCTGCCGCCCATGTTCTGCGCGTAAGAGATCAGGAGCGGGCGACTTTGTCGGGATCGCCATAGCGCTTGTAGCCCCAGAAGACGATGTAGAGCTTCGGAGCGACCAGCACCGGACCGCCGTCGTAAAAGACGAACGCGTTTGCCGGCGCGGCGCTCCCGCCGTCGTACCCCGCCGGCGTCACCGGCGCGCTCGCGCCGCAGCCGGAAAAGGCGAAAAGGGCGAAAAGGGCGACGGCTGCCACCATGACGGCCGACTGAGGGCGGACGGGCATTGGGCACTCTCCTTGCAGTGGAAATAGGTGCTTTGCCGCCACTCCGACAGGTTCTTGCAAAAGCAAGGGGACCTCGCTTGCCGTACCTCGAAGGCAAGCTGCCCTTTTCCGTTTCTTCATATACAAGAAGAGGAGGCGCTTTCAACAATGTTTGTCACATACGCGCGCCGTGCCGTCGTGGTCACGGCGCTCTTTGCAATCAGCGGCTGCTTCGCCGGAGGCTCCGCCGCCCCACCCGCGAGCTCGTCGCTCGCGCCGAACGTCGTCCACGCCGGCGTGCCGTTCGCATCGCTGCTCGGCGGCAGCGCGCGCGGACTCGTTCGCTCGATTCATCCGAACTACGCGACCAACAAGTCGCTAGTTTTCGAGTCCGATCAAACCGACGTGGCCATTAACGTCTATCAAACGGCGGATCTCGCGAAGAATCCTAGCCCCATCGCGAGCATTTCGGTCCACGCCGGATGTCCGTACGGTACCGCCGTCAACAAGAAAGGCACGATCTACGTCGCCGACAACTGCAGCGGCAACGACGTCGAGGAGTTCGCCAAGGGATCGACAACGCTCAAGACCGACATCACCGATGGCATCAGCAACCCGCTCGGCGCCGCGATCGATAGCAAGGGCACGCTCTACGTGAGCAACTATCCCGGGGCGATCACCGAGTATGCGTTCGGCACGACGACGCCCTCGCAGACGATCAGCGGCCAAGGCCTGACCGACCCGTTCGGCCTCTCCGTCGACAAGAGCAACAATCTCTACGTCGCCGACTTCGGCGCCAACGCGGTCTTCGAGTTGAAGTACGGAAGCACGACGCTGACCAACCTGGGGCTGCAGGATTCGACGAGCCGCTGGGCACAGCGGTCGAAGAGAAGCACGGAGACCTGTGGGTGACCTGCGGCGAAGGCGACACGATTGAGGTCTATAAGCTCGGCTCGACGTCGCCGTCGCAAACGATCGCGGGGGACGACTTCCCCTACGCGATCGCTCTCGAGAACAAGGGCAAACCCAAAGACGAAGTCGTTGAGTCCGACATCGACACGCACTCCGTCTACGCGTACGCGCCGGGTACTTACACGCCCTATGCGACGCTGACCAACGGAGTCTCGACGCCGACCGGCCTACTCGTCACCAAGCCGTAGGCGACGCACGGTGACGGCAGCGCTCGCAGCGATCCTCTTCGGCCTTCTGGCCGGGCTGCGAACGTTTACCGCGCCGGCCATCCTCTGGCTCGTGCGGCGCGGCACGCCTTTGGCTTACGTCTTAGGCGTGCTCGCGCTGCTGGAATACGCGGGCGACCTCTCTCCGAGAGTCCCGGCCCGCACGCAGCCCTTCGGCCTCATCGCGCGCGCCTGCAGCGGTGCGTTCTGCGGCTGGACGGTCGCCGGCCTGAATGCGGGCTCGCCCGTACTCTGCGCGGTGCTGGGGGCGCTCGCCGCCATTGGGGGTGCCTACGCCGGACTGGCGCTGCGGCGACGCCTCGCAGCACTGGCAGGGCGCGTCCCGGCGGCGCTGATAGAAGACGCGTTCACGATCGCGTGCTCCGTCGCGCTTGCCCTGGCCGCATAGGCGCAGAGGAGTGGAGAATCGAAGCGAAGAGCGGTTTTGATTTACGCCTTCTTGCGCTTCACGAAAGGATTACGAATGCGGCGTTCCCGCCTCTCATGGGGAGGACCGTTCCTCGCGTTGCTGCTAGCTGCTTGTTCGAGCGGCAGCGGAGCGAGTCTGCCGGCGAGCGCGCTGCCGGACCGCTCGGCGTTGCAAGGAGCTGCGTCTCTCCCTCGCAGTCACGCCAGGAACGCTCTTTGCCGCCAACTTCTATACGAGCACGGTCGCCGTCGTGGCGCCGGGTGCGAAAACGGCCACGCGCACGATCTCCAGCGGCGTCAGTTACCCGAACTCGCTGCTTTCCGGCGCGTCGGGCAGTCTCTACGTTCGGAAACTACGGCGCGCCGAGCGGCAGCTCCAACAGCAGCATCGCAATCTACGCGCATGGCGGCGGCCAGCCTTCGCGAACGATCGTCAATGGCGTCTTCGGACCCTTCGCGATGGCTTTCGACGCGTCGCAGCGGCTCTATGTCGCGAACAACGGGGGAGACACGATCGCGATCTACACGCGTTCCGGGTCGCAGCCCTTGCGCACGATCTTCAAGGACGTCCGCGGGCCGGAATCGGTGGCGATCGATAACGGAGGGAACCTCTACGTCGCCAACTGGGTGACCAACGACGTCGCCGTCTATCCGCCAGGGAAGTACTCGCCGAAGAACCTCATCAAGACCGATATCGCCGGGCCTGCCGCCATTGCGGTAGATTCGAGCAAGAATCTCTACGTGGCCAATCAGCGCGGCAGCACGGTTACGGTGTACGCGCAGGGGATCGTTCAAAACGCCGAAGCGCATCACCGACGGGGTCGGCAAGCCCGTCGCGTTGCTGCTGTACTCCGGACAAATCTTCGTGCTGAACTTCGCGCGCAACGACGTCTCCGTGTACGATCAGAAGACGCTGGCCAAGACCGGCGCCACTTCCGGCGGAATCGGCTGCCCCAGCGCGATGGCGATGAGCCGGAACGGCGTGTTGTACGTGGCCGGCACCTGTCCGAGCGCCGTCGCGGTCTTCGATGCCTCGACGCTCAAGCTCGAGCGGACGATCACCAAAGGCATCAGCGATCCGGTTGCGCTCACCGTCGCGCCGTAACGTCTTGCCCGTGCGCTTTTCGCGCTACGCCGGCCTCACCGCGCTGATCCTCGCGGCGAGCTGCGGCCGAGGCGCGGCGTTTCGCCGACGCTCGCGCTTCCGGCGAGCATTCGAGCGGCCTTGGGATCCTCGAAGATCGCGCACGTGGTGATCATCGTCCAAGAGAATCGCAGCGTTGACAACCTGTTCAACGGACTGCCGGGGGCGGATACGGTGCGCTTCGGCCTCAACTCCAAAGGCAAGAAGGTACCGCTGCAGCCGGTACCCTTGACCGAAGGATACGACCTCGGGCACACGCACCAATCCTGGAGGTCGAGTACGCGAAAGGCAAGCTCGACGGCTTCAGTCAGGTTGGACTCGCGCTGCTATACGATCAACGTCTGTATCGCCGCCGACATCCGCGCCTACGGTTACGTGCCTCGCAGCGAGGCGGCCCCGTACTTTACGATGGCAAGCCGTTACGCGTTCGCCGATCGGATGTTCCAGACCAACGAGGGACCGAGCTTCCCGGCACACCAGTATCTGATCAGCGGAACCTCCGCCATCGCCAACGGCTCGACGTGGCGCGCGTCGGACAATCCGGCCAGCCTCACCGGCAATCCGACCGGCGGCTGCGACTCGCCTTCGGGATCGCTCGTTCCGGCGATCGATCTCAAGGATCCATCGGAGAAGAACTACGTCTTCCCGTGCTTCAACCGCATCTCGCTGATGGATCTGCTCGACGCCAAGTCGCTCTCGTGGCGTTACTACCAGGCAAACCCCGGACCGGGCCTATGGGATGCTCCCGACGCGGTTTTGAGCATCCGTAAGAGCGCGGAGTTCGCGACCGACGTCGTTTCGCCGCCGACGCAGGTGCTCAAGGACGTCGCGAGCGGAAACCTGGCCGACGTCGTGTGGGTCACCCCCGCGGGACTCTACTCCGATCACGCGCGCTCCAACAGCGGCGCGGGCCCGTCGTGGGTAGCCGCCGTCGTCAATGCGATCGGGAAAGCTCGTATTGGAACGATACCGCGATCTTCGTAACCTGGGACGATTGGGGAGGCTGGTACGACCACGTGCCGCCCCCGCAGTTCAACCCCTACGAGCTAAGCTTCCGCGTGCCGCTGATCGCAATCTCTCCGTATGCTAAGGCTCACTACGTCTCGCACGTGCAGCACGAGTTCGGCAGCATCCTCAAGTTTACCGAAGAGGTTTTCGGCCTCCCGTCGATGCACGCCACGGACGAGCGCGCCGACGACCTCGCCGATATGTTCGACTTCACCCAGTCGCCGGCGAAGTTCCAGCGCATCCCGGCGCCGTTGCCGCCGAAGTACTTCCTGAAACGGCCGCTCGCCGGCGGCGAGCCCGACGACGACACGTCGGCGTATTCGGAGCTCTACAGCTTCGGCGGAAACGGAAAAGCGAACGACGGCGATAGTCCGGCCTCTTCGCTGGAATCGAGCGGCGGCACACTCTATGGCACCACGCAGTACGGCGGCACGAGCGGGACGCGGTGCCCCGATGGCTGCGGCACTGTCTTCTCGGTGACGCCGGGCGGGGCGGAGCGCGTGCTTTACCGCTTTCCCGGCGGTTCCGGCGGAGCGCTGCCCGTGGCCGGCCTAGCGGCTCTCGGAAGCCTGCTGTACGGAACCACGTCGAGCGGCGGCAGCGGCACGAGCTGCGCCGGCGGCTGCGGCACGGTCTTCTCGATCGACCCGGCGGGCAAGAACGAGTCGGTCGTGTATTCGTTCGCCGGGGGCGGCGACGGCGCGTATCCCGTCGGCTCGCCGCTCGTCGTGAGCGGCGAGCTTTACGGCGTCACGGAGGACGGCGGGGGCAAGGCGAGTCTCTGCGCCGCCGGCTGCGGCACGATTTATCGCATCTCGGCGAGCGGCACCGAAACCGTGATCCACGCCTTTAAGGGCGGAAGCGACGGCGCTTCGCCATTCGACGGCCTCGTCGAATCGGACGGCGCGCTCTACGGCACGACGCAATACGGCGGCAAAAGCACGCCGTTCTGCGGCATCGGCTGCGGCACGGTCTTCAAGCTCGATCCGAGCAGCGGGGCCTTCAGTATCGTCTATCGCTTTCGGTACGCGCCGCAATCGCCCGATGGCGCGTTTCCATCGGCGCGCGTTCTCGTTGCCGGCGGCACCCTCTATGGGACCACGCTGGGTGGGGGCGCCTATTCGCAGGGCAGTGTATTCAAGATCGCGGGCAGCGGCGCGGAGAGCGTGTTGCACAGTTTTGCGTGCTGCAAGTCGGCATCGGACGGGACGAGCCCGCAAGCCGGGTTGATTGCTGACGCGGGAACGCTCTACGGAACCACGCGTCACGGTGGCGCTTCCGGTAAAGGCGTGATCTTCAGCATCTCCTATGCGGGCAGCGAGAGCGTCGTCTACAGCTTCGGCGATCGCCCCGACGGCGCGCAACCGATCGCAGCGCTCGACGATCTCAGCGGCGTGCTCTACGGCACGACCGCCTATGGCGGCAGCGAATCCGAAGGATCGCTCTTCGCCCTGTCACCCTGAGCGACTGCGCTCAGATGATAAGCTGGACGAGATTAGCTTCCGCTGACGGCGGCGCCGATGGGATTTGTTACGCCGGTGCTGCTCGCGAAGGGTTTACCGCCTGCGGGGAAGCTCCAGCCTTGGCTACGGCTGTCGTGGTGCGGACATGCGTCGCCGCCGAAAATCTGCGAACCCGAGAGCGCGACTTGCGCGACGTCGCAGGAACCGGTGAGCGGAATCGTTCGCGCGATCGAGGCCGTCGTGCCGGTAACCGTCGCTTCGTAAAGGCACGAGGCTTTCTTGTTGCCGCACTGCTGATCGCCTAAGACGAGTGCTGGAACCGCTGAAAAAGACCGCACCGGGAAAGTAGAGGGTGCCGCCGGAGATCGAGATCGAGCTCATCGACTTTGCCCCCGCGCGCAGCAGCGAGAGACTGTAAGCGTTCTTCGATGTCAGCCCGCTTGCGTAGAGGTTGCCGTGCGAGTCGTACCCTGCGAAGTAATAGTAGAACTGGTTGGGATTGAGGTAGGCACGCGGCGTGCCCCGCGCGCCTTTGTAGACGAGCACGCCTCCGGGGCCGCTTCCGTTGAAGACGCTGGTTACCGCAAGATCGCCGTCGTGCAGGTTGACGGCACAGGCGACGGGGCTGCCGGTGGGATCGTCGAGCGTCGCGATCGGCGATTTGCTGCCGGGCTTGAACTCTAAGATTTCCTGTGGGTCTTCATTGACGATCCAGACGTTGCCGTGCGCGTCGGAACACTCGCCTTCGGGCTCGTTGAAGCCTCGGATCTTCTCGACGAGCTTCAAGTTCGGGATCGAATATACGTCGACGCTGTAATCGCCGAGATCTGAGATGAAGAGCAATGGCCCGGACCCCGTAGCGGCTGGATCGATCCACGAGCCGGCCGCGGGCGCGAACGAAGAATGCGTCGCGCATCCCCCCACGGTGAGGAGCAGCACGACGGCAAGCAGCGCGAGTCTCGAAGGGCGCATCGGAGGCCCTCTTCGCTTTGAGGTGCCGATTCGACTCTTGCGCCGGACATTACTTTGTGATACAAAGTAAATTGATGGAACTTCAGCGGGCGCTCTCCGACCTTGCGGAAGTTCGCGAACGCTTGGCCCAGCTGCAGCGGTTCGAGGGCTACTCCGGTCCAGCGGCGGCCGCAAGCGGAGTCGTTGCTCTCATCGCGGCGCTCGCGCAGCGGCGCCTGGTTTCGCTACCCGCGGGCGCGGACGCGGCGCACACGTATCTGACGATCTGGCTAAGTTGTCTCGCCGTTGCTCTCGTGCTAAATTATGGCGCCGTGACCGCGTGGCTGCTCAAGCATCGCGCGCCCGGCGAGCGCAGCCGCTTTCGCACGGCCGCCCTCTCGATCGCTCCCAGCATTCTCCTGGGAGGCGCGCTCAGCGTCGCACTCATCGACCGCGGCGCGTTCTCGCTGCTGCCCGGAACGTGGTTTGCATTTTACGCGATCGGGCTCTTTTCGTCGCGCGGCGCAATTCCGTCGTCTACGATCTGGATTACCGTTGGCTTTGCGCTGCTCGCACTCGGCTTTCTGGTCACGCCGCTCGTCGGCATTGCGCTGGCGTGGTGGGTGATGCCGATTGGTTTCGGCGTCGGTCAGATCGCCATCGGCTACTGTATCTGGGCGGAGCACCTAACGTGACCGAGCAGCAAGCACAGGCGGCGCCGTTCGCCTATCCCGGTCTCGAACGCATCTTTCACGAGCGCGGACGACTGGCCATCTGCACCTGTCTCACCGCGCATTCCGACGGCTTGAGCTTTACCGAGCTGCAAGGCGCCTGCGACCTCACCGACGGTAATCTGAACCGCCACCTGCACGCGCTGGCCGAAGTGGGAATCGTCGCGATCGACAAACAGCGCGGTTCCGGCCGTCCGCTTACGCTCTACCGCATCACCAAGCGCGGGCGCCAGCGTTTTCTGGCCTACGTCGACGAGCTGGAGTCCGTCGTGCGCGACGTGCACGAGCAGGTTGGCCTCATCCCGCGCTCGAGGCTGGCCACGACGTGACGCCGCGCCACATCGCGATCATCATGGACGGCAACCGCCGCTGGGCGCGGGAGCGAAATCTGCCCGTGGCGTGCGGCTACCGGCGAGGTGTTGCCGCATTGCGCGCGACGCTAGAGGCCGCTTCGCGTTCCGGCGTGCGCATCGTGACGGCGTACGCGTTCTCGGAGGAGAACTGGAAGCGTCCTTCGGCAGAGGTCGACCTGCTGATGGCGCTCTGCATCTCGGCGGCGCGTCGCGAGCTGCGAGCGCTCGGGCGCCAAGGCGTCCGCGTGAGACTCTGCGGCCGCGGCGACCGGCTCCCCCCGGCGACGCGCGCCGCGCTGGCCAAGCTGGTGAGCGCGACGGCCGGCAACGAGACGCTCACCCTTAACCTCGCCATCGACTACGGCGCGCGGCGCGAGATCGGCGACGCCGTTCGCGCGCTCGCGCGCGAGGTCAACGAAGGCCTGCGCGATCGTCGACTCCATCGACGAACACGCCGTCGAGAGCCACCTCTACACCGCCGGATTGCCCGATCCCGATCTCGTCATCCGCACCGGCGGCGAGTTGCGGCTTTCGAACTTCCTGCTCTTCCAAGCCGCGTACGCGGAGTTTTGGGCGACGCCCACGTACTGGCCCGACTTTGGAGAAGAAGAACTGTTGGCCGCACTGAACGATTTCGCCGCGCGCCAGCGCCGCTACGGCACGTAGCGCCGTCGCCCGAGCGCGGTACGGTGGGGATGACAAGTGATGGACCTACTGGTACAGTAGGCCGACGAGGCGGATGATGCCGTAGATCAGGCCGATGAAGCCGAGTACCACGACGATCGCATGGCTCGGATAAACCATTTTCGTGCTCACGCCGGCTAAGAACGAGACCGTCGCAAAGAGCACCGTGAGCAGCAGGAACGCGTCGGCGCTGCGAGAGGCGTTTTGCGCCGATACGAAACTGGCGCCGGCCATCGCGTTCTCGCGGCGCGAGTCGGCGGTCGTGCGCAACGAATATTCCGGCAGCGTGAAGGGTGAGAGCGGCGCCTTCGGGTTGGTGAAGGGGCGCGTCGAGAGCCATGCGTCCATCGCGGGACGCATCTCGGGACGAAAGCGGCGGAAGATGAACTCCGCGGTGCGCGCATCGCCGCGTTCGATCGCGGTGACGTAGTTGAGGAAGAGGGTTACGTCGATGGTCGTTAGCGCGTTGGCGCGGCCCGCTGCCTCGGCAGATTGCACCCGGTAGCCGTTGGCGACGTTGTAGCGCAGGGTTTGTTCCTCACTCCACCGCCCCGACTGATAGCCGCAGAGGGCCGTCAGCAGTGCGGCGGCGGAGATCAGCGCGACGGAGAAGAGGTTGACGATGCGATCGATGGTTTCACGCGAAGACATGCGGTACGCTTCGGTCTCCCATCGCGCTTTCCTCACGGGTCTCCAAACCTACTCCCGCGACCGTTACGGCGCGGCCTCAACCGGCTTTCGCGGGCTGCTGATCAACGCGGTGGGGCGACGCTTGATGGACCGCGTCGATATCCCCGACTACCTCTCGCAAGAGCGCCGCTATGGCGGGATATGGTCGTCGCTCAACGTAGTCTTCGACCCGAAGCCGCAAGTGTTCATGCGGCTGCGTAAACTGCACGATGCCGGCTATCGCTATCTACCGCGTGAGACGGAGGCTAAATGAGATTTCCGCTGCGCTCTCTGCTCGTGATCGCCGTTGTGGCTGCAGCCGCGTGGCGACTGAGCCCCGGCAGTGCCGCTCCGGTCAAATCGATCGCGGGCTCGACCGGCAGTCAAGGGTGGTATTCGCAGACGCAGGCTGCCCAAGGGGCGACGATCTTCGCCGCTAAGTGCGCGGTCTGTCACGGGGCGAAGCTGCAAGGCGGCGCGGGACCGGCGCTCGCGGGCACCCAGTTCTTCCTGCGCTACCGCGGCAAGCCGCTGAGCGCGCTCTGGTCGATCGTTCACACCCAAATGCCCCTCAACGCGCCCGGCACCCTATCGACGGCGCAATCGCTGGCCGTCGTGGCCTACATCTTGCAGAAGAACGGTTTCCCGGCGGGAGCATCTCCGATCGTCGGGCACTACGACGTCACGCGCATCATCCCGGCCGCGGCGCCCGGAACGGCCGCCGCTTCTGAGAGCGCTGCAACGCCGGCGCCGATGGTTGTCAAACAGCCGTCGAGCGACCTCGTCTCGCAGGCGCAGCTCGACACCGCCGACGGCGATGGCGATGATTGGCTTACCTACGGCAAAGGGTATCGCGGCCAGCGCTACTCGCCGCTCTCCGAGATTTCCACGACGACGGTGCCGCATCTGCGCCCGGTCTGCTCCGTGCAGCTCGCGCCCGAGGGTTCCTTCGAGGCCAGCCCGGTCGTCTACGGCGGCACGATCTACGTGACGACGACCACCGGCACGTTTGCGATCGACGGACGAACCTGCGCGAAGCTTTGGAGCTACCAGTACCACGCCGTGGACATCGAGGCCGGTGCCAACAACAAAGGGGTGGCAATCGGCGGCGGGCGCGCGATTCGGGGAACGGCCGACGGCCACCTGATCGCGCTCGATCTGCGGACCGGTGCGCTGCTCTGGAATCGCAAGATCATGGATTCGAGCGCCGGCGCCTCAGCCATGGCCGCGCCGCTCATCTGGCATGGCCTGGTGTTCATGGGCGCTGCCGGCGGCGACGTGGGTGTGAACGGCGAGGTGTCGGCGTATCGCGTGACCGACGGAATCAAGGTATGGTCGTTCTCCACCCTCAAAACGCCAACGAAGCATGGAGGCGGCGGCGTGTGGACCTATCTCACGCTCGATCCGCAATCGGGCACGCTCTACGTTCCGGTCGGTAATCCGGGCCCCGATTTCGACAGCGGCCAGCGCCCGGGGGCGAACCTCTTCACCACGGGCATCGTCGCGCTCGACGCCACGTCGGGGAAGCTGCGCTGGTGGTACCAAACGCAGCCCAACGACGATCACGACTGGGACGCGACGGGCAGCTCGGAGTTCCAAACCGGCGGCGGTACGCCGATGCTTGCGGCAACGGCAAAAGACGGGCTGCTGCACCTTCTCGACCTCGCGGATGGTAAGCTCCGGTTCAAGACCGCAACGACGACGATCGCCAACGCGAGCGCGCCGATGACGACGGCGGGAACGCGCTACTGTCCCGGCGTCACGGGGGGCTCGGAGTGGAACGGCGCCGCGTGGTCGCCGCAGACGCAGCTGGTCTACGTGAACTCGGTAGATTGGTGCGTGACCGTCAAGCTGACGAAGCTCCCGAGCATTAAAAACATCACGCAGGCCGCCAAAGCGGAATCGGGCGCATCCGGATTCGGCGGCGGCATCCCGGTACCCGACGCGATAAGCGCCGCTCGCGGTTGGATCACCGCCATCGACCCGGCGACCGGCCAAGTCCGGTGGCACCTCAAGATGGCCACGCCGATGGTCGCCGCGCTGACGCCGACTGCCGGAGGGCTGCTCTTCACGGGCGATCTCAACGGGAATCTGCTCGCACTGTCTGCGGGCAGCGGCAAGGTCGTCTATCGTTACGATACCAAGAACGCCATCGCCGGCGGTATCGTCACGTACGATGCCGGCGGCAAGCAGTACGTAGCCGCGGCTGCCGGGAATACGTCGTTCGTCGCGTGGAAGGTCACCGGAAAGCCGACCTTATGCATATTCGGATTGTGAGAGGGGCATGCATCTACGCCAGAATTTTCGCAGCGATCCTTCTGATCTCACTGACGTTCGGCGCCGGCCTGCAGGTTGACCGCGGCCACCTCAAGGAGACGCTGCGCAACACATCGCTGCTCGTCCGCGTCCTGCTGGCCAACTTCCTGGTGGTGCCGGCGCTCGGCGTGCTGCTGGCGCGGCTCTTCGCCCTGCCCGACGCGATTGCGACGGGGTTTCTCTTGATGGCCATCGCGCCGGGCGTTCCCCTCGTGCTCGCGCAAGTTCGCAAGCGAGGCGGCAGTCTGGGGCTGGCGGTAGAGATGGCGATCTTTCTCCCGCTGATCTCGATCGTGACGGTGCCGCTCTACGCGGCGTTCGTCTTGCCGGCGAGTGCGGGCATCGATCTGCCTTTCGGGCGGTTTATTACGACGATGCTGGTCTTTCAACTGCTCCCGCTGCTGCTGGGAATGCTCGTCGGCGCGCGCGCGCCGGCCCTTGCCGAGCGTCTGGGCCGCCCGCTGCAGCTGGTATTCCTCTTGTCTGCGTTGGCGGTGCTCGTCGTGCTGGCTCCGATGTTCGCGCACAGCGTTGCAGAGATCTACGGCTCCCACGCACTGTGGGCGACGCTCTGCCTGGTGCTGCTCTCGCTCGGCACGGGCTGGCTGCTCGGCGGCCCGGAGCGTAGCACGCGGCGCATCCTGGCGATCGGCACCGGCCTGCGCAACATCGGCCTCTGCTCGCTGATTGCCACGACCAACTTTCAAAATGCCGATGTCGCCGCCGCCGTGATTGCCTATCTGCTGATTCAGGCCATTGTCGTATCGCTCTTCGGCGTCTATTTTACGAAAACCGCAGCGAGGGCAACCGCATGACTCCGCTGATCTTTTCGCAGTTCGGTTTCAAGGCGTTGACCGTCATCGACTACGTTTCGCTCATTGCCGCCACGACCAATGCATTCAACGGCGCGCTTCTGGCGCGCCGTCCCGACCACTACAAGCACTTTACGATGATGGGCGTGATCGTCCTGGCATACGCGGGCGGCATCGGCGGCGGCATCGTGCGCGACGTTCTCGTCAACAAGGTGCCGGCGGCGTTGATGAATCCCTGGTACCTGATCCTCTGCCTCGCGGCCGCCGGCTGGCGCTCCTATCGACTACGCCAGCGAGGTGCGCTTCAAGGACGGTCTCTTCCAGTTCATGACGGCGTTCTCGCTGCCGTGGTACGCGATCGTCGGCGCGCAGGCGGCGCTCGCCGCTCATCTTGGCTACTTCGGCAGCGGTGATCATCGGCGTCATTGCCACCACGGCCGGGCGATGGATCATCGACAGTCGCCTGCTAGTGGTGCCGAAGCAGCTCGTGCGCGGCGAGTTCTTCGTCGTCGCGGCGCTGCTCACGGGCACCGCGTACGTGCTCCTCAATGCAGGCCTTGGGGTTGACGGTCATACCGTCGACCATCGATCGCCTTCTTCGTGGGCTTCGGCTTCCGCCTGACTGTCAGACGCTGGGCTGGGAGGAATGGGAGCCGTGGGAGCCCGTGCAGTTGACGAAAGGCGAAAAAGAACGCAAGACGCTCGGAGAAGGGCTTCACGCCCAGTTCGCCGATGACGCTTCGAATCAGAACACGCCGAACTAACTGGAGGAAGAGAGATGAGCAAGACGACGGAGAAAAGCGCGACCCCGCTGGTAACGCACCGCGAGTTCAAGCTGCTGCTCAAGCCCGAGAAGTTTCTCAGCCGCCGGGCGGTGCTGCAGTTCAACGAGCTGCTGGTGAAGGCGGCGGCGAAGCTCGGCGTTCGCTACGAGCCGGTCGAATCGCTCGACTCGCAGCTTCGGATCGTGCAGTTCTACGATACGAAAGGGCAAGATCTGCGCAAGAACAAGCTGATCTTCCGGATTCGCCAGCTTCGCGAAGGCGGCTGGCCCGACGAAAGCTGGGAGCTCACGTTCAAGTGCCGCGCCATCGATTACGACAAGGCTGCGGCCTTCGATACGGACACTACCGTGAGCAAGCTCCAGATCAAGAAGTTCAAGGAAGAGCTGATTCGCGGCGATTCCCCGGGTTCGATGAAGAAGATCTACTCCAACAACGTGATCATCGAGTATCCGGAGGTCCAGCCAGAGTTTCCCTTGTCGCGCCTCGCCGAAGGGCTGCCGCATCTCAAGACCCTCGATCTCAATCCCGATGAGATACTCTCGATCGTCGCCGGGGCGAAGGTGTTCGAGTTGCAGAGCACGCTGGGCAATCTCTTCTTCGGTCACGGCGTGCACGCTCACGTGACGCTTGCCGTGTGGGCGCGTCCCGTTCCCGACAAGTTCGAGCCGCTCGTCGCAGAGTTCGGATTCTCGACGCACGTGCTCGGCACCGATAAAGAGGGTGCCGGTCAGGAGGCGGCCGACGGGTTCTTCAAAGCGCTGCAGGTGCCGCTCCATGACTATCTCGCCGACGGCACGACGAAGACCGCGCTAATCTACGGCGACGCAGGAGAGTAGGTGCGGGAAGCGCTGATGTAGCCCAGGGCTTCGTCGCCGAGGCCCTCGATTACCACAGTAAACTTCGGGCCTCGGCTCTAACCCCGGACTACATCAAGTTATTGCTTGGCGTTTGAGTGGGCGTCGATGAATGCTGCGAGCGGATCGAGTATGCAGTTGAGCACGATGATCAGTGCGGCGGCGGCTGCGGCTTCCCAATACAGACCAAAGCCCGCGATAGCACCGACGGCCGCGGTCGCCCAGATCGTCGCTGCAGTGTTCAATCCGGTCACGTTGATGCCGGAGCGAAGGATCACGCCTCCGGCGATGAAGCCGACGCCGGTGACGACTCCGGCGACGATTCGCGTGGTATCGCCGGCACCGACGATCGAATCGAGCAGCGTGAAGAGCGCCGCGCCGACGGCGACTAGGCTGCTCGTGTGGAGGCCCGCCGCGCGTTGACGCCACTGCCGCTCGGCGCCGATCGCGATGCCCAAGAGCGCCGCGACGCCGAGGCGGCTGAGGAAGACGAGAGTCGTCAGCTCTGTGATTTTCATGCGCCTGCCGTTGCCGCTTCATGCGTGGCGCGGTCGAAAACGACCTGGTCCCAACGCCAGAGCTGCTCGAAGAACGAACGCGCCAACCCGCGATCCTCACCGGCAATCTGGGCGATCGTGCGCCGGCCGTTGACGCGCCTCAGCAGCTCTTCGCGTGCGGCGTCGATCGGGAGGTAGAGGTCGGTGAACGTGTGATTGCGGTTGATCAGGACGGCTGCGGCGCCGGCGGGTAACCGCTCGCGCACCTCGATCGTATCGGGCAGCCGCATCGGCACGTAGTCGAGCCACGCCTCGCCGCTGAATGTGGGCGCGGCTGCGCTGCCCTCCGCGGAGTTCCCGTAGGCGATTACCGCGTGACGGACCATCGTCCCGCGAAAGAGTTCGATCGCGGCGTATGCTTCGTGCGCCGGGAGCACCGCGAGCCGCGCGGCGTGCGGCGACGTGGCCAGCGCGCCGCAGGCGGGGAGGTAGGGCGCCTGGCGCAGCCACCGCCCAAAGTGCGCGCCGCCTTCGGCGAGAAAGGCGAACAGCGCGGGCACGGAGTAGGCACGGTCGCGTGGATGGAGCAGCGCGTCGGCCACGCCGGCCCGCTGGGAGAAGTCCGGCGATGCGCGCAGCAGCGGAACGAGCGGATGATCCGCCGGCAGCGCGCGTAGCGTGGCCGAGAGATCGTCAATCTCGGCTTCGCTCGAGCCGATCCCGAGGCGCCGGCAGTACTCCTGCAGCATGTAGACGCCGGTGCGCCCGTACGGCGCGTAGAGCATCAGGTGCATCGCGCCGCCCTCCGCGAGCACGTCGCGCAGCGCCCGCAGCCCCGCGACGGGATCGGCGAGGTGGTGCAGCACGCCCGTGCAAACGACGTGCTCGAAGCGTTCGTCTAGTTCGGTCGCACGCTCTACTGGGAGGCAGCGCAGCTCGAGGTTGTCGAGATGATGTTCGCGCTTGAGGGTGCGCGCGAAGGCCACGCTGGCCTCGCTGACGTCGATGCCCACGACGCGGGCGTTCGGCCAGCGCGCGGCATAGTGAGCCGCTTGATTCGTACCGCATCCCGCGACGAGCACGCTGCGATCGCTGCGGTAAGGCTGAGAGGGGAAGAAGAGGTGCGAATCGGCGCGCCTCCGAGCGTCGTCCCAGGCGCGCCGGTAGGCTTGCAGATCGTCGACCGGCGCCGGGTACGGATGACTCTGGTAAAAGTCAGCGACCCGGCGCGCGATCGACGCGTCGTGCTCGGACTGCGACGGGTTATCCGTGCGGTTTCTGCGCCTGTGCGAGGACCGCGTCGAGGTTGAACGACGCGGGCTTTTGCCGCGGCGGGAACTTCGCGAAGCCTTCGATCTGCCCGGCGATCACCGCCTGCATCGCATACATCTGCGGGATATGGTCGACCATCCAATCCCAGTAGGTGTTGGAGTTGAAATCGGCTCGCTCGAACGGGTCGCGACGGAGGCTGAAGATATGCGGGACGCGCAGCTTCACGAACGGTTCGGCCCAAAGCTGCATCTGCGTAGCGCGCTGGACCGCTAAGTTGAACTTCCAGTCGCCGACGCGCACGGCGATGATGTCGCCGTCGTCGCTGAAGTAAACGACCGCGTCTCTCGGGCTCGTCTTGGACTCGCCGCTGAAGTACGGCCGCATGTCGTAGCCGTCGAGGTGGACGTTGAACTTCTTACCGTCCACGGTGCATCCGTCGAGCAGCTGCTGTTTCGCATCCGGATTTCCGGCGGCGGCGACCAGCGTCGGGAACATGTCGATGTGCGACACGATATCGTTATACACGGCTCCGGACTTGATGACGCCCGGCCACCGGATGAAGCACGGCACGCGCCAGCCGCCCTCCCAGTTCGTGTCCTTCTGCATGCGGAATGGGGTCGTGGCGCCGTCGGGCCAGGTGTCGTTCTCGGGCCCGTTGTCGGTCGAGTACATCACGATCGTGTTGTCGGCGATGCCGAGCTCGTCGAGCTTGTCGAGCATCATGCCGATCTGCTCGTCGTGCACCACCATGCGATCGCTGTACGGATCCTGGCCGGATTTGCCGATGTTTTTTTCCGCGACGTGCGTGCGAAAGTGCATCGCCGTCGAGTTGTACCACAGGAAGAAGGGCTGGTCCGCCTTGGCCTGCTTCTCCATCCACCCGAGCGCCGCGCTGGTGATCTCTTCGTCGATCGTCTCCATGCGCTTTTTCGTGAGCGGCCCAGTATCTTGGATCTTCTGCTTGCCGACGCGGCCCCATCGCGGGTCGTTCGTCGGGTCGTCGGTATCGGTGGCCCAGCAATGCATCACGCCCCGCGGACCGAACATCTCCTTAAACTTCGGATCCTTCGGGTAGTCCGGCAGTTCCGGCTCTTCCTCGGCATTGAGGTGGTACAGGTTGCCAAAGAACTCGTCGAAACCGTGGACGGTCGGAAGGTACTCGTTGCGGTCGCCCAGGTGGTTCTTGCCGAACTGCCCGGTAGCGTATCCTAACGGCTTGAGAAACTCCGCGATCGTCGGGTCTTCTTTCTGTAGCCCGACGGTGGCGCCGGGCATCCCGACCTTCGTGAGCCCCGTGCGAATGGGGTTCTGGCCGGTGATGAAACAGGCGCGGCCCGCGGTGCAGCTCTGCTGCGAGTAGTAATCGGTGAAGAGGCCGCCCTCGTTGGCGACGCGGTCGATGTTGGGGGTTCGGTATCCCATCATGCCATTACTGAATTTGCTGATGTTCCAGATGCCGATATCGTCGCCCCAGAGAATGAGAATATTAGGTTTCTTGTCTGGCATTTCGGTTCTGCTTTCGCTCTAGTGAAGTGCGGGGTAACGAGCGTTCACAGCGTCGCTTCCGTTCCCCTGGTCGGTCGAGCGGCAGGTTTTCGCGTACTTTCTCGGGTACGCATTTTCCAAAAGCTTTAAGGTGGTTTAAGGTGAAGACGGCTCGCGATATTGCTACCACACGCCCCGGCCACGACGATATGGTGCGCATCGAGCCCGGCACGTTTGCCATGGGCTCGGATCGCTTCTACCCTGAGGAGGCGCCGGTTCGCGAGGTGAGCGTCGCTGGCTTTTGGATCGACCGGCACGCCGTCACCAACGCGCAGTTCTCGGCGTTCGTGCGTAAGAGCGGATACGTGACGGTCGCGCAGCGCCCGCCGGACCCAGCCGATTTTCCCGGCGCTCCACCAGAGAATCTCGTTCCCGGCGCGCTGGTCTTTCACATGACCGCGGGTCCGGTGGATCTGCGCGATTACTCACAGTGGTGGTCGTGGTTGCCCGGCGCGTGCTGGAAGCATCCCGACGGCCCGGGAAGCTCGATCGATTCTCGTCCCGATCACCCGGTGGTGCACGTGGCCTTCGAAGACGTCGAAGCCTATGCGAGTTGGGCCGGCAAGCGGCTTCCCACCGAAGCGGAGTGGGAGTTCGCCGCGCGCGGCGGCCTCGACGGCAAGGATTTCGTGTGGGGCGACGAGATGCTGCCCGGCGGCAAGCCTGCGGCGAACACGTGGCAGGGAGATTTTCCCTGGAGAAGCACCGCGAAGCACGGTCCTCGCACGATGCCCGTCGGACGCTTCGCGCCCAACGGCTACGGCCTGTTCGACATGGCCGGCAACGTGTGGGAGTGGACCAGCGATTGGTTCGTCAACGACCGCGGCGCGCCGCAATCGCCGTGCTGCGCCGGCGACGCGCGCGAGCGCAGCTACGATCCGTGCGCGCCCGCTTCGCGCATGCCGCGCAAAGTGCTCAAAGGCGGCTCGTTTCTGTGTTCGCCCAGCTACTGCTTGCGCTTCCGCCCCGCCGCGCGCTCGCCGCAAGCCATCGACACCGGAATGTCGCACCTCGGTTTCCGCTGCGTCTCCAGCGAGTAAGCCCGTAAGCGACAAAAAGCGCGGCTTCGTTCGCGGCTTCGGGCCCGGCCTCGTCTCCGGCGCCTCCGCGAACGATCCTACAACCGTCGGTTCGATCGCCGTCGTCGGCGCGACGACCGGCTACGGTTTGGCGTGGCTGATCGTGCTGTTGTTGCCGATGCTTGCGGTGGTGCAGGCGATTGCGGCGTCGGTCGCGGGCGCGTCGCAGATGAGCCTGCAGCAGGCCATCGTGCGCACCTACGGGCGCTTTCCGGCCGTCGTCGCGCTCGTGTGCGTCGTCGGCATTGGGCTCTTTACGCTGATTGCCGACGTCGCCGCCGGTGCGCAGGCGCTGACGTTGCTTACCGGCATTCCGTATCCGTACTTCGTCGTGCCATTCGTCGGCGCGGTCGCCCTGCTCTTGGCGACGACGTCGTACGTGAAGATCGAGCGAACGCTGGCGGCCTTCACGCTGATCTTTCTCTGTTACGTCGCCAGCGCCGTGCTCGCGCATCCGGATTGGCGCGAGGTTCTAGCCGGCATCCTGATTCCGCGCTTCCCGCTCACGCCCGAGTTTCTCACCGGCGCGATTGCGCTGCTGGGCACGACGCTCACCGGCTACGTCTATTACTGGGAGTCGATCGAGGTCGCAGAGCGCCGGCCGGAGCGTTCGGCGCTTAAAGCCATCACCACCGACGCGGCGCTCGGCATGCTCGTCGCCGGCTCAAGTTTTCTCTTCATACTCGTCGCAACCGCAGCGACGTCGGGAAAACACCACTTGGCGATCCGAACCGCTGCCGACGCCGCGGCAGCGCTGCAGCCGCTCGCGGGTTCGCTCGACCAGGCGCTGTTCGGAATCGGCCTGCTGGCGTCGGCGGCGATCGCGGTTCCGGTGATCGCCGCGACCGGCGGCTACGTCGTTGCCCAGACGTTCGAGCGGCGCGCGAGCCTGACGCTGCGCCCGAAGGAAGCGCCGTTCTTTTACGCCGTGGTATTTGCATCGCTCGGGCTGGCAGCTATCCTGGCGCTTTTGCCGTTTCCGACGATGGAACTGCTGTACTGGTCGTCGGTCGCTGCGGGGCTCGCGACGCCGGTTACTCTTGCCTTGACGATGCTCGTCGCACGCAACTGGACTGCGATGCGCGGGACGCCGATCGGAATGCCGTTGGTCTGCGCCGGGTGGGCGGTGACCGCGCTCGTTACGCTGGCCTCGGTCGGGTTTCTCTCGGCGACTCTGTCGCTTCGGACGTTCTAGCCCTGGTCGAAGCTGCCAGGAAATGCGCCCGCGCGCAGACGAGAGCGCCATCCTTATCATGGCCGATCTTTTTCAATGCACGAGCTGCGCGTCTTATTTCATCGCCGAGGATTGCGACCTCATCGCTCGCCGCAGCGGCCGTTGCGCCGTCTGCCTGAAGCGTGAGTTTCTCAAGCGCATCGGACTCTCGCCCGATTTTCTCGACGGCCTCGGGGCTCGCAGCCGCAGCAATAAAGAAGCGAGGCCCCCGCGGAGCCTCGCCCTTCGACGCGCTTAGGATGACATTGGAGCTTTACGCGCCCGAGTGTGAGGCCGCGGCTTTCTGGATCTGCTCCTTCACGGCTTCCAGGTTGAACGACGCGCCCGCCTGCATCGGCGGGAACTCGATGGCTGACTCTGCAGCCTTCCCGACGACCTCCTGAACGAGCACGAAACGCCAGAACTGGTAGGCGAAGAAGTGGTAGTAGTTGAGCGACCCGGAGATGCCGGTTCGCTCGAACGGATCGAGCCGCAGGTTGGTGAGAATCGGCCAGTTGACCTTCACCGTACCGCCGAGCCAGCCGCCGGGCTGATCGATGAAGCGGTATTTGTAATCGCCGACCCGCACCGCCCCGAGGTTGCCTTCGGCGAAGTAGAAGATCTCACGCCGTTTCGAGGGACCCTTGCCGGTGATCAGATCCATCTGATTGTAGCCGTCGAGGTGCACCTTGTACGTGCGGTCGCCGAGCTGCATGCCGGCTTTGAGCTCTTCGACGATGTTCGGATCTCCGGCCGCGGCGACGAACGTCGGGAACCAATCCAAACCGGAGAAGATACCGTTCTCGACCTTGCCGGCTGGCACTTTTCCGGGCCAACGCACCAGAGCCGGCGCGCGGAATCCACCTTCGAGTACCGTACCCTTGCCGCCGGCAAACGGCGTTTGACCGCCATCGGGCCACGTAAAGTTCTCGGCGCCGTTGTCGGTGGTGAACATCACGATGGTGTTGTCCTCGAGGCCGAGGTCTTTGAGCTTTTGCAGCACGCCGCCGACGACGTCGTCGAGCTGCGCCATTCCCGCCTCGGACTCCGACCAGCCGTTCTCCGGCGTGCGCATCTTTTGATACTTGTCGGAGAGGTGGGTCACCACGTGCATGCGCGTGGGGTTGAGCCACACGAAGAACGGTTTATCCGCCGCCTTCGCCTTGTCGATGAATTTCAGCGTGTTGTCGAGGATCTCGTCGTTGACGGTCTCCATGCGATCGGGATAGAGCGTGCCGCAATCCTCGATCTTCTGCTTTCCGACCTTGCCCCAGCGCGGGTTGACGGTAGCGTCGTCGGTGTCGGTGGCCCAGCAGTGCAGCATGTTGCGGGGGCCGATTTTGTCCTTGAGCTCCTGGGGGTAGTTGGGGTGCGCGGGATCCTCCATGGCGTCGAGGTGGTACAGGTAGCCGAAGAACTCGTCGAAGCCGTGGAGCGTCGGGAGGAACTCGTTGAGATCGCCGAGGTGATTCTTACCGAACTGGCCGGTGGCGTAGCCCATCGACCGCAGCGCGGTCGCGATGGTCGGCGCCTGGGCAGGCATGCCGATCTTGGCGCCCGCCTGGCCGACCGTCGTCAGCCCGGTCCGGATGGGCAGCTCGCCGGTGATGAAATTCGCGCGGCCGGCCGTACAGCTGGCCTCCGCGTAGTAGTCGGTGAACCGCATGCCTTCGGCCGCGAGGCGGTCGAGATTCGGCGTGCGGCTGGCCATCATTCCCTGGTGGTAGGCGCCGATGTTAAACCAGCCGATATCGTCGCCCATAATGGCGATGATGTTGGGCTGCCCTTGCGCAGGCATAAAGACTCTCCTTTTCAGGTGTGGGGCCTCTAGGGTAGCAAGGGAACCCTGCGAGCGCCATCCCCGGAACCCACAAAAAGTCACGGGTAGGACTCGTAGTGATATGAACGGCCTCTGGGCTCGGGCGGCCTGGGCTGCTACGGCGACCGCGCTGCAGCCGCTTTTCCGCGCAACGCGATCGTTTACGCGTTAACGGTCGTTAAGAGCGCGTACATGGCTCGGAATGCCTTGACACTGCCGCTGCGGGGGTGTTAAGGTTCGCGCATGTCTTTCTCTGCGGGCAGCATGATGTTCTCAATGTGTGGCATGCGCATGCGCATGCGCATGGCAGGGTCGTCGTGAAGTACGTAGGTTAACTCGGGTAGAAATCGCTTCACGCGCCCCTCGCCGCAAACGGCGGGGGGCGCGTGATTTTATCCTCGCTTTCCCATCGCAACAGGAGGCCGGGAAAACATGAAAACGACCGTCGGGGTCGGCTTACTCGGGTGCGGAACGGTCGGCTCCAACGTCGCCGATCGCCTGCACCGCGAACGCGAAGTGATCGAACGTCGCAGCGGAGTTCGTTTCGAACTCCGGGCGATTGCGATTGCCGATCCGCTCAAACAGCGCTCGAGCGCGATCGAGCGGCGCCTTTTCACGCGCGACGCGCGCTCCGTCGTGGACGATCCGCAGGTCGATCTCGTCATCGAGGTCATCGGCGGCACGAACGAAGCCGCCGAACTCGTCGAACGCGCGCTCGAGCGCGGGCGCCACGTCGTCACCGCCAATAAAGACCTGATCGGTGAACAGGGGCCTCGGCTGCAGGCGCTCGCGGCTTCCCGGCGCTGCGCGTTGCGCTTCGAAGCGGCGGTCGCCGGGGCGATCCCGATCGTGCGCACGCTCGACGAAGCGCTCGCGGGAGACGAGATTGTTTCGGTGGCCGGCGTGATGAACGGCACGTGCACCTCGATTCTGTCCGCGATGGAGGCCGGCGCCGGATACACCGACGCGCTGGCGCGCGCCCAACGGCTGGGCTACGCCGAGAGCGATCCGACCAACGACGTCGAGGGCATCGACGCGGCGCACAAGATCGCCATTGTCGCACAGCAGGCCTTCGGACTTTCGGTGATCTCGCCGCGCGTCGCGCGCCGGGGCATCTCTGATGTAACGCAGCGCGACGTCGCGCGCGCCCGCATGCTCGGGTACCGTATCCGGCTGGTGGCGGCGGCGCTGCGCTCTCCCGCGGGCGTCTTTGCCGACGTGGCCCCGGTGCTAGTCTCGGAAGATCACGAGTTCGCGCGCACCGCCGACGCCGACAACGTCGTGCGGCTCGACGCGCGAGCCGCCGGCACGCTGGTGTTGCGCGGCGCGGGCGCCGGCGGCGCCGCAACGAGCTCGGCGGTGCTCGGCGACGTCGTCAGCGTATTGCGCGCGCTGGGGCAGGGCCGGGGATTCGATCTGCGCGTCCGTTCCAGCCCGCTCGAGGCGGCCGTTCGCGTCGATCCGTTCTTCCGGCGCCTCGCGCACACGGCCGATCTCCCCGGATACGCGATCTGGGAAGACGCTCCGACGAGCCTCCCGCTGCAGGATTTGGTGAACGCGTGATCGCGCAAGAGACGGTGAAGATCGGCGCGCTGACGCTCGATTGCGGCGAGACGCTCCCGGTCGTCGAACAGCGCGTAACGCTCTACGGACGGCCTGCGGCCGACGGCTCGAACGTCGTGCTCGTCGAACACGCGCTGACCGGCTCGAGCGAAGTGGCAGAGTGGTGGCCGGGCATCGTCGGCAAGGATGCACTCTTCGACGCGCGCGAGTGGTGCGCGATCGGCATCAACGCCCTCGGCGGCTGTTACGGCTCGACGGGCCCGGGCGCGGGAGCGTTTCCGCGCGTCAGCGTTGCGGATATCGTGCGGGCCGAGATGCGCGCGCTGCGCGAGCTGGGCATTCCTCGCGTCGAGGTCGTCGTAGGCGGCTCGCTGGGCGGCATGCGGGCGCTGCAATGGGCGCTGTCGGCCCCCCAACGCGTGGGCCGCGCCATAGTCGTCGGCGCGCACGACCATCACAGCGCGATGGGTATCGCTCTGAACTCGCTGCAGCGCGACGCACTGGCGCTCGATCCCGTCTCGGGAATCCGGCTGGCGCGCAAGATTGCGATGCTTTCGTACAAGAGCGACGAGCTGCTCGCGCGGCGCCACGACCGCAAGCTCGATCGCAACGGCAAGCCGCGCTTCGACGTCGAGGGCTACCTCGAGCATCAGGCCGACCTCTTCGAGCGGCGCATGAGCCCGGCGAGTTACGCGGCGCTCACCCACGCGATGGATTCGTTCGACGTGCGAGACGCGGCTGCGCTCGGGCCCGGCCTCGCGCCGGGGCCCGCGCTGACGTTCGTCGGGATCACCTCCGACTGGCTCTTCCGTCCGCAGGACATCCGTGCGGCCGCCGGGCGCTTTGCGAGGCTCGGCTACGACGCGCGGTACCTCGAGCTGCGATCGAACCACGGTCACGACGCGTTCTTGGCCGAGACGCGCGCGCTGAGCGCGCTGCTCAAATCGCTGATTGCCCCGCCCGTTGCGGCGACTCTCTAGGAGCACCTCATGCATAACGACTTCGAACACTCCGACTCCGGCTACGGGTTTGCTACGCGCGCCATCTGGAGCGGGCAGGACCCTTGTGCGGCGACCGGCGCTACCGTGGTTCCGGTCTATCAAACTGCGACGTTCACGCTGCCGGAGATCGGCGTGACCAAGGGATACGATTACTCGCGCACCGTTAATCCCACGAGGAGCGCGGTCGAACGGCAGCTCGCGTCCTTGGAGGGCGCGCAGTATGCATCGGCCTTCGCCTCGGGCATGGCGGCGGTCGTCGGCGCCGTCTCGCTACTCTCCAGCGGCGATCACCTGATCGCGACGCGCGACATCTACGGCGGAACGCACCGGCTCTTCACGACCGTGCTCTCGCGTTACGGAATCGACGTGACCTTCGTCGATACGAGCGATCCGCATCAAACGTGGGCCGCAGCGCGGCCGAATACGCGGATGCTCTGGCTCGAGACCCCCAGCAATCCACTCCTGCGCCTCAGCGATATCGCCGCGCTGGCGCGACTGCGGCCGGCCGGTACGATCATCGTGGCCGACAACACGTTTGCCTCGCCGTTTCTCCAGCAGCCGCTCGCCCAAGGCGCCGACGTCGTCGTCCACTCCACCACGAAGTACATCGGCGGCCACAGCGACGTCGTCGGCGGCGCCGTGATCACCAACCATCGCGAGTTAGCCGAGCAGATCGCCTACCACCAGAACTGCGTCGGCGCAATACCGGGCCCGTGGGACGCCTACCTGACGCTGCGCGGCGCCAAGACGCTCGCCCTGCGGATGAAGGCGCACTGCGCGAACGCGCAGGCCATCGCCGAGTTTCTCGCCGCGCGCGATGACGTGGCGGAGGTCTACTATCCCGGCTTGCCCTCGCACCCGCAGCACGAGCTCGCCAAACGGCAGATGAAGGGCTTCGGGGGAATCGTGTCGTTTCGGCCGCGAGGCGGCGTCGAGCGCGCGCGCACAATCGCAACGTCGACCGCGATCTTCGCACTCGCGGTCTCGCTCGGCGGCGTCGAATCACTGATCTGCAGTCCCGCAAAGATGACGCACGCCTCGCTCACGCCGCAGCAGCGCGCCGAACTCGACGTGCACGACGACCTGCTGCGCCTTTCCGTCGGCATCGAAGATGAGGCCGACCTTCTCGCTGATCTCGCCGGCGCGCTCGGCCGCGCCGCTTGGCGGAAGGCGGAGCGCCTGGCGAGCTAGCGACCCAGATGGCTAGCTTGCCACCAGTCTAGGGGTAGGCAGCGCTTTCCTCGAACTCCGCAGCCGACGGCATGCAATGCCGGGGAAGGGAACACGATGCGCTCGTCGCCGTTGCCTATCGGCGTCACGTTGTTTTTGATGGCTGCACTGACGGCATGCGGCGGAGCGTCGGGCGGCGGCTCCGCGCCGGCGCTCGCGACGTTTGGATCGGGCGCGGAGCGCGGCGGCCCGGCTCCGCTCGTGCCTCGCGGCTACATGAGTCCCAAGCGCATGCTGGAGCTCCAGCTCGCCGGCAAACTTCCCAGCGCGCTGCACCATCGCGTTTTGGAGCACATTTTGCGCGACGTCGAGGCTCATCGGAGACCCGACGTGCGCGTCGATCCAAACCTCGCGGTCGGCATGTGGGTGAGCGGCGGCTACTTCGGCTACATCTTCGGCCAGATCTCCACCGGTCGAGAGACCGCCACGGTCATCGACACCGTCAACAACGGCTGCTACTACAATTACGGATTGAAGGTTGACCACCTCGAGAATCTCTGGACGTCGTGCTTCAACAATGCGTACGCCGAGGGCGGCGCCATTCAAGAGTACGCTCACAACAAGCCGAATAAGCCATCGGATACCTATTTCGACTACGCGAGCTGCGGCAGCGGCTGCAAGTTCTACGGATTTCCCAACGACGTCGCGACCGACGAGTCGGGGCACGTCTTTGCCGCCAACGTCCTCTCGGAGGTCTGTAATTCGTCAAGCGGATGCTCGTACGACGAGTACGCCGCGAGCTGGTGGAACGCAAATGCGCCGAACTCGACCGCGACGGGCATCATCGACAGCAACTTCCAACAAGCGTTCTACGCCGATACCGACAAGTCGGGCAATCTCTACATCGACGGCTACGGCTGCACGCACTCCAGCACCTGCGGCTACCTTCTCGACGAGATCGGCAACCCGACCAGTTCGTCCCCGACCATCACCAACATAATCCCGTTGGGCAACGCTTACCTCCAGGGGGTCTACGTCAGCAACGCCGGGACGGTTCTCAATGTCGTGGAGCCGAACTCGCGCAAGATCGCGCGCTACGCGCTGCCGTTCGTTCCCAGCGAGACGCCGACATATATCGGCCCGACCAACGAGAACTACGCAGGCTATGGTTCGCCGATCGACGGCGGCGTCAACCGCGCGGAGACGTTGATGGCGCTCGGTGACGCTTGGGGCTGGGTCGATCTCGGAAATTTGCAGACAAAGAAGTGGAGCACGACGATCAACATCAACATCAACCAAGACAATCTCAGCGCCCAGTACGTCCCTTCGGATAAGTGAAGCATGGAGCCGCGCTTCTGGCGCTGACCGCCGTCGCGGGATGCGCCGGTGGATTTGGCGGCGAACCGCCCGCGCACGCCGGCGGGTCGCTGGCCGCGCAGCATCTCGTCACGAAGTCCCCAATCACGCACGTGGTGATCATCGTTCAGGAGAATCGAAGCGTCGATAACCTGTTCAACGGCTTTCCGGGAGCGAGCACCGCGCAGAGCGGTTTGAACTCCCAGGGTCAGACCGTGCAGCTGCAGCAAGTCTCGCTCACGGCGCCCTACGACGTATCCCATCAGCATCCGTCGTTTATGACCGAGTACGACAACGGCAACATGAACGGCTTCGACCTCGTGCACTCGCAGTGCCAGAACAACGCGCCGCCCAAAGGGTGTCCGCCCCAGAACGTGCGCGCCTACGCCTACGTTCCGGAGAGCCAGGTGCAGCCGTACTGGGACATGGCTCAAGAGTACACGTTTGCCGACGAGATGTTTCAGACTAATCAAGGACCGAGTTTTCCGGCGCACCAGTACTTGGTGAGCGGCACCTCGACGATTAATTACGCGTTGAACGCTGCGCGCCTCGGAGAATCCGACCACGCCCAAGGGCGCGTTTACCGGCGGCTGCAACTCGCCGTCGGGATCGACGGTGCCGGTAATCGACACCCGCGGGAACGAGAACCGCTCGGTCTATCCTTGCTTCAACCGGATCTCGTTGATGCAGGAGGCCGACGAGTCCTACGTTACGTGGCGCTACTATCAGGGCTACTACGACGGAGGGCTCTGGCACGGTCCCGATGCGGTGCGGCCAATCTACAATAGCGAGTACGAGCAGAACGTCATCGTCCCGCCGAAACAGGTGCTGTCGGACATCTCCTACGGAAATTTAGCCAGCATCGTTTGGGTGACCCCGACGACCAAGTCTTCGGATCATCCCGGCCAGAACGACGGCAGCGGCCCGTCGTGGGTCGCCTCGGTCGTCAACGCGGTCGGGGCGAGCCAGTACTGGGATTCCACCGCGATCTTCGTCGTCTGGGACGACTGGGGCGGCTTCTACGATCACGTCGCGCCGCAGATCATGAATTCGTACGAACTGGGCTTTCGCGTACCGCTGATCGTCATCTCGCCGTACGCGCGCCAAGGCTACGTGTCGCACGTGCCGCACGAGTTCGGGAGCATCCTGAAGTTCACCGAGGAGACGTTCGGCCTCCCGACGCTCGGCACGACCGACGAACGCGCCGACGACCTCTCCGACTGCTTCGATTTCGGCTCGCCGAAGCACGCCTTCAAACCCATCCGCGCAAAATTCTCCGCGCGGTACTTCCTGCGCCAATCGGCAACCCTACAACCACCCGACGACTAGGAGCACTCCCTTCGCTCGTCAGGGTGACGGGGTTGCGCTCAGGACTACAGTGGGCTAGAAGCGCATGTCGACGATCGCGAGTTGGTCGTTGACGATCGCGACGGGGCGCGCGCGCGCCGATGTGAGATAGATATACTTTCGGTCGTCGGGGCCGATGCCGCCGAGTTCCCATTCGCTCACGCGCGCGTCGGGGTAACCCGACTTCTTGATGGCCTCACGCACCGTTGCGGTCAAGCGCGCGAAGTCGAACGTCTTGGGATCGAAGGCGCGCTGGTTGACCGAGGCCGCCGTGATCGGACCTCCGCCCAGCGACATCAGCTTTACCGGAGTTGGGCCGGTCATCGTACCGTCCAGTGCGATCATGTAGTGATCGACGTTGATGCGGTGCTGCGGCTCCTGCATGTCGACCATCAGCCCGTTCATGGCGTCGGCACTCAGCGACGTGACGCGCAGCGGGCGTCCGGAGCGCGCGGCGATTGCATCGAAGGCGCGCAGCACCGCGTTGCCGTCGGAGAGAAACGGATCGATCGGGCCGCCACCCGGATTGGCGGCTGCAAGATTTGGGTCGCCCGAGCCGTACGCCGAGTGCCCGGCCCCAGCGCCGGAGCATGCGGCGAGCAGGTACAGAAGGGCAACGGCTGAGGCTTTGCGCATGTGCGGTCGCTTCCGCGGCGAGCAAGCTTTCTCCGCCCGGCAGTGCAGCTGGGCCCGCGCATGCCTTACGGCTTGAATTTTCTACGGCGCTATGGTAGAGTCTGCCGCAATAATGTTCGTTACGACCTCGGCGTATTATTACTACTATTACGGCTGCTTCGATCGAAGCCGGCAAGGTACGTCATTGCTTTAACGAACGAGTTCGTAAAAATGCAAAGCCGCCTCGCCGACGCGAGGCGGCTCTTTTTTTGGAGAGTTGATATGACAACCGTCGTCACCACCACATCGGGGCTGCTCGAGTTCGAGGAGGCGGTCGCGCGCGCGATCGGGCGGCATCCCGTCGTTTCCGGCAACGCCTATACGGCTTGGTTCGCGCGCGGCGAAGCCTCGCTCGACGAGCTTCGCGACTTCACGATCCAGTTCTCGGTATTCAGCCACCTCTTCATCGAGGCGCAGCTGCGCAAGTGCATCAACTCGCCGGACCTCCAGAGCTATCGCGCGGGCAAAGAGATCCTGCTCAACGAGCTGGGCGTGCTCTTTGCTGCCTCGGGCAGCGTCGAAGGCGGCACGTTTCGCTTTTCGGCCGGACACTTCGAGTGGCTGGCTCACTTCGCGCAGAGCCTCGGGCTGCCGTGGCACGAGATCGGCAAGCGGCGCTTCGGGCGCCCCCCGACGCTTGCCTTTTGCGACGCGCTGATGTCGTGGTACAGCGCCGAAGACGAGTCGACCGCGGCCGGCGCCTCCTACGCGATCGAACACTGGGCCGCCGCCGGGTTCTGGAAGCAGCTGATCGCGGGCCTGCGCGCAATCAAGCGCAGCCGAGTTCCCGATCTTCCGCTTGGATTCTGGACGTGGCACGACGCGCTCGAGGAGAACCACGCCGTTCACACCTCCGACGAGCTGCGCGAGGCCTTCGCCAAGCCGAGCTTCGATCAGCAACGCTTTTTGACGGCGGGAGAGGCGATGCTCGACGCCGTTGAAGGGTTCTGGAACGGTTTACCCCGCGCAACGGAGGCGAGGAGCGCGTAGCAGGGCTAGGGCGTCTCTTTCGTCTTCGGATCCCAGTATTCGCGAAACTCGCCGAGTGGTTTGGATTCGATGCGATAGCGTATCGCGATCAGCCTCGCGACGAAGACCACGACGATCATGATCCACGCCGCCGAAAACTGCGAGAGATGCAGACCGTAGATCAAGGCCACGAAGAGAAGGCAGCCCCCCAGCGCCAGCGTCTGCGAGAGCGTTCCGGGCATGAACATATCGGGCTCGGAGTTGATCAGCACGTCGCGCAGGATGCCGCCGCCGACCGCGTTGACCATGCCGACGACGACGACGCCCGGAAGGCTGATGCCGGCGGCCAGCGCGCGGTTCATGCCGACCGCGGCGTACGCGCCCAAGCCCGCGGCGTCGAAGAGCACGACGGCCTGCGTCGCGGGCCGCGATCGCGAGATCCAGCGCCCGAAGACGAGCACGACCACAAATCCCGCCGCGACGAGCCACAGGTACGTGGGGTCGCGCATCAAGACGGGCGGACCGTCTTGGATGAAGATGCCGTCTCTCAGGAGGCCGCCGCCGGTGGCCGAGACGAGCGCGATCGTCAGGATGCCGAGGACCGCGTACCCGCGCCGGGCGCCGAGCAGCGCGCCGCTGATCGCCCAGACGAACGTCGCCGACAGATCGAAGAGCGGCGGAAGGAGAAACGCGTTGCCGTTCATCCGGCGGCGCGAAAGACCGACGCGCCCTCCTTGAACGTCTCGACGATCTCGATCTCTTTGATTTCGTCGACGGGCACCTTCGTCGGATTGCGATCGAGCACGACCAGGTCGGCGAGTTTACCCGGCTCGAGCGTACCCTTTTCGCGCTCTTCGCCGTATTGATACGCGGCGTCGATGGTGAGCGCGCGCAACCCTTCGTGCGGCGAGAGGCGCTCGCCGGCGCCGATGATTTGGCCGGAGCGCGAGGTGCGGCTCACCGACGTCCACAGGATGAACATCGGATTGAGCGGCGTTACCGCGAAGTCGCTGTGGTTGGAAAACGAGATGCCGCGGTCTTTCGCGGAGCGCGTGGGGCTCAAGAAGTAGGCGCGCTCTTTTCCGAGATTCTCGACGTGGACGTCGCCCCAGAAGTAGGCGTGATTGGTGAAGAACGACGCCAGGAATCCGTATTCGACGTACTTATCGAGCTGCTCGGGACGCACGAATTGCGAATGGATGATCGTGGTCCGCGTATTCGCCGGCGCCCCGGCCGCTGCGTGCGCCTCGAGCATCATGTCGATCGCCGCGTCGCCGTTGCAGTGCGTCCATACCTTGATGCCGTTGTCGTAGGCGAGCTTGATCAGAGCGTTGAGATCCTCTTGGGTGACGTTGGGCTCACCGCGCCAGTCCTTTTCGCCGCCGGGACCTGGCGTGAGCAGCGGCTGCGTCCAATAGGCCGTCTTGCCTTGAGGCGAGCCGTCGGCCACGATCTTCACGCCGCCCACGCGAAAGCGATTGGAGTATCCCTCGTTCACCGGCTCGCTCTTCTTGGCGAGCACCTCGGGGAACTCGAGCCAGTTCAAGAAACCAACGAAGTCGATGAAGAAGCGGCCCTGGTCCGCGGCTTTGTGGTAGAGAGGGCGCGTCGACGGTTCCATCGGCGCGTCTTGCGCCGTGGTGTAGCCGTTGCCGGCGTACGTTTTCTGCGCGGTCTCGAACGCGTCGAGCTGCTCCTGCTCGCTGGGGGCGGGCATGTTCATGTACACCGGCAGAAACGAGTGCTCCATCAGCAGGCCGGCAGCTTCGCCGGTACCGGGGATTCGCGCCGTCATGCCGCCCTCGGGCGCCGGCGCGTCGATGCCGATGTGCGCCGCCTCGAAGGCGGCGGTGTTGAGCACCGCGCCGTGTAGCGAGACGTGCATCGCGACGACCGGGTTCTCGGGAAAATGCGGATCGAGATCGGCGCGGGTCAGCTCGCGTCCGTCGGCGAGCGTCGTGCCGTCGTAGCCGTAACCGATCAGCCACTGCCCCGGCTTTAATTGCTGTGCTTCCTTGGTCGCCTGGAGCGTCGCGATCAAATCCGCGATGCTGCGAACCTTGCCGACCGGGGGCGCCGAGAGGTTCGCCCAGCTCGCCATGCGGATCGCGTTGATGAAGTGGCTGTGTCCGTCGAGAAATCCGGGCAGCAGCGTCTTTCCGCCGAGGTCGATCCGTTTCGTCGCCGGACCGGCGTGGGCGGCGACGTCGGCGGCGCTGCCGACGGCGAGAATTCGCCCGTCCTTGACCGCAAGCGCCTCCGCGGCGGGTTGGGAGTCGGTCATCGTGATGATGTCGCCGTTGCTGAAGATCGAATCCGCGAAGTCCATGGCACGCCTTTACTACACCGCGGCCCTACGTTCCGGCGAGTCGCCTCGCGATCCATGCGGCGACGTCGCTCGCCGACTCGGCCAGCACGGAACCGTGCGTCGCACCCGCGTACGTCCTCACCGTTACGGGCGTTCCGCCGCGCTCCAGCCGCCGCGCGACGGTCAGCGTGCTGCGCGGGTCAATCGCCGCATCTGCGGAGCCTTGGACGAGCAGCGTGGGAACGGCGATCGAAAAGTTTTCGGGATCGTTGGCGAGCAGGTCGCCGTAGAGTGCTTCGACCGCACCCTCCGCTTGCGGTGCAAAGATCGTTCTCGGCGGGAACCGGCTCCAGGCGGAGTCGCGCCCAACGTCGTCAAGGCAATCCTTCTGCAGCTCGGGAAGTGCGGCCGCCGCGTCGGGTTCGAGCATTTCTGAGGGAACGACGCGCGGGTTGACCGTCGCGAAGCCTTCGATCATCAGCGCAACGATCGTGAGGCCGGCATTGGGCTCGTCGCTGAGCGTTTCGTGCTGGAGGATGCCTTCGGCAAATGCTAGCGGCGCGTACGCGACGGCGCCGACAAGCTGCAACTGTGGCGCGAGCCGTTGGCCGAGCGCGGCCGTTGCCAGCGCCGCGGCCCCGCCTTCGGAGTGCCCCATCGCGATCCAGCTGCGGCCGATCTGCGGATCGACGCGGCGCGCGGCGAGCGCGATGCCGGTCACGTCGCGCGCGGACGCAGCGGCGACGAAATAGGGATGGATGCCCGGCGTTCCGTTACCTTCGTAGTCGGTCTGCGCGACGGCATAGCCGAGGCGAACGAAACCGTCGAGCACACGTTGCTCGACGTTCGGCGCGCTCGCGCGTGAGGGCGCGCACTGCGGCGCGTTTCCGACGGTTCCGTGCGCCCAGGCGATCAGCGGCCACCCGTGCGGCGGCGGCGTCCCCGGTGGAATGGCGACCGTTCCCGAAACGGCGACGGGCGCGTTCGACGAGGAGGTCGTTTCATAGAGCACCAGCTCGTTGACGGCCGCCGAAGGCAGTGCCGCGCCGCCGCGTAGCGGACGTGCCCAGATAAGCGCGCCGTCTGCAAGAACAGGGAGCGGGTGGGGCGGCCGGTAAAACGCGTCGCCCGGGGGTCCCGGCGTCATCGCAGCGACGCCGTAGGCGAGGGCGGCGGCGAGCAGCATTGCGCCCCGAACAACGCGCGGCTCGCACGCCGCGTGACATAACCCGCTCCAGGAGTCGGGTAAACTCGCCCGGAAAAGGCGGCCTCCCATTCGCTTGCTTTAGGAGATAAGACTCATGCGCATGATGCTGAAAGTTCAGATGGCGGTCGAACCGTCGAACGCCGCGGTCAAGGATGGCCGCTTGATGGAGGTCAATGCAGAAGGCGCTAGAACGGCTCAACCCGAGGCGGCGTACTTCGCGGCCGTCGGCGGCGATCGCGGCGGCTATATCTTTTTCGACTTAGCCGATCCCAGCGACATCCCGTCTGCCTGCGAACCGTTCTTCATGGAGTTGGGCGCGAAGTGCGAGTTGACGCCGGTCATGACGCCCGACGACGTCCGGGCCGGGGTGGCCAAGGCTCTCGGCTAGAACGGGCAACGGGTCGAGCATCGCTCGCAGCCTTACCAGGAGGTTATCGTATGGCTTACCTCGCGCGCATGCTGCTCGTCGCGTTGGCCGCGGCGTTTCTTACCACAAGCGTAACGTTCGCGCAGAACGCACCGCCGCAGCCCGCAGCCTCGGCCGCTCCCAAGCCGAAGCCGAAAAAGAGCAGCAACAAGTGCAAGCAGCAGCCTCAGGGATGCCACAACAAGAAGAAGCAGGCCAAGAGCCAGGCTCCAGCCACGGGAGGAATGCCGCCAGCGTCGCCTCCGGCATAAAGACGGCCGCGGCTTAGCCGCCTGCTAGGCTACGCTGCCTTCTTGCGCGTGCGCGCCGTCTTCTTGGCGGCCTTGCGCAGCGTTCCCGTCCGCTTCTTGGTGGCGACCGCTTTCTTCGCGGCTTTGCGCGCGCTGCCGGAGCGCTTGTCCGCCGCACCGGATTTTGCCGCGATCGCGCGCCGATTGGCCTGGGGATGGACGCCGAAATCCTGCGCCGAGCTTTCGCTCAGCTCGACGTCGTAGTAACGCGCGGCCTTTTTGATGTTGGCGAAGGCCAGCTCGCGCTCGGCTTGCGTCGCATCGGTGACCTGATCGAATCGGGCCGCCGCATTGCGGACGTGACGCGCGTCGGTCATCGGCTCTTTGCGCTGTTTGGGAAAGGCGTAAACGCTCGCGGGAAGGTCGCTGCGCATCGTCAAGCGCCCGTGCTTTTCATGGGGTTTCCATGTCGCTCTCATGGTCGTTTTCTACCCAGGTCGAGCCGCGGCGTATCCTCCTTTGGGAAGCGACGGAGACAGCCGGTTAATGGACCAGCGTGACCTCTCCGCTGGCGAGGTGGTAGAGCGCTCCGACCACGAGCAGCCGGTCGGACTCGACTCCTTTGGAAATGACTGGCGGGGCGGCTTTCAGCCGTGCGACCGCCGCGCGCACGTTCGCGACGATCGCCTCGTCGGGCGTGCCGTGCGCGTGCAAGGTGGCGGCGATGCCGGGCGCGATCAGCTGTTCGATCGTCGAAAGGTGCGCGGGCAGCGGCGCGTTGTTCGCGCTCGCCGAATAGACGGCCTTGACGGCGCCGCAGTTCTGGTGCCCAAGGACGACGATCAGCCGCGTTCCGAGGTGTTCGACGGCGTATTCCAGCGAACCGATCACGAGGTCGTCGGGATAGTTGCCCGCGACGCGAGCGATGAACAGATCGCCCATGCCCTGGACGAAGACGAAATTGGGAACGACCCGCGAATCGGAACAGGAGAGGATCGCGGCGTAGGGCTCCTGCGTTTCGAGCAGCACCTCGCGCTTCTCGGCCATCCTGTTGAGTGGCGGAAAGTCGTTGTCGAGAAAGCGGCGGTTCCCGGCCAAGAGCCGGCCCAGCAGCAGCTCGGGGGGAACCGTCGAGGTGGCGGCGGGAGCCGCTGCGTCGGCGCGCCTTGCGGCTGCGGCGCCCGCGGCGGCCAGAGATCCGGCGAGAAACGCGGCGCGGTTAAAGCGATCCATATACGCGTCTTCCTCTTTCGCATGAGAACGGGGCTTGCCTTGCGTGCCGCGAAAGGCGGCGTTGTGAACGGCGCAATCGGCAACCCCGCGAGCGCACTCGACGCGCTGGTCGGCGAGCACTGGCAGCGCCAAGTGCGCGACGATTACTTTCTGCGCCAGCGGCTGGGGCTGCCCGTCGAAGCGATTCGTCCGCTCACCATTGAGAACGCCGAAGACGACGCGTCCTTCGGGCGCGGCGTGCTCGAGCGCTTGAGCAAGATCGATCCCGAGTGGCTGGATTGGGAACGCCGGCTCACGTATCGCGCTCTGTCGCACGCGGCCTCGCAGGGCGTCGCCTATGCGCGGCATTTCTGGCTGCGCCAGCAGGTCACGCCGTACGCCGGCGGCGCAAATGTCGCCTTCGTCGAGTCGGCGTTCAAGCAGTTCGTCTTTGCGAAGGCGGGAGACGCGGCCAGGTACGAAGCGCTGCTCCACCAGTACGCCGCCTTCGTGCGCGCGCTCGAAGCGATCGCGCGAGGTCAGCACGAGCGCGGTATCGTGCTGCCCAACGTGGAGATTGATGCCGCGGCTGCGGTGTTCGAAGCCTATGCGCGCGACCAATCTTCGCTGATTCCTGGAGAGACGGCGCTGGAGGCACTCGCACCGGGCCGGCGCACCGCGCTGCGCGAGGCGGCGCTCGCCGTCGTCACCGACGAGATCGTTCCGGCGTTTGCATCGCTGGCGCACTATCTCAGCGGCCCGTATCGTGAAGGCGCGCCACAGCGCGGCGGCCTTTCGCAATATCCCGGCGGCGCCGACTTTTACCGTCATTTGATCGTGGAGAACACGACGCTCACGATCGAGCCCGACGCGTTGCACGAGTGGGGTCTCCGGGAGGTGGCAGAGCTCAACGAACGGCTCGGGGCCATTGCAAGCGAGACGAACTTCAGCGGCAGCCTCGACGAATTTCGCGCGTTCCTCGCCACCGATTCGCGCTTCTTCGCCGAGACCCGCGAAGCGTTCGGCGATTTGCTCGAAAGCTACGCCGCGGTAGCGGCCGCGGCCGCGCCGAACTTTTTTGCGCGCTTTCCCAAGGCACCGTACGGCGTCGCGCCGCTGCCGGAGGAGCTGGCCGCTTCGCAGACCTTCGGCTACTACGATCAGCCGACCGCCGCGCGTCCGAGGGGTCGTTACCTCTACAATGCGTGGCGCCCGGAGCGCACCTCGACGTTGACCGCGGGCGCGCTGATCTGTCACGAGCTGGTTCCCGGACACCATTTTCAGATCGCGCTGCAGCAAGAGAACGCAAGCCTCACCGACCTGCGCCGTTACGACTTCGGCTCGGTGGGCTTCATCGAAGGCTGGGGCGAGTACGCGGCCGAGCTGGGCGGCGAGATGGGCGTCTACCGTACGCCGTACGACCGGGCCGGGCGCATCATGCAGGACATGATGGTCTCGGTGCGGCTCGTCGTGGATACGGGAATGAACTACTTCGACTGGAGCCGCGAGCGGGCGATGGAGTACATGCGGCGCAACCTAACCCTCAGCGAGACGCAGATCGAAACCGAATCCCTGCGCTACTCGACCGATATACCGGCGCAGGCGCTCGCATATAAGACCGGCGAGCGCACGATGCTGCAGCTCCGCGAGCGCGCGCGCGCCACGCTCGGCACCGCGTTCGACATCCGCAAGTTTCACGGCTGGCTCATCGACCATGGCTCGATGACGCTCGATACGCTCCGGGAGCACGTCAACCACCAGGTCGTCGCTGCGAGCGCCTAGGTGGTCGGCGTTGCAAAGAAGCCGTGCGTATTGCCGGCGCTGTCAACGTAGTAACCCACGATGTCACCGTGAATGTTGATGTTGGTGATCACCGTCGTGCCGGCGGCCAGCGGGTCGTCGATCGTCTGCCACGTCGCGCGTTTGTTTAGGGCGTTCGTCACGAAAAATCCATGCGTGTTTCCGGACGCGTCGGTATAGGAGCCGACGATATGGTCGTACGTCGTGATGCCGTACGCCCGCGTTGCGGCGGCACCGGGATAGGAGAACTCCGAACGCACGGTTCCGATCAGAATCCACGCGACGTCGTTGCCTGAGGACGTTTTGGCGTAGCCGACGATATGGCCGTGCCCGCTCATCGCGGTCGCGACGGCGCTCTCGCCGGGCGGCGTCTTGATCTTTTGAAACAGGCCGGTAGCGAGGCTCATCTGGACGGGCACGTCAACGCCGTTGGCGTTGACGTAAAAGCCGACGGCGTCATCGCTGTCGTTGAGTCCGATCAGCTCGGTAACCGGCGGGGTCCCTTCGGCAAAACGATCGGCGAAGTTGAAATAGAGGCCCTGCCAAAAGGTGAAGCCGAGAGTCGCGCCTTTCTGGCCGACGTAATAACCGGCGATATAGGCCTTGTCGTTTACTGCCGAGACGATCGTATCGGCCGACGACGGATAGACGACTTCGTGGAAGTTGTTGGGTCCGTACGGCGGAGTGGCGTAGAAACCCACGCTCGGGTTGCTGCCGTAGTAGCCGACCAGCTTGCCCTCGTTGTTCATTCCAAGCACTTTCGTGTACGTCGAGGTCTGCGGATCATCCAGCGTGGTGAAGTCGTACGTTTGCGAGCCGCTCTGCGAATGCGCGCGTTGCGTCGCCGAGGGGACGACGCTGCCGGATGCCGGTGAGGAGTTCGTCACCGAGCATCCGGCGAAGGCCGCTGCGAGACAGCCGAGCGTCGTTGCAGCGAACAGTGCGCGATATGAGTGGGATGAAGAGTTGGACATATTCTTAAAGTTGCTCGCTAAATCAATTACGTGGTTGTCTCTTCTTACGTTTCGGAAAGCAAACCTGTTCATTTAACGTGCGGAAAGCCGAGGAAATGTTCGTTAACGCATAAACGCGTCAAGCGCACAATATTTCTGAACTGCAGAGCGGTATGAATTTCGTTTGCGCGGGCGCACGCAAACGCTCGAAGGAACGCGAGCTTGGCCCATCTCGATCGCCTGCTCGCTCAACCCAGTACGTGGAAACAGCCAAGGCTTGAGAAGCGTGCTTGATCCGGTACGTCCTAAAGAATTAGTTGACAAGGACCGGAGGTTGGGCTAGGATACAACTAAATCCTTAAGAGTTTCCATGGAGGCATACCATGAACCAGCGGACCCGTCCGGTCAGCTCCGACCTTCCCCCGACAGCCCGCACCCGCGTCAGGCTCCCCGACGCGATGGCTCCGGCGCAGATCTTCCCCGGGTGGGGGCCCACGGTCTAAAGCGCTGCTCTCGCCAAGAAACCCCCGGTCCGGTTGGCGCGTATTGGGGGGTATGCGCGCAGCAATCTTCACGTTTGCCCTCGTTCTCGCACCCGTCGCGGTCTCGGCGGCACCCGTCGCCCCCGAAGACCTCTTCAAAATAACGTTTCTCAGCAGTGCCGCGCTCTCGCCCGACGGCGCGCACGTGCTGGTGGTAGCGTCGCGCATGAACGGCCCTAAGAATAGTTACGATCGAACGATCGAACTGGTGAACGTTGCCGGGGGGAAGCTCACGCACAACGTCACCGGCAAGGTCGGCGACGGCGACTTTGCCTGGAATCCCGACGGAAGGTCGTTCGTGTTCGTTCGCGCCGTCGATAAGGGCAAGCCGCAGCTCTACCGCTACACGCTGGGCAGCGGCGCGATCGTGCGTCTGACGAACGTCGCGCAGGGTGTCTCCTCGCCGGTCTTCTCGCACGCCGGCGATCGCATCGCGCTGACGGTTACCGACTCGGATCCCGCGCTCAACGCGTTCGTCAACTTCACACGAGCCGGATTCACGCCGAAGGCTTCGGAGAAGAAGAGCGACATCGAGATCATCGACCAGCTCTTCTTCGAGACCAACGGGCAGGGTTACACCTATCGCGACCATCAGCACATCTGGATCGTCGCCGCCGACGGCTCGCATCCGCGCGCGCTCACGTCGGGCCCCTACTCCGAGAACTTCGACGCGTGGTCGCCCGACGACAAGACGATTCTCTTCGACTCGCTTCGCTACGAGAGCGTCGACAGCGGCGTGGGCGACGTTTACACGATTCCTGCCGCCGGGGGCACGATGGCGAAGGTTGCTTCGCCACTGCCGTCCAACGGCGGGCTCTTTTTCAGCACCGACGGCAGCCGCGTCTATACGTTCAGTGCCGACGTCAAGGATTCGGCGGAGCGGCCGGCGTTGGTCTCGTCAAATCGCGATGGTTCGGACCGCCGGGTCGTCGTCGAACGCAACGCGGCGGGCTGGGGAGATTCGCTGCTGGCCGACATGAAGGAAGGCGGCGGGCTCTGCGGCGCGCCCTTGCCAGACGGCAAACGCGCGCTGCTCAACATCGATGGGGCCGGCTACGCGAATCTGCGCGCGCTCGACCTCGAGCGCGGTTCCTTCTCCGACGTGACGCCGGCGCACGGGGAGGCCTGGTCGTGCTCGATCACGACTGACGGACGGGAAGCCGCCTACCTCTACAGCGACTTCGAGCATCCCGCCGACGTCTATGTCGTCGCGGTGGCCGGCGGAACGCCGCGGCAGCTTACCAACGTGAACGGCGCGTATTTGGCGTCGGTGCAGCTTTCGCAGCCGCAGGAATTTCAGCGTGAAAGATCCCGCGGGTTTCACGGTACAGGCTTGGTTCATGCCGGCGACGGGCGGCGCTAGCGAAACGAAGCACCCCACGCTGCTCGACATTCACGGCGGTCCGGAGACGCAGTTCGGCGATACGTTTTTCGGCGAGTTCCAGCTCTACGCCGCAATGGGTTACAACGTCGTCTTTTCCGATCCGGCCGGGAGTACGGGTCATGGTTACGCCCTCGAGGAGGCGCTCGAGAACAACTATGGCGACGCGATGTTCCAAGACGTGCAGGCGGTGATGGACGCGGCCGTGCAGCGTCCCGAGGTTGATGCGTCGCGCTTGGCGGTGCTCGGCGGCTCCTATGGCGGCTACGCGACGCTCTGGGTGATCTCGCACACCGATCGCTACAAGACGGCCGTCGCCGAGCGCGTGGTCAGCAACATGCAGACCGAGAATCTCTCGGCCGACTTTGCGGGGAAGAACGGCTTGGCCGGCGGGTATTACGGGATGGGGCCGCCCTGGGATCCGGCGAGCACCGACTATGCGAAGTTCTCGCCGCTGACCTACGTCGCCAACGTGCACACGCCGCTGATGATCCTGCACTCCAGCGACGACACGCGCACGCCGGTCGAGCAGACGCTGCAGGAGTATACGTCGCTCAAGGTCCTCGGGCGCACCGTCGAGTACGTTGCAGTACCCAACGAAACGCACGACCTCTCCCGAACGGGCTCCCCAATCCACCGCGTGGAGCGCCTGCACCTGATCCTCGACTGGCTAAAGAAATACTTGTCATCGTGAACGCTCCGCCGTCCGAGAAAGCGTGTAGAGGTTCTATCCGCTTTTCTTCTTAAGGGAATCCGCCAGGCGTATACGCAACTTTCTCGATTGGAACGCCGAAAATTGTGTTGGAGGCACCACCGATGATCGTTTTCGCTCGTAGCCGCCACACCCTTAACACCGTCGTTGCCGTAGCATTGCTCGCGGGCTGCGCCGGGTCGCAGCCGCCGATGGGCGCGCTGGTGACGACACCGCAGGACCGCGCGCAGCCGCCGGCCGCTCCTGATGCCAAACAGGCTCCCTGCATCTACCTCCTGAGTACGAGTGAGGCCTCGGACCTTAGCAACACGAAAGTCGTCGGGCCAAAGTGCTCCTTCTACATCAACGATCGGCGAACATGAGCTACTCCACGATTACCGAGGCGAAGATACTTTACTCAGGGGCGCCTCCGAACGAGACGGGGGCGACGTTCCCAAAGGCGACACCGGCTCCGGGCCCTGCCGTGAACGATCCGTGTTCCACAATTCCCGGCTATGCCTACGCGACGAACCATCCGCCATCGATCTCCAAGTGCGCCCCGGCGCGACAATACAATAACGGCACGGTCTCTCCGGGCTGCTACAACGGACTGACTCTCTCGGGCAGCGACACGTTAAATCCGGTCTCTACGTGATCAACGGTCAGTTCCACGTCGACAATGCCACCGTAACCGGCAGCGGCGTCACCATCTATATGACTGCGAACGTGTTGGACACGAACTTCAGCAATTCACGCCTGACGCTATCGGCTCCGACAGGCGGATACTACAACGGCGTGCTCTTTTATCGGCTCCCCCGGCAGAGCGCGTCCATCGATTTCAGCGCCTGCACTTGCAACGTCACGGGATACTCTACTTCCCGACGACGTCGGTCGATTACGAGGACACCTGCGGCAACTATCAACTGCTGATCTTCGGGCAAGCGAACCTCAGCAACAGCCAGAGTCTCCGCTTCGGGCCGCCCTAACCGACGCTCGCACCGGCCCTTCGACTGCGCTCAGCCCCTTCGAGTGCGCTCGGTGACGGGCGTAGGCTCACGATGATAGGTGTTTCGAGGGGCGCGCTAGCGTTTCGTAAAGGGCGCCCGCGGCGACGATCAGCGCCATCACGATCAGCGTGATCCAGCCGTAGTTGAAGACCGCGCGGCCGCTCGTCAAAGCGCTCGGCCAGACGATGTCGAGCAGCATCGCCGCTAAATAGAGCGCGCCGCCGAGCGCCACCGCGACGCCCCATCGGCCCAGCGTGAAGGGACCACTTGGTTTCCAGCCGCGGAGGCGCGCCCAGAGCGCGCCGGCAACGGTGAGCAGAAACGCGAGGTAGATGCCCGACGTCGCGAAAGAGACGAGCGCGTAGAGCGCGTTCACGTGCGCCGGATACTCGAACCATCCGATTCGCACGTTCCTCGCCGGATTGATCAGTACGAGCAGCAAGAAGAGAAAGGGGACGACGGTGCCGACGAGGATGGCGTTGGCCGGCGTTCGGTGCTTTAGCGAGACCGCGGCGATCTTCGAACTGAAGGGGAGCGCGCGATCGCGAGCGAGCGCAAACGCCACGCGCGCGCCGGCCCCCTGAACCGCCGTGCCGCAGCTGAAGAACGCTACGATCACCATCACGAGAAAGGAGTCCGCAAGCCAGCGCGGCAGCGCGCTCAATAGGGTATCGATGCCGCCGCTTGCCACCGGTGCGATACCGGCCGCCGGCGTCGCCAGCAGCAAACCCAGCACCAGCACGAACGAGGCGATGCCGCCGTAGAGTAGCGCGGTGCGCATCGCTTTGGGAACCTGCCGCTGCGCCTGGAGCGTCTCCTCGGAGATGTCGCCGGCCGATTCGAAACCGTAGAAGATGTAGGCGTTGGCGAGTATGGCGACGAGCGCGCATCCGCTCCACCACTGCCCGTGGAAGTCGAGCCCCAGCGGATTGCTTCGCAGATGCTCGACGCCTTGCGTCGTGAAGAGGAACCCGAAGTGTTGGTGAAATCCGAAGAACGCCAGCGCCAAGAAGACGCCGAACGTACCGATCGTTTCGACGTACACGCCGAAGCGCGCCACTCGCCCCATGATTTTCGCGCCGACCCAGTTCAACGTGGCGGAGAGCACGATGATCGCGCCGGCGATGGCGAACATCGTCGCGTGGTCCGCGGGATCGAGGCGCGTGCCCAACCAGACATTCGAGAGCGAGGTGACATAAGCGACAGCTCCGGAATCGACCGATGCGACCGTCGCCAGCAGCGCGAACCCGTAGATCCAACCGACGTACCACCCGTAGCGCGGCCCCACGGTGTATTTGCCGTATTGGTAGAGCGCACCCGAGAGCGGATATTCGCTGGCCAACTCGCCGAAGACGAGGGCGACAAGCGTCATGAGCCCGACCACGAGCGGAATCGTCCAGAGATACCGCGGGCCGCCCGTCCCCAGCCCCAGCGTGTAGAGCGAGTAGATGCCAACCATCGGGCTGAGGTAGCTGAAGGCCACCGAGAAGTTGTCGAAGAGCGAAAGCACCCGCGAAAGCTCCTGGCGATAGCCGAGCGCGCCGAGGCGGCCGCCCTCGTTTGACGGGTGATCCACGCGGCAGGATTCGCTCCCGCTACGCCGGGACGCCCCCCGGACAGCCGGCCGACCCGACCAGCCCCTCGGCAGGGATGTCCTTGGGCAAGCGCTAAATTGTATCAGTCTTCTTCAGACCTCGCCCGTAAACGGTAAGTCTACTCGGCACGAATGCCACAGGTCGCGACCTTCAGAGCAGCGGGTTTCCCTGCAAGACGCAAGCATGAAGAAAGCACGGTGGTTGGCGGCGCCAATCTGAAAGGACGAACATGAGCGACCAAGACAAGCCCATCCAAGAGAAAGACCTCGACAGCGTGAGCGGCGGCTACGAGCCCGGCAAGAGTCCGACTCCGATTCCGCAACGCCCCGCTCCCGGACCGACTCCGACCCCGCCGGGTCGCACGCATCCCGGAGGCGCGGAGCCCGACTAGGAGGTTCTCGCAAGCCCGAAGGGGGCCGTCGCAACGCCGTCGCAACAAGGCGGCTCCCGCGACGGCCCTCTTTAATGTGCGGCCATCTGCCGTCGCGACTCGTGATGGAAGGGCAGGCGATGAGCGAAACCGCGACGGCCAAATACCTACGCGAGGCGCGCGAACGAGCCAACGCGGCCGTCGAGGAAAAGCGCGCTTGGATCGACGCTTCCGAAGAAGCCGCGCGCGTGCTCTACCGGCCGATCGTTGCCGAGGTCGCGGCAATGATGGCCGAGATCGTCGGCTCAGCCGGCTTCGCCGAACTCGGTCGAACCGACGACGATCCCGCTGCGTTGACCTATCGCGTTAGCGCTACGGCCATCGATGGCGAGGTTGCGCAGATCGACTTGGTCTTCGTGCCCAACCGCAAGGGCTTTCGCAACCCCGAAGGGATCTCGTACCAGATCCGGGCGGCAGGAACGGTTACCTATCGCGGCGAGCAAGAGATCATCGAAGCGATTCCCGAAAACGTCCGTTCGACGCGACCCCCGCTCCGGCCGAACATCGGCCGCCGCGTGCTGACCGACTGCATTCTTTCGGCTCTCCAAAGAATCGTCGAGCCCACCCTTTAGCTACAACGGAACCTCTCTTGCGAGGTTCCAACGGAGGAGTTACCTGATGAAAACGTTTCTGCGCTTTCTGAGCGCTTGTGCGCTGATTGCGACGGCCTCAACCGCCGTTGCGCTTGCCGCCGTGAAGGTGGAAGGCACGCCGGCGCCGACCCGACCGAAACCCGATTTCTCGAGCATGAAATTTCTACTGGGGACCTGGCAGTGCACCGAGTGGAGCTCGCGTCGCCCGGGCCCGTTTGAAGTGACCGAAGTCTACACGATGGATCCCGCAGGGTACTGGATCGTCCGCGACTTCACCACGCATAAGGCAGCGTGGATACCGCGCGAGTTCCACAATCAATCGAAGTACACGTACGACGATCTTGCGAAGCGTTGGGTGCGCATCACGATCGGCGAAGAGGGCTACTTCCAGATCGCGACCGCGCCGATGCCGACGGGCAGCACGAAAACGTACACGTTCACGATCGAAACCAAGACGCCCGACGTCGCGTCCTACGCCCCCGAAGTCTACACCAAGGTGAGCGACACCAAGAAGACGATGACGACGTCGTTCAGCGAAACGAACGGGCGCGTCGCCAACGTCAAGGAGACCTGCACGAAAAGCTAAGAGAGCGGGTGATCGAAGGCAAGAAAAGGACGTAATGCTTCGAGCATCGTGTTTTCGCTGAAGGTTGCGGCAGCGGCGTCGATCGTGCGCCGCTGCTCCGGTGTAAGCGTCAGCAGGAACGACCTGATGGCGAAAACGCGTGGCCATTAGCACGTTATTAAGAAGTCGTCGATCGCGCGTTCTTCGGTCATGGCGGCACCGGCGACGATCAGATCGGCGACGGCGTCTGCTCCCAGTGCGATGTCGAGCATCCGTCGCAGGCGCTCGTACTGCGGCTGCAAGAAGGGCAGTCGCGCGGAACCGAGCGCTCCGATGCGGGCGCCGGTGAGGCCCAACGTGCGGGCGCTCTGCGGCAACGGTCCCGCCACGACGGCGAGCTGCTCGAGCGCCCACGCAGCATAGATCGAGAACCGGTACTCTCCTGCGATTTCGAGCGCCTGGCGGGCGCGCGGCTGCACCGCGCGAACGCGTTGCCAGCGGGAGCGACCGCCAGCGACCTCTCCGCATGCGCCAGCGCGGCATTCAGGTTGCCCGCGCGGTACTCGCATTCGGCGAGATCGAGGAGCGCCGCAACGTAGCTGCTCTCGTGAGTGAGCGCAGCGTGCGTCTCCAGCGCTTCGGCGATATCGCGACGGGCGGCGAAAAGATCGTCGTTGGCGAGCGCGCGCAGCCGCAGCAAACACGCGAGTGTGAATCTGCTTCGTTCTCCGAGTTCACGCGCCCGCATGACGGCGTTCTCCGCGATCCCTCGCGATCGCGCGCCGCCTCCCGTATAGATGAGGGCGTGAGCGAGCGCAGCTTGCGCGCGCACGGTCCCCAAGGCGTCGCCCGCCTCCTCAAAGCGATCCAACGCGATCTCGCTGCTCTCCAGCTCCGCGCGATACTCTTGCAGACTTCCGGCGATGCGCGCTCGAGCGTAGTGGAGCGCGGCCACCGAGGCGGCGGGGGTCTCCGGTCGCAGGAGATCGAGTGCCGCCGAGAGCCAGCGGCGCCCCTCTTCGTGCCCGAAGAAGAACGTGTTTCTCGCGGTCGCCAAAAAGAACGAGAAGTACGGACCGAGCTCTCCCGCCAAACGCTGCCCGAGCACGACGTCGGCTCGTTCGCCCAGCGTCCACCGGAGCGCGGCGCGCCAGTCGCCGGATTCGTAACCGCCGCGCTCGCTGACCACGGGCGCCGGCTCGCAGTCGAACGCGCGATTGAACCAGGATGCGCAATCGAGATAGGCCAGCGCGTGGCGATGCGCGACCGCGTGCAGCTCGCCGCGCGCGGCTAATCTGTCGCGCGCATACTCCCGGAACGATTCGAGCATCCCGAAGCGCGGTTCGTCGCCGTGCAGATCGGCGACGACGAGCGACTTATCGATGAGCGACGAAAGGGTATCGAGCACGGCGCGTCGAGTGGGCGTTATTCTCCACCGGCGCGGAGATTCGCGCCGAGGTTCGCGAAGCTTGCTTGTTGTAGGGTGGAGCGTGAAGCCCCTGAATTTACGGATCGGTCCGCCGAGAAGTTGCTATGCCGAACTGGACGGCCTGATGTTGATGCCCCGCACGATCGACAAACTGCGCGCGCAACTACCTGGGGGCGATGCCGGCGTCGATTTTATCAACGGCCGCATCTTGGGGATTTCCGGCTATCTGCTCCAGCGGCTCGGCGTGCAAGAGAGCGAACTGCGCGAAGCCATACGTGAGGCCGCATCCGAAGACGACGTCGCCGCGTGGCTGCGTGGACGAACCGACGCTTCGCAATACGCCGCGATCAACGAGACGCTCCGGCGCATCAGACCCAAGCACGCGCAAGACGAGGTCTACTTCCGGGAGGAGTACGCGGCAACGTTGAAGCGCCATCCGGAGCTCGAGTTCATCGTCGACATCGTTGACGCCGACGATCGCCAGTTTTTCGGCTCAGGCTAAGAGGAAGCGGCCGCCCGCGCTTCGCGTGACCCGTCCGCTTCTGGACCACGGCATCGCCATCGGCTTCACGCCAGCCCCCGTCATCGCACCAGCCGCCGTCATCGCACCAGCCGTCTTCGCGCTATCGCTGAAGGTGCTCGGCGCGTCGTCGTCGTCGTCCGAACTCGAGTCGGCCGTCGCAGCGTCGGCACGATCGGGCTCCGGCGCAGAAGCGGTTGCCGGCGCAGAAGCGATTGCCGGCGCGGTGTCGCTCGTTGTGGTGGGCAGCATTGGCGTGCTCTGCATACCCGCGCCTCCACAGCCGGCCAAAGCAAGGGCCGAGGACACCGCGAGCGTTACCAGGATTCGCATACCACCTTATACGGCGTTTTTCTGAGAATGAACCGCGAAGCAGCCCCCGCTTGCGTTCAAAACGATTAGAAGGCCGCCCGCTTCTGCGTGAAGCGAAAGAGAAACGCTTCGGTATTGGCCAAGGTGTCGATCATCGTTTCCCGCGAGCCTGCAATGTGGCCGCGGTTTGCCGCAACGTAGAGCAAAACGGGCTTGCTGCCGGCCTGCGCCCACTGGAGCTGCGCCGCGAACTTGTACGAGTGTGCCGGCGACACCCGGGCGTCGTTCTCCGACGTCATCACCAGCGTGGCCGGATAGTTGACGCCTTTGCCGATCGCGACCAGCGGCGCGTATTTGTACAACCATTCGAACTGCTGCGCGCTGGCAACGGGCGAGCCGACCTCGTCGGCCCAGACCGCCTCGCTGCCGTAGGTGTAGCCCCGGAGCACGTCGACCGGCCCCGCCTCCTCGGCGACTGCGGCGAAGAGATCGGGATGCTGCACTTCGGTGACGCCGGCAAGCAGACCGCCGCCCGAGTAGCCGTAAGCGGCCAGCGTTTCGTGCGAGGCATACCCGCGTGCGATCAGCATCTCTGCGGCCGCCGCGAAGTCGTCGAAGACGTTCTGCTTGTTGCCGAGCATGCCGGCGCGATGCCACTGCTCGCCGTACTCGCCGCCGCCGCGCACGCAGGCGATCGCGAACACTCCGCCGTGCGCCAGCCAGGCTGCGCTCGAGCTCTGCCAGATCGGATGGTAAGCGTCGCCGAAGCCGCCGTAGCCGGTGATCATCGCCGGCGCACTGCCGTCGAGCGGCAGATCGCGGCGGTGTGCCACGAAGACGGGGATGCGCGTGCCGTCCTTCGAGACCGCGAATAGCTCGTCGGTCGTGTATCGCGCGGGATCGAACGGCGCGTAGTGTTGTGAGACGACGGTGCCCTTATTACGCCGTACGTCGTACCGGTAGACGGTATAGGGGTACGTTGGGCTCGAGAAACTGTAGTAGCCGATGGGATCGCCGGGTTCTCCCGTCACGTTGCTCGACGTACCGGTTCCGGGAAGGGCGATCTCGTAGCGTTGCCTTCCCGAGCGGTCGAACGCAACGAGATGAGAGACGACGTCGTGCAGGTATCTTGCGAAGAAGCGGCCACCGGCGGCGCCGACGTCTTCGAGCACGTCGCCGCGCTGCGGAATTACATCACGTTCGCGCGCGGCGTCGCGCAGATCGATCGCGACAACCTTGCCTCGGGGCGCATCGGCCGTGGTTTGGAAGTAGAAGACCGGACCGTCGTTATCGACGTAGGTGTATTGCGCGTCACCGAGCTCGCGCAGCGTAATCGTCGGCGCGGAGCCCGCGCGCAGCGGCCGGATCGCGACGAGATTTCCGCCGCTTCCGGAGCCTTCGACCGCGCCGAGAACGAGATAGCGGCCGTCCCAGCTCTCGCTCGCGTAGGTGAGCCAATCGGAGTGATCGGGACGCGCGTAGACCTGCACGTCGTCGCTCTGTGCGGTGCCGGCGCGGTGGAAAAAGACCGCAAATCCTTTGCCGATGGGCGCTCCCGTCGGCGGCTGGCGTTCGATGCCGTAACCATCGTAGTAGAAGCCGCGGCTATCGCGTGACCACGAGATCGACGCCCAATCGGGCGTGCCAATCACCCTGCCGGGCTCGTCGCGGCCATCGGTCGTGCTCAGCGTGTGCCAGCGCAGCCAGCCGCCGCCCGCGGCATCGGTCGCGTAGGCGAGCGTATCGCCGTCGGGGGAAAGGAACCACTCCGCCAGGATCGTCGACGACCCCGGCCAGCGCGCATTGGAATCGAGCAGCACCGACGTTCTACCGTCGCGCGTGACCATCAACACGGGCTGCGGCAAGTTCGGCACCGTTCGCGCGAAGATCGTCGCGTCGCGCCCGCGATCGGGAACGCCGTCGAACGGCGCCGACATTAAGCGCTGCACCGTCGAACGGAAGGCCTCCCGATCCGGCAGCGCCGCCATTTGGCTCGCGGTGAGCGTTGTTTCGAGCGAGACCCAATGTTTGACCGCGGGTGACTGCGTCGATTCGAGCCAGCGGTACGGGTCGGGCACGCGCGTGCCGAAGAAGGTGTCAGACGCGTCGCTTCGAGGCGTCGGCGGATAGAGAATGCGCATCGGCGTCGCGCTCGCAGCGCGTGGACCATCGAGCGCTACGATGCATCCGAGCAGTGCGATTGCGAGAAACGCTAGTCTCGATATCACGGGCCCCTCCTCGCTGACCGTTCACACTTCCGGGTCGCCGCCGCCGCGTCCCGGCGGGAGAACGGCGGCTGGGGCCGTAGCCAGTGGCCATGGAGCAGCGTGCGACCCTTCGCTTGTTGGTTCTTGGGGCGATCCTCCTATTGGGCGCCAGTGCCGCGCCGCATTCGAGCACGTATCTCTTCACCTGGGCGATGGAGATCCGCAATCCCGGCGCGGACATGCCGGAAATGGCCGCGATGGGCAAGGATTTTCTCGCGGTCTTCGACGTCGCGCCCGACGCGGCGCCGTTCGGCAGGCTCGTCGCAATGCTTCCCGTCGGCGTGGGCGCGAAGATGGCGCATCACACGAGTTACGCTCTGCCCCCCAACGACGTGCTCTTCGCCAACGATTGGCTAGCCAACCGCACCTACGCGATCGACGTGCGCGACCCGCTCCACCCGCGCCTCGTGTTTCACTTCGCAAACGTGGGCCACTATATGTATCCGCACTCGTTCGTCTATCTCTCCAACGGCAACACGCTGGCGACGTTTCAATACTCGGGCGGTTACAATCGCGCGCCCGGAGGTTTGGTGGAGCTCGACGCGCTGGGAAAGGCCGTCAAAACCTCCTCCGCGGCAGCTCCGGCCGTGGACCGCAACGTTCGCCCGTACAGCATGGCGGTGGTCGAGGGCCTCGACCGCGTCGTGACCAGCAGCGCCGACATGATGGGCGCGCAGAAGAGTCACGTCGTACAGGTGTGGCGGCTCTCCGACCTCAAACTTCTCAAGACGCTCTCACTGCCCGAGTCCCCGCACTGGTACGCCGACGACGCGGCCGACTCATCGGAGCCCCGCGTTCTCGGCGACGGTCGCACCGTCGTCGTGCCGACGTTTCATTGCGGGCTCTTCATCGTGCAAGACCTCGCCACCAACCCTACGCTGAAACACGTCTACGATGCCGGCTACCGCACGTGCGAGGTGCCGGTCGTCGTGGGTAACTATCTCGTGCTCGCGATGCAGAGCGGACACGCCGTCGCGAGCCTCGACATGCGCGATCCGCAGCATCCGCGCGAAGCGAGCCGTCTGCTGTTGGCACCCGATCAATATCCGCACTGGCTCGCGATCGAGCCGGGCGGCGACCGCATCGTCATCACCGGGGTCGGCTCGCTCCAGACGCACGCGCTCTTTGCGACGATAAATCGCGACACCGGCGAGTTGACGCTCGACCCGCAGTCGATCGACTTCACTCGGATGTGGCCCGACGGCTGGAACGGCCCGGCGATGCCCCACGGCGCCGTCTTCAGCAATCAATAGGCTGGAGGAAGACGCATGAAGGTTGCCGTTGCGCTGGCTCTAGGGCTTTTTGCCACGGTTGCGCCCGCGCGGGCGGCGGCGCCCGATGCAGCGACGATCGAGCGCGTCGTCCGGAGTTCGATGGCGAAGCTGCACCTCAAGGCCGCGATCGTGCAGGTTCGCTCGAACGGGCAAAACGTCTACACGGGGGCGTTCGGCGAGTCGATGACCGGCGTTCCCGCGACACCGCAGATGCACTTTCGCAATGGTGCCTTGGCGTTCACGTATATGTCCACGCTGCTGCTCGAGCTGGTCAACCAAAGGCGAGTGACGCTCGATACCAAGCTCTCGAAATACTTTCCCGACCTTCCCGACGCACAGCGCATCAGGCTGCGCGACCTCGCGCAGATGACGTCGGGATACGCGGATTACGTGTACCAGCCCGAGCTCCAGGAGGCGCTCTATCACAACCCGTTCCGGCAATTTACACCCGAGGAGCTGATCCACTTCGGCGTCTCGAAGCCAATGGAGTTTGCGCCGGGCACGAACTGGGGCTACTCGCACACGAACTACGTCATCCTCGGCCGGGTACTCGAGAAGATTACGGGCATGCCGCTGGCCGACGCGCTGCGGCGCTACGTGCTCGCGCCGATGGCTCTCACGCAAACGACGCAATCGAGCACGCCGCAAGTTCCCGCGCCGGTACTGCACTCATTTACCTCGGAGCGGCGCGAGACGCTCGGCGTCAAGCCCGGCGTGCCGTTCTACGAGGAGGGGACGTACTGGAATCCGTCGTGGACGACGATCGACGGCGCCGTCGAGTCGACGGACGTTACCGATCTCAGCCGCTCGATCGAGGCGGTCGCTTCGGGCAAGCTGCTCTCAGCGGCCTCGTCTCGAGCGCAGATCGTGCCCAGCATCGTCGGTCTGGGGAAGCCCAAAGCCGGCTGCAATGCGTGCCGCGCCAACACGCGAGCCTTCAACTATGGCCTCGGCGTGATCATGTTCGGGCCGTGGATGGGCCAGACGCTGGGTTTCGCTGGAGCGTCGGGAGCTGTCGGCTACCTCGCGCCGCAGCGGCTGACGATCGCCGTTGAAGCGACGAGCGGTCAAGCGGCGTACGACAAGAATGGTAATGCGGGACTTGGTGCGGTAGCGGTGCTCAAGGCCCTCGCCGACGCGCTCGCACCGGGCACGATGCCGAAGGAATAGGACAAGCTTGGCCGCCGGCGTGCGGAATACGGAAACCCTCGCGGTGAAACCGCCGGGCGGGGTCAGCGTTAGCGTGACGGCGATCAAATCGTCGGCAGCGATGATGACAGCGCCGGCGTGATGCACGGCTTTCTGCTGTCGCGGCCGCTCTCGCATGCAAAATGGCAATCGGTCAACGATTCCAACGGCGTCGGCAGCACCGTGGTAAACGGCTTGAACGATCGCGGCGAGATGGTCGGATTCTACACCGACGCCGCGGGCAACACCGATGGGAAGGTGGTGGTCGCGCAGCCTTGACGCCTTCCCGGCGGGGTCACAAGCCGCAGCGGGGAATCGTTAAGAGAGTACTAAGGAAAAGGGTCTTCAATGTGGAGTAGCGGGAGTAGGGCGATGCTCGGCGTCGATTAGACGTCGAGCAACGCCCATCTCCATTGCGAGTGAGGGAGGGCATCGAACTCATGTGTCTCCTACGTGCAATCTCCATCGTTGCGGCAATCGTGCTGCTCTCTGCGTGCGCCGCCAAGGCGCGAGCGCAAGACCTCGGTTCGTGCACGTCGAGCATCCGCGTGCTCATCAATCAGTACAACGACACCCACATTCCCGCCGGATCGACGATTTGGTTCTCCAGCGTGCTCGAAGACGTGCGCAGCGACGGCCAAAGCCTCGGTGCGGAGCCCATTCGGATCGACGTGAAGCAGTCGCGCATTACGTTCGGAGAGTGGCCGTACACGATCGACATGCCCGACAGCACGATCGTCCTCGACCGGTCGAACGGATCAGCCCCAGCGATGGTGGGAGGACGACTCGTGGTCGCTCACGTACAAGCCCTCGCAGATTCCCGAAGCGTTCTACGACGGCATGCCTTTCAAGGCGCCGCAAGATTTCATTCCGGGCTACAGCGGCCCGATCACCTGGTCCGCGACGTTCTCGGCGTCGCGTCCTGGCGTTACCGTGCAGTGGGCCTGGAGCGCAGCGGTGTATTCGCAGTTCGGCGTCAACGGCCGACTCAATGTCAAGATGCTGGACGCACCCGACCCGCAAACTGCGAACAACGACTACGCCGGCACGCCCGAGTTGTACAAGCAATATCTGATTCCCGGCGCCATGGGCAACGGGGGAACGCAGTACACGGGCGGGCGCAGCCAGACCGCGTCGGTTGAGGCCTGTCCGGTAGCGGGGCCTCCGTCTGCGGTGCCGGCGCACGTCCGTCCGCCGCAGTTTTTCCGTCCGCCGCCTTTAGGCGCGCCCTGGTATCGCACGTTCCAGGTTCAAGCACCCGCCGGGCCGAGCGTCGAGCCACAGTCGGGTACGCCGGAATTCTCGTCGGACGTGGCGCAGCGCATCGATTTCGCCGGCGGCGCGGTCGGCCGGGCCGTCAACGACTGCTATACCGGCGACCTCTGCGCGCTGATAACGTACGGCAGCGGAGGTCAATTCGCGATCTACTCCGAGGGGGCGGCCACCTGTAAACCGTACGTTCTCTCCTTCAATCGAACCAACGGCGATCGCACGATCTACAGCTTCTCGCGCGACATGGACCACGATCCGCCTTTTGGCTGGTTGGGGCCGCGTTGCGGGCACACGCATGCGACGCACATCGTGATGGACGGCGGCCGGATCAACCTCACGGTCTCCCCGAACGACGACGCGACGCTGCGCTTCGAGTTCGACGATGCGCCGATCTCCCCGTAGGAGGGCGCCGGCTACCGGCGCGCTAGGCCACGGGACGATCGGGGGCGAGCGCCTTGGCGCGGATGGACTGCGCGCGTGCGTGCAAGGACCGCGCCTCGGAAACGTTCCCTAGAGCTTCGTTTAGCGCGGCGAGGTCGTTGAGGCTCGTCGCCACATCCAGGTGATCGGGGCCGAGCGCTTTCTGGCGAATGGCGAGCGCACGCGCAAACAGCGGCTCGGCATCGGCATACGCCTTTTGTTCCAGATACAGCCGCGCCAGCTCGTCGAGGCTCGTTGCGACGTCGGCGTGCTCGGGGCCGAGAGCCTTTTCGCGTATCGCCAGCGCGCGTGCGAATATCGGCGCGGCCTCTTCGTACCGGCCTTGGTCGCGATATAATACCGCGAGGCCGTTCAACGTGGAGGCCATCCTCGGATGATCGGGTCCGAACACCCGGCTGCGAATCTTTAGGGCTCGTTGGTAGAGCGACTCCGCTTGCGCGTAATGTCTCTGGTCGCGATACAGCATCGCCAGATTGTTCAAAGGAAACGCGACGTCGGGATGATCGGGGCCGAGCGTCTGCTCCCGGATCGCCAGCGCCCGCACGTACTGTTGCTCGGCCTCTTCGAAGCGTCCGAGATCGCGGCAGAGGCGCGCCAGGTTGTCGCGGATCCATGAAGTGCTAGGGTCGTCCGGAGGCAGCGCCGCCAGGGCGCGTCCATAGAGCGATTCGGCCTCGGCGTAGCGACCCTGGTCGAAGCGGACGATTCCGAGGTTGTTGAGACTCTGGGCGACGAGCGTGTGATCGGCACCGAGCCGTCGTTCGCGTATCGCGAGCGCGCGTTCGTGTAGCGAAGCGGCTTCTGCATAGCGTCCTTGGTCGCGACAGACGACGCCCAGGCCGTTCAGGCTCATCGCGACGTCGAGGTGATCGGCCCCGAGCGCTCGCTCTTGTGTGGCCACCGCGCGCGTGAAGAGCGGCTCGGTCTCCCGATACCGTCCCTGGCGCCAGTACACGTTTGCGAGGTGATACAGGCTCGTCGCAACCGCGGAGTGATCGGGCCCGTACGCCTTTTCGAAGACGGTCAGCGCGTATTTCTGCAGCGTCTCCGCTGCATCGTAATCGCCACGCTCGCGGAGATACACCGCGCAGCGCTCCGCGAGGCGGGCCGCCGGCAGGGACTCAACGTCATCGGATGGGGCACTCAGTGCGGCTCGCACGTGTGCGAGCAAGCGTTCGCACTGCGGCCGCGCGGCGAAATCGATCTCACCGAACTCGACCTGCGGGAAGACGGCATCGGCTACTGCGGCGGCGCACTCGCTCCAGCCCAGCCCGCCATCGCTCACGAGATCGCGGGCGACGAGCTGCACGAGCCGGTGCACGGCGAACGTTTGCGACGCCGCGGCAAACGAGAGCAGCGAGAGCTGATCCAGCGCGCCGAGCGCATTCTCGACGCGCATCGGTTCGCCGACGGCAGCGTGAAGATCCAGCGCCGGCGGCTCGTCGGGCAGAACCGGGAGCAAGGTCTCCGGGTACAGGTCAACGGTTTGGCGGAAGAGTTCGCCGGGGATCGCATCGGTGGCGAACCGTGCCGCAAAGCAGAGCAACGCCGCCGCGCCAGGTGTCTGCTGTTCGGCTGCGGCGATCGCCGTGCGAAACGTCGCAAAGACCGAGCGCGGGTACTCGGCGTTGCGCGGCGCCTGAGCCAAGTGTTCGCTGATACGCGCGATGTATTGCTCCGGCGAGACCATCCGCATGCCGCGCAGCGCGGCCGCCGCGTGCGAGACCGCTAGCGGCAACGCCCCCAGGGTCTGCGCGATGGCTCGCGCCTCGTCGCCGCTCAAGTCGGCGCGGCGGCTCTCGCGCCGAAGATAGCCTGCGGCGGTCTCCAGCGGCCAGATATCGAGCGGGATCGTGCAAACGTCGGCGCTCCACGCGGCGTTGCGCGACGTCGCCAGCGCGCGAGAGCCGGTGCGTGGGTGCCACGTCCGCAGCAGCCGCTCGTCTTCGAGGTTATCGAAGATCAGGAGCACCGGCTTGGCGAATCCGCTCAGCATCGAGCGCGTCACCTGCTGCGCGGCGGTGCGGCGGTCGGGAAGCTGATCGAGGCCGCGCGTAAAGAGCGCTCCCAGGCGCAGCAGGCCGTTGACGATCCCGTCTTCGCTCTGCGCGGCCAGCCACCAAACGACGGCGTAGCGGTCGCGGTTGCGCCAGGCATATTCGCGCGCGATGGACGATTTTCCGACGCCGCCCAGACCGTGTACCGCGCAGACGCTTCCCTCACCGGTCAGAGCTGCGGCGATGGCCTCGAGCTCTTCCTCGCGTCCGCTGAAACTGGGTACCGAACGGATCGCTTCGAGATCGATAATCGTCCTCGGCTCGCGCCAGTACGCGCCGCCGGGGGCCGATTTTCGCCGACCTTCCCGCAGCGCGTCCAGGAGAATCCCACGCAGCAGCTCCGAATTGTCGCGGATGGGGACGAGGTCCCAATAGGCGAGGCTGCTGAGGAGGCCCACGGGCTCGCACTCCGCGACGCGCAGCAGCACCAGCCGTGACTTCGTGTTGAGCGGATCGTGGGCGATGGCGCTCTGCCATTCGGCCTCACAATGATCGCTGCGCAGGTAGTCGGGGGAAAGCAGCGCGACGACCCGTGCACCCTCTGCGAGCGCCGCGTGCATCCGTTCCATGAAGCTGCGATTGGCAAAGTCCCACTGTTGCAGAATGACCTGATAGCCGGCGTCTTCGAAGACGCGGCCGATTTCGGAAGCAAACGGCGCATCGGCGCCGGCTCGACTAATGAAGACCTTCTGCTCCACAGCGGTGTATCATGATTTTTAGGCTCGCACCGAACTCCTTTGAAGCGGAAAGCGAGCCCGGCGCGTCGCGCCGGGCTCGCTGGGTTCAAAAACGAACGAGGACTCGAGGCCCCTAGTCGTCGTCGTCTCTACGCCGAGGAAGCATCACGGCGTGACGCGATCCCTCGAGTTGCTGGTGCAAGTAATACCCCGCGGTTTCGTAGTTGGCGGGAAGCGACGCGGGCGACGAGATCGGCGTGATTCCCAACGTCGAGCAACTCATCTTCGGCGGAGCGGCGGGCGCGGAGATCTCCGCGAGCGATGGAGGATTGAGCGAGCCACCCCCGCGGAGTTTCTGTTCGTCGAGCGCGTCGAAGAGATCCGATGTCGCGCGATCGCCGTCGGCCGGGGAGAGGCCCTCCGAAACGCCCTTGGCTTCATCGGGCAACGACGCGAACGTCGGCAGACCGAAGATCGCTTCGATGAGCTTGGAGACCGAACCGTGATCGGCGAAGTCGTGCACCACGACGCCGGTTTTGGAGAAGGGGGAGATCACGAGTGCGGGCAGGCGAACGCCGTCGCCGCACGCGTAACCCTCTTCCGGTCCGCTGCGATCTTGCGGGCAGGTCTGTCCCACTTCCGGAGGCGGCACGTGATCGTAGAAGCCGCCGCTGTCGTCCCAGGTTACGACGATAACGGAGTCCTTCCAGTACTTGCTCTTTGCAATGGCGTTGACGACTTCGGCGAGATAGGCTTCGGCAACCTGATGATCGGAGCTGCCGCTGCCCGGGTGATCGTCGTCACCGACGTAGTACTTGGAACCCGACGGGCTGTTCGTAAAGATCGGGTCTGCGGGAACCAAGCCGTAGGTATTCTCGTTTCCGCCTTTCACCCAGAAGACGCCCGAAGACGGCAGCGTCCCTTTTTGAATGTCGGAGATCAGGCCGTTGCTCTTGGCGTTGTCGCGCAACGTGTGTTTCGACGCGAAGCCCGATCGCGGGTTGTTGATGTAGTCGAAGTAGAGGGGCGCAGTGTGGTGCGCCGAGAACCCGGCGCCCGAGGTGTAGAGGCCCTCCTCGTACCACGCCCACGGGAGCGACTGACGGTTGGCGTTCGCCTCCTTGGAGATGTCGCGGCCTTCGTAGCCGACGACCTTTGACTGTTGGGCCGCGCGGTCCATTTGCGGGCTAAGGAGTACGGGCATCGTTGCATAGCTCTGGAACGTGCTGCTGTCTCCCGAGTAGGACGTAACGGGGAACTTCAGGTCCGCCGGCGGCGGATTGTCGTCGTTCGAGATCGGTACGCCGTCGCTGTAGCCGCCGCTCGGAAGCGGTTCCGAGGGAATGCCTTCACCCGCGGCCGCCTCGGTCTGTCCGATCTGACCCGAGAAAAGCTGGATGTTGCTCGGCGTGGAGTCGCCGGTATTCGCCTGGAAGTAGTGATCGAAGAGGGCGAAATTCTTCGCATAGTACCAAAGGTAGGGGACCGTGTCGCAATCGTAGACGCCCTCGATCGCGGTCGATTCGTTGTGCGACTCGATCTGTTGGGGGCTCGGCGTCGGCCCCAGCGGCGGCACTCCGGCTTCGTTATCGACGAGGAAGTCGTCCATCTTGCCGCGGTCGATCGAGACCTCTTGATCGAAACGGCCGTTGTTACCGCCATCGATGTCGGGTGCGTCCGGAACGTAGTTGGGGCTGTTCTGATTCGCCGAGATGAGGAACGGGCGCTGGCACCCGGACGTCTCGGGATCGTACTGGCAGTCGGTCTCTTGCGCCAGGTAGGTTCCTAGATTTTCGACGTACTGGCCGCCGATGCCGGGATAGAGCCCGAAGATTTGGTCGAAGGTATGGTTCTCTTGAACGAGCACGAAAACGTGCTTGACTTTGGTTCTCGCTAACCCCGCCACTCGCGCACGGGTGGCGGCATTTCGAATCTGCTGGGCGGCGGACTCCGCCGTTCCAACGGGCGCGTTCAATGAAGTTGTCGGTGTAGTGGAAAGGCCCGTACTTGGGCCCCCACACGCCGCGAGCGCGCACGATGCCGCGAGAATTACCAGGTTCCCCGAGAAACGACGCATTGTGTTTCCACCTTTCAATCTCTTAAAGCAGGTGCATGCTTCAAAGCTAACAGAAGGCAACTAGGCAAACATAGAAAGAGAAATACCAACTTTGATAAGGTGGATAATCGTCTCTTAACCCTCCGCCGCGGCACCGCCGCAGCGACGGGCGGCCTCCGCTCAAGGCGTCGGAGCTCCTACGCCGTCGTTCTACAGCCGTCCCGTCGCCATATGCGGAGGTACTGCGCCATCGGGGATCACGATGGCCACGCCGCAGTGATGAGCGATTGCAGTTGATCGATCCTCAGGTTTTTCATGGGTGGAATGGGCAGCGCCCCGTATCGATCCAGCGAACGACGGAGCGCCTTCATTAGCATCTTTCGTCCGGCCAGGTCCTCGCGGATATAAACCTTATCGCAATCGGTCAGTGCGATTCCCAAACGAGTTCCCGTGCTGGTTTGAACGGGAGCGACCGACGAGATTATGCTCCACGGCATCGAAATATTTCTAAAGGTTATTCCCGCGTCGTCAATTATGAGTGCGGGCCTCGATAGGGCGAGCACGCGGAGCAGATTAAATGCCGTCATGCAGATAGTAAGCACGGTCAGAATCACCATCAGCGGCACGACTCCCGGGACGAATGAGAGGGTCACTCCGATCAGCGGGCAGCCCACCAGCAGAATGATGCCGAGAACGAGCGCGAGCTTTAAGTGGTTTGGAAAGGCCGCGTAAAGCTTAATAACGCCGTTCCCATCGTCGCCCGGTGACGTCATTGTCCCCTTCCGAAATTAACGCGCGCCGTGCAGTTCGGCGCGAGGCGTCGGAACCCTAGGAGTTACGCAAGGTTAGGACCCTACGCTCCTAACAACCGGGATAACATGGAGGCGGCGGGGGCGGGTAGGGCGCGTATTGTTGCGGGGGGTACTGCCCATATTGCTGGTACTGCTGTCCATATTGCTGGTACTGCTGTCCGTACTGCGGATACGATCGATATTGCGGGTACGCCGAATACTGACGTTGCGCCACCTGCCGCGACGCCCCTAGCGGGGCTGCCCTGGCGATGTCGTCGTCGAATCGTCCAAACGTTCACCGGTGACTTGCGAACAGCGCGACGAGATCGGCCTCACGCTGCTGGTCGCTCGGGTGGTCGGCGCCGCCGTTATTGCTGACGCCCATCGTTTGACGGTACAGCCTGAAGTTCCACACCATCCCCCAGGGGTTGAAGCCGGCCTTAGCGCACGTATAGGCGCCGGCGCGGTCGGCGTTCGTCTCGGCGGCGCGTTCGTAGGCCCTTACGTTGGGATCTTCCGGCGACTCGCCGTTCTGCGTCGCTTCGAAGACGTCATACATATCGTGGTGGATATCGTGGTTGACTTCATGGCAGATCACTCCCGCGAGTTCGTCTCTATCCCGTAGAAACGACAACAATGCGGTCGTCACGTAGACGTTTCCCCCCGGCATCGAAAAAGCGTTGGGCGTCTGCTCGTTCAGGATGATGAAATGGAACGGCGCAAAGTACTGGCGGTCGGCAACCGCGGCGATTGCACGTCCGATGGGGTCGAGCGTTCGATAGAGGGGCGACTGCGGCGGGACGATCTCGCCGCGTTGGAGGTACTCGTAGTAACGCTGCCGGCCAACTTGGCTTTCCCAGTTCTCCTCTCGCGAAGATACGTTCGGCCATGCCGCCGTCGGAGAGAGGCAGAGTATTGCGCAAAAGCCGGCGAGCACACGTAGAAAGAACGGCATCGTGGCTTGAGTTCCACGATGCCGTTGGCGCTGCCCCGCGCATTTCGCCGCGAAGCGGCTAAGAGTCGATGAGATTTAAGTTTACAACGGTAAGGAGAGGACCGTTCCGCAGCCGACGGGGCCGAAGAAGGGTGCCGTAAAGTTTGCCGCCCACGCTGGTCAAAAACCGCCCGCGTCGCTAGCATGGCCGCAGGCAGAGCAGGAGTTTCCTGGCCTGCAGGGTAAGATAACGACCCATTGCTCTGCCGGGCTTCCGGTGGGAGGTTTAACGCCTATGCCTTCGTTTTCCAAGCGGCTCGTTCTCACGATTGCTGCTCTTCTCGTTGCGGGCTGTTCGGGCAGTTCGCCCTCAAACACTTCGTCGCTACCATCGGTCAACGTTACGCATGCCGGAATTCCGGTACCGGGGTTCGCTAAAGATATCTACGTAGCGGATCCCAGCGCCGCGACCGTCCTGGGCTATGACTACGTCCAAGCCAACATCGGCAACGCTGCGCCGAACTGTTTGGTGGGGACGCAGCCGACGAATATTGCAACATCCGGGGATCAGAACTTGATCGAAATCGCGGGTCTCTCGATCAGCGTCTACGGTCATGGGTGGTGCGGGGGACAGATCGGCACGAGTGTCACCGATACGTACGGCAAACCGCAAGACGCCGCAAGCAACGTCGCCGCGAAGGGAAATATCGCAGTCGCCACGTTCGACGGCCTCGGTACCGGCAGCCTGACGATCTGCACGCTCCCCTCCCACGCGTGCAACCACGATTATACGAACGCTGCGATGACGCAGGAAGCCGTCGGCGTGGCGATGACCAATAACGGAAACTGCTTTGTGACGGCGTTCACCTTCTCAACCCCCGTTCTCGTCTACTTCGCACACTGCAGTGGGGGGGGTGTGGTTGCGACCGGGTTCCAGAACACGTCGGCCGGCGGCCTCGACATCGATCACGTCGGCAACCTCGTCTCGGTAGATCCGAATGCGAACGAGATCTGGGTCTACAAAGGCTGTCCTGTCTGCGTAAACCTGACCAACAGCCCTTTGGTGCTAAATTCCGGAAGCACGGTCCGCTACGCTCACGTGAATGGCAACAGCACCAAGCTCGCGGCGGCCAACGCGGCGACCCACAGCATCGACGTTTACAAGTACGGGTCCACGGTAAACGCGGTGAACATTTGGTCGTATTGGCATAGCTTCAACAACGGAATGACCAGCTCGTGGGGCGTGGGCTGGCTCCCGCGTTCATCGCAGTGAGTCTTGGCTATTGGTCGTTGACGGGCCGCAGATCGAGCGGCTGATTGAAATCGAAGCAGTCGGCCGCCGGCGAGGTGGCACGCTTGTCGAATCGGCTCGTCGTGGTGGATTTCCGCTCTTCCTGGTGGCAGGCGGGCCCCCAACCGAACGGGGCCTCGGCGGCACGCCGTCGAACCCTTTAAAATGAAAAATTTCGAGTTTCGCCCGGTACCCCCTCGGAGTAACGGTTGCAGCGGCAGTGCTCTCCGGCTGCGGCGGCGTACCCTCGGGCGCCGGTATTCCCAGCGGCGCGGCCCCGAGCGGTTATGAGACGGGGTTAACGGCGCTCTCCGTGCAGCGCGTTGCCTCGCTGACGATGGCGCACTACGTGCCGCGGCCCGCGCACACCGATCGCGGCAAATCGTGGATGAATCCTCTCGCCCACCGTTCAGACCTGCTCTACGTCTCCGATTGGGCGACCAACGACGTTTACGTCTATAGTTACCCGAGCGGGGGCGCCGTGGGCACGCTCACCGGACTCGACGAACCCTACGGGCAATGCGTCAACAAGACCGGCGACATCTATATTACCAACTTCGGTAGCGGAACGACGGAAGAATACACTCACGGCGGAACCAGCCCCATCGCCACCTTTAGCGACACCGGATATCCCATCGGGTGCGCCGTCGATAAAACCGGTGATCTTGCGGTCACCAACTTCAACAGCGTGAGCGGCCCCGGCAGCATCGACGTCTGGCCCCACGGCGGCGGAGGCCCGGTTACCCATAGCGACTCCGGCGCCTGCTACTACATGTGGCCCGCGGGTTACGACAAAAAAGGCGATCTCGTCGCCGAGGGTGAGAACAGCAGTAACGCGATATGCGAGCTTCCCAAAGGCGCTGGCTCGATGAAGACCCTCTCGTTCAGTGGAACGATTAACTTCCCCGGCGGCACGATGTGGGACGGCAAGTACCTGGCGCTCACGGATCAAGAGGCCGGAGGCGTGTACCAGACTGCCCTTTACCCGAGTAAGCTGAGCGGTGCGACCCTTACCGAGGTCACCTCGGCCGTGCTCAACGACAGCTGCTATAGCACTTACTCCGACGTCGTCTCACCATTCATTGTCGGGCTGAAGAATACGCCGGCAAACACCGCGCAAGACGGAGCGGTGGTCGGTTCCAATCTGTGGTGTGCCGAGGGAAGCGGAGGCGCCAAGGTCGAGTGCTGGGCTTACCCGGGCGGTGGCACTTCGACCTGGAGTTTGAGCTCGCCGCCGGGCGAGCCTGAAGGGCAATCCGTCAGCATTCATACGTCGGCTGCCTCGGTCCATCGGGCGGTCAGATCGACCTGCGACTCTCCGATCTGACGTTTTAAATAATAAACGATTCCGCGACGGCGCGATCGGTGTCCCACGCATGCCCTTCGGCCATGAGCCGCGCAAGTTCGGGGTCGCCGATCGCTTCTCGCAGCGCGGCGACGACGCGGTCGTGTTCACGTTGCTCGGTGTATTCGTGCTGATGTTCGAGTTCGCCGAGGCGGGCGTTGACGAACCCGATCAAACGGGCGGCGCGAGCCCGATCGTCGCGCGCGTCGCCGGCCTCACCCGCGTCGCGTAACGCCGCGACGGCGGCTGAGTGCAGCAAGGCAATCGCGGCGAGCACGCCATTATCGTGGCGCATCGCAAGCGTCAGTGCTTCGCGGGAACGCGCGAGCGATTCGTCGTGACGATCGAGCGCGATAAGATAAGCTGCAGCGTTGGTAAGGCTGGTCATCACGTGGATCTCGTCGTTGATCTGCCGGTCGTCGCCCAGCGCCTCAGTGGCGAGCCGGAGGGCAGCCTCCGTGTGGCCCTCGCGGAACTCGAGTTCGGCCAAGAAACCCGCCATCGCAGCCGCGTTTCTCTCGGCACCGGTCGCCTTGAAGATCGCGTGAGCCTCCGCGTACAGCGCCCGCGCGGCTGCAAGATCGCCGGCATCCTCCCGGGCCGTCGCCAAACGACGCAGCGTGCGCCCCATCAGCCTGCGCGCGCCCGCAATGCGGAACGTTTCGAGTGCCGCTTCCAGCAGCGCTTCGCCTTGCGCGATCTGCCCGCGGCGCGCCAGCGAACAACCCGCGATATGTTGCGCGCGGGCCACGCCCATCGCGTCGCCCAGCTCGCGAAAGCGCTCGCCCGCACGTTCGGCGGGAGCGTAGCTCGACTTGATTCTGCCAACCGATTCGTACAGCAGCGCCTCGGTGAGATCGAGGTACGCAACGACCGTCGTCGGTGTCGCTTCGTCGACCATCTCGGACGCGAGCCGTACCCAGCGCAATCCTTCGCTGGCCGCAAAACTGTGCCACACGTCGCCCAGCTTTGCCACGAGGCGCTGCCCGAGCAGCACGTCGGCGCGCGCGCCGACCGCCCAGCCGATGGCGCTGCGCCAGTTATCCATTTCGGGAGCGGTTTGCTGCAGCCAGACGCGGTCGGTCGTTTCGTCGAACGCTTCCCACAAACGATGCGCCAGATCGAGATAGGCCGCTGCGTGCGCTCGGGCGACCGACTCGAGTTCGCCGCTCTGCGTCAACCGCTCGCGGGCGTAGTCTCGCGTTCAACTCGAGTAGTCGGTACCGCTGCTCTTCCCCCGCCGGCTCGGCGACGACCAGCGATTTCTCAACCAGCGAAGAAAGAAGATCGAAAACCTCCCATCTATCGAGCGCGCCGCCGGCGAGCTGCTCGTCGGAGCATACCGAGCTTACTTCCGCGAGCGTCCATCCTCCGGCAAAGATCGAAAGCCGCCCGAAGAGGCGCTGCTCCGAGGCGCTCAGGAGATCGAAGCTCCAGTCGATCAATGCGCGCATCGTCTGCTGGCGCGGCAAAGCCGTCCGGCTCCCTCCGGTCAGGACGCGAAAGCGTTCGTCCAGGTTCTGCGCGAGCTGCCGCGGCGTCAGCATCTTCACGCGAGCCGCCGCTAACTCGATCGCCAGCGCGATTCCGTCCAACCGGCGGCAGATCTCCAACACGACGGGGAGGTTCTCAACGCTCAAAGCAAACCGGTCATCCGCGGCAGCGGCACGCTCGGCAAACAACGCGACGGCCCCAAACGTGCCCGCATCCTCGACGGCAAGCGTAGCGTCAGGGGCAGGGAGTGCGAGCGTTGGCATTGGAAACGCGCGCTCGCCGGCGATACGCAACGGCTCGCGGCTGGTCGCCAGCACCCGCACCTCGGGGCAGCCGCGTACGATCGTGTCGGCAACCTTCGCCGCTTCCTCGATCACGTGCTCGCAGTTGTCGAGGATCAGCAACAGCCGCTTGCGCTTCAGATAATCGACGAGCGTCTCGAGCAGCGGGCGTTCGTGGACTTCTCGTACGCCCAGCGTTGACGCGATCGTTCCGGCGACGAATCCCGGATCGCTCAGCGGAGCGAGGTCGATAAACCACACGCCGTCCTCGGAGCCGTCTAGCAGGTTCGCACCAACCTGCAGCGCGACGCGGGTCTTGCCGACGCCGCCGGTACCCACCAACGACACCAGCCGACATTGCGTCATCTGCGTCTCGACCTCCGCGACGACTTCGTCTCGTCCGATCAGCGCGGTGAGTTGCTGCGGCAGATTGTTCGGCAGCGTTTCGAGCGAGCGAAGAGGCGAGAACTTTTCTGGAAGCCCGGCCGCGATCAACTGCCACACGCGCTCCGGCTCTACCAGATCTTTGAGCCGGTGACCGCCGAGGTCGCGAAGGTCGCTTTCCGGCGGCATGGCGTCGCGCACGAGTTCTGCCGTTGTCCTGGAGAGCACGACCTGGCCGCCATTGACGATCGACAAGATGCGCGCGACTCGATTCACCGTCGGGCCAAAGTAGTCGCCGTCGCGCTCGTACGTGGTTCCGGTGTGCAACGCCATGCGCACCCGCAATCCGTCCACGTCGGAGAAATCCTCTGCGATCAGTAAACGCTGAGCATCGATGACGGCCGCGATTGCGTCCTGCGGACGCCAGAAGACCGCGCAAAAGGCATCGCCCATGGTCTTGAACACGTGGCCGCCACCGGCTTCGATCGTCGAGCGCAACACTTCGTCGTGGCGGCGCAGCGCTCGCGCCATCTCCTCGGGATGCTCCGTCCAGCGCTTGGTGCTTCCTTCGATGTCGCTGAAGAGCAGCGTAACCGTTCCGGTGGGTAACGTGGCCATCAGGAAACTTCGCGCCGAACCGTTACTGACCGGATGTCAGGTCGGATCGACTAAGAGCTCTCATGATTCCCAGAGGTTCTCCGGGCGCCTCGGGAGACCCGCGCCTCGGCCGGTACCTCCATCGTCGTTGCGGTACATCGCACAAAAGAGCGTTAACAGAGACGGGCCGTCCCCGTTGAGGTCAACGGCGCCGGACTTTGGAGGATGGTCCGCACCGAGGTGTGGCATAGGCGATCCTGCGGTTCACAAGCTGCTTCCTTGCTGGGAGTGAAGGCCGCCAAGGTCAAAGCTTGGCCTCACATTTCAGTTTACGGAGGCAGCGCACGTGAGAATCCTCGCCGACGGTCGCAGCGCTATCAGTTTGGGCGTTGCGGCGGCATTGCTGGCAGGCTGCAGCGTCTCGCAAGCGACGCTCGGCACAGGCCGCGCAATTCCGCAAACCTCAACGCTCATCGCGCCCAGCAGTAGCACGAAATACCACGTGGTGTATAGCTTTAGCGGAGGACGTGACGGCGCTAGTCCGGAGGCCGGCTTAATCTACGCGGACGGCACGCTGTATGGGACCACGGCCCGGGGCGGTGCTTCCTGCAGCGTCACTACCAGCCGGCACGACGGCTGCGGAACGGTTTTTAGCGTTACGCCGGGAGGGACGGAGAGCGTGCTGCACGCTTTCGGCTCGAACGGCGATGGCGCGTTTCCGTACTCAAGCCTACTCGATGTGGGCGGCACCTTCTACGGAACGACGTACGGCGGGGGCGGCCCCGGCACGTATCATTGCTCGGGCACTCAGTCTTATTACGGCGGATGCGGTACCGTCTTTAGTGTCACCCCGAGCGGTACCGAAACCGTGCTGTATACTTTTCAGGGGTTTCCGGCGGCGGTCAACCTCATGCACCTTTGATCGCCGTAAAGGGTACGTTATACGGAACGACGACCATCGGCGGTGACTCCGACTGCGCATTCCGTAGCGGTTCCTGCGGAACGGCCTTTAGTATCACCACAGCTGGCGCGGAGAAACCGCTGCACTACTTCGGCGGAGGAAAGGACGGCGCGTCTCCGTACGCCGGGCTGACCCAGGTAGACGGTACGACGTACGGAACGACGCCGCTCGGCGGCAACGCTCGCAAGGGCACGGTTTTTAGCATTACGATTGCCGGGTCCGAAAAGGTTCTGCACGACTTCGCCGGGCAAGACGATGGCCGTTCCCCGTACGGCGGACTCCTCGACGTAACGGGAACGCTATACGGAACGACGGCATCCGGCGGCGAGAATAACCACGGAACGGTCTTTAGCATTAAACCCGGGGGCGCGGAAACGGTACTCCTCAGCTTCGGCAACGGATTGGACGGCAGCGGTCCCCAGGCATCTCTGATTGACGTCAATGGCAAGCTCTACGGCACGACGTCAAACGGCGGTGCGCATACCAATGGCACCGTGTCTTGCATCGCCCTGGACGGCACGGAGAAGGTGCTTTACAGCTTCGACGGCGGCGACGGCTCTTCGCCGCACGCCGAACTCGTTAACGTAAACGGCACGCTGTACGGAACGACGTCCGCCGGTGGCGCGCATGGCCTTGGCACGGTCTTCTCACTGAAACCGTAAATAGAAATGCGGCCGCCGACGCGAGACACTCAAAACGTCGGCGGTTGGCATGTTTCCAAAAGCTTAGCCCCAGCGGGATTCGAATCCGCCCGTGCGTCGTGACGTCGGATGATGATCCATGACGCCGAATGACGTTTAGCCTTGTGGCGTATGGGTTTTCGCGCGGGAACTCGTGTCGCCGCGTGCCGTCCGGGTTCTTCGCGTGACGTTCAAAATGGCACCGTATGGCAACTGAATGGCAACCGCTCCGCGAAGGGGGGCGAGGGCCCCCGGCGCACGCGCGCGACTTTGCCCGGTTCCATACGCCCGCGGTCTGCAACAGGCGCCTGGCAGATAAGACTCAGGCTCTTCGCGAAGGTCTTCTGTCGCAACCTCTGCTGCCTCGTTGGCCGTCTTTGAGCCTGGAATCGACGCGAAGTTTTGGCATATCGAATCAGTTGCCTAGGTCCGCCAGCCGACGCATCATCGTCACAATGTCGTCAAACTCGGGCGCGTTCGTCTGATTCATTTTGCGCGCTAGGGCGAGCGTAGACCCGTTGCTTAAGAGCCCAACTTCATTTAGGTCCTCTAGGAAATTTCGCGATCTGCGAGCCGTAAAGCCTAAAGTACTGTTCGCGAATAGAGATACGCGCCAGGTCTAGCTGCTTAGACGCTTTCGTTGAATCTTCCATGCTGCGCGCATGCTTAAAGTCCCATTCTGCCGAGAAGTACTCTTGCATTACGGTATAGATGTCATGCGCCAACTGCCCAGCTTCGCGGGCAAGACGCTTTCGCTCCACCCTATCCCGACGGCCGATGCTGTAGAATGTCGCCACAAGTGCCCACACTACCGCGACCCCCGAAAGAACCAGCGCCACAACCCGCAGCGTATCCAGCCATCCCACCGGGAGCAGTGCGACCCACAATCCGATAGCAGCGCCGATCACGCCGGGAGGACCCGGGTTAAGCAGCCACTGAGAGGCTGTCCATCGAAGGCGGCGGGCAGACATTCTAGCCATGCTCGCCTAGTGCGCCAGGCCGTGGAGCGGTCCCCCGCCAACCCCCTCATCCGGTGCTCCCGGAGGGGTTTTTGTGCAGCACCCGAGTTTGGGTGCAAAGCTCAACGAGGAGTAGGCATTGGCTCATCCTGCGACTCCGAGCGCGTGCGAGCCGGTCTTGTGCTCGCGCGAGGTGCCGGGAAACCGTCGCCAGGTCCTCATCGAGCCGGACGGCATCCGCGGACGCTGCCGACCGAACACGCCGCACGGAGGGCAGCCCCGCCTCCGCCGCGAGTCGTCCGGTGACAGGCGTCCAAGTCCCCGCCGACGGCAGTGGTCGCCGCAGCGGCGCAAATGTAAACGCCATGGCTAAGCGGCTTTTAGAAGTTTCACGGGCGTTGCTCAAAGCGTGGCTCTACGCTTGGTTCGGGCCCGTCATGTTCCTCGCCGTCGTGGCCGCGGTATCATGGGCCGCTTTTGCGGACCCTTATAGTAGCACCATAGACCGAGTGGGAGCGGTGATTGGTGCCGTCTTCGTGGGCGGCATCCTTCTCATCGGTTGGGAGATTAGCAAGACGTCCTGGAGAGACTGGCGGCGGCCCTTACCTGCCTTACCCAGCGAGATCGACCGCGACGCCAATGCGCTTATTGAACACGCGCGCTCTTCTCTTCAATGGGCAGAGTTAATCCACGGAACGGCTGTATCCAATGATATATGGGACGCGAAAACGCGAGCAGACTTTGACAAGATTGGCGAATACCTAACTAAGTTGGGGCAAGTACCGGATGCGCTGTTCAATCCCGATTTAGACATTATTTCCAAGGCGATCGATAGGTGGCAGGAGCTACGCCGGAACTACGACGCCGTCCGCAAGGCGTCGTCTGCAGCGCGTCAGGCGACCGCCTTCTGGACCGTCGTCTTACTAGTGCTCAGCTTTCTGATCATTCCGAGTAAATGGACGACGGTTAATTGCGCCCATCAGCCCCAAGTAACGCTTACCACTATCGTAGGCCTCGCGTGGTTCGCCGCATTGTCCTATTCCGTGGGCCCGGTGCTGTGGAATCTTATGATCGGGCGCGTCGAGCCTGCGTTTGAAAAGTGTAATTCCATATTAGAATACTTCAAACGTCAGTACCAACCCGCTCCTACGCTCACTCTGATAATGTGGTTAGCGGTGCTATGGGCCTCCTACGGCGCACTCTTTAGGTATTCGTATGACGAAGACTCGTCTTATATATACTCCGCGAATCCCAGTGGTAATGAAATCGATAGTATTCTTACGATAACAGACCACGTGACCGGCCGTATCTATCGTAGGAGTTTTACGCTTGATGAATGCAATGCAGCCAGAAACCCGGAGGGGCCCTAGCTTAGAGTGGGCTAAGTCGGGTTGCCCCGGACGCACGTCCCCTCTCGTTTTAGCCCGCATTCACCAGATAACTTCGCAAATCTGCCGCTTATGCGCGCCGGTTTTGCTATAATAGACAAGTGATTTACGCCGATGACTTAGCGCCGAAGTGACGAACCCGACGGGTGAAGCTAAAAATGACGTTCTTCGGCTCGAGTTCGACCGCCGCGTCGTGATGCAGTTTCGCGGATCGGTTGTGACCTCCGATGCCGGTCTGCTCGCCTATCGCGAACTCGACGACGCGCTTGGTTTGAGCGCAGCGGCTGAAGAAGCGCTGGGTGACGCGCGCACCGGCAAGAATGGCCGTCATGCGTTGGTCGGCATGTTGCGCCAGTCGGTTTTCGGCCGCCTTGCGGGATACGAAGATGTGAACGACGCCGAGCGCCTACGCCACGATCCGGCGATGCGCTGGATCGTCGGTGGCAAAGCGGCGAAAGGCCGCGCAGCGTCGCCGAGCCAGATGGGCCGGTTCGAAACGCGGTGGCTCGCCGCACCCGAAAACCTTCGCGCCCTCGTCGATCTTCCCGGCCGCTGGATCGACCGCGTTCGCAAGTACCGCTCAACCGATGAGATGATCCTCGATATGGATTCGAGCGTGAGCCCGACCCACGGCGAGCAAGAGCACAGCATGTGGAACGGCCACTTCGGCTGCACGTGCTACCATCCGCTCTTCGTTTTCAACCAGTTCGGCGATCTGGAACGCTGTGCGCTCCGTCCGGGTAACGTTCACAGCGCCGACGGTTGGGAGCAGATGCTCAAGCCGGTCATTGCGCGCTACCGCACAACGGTGAAACGCATCGCCTTTCGAGGCGACGCGGCTTTCGCTCAACCGAATATGTACGAGTTCTTAGAAGGCGAAGGGATCGAGTATGCGATCCGCCTACCCGCAAACCAGATACTGCAAGAGCGCATCAGCGATTTGCTCAAGCGGCCGGTCGGGCGGCCGGCGCACTACGCGCAGCGCTTCTACAAGAGCTTCCATTACAAGGCGGCGAGCTGGCCCCATCCGCGCCGAGTCGTCGCGAAAGTTGAGTGGCACCACGGCGAATTATTCCCTCGCGTGGGATTCATCGTCACGAACCTGCGCTGCCAGTCGAAGAACGTCGTGGCGTTTTACAACAAGCGTGGAACGGCTGAACAATGGATCAAAGAGGGCAAGAACGCGATCAAGTGGACACGCCTCTCGTGCCGCTCCTTCAACGCGAATGCGGTCCGGCTTCAACTGCATACGTTGGCTTACAATCTCGGGAACTTCCTTCGCACGCTCGCAACGCCGGAGCCGATCCAGGATTGGTCGCTCACGAGCCTGCGCGAGAAGCTGATCAAGATCGGCGCGAAGGTCGTCAGCCACGGTCGCTACGTCGCTTTCCAAATGGCCGAGGTTGCCATCCCGCGCCGTCTGTTCGCCGACATCCTGCGGCTGATCGCGACGCTGCGCGCGCCGCCGATCCCCGCGACGGCGCCGTGAACGTCCGGGCCAACCACGTGCGCCGGAAAACCACGGGAAGAGGCGCCCCCTTATGAGCTTGCGGCGAGCTTTTTTGCGCCCGCAAAGCCGCAGCGGGCCTTGCCTGCCGCCAAACCGGCGGTGCGGCTTCTCGCAGATCCCGAAAACCAGCCGGAATCACCCGGCACCCGCTCGAAAGGAGCAGCCATATGGGGAATCCCAGCTAAGTGGAGGGAGCGCTTTGACTTGGCGCGAGCGTGTAGGAATCGAAGAAACCTAGCGATAGTTTTGAGGGGGTAGCGAAGGTCACAGATGGCGAGAACAGCGAGACAATCGCTCAACCTTCGGGCGTGGAGGGGTACCGAAAGGCGCCTCCGATTGCAACCGTTTTGCAACCGCCGCGGCGCGTCACAACAATGCCCTCACCGTGTCGGTCGGGGGCGCCGAGGCCTGTTGCCGCGACTCGAGCTGGGTCGCCATGGCTTGCGCGTTTCGTGCACGGTGGCTGCAATCTCTTCTTATAGATAAAGGTCATTCAAGAGCAAAAGGGAACGCATCTCACACATTTGGTGCTTTTCTCCACCACGCGCGAAAGGCGCTCCTGAGCGAGGAGAACCGACTCTGCGGCCGAGGCACGGCTCCCGAGTTTCGCAATCGAGGCATCTCGCCCCATCATTGTGGGTGCATCGGTCCGCAGGTTTGAAAAAAGCCGGCACCCTAACAGTCTTTTCGGGAAAGGGCAAATCATGCAAAATCTACGGACTATCGTAGGAGCGTGCTTTACTGCAGCGCTCTTGGCCGCATGTGGCGCCGGCAACGCGTCTCTGTCAGGGCTGGAGTCTGGCGCCGTCGCGACCCCGCACACGTTTTACGCGCAAGGCAATGTCGGCCCCGACGTCCCCGTGCAGTTCGTCTATGTAACAAACCAAAACTCCGGCAATGTTTCCGGCTACAGCATTAACTTTGTGAACGGCGCGCTGACGCCGGTGCCCGGGTCGCCATTCGCGACCGGGGGCCAGCCCTGGGACGTAGTGGTTGATCCTGCAGGCAAGTTTGCCTATGTGGCCGACTTGGGCGTCCACACTGGGATGAGCGGCTATGTTTCCGCCTACAAGATCAACGCGACCAACGGCAAACTGACCTCAGTGGCGGGCTCGCCGTTTCCGGCGGGTCAGGGACCTATTACCATCGCAATCAATCCTACAGGCACGTTCGCCTATGTGACCAACGTCTGGGACAACACCATTTCCGGCTATGCCATCAACGCAGCTACCGGCGCGTTGACGGCGCTCCCCGGGTCGCCGTTTGCGGCTGGGCCCGACCCCAGGGGGATCGTAATCGATCTGACGGGTCAGTTCGCGTACGTGACCAATTTAGACTCCGACCTGGCTTCCACCATTTCCGGTTATAGCATTAACCCGGCCAGCGGCGCGCTGACGCAGCTTGCGGGGTCGCCGTGGACAGCGGGCAGCGGACCCATTTGGGACGCAGTCAATCACACGAACAATTTTCTTTATGTGACAAATTTTAGCTCCAACAACGTTTATGGCTATGCGATCAATCATAACAGCGGCGCGCTCACGCCCGTGGTAGGGTCGCCGTGGACGGCGGCCGGCACCGAACCCGTTGGCGTCGTACTCAAAGGCAAATTCGCTTTTGTTGCCGACCAAAACCCCCACAGTACCGGTGCCGTTTCAGCCTATACGATCAACTCCGTCAGCGGCGCGCTGACGCCCGTGGTAGGGTCGCCGTTTGCGACGGGCACCGAAACGGTTGACGTTGCAGTCTCCCCCGCGGGCAAGTTTGTCTATGCGACAAACCAATACTCTGCCAATGTTTCTGCTTTTAGCATCAACCCCGTCAGCGGCGCGCTGACGCCGGTACCGGGATCGCCCTTTACGGCCGGCACCGATCCCATCGGCATAGCGACGTGCAAGGTTACGCTTGGCAAATGTAAGCCGCCGATATTGTAGCCCCAGGTCCATGTATCCTCAAACGCTTTGGTTTGCGCGGCAGAGGTCGCGCCGATTTTCGGGGAAACGCTCGGAGCGGCGTAGTCCGTTCCGTGCATTATCTCATGCGACTTTCTCTTGTGCAAGTGCGATCGTTTGATAGCCGTTGATGCGTCACCAGGTCGTCGACAAGCGTTCGATCAGCTTTAAGACGAGATAGAGCGCTGATGCTCCGCTGCGTAGGCGCTTAGCCACATTCGTGCGTAAGCAAACGCTAGCGAAGACCGACTCGATCGGATTGGTCGTGCGCAAACTCTTCCAGCTCGCTTTCGGAAAGGCGAAGTACGCGAGCATACGGTCGACATCGTCGCGGACACAAGCCGCCGCCTTCGGGTAGTTTTTCGGCAATGAAAGAGCGCGCGAATCGATCTTGCTCATCGCCTCAGCGCGGCTCGTCGAGCTGCAGATCTGCCGCAGTTTGCGGTGTACCTCGCCTTTGAGTTTCTCGGGAACCTTGTCGAGTACGTTGCGTTAGCTGTTCTCGGGGTGCGCGGCGGCGTAAGCGGCGACGGCGGCGTCGACCGCCGTTTTGAGCGACGCGCCAGGAAATACGGTTCAGGTAGAAGACGAGTTAGAGGCGACACCTGACCGATGCGCTTTCGCCGTGATCCCCGCGGGAGCGGGGCGTAGCCCCGCAACCCGGGCTAGGTGCGCACGCCCCTTCGGCTTCTCGTCGGGGTGTCTTTGTCGTGTTTAGGCGGTGCCGGGGCAGAAGGTGGAAAAGGCTAGCCGCGGTCTAAATACTAGCCGCTAGGCGGCTTTCACGTCGAGCCCGGCGCGGCCCGCTCTCGGGCCGACTTTCGTGATCGGCACCGAGGGTGACCTCGATCATCTCCGGGTCCGCAGCGAGGCGGTTTACCGAGCCTTGACTGAAATTCTCAGCAAATCCTGAGGTTGCCGAGCGCCTGTATGGGAAAGAGTATAGGCCAAACCAATAAGGAGGATGACTGAGATGGCACAGGATTCAGGACAGTCCGGCGGCATGAGCGTTCGCGAAGCAGGACGCCGCGGCGGCGAACGCGTCAAGGCCAAGTACGGATCGGAGTTTTATGAGGAAATCGGCCGTAAGGGCGGAGAGGCGACCAAGAGCAAGTACGGCCCGTCATTTTATGAAGTTGATTCGGGCAAAAAGGTGTTTAGTTCGTTTTAGTTTTCGGCTTCCGAAGCGAAGGCGATTGGCTTACCGCCTTACATAAGACGCTGTTTTCGTGGGGGTCTTACACAGTCGTTGCGGTCGGCCGTGAATCCTCGTTAGCGGAGGTAGCAGTGGGCGCGTGCTTCGGAAGGCTGACGACGACGGCCCATAACCTTCCGAACGCGATTTAACAGTGGCGCTGCGAACGGCGAAGGCCAGGCGGCACGGAGAGACGCGGTGAAGCTTGCGCGGCAAAGGAGTAAGGCGTTTCATGCTGATGCGTGCCATGACCACCACCTGTGCAATCATCCTGGCTTTAGCGATGCCGTCGCAGGGCGCAAGTAAGACCTTGGTCATCGTGTTCTCGCCTTGGTCGGCAGGTAGTTTGCGCGACGGATTCACGGTAACGCAGAAGGCGTCCGGATCGTGCTGGACACACTCGCTCGTGTCGGATCGCGGGGATGCGTGGCGATGCTTTGAGGGCAGCGATATTCTTGACCCGTGCTTCGGTAGCGCGTCGCAAACGCTGATCGTCGCCTGTGCTCAAAGCCCGTTCTCTCATAGGCTCGTTCTGCTGTCGTTGAAGAAGCCGCTTAGCGACAGCCAGAACGCGACGACGCGGTGGCTCCAACCGAAAGGCGAGCCTTGGGGCCTCCGGCTCACGAACGGCGACACGTGCGTATTTGCAACCGGCGCGACAGACGTTGTTGCAGGCGAGCGGATGAACTACGCCTGCGCCAAGGATGGGTGGATCATCGGCGCCCCTGATCGCTCTACGGCGCAATGGACGGCGCGCAGCGTCGATTATCCAAACAAACGTGTAACGCACGTTCACGTAGCGGCGGCAGTGTTCTGATGCCAAACCTTGCCGGCCGCGACCACCTGAACCGCTTTCTCCCGAACGCCGAATGGAAGAAGCTGCCGGAGTGCTTCAAGGCGCCAAATCGCGGTCGTCGCCTCAAGCCCGGGCGGAGCGTTCTCATTGATTGCTTGCAATGTGGTAAAGCAGCGATACGTCATCGAAGGTCGGCGCTTTACTGCACCGACGAGTGCCGCCGTCGCGCGCAGCTAGAACGCGATGTACTGCGTGAGGGAAAGCCCTTGCCGAAGGAGCGCGTCCGCGGCGCAGCAAGGCAAAACCGGGCGCTGGTGAGGGGAACCTTGCGATATGGCAGCGTTTCCGAGTACCTTCGCGCGAAAGCTGAACAAGAGCAGCGGCGCCGGACTAAGCGTGCCGAACGGCCGCCGAAGAAAGGTCCTTCGCCGCAGGAGGAATGGATGAACTACCACCGGAGCGGCCTAGCGCTCCAGGATAAATCTCACGTGATCCGCTACGCTCGCGTATTCCGCCCGTAATCGCAGGAGGAACGCCGCTCCCGCCTCCACTGAGGCGGGGGGCGCATTGGAGCGCCTGGCCGCCGCCATGCGTTAATGCGCTACGTTCGCATTTTTCGTCCCTAAAGCTACCGACGCGCTCAGGGATCGCTGAGGTCGCTGCCGCACCGTGAGCGCCCTCGATCTACCTGGGAATCCGCGGCGCGGCGCGCGATACGACCGGATTAACCGGACAAACTTCGGCGCGGGCCCTTCAAATGTGAGTTTATCCGGGTTTGTCCGGTTCGTGCGGCGGGGGCGTAGCGTACCAGAGGACGCGCGGTCGCCCTCCGCTAGGCCCGGAAGGCTCGGTTTCGCGGTAGATGAGATTCCGGCTTTCGAGGTCGTCCCGAACCGCATCAAGTTTGCCAGCGCGCAGCGACTTGCTGAAAAGCTCGTCGATCTGGCGCCCATCTAAGCCTTGCGGGCACGCACCGCGAAGCGCTCGCAGAAGCCGGTCGGCAACCGAGTCGCCGAGGCGTGAGCCGAACAAATGCCGTGCACTCGCGAAGCAGTAATCCCAAAACGCGAACGCAGCGCGCAAGTGCTCCACGTCGATCGCGTTGCGGCGGTCGAGCAGCGCATAGGTCAGCGCGAGTCTGAGTGCCTGCGTTTCCCTGCGTGCGGTCGCCGCGGCGAGAAGACCTCGTGCCCTGCAAGGTTTGCGGTACCACCGGTCCCAAACAGCCTCCGCTTCCGTCGTCATGTAGAGTCGCTTGCGCGTTCGAGCCTCGCCGATCGCATCGTGCAGCTCGCTGGCGATCGGAGCGAGGTCCGCGTCGCTGAGCTTGCCGCCAAACGGCAATTGCTTTGACCGCGTCGCGCAAGTGACCAGAAAGCGGTTGAGCAGGCCGTTTGCGATCTCCAGGCCCGGCATCTTTTCTGCGAATTCGTCGAGCGTGATATCCGCCGTCAAGCAAACGTGCGCGCCCCGTACTTTGAGCGGATTCTTGCGCGTCATGTTTCGCGCTTCGCCTTTGTCCCAGAAGCCGCGGAGGATTGCGCTGAGGGTGTTTCCTTCACGCGCTGCCACCGCGAGAATGCGTGCGAACTCCGAATCTTCGACGAGGGCGCGCTTCTCGGTTGGAACGTGCTCGCCGCTCTCGCTCTGCTTATCGGCAAGGTGTTCGATGAGGCCCTCGCCGCTCGCGAGCCCGGACGTACGAATCGCGTCAAGCGTCCCTTCATCCGCGATTCGGAAGAGGTGCTCTATACGATTCCGGGCCGTCCCTTTACGTGCGTTCGCGGTAGCACCGATGATGAGCGCGAAGAGCCGCGCCGGCTGGGGCGTGGCCTCGACTTCGAAATGAGGAGCGGGGCCTACAAACGCGCCGAATGCGACCAGCAGGTGCGCGAGAAGCGCCGCAGGGTCTGCCTCCGAATGAGGTTCAATAAGGTGGACGATCCTACCAGCGAGGCCATACAAGGCAGCATGATCGAGCGTCGGCCACGGGTTAGCGTCGCCCCACAGGTGCTCCTCGCTAGGCGCTTCGACTCCCGCGCTGCTCGGCCCGGGTCGGTATCGTCCGACGCTACGTGCAATCGCACGGATCTCTTTTTCTGATAACGGCGGCCTGCACCGCCGAATGTTTATGGCAAGCAAGGTATTTGCTATGGCATTAGCGCTTTCGCCTTGCCTTCGCAAACTGCCAGCAATGCTCGTAAGTTTCTCGTTGCGCTGGCCTGCCACGATCGGCGCGTCATCCTCGCCCCTGGCGGTCACGTCGCGGTCAGCTTCCGCCAGCAGCTCCGTGAGCCAAGACGGTGCCGCAGCTGGTTCCGCGTGTGAGAACGGGTTCCATGCGTATCTTTCGCCAGAGATGTGCGCGGAGGGCGGTGCGATGACGTAACCGCCTCGGGCGCGCACGTCAATGCCCGGATATGCAGCCCCGAGGGCGTCCGCGCGAGACGGCGTGTCGATCGTCGCGCGGAAGTAATAGTGCCTACCGCCGCCGCCGGAAAAAGCAGCGAGCGTATCGAGTGGGCCGTACTTCGCCGTGAGCGCGCAGAGGGACTCTAGGCCGCCACGCTTACGATCAACGTCGAGCACGATTAAGCACGCGCGCTCGGTCGCAATGCCAATGTTCGCATTCGGCCAGCGAGTCCACCACGTGGGGGGCTGTTCCTCGTCGATGGCCGCATCGAGAAAACCGCGTCGCGTCCTCGGATGCTTGGCTGGGCGGTCACAGTATGGGTCACCGCAGGCGCACGACGAACCCAGCGGCTCGTACACGGGAAAGACGGGCCATCCGCGTTTCGCATATCCTAACGCGGCGTCGAGTAGGCTGTGCGTCATAGCTTTGTCTCCAACGCGCACCAAGTGGACGGCCTCAAAATGCATTGGATTGCTCAGGAGAACCGCCGTAGTGGCGCTGTCGATGCTTGCAGAACGCGCAGCCTTCTGCCAACCCGTCGCCGTGAACGAGGCTCGCGCATAGCTGAACGCCGTCCATCCTAAGAGTCAGCGCCAGAAGCCACGGGACGGAGTCGTCAGGCCAAGGACGGAGCCGCCCGAGCCTTAAAGTTTCTCGATCGAGGCGATCAGCCTCGCGCGCTGCCCTTACCGCGAGGGTCGCGAAGCATTCGTGGCAAATGGTCTGTGTGCGTTGTCTCTTGGGCGCCCTGTTACAGCGGGGCGCTTTTTTCATGGCCGTGGATCGCTCTCGGCTTCTTCGATGAAACGATTAAGCTCCGCTTCGCTAATGCGGATCGCACGCCCGAGCTTTACGACCCTGAGCCGCTTTTCCTGAATCAGCTCGTAGAGCTTGGATCGTCCGCAGTTTAGGTGTTCCGGAGCGCGGGCCTGGTCCGGCGTTAGCAGTCGTGGCATGTTTCGTGATCCCCTCATTTTTAGCGTGTTGAACTATGCCCAAGTGATACTTTACGATATTTGAAGGTCTCGGGCAAGAATTATGGGAAGATGGTCACTAAATGTCCCCAAGACTCCTTAAACCGAGCGAGCGAGCAGCCCGAACGAGGGTGGCAGAATGGCTCTCCAAGATAGCGAGCGGCGCCAACCTGTCAGACAAAGACATTGCCGTCGAGATGATCTCACCTGTGCGTAAAGCGGAGCTTCTAAAGCTCGGTGGGCGCACGATGTTAACGCAATATGCTCCGCGCAAGCAGGTGCGGAGTTGGCGTCTTGGGCTGCACGCTCCAGGAGACGAGGGCGCTTATCGCCTGGGTGAGTCCTTGCGACTGTTACAGGTCCCGCGAATGTCCGGGTTCGTCGCTCTCCTGAAGCTCGGCTATGCTTCGGAGGTCGCGCATAGTCTCGTGACGCTGTCGCTGTGCGGTAAGCACCTTTCGGCCCTCGCACTCTTTGTAGGACTTCGCTTAATCGAGCGCGGCTCCGACTTGCAAGGAACGGCTCACAAGCTGATCGAGGATGCGAGGATCGTCGCGGGTCCAAGTTTCGATGAGGCGTGGAAGGAACGCTATAAATGCAAATGGTCGTGCTTTGGAGCAACCGTGAATTGCATCGAAGCCATGACAAACGATACGGACGATCCCGCTGAACGGACACGTCTATCATGGCGCCTACTCATTGAGTGGGCAATGCTGGAAGATGCCAGCGTCGGACAAGAAAGCAAAATTCCCATCGAGGGAAAACCGGAAGACATTGAAGTTGCGCTCGTCTCCTTGACGCTGGGGCATTACGTTAGCAACACGCTGGAGGACGAGGAGCGCGTTCTTGTCGCTACGCTCTATACGTCTCTGCTTAACGCAAAGAAAGGTGCAGTAATCGCATGAGTGTTTACAAGCGAAAGTCAGGCAAATGGGCCGTACTAATCGACGTGGAGCGCAAGAGCGACGGTCAGCGAGTCCGTCGCGCGATTGGAACCTACCGCACGCGCAAAGACGCTGAGGCCGCAGAACGTAAGGCGCTCGAAGCGCGCGATCGTGGAATCGACCTGTCGCCAAAGACAGTGACGGTCACGCAGCTTCTCGATCGCTTCATCGCGGACCGCCGCGCGAAGGGCCGAGCGCTCCGCACGGTTATGCGCTACGACGAGCTTGCGAAGTTTACGATCGCTCCGCATATCGGCGGCATAGCGCTCGCGAAGCTCTCGCCCGCGCACATATCCTCCTGGCTAGGGACGATTAAAGAGCGGGGCAGCGTGGAGAAGAAACCGCTCGCGCCCAAGTCCGTGAGCCATGCCTTCTCGCTTCTCCGCTCCGCGCTGCGCTGGGCGATTCGGCACGATCTTGCATGGCGTAACGTCGCCGATGCTGTCGATGCGCCGACCGCTCCGCGATCGCAGGCGCGGGCGCTCGACGAGAACGAAGCAGCCCGCTTTTTCGCAGCCGCCGACGCAACGCGGTGGGGACCGTTCTTCCGGCTCGCGCTCGGCTCCGCGATGAGACGCGGAGAGATTCTCGCGCTGCGCTGGGACGACGTTATGCTCCCCGAGGTCGGGCAAGCAACGCTGACCGTGCGCCGCGCGTTCGTCGAAGGCAAAGGCAAGGACTCGCGCATCGTGGAGAAGGGGACAAAGACCGACCGCGTTCGCACGATTCCGCTCGGCGCGCTCGCGATCGAGGCGCTGCGATCGCAATGGGCATCGCAGGCTCAGGAGCGCGGAGAAGCGGGCGGAAACTATGCAGACACCGGGCACGTCTTTCAAACCCCGCTCGGCGGCCCTGTAGCGCCCTTCTTGGCGACCGAAGCGTTCCGCTCGATGCGCTCTCGCTCGAAGGTGAAGGCGACGCTTCACGACCTACGCCATACCGCCGCGACGTGGATGCTCGCCGCTGGGGTTGACGTTGCTTCCGTCGCGCGCGTTCTCGGCCACGCAACGCCGACGACGACGCTCAGCATTTACGCCCACGCGATGCCAGCCGCGGAGTCGCGCGCGGTCGCCTCGATCGACGAGCGCCTAGCGCTCGCGAAGCGGGCCTAATGGCAACCGCTTTTGACGCGGCACGGCAACCGAATGGCAACCGTCGCGCGTTAGACGCGAGAAAAACCCTGTAGAATAAGGCGGATTGGAATAGCCCCAGCGGGATTCGAACCCGCGTTACCGCCGTGAGAGGGCGGCGTCCTAGGCCTCTAGACGATAGGGCCGCGACGCTCCCGGGCCTCGACTCGAACGAGGAACACCTGGTTCAGAGCCAGGTACGTTACCATTACGCCACCCGGGAATGCTTCGGCGAGGCCTCCTATACTACACCGAGCCATCCCCCTCATGCAACCGGCTAGTTCTCGCGTCTTTTCCGCCCATAGGTGTCGGTCTGGCTATGGCAGTTCGGGCAGAGCATCCGCAGATTCTCGAGGCGGTAGTCACCTCGGACGCCGTTGATATGGTCGATCTGAATAGTCAAACGCTCGCCTAGCCAATCGTCAATTCCGCACGCGTTGCAGCGATTCTCCAGCAGGCCTGCGCGCAGAAGGCGTCTCTTGATATTCGTGCGTGCTTTTCCCGTCGTTAAGAGTTCCGGAAGAGGCCGGCCCAGCGGCCGCGTCTTGACATCGCCGCGTCCAACGGCCTTACCCCAGGCAGCACGGCTGAATCGAAACTCTGCTATGCATTTGGTCAGCGAGTGGCCGTCGTCGTAGTAACCTTGAATCGCTTGCCAGTCGTACTTCTTCCGAGTGGCCGGTCTGAAGGCAGAACGCTTCTTCATCGCTCTGTCTGGTTGAGAGTCGAGGGGAGGGTCCGACGCCTAGAGTTTCGGCCGGAAAAAGTTGGCGTTTGGGAATGACAGTTCGGGCAAAGCATTCGCAGGTTGTGGTGTGACCAGTCGTCCTTAACGCCGTTGATGTGATCGATATGAATGGTTAAGGGTTTCCCACGCCACTCTGTGAGCCCGCATCGGCTGCATTGCGCCTGCAGTGCGCCCAGCTCGAGCAGTCGGCGTTTAATCGAGCGTCGGCCCATGTTCTTCTCGATCATCACCTCGATTGAGAGGGCCCGAGAGCGCGCCTTGAGTTCTCCGCGCTTAATGGCAGCAGTCCAGGTTTCTCGAGAAAAGCCGAAGTGGGTGAGACAGTCAGCATAGGTGTGTCCTACTTCGTAGTACAACTGAACCTCCGCCCAATCGTATCGTCGTCGTCGGTCCGCGAACTTCGTCGGTTTGACGCGAAGGGCACCGCGATTGATCGCCTTGATCCACGCGGTGTGGCAGAAGCCGAAACGTCGGGAGTATTCGACGAACCCATGCCCTTCGTCGTGGTAGGATTGGACCGAGTTCCAGTCGTGAATGGCTCGCGGCATGACGCCACCGTATCCTCCGGGAGTGCCAACCGGGGGACATTAGCGCGCTGTTTCCAAAAAAGATTTCGGAAGCCGCGACCTAGACGATGAGGTGAAGCGGGGGAACCCCCGCCCCGCCGTCGAGCCCTCAGACTTTCTTAATACCTCGCGCTAACACTCGGGAGACCACGCGCTTATCATTCTCGACCTTACCAGAGGTGTTCGATGGATAGACGCATGTACGCAAGCTCCCTCGCCGGCGCCGTGGTCCTCGCGCTGCTCGCAAGCGGATGCTCGGCGAACGGTAACTCCACGCAGACCATTCCCTCGGCGCCGATGAGCGCCCCGAATCAAAACGGTCAGGGCAATCACGGCCATCAAGGAAACCAAGGTAATCAGGGCGGCAACAAGGGAAACGGGGACAGCATCCTCCACCGGCTTAGCCGACAAGTCGTCATCGGCTCGACGATCGACGGCACCTACGGCCAGCTGAATCCTTACGGTCTCGACGTCGCCACATCGACGAGCGGCGATTTCACCAAGGGCGACCTCGCCGTCTGCAACTTCAACGACAACCAGAACATTCAAGGCACGGGCTACACGATCGTCGCACTTCATCCCAAACCGGGCTCGACGCCGCTGCTCGTCGCCGCCGATGCGACGACCCTCTTAGGGTGCACGGCCGTGACCCTCACATCCAACGATACGATCTTCGGCGCGGCGTTTGCGGCGAACGACAATCCGGTATTCTCTTCGAGCGGTACGCTCGTAACCAATCTCTCCGGCAGTCCTTTAAACGACCCCTTCGGCGAAACGTACGCCGTACCGAAGAAAGGAAACCCGGTAATTTACGAGAGCAACGCGGCCGACGGATCGATCGTGCGCATCAACATCGGCGGATCCTACAGCACCGAGGTGATCGCGACGGGCTTCCCGGTCAACGGAGGTCCGCCCGGAAGCATTCTCGGTCCGTCGGGTCTCCAGTACGATGCCGACCGCGATATGCTCTACGTGGTCGACGGCCAGAACAACTCGGTCACTACGATCGCGAACGTGTCAGGTCTTCACGCCGGATGCCTCGTCGTGAAATCGAACGGCAGGGCGTTTGGCGGCCATTGCGGCTCGCAAGCGCGCGTTCTCTATCAAGGGGCGCCGCTCAACGGGCCGATTAGCTCCGCGCTGCTCTTCAACAAATCGATCGTCATCGGCAACACACTCGATCCAAACGGCGAGAACCTGATGGTCGAGATCAATAACGGCGGTCACGTGCAAGAGGTGCGCAACGTCGATACCGGCGCCTCGGGATCGCTCTTCGGCATGGTCGCGACCGGCGCCAACGCGTTCGATACGAAGCTCTACTTCAACGACGACAACGACAACAATCTGCAGGTGCTGGAACGCTAAGCGCCTTCTAGCAGCGGAGGCGGCCTTGCGCGCGAGCGAGAGGCCGCCTCTGGCTAGTTGCGGCAGTAGAGTCGCGGGAGAAGCAGAATAAGCGACCCCGTGCAGGCAATCGTATTGGTCGGTGGCGAGGGAACCCGTCTGCGTCCGCTGACGTACCGCACCCCGAAGCCGATGGTGCCGATCATGAACGTACCGTTCCTGGCGCGGACGCTGGAGCGTCTCTACGTCGCCGGCATACGTGACGTGATCCTTGCGGCCGGCTACATGCCGCAAGCGATCGTCGACTACTTCGGTGACGGCTCGGGTTTGGGAATGAAGGTGACCTACGCGATCGAGGAGACGCCGCTGGGCACGGCCGGCGCGCTCAAGAACGTCGAGCAGCACATCACCGGCCCGTTCTTCGTGCTCAACGGCGACATCTTTACCAGCCTCGATCTCACCGCGATGCGTCGCTTCCATGAAAAGCGCGGCGGGCTGGGCGTGCTGCACCTGATCCGCGTCAACGATCCCTCGGCCTTCGGCTGCGTGCCGCACGATGCCGACGGCCGCATCGAAGCGTTCGTCGAGAAGCCTCACAAAGACGAAGCGCCCACCAATGAGATCAACGCCGGCACCTATCTCCTCGAACGCGAGATCCTCGACCTGATTCCGGCGGGACGCAACGGTCTCGATCGAACGCGAAACCTTTCCTGCGGCAATCGCCGCGGGTAAGTCGCTCTACGCCTATACCACGAGCGACTACTGGATCGATCTCGGACGCCCCGAGCAGTATCTCGCGGCGCATCGCGACGTGCTCAGCGGCGCGATGCCGCTGCTCGTCGAGCCCGGGATCAGCGGCGACGGCAAGGCCGCGCTGCAGGGACACCCCGGCGTGGTGCCGCCCGTGCACGCCGACGGCGACGTGGTCGTTGACGCCAGCGCCACGATCGGCCCCAACGTCGTCCTCGGCCAGGGATGCAGCGTCGGTGCGGGCGCCGCGGTGCGGGAATCGGTTCTGTGGGACCGCGTCAGCATCGGCAGCGGCGCGGTAATAGAGGAAGCCATTCTCGCCAGCCGGGTGACCGTCGGCCCCAAGGCCCGAGTCGGCCGAGGAAGCGTGATCGGCCACGACGTGACCATCGAGCCGGGTGCAACGATCGACCCCGGTTCCCGGGTCCCGGCCTCAGGGTAAGCCCGGGAAGCAGGCGTACGCTGGGGTGGTTGAGCCCCGAAGGCGGCCATGTGTCCGTCGGTTTACGGTGCATCTCGGGCGGGGTAAATACGGTCCACACCTAGAGGAGAGTTGACGCGTTGATGCTTCCGCCGCAGGCTTTATTCTTGGGTTCCTTCCCGCCACGCGAGTGCGGCATCGCGACCTTCACCAAAGACATGGTTGACGCATACGACCGCGCCTTCGGTTTCGCCAGCCCCGTGATCGCCATCGACGAGCCCGGTGCGGAGTATCGCCGCTACGGGCCCGAAGTGGTCGCGCGCATCAAAGAGCAGAGCCGCGAAAGTTACGCGCGGGCCGCCGAACTCGTAAGCGTCTACCCCGCCGATCTGATCAACATCCAGCACGAGTACGGCCTCTTCGGCGGCGAGCGCGGCGAGTGGCTCGCCGATTTCATGGCTGTCCTGGACAAGCCCGCCGTCCTTACGATGCACACCGTGCTGCCAGAACCCGATGAGATCTATTTGCGCGTTACGCGCGCGCTCTGCGAACAAGCTTCGAAAGTGGTCGCGCTCTCGGAGACCGGCCGCGGGCTGCTCGAAACGGTCTACGGGATCGATCCTGGCGTGCTCAACGTGATCCACCATGGCGTGCCCGACGTGCCGTTCCAAGATACCGACGCCGCGAAAGCCTCGTTCGGCATCGGACAGCGTACCGTCATCTCGACCTTCGGCCTCATCAGCCGGGGCAAGGGCCTCGAATATGCGATCGAGGCCATGCGCGACGTGGTGAAGCGCCATCCCGAAGCGCTCTACCTCATCCTGGGCGAAACGCACCCGGTCGTGCGCCGTCGAGAGGGCGAGTCTTATCGCGAATCGCTCGTGGCGATGGTCCGCCAGTACGGCTTGAACAACAACGTCAAACTCGTCGACAAGTACCTCGACTTCGACGAGGTCGTGAGCTACCTCGCCGCGACCGACATCTATCTCACGCCCTACCTCAATCCCGCGCAGATCGTGAGCGGCACGCTCGCCTACGCCGTCGGCTGCGGCAAAGCGATCGTCTCCACGCCGTACCTGTACGCGCAGGAGTTGCTGGCGCACAATCGCGGTTTTCTCTGCGAGTTTCGCAACGCCGTCTCGATTGCGAGGCGGCTCAACATGCTGCTCGACGATCCGGCGCTCCGCCGGGCGACCGAACGCCGCGCCTATCGCTTCGGGCGCCAGATGACGTGGCCGCACGTTGCGATGCAGTACGGTCAGCTCTTTACCGAGCTTTGCCCGGGCGGCCCGATGGAGCTGGTGAATACTGCGTAAAGCCGAAGGCAACGCGGTTCCCCCGCTCGATCATCTCGCGGTGCTCTCCGACGACGTCGGCGTGATTCAGCACGCGCTGTACTCCGTGCCCAACCGCGCCACGGGCTACTGCACCGACGACGTCGCGCGCGGTTTCATCGTCGCCCTGGCGCACCTGCGCCTCACGGGCAACGACCGTCTCGCCCATCGACTCGCGGGAACCTATCTGGCCTACCTGCAGCACGCGCAGATGGAGAACGGCCTCTTCCACAACTTCATGGATTACGACCGGCGCTGGGCCGACGATTGCGGCACGCAGGATTGCTGCGGGCGCGCGATTTGGGCGCTGGGATACGGACTGAGCGCATCGCCGTCGCAGTCGTGGAGGCGCGTCTGCGCCACGTTGCTCGACCGCGTGCTGGCTTCGTCGCCTTTGCCAGAATCGCTCGTCTACCTGCGATCGCGCGCCTACGCCGCGATCGGACTCTCCTACGCCTACGCCGCGGCGAAGGACGAGCGCTATGCCGAGGCGCTGCGCCAGTTGAGCGGGGCGATGCTGGCGCAGTATGAATCCTGCGCGACCGCCGACTGGCCCTGGTTCGAAGAAACCATGACGTACGACAACGCACGCCTGCCCGAAGCGATGATTCGTTCGGGCGCCGTGCTCGGAGAGCCGAGTTACCACGCCGCCGGTTTGACAGCCCTGCACTTTTACGAGCGCGTGACGGTCGAGAACGGCGTCTTCGTGCCGATCGGCAATGACGGGTGGTACCGGCGAGGCGGCCGGCGGGCGCGGTACGCTCAGCAGCCCCTCGAGGCGTGCGCGATGGTCGACGCGCAACTCGCCGCATTCGACCTTACGGGCGAAATCGCCCATTTTGCGGGCGCCGAACTGGCGCTGGAGTGGTATTACGGCAAGAATTCCCGAGGAATCGTGATGGTTGCCGGCGGCGGATGCTACGACGGCTTGGAGAAGGACGCCGTCAACTATAATATGGGTGCGGAGTTGACGCTCGCGCTGCTCGCCGCGGCCTACGCGCTCGCGGCCCGCCGCGCCCGAGTACTGCGAGCGGTGCGCTGAACTGTCGAAAATGTAGCAGTTTGCGTATAAACAGGCATTAACGCCAAGCGCGGCGAATCGCTATAAATGCTCCTGGAAACGGAAATCCTCAACGACGTGCAATCTGCCGCCGTTCGGCAGACCGATGGCCCAGTTTTGATCTTTGCTGGTGCCGGCAGCGGAAAAACGCGGGTCCTTACGCACCGAATCGCCTACCTGCTCGGGGAGCTGGGTGTGGCACCCGACCGCATCCTCGCGGTTACGTTCACGAATAAAGCCGCCGGCGAGATGAAATCGCGTCTGCAAAACATGGTCGGCGCGACCGTACGCGACGTGTGGGTCGGCACCTTTCACTCGATGTGCGTGCGCATTCTTCGCCGCGACGGCTCCCGCATCGGCATCGCACCAAGTTTTGCCGTCATCGACGACGCCGATCAACGCCAGCTCGTGCGCGAGATTCTCGACGATCTCGACTACGACGAGCGCCAGCTCTCGGCCGGTGCTTGCCTCGCGGAGATCGACAAAGCCAAGAACGCGCTCATCTGGCCCGAGGAGTATCACACGCGGCAGACCTCGTTTCCCGGAGAGCGGATCGCGAACGTGTACTCCGAGTATCAGCGCCGGCTCGCCGAATCGAACTCGCTCGACTTCGACGATCTGATCGTTCGCACGATCGATCTGCTCGAGCGCGACAAGACGGTGCGCGAGAAGTACCAGCGCCGTTTCGAGTACGTGCTCGTCGACGAGTATCAGGACGTCAACGCCGCGCAGTACCGGCTGGTCGCGCTGCTCGCCGGACATCACGGCAACATGACCGTCGTCGGCGACGACGACCAGTCCATCTATTCTTGGCGCGGCAGCGATTACCGCATGATCCTGCGCTTCGAAGACGATTTTCCGGGAGCGGCCGTTTTCAAGCTCGAGCAGAACTACCGCAGTACCAGCCGCATCCTCGACGCAGCGAACGCGCTGGTCTCGAACAATCGGTCCCGCGCCGCCAAGAAGCTCTTCACGTCGCGCCAGGGCGGCGACCCGATCACCGTCTATCCGGCGCAGACCGAGCGCGACGAGGCGCGCTACGTGGTCGAGAAGGTGAAGAACCTCGTGCGCGAGGGCTCCGCCTACCGCGATTTCGTCGTGCTCTACCGCACCAACGCTCAGTCGCGCGTCTTCGAAGAGGCGTTGCTCGCCGAAGGCATTCCCTACCGCGTCGTCGGCGGCGTCGGCTTCTACGCGCGCACCGAGATCAAAGACGTCATCGCCTATCTGCGCTACATCGTAAACTCCTCGGACGCGCTGGCGTTCAAACGCATCGTCAACGTGCCGCGGCGCGGCATCGGGCAGCAGACGCTTTCGGCGCTGGTGCAGGCGGCGTCCAGCGCCCGCGCTTCGGTCGGAGAAGCGATCTTCAACGGCGAGCTGCTGCGCGCGGCGGTTCCCAAGAAACTCAAGGAGCTGGAGCGCTTTGCCGAACTGATCTCCGATCTGCGCGAACGTTCGCAGCGCATCGGCGTCGCCGACCTGCTCGTCGCCGTAATGGAAGAGTCGGGCTACGTTCGCGAGCTGCAGAGTGAGGATACGCACGACGCGCGCGCTCGCCTCGAAAACCTTTCCGAACTCGTCGGCGTTGCCCGCGACTACGAAGCCATCGACGAGGAGCCGTCGCTGGCCGGATTCCTCGCGAACATCGCGCTCGTGAGCGATCTCGACGCGCTCGACGACGATACCTCATACGTCACCCTGATGACCCTGCACAGCGCCAAGGGCCTGGAGTTTGGCAGCGTCTTCCTGACGGGGCTGGAGGAGGGCGTCTTTCCGCACAGCCGCGCGCTTACCGAACCGGCAGAGCTTGAAGAGGAGCGCCGCCTGGCCTACGTCGGGATCACGCGCGCCATCGATCGTCTCTTTCTCACCTATGCGTCGCGCCGTGCGCTGTTCGGCAACACGTTTGCCTATCCGAAGTCGCGCTTCATCGAGGAGATTCCCGGCGTCGAGGTCCTCGAGAGCGACAGCGTCCCGCTCGCGCGTCCCGCCGGCGGCCGGTGGCGCGAGGTCGCCATCCACGAGTCGGCCGGAGCCGGCGTCCACCTCGGCCTCGAGGTCGGCGACCGCGTGCGTCATCCAAAGTGGGGCGAGGGCGAGATCGAGAACATCGTCGGGGCCGGCGGCGACGGCCTGGTAACCATCGGCTTCCCCAACGTTGGGCAGAAGATGCTGATGCTCAAGTACGCGCCGCTCGAAAAACTTTAGGGAGCTCTTCAGAGCTCCCTAAGAGCAAGTACGCGCTTATGGCGGCTCGAAGCTTGAGAGTCGCAATCGCAGGCATCCACGGACGAATGGGGACGATCGCGCGTGACGCGCTCCAGCATAGCGGCGAGTTCTGCTGCGGTCTCGCGCGGCAGGCCGACGCGCAGCACGCGATCGTCGACTCCGTGACGCGCTGCTCGCCCTCGAGCCTACCGTGCTGCTCGATCTCACGACGCAGCCCGGCAGCTACCAGATCTCGACGGCCGCCGTGGAGGCCGGCCTTCCCACCGTCGTCGGTGCGAGCGGCTGGAGCGCGCAGGAGCGCGACGCGCTGGCGGCGCTGGCGCTGGCACGCGAAGTCGGCGTGCTGATCGTGCCGAACTTTTCGCTCGGTGCTTCGCTGATGATGCGCTTTGCCGAACAGGCGTCGCGTTATTTCCCCGATGCCGAGATCGTCGAGCTGCACCATGCGGCCAAGAAAGATAAGCCTTCCGGCACCGCGCGCGAGACCGCGCAGCGGATGGAACGCGCCGGTGGCCGCGCGCCGTCGGTGCACAGCGTTCGCCTCCCGGGGCTGCTCGCACACCAGGAAGTGATCTTCGGCGGAACCGGCGAGCTACTGACGATCCGTCACGATTCTCTGAGCCGCGAATCGTTCGTCGCCGGAATGCTGGCGGCCGTGCGCGCGGTCGGGGAGCGGCGCGGCCTCTGCGTCGGCTTGGATTCGATTCTCGCATGAACGTTGCAGTCGTCGGCGCGACCGGTGCCGTGGGGGAGACGATCCTCACGGTGCTCGAGGAGCGCAACGTCCCCGTCGCGCAGCTGGGCACGTTCGCCTCGCGCGAGCGTACCGCGGCCGTTGCTTTTCGCGGCCGCCGCCTCGACGTGCGGGCCACCTCCGACGATGCGCTGCGCGGCTTCGACGTCGTCTTCTTCGCGAGCGGCGAAGACGCCAGCGAACGGTACGCGCCGCCGCTGCTCGATCGGGGGAGCGTGGTCATCGACAACAGCTCGACGTATCGCATGCGCCAAGGCGTGCCCCTGATCGTTCCCGAGGTCAACGCGCAAGACGTGCGGCCCGAGCACCGTCTCTTTCCCGTAGCGAACTGTACCGCGATCTTGCTCTGCACGGCGCTGCGCCCCATGCGCGACGCCGCGGGCCTGACCTCGGTTCGCGTCGCTACCTATCAGGCCGCCAGCGGCGCCGGCCGCGCCGGCCTCGACGAGTTGGCCGCCGGCGAGCGCGCGCTGGTGCTCGACGATGCCGAACCGGCGCCCGCGGTCTTTCCGCGCGCGCTGGCGCGCAACGTCGTTCCGCAGATCGGCAGCTTCGACGATGCCGGCTGGACCGGCGAGGAGCGCAAGGTGCGCGAGGAGAGCATGAAGATGCTCGGTCTTGCCGACCTGAAGATGAGCGTTACCGCGGTGCGGGTGCCGGTGCGCACGGCGCACAGCGAAGCAGTCTTCCTGGAGACGGCGCGCCCGACGACCTGCGACGACCTCGCCGCCGCCTTCGAGCGCGCGCCCGGAATCGTGCTCCACCGCGAGGGGATCGTCACCCCGCGCGACGTCGAAGGCACCGACGAGGTGCACGTTGCGCGGCTTCGTGCCGAGGACGAGACCCACTTCGCGTTTTGGTGCGTCGGCGATCAGCTGCGCAAGGGCGCTGCCACTAACGCGGTGCAGATTCTCGAACTGCTGCTCGAGCGGGGATACGTCGCATCGTGAACGCGCTGGCGAACATCGCGGTTTTGAAGTTTGGGGGAACGTCGGTCGCCACACGCGAGCAGCGCGAGATTGCGTTTACCCGCATCGCCGATGCGCGGGCCGGCGGTTTCGCGACTGTGGCCGTGGTCTCGGCGATGGGTCGTCCGCCCGAACCATATGCCACCGATACGCTGCTCGCGCTGCTCGACGGGCGTGCCGGCACCGGCAACGCCGATCTGCTGCTCTCCGCCGGGGAACTGATTGCCGCCGCGGTCTTCGCCGGCGAACTGAGCGCGTACGGCGTGCCGGCCGTCGCGCTTACCGGCGCGCAGGCCGGCATCGTCACCGACACGCGCCACGGCGACGCCACGATCTTGCGCGTCGAACCGCACGCGGTCCGCGAATTGCTCGAGCGCGACACCGTTCCTGTGGTCGCCGGCTTCCAGGGCATGAGCGACGACGGCACGGTGACGACGCTGGGGCGCGGCGGAACCGATCTTTCGGCGATCGCGATCGGCCACGCGCTCGACGCAGCCCGCGTCGACATTTATACGGATGTCAGCGGCGCCATGACGGCCGACCCGCGCCGCGTCGCAACCGCCCGCACGATCGACCGCGCGTCGCTGGCAGAGATGAGCGAGCTGGCCGACCAAGGGGCCAAAGTGATGCACTCGAAGGCCGCCGAGTACGCCAATCGCACCGGTACGCGCTACACGGTAAAGGGCCTGAGCACCGACCGCGGGACGATCGTCGACGAAAGCGTCGACCACCACCGCCCGGTCACCGGCGTCACCTCGTCGGGGCGCGTGACGTGGGTGCGCATCATTCGCGGCGACATCGAATCACCGCAACGCCGCATGGAGACCGAGCTAGAGATGTTCCGGCGCGTCGCCGGTGCGGAAATCTCCATCGACCAGGTGACGATCAATCAGGCCGGCGTCGCATTCGTCGTCGAGGGCGATCGCGGCGGCGAGATCCGCCGCTTGCTCAGCGACCTCAATATCGCGGTGCGCGTGCGCGAAGGCTGCTCGAAGCTCTCGGTGGTCGGCCTGGGCATGCGCTATGCGCCCGGCGTCGTCTTCAACGTCGTCGAGGCACTGTCGCGTGCCGACGTGGAGATCATCCACTGCACCGACAGCAACGTCACGATCTCGGTGCTCGTGCCCGCGGCCGAGGCCGAGCGTGCCGAGAACGCCGTCCACGATCAGTTCTGTCTCGAACGGGGGGATGAGAAATGAATACGCAGCTTGGAGTGATTCTCACCGCGATGGTCACGCCGTTCGACGAACGGGGCGAGCTGAATCTGGGCGAGGCCAAGCGGCTCGCGCGCTGGCTCGTCGATCGCGGCAACGACGGGCTGGTAGTGGCCGGATCGACCGGCGAGGGCCAAACCCTCGACGCGCGCGAGCGCAACGCGCTCTACGCGGCCGTCAAAGAGGCGGTCGGCGGCGATGGCGTTGTGGTGGCTAACGCCGGCACCAACTCGACGCGCGAATCGGTCGCCGCGGTGCGCGGAGCGGCCGCTGCCGGCGCCGACGCGATCCTCGCGGTCGTGCCGTACTACAACAAACCGACCCAGAGCGGCATGCTCGGACACTTCGGGGCGATCGCCGAGGCAACGACGCTGCCCGTCGTGATCTACAACATCCCCGGCCGCACCGCTGCCAACATGCTGCCCGAGACGCTCCTGGAGCTGGCGCGGCGCCACGCCAACATCGTGGGCGTCAAAGAGTCCAGCGGCGACCTCAAGCAGATCGGCACGATTTTGCGCGACCGGCGCGAGGGTTTTATCGTTTGGTCGGGCGACGACCATCTCTTCTTGCCGTGTTTGGCACTCGGCGCCGACGGCGTCGTCGGCGTGGCGTCGCACCTCTGCTCGCGCGAGTACCGCGAGATGGTCGAGGCATTCCGCAACGGCCGCGTCGACGACGCCGCGCAAATCCATGGCTCGCTGCTGCCGCTGATCGACGCGCTCTTTGCTACCACCAGTCCCATCGCCGTGAAGTGGGCGATGGCGCAGCTCGGCTTCGACGTTGGCGGCTGCCGCCTGCCCCTCGACGAGATTCCTTACGGCGTCGCCGACCGTTTGCGTCCGATGCTGCCCGCGTACGCGCAGCAGCCCGCCGTCGAGTCTCGGTGACGTCGCTCGAGATTCTCGGCTGCCGGCTCGACGCGATCGACGCCGACGAGGCGACCCTTCGCATTCTCAACTACGCGCGCGGCGCGACCGGCGCGCAGGTCGTCACCCTGGGAACAGAGATGGTGGTGTACGCACAAAAGGACGAACGTTTTCGCGCGATCGTCAACGCGTGCGCGCTCTCGCTCTGCGATACCGTCGGACTGCTGGCCGTCGCGCGCCGCCGCGGCGCGCCGCTTGAGGATCGCGTCACCGGCGTCGAACTGCTCGAGCACCTCTGCGCGGCAGCCGCGAGCGCCGGATTGCCGGTCTACTTTCTGGGGGGTGCGGAGGGCGTCGCCGCCGACGCGGCTGCCATCCTCGAAGTGCGCTTTCCCGGGCTGCAGATCGCGGGCACGCACTCGGGATACTTTACCGCGCAAGAGGCGCCGCAGGTCGCGGCAGAGGTTGCGCAGAGCGGAGCGCGGCTGCTCTTCGTGGGCATGGGATCGCCGCGGCAAGAGTTCTGGATGGCCGAGCATCTGCCCGCGACGGGCGCGGGCGCCGGCGTGGGGGTCGGCGGTTCGTTCGACGTGATCTCCGGGCGCATCGCCCGTGCGCCGCGCGTCGTGCGGCGGCTCGGCATGGAATGGCTCTACCGGCTCGTTAGCGAGCCGTGGCGCTGGCGGCGTCAGCTGGCGCTGCCGTATTTCGTGTGGCTGATCGCGCTCGACTCGCTGGGACTTCGCGGCCCGCGCGATCGCACGGCCGGCTCGTGAAGGCGATGATCCTGGCGGGCGGCCTCTCGACGAGGCTCTATCCGCTCACGAAATCGGTTCCCAAGCCACTCGTTCCGTTGGCCGGCGTTCCCAACGCCGCGCACCTGATGCTCTATCTACGGGCGTACGGCTTCGACGAGATCGCGATCAACGTTCACTACCTCGCCGACGCGATCGTCGAGACGCTGGGCGACGGTTCGCGCTACGGCGTGCGGCTGCACTACTCGTACGAGCCCGAGCTGCTCGGAAGCGCGGGCGGGCTGAAGAAGGTGCAAGATTTTTTCGACGACGAGCCCTTCTTGGTCATCGGTTGCGACGAAGTGACCGACATGCCACTCGATGAGCTGCTCGAGTTTCACCGCAATCGCGAAGCGATCGCGACGATTGGGCTGCTCGAATGCGAGGAGGTCGATCAGTACGGCGTCGTGGTGCTCGACGAGCGTGCGAAGATCATCGGTTTTCAAGAGAAGCCTGCCAAAGGTACCGAGCGCAGCAAGCTCGCGAACACGGGCGTCTATCTGTTCTCGCCGGAAATCTTCGAGCGTATTCCCGCGGCCGAGTTCTACGACTTCGGCAAGCAGGTGTTTCCCGCACTCCAGAGCGGCGGCGAGGCGTTCTACGGTTTCGAAGCGCGCGGCGCTTACTGGGCCGACATCGGCACGCCCAACGAGTACCGCCGTGCCAGCTACGACGTCGTGCGCGGCGTCGTGCGGATTCCGCAGACGAGCGCCAACGGCGTCGACCCGACGGCGACGATCGGCCGTGACGTATCGATCGACGGCGCGGTGAGGATCGGCCCGTCGGTAACGATCGGCGATGGCGTGCGCGTGGAAGGCCCGTGCATACTCGACGAAGGCGTGTCCGTTCGAGCAGGCGTGCGGCTCGAGCGAGCAATTGTGTGGCGCGGCGCGACGATCGGCGAAGGCGCGCAATTACGCGACACAATCGTCGGCACCGACTTCACCGTGGATCCTGGCACCACGCTCGACAACGCGCTCGTCGCCAATTTGTCACCCTGAACTTCAACAAGCAACACTAGCGGTTTCGCACGGCCGCGTGAACGAGCGATGTGGATCTCCGCCCGCTACTCGATTTCGTCTTTCCCGCGCAGTGCGCGAGCTGCAACGTCCTCGGCTTCGGGCTTTGCAGCGCGTGCCGCCCGAGCGGAGATCCGCTCGACGTGCGACTGCCCTCGCTGCGCGTGCGCGCCGTCGCGGCGTACCAGGGGAGCCTGCGCACCGCGGTGCTCGCTCTCAAGGACGGCCGGCGCGACGTCGCCGAAGCGCTCGCGACGCTCGCTGCGCCGCTGGTCGCACCCGGAACGACGCTGCTGCCCGTGCCAACCACGGCGAAGCGGCGGCGCGTGCGCGGGCTCGACGGCGTCGCGCTGGTGGCCCAGGCGGCGGCGGCGATCGCCGGCGCGAGCGTCGTCATCGCGCTCGATCAGCGGTCGGGCGCGGCTCAACAGGGCCGCTCGCGCGCGGAGCGGCTCGCGGCGAGCGGCCGTTTTGACTGCACCGCGGCGGTAGCGGGCCGCCGCGTCACCCTCTTCGATGACGTCTGCACCACCGGCTCGACGCTGCGCGACTGCGCTGCCGTGGTGCGCGAGGCCGGTGGCACGGTTGACGATGCGATAGTGGTCGCGGTGGCGAACGGTCCTCATCCGTGGAGCCATCCTGTGCCTCGCTGACGCCGCTCGACGAACTCTTCCTACAGCGCGCGTACGAGCTGGCCGCGCGCGGTATCGGCAGCACGTCCCCTAATCCCCCCGTCGGCGCCGTGGTCGTGCGGGGCGATCGCATCGTCGGCGAAGGCTATCACCATCGCGCCGGCGGCCTTCACGCGGAGACGTTTGCTTTGGAGCAGGCCGGCGGAGAGGCGCGCGGCGCGACGCTCTACATCTCGCTCGAGCCGTGCGGTCACGTCGGCGCGACGCCGCCTTGCGCCGACGCGGTCCTCGCCGCGGGGATCGCGCGCGTCGTTGCGGGCACCCTCGATCCGACGGATCATGGCGGCGCGGCGCTCTTGCGCGACGCGGGCGTCGACTTCACCGTGAGCGACGACGTGCGGGCGCGCGAGCTGATCGAAGCCTTCGCACTCGCGGCGGCCTCCACGCGTCCCTACGTTTCGCTGAAGATGGCGATGTCGCTCGATGGCGCGGTCGCGCCGCGCGAGCGCGTCGAAGAGCGCCTCAGCTCCGAGGCGGAGCGGCGCTACGTGCGCGAGCTGCGCATCGCGCACGACGCGGTGATGGTGGGCGCGGGAACCGTGCGCGTCGACGATCCGCGACTCACGGTGCGCCCCGAGCACGACCGGCTGCGCCCCTACGTGCGCGTGGTGCTCTGCGAGCATGACGGCATCTCTCCGGACAGCCGCATCCTCGCGCCGCAAGAAGGGTACGCGCGCACGGTCGTGCTCGCGCCCGCCGCGCTCGCGCGAACGTTGGACGAGCTGCGGGACGTTGCCGACGTCGTCGCCGTCGGCCCCCCGGAGAGCGAGCGGCTCGACCTCGCGCGGGCGCTGCAAACGCTGCGCTCGCGAGGGATCTACAGCGTGCTCTGCGAGGGTGGCCCGACGGTAGCGGGGCGACTCGTCGCGGAGCGTCTCGTTGACCGTTTCTACTGGGCCGTCGCGCCGCGCTTTCTGCGCTCGAACGGCGCGGTACCCGTGCTGCGCGGGCTCGATGCGCCCGGCGGTGTGGCGCTGCGCTTCGACCGCATCGAGCGAGCCGGTGCCGACGTCGTGCTCGCGGGGACCTTCGCCGATGTTTAGCGGTTTGATCCGCTATCGCGGAACCGTGGCGTCGAACAAGTTTCGCGCCGACGGTGGCGCCCGGCTGGTCGTGCGCTGCGAGGGCGTGCAAGCCGAGCACCCGACCCCGGGCGATTCGATCGCGATCGACGGGATCTGCCTCACCGCAACCGCGGTGGTTGATGGAGCGGTTGCGTTCGACGTGGTTCCGGAGACGATCGCGTGCAGCACCCTGGGCGACATGCGCGAGGGCGACGCGGTCAACGTCGAGTACTCGCTGCGCGTGGGCGACCGCATGGGCGGCCACATGGTCTACGGTCACGGCGACGCGGCCGCTCTCGTGCTGGCGCGCGCGCCCGAAGGTCAGGGCGAACGCATGCGCGTCGAGTTGCCGCCCGCGCTCGCGCCGTTGGTGGCGCGCAAGGCGTTCATCGCGGTCGATGGCGTAAGCGTCACCGTCGCCGAAGTCGGCGAAGGCTGGTTCGAGGTGGCGCTCATCCCCGAGACGCTCGCGCGCACCACGCTGGGCAGCCGCCAGCCGGACGACCGCGTGAATCTCGAGGTGGATCCAGTGGCGAGGTATGCGCGTGGCGCGGTTTAAGGATACGCTGCCCGCGGGCGCGCGTACGTTCGAGGCGCGGCTGCAGGTGCAATGGGCCGACATCGACGTGGTCGGCATCATGTACTTCGCCGCCTATCCGCGGTTCGCCGAGTACGCCGAGATGCGAATGTTCGCCGATCTGGGCTTCCCGTACGAGAGCGTTTTTACCGAATACGACTTCTGGCTTCCGCGCGTACGGGTGGAGGCCGAGTATCACGCCCCGGCGATGATGAGCGACTGGCTGCGGATGCGCACGCATATCGAACGGGTCGGCTCGTCGAGCGTTCGCTGGAAGACGGTGATCTTCAACGAACGCACCGAGGAAGCGGGAGCGGCCCTCACGTTCGTCGTCGCGGCGATCGGCGGCACTACGAGAAAGAGCCGCCCGCTGCCGGAACCGATTCGTGCTGCGCTGCTGGCCTGCCTCGGCGAACCGGTTTCGTGACCGCGGACGCGAGTCGCGTGGCGGTGCTGGTCGCTCCTAAGAAGATCGAGCTGCGCGAAGAGCCGGCGCCGCAGGCGCCGCTCGGGGGCATCGTGGTCAGCGTGCGCGCCGCGCTGACCGACGGCACCGATTTGAAAACGTTTCGCCGCGGACATCCCAAGATGCCATTCCCCACGCGTTTCGGTCACGAGTTCTGCGGCGACGTCGCGGCGGTCGGCGAAGGTGTGACGGCTTTTGCCGCGGGCGATGCCGTGATGTGCGCGCATACTGGCCCGTGCGGGAAATGCTTTTGGTGCACCCACGCACAGGAGGAACTCTGCGAATCGCTGATGACGGCGATGATTTTAGGCGCGTACGCCGATACGATTGCCGTGCCCGAGCGCGTGGTGCGGTGCAACTGCTTTCTCAAACCTTCGAACGTGAGCTACGTCGAGGGGGCGTTCCTCGAACCGCTGGCGTGCGTGGTGCATTCGGTGCGGCTCCTCGCGGCGCGGCCCGGGGAGATCGTGGCGATCGCCGGTAACGGCGCCTTCGGGATTTTGCACGCGCTGCTGCTGATGCGTCGCGGCGTTGAGGTGCTGCTCTTCGGGCGCCGCGCCGCGCGCGTGGCGCTCGCGCGAGACCTCGGCATCGCGAGTTACGACACGGGCGACGCGCCGCTGGAGACGACGATCGCGGCACGAACGCAAGGGCGAGGGGCCGATGCGTTTGTGGAGTGCACGGGTGCTGCGGAGATGTGGGAGCGCGGGCCATCGCTCGTGCGCCGAGGCGGTCGCGTATCGTTCTTCGCCGGACTGCCGAGCGATTCGCGAGTGTCGTTTGATGCCGGACGCTTGCACTACGACGAGGTACGCCTGCTCGCGCCGTTTCATTTCGCGCCGGCCGACGTGCGCGCGGCGTCCGAGCTGATCGCGGAGCGCGAACTGCCGCTGGAGCGGCTCGTTTCCGGCAATTACCCGCTCGCGCGCGTCGGCGAGGCTTTCGCGCTGCTCGACGCCGGTGAAGGCATGAAGTTGGTGATCGAGCCGTGACGCCGCAGACGATGCGCGCCGCCGTGCTCTACGACATCGACGATATCCGCATCGAGGAGCGCGCCGTTCCCGAGCTGCGCGACGGCGAGATCCTCGTGCGGACCAAGGCTAGCGGCATCTGCAGCGGCGACATCATGCCGTGGTACATCCGCCGCAAAGCGCCGCTGGTGCTGGGCCACGAGCCTGCGGGCGTGGTCGCGGCCGTGGCGGGCGAGACGCCGTTCTCGGTGGGCGACCGCGTCTTCGTGCACCATCACGCTCCGTGCTTCGCGTGCCGCGCTTGCACGCGTGGCGACTACGTGCAGTGCGCCACGTGGCGCGCCACCAAGATCGATCCCGGCGGGATGGCGCAATACTTTCGCGTGTCGCTGGAGAATCAGCGCGACACGCTGCCGCTGCCCGACGGCGTCGACTTCGTCAACGCCGCGCTCGTCGAGCCGCTGGCGTGCGTGGTGAAATCGCTGCGGCGCAGCGGCATGCGGCGCGGGGATAGGCTCTACGTGATCGGCCTTGGCGTGATGGGGCAGCTCCACGTTCTCGCGGCCAAGGCGCTGGGGGCGGAGGTATTTGGCAGCGACTTCCTCGAGCGGCGGCGCGACCTCGCGCGCGGCAACGGCGCCACCGCCTTCGACCCCGGCGAAATCCAGACCGCGCTACCCGACGGCGCCGACGTCGTAATCTGCGGCCCGGGCAACGACGCAGCGATGCACGCTGCCTGTGAAGCGGCCGCCGGCGGCGGCACGATCGTCATGTTCACGCCGTTCCCACCGGAGATGCCGGTGACGCTGGAATCGCAGAAGTTCTACTTCGGGGATCTACGCGTCGCTGCTAGCTACTCGTGCGGCCCCGACGATACGCGCGAGGCGTTATCGTTGGTCGAGCGCGGCGTAGTAACGGCGGCCAAAGTCGCAGCCGAACGCATCGCGCTGGAGGACGTCCCACGCGCCTATCACGACCTAGCCCAAGCGCGGATCGTCAAACCAATCGTCTGCTTCGATTAACGTCCCACGTTTTTGCTGCGGACCGTTATGCTTCGGCGTACTGTGGGGGCACTATCTCGACCGGCAGAGCGACGTCGTCGGATCGCGAAGTGACGCGCCACGCGACGAGGAGTGCGATCGCGTAGAGGGCGGCGGCGAGCAGCCATGGTGCGCCGATGAGGCCGAGACCGCGCCACGGACCGGCGAACTGAGCGAAGGTGAACGAAAAGATCGTCGGGCCGATCAGCATCGAGATGCCGCGCACGGAGCCGAGCGCGCCCTGCAGCTCACCCTGCTCCGCCGGCTTGACGCGGCGCGTCATCAGCGCCTGCGACGACGCCTGATACATCGGCAGCGCGATGATCGCCGCGGCTACCAGGAACACGTACCCATTGTTTACGCCGAGCAGCGACAGGCCCAGCACGGCGACTACGAGGCTCGCCAGCAGCGTGCGGCGGTCGCCGAGCTTGGCGACGACCGGCGCGACCATCGTCGCTTGATTGACCGCCGACACGATGCCCACGAGCGCGAGCGTGAAGCCCACGCTGCCGGTGCTCCAGCCGAACGCGGCGATGCAGTAGATAACCCAGACGTTCGGAAAGACCTCGTGCGCCACGTTGGTGATAAAGTTGACCAGAGTGAGCCCCCACAGCTCGTGATGCGAGCGCAGCAGGCGCAGACTTCCCACCGGGTTGGCACGTCGCCATTCGAGCCGCGCCGTGCGGCGCTCGCGCGGCAGCGATTCCGGCAGCACGAAGATGCCGTAGAGCGTATTGATCAGCGCGAAGATCGCGGCGACCCAGAACGTCAGGCGTGGGTTGATCGTACCGACCGCGCCGCCGATCGCCGGGCCCAGCACGAAGCCGAGGCCGAACGCGCTGCCGATCATGCCGAACGCGGCAGCGCGCTTCTCGGGCGGCGTGACGTCGGCGATGTAGGCCGAGGCGGTCGACATGTTCGAGGTCGCGATGCCGGAGAGTACGCGGCCGGCGAAGAGCCACCACAAGTTCGGCGCCAGCGCCATGATCGCGTAGTCGATTGCCGTGGCGGCGTTGGAGATCAGAATCACGGGACGCCGGCCGACGCGATCGGAGATCATGCCGAGCAGCGGCGACCAGAAGAACTGCATGAGCGCCCATGCCGTGGCGAACAGGCCGATGATTTTAGCGGCGTGCGCGTAGTCGTTGCCCACGAAGCCGGCGATCAGCTTGGGAAGCACCGGGCCGATCATGCCGAACGTCACCATGTCGATGAGCACGGTGACGAAGATGAAGACGGTGGCCGCGCCGCGCGCGCGTTCACTGCGAATCATAGTATGCTCCAGCCAGTAATCGACGGCGCGATCGATGCGCTCGCGATCGTGCGTCGCAAGCAGGTCGAGTAAGAATCCGCGGTAGCCGGCGATGATCGTCGTCGCAAAGGCGCGCGCTTCGGCCGGCGACGCGTTTTGCTTCGGCGCGCAGGCATCGAGGAGGCGCAGCCATTGGCCGACCGAGCCGTCGAGGTAACTGCCGAAACGATCGCGATCTTGCAGCGCGAGCACGTAGACCTCGAAGGAGAGACGGGTCAGCGCCTCCCACTCCGGCTTGCTCCACTGCTGCCACAGCGTTCTCGCGACTTCGCGCGGCGGCAGATCGGTGCTCTCGAGCGCGACCATCATCGCTTGCTGGCGGAGGCGGCCGCGCCGGACGATCTCGACAACCAGATTCTCCTTCGACTCGAAGTAGTGAAGCAGCACGCGCGGGCTCGATCCGATGGCCTTGGCGAGCGGCCGAAGCGAAAGACCGGCGAGGCCGCGAGCGCAGACGTAGTTGACGGCCGCCTCGAGCAGCTCGAGCCGGCGGGCCTCATCGGGGGTTCTCGACACGGGTTATGCTAACATAGATGAAACAGTCGTTTCAAGTATGGAAACGGGAAAATGCTCGCTTACTAGTGGACCTGGGGAGAGGCAAAATTAACCGGAGTCTGTTAAAGTGGAGGCATGGCACCTTCTCAGATGCCGTTACGTCCATTGCTCGTGGCCGCGGCGCTTGAGCTGGACGTTACCGGCCTCATCCTCATCATCATTCCCGGGCTCTTCTCGGGGCTGGTCTTCGGCGCGCAGCTTTCGGCACCGGGGCTCGCCTTAGGGCGCTTCGCCGGCATTGCATTGCTCTCGCTGGGCTTTCTGGCATGGCCCCGCCCGGGATCGCGCGCAGCGAGCGGCGAGATGATCGTCCCCTCGCTCTCGATCTACAACCTTCTGGCGTCGGTCTATCTGACGTACCTTGGGGCCGGCGTGAAGCTCAGCGGCCTCTTCCTCTGGCCGGTCGTTGTGATTCACGCAATCCTCGCGGTGCTCTTCATCCGCGCGTTTATCGTACACGAACGGCAGACGGTCTAAAGCCGCGGGCGATTTACCCGTTCAAAGGGCTTTCTTCATGTAGAAACGCGTGTGCCCCGGCGGGCAGTTTTCCAGCGCTCCAAAAACTTCGTAACCGCGCTTCTCATAGAACCCTCTTGCTGCGGAATCGAATGCATCGAGATGCGCGAGTTCAGCCCCCTTGCGTCGAGCCTCTTCCTCAGCTTTTTCGAGCAGAGCGGATCCGAAGCCGCCGCGACGTACCTCCTGATCGGTCCACAGCACCTCGATGCTTAAGACGTTCCAGCAATAGAGCAAGGCTTGAATCCCCGCGATCACTTCCCCGGCAGCGTTCTTGATGCCGTAGTTCAAGTGAACGACCGGAGGCGATTGAGTGTATGGAATCTGCGCATTATTATAGTCGAAGAGCCTTGCCGAGACATGGCGAACTTCATCATTCGTTAGCGCCAGCAGCCGATCACTCACGAGTTCTATTCCTTCCGGTAACGAGAGTATGCTCTTCCTAGAGCGCCTATGGACATCTCCTGTAACCAGGTGTTTATCTGGCAAGACCGGGTAATGCTTTTCGGCCGGAGGTGTGCCTCAGTCTGCACCGCTCCCTAAATCAGATCGCGTAACACGATGGTCGTATGGACGGTTTTTCCAGCACGGAGTAGAGTCAGGCGTATTCTCGTTCCGACGGGATCCTGCCAGCGCGCTTTTATGTCGCTAGGAGAGACTTGCGAGACGGCGCGCCCTGCGATGCTCATGATGCGGTCGCCCGTTAGAATGCCGGCTGCACGGGCCGGACCGCCAGAATCGACGACCTGGACCGACTCCGCTGCGCCGTCGCGCTGCGTGAACAAGCCTGCTCGATTGAAGACGAACGGCTTGGCGAATGATGCATTCGGACGCAGGTATAGCGTCGCGTGCGGCACGTCGAGTGTAGCGGTAAAGCGGCGCAGCACGCCGCCTCCGATCGCTCCGGCAAGGTTCGGGTCTGCATAGATGCCGCCTGTGACCCGCGCGATCATGACGACCGGCTTATTCACGATCTGCGACCCGAGTCTTAGGTTCGCGGCTCGTGCTGCTTTCCCCATAATGATGCCACCGACACCGCGTCCTATCACCGAATCCATTTGTCCGCGCAGAGCCTTCTCCAAGCCGCTCGACGAAGCAAAGCCGGGCGCGAGAGTAACCGTGGTCTCGTTGCCGGTGTCGACGTCAAACCCACCCTCTTTCCCGTCGACTGAGGCGCGCACGTTTGGATGTCCCGCGCGCAGCGTGAGCGGCAATGCCATCGCCAGTCGATCGGCACGGTATGCGGCCGGTTCGGTAAAGGTTATCGTCGCTCCAGCGTAGTCCAGTGTGACAACCGATGAGGCAAGGAACTCCGCGCCGACGATTCCACCAAACGGCAGACCGTGCAGCGGGCTTTTCGTCGGAAACGGAAGATCCATTGCGAGGAACGTACCCCTGGCGTAAACTGCGCTGCCGATCCGTAGCTCGGGAACGCGCACCAGTTTGACGTCGGAGCTTCGGTCGCCGGCGCCGACGACGTGCGCCTGGCCGATGGTCTTGCACCCGGCCGCGCGGCTTACCGCCGGCGTGACGATCGCAACGCCGCCAGAGTCGAAGACGAATGCGTAGGGCACGCCGTCAACCTTCGCTTTTAAGAAGACGTGGTTTCCCGAGAGCAGCATCGGCACTCTCGTGCTTCCGTGCAACGTCATCGTCCCCGCTGGCATGTGGCCGGCCCGGGCGAGATCGCTCAGCGGACCGCACGCGGCGACGCCGGTGACCAACACAACTGCAATCAACGTCCGGAGCAAACCGTTCACCGTAAACCTCCTTGACCAGAGCGCGCTGGTGACCGATATAGTCCTTTGCGCACTTTATGTTTCGAGGGTGCCGGGAAACCGGAACGCGGGGCCGCGCGACTTGGGACGAATTCATTACGAGAGACCAGCGACGTATCACGCCTTAGTGAGGGTAATGGGCTTCCCTTGCTGGAGGTGCGGCGTTACTCGTTGGCTGAGGACGGTAAAGTTCGCCGGAGCGCCCGTGCCCGAGGCCGGCGACGCGTTATGCGGATCGGGACGTGGTTCTCTAATTATGAAGCCCGGCCGCTGCGCTATGTCGCTAAGGAGGAGTGGTGGGACCGGGGTGGAACACAGTACGCCATACGTACTACATCGCATCGCGTAATGTCAAGAGGACCACGTGAAAGCAAGTACCGCCGGCTGCGCTTCGAACGGCCATGGGGGCGATTGGCAACATGAAATCTTATTTTAGGCCTTCTTGCAAAGTCATCGCTGTCCTAATGGCTTTGCTCGTCTGTGCGAGCGGAACGACTCGGCCTTCTTTCGGCGCCGACGCTGACGTCTTGATCGGTCAGGTTTTCGGGTTGTTGACGCAGACGTTCTATCGCTCCCTTACCGGCGATCAGGTAAAAACGGGCGCCGACGGAGCCATTCTCGCATACGCGCGACGACAAGGCGCGCACAATCCGACCCTCTCTCCACCTACGAATGGAGGCGCAGCGAACATCATCGCGGATGTGAAGGAGGCCGTCGGCAAGTATCATCTCGATCCGATTGAAACGGCATACGCGGCACTGCATGGCATGGCGCTGAGCACTCACGATCGCTGGACGGAGTTCTTTACACCCAAAGAGTTTGCATCGTTTGACGCGCCTTTGGATCCAAAGTCGATTTATGGCATCGGAATCGTTGTCGGCATCGACGCAACGACGAAGTTCGCGCGAGCGATATACGTGATACCCAAAGGCCCGGCCGACGAGGCTGGAATCGCCGAAGGGGACATGATTACGGAGGTTTCCGGGACATTCACGCGAGGGCTATCTCAGGACGCGATAATCCAACTGTTGCGAGGCGGTAACGGGAGCGTCGTGCGCCTCGTCGTCCGACGAGAAGGCGCCGACCGGCAGGTATCGGTGATTCGGGCAAGTGTGCACGCGCCGACGGTAGTCGTAAAAAGTCTACCTGGAAATATCGGCTATATCTTCGTCGCCGTGTTCGCTCAACCCACGGCTGACGAGTTCGCTGCAGCACTGGAGCGCTTGCAGAAGGAGCAGGCTCGCGCAATTGTTCTCGACCTGCGGGACGACGGAGGCGGCTACGTCTCGGCAGCGGTATCGATCGCCTCGCATTTCTTCGGTACTGGCGCGGTGGTGACCAGTCTCCCCCGGACCGGCCCGACAATCACTCAATATTCAGACGACGAAACACCGCAAGTAACGCTTCCCGTCGCGGTCCTCGTAAACGGATACACCGCCTCGGCCTCGGAGATACTCGCTGGCGCCCTGCACGACAATCACGCGGCAACGCTCTTCGGAACACGAACATTCGGAAAAGGCGTAGAGCAAACGGTTTCGCGATTCCCTGGCGGCGCGGCGATCAAGATTACGAGTGCACGTTATCTTACGCCGGCCAACCATGACGTAAATGGCAAGGGCATCGAACCCGACGTTTCCATCGGCTTGAACAACCATGCCGTCCTCGGTGACCCTAGTAGGGATTCGCAGTTGGGCGCAGCACTCGACTACGTTCGACGGCAAATCGCCATTCGGACCGATTCTGACGGCGCGACGTCTCCAAGGTTTATTACGTGGCACGCAAGGTAGACACGCCTGTGACAATTGGGGCTCTGGGCCGGTTTTCGGATCCGGCGATGTTGGTCCTGGCCTCGCTTAGCGCTGGAGCAAAGCATGGCTACGCGATTATCCTTGATGTTCAGGAGCATTCTGGCGAGCGCCTGGGACCAGGCACGCTTTACGGAGCGCTTTCGAGGCTTGAGGATATGGAACTCATCGCGCCGATGGCAGTCGAGGAGCGGGGGAGGCGCCCATATCGCATCACCGATGCAGGCCGCAAGGCGCTGAAAGCGAGAGTCAGCGAGTTCGCTCGCTACCAGACCGTCCTCGCGCGGCTCAGTTCGCGATGAGTCCAGTGCTGGCTCGTCTTTTGGTGCGCCTTCATGCGCCGTCCTGGCGCCGACGTTACGGCGAGGAATTCGAGGCGCTGCTCATTGACACTCCGTTGACTGCGGCGAACTTCTTAAACGCTGGGGAGAGCGCCGCGGACTCTCGGAGGCTTGCGCTGATAATCCCCTTCGTGGCGCTCGCGTCGCTCATCGTCGCGGCATGGGTAACCATCCCGGCTCATCATGCCGGTCCACGGAATCCAATACAAGTGGCTGCCGCCAAAGCCGCCGCATACGATCTGCGAGTCAATCATTCCGTAACACTTCGCAGCAATGTGCCCTGCCGTTCTAAGCGCGAGCGTGATGACAAAACGCGCTGCGCGTAAGAAGGTTGTATTCATGAAGCAAGGCGGTAGCACCGATCCATCTCGTGCTTTGATGCGCTCTTTCTCGGTATGACTGGCGCGCGTCCGTATGGGTCGCGCCGTAGTGAAACCGTTGGCCATCATGCAAAGCGCCGCCGCCCCCAACTGAGGCGGGTGTGCCGCCAGCGGCCTGGTCCAAGAGGAGCAACCCCCCGCCCGGCTGATAAGGGGAAATCCCCCTGGTGCGTGAGGCGTGAGGTCTATCGTCTTGACATTTGTAAAGTTCGCCCTACCCTGAGGGTATGACCGGTTTTGCCGAGACCCTGAATGCGGCGATGAAGGAGGCGGCCCTCAGTGCCGCCGGCCTGGCTGAGAACGCGGGGCTGACCGAGTCGGCGATCTCGCTGCTTCGGGCCGGGCGCCGCGAGCCGAATTACCGCACCCTCAAGCGCTTGATCGCCGCATTGCCCGCGTTGGCCGAAGAGATTGACACCGAGGCAGGCCCCTTTGATTCGATCGAGGCCGCGATCGGCGACGTCCGCTCCGGCAAGATGGTGGTCGTGCTCGACGACGAGGATCGCGAGAACGAGGGCGACCTAGTGATGGCCGCGCAGATGGTCACACCGCAGGCCGTCAACTTCATGCGCAAGCATGCCGGCGGGTTGATCTGCGTGCCGATGCCGGGTGCGCGGCTCGACGAGCTGCACATCCCGCAAATGGTGCGCGACAACACGGCGGTGCACGAAACCGCGTTCACCGTTTCGGTGGAAGCGCGCGGCATGACCACCACCGGCATCTCGGCGCACGATCGCGCCGCAACGATCAAACGATTGCTCGATCCCGACGCCAAGCCCGCCGATTTTCTGCGCCCGGGTCACACGTTTCCACTCCGCGCGCGCGAAGGCGGCGTGCTCGTTCGCGCTGGACAGACCGAAGCGGCCGTCGACCTCGCGCGGCTCGCGGGGCTCTATCCCGCGGGCGTGATCTGCGAGATCATGGCCGACGACGGGACGATGGAACGCCTAGAAGGCTTGCGCGCCTACGCCGATCAGCACGGCCTCAAGCTCATCACCGTGAAGGACCTCATCGCCTACCGCATGCGCACCGAAAAGCTCGTGCAGAGGATCGCCGAGTTCGAGCTGCCCACGACCTTCGGCACGTTCAAAGGCGTGGCGTACACCACGGCCATCGACGAGAACACGCACGTCGCGCTGGTGATGGGTGACGTTGGCGACGGCAAGGAGCTCCTGGTGCGCGTGCACTCCGAATGCATGACCGGCGACGCGCTGCACTCGATCCGCTGCGATTGCGCCGCGCAGCGCGATGCCGCGATGGAACTGATCGCGCGCGAAGGGCGCGGCGTCTTTCTCTACCTGCGCCAGGAGGGTCGCGGCATCGGCCTGGCCGACAAGCTGCGCGCCTACGAGCTGCAGGATCGCGGCGCCGACACCGTCGAGGCCAACATCGCGCTCGGCTTGCCCATCGATAAACGTGACTACGGCATCGGCTCGCAGATCCTCGCCGACCTCGGCGTTAGAGAGATGCGTCTGGTCACGAACAATCCCAAGAAGATCTTCGGACTCGAAGGCTACGGGCTCAAGATCGTCGGCCGCACGCCGCTCCAGACGACGCCCACGGCGCACAACAAGCACTACATCGATACCAAACGCGCCAAGCTCGGCCACATACTCGACGAAGTCGCCGCGTCGTGAAGGCCCCTGACGGACGTGGCAACCGTCCGGACTGCACCGGTCGCCGCTTCGCCATCGCGGCGGCGCGATTCTACGACGACCTCGCCGACCTGCTGGTCGACGGCGCGCGCCGCGCGCTGCGCGACTGCAACGTCGCCGACGACGACGTGCACCTCTACGACGTCCCGGGCTGCTTCGAACTGCCGCTGGCCTGCCGTACGCTCATTGAGAGCGATCGATTCGACGCGATGGTCGCCCTCGGCGTCGTGATTCGCGGCGAGACGCCGCACTTCGAGTACGTCGCGGGCGAGTGCGCGCGCGGGCTCATGCAGGTGCAGCTGCAGACCTGCATTCCGATCGGCTTCGGCGTGCTCACGACCGAGAATGTCGAGCAGGCACAGCTCCGCGCGTCGGCCGACGGCGGCGATAAGGGCTACCACTCCGCGCTGGCGGCGGCGTCGCTGCTCGAGCTCTCGGCGGGTATGCCGCGCGCCGGGTTTCGCGTATGAGCGCGCAAGCGTTCGTTCCCGTGCAGTGGGACGGCGACGCGGTGCGCTACCTCGATCAGCGACTGCTGCCGCATGAGGAGCGCTACGTCCGCGCCACGACCGTCGACGAGATCGTCGAGGCGATCCAGACGCTCGGGGTGCGCGGCGCGCCATGCATCGGCGTCTTCGCCGCGTACGGAATTGCGCTGCTGCGGCAGGGCGCCGGCGACGACGCGATTTTCGCGCGCGAAGCGCGGCGCGTGCGCGAGGCGCGGCCGACGGCCGTGAACCTCGCGTGGGCCGTCGATCGCGTGCTCGCATCGGCCGATCCGCTCGAAGAGGCGCGGGCAATTCATCGCGAGCAGATGGCGGTCGACGAGGCGATCGGCCGGTACGGCTTCGAGCTCGTCCCCAAAAACGCGCGCATCGTGACCGTCTGCAACACCGGCCCTCTGGCGACGGCCGGCGGCGGCACGGCGCTGGCCGTGATCCTCGCGGCGCAGCGCGGCGCGAAGAAGCCGCACGTTTTCGTCTGTGAGACGCGGCCGCTGCTGCAGGGTGCGCGGCTGAACTATCTCGAGCTCTCGCGCGCAGGAGTGGACGCGGTGTTGATCGCCGATTCGGCGGCGGCGATAACGATGCAGCGCCAAGGCGTCGACCTCGTGATTGCGGGCGCCGACCGCGTCGCAGGCAACGGCGATACCGCGAATAAGATCGGCACGTACGCACTCGCAGTGCTCGCGGCGCACCACGGCATTCCGTTCTACATCGCCGCGCCGCGGTCGACGTTCGACCTTGCGCTGCGCAGCGGCGAGGCGATCCCGATCGAGGAACGCGCCGCCGACGAGGTCGCGTCGTTCGCCGGCAAGCGCGTGGCAACCGAAGGCGCGCGAGCGTACAACCCCGCCTTCGACGTAACGCCGGGCCATCTGATCACCGGTTTCGTCACGGAGTGTGGGGTGATCGGGCCGCCATACGTCGAGACGCTCGCCGACCTGCCGCTGAGACCGTCGATTGAAGTTCTACGAGTTTCTCGATAAAGCGCCGGCGATCGGCAAGCTCGTAGTAATCGAGGGCACGGAACGCGTGCTCGCCGATCGCGCGTTCGAAGTCGTGCTCGACCGCCTGCTGCCGCCCGAGGTCCGCGATCTCAACCTCTCGCGCTTCACCGCAGAAGAGGTGGGCGACGTGTCGGGCGTGCGCGAGGCGCTGTCGGCGATGCCGTTTCTCGCCGACCGACGCGTGGTGGCCGTCACCGAGACGCAGACGATGCGCGCCGATCCGCGGCGCGAGCTGTGGGCGGTGGCGCAGGACGTGCCCGAAGGCAATACGCTGGTATTGCTCGACCTGCTTTCACCGCGAAGCGCGCGGCCGCAATCGTTCGGCAGCCTCGCCGGGCGCGCAGCGCTGCGCGTCGACACGACGGCCGATGGCGCGACGCGCTCCCGCTTCATCAGCGAAACGCTCGAACGGCTCGGCGCGAAAGCCGAGGCGCGCGCGATCGGCACGCTGGCGGCCGCGCAAGGCGATCTCACCGCCGTCCGCAACGACCTCGAAAAGCTCGCGCTGGCCGGAAAGACGATCACCTTGCGCGATTTGGAACGCGAGTCGCTGGCGATCGAGGATCCGAAGCCGTGGGAGTACGCCGGTGCGTTGGTCTCGGGGAGGACGACGAGCGCGCTCGAGATCGCGCACGAGTTTCTCTCCGACAATACGCGGGGCGCCGTCGCGCTGCTCGGCGCGCTGGCATCCGAATGCGGCTATCTCTACGAATTGACGCAGCCCAACGGTAGGCTCCCGGATCGCTTGCGGTTTCGCGAGGGCGCCTTGCGGCCGATCGCGCGGCGTCTCGGCTCGCGCCGCTTGCAACGCGCCTTCGCGCACGCCGTCGGCGGCGTCGAAGCCGTCGTCACCGGCCGCGCCGGCAGCGATGCGGAGGATCACCTCGGCCTCGTCGACCGCATCAGCGTCAACCTATCGCGACTGTTCGAACGCTAGCACCGTCACGCGCAGCGTGCGGAGCTATATCCTCCATTGCCAGGCGTTCCAGGCTTCGTTTACCGGGTTGGGATCGAAACCGTGGAAGTCGACGCTGATCGCCTCTTGCTGGCGTTGCCACCAGAAGTAGATCATCGGGTTGTCCTGCGCGAGCAAATGCTCGATGCGTGAGTAGGCCGCTTTGCGTGATGGGCGATCGTAGTGGTCGAGCGCCGAGGCCTGCGCGGCGTCCATTGCGGCGCTGCAGTACCGCGAGTCGTCGTAGCCGTGGGGCGGGAAGCTGCCGCAGGTGAGTTGCGACGAGTTGTCGGGGTCGACGCCGGAGAACCAGGGCTCGAACAGCAGATCGAACTTGCCGCCGTGCTGCACGCCGCCCATCGCCTGCGGCGCGTACAGGATGTCGATCGGATAGTACTTGATCTCGACCGCGATGCCGACGTTGCGCAACGATTGTTGCACGAGCACGCTTTCGGAGCGGTGAGTCGCGGTAACGTTATCCGTCGCCAGGAGCAGCTCGAGGCGCTGCCCGTTCTTTTGCAGGATGCCATCGGGGCCCGGCGTCCATCCGGCCGCAGCCAGCAGGCGTTTCGCGGCGGCGGTGTCGTAGGGCACCGCCCGCACGGCGGGATCGAATGCCCAAATCCAGTTCGGCAAATCTTCGGTGGCGATCGTCGTCTGGCCGTGCGTCAACTGCTGCGTCAGCGCCGCCTTGTCGAGCGCCGCGGCGATCGCTTGGCGTACGCGCGAATCGGCTAGCACCGGATGCGAGAGATTGAACTCCATGCCTTCGAAGCCGTTGACGTTTACCCACACGATGTGCGCGTCGGGCAGACCGCTCAGCACCGGGTACGTTTGAATCGTCGGCTCGAAGAGATAGTCGATGTCGTGCGTGCGTAAGAGATTGATGGCCGAATCTTCGTTGGGCACGAAATGAATCTCGACGTGCCGCAGCCCGGGCGCTCCTTGGAAGAAACCTGGATTCGCATCGAGTAGGATCCGGTCGCCGCGCCGCCACTGCACGAACCGAAACGGGCCGTCGCTCACCGTGGGCGACGCATCGAAGGGTACGTGGTTGATATCCGGATAGCGCGCGAGGACGTGCGCCGGAACGACGTCGTACGGCTGGTCGCTCTCGGCAAAGAACGTATTGACGAATGGCGCGAAACGCGCCTTGAGGTGAACGACGGCGGTATGCGCATCGGGCGTATCGATCGCGCGCACGTCGTCGTATCCGTGGCGCGAGACGGCATCGTTGTTCGGATTCAAGATCGCCTGCCAGGAGAAGCGCACGTCCTGCGCGGTCACGGGAACGCCGTCGGTCCAGCGGGCGTTGGGGCGCAGGTGATAGACGATCGTCAAGCCGTCGCTGCTGATGCCGCCGTTCGCTTCGCTCGGCACTGCCGCCGCCAGCATCGGGTAGGGGTTGCCGCGCGCGTCGGCGGAGACGAGCGGCTCGAACATCAACCGGTCGGTAAAGCCCTCGGAGGTCGTGCCGAAGAGCAATGGGTTGAGGTTCTTGGGCTCCTCCGGGATGGCGACGCGCAGCACGCCGGGCTGGGTCCAGGAATGGCGGCCGCCGCCGGCCGCGCTGCGGCTTTTGACGCAGCCCGAGAGGGCGCAGCCAAATACCAAAAGCAAAGCGGCAAGCGCTCTCATCGCGCTGGGATACGGTGACGAGGCCGCGGCTTCCCGCGGGGCGAAGGGCGCCGTGACCCATGGATTATCGCACGTACGCTTCGCCGTTCTCCTGGAGATATGGTCGCGCCGGCTTGCGCGCGCTCTTCTCCGAGGAGACGCGCCGGCGTCTGTGGCGCGCGGTATGGGTCGCGCTCGCCGAAGCGCAGGCCGCGCAAGGACTGATCGAGCGGGCGGAACTCGACGACATTCGCGCCCACGCCGGCGACATCGACGTCGAGGCGGCGTTGCAGATCGAGCGAGAGATCCATCACGACTTGATGGCGGAGATTCGCCTCTTCGCCTCGCAAGCGACCGTCGGTGGCGGCAAGCTGCACCTCGGCGCGACCTCGATGGACGTCGAGGATACGGTCGAAACCTATCGCCTCCGCGTCGCGCTCTCGGCGATCGGCGCCGACCTGCACGACCTGCTCGCAACCTTTGCGCAGAAGATCCGCGAGTACGCCGACGTCGTCTGCATGGGGTACACCCACCTCCAGCCCGCCGAGCCGACGACGCTGGGCTATCGCTTTGCGAGCTACGCGCAAGACCTGCTGATCGACGAGGAGAACCTGCGCTTCGCATTTGCGAACCTGACGACGAAGGGCCTGCGCGGTGCGGTCGGCACGGCTGCCACCTACGAGCGGCTCTGCGGATACGGCGGGCGTTCGGCCGAGATCGAAGAGTACGTGCTCGCGCAATTCGGCCTGCAGGCGCGCGAGATCAGCACGCAGACCTATCCGCGCAAGCTCGACTACCTCTTGCTCTCGGCGGTCGCCGGCCTCGGCGCGTCGCTTTCGAAATTCGCCGCCGACGTGCGGCTGTTGGCGAGTCCCGGATTCGGCGAGGTCGGCGAGCCGTTCGGCCGCTCGCAGGTCGGCAGCTCGTCGATGCCTTTCAAGCAGAATCCGATGCTCTCCGAGCGCATCGATTCGCTCGCGCGGTTGCTGCCGGGCTACGCCGACGTCGCGTGGCAGAACGCCGCGACGAACTTTCTCGAGCGCACGCTCGACGACAGCGCCAACCGCCGCGTCGTGCTGCCGGAAGCGCTGCTCTGTGCCGACGAGCTGGTTCGGCTCGCGCGAACGGTGATCGACGGCCTGCGGGTCGAGCAGCGCCGGATCGCGCAGAACTTGCGCAGTTACGCGCCATTCGCGGGCACGCAAGCCGTGCTGATGGATGCCGTGCGCGCCGGCGGAGACCGCCAAGCGCTGCACGAAACGCTGCGCAGTGCTTCGATGGAGGCGTGGGACGCCGTGCGCCGCGGTGAGGAGAATCCGCTCGCGCGGCTGCTTGCCGAAGAATCGGCTTTGACCGCGCTTCTGGAACCGGCGGAGATACGGCGGCTGCTCGATCCGGGCACGCACGTCGGTACCGCGCCGCAGCGCGCGCGGCTGCTGGCCGATCGCATCGACCGTTTGGAACCTTTTCCCCGACAGACCGAGGTTACGCCGTAGTTGAATAAAGGCATCGAGATCGCTCGCGGCAAGACGAAGATTCTCTACGAGAATCCGGGACAGCCGCACCAGCTCGTCGTCGCGCAGACCGACAACATCTCCTCGGGCGATGGCGCGCGGCGCAACGCGATCGCCGGCAAGGGGCGCCTGGCCGCGCAGACCACGGCGCGCGTCTTCCGGCTGCTCAACCTTTGCGGGCTGCCGACGCACTACCTCAGCGGCGGCGAAGACGACGACGACAACGAGATGGTCGTGCGCCGCGCCAACATGATTCCGCTCGAAGTCGTTACGCGGGGCGTCGCGGCGGGCTCGTTCGCCAAGCGCAATCCCGGCCTCTCGCGCGGGACGCTGCTCGTGCCGCGCGTGATCGAGTTCTTCATTAAAGACGACGCCAATCACGATCCGATGATCTCGCCCGACCAGATCGTCGCGCAGGGCATCGCCGCGCCGCAGGAGATCGGCGTGATGTCGGAGCTGGCGCGGCTGACCTTCGACATTCTCTCGCACGCTTGGCGCAAGCGCGACGTGCTGCTCGTCGACTTGAAGATCGAGTTCGGGCGCCTTGCCGGCGGCGAGAACCAAGGGCAGCTGGTGATCGCCGACGTGATCGACAACGACTCGTGGCGCATCTGGCCGCAAGGGCGCGAGGAGCTGATGCTCGACAAGCAGATCTACCGCAACCTGCCGGAGGTCGACGAGGCGGCCCTCGACATGGTCAAGCGCGCGTACGAGCGCGTAGCGGATTTCGTCGGAACGTTTCCGGTGATGCGGCCCGGCATGGTGGCCGTGGTCGCCGACGGGCCCGCGCAGGTCGAGCGCGCGAACGAGATCGTCGGCGCGCTGGGACAGCTGGGGATCCCCACGCTGCGTCACGTCGCCGATCCGGCGACGACGCCCGGCTACGTGCTGCAGCTGGCCGCACAGCTCGAGGCCAGCTTCCCGCGGCTCGTCATCGTCGCCGCGGCGCAAACGAGCTGCTGCGCTCGATGCTCGATGCCGCGTCGTCGGCGCCGGTGCTCGACGGCCGCGACGATACCGCGCGGGTCACGATGCTCTGCGCCAAGCTCCTGGGCTTGGAAGACACGGTGCTCTACGGACGCACGTTGCTGATGCAGGCCAACGCGCGCTCGGCGGTGCTCGCCGCCGATGCGTCGCTGCAGCGGCCGGCACCGCAGAGCGTCACGCTTGGTTAATCTCCGCAACGACGAGCTACAGCGCATCGCCCAGCGCCTGGGCCGCGATCCCTCCGTCGTCGAGCTGCACGCGTTCGAAGCCGCGTGGAGCGAGCATTGCAGCTATAAATCGAGCCGCCACTTTCTGAAGACGCTGCCGACGAGCGGCGCCGGCGTCGTCCTCGGACCGGGCGAAGACGCCGGAATGCTGCACCTGGGCGCGCACGACGGCGAGCGCTATGCCGTCGTCGTCGCGCACGAGTCGCACAATCATCCGTCGCAGGTCGTCCCCTTCGAGGGCGCCGCCACCGGCATCGGCGGCATCGTGCGCGACGTTCTCTGCATGGGCGCGCAGGTCATCGCCGTCGCCGATCCGCTGCGATTCGGCGCGATCGATCTCGCCGATCCCGATCGCGACGGCGGCTCGCACCGGGCCCACGTCGCGCGCGGCGTCGTCGACGGCATTGGGGCTTACGGCAACGCGATCGGCGTTCCGAATCTCGCGGGCGACGTCTACTTCGACCGCGGGTTCGACGAGAACGCGCTGGTCAACGTCGTCGCGCTCGGCTTCGTTAAAGAGGCGGAGATCGTCATTCGCACGTGCCCAAAGGTGCGGCGGGCTGGGAGATCGTGCTCGTCGGAAAAGCGACCGATCCTAGCGGCTTCGGTGGCGCGTCGTTCTCGTCGCTCGCGCTCGACCTGCAGGACGAGGATCGCAGCAAGGGCGCGGTCCAAGTGCCGGATCCGTTTCTCAAGAACGTCTTGATGCGCGCGAGCTATCGCGTCTTCGAGCTGCTAGCCCAGCGCAAGATTGCCGCGGCCTTCAAGGATCTCGGCGCGGGCGGCATCGTGGGTTGCTCGGCGGAGATCACCGGGCACGGCGGCTACGGCGCACGGATCGATCTCGACGCGGTCAACGTCGCCGTCGACGGCATGGCGCCCGAAGTGATCGCCGTCGGAGAGACGCAGGAGCGGCTGCTCTGGGTCGTGCCGCCGGAGATCCTTCCCGAGCTGCTGGCGATCTACAACGACGAGTTCACGCTGCCCGAGGTCGCTCACAACGCGCGCGCCGTGACGATCGGAGTGGCGACCGAGGAACCGCGCTACGTGCTGCGCTACCGCGGCCAGATCGTGATGGACGTCGAGAGCGAGTTTCTCACCGGCTCGATTCGCGACGAGTTGCCCTATGTCGAAGTGATCGAGCACGAACCGCCGCAGCAGTTGCCTGCCATCGACGTGCAAGAGATCTTTCCGCGCGTGCTGGCACACCGCGACGTCTGCTCGCGCGAGCCGCTCTATCGCCGCTACGACGCCGTCGTCCGCGGCTGCACCGTGCTGCCGCGCGGCGCCGCCGACGCCGGCGTGCTAGCGCCGATTCCGGGATCGCTGCTCGGCGTGGCGCTCGCCGTCGCCGGCAATCCGCGATACGGGCGAATCGACCCGCTTTATGCGGCGCAACACGCGGTGCTCGAAGCGATGCGGCGCGTCGTCGCCGTCGGCGCGCGGCCGATCGGGCTTACCGACTGCCTGAACTTCGGCAATCCGCGCAAGCCCGAACACTACGGCGCCTTCGTCGCGGCCGTCGACGGGCTGACGCGCGCCGCAACCGAACTCGACCTGCCCTTCGTCTCCGGGAACGTGAGCCTCTACAACGAGTCGGCCGACGGCGCGGCGGTGCCGGCTTCGGCGATCGTCGCCTGCATCGGCGCGCTCGAGGACGTCGCGCGCACGGTGACGCCGGGCCTCAAAATGCCCGGCTCGACGCTGCTCTGGGTTGGCAGCCGCGAGCTTGCGGTCGGCGGCTCCGTACTTGCCGAGCTGCTCGGCGCGCAGGGCACGCTCCCCGCGATCGACTACGCCGGCGAACGCGCGGCGATCGAGATCGTGGCCGACGCGATCGAGCGCGGCGTCCTGCGATCCTGCCGCGCGGTCAGCGACGGCGGCATGCTCGCGGCGCTCGCGCGGCTGGTGTTCGACGCGCACGTCGCCGGACGCAGCGTCGGCGCCGAGATCGACTTCGGCAATCCGCTCTGTGAGGCTGGCGGTTTCGTCTGCGAGGTGGCCGCCGATATTGGCGTCGACGTTACCGGAGCGTTGGCGGTGGGCCGGACGCTCGGCGTGCCGGAACTTGTCGTCAACGGCACGCGCTTCGACGTCGCGGCGCTCTTTGATATCTGGTCGCGGCCGCTGGAGCGGCTCTACCCGTGAGCGCGAGGATCGGCGTTCCCGTCTTTCCGGGGACGAACTCTGAGGACGAGACGCTGCGCCTGCTGCGCGATTGCGGCGGCGACGCTGAGCTCGTGCATTGGTCGCGGGCGCACGAACTGGGCGGCTACGACGCCTACGTGCTCGCCGGCGGCTTCGCTTACGAGGATCGCATCCGCGCCGGCGCGATCGCGGCGCACGATCGGATGATGGATGCGATCGTCGAGGCCGCGCTTGGGGGAAGCTCGTCCTCGGGATCTGCAACGGCGCGCAGATCCTGCTCGAAGCGGGGCTGGTCCCGGGAACTGGGCCCGTCGGGCGTCCGACGGCGGCCTTCACGCGCAACGCGCCGGCACCGCACTTCGTCTGCCGTCACGTCTTTATGAAGCTCGCGATCGCTCCCGCGCGTTCGCCGATCACGGCGGCGCTTTCGGAAGAGAAGCTCGTGCCGGCCTGGGCGGCCCACGCCGAAGGGCGCCTCGCGGCGTCCCCGGAGCACCTGCAGGAGATCGTCGACGGCGGTCACCTCGCCTTCGTTTACGCGAGCGCCGACGGCAGACTCGCTCGCCGGGCGATTCCAAACGGATCGGCGCTCGGTTGCGCCGGCTTGATCAACCGGGCCGGCAACGTGCTGGCGATCATGCCGCATCCCGAACGCGACGGTTGGAATTTCAACCACCTCGATCACCGCCGCAGCGACGACGTCTTAGCACCGTCGGGCGGCGCCGCGCTCTTTGCGAGCTTCGTCGAAGCGGTGAACGAAGGGTGACCCGCGCCGTTGCCATCGCCTTGAAGATTCCCGATAATACGGCGTACACCGCGGCCGTCGCCTTGCGTCGCCTCGGCCTTGGGGTCGACCGCGTCGAGCGCAGCGAGATCTGGTTCTTCGACGACGGCGCCGATCCGCAAACGCTGCTCGCTCGCGTGCGCGCCGACGAACGGATATTCAATCCCAACAAGCATCGCGCCGAGCTGGTCGATGCGGGGGCGCCTCGCTCCGGCGAGCTGTGGATCGAGGAGATCGAGCCGGCCGAGGTCGAGCCGCGCGATCGCGGACGCGTGCGCCGCACCGGATGGCGCCTCTACGGTCCGCACGGCGCCGCGCTCGACCGGGGCGGCCTGCGCGCCGCAGCCGAACGCCTTCTCTGCAATCCCGCGATCGAGCGGGCCGTCTTTTGATGCGCGCGGGACATTGCCGGCGCAGCCGAGTAGTGGAATCGCAGAGATGAATCGGCCGTACACCATTGCGACGCTGGGCTCGCATTCCGCGCTGCAGATTCTCAAAGGCGCTCACGACGAAGGTTTCCGTACGCTGGCCATCCCGAGCCGCGAGACGGAACGGCTCTATCGTTCGTTCGCCTTCGTCGACGAAGTGATCGCGCTCGAAAGCTATAGCGAGTTCATGACGCTGATGGACGAGCTGCACCGGCGCAAGATCATCATCGTGCCGCACGGCTCGTTCGTGGCTTACCTTTCGCTCGAAGAGCATAAGAAGATGACGATTCCTTACTTTGGAAACAAGGCCGTGCTCGACTGGGAAGCCAGCCGCGAACTGCAGCGTCAGTGGCTTTCGCGGGCGGGCCTCACGCTTCCGCGCCAGTTCCGCAGCGGAGCCGAGATCGACCGGCCGGTGATCGTGAAACTCTACGGGGCGGCCGGCGGCAAGGGCTACATGTTCATTAGAGATGCGCAAGATTTCGAGGCGCGCGCCGCACATCTCAAGGAAGCCTACATCATTCAGGAATACATTATCGGCGTACCGCTCTACATCCACTATTTCTACTCGCCGCTGCAGAACAAGCTCGAGATCATGTCGATGGACCGCCGCTACGAGACAAACGTCGATTCGCTGGGGCGCATTCCCGCCGCCGCGCAGGAAGGGATGGACGTCAGCCCTTCCTACGTCGTCGTCGGCAATCAGCCGGTGTCGCTGCGCGAGTCGATGCTCGCCGAGGCGCTGCGGATGGGCGACGACGTCGTACGCGTGAGCAAGGAGATCTGCGGGCCGAAGGGTCTCTTCGGCGCGTTCTGCATCGAGACGATCATCACGCCGGACATTCAGTTCTACGTGATGGAGATCTCGGCGCGCATCGTCGCGGGAACCAACCTCTTCATCGACGGCTCGCCGTACTCGTACCTGAACTACTCCGAACCGATGTCGACCGGCCGCCGCATCGCGCGCGAGCTGAAGAACGCGCTGCTCACCAATAACCTGCATCAGGTGCTGGATGACTCGTCGGTCGTGTGAGGGGTCGCTGCGGTGCTCGTCGCTCCGCATCCGTGCTCCGCTCCTGCTCGCGCGCTTTCACGCTCCGCCATCCTGGCTGCGCGTGAAAGTCGCGACGCCTCGCTTTTGGAAGGTCGAGGGCCAGGCTCCGCCCTTCACAAAACCGCGGGAATTGAAAAGACGTGGATTTTGCAGACGGCTGACGGCAATGTTATTGGCTACGTTTGTTGTGGCGCTGGTGGTGGGGGTGCCGCGGGTGGCACGAGCGACGTTTGTGGCGGACCCGGCGGTGCTGTATACGCAGATGAAGGATGCCTTTGCTAAGGGGTCGGCGGAGGGTTGGAGCTTTCGCTCGCAGGCTACCTATCTTGCGACGATCTTTAATGCCGGACGTGCGTATTCGCTGCAGTATCCCACCGATCCCAATTATGCGGTGCTCGCGCTGCTGACCGTGCAGATCGGCACGGGTCTGCACTACAACCCCTTGACGAATCACGACGGGGCGATGTGGTGGGTGCGCGAAGCGGCCGACTACGAAGCCAAGCACTCGGAGGATCTCGCGACGGTTTCCCAGGCGCAGTCGCTGCTCGCGCGGGCGAACGCCGATGAGGATCCCGAAGCGCTCGCGCGCTACGCCGACGAGGATGCTGCGGCAAACGTCAAGGCGTATCCCGGCGACCGCGACGCGCTGCTCGAACAGGTGGAGGCCGACTGGCGCGGCTGGCTGCTCGCGCGCGATCCCGCGTGGCGAACGCTGGCGTTCCGCCGTGCCGCGGCGCCCAACTTTCCCATCGCCCACCTTCCCACGACGTGGGGCAACGAACTGGTCGCCGCGGGCCAAGCCGCGACGGGAAGCGGCGACGGCTACTCGGCCGAAGACGTTTCGAACGCGCAGATCTTCATCGCGCGGCTGAAGGCCGTCGACCCGATCCGCGTGATTACCACCGTTACCTCGATGCCGCACGACAAGTATCTGACGATGCTCGCCCCCGCCGACGAGTACTTCGGGCCGATGGGCATGTCGATTCTCGGCATCGAGAACGAGCTCAAGCATATCAACTTCATGCTCAACTACAACTACGGCAATCGCGAGAGCGACTCGGCCTTCCAGGTGGCCAAGTCGATCGTTGCGATGCAGGAAGTCTATCCGCAGGACCGCGACCTGCCGATGCTGCTGTACTGGTGCTATACGACGCTCAAACGCATGGACGACGGGCAGTCGGGTCGCGCGGCGGCGCAGATCAAAGCGATTCTCACCATCGAGTACCAGGACAGCTCGCAGGCTCGGGAACTGCTGCGCAACACGTGAGCGAGTACGTCGAACGGGCACTGGCGGCGTACGACCTCTCCCAGCTCACGCTCTGCTCGATCGGCAGCCACTCGGCGCTCGAAGTCGCCGAGGGGGCGCGCGCCCAAGGATTGCGCAATCTCGTCCTCACCGCGCGAGGGCGCGAGCGCACCTACGCCCGCTACTTCGCCGCATCCGAGCGGCCGGTACGGCGCGGCTGCGTTGACGACACGATCGACCTGGAGTCATTTCCGCAGATCATGCGAGGAGCCGGTGCAGCGCCAGCTGCTCGAACGCAACGTGCTCTTCGTGCCCAACCGCTCGTTCGAGGTCTACCTTCACCAGCATTTCGGCTACGACGAGATCGAACGGCGCATGCTGGTGCCGTTCTTCGGCAGCCGGCGCCTGCTGCGAGCGGAGGAGCGCGACCACAGCGCACAGGCCGACCAGTACGCGCTGATGGCGCGCGCCGGGATCCGCCATCCGCGCCGCTTCGAATCCCCCGACGACATCGATCGCCTCGTGATGGTGAAGGCCCCGCACGCGCGCGTCTCGTTCGAGCGCGCGTTCTTCCTCGCATCGTCGCCCGAAGAGTTCCGCGCGCGGCGTGACCGGTTGATCGACGAGGGCGCAGTCACGCCGCAGGGCGCCGCTGCGGCGCGCATCGAGGAGTACGCGCTCGGCCCATCGGTCAATTTCAACTTTTTCTACTCGCCGCTGCTGGGCGAGTTGGAGCTTTTGGGCACCGATACGCGGCGCCAGACGAATCTCGAAGGCTTTCGCAACGTGCCCCCCGCCGCGTTCGACGCGGTCAGATCGGTGTCGATGCGGATGGAAGAAGCCGGTCACATCGCGGCCACGGTGATCGAGTCGATGCTCGAGCGGGCGTTCGAGATGGGCGAGCGCTTCGTCGCCGCGGCGCGCGACGCGCAGCCGCCCGGCATCATCGGTCCCTTTGCGCTGCAGTGCATCGTTGCCGCGGGGCCGCCAAAAGAGCTCGTCTGCTACGACGTGTCGCTGCGCATCCCGGGCTCGCCGGGCACGCGCTACACGCCGTACTCGGCCTATCGCTGGGGACGCGACGTTTCGGTTGGCGAGCGGATCGCGATGGAAGTCGTGATGGCGCGCGACACCAATCGCCTCGCAGACGTGTTGACGTAAAAACTTACGACCGTTTTTATGGAGGTGTCATGACCGTTGATAAAGTTCAGGAACGTCCCGGGGCGGTGACGTTCAAAGGCAAGCCGATGACGCTGGCCGGCCCCGAGTTGCACGCCGGCGACCCCGCCCCGAGCTTCACGCTCACCGGCGCCGATCTCGCGCCCGTCACGCTCGACACGCTGCTAGACGGCGGAAGCCGCGCGGCGATGCTGATCGTCGTGCCCTCGCTCGACACGAGCGTCTGCTCGTTGGAGTCGCGGAAGTTCAACCAGCGGCTCGGGGAGCTGCCCGCGGGCGTGAAGGCCGCCGTCGTGAGCCTCGACCTGCCGTTCGCGCAGGCGCGCTGGTGCGCCGCCGAAGGCGAGGTGGCGCTCGACATGCTCTCCGATTATCGCGATCGCAGCTTCGGCACGAACTACGGCCTCGTGATCGCGGAGCTGGGCCTGTTGGCGCGGGCGATCGTCGTGATCGGTAGGGATCGCACCGTCTCGTACGTGCAGATCGTTCCCGAAGTCGCAAGCGAACCCGACTACGACGCGGCGCTAAAGGCCGCCGCCGCCGCAGCCTAGGGAATGCCGCAGACCGTTCTCATCCTCGATTTCGGTGCGCAGTACAGTCAGCTCATCGCGCGCCGGACCCGCGAGCTGGGCGTGTACTGCGAAATCGTGCCCTACGACACGCCGTGGAGTGCGCTCTCGCTGCGCCGTCCCGATGCGCTGATTCTCTCGGGCGGCCCGCAGAGCACGCTCGTTGAGGGCGCGCCCGAGATGGACGACGAGATCGTCGAATCGGGCGTGCCGATTCTGGGCATCTGCTACGGGATGCAGTTGCTCGCGCGCGAGGTCGGCGCCGAGCTGGTGCAGCTCGACCACGCGGAGTACGGGCCGGCCACGCTCGTGGTCGCCGATCCCGCGACGCCGCTCTTCGAGGGCGTACCCGAAGAGTCGCGCGTCTGGATGTCGCACGGCGATTCGGTCGTACGGCTGCCCGAAGGGTACGGCACGCTGGCGTCGACCGCGCGCTGCCACGTCGCCGCGATGGGAAATCCGCACAAGCGCATCTACGGCGTCCAATTCCACCCCGAGGTCGTGCACAGCGAGCACGGCAAGACCGTGCTTCGGAACTTCCTGCGCGAGATCGCGGGGTTGCGCGGCGACTGGGAGATGGAGTCGTTCCTCGAGCAGTCCGTGCGTGAGATCCGCGACCGCGTGGGCGAGAGCAAAGCGATCTGCGCGCTCTCCGGGGGCGTCGATTCGGCCGTCGCGGCGACGCTGGTATCCCGCGCGATCGGCGAGCAGCTCACCTGCATCTTCGTCGACCACGGTCTGCTGCGCAAAGGCGAGGCGCAGCAGGTGATCGCGGCGTTCCGCGACGTGCTGCACCTCAACGTCGTCGCCGTCGACGCGCGCGAGCGCTTCTTAGCGCAGCTGCAAGGCGTCGACGACCCGGAGATCAAGCGCGTGAAGATCGGCCACGAGTTCATCGCGGTCTTCGAGGAGGAGGCAGCAAAGATTCCGGGCGTGGAGTATCTGGTGCAGGGCACGCTCTATCCCGACGTCATCGAATCGAAGACCCCGCAGAGCAAGGCCGGCCAGAAGATCAAGTCGCACCACAACGTGGGCGGCTTGCCCGCGCAGATGAACCTCTCGCTGGTCGAGCCGCTGCGCGCGCTCTTCAAAGACGAGGTGCGCGTGCTCGGAAAAGCGCTGGGGCTGCCCGATGCCATCGTGCGCCGCCAGCCGTTTCCCGGGCCGGGCTTGGCCGTGCGGATCATCGGCGACGTTACCGAGGAGCGCCTCGCCGTGGTGCGCGAAGCCGACGCGATCGTGCGCGAGGAGATCGACGCGGCGCCGCTGCAGCCGCATCCGTGGCAGTATTTCGCCGTGCTGACGCCGGTCAAGAGCGTCGGCGTGATGGGCGACGGCCGCACCTACGCCAACCTCGTCGCGATTCGCGCGATCACCAGCGAAGACGGCATGACCGCCGACTGGGCGCGCCTGCCGCACGAACTGCTCGAACGCATCTCGTCGCGCATCGTCAACGAGGTGCGCGGCGTGAACCGCGTCGCCTACGACATCACCACAAAACCTCCAGCAACGGTCGAGTGGGAGTAGCTCGAAGTGGAGCTCAGGATGGCAGAGCGGCGCGTTTCCAGACGAGTATGTTGCTTGTGCCCCAGATTTCCGGGGGGAGCGTGCGGATCGTTAGCGTGTCGCCGGAGATCGTGAACTGGCGCTCGAGCGTCGTGCCCATCAAGTTGGTGAAGACGCTTACTTCGACGTGATGGAAGACGCGGTCGCCCCGGATCTCGTAGCGGCCGGCATAGGCGAGAAAGTTGAGCAGCGATTGCGTGCGCTGCTCTTCCGTCGCCCCGGTGCCGGAGGGCGACGGCAGCGCGGGCCGGTGCGTACCCCCTAGAACGGCCGCCATCCGAGCGTCGGCGCTATAAATGAGGTAGCCCACCGGATCGGGGCCGAAGCGCGGCTTGTGCTTTCCCTTGCCCTCGTCGACGTCGAAGCTGACGAGGCGCCAAGCGCCGACGACGCCGGTCCTCGCCGGCGCCGTGGGTGCGGCGGGTGCGGCGCCGATCGTCGCGAGCGCCCCGAACGAAGCCGCCAGCTCGAGAATATTCTTGCGCGAAAACGATGATGGCGCTTTCATGCGGCTTCGTTTTCGGACGCAGGGTTCGCCGAAGCCTGCCGCGATAAAGACCGGCGTGCGAATCCTCGTCGTCGGCAATGGTGCGCGCGAAGACGCGCTCTCGTGGCGCCTGGCGCAGTCGCCGTCGTGCGCGGCGCTTTTTGCGGCTCCAGGGAACGCCGGCACCGCATCACGCGGAGAGAACTGGCCGATCCCAGCGACCGACGGCAAGGCGCTCACCGAGCGCGCCCTGGCGGAGCGCATCGATCTCGCGGTGCTCGGTCCGGAGACGGCGATCGCCGCGGGCGTCGGCGACCGGATGCGCGAGGCGGGCATCGCGGTCTTCGGGCCCAACCGTTCCGCGGGGCGATTGGAGTCGAGCAAGATCTTTGCCAAGCGTTTTATGGAACGCCACGCGATCCCGACGGCAAAAGCCGTCGTCGTGCACTCGGTCGGAGCCGCGCGCAGCGCGCTTGCGAACTGGGACGGAGGCGTCGTCGTCAAAGCCGACGGACTCGCCGCAGGAAAGGGCGTCGTGGTTGCGCCGGACGCACGCGCCGCACGCGCGCTCGTGAACGAATGGTACGAGCGAGGAAAGATTCCCGGCGGCGGCGCCGATCTGCTGCTGGAAGAACGGCTGGAAGGGCGCGAGGTGAGCCTCTTCGCGTTTTGTGATGGGCGCGCGATCGTGCCTTTTGCCGCGGCTTGCGATTACAAGCGCGCCGGCGATGGCGATGCCGGCCCGAACACCGGCGGCATGGGCGCGTACTCGCCGCCTGCGCGACTACCCGACGACCTCGCCGATACGGTTCGCGAGCGCGTGCTCGCACCGTTGCTGCGCGGCCTGCTTGCGGAATCGGAGGAGTACGTCGGCGTGCTGTACTGCGGTCTCATGTGGGGCGACGACGGACCGCGCGTCATCGAGTTCAACGCGCGTTTCGGCGACCCCGAAACCCAAGTGCTGATGCCGCGCGTCGGCGGCGATTTTGCCGGACTCCTCGACTCGGTGGCGCGCGGCGCGATGGATCTGTTCGACGGTCTCAGTGCTGCCGGATCACTGCGTCGGCGTCGTGCTGGCGACGCGCGATTACCCGCGCAGCAGCACGCCGCTGCACGGGCTGAACGCCGACGTTGCGCTCGAGCACGGATGCCAAGCGTTTTGGGGAGCGTCGCAGCGGGTTGACGGAAGCGTCAGCAGCGGCGGCGGACGCGTGCTCACCGTGACGGCGCTGGGCAGCGAGCTCGACGCCGCGCGCGAGCGTGCCTACGGCGCCGTGAAGCAGTTGGCCGGGCGCTTGGGAACGGGCGCATTGACCTACCGCAGCGACATCGCGCAGTTGCGCTGACGCCTTCGCTGCTTTGGCCGCCGACCTTTCGGAAGCGAGTCGCAAGGGCGAGCTAGCGCCTCGAGCGTAACCCCGGGGCGTAACGGAGGTTAATAGAAGACGTCATGGGCTATCAACTTCAGCCGCAAAGCCCCTATGGGGGTCCGGCAACCGCCGCATCGCCGGCCAGAGCGATGCTGGCGCAGGTGCTCGGCATTACCGCACTCGGTCTCTGCGTTACCGCGCTGGCCGCCTGGCTCTTCCAGGACGTCGCCTACGGCATCGGCTTGGTAGCAATGGTCGTCGGCTTCATTCTGCTGCTCGCAATGAACGGCGCACGGCAAAACGAGGCGCTATCGCTCGGGCTCTTCTATGCATTCACGTTCTGCGAGGGCGTCGGCATCGCACCGGTCGTTCATCGGTACGTGTACGCGTTCGGACCCGACGTCGTCGTCAACGCCGCGGTCACGACCGGCTTGGGCATGTTCGCGTTGGCGGCGGTGGTCTACGCCACCGGGCTCGATCTCCGGCGTTTCCAGGGCATTTTCATGATCGCGCTCCTCGGGCTGATCTTGATCGGGATCGTCTCGCTCTTCGTGAAGTTTATCCATCCGGAGACCTATGCGTGGCTCACGCTGGTCATCTTCTCGGGACTCGTGTTGATCGATTTCGCTCGGCTGCGCGCCGGCGGCGACGGATTGACGGCGGTCCAGATGGCGACCAGCATCTACCTCGATGCGATCAACATCTTCCTTGCCTTGCTCCAGATTTTCGGGGGGAGGCGCTCGTCGAACTAGCCGTTTGCTATAATGGACCCAGATGTGCGGGATAACGGGGGTCTTCGCACCCGGACGCGACGCCGCGCGCCTCGCGTTTTTCGCGCTCTACGCGCTCCAGCACCGCGGCCAGGAATCCGCGGGCATCGCCGCCGCCGACGGCGGAACGATCCGCTCCCATAAGGAGATGGGCCTGCTCGGCGCCATCTTCGACGAAGAGATCCTCAGCGAGCTCTCGGGCCACATCGCGATCGGCCATACCCGCTACTCGACCACCGGTTCGTCAATCGTCGTCAACGCGCAGCCGCTGCTCGAACGCACCGAGCTGGGCGATTTTGCTTTCGCGCACAACGGCAATCTCACCAACACCGACGAGCTGCGCCAAGGGCTCTCGCCCACGACCGTGCTTCAGGCCAGCTCCGATTCCGAAGTGATGGCCAAGCTGATCGTCGAGTCGAAAGGCACGATGCTCGACCGCATCTCCGCGGTGCTCGCGGGAGCGCGCGGTGCCTACTCGATCGTGCTCTGCACGCAAGACGAGCTCTACGCTTTTCGCGATCCGTGGGGCGTGCGGCCGCTCTGCCTCGGGAGCCTCCCCGACGGCGGTTACGTCGTCGCCTCGGAATCGTGCGCGCTGGGGACGATTGGCGCGCAGTACGTGCGCGAGCTCGAGCGCGGTGAGATCCTGCGCATCGGTGCGCACGGGGTCGAGAGTCATCGCGTGCCGGTCGAGGAAGCGCAGCAGGCGCTCTGCATGTTCGAATACATCTACTTCGCACGTCCCGATTCGAAGCTCAACGATCGCTCCGTCTATATGGCGCGCTACGAGATGGGGCGGCGTCTGGCGCGCGAGCATCCCGCAGACGCCGACGTCGTCATGGCCGTGCCCGACTCGGCAGTCGCCGGCGGCATCGGCTACGCCGCTGAGAGCGGCTTGCCGTATATCGAAGGACTCATCAAAAACCGCTACATTGGGCGTACCTTCATCAGTCCCGACCAGCGGATGCGTTCCCGCGGCGTGCATTTGAAATTCAATCCCGTGGTCGAGAATCTTGCCGGCCAGCGGGTGATCGTCGTCGACGATTCGATCGTGCGCGGCACGACCACGCCACGCATCGTCGCGCTCGTTCGTGAAGCCGGCGCCCGTGAGGTACACCTGCGCATCACCTCGCCGCCGATCAAGCACCCGTGCTATCTCGGCGTCGACATGGCCACCTACGACGAGCTGATCGCCGCCAACTACAGCGTCGAGGAGATCCGTGAGAAGACCGGCGCCGACTCGCTGGGCTATCTTAGCCTCGACGGCCTGATCGCGTCGGTCGGACGTGCGCGCGATGAGATGTGTTTGGGATGCCTGATCGGCGAGTATCCCAACGTGCCCGCCGCGCACTCGTCGGCGTCGTTGCGGCGCGGCCAGAAGACGCGCGCGTAACCAGAGCTTCTCCGCCAGGCGGCCGAGATCGGGATGGAACCGTTCGGCAAGACCGAACGGTTCAAGGGCCGGCGCGCTGCGGCGCTACAGACCAGATGCGTGACGCTGGGAAAGAGGATCGCCGCGCGACGCCGCGCTCTGGGGTGGTCGCAGAACGAGCTGGCACGGCGCGCCGAAGTCAACCATCCGACGCTCTTCAAAATCGAATCGGGTCAGCGGCTCAATCCGTCGGTGAGCGTCGTCGTGCGCATCGCCCGGGCCCTCGGAAGCAGTGCGGAGGCTCTCTACGGCCTCGAAAGCGACGGGAAGCGCCTTCTCGTCGAGGCCAATAAGGCGGCCATGATCGTCGAAATCCGGCCATTGGGACGAAAACCCGGTGAAACGGCCGGTTCCCGCGCCATGGGATTTATCACGGCGGCCTTGGAACGCGCCGGCGCCAGCGTGCGCGAGGCGACGCCTAGCGAGCCCGAGGCCGGAAGCGAAGCACCGCTGCCGGCTCAGGCGGGGCAGCTGGCGGCAGGGGGCCTGGCGCTGGTCGAAGAGCTGCAGGCGATGCGCCGGCGGCTCGAGGCGCTCGAGGGGTGGCGTCGCACGCTCGAAGGACGCGCTCGAAAGCGCGGGTCGCGATGAGCAGCGGGTCGGTCCAGTCGTCGATCTCCAGCATGGCGGCACTCTAACCCGGTCGAGTGCCACCAGGTAGGCACTCTCAGGAAGCCGCTTTCGCCGATTCGCTAGGCTTTGTCGTAGAGCTTGAGTGCCAGCAGCCCGTGCGTGAGCGCAGCGCCGGCGCGCAGCGCTGCGGCGATGTGCACCGTTTCGGCCAGCTCGTTGCGCGTCGCGCCCGCCTTTTTCGCATTGGCGGTATGGACGTCGAGACAGTAAGGGCACTGCGTGGTCATTGCGACGCCCAGCGCGATCAGCTCGCGATACTTACGCGGAATCTCGCCGTCGTCACGACCGACCGTTTTGTCGAGCGCAACGAAGCCGTCGAAGCCGGGACCGTCGAGCTTGCGCAGCTCGGAGAGCAAAGAAAGGTCGTCGTGGTGATGATAGTCGCTCATGAATCTCCTTCGTTGTAGCGTGGGAAACGTAGTAACGAGGGGAACGGCGGACTACGCTGGAAACGCGCGTTCGCGCACTTCATCGGCGTAGGCTTTGAGCGCCTGCGTCGCCGCCTCGCCTACTTCCGCGTAGCGTTTCGCGAAGCTCGGTGAGTGCGGATACATCCCCAAGATGTCGTGCAGCACCAGCACCTGGGAATCGCAGTGCGGACCCGAGCCGATGCCGATGGTCGGGATCGAAAGCATCTCCGTGATCTCCCGCGAGATCTCGTAATCGACCACCTCGAGCACGATCGCATAAGCGCCCGCCGCCTCCACCGAACGAGCATCGTCGATCAGGCGGTCGCGGTGCGTGCGCATCTTGAAGCCTGGGCCAAGTCCCGCCGTCTGCGGGGTGACGCCGATATGTCCCACCACGGGGACGCCCGCGCCCGTGATCGCGCGGATGCGTTCGGCCTGATCGCGGCCGCCCTCGAGCTTGACGGAGCAGGCACCGCCCGCCTTGACCAGCGCGATCGCCGAACGCAGCGCGTCTTCGTTGCTCACCTGGTAGGAGCCGAACGGCATGTCGGCCATGATGTGCGCTCGCGTCGTGCCGCGCGCGACGGCCTGCGTGTGGTAGACCATGTTCTCCAGCGTTACCGGCGTCGTCTCGTCGTATCCCAAGACGACGTTGCCGACGCTGTCGCCGACGAGGATGACGTCGATGCCGGCGCGTTCGACGAAGAGCCCAAACGGCGCGTCGTAGGCCGTCGCAATCGGGAAGAGGAGCTTGCCTTTGCGGCGCTTGATCGCTCCCGCCGTCAGGCGGCGGATCGCCGGATTCTTCTCCGGCTCGTAGGGGCGAGCGTTTTCGCTGCCGTTGCGTGCGGCTTTCACACCTTTAGCTCGGCCGACCTCGCTCCGTTTCCGGTGGCTTTCTCCGACGGCGCGCCGCCCGCGAGCGATTCGGCTAACGCGACGAACGCGCGGACCGGCGTGCCGGTGGGGCCTTTGGCTTGCCACGACGATTCGTTTTCCAAGTAGGCGGTGCCCGCGACGTCGAGGTGAATCCACGGGGTCTTGTCGACGAACTCTCGCAAAAAGGCCGCCGCGGTAAGGGTCCCCGCGGCGCGGCCCCCGGTGTTCTTGAGGTCGGCGATATCGCTCTTCATCGCGGCGAGATAGTCGTCGTAGTAGGGCATCTGCCAGTAGCGCTCGCCGGTCGGCTTGGCGGCGGCGAGGAATGTTGCGCCGAAGGCCTCGTCGTTGGTGACGGCGGCAGAGGCCGCGTGGCCGAGCGCGATCACGCAGGCGCCGGTGAGCGTCGCCGCGTCGACGATCTTGGTGGCGCCGAGCTTTGCGGCGTAGCAGAGTCCGTCGGCGAGGACGAGACGGCCTTCGGCGTCGGTATTGATTACTTCGATCGTTTTGTTGTTCATCGCTTTGACGACGTCGCCGGGCTTGGTGGCCTTACCCCCCGGCATGTTCTCCGTCGCGGGAACGATGCCGACGACGTTGAGCTTGGGCCGCAGCCGCCCCAGCGCCGCCATCGCACCAATGACGCCCGCGCCGCCGGACATGTCGTACTTCATGTCTTCCATGCGCTCGGCGGGTTTGATCGAGATGCCGCCGGTATCGAACGTGATGCCCTTGCCGACGAGCGCGAGCAGCTCTTTGCTCGAAGGGTCGCCGTTGTAACGCATCACGATGAACTTCGGCGGCTGCGCGCTGCCCTGCGCGACGGAAAGGAAGGATCCCATGCCTTCGCGGCGAGCGCGGTCTTCGTCGAGCACGTCGATCTCGAGCCCGCAATCCGCAGCGGCTTTTGTCGCCGCGTCGGCAAGATGCGTGGGCGTCATGTCGTTGGCCGGCGTCAGCGCGAGACGCCGCGCGAAGTTCACCGCTTCGCCGAGAATGGTGCCGTGCGTGACGCCATTCTGGAGTTCGGCGTCGTCGAATCCTTTGGCGAGAATCGCCACTTCGCTGACCGCGACGCGGCTCTCGGGTTTTTCCTGATACATCGTCGTCTCGAACGCGCCGGTGATCGCGCCTTCGGCAACGAACGACGCGCACGCGGAGGCGGCGTTCTGCGCCTGCGTTGGAAGCGCGACGGCGACCTGCTCGACGTTGCGGCGTCCGAGGTAGCGCACGGCGCTTCCGGCATAACGCGCGAGAAGGCTGGGTTCGAAACTTTCGGTTTTGCCGAGGCAAACGCCGAGCACGCGGCGATATGGCGCATCCTTCGCGTACGCGAGAACGGTTTCGCCCAGACGTCCTTGGATCTCCTTAGCGGCCACGGCATCGGCGATGACACCGCCCAGCGCGGCGTCGATGTCTTTGGCGACGCCGTCGAGCGCCGAGTCGGCAAAAAATGGCACTACGAGCGCCCCGGCCCGCACGCGGTCAGGCGCATCGTGAGTGAGACGAACTTGCATGGTGAACCTTTCGAACGGTGAACTACTGCCAGCCTATGGCGAAAAGCTGGGAGAATCCTCGTGGCGAGCAAAAAGCGCCGCCCGATAGCTACGCCCGCGCGGGTGTCAACGTGGCCGCCGGGAACGAGGCCGTGGCGCGTTACCGAGAGGTGATCGGCCAGTGGCGCCACCCCGGCCAGCTCGACGTTTTCGGCGGGTTTGCCGGCCTTTTCCGGCTTCCGGGGAGCGAGGAGCGCGCGCTCGTCGCGTCGACCGACGGCGTGGGCACGAAGGTGCTGATCGCCGGCGAGATGGGACGCTACGGCACGGTCGGCGCCGATCTCGTCAATCACTGCGTCAACGACATCTTGGTGTGCAGCGCGCGGCCGCTCTTCTTTTTAGATTATTTGGCGGTCGGCAAGCTCGAGCCGGAGGTCGCTGCCGAGATCGTGCGCGGCTGCGCCGATGCGTGCCGCCGCCACGACTGCGCGCTGCTCGGCGGTGAAACGGCGGAGATGCCCGGGCTCTACGATCGCTCGCATTTCGACCTGGCGGGAACGATCGTCGGTATCGTCGAGCTGGCTGATTTAGAACGCCTCGGCGGCGTGCAGCCCGGCGATGCGATCGTCGGTCTGCCCGCCGTCGGGCTGCATACCAACGGCTACTCCTTGGCGCGCGCGCTGCTGTCGAGCGACGACTGGGAGAAGCCCTTCCGCGAAGGCACCTACGGCGATGCGCTGCTCGCAGAGCATCCATCGTATTACGAACCGGTTCGGGCGATTCAGCGCGCAGCCGGGGTGAAGGCGATGGCGCACATCACCGGCGGCGGCTTGCTCGAAAACGTCGGACGGACGCTGCCGCACAACGTCAAAGCGATCTTCGAGCAGCAGCGCTGGAGCGTTCCCCCGATCATCGAGGAGCTGGTGCGGCGTGGAGGTCTGAACGAGCACGAACGCTATCGCACGTTCAACATGGGGGTGGGCTATACGCTCGTCGTGCCGTTGGGCGATGCGGCCGCGGCGATTGCGGCAGCGCCCGGCGCGCGCATCGTCGGCTGGATCGAAGCGCGCGTGGGCGAGGAGCCTCAGGTTACGATCCACGCTTGACGTGACGGCGCTCTGCAATCTCGTCGTCGATCTCGACGCAGCGCCGCCGCCACGCGCGACGAACGGCGAGATCGGTGCGCCCGAAGCGGCCGACGAACGCACGCTGGCGTGGATCGACGAAACGTTCGGCGGCGCGTGGAGTTCCGAGGCGCAGGCGGGGTCGAGCGTGATCGCGCGCGACGGTGGCGCGCCAATCGGTTTTGCGACGATTGACGCTCGCGGTCTGCAGTACCGCTGGCTTGCGGGGCTTGCGCGCGAGCGCGACGTCGGCCTCTTCGGGCCTTTCGGGGTGCAGCCGGCGCAGCGCGAACGAGGATTGGGTGCGGAGCTGTTGCGTCGCGCGTTACGCGCGCTGCAAGAGCGCGGCTACCGGCGCGCGCTGATCGCGGCGGTCGGTGAAGGCCTCGTTCCGTATTACGCGCGAGCCTGCGGCGCGCGTGTGGCCGAGCGCTTCGACCGGAGCGAGTTGCTGGCGCCGCCGCCGCGTACGCTGGTGCTGGCGTCGGGCAACGGCAGCAACTTCCAAGCCGTGGTCGACGCACAGCGCGACCGCACGCTCCCGCTGCAGTTAGTGGGTCTGCTGAGCAACGACGGACGCGCGCACGCGATCGTGCGTGCGCGGGATGCCGGCGTTCCGGTCGCGGTCGAGCCGTGGGATCGCGGCCGCGAGCCGCGCGCGCAGTATGACGCGCGCCTGATCGAGGCGACGGCGGCGTTTGCGCCGGATCTCGTGCTGCTGCTCGGCTGGATGCATCTGCTCTCCCGCGATTTCGTCGAGCGGTTCGACGAACTGCTCAACCTGCACCCGGCATTTCTGCCGCTCGATCCTGCGCGCGACGACGTCGTCACCCCCGATGGGGCGAGCATCCCGGCCTTCCGCGGTGCGCGTGCGGTTCGCGATGCGCTGGCACGAGAGAGTCCGTGGGTGGGCGCCACCGTCCACCGCGTCACCGCGCAGACCGACCGCGGGCCCGTGCTCGCCCGCAAGCCGCTGCGCGTGAATGAAGGAGAGGAAGAGGGCCCGTTGATGGAACGACTCCATCGCGTCGAGCACACCTTGGTGAGGGCGGCGATCGCGCGCTGGCTGTTCGAGCGCCCGCCGGAGCACGAGAAGAAGGAGACCGAGGAATGACCACGTCGGGAAACCCGCTGATGGCACCGGCCGGGGGCGTCGAGAACAATCCGCTGGTCGACGACGTCAACGTCGAGCATCAGGCGCGCCTCTCGCAGACGGAGAAGATCTGCCGCCGCATCGCCGACGCCACCGGTGCGCCGGTCGCGCTGCTCTTGGCGATCGTCGTGCAGATGATCTGGATCGCCGTGGGCGCGGCGACGCATTGGGATCCCTTCCCCTTCGTCTTTCTCTTGACCGTTTCCAACGTGTTGCAGCTGATTCTGATCTTCGTGATCGCCGTCGCGCAGAAGCAGCAGACGCTGCACGACGAGCTGCGAGCCGAGGCCGACCACGACTCGATCTCACGTCTGCTCTATCACGACCAGCTGCAAAACGAGTTGCTGCTCCGCCTCGCCAAGAACGCGAACGTCGACGTCTCCGATCTTGCGAAGCAGGCCTACAAGCTGGCAACGTCGCCCGAGTGAGCGACTTCCTGACGTAAAATTGTAATGAAGTGTCGCGGCTTCGCAGCGGCGGACATTGGGGTCGCGTACGAGAATGTCTCCCACTCGATGCTGGCAATCACTTGCGCGTTGGCGGCGGCCGTTTCTTGCAACGGAGCGGGGCTCGCACAGGTCGCCGCCTCGGCGCCGCCGGTACGCTCCGATGCGTGCGGCGGTTCGCAGGAGCTACTTGACGCACCAGATGAACGGAAAGACGGTTAGCTCTAATGCCTCGAGGCAGGCGTTCGGATATCCGGGGCTACTCCTCAACGTCGGAATTACGCCGACGTCGCAGGTGACGATCGTCCTACCCGCGGCAACGACATGCCGGTCGATTACGTGAATCCGGTGGAAGACATGGGGCGTGCCAGCGGGAAGGGCTACAGCCGCTCGTTCACGATTGGCGTGAGCTATCTGGTGGGACAGAGCGAGGTGCCTTCACGATGAACGCGGTGCGGGATTTCGAAGTGGTCGTGATCGGGGCCGGGCCGGCCGGCACCGCCGCCGCGCTGCGCGCTGCCGATCTCGGCGCAGAGACCGCGCTGATCACGCGCGGTGCGTTCGGGGGCATGTCGGCCAATGAGGGGCCCATTCCGGTCCGCACTTTGGCGCACGCCGCGCGCCTCGCGAGAGAAGCCAGACAGTTGCCGCGATATGGCATCGTCGGTGAAGCGCCGTCCCTCGACTACGGGGGTCTGCTCGGGCGCGCGAGGGAGGTCGTCGCCGAGGCGCGCGATCATTCGACGCTCCTGGAAGAATGCAGAGCCGCCGGCGTCGCGCTCTTCGAAAACGCGGGCACGGCGGAGTTCGAGGACGCCCACGCGATTCGTAGCGAGCGCGCACCGCCGATCCGAGGGGAGCGATTCGTGATCTGCACCGGCGGCGTGAGCCGCCCGCTGTCGGTTCCCGGCGAGGAGCTTTCCGTTACGCCTGCCGACGCGTTCTCGCTTACCGCGGCTCCGCGGTCGATGATCGTGATCGGCGCCGGCGCGACGGGGATGCAAGTTGCCTCGATCTTTAACGCCTTCGGGACGTCAATTGCGCTCTGCCAGGCGGGGGCGCCAATCATTCCAACGGAGGATGCCGACGTCTCGCACGCGGTCGCGGAGGCCTTTCGCGAAGACGGCATCGCGATTTACGAAAACTTTGGGCGGATCGAGCGCGTCGAGCCGGTCGCGGGCGGCCTGCGGATCGTCGCCGCCGGCGGCGGTTCGTCGCTCGAGGCCGAGCTGGTCGTGCGTGCTATCGGTTGGACCGCGGCGCCCGCCGCGCTAAATCTCGACGCCGCCGGCGTGCGCACGGGCGCTCGCGGATTTATCGAAGTTGACGATGCGCTGCGGACGAGCGCCGCGCACGTCTATGCCGCAGGCGACGTTCTCGGGCGTTCGATGCTCGTGCCGCAGGCAGTACGCGACGGATTCATCGCCGGAAACAACGCGGCAGGTGCCGCCGAGCTCGTCGTTTCGCCCGGCGTCGAGCCGATTGGAAGCTTTACCGACCCGGAATACGCGAAAGTAGGGCTCACGGAAGAAGAAGCGCGAAAAACGCGCGACGTCTGCGTTGCCCGGGCGTCGTACGCGGAGACGACGAGGCCGATCATCGACGGGCGGACGCGCGGCTTCTGTAAGGTGGTCGCCGATCGCGCGACGCTGGAACTGCTGGGCTGTCACATCGTCGGCGAACGAGCCGTGGAGGTGGCACAGATGGCAGCCATCGCGATGACGGCGAAGATGCGGCTCGACGACCTCGCGCGCATTCCGATCTCGTTCCCCACGTACGCCAACGTGTTCGGGCGAGCGGTCCTACGCGCGGTGCGCGAAACCGGTCACTCGACGTAACCTTCGATCGCGCCCGAGCGCACGGCGCCACGCGGAGCGATGGGAGCGGAAACCCGCCCCAACACGACGACCGGAGCCGGCCTGTGGTTGGCGACTATGGCGTGAGGGCGAAGAGTGTCCCTTCCCCGTGTGCGCCACCGCCTTCCGTCGTGCCGTAGAGCACGTCTTTGACGTTGAGGAGGCCGCTTTGCGGATATATCCCGTCCCCCGATCCGCCGAAGTTGTGGAGAACGGCTTCCGCGCCGGATTTGGTGATTGCAAACACGGTTCCGTCGCCGTTGGCGCCTCCGATAGCGGTCGTGCCGTACAGCGTGCCATTGACATCAATAACGTTGGCATTCGGCTCTTCGCCATCTCCTGAAGTGCCGAAGCTATAGAGCACGGACTCTTTCCCAGACGTCGTGATCTTAAAAACGCTCCCCCAGTTGTTCGTGCCCCCGCGCTCCGTCGTGCCGTAGAGCTCGCCTTTGACGTTGAGGAGGTTCGCATACGGTCGCTCGCCATCGCCGGAGAAGTACGGACCGAAACCGTGCAGCTCCGTTTCTTTGCCCGACGCGGTGAGCGAAAAGACCGTTCCCTCGCCGCCGTTATCACCGCCGTTGACCGTCGTGCCATAAAGCGCATCCTTGAACCTGAGCAGACCCGCGTACGGGTACACGCCATTGCCCGGGGTGCCGAAGCTGTAAAGCACGCTTTCCGTGCCAGCCGGAGTGATTTTGAAAACGGTTCCATCGTTATTTGCGCCGCCCGCGTACGTCGTTCCGTAGAGCGTACCGTCGGCATCGGTGAGACCCGCGTAAGGCTCGACGCCGTCGCCCGAACCACCGAAACTGTGCAGCACCGATTCGGTGCCGGCTTTCGTGATTGAAAAGATCGTACCATCGCCGTACGTGCCGCCATAGAGCGTCGTACCGTAGAACGTCCCCTTTTTGTCGACGAGGTTCGCGTAGGGTTGTGAGCCGTCTCCCGAGCCCCCAAAGCTGTGCAAAACGGATTCCGTGCCCGACGGCGAGACCGAAAAAAGCGCTCCCCATTCGTACGCGCCGCCGAAGAGCGTGGTGCCGTAGAGCTTGTCGCCTACCTTGATGAGGCCGGCAAAAGGCGTTTCGCCGTCACCCGAAGCGCCGAAGCTGTAGAGCGTCTTGTACGCCGCCGTCTGGTGAGTCGGGCCGGTCGTCGCTGCATTGTTCGCCACTCTCTGCGGCATGGCGATGGGCGACTGCGATCCGCCGCACGCGTCGAGCGCTAAGAAAACCGCGCAAATGCCCAGTGTGCGAGGATTGAAAGTCGTCGTTTTCACGCTACCAACTGATAACGACGAAACCGTTGTCTTGGGCGTTTTTCCAACCTTCCCAGCTTCGGTAGTTTCGGGCGCTGCGCTCGTGGTACGACGAGCCGCCGCCTCCTCCGCCGCCGTCATCGTAAGGACCGGAGCTGGAGGAAGAGCTGCTGCTCACGCCCCCACCGCCGCCGCCTCCGCCGCCGTAATATCCCCCGCCGGCTCCACCGCCATTGCCGCCGTCGGCACCCCGCCCCCCGTCGCCGCCCGCGCCTCCGCGCTCCTGCGAGCCGCCGCCTCCGCCACCGCCGCCCGGTCCGGTACCGTCACTAAGTCCAGAATAACCGTCTCCCGCGGTGCGGCCGCCGCCGGCTCCGCCGTTGCCGCCGCGAAGAGCATCGTAGCCACCCTCGCCGCCACCGCCGCCGGCGACGAGAACCCGATCGCGTAAACGGTCGCCGCCTTGGCGAATATCGCTGGCGCCGCCGCCGCCGTAACTCGTGAAGGCCTCGGTCTTGGAATTATTCAGCCCCTGACCGCCGCCGTTGTAGCCGCCGTTCGTAATGGCGCCGATTCCTCCGACGAAGACGTAGAGGCGCTCTCCGGGCCGGACGGGGAGCCGAGCGCGCACGCGGCCGCCGAAACCGCGTGCCGAACCGCTCCCTGCGCGTGTTTCCCCGCCCCCAGCGGCTCCAATTGCGTCCACGGTGATCACCTTGATGCCCGCGGGCACCGTGAACGTTTGTTCGCTGCCCGTGTATGCGAACGTTTTGTGGTGCGGATACGTCTGAGGAACGACGACCGCCGGCGCAAAGTTGACGCTCTGCGATCCACCGCAGCCGGCGAACAACGCTGCGACGGCGCCGATGCAAACGGTGAAGCTCGTACGAACGAAAGCGATCATGCTGTTGCCTCCCAGAAATGGGTGGGCGGCGTTCTTTGGTGGAGGCAAGGAGACTCGAACTCCTGACCCTTACGCTGCCAGCGTAATGCTCTACCAGCTGAGCTATGCCCCCGCGCGCTCCGCCCTCTTCACGGCAGGCGGTGCTACTCCTTTTATGCTATCGGATCGCGACGTCGGCCGCTCCGTGGCCCGCTCTGAACGGTGAGTTCTTTAATTGCGTCAAGGCGCCGCCTCTGGCATCGATGGAATAGCCGGAAACGCTGCTCGAATGGAAGGTGGCCACGTAGACAAACGAGCCCGTGGGATCTATCGCGAGGCCAGCTGGGTTGTGGCCAGTGGCAAACGGTGAGCCTTGCACCGGCGTCAATCCGCCGCTGCTTGCATTGACGGCGTATGCGGAGACGTTATCGGACGCGAAGTTGGTCACGTAGACGAACCTGCCGGTAGGATCGGTTTGCGGCATCGCGCTCGCCGCCCCGACTGGCGCCTGCGATCCACTGCACGCTGCAAGCATTGCAGCGACGAAGCTGATGCAAACGGCATCACGGCTTGTGACGACCGTTCTCGTCCGGCTCGCCCCCTAAAGTCGGATGGGTCGTTAGGCGGTCGTTATTTTCGTCACACTCGGGCGCTATTTGGGTGCTAAAGCGTTGGACGGGATTCAAGCGTGCACGAGCCAGGTTCGGCTGCGTCTCCATCCGAAAACCTGGGGACCTAGCGTGCGAGGGGATGTAGCTCAGCTGGTAGAGCACCTGCTTTGCAAGCAGGGGGTCAGGGGTTCGAGCCCCCTCATCTCCACAACGAAAAGCTCTAGATTGCAAGGTTTTTCGTTCGGGGACGGAGCCGTTATCGCCGTCGGTGTATCAACGTATGTATCAACGGTCCGTTCCGGTGCTTGGAGAGCATCGAAAAATCCCGAATCCGCGCGCGTGTTGTGAGACAAGCCCTATGAGGACCTTTGCTCGTAACTATTTCACCGTTGGCATCGGTGCCACCGCAGCATTGCTTGTCGGGTGCGGTGGATCGGCGGCTTGGGGCACGCCTCACGGCGCCGGCGCGGTAAGTCAGAAATTTAAAAAGCGAGGACCGGATGCGCGCCGGTCCCCGCTTCGTCTCAAGGGGACGCTTTTTAGCAGCCTGCCTAGGATTTGACGTTGGCGATCGTGATCATCGTCTTGCCGCCTTGGGTCGTGATCGTGACCGACTTTTGAGCCGAGCCGGCGTCGCCGACCATGAAGACCGCGGTATCCATCGGCGAGGTGGTGTGCGATTTCTCCGAGCCGGCCGGCATGTGGCCTTGGTACCAGGTGTAGACCTTATCGAACGAATCGCCCGTGGTGAGCACCTTACCCGAGGCGCTGTAGCCCATGTTGCTGCCGCTGCCGGCGGCTTCGGTGGAGGCGCCGGGGTATTCAGGAAGATCGCCGGTGTCGCTCTTGGTCGATGCGGGAGTGCGCGACGCAGAATCCGACGTTGACGTGGAGGTCGAAGACGCCGCGTCCGATTGACCCGAGCCCGACTGGCTTGCATCTTTGGATGATTGCGCGGAGCACGCCGCCAGCGCGATGACGGCGGCAAGGATCAGCGAGAAGTTACGCATGTGAGGGTTTCTCCTTCGTATGGTTGCAGGTGGGATTACTGCGGCTGCACGTTGTCGGCGACTTGTCTGCCGTTCACGTAGTACTCGAGCCGCTCGATTTGCGATTTCTGCAGCAGCCACGTTCCGTTGGCGTTGATCCACGTGTCGGTCGAAAACGTGACGTACTCGACTCTTTCGTTGATGCCGCCGCAGTTGGGTTCGGTGGACTTGATGTCGAGTCGCACCCGAACGATCGCCGCACCGCCGTCTTCGCGGACCGACGAGATCGTCGTCGAGACCAGCGCGTGCGGATCGATGGGCATCGCGGTCGCGTCGTTCAATAGCTCTTTGCCGTCGCTGTGATGGCCGGAGACATCGATGCCGACGTAATCCGATGCTAGGACCGCTCCCAGCAGACGGCGGTCGTCGGCGACCATGGCGGCGTGCAGGGTCTTGTAGCGGTCCTGCAGCACTCCGCGCACGGCGTCCCCGTCCTGCGCTAGGGCGGTCGCCGGCGCTTCGAGGGTGCCGGTGAGCAGGATCAGGAGGGCCGCGATCGGCCGGAGCGCCGCTCCTGGGAAGGGATGGGGCCGTTGGCATTGGTGCATCATCGACCCCAGCCTACAACCCTGGGCGTACGCAAACGCACCGAGGCCGCGAGCGCGCTCCCGGGGGCCGTTTGGCCCCCGACGACCGGGGTACGATATGAAGAGACCTCCCAGAACTATCGGCCTGGGAGGTCCATCTTTTTTCCGGGCGTTTCTACATCTTACTTGCTGACGCTGGTGCTGGTGCTTGTGCTGACGCTAACGCTCGGACTGGACGAATCTGCGGTGCATGTGCTGCTCCAGTTCGTGACCCGACAGACCTCTCGCGAGACCATCTGCCACAGACCGCCTTCGTTGTTTAGGTTCTCGTCGCCGAGTACGGCTTGTAAAATTACCGGAGAGCACGACGAGCATTGCTACGGCCAACGCTAGGAATACGGCCGCTCGCAGTGGGTTTCTTCCGCGCCCTATTGGCGCGGCTGGGAAACGGCTTTCGTTTTGCATTCAATCCTCGGTAAATTGAAGTGGCTAACGATTCGGAACAAAGCCGAGAGTATGCCGTAAGACAAACTTTTCCCTTACATTCGAATAAAGAAAAAACTTAATAAAGGATAATACGATGTTTGCAGGATGCGCTCCGCAGCTTGGCAGACGCAGCAGCAGCGCACCAACCACGCTCAAGCCGCTGGCGAGATAAGCAAGCACTGGGCTACTTCATTCGCGCGTTCGGGTACGCGACGATACGCGACCATAAAAGAAGATGAAAGCGATCCGTCGTCCGTGTTTTTGCGAACGCGCGATATCGAGCCCGTGCCAAGGAATTCATATTGCAACCGGGGCCCGCGCCCACCAAAAGCGCTTGGCGACTCGGCGTTGAATAGGGGCGCGATGAGCTCGGTACGATTGCTGGTCGGTACGCGCAAGGGCGCGTTTGTGCTTACGGCCGACGGAAAGCGCTCGGATTGGCGGGTCGAGGGCCCGTTCTTCGCGGGGTGGGAGGTGTACCATCTCAAGGGCTCGCCGGCCGACCCCAACCGGATCTACGCGTCGCAGACGTCGAGCTGGTTTGGCCAGATCGTCCAGCGTTCCGACGATGGGGGCGTCACGTGGCAGCCGGTCGGCAACCTCTTCGACTACGACGGCGAGGCCGGGACGCACCTCTGGTACGACGGCACGCCGCATCCTTGGGAGTTTGCACGCGTCTGGCACTTCGAGCCGTCGGCGAACGATCCCGACCTCGTCTATGCCGGCGTCGAGGACGCGGCGCTTTTCCGCTCGCGCGACGGCGGTCTGAGCTGGGAGGAACTGTCCGGTCTGCGGCGCCACCGGTCGGCCCCCGGATGGCAGCCCGGCGCCGGCGGCATGTGTCTTCACACGATCGTGATCGATCCACGCAACGCCAACCGCATCTACGCGGCGATCTCCGCCGCCGGCGCGTTTCGCAGCGACGATGCCGGCGAAACGTGGCGTCCTATCAATCGTGGGCTTCGTTCCAGCGGCATTCCCGACCCCAATGCTGAGGTCGGCCACTGCGTGCACCGGATCGCGATGCACCCGGCTAACCCCGACACGCTCTTCATGCAAAAGCACTGGGACGTGATGCGCAGCGATGATAGCGGCGAGCAGTGGCGCGAGGTCAGCGGCAACCTGCCCACCGATTTCGGTTTTCCGATCGACGTGCACGCGCACGAGCCGCAGACGATCTTCGTGGTGCCGATCAAGAGCGACTCCGAGCATTTCCCGATCGACGGCCGGCTCCAAGTCTATCGCAGCCGCACCGGCGGCGACGAGTGGGAAGCGCTGACCGACGGCCTGCCGCAGCGCAACTGCTACGTCAACGTGCTGCGCGACGCGATGGCCGTCGACCGATTAGATTCCTGCGGCGTCTATTTCGGCACGACGGGCGGCCAGGTGTACGTCTCGCCTGACGGCGGCGACAGCTGGAAGGCCATCGTGCACGACCTGCCCGCCGTGCTTTCGGTCGAAGCGCAGACGCTGGCGTGATTCGCGTGGTGCTTCCGGCGCATCTGCGCACGCTGGCACGCGTTGACGGCGACGTGCTGGTTGACGTCGAAGGCGACCTCACGCAGCGTTCGCTGCTCGACGCCCTCGAATCGCGTTTCCCGGCACTACGCGGCACGATGCGCGATCACGTCACGCAGAAGCGCCGCGCGTACGTACGCTTCTTCGCCTGCGAAGAGGATCTCTCGCACGAGCGTCCCGATGCGCCGCTGCCGCGTGCCGTCGCCGAAGGCGTGGAGCCCTTCCTGGTCGTCGGCGCGATGGCGGGCGGCTGATGAAGCGCGCGCTCTTCTGTGCTTTCCTGTCGTGCGCGCTATTGCCGTGCGGCGTGGCTGCGGCGCCGACGATGCGCGACGTGCTCGTCGCCAGTTACGCGATACGCGGTCTCGACGACGTCGACCTCGCTGCCTCGGGCCAAGCCGTCGCTTGGAGCGAAAGCTATCACGACCCGCGGCATCTGCTGGACTCGCCGCGTTCGGTCGCGGTCTATCTCCAGCGTCTCGGCTCCGGGCGGCGCGTGCAGGTGACGGCCGGGCGGGGCGCCGGAAATTACGACGAGGAGGAGCCGGTTTGGTCGCCTGACGGGCGCCGCATCGCGTTCCTCTCCGACGCGCGCTCCAACGGGCAGATGCAGATCTACCTCGCGCGAGCCGACGGCAGCGGCGTACGGCAGCTGGGGCGCCTCAACGGCAACGTGCAGCGCCTCACCTGGTCGCCCGACGGCCGCGACGTCGCGGTGCTCTACATCGAGGCGGCGCACCGCCGCGCCGGCGCGCTCGCGGCGGGCGCGCGCGACGTCGGCGTGATCGGAAGTAGCGTGGACGAGCAGCGCATCGCGGTGCTCGACGCTGCGAGCGGGGCGCTGCGCATGGTGACGCCGGGCGATTCTTACGTTTACGAGTACGGTTGGTCGCCCGATGGGCGGCAGATCGCGGCAACGTATGCAAAGGGTAACGGCGACGACAACTGGTGGGTCGCGCGATTGGCGACGGTCGATGTGGCCGGCGGCGCGATGCACGATCTCTTCGCGCCGGCGTTTCAGCTCGACGACCCGCAGTGGTCGCCCGACGGCTCGCAGATCGCCGTGATCGGCGGCGTGATGAGCGACTTCGGCTCGACGGGCGGCGACCTCTATCTGGTGAACCCGTTCACCGGCGCCGCACGCGACGTCACGCCGAATGCGGCGTTCTCGGTCGAGTCGCTGCGCTGGAACGACGCCGCGAGCATCGATCTCGTGGCGCACGTCTCTGGGTCGATGGCGCTGATGCGCCTCGACGTCGCCTCGGGGCAGACGAGCCAGGTCGTGCCGCCGCGCGCGGAATCGCTCTGGAGCTGGTCGAGCGCGAAGGGCGGCAGCGTCGTTGCACTGATGCGTCAATCGTTCGACGACCCGCCCGAGCTGTGGTCCGGTGCGCCCGGCGCGCTCGCGCAGATCACGCACAGCAACGCCGGCGCGAAGTCGCCTCTACGGCAAAGCCGTTCCGCTGCAGTGGACGAGCGACGGTTTCACCGTAACCGGTTGGCTCGTCTATCCGCTCGACTTCGACCCGAACCGCACCTACCCGATGGTGACGATGATCCACGGGGGACCGTCCGCGCAGAGCGTGCCGGGCTTCGGCAGTCGCAATCTCAGCGGTTTGGCGTCGCAAGGCTACTTCGTGTTCATGCCAAATCCGCGCGGCAGTTTCGGCGAAGGCGAGGCGTTTACGAAGGCCAACGTCAAGGATTTTGGCTACGGCGACTGGCGCGACGACCTGCGCGGTGTCGATGCCGCGCTCTCGGCCGCGCCGATCGACCCGAACCGCCTAGGCTTGATGGGCTGGAGCTACGGCGGTTACATGGCGATGTGGGCCGAGACGCAGACCACGCGCTTCAAAGCGCTGGTTGCGGGCGCCGGAATCGTCAACTGGCAGTCGTACTACGGCCAGAATAAGATCGACCAGTGGATGATCCCGTTCTTCGGCGCTTCGGTCTACGACGACCCAGCGGTGTACGCGCGCAGCTCGCCGATCACGTTCGTCCTGCACTCGAAGACGCCGGTGCTGATTCTGCAAGGCGAGCGCGACGAAGAGGTTCCCGCGCCGCAAGCGTTCGAGTTCTGGCACGCGATGACGACGCTCGGAGTTCCGACCAAACTCGTGGTGTACGCCGACGAGGGCCACGGTCCGCGCAAGATCGGCAACCAGATCGACGTCTTGGAACAGACGCTGAACTGGTTCGATCGCTACTTGCCGCCCGTTACGCCGTAAGCCGCGACGAGATCGCCGCGTAGAGCGCGGGCGCGTCGTCGCTGCCCAGCGTGATCGTGCCGCCGTCGCGTTTGCGAATCAGCACGGCGTCACGTCCGGCGGCGTTCCACAGCCAGCCGTGGCGAAGGGTCCAGTGAATGCCGTAGCCTTCCCACAGCGAGGTTCTCGCCGGCTCGACGGCGACGATCTCGGCGAGCGGTATGGAGCCGCTGGGAAAACCGAAGCCGAAGTACCACGAGACGGCGAGCGCATCCACGCGCGTGGAGAGCGCGCAGAACGGCGCGAGCATCAGCGATAGTCCGAGCGAGGGCATCACGGCACGCCGCCGGCCCGACTGACATGCGTGCTTCGCCGACCAGACGCCGAAAAAGGCCATGGCCGCCAAAGGCCACGGCGAGAACTGCCGGTTTTCGTAGGGTTCCATGGGCGGTACTATCGCGGCCACGCCCCGGTAGTTTCAGGACTGGAGCGCTCACTGATTTGCGACGCGCATGATCGCCGTTGCCGTAACGGCAACGTTCGTCGGGATTCCCGGATATGGGACGAGCGGGCTGTACGTGCCGGTGACCTCAACTTGGACGTAGTAGGTCAAACCGCTCCCGCCCGTCCCGCAGTTCGCTATGGCGCCGTTTTGCGAACAGAAGTGCGTCGCGGTGACGGCGGCGTTCGGTATCGCCTTCGCGTCTTGCAGGGTTGCGCTCTGCATTGACACCGCGTTGTCGGCGGTAAGAAGGTTCTGCGCGCCGACCTGCGCGCCGGCGGCCGCCGCGTGAGCGGTAACGATGCCGTAATAGCAATACCGACCGACGTTGACGACGCCCATGAACAACAGGATCAGGACGGGCGCGATGAGCGCAAACTCGACGACGGCCGTTCCTCGATCGCAGCTAAGTGACCGTAATGTCATTGGACCACCACCGCTCCCTTTACGATGGATTGACCGGGCGGGGGCGTGGCGAAATCGTAGGCGCTGCTGCCGTTGAAGTTTATGCCGCCGAAAACGAGGACCAGGTAACCGCCATTAGCGCCGTTGAAGTTCACCGACGGTGCGCCCGGGGAGTAGATGAGGCCGCTGTAGCTCTCGGTCACGCCGTTGAAGTTGGCGCTGCTCGCATTGTTGGGCACCTGGTAATATAAGACGCCGGCACCCCCTCCGCTGGTCGGGGGCGACAGGGACACCGATGCTCCGTTGAAGTTCGGCGCCGTTCCGCTTGCCGGGACGTAGATCGTCACGCCGCTTCCGCTTATGTGTGCGCCGTTGAAGTTGGACGATCCGCTGAGAACGTACGTTCCCGAGAGCGTCACGTTCGCGCCGTTGAGGTTGAGATAGCTGTAGCAGCCCGAAAGCAGCGTTCCGCTAAAACCGTTGCCGTTATAAGACGTACAGGAGTTTGTCGGGGGCGGATTCGCGGTAAGGTACGCGCACCCGGCGATTTCCGGACAGGGATCCGCTACCGGGAGCATTGGCGAGGGTGTCGCTTCGTTGAACTTTGCCCCGTTTTCGTTCGGCGCACCGCCCGCATAGCCGATATACCCCGCTGTGATGTTCACGCCATTGAAGTTCGCGGTGTCATTGATCAAGATACCGCATTGCGCATTGACGTTTGCACCGTTGAAGTTCTGATCGACCGTTGGACTTAAAAGGTAGATGCAGCCAAAGCCGTTGGACGCCGCCAAGCCGACGGCTTGCGTCGTCTCCGACATGCCCTGCGGATAGCCGAAGAGACGGGCAAAGAAGGTTGAGACGTGCTGGGTCGTGATCTGAACGCCGATCGCGCAGGGGTTGTTGGCATACGGACCGCTCGTTGGCGGACTCACTGCCGTCACGCTAACGTTGCCGACGTTCGTAAAGCCGTCTTGCTGCGCGTCAAAGGCTGCGGAACTCTCCGCAGTGCTCGCGGTGCCGCAGCTCGAACGCCCGAGTTGCTGGGCACCGCCCAGGGCGGCAGCGTCCGTCGCGGTTTGTTGTTTCTGCTGCCAGTATTCGAGATAAGCTACGTCGATGGCGAGACCGGCAAAGCCCATTACGGTCGTTAAACATATCGCCGCCACGGGCAGGACGACTCCCCGTTGCCCGAGGCCACGGCGTTTAAACATTCGGGCGACGACCGGTGTAACGACGCGGTGCGTGGTCGGGTTCATGCCTCCTCCGAAGGTTCACAAGAAGACCATGTTTGCCAGCGTAGGAGGCGGCACGAGAAGCACGCGGGTAACCTGGACAAGAAGAGTATAGCACCGCCTTGCGCGTAGATATGTCAACGGCACTAGACGTTGAGTTAAAGTTTTGTACGGCGTTGCAAACGTTCCACGCGGCCGAGCTGTCGGATTCCACGTTTCATCGTTAACGCCGCTTGACGAGGGACGGATACCGCGCTGCTATGCGCCGGCAAGCGGCGGACGGGCTGCCGCGGGTGAACAAAAAGCCCTCCTCAAGGAAGGGCTTTGCGATGGTGGGCCGTCCAGGTTTCGAACCTGGGACCTCATGCTTATCAAGCATGCGCTCTAACCAGCTGAGCTAACGGCCCGACGCGAGGGAGAAGTATAGCACGCCTCCCGAGCCTTTCTCCTGCTCGGCGCAGGTGGAGGCAAACAACCTAGCGCCGCGAAGTCACACGCGTGGAGGGAGCCCCTCTTCGCCTCGGTTTTCTGGAGGTTACGAAAAATGAAACGCTCATTCTTGCTCTTCGCCGCGTTGTTTGCACTGGGAACGATCGCGGCGCAGGCGACCGGCACGATCACGATCCTTCATAAGGGTGGTCAACCGGAAGTCTATGACGGCGTCGCGATCAAGGTTCTTCACGGCGCGCTCTATATAACGTCGGACGACGGCAAAGGCACGCTCGTCATCTCGCGAGCAGCGTGCTCGCACCAAGGCGACCTGTTGGTCTGCCTCGTGACGCACGCGACGCTGGTACAAGCCGGATCTACGAGCCCGCTCGATCTCAAGACCGGCACCATCTATGCGAATTCCTCGGATGACCCGCAGCAGCTGGTGCTCTCGACGACCAAGGTGCCCCCGCACAGCATCTGGCTTTCGATGACGACCGACCGTGGGACGTACGTGAGCTTGACGGGACGCATCGACAAGGTGGTGCAGTAACATGAAATATCTCTGTTCGATTTTAGCGATTCTCATTGCGATCGCGCCCGCAACCGCCTCCGCGCAGCGCGGCGGCCGCGGTGGCGGCGGTGCGCGCGGCGGCGGCGGAGCGTCCAGGCCGTCGGGCGGCGGCGCGAGACCGTCGGGGGGGGGCGTCGCGCCCATCGGGCGGCGGATTCAACCTCGGCAGCGACGCGATGCGCGGCCAAAGCAATCGCGCGCCGGTCAGCAGCAACAACCGGGGCAACGTGAGCGGCGGCAACCGCGGCAATGGGAACAACGGCAATCGCGGAAACGTCAGCAACGGCAATCGTAACAACGGCAACCTTAGCAACGGCAACCGCAACAACGGTAACCTTAGCAACGGCAACCGCAACAATGGCAACAACAACGGCAACCGCAACAACGGCAACAATAACGGCAACCGCAACAACAATAATAACAATGGTAACCGTAACAACATCAGCAACAACGGGAACCGCACGAACATCAACAACGGCAACGTCAACGTCAACCGCACCGTGGTCAACAATCCGGTTTACGGTGGCGGCTACTACGGCTGGAATCACGGCGTCGCCTGGGCGCCCGCGAATAACTACTGGGGCGGCGGTTTCTGGGGAGCGATGGCGATAGGCGTCACCTCGGCGGCCGTCGGGGCGGCCGTCTACGGTTCGGTTGTCGGCGCCAATAACACGACCTATAACTCTTATCAGATTCAACCGAACACGCCGGGCCAGACGTTCTTGGAGAGCTACAAGCTCGTGCAGGTGCAGTGCGGCCCGAACGGACTCGTGGTCGTCTACGGCCCCGAGAACAGCGTGATATGCGCAAACCCCAACGACCTCGTGGCGGCGGGCAGCTACAACCTCAACACTCAGACGCTCGCGCTGACGCCGATCTAGACGAGAGTTCAATGATCGATTGGTCTCGGCTCAAAACGGCGGCGCCGCTGCCCGTCGCTTCAGCCGTTACGCCGGGACCATCGCTCGGGCAACAGCCAACGAAAGCTCGGGCGTCCCTGACGGACTAGGCGTCACTCTTCAATCGCGGCGCCCAAGGCGCGAAGGTGCTCCCGAAAAGTTAGGTCTGGCTCGCGCCTTCGGCGCTCCTGGAACTCCGCTAATCTGAGTTGTTTGCGCAGAGACATGCCGCCGCGTGCCAACGCGAATTGTCGCCGTTCCGTTTCACGAATCCGACGTCCCTCACGCTCAAGCTCCCCTAGCGCATGCGCCGGCACGACGAGCACTCCATCGTCGTCGGCAATCACATAATCGGCCGAGGTCACCTTAAAACCGCCAAAGATGGCGGAGTCAAATGCCTGGTCGTCCCGTTTCTCCAACCGCACCGGCCCGTTTGGAGTCGCTCCTAGACTGAATAATGGTAACTCCAGCGCCTTGATCTCTGCCGTGTCGCGATGGTAACCCCAGATCACGATGCCAGCCAGATCCGCCAATGCAGTCTCGAGAGCAATGAGATCGCCAATGCAGCCCTCGTCACGGCGCCCCTCGTTGTCGACGACGAGCACGCTCCTTGTCGGCGCCAAGTCGAGCGCCTCTAAGAAGACGTCGACGCTGCCGTAGTGTCGCACGGGCACCGCCCGACCGCGAAGCTGCAGTCCTGCCCGCACCGGTCGCAACGGTACGGCGCGCACTTCAATGCCGAGCCGTAGGCAGGCATCGGCGACGTGTGCCGTCGTCAGCAGGGAGTCGAAATTGTCAGAGCACATTTGACACGATGGTCTTTACCGCTCCTCAAGTGCGGGCCTTCAGGCGGTCCCGGAGGGCGGACTTAACGTTCTTCTTCGCCGGAAGGATCGCGCTTCTCGTGTTCGGCCGAGGTTAGCCGCTCATTAGATTAACGAGATCCACTTTTTGGTGATCTCGTCCTCGTTCTTGAGCCAGGCCATCAACAGTGCCTGAAGCATCTCGTGCTCGCGCTCGATCTCGGCCCGCTCGGCGGCGTCGTAGTCGAAGGTGGCGTGTTGGGCCGCGATTTGGGCTTGCCGATCGGCGCTGACATCCGACGAATCGGCGGCGCTCGGGCCGCCCCGCGTTGCGGCGAGGACGCCGCGCAGCGGGACGGCACGTTCGTTGCGGAGAGGAGGAAGGGAGCCGTACGTCATTCGGTGATGGACTGGATGAACTTCTTAGTAATCGAGTCGTCCATTTTGCGCTGGGCCATGTCGACGTTTCGCAGCGTGTCGACTTCGCGCATGTTCTCGCTGCGCTCGTCCATCATCTGATCGAAGACCTCCGACTGCATCTGCAGTTGTTCTTGGTTCTGGATCTCCGATGCGTAGATGCCGAGCTGGAAGCTTTCGTCTTGGGAGTTGAGCGCGTTCATCGCGGCGTTCTCCATATTGCCGCTCGTGCCGCCCCCGAGGGCACCGCCGATGGCGCTGCCGAGAAGGCCCGACCCGATGCCCTCGAGGGCCGGAAGAAGAAATGCCATGTCGTTGCTCCTTTAGCGAGCCCTAGTTGGTGTCGTCGCCGAACCCGTAACTGACGGGCTGCGGATGGTAGCTCTGCGTTTGCGGGAGGCCCGGCAGCGTGGGGGGTGAGAGCGGGAGGCTCTGCGCCTGTGACGAGAGCGAGCCCAGCGACGAGATGAGATTGCCGACGTCGGCCATGGCAGCGTTGACCGGCGATTGTTCGCCATCGCCGTCGAGCGTGTTTCCGCCCAGCGTGCCGGCGACCCCGTTTCCGCCCAACGTGCCGGCGACTGCGTTTCCGCTTAGCGTGCCGCCGAGCGGACCGCGAAGGACCCCGCCGGCGCCTTCAGCGGCGCCGCGCAGTGCCCCGCTGCACGGCTGCTCGAACGCTTTGACGCAGAGAGTGCCCTCGTTTATGGAAGAGAGTGAGCCCATGATTCTGTTCTCCTTGTGATGGTTGGCTAATCGTTGGTGTCGTCGGAAAAGAGCGAGAGATAGTCGGTGGTCTGGCGGTGGAAGGCGTGCTCTCGGGAGAGGGCCGGCAGCGAGGGAGGCTGGAGCGGAAACCGCTGTGCCGCGGCGCCGAGACGGCCAACCGAGGCGATCGAGGCCGGCGCTTCGGCGACGGCGGTGGAGTAGGGGCCCTCGCCGCCGCCGGGCGGCGTTTCACCCGTCAGTTGCCCGTAATGACGCATCACCGAGTCGGCATAACCGAGGTTGGTGCCGTCGGACCAGCGGGTCTTCGTACCGGTTGCGGTGGGCGAGCCGCTGTTGTAGGCGGAGAGCGCCTCGTGCACGTTGCCGCCGTACTGCTTGAGCAAGCCGGCGAGCATGCCCGCGGCGTAGTCGGCGTTCTTGGCCGGGTCCATGGCGGCTGGAGTGGAGGCGAAAGAATGCCAGCGGTCGTCGATCTGGAAGACGCCGCGGCCGTGGCCGCTGTCGCCGACGATGTTGTGGCCGGCGTTAGCGCCTGGTCCCCCGGTCTCTTGCGCGGCGACGGCGGCTAAGAGATCGGGGTTGAGGCCGTGGCGCTGGGCCGCGCCGGCGATCTCCGGCGCGTAGGCGACGCCGCTGGCAGCAAGCCGGGAGGCGACGGGATCGATGCTCATGACGGGACATCCATCCCACGGGGGTTGCGTTTGACAAGGACGAGACCGGGGTTCTAGAATGGCTAGGTCGTGGCGGGCCCTGCCGGATTGGCGGGGCCTCATGCTGCGGCGACACTCTCGTTATGGATCATTCGCACCAGGTCGATATCAGCGGGTTACTCGCCGGAGGCCGCCAGCTGATGGCGGTCCAGGACGAGGTGCCGATCGAACCATTCGAGGGACTGGAGTTCCCGGAACCGGCCCGCGTGGCCTTAGAGCTGCATCGGGCCGACCGCATGCTCGCCGTCAAAGGAAGCGTGGACGCTCGGGTCCGCGGCGTCTGCGACGCTTGCCTCGAAGAGGTGGACCTGCAGGTACACGTCGACGTCGACGAGCGGCTCGATCCGACCCGCGGGCGCGACCAAGAGCCCCTGGGCGAGAGCAACGTCCTGATGGGTCAGCGGCTCGACGTGGCCGATCTAGCGCAGCAGATGCTGCTAACGGCCCTGCCGATGGGGCTGCGATGCAAGGCAGATTGCCTGGGACTCTGCGGCGTATGCGGGGCGAACAGAAATAGAGGCGAATGCTCGTGCGACCCCGAGCAAGTGTAGTTTTGAACGGAGAGCTATGGCGAACTTAAAATGGAAAACGCCGCGCAGCAAGACGCGCAGCCGGCGCGCGGCAAACTGGAGACTGGGCGCCGTGACGACCGTCCAATGCCCGCAATGTCATCAGCCGAAGCGGCCACATTTCGCCTGCGAAAATTGCGGCACGTATAACGGCCGGCAGGCGATCAAGGTACAAGACGAGTCGGCCGCCGGTTAGCCAGAGGTGACGGCGACCGGGGTAAAGATCGTGGGCGTCGGGCACTACGCGCCCGCGCGGGTCGTGACGAATCACGACTTGGAATCCTGGCTCGATACGAACGACGAATGGATTACCACCCGTACCGGCATGAAGCGGCGCCACTGGGCGTCGGATAACGAAGGCACCAGCGACCTCGCGGCCGCGGCCGCACAGGCGGCGCTCGTCCACGCCGGCCTGCGCCCCGCCGACGTCGACTGCTTCATCGTGGCCACCGTCACACCCGACTACTCTTTTCCGGCGACGGCCTGCCTCGTTGCGACGCGCCTTGGCGTTAGCGACCGGCCCGCATTCGATATCGAGATCGCGTGCAGCGGTTTCATCTACGGCCTCACCGTCGCGTCGGCGCTCATTCGCTCGGGAATCTACCGGCGCGTCATGCTGATCGGCGCGGAGTCGCTTTCGAAGATCCTCGATAAGGACGACCGCTCGACGGCGATTCTCTTCGGCGACGGTGCGGGCGCGGTGGTGCTCGAGAGCTCGGAGAACGATTCGTTTCTCGCCTCAGAGCTGGGAGCCGACGGCAGCCGCCCCGAGCTGCTCTACGCCCACGGCAGCGGCTTTCGCACGCCGCTCGATCACGCCGGAATCGACGCCAAGGTGCACCTCATTCACATGGCCGGCCCCGAGACGTTCAAGCTGGCGGTGAACAAGATGGTCGAATCCACCGAATCCGTGCTGAACAAGGCCGGGCTCGAAAAGGCCGACGTCGCGTTCCTCATTCCGCATCAGGCCAACAAGCGCATCATCGACGCGACCGCTCGTTATTTGAATTTGCCCGAAGAGAAAGTCGTCATCAACATCGCCGAGTATGGAAATACGTCGGCGGCTTCGATTCCGATGGCGCTCTCGGAGTCCGTGCGCGCCGGACGGGTAAAGCCGAACGACGTGGTGATCTTCGTGGCCTTCGGCGGCGGCCTCTCGTGGGGCGCCGTCGCTTGGCGCTGGGCGGCGTAGTGCGATACGCGGCCGTCTTTCCGGGGCAGGGCTCGCAGTGCGTCGGCATGGGTTGCGACGTCGCGGCCGGCTCGCCGGCGGCGCGCGCGCTCTTCGACCGCGCGGCCGTGGTGCTCGGCTACGACCTGCTCGAGCTGCAGCGGGTCGGTCCCGAAGAACGGCTGCGCGAGACCGAGTTCAGCCAGCCGGCGATCTTCACGACGAACCTCGCGCTCTTCGAAGCGGCGGGCGGCGTCGAACCCGTCGTCACGGCCGGCCACTCGTTCGCCGAGCTGTGCAGTTTGGTCATCGCGCGGTCGCTGTCGTTCGAGGATGCGCTGCGGATCGTCGGCGCGCGCGCCAAGGCGATGCAGGCGGCGGCGCAACGAGCGCGCGGCAGCATGTCGGCCGTCCTCGGGCTCGAAGCGCGACAGGTGCGCGGAGTGCTGCAGCAAGTCGCCGACGAGATCGGCGGCCGAGTCGCACTGGCAAATTTCAACTCCCCGACGCAGATCGTGATCAGCGGGGATCTGCAAGCGGTGCAGGCCGCGACGCAGCCGATGCTCGACGCCGGCGCCAAACGCGTCGTGCCCCTCAACGTTTCGGGCGCCTGGCACAGCGTGCTGATGGAATCCGCCGTCGAACCGCTCGCGGCCGCCGTCGAGACGGCGTCGTTTGCGATGCCGCAGTTCGACGTGATCTCCAACGTCGATGGCCGCCCCTATCGCGATGCGGCGACGATCAAGTCGCAACTCGTACGCTCGGTCGTCGAGGAGGTGCGCTGGCACGATACCGCGCTGCGGCTGCTAACGTACGATCTCGATCGCGTCGTGGAATTCGGCGCGAGCAACGTGCTCGGCGCGCTGATGAAGCGGACGCCGGGCGCTCCGCCGGTCAGCGTGGTCGCCGATTTCGGCGGCGCGCAGAAGTTTCGCGCGGAACTCGAGCGCGCAGCCGGAGCCGCCGTATGACGCTCGCGGGCAAGACGGCCGTCGTCACCGGTGCGAGCCGCGGAATCGGGCGCGCGATCGCGGTCGAATTCGCGCGCGCCGGCGCCGACGTGGCGCTCGTGGGCCGCGACGTCGCCGCCCTGGAAGAGACGGCCGCCGCCTGTGCCGGCGCGCGAGCCGGCGCGACGGCGGAGGTGTTTGCCGCCGACGTCACCGACGCCGCCGCCATGGATCGCGTGGTGAGCGAGACGGTCGCCCGGTTCGGGCGACTCGACTGCGCGATCGCCAACGCCGGGCAATCCGTGGATGCGCTCCTCATGCGCCTCAAGAGCGAGACGCTCGAGCAACTGCTCGACGTCAACTTGAAGTCGGCGTTCTATCTTTGCAGTTCCGCGTCGCGACCGATGATGAAGCAGCGCTCCGGAGCCATCGTCTTGATGACGAGCATCGTCGGGATCACCGGAAACGCCGGCCAGGCGGCATACGCCGCCTCGAAGGCGGGGCTCATCGGCCTCTGCAAATCGCTGGCAAAGGAGTTGGGTTCGAGGAATATAAGAGTCAACGCCGTCGCGCCGGGTCTGATCGAGACCGCCATGACCGAGAAGATGCCCGGGGCCGCCAGGGAATTTTTGATAAAGCAAGCTGCTCTCGGCCGAGCCGGGAAGCCGGAAGACGTTAGTGGAGCGGTGGCCTTCCTCTGCTCCGATGCCGCCGGATACATCACGGGACAAACGCTCGTCGTCGATGGCGGGGTCCTGATGTGACCCAAGATATGACCCGCTTTGAAAGGAGACGCGATGTCCACCACCTTCGATAAAGTGAAGAAGATCATCGTCGAGCAACTCGGCGTCGACGAGTCGGAAGTGACGCCCGAAGCGTCCATAACCGACGATCTCGGTGCCGATTCCCTCGACCAGGTCGAGTTGGTGATGGCGTTCGAGACCGAGTTCAATATCGATATTCCCGACGAGGAGGCCGAGAAGATCAAAACCGTCGGCGACGCGGTCAAACGTATCGACGAGACCGCGACGAGCTCCTCGACGTCCTAGTCTTCGTTGTTCGATCAACTTAGTGACCGCTTAGGCGCCATCTTCGAGCGCCTGAGCGGACGAGGCAAGGTCTCCGAAAGCGACGTCAACGAAGCGCTGCGCGAGGTTCGCGTTGCGCTGCTGGAGGCCGACGTCTCGCTCGCCACGGCGAAGGCCTTCGTCGCGAAGGTCAAAGAGAAGGCCGTCGGCGCCAACGTCCTCGAATCGCTGACGCCCGCGCAGACGATCGTCTCGATCGTTCATGCGGAGCTCGTCGAGCTGCTGGGTCCGCCGAGCGGGTCGGGGCGCTCGCGGCTGCAGTTCGCCGACGCTCCGCCGACGATCATCATGCTCGTCGGCCTGCAGGGATCGGGAAAGACGACGCAAGCCGGAAAACTCGCGCTGCGTCTCAAAGAGCAGGGTCGCCGCTCGCTATTGATCGCCGCCGACGTCTATCGTCCGGCTGCCATCGACCAGTTGCAGACTCTGGGCAGGCAGATCGACCTGCCGGTCTACGAGGCCGGGACGTCGGATCCGGTACGCATCGTGCGCGACGGCATCGCGCAGGCCAAACGCCTCGCGCTTTCGACGGTGATCGTCGATACGGCCGGTCGCCTCCAGATCGACGAAGCGCTGATGGACGAGCTGGCGCGCATCAAAGCCGTCGCCGCGCCGCAGGAGATCCTGCTCGTCGCCGACGCGATGACCGGACAAGAGGCCACCAACGTCGCCAAAGGGTTTCACGACCGGCTGGGCATCACGGGCGTCATCCTCACCAAGCTCGATGGCGATACCCGCGGCGGCGCGGCGCTTTCCATTCACAGCGTCACGGGCGCGCCAATCAAGTTCGTCGGCGTCGGCGAGAAGCTCGCCGCGCTCGAGCCGTTCTATCCCGAGCGCTTGGCATCGCGAATCCTCGGCATGGGCGACGCGCTCACGCTCATCGAGAAGACGCAGGCCCTCTACTCCGAAGACCAAGCGCGCAAACTCGAAGAGAAGCTTCTCAAGCAGCGCTTTACCCTCGACGATTTCCTCGAACAGATGCGCCAGGTACGCAAACTCGGCTCCATGACCGAGCTGCTCAAGATGATTCCGGGCGTCTCTCGCGCGCTGCCGAAGGATTTCGAGATTCCCGAACGCGAGCTGTCGAAAGTCGAAGCGATCATCTGCTCGATGACGCGCGGCGAGCGGCGCAACCCCGAGCTTCTCAACGGGTCGCGCCGCAAGCGGATTGCGCTGGGTTCGGGAACGCAAGTTTCCGACGTGAACCGCCTCGTGAAACAGTTCGAACAAGCACGTCAGATGAGCCAAACAATTGGGCGGTAAGAAGCGCCGTTCGCTTCTGCCGCTTCGCGCACCCTAACGTTTACGAAAGCAAGAGATGGTACGAATCCGACTGCGCCGCATGGGCGCGAAAAAACAACCCACCTACCGATTCGTGGTAGCCGACGCGCGCGCGCCGCGCGACGGGCGCTTCATCGAGATTCTCGGTCATTACAATCCGCGTACCGAACCGCGAACCGTCGTGGTCGACGAGGCCAAAGCACGCGAATGGCTGGCCAAAGGCGCTCAGCCCTCCGACACCGTCCGCCGCCTCTTCGCCGAAAAGGGCCTGGTCGAGCGCGGTCCCATTCCGACGACGAAGCGCAAACCTCGCAGTGCGGAAGGCACGGCGTCGTGAGCGCGTTTGACGACGAGTTCGGCCTCTTTACCGAAACCGTCGTCGAGGATGTCGAACGCGCGGCTCCGCGCCGCACGCAGGCGCCGCCGCGTTCGCCCGCCTCTGAGGCGCCGCGGCGTCCGCCCGCCTCTGAGGCGCCGCGGCCGCAACGTCCGCCGATGCGTCGCGAGCGCCAGCCGCGGCCCGAGTCGAACGATCCGTGGGCGGGTCACCGGCGCGCGAACGATCTGCTGTTGTTCCTCGCGCGCAAGCTCGTGCAGAATCCCGACGACGTGAGCGTCGAGCTGTTCGTCGACGAGCGGGCACAGCCGGTGATCGAACTGATCGTGCATCCCGACGATTTGGGCAAAGTGATCGGACGCAGCGGACGCGTTGCGCACGCGCTGCGCACGATCGTTCGCGCTACGGCCGAAGGCCGCGTCGCCGTCGATATCCTCGACAGCGAGGAAGCGGCACAAGGCGTCGAGGATGAACCCGCCGGCGACTCGACGAGATCGAGGTCGGGCAGATAGCCGGGCTCCACGGGGTTCGCGGCGAGCTCAAGTGCGACCCGACCAGCGCGGGTCGCATCGTTTTTTCCGTGGGGGCGGCGTTGCGCTGCGAGCGCGACGGCGCGTCGTCGGAGATTCGTCTCGCCAGCGTTCGGCCGCACAAAAACCGTCTGCTCCTGCGCCTCGACGGCGTCGACGACGCGACGGCGGCGCAGGCCTACGCGGGCGCCAAGCTCTTCGCGGCGCGCGGCCGCGTGCAACTCCAGCAGGGCGAGTATCTCGACGCGCGATCTCATCGGCTGCAGCGTCGTCGGACTGCGCGGAGAGCCGCTCGGTACAGTCGAGAGCGTCGAGCACTACCCCGCCAGCGACATGCTCCTCATCGCTGGGGCGCTCGTCCCGATGGTCCGCGCAATCGTCACCGAGATCGACCTCGAGAGCCGGCGCATCACCCTAGATCCACCCGAAGGACTGCTTTAGGCGTTGGCTAGCTGTTATCGGGGTGGGCCGTGGCGTACGACGCTACGGCGGCGTCGACGGCGGCTTTTAGCGAGCCGGCCGTACCGATTTCGCTCTCGAGCTTTGCACCGAAACACGTGTAGACGGCGAGCGTGAACGTCACGGCGGTGCCTTTCTTGCCGCTCGGCGCCACTTTCACCGTGCCCGTGGCGATCGTGTTGTCGCGATTGGAGCCGCAGATCGTATCGGCGCCGGTCGCCGGCGATGCCGCGCTGTTCGTCATTTGCGTGATGAAGCGCTTGTTCATCGCGAAGTAGAGTTCGTGCGTCGCGTTGGTAAGGTCGGCTGGCCGCGACCGCGCCCGAAGCGGTGACCGGAGCGACGATGATCGCCGCGCGACGGTTTGGTGGTAGGCTCCGGAGAGGGCGCGTGCGTCGCGCCCCGCCTTTATGATTGAAGACCGAGTCGACGATGTTGCCGATGCCCCGAGATCGGCACCTTGCGCGCCGTTGGTCGAAGTCGGAGCCGGCGTGTTCGACGCCTGAGGCTGCACGTTCTCGGTGCCGTGCCCGACGAAGGCGAGGATCTGCTGGCGCGCGAGCAGCGATTGCGACGCGACGTCGGCAACGCTCGAGACCTGCGCCGTCTGCGAGAACAGAATGACGCCGCTCTCGACGCTGACGACTTGTTCGACGACGGCCGCGCTATCGCCGACCGGCGTCACGTAACCGCTGATGTAGAAGTCGGCCTTCGCGCCCGCGCGCCGTTTCGAGAAAGTCCGCGCGTTTGACGCCCGCGGAATCGCCGGCACCGATGATGCCGCCGGCGGCGACCATCTCTTGCGCCAGAATCTGAGCGATCGCAATGCCGAGCTTGGGATCGGCGCCGGTCTGCACCTCGAACGGGTAGATCAGCACCACCGGGAGGTTGCCGATGCCCGCCGGAGCAGTCGCTCGGCGGCGGCGCGGCGCTGGGTGCGGGCGACGACGGCGCGGCGGCCAGCAGTACAAGCGAGGAAACGAAGAGCAGCGGCCAGAGCGCGCGCCACGCGGAGTCTCTCTTGGTCATGAAGCGGTCACTCTTCGCGCACCAGGGCCCGATACCCGGTCGAGAGCGAGATTCCGTATTCCGCGCCGAACAGAAAGATCGAGCCGATGCAATAGAACCAGAGCAGCAAAACCAGCGGTGCGGAGAGCGCTCCGTAGATGTGCGAAAAATCGACGTGCGTCACGTAGGCGCGAAGGCATACTGCACGATCGGCCACGCCAGTGCGACGATGGTCGCACCGCGCAGTCGCGAATCCCCACGAGATCGGACGATTCGGCAGCAGACGATAGAGCACGACGGCGACGATGAATACCAGCGCGATCGACACGAGGTAGGCGAGAATGTGCGTGACGCGGCGCGGATCGTGAATGCCCGCGACGTGGAACGTGACGGCGAGAACGATCGGCAGCGCGATCGCGACGATCAGCAGGATCGCGGTCATCGGCAGCATCACGAACGATAGCAGCAGGTTGTGCATGAGCGGCCGCGCCTTGGGCACGCCCAGCGCGCGATCGAGCGCGAACGCCAGGCCCATGAACAGATTCTTTCCCGACCACACGAGGAACAGGAAGCGCGATGGCGCTGGAGACGCCGCGCCCGTAGATGTAGGTTTGCAGATTGGCGGCGACGTAATCGCGCAGCGTCGGCGCCACCGTGTCGATCACGTAGAGCGCGCGGTGCTGCGCGTTGGGGACCACCATGGTCGCGGCGCTCAGTGCGAGAACGGTGAGCGGAAAAAGCGCGAAGAGCGCGTTGAAGGCGACGGACTGCGCGAGGAAAGCGCAGCCATCGCGCGAGAAGCGAATGCCGGCCTCACGGAAGGCGGAGATGAGTCGCCGCATCGCAGGCGGTATATCGTTGCAACGTGCCGCTTTTCCCACCGAGCGTCCCGGTAACGATACTCGTCGACGGGCGCCTGCTCGCGGGTTACGTTCGCGCCTACTCGTCCGGCGCACGGATCTTTGCGCCGGTCGATCCGCTGCTGACGCGGCTGGCCGATCGGATCTGGGTCGAGGGCGACTGGCTCGTCCTGCAGCGAGGCTCGCGCCTCGTGCGCGTTGCGCTGACGGCGCCGGCCGGCACGCCCCTCGACGGCACGATGGTGGCGATCGGGCCCGTGCTGCGGGCCCTTGGCGCGTCGCTGCGCTACGACGCCGCGGGCCGCCGGCTGCTGGTTCGCCTGCCGCACGGCAGGCCGGTCGTCTCGCCGACGCCGTTCGATCCCGCGCAGCCGTCGGCGGCGCCGGCGGCGGTCTTTACGCCCGAGCCTCCGGTGACGCCTCGTCCCGTGTGGACGGGCTCGCCGCTGCCGCGGCGGACGCCGCTTCCGCTGCCGCCTCCCCTTTGGCGCCGGGCGCGGACGGCACGCGCGCGCTGACGATCGGCACCATCCAGACGGCGTAGCCGTGCGGATCGAGAATCGTCGCGATCATGTCGTTGAAGTAATCGAGCGCGCGCGCCGTCCCCAGCGGCGTCGTGGTGCCGATCCATTCGGCGTAACCGTCCCGCCAGGCCTCGATGATCGCTGCGAAGGTCTCTCGCGGGACGCGCAAGGTGTCGACGATCGCGTAGTCGATCGCGATCTCCGAAAATCCCAGCCGCTGCAAGATCGCAAACGCGTTGCGCCCGACGAAGAGGTCGGTATTGGTGGCCTCGCCCATCGCCGGCGGGACGTCGTGCCAAAAATCGCGCGCGTCGAGGCGGCCGCGCGCAAAGTGCAGCATGCCGTAATCCTCGGCGATCAGATGGAGATAACCGCCGGGCCGCGTCACGCGCGCCAGCTCGGCGATCGCACGATCGGCAAAAGGAATCGAGTGCAGCACGTGACGGCAGAGCGTCAGATCGAAGCTGCCGCCGGGCTCCTGAAGTTCGAAAATGCTCGCGCGGGCGAAGCGCACGCGGTCGCCGAGGCCGGCGCAGCGCAAACGCGCGCGTTCGAGATGCTCTTCGAGAACGTTAACGCCCAAGACGTGCGCTGCCGCAAAGAGTTGCGCGATACGCGCCGTACCTTCACCCGTGCCGCAGCCGGCATCGAGAACGCGGGGCTGCGCCGGCAACTCGTAGCGTTGGAAGATCGTGGCCTCTTGCGGCCAGATCGCCCGCGCTTGCGCGTCGAGCGTGCGGAGCATCGACTCGTCGGCCATCTGACGGGCCTGCGGATTGAGATCGGTCAACGATGCGCCACCGCGGCGAGATCGCGGTCGCCAAGTCCGCGATCGGAGACGTTGCGCAGGAGCGCTGCGACCGCGTCGACGACCGGCAGGCGCTCGTGGTGCGCGGAGGCCTGCATCAGTACGGCGTCCTTGTGCGCCATGTCGACGCTCCACGCCGGCTCGTAATCGGCGGCGGCCATCCGCTTTCCGCGTCCGCCGACTTGCCCCGAGGGATCGTAGAAGTCGAAGAGCGTGTAGGCCTGCTCGCGCGGCACCTTCTGCTCTTCGGCGATGCGCAGCACGTCGTTGATGCCGCCGACGACGGCCAAGATCATCGCGTTGCCCATCAGTTTGAAGATGGCCGCGAGGTCGGGCCGTTCTCCGAGGTAGCGAAGGTCGCTGCACATCTGCGAGAGTGGTCCGGCGACGCTCTCGTAGAGCGCCGCATCCCCCGACGCCAGCATCACGCCCGTCGCGCGCTCGGCCATCGGCGGTCCCATGAAGACGGGAGCGTGCAACAGCTGCATCCCGGCGTCACTGAGGCGTTGCACGCGTTCGAGGACGCGCTGCGGCAGCACCGTCGTATGGTCGACGATCGGCACGCCGGGCTCGATTCCCGCAAGCGCGGCGTCGAGCACGGCGTCGACGCTGGCGTCATCGTTGAGGCAGAGGTGCACGCGCTGCGTCCCCGACGCGGCTTCGGCGGCGTTGGCAAACGAGCGGGCTCCGTGTTCCTCGAGCGCGCCGCTTTTGGCCGGCGTGCGATTCCAAACGTTAACGGCGATGCCGCGATGCAGCAGCGAGCGCACCATGGCCGAGCCGAGCTTTCCGGCTCCGTAAAACGCGACGGTCTCCATTACGTTCCTCCTGGTCTCTCTCTTACCGCAAAATCTGCGGCTATTTGCTTGTCAGTTCTCCGGCCAAGACGAAACGGATGCCGGAGGCGCGCAGCTGCGGCAGCAGCGCGGTGACCGCCGCCAACGTCGTCGGGCGCGGATGGCCGATCGCGATCGCGCTGCCTTGCTTGCGCGCGATCGCCGCTGCCTGCAAAAGCTGACCTTCGCTGTAGGCGACGTCGGCGCGGTTGTCGAGGAAGACGTCGCGCGCTGCCGTCGGAACGCCGAGATCTCGCGCCGTCGATTCGCCGACGCTCGCGGCGTTCGTGCGGGAGTCGATGAAGAAGAGCCCGTGCTGCGCGAGCACCCCGATCACGTCGCGCATCACCCGCGGATCGGCCGAGGCTTTGCTCCCTTCGTGGTTGTTCACGCCGTTGGCGAGCGGCACTTGCGCGAGATCGTCCTGCACCTGCGCTACGATCTGCGCGTCGCTCATCGTGGTGGTGATCTCGCCGGGGCCGGGATAGAGGCCGGAGAGCGTCTCCATCGGGAGGTGAAGCATCACGCCCTTGCCAGCCTGCGCGGCTTCGCGCGCGATCTCGCCGCCGTAGCGAACGTCGGGCAAAACCGAGAGCGTCAGCGGAACGTCGAGCGCTACGAAGCCGCGCTCGGTATCGATCCATTGACCGCAGTCATCGACGATCAACGCGAGCTCGGGGCCGTTGGGATTCTCGCTTGCGCCCGGAAGTGCGGTTGGCGACGACGAGGGCGCCGGCGTTTCTTTTGGGCCCGGCGAGACCGTGGAAGGCAGCGTTGTTGACGGTATCGGCGTGAGTATGGGGGCCGACGCAGGCACGAGCGTCGCGACGGGTACCGGCGCCTGCAGCGCCACTCGGTGATGCGAGCGGACGTGCGGCTTTGGTCGCAGCAGCACCCACCCGACAAGGATGGCAAAGATCGCAAGCGCGACGAGCGCGCCGATGGGGCTCGTGCGCGAGCCGGAGCGTCGAAAGGATCGCCTGGGCACCCCCAGCTTGTTTCGTCAATCCAGGATATCGCCCTCGGCAAGAGGTAGCTGTGCGGCCTATGCAACTCCAAGGAAAGACGTTTCTCGTTACCGGCGGCGCCTCAGGATTGGGCGCGGCCTGCGCCGCCGAGTTTTCTCGCGCGGGCGCGAACGTCGTCATCTGCGACGTCAGCGAACGGGGCGAGGCTACCGCCGCCGAACTGGGTGAGCGAGTGCGCTTTGCCCGTACCGACGTCACCGATTCGGCGCAGGTGCAGAGCGCCGTCGATCTGGCGGCGTCGCACTTCGGCGGGCTGCACGGCGCGATCAACTGCGCCGGCATCGCTACCGCCGAGCGCGTGATCGGGCGCGAAGGCCCGCTGCCGCTCGAACACTTTAGCAAGGTCATAGCGGTCAATCTGATCGGCACGTTCAACGTCATCCGCCTCGCTGCGGCGAAGATGATCGAGCGCCCGGCCGAGCCGGGCGAGGATCGCGGCGTGATCATCTGCACGGCATCGGTGGCGGCGTACGACGGGCAGATCGGCCAAGCGGCCTACGCGGCGTCAAAAGGCGGCGTCGTCGGGCTTACGCTGCCGGTTGCGCGCGAGTTCGCGCAGCATCAGATTCGGGTCATGAGCATTGCGCCGGGAATCTTCGATACGCCGATGCTTGCGGGGCTGCCGGAGGCTGCGCGTGAGTCGCTCGGCAAGCAAGTGCCGTTTCCGTCGCGCCTGGGACGCCCCGCGGAGTACGCGCACCTCGCGCGCCACATCGCCGAGAATCAGATGCTCAACGGCGAGGTGATCCGCCTCGACGGCGCGATCAGAATGGCGCCGCGCTAGCCCGAGCCGCAGCGTTGAAGACGGCATTCGTCTGCGGGCTCGTGCTCGTCGGCTTGGTCCTCGCCGCGTCGCCGCCGCGAGCGAGCGCCGTGACGACGAGCGCAGCGGTCGCCACCCCGATCCCGCTGCCCTCCCCCGACCGCCTGCTCTATCTGATCAGACGGCAGTTTCGCTCGCACCGTCCGCCGCCGCCCTACGTCACGTACACGCTGATTCGCAAACAGACGCTCGACGACGGCTATCCCGATCTGCTCAACAGCTATACGTATCACATCTGGTGCCGCACCTCGGATCGGGCGGCGTTGGGACGGCGCGTCTACCGCGGGTCGTCGCGCGGAACGCTTGAGTTCTTGCGGCCGTCGTTCAACGAGCCATGGGATCCCGGGCCGCCGACCGCGGATCTCTTCGAGCCCGCACCGCTGCATCCGCACACCAATCCGCGAGAATTCGTACCGACGCCCGAGCCGACGGGCAGCCTGCCGCCGACGATTGCCAGCGTTACGGTTCTGGGTGAGTTCGACTATCGCGTCACGCGCGTCGCCAACGAAGGCGACGAGATCCACGTCAGCCTGATGCCGCGCCGCGATCCCGACCGCAACCGTCTTCGCGAGCTCTACGTCGACGCCAAGACGCTCGAGCTGCAAGAGGTCGTCGCGACCGACAAGCTCTACGATGAGGATAACGGGCATCACGTCTATCCGATGCTCTTCACGATCACGCTGGGGTGGCTGCATAACATGCCGGTCGTCACGCACATCCACGGCACACCCACCTATCAAGCCGACGCCGACTACCTCGGCCGCGACGCGACCGTCGACTACGACTTCACCGATATCACGTTCCCCGATTCGTTACCCGATTGGTACTTCGACCCGCGCTCGTACGCGCAGCACGCAGACGACGCGCCATCGTAGCCAGAGCTACGGCGACCAGGCGTTGGGTTTGACTAGGTCGGGATACTCTGCGCGAAGCTTCTTGAGCTTCGGCAGGTCGTTGAAGGCGATGTACGGGTTATCCGGATTGTGCATGGCGTAGTCTTGGTGATAGGCCTCGGCGGGATAGAAGCCCCGTAGCGGCGCGACGACGGTTACGATGCGCGATGGGTAAGCGTGCGCCGATTCCAGGTGCGCGATCGTGGCGAGCGCTTCCGTGCGCTGCGCTGCCGTCGTGTAGAAAATCTCGGAGCGGTATTGCGAGCCGTCGTCGGGGCCTTGACGGTTGAGTTGCGTCGGATCGTGCGCGACATTGAAATAGACGTCGAGCAGCGTCTCGAACGAAATCTTCGCCGGATCGTAGGTGACCTCGACCGATTCGGCGTGCCCCGTGGTGCCGGTGCTCACGGTCTCGTACTGCGCGGTGGAGGCTTCGCCGCCGGCGTAGCCCGCGACCACGCGGTCGACGCCGCGCAGCTCCGAGAATACGAGCTGCATGCCCCAGAAACAGCCGCCCGCGAGCACGACCTGCTCCGTCGCCGGCTGGGCGGCGACGGTTGGGGCAGCGGTGAGCGTTCCGAAAAGCAGAGCGAGCGCGGCTATAGTTTTCATATCCTCTACAACGCCTCCGGGGACGAATGGATGAGGGCTTCTCGGGGGGCCCTTCGACTGCGCTCAGGGTGACAGGTACTTGGCGAGCCAGTCGAGCCAAAGGCGGGTGAGTTCGGCGGCTTGGCGCGGGCCGTCGGGGCCGTGCGTCGTCGCGGGAAATACCGCAAAGCGCACTGGTACGTGGTTTTCGTGCAGCGCGTGAAAGAGCGCGTACGATTGCGTGATCGGAACCACCGGATCGAGCGTCGTGCCCCAGATCAGCGTCGGCGTGGTGATCTGCGCGTAATACGTGATCGGCGAGTTTTCGGCGTAGATGCGCTGGCCGTCGCCGGTGTAAGGCGACGCGCCGAGCGGATAGCGGTCTTGCACGTTCGATACCGAGAGATTGTACTCGTCGAACTCGCTGTTGACCGCCGCGCCGGAGATTGCCGCGCGCCAGCGGTGATCGTGGCCGATCAGCCACGAGGTCAGTTCGCCGCCGTACGACCATCCGGAGACGGCCACGCGCGCCGCGTCGACGTCCGGCTGCTGCGCGAGCTGCGCCAAGCCCGCCAGAATGTCGGCGCTCGGGCCGGCGACGGTATCGTGCACGATCGCGGTCATGTATGCGTTGCCGAGATTATCGCTGCCGCGATAGTTCGGCTGGAACACGACGTAGCCGCGGGAGGCGATCATCTGCGCGAGCGGCCACTGTTCCTACACGAAATCGCGCGCGTTGGAAAGGCCCGGCCCGCCGTGGATCAGCAGAACGACCGGGTATTTGACGCCCGCTGCGTCGCGCCCGGCGGTCGCGTCACGACGCCGTCCTCGGCGAAGCCGCCGGGCCCGTTCCACTGCAGCTCGCTCATGGCGCCCACGCTCACGCTTTCGAGAAACGCGTTGAAGTGCGTGAGCCGCCGCGGCGCCGTCGCGCCCGGCGCGAGCAAATAGAGCTCGCGCGCGCTCGCCGCGCTGGTCGCGACGAACGCGATCGTTCCGTCGCGCGCGATCGCCGCGGCGGCACCGGCGTCGAACGTGGTGCTCGAATACGGATCGCAGACCGGGTGCAGATCGCCGAGGTCGACCGCTCGCAGGCCGCCGTTGAGAGCGGCGATCCAGAAGCGCGTCGCGGTGCCGTCGGCGCCGCAGAGCAGCACGCGCTTTCCGTCGGGAAACCAGAGCGAGGCGGCGACGTTGCGGTCGAGCTCCGGCACGAGCGCGGCGTCGCGCTGCGCGTCGAGCACGCGCACGGTGTTCTCGGAGTTGAAGTCGCCGCCGAGCGGATACCAGTACGAAAGCCGCGTTCCCTCGGGTGCGTACGCGGGGCTCAGCTCGAGTTCGTCGCGGCCGCTGAGCTTGCGCAGCGAACCGCTACGCGCGTCGACCTGCCAGAGCGTCGAGTATTCGTCGTCGCCGCTGAAGGTGTTGGCCACGCGCGTGAACGTGATGGAGCGGCCGTCCGGCGTCCAAGCGATCTGCGGTGAGAAGATGCCGCCGGGATCGGTGGGCGCGATCGTCCACGAACCGCAGGTGAGCCGGCGCGGCTTGCCGCCGGCGCGGGCGACGATCCAGAGGTGCTCGGGCGGCGCCAGCGAGGTCGCCGTATAATCGTTGTCGCCGGCGTAGAAGAACGGCGCGTTGCTCGAGGATCGGCCGCGACGAAGGCGATCTTGCGCCCGTCGGGACTCCACTGCGCGTCGACGACGTCGCCGGCTGAGTGCGACAAACGGACCGTTCGGCCGTCGCGCCGCACGAAGAGCTGATGTGGCCCGGCCGGCGAGGTGCGCGCGAGGTAGGCGAGGCTCGCGCCGTCGGGCGACCAGCGCGGCACGGCGACGTCGCCGCCGCGGATCAGCAGCCGTGCGCGCCCGGTCGCGGCGTCGACGAGGATCAAGCTGTTCACGTACGCGTCGTTCGCACGTCCTGGGCGATGGAGACGAGCGCGACGCGGCGCGCGTCGGGTGAGATCGCCGGCTCCTCGAGATCGACGAGCCGGGCCATATCGGCGAACGTCAGCGGCGATTTCGCGCTAACGGGTAAGGGCGCCGCTGCAAAGAGCAGCGCTGCGGCAACGAGCGTTCGCAGGACTTTACGCTACGGGCGGTTCCGCAATCCCATGAGTCCCAGGAGACCCAGCAAGCCGATCAGTCCCCAATAGCCGCCGTTGCCGGGCGACGACGTGCTGACGACCGTCTGAGCCTCCGGAGGTACCGTCGGATTACCCACCGGACTGGAGCTGTCTAACGGGTTTGGGCTCTCCAGCGGATTCGCGGTGCTCAACGGATTGGCGGTGGCCGTTGGGACCGTCGTGGCTTGGTCCATCTGCGCCTGCGCTGCATGCGGAAGGAATGCAACTCCCAGCGCGATCAACGCAGTTATCGTAAGGTGCTTCATTGCGCGTTTTTTCCCCCGCGAGTCCGCAGGCCAACCGGAGGTTCCCGGTCCGGCAGCGGCGTCGCACGGGGTAGATTGCTCGCATGACCGGCGATTTCCACCCGCTGCTCCGCGAGTGGTTCGAGGCCGCCTTCCCGCAGCCGACCGAACCCCAGATCCTGGGCTGGCCGGAGATCCGCGCCGGGGAGGACGTGCTGATCTCGGCGCCCACGGGCTCCGGCAAGACGCTCGCCGCATTTACGCATCTGTCTCGACGAGCTCGTCCGCTCGGCCGCGGCGGGAACTCTGCCCGATCGGACGCTCGTCGTCTACGTGTCGCCGCTCAAGGCGCTCACCAACGACGTGCGCGAGAACCTCGAGAAGCCGCTCGCCGCGCTGACCGCGCTCGCGCGCGAGCGCGGGCTATCGCTGGCACCGATCCGCACGGCCGTGCGCACCGGCGACACGACGCCGGCGCAGCGCCAGAGCATGCTGCGCAAGCCGCCGCACGTGCTGGTCACCACGCCCGAGTCACTCTTCATCCTGCTGACCGCCGAGAAATCGCGGCGCCCTCTTCGCCGGCGTCACCACGGTGATCGTCGACGAGATCCACGCGATGGCCGCCGACAAGCGCGGCTCGCACCTGGCGCTCACGCTCGCGCGCCTCGACGATCTCGTCGAACGATCGGGTGCGCCGCCGTCCGCAGCGCATCGGCCTTTCGGCGACCGTGCGTCCGATCGAAGACGTCGCCGCGTTCTTCAGCGAACGCGCCGACGATCGTCGACGTCGGCCACCGGCGCGCGATGGAGCTTACGCGTTGAGGTTCCCGGCGACGAGCTTGGTCCGGTCGCGAGCAAAGAGATGTGGGGCGAGATCTACGATCGCGTCGCCGAAGCAGATTCGCAACCATCGCACGACGCTGGTCTTCGTCGGCACGCGGCGCATGAGCGAGCGCGTCGCGTTCGCACTCAACGAGCGGCTCGGCGAAGGCTTCGTGATGCCGCATCACGGCAGCCTCGCGCGCGAGCTGCGCTTCGACGTCGAGCGACGCCTGCGCAGCGGCGAGCTGCGCGCGGTGGTCGCGACGGCGTCGCTCGAGCTGGGGATCGACATCGGTTCGGTCGATCTCGTCGTGCAGCTCGGATCGCCGCGTGCGATCGCGGTCGCGCTGCAGCGCATCGGTCGCTCCGGCCACTGGGTCGGCGCGCTGCCCAAAGGCATTCTCTACGCGACCACGCGCGACGAGCTGGTCGAGTGCGCGGCGCATTGGTGCGCGCGATTCGCGCCGGCGCGCTCGACGCGCTGGCGATTCCCGAAAGCGCCGCTCGACATTCTGGCGCAGCAGATCGTCGCCGCCTGCGCGCAGCACGAGTGGGAGGTCGACGCATCTCTACGCGACGGTGCGCGGCGCCTATCCCTATCGCGAGCTGGCGCGCCGCGACTTCGACGACGTCGTCTGGCGATGCTCGCCGACGGCATCGCAACCTCGCGCGGGCGCAGCGGCACTTTCCTGCACTACGATCGCGTCAACGGCCGCCTGCGCGCGCGGCGCGGGCGCGCGGTTAGCGGCGATCACGCAGCGGCGGCGCGATCCCCGATACCGCCAACTATCAGCGTGGTCGTCGAGCCCGAGGGCCAGATCGTCGGCACGCTCGATGAGGACTTCGCGATCGAGAGCATGGCGGGCGACATCTTTCTGCTCGGCACGAACTCGTGGAAGATCCGGCGCGTCGGAGCCGGCGTCGTTCGCGTGGAAGACGCGCACGGCGCGCCGCCCTCGATTCCGTTCTGGAACGGCGAAGGCCGAGGACGAACGATCGAGCTCTCGCGCGAGGTCTGCGCGGTTCGCATCGCGATTGACGAGCGCGACGACGCCGCGGCCGCCGGCTGGCTGAAGCGCGAGTGCGCGCTCGACCTCGCCGGTGCGGAGCAGGCCGTGGCTTACGTGCGCGCCGGCAAAGAAGATTCTCGGCGTCGTGCCGACGGATCGCACGCCTCGTCGCCGAGCGTTTCTTCGACGAAGGCGGGAGGCATGCAGCTGATCCTGCACACGCCGTTCGGCGCGCGCATCAACCGCGCGTGGGGCCTGGCGCTGCGCAAGAAATTCTGCCGGTCGTTCAACCTCGAGCTGCAAGCCGCGGCGACCGATAACGGCATCGTGCTCTCGCTCACCGACCAGCACGCATTTCCGCTCGATGTGGTCTTCGAGTTCGTGAAGTCGGCCAGCGCGGAGCAGACGCTGACGCAGGCGCTGCTGCCGGCGCCGATGTTCGCCGCGCGCTGGCGCTGGAACGCCACGCGGGCGCTAGCGATTCTGCGCTTCAGCGGCGGTCGAAAGGTGCCGCCGCAGCTGATCCGCATGCGCGCCGACGATCTGATCGCCGCCGTCTTCCCCGATCAGGCGGCCTGTCCCGAGAATCTCACCGGCCCGATTCGCATTCCCGATCACGTGCTTGGTGCGCGAGACGATCGCCAACTGTCTGCACGAAGCGATGGATCTCGACGGTTTCGTCGCGTGCTGCGCGAGGTCGAGAGCGGCGCGCTGGAGACGGTCGCGATCGATACGCCGGAGCCGTCGGTCTTCTGCCACGAGATCCTCAACGCCAATCCCTACGCGTTCCTCGACGACGCGCCGTTGGAGGAGCGGCGCACGCGCGCCGTCACGCTGCGCCGCACCACGCGCGACGACGTCGACGGAGCGGGCATCCTCGATCCGGCGGCGATCGCCGAAGTGTCGGCGGAATCGTGGCCCGTCGTGCGCGACGCCGACGAGCTGCACGACGCGCTATCGACGCTCTTCGTGCTTCCGCCGGTAGCGGCGTGGCAGAGCTGGTTCGACGAGCTGATCGCCGCGCGCCGCGCGACGACGCTCCTGCTGCGTAGTGGAGCGCGGCTCTGGACGTGCGCCGAGCGCCTCGTCCTTGCGCGGTGCGTCTATGAGGACGCCACGCTCGATCCCGAGATCGCGGCGGCGGGCGAGGCCGGCGCACCGACGCGCGAGGAAGCGTTCACCGAAGTGCTGCGCGGCTGGCTGGAGAGCAGCGGGCCGCAGCGTGTCGCGGAGGTGGCGGCAACGGCTGCGACGTGGCGCCGGAGACGATCGACGCGGCGCTGCTGCGCTCGAAGCGCAGGGCCAAGCTCTTGCGCGGACGCTTCACGCCGGGTGCTACCGAACAGGAATGGTGCAACCGCCGCGTCCTGGCGCGCATCCACCGGCTCACGGTCGGGCCGTCTGCGGCGCGAGATCGAGCCGGTCACCACGGCGCAGTACGTGGCCTTCTTGCAGCGCTGGCAGCACGTCGCCCCGGCATCGCGGCTGCACGGCGTCGACGGGACGCTGCAGATCGTCCGCCAGCTCGAAGGTTACGAGATTCCGACCGTTGCCTGGGAGGCGGCAGATTCTTCCCGCGCGCGTCGCCGGATACAAGCCGGAGTACCTCGATCGCCTCTGCTATGCGGGCGACGTCATGTGGGGGCGCCTCACGCCGCATCCGGCGCTCGAGCCGCGCGACGACGCCGAGAGCCGGCGCGTACGCCCGACTCGCCTCGCGCCGATCGCGCTCTTTCTGCGCGCGCGAACGCCGACGAGCTGATCGTGCGCGGCGCGACGCGGTCCGGCGTTCTCTCGCACGCGGCGCGCGAGGTTCTCGAGCAGATCGAAGCGCTGCGCGCGCCGTTCTTCGCCGAGATCGTGCGCGCCACCAAACGTCTGCCCAGCGAAGTCGAAGAGGCGCTCTGGCAGCTCGTGGCCGCGGGGTTGGTGACGGCCGACGGCTTCGACGCGCTGCGTTCGCTCAGCGATGCGAAACGGCGCCTGGGCGAGAAGGGTCTGCGCGCGCGGCCGCGTTCTTCGAGCGGACGCTGGACGCTGCTGCAGGCCACGACGGAACGCATCGACCGCGAAGCTTTCGCGCGCCGTCTGCTCGCGCGCTGGGGCGTCGTCTTTCGCGACGTGATCGCGCGCGAGACGTCTGGCACCCCGCTGGCGCGAACTGCTGCTCGTGCTGCGCCGCATGGAAGCGCGCGGCGAGATTCGCGGCGGACGTTTCGTTGCCGGGTTCGTGGGCGAACAGTTTGCGCTGCCCGAGGCGGTCGAGGCGTTGCGCGCGGTTCGCCGCGTCGGCGAAGATCGCGCAGGTACGCCCTCGGTGCTTACGATCCGCTCAACCTCGCGGGAATCATCGTGCCGGCGCCGAGAGCCCGCGGACCTACCTCAGCAGGGCGTCGAAGTCTCTTTGCCGGCGTAGATCTCGATGTACGCCGGTGGCCGCGCCGGAAGCTCTTCGCCCTTGAACAGCGAGCCGAGACCGCCGATCACGCCGCCGTACCTGCCCTTCGTGGCGGTCGTGTAGCAGGGGCCCAGCTCGAGCTTCTGGCCGTAGACTTTGATCTTCGCCGTGAGCGTGTAGTCTCGCCCGCGGTAATGCCCGTCGCCGGTGAGGCCGCCGCCTGTCTTGATCGTGGCGCCGAACCGCGTGTCGCCCGAGAGTGCAAACTCAAGGTAGAAGATCGGCGTCCCCGAGAGCAGCGATTCGAAGTTGTCCCAGTTCTGTCGTGCTCGTCGACAGCGTGAACTTTACCGACGGATCGACGCTCGGGTACTTGAGCTTTCCGCCGTAACCCGCCGTAACGCCGGGATGCAGAACGAAGCCGCCGGTGGTATTCAGACTCACGGTGAGCGTCGCGTACTCGTCTCGTTCTGCTGGCCTTTGCAGTCCTTAGGCGGCTTGCGTGCGACGGCCGACGTGGAGAAAGGCAACGACGGCATCGTGCCGGCGTGCTGCGCGCACGATGCGAGGAGCAATGCCGCACATCAGCGTCGCGGCGAAGACGGTGTCCAGAAGATAGCATGGCGTCCGACAATCCGCCTAGGGTGCAGCCAGCGCCTTTAACCGTGCCTCGCCGGCGCCCGCCAGCGCCTCGAGATCCTTGAAGGTGGCGTATTCGGCCGCCGTCGGGCGCCGCGTACGCGCCTTCGAGCGAGTTGAACAGGAAGCCGAGTTGTTCGCGGATTTTGGTCTCGTGCAGCAGATCGCGCCTCGCTCGAGTGGACGTCGAACTGGATGAGGTCGCGCGATCTGCGTCGTCGAGCTGCCGCGTCTGCGGCCGCGCGCCAGCTTCGAGCGCGCGCTCATTGCCGCGGCGATCGCACGGTCGAGCGAGTCGATCGCGTCGCGGATCTGCATCTCCAGCGCGAGACGGGCCTGAGATCGGCGCGTGTCGAGTGGATGCGCGGATCGAGCGTCACCTTGAACGGCGCGCGCAGCGTCTGCGAGCCGTACTGCAGTACGGCGGTATAGGCGCCGGGAACGATCGTCGGTCCGTCGCCGCTATCGGGCCAGTCGTCGGTCGGAGTCGTTGAAGCCCGGGACGTCGTAGGCCGGCTCGTAGCGCATGTCCCACAGGAACGTATTTGCTCCCGCCTTGACGACGGTGTCAGCGTTCTCGACGCTGGCGCCGCCGCTGCGTCGACCGCGTCGAGGTCCTCCTCCTGTTCCGGCGTGAGTTTGCGCTCGTGCGGTTCTTCGGTGCAGCGTGAAGCTGCGCACCGTCGCGCCGGCCGAATCGACGAACGAGAGCGTCAGCGGCGTCTTGCCATTGTACGCAGGCGGGAAGGTTGAAGAAGACCGCCGCACCGTACGCCGGATTCTGCGCCGAAGTTCGGAATCGAGAAGAAGCTCGGGTCCGCCGTACGCGTTGGAGAGCCACGCCGTCTGGGGCGCGAAGAGCTGCAGCGTTCGCGGTCGAGAGGGCCGTTTGACGCGCGAGCTGTTCGAGCAGCGTGATATTGTCGAGAATCCAGAACGCGCGGCCGTGCGTCGCCGCGACCAGCTCGCCCTCGCGCGTGTCGATCGCGAAGTCGCGCACCTGCACGCCGGGCAGGTTGAGCGTGAGCGGCTGCCACGTCGCGCCGCCGTCGAGGCTGACGTACGCGGTGCTGCGCGTGCCGGCAAAGAGCAGCCGCGGCTCGCTGCGGATCCTGGCGCACGACGAAGACGTACTGGTCGCCGGGCAGTCCGTTGGTCATGCCGGTCCAGTGCGCGCCGTAGTCGGTCGTCTCGTAGACGTAGGGACGGTAATCGTCCCACATGTAGCGCGAGGCGGTGAGATAGGCGGTGCCCTTCTGCGGTATGCGAGGGCTCGATCGAGCTGATCTGCGCCCACTGCGGCAGCTGCGGCGGCGTTACGAGCTTGCCAGTGCGCGCCGTGATCGGTCGTTACGTGCACCAGACCGTCGGCCGAGCCGGCCCAGAGAATGTTGGCGTCGAGCGGCGAGACCGCGAGCGAGGAGATATCCGGAAACGTTTCCGCGCCGGTCTGATCGTTGTCGATCGGGCCGCCGGTCGGCGCCTTCGGTGGACGGGTCGTTGCGCGTGAGATCGGGGCTGATGATCTTCCACGTCTGCCCGCGATCCATGCTCGAGAAGACGACTTGCGACGCGACGAGCAGCTCGTTCGGATCGGCCGGCGAGAAGAAGATCGGATGCGTCCAGCCGAAGCGGTACTTCGTTTCGGCCGAGGACGCGCCGGACATGTAGCGCGGCCACGGGCTGACGTTCTTCGCGTCGCCGGTGATGCGGTTGAAGCGCGACGAACGAACTGTAGTAGCCGCTGCCGTAGGTCACGTCGTGGTCGCCGGGCTCGGGTGCGACGAACGTGCTCTCGCCGAAGCGCCACGTGCGTGCCACTCGCCGGGCCGATGCCGGGGCCGACGGCCGCGCTGGGGCCCTCGAACGCGCCTTCGTCTTGCGATGCGCCGAAGACGTGGAACGGAAACTGGTCGTCGAGCGCGACGTGGTAGAACTGGCCCGTCGGCTGATTGTGGTCGGCGCTCCACGTTATTGCCGCCGTCGGCGGAGACGGTCGCCGCCGCCGTCGTTGCCGACGAGCAGTACCTTCGGGATTGCGCGGATTGATCCAGACGATGTGGTTGTCGCCGTGCGGCATGTCGATGAGAGTCCAGGTCTTGCCGCCGTCTTTCGTCCTGTAGACGCCGTCGACCTCGGGAGCGTAGGCGACTTGCGGGTTCGTCGGGTCGACGAAGATCGCCATGTAGTAAAAGGCGCGCTGGCGCAGCTTCATCTCGGAGTTGACGCGCCTCCAGGTTGGCGCCGCCGTCGTTCGAGCGGAAGACGCCGCCGTCTGTGCGCCTGCACGATCGCGTAGACGACGCGCGGATTGCTCGCCGCGACCGAGACGCCGATCTTGCCGAGCACGCCGCGTCGCGAAGCCGGGATTGCTCGAGATCTTCGTCCAATGCGCGCCGCCGTCGGCCGTTTTGTAGAGGCCGCTGCCCGGGCCGCCGCTGGTCAGCTTCCACGGCACGCGCTGCGCCTGCCACATCGCCGCGTAGAGCACGTTGGGGTTGCGCGGGTCCATCACGAGGTCGACGCCGCCGGTCTTGTCGTCGACGAAGAGGATCTTGCTCCAGGTGCTGCCGCCGTCGGTCGTCTTGAAGACGCCGCGCTCGGGGTTGGAGCGAAATACGTGACCCATCGAGGCGGCGTAGACGACGTTCGGGGTTCGCGCGGATCGATGACGATCTTCGCGATCATGTGCGTGTCGCGCAGGCCCGGCGTACGACCACGTCTTGCCGGCGTCGGTCGTCTTGTAAACGCCGTCGCCGGTATCGAAGTCGCCGCGAATGTCGGCCTCGCCGGTGCCGACGTAGATGCACCTTCGAGTTTGAGGGGGCAACCGCCATGGCGCCGATGGGATCGGCGATGCCGGGAATCTTACCGTCGCGTGATGTTCTCCCAGCTCAGACCGTAGTCGGTGCTCTTCCAAACGCCCGCCCTCGACGCCGCCGAAGTAGAACAGTCGCCGTTGGCTCGGGACGCCCGCGACCGCGACGCCGCGCCCGCCGATGTACGGCCCGATGCTGCGCCAGGAGAGTTTGCTCATCAGTTGCTGCGCAGGCGAGGAAGGGCTCGCTCCTACGGCCACAGCGGCTCCAAAAGACGACGCGAGAAAGGTCGCGACAACGAGAAGGCGTTTCATAAGCGCCATTTTCGCGACCCTGCCCCCGTGTCATCCCGAGCGGGTTATAGCGTCGAACTGCACGTCGTTGCGGACGTCGAAGCGGTAGCAGTAGTGCCCCGCGGGGTGGTGCCAGAAGGCGGTGACGTCGCGGTCCGCGCGACTTGCGGGCGTCGGCAGCGCGAAGGCCGCGCACAGTTCGTACGCGAGCGGCCCGAGACGGCGGTATTCGTAAGGTTTGCCGGTGACCGGATCGGTTTCGGTCCGGTCGATCGTCGCGGGAAGCGGTGCCGGGTTATGCTGATACGCGTCGTAGAGATCGGAGGCGATGTCGCCCAGCCCTCGTACGCGGCGCTCGTCGATCGCTTCGGTGCGCACTCGCTGCGGCGAGCCGATCATCGAGAACGCCGCGACCACCGCGCCGACGACGGCTGCGACGGCGGCGATGGTGACGATCCGCTGCGCGGTCACGGCGCCCGCTTCGGCGGGTCCATCGTCGAGAGGTAGTACCAGAAGATGCCGCCGGCCAGCACCAAGAGGCCGAGCGTGTCGAGCACGAAGTGCTGCGAGAGCTGCCCGAGGATCCAGTTCTGAATCGTCAGCGCCAGATCGACGACGATCGCCAGCGCGATCGCCACGAGCGCGATATAGGTGAGCCAGCGCCGCACCGCCGAGTAGTAAAGCTCGGGACGGCGCGCGAGTTCTCTGGCGATCAGCGCGTGCACCACGACGAAGAGCGGAAAGGTTACCAGGATGATCGCCAGCTGCCAGGCGATGTCGTCGCGCAGCGACGTGCCGAACGGCGTCTCGAGACGGTCGGGGAACCAGCGGTGCACGAGAGCTGCCCATATTTGCCAGAGTGCGACGCTCCAGAAACCGAGCGAGATGAAGTTGAGCAGGTAGAGAAACGCGTCGCGCGCGCTCTCGGCCGAGCCGGCACGCGCCGGAACCGGCACGCCGAGCGCAACGGCGTAATGGTCGGATAGCGCACGATAAATGCGACGCTCGGACCACCCATTCTGCCGTAGCACCCCGACGAGCGACTCGTCGGGAACGTTCTGCTCCTTCGCCTTCGTCAAGAACGCGAGCAACGCATCATCGGCCATCAGCTCGACCCGCCTTTCACCAAGCGCGCGTTCTTACGGCGGTCCGGTGTAACCTGGTTTGTACGGCGGCTCGATGCCACCGGGCAGAATCAGCGGCGGCCGCGGCGGCGCAGTGAAGTCGAAATCGCTGCGCAGATCGCCCAGCTGGGGCGCGTTCTCGGGTTCGGAGGTGCGCGGATCGGGGCGCCCGTCGGTCGCCGGATCGAGGCGCCGGCCGCCGAGAAAATCGTCTTCGATGAACTTCACGTAGGCATCGTGACTGAGCGTTTGATGGTCGACGTAACCCCGGCGCGCGTACGCGCTGATCACGAGTCCCGGAACGCGCAGGCCGTAGCCGAAGAAGTTGACGTTCGGTGGGACGACGTGGTCGTAGAAACCACCCCAGTCGTCCCAGCTGAGAAAGATCGCGGTCGAATCCCAGTAGCCGCTGCGCATCACCGCATTGACGACGCCGGTAACGTAATCCTGACCCGCGCTGACGAGCCCGGGTGGATGCTCGCTGTACCGGTTTCCCGGCGCGAGCCACACGACCGCGGGCAGCGTGCCGTCGCGCAGATCGTTGAAGAAGGCCGACGTATCCTTGACGTTGGCCAGTTGCGCGTCGGTTTTCACGTCGGTGAACGACGGCAGCGGATTCCAGATGCCCGGCGTGCGCGCGCTCTGCACGCGCAGCTGACAGCTAACCTGATCGCCTTCGCAGTCGGGCTCGAAGCCGTCCATGACGTAATACGCCCACGATACGCCGGCCGCGTATAAGAGATACGTGAGGTCGGTCCAGGGATAATCGGGGCGCCCTCGCACCTGCTCTTTCTTGCCGGCCCAGAAGTCGCGCGGGAAATCGGTCGCGGTTACCCCTCGCCGATCGGGTGTACAGGCGGCCGGATCGTCGAGCTTCGCGCAGCTCGCCGACCATTCGGAGACCATGTACAGATGCGCGGGCAGACTCCACGATCGCACCGGTGAGAACATGTGGTCCTGCAGCACGAAGTTCCGCGCGTAGGCCCAGTAGTTCGACAGCTCGGCGGCGGTGTGATAACCCATCACGCTGCGCTCGTGCCCCTTGACGACGCACGTTGGAATATCGGTGGGACAACCGCCCGTCGAGAGCGCTCCCTGCATGACGTCGATGAAGCCGTCCATCTTGCCGCCGTCGATGTCGGCGTCGGCGGCCAACGCACCGTGCGGGCCGCCGGTGTTCTCATCGTTGAAGTCGTGGTAGGGCTTCACGCATTGGCCGGCCTGCGCGTTTGGGACGCAGACGAGCGGCGTGCCGTCGCGCATCGGGATGCCGTCGGCGCCGGGATAGGTGCCGAAGTAGCTGTCGAACGAGCGGTTCTCTTGCATCACCACGATCACGTGTTGGATTTTATGAAGGCCGTCCTGGGGCGGCACGGGCGGTACGGGCGCCACGAGGGCGAGCGCGGCAATGCACGAGAGGATGCGGGCCAGCATGGAACTGCTGATTCGCAGGCGAAAGCCGCATCTCCCCAGACGCCACGACACTAAAGAGAAGGAGCAGCGCAAAATGCGTTTACCCGTTCGCCTCTGCCGCGCGTTCGGCGTGGCTGTGATCGCCGCAGGCCTTTCGGCTTGCTCGGGTTCCGGGACGAATCTGCCGCCCTCCGGCGGCTCGATGCAAGACCTCGGCCGCGCCGGCGCGACGACGCGCGTCGATCTGGCAGTCGTTCTAAAATATCATCAAGAGGCGCAGCTCGATCGGCTGATCGAGGCGCAGGGCACGCCGGGCTCGTCGCAGTTTCACCATTTCCTGACCCCCGCGCAGTTCGCCCGCACCTACGGGCCGACGCAGGCCGACTACGATGCGACGATTGCTGCGTTACGCGATGCCGGCTTCACCATCAGGCATTCGTTTACCAACCGGACGGTGATCGATGCGACCGCGCCGGCGCCGACCGCCGAACGCCTCTTCTCGACCGAGATCCACAACGTGCGCTTGGCCGACGGCGAGAGTCGCTACACCAACGTGCGGCCGGAGAGCATCCCGGCGTCGCTGGCGGCGACGGTCTCCGCGGTGGTCGGGCTCGACAGCGCGACCTCGATGCGCCCGCAGTACCGGTTCAAGCCGGGCCATCACGCGGTCGCGGCGCTTCCGAGCGTTCGTCCGAACGGCAAGAAGCCGCTCTTCGGGCCCGATGGCGGTTACGGGCCGGGCGTCTTCCGCAAGTCGTATATTTTTCCGAATAAGATGATGGGCCAAGGGCGCGCGACGGCGTTCGTCGGCAACGCGGACTTCTTGAATGCGGACCTCGCGGCGTATCTTTCGTACTTCGGCGAGAAGCAGACCGGAACGCTCAATCGCGTGCTCGTCGACGGCGGTCCGCCATCCGGGCTCTCGGGTGACTCGGTTGAAGCGACGCTCGACGTGGAGACGATTACCTCGATCGATCCCGCGACCAACGTCTACGCGTACGAAGCGCCGGAGTCTGCGACGCTCGAGTACTTCACCGACGCGTACAACCAGGTCGTCACGGACAACTACGCCGACGACGTGAGCACGAGCTACAGCGAGTGTGAAACCGCGTTCATTCCGAGCTTCCCGAAGGCGGCGGAGAAGATCTTCAAGCAAGGCGCGGCGCTCGGCATTACGTTCCACGCCTCCACGGGTGACGACGGCACGCGCACCTACGGCTGCAACGGGAGCGCGCCGACGGTCGGCACGCCGACCGACACGCCGGAGAACCTGGCGATCGGCGGCACGATCATGGACGTGAATCACACCAACGGCAAGGAGACCAGCGAGGTCTGCTGGGACGACACTTCCGGCGCCACCGGCGGCGGCGTCTCCGTCGTGTTCAAAGTACCGTCGTATCAGAAGGGCGTTACCAACGTGATCGCGAGCGGGCGTAACATTCCCGATCTTGCCTTCGACGCGAGCCCGTATACGGGCGAGTCGCTCTACTATGACGGTCGCTTCCAGGGGCCGATTGGGGGAACGTCGCTCTCGTCGCCGATCTTCGCTGCGGGTCTCACGGTGATCGACGAGATCCAAAAATCGCGCCAGGGGTACTTCAATCCCAATCTCTACGCGACGTGGGGCAAGAACGGCTACTCCGCGGGCAAGACGGTCTACTTCCGCGACATCACCTCAGGCAGCATCGGCGCCTACAGCGCCGAGACGGGCTACGATCAGGTCAGTGGCATCGGCGTGATGCTCTTCGGGAACTTCGAGAAGCTCCTGAAGTAAAACGCGAATGACGGGGCCGGCGCTCGCAGCCGGCCCCGGGATTACTCCTCGCTACGGGCCGAAAGCGAAAGCATTGGGGCCGTAAACCCCGTCGGTGATCTTTCGCACGAGCTTCCCGGTGATGAGGTTGTACGTGGTGACGTAGCTCATATAGCTGGTGCCGCCGGATCCCGTACTGACGGGGTAATTGTTCGCGATGTTCAAGTAAGGCCCGACGATTAGGCGTCGCATTCGCTGACTTCGTCGGTTATCGTAAGCAGAAGTTTCCCGTTTTTCGCAGCGTATTTGTTGATCGAGAACGGATTGGTGACGAATACGTTGTCGGATTGATCGAAGCCCATCGGTCCGGGGGCATAAGAAGCGCCGTCGGAGATCGTTCGTAGGAGCTTGGTCGTGCCGGCCTTGTAGACGGTGATATCGTTGTACTCATCGTTGGCCACGTAGAGGTTGTCCTTGCCGTCGAGGGCGATGTGGCCGGCGCCCCCGATGCCGTCGGTGACCGTCCGGATTAGCTTGTCGGTCGTGCCGCTGTAGACGGTGACGTAGTAGTTGTAGAATCCCGAGCTGCTGCTGCTGGCCGGCGGACACTGGCCGACGACGTAGACATTTCCCGAGCTGTCAACGGCTATGTGGTGCGGGCAGGCAACGAGGTCGGTAATCTTGCCCAGGTATTTTCCTTGCGTGGAGTAGATGGTAACGCTTCCCGATCCCAGGGGGCCCCAGTTCGATACATAGGATGTGGTTGTTCGATTTGTCGTAGGCGATGTCGTTGGGGTTGTCAACGTTTGTCGAGAAGAGCCGCGTTAGGCCGGTGCCTCCTTGTCGTAGACCGTAATCGTGCTGCTTTTATAATTCGCGACGTAGAGGTTGTTTTATTGCCGGACTGGCTGACGTATGCGCAGATCTCGTAGAGGAAGCCGCCGGCGACTGCGATGGAGAGTCCAATAATGTAGTACGGCTTCGTCGAACAGCCATGCCGTAAGACGAGGGACCTCATCTGCCTGGAGGGCCGTGCTTTTCAATGGGCGTTACTTGAACCGTGACCCAGTCTTTCGACAAGTAGGTTGGGCCGGTGAACAGATCGGCGCCATCGCTGCGGGCGAAGTCCAGCGATCCGCCTGGATCTTGTGGTATCGGTATTACCCTCTTCGAGGAGAGATCCGCCGGCCGACCGGGGTTGCCAAAGTGAACGTAGAGATCGTCGATGGTCGGCTGGTAGACGTCTCCGAGGCGGTCGGTACCCAATAAGAACGCGCCGTCCGCATTTGGGTAGTAACGCAGGCGCCGGATCAGTCCGTGCTGGCCCGGCCAAGACACCGCAATCGACTTAAAGTCCACGGTTGAATAGAGATAGCCTAGTGTTGTGAGTTAGAGGTTCGCTCACAAATTGTTGCGATCTTTTCGAGGATCATGTCTGCGGTTGCGGTCCAGATGAATGGCTTGGGGTCCTGGTTTCGCTGCCGAATGTAGGCCCTGATTTCGCGTTCCAGATGCGCAACGCCGGTGAAGCTGCCATTGCGAATCTGCCGTTGAGTGATCTCGGCGAAGAACCGCTCGACGAGGTTGAGCCAACTCGCGCTGGTAGGCGTGAAATGAAGATGGAATCGCGGATGCTGCAACAGCCACCGCTTGACCGCTGGCGTCTTGTGCGTAGCGTAGTTGTCAAGGATCAGGTGGAGCTCTGGGCGCTTGGGAGTTTCGGCATCGATCTTCTTGAGGAACCTTAGGAACTCTTGATGCCGATGCCGACGGTGCAACTGCTCGATGACTGTGCCGCTTTTGGCGTCGAGCGCCGCAAAAAGCGATGTCGTGCCGTGTCGCACGTAGTCGTGCGTCTGCTGACGTGGGATGCCGGGGCGCAACGGCATGATAGGCTGGGTACGGTTGAGCGCCTGAATCTGCGATTTCTCGTCGACGCACAGAACTAATGCGCGATCGGGCGGATTGAGGTACAGCCCTACGATATCGCGGACTTTCTCGATAAAATATGGATCCGTCGAGAGTTTGAATGTTTCGGTTCGGTGCGGCTGCAAACCGAACGCATGCCAAGCACGCACAATGGCTGTTTGCGACAGCCCCGTAGCCTCTGCCATCAAACGCGTGCTCCATTGACGGGCGTTCGAGGGCAGCGATTCAAGCGTCCTCCGGAGCACTTCTTCGATCTTCGCGTCCGTAATCGTTCGTGGCGCGCCTGAACGCAGCTCGTCGGAGAGTCCAGCAAAGCGCTGAGTCCGAAAACGCTCGCGCCACTTGCCGACCGTTGCGCCAGCAATTTCCAAGCGCTTGGCCACGGCTTGGTTCGTGGCGCCCTCTGCGCACGCCAACACGATCCGTGCGCGTAGCGCGAGCTGTTGCGCGCTCTTCGGGCGGCGCGCTACCCGCTCTAGCTCAGCCCGCTCGTCACGCGTAAGCATAAGGTTTTGCTTGGGGCGCCCACGAAGATTTCGTCGCGGTTTCCTCACGCATCAAGTATAACAGCTTTCGCCGATTATTACAATGAACTTCTAACTCACAACACTAGTTGATCGGTGGCCAAATACTCTGGCTCGGGGGAAAATAGCCCGGGCACAAAACTCATGCGTCGCACGAGTTTTGCGGATGTTCCGCGTATGCGATAGGCGTCGATGCCGTTATACGGCTTCGCCGATTCGGCCACGTATACCAGGTTATCCGGCCCGACCGCCACGCCAAGGGGTTCGTGCAACGTTGAAAACAGGACGTGCGGAGGGGCGACCGCGACTCCCGCTCTCAAGTCGAATTGCAAAAGTTTGCCATCGGAAAGGCCCGCGCCGAAGTCGGTGACGTACGCATGGCCAAATGAGGTGTCTCGCGACAAGCTTGTAGCAGTGACCGGGCCGGAAATGCCGCCGGCGGGGAGCGCGGCATGCGAACACGCGGTGATCCCCGCTACGGCGGCGACGACTAGCACCAGTCGGCAGCTCATCCCGAAGGTATTCGTTCGCTGAGCGTCGCTGGCTCCCCGCGGCGATTTCAGGGCCACGCAAGCCGCGATTAGAGAGCTCGCCTCAACGATCTAACTACAGCCGCTGGTTGCCCCGCAGGAGTCGCACTTTTCGCATGCTCCGTTGCGAACCATCGTGAGCTGACCGCACTCCGAGCACGCGTTGCCGGTGTAGCCTTTGGCCTTGGACGCGTTAATCGCTTCGGTGCGCGCCAGAACGGCGACCGCCGTCCGGCCCGCTCCTCCGGGACTCGTCGTAACTTGTGGCGGAGGAGCGGTTACCGGCTCGTGCCCAGGATGGAGATGGGTGCTGACCGGATGGAGCATTTCCGCAACACCCGCGGGTCGCACGCTGACCCCTCCCTCTTCCTCGGCGATGTAGTCGTCCTGCGCTTCGGGACCCATCGCGTCCATCTGCATCGACGGCTGCACGTGCGCGAGCTCGTAGCGGCCGAGATAACTCACGGCGAGCTCGCGAAAGATGTAGTCGAGAATCGACGTCGCCATCTTGATGTGATCGTGGCCGACGACTGGACCGTTGGGTTCGAAACGCGTGAAAGTGAAGGCTTCGACGAACTCTTCGAGCGGCACGCCGTGCTGTAAGCCCAGCGAGATCGCGATCGCGAAGTTGTTCATCAAGGAGCGGAAGGCCGCGCCTTCCTTGTGCATGTCGATGAAGATCTCGCCGATCTGACCGCCTTCGTACTCGCCGGTACGCAGGTAGACCTTGTGGCCGGCGATCGTCGCCTTTTGCGTGTAGCCGCTGCGCCGCTGCGGCATCGGCCGGCGCTTGGCGATGTAGCGGTAGACGATCTTCTCGGCGATCTGCATCGGCGTGGCGAACGGCTGCGCCGGGGCCAGCGCCGTCGATTCCTCAGCTGACGTGTCACCGCCGAAGTCGTAACTTGCAGCCAGTGGTTGCGAAAGTTTCGATCCGTCCCGATAGATCGCCACGGACTTGACCATCCGTTCCCAGGAATAGCGATACGCTTCCTTGACTTCGTCGATCGTTGCCGTTTGCGGAAAATTAATCGTTTTTGAGGTACTCCCGGAGACGAATGGTTGCGCGGCAGCGAGCATATCGATGTGTGCGAGTGGTCGAATATATCGAGAGCCGTAGCGGCCGCACGGCGTCGCGCAATCGAAGACCGGCGAGGTGCTCGTCTTTGAGGTAGGGCGCGCCTTCGACCGTCATCCGGCCGCAGATGTGCGCCGACGCTTCCTCGATCTGCTGCGTCGTGAAGCCGAGGCCGTCGCGCAGCAGCGAGAAGTTGAAGTCGTTGAGCTGCTCGTCGGTGAGGCGAAGGCGCTCTTTGCAGAGCTCCTCGCCGAAGACGAACTTATTGAAGACGAACGGCAGCTCGAAAGCGCTGGGAAGCGCCGCTTCGATTCGCGCGATCGCCTCGTCGTCGAATCCTTTCGCCCGCAGCGTCGCGCGATTGATATGCGGCGCAGACGTCGAGCGTGCCGGTGCCCTTGGCGTAGGTCTCGATCGCGTCGATCTGTTCTTGCGAGTAACCGAGCTTGTGCAGCGCATTGTCGACGGACTGGTTGACGATCTTGAAGTAGCCTCCGCCGGCGAGCTTCTTGAACTTCACCAGCGCGAAGTCGGGCTCGATGCCCGTCGTGTCGCAATCCATCACCAGGCCGATCGTGTTGTGCGAGATGAAGCCGTTGGCGAAGTACGTGACGTTGGCGGGAACGGAGAGGTCGTAGGTGAGCTGCTCGCCGCCATCCTCGTTGGCGACGACGTCGTCGTAGAAGAAGTCGAGCGCGGTGCGAAGCTCGTCGCTGCCGGTGCGCTCGAGCAGCTCGCACGCGGTGGTGCGGCTGATGGCGCCGGCATGGCGATAACCGTAGAGCGCCGTGCGGGGATAGAGTTCGCTGGAATGCGGTACGCAGCGTCGCGCAGCACGCCCTTGCGCAGGAAGACGCGATCGCCTTTCGTGCCCTGCCAGGTATCGCAGGGACGCACGGCGTCGCGCTTGCGCTCGCCGATGAAGCCGACAACGCTTCATGAAGCTGTGCGCGTAGGCCGCGTTGCGCACGCGCAATACGTGGAGGTCGCTGCCGCTCCAGCCGGACTTGTCGATGCGCGTGCTCGCTGGGGATGCCGAGCGAGAGCAGCACGGTGCGAACGTCGTCGGCGAGGCTGAGATTGGCGGTTGAGAGATGCGCCGCGCCATTGACGACCGTACCGTCGGCCTCGAAGAGTCCTCGCAAGAAGGCGCCGTAGATCGCGGGATCGTTCGAAGCCAGGATCGCGTCGGGAACGTGAGCCACGTAGCTCTTGCCGCGCGCGTCGCTGGTCGGATGGCGTTTGGCGAAGCCGCAGGCCTGCCACCACATCGCGAGCGGGACCGAATGAACGTCGACCTCGACGTTGGTGTTGCGCGCAGCGAGCGTCGGCTCGACGCTGAAGAGTTCGCGCGCGAGCGAGATCGAGCCGCTCGCGCACGTCGGCATCCTCCTGTGCGACGCAGAGGCGCAGGCCTTTGGCGTGCAGCATGCCGTCGCCCATGAAGTAGCCGACCAACTCGGCGAGATCGGTCGTGAGTTCGCTGGGAACCCGCGTGGTGAAGTCGGCCGTCCAGTGCTCCTCGCCCAGCGGCGGAAGCTTGACGACGCGCGGATTGCCGGCGAAGCCGCCCATCGAGAGCGCGACCGTGTCGCCGGAGGCGACTTCGGCGAAGCGCTTCCACGTCAGCTCGCCGGTGGCGGGGTCGACGACCTTCACGCGGTGCTCGGGCGTGCCGTCGATCGTGTAGCCGCCGCTCGTCTTGATGCGGCGCGTCGGCGAGATGCCGTTGATGAAGAACTTCGTGGCGCGCTGCTCGCCGTCGTCGGTGAGCACGCGGACGTCGATATCCTGCCACTTCTCCCCGTCGACGTTGCCCAGACGGCTCAAGCGCAAGAGGCCGCGGTCGGTCGTGACGAGCGAATCGCCGGCAAGGCAGCCCGTCGGCGCAATGACGACGGTTTGCGCGTTGCGGAAGCCGGCGACTTCGCCGATCGAGAGCGCCTCGTCCCACACCTTGCGCGCCAGCGCCCACGTCGCCTGCGTGAAGAGCGTCGGGGCATGCGTGACCGGCGTGACGGAGAGGCCTTCGTAAGCAGCGGAATCCGACGCATAGGCGGCCTTGCGGTGGTTGCGGATCACGCGCAGCATCGGCTCGCGATTCGCATCGAAGCGCGCGAACGCACCGAGTTGCTGCGCCATCTCCGCCGAGGTGCGATAAGCGCTGCCCGTCATCAGCGACGTGATGGCTGCGCACCAGCCGAAGCCTTCCTCGGAATCGTACGGCAGGCCCAGGCGCATCAGCAGCGTCCCGAGGTTGGCGTAGCCGAGCCCCAGCGTGCGATAACCGTGATTCTTCTCGGCGATCCGTCGCGAGGGCATCTGGCCCATCGTCACCGAGATCTCGAGCGTGGTCGTCCAGATGCGCGCGGCTTCGGAGAAGCGCTTGGCGTCGAAGTTCCCGTCGCCGTTGAGGAAGGTGACGAGATTGAGGCTCGCGAGGTTGCAGTTGTGGGCGATCATGCCTTCGGCGACGAGCGAATGGGTGACCGGCTCGGTCACGTCGTAGACGGTTTCCACGCCATCGGGAATGATAGCCGCGACCTTCGGCGAGCGCGGATTCTTGCGATGCGCCACGAAGCCGCCGGCGAGCAGTTCCTCGGCGACGCGCTGCTTCTCTGCCGAACACGGGAAGCCGATCAGCGTATTGAATTTGCGCGATTGCTGGTTGTAGAGATGCAGCTGTCCTTGCGGATTCTTGCGGCCGGCAGCGTGCATCCACGAGATGCGCGACGTCATGCCCAGATCGGAGAGAAGCAGCTGCACCGAGCGCAGCAGCGCCGGCGACGACGACGCCAGCATCACTTCTTTCTCGGCGGCCTTACCATTGGCGCGCATGCAACCGTCGGCGGAGAAGAGTCCTTGGAGATACGCGACTTTGAGATCATCGGCAACGCGATGAATGGCGGACGGCACGTCTTTTTCGATCGCACTTGCCTGTTTGAAACCATAGCGCTGATCCAAATACGAAACGAGCGTGCCGGCGCTGCCCGTGCGGGTCGCGGAAACGGCCGAGGCCGGCTCACCCGATGAACCGACGGCTGCAGATTTCAATGCGTTGAATTCGAGCGTCATCGCTTCGGCCGTAAGGCGTTCGCGGGGTCCGAAGACCAGCGCGGCGACGTCCTTGTTGAACACGTCGTCGCCGGTTAGCCAGCCCAGCATCTGCCAGCGCTTGACTTCTACGGGGTCGGAAGCAAAGGCCACCGCGTTGCCGGTCTCGCGAATCGCGATCCGGTCGTGCTCGGGAACCAACTCGTCGAGACGCTTCCACTCACCGTCGCCGGTCAGGAAGCGGTGATCCCCGGTTGCGCGAATCTCGCGTCCATCCTTGAGTTTCAGACGGAAGACCGGCTTCCGACCGACCTGCGTGATCGAGGCGGGCCGGTGTGCCGCCAAGCGGCGATGATCGTTCTCGCCGTGGATATCGGTCGTAACCAGAACCTGTTCGCCGCTTTGCTGCAGCTGGTAAAGCTCTTCGACCGGGCGCAGCCCGTCGGGCGTGCTGATGCGCGTCTCGGCCGCAAAACACGCCGTGTCGTCGATGAAGACGTACTCCGAGCAGTTGTGCACGAGCATGCCGTTGGCGACGAAGTGATTCGTCTCGGGCTCGGTGAGATCGAAGACGTCGGCTTCGTACCGCGGCTCCAGCGACGCAAACTCCGCCCAGAGGCCATCGTGCGCCGGTTCGCCGGCGGCAATCTGCGTCAGCACGGGCGCCTTCGCCGATGTCGGATGGAAGCCGATCTCTTTGCTGAAAGGCTCGTGGAAGCCGCGCGAGATGTGCAGCGCGTTGTCGGCCAGTTCCGTCTTGACGGAGAAGGAGAGCAGCATCAGCTGTAGCTGCTTGAGAAACGCCGGCGAGGCCGAGGGCAGCGCGATCGAAGCGCGGCCGCCCTCTTCGACCAGGATCGCATCGGCGGTGAAGAGTCCGCGCAGCATTGCCGCGGTCGTCTCGCGGTCGAGTTCGAAGGCTGCGTCGCTGAGCGCTTTGTTCTCCTCGCCGTCGTTGGGGCGCACGTAGTAGGAGAAGAAGTCGGCGACGGGACGCCCGCCCGCGGTGCCGACGATCGCGCTCTTGCGGCGCGTCGCCACGCGCGACCGATGGCGCGAATGCGCGCTTTCGAGCGAGGCCATCTTCACCGAGCTCATGGCATCGGCCAGATCGGCCACCACGGTTGTCTCGATGTCGTCGCTCTCGCCGACGGCGGTGCCCACGGCGAACGCGACGCGGCCGTCGAGCGTCACGTGGCCGAAGCCCGAACCCCCTAGCGCGATCAGGTCGCCGGCGGCAAGCTCGGCGGCGGCGACGTCGCCGCGATTGCGCGTGAGCACGCGGTGATCGGCGGTAAGCTCCAGTTCGTAGCCGCCAGCCGTGGTAAGACGGAAGACCGGTTTGGTTCCCGTTGGGAAAATCTTGTTGACGAAGTGCGGCTTGCCATCGCCGCCGATGATGAAGGCAGCCTTGCCGACGAGGTCGGCGATGCGCGCGGGACCGTCGGCGGTGGCGACGATCGCGTCACCGGTGACGCACGGATTGGTGGCGTTGATGCGGTCGTCGTTGGCGCAGGTATGCCACTCCTGAATCGTGTCGTCGAACTGCAGGCCTGGGTCGGCGCACTGCCACGCCGCGACGGCGATCTGCTCCCATAGGTCGCGCGCCTTGATGCGCTTGACGACGTCGCCGGTCGTGCGGGCCGTCAGCAGCCATTCTTCGTCTCGATCGAGCGCGTTGAAAAAGCCGTTGGTCAGGCGCACCGAGTTGTTCGAGTTCTGACCCGATACGGTGATGTACGCTTCAGAATCCCACGCGGTATCGTACTGCTCGACCTCGAGGCGCGTGTAACCTTGACGCGCATAATCGAGCGCGTTCTGTGCGGCACCCGAAGGCACGCCGGCGGAGAGCGCTTCGCGAATCGCGCCGCGAAGGCCGCCGTTGAGGGCTGGGTCGAGGCGCGCCATCTCGGGAACGCGCGTGTCGTGCGCGGCGGAGATAATTGCGTTAAGACGCTGCTCGAAGATACGCGAACCGATCACCAGATCGGCGACTTTGCGCTCTTCGCGAACCTTCCAGTTGACGAACTCTTCGATGTCGGGATGATCGGCATTGAGCACGACCATCTTTGCCGCGCGTCGCGTCGTGCCGCCGGATTTAATGGCGCCCGCCGCGCGATCGAAGACCTTGAGAAACGACATCAGACCGCTCGAGGTGCCCCCTCCGGTGAGCTTCTCGCCGGCCCCGCGCAGCTTGGAGAAATTGGCGCCGCTGCCGCTGCCCCCTTTGAAGATGCGCGCTTCGCGCATCACGCCGTCGAAGATGCCGCCTTCGTTAACGAGATCGTCTTCTAAACCAAGAATAAAACATGCAGAAACCTGCGGGTGAGTAAAAGTATCGGGCGACAATTTCGTCGCATGATCCGCCCCATCGACGTACCAGTGCCCCTGTGCGGGTCCGGAAATGCCGTACGCCCAGTGCAGACCCGTGTTGAACCACTGCGGTGAGTTGGGCGCGCCGACTTGGCGCGCGAGCATCGCGCACATCTCGTCGTAGTAGATCTGCGCGTCGTCCTCGCTATCGAAATATCCGTGCCTCCAGCCCCAGTAGGTCCAGCAGCCCGCCATCCGGTTGAAGACCGAGCGGGCATCGCGCTCGGGGCCGAACTGGTCGTTGCGCGGCAGCGCCTCGAGAGCGGCGCCGTCGGCGATCGAGCGGCTCAGCCACTCCGGAACGCCCTCCTCTTGGACGCGCACCGTGTGCTTCGGCACCCCGGCCTTGCGGCAGTACTTCTGGGCCAGCACGTCGACCGCGACCTGGCTCCAGGAGGCCGGAACCATTACGTCCTTGGCCTCGAAGATCACCGATCCGTCGGGGTTGACGATACGCGAGGTTCGGGGCTCGAAGTTCAGGCCGGCGTAAGGGTCGCCGGGAACGGAGTAGGTGCGCGAAAACTTCATGAAGGCTCCTCAATATACCGAACACTTGTTCGGCGCCAACGGATGCGCAACGGAACAGGTGGTTACCTATTGTGCCATACCAACCGCAATACCACAAGATATGGGGGTTGGCAGCGAAATCCTTGTGTGCCGCCTGTGGGTAGCAGAGCAAGGGTGTGGACAGCGCCTCGGCGCCGGGTTGGCCGCGTGGAGCGCATGTGGACAATGCCGAGGATACCGGGGATAACCCCTCCGAACGCTGGCCCTATGCTCGGTCCCGACCGGTTCGCTCCCCGCCTCCACGACGTGCCCCATGAGGAGCTCGAGGCGGCCGGCATCCGCGGCCTCATCGTCGACCTCGACAACACGCTGCTCGGCTTCCGCGAGACCGAGCTGGGGGAGGAGCACCTCGCCTGGGTCACACGGGCGCGCGCGCGAGGCTTTCGTATCGTGATGGTCTCGAATAATTTCTCGGAGCGGGTCAACGGGCTGGCGGCCCAGCTTGGGGTCGAGTGCATCCCCAACGCGCTCAAGCCCCTGCCCTTCGGCTTTTTGCGGGCCAAGCGGCGCCTCGGGCTGCGGCGGCGGCAGATCGCCGTGGTCGGCGATCAGCTTTTCACCGACGTGCTCGGCGGCAAGCTCTGCGGGCTCTACACGATCCTCACCGAGCCGATCGAGAGCAAGGATTTTGCGGTCACGAAATTCTTCCGCTTCTTCGAGCGGCTGATGCTGCGCAACCGCCGATGCTGAGGCTGGCGCTCCTCGGAGATCCCGTCGAGCATAGCCGCAGTCCCGCGCTGCAGAACGGCTTTCTCGAAGAGGCCGGCATCGACGGCGAGTACGTGGCGATTCGCGTGGCGCGGGGCGACGGTGCCCGCGCGATCTCCCGCCTGATCGCCGGCGGCTTCGCCGGATGCAACGTTACCTTTCCGCTCAAAGAAGAAGCGTTCGAAGCCTGCGACATACTCGGCGACGAAGCGAGGCGCGCGCGCTCGGTCAACACGATCTTCTTCGGATCGCAGCGGATCGGCACCACGACCGACGGCATCGGCGCGCGCGGCGCGATCGAGACGCTGCTCGACGAGCCGGTCGCGCTCAAACGCATCGGCGTGCTCGGTTACGGAGCTACCGCCCGCGCGATTCTCGCCGATCTGCACGACAACGACGCGTACACCTTTGTGTGGGGACGCAACGGCGAACACGTGCACGCCGTCTGCCGCGAGTTCGAAGCGAACCGATGGCCGGACGAAAACCCGCCCGAGATCGTCGTCAGCACGCTGCCGCCCGATGCCGAGCTGCCCGATCGCCTGGTCGCCGAACTGACACGCGCCGATCTCGTGATGGACGCCAACTACGGCTCGCGCTCGCAGCTCGGCCGCAAGCTCGGCCGCGAAGTCATCGCCGGCGACGCAATGCTCGAGGCACAAGCCCGAGCCAGCTTCGATTTCTGGCTAGCGCATTGGGAGGGCCTGTCATCCTGATTGCAGTCGAAGATGCGCTGACGCTGACCGTGGCGTCACACCTTCGCGCAGTCGTTCGTTTTGTGAATAACATCGAACGAATCGAGGTGCAGCGTGAAACGTATCTCGCCGATTCTCTTTGCATTGCTCGCGCTTTTCTCGCCCGTGCGCTTGTGGAGCGAGCCTCCGGAGCGCACGAGCACGACTGCCGATCGCCGGGAACTCTACGTCACGGTTTATAACGGCGGAAGCGCACTGATTCGCGACCGGCGCGTCGTGCAGCTCGACGAAGGGCTCAACCGGATTGCGTGGCGTGACGTGAGCGCCGATATGGATTCGGCCTCGGCGCTCCTCGAACCGGTGGGCGGCTCGAATATCGTCACGGTGAAGGAGCAGAACTTCGACTACGATTTGCTCGATCCAACTGCGCTGCTGCGCAAATACGTCGGGCGCGAAGTGACCGTGGTGCACGAGGCGCGCTTTGCCGGCGATCTTGACACGAAGGAGACGGCGAAGCTGCTCAGCGTGAACGATGGGATCGTGCTGCAATACCGCGACGGCATCGAGACGGGCCTGCGCGGACACATTCTCTTCCCGGCGACGCCTGGGAGCCTACGCGACCGGCCGACGCTGTTACTCGACGTTGACAGCGCGCACGCCGCCGACGAGACGCTCGACTTGAGTTACTTGACCCAAGGCATGGGCTGGCGCGCCGACTACGTGGGCGTCGTCTCGCCCGACGGCGCGCGCCTGTCGCTGACCGGCTTGGTAACGCTCTCCAACGGTAGCGGCGAATCATACGACGATGCCCATCTGCAGCTGGTTGCCGGCAACGTCAACATCGCGACCGGCGACGTGTATGCCGCAAACGCGTCCTCGCTGCGCACGATCGCACGCGTTACCGCGAGTCAGGCGGAGGTCACCCAGGAAAACTACTTCGAATACCACCTTTATACACTAGCCAAGCCGACCACGATCCTCAACAATCAAACCAAACAGCTCACGCTGCTCTCGGCGAAGAACGTGCCGCTTCGCGAAACGTTGGAACTGCGCGGTTCTCCCGACTACTACCGCAGCGCCGAGCCGGACATCGGCGACCCCCTACCCGCGGGCGCGTACGTGACGTTCGAAAACCGCGGCGGCGACCTCGGCATCCCGCTGCCCGGCGGCGTCGTGCGCCTCTACAAGAATGACTCGCGCAACCTTTCGCTCTTCCTCGGATCAGATCGCATCGACCACACGCCGAAGAACGAGACCGTGCGGCTCCACGTGGGGGACTCTTTCGACGTGACGGCGCGCAAGAAACAGACCGACTTCAGGTTTCTTGGCAATTGCTCGGCCGACAGTTCGTATCACATCGTCGTCTCCAACGCTAAGGCGGTGACGCAAGAGGTGGAGGTCGTCGAGCCGATTCCGGGAGAGTGGCAGATTGAGATGGAGAACGTACCGCACGTCAAGAGTTCCTCATCGACGGCAACCTGGAAGCTGCGCGTGCCGGCCGACGGCCGCTCGACGCTCGACTACACGGCGCGCGTGAACTGGTGCGGATTCTAGCCTACGGCGAGATGCGAAAAACGCTGCCGTCGTTATCGGCGCCGCCGAGATGGGTGGTTCCGTAAAGGCGGCCGCCCAGCGGCGTCAGGCTAGACTCCGGAAACGAGCCGTCAGGCTCGCCGCCGAAGCTGTAGAGTACGCGTTCGGTGCCCGACGTCGTCAACGTGAACACCGTGCCGCAACTACAACCGGAGCCACCTACCGTCGTGGTCCCATAGAGATTGCCGCGGTATGCAAGAAGCGTCGCATCGGGTTTCTGACCGTCCGGGGTCGTGAGCGTTCCGCCGAGGGGCGAAGCGCCGTCGGGGCTTCCTTTGAAACTGTAGAGAAGCTCGTAGCCGTTGCCGTGCTCCGCCGGAGCGAGAGTCTGCGCGGCAAAAGGAAGATGTTGCGCGCTCGCGGTTTGCGGGCAACCAGCAAAGACGACGACCAAACATGCTAAGAAAACGATGCGCATGCGATACACTCCCAAAGTAGCGCCGGTCTTTGGCCGACTGGCGGAGAGGGAGGGATTCGAACCCTCGAGAGGCTCATCACCTCTGCCCGCTTTCCAAGCGGGTACATTCAACCGCTCTGCCACCTCTCCACGAGCCGCGACCGCGGCGGCAAAATGCGGTTGGCGCTTCGCTAGCGAACTCCTCGGCGGCGTATGAGGCTCACGTTGATTCGGCATGGTCCGACGGAGTGGAACGCGTCGCGGCGCTTCCAGGGGCAGACCGACCTTCCGCTCTCCGAGCACGGACGTCGCGTCGCTGCGGCGATCGCCGAAGCGCTGCGAGGCGAGCCGTTCGACGCCATCTATGCGAGCGATCTGCGGCGCGCGAGGGAAACGGCAGCGCCGCTAGCGGAGACGCGCGACCTCGACGTGACCGGCGACGCGCGTCTAGGCGAGTTTCATTTCGGCGAGTGGGAAGGGTTGCGCTGGGACGAGATCGTCGCCGCCAATCCGCATCTCGCCGGAGAGGGTTCGACCGCGGCAAAGCGCTACGCGCCGCCGGGAGGCGAATCGTTTGACACGGTATGCGAACGCGTAGCCGGCTTTCTCGACGAGCTGACGGCGCGGCCGCAGCGCAACGTCGCCATCGTCACGCACGCCGGGCCGCTCCACGCGCTCTTCGACGTGCTGCACTCGGGGAGGGCGGACAACCCCGGCGACAATCTCTCGCTGCATTTTACTCCTGGCGGCATCACGCGAGTAAGGCTCGAGGAAGGGCGCGCCGCAATAGACTCACTCGACGACCGCCAACATCTTGATTCGCTCGATGCGGTACGCTGAGCGTTTGGGCGTGGTGCTGGCCGGCCTCGCGCTAACGGCGCAGAGCGCACCCGCGCGCCAAGCGCTGCCCGGACGCTACACGATTCCGCATGCTTTAACCGCGCCGTTGCAGCGCCAGCCGGGCAACGAGGTGCGTAATCCCGGCTTCGAGAGCGGCGCCGTCGACGGCGGCTGGCATCAGTGCGGCGACGTTGCCGCCTACGTGCTCAAAGCCCATGCGCACGCCGGCCTCTACGACGAGTACTCCGGCACGACGGGCGGCGGCGAGCCCGCGGGCAACTCCGGCGTCTGCCAGCGGGTCGCGATCCCGCCGGGCGGCGTGCTCAGTGCGTGGCTCTATCAGCTCTCCGACGAACCGGACACCGCGGTTGCCTATCAGGAGGCCGACCTGCTCGACAACCGCGGCCGCATCGTCGTCAATCTCTACCGCAGCGTCAACCACACGGCAGCGTGGGTGCACGGCACGTGGAATCTCGCCGGCTACGCGGGCCGCTCGTTGTGGGTCTACTTCGGCGTGCACGGCGACGGCTATGCCAAGCTCTCCACGCAGCAGTACGTCGACGACGTCGTCTTGACCGGGTCACCCTCCCCTTCGACGGCGCCCAAATAAGGGCTCGGGGCCGCCCGCAGCGAAGAAGAAGTCCATGCAGTCGCGCAAGATGCTGTGGGTAGGTGTAGGACTCGGCGTCGTCGGCCTGGCCGCCGCGCTTACGTATGCGATCTTCCGCTTGGCCACCGACGAAACGCTCGAAGATCCGAGGTCGCAGCGCATCCAGCAGCTCATCGACGAAGCGAACTCGCTGCTGAAGGCGCTTGACGACCAGCGAAACAGCGCGTAACGGCGGCGGCGCTCCGCGCCCGGCGACGAACTCGAGCTCGAATTCACCGACATACTCGCCAATGGCCAAGGCGTCGGCCGCGCGACCGAGATGGTCGTGTTCTGTTTTGGGCCGCTGCCGGGCGAGCGCGCACGTGTAACGATCACGACGGTCAAGCCGCGCTACGCCGTGGGCGAGTTGCGCCAGCTGCTGCGCGAAACGCCGCAGCGCGCGCGGCCGTTCTGCCCGGTCTTCGGCGCCTGCGGCGGCTGCCAGCTGCAGCACCTCGCCTATCCCGCGCAGCTGGCCTGGAAGCGCGACGTCGTGCGCAACGCGCTCGCGCGCATCGGCGGCCTGCACGACGTGCGCGTCGAGGAGACGATCGGCATGGACGAGCCTCGCGCCTACCGCAATAAGATGGCGCTGGTCGTGCGGCCCGGCGCGACCGCTCCCGAACTTGGTTTCTACCGGCAGCGTTCGCACGACGTCGTGCCGATCGACGCTTGCCCTATTGCTGACGCCGGCGCTCGACCGCATCGTTGCGCGGTTGACCGCGCTGCGCACCCAACCGCCGTTCGCCGCGTTCCTCGCCGGCGCGCGTCACCTCGTCGCGCGAGCGTCGCGCGCGACGGATCGGGCGGTCCTCACGATGACGAGCGACGCTCCGCTTCGCGGCGGGAGCGAACTGGGGCCCGCGCTTGCGCGCGAACTGCCCGGCGCAGCTGGCGTCGCCAACTCCTACGAGCTCGCGAGCGCCAACGCGATCTTCGGGCGCCGCCAGAGCCTGCTCGCCGGGGAGCCCGAGATCGAAGAAGCAATCGGCGGCGTGCGCTATCGCATCTCGGCAGCGTCGTTCTTCCAAGTAAACGCCGCGATGCTGGCGCGCATCTTCGATTATATGACGCCTTGGCTGGCCGAGCCCGGCCGCGCCGTCGATCTCTACTGCGGGGCCGGGACGTTCTCGCTCTTTTTCGCCAAGCACGGATGGCGCGTGTACGGCGTCGAGGAGAACCGCCATGCGGTCGCCGAGGCCGTGGCCAACGCGCAGCTCAACGGTCTGGAAGAGGCCGTCCATTTCGACGCGGGCCGGGTCGAACGACTCGTCGCCGCCCCGCGCACGGCGCGCGCGTTGCGCGAGGCCGCCGCCGTATTCCTCGATCCGCCGCGCAAGGGCTGCGACGTCGCGGTCCTCGACGCGATCGCGCACGCCGCGCCTGCGAAACGTCTGGTATCTCTCGTGCGACGCGGCGACGCTGGCGCGGGATTTGAAGTTCCTGGTATCCAAAGGCTACCGGCTCGGTTGCGTGCAGCCGTTCGACATGTTTCCTCAGACCGGACACGTCGAGACGCTCGTACGCCTCCGAACGTGAGAAAGGCCCCGATTTGACACCCGACACCATCGACATTCGCTACGTTGCGCAAACTGGCGCGGATCGCGCTGACCGACGAAGAGATCGAGCGCTTCTCCAAGGAACTGGGCGATCTTGCTCGGCCACGTCAACGCGCTAGCAGAACTCGATACCGCCAGCGTCGCGGCGACGGCGCAGGTCGTCGAGTCGCGCAACGTGTGCGCGCGACGATGTCGAACGTCCCTGCCTCGACCGCGAAATCGTGCTGAGCGCGGCGCCGCAGCGCCAGGAGTCGGTTCTTCCGCGTGCCGCGGATCATCGCGGAGTGAGCGATGAACCCGCCGATCGATCGCAGCGCCGCCGAGATCGCGCGCGACGTCAACGCCGGCAGCGCGAGCGCCGCCGAGATCGCGGAGGCGACGCTGGCGCACGTCGCCGCGGTCGACGGCGAGGTCGGCTCCTATCTTACCGTGCTGCACGACCTGGCTCGCGCAGCATGCGCCCGCGTCGACGAGCGCGTGCGCGCCGGCGAACGGCTGCCGCTGGCCGGCGTGCCGATGGCGGTGAAGGACAACATGTGCCTGGACGGCACGCGCACGACCTGCGGCAGCAAGATCCTCGAGCATTGGGTCGCGCCGTATACCGCAACGGCGGTGGCGCGGCTGCTCGAAGCCGGCGCCTTGCCCGATCGGCAAGACGAACTGCGACGAGTTCGCGATGGGCAGTTCGTGCGAGAACTCGGCGCTCGGCGTCACGCGCAATCCGTACGATCTCCAGTCGCGTGCCCGGCGGCTCGAGCGGCGGATCGGCGGCTGCCGTCGCCGCCTACGAAGCGGCGATCGGCATGGGCAGCGACACCGGCGGCTCGATTCGCGAGCCCGGCGCGTTCTGCAACCTCGTCGGCTTCAAGCCGACGTACGGGCGCGTCTCGCGCTACGGGTTGATCGCGTTTGCGTCGAGCCTCGATCAGATCGGTCCGCTCACGCGCACCGTCGAAGACGCGGCGCTCGCCTACGACGCGATGGCCGGCTACGATCCGATGGACGCGACCTCGGTCGACCGCGCGGTCGAGCCGACGGCGGGTGCGCTGCGCGCGGATCTGCGCGGACTGCGCGTCGGCATCGTGCGCGAGTTCGCAACCGATGCGCTGGGCCAAGCGGCCGACGAGCTGTACCGCAACGCCTATCGCGACCTCGCCAACGCTCGGCGCCGAGCTGGTCGAGGTCTCGCTGCCGACCGCCGAATACGGCTTGGCGACGTACTATCTGCATCGCGCCGGCGGAGTGTTCTTCGAACCTTGCGCGCTTCGACGGCGTGCGCTACGGGCTGCGCGTCGACGGCGACGACGTCCGCGAGATGTACGAGAAGACGCGCGCCGCCGGCTTCGGCCCCGAGGTCAAGCGCCGCATCCTCATCGGCACGTACGCGCTCTCGAGCGGCTACTACGATGCCTACTACGTGCGCGCGCAGAAGGCGCGCACGCTGATCGCGCGCGACTTCGAGCAGGCGTTTGCGAACTGCGACGTGATCGCGTGCCCGGCGGCGAGCTGCCCGGCGTTCGCGTTCAACGCGAAGAGCGATCCGTACAGCATGTACCTGATGGACTACTACACGATCCCGATGTCGCTGGCCGGCCTGCCGGCGCTCTCGGTGCCGTGCGGCTGGGTGACGCCGGAAGGCGGCGCGCTGCCGATGCCGATCGGGCTGCAGCTCTGCGCGCCGCTCTTCGGCGAGCGGCTGCTGCTCGGCGCCGCGCACGCCTACGAGCGCGCGACGAAGCACGCGCAGCGCGCGCCGGCCGGAGCTGGCCGAGGTGCGGCGCATGAGCGAGGCTTACGAAGCGGTCATCGGCATCGAGTGTCACGTCGAGCTGAAGACGGAGACGAAGATGTTCTGCGGCTGCCGCAACGAGTTCGGCGGCGAACCGAACACGAAGTCTGCCCCGTCTGTTTGGGCATGCCGGGCGCGCTGCCGGTGCCGAACGCCAAGGCGATCGAGCATCTCGTGGCGCCGGCCTCGCGTTCGGCGCGGAGATTCCGGCGTTTTCGAAGTTCGACCGGAAGAACTACTTCTATCCGGACATGCCCAAGGATTATCAGATCTCGCAGTACGACATGCCGCTGACGCAAGGCGGCGGTCGTGCTACTGGCTCGAGGACGGCACGGCAAGAGCTGCCGCCTCACGCGCATCCATCTCGAAGAAGATACCGGCAAATCGACGCACGCCGGTTCGGGCGACGGCCGCATCGCGGGCAGTTCGCTACTCGCTGCTCGATTTCAACCGCGCGGGCGTGCCGCTGATGGAGTGCGTCTCCGAGCCGGAGCTGCACAGCGCAGCCGAAGCGGTCGCGTATCTCGAATCGCTGCGGCGCACGCTGCTCGAGCTCGGCGTCAGCGACGTCAAGATGGAGGAAGGCTCGCTGCGCTGCGATGCCAACGTCTCGGTGCGCCCGTGCGGCGCGACCGAGCTCGGCACCAAGACCGAGATCAAGAACATGAACTCGTTCCGCTCGGTCGACCGCGCGATCGAGAGCGAGATCGAGCGCCAGATCGCCGTGATCGAAGCGGCGGGCGCATCGTGCAGGAGACGCGCGGCTGGGACGAGGCGCACGGCGTCACGCCATTCGATGCGCAGCAAAGAAGAGGCGCACGACTACCGCTACTTTCCCGACCCCGACCTCGTGCCGATGGAGATCCGGCCGGCGCGCGTCGAAGAGCTGCGCGCCGCGCTGCCGGCGCTTCCGTGGCGAGCGCTTCGAGCGCTACACCGCGAGTACGGCCTCGCCGTCGACGCAGGCGACGCAGCTGGTCGACAACCTTCCGCTCGCGGAGTACTTCGACGACGTCGTGGCGCGCAGCGACAACCCGCAGCAGGCGAGCAACTTCGTGCTCGGCGATCTTTCGCGTCTTGCCAACGAGAGCGGCGTCGCCGTCGCCGATTCGAAGGTGACGCCCGGAGCATCTCGCCGAGCTGATCGCGCTGGTCGAAGCAAAGCGATCAACTCGAAGATCGCCAAGGAGCTGCTCGCGCGCATGTGGGAGGGCGCCGGCTCGCCCAAGGCGATCGTCGAGCGCGAAGGCCTCGCGCAGACGAGCGATCCAGCGGCGATCGAGCCGCTCGTCGACGAGGTGCTCGCCGCCAACGAGAACGTCGCCGCCGACTTATAGCGCGGGCAAGACCAACGTCGCCGGCTTCCTCGTCGGCCAAGTGATGAAGGCGTCGCGCGGAAAAGCCGATCCCGCGCTCGTCGACGAGCTGGTCAAGCAGCAAGCTCGTCCGGCTCCGCCGGGCTCGTGAGCCTGGCCGATCGCGCGCACGCTCGAAGCGCTCGATTTCGAGCGGGTGCGCGAGCGCGTCGTCGGCGCAGACGCGGACGCAGCGCGGGCACGCCTACGCATCGGAGCATGCTTCCGCTCGCCGACTTCGACGACGTGCGCCGCGAACAGCTGCGCACCGAGGCGATGCGCGCGCTCATCGCGCGAGTTCGGACTTGACGATCATGCGTGCCGCCGAGACCGCGGCGTTCACGCAAGCGGCCGCGCTCGGACGCACGCTGGCGGCAACGGATCTGCGGCTCGATCGGCGATGCGCTCGCAGCCGCCGCGGCCGCGCAGCGCGCCGTCCGCGAGCAGCCCGCGATCTCGCGCCGGTCGTCGCGCCTATACGCCGCTGCGCGAGCTGACGCACGCGATCGTCGATGCGATCGACGAGCGCGGCAGCCGTGCTCGACCGCGCCTCGCCGGCGCTCGGACGCATTCGCCGCAGCCTCGCGCAGGCACAAGCCGAGGCGCGCGACCGCGATCGGCGCCATTCTCCGGCGCGAAGTACGCCAAGGCGATTCAAGATAGCGTCGTGACGATCCGCAACGGGCGGTTCGTCGTTCCGATCAAGGCGGAGTTCTGCGGGAATGCTGCCGGGCATCGTGCACGATACGAGCTCGAGCGGACAGACGCTCTTCGTCGAGCCGCTAGCGGCGCTCGAGACGCAACAATCGCGTGCGCACGCTGCAGATCGAAGAAGAACGCGAGGTCGCAGCGCATTCTCGAGGCGCTCTCGCGCAACGTCGGCGGGCAGGCGGCGGCGATCGAGGCCAACGTCGAGATGCTGGCCGTGCTCGATCTGCTCGCCGCCAAGGCGGAGGTCGCGCGCGCGAAGCGACGCGCCGATGCCCGAGCTGAGCGAGGCGCCCGATCTCGACGATCGAACGCGGGCGCCATCCGCTGCTCGGCGAGCGCGCGGTGCCGCAATCGCTCGCGCTCGACGACGCGACGCGGCTGCTCGTCATCAGCGGGCCGAACATGGGCGGCAAGACGGTCGCGCTCAAGATGGCCGGGCTGTTCGTCGTGATGGCCTACTGCGGCATGCAGCTTCCGGCGGCGGCGGGCACGCGATCGGGCGCTTCGAGCGCGTCGTCGCCGACATCGGCGACGAACAGTCGATCGCCGCAAACGCGTCGACGTTCTCGGCGCATCTGCAGCGCATGCGCGAGATCCTCGGGCGGCGCCGATCGCGCGTACGCTGGTGATCGTCGACGAGATCGGCGGCGGCACCGAACCGACCGCCGGCGCGGCGCTCGCGGTCGCGATGCTCGAACGTCTGCTGCGCAGCGGCGCGCGCGCGATCGTCACGACGCACGCGACCGAACTCAAGCTCTTCGCGCACGCGACGCCCGGCGTCGCGAATGCGAGCGTGCGTTTCGATCCGGACGACCTTCGAGCCGACCTTTCGATCTCGATGTCGGCGCGCCCGGGCCAGTCGCTGGCCTTTCCGCTCGCCGTCGCCTTGGGCATCGCGGACCGGAGATCGTCGAGCGCGCGCAGCGCTGCTCGACGATCGCGAACGCGATTACGAGGCGGCGCTGGCCGAACTCGCATTGCGCAATAGCGAGCTGCGCGAGGAGCGGCGCGCGCTCGAAGCCGAGCGCCGCAGCGTGATCGGCGGAGCACGAGCGCCTGCGGCGCGAGCGCGCCGAGCTCGACGCGACAGCGGCGCCGCTTCGGCGCAGGCGCGCAGGAGCGCTTGCGCAGGCGTTGCGCGATTTCGCGCGCGAGCTGGAGCGCCGCGCCGAGCAGAGCAAGTCGGGTGCGGCGAGCCGGCGCAAGGCGCGCGTGACGCCGGGCAGGCAGCGCTGCTCGCGCAGACGATCGAGGCGATGCGCCGCGACCTCGGCATCGTGCCGCGCGAGGAAGGGGCGCCCGAAGAGGCTCACGTTCTCTCCCGGCGATCGCGTGCGCGTGCGCTCGCTCGATCAAGAGGGCGTCCGTGGTCGAGGATTGGGACGACCGGTTGCTGGTCGCCGTCGGGCCGATGAAGATGATGGTGGAAAAGCGGCGACGTGCGCCGGTCGCGGTTGCCGCGAAGCGCGCGCCCCGCAGCGAGGCCGCGGCTCCGCCGACGCGCGCATGGCGCCGCGGGGCGCACGCACGGCGGCGCTCGACGTACGCGGCAAACGCTACGTCGAGGCCGAGCCGCTCGTCGAGCGCTGGCTCGACGAAGCGCTGCTCGCGGGCAATTCGCCGCTGCGGCTGATCCACGGCAAGGGCACCGGCATGCTGGGGCGCGGGCTGCAAGAGTATCTGCGCGCGCATCCCGCGGTGACGAGCTTGCGCTACGGCAACGAAGACGAAGGATCGACGGGCGTGACGATCGTGGAGCTGCGCGACGTGAGCGCCGCGAACGCACGAGCTGCTCGACGGCTTCGAGCACGTCGAGACCGTCGCCGATTTTCGCGAAGCGGCTCGCACTGGGGCGGCCGCTGCGCGTCAAGCTCGGCATCGATCCGACGAGCCCCGATCTGCACCTCGGCTTTATGGTCGTGCTGCACCAGCTGCAGCGCTTCGCCGAGGCCGGGCACCGCGTCACGCTGATCATCGGCGACTTCACCGCGCGCATCGGCGACCCGAGCGGCCGCAACGTCACGCGTCCGCAGCTCTCGCAAGACGAGATCGACGCGAACATGCAGACCTATCGCGAGCAGGCCGGCAAAGTGCTCGACCTCGAGCGCGTCGAGATTCGCTACAACTCCGAGTGGCTCGACAAGCTGAGCCTGAGCCGATCTCATCAAGCTGCTCGCAAAGACGACGGTCGCGCAGATGCTCGAGCGCAACGATTTTCACGACCGCTACGATGCCGGCGCGCCGATCTCGCTGCACGAGTTTCTCTACCCGGTCGCGCAGGCGTACGACTCGGTCGCGATCGAGGCCGACGTCGAGCTCGGCGGCACCGATCAGCTCTTCAACCTGCTGCTGGGCCGCCAGTTCCAGCGCGAGTTCGGCCAGCTTCCGCAGATCTGCGCGACGGTGCCGCTGCTCGTCGGGCTCGACGGCGAGAAGAAGATGAGCAAATCGCTCGGCAACTACGTGGGCGTCGACGAGCCGGCCAACGAGCAGTTCGGAAACTGATGAAGATCACCGACGAGCTGATCCCGGCCTACGCGCGGCTTGGCGGCGTTTCGCAGCCGCAGCACAATGCGCAGCAGCTGGCGGATCGGCTAGCTGCCGGCAACGCGCAATCCGATGGACGAGAAGAAGCGCGTCGCCGCAGGAGATCGTCGCGCGGTATCACGGCGAGGCCGGCCGCCGCGGCGGCGCGCGAGTTTTTCGAGCGCACCGTTCAGCGCAAGGAGATTCCGACCGAGATCTTGCCGAGATCGAGCTCGGCGACTGCAAGCGCGTCGCCGACGTCTTGTCAAGGCGGGCTTCGCGCAGAGCCGGCGCGAGGCGGAGCGCCTGATCGCCGGCGGCGGCGTGAAGATCGACGGCGTGGTCGTTGCCGACCAGAACGCGGCGTGGAGCGCTGCGGATGGCGCCGTGCTCTCCGTCGGCTCGCGCCGTTTCGTGCGCGTGACCCTGGGGGTCTCCTAAGCCGAGCCTTCGGCGGGGGTGGTGCGCTGCGCCAGCTCGCGCAACTCGTCGGCGTCGAACTCGTAGCGCGTCTTGCAGTATTCGCACGTCGCCTCGGTGCGATCGCGCTCGCGCGTAAGCGCGAGCAGCTCTTCAGCTCCGAGTCCGAGCAGCACGGATTCGACGCTTGGCGCGATTGCAGCGGCAGGCAAACTGCACGGCGATGCGTGCGCCGCGCCCGCAGCTCGACGTCCGCCGTACGAGCGCGGCGCACGAGCGCGTCGGCGTCGGCGCCCTGCGGCGATCAGCTGGGTAACGGGCGGCATCGCCGCCGCGCGCTCGTTCGAGCGCTTCGCGCGCACGGTCGTCGGCCCCGGGCAGCACCTGCGCGACGATGCCGCCCGGCCGCGACGACGCCGCCGGGATTCGCGAGCACGCCGAGAGCGACGACGCTGGGAATCTGTTCGGACTGCGCGAGGTAGGCGGCGAGATCTTCGGCGATCTCGCCCGACTCGCAGCGGCACGACGCCGACGTACGGCTGGCCGACCTCGCTCGAGCGCGTCACCTGCAGCGCGCCCGCACCGACCGCCGCCGCGACGTTGAACTTGCCGCGCGCGTCGATCGGCAGCTCGACGCGCCCGTTGCGCGCGTAACCGCGCGCGCCGATCGTCTCTGCGTCGAGGAGCCAGGCGTCGGCGGCGAGCGTCCCCAGCGGACCGTCGCCGGCGATCTGCAGCGAGATCCGCTCGTTGCCTTTCAGATTGGCGGCGAAGAGCGCCGCGCCGGTGGTCAGCCGTCCGACGGCGGCGGTCGCCGTCGGCCAGAGGTCGTGGCGGCCCCGGATCTCCTCGACGAGGTCCGTCGTGATCGCGGCTGCGACCGCGATCGCGGCGTCGACGACCGAGGCCGCGACGATGCTGTCGGGCATGGAGCGCCTCTGGCTCAAAGGCTCGCGCTTTTCCTTCAAAGAAACCGAGCGCCATGCGCGTTTTGGTTCTGCACGGGCCAAATCTCAATTTGCTCGGCGAGCGCGAGCCGGAGATCTACGGAACGCAGACGCTGGCGAGATCGACGCGGCGATCGTCGCTGCCGCGGAATCGGCGGGTCATCGACGTCACTGCGAGCAGTACAACGGCGAAGGTGCGATCATCGATGCGCTGCACGCTGCGCGGAAGAGCTACGATGGCGTGATCATCAATCCGGGAGCGTACGCGCACTACTCGTACGCGATTGCCGACGCGATTGCGGCGATCGGCATTCCGGTGGTCGAAGTGCACCTTTCCAACATCGCAGCCGCGAAAGCTTTCGCCGCACGAGCGTGACGGCGGCCGCGTGCCGCGCCGTCGTGGGAGGGCTGGGAGCGCGGGGATACGTGCTCGCGCTGCGCGCGCTCGCCGAAGTTCTCGCAGGCTGAAGGCGCGGCGAGCGAGCCGTTGAAGGACTGTGGCCCGGGGTCCGAAGGGGAGAAGCGACGTTGACGAAAGCCGATGTGATTGACGCCCTCGCCGATGGGGCCGATCTGTCGCGGCGCCAGGCCGGTGAAATCGTGGACTTGATCCTCGACGAGATCAAAGGAGCGCTTCAAAAAGGCGATCGCGTTGCACTCAATCCTTTCGGCAGTTTCGTCGTTCGGGCACGACAGGCGCGCGAAGGGCGCAATCCCAAGACCGGCGAGAAGATTACGATCGCTGCGCGCAAAGTGCCGGCGTTCGTTGCGGGCAAATCGCTCAAGGACGCCGTCAACGGCGGCCGCGCGCGGACGAAGAAGCGGGGAAGGCGGACTACCGGCGTCTAGGCGCAAAAAGAAGCGAGAGTTGTCGGGCTGTAGCGAAGCTTGGTTATCGCGCTAGTCTGGGGGACTAGAGATCGCTGGTTCGAATCCAGTCAGCCCGATATTCTTCTTTCCGGCGTCTGCAACGGAGGCGAGACGCCCGTGAAGATCGGCACGCTCGAAATGAAGATCGCTCGCGTCGAGGGCTTTCAAGTGCGGATCCGCACGTACGACGGGCGCGATATTCGCTCGGACCGCGAAGGCATGCCGCCGTGGCCGTACGAGAAGGCAGCGCGCGACCGCTGGTCGGTCGCCCACTGGAAACAAGAGCGTTTCGTTAGCCTCTACCCCGGTTTTTCGGTCGACGTGCTCGACGGCGACGGAACCCCCGTCGATTTCGGCCAGACCCTTCTTGAGACGGTCCGCGAAAGCTACGATTAAGCGAAGCCCGCCGCATTTCGGTGACCTAGGTCATTAACTTAAGGCTCCTGCGACGCGTTACCCTTGAGTGGTGTCGGCCAAGTAATCCGCGGGGTATTGAAGAAGATGGACCGCATCCCAAACGACGACAAACGGAGAGACTGCATGCACCCTCGACTGGCCCTTCTCTTTGCGTGTGTCCTGGGGGCCGTACTCGGCCTCGATGCTTGCGGAAGCGCGGCCGGCCCGGTGGCGCGCCTGGGCTCCGCGCAGACGAGCGCGCACCATCACACCACATCGAACCCGATCACGCACATCGTGCTGATCGTGCAGGAGAATCGGACGTTCAACGACCTCTTCGCTACCTTCCCCAACGTTGTGGCGACGACGACCGGCCTCAAACGCACGGGCCGCGGAAAGAATGCCAAGACGGTCTCGATCCCGTTGACCGAGTCGAACCTCGCGGTCAAGCAGAACCTCAACCACCTCTACGTGTCGTACAAAGTTGCCTATCGCGACGGCAACATGGACGCGTTCAACCTCATCAAGAATCAGACGAACGGCAAGAACGAGGGTTCCCAGCCCTACCAGTACGTCAACCCGGCGCAGGTGGAAGAGTACGCGACGCTGGCCACCGACTACGGCATCGCCGACCACATGTTCCAAACGCAAGGCAGCGGGAGCTTCACCGCCCACCAAGACCTGATTCGCGGCGGCACGGAGATCAACTCGACGGAAAGCTTGATCGACGATCCGACGTCGTCGGCGGCGTGGGGCTGCACCTCGCCGTCCGGAACGAAAACGTCCTTGATCACGACGAGCCTCAAGTACGAAGCGGGAGCGGGTCCGTTCCCCTGCACGAATCAATTCCCAACCACGAGCGGCGGCAGCTACAATACCCTCGCCGATCTCTTCGGGGGAACCGTCAGCTGGAAATACTACGCCCCCAAAGACAAGAACTACACCGTCGGCGCGCTCTGGAATGGCTTTTTGGTGATCGATTCGATCTGGGGTAACCCGAGCGAATGGAGCGCGCACATCTCCAGTCCCAGCAAGCACATCTTCAGCGACATCTCCAGCGGCACGCTGCCGCAGATGTCGTGGGTGATCCCCGATGCGGTCAACTCCGACCATCCCGGTTACCCTTCCGACAAGGGCCCGTCGTGGGTCGCCAGCGTCGTCAACGCGATCGGCGCCAGTCAGTACTGGAACTCGACGGCAATCATCGTCGTCTGGGATGATTGGGGCGGCTTCTACGATCCCGTTGCGCCGCCGGTGCTGGACACCCAGGGCGGTCCGGGCTTTCGCGTGCCGATGCTGGTGATCTCACCGTACGTGCCGGCCAACGAAATCTCACACACGGTGTACGGTTTTGGCAGCATCATCAAGTTCATCGAAGATAACTGGAGCCTCGGCAGCCTGGGCACGACCGATCAAAGCTCGACCAGCATCATCGACATGTTCAACTTCGACCAGAAGCCGCGCAAGTACAAGTTGATTCCCACCAAGTATTCGCGCTCGTTCTTCATGCAGCAGAAGCCCTCGGGCTTGCCCGTCGATACCGAATAAGAACCGGGCCGTGCGACTGGGCGGCGCGGGGCTCTCCCTCGCACTGACGGTCTTTGCCGTAACGCTCATCGGCGGCTGCGGCGGTGCGCCTTACGGCGGTTCGCCGCTTCTGCGCGCGGCCGCGCCCCGCCGCGCTACCGCCTCGCCCATTGCCCACGTCGTGTTGCTGATCCAAGAGAACCGCAGCTTCGACGATCTTTTCGCCACGTTTCCCGGAGCCGACGGCGCGACGCGCGGTAAAGAGCGCGTGAGGCAGAGCGGGACGTGGGTCGACCAGTGGGTGACGCTGGCGCCGCACTCGCTGGTGATGAGCACCGATATCGGGCACTGCCGTTATGCTTACCTCACGGCCTACGACGGCGGCAAGATGGACGGCTTCAACCTCGAGCCCAAGGGCATCTGTCCGCGGAACTCCACCACCGGCGGCCCGACGATCGGGACGCTGGCCTATCAGTACGTCAACCCCGCGCAGATCAAGCCGTATTGGGCGATGGCGGAGCAGTACGCGCTGGCCGACCGCACGTTTCAAACGCAAGGCAGCGGCAGCTTTACCGCGCATCAGGATCTCATCCGCGGCAACACCGCCATCGAGACCGGCGCGAGCCTCGTCGACACGCCCAACGGGATGCCGTGGGGCTGCGACGCGCACTCGGTCGTCGTCACCGATCTGCTCACCACTGCGCTGAAGTTCGAAGAGGATAAAGGGCCCTATCCCTGCACCAGCAAGTTCCCTTCGTCGGGCAACGCGTACAAAACGCTGGCCGACCTGCTCGACGCCAAGGGCGTCAACTGGAAGTACTACTCGCCGTGTTTCGTCGCGAGCCCACACTGCAACAACGACTGCACGACCTGCGCCGGCGCGCTGCTCAACGCCTTCGACGTGATCTGGACCGTTCGCAACGGCTCGGAGTGGGGCACGAACGTCTCGATGCCGCAGAGCAATATTCTGCGCGACGTCGCCAAGGGCGCACTGCCCGCGGTCTCGTGGGTGATTCCCAGCGATAACGACTCCGATCATCCCGGCACGGCGGTGGATCGCGGCCCCGAGTGGGTGGCCTCGGTCGTCAACGCGATCGGCAAGAGCCAGTATTGGGATTCGACCGCGATCGTCGTCGTGTGGGACGACTGGGGCGGCCTCTACGATCACGTCAAGCCGGCATTCCTCGACCGCAAGGGCGGCCTCGGCTTTCGCGTTCCGATGATCGTCATCTCCCCGTACGTTCCGCAAGGGGAGATCGCCCATACCCAATATGAATTCGGGAGCATCCTCAAGTACATCGAACAAAACTGGGGCCTGGGCTCGCTGGAGACGACCGATCAGCGGTCGACCAGCATCGTCAATATCTTCGATTACCACCAGGCGCCACGGGCGTTTACGCCAATTCCCTCGAAGTACTCGGGGCAGCACTTCCTCGAAGAGCCGCCTTCTTCGGGCGGAGACCCCGAATAACCGTCCCGCTCATTCGCAATTATACAGTTATAAAGGACAGGCCTCATGTACATCGCACGTTCGGCCGCGCTTGCTGCAGCGCTTTTGACGCTCGCGGCGTGCGGCTCGCCGACGATGCCGAACGGCGCGGCGCTGCGCACGCTCTCCGCCACCGGCGCCGGTAAGATTACCCACGTCATTTACATCGTTCAAGAGAACCGCAGCTTCGACAATCTCTTCCAAGGCTATCCCGGCGCCGACACCGTTGCTTCCGGCAAAGACTCCAGCGGCCAGACCATCACGCTCAAGCCGGTCAGCCTCGCCGAACAGTACGAGATCGACCACTCGGCACAGTCGATGTTCGCCGCGTGCCACGGCACGGGCAAACTTCCCGGCACGAAGTGCCGCATGGACGGCTTCGACCAAGAGGCCGCGTCGGGGCCGCCGCATCCGCAGTACGTGTACGTGCCGCACAAGGAATCGAAACCGTACTTCGACATGGCGCACGAGTGGGTGCTCGCCGATCGCATGTTCCAGTCGCAACTCGACGAGAGCTTCGTTGCGCATCAGTACATCATCGCGGCGCAAGCGCAAAGCAGCGTGAATCTGCCGGGCGGCCAGTGGGGCTGCAGCGGCCTGCGGTACGACACCGTCGCGACGATCACGCAGGAGCGCAATCCCGACGGTCCCGCGCAGAGGCCCTGCTTCGACTACACGACGCTCGGCGACGAGCTGGATGCCGCCAAACTCACGTGGCGCTTCTACACCAGCAAGTTCGGCAGCCCATCGAGCGACGGCGGATCCTATTGGTCGAGCTACCAGGCGATCAGCCACATTTACAAACATGCGGACTGGGCGAACGTGATTACGCCGCAGAAAAAGTTCATCAGCGACGTCGCGGCCGGCAAGCTCGCGAACTTTACCTGGATCACGCCGGAGTGCGCCTTCTCCGACCACGTGAACTGCGGCGGCGGCTATGGGCCGTCGTGGGTTTCGGCGCTGGTCAACGCGGTCGGCAAGAGCACGTTTTGGGACAGCACCGTGATCTTCGTCCAGTGGGACGACTGGGGCGGCCTTTACGACCACGTGCCGCCGCCGTACCTCGACGCCGACAGCGCCGGCTTCCGCGTGCCGCTGCTCGTGATCTCACCCTACGCGAAGAAAGACTACGTCTCCCACAAACAATACGAAACCGCCAGCGTTCTGCGATTCGCCGAAGATCTCTACGGCCTGCCGCAGATGACGGGAGCCGACACGCGCGCGCTCTCGCCGGCCGCGGACTGCTTGGATTTCAATCAGAGCCCGCGCGCGTTCGTGCCGATCAAAGCCCCGCTCGGTTATGAGTTCTTCATGCACATGAAGCCCGATTACCGCATTCCGGACGAAGAATGAGGCGTCTGCGTTACGCGCTCGTTGCGCTGTTGACCGCGGCGTGCGGCTGTTCGGCGGGTAGCGGGTCCTACGCCGGCTCGCCGGCGGTTCCCAAGGCCGACGACGCGTTGCGCGCGCTCGCGCGCGCCGGCGCGGGGCGAATCAAGCACGTCGTCTACATCGTTCAGGAGAACCGCAGCTTCGATAATCTCTTCATGGGGTATCCGGGTGCGAACACCGTCACCAGCGGGAAGAACTCGCGCGGGCACACGATCGCGCTGACGCCGGTGAGCCTGCGGCGGAGGTACGATATCGATCACTCCGCCGAGGCCATGTTCGCCGCGTGCGACGGCAGCGTCCGGCTGCCGGGAACCAAGTGTAAGATGGACGGCTTCAACAAGGAGTACTCCTACGACGGGCCGTCCAACCCGGAGTACGTTTACGTGCCGCGCTCGGAGAGTAAACCCTACTGGGACATGGCTCACGAATGGGTGCTTGCCGACAACACGTTCGCATCGCAGCTCGACGAGAGCTTCGTCGCCCACCAGTACGTCATCGCCGCGCAGGCGCAGAGCGCGGTGGACCTGCCCAACGGCGGCTTCTGGGGCTGCATGGGGGGCGACCGCAACCTGGTCCCCACGATCGCGGCGAACCGCAGCCTTAGCGGCCCTCCCGAAGTGGCGTGCTTCGATTATCAGACGCTGGGCGACGAGCTCGACAACGCCCATCTTAGCTGGCGCTTCTACGCCAGCCGTTACGGCTTCCCCAAGAGCGGCAACGGCGCGTTATGGTCGGCCTATCAGGCGATCCGCCACATCTATCTCGGGCCGGACTGGATCCAAGACGTCCTCTCGCCGCAGAAGAAGTTCATCGACGCCGTCAAGCGCGGGAAGCTGGCGAACTTCACGTGGATAACGCCGGTCTGCACCGACTCCGACCACGTCAACTGCGGCGGCGGCTACGGGCCGTCGTGGGTCTCGGCGCTGGTCAACGCGGTCGGCGAGAGCAAGTTCTGGGACAGCACCGCGATCTTCGTGCAGTGGGACGATTGGGGCGGCCTCTACGACCACGTGCCGCCGCCTTATGAAAACTACGACGGGCTCGGCTTCCGCGTGCCGCTGCTCGTGATCTCCCCGTACGCCAAGCACGGTTACGTGTCGCACGTGCAGTACGAAACCGCAAGCGTGCTGCGCTTCGCCGAAGACCTCTACGGCCTGCCGCAACTATCGGCGGCCGACCGGCGTGCCAACTCGCCCGCCCTCGACTGCTTCGACTTCGATGCGCCGCCGCGCAAGTTCACCCCGATCAGAGCGCCCGACGGCCCGGATTTCTTTTTGAGACAGCCCGACGAATATAAGGCACCCGATTACGAGTAGTTTCGGCTGCGCTCAGCGTGACGGAGGGCTACTCCGTGTCGACGGGTTTGTATGACGGGCGTTGGTGGAGGAAGTATTTGAGGCTGTACGGGGCTCCGATCGGGACGAACGCGCGCGGTTGCTGCGAGTAGTCGAAGCAGTCGGAGATGCTACTGGCGCGCTGGTCGGTCGTGCCGAGCGAGCCGAGGCCCCAGTTCTCTTCGATGAACTTGATGATGCTGCCGAACTCGTACTGCGTGTGCGAGATGTAGCCGGGTTTGCTCGCCGAGGTCTCGCGCGCGTAGGGTGAGATCAAGAGCATCGGCACGCGAAATCCGAGCCCGCCCCATTGGTCGCGCAGCGGCGGCGGCTCGTGGTCGTAGAAGCCGCCCCAGTCGTCCCAGACGACGATGATCGCCGTGCTCTTCCAGTACTGACTGCTGCCGATCGCGTTGACGACGGCGGCGACCCAGGATGGTCCGGTATCGGATCCGGTGCCGGGGTGATCGGAGTTGGCCGCGTCGGGAATCAGCCAGGACACCGCGGGAAGCCCTCCGTGCAGCACGTCGTTGAAGATCAGCTTTTCGTTGCTGGTAACGTTGGTCTTCCACTCGGGACCGTAGCGCACCGCGGCGATCATGTCGAAGGCGTTCCAGTAGTTACCGGAGCCGTTGTCGACCGGGGGCGAGTAGTATTTCCACGAGACGTGCTCGGTGTCGAGGAGATCGCGGAGCGTGAGATACGGCGCCGAGCCGAACTGCGTCGTGCAAGGATAGGGGCCCTGATGATACTCGTTTTTGAGTTGGCCGCCGGTCTGCAGCACCAGCAGCGACGTCTTCGTGCCGGCGGGCGCGTCGCAGCCCCACGGAATGTGCGAGGGGTAGTCGACCATGGAAATCGTCTGCGCGGCGTCGATCGTCGTGCCGCCGCGGATCAAATCCTGGTGCGCGGTAAAGCTGCCGCTGCCTTGCGTCTGGAACATGTGATCGCCGAGTACGTACTCTGCTGCGATGTCCCAATACGGAACGATGTGCCTCGGATTGACATATTGGTAGGGCCCTTTGCCGGCTTTACCGGGACAGTGAGCGCTGCCGCCCTCTTGCTCGAAGCCGTTCATCTTGCCGTGGTTGTAGTCGCGGATGAAGCCCTTGTACGAGTGCCCGAAGTCGCACGGCTCGCCGAGGCGCGCCATGCGCAGCCGAATCGTTTTGATGCCCTTGCGCCCGGTCGTCGCTCCGTCGGCGCCGGGAAACGTTGCAAAGAGATTGTCGAAGCTGCGGTTCTCTTGGATCAGCAGCACCACGTGCTGGATCGGCGAGGAGCCGCTGGGCGCCGATCCGAGCTCCGGCCTGGCTGCGGGCCGCGCGCCCGGCATCGCCGTTGCGCCTGGCGCGCAGGACGCCGTGATGAGCGCGACCGCCAGCGCCGCGCACGCGAGTCGCGCGTTAGCCACTGGGCTGCGCTCCGGTTCGCATCCGCTGGAGCAGCAGACCGAGATAATCGGGTTCGCGAGCGCGCTCGTGCTCCAGGTAGGCGGCGCTGTCGAAGAGCCAGTCGGGCAGCGTCGGCGGCAGCCCAATCTCGTCGTTCTGCACGTCGAACGTGTAGAGCATCGGCGAGTCCTCGTACGTCCACACGTCGCGGACGATTACCCAGCACCCCAGCACGTTGCGGAAGTACGCCCTAGCGTCGGTGGGGCTCGACGGCGCTCCCGGACCGGGCGAGTATCGACCGGCGAAATGCACCTCGAGCACGTCGTGGGTCGCGACGTCGATCCAGAGATCGCGCAGATTATGTTTCGCCGGATCGTTGACCGGGTGCAGCTCGAGATGATAGGCGGGACGCCCGTCGACGTTGACGATCGGCACCGGCTCGCCGGGAGCGTGCCCGATCGTGTAGGACGGTTTGGCGGCGACGTGCACGGTGGCGATCGTTTTCAAACCGGAAAAATCGGGCTGCATCGCGGTGGCGTCGTCGCTTGGCGCGACGTGGATCTGCGAGCGCAGCGACCACGCGAACGGACCGAGAAACTCGGGCCCGATCGTCGCCGGCGGCAGCTTGCCGTCGAGCGGCGGTTCGCTGGTGTTCTCCATGCCGTCGGCGATCCGCACGGCGTAGCGGTTCACCGCGACCGACGACGTTTCACCGCCCTCGTAGTAACCCATCGGCCGCGCGCGGATGTGCCACGTCGTCGTCCAGACGGCGTACGGCGGCACGGGATAGGACTGGAGGCGGCGCAGGCCGTCGTCGAGGATCTGCGTCGCCGACGGCGGTGCCGCGCCCAGCGCTAACAACATCGTCAGCACGGCGGTGGCCCATCTCATCGTCGTTTCATACTCACGTGAGGGCCTGCGGCCCTCCGGCTCGAAGGTCGCACGTCATGGTAAACAAGATCGCCGCGATCGTCTTTCTGCTCGCCGGGACCGGCATGACGGCCCTTCCCTCGCCTGCCTTGGCCGCACCGCTGCTCATCGCGCAGGCGGCTCCCTCCGCGGCGACGACCGCGAGCTTTGCTGCGTTCGTCAACGACGTCATGGCCGGGCGCGTTCCGTCCAACATCTCCGATACGATGAAGGCGCAGTCGGCCGGACTCGGCCAGGCGAAGACCGCTCTCGCGCAGTTCGGCACGTTCAAACGGCTCGACTACCTTCGCGAAGATACGATGCAAGGATATCACCGCTATCATTACACCGCCGTCTTCACCAAAGGATCGCTGGGCGTGATCTTCGTCACCGACACCAACGGCACGATCGACGGCTTCTTCGCAGATCAGCCGCAGCAAGGGCAGCAATCCCCGCAAAGCGGCCCGCCTCCGCAAGGCGCTCCCACCGCACCGCCGCTGTTCTAGGCGTTTAAAAATCGTCGTCGGGGGGTCTGAACGACGGCTTCCGATGTAGGAAGTACTGCGCGTGCTTCGTCGTGCGGATGACTTTGAATCTGCGCGGCTCTTGGTTGTAATCGAAGCAATCGATGATGCTCGCGGCGTTTTCATCGCTGCCGCCGAGGTTGCCGAGATTCCAGTTGTTCTCGACGTATTTCAGGATGCTGCCGAAGTCGTAGTTGGTTGGCGAGATGTAGCCGGGTTTGGCGTAGGGTGAGACGATGATGGCCGGCACGCGCAGGCCCAAGCCGCCGTAGCCGACGTTCTTTGGGCTAATGTTGTCGTAGAGGCCGCCCCAGTCGTCCCAGACGATGACGATCGCCGTGGAGTTCCAGTAGGAGCTCTGGCCGATCGCATTGACGACGCTGGCGATCCAGGAGGGCCCGGTGTCCTGCAAGTTGCCCGGGTGGTCGGATTCGGCCACGTCGGGAATCACCCACGACATTGCGGCCAGCTTACCGTTGTAGACGTCGTTGATGATCTGCGTTTCGGGCGAGATGATGTTGGTGCCCCACTCGCTGCCGTAGCGCACGGGATAGACCAGGTCGAACGCGCTGAAGAGCTTGCCGTACACCGTATTGTTGGGGGGCACGTAGTACTTCCACGACACGTATTTCGCGTCGAGAAGATCGCGCATCGTGGGATAGCTCGCCGTGAACTTGTTACTACAGGGAAATGGACCGGGGTCGGTGCGGATGTTCAGCTCGTGGTTGTTGGGCGTGATCAGGTGCGTCAACGTGCCGGGCGGCGCGTCGCAGCCCCAGACGCACTTGGCGCCGCCGCACGTCGGCAGGTCGACCATCGCCCGTTTGGGTGCGACGATGGTGCCCCCGGCGATGAGGTCCTGGTGCGCGGTGAAGCTGTCGCTGCCCTGAACCGTGAACATGTGCTCGGCCAGCGCGTACTGCTGTGCCAGCGACCAGTACTCGGTGATCTGCGACGGATCGGTATACATGTAGGGATAAGTGCACTCGGGGGTACCGTCGCCGAACGTCACCTTGTCGAAGCCGTCCATCTTGCCCGAATCGCGCGCCATCTTAAACCCGGTGAAGCGATGATCGAGGTCCTTGGGCAGGATCAGGTTGGCTTCGCTCAGCGTTATCGCGCCTTTTTGAATCGGTGGGCTGCAGTTCGGTTCGGCTTCGACGTTTGCGGTCGTCGTGCCGTCGGCACCAGGAAAGGTGGCGAAGAAGTCGTTGAAGGTGCGATTCTCTTGGATCATCAGCACGACGTGCTGGATCGGACTCGGAGAGCTTGCCGTGGCCGGATTCCGCGCGCCGGCAGGCAGCGATGCTCCGGGCATCTGCGCGCCATTTCCACAGCCGGCCGCCGTCGCGGACGCAAAAGCAAGCGCGACGACGGCAGAAAAACGAACTCTCGTCAACGGGTCTCCTCTCGTGGCCACCGCATTTTCTGGCTATCGGCCGCCCGCGCCTCTACGGGGTTCTTCAGCTAGTGCTTCACGCGGCTGATGGATTCACCATAGGGCTTCGCGGGCGCCTCGGGCAGCAGTCGCGCGGGCCTGCCCCCGAGCGGGTAGCTCCAGAAATCGAAACGGTTTGGACACCACAGATTTCCGCCGATGACGGCGTGCGCGCGCCCGCGCCCGTCGCGCACCGCAAAGGGCACCGCGACGTCGCTGTGGTTCCCGTCGCACCGATCGTCGAGGTGCGTCCTTCCGTAGATCTTGCCGGTCGTTCCCGTGATCTTGGTGCGGTAGATGACCGTTTCGTTGTTGCCGTTGGCGTTCTGATCCGTGACGCCGAGATAGTCGCCGTCCCAGACGGCGCCGGCGGCATAGTGAATCGTCGCGCCCGAGAGTAGGACGGACTCGAGCGCCGTTCCGTTCGCCGGAAGCTTCGACAGCCCGAACGGTCCGTTCTTGATCTGTCCCTCGACGAACAGGTTGCCCCCGCTGTCGTAGGCCGGCGGCCAGAGATAGTACAGTTTGGAGGGGTGATAGACTTTCGGCGTGCCGCGCGCTGCGTGCCAGATCTCGATGCTGCCGCGGCCCTGCAACGAAGCGAAGTTCGCGACGGCCAGGTTGCCGGACTTGGCGTCGATCGCGCAGCCGATGGGATCGCCGACGGTCGTGAGCTTGCGCAGCGGCGTCTTGCTCCCGTGCGCGTACTCGACGACCTCTTTGCCGTGCAGCTCGGCGATCCACACGTTGCCCCCGGCGTTGACGCACTGTCCGTAAGGGCCCGCGAAGCCCTTGAGCGTGTTGACCAGCTTGCGCGACGAGTAATCGTACACGTCAACCTCCCCCGTGCCGAAGTCCGAAACGTAGAGGAGTGCGGCCCGTCTGATCGCGGGGTCAACGGGCGTTTGCGGCTGGGGCGCGGCGGGCTCGACGCCTCGTAGCGCGCATCCCGCGAGCAGGCAGACGGCCGCGAGGACGGGGCGGAGGTCCTTCATTGCTGCAGCACCTTCGACCGGCTCGGCCGGAAACCTAACGAGCGGGCGCAGCGGGACAACTTTTTCGCTCCGGCCGGTTAGCTTGCGAGGGACCGGAAGTTACGCGGATAAACGAAAACCAGCTACTGCAAAACGGAGGACATCCCAATGACGCGGTCTCGCCGGCTCTCACTCTCGCTCGCGTGTATCGCGGCGATCGCCGCCGCGGGCTGTCGCGGCGGCTCCAGCGGCATTCCATCTGTCGGAGCGCCCGGCGCGGGCGCGCAGGGGCGCACGGCCGCCTCGCTCGCGCAGGCAAGGGTGCCGGTGGGGATGATGGGCTCGCCGAGGATCGGCACGTCGAACACCGTCACCGCCGACATGCCCGTGGCGCGTCCCGACACGACGCCGTGCTCGGTGACGCTATTTCGCAACTTCAACTTCAAGAATTTCAGCAACAAGACGTTCACCTACGCGCCGCCGGCTTCGTGCCCCGGACCGTGGGCGAAGGTCGTCTTCAACCTCGACCTGCGCGTGACCAAGGGCACGCAGTACGATCGCACCGGCATTATCTGGGTCGACGGTGCCGTGATCTACTTCGGTTCGACCGCCGAGCCGTCGAGCGCGCTCTCGCCGCACTGGCACGTCGAGCGCGACGTGACCGACCTCTCGGCGCTCTTTAAGAAGGGCTCGCAGGGTCAAGTCGAGCTGTGGAACTGTTACTGTCCGCCGACGTATAACGGCTACCAGCACGGCACGGCGTGGCTGCAGTTCTATCCCGCCAATACGAAGTATCCGGCGCCGCGCGTCGCCGACGAAGTGCTCGGCGTGCCGTACTCGCCGCCGCTTGGCGGCGTCGCCACGATCCCGCAAAGCTCGATGTCGCTCTCGACGACGCTCCCGCACAACATCGTCCGCGCCTACCTCGATCTCTATCTGCAATCGCAGAACAAAGAGGAGCAGTGGTTCATGTGCGTTCCCGACGAGGTGTGGCGCCAGTCGGACCACGAGCTGGGATTCTGTCGCGGCACGGCCTTCCGCGAGGGCGTGGTGAGCGTCGACGGGCAACCCGCCGGCCTCGCGCCGATCTACCCGTGGATCTTCACCGGCGGCATCGATCCCTATCTCTGGTTCCCGATTCCGGGGGTTCAGACGCTGGACTTCACGCCGTACCGCGTCGACCTCACGCCGTTTGCCGGTGTGCTCTCGGCCGGCTCGACGCAGACGGTCGACGTGAGCGTCTTCCGCGCGTTCGACTATTTCAGCGGCGCCGGCGATCTCTTGCTCTATCGCGACCATAACGTCGCGAAAGTTACCGGGGATGTCACGGAAAACACTCTGACCACTCCGCCAGATCTGTTGACCGAGAACCACGTCCAGTACGGCACCGGCACGGGGCTCTTCGGCGGCCCGACCGCCACCGGCACCGTCGTCACGCGCAGCCGCAACGACTACACGATCGCGGGTTACGTGCAAACCTCCGCGGGTAAGACCAGCACCACCATCGCGTCGTCGGGCCTCTTCACCAACGATCAGAGCTTCGACTACGCGGCGCACCATTACGTGCAGCTGATGGCGCAGAACACGCACGTCGCCAACACGACAACCACGCAGAGCGCGTCGGGAGGCACGAGAACCACGACCGCCACGTACGACTATCCGTTGAGCGTCAGCTATCCGATCCTGCCGCGCACGACCGGCTATCGTCTGCCGATCAAGATCTACCAGGGCTATCGCGTGGCGACGACGGGCGGAGCGAACGGCGGCTACGCGACGACGCTGTCGAACACCGTCAAAAGCGAAGATACGATGCTCTTCGATCCAAACTTCAACTGGATCGGCGTGCGCAACGGCTTCTCGCTGCAGCTCTATACCTACGGATCGAAGCGCCCGATGGTCTGCTACGGCCGCGAGATCAAATCGAAGAACAACGTGGTAACGGTCAACGACCGCCCCGGCTGCAGCGCGCAGCCGCCGCCGCGCAGAAAGCCGCGGCGCTAGTGGTCAGCCGCCTGTAAGGAACCGCCGGTTTACGGCGGCAGCAGTTTTACTTAGCGGATGGCGAGGCCTGCTACTCCGCCGTACTTTGCGTTGACTATTTCGCGGATCGGTTTGACGTTGCCGCTTGCGCCGGCGGCGTAAACGTTCACGGCGGCGCTGTTATCGAATTCGTTGCCGACATATATCTCGCCGCTGCCATCCACGGCGAGTCCGGCGGGCGTCTTCATTTTGGTGTTCGCGCCTGCTATTTTGCTCATCGGCTTGACGTCGCCGTTTGCGCCCGCGGCGTAAGCGTTCACGGAGTACTTGCCGTTGCTGATAGTGTAGTTCGTGACGTATACGTTCGCGCTGGAATCCAGAGCGAGCCTTTCGGCGTCGTCCAGCCCGGTTTTAGAACCGCTGATAAGCCGTAGAGGAGCGACGTTGCCGTTGGCGCCTGCGGCAAAGACGGTTATGCCGGCGTCTCCCGAGTTTGCCACGTAGATGTTACCGCCGGAGTCTAACGCGATTCCCCAGGGAGCAAAAAGCTTGGTGAGGGAGCCAGAGATCGTTGCAGTCGGCGCGACGTTGCCGTTCGCATCTGAAGCGTAGACGGTCACGCTCTTACCATCGGTGTTGGCGATGTAAATATCGCCGTTTACCGGAGCCAGCGCGATGCCTTGCGGCGCATCGAGCCCGGTCTTGGAACCGCTAATGGTTCGTATCGGCGCGACGTTTCCGTTTGCGCCCTTGGCATAGACCGTCACGGTGTTTTCCGTCGCCCCGTAGTCGGTCCCGTTCGAGACGTAGATATTGCCCTTGCCGTCCGCGACGACATCTGACGCCTGCAACCCGGTTTTGGTGCCGGTGATATCCTGAAGAGGTTTCGCCTTACCGGACGCGTTTGCAGCGTAGACGACGACGCTTCGCGACTCCGCGGCGTAGAGACACGGGCACGCCGTAGCGCTCTTGACGAGGTGGGACTCCTGAGGATCTGCCCCCGGCGGCGTTGCGGGCGCCGGCGATGCGCTCCCGCAACCGCCGAGCAATGCCGAAGCAGCGGCCAACGCGAAGGAAGCGCCGATCGAGATTCGCACGGTCTCTCACCGGTATTTCTCCGACCCCTTTTCAGCGCCGGGATCGGGGCTAAAGCTACCGTGCGCTTCTTCGCTGTCTGCGCTCATGCCTCCAAGACGGGTCTGGGCGCCTCGACGAAAGCCTTCCGGGCGGCGAGGTTAAGGTTACTGCGCGCCGATGCGTTCGTTGGCGTTGTTGAGCAGATAGATCTTGTCGGCGTGGGCTTGGCCCAGCGCCTTGCGGTCGTACACCACGCCACGTACTGGCCGGCCTTGACTTTGCTCATTTGATACGTCGTCTTGCCGTCGGCCGAGAAGACTTGGTCGAACTTCGGCAGGATCAGAAAACTCATCACTTGTTTGGTCCGCGTGTCTTCGACTTTGATGTTTTGCGAAGAGACGTGAATGGTGATGCCATAGAAGGTAGATGTAATGCTCGCGCGCACGATCTGCGGCAGCGCGAAGAGGAGTGCGACGACGGCTAACGCGAGGGCAGCCGCCCGAAGTGCGTACAGTTGCTTCATGGGCATGATGTACCCCGGCGGCGGGCGGTCTATGCCTCGACCCCGCCGAACCCCGGCGCCATGGAAGCGACGCTCTTCGCCGATGGCGGCTCGCGCGGCAACCCCGGTCCGGCGGCGAGCGCTGCCGTGCTGCTCGGCGCGGGCGGCGAGACGCTGGAAGAGGTCGACGCCTACCTCGGCGTCGCCACCAACAACGTCGCCGAATGGACGGCGCTGCTGCTCGGCCTAGCGGCCGCTCAGCGGCTCGGAATTCGGCGCCTTGCCGTGCGCCTGGACTCCGAACTGGTGGTGAAGCAACTGCGCGGCGAGTATCGCGTGAAGCACGCGGGCCTGCAGCCGCTCTATGCGCGCGCCCGCGTGCTGCTGCGCGCTTTCGAGCACGTGGATATCGCGCACGTTCGTCGCGGGAAGAACAAGCATGCCGACCGGCTCGTAAACGAGGTGCTCGATCGCGAAGCGGCCAGCGCGGCCGCGGCCGAGGTTTTGTAAGCGTGAAGCGCTTTCCGATCGAGATCTTCATCGTCGTGCTGGCGGTCGTCATGCTGATCGTGGGCTGGCGCATCTACGGCGCCGGCGAGATGGGGCGTTTCGGCCCCGCCGTTCACGCGCAAAAGGCGCCGAGCGCGCTCTATGCGCGCATGCAGATCCGCTATGCGAAGCCGCCGGTCTACTCCGAAGAGTACCGCATGTCCGACGTCGAGGGCGTCTCGACGTTTGCCTACACGATTCGCGGTTACGACGGCCGCAATATCTCGGTGAACGCGCCCGCGGCGCGCGTCTACGACGTGAGTTTCTTCTTCGGGCGTCTCGAACAGGACGGCATCTGGCAACTCGTCAACCGGGAGCCGCGTCCCAACGCCGACGCGCACTACACGGTCTACGTCAAAGAGGTCCTCGATTATAAGCACGGAGAGCGCACGGTGACCTTCACCGATCCTCACTACTGGGCGACCAAGACGGGGCGTGAGTACGAGATCGACCTCTCTAAGGGCGTGCCCAGCGATCTGCTGCACGTCGCCAGCCAGCAGGTCGCCGACCCGCGCTACGACCAGATCGTCGCCGACTTTCGCAACTTCGGCCCCGACGTATTCCGCCATAACGTCGCCGCCGCCCAGCAGCGCATCCGCGCCTCGCACGGCTAGCGGAAGTGAACGCAAGGCGTCTAGCCCGCTGGACGATCCTCCTGGCCATCCTCGCATTGGGTGCGTTCGAAGGCTATAAGGTCGCCGAGAGTCCCGGGAATCAAATCTTCGGCAAGACGCTCGTCAGCGGGCCGAAGAACGAGCGCGTCGTCGCGCTCACGTACGACGACGGGCCGAACCCGCCGTACACCGACGAGGTGCTCTCGGTGCTGCGCGCCGAGCGCGTGCATGCGACGTTCTTCGTGGTGGGGCGCGCGGTCGCGGCGTATCCGCAACATCGTGCGCGAAGAAGTGCGCGACGGCGATGCCGTCGGCAATCACACCTGGAGCCACGATCACCTCCTGCTCTACGACGACAGCGCGTTGCAGCGCACGCTCCAGCGGACCGACCGCGCGATCTTTGCGGCCACGGGCATGCACACGCGCATCATGCGGCCGCCCTACGGCGCCCGCGACTGGCTGGTGCTCGACGAGGTGCGCAAACTCGGCTATACGCCGGTCATGTGGTCGGTGCCGCTGGCCAACGATTGGGAGTATCCGCCGCCGACGGTGATCGCCTCGCGGGTCCTGCGTTACGTGGGAGACGGTGCGATCATCGACCTGCACGACGGCAATCAAGGAATCGTCTGTGCGCGCCTGCGCGGCTCGCGGCACCTCTGCGACCGCAGCGCCGACGTCGAGGCGACGCGCCTGATCGTCGAAAGCCTCAAGCGAGACGGCTATCGTTTCGTGACGATTCCCCAGCTGCTGCGGATCACGCGTACAGCCTCCCGTGCAGGCGGATGAAGCCGTCGGGGTGATGGTGCTCGGGATCGTGATGCGTCCAATGCACAATGGGAAGCCTTCCGGGATCGTGCACCATCTCGCCGCGGATCTCGACGCGGTCGCCGGCTTGCACCGGGCAGCGCGGCGCGATGTCCACGTTGTCGACCACCTCGAGCTTGCCGGCGCTGCTGGCGACGTCGAAGGCCTCGTGCACGCAGTGCGTGCGCGACCCGTAGAAGAAGCGCGGCGCCGAACAGACGGTGCCCGCGAAGTCGACCCAGGCCGGCGCGCGTCCGGCGTAGGCGGCACTCAGATCCATCGCGCTTTCCATCACGCGCGCGCAAGCCGGCGGCAAGGAGTGCGCGCGTCGGATGAGGACGATCCTGACGGCGCGCCTGCGGCTGGTCCCGGTCACCACCGCTAACGCCGGGATTTTATGGGAGATCCTGCAAGAGCCGGACCTGCGCGACTATCAAGACCTTCCCAACGTCGATCGCGTGCGGTTTCTGCGCGCGGTCGGCGCGCGTCCGAAGCGCTTTACGCCCGGCATCCCCGGGCGCTTCGAATGGCTGCTGCACTTCAGTGAGGGCGAGAGCGAGCCGCTGGGCTGGGTCTCGCTGCGCGTGCCCGACGCCGACCGCACAAGCGCCGAGATCGGCTACAGCGTCGTGCGCGAGTACCGCGGGCGCCGCATCGCGAGCGAGGCCGTCGCCGCGCTCGTCGACGAAGGGTTCAGCCGCGGCCGCTTGGCGCGCATCCGCGCGTACTGTCTGCCCGAGAACCTTTCGTCGCGCGCGGTGCTTCGCCGCAACGGCTTCGAGCCCGACGGCACGCTGCCGCGGGGCGCGACCGTCGCCGGGCGCCCCGTCGACGTGCTGGCACACACGCTCGAGCGCGCGGACTGGACGGCGGCGCTCACGCCGAGCCGTCAGGCCACTCAATCGTGATGCCGGCGGAGTAATAGCCCGCGTACCGGCGTTCGAGCACGCCCTGCAGATAGGCGATCAACGGTTCGCGCACGACCGCCACCTCGAGGCGCTCGCGCACGCTCGCCAGGGGAACCCATTGCACCGCCACGACGTGATCCTCGCCCTCGGGGTCGAGGCGCGCTTCTCCCTCCGCCTCCACGACGAAGGTCGCGTTGAGAAAGTGCTTTTCGCCGTCGTAGCTCTCGCTGACGTAGGCTAGCTCGACGACGCGCGCCCGCAGCGAGGTCTCTTCGAGAAACTCGCGCACGACGGTGTCGGTGAGCAGCTCGCCTCGCTGTTGCCGCCCTCCCGGAAGATTCCAAAGTGGGCGAGGTTGGTTGGGGTAGCGCGATGCCACGAGCAGCAGCGCGCCGTCGCGTATCGCGATTCCGCTCGCGAGGTGAATCACGAAACCGTCGCGCGGATGACGTCGAGCGTCGCCGCGGCGGTGCGCTGCCAGGTGAAGTTCGCGGCGTGGGGCGGCCCGAGGCGCCGCAACTCGCTCGCGTACGAGGCATCGCCGGCGACGCGCAGGATCGCCGTCGCCAGCGCCGGCGCATCGTCGGGCGGCACGTAGCAGGCGGCGTCGCCTCCGGCCTCCGGCAGCGAAGCCGCCGCGGCGGCCACCACCGGCGCGCCGTAGCTCATCGCCTCGAGAACGGGCAGACCGAACCCCTCGTAGCGCGACGGAAACGCGAGCAGCTCGCAACTGCGATAGAGAGCGGCGAGCGTGTCGTCGTCGACCCATCCGAGTTGCGCGAGGCGCAGGTTCGGCGGCAGCGCGAAGGCGCCGTCGATCCGCGTCGTGACGGCGAGCGTGAGATCGGGACGCTGCGCTTGCGCGAGCGCCATGGCATCGAGCAGCGTGTCGAAGCCTTTGCGCCGCTCGGGCGCGCCGACGTAAAGAACGAACGGCTCCAGCGCCGCCACGTCGAGCGCCGCGGGCGCCGGCGGACGGGGCGGCCGAACGCCTAGCGGAATTGGCACGAGTCGTCGTGGTTCCAACCCGAGTTCGCGCGCTATCTCGCGTTGCGCGAACGACGAATCGGTGATGAGGGCCTTACAGTGTCGCGCCGCGGCCCGGAAGATGCTCTGCGTCTGCGGCGCGTAGTCGGGCACCACGAAGTTCGAAGCGTCGTGCAGCGTTGCGGTTGCGGGCAACGAGAACGACGTCCAACTGCAGCCGTTGAACGGAAACCACAGCGCGTCGAGCCCCGCTCGCGCTTGAAACGCGCGCGAGACCACGCGATACGGCCGGTCATCCACCTCGCGCCGGTACCGTCCGCGCACCGTCCAGGAGTGCCACTCCGGAACGATCAGCGTCACGTCGACGTCCTGCGGACGTGCCGACCATTCGCGCAGGATCTCGCGCAGATAGCGCCCGATGCCGCGGCGATCGCCGGGCAGATTCCAGGCGTCGACGCCGAGGCGCATCACGGCGCCAGCGCGACGAAGAGCGCGAGGTGGCGGCGTGCGCTCTCGTCCCAGCTGAAAGATTTGGCCCGCTCCAGACCCGCCTCGCGCAGCGTCGCGCGCAGCGCCAAATCGTCGGCGATGCGCCGCAGCGCCGCGGCCCAGGCCTGCGCGTCATGCGGATCCAGGTAGAGCGCCGCGTCGCCGCCGATCTCCGGCAGCGACCCGGCGTTGGCGGCAAGCACCGGCGTGCCGCACGCCATCGCCTCGAGCAGCGGCATGCCGAAGGTCTCGTGATACGACGCCAGCGCCAGCGCGAGCGCCCCGCGGTAGAGTGCGCGCAACCGGTCGGAGCCGGCCGCCGCGACGTCGTCGTCGAGATTCCCGGCGTGCAGCACGCCTGGCAGCTGCGGCGCGCGCGGCCCGGCGACCACGAGCAGCGGTCCGTCGAACTGCGGCCACGCGCAACTGTAGGCCTCGTAGAGGAGCGAAAAGTTTTTGCGCGGCTCGCCGATCGGATCGCCGACGAAGAGCAGAAACGGCCGGTCCGCCAGGGCCGGCGGCAGCGGCTGCGGCGTGCCGGGCGAGAACGCCGGCTCGACGCCGTGATGAATCACCTCGATGCGCTCGCGCGGCAGCCCGAAGACGTCTGCAAGCTCGCCGCGGCCGAAATCGGAAACGGCAATGACGCGCGATGCGGACTCCGCGGAACGCAGGAAAGGACGCTGCGCGTGGTCGCGGCGTTTGCCGTCGGGATCGGGGTAGCGAAAAGGGACCGCATCGTGAATCGTTACGACGCTGCGCGCGTGCGACGAGAAGAAGGTGCCGTTGGCCGGATGCCATACGACGGCGGCGTCGGAACGCACGGTACGAGCGATCGCGAAGTTCTCGCTGCCCAGCGCGCGAGCGTACCCCGCGCGGCGTCCGCGAAGAAGAAGTCCGTCGCTCAAGAGCGTGAGCGCGACGTCGTCCCGGAGGACGAGGCGCCGAAGAATCGCGCGTGCGTAGCGTCCGATGCCGCGCGTGTCCTCTGCGGCGACGCGCGCGTCGACGGTCAAACGCAGAGGCGGCATCGCCCCGGCTCTTCGCGTAAGCGGCGGAAACTCCGTCGGTTCGCTCGAAGCGCGCGACGATGGATTCCCCGCCGCCCGGCATCGCCGCTCACGTGATTCTCGGCGCGCGCGAGGAGCCGTTCTTGAGCGCGATGCTCTCGTCGATCGCCGGCGCGGCCGACGTGGCGATCGTCAACGACAACTCCCCCGATCCCTCGCCGCACGTGCAGACGCTGGCCGCGAGCCGCTTCGGCCGAGAGGGGCGGCTGATCGTGGATCGTACGCCGTTCTCGGGATTCGCCGCGGCACGCAACGTCTGTCTGCGCATTCACGAGGAGCGCGGCTCGGGCGCGTGGGTAGCCTTCATCGACGCCGACGAGGTGCACGGCGAGGCGGTGCAGCGTATCGCGCGCCACCTGAACGCGGTGCCGGGGCGCTTCGACTTCGTCGACGGCTACACGTGGCATTTCTTCGGATCTTTCGACTACTACACGTCGATCGAGCGCCGGATGATGTTCTTCCGCTTCCGGCCGGGGCTGCGCTGGCAGGGCGCCGTGCACGAGCGACTGCTCGGATTGCCGGGCGACCGCATCGTGCTGCCCTACGTCTACGCGCACTACGGGCATACGCTGGAGCCGCGCCGGCACGCCGAGAAGGGGCGGCAGTATTCATCCCTCGGAGCCCCCGGGAACGTGCTCCGCGAGGACGAACTGGAAGACTTTGACGTGTCCAAGTACTTCCGGCCAGTCTACCCGCGCCTGCTGCGGTTCCGAGGCGAGCATCCGCCTGCGGCCAGCGAAGTCTTGGGCTTTTTGGCGCCTCGGCTGCGCTCCGGGCACGCCCTGACCTCGGCCTCCGTTAATGCGCAACCATCCGCGACTAAAGTTATAAACAGCCTCCGCCGATTAAATTATGAGGTACGTTGGCGGAGCCGCTTTATGGCACCGCTCAGCCGACGGCTTTTGTGCTAAACAGTGGCTACAGTTGACCAAGGTTGCAGGAATGGTGCTGAAATTATATACTGAGCTTCCAGAGGAGGAGGGATCGATGTCCCCTCTGGGACTTTAAGTGAAAGCGAAGCTGCCCCGCCTGGGGCCGTCCATCGTGCGAAGAGCGCGGCTTGAGGAGTGGCTCGGGCGATTCAAGAACGTCCCCGTTCGCTTTCTGATCGCGCCCCCAGGATTTGGAAAGACCATGGCGCTGGTCGGCTATTTGAGCCACTGCTCAGCGAACGGAGCCTACGGCGTCGTCAACCCGGACTCGGATGCTTCGTCCGTTTGGAACGCAATCGCCAAAGCCCTCGATCCCGATCTCGACGTTGCTTCCCACGAAGATGCTCTGGCCGCCCTCGCGGCCGCGGCGCCCGTCGAACTCGCGCTCGACTGCGTTGCCGTTCCCAACGAGGAGGGTATCGCGGCCGTTCTCGCGCTCATCGACGACTTGCCTGAAGGCGTGACCCTTCTCGTCGCCTGCCGTTCTCGCGCCGCTTTCCAAGTCGGCCGCCTGGTCGCGCAAGGCACCGCATCGCTCTGCGACGCGGAACGCCTCGCGTTCGATGCGTCTGGCATTCGCCATCTCGCCGAGACCGTCGGCGTGCCGTTCACGCATGCCGATGTCCTGCGCATGCTCGAGGTTACCGACGGCTGGCCGCACGTCGTGAGCAGCGCACTGCGCAAAGGGGCAGAAGACAACTGCAGCCTCGCGCAAGCCTTCGAAAACTGGCGACTGCGTCACGGACACTTGTTCAACGAATTCATCGCCGACGGCTTGCGGCACGTCTCTGAAAAAGACGCCGATCTCGTCTTCAAACTGATGACCGGATCGTATCTCGACGACCGCCATCAGCTCCAAGCGCTCGAAGAGCAAGGCCTCTTCGTCGTTCACACACCCGACGGCTACCGTCCGCTTCGCGCGCTTTCGCGCAGCCGTCTCTACGATCGCTACGGCCGGCGGGTACAGGCGGCGACGCCGATGCATGTGCGCCTTTTTGGCTGGTTTCGGGCCGAGATCGATCGCCGCCCGATCGAGTGGGTGCGACGCCGTGACCGTCAGATCTTCAAGTACGTTGCGCTGCAGCCCGGCGGCACGGTCTCGCGCGCAGAGCTCGGTCAGGTCTTCTGGCCCGACGCCGAGAAGCATCTGGTAGCGCAGAGCCTGCGCACCGCGTGCTCCAACATTCGCAAAGCGATCGCGCAGATCGTTGGGTTCGATCGAGTAGAGGCGTACTTCCGAGCAGGCGACGATCTCTCGCTTGACTTGGACAATGTGATCGTCAACACCAGCGGCTTCGTCGCGCATGTCAACGACGGCGACGAACAGTACGAGCGTGGCGACATGCGCGCGGCGTACGCTCACTATCGCAGCGCTGGGCGGCTCTATCGCGGCAATCTGCTCATCGGAGACGCTCACGAGGCGTGGGTCGCCCCGTTGGCCGTAAAGCTGGAGCAGCGTCACCTCATGGTGCTTGAGCGGCTCTCGGAGATCGCCGCCGAGCTCGATTACCAACCGACAGCACAAGCCGAACTTCCGCTCGCCGCGGGCTCGTAAAACCGCGGTGCGCGGTTGGTGGATCGCCGCCGGCATCGTCCTCGCGACGCTGTTGGCGGTCGTTGCGCAGACCAACATCGTTACCCGGACCGGCTTTCTCGTCGGCGACTTCCGCGCGTTCTACTGCGCGGCGCGCGTCGCCTCGACCGGCGCCAACCCCTATCTGACCGAGCCGTTGGGCGCGTGCGAGCGCAGCATCGGGCCCGTGCGCTTCTTCGAGAAGAATCCCGGGGTGACGATTCCCGCGCCGCTGCCGGGCTACGCGATCGCGTCGCTCGTGCCGTTCTCACGGCTGCCGTTTGCGATGGCGGCCTCGCTCTGGGTGGCGCTACTTGCGTTAGCGTGGCTCGCCGCAGTGTGGTCGCTCGGGAGATTCGCGGGCGTCGGGTGGGAGGTTTCGCTCGCGTTCCTCGGACTATCGCTGGGTGCGCTCTCGTTACCTTTCGGCGAGGTGGTGCCGCTCAGTGCCGGGTGCATCTGCCTCGCCGGTTACTTCGCTTGGCGCGGCCGCTGGTTGCCCAGCGCGCTCTTCGCCGCTGGCGCAATGATCGAGCCCCATCTCGGGCTTCCCGTCTGCCTCGCGCTGGCCGTGTGGGCGCCGGCCACGCGCCTGCCGCTGCTGCTCGCGCTGGCGGCGCTCGGCGCGCTCTCGCTACGCGCGCTGGGGGCCGCGGTCAACGTTGAATACTTTACCAGCGTGCTGCCCGCGCACGCCCTCTCCGAGCTGACGCGCGACACGCAATACAGTACGAGTGCCGTGCTCGCCGCGCTCGGCGTCGCGCCGGCCACCGCGGTGCGCTTGGGGGGTGCGTGGTACGCAGCGATGCTGGTTGCCGGGACGTTCGTCGCCGGCAGGCTCGCGCGTAAGACGGGCAACGCCGCCTTCCTGGCCTGTGTGCCGCCCGCGTTTGCCGTCTTCGGCGGCAGCTTTATTCACGTTACCCAAATCGCTGCTGCGGCGCCCGCCGCGGCGCTGCTGATCGCGTACGCTCCCAAGAAGTACCGCGGCGCCGCGGTGCTGGCCGCACTACTGCTGGTCGTGCCGTGGGGCTGGGTCGTTTCGCCGGCGATGATCGTCGCGCCGCTCTTTCCGGTTGGCTATCTCGCGTGGCGCTACTGGGAAGGGAACCAGCGCCTCGTACTCTTCGCCGCTATCGGTGCGGCCCTGCTCGTCTTCGGGCTGCAGCATCTCTATACGATCTCGGGACCGCACATCGGCGCGCACCCGGCCGCCTTGCCGATCGATCCGCGGCTGCCGGAAGCGTCCTGGAGTTCGTACGCGCGCGGCAGTTCCGGCGGGAGCGTCGCAGCGTGGGCCGTACGCCTGCCCACGTGGGGTGCGCTGGGCCTATTGCTCTGGCTGATGGTGAAATCTGTGCAGCCGTTGAGCATTCGTCGCACGAGCGTCGCAGCGGTCGTTGCCGCACTCTTCGTTATCGCGCCGATAGCGGTGCAGTTCGGCGGCGATCGCAGCAGCGGCTGGTTGGGCGTTGACTTTCGCGCGTATTACTGCGCGGCGCTCGCGCAGCGCGAACGCGCCGATCCGTACTTCGCGTCGTCGCTTCACGATTGCGAAGCCAGTACGCCCGCGCCGTTCTATCGCGTCCCGCCCAACGTCACGGTCCCCGCTCCGTATCCGCCCTACGTGATGGCGATGATGGCGCCGCTGACGCTGCTTCCGTTTACGACGGCGGCAACGCTGTGGTGGCTGCTGCTCGCTGCCGCGCTTGCGTTGGCGGCGTGGGCGCTGGCGCGTTTGAGCGGGCGTGAGTTCGCCGTGGGCATCGCCGCGCTCGGACTCTCCGCGGGCCTAACGACGTTTTCCACCGGCAACATGCTCCCGCTTGGTCTGTGCGCTGTGCTCGTCGGCGCGTTCTGCGCGCAGCGCGGCCGGCTCGCCGCCGCCGCCATCGCGCTGTCGCTGGCGATGGTCGAGCCGCAGATCGCATTGCCGGCCGCGATCGGATGCTTCTTTGCGTTTCCCGCAATTCGGCTCGGACTGATCGCTGGTTTCGCGGTGCTGGGCGCGCTCTGCGTATTCACGGCCGGAGCGGCGAATACGCTCTCGTACGCGACCACCGTCGTCCCCGCGCACGCGCTCGCCGAAGTCTCGCGCGACAATCAATATAGCTTGGCGACGGTTGCGGCCGCCTTCGGCGTGCCCGACGCCGGCGCCGCGCTGCTGGGCAGCATCTCGTTCCTGACGGCGATTGCGTTGGGCGTCGCCTCAGGGATCGTCTTGGCGCGGCGCTACGGCGAACCGGCGTTAGCGGTGCTCGTGCCGCCCGCGGTCTCGCTGCTGGGCGGTTCGTTCGTCCACACCGCCGAGATCGCTGCCGCAGTGCCTGCGGCGCTGCTGCTCTTCGGAAAATCGGCGCAGCTGCGTGGGTGGCTGCTTGGGGCGCTGGTGCTGCTCGCGGTTCCGTGGATGTACGCAACGTCGGTGGTGAGTTTCCTCGCTCCGTTCGTCCCCGTGGCGTATCTCGTTTACGTGCTCTGGCGGCGGGATCGCGCGCTCGCGCTTGGGTCGGCCATCGCGGCGTTCGCCGCGATCTTCGGACTCTTCTCACTATCTTTGGCGGGAGGCGGCGCGGCGCTGACGCACTCGCACGCGTATCCCCCGATCGATCCGCGCCTGGCCGAAGCCAGCTGGCGGCAATTCGTGTTGAGCAGCTCGACGAACCATCTCGTGATGTGGCTGCTGCGCCTGCCAACGTGGACCGGTTCGCTGACGCTCGTCATCTGCGCGATGTTGCTTGCGCGCCCGACCGTCGTAGCAGCGACCGGGGCCGGAGTTCCGGCGTGATCCCAGAGGCGGTGCCGCTGCGCCTCTCGCGGGAGCGAATCGCGCTCTACGGCGCGTTGCTCGTCGTCGTTGCGTCATCCCCGTTCATCATCTTTCCCCAGTGGTTCCTCGACGTGGCGTACCGCGGCGATTTCGCCAACTTCTGGTCGGCCGGAGCCACCGCAGGGACGTCGCTTCTCACAAACTTTCACGCGCTCTCCGCGTGGCAGCATGCGCGCCACATCACGCCCCAGTCGTTCGTTTACCCGCCAGGCTTCGCGTGGTTCTACGCGCCGTTCTCGCACCTGAATCCAGTAGCGGCGATGGTCCTTCAGGACGCGACGATGGTTTTGCTGCTGGGACTCTGCGCGCTGATTGCCGCGCAGACGTACGGCCTGGCGCGGTGGTTCGCGTTGGTGGCGGTCTTCGCGTGGGGCCCGGCGATCAGTTCCGTCGAGCTGGGTCAAAACACGACGCTAGCGCTGGTGCTGACGCTGGGTGCAATCTGGGCGTTAATGCGCGGATCCGTCGTTCTCGTGGGCGTAGCGATCGGGCTGTTGCTCTACAAGCCGAGCGTCGGCCTGCCGCTGCTGGTGCTATTGCTCGTGCGCTCACAGTGGCGTGCGCTAGCGATCGCCGCAGCCGTTGGGGCAGCCTGGTACTTTCTAAGCGTTTTGGCGACGCACGGAGACTGGTCGTGGCCTAACTACTACGTGCGGTTGCTTGCCGGCACGAACGCCGGCGAGTTCGCCGGTAACGCGCACAAAGCGTATACAATACCAACGCTTCTGCTGGCGCTGAGGGTGCCGGCATCGTTCGCCTATGGGCTAGCGCTGCTGGTCTTCGTCGCGGGCTTCGCGGTGCTGGCGCGCGCGCCGATGCTGCAGGCAGCCAGCTTGACGCCGTTGCTCGGTCTGGCTACAAGCCCGCACTCGTGGCCGTACGAAGCCGCGCTACTCGTCCCAACCGTCCTGTACGCGATGACGGCGCTCGAAGAGCCGCTGCGCACGCGTGCGGTCGTCGCCGCATATCTGATCGCAGCGCTCGGTCTGGTTGTGCCGTACGCCGCGCACTCGCTGGCGCTTCTTCCGATCGGCGGCACGGCATGGCTTTTCAGCTCGCAAATGAGAGAGAAACGATGACCCCACCTGAAACCGTTTGGATCGTCGTGCCCGCCTATAACGAGGCCAAGAGCATCGGCACGGTTGTCGCCGGGCTGCGCCACGCCGGCTACGGCAACGTCTGCGTCGTCAACGACGGATCGGCCGATCAGACCGCGACTCTGGCACTGCGCGCCGGAGCGCACGTCGTCGAGCACATCACGAACCTGGGCCAAGGAGCGGCGCTGCAGACCGGCATCGACTACGCGCTAGGGCATGGCGCGGAGATTATCGTCTGCACGTTCGACGCGGACGGCCAGCACGTCGCCGCGTCGTTCGCCGATCTGCTCGAGCTCGCGCAGCGGTCGAACGCCGACGTGGCGCTAGGCTCGCGTTTCTTACGCGAGTCGAATCGAGCGTGCCGCCATTGCGTCGGCTGCTGCTTGAGCGCGTTGCTCTTTACACGCATGCACGCGCGCCTGAAGGTCAGCGACACGCATAACGGTTGCGGGCCTTTACCCGTCGGGCGGCGCAAAAGATCGCATCGAACAACCGCAGCATGGCGCATGCATCGGAGATTCTACAGAAAATCGGGCACGAGAGCTGGCGTTCGTCGAGGTTCCAGTGCGACATCGATTATACCGAGTACTCGCGGAAGAAGGGTCAATCGGGCTTCGACTCAGTGAAGATCCTGCTCGACCTGCTCTATCGCTCGATCGCCTTGCGCCACTAAGGACTCCGCTGCGCCAGGCGCAGGCGCTCGTGCGTGGTCGAGCGCGTTCTGGCGCGCGAGGATGATGAGCATTTCTCATGGCGCTTGAAGCGGAAATAAAAATTCGAGGCGATGAAGAGGCCCGCCAAAATTGCGAAATAGAAGATGAGGTCGGTGCCGCGGCCTACGTGAAGCACGGCGGCGACGTTGCTCGAAAGCCCCGGAAAGATCGCCAGCACGATGCCCGCAAGCGTAATCGCGATGACGCCGGCGGTCTGAAGCCCGGAAGCCGCTTTGTCCCGATGTATACGGCGATGATGATCAGGCCGCGATGATTATCGATGCCATCAGGCGCGCTCGGAACGGATGAAGAGTTTGGTGAAGAGCCAGTAGGCTACGCCCACCGGAAGCCTCGTGAGCGCGTCCTGGGCAAGATTGACCGCCCGCGCCGGCAGTGTCGGCCGGTAACCGTACTCGGCGAACGCGGTGCGTTTTATCGCGATCGTGTCGCGAAGCGTGCGCAGCGTCTGCTGCGATTTGGTAGAGGCCTCATGAAAGCGATACGCGGTGAGCGGCACAGGCAGGTTAGCGATCTTTCCGCGTTTGGCGAGACGGAAGAGAAGGTCGTAATCTTCGCTCGTCTTGAAACGCGAGGTATAGCCGCCTGCCGCGATCGCGTCGCTGCGGCGATACATCAGCGAGGGACTTCCGAAGGGATTGTAGAGGAGCATGTGCGCCCGCAGTTGGTCGTCGCCGGTGGGATACTTACGCAGGCCGATCGGCCTGTCGTGGGAGTCGATGATGCGGAGCTGGCCGCCGACGAAAACGTGGTCGGGGTTTGCATCGAGGAATGAGACCTGCTTCTCGAGGCGGCCGGGGAGCGCGAGGTCGTCGGCGCCGAGTTCGGCGACCAGCAAGCCGCGCGCCTCCCGGATCCCTCGGTTGAGTGTATAGCCGACACCATGGTTCTCATGGCGCAGCACGCGAACGCGCGGGTCGCGCCGGGCGTAATCGGCCAGAATGTCCGGCGTGGAGTCGGTCAACCCGTCGTCAAGAACGAGCAGTTCGAAATCGCGAAACGACTGCGAGAGCACACTGTCGATTGCGGAGCGCAGATACTGTTCGCCGTTGTACACGGGCAGTAGGACCGTAACAGGCAACTCAGGCACGACACACCGACCGCACGTGCGGCTGCCGCTGCGCTAGTGGAAGTGGTGGAGTTGTTGAGTTACACGAACCGTCTCGCCGACGAGGGAGGCCAGGGTCTTCATTTCTCGGAGGTCCCAGATGGTCAGCCTGCTGACAACGTGCCACTTGGCTTCGGCGGCTAGTAGCAGGACGTTCACGCCGAGGTAGCCAGCTCCAAGGCGGGCCGCCCGTGAGGCAATGTGGCTGAAGGCTCGAGTTACTCGCACCATCTAACGCGCTTATACCCCCCGCGCCGAAGAGTTTAGCCGGAGGCGCGCCGGCCGTGAGGGGGTGTTTACGTGTTAACGGCAGATGTTCCTCGGATAGCCACGGCTCGAGGCCGGAAAGCCGGGATCGCGAGGTCCCCGACCCACCAGCGGCGGGTTCCCGAGTCGAGGTGAACGTGGCTCGAGTAATAGCCGATGCCGCCGGAGACGGCGCGCGACCAGCACGTGTCAAAGAGGCTTTCCGTCGAAATGCCGTCCACGTACATGTCGGCCGCTTTAGCGTAGCAGTGCATGCTGTTACGAGCGGCGTTCTCGGTGGCCGCGTTTGTCTGCGCCGAGCGGTACCCGCTGGTAATGACCAGAGGGCGGTTAATGCCGTGAAGCAGCAGGGCCTGCTGTACCTCCCAAAGCGCTTCGATTTCGACGATGTCGATCTGCACGTATCCTTGCGCAGGCGCGATCTGGTGGTCGCGCATCAGCCAGCAGATGGAGCGGTAGCCCGATTCGTAGACGGTGCGACCGTCAACGCAGAACGGAACAGAGATCTCCTCCCCGTAGCCTTCGCGGCGCAGCCAGAGCACCCGGCGCGTCGCGTTGGGCACGGCAGCTGCCACAGCGCTGGGCGACATGCCGGCGACCGCGGTCGCGACCAGTGCATATAAGAAATCAGAACGTCGCATATCACGCGGCGCGAACATCAACCGCATTATACCACGAAGGAAATCCAGCGGCAATTTGCGCAGAGCGCCATCTGTGATGAAACCGGTCGCGTCGCAGGGGCTCAGCGCGCTCGTTTTGGCGTTAACGCTCCTGGTGGTCGGCTCTTCCCTGTGGGGATTCTGGCGTTTCCAGCAAGGCCAGCTCCTCTCGGACTTTGGCGGCTTCTATTGCGCCGGGCGGCTGGCCGGGCAGGGCCTCGACCCCTACCGGCAGGAGCCGCTGTATTCGTGCGAGAGCGAGCCGGCCTCCCCTCTGCTTGCGCGTGCGACCGGTCACGTAACCGATCCGGCGCCGCTTCCGCCGTACGCGCTCGGGCTTTTCGTGCCGCTGAGCCGTCTTCCGCTCGAACAGGCTGCATTGTTATGGACGACGCTGCTAGCGGCTGCATGGACGGCGATCGCGCTCGTCCTGCGCGCGCTGACCGGCTATCGTTGGGGCGCGATACTCGCCGCTATCGCGTTTGCGGCAATGATGTCGCTCTCGCTCGGACAGATCGCACCGCTGGCGATTGCGCTGATCTGCATTGCCGCGCTGCTGCTCGCGCGCGGGCGCGCGGCGTGGGCGGGCATCGCGTGCGCTGCGGCGATGATCGAGCCGCACGTCGCGCTTCCGGTCTGCGCCGGCGATTTTCATCGCGGCACCACGCTCGCGCTTTTCGATCATTGGCGCCTGGCTCGTTCTGCTCGCGCTCACGATGCTCTTCGGCTTCGATCGCAACGTGGAGTATCTGCGCGGCGCGTTGCCGGCGCATGCGCTCTCCGACGTAGCGGATGTCGGCCAATACAGCTTGACGGTGCTGGTGCACGCGATGGGCTTTCCCGACGCGCTCGCCGAGCGGGCAGGGAGCATCTGGTACCCCATTGGAGCGGTCGCCGGCATCGCGACCGCGTGTGCGCTCAAGCGGCGTGGCTATAGCGCTGCGGCGATCGCGTTGGTACCGATGGCGTTCGCAGTCTTCGGCGGACCGTACGTGCACTGGAACCAGGTCGTCGGAGCGATCCCCGCCGCGCTGGTGATGCTGCGCGCACAGCCGCGCGCGGCGCCGCTGCTGGTCGCGGCGATCGTCGGGCTGGCGATACCGTGGCTCTACGTCGCGGGTTGGGGATTTCTGATTCCCGGCGCCGCGGCGATTGCGGGCACGCTGGCATGGCAGCTGCTCGAGCCGCCGCTGCTGAACGAGGCCGTCGTGGTCGCCGCTACGTTCTGCGCGCTTCTGATCGTCAATCACGCGCTGGCGCATGCGGGGCCGGCGCAGCCGTTCGTCGCGAACGTGCCGCGCGACGCATGGGCGGATCTCTCCTGGGGAGCGTACGTTCGCGCTCGCATTCCCATCGGAACGGGCATCTACTTGTGGCTGCACTTGCCGACGTGGGCGGCCCTCGCGGCGACGATTGGCGTGGCGGTCCGCGCCGCTACGAGAAGGTCTGCGCCAGCTCCTTGAGGGGATCGGCGCACTCCGCCGGTGCATTTGCGACGAACGGTGCGGGTGCTGTGCTCGCGAGCACGCGTAGCGGAAGTGTAGCTACCAACGCGTTGTGCAGCGACGCGTCGCGCGCGTAGAATGCAACATCGTAGGCTCCGGGCGCCAGTGTTGTCGTCGGAAGCGTTGCAAGGAACGTCCCTTTCGCGGGATCGTACTTTGCGGGATAGGGCGGTCGCCGGCGCGCAGCCAGAAGGCTACGCCGTTGCCGGCGCGAGCAGGAAGCGAAACGCGTCCTCGCAGCAGCAAGATCGAACCCGCGATCGTCGTTACTCCCCCGGTGCCGGTGCTTACGGTGCCGCGGCACGCGCTTGCGGCGGCGAGGCTGCCGATTGCACCGCTGCGCGGCAGCGTGATTAAGAAGGCCGGCGAGAGACGGCCCTGCGACGCGGTGACGAAGAAGACCCGCGACGGATTCACGGACTGGTAGGAGCCGCCGGCGCCGGTACGCGCGAACGCGGTCACCGTGTGCGGGCCCTCTGCGAGGCGTTCCGTGGCGATATAGCCGCCGAAGCCGCTGTAACCCGCGGCGATGCTGTGCGTCGCTTCGGCGATGCCGAAAAGATACTGCCGTGTCAGCACGGCCATGGGCTGTCGTCCGTCGAGCAGCGCAGCGACATCCTGCGCGCCGGTGCCGTCCGGGCCCATAGCGGTGCCGGTGAACGCGACTGGCGTGCCACGATCGTAGCTGAACTTTCCCGGAGATGGGCGCGAAAATGTACGTGCCGTCGGCTGGCGGCCACTGCACTCCGAGTGCCGTGCCTGCTACGCTTGGGGGCGCGTCTGCAGTAACGTATGCCGCAATCTGCATGCCGTAATAACGGCGCTGCGCGCCGGCCAACGCGTAGGCCGCCGCGACGGCGGAGTACGCGAGGAGCATGCAGGCAGCGACGGTGCCGACGCGCTGTCTGCGGCCCGAAAAGCGAGCGCGGCGCGTACCACACCAGGCAGAGAAACGCAGGAAAAATGTAAGGATACCAGTGCCGCCCGGAGACGCCGAACACGTTGTTGGTCGCCACATAGAGCGCGACGATGATCGCGGCGAACAACAGATAGCTGTTGATCACCGGATCGGCGACCGCGATGCGTGCGGCGGCTCTCGCGTGGTTGCGCGCGGCCGCCGCGACCAGCCCGATCGCGTTGCGCGCGCAGTAGAAGAGCACGATGGCCGCGACGATCAGCGTGATCAGTGCGATCGCGCCGCGCAACAGCTCTTCGAGCAGCGGCGTGCCGATGACGATTGGCGTGTCGCCCCAGCCCAGGACACCCCAGTAGCCGGCGGCGCAGATCCCGGTGATGAAACATCCGAGAAACGCACCTGAAACCGAGGATGCGAGATAGCCCATCAGTGCAGCCGGTCCGTGCACCGCGACGCCGCGCACGTAGGCGAGGCTGATGTCCCTCGGCGCGGTGTGAGCGACGCTCGTGCCCGCGTCGACGATCCAATGCTGAACGCTCAAGAGCGCGATGGCCGGAGCCAGCAGTACAGCGAACGTGACCAGCCCGCGCGCGGCTGAGCACTTGGAGCATGTGAGCGTCACGGCGAGCAACGCCGCAATCGGCAGCGTCGCGCTGAGGAAGAACTGGTACTTAGTGACGGCAAGCAGACCCAGCGCGACTCCCAGCGGCACGATTCGCGGCGGCGTCAGCGATCCGTCGCGCAGCTTCGTTGCGTAGAAAAGCGCCGCGGAGACCAGCGCATAAGCGAGGTTATCGGGCTGCACGTACGACGAGACCAGCGACGTCATCGGAAATATCCCGATCGCGCCGATCAGCGCCGCGCTCGTCAGCGGGCGGCACGCCCAGCCGCAACGCCGTGCGGTAATTGAAATAGAGGCCGAGCATCAGGAGCGCCGTGCAGAAGAGACGCGCGGCAAAGAACAGGCTCGCGAGCGAGCCGGTAAGCAACGCGATCACGTGCATCCAGATCGCTTCGAGCGCATAGAAGCCAAACGGATAGAGTCGCACGATGTAGCTGATTCGGCCTTGCGGCGGCTGCGCCGCGCGCACGCTCGGCGCGGCCGCATCGAGAGCGCTACGAAATACGCGCGGCTGCCGTAACCGGGCGCGACGCGCATCGGCGAGTGCCCTGCGATCCGGTTGAAATCGGCAGCGCGCAGCAGGTATGCGGCGTAGGGACTCGCGATCCATGCTGGGGCTGCCGTCCGCGCGCTCGATGAGGCGTCCGGCGCCGTAAATCGACGCGGCGTAATCGAAGTGCGCTGGCTCGTCGGGCGATTGAAAGATCGGAATAAAGAATGCCCAAAACGCGCTCAGCGCCGCCCGCAAGCAGGATCGCGCCGAGTGCGGCGATGTCGGCGGCGCGCCGAGCCCGCAGCGCGCTCACGCACGGCGATAGACGGCGAACCCGCGATCTCGCGAACGAACGCCTCCACTGCGCGCTGGTGGCCAATGCGCGCGCGAAACGGCTGCCGTCCTTGACGACGACGACGTCGACGCCGTAGCGCGTCAGCGGCTCGCTCCAGCTCTGCACCGGCGGCGTTCAGCGCCGAGGCGTACTCGCGCCACACCGGCAACGGATATGCGTCGCAGCGGCCGTCAATGAATACGTGCAGCCCGGGATAGGCGAGCGCGACGCTGCACCACGTGAAGTCCTCGCAGAAGAGGTTGTGGTCGCCTCCGAGCGCGCCTATCTGCGCGATTGCGGCGAACGGAAGGCGTGGCGGCTCCTTCGCGCGCACGCGCACCATGCCGACCGCGCGAAAGAACGAACGCCACGCATGCCAGTACCGCTGCAATCGGAACCATCGACCGGAGACGGTCGTTGAGATCGCGCAGCCGCGGCAAGCGGGCTCGCAGACCCACAGCCGCCAGCGGCGCCGCGGCGATCGCGAAGAGGGCGACGTTGCGCTGCGCGCCGAGCGCTGCGGCGAAGAGCAGGGCGGCCACCAGTGTCGCGCGCTTGTGTCGCAGCAGCGTCGCTGCGCCGCCGATGACGACCGCGAGTGCCAGTGGGAGGGCACCGAGCAGAAACGAGGTGTCGCCGAGGCCCGGCGGCTGCCATTCGACGATGTAATGCCGGATGGGACTGCCGACGAACGAGAGCGCGAAGGCGGGTAGCCGCCAACCCAGTGGCGACGCGCAGGTCGCCAGCGCGACCAGCGGCAGCATGATAACGTCGCGATCGCGCCGCACGGCGCGCAGACCGCCGTCGAGCGAGCGCTCCGAGTAGACGCGCTGCGACGACGGCCGGCGCCAGCGCGACGCTGGCGTGCAGGTTCGCCCAGAGCACCGTGACCGCGAGCGCAGCGTAGTACCAGCGGTCGCGCCGCTCGAGAAAGTAGAGGAACGCTGCGAAAGCGCCCCAGCCGAGCACCTGCGCGCGCGCCCCGAACGATTCGAGCATCGCTAGGCCGCAGAAGAGGATCGCAATGCCGGTGGGGGCGTCCGTCGTCCCCGGCCCTCAGCCATACCGACCAGAGTATCAATCCGGGGATCAGGCTCATCGCGAGCTGCACCGCGAGAAACCAGTGCTGGTTGGTTGCACAGTGCGACGATGACGCTGAAGAGCCACTCCTGCGGAACCCACGGTGCGCCCGCTGCGGTGAAAGTCTCACTGCCGAGCGCGCGCGGAAGGTGATGGGTTGCAAGGATGAGGTTGCCGAGCCAGCGCTGCCAGTAGATGTCGCCGTCTTGCGGCGCGAGGAGCGGCCCGATGATCAGGTAGATGCCGCCCAAGAAGACGACGGCGAGGCGCGTCAGTGCGTTAGACCTAGTGGCAATGCAACCGCGGTTAGCGCAGCGATGTATGGAGCGAAGGCGATGGGCTGCGAACGCGCTGAGCTAAAGCGATGCGCGACGACGGCCACGGCGCAGGCAACGGCCATAGCCATCGCTCCCAGCGGCGCACCCAGCACGGCGCCGGTGATCGCAACGAGCTTCGCATCGCCCCAGCCCATGCCCAGGCCGCGCGAGAAGAACGCAGCGGCCGCAAAGGGAACGAACACGATCAGGGCCGAGACGATCAGCTCCCAGTCGCGTTGCGCCAGCGCAAAGAGCACGAGCACGCCGAGCGGTCCTAGCGTGAACACGTCGGGGAGGAACCCGCAGAGCGCATCGCTCGTCCAGCTTGCCACCAGCGCAAAGATGACGACGGCCGCGATTCCCAACTGCAGCGGCTGCGTGCCCTGCCAGGCGAGAATCCCGCCGATCGCGGCTGCACCGCCCACGAGGAACGCATAGGGCGGCTTCGAGGGACGCGGGCCGTCTTCCGCAGGCACTATCCCACTGCAGATACTCGTACTGGACTGCGTCGCGATAAAAGCGATGCAGCCGAAGAAGAGTGCCGCGACAACCGCTACGATCATTTGGGCGTTGCGAAATAGTTGGCGGCGACCGAGCCGAAGATGATCGTGATGATCGCCGGGATCATGAAAAAGACCATGGGAAAGACCATCTTGACCGGGAGCTTCGCGGCCATCTCCTCGACCAGCATCAGCCGCTGATGGCGGGCGTCGGCGGCGAGCTCGTTAAGCAGCTTGGAAATGTTCGCCCAAGACGTTCGGCTTGCGTCATCACCCGCAGCGCGTTACGCAGGGCCGGGTGATTGGTGCGTTCTCCGACGGCGCGCAGCGCGTCGGCGCGGGCACGGCCGAGCCGGATCTCCGATAGCGCCTCTTTAATCTCTTCGCCTAGCGGCCCGGGCACGGCTTCGACGGCGTATCCGAGCGCGGCGTTGAGCGCGAGGCCGGCCTGTACGGTCGAGGAAACCATATCCAAAAACTCCGGCAGCGCCTTTTGAATGGCGCCTTTCCTCGTCTCCATCGCGCGGTTGAGCGCAAAGAAGGGAGAATAGCCGCCGCAGAAGGTGAAGAGCGCCAGCAGTACCGGCAGCAACCCGAGAGGGAAATTGAATATGCGCCAGGCGAGCAGCGTGAGCACCGCTCCCAAACAGGCACCGGCGACGATGCGTAGCCCGAACTTCGCTGGGGTCGTCGTATACCAGCCGGCCTCCGCCAACTGGCGCGCGATCATGGCGCGGCGCTCCTCAGGCATCAGTTTCTCGACGATCACCGATTCCGCGGGATCCTTGCGCAGCGGGTCGCGCGCTTTCAGATCGTCGAGCTGCTCGGAGAGCGCGCTCTTCGTCGGTAACAGCGAAAGTGCGAAAAAGAACGCAGAAAGAGCGATGAGCAGCGCGATGAGATAACCGATCGGGTTTGCCATCAGACGTTTACCTTCAGCAGATTGCGCAGCCAGATGAAGGCAAAAAATTCGAGCCCGAAGATGATGAGCAGCACAACGTGACCGATGAGCGTGAAGAAGAGGGCGTGCGCCATCTCAGGCTGAGTGAGGTCGATGAAGGCGCCCAGCGCGACCGGGATCAGCATGAGTACCCAGGCGCTCATGCGGCCTTCGGCGGTGAGGGCCGATACTTTGCGGCCGACGTGGCGCCGGTCTTTGATCGTTTCGGCGAGCTGGTCGAGGATGCGAGCCAAGTCGCCGCCGGTCTCCGACTGCACGCGAAAGACGCGTGCGATCATGAGCGACTCGTGGCTGGGCATTCGCTTGGCCATCGTGTCCATCGCGTCATAGACGCTCATGCCCAGGTTCGCCTGTCCGACGACGCGGCGGAACTCGTAGCGCGCGGGATCGGGCAGCTCGTCGATAACGATCGCCAGCGCCTGGCGAAGCGCCAGACCCACGCGCAGACCGCCCGCCATCAAGTGCATCGCGGGTTCGAGCTGCGACCCGAAGGCGTCGAGACGGCGCTGGATCTTGAAGTTGACGAAGAAGTAGAAGCCCCCCGCTCCGAGTGCGACGATCACCGGCAGCATGAGCAACGAGGTAAGCAATCCCGTATGCAGCGTGAGCACCAGCGAGATCCAGACGATTGCCATGCCGCCCGCGACGGTGAGCACGATCTCCTGCGGCTTCATGCGGATGCCGGCGAGGTCGAGCTTGTCTTCGAGGCTGGTCACGCGTGCGGTGGCGCGGCGGTTCAGCGAACTCCAAACCGCGTAAAACGCGGCAAAGACCGTCGCAACGACGCCGAGGAAGATCGCACCCGGTACGAGCGTGGTCACCATGTTGCCAAGGCTTTCAACTCGCTGAGCCCGCGAGAGTCGTAGGGAACGCCGTACTCTTCGAAACGCTTCAGACACATCGGCTGCACGCCAGTGTAGCAGAACTCGCCGATGACCTTATGATCGGCGTCAACGCCGTGCTGCGCGAAGCGGATGATCTCTTGCATCGTGACGACGTCGCTCTCCATGCCGACGACCTCGCTGACACCGAGCAGCTTACGGCTGCCGTCGCGCAGACGCGAGGTGTGGATGACGATGTCGAGGGCGCTGGCGATCTGCTCGCGGATTGCGCGCACCGGAAGATCGAATCCGGCCATCATGACCATCGTTTCGATACGTGAGATCGCATCGCGCTGGCTGTTGGCGTGGATCGTGGTCAGCGAACCGTCATGACCGGTGTTCATGGCCTGGAGCATGTCGAGCGCCTCCGCGCCGCGGCATTCGCCGATGATCACGCGGTCCGGACGCATGCGCAGCGCGTTGCGGAAGAGGTCGCGGATGCGAATCTCGCCCGTGCCTTCGATGTTCGGCGGGCGAGCTTCGAGACGCACGATGTGCGACTGGTTCAGCCGCAACTCGGCCGCATCTTCGATGGTGACGATGCGCTCGCGATCGGGAAGAAACGAAGAGAGCACGTTGAGAAACGTGGTCTTTCCGGAACCCGTGCCGCCGCTGACGACGCAGTTCAGGCGCGCCTGGACGCACGCCCGCAGGAAATCGAGCGCGGGATACGGCACGGCACCGATCCGCACCAAATCGTCGGCGGTGAGGCGGCGCTGGCCGAAACGGCGGATCGTCATCGACGTTCCATCAATGGCGATCGGCTCGATGATCGCGTTGACGCGGGAACCGTCGGGAAGGCGAGCGTCGACCATCGGGGAGGACTCGTCGATGCGCCGGCCCAGCGGGGTGATGATGCGTTCGATGATCAGCCGCAGCTGTCGATCGCTGCTGAAGCGCTTCGTCGAGCGCTCGATCTTACCGTGGCGCTCGACGTAGATCGTGTTCGGCCCGTTGACCATGATTTCGGTGATGTCCCCGTCGCGCATCAGGTCTTCGAGCGGGCCGAGACCCAGCGCTTCGTCGACAATCTCTTGGCGCAGCTCGGCCAGCTCTTCGGCGGTGCCTTGGAACTTACGCTCGGCGACGAGCGACGCGGCGATGGCTTCGATCTTGGAACGCAGGTCGGCTAACTTGGCGGCGTCGCCCTGAGCGCTGCTCGCGCTGACGAGGTCGAGCTGCTTTACCAACGCCGCGTGGACCTCTTGTTTGAAGGCTTCGCGCCGAAGGTCGAGATTCGGTGCGCTCTGCGCCGCCGGCACGGCGCGACCGTTGGTGCCGGGCACCGGCGCTCGGCCACCCGAGGACGGCTGCAAGGTCTCCATCGAACCTTCGTCGGGAAGCGATTCGATGTATTTCTGGAGCGCCGCGATGTTTTTGGCGTACGTGCGCGATCCGTAAAGCGGAATTTCCGCGGCGATCTTGCCGTCGAGCGCGCGCTCGATCTCGTTGCGCGCGACGCCTGCCGGCTCCGAGCGGGTATTCGAGATCAGCTCGATGCGATTGGCTGGAATGCCGAAGCGTTTCAGATCGGCCAGCATCGACTGCGCGCCCGTGACACCCAGCAGCGTCGGCTCTAGAACGATGAAGAAACGACGTGCGCGGGAGACGAACGGCCGGGCCCCGGCCGAGAACGGTTGAGGCGCGTCTACGAGGATCTGATCGAAAGCGCCGAGGTCGCCGAGCACGCCTTCGACGCTGCGTTCGTCAAGAGTGTAGACGGCGTCGTACCGGTCGGCAAGCTCGACGATCGTGATGCCGTCGGCGCGAACCGAGGCAATCGACGAACCTTGGCGCTCGGCGTCGAGCGCGCGCACGGCCTCGCAAAGCACGGCGATGCTGCGGCTACCGCTGAGGTCGGCGTCGACGAGCGCGACCTTGCTCTTGTCGCGCATCGCCCGCGCAAGCTCGCGACAGAGCGTGGTGGTTCCGGAGCCGCCTTTCGAACCGATGAAGACGGAGATGGGAAAACCAGTCATCGCAGAGCTACTGCGCGGCGCCAGGGCTTACGACTTGGTCGCCGACGATTACCTGCACGGGATTGGGAAGGATGCGGATCGCATTTGCGGCTGGCACGAGGGGAACGGGTGGACCGGCGACGGGCGGACCAATGGGTGGGACCGGCGCCGGCGCCGTCCCGGGACCGCTGCCTCCGCTGCCTGCGAGCACCAGCTCTTCGGTTGGCTCGGAACGTACCGGCTCACGCGGCGAGCGGAGCGCCAGGCGCAGCGTCGAGTTGGCATCGGCCCACGCAAGCATGTCGGCCTGCTTGGGGTTGACCTCGAGCGTCACGGTCGCAGCGGTCTGCTCCTCCGGCGAAGGCGTCGCCGAGGCGTTCTCGAGCGCGGTTCCCACCGTCAGAACGCGAACGCCGCGGAAGATCGTTACGGCCTTGGGCGGTGGCTGGCCGCTGGGGGCCGGGGGTATCGCGATCACGTCGACGCGATCGCCGGGCAGGATCATGCCCGAAACGCCCTTGACGCGATCTACTGGGATGCTGACGGCGCGCATGCCGGGCTGCAGGCGCACCGGAAGCGCAAAGGCCACGTTGCTGCCGACCTCGGATTGCGTGAGCTGAGCGCCGGCGGGGATCGTGATCAAGGCTAGCGAGCCGATGGCCTGATTCGGATTGCTGATCGCGTCGGGCTCTAGCGACGACGCTGGACGGTTCTCAACGGTAAACATCGTGTTGACCAGACGCGAACGGGCCTGGATCTCCTGCGTCGCGATCAAGACGGGCTTCTGTTCGTTCTGCGCTGGCCGGAGGGACGAAAGATAGGTGAGTGTCAGCCAGCCGGTACCCACCGCCAGGATAATGGCGATGAGCAGCGTGGTTCGGCGAGTATTCATTTAGATCGTTATCCTCAAGAACGGTGCGACACTCTGGGAGAGCGCAACCATAAGCGCGCCGACTGCAAAAGCCACCGCGTACGGTAGCTTTTCGCGCTTGTCGGCCGCCAGGCCTGGCGTCCCCGCGAGCGTCATGTAGACGGCGCGCGTAAGCGTCGCTCGCCCGTTGGCCCGGGCAAGCAGGAAGACGATGGCGAGAATGCCGCCTGCGATGCCGGTGTAGAGCAGGAACGGCACGCAGAGCGGGTAGCTGAGCATGCCGGAGCCCGTTATGGCAAGTTTAACGTCGCCGGCGCCGATGCCACCGCGAGAGTAGACCAGCACCCCGGCGAGGGTGAGGACGATCATCACGACGACGCTGGCCGCCAACGGCCGCGCTCCGTAAAAGGCGTGAACGATCACTGCGCCGAGCGCTAGCGATCCGGTGAGAGCGTTGGGGATGCGACGCGTCTTCACGTCGCAGAAGCTGGCGGCAAGACAGCCGGCGAGGGTCAACCAGACGACGAGCGGCATGTGTGCCTTAATCGAGGCGTGGGTTTGTGATGAGGGGGTGGCTGCGGGGCGCGCTCGCCTCCAAGTTTACGCGCTCCGCAGCCATTGGACTACCGTCTATTAAATCGAGCCTGCGACGGTGGTGTAGAGCGTCTTCAGGTTGGTACCCAGGGTGGTGACGCCAACGAGGGCAACCATGGCGATGAGGGCAACGAGGAGACCGTACTCGACCATCGTCGCGCCTTCTTCGTCGCGGATCATCGATGTGAACGTGTTAAGCATAATTACTATTATATCTCCTTAGTAAGTGTATTCTTCGGTTAGTGAGTTGTAGCGTTTGTGGAATACCGTCGAATTTGCTTAGACCGAGTTTCCAACGGTGTTGAACAGAGAGTTGACACTGACGCCGAGGGTGGTAACTCCGACTAGAGCGACCATTGCGATCAATGCCACGAGTAGACCGTACTCTACCATGGACGCGGCTTCTTCGTCGCGTACAAGCGAGTATATGAGGTTAAGCATCAATGTCTCCTTGGTTACCTTGGGTTTCCGTAGTACTAGTTATCGGCTCGATTTACGGTTCGCTTTACCAGATGCCGCCCGGCGTGGCCTCGGCTGGGACCTTGACGCCGTTGTTGGGCGCGTGCACCAGGAGCTGCGCACTTGCAGAGATGACGCCTGGCGTCGATGTCGCTAGGACGTGGATGATTGAGTCGCGCAGATAGTCGGGCGCAATCGGCACTATGGCTTGGAACTTCCCGTCTGGCCCGGCCGTCAGATTGTGACGGCTGAGCAGTACGTTGGGCAAGTCTGAGGAGAGCGTTGCTAGAAGCGTGATCATCACTGGGACCGACGGCGGGGCCTGACCCGTAATGAGGAGCGCCTCTGCTCCCTGCAGCGGCGCAACGTTGAGAGCGATCGTGCCGTGCGTTTCACCCGCTGCCACTTCACTCCGAACGTAGCTGGCCTCACTCACCGCTTGTGCTTCCTGTGCCTCGATGAGCAGCTGCTCTTGCCGTGCGAGATTGGTAATGTGAGTGGCAAGCGCTTGTGAGACGTAGATATCGTTTGAAATGTAATGAGGGGCTTCCGCAGTCACCTCGACCCGATCGTTCACCTCGTACAGGTTTTCGCCGGGGCGAACGACCAGCACGATGCCGGGACCACTGAGTTGTACCACACGGCTTGCCGAAAGCCACTCGTATTGTAGACCGGCGTCTCGGGCAACCCGTGCGAGGGGCACTTCTTGACTCGAAGCCGCCCCGACTATAAGCGTCGAGGACAGCGTGAAGAGTACAAAAAGAACCACCGACTGAAAAGGCCGCATGCGAACCTCCTTGCTCCTGGTGCGGCTGTATCATGACATTGACATCGGCGCATTGGCAACCCAGCCGTCTGCCCCAGCGTCCAATTCTAACTCAACGTCGTCGTTTCGTTAACGTATAAACGCCGCAGTTCGTGCAATAATGCCCGGGATAGCGGACGCCTATTTGACGCCCGTTGCTCCCTATGGAGGAGGCAAATGGATTCGATCACGCGCCGGGTCGTCGCACCGGCATCAGCGCTGGCCTTTCTAGCGCTGGCTCTTCTGGCATTGGCGCGACCTGCAGCGGCCGACCAGGTGTCGCTCCTTTCAATACAATCCGGCCACTCGGTGCTCAGTACAGGCCCAAGGTCTGACCCGCGTGGCCGTCGGGGACGGCCGGATCGCCGGCGCGGTTCCTGTTGGCACCTCGCAGGTGATCGTCAACGGCAAGTTACCCGGCCACACGACCCTGCTGATCTGGGCGGGCGGACAGCGCCTTACCTATGAGATTACCGTTACTGCCCAGGAGCTGGACGATGTCGCCCAGATGTTGCGCAGCGCACTGCGCTACCCAAGCGTCGAGGTACTTAGCTTCGATCATTCGATCGTCGTTCGGGGCTCGGTTTCCGACGGCGCCCAATTCCAGCAGTTGGCAGACATCGTGAACCGGTTCGATCCGATCCTCAAAGCGCCAGAGGAGCGGTGATGGTCAACGCCGTGACGATCTCGCAGAACCTTGGGAACCTGCAGCGTGCCATCGCCAACATCCCGGGTGCCAGCAACATCCGCGTCGATCCCGACGGCCACGGCAACGTCATCGTCAGCGGTAATGCGACCGACGCCGTCACGGCGCAGGCAATCTTGGATCGCGCGCGCGGTCTGGCCGGACCGTACCTCGCTAGCAACGGCCAGCTTATCGACCGGCTCAACTCCTTGAGCAACAGCCAGGTCAACATCAAAGTCTACGTGCTCGAGATTGATAAGACGGCCCAGTCCGACTTAGGCCTCTCGCTCTTCGGCGCTCAACTGCCGCCCGGGGCGACGGTTCCAACGCTCGTTCCGCCAATCTTTCCGATTACCGAGACGCCGAGCTTGCCGGGCTCGGGACTTGCCGGACACATTCTGCCGTTTTACCGGGCCACCACGCTCGCCCCCACCCTCAACCTATTGATGCAGGAGGGACACGCGCGCGCGCTTGCGAGTCCGGATCTCGTGACGAGCCCTGGAAGCAAGGCGACCTTTTTGGTCGGCGGCCAGATACCGGTGGTGACGTCGTCGGGTCTCGGCGCGACAAACGTTCAGTACCAGAACTACGGCGTGCAGCTCAACGTCACGCCGACGATCCTCGGCAACGGCTCGGTCGAGGCCGTGATCGCCCCGACGGTTTCGGCGCTCGATTATGCAAACGCCGTGGTCGTCTCCGGCTTCACGATCCCCGCGCTCACCGTCAGTCAGCTTTCGACCGACGTCATCACCCGGCCGGGCGAGAGCATTCTGCTGGGCGGCTTGGTCCAACGCGTCGAGCAGAAGACGATTTCGAAGATTCCGCTACTGTCGGAGATCCCGATCCTCGGTAAGCTCTTCACGTCCACCGCCTATCAAAGTAAAGCGACGGACGTCGTTTTCGTAATGACTCCGGAGATTATTACGCGATGAAACGCCTCGGACAATCCGGGCAGGTGCTGCCTCTGATTGCGGTCGTGCTCAGTGGGCTGATGGGATTCGCCGGGATGTCGGTTGACGTCGGATACCTCGAATACTGGCAGCAGAAGCAGCAGAATGCCACCGACGCGGCCGCGATCGGGGGGGCGGAAGTGCTGGCGCGATCCAACTGCGTCAGCGCCGCGAGCGCCCAATCGGCCGCGGTGGCCGATGCTCAGGAAAACGGCTTCAACAACGCCGGCAATACCACCGTGACGGCCGTGAGCCCGCCCACCAGCGGACCGTATTCGGGGAACTCCTGCGCGGTGTCCGTGCAAATCCAGACGCAACACGTGACGACGTGGTTCAGCCGCCTCTTCGGCTACCCGAACGGAATGACCGAGTCAACGCAAGCGGTCGGAACGATCAACGCGAACGGCGGGGCCTGCATCTACTTGCTCAGCACCAGTACCTGGTCGAGTTTCGGTGGTGCGAATCTTTACGCGCCGGGGTGTGCGATCGCAATCAACTATACCGCCGATTTCAATAGCGGCTCAATCACGTCGCCCAGTATCGGCTATGCGGGCGGCTCGCCAAACTACGGCAGCATGACCTTTCCGATGGCCGCGCCGGCGCCGATGCTCTCGGTGGCCGACCCGTGTTCGGAGATCCCTGGCTGCGCCTACCTCACCTCCAATCCCCCAGCGACGAACTGCAGTTCCGGATTGAATGTGAGCGGCAGCCAGACGATTGGCCCAGGCTGTTACACTTACTTGAACGGCGGCGGTTCGGGCACGACGGTTACGATGAAACCGGGCCTATACGTGATCAGTCAGAACATGAACACCAACGGCTCGAACTTTACAGGAAGTAACGTTACGATCTACGTTGCGTCCGGAGCGAATGCGCCGCAATTCGACAATGCGACGGTAACGCTCTCGGCGCCGACGAGCGGGAACTACCAGAACGTCCTGTACTACCAGGTTCCGGGAAATACCTCGGGCCTCGACTTCAACGGTCCCAACGTCGCGGCGAGCGGCCTGATCTACGCCCCGAGTTCGAACAACGTGAACTTTGATGAGGGCGTGAGCACGTACGCGGTGCTCGTCTTTGGCTCGATGAACTTCAACGGGGCCAACGCCATGGATCTCGCAACGCCGGCGCCGGGACAGTCGCTGATAAAGCAGGCGGTGCTTGGACAATGAGAATGCGATTTCTTCGTTCGGAGCGGGGAACCAGCGTCGTCGAATTCGCCATCGCGGCTCCGGTGATGATTCTATTGGTGATCGGCCTCATTGAGATGGGAAGGTACACCTATTTTTCCATCCTGGCCCAAAATGCTGCCGCGGCCGGGGCGCGCTACGGCGCGCAGAACCTGCAAAAGGCAAAGGATACGACCGGGATAACGAACGCGGCGGTCAACGACGCCCAGAATCTTTCCCAATGGCAAGTCACTCCGGGGTGGATCTGCGCCCAGAACGGTGCGATTATCTCGTGTCCGTCAACGACTCCACCGCCCGGAACGTTTTACTACGTCAAGGTCCAGGTGACCGGACTGTTTCACTCACTGATGAACTACCCCGGGGTTCCTACCAGCATGCCGCTAAGCGCGACGTCGATCGTGAGGGTCGAGTCGCAATGAACCTCCTCTGCGCACCTAGCTGCTCAATCCGACCCAGCAGAATGACCTGAGCAACATCCACGTGAGGCTGTTACGCCACCATGCGAGTACAGAATCAATGAGAGACAATCATCTGCAACGAGGCTCGAGCCTCCCGGAGACCGTCATCGTGATGGGGGTTTTGCTCGCGATGATGTTCGGCATCATCGATTTCGGGCGCGCTTTGTACACCTACTCGTTCGTCGCCCAGGCGGCGCGCCAGGGCGCTCGTTGGATGATCGTCCGCGGTTCTAGCTGCACCGTGCTCGACCATTGCAACGCTGCCTCGTCCGATCTTCAGACCTACGTCCAAGGCCTTTCGATCGGGGCCACCAAGGCGAGCAGTATCACGGCCACGGCATCGTGGGGGACCTGCACGACACACGCGCCGGGCTGCACGGTGACCGTGACGGTGAGCTATCCCTTCACTTTCATGCTCCCGTACCTTCCCAGTACGGGGATTACGATGTCGAGTAGCTCCGCGATGGTCATTTCAAATTGAGCGGTGCGCTGCAACCACTGCCGAGCGCGTTACCCACGCGCCGGGCTGCCCAAATCGGCACGGCTCGGTTTCGTGGGGGAACCGCGCTGCAAACGACCGCCGGGAGCGTTTCCGCATGGTTTTCGCTGAGCAGTTTCGATCGGCGTCGCGGAGTTGCGACGTACGTGCTGCGCGTGATCAACCGGTCGAAATCGGCGCTCGTCTGCCGCACCTGGGTGCTCTCGGACCAGGAGCCCATCCTTGCCTACCCGGTCCTCTTCGAAGTGGCTCCGTACTGTACCAGCTCGACCGAAGTCCCGGTTTGGCCGCGCGATTTTCCGGCCTTCGAACGTGCGATCGCCGAGGTTGTCGGCGACGGCGTTCACTGCATCGTCGAGGCCGCGGCGCCCCCGCAATACAAACGCGCGCGGACGCACGCACTCGTGGCGAGCGCCTTATTGGCGGCCGGAGTCTTATCCGTCGCGTTGGCGGCGATGTTGAGCGCGGCGCTTCCGCGCATCGCTGCATTCGCGGTTGCGCCGCAAGCGATTGCTGGGACGACCGTCGAGGCTGAGTACAGCGTCTCTGGAGTCGGCCGGCTCTCGTACCTGGTTACGGCTGCGGATGGGCGGCGTATTGCCGGAGGGCCGCTCTTGCAGGGGGCCGGTTCGATCTTCATCCCGATTCCGGCAAGCGCTCAAACGGGACCGTACGCCATCCGGCTCGGCATGCAGGGTCCGCTCGGAGGAACGAGCGACACGCGCATCGTCAATCCGGTGCAGTCGGCTGGGCAGTCGGCGCACATTAGCGATGTCTCCGTGCACCCGATGATTGCCAAGCCCGGAGAGCTCGTCGAAGTCTCCTATTCTGCAACGGGCGACGGCGGCTACGTGCGGCTCGAGGGTACGGACGGAACGGTCTGGTCGGAGCAACCGTTCTCGAGCAGCGGACAGGCGAAGCTCGTGGTCCCGCCTTTTGCTGAGGGACGTGAACTTCATGTCGCTTTGCACGTCACGAAGGGAAACTCGGTCGCGGAGTCCGAGGCTGGATTACTGGTTGCCGCAGCGTCGAAGCCTGCTGCTGCGGCCGCTGCGGCGATTGCGGGAGACGACAGCTCGGGCGACCCGGCGGCGCTGTCGAATGACGCCCCCAACGGAACGTTCGAGGTCGCGTCGACGAGCGTTAGAAGCGGCGCACCGATCGTGGTTCGGATTCTATCGCCGCGCAACGATATGCGGATCTCACTCTACGATCCCGCATCGCATGAAGTAACGGGAATCTCGGCCGGGGCCGACGCGGAGACGGTTACGTTGCGTGCTCCGTCGGTGAGCCTTGCAACGCGTTACACCGTCGTCGCGAGCTTTACCGATGGTTTCGGGCAAGAAACGATTGTCCAGCCCATAACGATTCTACCGTAGCACCGACCAGACCGGACCTCTAAACCGTGCCGGTCAACGGAACGAAGAGATTCTTGACGCTCGTTCCGAAGGCCGCAATGCCTGCAAGGGCCACCAGCGCAACCAAGACGAGCAGCAAGCCGTATTCGACCACCTGCGTACCGCGATCGTCTGCAACCAGCTCCTTGAGTTTCTTCAGCACGGCTGCTTGCCTTTTTGCGGTCTAGAACCAGCGACCTTGTCCGAAGCTTGAGGTAGATGGCGGCGCGTTAAAGAGCGCGGCGACGTTTCCGCCGAGTTGGTGGACCCCGAATATAGCCACAACCGCGATGAGTCCGGCCAGCAGACCGTACTCGATCACCGTGGCTCCACTCTCGTCGTGGATAAGGCTAAGCATGGGCGTTGTCTCCTTAGCTGACGCTGCAGTGCTCATTTCGGCGTGGGAATAAGGCGAGAGGGGGCTAAGCCAAGCTAGCGGTCGCCGACGTTACTAAGAGAGCATCGTCGCAGAACGATCCTCCCTTAGTGCCGTCCGGCGTGCCTAGATCGAGCCCGCGACCGTGTTAAAGAGGCTGCTAATGTTTGTGCCCAGCGTTTTGACGGCCGTAATGGCAACCAAGGCAATCAGGGCGATGAGCAGGCCATATTCAACCATGGTGGCGCCTTCTTCGTCCCGGACTAGGCGCTTGAGTGTCGTGATCATCATTTCTCCTTGTGAAAAAAAGCTGACTGGGGTGAGAAACGTAGCGAGCATCGGCCGCGTTTCTTAGGCGGTCGGGGCTGGCAGCGCCGAAACCGTCGCTCAGAAAAGCGGCTGCTCGGCGACCCCCCTATTCGCCTGGCGGGCGGTAGTCCTCCTGGCATTAACGTAAAATTTTGTTGACGGATTAACGAGCATGTGCCATAATCCAGCCGCGTGGAGCTAAGGGCCTCCTTGCTCTTTTTACGCACAAGTAAGCCTCGACCCAAAGGAGATTACACGATGCAACGAGGTTTAGGTCAGAGGGGCGCCGTGCTGCCGTTTGTGGCGATTTCACTCTCGGTGCTGCTCGGTTTTACCGGCCTTTCGGTAGATGTTGGATATTGGCAGTACCAAGAGCGCCAGCAGCAGAACGCGGTGGATAGCGCCGCGATCGGCGGTGCGCAGGCGCTGGACGCCGCCGGCTGTCCGGCCAAGGCGTCGGCCCAGAGCGCAGCCGACACGGACGCCGCAATGTACGGGTACGCGGGCAGCCAGGTAGCTGTCAACAACCCGCCGGCAGCGGGAGCCTACTCAGGAAATAACTGCGCCGTCTCCGTCTCGATCACGGGGACGAAGCCGTCGTTCTTCGCTCAGATCTTCGGCAAAGGTTCGATGACCGAGACGACGTCGGCGACGGCGGAGCTCGTAAGCACAAACAACAACTGCATTTATCTGCTCAGTTCGACGTCGACCTCGACGTTCAGCGGCGGTAACGTCTCGGCTTCGGGGTGTGGCATCTCGATGAACGGCTCGGGCAGCTTCTGCAATAAGGGCAGCGTTAACGCGGCGCGCATCGGCTATGCAGGATCCGCACCTAACGTCTGCGGCGGTACTACGTTTACGGGCGCGACGCCCGCTCCGCAGATGACCGCCCCGAACCCGTGCCCGGAGATCACGGGGTGCAACTACCTCGCGAACAATCCGCCATCTACGGCGAACTGTCAAACGCTAACGGCTAACATGAATCCGACGATCGCGGCGGGCTGCTACAACAACCTCACCGTAGGCGGTTGCGGCACGGTCTCGCTTCTGCCCGGAGTCTACGTGCTCAACGGTACGAGCAACTTCAGCGGGTCGTCGTTTGTGGGCAGCGGCGTGACGTTCTACGTCACGGCGAGCGGGACTGCGCCCGACTTTAGCTCGGCTACCAGTGCGACGATCTCGCCGCCAACGACGGGGAACGAGGCCAACGTTCTCTACTATCAGGTCCCGACCAACAACACCGCCCCGAATCTATCGGGGTCCTCCGTCCACTGGAAAGGGCTCGTTTACGCTCCCGGTGCGACCGGTGTGAACTTCAACGGTGCGCTGGGAGACTACACGGTGCTCGTCCTCGGATCGGCAAACCTCACGAGCACGTCGGGCTATAACTTCGGGACGCCTCCTCCGGGCACCACGCTACCGCAAAACGTGGTGCTGACCCAATGAGCCTACGAATCCTCGGGCGCCGCCTGCGCGCCCTCGGAATCGGTGAATCGGGCGCGAGCCTTGTCGAATTTGCCTTGGTCGCGCCCTTCCTCGCCCTGCTCCTCATCGGAATGATCGACTTCGGCCGGTACACGTACGACGGAATCCTCGCCGCGAACGCGGCGCGGGCCGGCGTTCAGTACGGCGCACAGAGCCTAATAACCGCCGTCGATACGACCGGGATCGAGAAGGCCGCCATTGCCGACGCCGGCAGCTTGCCGAATCTTAGCGCAAGTCCGCAGCCGTACTGCTTGGCCAACGGAGCGATCGCGTCGTGCACGACTTCAGGAGCGGTGCCTTATGTCAAGGTCGTTACCTCCGGCACGTTTACGCCGCTGATAAAGTATCCTGGGCTTCCGGCGTCGCTCTCGATTACCGGAACGGCCGTGATGCGGGTGGAGTCGCAATGATGCGGCACGGCGAACGCGGCAGCACGATGACGGAGACGGTGATTGCCATCGGCGCCGTCCTCGCCTTTACGTTGGGGATCATCGACTTTGCCCGGGGGATGTATACGTACAGCTTAACCGCGCAGTTGGCGCGTCAAGGGGCGCGGTGGGCGATCGTCCGTGGATCGGGATGCACTCTTCTCGACCACTGCGATGCCCAGTCCTCCGATGTGCAAACGTACGTGAAGAGCCTCAGCGGTGTCATGCCGGCCTCAAATGGCAAGACCGTGACCGCTACGGCCGCGTGGCCTAACTCGTGCAATAGTGCGGGCTGCCCCGTCCAGGTTACGGTCACCGTCCCGTTCAGTTTCGTAACGGGCGTGCTTCCTGGAGCAACTTTCAACATGTCCAGTACTTCACAGATGGTGATTTCAGAATAGAGACGGTACGAGGTCGAGGGTAACGGGGGCAGTTTTGCCCCTCGTTGTCTTGTCTTTAGCCATCCTCTCGGCTTTGCCCGCTTTACCTGTTGCCGAAGTTCGAACTTCAATCAGGCGACGGTTTCTGCAGCCGGTGTGACCCTCGACATCCAACCGGTGCGACGACGAACTTCAGCAAGGCGACAATGACGCTGACGGCGCCCACCGGCGGTAGCAGCTCGGCGAGTCTTAGCGGGTTGATCTATCCTCCCATTGCGCCATGAGCTGCACCGCTCCGGCCAAGACGACTTCCTACGTGAAGGTGCAGGTCACCGGGACGTTCAAGCCGCTGATTACCTACGTCGGCCTGCCGAGTTCGCTACCGGTGACCGGCAGCGCGATGATGCGCGTCGTGAGCCAGTAGTACCTCACTCGGCGGAGATCGCCGTCACCCGTACCCGCCGCGGCTTTTTGATCAGAAAGATCAGCGGCGTCGAGAGGACGAAGACGATGGCCGTCACCCGGAAGAGATAATTGTAGGCGATCATCGCCGACTGCTGGCCGACCATCGCGGTGAGTTGCCCGATCGAGTAGCCGTGCGACTGCGTGACGCCCGACGCCAGCTCGTTCCACGCCACGGCCGTTTGATGCGTGAGCAGCGTCGTCAGGATCGCGATCCCCAAGCTGCCTCCGAGCTGGCGCAGCAGCGTGAAGACGCCGGTGGCGCCGGCCATCTCCGGCACCGGCACGTCGCCCAGCGAGATCGTGGTGAGTGGAACGAAGAGGAAGCCCAGCGCGAATCCTTGGATCAACCGCGGCCAAAAGACGTCCCAGTAACTGGCCTGCACCGAGAGTCCGCCGAGCAGCCAGGTCGACCAGGCGAAGAGCAGCGTGCCGAAAACGATCGACCAGCGGCCATCGATCTTGTTGAGGATGCGGCCGATGATCAGCATCGAGACCGCTGTAGCAAAAGCGCCGGGCATCAGCGCGAGGCCGGTGTCGAACGCGGTAAAGCCGAGGAGCGACTGGAAGAAGAGCGGTAAGATCAGCGCCGTTCCGTACAAGCCGAAGCCCATGATGATGCCGAGAAACGATCCTACGGAAAACGATCTGAACTTGAAGACCTTCAGGTCGACGATCGGATGGCGGTCGCGCAGCGACTTGAGCACGAAGGCGGTCAGCGTGGCGATCGAGACGATCGTCAGGAGCACGATCGTCTGCGAGGAGAACCAGTCGTCGCGCTCACCCTGCTCGAGCACGAACTGCAGCGCGGATAGGCCGGTCGTTAGCAGTCCCAGCCCGATCCAGTCGATACCGCCCTTGGGCTTGGCGATGTACTTGGGATTGGGGATGAATGCCAGCGTCATCAGGAAAGCCGCGATGCCGATCGGCACGTTGATGTAAAAGATCAGCGGCCAGCTCGCATTGTCGACGATCCAGCCGCCCAGCGTGGGCCCGATCGCCGGGCCGACCATCGCACCCATCCCGAAGATCGCCATCGCCGCTCCGCGGCGCGCCGGTGGAAACGTTTCGAACATGATGGCCTGCGCGGTCGGCTGGAGCGCGCCGCCGCCGATGCCCTGGATGATCCGGTAGGCGACCAGCACCCAGATCGAGCGGGCCGTGCCGCATAAAAAGGAAGCGATCGTGAAGAGCGCCAGCGAGGCGGCGTAAAAGGTCTTGCGCCCGAGCAGTGCGGTGAGCCAGCCGTTGAGCGGCATCACCACCACGCTTGCCAGGATGTATCCGGTGGCCACCCATGCGACCTCGTCGACGGTCGCGCCGAGATTGCCGCCGATCGTATCGATCGCGACGTTGACGATCGTCGTGTCGATGATCGCCATGATGAGACCGAGCATTACCGTCACGGTGATCAGCCCGACGGGAACCCCCTCGTGCTCTCGCACGGCTGCGGTCACGACGACGTTGCCACGAAAGGCCTCGTACCCATCTGCGCGCAAGGGAGCCAGCCGTGCAACCCTCGCGCGAACCGCCTCCTAAGAAAACGGCCGCTCTTCTCGTTGCCGCATTCGCGCTCTTCGCGCTCATCGACGTTGGCGCGTTTCGTACCGGGCTTTATCACGGCATCCTGGACCCCTCGTCGAGCACCGGGAGTTTCGAATCGGCGATCGCGCAATCTCGCGCCTTCGAAGGGGATCCTCGTCGCGACGTGCTCGTGCTCGGCGACTCCCGCATCTACTCGGGGCTCGATCCGCGGGAGGCGTCGGCAGCGACGGGCGGTTCGCTGCGCTTCCTCAATGGCGGCGTGCCGGGAACGACGCCGCGCTGCTGGCCGTTCTTTTTGCGCGCGATCGATCCGCAGGCGCGGCGTTTCCGCGCCGTCGTCGTCGCGGTGGATACCTACGCCGACGACGACTCCGCCATCGGCAGCCTCGACGGCGACGACCGCCCGATGGACCTGCGCTACGTCGTCTTCCAAACGCGGCTAGGCGATCTCTCCAAACTCGCCGGGTCGTTCTCCGACCCGCGCGAGCGCATCGAGCACGGCATCGACCTGTTCTGGCGCGGCCAGGAGCTGCGCGACGACGTGCAGGCGCTCGCGGCCGATCCGCTCGCCAGGGTCGCCTCGCTGTCGGCCGCGCGCGACGATCCCGCGTACGATCCGCTTGCCGCACACCCGCGTACTGGATCGCTCGCCGGTCTCCAGGTGGACTTCGCGACCGGAGAGATCGTCTATCCGCCGGGGACGGGCGACGATGCGCGTACCGCGATTGCCACGCAGGTGCTCGCGCCGGCGCGGCCGAGCGCTTCCTACGCACGCTACCGCATGCAGTGGCTGGAGCCGATCGCGGCGCGCTATGCGGCAACGGGGACGCCGGTGATCTTCGTGCGCATTCCGACGCGGCCGGCGCATCGCAGCGCGACGCAGGAGCCAAGCGGCTCGCTCGCGGCGATCGCGCAAATGCAGCACGCGAGGCTGCTTCCCGCAGCGCCCTATCTCGCGCTCGAACATCCCGAGCTATTTGCCGACGAGGATCACCTCAACGCAAGCGGCAGCGCGACGTTCAGCCGCCTGCTGGGGCGCAACGTCGCCGCCGCGCTCGCCGATCCGCGGCCGCCAGTCGCGGCGGCTGCCGATCCGCCCGCCGGCCCGCGCGCGAATCCACCCGCCGGCCCGCCGGCGATGCCGGCGAGCGCGCCGCCGGAGCATCACTCGCTCTCGTGGTTCGCCGCGGCGTGCGGCATCGGCATTCCGCTGCGCTTCCAATCGTACGAGTTCTGGCTCTTCTTCGCGATCGTCGCGGCACTGTTCTACGGCCTGCCGCGGCGCTACGGACGCGCGGTGCTCTTGATTGCGAGCTACTACTTCTACGCGCGGTGGAATGCGTGGTACGTCGTCTTTCTCTGGCTGCTGACCGCCAGCGACTACGCGATCGCGCTGATGCTCGAGCGGCGGCGCGAAGCCGGCACCGACGCGCGGCTGCTGCTGGGGCTTGGAGTCGGGGCGAACCTGGCGTTCCTCGGAACCCTCAAGTACACCAACTTCGCGACCGGAACGATCGCCGCGCTCACGGGAATGCACGCCGATCCGTGGCTGCTCTCGCTCTTCGTGCCGATCGGCATCAGCTTTCATACCTTCCAGAGCATCTCGTATCTCGTCAACGTCTATCGCGGGCGCACGCCGGCGGTGCGCAAGTTGTTCGATTACGCGCTCTACCTCGCGTTCTTTCCGCAGTTGCTCGCCGGGCCGATCGTTCGCGCGGGACTCTTTTTCGGCGAGCTGTTCACCTGGCGGCCGCCGGGGCCGCAGGACATTACCTATGGGCTCGCGCGCGCGGGCTTCGGCCTGTTGAAGAAGACGGCCGTCGCCGATCAGTTTGCCGTCGTTGCCAACGGTTATTTCGACGCGATCGGCAGCCACCCGGGCTCGCCTGCGGCGTGGAGCGCGCTCTTTGCCTTCAGCATGCAAATCTACTTCGATTTCTCGGGCTACAGCGATATCGCCATCGGCTGCGCGCGGATGCTCGGCTTCGTTTTTCCGGAAAACTTTCGCATGCCGTATCTCGCGACGAGCATCACCGACTTCTGGCATCGTTGGCACATCACGCTCTCGACGTGGCTGCGCGACTATCTCTACATCCCGCTGGGCGGCAGCCGTCACGGCGTCGCGCAGACGCTGCGCAATCTGATGCTCACGATGCTGCTGGGCGGACTCTGGCACGGGGCGCAGTGGACGTTCGTCGCGTGGGGTGCGTTCCACGGAACGTTGCTCTGCATCGAGCGCCTCTTTGGGATCGGCCGCGAAGAGCGCGCCGGCAGCGTGGCGATCGCGGCCGTTCGCGTCGCGCTCACGTTCGCTCTCGTGACGCTGGCGTGGGTGCTCTTCCGCTCGCCGACGTTCGCCGTCGCGCTGCAGGTCTACGGGCAGCTCTTCGCCGGCGGCTGGGGCCCGGCGATGTTGAGTGGCTGGCAAGCGGTTCTGGCGGCGGGAATCATCGCCTTCGGCGCGGTGCGGCTGCTGCTCGAGCGTGGCGGTATCGCGCCCGCGTGGCCGGCATTTCGCCCGGTCTATCAAGTGGGTGCCCTCGCCGGGCTGCTCTTGGCGCTGCAGCTCTTCTCCTGGTCAGGCATCTCGCCAACCTTCATCTATTTCAAATTCTGACGTTTGGCCTGAGCCGCAATCTAAGGTAAACTAGCCGAAATGCACGACGATCCGGACCAGTCTATTGCGACGTCCTCATTCGAGAACGTGCGGGTGATCACGCTGCGCGGCGAATGGGACGTGTCGAACCGCGAGCAGCTGCGCGAGGCACTCGGCGACTGCGCGAACGAAGGCGACGTGCTGGTAGACCTGCGCGCTGCGAGCTTTTTCGACTCGACTGCGCTGGCGGAGCTGATCTCGCTCTACAAACGGCTGACCGGCTCGGGGCGGCGCCTCGAAGCGCTCGTCGGCAACAGCAACATGCGGCGCCTGCTGGAACTCACGAGCCTCGACAATCTGATCGGCGTCTCCAACGAGCGCGCCCGCTACCTCATCGAAAACCTGCCCCCGCTATCATCCTAAAGCCCCGCCGTCATCGCGAACGCGGTCGAGGAACGGAGGGCCTGGGACGAGAGGAAGGCGACCCTCGACCGCGCGGTCGAAGCAGTTGCCGGCATGACGTCGCTTTCAGACGCGGTTCCTTTGAGCGCCCATCGCGATTCCCTTGCGCGGTATCTCGCGGAGATCGGCTTTACGTTCGAATCCGTCGCGGGCAAGATCATCGCCGAGCGGCTCGAGCCGGGGTTCGTCCGCGACCCGTTGCGCGCGTGCCTGCTTTTGTGGGCCGCCTGCGCCAACGGCGGCCAACTCTCCGACGCGTTGCCGGTTGCCGCAGCTTTCGATCTCTTCGATCGCTTCATGCTGCTGCACGACGAGCTGGCCGAGGGCGCCGGCGAGACGGCCGCGCGTTGGGGCGTCGGGCAGAGCCTCAACGCGGGCGACGCGCTCTACGCGGTGGCCTTTCGCTGCCTTGCCGCCGACGCGATCGTCGCGCCGAATCGCCTCGACGCCGCGCGGCTTGCTGCCGAAGCGGTGCTTGCGGCGCTGGAGTCCGATCCGGCCCAAAGCCGTCGCGTGCTCACTGCCGCCGCGATGGAAGCCGGTGCGGTAATCGCCGGCGCTCCGGCGCACGCGGTCGCGGCCTTGCGTGACGCCGGACACGCGCTGGCCGCTGCCGGCGAAAGCGGCGACGCAGCGGAGGCAGGGCGCCTCGCCGAGCGCGCGATCTCGCTCGTTCGCGGCTGCACGCACGGTGAGGCAGTCGATGCTTTTGTGGAAGTCGCACGGAACGTTGCACGACGAGCAGCCTGAGCGTTCGACGGCGCCGCGAAAGGCGGACCATCTTCGCATCAACATCGAACGCGACGTTGACGCCAAAGGAGTACGGGCGGGATTCGATGCGTATCGTTTCGCCCATCGCGCGTTGCCGGAGATCGATCTCGCCGACGTTGACCTATCGGTAGCCTTTCTCGGACGGACGCTGCAAGCGCCGCTCCTGATCTCGTGCATGACCGGCGGCACGCCGGAGGCGGCGCGCATCAATCGGCGGCTGGCACGCGTTGCCGCGCGGCGCGGCTTGGTAATGGGCCTCGGATCGGGCCGGGCGCTGTTGGAATCGCCCGAAACGATCGAGAGCTTCGCGGTGCGCGTTCATGCGCCGGAGATCGTGCTGATGGCCAACCTCGGCGCCGTACAGCTCAATAAAGGCTACGGAATCGATCAGTGCCGGCGGCTCGTCGAGATGCTCGAGGCCGACGCGCTCGTGCTCCATCTCAACCCGCTGCAAGAGGCGCTTCAGCCCGAGGGCGACACCTGCTTTCGCGGACTGCTCGAGCGCATCCGGAGCCTCTGCGCGCGCGCCGAGTTTCCGGTCCTGGTCAAAGAGGTGGGGTGGGGCATCGCTCCGGAGGAGGTCGCCGCGCTTTTCGACGCCGGCGTCGCTGCCGTCGATCTCGCGGGCGCCGGCGGAACGTCGTGGAGCGAGGTCGAGCGCTATCGCATCGCGCAGCCCTGGCGCGCCCGCGTAGCCGCCGCCTTCGCCGCGTGGGGAACCCCCACGGCGCAGGCTCTCGTCGAGGCGCGCCGCGTCGCCCCGGAGGGAACGCTGATCGCCAGCGGCGGCATCCGGACGGGCCTCGATCTGGCCAAAGCGCTGGCCCTGGGAGCCGACCTCGTCGGGATCGCCGGGCCGTTTCTGCGGGCCGCGGATCGAGGCAATCAAGAGGCCGACGAACTCGCCTCCGAGTACATCGAAACGTTGCGAATAGCGATGTTTTGCAGTGGCGCCGCCTCCCTCTCCGAGCTACGCCGCGCGACCTTGGAGCGAGCGCTTCCGTGAGCGAGAGCGGGCAAGGCCTCAACCTGGCCGCGGCCGATGCCTACTGCCGCCTGCTGACCCGGCGCCACTACGAGAATTTCTCGGTGGCATCGCGCTTCGTCGACGCGGCGACGCGTCGCGACCTGATGCGCGTCTACGCGTTCTGCCGCACGACCGACGACCTCGGCGACGAGAGCCCGCCGGGCACCGCACTCGGCCGTTTGGAGCGCTGGGGCGACGAGGTGCGCGCGCTGTTTGCCGGCGCTCCTCCGGTTCATCCGGTGCTGCTGGCGCTGGCCGAAACGGTGGCTCGGACCGGGATGCCGGAGCAGCCGTTTCTCGATCTCATCGAGGCCAACGTGCTCGATCAGCACGTCGCGCGCTACGCGACCTGGGAGGAACTGATCGGCTATTGCAAGCTCTCCGCCGCGCCGGTCGGGCGCATGGTGCTGCGCGTGTTCGGCGTAAACGGGGAGCGCGAGCAGCAGCTCTCCGACGACGTGTGCATCGGTTTGCAGCTGGCTAATCACGCGCAGGACGTGCGGCGCGATGCCGCGATCGGGCGCAAGTATCTCGTGGAGAGCGACGTTGCAGCGCTGGGCGTCGCAGGTGCGGCCGAGAGCATGGTTCGCACGGCCCGGCGGCTGCTCGCATCGGGGAAGGAGCTGGAGAAGCGCGTTCCCCGCGCGCTGCGGCTGCAGCTGGCCCTCTATCGCATGGGCGGCCTAGCCGTCTGCGACGCAATCGCCGCACTCGGCTACCGCACCGAGCGGGAGCGGCCCAGCCTCTCGCCGTCGACGAAGGTATCGCTGGTGCTCCGCGCCGCAGTAGAGAGCTTTTCCCGAAAGCGACCTGCATAGATGACGAGCCGACGATGCCAATGATGAACCTCCAACGCGCGCTTCGCGGAATGACGACCCCGGGCACCGACCAGCACCGGGCCGAGCGCTTCAATCGCGACATGGCCAAGCGCGAAGCGGGAAACTTCTACTGGGGATTCATCTCCCTGAGCTACCACGAGCGGATGGCGATCTACGCGCTCTATAATTTCGCGCGCCAGGTCGACGACGAAGCCGATACCGGCGGCGTCGAGAATCTGCCGGCGCGGCTGGCCGTTCACCGCGAGCGGATTTCCCGTTCGGCGCGGGGCGAGTACGGCGACGATCCGATTCTGCGCGTGCTCTCCGAGGCGATGGAGCGCTACTCGATTCCGGAGCGCGAACTGGAAATGCTCGTCGACGGCGTCGAGATGGACTTCAGTCAGAACCGCTACCGCAGCTTTGAGGAGCTGCACACCTACTGCAACCTGGTCGCGTCGGTGGTGGGGCGCATGTGCGTGCGCATTTTCGGCTTCGACGATCCGGTCGCCCTCGAACGTGCCGACGACCTCGGCCTCGCGCTGCAGCTGACCAACATTCTGCGCGACGTTCGCGAAGACGCGGTCGACATGAACCGCATCTATCTCCCGCAGGACGAGCTGGAGCGCTTCGGTATCACCGAGACGGCGCTGCGCGAGGGAGAGATTCTTCCCGGATGGGGCGATCTGATCGCCCACAACGTCGAGCGTGCCCGCGGCTATTTCGCCACCGGATACGAAGTGCTGCGCTACATCCCGCGCCGGCCGGCGGCGTGCGTGCAGACGATGGCCGGCATCTACGAAGAACTCCTCAAGAAGATCGAGCGCGAGCCCGGCTTACCGCTGCGGGCGCGCGCCGCACTTTCGAAGACGGAGAAACTGCGCGTCGTCGTACGATCGTGGCTCTCGAGCGCGTAGCCGTCGTCGGCTCCGGCCTCGCCGGCTTGAGCGCGGCACTCGCGCTCTCCAGACGCCGGCGCGCGCGTCGAGCTATTCGAGCGCAGCCGGATCCTCGGCGGCCGCGCCACCTCGTTCGAGATCGAGGGCGAAGAGGTCGACAACGGACAGCACGTGTTCCTGGCGTGCTGCACCCAGTTCATCGCCTTCGCGCAGCGCGTCGGCATGGGCGACCGGCTGCATCTGCAGGAGCGCTTCGACGCAACGATCCTTTCGCGCGACGGCCGCCAAGGGCGCCTACGCGCGGCGTCGCTGCCCGCGCCTTTTCATTTGACGCCGTCGTTTATTGGGTTCCCGTATTTGGGTCTGCCGGGGAAGCTCGCGATCGCGCGGGCACTCGCCGCTTGCCGCTTCGGCCATCTGCGGCCCGGCGAGACGTTCGAAGCGTGGCTCGCGCGCCACGGACAGGGCGTGGAGGAGCGCCGCGCGTTCTGGGACCCATTCTTCGTGCCGGCGCTCAACGCGTCGTTCGACCGCGTGGGAGCAGCCGATGCGATGTTCGTGCTGCAGACGGCGTTCTTGGGCGACGCCGGGGCCGCGCGCTTTGGCTTTTCCACCGTCCCGCTAGCACATTTCGCGCAGGCCGCCGCGGACCGGCTCGCGGCGGTGCACGTGTCGACGGCCGTGCTCGAGGCCGCGCCGCACGCATCGGGCGTGCGGCTGACGCTGCCCAACGAAACGCTCGATTTCGACGCCGTCGTGCTCGCCGTGCCCCCGCGCCAAGTGCAGCGCATGCTCGTCGACGCGACGCGCTACGGCATCGAACGTCTCGACGGCTACGATCCGTATCCGATCGTCGACGTGCATCTCTGGCACGACGGCGGCACGATGGGCCGCGACTTCGCCGCCGCGCTCGAGTCGCCGCTGCAATGGATCTTCGAGAAGCGTCCCGGCTATCTATGCTGCCAGCATCAGCGCGGCCGACGAATACTTGCGCCAATCGACGGCGGATCTTCAGGCTCTCGCGTGGAGCGAAGTGCGAGCCTTCCTTCCGTCGCTGCGCGACGCGGCGCTGGTGCGCGGCGCGGTAACGCGCAATCCCGAAGCCACGTGGCTCCCAAAGCCGGGCGCCGCGCGCACCGGCCAGCACACCACGCACCCGCGCCTCGCCATCGCCGGTTCCTGGACGGAGACCGGCTGGCCCGACACGATGGAGTCGGCCGTACGCAGCGGCACGCTGGCGGCGCAGCACCTGCTGCAGCCGCGACCCAGCGCCCCCGCTGCGAACGCGGCGCCGCGCCGCGCGCCGCAGGTGAACGGCACGCCGCCCGCGCAGCGCTCCCTCAAACGCGCGGTCGAATGGCTGCTGCGAGAGCAGTCCTCCCAGGGCTGGTGGTCGGGCGAGCTGGAGACCAACGTGACGATGACGGCGGAGCACGTGCTGCTCTGCCGCTTCTTGGGCCTGCCGCTCGACGAGCTGCGCTCGGGCGCGATCGGCCATATGTTGCGCCACCAGCGCGAAGACGGATCGTGGGCGCTCTACTACGACGGCCCCGCCGATTTGAGCACGACGATCGAGGCGTACGTCGCCTTGAAGGTACTGGGTGTGGATCCGCAGCGCGAGGAGATGCGCAAAGCCCTCGAAGTCATCTTGCGCGGCGGCGGCGTCGTGAACGCGCGCGTCTTTACCAAGATTTGGCTCGCGCTCTTCGGCCTCTATCCGTGGAGCGGTGTTCCCTCGCTGCCGCCGGAGCTGGTCTTCTTTCCGCTCTGGATGCCGTTCAATCTTTACGATTTCGCGTGCTGGGCGCGCGGCACGGTCGCGCCGCTGACGATCGTCGTCTCCAAACGCCCGGTGCGTCCGCTGGGCGTCGACGTCCGCGAGATCGTCGCTCCGGGGACGGAGGCTGCGATGGGTCGCGTGAGCGGGCCGCGCCATTGGCTGATGGCGGTCGAACGTCTGCAGAAACTCTACGAGCGGCTCCCGCGACCGCCGTATCGCGACGACGCGTGCCGGCGCGTCGCGCAATGGATCGTGGAGCGACAGGAGGCCGACGGCAGCTGGGGCGGCATTCAGCCGCCATGGGTCTATTCGTTGATCGCGCTCGACGTGATGGGCTACAAGCTCGATCATCCGGTGATGCGCAAGGGACTCGAGGGGATGCGGCGCTTCACGATCGCCGACGCGCACGACTGGCGCTTTCAAGCGTGCATGTCGCCGGTGTGGGATACCGCGTGGGCCGTGCGCGCGCTCGCGCTCGCCGGCCTGCGCCCCTCGCATCCGGCGATGCAGCGCGCCGTTGCGTGGCTGCTGCGCGAGCAGATTCCCGACGACGCGCCTGGCGATTGGCGGATGAAATGCTCCGAAACGCAGGGCAACGGCTGGGCCTTCGAGTTCGACAACGACGCGTATCCGGATATCGACGACACGACGATCGTCGTGCTCGCGCTGCTCGAGGGCGGCGAGCGCGCGGCGACCGACGACGCGGTATCGCGCGCCGTGCGCTGGACGCTGGCGATGGATTGCCGCAACGGCGCCTGGGCGGCATTCGACCGCGACAACGATCGCGAGCTGCTCTACCGGATGCCGTTCTCCGATTTCGGCGCGATGATCGATCCGCCGACCGAAGACGTGACCGCGCACGTCCTCGAGATGCTTGCGGCCTTGGGCTACGGCGCATCGCATCCCGCGGTCGCACGCGGTTTGACGTACTTGCGCGACACGCAGAAACCGTGGGGGTCGTGGTACGGGCGATGGGGCGTCAACCACATCTACGGAACGTGGTGCGCGATCTACGCGCTGACCGCGCTGCGCGTGGGCGGCGACATGATCGAGCGCGCCGCGGACTGGCTGCTGACGGTGCAGAACGGCGACGGCGGCTGGGGCGAGAGCTGTCACTCGTACGCCGACGAGTCGTTCGCGGGCATCGGCGCGAGCACCGCGTCGCAGACGGCCTGGGCCGTGCTGGGACTGCAACTTGCCGGCCGGGCGCAACATCCGGCCGTCGAAGCGGGTCTTGCCTACCTGTGCAAGCGTCAGCGCGACGATGGCACCTGGGACGAGCCCGACTGCACCGGAACCGGGTTTCCGCGCGACTTTTACATCAACTACCACCTTTATCGCCATATTTTTCCGACGATGGCGCTTGCGATGGACGCCAAGCTCTGCGATGCCCAGCGCGCCCGACCCGGGGCGATACAAGGAGCGCAGGAGCTAACCCTGAAGGAACCAGCTACTAATCTATGAGCATGCCACTTCAACAGAAGATCGCCGTCGCGAAGTACATCGCGGGCAAGCGCCTGCGCGGCGAGAAGAAGTATTCCATCGTGCTGGAGCTCGAGCCCTTGCTGCAGTGCAACCTGGCTTGCGCCGGCTGCGGCAAGATTCAGCACCCCGACGAGATTCTGCGCCAACGCCTCAGCGTCGAGGAATGCCTCGCCGCCGTCGAGGAGTGCGGCGCGCCGATGGTCTCGATCGCCGGGGGCGAGCCGCTGGTGCACGACCAGATGCCGCAGATCGTCGAAGAGCTCGTCAAGCGCAAGAAGTTCGTCTTCCTCTGCACCAACGCGCTGCTGCTCAAGAAGAAGATCCATCTGTTCAAGCCGTCGATCTACTTCGTGTGGATGATTCATCTCGACGGCATGCGCGACCGTCACGACCAGTCCGTCTGCCGTGATGGCGTCTTCGACAAGGCCGTCGAGGCCATCAAAGATGCCAAGGAGCGCGGCTTCCGCGTCTTCACCAACACGACGTTTTTCGATCAGGATGGACCGGAGTCGATTCGCGAAGTGCTCGACTACCTCAACGACGATCTAAAAGTCGATATGATGCAGATCTCGCCGGCGTACGCCTACGAGAAGGCGCCCGATCAGGAGCACTTCCTCGGCGTCAAGCGCACGCGCGAGATCTTCAGCCAAGTCTTCCGGGACGGTAAGCGCAAGAAGTGGCGTCTCAATCACAGCCCGCTCTACCTCGATTTCCTTGAGGGCAAGGTCGACTTCGAGTGCACGCCGTGGGGAATACCCTGCTACACGGTTTTCGGCTGGCAGCGCCCGTGCTACCTGATGAGCAAAGAGGGCTACGCGCGCACCTACAAAGAGCTGCTCGCCGATACCGACTGGTCGAAGTACGGCCGCGGCAAACACGAGTCGTGCGAAAACTGCATGGCGCATTGCGGCTACGAGCCGACCGCCGTGCTGCGGACCACGGGCTCGTTGAAAGAGTCGCTGCGCGCCGCCGTCGGCAGTTGAGCCTGCCGCCGCTGTAACGCGATGAAGCGCGCGCTCGGTATTGCCATGGCGCTGGCGGCACTGGTCGCCTGCGGGAGCCGAAGCAGCGCGCCTACGCCGATGCCGCCGCTCGCTGGCCCAGGCGCGAGTTCGCCCGTCGCCGATGCGAAGTCGCCCGAACTTCCGGAGCCGCCGGTCATTCACGCGGTCAACGGCGTTGCGCGGGTGGCGTTGGTAGCTGCCCAAAACGCGTTGACGGGGCAGCCGACGTTCGATTACGAGAACCAGAACGACGTGATTCCCACCATCGAGGTCGCCCCCGGCGGCACGATGATCTTCGACGTTACCAATAATCTGCCGAGCGAACCGCCGCCGCAGCAGACGGCGATGGACGACGGCATGAATCCGGATACCGGATTGCAGGAGGACATCAACCTCCATTTCCACGGGCTAGGCACGTCGCCGCGCCGGCCGAGCGACGACGTACTGACGATGCTCGCGAAGCCGGGCGAGTCGTTGCACTACGTGGTGCACGTGCCGGCGAACCAGGAGCCCGGCCTCTACTGGTATCATCCGCACGTCCACGGCGAGACGAGCTTTCAAGTAGGCGAGAGCGGAATGTCGGGCGCGATCGTGGTCGAGGGCATCGAGCGCCACATTCCGGCGCTCGGGAGGATGAAGCAGCGCATAATCCTCGTACGCGCGACCGGCCTCGGCGGCGACGTCCGTCCCGCCGGCGACGTCCGTCCCGCCGGCAGCAACAAGGCTCCCTGCTCGACGCGCGACGGCCTCACGACCTCGCTCAACGGCGTCGTCCGCCCGGTTATCCCGATCGCGCCGGGTGAGAAGCAGTTCTTTCGCCTGGTCAACGCCACGGGGCATCGAACGCTCAAGCTGAAGGTCGAACGGCGAGCAACTCGAACTGGTGGCGATCGACGGCTTCGCGCTCGACAGCTATCCGGGAACGCCGGCGACGGAGAAGCTCCCCTACATCATCGTGCCGCCGGCCGCGCGCGCGGAGTTCGTGGTGACCGGCCCCGCCAACGGGCGCGCGCGATTCCGCACGATGTGCTACGACACGGGACCTGACGGCGACCCCGATCCACCGGTGCTGCTGGCCAACCTGCGCGCGCCGGCCGGTGGCGCGCGCGTAGCGCCCGCGGGGCCGCTAACCGTCGCGGCGCCGCTGCCGCGCAACGTTTACAACACCGCGCTCCCGCCGCCGTCAACCAAACGCATCGTCATCTTCAGCGAGTCGGGCAAGCCGAGGTTCTTCATCAACGGGCGCAGCTTCAAGATGAGCGACAAGCCGATGTTCGTGGTGCACGTGGGCACGACCGAAGAGTGGACGGTCGAGAACGTGACGCAGGAGATCCACGACTTTCACATCCACCAAACGCACTTCGTCGTCGAGAGCATCGACGGCGTGAAGGTCGCGCATCCGTTCTGGGCCGACAGCTACGTCATTCCGCACCGCAGCGTCGTCAACGGTAAGACCGTCCCCGGCTCGCTCGTGCTGCTCATGGACTTCCGCGACCCGGTCATCAGGGGCGAGTTCCTCTTTCATTGCCACATCCTCGATCACGAAGATCAAGGGATGATGGCGAAGATCGAGGCCATCTAGCGTTGTTGGGGTGGCTGCCGTGATTTGCGGCGGTAGCGACGTCCCGCCACGGGCGCGCTCCCTCCGCACATCCTGTGCTCCGGTCGCTCCGCTCGATTTTTGGGAAAACAAAGTTTTGAAGAACACATCCTTGTGTTGCCCAAAAATCGAGAGGGCCCGCGGCAGAACGTCGCGACCGCCGCAAATCACCCATCAACGCCGACGCTCACGAGATCGCTCGATCTTGATTTATTTTGGGGGCGCGATGCTGATGGTGACGCCGGCGGCTTGGTCTTGGTCGGTTATGCCGTGCGCCTTTCCGCCCCCGGGATAGTGCCATAGCCCGAAGAGCCACGCGTTCTCGAACGCCGGGCCGATCAAGATGCCTTTCTGGATCCAGAACTGCCGTACTTCCGCCACGCCGTGCAGTGACAACGTGCCGACCTGCGTGCCTTGAGTTCCCTGGAACGCAAAACGATGGATCAGCAGGTTGCCGTTGTCTCCGACGGCGAGATCCTTGCCGTCCCACGCGAGATTACCCGGTGTCAACAAACTCGCATCGAGCGTGACGTTCTCGAGTTGCTTTCCGTCCATCGGCAGTTCTTCAAAGAGCTGCTGCGAGCCGCTTGAAGGGCTCAGCGTTCCATCGAAAAACAGATTGCCGCTCCCATCGTACGCGCACGACGACGGCCCATCCAAATCGAGGCTGAAGAGATGCCCGAGGCGCCATTGGTGCCTTCTCTCGGCGCCAAAGATCGCGAGGCCGCCCGATCCGGCGACCGCGAGATCGCCGTTTTTGGGATTGACCGAACAGCCGGAGGCGCCGAGCGGATCGCTAATCGTTGCCGCTCGTTTCGCCTGCGCGTGCCGGTATTCGTATACCTCATATCCAGCGGTGACGAAGACGTCTCCGCGACCGTTGGAGCAAAGCCCATCGGCATAGCTGTCGAACGACGATTCCGCCGACGAGTTTGAGTGCGGGAAACGTGTAGACGTACACGTCGCTGTACTGATAGGTCGCAGACGAGACGTACAGCAAGTCGCGAGCGCGCGCCTCGGGGACCATCCACGAGGCATCGCGATTGGCGTACCGCGCGATCGTCGGCGTCTGCGGCACCGGGCCGGACGCGCCGGCCGGCGGCTGCGATCCGCCGCAACCGGAAAGCATCGCCGCAGCCACGAAGCCGCATAGTGAATAAACGCGAAAACCCGAAACGCTCATCGCTTGCCTCCCGAAGCGCAGTGGCTCAACGGATGCGTTGGTTCGGCACTTACGCGCCGACGCCTCGAAGGGCGCTCCGAGAACGCGACGATACGCGATCGTCGCTCGTCGCTCGACGGCGCTCGGGATGGCGGAAAAGCGCTACGTTCCTCCGGGGTATTTGTAGCGCATGACTTTTTCGAGGTTGATGCCGCGGATGATGTTGTGCGCGTGGTAGGTGAGACCCCACGAATCGATCGACGACATGTCGGGGAAGACGCAGGCCTCCAGCGTCTGGTCAACCGACTTCTTGTTGTACCAGCCGCCGCCCGCGCCCGTCGTACCGCCGAACTGGTCGGAGCCGCCCAGGAGCGTGCAGTAGCACGACGCCGGATTACCACCACACGAGCTCGACGGCGGCGGCTTGAGAATGTACGCCAGCGCCGCCAGCGTCGGCTTGGTGGTAGACAACGTCGAGAGCAGGATGTGGATGCGCGATCCGTCCTTCTTGTTGGTGTACTGGCAGAAGTCGCGCACGCCGGCAAGTTCGAGGGTCTTGGACGAGTTGCTCCCGTAGACGGCGTGGCGAAGGAACACCTCGCCGCCCGTCTGACGGCAGTAGCCGGCTGCGCCGTGCGGCGTTATCGCCTCGCCGGCGTTGTCGGGAAGCGTTGCCGCGCCGGCAGCGTCGGTCGTGGGCGACGCGCTTGCGATGCTGCCGCCGCAGCCGACGAGAAGAATTGTCGAGATGGCCAAAACAGCCGAGAGTAGCGTTTTCATGTGCACGCACTACCGTGCGGCCGCCTCCCGGCCCTTTCCCGCGCAGGCCGCACGGCGGCTTCGCGCGCACTCATAGAGCAATATGAGCGAGCCGCAACGGGTCTTTTTGACCGGCGCGTCGGGATTTGTGGGAGCCCACATCCTGCGCGAACTGGTGGCCGCAGGTTACGAAGTCGACGCGCTCGCGCGGCCCGGCGCGAAGCTTCCCGATGGTGCGCGGCGCGTTGCCGGCGATCTGCGCGCACCGGGGGCATTCGCGCGCGAGCTCGAGGGGTGCCGCTACGTCGTGCACTGCGCGGCGCTCTACTCACTGGCGGGGCATCGCCACCGCGAGATCGCAGCGGTCAACGTCGAGGGAACGGCGGGGCTCCTGTTGGCGGCGCAGCTTGCAGGCGTCGAGCGCGTCGTGCTGACCTCCAGCTCGGCGACGCTCGGACATGCCGACGGCGGCTACCATCGCTCGAAGCTCGATCAGGAGCGCGCGGCCTTCGCCGCGCGCGTTCCCGTGATCGCCCTGCTGCCGACGGCGCCCGTCGGTCCCGGCGACTGGAAGCCGACGCCCACGGGAAGACTCGTGCTCGACTTCGCCCGCGGCAAGATCGGCGCGAAAGCGCCGGGGCACGGCGGGATGAACGTCGTCGCCGTCCAGGACGTTGCGCGCGCTCACGTCGCCGCGCTGCAGCGCGGGCGCGCGGGAGAACGCTACGTGATCGGGGGCGAGGACCTTACGCTCGACGAGCTATGGGCGATGCTCGCCGAGATCACCGGCCGAGCCATGCCGAAATGGCGCGCGCCCTACGCGCTGGCTCTGGCTGCGGGATACGCCGACGAACTGCGCAGCGCCGTGACGCGCAAGGAGCCCGTCGTTCCCCTCGAAGGCGTTCGCATGTCGCGCCTGCGCATGTACGCCGACTCGAGCAAGGCGGCCGACGAACTCGGCTATCGCGCAACGCCGGTGAAGGCTGCGCTTATGCGCGCGGTCGAGTGGTACCGCACCAACGGCTACCTATAGCTTGGGCCCCGTGGTGCTTATCGCGGCGACGCCGGTCGAATACCGAGCGCTCCGGCGCGCGTTGCCGCACGCGCGCATCGTTCTCACCGGCATCGCCCTGCGCGACCTCGCCGAACCGCTGGGCGAGACGGTCGTGAGCTGCGGTCTGGCAGGCGGCCTGCGCGCCGATCTTCCCACCGGGACGCTGTTGATTCCGCGCGAAGTGCGCCGTCCCGACGGCGGCGTGCTGCGCTGCGACGACGAGCTGGTCGACGCGTTGCTGCAAAGCGCGCGCCGGCTCGGGCTCGAACCGGTGGACGACCCCTTGCTCACCACCGAGACGATCGTCAACGGGGCCGCGCGGGAGAGATGGGCGTCGCAAGGGTATGCCGGAGTAGATATGGAGACGGGCCGCCTCGTCGCCGCGCGCGTTGCTGCCGTTCGCGTGGTGCTCGATACGCCGCAACACGAACTCTCTGCCGACTGGGAACGCCCGCTGCGCGCGCTGCTGCGCCCGCGGAATTGGCCGCAGGCCGCCTGGCTCGCGCGCACCGGACCGCGTGCCGCCGGCTTGGCCGCGGCGGTCGTCGCGGCAACGCAGGGCATCGCCGGGCAGCTTCGTATAACGGCCCCATGATCATCGAGCGCATCGACTCTCCGGCCGACGTCAAGCGTCTGCGACGCGAAGAGATCGACGTCTTGGCCAGCGAGATCCGCGAGCTCTTGGTTCGCACCTGCGCCGTCAACGGCGGCCACCTCGCCCCCAATCTCGGCGTCGTCGAGCTGACGCTCGCGCTGCACCGCGTGCTCGACCTCCCGACCGACAAACTCGTGTGGGACGTCAGCCACCAAACCTACGTCCACAAGATCCTCACCGGACGGCGCGATCGCTTCTCGACGATACGCAAGGGCGGCGGCCTCTCCGGATTCGCAATGCGCAGCGAGTCGCCGTACGATCCGTTCGGCGCAGGCCACGCGAGCACATCGGTTGCGGCGGCGCTCGGCATGGCGCTGGCGCGCGATCTCGTCGGCAGCGACGAGACGGTGGTCGCCGTGCTTGGAGACGGCGCGCTTACCGGCGGTCTTGCCTATGAGGCGCTCAACAACGCCGGCGCGCTGCGGACGCCGTTCATCGTGATCCTCAACGACAACGAGATGTCGATCGCGCCCAACGTCGGCTCGATCGCGGCCTACCTTTCAGTGCTGCGCACCAAGCCGCTGGCGAACTTCGTTCGCCGCACGGGCAAAGAGATGCTCGAACGCATCCCACTGGGGTCGGCAGCGAAGAAGGCGATCGAAGGCGCGGAGATCGGGGCCATGCACTTCATCGGACCCTCCGAGAAGACGGCCGTCATCTTCGAGGAGCTGGGTTTTCGCTACATCGGCCCCGTCGACGGCCACAATTACGACGCGGTCGTCGACGCGCTGCAGACGGCGAAGGGCTTCGAGCGTCCGGTGCTGCTGCACGTGCGCACGGTCAAGGGCAAGGGCTACGAGCCGGCCGAGCGCGACTCGCGGACCTTCCACGGCATCGGCGCCAACGCGTTCGAACCCAGCAACGGCAGCAAGAAGAGCTCGCCCAACGGCCGTCCGAAGTTCCAAGACGCCTTCGGCGACGCGATGATCGCCGTCGCCGAGAAGGATCCTCGCGTGGTCGGGATTACCGCGGCGATGCCCGACGGCACCGGTCTGGCCAAGTTCGGAAAGCGTTTCCCCGAGCGCTACTTCGACGTTGGGATCGCCGAAGCACACGCGGTCTGCTTCGCAGCCGGTCTAGCGTCGAGCGGGCTGCGGCCCGTCTGCGCGATCTACTCGACGTTCCTGCAGCGCGCCTACGATCAGATCGTCCACGACGTCGTCGTGCAGAATCTGCCCGTCGTCTTCTGTATGGACCGCGCGGGCTTCGTCGGCGACGACGGTCCGACGCACATGGGTCTCTACGACATCGCCTACCTCCGCACGCTCCCCAACGTCGTGCTGATGGCGCCGCGCACCGAGGCCGAGCTGCTGCCGATGCTCGAGCACGCGCTGGCACTTGGCGTACCGGTCGGCATCCGCTACCCCCGCGGCTCCACGAGCGGCCGCCACGACGAGCCTCTCGCGCCGCTCAAGCACGGCAAAGCGGAGGTGCTGCGCCGCGGACGCGGCGTCGCGATCTTGGCCTACGGCACGACCGTCGACATCGCCCTCGATGCCGGCGTGGAGGGCGTGACCGTGGTCAACGCGCGCTTTGCCAAGCCGCTCGACGAGGCGCTGCTCCTGGCGTTGGAGCGCGACCACGCGCACCTGGTCACGCTCGAGGAGCACTCCCTGGCCGGCGGCTTCGGTTCGGCGGTCGCCGAGTTCGTCTCCGACCGCGGGCTGGCGCTTCGGGTGGAGCGGATGGGCGTCTCCAACGTGCTCGTCCAGCACGACTCACAAGATAAGCAACGCTCGCTCTTTGGCCTCACGGCCGATGCGCTGGCGGCGCGGGTCCGGCAGATGGGCGTCGCCGAGAAAGGCGTGATCCCGGCCGGGCGCTAGGACGCCGCGGGCACCGGCTGCCCGGTACGACAAATCTCGGCCGCCCGGCAGGAGGCAAGAAGGTTTCCTTGACGCTCCTGGCGACGGGTGATAAACTCTTGACCTATGCCCCGGGGCGCATGAAGACGCCACAAATGAAGGGCGAGACACCTCCTCACGACAGGAGCCCGTGTTTCGTCTTTTTGGTGTGCCCGGAAATACGCGCCGCCCCTGGATTTATTAACCGCATTTTTAATCACGCAGAAAGAGAGTAATGGCGAAGACGACAGCTCCGAAGTCCCCCGCGAAAGCCTCAGGGGAAACCAAGAGCAGGCCGAAGCGCTCCGCTGCCTCAGCGAGAGCTGCCGACGGACACGGCTCCTCGAACGTCATGCCGTCGACCTTCCCGATGCCGACCGGCGCGTTCACCATCGAGCAGCGGCCGGAACCGGGCCCGAAGCGCGAGCGGTTCTCGTTTGGCAAGATTCCGCACGTTCTCGAAGTCCCCAACCTCATCGAGCTGCAGAAGGCCAGCTTCGACTGGTTCAAGACCGAGGGACTGGCCGAGGCGTTCGCTTCGATCTCGCCGATCAAGGACTTCACCGGCAACCTGATCCTGGAGTTTGGCGAGCACTCGCTCGGCGAACCGAAGTATTCGATCGAGGAGTGCCGCGAGCGCGACATGACCTACAGCGCGCCGTTGCGCGTGCGCGTTCGCCTCATCACCGCCGAGTCGGGCGAAATCAAAGGTATCCCCGACCAAGAGATCTTCATGGGCGACTTTCCGCTCATGACCGACAAGGGCACGTTCATGATCAACGGCGCCGAGCGCGTGATCGTGAGCCAGCTCGTGCGTTCGCCGGGCGTCTACTATAGCCAGGACGTCGACACCAACTGCGCGCCCGACGTATCAACGCGACGATCATTCCCAATCGCGGCGCTTGGATCGAGTTCGAGACCGACAACGGCACGAAGAACGACGAGACCGAGGGAACGATCGGCGTCCGCATCGACAAGAACCGCAAGATCTACGTGTCGACGTTCATCCGCGCGCTCTCGCGCCCGGACCTCGGCTACGACTGGGAGAGCGACGAGGCGATCCTTCGTCTCTTCGACGACAGCCCGCTGGTGCGCAACTCGATCGAAAAAGACAAGGACATCAAGACGCGCGAAGACGCGCTCAAGGAAATCTACAAGAAGCTGCGCCCGGGCGAGCCCGAGAACGCGGAGAACGCCGAGAAGCTGCTCGAGTCGCTGTTCTTCGACGAGAAGCGCTACGATCTCGCGGGCGTCGGCCGCTACAAGCTCAACGGCAAGTTCCACTACCGCATCGAGAACCGCGATGTCGACGCGCGGGTCGATCAGCCGTACGTCGTCATCGACGAGTACGCCGATGCCGGCCTGGAGATGCCGCCGATTACGGCCAAGTGCCTCACTGCGCGCCGACATGATCGCGGTCATCCGCCGCCTGATCAAAGTCGCCACCGGCATCGTGCCCAAGGACGACATCGATCATCTCGGCAACCGCCGCGTCCGTTCGGTCGGCGAGCTGCTGCAGAACCAGTTCCGCGTCGGCTTGCTGCGCCTCGAGCGCGTCGTGCGCGAGCGCATGACGGTGCAAGACATCGAGACGGTCACGCCGCAGGCGCTGATCAACATCCGTCCGGTCGTCGCGGCGATCAAAGAGTTCTTCGGCTCCTCGCAGCTCTCGCAGTTCATGGACCAGACGAACTCGCTGGCCGAACTCACGCACAAGCGGCGCCTCTCGGCGCTCGGGCCGGGCGGCCTCTCGCGCGAGCGCGCGGGCTTCGAAGTCCGCGACGTTCACCACTCGCACTACGGCCGCATCTGCCCGATCGAGACGCCGGAAGGCCCGAACATCGGCCTGATCGGCTCGCTCGCGACGTACGCGCGCGTCAACAGGTTCGGCTTCATCGAGACGCCGTACCGCGTCGTGCGCGAAGGCGATCGTCACCGACGAGATCGTCTACCTCACCGCCGATCGCGAGGACGAGTACATCATCGCGCAGGCGAACACGCCGGTCGACGCGCCGACGGGCAAGATCATCGCCGACTCGGTCGTCTGCCGGTACGCCGAAGAGTACATCGAAGAGCCGGCGCACGCGTTCAGCTGATGGACGTCTCGCCCAAGCAGATCGTCTCGGTCGCGACCGCGCTGATTCCGTTCCTCGAGCACGACGACGCGAACCGCGCGCTCATGGGCGCGAACATGCAGCGTCAGGCCGTGCCGCTGCTGCGTCCCGACGCGCCGATCGTCGGCACCGGCATGGAGTATCGCGCCGCCAAGGATTCGGGCAGCCTCGTCGTGGCCGACGAAGCCGGCGACGTCACCTCGGTCGACGCCAAGGCCATCGACGTGCGCAACGGCGAGGGCGTCGAGAAGACCTACGATCTGCTCAAGTTCGTGCGCAGCAACGCCGGCACGTGCATCAACCAGCGGCCGATCGTCGCGTCGGCGACCGCGTCGATTGCCGGCCAGGTGCTCGCCGACGGACCGTCGTCGGATCAGGGCGAGCTCGCGCTCGGTCAAAACGTGCTCGTCGCGTTCATGCCGTGGGAAGGCTACAACTACGAAGACGCGATCCTGATCAGCGAACGCATGGTCAAGGAAGATCGCTTCACCTCGATCCACATCGAGGAGTACGAGTGCGAAGCCCGCGATACGAAGCTCGGGCCCGAAGAGATCACGCGCGACATCCCCAACGTCGGCGAAGACGCGCTCAAGGACCTCGACGAGCGCGGCATCATCCGCATCGGCGCCGAGGTGCGTCCGGAAGACATCCTCGTCGGCAAGGTCACGCCCAAGGGCGAGACCGAGCTGACCGCCGAGGAGCGTCTGCTGCGCGCGATCTTCGGCGAGAAGTCGCGCGAAGTGCGCGACACGTGGCTGAAAGTGCCGCACGGCGAAAAGGGCAAGATCATCGACGTCAAGGTCTTCTCGCGCGAGAACGGCGACGAGCTTTCGCCGGGCGTCAACCATCTCGTGCGCGTCTACGTCGCGCAGAAGCGTAAGATTCTGCAAGGCGACAAGATGGCCGGACGCCACGGCAACAAGGGCGTCATCGCCAAGGTGCTGCCCGAAGAGGACATGCCGTACCTCGAAGACGGCTCGCCGGTCGACATCGTGCTCAACCCGCTGGGCGTGCCGTCGCGCATGAATCTCGGACAGATCATGGAGACGCATCTCGGCTGGGCCGCGCGGATGCTCGGCATGAGCGTTGCGACGCCGGTCTTCGACGGCGCGCACGCCGAGGACATCGCCGAGTGGCTGCAGGATGCCGGCCTGCCGGCCGACGGCAAGACGTGGCTGCGCGACGGGCGCACCGGCGAACGCTTCTCGCGTCCGATCACCGTCGGCTTGATCTACATGCTCAAGCTCGCGCACTTGGTCGACGACAAGATCCACGCGCGTTCGACGGGTCCGTACTCGATGATCACGCAGCAGCCGCTCGGCGGCAAGGCGCAGTTCGGCGGACAGCGGTTCGGCGAGATGGAGGTCTGGGCGCTCGAAGCCTACGGCGCGGCCTACACGCTGCAAGAGCTGCTCACGGTCAAGTCCGACGACGTCGTCGGGCGCGTGAAGACCTACGAAGCGATCGTCAAGGGCGAGAACGTGATGGAGCCGGGCGTTCCGGAGTCGTTCAAGGTGCTGATCAAGGAGCTGCAGTCGCTCGCGCTCGACGTCAAGGTGCTCACCGAGAATCGCGAAGAGGTCGAGATCCGGACGCCCGAAGACGACATGGGCGAGAGCGAGCGACGCGAGTACGGTCTGCTCATGGGCGACGAGCAGCCCGTCGTTTCGCAGACGGCCGTCGCGACCCGTGAAGCCGTCGCCGATGCGCCGGTGGAGGCCGAGGTGCCGGAAGAGGAAGAGGAAGAGGAAGAGATCGACGACAGCAAGCCGCTCGACGCGACCGCGCCGCTGCCGGCTCCGCCGCCTGCGCCACGCGCCGCCGAAATCGAGAGCGACGAGGCCTTCGAGGAAGCGGAAGAACCCTCGGAAGAAGAGGTCGAGGGCCCACAGGGCTACGAACTCGAGGAAGAGGACGAAGAGTCACCTACGACGACGACAAGCCGTCGTTCGAGAGTGACGACGAAGAAGCGCCCTTCAGTGAGAACCAAAACCAAGAAGAAGAAGGGTACTAAGCTCGGTCATCCGCAGCGCACTCGAAAGAAAAGCGCGGAACGAAAGTTCCGCGCTTTTTTCTTCTTAGAAATCCGTTACGGTTGCTGCGCTAGCCTTTCGTGCAGACCGCGACGACCGCAACGCGGCGGCCGGTCTTCGTTTCGGTGAAGGACGACGTTGACGTCGTCTTCGTGGCGCTATTCTTGGTCGTGGTGATGTCGGTCTGGCTGCTGATATCCGGTCCAGCGGCGAACGACACGTCGTGCCACGACATCTGGCTGCCGTTCCAGCCCTTCGAGAATGCGAGGCCGTAGGCGCCGCCGTCGCCGTAGGTGACGTCGACCCAGCGCTTCGTGTCGGAATCGTACGTGATCTTGTCGTTGGTCACGAGCGTCTTGCTCACCCATGACGTCGGGTGCGTGGTGGAGGTCTCTTCCAGCCAGTAGCCGCTGGGATCCATCGAGTAACTGACCGCCGTGGTGTACGCTGCAGGCCGGCGCGAACTCTTCGTCTTGCAGGTCCACGATCCAATCATGAAGCTCATCGACGAGAAATTCGGTTTGGCCGGCGCGGGGATCGGCGTGCTCTCGACCTGAGAGAAACCTGCCGCCGGGATCAAGGCGGCGACGAGGACCGCCGCCGCTGGGAATACGCGCAATAGACGCATTGCTCTCCTTTTATGAAGCATGAAGCTGATGCCGGTGCTTCCGCTATGGGGAAGCGCCTGGCAGGGGAGCTTTTGGCAGGTTCCCGCGGCTCTCCTCGGGGATAGGTGCTGGCTCATGAAGATCGGCGTGGTCGGGACGGGGCGCATGGGCGCCAACATCGCGCGGCGGCTGTACGACGTGGGATATCCCGTCGTCGCCCTGTACGACGCGCGTCCCGAGGCTGCGGCCGAGGTGGCTGCCGAGACCGGCGGTGAGGCCACGGCCTCGTTGGCGCGGGTCGCGGAGCTAGCCGAGGTGATCGTGACGGTCGTGACCGACGACGCGGCGATGCGCGAGATCTTCGCTCTGCAAGGCGATTCGCTCATGGCCGACGCGGCCGGCCGCACCTTTCTCAATTGCGCAACGGTTTCACCGGCAGTGCACGTTGCGATCGAACGGATCACGCGCGAACGCGGCGGCGACGCCCTGGAAGCCTGCATGGCCAGTTCGATCACGCAGGCGCGCAGACGGCACGCTCTACTTGATGATCGGCGGCCGCCGCGAGGCTTTCGAGCGCGTGAGACCCGCTGCTCGAAAAGATGAGCGCGTCGCTGAACTACGTCGGCGAAGCGGGGAAGGCCGCGCAGGTCAAAGCGCTGGTCAACATGGTGATGAACATCAATACCGCGGGTCTCGCCGAGGGGCTCGGTCTCGGCGACGCGCTCGGCCTCGACCTCGACATGCTGCGCGAAGTCTTTTCGCAGACGGGCGCGAACTCGCGCGTGCTCGAGACCGACGGCGCCGATATGCAGAACCGCGAGCACGACGTGTACTTCTCCGCCGCGCACGCCGCGAAGGACTGCGGAATCGCGCTCGCGCTCGCGAACGAGGCCGGTCTCGACCTTCCGCTGGCTGCCGCCGCCTTCGGACAGTTCGAGCGCATGAAGGCGCTCGAGCTCGGCGAGTTGGATAAGTCCGGCGTCTCGGAACTCACCTTCAAGTCCCGTCACGGCGGCTAGCCGCGGGCAACCAACCTTCGGAGGTACGAAATAATGGCTACGAATCGAGATACCGTCGTCCCGCTGATCAGCTCGGGAACGGCCGGTCCGCTGGGAGCGATCCACCTGCCGCGGCTATGGCTCAAGCTTTCGCTCGCGGCGCGCGGCGCGCTGCCGGAGGGCTACGACGAGTGCGGCGCCGGCTTCGACGGAATGACGTTGGCGGCGCTCGGGCTCGACCGCCAGAAGACGATGGACTTCGTCCGCCAGAACCGTCCGACGTACATGGCGTTCGAACGCTGGGTGGTTGCCAACGGAAAGACCGATAAGGCGACGATCGAAGCGCACAACGCCGCGATCCGCGGCTACCATCACGGCGGCGATCTCGCGTCGAATATGCGCCAGGCAGCGGGTATCGGCGATGCGTCGATCGGCGACGCGGTGACGCTGAACACGGTCGAAGATCTCGACGAACTGCATCGTCAGATCAACGCATAGTATGCGTCTAACAGCGTTTTAACGACGCTCTAACGCGCTTCTAATCGCCGCACGCGCGAAGATTAAAATCGCGTTTGTTGCGCTTCTTTTGCAAGCGTGCAAGTTCACGCTCGTATTACTCCGCCCGACAATTGTAGCAGACCGCAATTGTGCGGTTATTTGCCTTGAGGAGTATAAGATGCGCAAAGCGCTCGTTACACTGAGCATTCTGCTCATGGCTTGCTTGCAAGTCGCGCGAGCCGATATTATCGCGAATGCTGCGCCCGCCGACGAATACTTCGGTCCTTCTGCGCAAAGCGTTCTTGAGATTCAAAATCGTCTCAACGATTACGACAAACAGGACACGCGCGACATGCTCGATCCCGCGACCACCACGTCGCTGAACCATTTGGAGATCGCGATCCTCGAATGGCAGCACAAGTACCCGCGCGATCCATGGCTGCCGCGCACGATCTCGCACCTGATGCGCGAGTACTGGCGCGCGGGACAGGCCTCCAGCGACCCGAGCATGGCCGCACTCGCGGTGATGCGCACGGCGTACGGAGACTCGCCGTACACGACGTCGACCGTCGCGATGATCTACGGGTCGAACGGCGCAATCGCCGACGTCGCCCGCGACGAGGTGCCGCTGCCGCCGGCACCCATCGCGCAGGTTCAAGCAGTCGTCCAGGAGCCCGTCGTCGCGGCGGTACCGGTTCCGCCTTCGGCAAACGGTCTTCCCAGCTACGCGGTTCCCGGATCCGACGCTCCCGGCTACGCGCCCCAGTATCCCCAGTACGGCGATAACGTCCCGACGGAGACGTTGGCCGTGCCGCCGGAGCCGGTAGCGCAACAGCAGTCCGCGCCCCAAGAGCAGGCCGTGCCGCAAGTCATCTCCGACACCGACTCCGACACCGCCGGAGCACCGGCCGACGAGGCGCCCCAGAACGACGCCGCGCCGCAGGCCGACCCGGGCCAGGGCGACGCCCCGACTCCCCCGCCGGCACGATAGCGCCTTCGCGACGCTGCCGCGCAAGCACAAAAAGGGCGCCCAGCCACGCGGGCGCTCTTTCCTTTCGCGCGGTGCGGCGGTTGGTGTTATGCTACGTCGATGACGAGCAAGAGTGCGTTCCTCGATTCGGCAGTCGCGCAGTACGTGCAGACCGCGATCGCGCCCGAGCACGACGTGCTGCGCGAGATGCGAGCGGAGACCTCGCGCTACGAGCAGGCGCGCATGGCCATCGGCGCCGAGCAGGGACGCTTCATGCAGTTGCTGGCGCACGCGATCGGGGCGCGGCGCTATCTCGAGATCGGCGTCTTCACCGGTTCCAGCTCGCTGGCGATGGCGCTGGCGCTGCCGCCAGACGGCTACATTCTCGCCTGCGACGTCAGCGAAGAGTACACCGCCGTCGCGCGCCGCTACTGGAAAGCCGCGGGCATGGAGGGCAAGATCGATCTCCGCATCGGCCCGGCGCTCGAGACGCTGGCGAAGCCTGGATCCCCGAACGGAGGCGCCGTTCGACATGAGTTTCATCGATGCGGACAAGGAGAACGTCGTCGCCTACTACGAGCGCGCGCTCGAGTTGGTGCGCCCGGGCGGTCTGATCCTCGTCAACAACGTCCTTTGGGGCGGAGCCGTCGCCGACGAGAGCGATCGCGACGAGAGCACGCAGGCGCTACGCGCCGTGACCGCTACCGCGGCGCGGGACGCGCGGGTCGAAGCATCGCTGCTGCCGATCTGCGACGGCCTACTAATCTGCTGGAAAAAAACCTAGGGAAGGCCTTCCCTATCCCGGGGGGCGCAGTGAGTTGAAGCGAGACCACGCGCTGCTGCGCGGCGGCGTTGCGGGTATCGACTCGGCGCCGGCGACGGCGAGGTTGGCGACGTCGAAGCAGATCCGATGGTGGGGATAGTCGACGGCCATCGCGTGGACGCTGGCGAGGTTCGTCTCGATGATGCCGTTATAGCCGTCGGGGCGGCGCGACTCGGTGCAGATCGGCATCTCGGTTTCGGGCGCTTCTGCCGCATAGCGCACCATCGCCGAAGCGCCGCAGGCAAATCCATCGCCGATCGCCGAGCGGTTGGTGAAATAGTTCGCGTTCGATACCAGCGGCTGGCGCAGCTGGGAACGCACGCCGTCCCAGAGCGCTCCGCCGCCGGCCATTCCCGAATCGAGCACGATGTTGTCGAGCCAGGTGCCGTTGATCTCCACGCGTCGCCAGCGGAACGTGCGGCCGAGATTCACTGGCACGCAGTGCAGATGCGCGATCTTCGATGGGGACGGGAAGAGGGTTACCGCGCGGTGTTCGCGATCGATCAGCGTCGGAAAGCGCGCGAAGAAATCGTAGCCGCAGAGCGCGCTCGTAGCCGCTGAGGTTCGCGGAGATCAGCGCCGGCACGTCGTGCATCACGTAACCCGGCAACCGCGAAGCGGCCGATCTGGGTTTGGCGGTCGGCATAGGTGTGGCCGTCGGGGGCGACCTCGAAGGTGCCGCCTTCCGACGTGAGCCCGGCCTCACGCGCCAGCCGCGGCGAGACGAGCATCGCGGAGCTTCCCGTATCGAGAACGCAGGTGGTCCGCACGCCTTGGATCGTCACCGGAATCGTCGTGCGCGTTTCGGAGAATCCGCTCGCCAGCACGACCGAGGCCGAGGCCTGCGCGGGCAGCGCGTTGCGACCCGCCGACGCGAGAACGCCAAAGACGCAGAGCGAGACGACGAATATGGCGGGCGATCTCATTCTTTTCGAGCCTAGGCTACCATAGCGCGGGGGGATTCGTCTGCGGCTCTCATCAAAGTGTAAGCGTCGATGCGTGTGACCTGCGTCGGCGGGGGCCCCGCGGGACTCTACCTCGGCATACTGCTCAAATCGCGCTTTAGGGACTGGCCCGTTGCCGTATTGGAGCGCAATCGGCCGCTCGATACCTTTGGCTGGGGCGTCGTCTTTTCCGACGCGACGCTGGAGAATTTGCGCGCGGCCGACGCGCCGACGCACGCGTGAGATCACCGCGGCCTTCGCCCACTGGGACGACATCGAGATCCACTTCAAAGGGCATACGATACGCTCGGGCGGCCACGGCTTCTGCGGACTCTCGCGAAAGCGGCTGCTCGCGATCCTGCAGGAGCGCGCGCGCGAGCTAGGCGTCGAGCTGGCGTTCGAGACACGAGGTCGGCGACGTCGCTGCGTTGCGCGACGAATGCGACTTGCTCGTCGGTGCCGACGGCATCAACAGCCGCGTGCGTGCCGCTTCGCCGATGCGTTTCGTCCCAGACCTCGATCGCCGGCGCTGCCGCTTCGTCTGGCTGGGAACGACGCTGCCGCTCGACGCGTTTACGTTTCTCTTCGAACAAACCGAGCACGGCTGGTTTACGGTCCACGCCTACCGCTTCGACGAAGAGCTCAGCACGTTCATCGTCGAGTGCCGCGAGGAGACGTGGCTGGCGCACGGGCTCGATCGGCGCCGAAACGGCGCAGACGCTCGCGTTCTGCGAAGGGCTTTTCGCGCCGTATCTGCACGGCCACCGGCTGATGGCCAACAGCGCGCACCTGCGCGGCCGCGACTGGCTGAACTTCACGCGCGTGACCAACGAGCGCGTGGATCGACGGGAACGTCGTGCTCATGGGCGACGCCGCGCATACCGCGCACTTCTCGGTGGGTTCGGGAACGAAGCTCGCGATGGAGGACGCCATCGGCCTCGCCGACGCGCTGGCCGCCGCGGCCGCCTCCGACCTGGCGGCTTCGCTCGAAGTTACGAGTCGTCGCGCAAGCTCGAGGTGCTCAAGCTGCAGAACGCCGCGCGCAACTCGACGGAATGGTTCGAGAACGTCGCCCGTTATGCGACGCTTCCGCCCGAACAGTTCGCCTATAGCCTGCTGACGCGCAGCCAGCGCATCGGTCACGAGAATCTCCGCCTGCGCGATACGACCTACGTGCGGCGCGTGTGAGCGATGGTTCGGCGGGAACGCGCCGTTCCGCCGATGTTCGTTCCCTTCGCGCTGCGCGTCGCTCGAGCTGCGCAACCGCATCGTCGTCTCGCCGATGGATATGTACAGTGCCGTCGACGGCACGCCGAACGACTTTCATCTCGTGCATCTTGGGCACGCGCGCGCTGGGGGGCGCGGGGCTGGTCTTCACCGAGATGACCTGCGTCACGCGCGGACGGGCGCATCTCTCCCGGCTGCACCGGCATGTACTCCGACGAGCACGTAACTGCGTGGAAGCGGATCGTGGATTTCGTGCATGCGTTCTCGGGAGCGAAGATCTGCTTGCAGCTCGGCCACTCCGGCCCGAAGGGCTCGACCAAACTGCTCTGGGAGGGCATGGACGAGCCGCTCGACGACGGCAATTGGCCGGTCGTGGCGCCGTCGGCGATTCCGTATGCCGCGCGAAATCAGGTACCGGCGGAGCTGAGTCGCGACCAGATGAAAGAGATCGAGAGTGCGTTCGTCGCGGCGGCGCGGCGCGGGCTGAGCGCCGGATTCGACATGCTCGAGTTGCACTGCGCTCACGGTTATCTGCTCTCGTCGTTCATCACGCCGCTGCGCAACGCGCGGACCGACGATTACGGCGGCTCGTTGGAGAATCGTTTACGCTATCCGCTGGAAGTCTTTCGCGCCATGCGCGCGGTGTGGCCGCAGGAGCGTCCGATGTCGGTGCGGATTTCGGCGACGGACTGGGTGGAGGGCGGCATCGACGGCGACGACGCCGTCGAGATCGCGCGCGCCTTCAAGGCCGAAGGTGCCGATCTGATCGACGTCTCGGCCGGACAGACGACGCCCGACGCCAAACCCGTGTACGGCCGCATGTTCCAAACGCCGTACTCCGACAAGATCCGCAACGAGGTGGGCATCGCCACGATGGCGGTCGGCAACATCACCGACGCCGATCAAGTCAATGCGATCCTCGCGGGCGCTCGCGCGGATCTCGTGGCGCTGGGCCGGCCGCATCTCGCCGATCCGTTCTGGACGCTGCACGCGGCGGCGCAGCTTGGCTACGAAGAGGCACCGTGGCCCGTGCAGTACGTCGCCGGGAAGGAGCAGCTCGAGCGGCTGATCGCCCGAGCGCGAGAAACCGCGTGAGCCTCTCCGGAAAGCACGCGCTGGTGACGGGTGCGACGCGCGGCATCGGGCTCGCGGTCGCATCGCTGCTGGCGAAGCAGGGTGCGCGCGTGAGCGTCGTGAGCCGCACGGCGGATCGCCGCGGCTTGCCGGAGTTCTTCGGCGCCGCCGCCGACGTCGGGAACGAAGCGCAGGTCGCGCGCGCGTTTGCCGCCTGCCGTGAGGCCAACGGCCGCATCGACATCCTGGTGAACAACGCGGGCTTCGTTGAATCGGCGACGCTCGCACGAACGTCGACGGAAACGTGGGAACGGATCCTGGCAACGAATCTCACCGGCACGTTTCTCTGCACGCGCGAAGCGTTCCCGGAGATGGCGGCCGCGAAGTGGGGTCGCATCGTCAACGTCGCCAGCACGGCCGCTCTCGCCGGCGCGCCGTATATCGCGGCCTACTGTGCGAGCAAGCACGGCGTGTTGGGCTTCACGCGCAGCCTCGCCGCGGAGGTTGACGGCACCGGCGTCACCGTCAACGCGATCTGTCCCGGCTACACCGACACCGAGATTCTGCTCGACGCGGTCGCCAACATCAAAGCGAAGACCGGACGCGGCGAGAAGATGACGCGCGCGATCCTCGCGCAGAGCAATCCCGAGGGTCGGATCGCCACCGTCGAGGAGGTCGCGCAGGGCGTGCTGCGCTTGATCGAAGGCTCCCGCACCGGCATCGCACTCGTGGTTCCAGGCTTCACGGAGGGGTAGCGTGACAAGGCGCTCTACGCCCCATACCACCGCAGATGCGGCCAGATGACGCTCAACGGCGCAAGTGGCTCGCGGCAGAGGTAGATCGGCGATGGGCCTTCGACGATCCAGCGTAACGGTTCGGTCGACGTTCCGATGAGTTGGACGTTGCGGTAGTAGAGGCGCAGCAGGTCGATCCGCGAGGCGCCGATCGCGATCATCGTGCGGCCGTCGTAGCCGCGCGTTCCCCACAGGTAATAGTTATTCTGGCTTGAGATCGCGGGCGGCAAGCCGTAACGCGGCCCGAAGAAGTCGATTGCGCCCGCGTCGGCGTACGTGTCGGCGTAGATCGCCGTCCGGCCGCGTACGCTGGGAGGCAGCGCGAGATAGACGCGCGCCACGTCGCGCGCCAGACGATCCCAGCCGAACTCTTCGGCGAAGACCGGCTGGATCAGGCGCGCCGGCGTGCCGTCGCGCCCCGTGACGCCCAGCGCCTTGGTGTAGGCGACGAGCCCGCCGAGCGGCAGCGCGGGCAGCGACATGGGAAGCGCCGCCATCCCAACCGCGACGAGCGCCGCGAAGAACGCAAACCGCAGCGCGGACGCGGTGCGTTCGATCGTTACCGCGCCGATCGCGAGCAGCGTCGCGTAGATGCCGACGACGTAGTAGCCTTTCGCGCCGAGCACGACGGCCGCCGCGAAGAGCAGCACGTACGCGATGCCGGCGAAGCGAAGATCGCGCAGCGCCGGCAAGATGAACGGTGCAATCGCGCCGGTCAGCCAGAGCGGCGCCGCAACGGGGTTGACGTAGAGCAGCTGTTCGAGCGCGAACGCCTTGGCATTTTCGAAGACGCCTGCGAACTCGAGTTGCCACCCGTTTTCGAACGCGTGCCGGTGCGCCGCATCGCCGCGCAGCACCTCGAGAAACGGCCAGCCGTGGCCCGCTTGCCAGAGCGCGTTGGGAAGGATCAGCACCGCCGCCAGCAGCGCGGCGTAGATGAGGAACGGCGAACGCAGCGCGCGCCGCTGCGCCGTCGCGGCGAGGCCGGCCAACAGCGCGCCGGCGAAGAGCAGCATCGAGTACTTCGCGTAGAGTCCGCCCGCTACGACGACGCCGAGCGAGAGCCACAACCGCAGCGGCCTCTCCCGGGGCAAGCGCACGATGCGAATCGTCAGGTAGGCGGCGAGCGTCCAAAAGAACGGTTCGAACGACGTCGTCGTCAGCGTGTTGCCCAGCAGCAGGTAGGCCGGCACCAGCAGCGTCGCGCTGCCGGCAAGGAGCTGAGCGAACGCGCCTCCGCCCAGCAGCGCGGCGATGCGCACCGAGAGATAGACGGTCGCGGCGGCCGCGGCCACCGGGAGCGCGCGCAGCGCTAGGAGCTGATAGCCGACCGGCGCGGAGAGCCACGCCGCGACGGCAACGAGCGGCGGTTGGTCGACGTAGCCCCACGCGAGGTGCTTCGAGCAGGCGATGAAGTAGAGTTCGTCGCGAAAATAACCGTAACGCCACGCCGTCGCGCCGTGCACCAGCAGGGCGGCGCAGAGCAGCGCTACGGCGATCACGCCGTGCGCCGGGCCGCAATCGCTAGCGTGAGCGCGAAGCCGCAGACACCCGACCAAATCCACGAGCCGAGCGCGACGTTCCAACCCCACCAGATGCCGTCGGCGACGAGCGTTCCGAGAAGATACAGGCCGATGTACGTCATCGGGACGGCTGCGCCGAAGAAGCGAAACGCCGGCATTCCTTGCGGCGACGGATTGGGATCGTAACGTTGCACGTACCAATCGGCGAGGATGCCGGTCAAGATCGACTGCGCGAGGGTGACGGCGAGCAGCGGCGTTTGATTGGTGAACGCCGCGGCGGCGGGCAGATTGCCGAGCACGAACAGCGAGGTGAACATCCCCGCGCTCGGCCGCATGCGCGAGATCAGCCAGAGCGAGAAGCCGGCGATCAGCGTGCTCTGAAAGATCACGATCAGGACGCCACTTGCGAGCTTGTAGTAACCGATTGCGAGCGCGGTCAGGTAGTGCTGGGTGAAGGGCACGATCGGCGGGGGAGCGTTCGTGCGGCCGGCTCCGGGATCGAAGGCGTAGGCGGTGCCGAAGTGCACGAGAATCAGCCAGGTGGCCAGGCCTAAGGCGAGCGGGGCCTGCTGCGCGAAGCCGCCGGCGCTGCGCGCAGCGAGCACCGAGCGGATCGGCCCGCTCGAAATGAAGAAGATGCCGAGCCCGAGCACTTGGTGCGTCGGACTGAGCAGTGCATCGACGCCTTCCTCGATGCCCAGTACGTGGTGCCATAGGAAATCGCCGATTCCGGCGCCGACGAAGATCGGAATTCCGAGTAGCGCCAAACGGTACGGCCGGGGAAACACCTCGCCCCACGAGCGGCCGCCCCGGCGTCCGCGCAGCGCGAACGTCGCGAGCACGACCGCCAGCGCGGCCATTCCCGAGTAGAAGACGGCGTGGTACGGCGTGAGGAAGCTCTCGACCGGAACGTGTCCGTGCGCCCACGCATCGAGAAAGAAGCCCCCGGAAATCCAGACGCAGCAAATGCCGACGGCGTAGTCGAGCGCGAGGCTTTTCGGAGCCGCGTCCTGCATCATCCCCGGCTTACGCGTCGGCGCTTCACGGCGCCTCCCGGAGAGCAGGTGGCCTCCGAAAGGACTGCGTACGACCTGCAGCGTGCTTCTCCGTGCCGGAGCATGTTCGTGCATCGTCCTGCTCGCCGCATGCGGTTCGCGGCCTGCCGACACGCCTGCCAACGTCTTCACCGGTCCCGGAGCGTTGCCGGCGCCGCAGCTGGAACCCAACGCCGCGCCGCCCGAGATCTTGGGGATGCGCTTCTCTTCGCTCGACGTGGACCGCGGCGAGGAGTGGTCGGGTGAATTCGTCACGGGCACCAACGTCGCCAGCATCGAGGTGCGCACGAACCTGTTTTCGATTAACGTGCCGCACGTGTCGGCAGGGCGCTTTCGCTTCACGCTCGACGTCCTCGACACGCCGCCGATCTTCGTGCGCGAGTACCGCTTGCGCGTGATCGCCCGCAACAGCCCTGGAAACGCTTACGAAGAGGACGTGCCATTCCGTATACGCTGAGCGCCGCACGCGCGCGTCTGGACTCCCGCGTGCTTACGATCGCCTTGGACCGGCCGGCTCGCAAGAACGCGCTGACCTTCGGCGTTTACGCCGAGCTGCGCGACCTCTTCGCCTCGCTGCAGCACGAAGCCGACGTCCGTGCAGTCGTGCTCACGGGCGAGGGCGCCGACTTCTGTTCCGGCGGCGACGTCCACGAGATCATCGGACCGCTGACCACCGCGCCACCGCAGCGACTGCACGACTTCACGCAGATGACCGGCGATCTGGTCAAGGCAATGCGGACCTGCCCGCAGCCGATCGTCGCCGCCGTCGACGGCACGTGCGCGGGCGCCGGCGCGATCTTGGCGATGGCTTCCGACCTGCGCTTGGGCACGGCGCGTTCCGCCGTCGCTTTCCTCTTCGTGCGCGTCGGCTTGGGCGGCTGCGACATGGGCGCCTGCGCGATGCTGCCGCGAATCGTCGGCTTGGGGCGCGCGAGCGAACTGCTCTTCACCGGGCGTGCAATGAGCGGGATCCAAGCGCACGACTGGGGTTTCTACAACGAACTCTGCGAGCCGGAACGCCTCCAAGCGCGCGCGGGCGAGCTGGCGCTCGCGATCGCCCGGGGTCCGACGCAGGCGCACGCGATGACCAAGCGGATGCTGCTGCGTGAGTGGGCGATGCCGCTGGAGGACGCGATCGATGCCGAAGCGATCGCCCAAGCCACTTGCATGGAAGGCCACGATTTCCGCCGCGCCTACGAAGCGTTCGTCGACAAGCGGCCTCCCGCGTTCGAAGGAGATTAACGTGCAGGCCGGCGCGGTGCTGGGGCTGCCGCTCTTCGACGAAGAGCATCGAGCGCACGGCGTTGCGCTCGAGCGCTGGCTGAACGACCGTACCGAAAGCGACGACGAAGACGACGCCCCCGCCAGCGTGCGCGCGTGGGTCCGCGCCTTAGCCGACGGCGGCTGGCTGCGAGCCTGCGTTACGGGATTTTACGGCGGGCTGCGTGCCGAGATCGACGTGCGTACGCTCTGCCTCACGCGCGAACTGCTCGCGTATCGCAGCTCGCTGGCCGACTTCGCATTTGCGATGCAGGGGCTCGGAAGCGGGCCGGTCTCGCTTTTCGGCAGCGCGGAGCTCAAGAAGCGCTGGCTGCCCGGCGTCGTTGACGGCAGCTGCATCGCCGCATTCGCGCTCTCGGAGCGCGAGGCGGGCTCCGACGTCGCCGCGCTGGCGACACGCGCCGAGCGAACCGGCGGTACCTACGTGCTCGACGGCGAAAAGACGTGGATCTCCAACGCGGGCATCGCGGATCTCTACGTCGTCTTCGCGCGCACCGGTGAGGGCGGCGCGCGCGGATTGAGCGCCTTTGCCGTCGACGCGGCGACGCCGGGCTGCATTGCCGGTCCCGCCATCGAGACGATCTCGCCGCATCCGCTAGGAACGCTGCGGTTCGAGAACTGCAGGGTGCCCGCGGAGTGCCGCATCGGGCAGGAGGGCGAAGGCTTCAAGATCGCGATGAGCGTGCTCGACGTTTTCCGCAGCACGGTCGGCGCGGCCGCGCTGGGATTCGCGAACCGCGCGTTGCGCGAGTCGATCGAACACGCCAAGAGCCGCACGCTCTTCGGCGAGCCGCTAGCCGCGTTGCAGCTCACGCAAGGGGCGCTGGCGACGATGGCAACCGACGTCGACGCATCCGCGCTGCTCGTCTATCGCGCGGCTTGGGAGAAGGATAGCGGTCGCGCGCGCGTCACGCGCGAGGCGGCGATGGCGAAATGGTTTGCGACCGAGGCGGCGGGGCGCGTCTGCGATCGCGCCGTGCAGCTCTTCGGCGGCCGCGGCGTGACGCGGGGCGAGGTCGTCGAGCGCCTCTTCCGCGACGTGCGGGCGCTGCGCATCTACGAAGGCGCCAGCGAGATCCAGCAGTTGGTGATCGCCAAGGCGCTGCTGTCTACGTGACCGCCCGGTTCACTTCCCATCGCGACGCGTTCGCGCGGCAGCGGCTCCCGCCGGCGCACGAGATGCCCGAGTTGCGCTTCGACCTGCCGGAGGTGCAGTACCCGCCATTGCTCAACGCGGCGACGCGCCTGCTCGACGTTCGCATCGATGCGGGCGAGGGTGAGCGGCGCTGCATCCTCGCCTCCCATGGCGTTGCGTGGAGCTACGCCGATCTGCGCGAGGCTGCGAATCGCATCGCGAACGTGCTGGTCGGCGAAATGGGCGTCGAGCCGGGCAATCGCGTGCTCTTACGCGCGCCCAATGCGCCGATGCTCGCCGCCTGCTGGTTCGCCGTCCTCAAAGCCGGCGCGATCGCCGTGACCACGATGCCGCTCTATCGCGCCGGAGAGCTGCGCTTCATGCTGGAGAAGGCGCAGGTAAAACACGCGCTCTGCGACGCGCGATTGCGCGAGGAGCTGGATCGCGCCTGCGCCGATTACGGCGGCGTGCGCACGCTGTACTTCAACGGCGCGGCGCCACCGGAGTCGCTCGAGGAGCGGATGCTCGTGCAGCCTGGAGCGTTCGCAAGCGTGGAGACCGCGGTTGACGACGTAGCCTTGATCGCGTTCACCTCCGGCACCACCGGCACCCCGAAGGCGACGATGCACTTTCACCGCGACCTGATCGCCTGCTGCGACACCTATGCCGCGCACGTGCTACGCCCTCGCAGGGGCGATCTCTTCTGCGGCAGTCCGCCGCTGGCGTTTACGTTTGGCCTGGGCGGTTTGCTGCTCTTTCCGCTCTACGCGGGAGCGGCCACGCTGCTGCTGGAGAAGGCGGGGCCGCACGAACTGCTCGAGGCGATCGCAACGCACGGCGTAACGACGATCTTCACCGCGCCCGTCGCCTACCGCACGATGTGCGCGCGGCTGCCGGAATACGACGTCTCGTCGCTGCGAACGTGCGTTTCGGCGGGCGAGACGCTGCCGAAAGCCGTGTGGGAGGAGTGGCGCGCAAAGACGGGGCTCACGATTCTCGACGGCATCGGCAGCACCGAGATGATCCATATCTTCGTGGGCTCGCCGCGCGAGGAGGCGGTAGCGGGATCGACCGGGCGCACGGTTCCCGGCTACCTCGCTGAGATTCACGACGACGACGGCAATCCGGTGCCCGACGGCACCGTCGGTCGACTCGCCGTCAAAGGCCCGACCGGCTGCAAGTATCTGCAAGACGAACGCCAGAGCATCTACGTGCAGCGCGGTTGGAACTACCCGGGCGACGCCTACCGCCGCGACGCCGCCGGCTACTTCTGGTACGTGGCGCGCATGGACGACATGATCGTCTCCTCGGGCTACAATATCTCCGGCCCCGAAGTCGAGCAGGCCCTGATCGCGCACGCCGACGTCAAAGAGGTCGCCGTCATAGGCAAGCGCGATCCCGTCAAAGAGACCAACGTGGTCAAAGCCTTCGTCGTGCTCGCCGATGGGTGTGCGGCCACGCCGCAGAAGGCCACCGAGCTGTGCGAGTTCTGCAAGACGCAGATCGCGCCGTTCAAAGCCCCGCGCGAGATCGAGTTCGTGAGCGCGTTGCCGCGCACCGAGACCGGCAAACTGCAACGCTACAAGCTGCGCGAACGAGAACGCGCGTAGGAGGTAGACGTGCTAATCGCGGCGACGCTGTACGCACTGCACCTGATCTCGTTTCCCGCGGGATGGAGGCCACCGAGCGTCTTTCTCGACCCGAGGCATTGGCCGGAGGCTGCGGCGATCGCTGCTAACGGCGCGGTGGCCGTGATCCTTGGCGACGAACGGACGCCGATTATGCTTTCCGTCCCCCAGCGGCTACTAGTTGTGCGAGCCGACGGCAGTACGACGATGCTGCGGGCACAGTCCCGCGAAGCGACACATGCATTTGCGCGCTACCTCGGCGCGCAAGGCTGTCTGACAGCGGCGGCCAACTGCCCGTATTTCAGCGGCGTCGCTCTTGCGAGTGACGGTACGCCGTTCGTAACGTTGTCGATGCACTTTGACGGGGCGTACTCTGGGAATGCAAAAGCCGTGCTAGTTTGGGACGGCGTTTGGCACTCAGTTCCGGATCGGTTGCCGTTCAGCAACGTTCCCGGTCAGATGGAAGTGACGAACGTCTCGATCGCGGCGGCGAGTACCCGCTCGAGTTTTGCGTTCGTCGGTGATTACGATGATGCGATTCCGGACCTCGATGACAGGAACGATCCGCATTCGCAGGCCGACGTCTCAGGCGCCATTCTCGACGTACGGTCGATCGCGCTCGGGTTCGGTAACGCAACGGCTATGCGAGGGCGTTTCGTCGCCGGCTTCGACGCGGCGTTGAGGACGATCGGGGAACCGGGCCCTCCGGTGGCACTGCGCTGGGACTGCGCCGAAAGCGTCGTGGCAACGCGCCGTTGCGCGCGGGTCGCGCTCGGCCCCGGCGTCGCCTACGGCGTGGACTCCGAGGGAGAAGTCGTAGGCGACGACGAGGCCTTCTCCGACGGACGCATTCAATCTGCACCGGGAAGACCCGTACTCTGGCGCAACCGAGTGCCGCTGAAGCTGTCGTCGGAGCACGGCTCGGCGTACGCGATCTCCGAAGATGGCACAATTGTCGGCGCGACATGGCCTTCGTACGCCGGAGCCTACCGCGGTTTCGTCGCCGACTCGCGTAGCCGTAGTCCTCAGGCGCGCCCGCTCGACCCCCTCGTTACCAACTTGCGAGGGCGGCACGTTCTCGCCGCCTTTGGCATCTCCGACAGCGGGCGGATTTTGGCACTCGTCGGGGACGTTCGGCCGACGCGCAGCTGGCAATCCTCGTGCCGCGAAGCTAGAAGGGCAGTCCCGGAATCAACCCCCACGACGTTTTGCGATACGCTGCGTAACCTGGGTAGCGTTCCTCCAGCAGACGTTCCTCGACGCGCACTTTGACGAAGAGAAAAACGATGACGACCGCGCCGGCCACCGCGGTCGAGAGCGTCGGCACGCGCAGCCACATGCCGACCACGAGCAGCACGATCGCGGTGTAGATCGGATGACGCAGCCGCCGATAGATCCCCCGCGTTACCAGTTCGCCGCCCGGACGCGGCTCCGGCGAGATCTGCACGACGTTACGCAGCGCGATCAGCGCGAACGCCATCAGCGCGACGCCGGCGACGCAGAGCAGCGAGCCCGCGGCGCGCATGCTCGGCGAGAGAAAGAGCGGCGCGCTGCGGTCGAAGAGCACCGCCGCGGCGAACGCACAGAGCAGCAGCGTCTGCATCCACGCGTAGACGCGGGCTACGTTCACGGCTCTTCGGCGGGCAGCACCGCCGTCGCTTCGATCTCGACCTTGGCGCCTTCTTCGAGCAGCCCGGCCACGACGACGAGCGCCATCGCCGGATAGACCGGGCCGACGATCTCGCGATACGCGCGGCCCAATTCCGAGAGCGACGCGCGATACGCTTCCTTGTCGGTCACGTACCAGGTGAGGCGCACGACGTGCTCGGGCTCGCCGCCCGCCGCGCGCAGTACCGCGACGACGTTACGCAGCGCCTGCGCGGCCTGTGCCGCGAAGTTGTCGCTCACCAGTTCGCAAGACTCGTTCCAGCCGATCTGCCCGGCAATCGCAAGATACCGCCCCTCTGCGAGCACGCCGTTGGCGTATCCGCTGGGACGGGGCCAGCCTGGCGGATCGATGCGGCGGCTCATCGCGCCACCCGGCGCGCCAGCGTCAGACCGATCGCGACGATCAAATTGACGGCCAGGGCGTAGAGCGCGATAAAGCCGGTGAGCGTCACGCCGAAAAGATGGAGCGGAAAATTCGACGTGAAGCCGGCGGCGTAGGCCATGGCGCAGCTCGTCGCGATGCCGCACCCCCAGCCGGCAAGCAGCGCGTTGGGATCGAGCCGGCTCGTCCACAGGCCCAGAACGAACGCGGGAAAGGTCTGCAGCATCAGCGCGCCTCCAAGCAGCTGAAAGTCGATCGCGTACGGCACGGGAACGAAGAAGACGAAGAGCAGCGCGAACGCGCAGATCGCCAGCGTCAAGGCCTTCGCGACCCTGGTTTCGACGGGCGAGCGCTGCGGCGAGAACTCGCGAAAGACGTTGCTGGCGAAGAGGTTCGACGCGCCGATGCTCATGATCGCGGCGGGGACGAGCGCGCCGACGACGATCGCCGCGTCGGCGACGCCGGTGAACCAGTCCGGAAAGTAACGCGCGAAGAGCAACGGAACCACCGAGTTCGTATCCTTCGCAGAAATCCCCGCGGCGATCCCGCAGTATCCCAGCAGCGCCAGGAGACCCAGCAGCAGCGAGTAGACCGGCAGCAGCGCGGCGTTGCGCCGCACCACCTGCAGACTGCGCGCGGCCAGCACGCTGGTGATCGAGTGCGGATAGATGAAGAGCGAGAGCGCCGAGCCGAAGGCCATCGTAGCGTACGTAAAACACTGCGGCGGCGCGAGATAGATCGAGGAGGGCTTCGGCCGGGCGGCCAGCGCCGCGCTCGAGACCGCGAACACGTGCGCCCAGCCGCCGAGCCGCGCCGGGATCACGACGATCGCGGCGATGACGGCGACGTAGATCAGCGTGTCCTTCACGAAGGCGATCAGCGCGGGTGCGCGCAGTCCGCTAACGTACGTGTAAGCTGCGAGCAAAACGAACGCGACGGTGAGCGCCGGCAGCGAGTGCGCCGCGCCGAGCGTGCTGAACCTCCCGAAGACGGCACGCATGCCCACGAGCTGCAGCGCGATGTAGGGCATCGCTGCAACGGCGCCCGTGAGCGCCACCGCGATCTCCAAGGGGCGATGGGCGTAGCGGTCGCGCACGAAATCGGCTGCCGTGACGTAGCCGCGTTCGCGCGCGAGAACCCAGAACCGCGAAAGGACGACGAGCGCCACGGGATACGCGATCGTCGCATACGGCACGGCGAAGAAGCCGAGCGCGCCGACGCCGTAAACCAGCGCGGGCACCGCGATGAACGTGTAGGCGGTGTAGAGATCGCCGCCGAGAAGAAACCACGAAACGATCGTGCCGAAGCTGCGTCCGCCCAGCGCCCACTGCTCGAGATCGCCGAGGTTCGCCCCGCCCCAGCGTGCGGCGAGGAAACCCAGAACGGTCACGCCAGCGACGATCGATCCCAGGACGATCGCCGCGCTAGACACGATCGCCTCGCGTGAGCGCGACGACGATGCCGAGCAGTCCCGCCGTCGCCGGGATCCACGCCAGCTGGTACCAGTAGAAGAACGGGACGCCGAAGAGCGGCGGGCCTGCGTGATTGTAGAACGCCGGGATCAACGTCCCGGCGAAGGGCAGAACGAGCAGCGCGTAGCAGGCCCGCCGTCGCATAGCGGGGCAACGCTTTCTCGTGCGAGGCAACGGTGCCTTGTTCGTAAGCGAGCGCTCGATGGAGGGCCCATGCAGTTGCAAGGCAAACCAAGCCCAAGCTCGCAGCAACGCTACACAGCGAAAGGGTCAAACCTCATGTCCGTAACCCAGCCCCCCAAAGATACGCCGTTCGGACTCGAGCCGAACGTCGCGGCGGGACTCGCGTACCTGTTCTGTTTGCTGGGGGGCATCATCATGCTGCTCGGCGGCGGGACCAATAAGTTCGTCAAATGGGCCGCCGCGCAATCCATCACGATGTGGGCCCTCTACTTCATCCTCTCGTTCGTTTTGGGATTCATCCACCTTTGGCTGCTCTACCCGATCCTCTGGATCATCGCCCTCGTGCTGTGGGTCTGGACGACCGTTACCGGTTTCCAGGGCAAGGAAGTGCGCGTTCCGGGCATCGACGCGCTGACGAGCAGCATCTTCAAATCGCAGCTCTAGCCTAGCGGCGCGCTCTTGCGGGGCCGCGAATCCGCAAGAGCGGGCGTTCGAACAGGTACGTGACCGCCGCCGCAAACGCGATCGCGAACGCGGAGGCGGCCGCCGTATATCGCGCCTGCCATTGCGGGTCGTAATGGGGGTCGGCGGTAAAGGCGGGCACGTGATGCCAAAGCAGTTCGCGCGCGATCATCTGGTGGTAGAGATAGAGATTGTACGAGATCGCCGCCAGGAAGCGCAGCGGCGGATTATCGAGAAGGATCTGCCACCACCGCGGACTCGCCAGCGACCCCAGCGCGATTAGCGAGAACGCCGCTCCGAGCAGCGGACGGTTCGCGATCTGCCACGCGCCGGACCATTGGTCGTAAAAGCGGTACTCGTAGCAGTTTTCGAGCAGGTTCCAGAGTAGCGCGAAGCCGGCGAGCGCTACGAGCGGCGCCGTATAGACCAACGCCGGTTCGGTGCGTCGCCGTAAGCCCCGCACGAAGATCAGGGCGCTGATCATGCCAAAGGCAAAAATGTCGAGATAACCCGGCAGGTTCTCCTCATAGGTTGGAAAGAGCGTCGCGAAGCAGCAGTGGGCGAAGCCCGCGCGCCACGCCCACGCGCCGGCGATCATCGCACCGGCCGTGAGCCACGGACTGCGGCGGAAGCACCACCAGATCAGCGGAAAGATGCCGTAGAACTCGACCTCGACGGCCAGCGTCCAGAGCACGCCGTTGATCGTGCCAAAACGATCGGGGAACCAGGTGTGCACGAAGAGCGCGTGCGTCGCGAGATCCGGCAGCGCGGCGGCGTTGGGCTGGACCTGCGCGTAGCCCAAGAGATAGGCGACGGCGATCGAGAGTGCGTACGAGGGCACGATCTTGATGAAACGCCGCCAGGCGAAGTGTCCCCACGTCGGCTGCGGCGCGCCCGAAGCTTGGGCACGCGCAAACGGATACGAGATGACGAAGCCGCTCAAGAAAAAGAAGAGCGTGACGCCGACGAAACCGGTGGCCGGCAAGAACGCCAGGCGCTGCGGCGGCTCCAGCCACGAAAACTCCCAGACGTGATACCAGAGGACGAGCAGCACGGCCAGGCCCCGTAGGCCGTCCAAGATTCCCAGGCGCGGTTCCTCGTGCAGCGTTCCGCTTGCGGCCACTGCGGCGAGATACGGGGCCTAATGCGGTGGCCCTGTCCGGCGCCGGGGTGTGCTGTTTTGAACCAAGGTATTGACACAAAACGGCACTTTGTATTATGGTGGTAATACAATGTTACAAGGACATCCCCACCACCCCGAACTCGTCCGCCCGGTGATCGCCGGCGCGATGGTATTCGTCGGCGTCACGTCCCTGGCGTGGCCACGCTGCACCGCCGGCATGGCCGGCACGTTCACCCGCTGGCTCGCCGGAGTGAGTCCAGAGGAACGCGCGCGCCTCAACCGGGTCGTCGACGCACGCGAAGATGCCGAGGGACTCTCGAGCGCTTACGGGCGGTATCTCGGAATCGCCGCGATCGTCTTAGCCGCTTTCGAAGTGGTGCCCGCCATCCCGTTCGTCGTGCCGTATGCCTGCGTCTGCCTCGCCGTCTCGGTCGTCACGCTGCTGGCCTACCTTCAGTTTCGGCGGGCGACCGAGCAGCGTGTGGCACCGCTCGTACGGCGCTCGCCGCTGAGCGTGCTGCCCTTACCGATCATCGGCTCGGTGCTGGCCTGCGTCGTGGTCGCGCTCGCGGTGGCGGCCGATCCCGCGGAACGCCTGGGCGCCCTCGTGCTCGCGCTCTCGACCATCGTTCTCGGCGGCATCGCCTGGCGGATTGCCAACGCGCCGGCGCTGCTGCTGGGCCAAGACCCGCCGTACGAATATGCGCTCGACGAGCTGGTTCGCGCCGGCCGCGCGCGGATCGTCGCCAACCTGGCCTGTACGCCGGTCTTCCTGTTGGCGGTCGTCGCTCAGGACGAGCTCGTAGCGCGCTACGGCGCGCGGGGAAGCGCCGCCATGTGGGTCGCGAGCGCCGCCTTCGTGATCTCCTTTATCGGATGCTACGTACCGCTGCGTCGCAGGCTGACGCCGGCGTGAGGGACTCCTATCTCGTCGTTCAACCCGCAACTCGACATCCCGCCCTACCAGCAGGTTGTCGAGCAGGTTCGGGCGGCGATCGAGCGGGGCGAGCTGGCGCCCGAGGCGGCGCTGCCGACCGTCCGGCAGCTCGCCGGCGACCTCGGGATCGCGCCGAACACCGTAGCCCGCGCTTATAGCGAGCTGCAGGCCGAGGGCTGGCTCGTGGGCGACCGCCGCCGCGGCACGCGGGTTGCCGGGCAGATCCCCGTCACCCGCCGTACCCGGCTGCGCAGCCTGCGCGAAGCGACCGAGAAGTTCGTCGCCTCGTTGCGCCATCGGGGCTTCACGCTCGAGGAGATCGCCGATGAGCTCGGTCGTGCCGGCGCCCTGCGCGAGGGACCTAGCTCCCAAGCGGGGGCCCGGACGGCATTTGACGCCTAAACGCGCGCCCTGATATAGTTGGTGTTCGGTCCCACCTGCGGGTGAGGCCGTTGTTTGTGTGTTGTGAGCTTTTAGGAGCGAGTCCGTTTGCCGACGATCAATCAGCTAGTCCGCCGCGGACGCGAAAAGACCGAGCAGAAAGTGAAGACTCGGGCGTTTCGCGTGATCCTGACCGGTCCGAAACCCGGTCATCCGGATCTTCCGACGCGAGCCTTCGAAGTTGCCGGAAATCCGCAGCGCCGCGGCGTCTGCACGCAAGTGAAAACGGTTACTCCGAAAAAACCGAACTCGGCGTTGCGCAAAGTTGCGCGCGTGCGCTTGACCAACGGCGAGGAAGTAACCGCCTACATCCCCGGCATCGGTCACAACCTGCAGGAGCACTCGGTAGTCTTGGTGCGCGGCGGGCGCGTCAAGGATCTGCCGGGCGTGCGCTACCATATCATCCGTGGGACGCTCGACACGGCGGGCACGGCAAACCGCAAGCAAGGGCGCTCGAAATACGGCGCCAAGCGTGAAAAGAAGAAGTAAGGAAAGGTAGTTAGTGCCTCGTAAAGGACCCGCTCCAAAGCGGCAGATTCTCCCGGACGGCAAGTTCAACTCGAAAGTGCTGGCGCGGTTTATCAATAAGGTCATGCTGCGCGGCAAGAAGTCGACGGCCGAGGGCATCACCTATGGCGCGCTGAACATCGTCGCGGAGAAGACCGGCCGCGATCCGATGGAAATCTTCTCGCAAGCCCTCTCCAACGCGATGCCGCTGGTCGAAGTGCGTCCGCGGCGCGTCGGCGGCGCGACCTATCAGGTGCCGATGGAAGTGCGTCCCGATCGCCGTCAGGCGATGGCGATGCGCTGGCTCATCGGTTTCGCGCGCGCCCGCGGCGGCCGCTCGATGGAGGAGAAGCTGGCGGGAGAGCTGCTCGACGCCTCCAACAACACCGGTGCTACGATCAAGAAGCGTGAAGACACGCACAAGATGGCCGAAGCGAACAAAGCTTTTGCCCATTATCGCTGGTAAAACACTCAACTAAAACACCATGGCTGCAAGGGAATATCCGCTCGAACGCACGAGGAATATCGGCATTGCCGCGCACATCGACGCCGGCAAGACGACGTGCACGGAACGCATCCTCTTTTTCACCGGACGCGTGCACAAGATGGGCGAAGTGCACGATGGCGCCGCGACGATGGATTGGATGGTCCAGGAGCAAGAGCGCGGGATCACGATCACCTCGGCCGCGACCGCCACGATCTGGCGGGATACGCGCATTAACATCATCGACACGCCGGGCCACGTTGACTTCACCGTCGAGGTCGAGCGCTCGCTGCGCGTGCTCGACGGCTTGGTCGCCCTCTTCGATTCGGTAGCCGCCGTGCAGCCGCAGTCCGAGACCGTGTGGCGCCAGGCCAATAAGTACAAAGTGCCGCGCATCGTGTTCGTCAACAAGATGGACCGCGTCGGCGCCGACTTCTTCAACGTCGTCGAGAAGATTCGCGAACGCCTCGGCGCGCGCGCCGTCCCCATTCAGGTGCCGATCGGCGCCGAAGACAAGTTCAAGGGCGTCGTCGACCTCTTCACGATGAAGAAGACCGTCTATACCGACGACCTCGGCTCGACGATGGCGCAGGAAGAGGTTGAAGGCGAGCTGCGCGAGCTGGCGATGGAGTGGCGTCAGCACCTGGTCGAGGCGATCGCCGAGCAGGACGACGAGCTGCTCGAGATGTTCTTCGAAGGTAAAGAGCTGCCGGTCGATCGCATGAAGACGGCGCTGCGCAAAGCGACGATCGAGGGCACGGTGCTGCCGATGCTCTGCGGCTCGGCCTTCAAGAACAAGGGCGTACAGCCGCTGCTCGACGCGATCGTCGAATATATGCCTTCGCCGCTGGAGGCCAAGCAGATCGTCGGCCGCGACCCCAAGAGCGGCGACGAGATTGGGCGCAAGCCCGACGACGCGCAGCCGTTCTGCGCGCTGGCGTTCAAGATCGCGACCGATCCGTACGGTAACCTGACGTATTTCCGCGTCTATTCGGGCGTGCTCAACAAGGGCAGCTACGTGCTCAACTCGCGCAGCGGGCGCAAGGAGCGAATCGGGCGCATCCTGCGAATGCACGCGAACCATCGCGAAGATATCGACGCGATCGGCGCGGGCGACATCGCGGCGGCCGTCGGCCTCTCCGACACGCGCACGGGCGACACGCTCTGCGACGAGCGGCATCCGATCGCGCTCGAATCGATCACGTTTCCCGAACCGGTCATCCATCAGGCGATCGAGCCCAAGAGCAAGATCGACCAGGATAAACTGGGCCTGGCACTGACCCGCCTCGCCCAGGAAGACCCGACCTTCCGCATGCGCACCGATGAGGAGACGCAGCAGACGATCATCGCCGGTATGGGCGAGTTGCACCTCGAGATCATCCTCGACCGCCTGCGCCGCGAGTTCAAGGTGGAAGCCAACGTCGGCAAGCCGCAGGTCGCGTACAAAGAAGCCATCACCAAGACCGTCGAGAAGCAGGGGCGCTTCGTCCGGCAATCGGGCGGCAAGGGCCAGTACGGCGACGTCTGGCTTCGCGTCCAGCCGCAGCCTCCGGGCACGGGCTTCGTGTTCGAATGGAAGATCGTCGGCGGCGCGGTTCCAAAGGAGTACGCCAAGGCCGTGCAAGAGGGCGTCCGCGAGTCGGCCCAGAGCGGCGTGCTCGCCGGCTTCCCCGTGATGGACTTCAAGGCCGAGGCCTTCGACGGTTCGTTCCACGAGGTGGACTCGAACGAGATGGCGTTCAAGATCGCGGGCTCGATGGCGTGGAAAGAGGCCAACCGTACGGCCGGTCCGATTCTGCTCGAGCCGATCATGAAGGTCGAGGTGACCACGCCCAAAGAGTACATGGGCGCAATCAACGGCGATCTGAGCCGGCGCCGCGGCGCAATCCACGCGACCGAGGAGGCACCGGGCGGCGCCCAGGTGATCACCGCGCACGTGCCGCTCTCCGAGATGTTCGGGTATGCCACCGACATGCGCTCCGCGACGCAAGGCCGGGCGACGTATACGATGGAGTTCTCGCATTACGAGAAGGCGCCCAAGAGCGTTGAGGAAGAGATCGTGGCCAAGGCCGTCGGCAAGAAACTCGCACCGGCGTGAGCGTTCCGGCTTCCTTAAGGGCCACGTTGACAGGCTGTAGAATTGCCCTGATAATATTCCGGGGTTATGGCGCCCCCACGCGGGGGCGTTTGCCTCGTACAGAGGCAAAGAGGCAACCAATACGCCTGGAGCCGTGTACTTAGGTAATGCTGCATTGAGCGGGAGTGCGGCAGGCGCGTTGCGCGAAAGTGCGACGCACGAGTTTGGGGTCCCGTGCCGCGAAGTCGGCACGGGGGCGCGCAGCCGAGTTTCCGGAGCGAAGTCGCGGAAGGTCGGCGGAGTGCCAAAGGGTTGCGCGCAGTGCAACCCGCTGTGAAAGGAAATGATGGCTAAGCAAAAGTTCGAGCGCACGAAGCCGCACGTAAACATCGGGACGACCGGACACGTCGATCACGGCAAGACGACGCTGACCGCGGCGATCATGCATTGTCTTTCGACCGAAGGGTTGGCGAAGAAAGTCGGCGTCGATCAGATCGACAACGCGCCCGAGGAGAAAGAGCGCGGCATTACCATCGCCATCTCCCATCAGGAGTACGAGACGACCAAGCGCCATTACGCGCACGTCGATTGTCCGGGCCACGCTGACTACATCAAGAATATGATCACGGGCGCCGCTCAGATGGACGGGGCGATCCTGGTCGTGGCGGCCACCGATGGCCCGATGCCGCAGACGCGCGAGCACATTCTGCTCATGCGCCAGGTCGGCGTCCCTCGCATCGTCGTGTTCCTGAACAAGGTCGACATGGTCGACGACGAGGAGCTGCTCGAGCTGGTCGAAATGGAGATCCGCGAGCTGCTCACGCAGTACGATTTCCCCGGCGACGACACGCCGATCATCCGCGGCTCGGCACTCAAAGCGCTCAACTCCAGCGGCCGCAAGGGCGATGCCGAGGCCGATCCGATCTTCAAGCTGATGGATACGATCGACGATTACATTCCGCAGCCCGAGCGCCAGGTCGACAAGCCGTTCCTCATGCCGGTTGAAGACGTCTTCACGATTACCGGCCGCGGCACCGTCGGCACCGGCCGCGTCGAGCGCGGTCAGGTCAAGGTTGGTGAAGAGGTCGAGATCGTCGGGCTGAAAGAGGAAACGAAGAAGACCGTCGTCACGGGCATCGAGATGTTCCGCAAGCTGCTCGACTCGGGCATCGCCGGCGACAACATCGGCGTGCTGCTTCGCGGCGTCGACCGCAACGAGATCGAGCGAGGGCAGGTGCTCGCCAAGCCCGGCTCGGTGAAGCCGCACAAAAAGTTCAAAGCCGAATGCTACGTTCTATCGAAGGAAGAGGGCGGGCGCCACACGCCGTTCTTCGGCAACTATCGTCCGCAGTTCTATTTCCGCACGACCGACGTGACCGGAACGATCAAGCTTCCCGACGGTGTCGAGATGGTGATGCCGGGAGATAACGTTCAGATGGACGTCGAGCTGATCACGCCGATCGCGTGCGAAGAAGGCCTGCGCTTTGCGATTCGCGAGGGCGGCCGCACCGTCGGCGCCGGCGTCGTTACCTCGGTCAGCGAGTAGAACGAGCGATCGCTATGGCAAAACAGATGATCCGCATCCGGCTCAAAGCCTACGACCACAAGGTACTCGACCAGTCGGCGGAGCGGATCGTCGAGACGGCTAAGCGAACCGGCGCGTTCGTCAGCGGACCGGTGCCGCTCCCGACCGAGATCAACCGCTTCTGCGTACAGCGATCGACCAACAACGACAAGAAATCCCGGGAGCACTTCGAGATGCGCACCCATAAGCGTCTTATCGACATCCTGCAAGCCTCCCCAAAGACGATGGACGCGCTGATGCACCTCGACCTACCGGCTGGAGTGGATATCGAACTCAAGGCTTAGCTATCTGATGGCCTCCCTCTAGCGCCTGCGGCCCTTTGCCGCGGGCGTTCTAGTTTAGAGTGCCGGGCAACGTGATCGGCCGGGCTCCATTAATCCCGTATCTGGGTGCCCGCACAGCCGAGCAGCAGGGGGAAGCGTCCGTTGACGCGTTAACGAACCTATGCTACAATTTTACAGGGCCAAGAGGCTTCTCTCGAAGCCTTTGGACATTTCGCCTCGGAATCGGCTTTGAGCCGGTTCCACTCTTGTTGTCTGGTAGGGCATGACTACGAAGACTCTGGTTTCGCCTCTCGGGGTCCTCTCACTTAGCCTCCTTGCTTCCGGCTGCGCCGGAGCTGGTTCAACGCCCGCTGTGGCTCCTCAAGCCGTCGCTACCCAGGTCTCTTCCGAAATACCATCGGCCGCCTGCTTGCCCGTCAGCAACTCGGGCAACTTCGATGGCAATCAGGTCTCCCCGGGCGCTTACATGTGGTTTACGAGCACTATCTCCGCGCCGGGTGCCAGTCGGGCCATGCGAGTCGATATGATCAATTCCATCATCACCCTAAGAGATGGCAACACCACGTATCGGATTCTGGGGCCGAACATGCGTTTGACGCTGACAAGCAAGCATGTGGTTGACCTCCATTTCAAGCAGTACCGCGACCACTGGCGGCTGCAAGCTCCGTTCGGAACCGCTGGCGAAGACTTGCTGAACGCGATGGCCTATCGTTTCGATCGCGGGCTGCGCGGCGGAATCAAGAACGTGACCTGGTCGGCCAAGTTCTCCGGCCAATCGGGCGGCCGGATCCGCTGGAGGTGGTCGGCGAGCGCTTACACCAGCTTTACAAGCAGGTATCGGCAGCTTGACGTCAAGCCCCTCGACGACACACGCTACCCCCCATACAACGCCGACCGGGCCGGAACGCCCGAGGCGTACAAGCAGTTTGCGACCAGAGGTGGCACCGACGGCGCCGAGGGCGCATCGGTAGACCTCACACCGTGCCGGCGCTAACGCCCTTGTGACCGCTGTCACTCCTCGATAACCTAAAAAGCCACTGAGTTGAAAATGTTGGGCCGGGCGCCAAGGCGCCCGGCCCGGCGCATGTAAGAGGATGTCCCATGGACATCAAATCGAGCTACCTCGGAACCATGATCGGACTAGCGACCGTGGCATTCGGCCTGATCGCCGCTGGCGCTTGGAATAAACTGATCAGCGACGTGATCGCCCTATTTCTCAAGCCGGGGAACGGCATTATCGCGGAGCTGATCTATGCCGTCATCGTGACGATTCTCGCGATCGTCGTAGTTCAAAGCCTGGCGAAACTCGCCGAAAGGGAAGCGGAACTCACTGCGAAGCTCCCGTTCGGAAAAAGGCCGCCCGAGTAATCCGGCGGCTTTTAACGCGCGAGAAAAGTGCGCCTCACCCTTCCGAAACTCCGGCATTCTTCGGCACTTTGCCCGAGCGGATCTTGAACGCAAGCTCCGGTCGGTGCTGCAAGGGCGGATAGACGTGAGCACGCACCTCGAATCCCTGCCGCTCGAGCCCGAGGCGAAGAGCCGCCTGCTGGATGCCATGCAGGATCGCCGCGCTGAGCGTCTCGTCGGCCACGCTTAGATGCATGAGGCTGTCGACGTCGTCGCGCTTGGTTAAGAGCGTCAAGCGGACCTCACCGGCGGTGCGGGGAGACTCGTGCTCCTCGTCGATCGGGTCGTGAAAGACGACGACGTGATGATCCTCGTAAACGACCGAGTTGCCGGCGACGACTCGGTCCCAAGTCTTGCGCTCTTTGAGCCAGCGCGGCGCCGCTCCGAGCACCTCAGGCGGCGCTACTCGTCTCTTTGATTCGTCGGCGGTCATCGTGCGCAGGTTCCGGCGGCTCGCACAGGACGCCTGCCCGAGACGCCGGAAGGCAACGCACCGATGGCTCAATGGATCTCCGAACTGATTAGCGGTCCCGAACAGTGCGTTTGGGAGAAGCCCGACCCCGATCATACCTTTCGCGGACGCCTCGACGGTACGCGCGCGAAGGCCGACGAAATCGTCTACGAGGACGACGACGTCTTCGCGTTCCGCCACAACATCGATCCGAGTAAAGAAGAGTGGTGGGAGATCCACGTCGTGATCATTCCGAAAAAGTGGATTCCGACGATTCTCGACCTCTCGCTCGGGGACGCGCATATCTGGAACCGTCTGATCGGCGGAATCCAGCGCGTTGCGTTCGCGCTGGGCCTGTACGAGAAAGGATTCATGATCCGCATGGGCGTGCTGCCCCCGTATCAGCACACGCAGCACGTGCACATTCACATCCTCTCGGGAAAGCATCGCAGCCCGGTGGTTGACGGACCGATGCCCGATGCCGGGTAAAGCGGCGCCTTCGCTCGTCCGCGTCGCGGTGACGTTTGCGTCCATCTCGGCAACGTCGTTCGGCGGCGGCCAGAAAGCCTCGATTCGCCAGTCGGTGATGGCCGCGGGCTGGATGGACGCCGACGCCTTCCTCGACGGTCTGGAAGTCGCGCAGGTGATGCCCGGCCCGAACCTGCTCAACCTCGCGATCTACTGCGGACAGCGCGTGCGCGGCATTCCCGGCGCGATCGCGGCCTTTTTCGGCGCGAGCGTTCCGCCGTTCGCGATCGTCCTGATCGCCGGCGCGCTCTACTTCAAGTATGCGTCCAATCCATTCGTCCACGGCGCGCTGCGCGGGTGCGCCGCGGGCGCGCTGGGGCTGACGGTGGCCAACGCGATCGAACTCACCTGGGACGAACGCCGCAGCTGGATCGCGATCGCGCTGGTCGCGGCGACGGCGCTCGCGGTCTGGTTGCTGAAGCTCCCGCTGCTCTTGGTGCTTGCGGTCTTCGGCGGCGCGGGGATCGCCGCCGAGCGCCTGCGCGCGCGACGAACCGCTCGTGCCTAGCGCGCTGCACAATCTGCTCGACCTCGTCGGCGTCTTCGCGCAGCTCTCGGTGTTGGGATTCGGCGGCGGAAAAGGCATCATACCGCAGATGCACACCGACGCCGTCACCACGTACCACTGGGTCACCTCCGAGCAGTTCACGCAGTTCTATACGATCGGCAAACTCGTGCCGGGCCCGACGACGATCTTCGCCGCACTCATCGGTTACGCGGCCGTTCCCCAGCGGCCGCTGCTGGGTGCCGCCGTCGCTACCGCCGCGATGTTCCTCCCATCGAGCGCAATGATGATGGGCTTCGACTCGCTGCTGGCAAGGTTCGCGGCGTCGCCGTGGCGCGCGACGATCTCGCGCGGACTCGCGCCGGCCATCGTCGGATTGGTCTGGGCGAGCGTTCTGAGCATCGGCCGCGGCGCGCCCGCAACGCCGGTCGCCTACGTAACGACCGCGGCGGTCGTCGTGCTGATGCTTCGCACGAAAATCAGCGCGCCGCTACTGATCCTCCTCAGCGGCGGCGTAGGGGTCGTCGCGCTTCGATAAGCGAAGCGACCGGCCATGCCCATCGACCTTCACGAACTGCGGTCGCGCTCTTTCCACGGCACGAAGCGCCGTATCTACCACCTGCTCGAGGGGATGGGAACCTCCGGCGATCAGATCTGGCCCTTCGCATCGCAGCCGTTCATGCGCTCTCCCGGACCGCTGACGCCGGGCCGCACCGAGGAGTGGCACCTCGGCATCCATAGCGTTCTCGACGAGGCCGTACCCGAGGAGCGGATCGTGTGGCGGTTTCGCAACGACGGCTTCGACGGAACGCACGCGTTCGTGCTCTCCACGCTCGCGAAGGAGACGCTGCTCGAATACCGCGTTGACGCGATACTCTCCGATACCGACGGGCGTCTGCTGTGGCGCCGCTTCGAAGATCAATTCGAGCGCTCGACCGAAGCGCTGTTCGACAAGCTCGCGCGCGTTTTGCGGCGTTGACGCCCGACCCCGTCGATTTCATCGGCGCCGACGCGCTGCTCTCCGACGAGGAACGGATGGTGGCGCAGACCGTCCGCGCCTTCGTGCGCGACCGGGTGCTGCCCAACGTGGCAGGTTGGTTCGAGGAGGGAATCCTTCCGCGCGAACTCGGTGCCGAACTTGGCGCGCTCGGCTTGCTCGGCATGCACCTCAAAGGCTACGGCTGCGCGGGGGCGAGCGCCGTCGCCTACGGGCTGGCCTGCCTGGAGCTGGAAGCGGGCGATTCCGGCGTACGCAGCTTCGCCTCGGTGCAGGGTTCGCTCGCGATGTACGCGATCGCGCGCTGGGGTGACGAAGCGCAGAAGCAGCAGTGGCTGCCGCCGATGGCGCGCGGCGAAAAGATCGGCTGTTTCGGCCTCACCGAGCCGGACTTCGGCAGCAATCCCGCCGGCATGCGGACCTTCGCCCGCCGCGACGGTTCCGACTGGGTGCTCGACGGCACGAAGATGTGGATCACCAACGGCTCCATCGCCGACCTTGCGATCGTCTGGGCGCAAACCGATGCGGGAATCCGCGGTTTCATCGTGCCGCGCGGTACGCGCGGCTTTGCTGCAAGCGACATCCATCGAAAGCTCTCTTTGCGCGCCTCGATTACGAGCGAACTCGTCCTGAACGATTGCCGCCTGCCGCACGCTGCGCTGCTGCCCTTGGGCGACGGGCTCGGCGCGCCGCTCTCATGTCTCAACGAGGCGCGTTACGGCATCGTCTGGGGCGCGATGGGAGCGGCACGCAGCTGCTACGAGGCGGCGCTCGATTACGCGCGAACCCGCGTGCAGTTCGACCGGCCGATCGGCGCCTTTCAACTCACGCAGGCCAAGCTCGTTGACATGCTGCTCGAGCTGGGTAAAGGCACGCTGCTGGCGCTGCATCTCGGGCGCATGAAGGACGAAGGGCGGCTGCATCCTTCGCAGGTCAGCTTCGCCAAGCTCAACAACGTGCGCGAAGCGCTGACCATCGCGCGCGCGGCGCGCACGATCCTCGGCGCCAACGGTGTGACGCTGGAGTATCCCGTCATCCGCCACATGAACAATCTCGAATCGGTGCTCACTTACGAAGGGACCAGCGAGATGCACGCGCTGGTGGTCGGCAAGGAAATCACCGGCCTCGCCGCTTTCACCTAAAGGAAGCGCCCCGAGAGAGCCCGTTTCCCGAGGGCACTTGGCGGGACGCGGCGGCCAAGTCGACCCCCGTCGGCGCCTTGACCTCTGCCTGCGGCCCTGGTAAACTCCGTAAGTTGCGGTCTCATGCCGGTGCGCTCTTTGAATGCGTGCCGGCGAAAAAAACTACTGATACGCCTGGCCCCGTGGTCTGGCGAATCCTGCGAAAGAACGGCGATGAAGAACATCCTTGGCCGTAAAGTCGGGATGACCAGCATCTTTACGGAAGACGGGCGCTACGTCCCGGTCACCGTGATCGCTGCGGGTCCCTGTACGGTCGTCGAACGGCGAACCAAGGAGAGTCACGGCTACGATGCCGTGGCCCTCGGCTTCGGCGCGGTCAAACGGGGGCGTCTAACCAAAGCCCTCGCCGGTCACTTCAAAAAGCAAGGCGTCGAGGCCCTTCGCGTCGTTCGCGAGTTTCGCGACGAGACCGAGGGCGCCGAGGTCGGTCAGTCGGTCACGGTCACCGGTTTCGAGCCGGGCGACCGCGTCGACGTCGTCGGCGTCTCGAAGGGTCACGGATTCGCCGGCGGCATCAAGCGCCACAACTTCAAAGGCGGCGGCGCTAGCCACGGATCGATGATTCACCGCCAACCCGCCTCCAACGGCGATACCAATGCGGGCCGCGTTACCAAAGGAAGCCGCCGGCCCGGGCACTACGGCACCGACCGTACCACGACGCAGAACCTCGAGGTCATGCGCGCCGACGGCGAGCGGAATCTGCTGCTCGTCCGCGGAGCAGTCCCGGGCGGCAAGAACGCTCTTCTGATGGTCAGCCGCAGCGTGAAGAGCCGCGGAGAGCACGCCTGATGCCAAACGTCATCAATGCCGAGGGCAAAGTGCTCAAAGAGATCGAATCGCCGCCGGCGCTCGCCGGCGATTTCAGCGACCGTCTCTCGGTCGTCTATCGCGCCGTTCATCGCGAGATGGCCAATCCTCGCGCCGGCACCGCGTCAACGCTGAAGCGCGACGAGGTCTCGGGCGGCGGCCGCAAACCTTGGCGTCAGAAGGGCACCGGGCGCGCGCGCCAGGGCTCGATCCGCTCGCCGCAGTGGCGCCATGGCGGCGTGGTCTTCGGGCCGCAGCCCCGCAGCTACGTCGAGTCGCTCAACAAAAAGGAGCGCCGCCTGGCGTTCGTCGCGGCGCTGGCCGACCGTTTCAATAACGACGCGGTGATGCTGCTCGACACGTCGGATTTCGGCATCGAGAAGACCGCCGCGTTCGCCAAGCTGCTCTTCGGCAGCGCGAAAGCGGCCAAGGCCGGCCCGAAGACGCTGGTCATCTGCCGCGCCGGCGAGCCGCACGCTCCGGCGATCGAGCGCGTGGGCCGCAATCTCCGGCGCGTCGCGGTTACCCACGACGGCGCGCTCGACGTCAAAGACGTGCTGCGCTACGAACGGCTTCTCTTCACCACCTCCGCCTACGACGCGCTGAGCGAGCGCCTGGCGGAGAAGGAGCGATAGCATGGATGCCCGCGACGTGATCATCGCCCCACGCATCACCGAGAAAGCGATGGCGGACGCGCTGCTGCAGCAGTACACGTTCGTCGTGCATCCGCACGCCACGAAAACGCAGATCCGGCACGCGATCGAAGAGATTTTCGGAGTGAACGTCGTCGCCGTGAATACGGTGAACATCCGCGGAAAGGCGCGAACCTTCGCGCGGCGCGGGGTGCGCACCCACGGCAAGCAGAGCGACTACAAGAAGGCGATCGTCAAGATCAAACCCGGTCAAAAGATCGAGCTCGGCGGAGTAAACTACTTTGAGCAATAGCCATGCCCGTTAAAAAATACCGGCCGACCTCACCCGGCAAGCGCTTCATGACGACGATCGACTTCTCCGAGTTGTCGAACGTCGCGCCCGAACGTTCGTTGGTTGAGATTCGCAAGAAGCACTCCGGCCGCAACAACAACGGCCACATCACCGTACGCCACCGCGGCGGCGGAACGCGCAAGCTCTATCGCGTCATCGACTTCAAACGCGCGAAGGACGGCGTTCCAGCCAAGGTCGCGACGATCGAGTACGACCCGAATCGCTCGTGCCGCATCGCGCTGCTCCATTACCGGGACGGCGAGAAGCGCTACATCTTGGCGCCGCTCGGTCTGAGGGTCGGCGAGATGGTGGAGTCGGGGTCCGGCGCCGATATCAAGATCGGCAACTCGCTGCCGATTCGCAACATTCCGGTCGGCACCGTCATCCACAACGTCGAGTTGCGGCCCGGGGAAGGCGGCAAGCTCGTGCGCTCGGCGGGCGTCTCGGCGCAGCTGATGGCCAAAGAGGACGAATACTCCCAGGTGCGCATGCCGTCGGGCGAGGTCCGGCGCATCCACATCAACTGCCGCGCGACGATCGGGCAGCTCGGCAACGTCGAGCACGAGAATCAGATCATCGGCAAGGCCGGGCGCTCGCGGCATCTCGGGAAGCGCCCGAGCGTGCGCGGCATCGCGATGAATCCGGTCGACCATCCGCACGGCGGCGGCGAGGCCCGCTCGACCTCCGGACGTCCTCCGACCACGCCGTGGGGTCAGATGACGATGGGCAAAAAGACGCGGCGCAACAAGCGTACCAACAAGATGATCGTTCGCAAGCGGGGATCTAAGTAATGGCGCGTTCCTTAAAGAAGGGCCCCTACGTCGCGGATCACCTCGTCGCGAAGATCGAGAAACTGAACGACACTCGCGAACGCCGCGTGATCAAGACGTGGAGCCGTGCTTCCACGGTGCTGCCCACGATGGTCGGGCACACGATCGGCGTCCATAACGGCAAGACGCACATTCCGGTCTACGTGACGGAGAACATGGTCGGGCACAAGCTCGGCGAGTTCGCGCCGACGCGTTACTTCCGCGGGCACGGTGGCGACAAAGCGACGGTGAAATCATGACCGAGGCCGCCACGCAGGCCGTCGCGCACCTGCGGTTCATGCGCATGGGGCCGCGTAAGCTGCGCCGCGTCGCCGATGCGATTCGCGGCAAGAGCGTGCGCGAGGCGTTGGTGCTCCTGAAGTTTGCCGGGGTGTTCGCCGCCGCGCCGATCGAACGGCTCGTCCGCAGCGCCGTCGCCAATGCCGGCAACAATCATTCGATGAACGCCGACGAGCTGTACATCACGCGGATCACCGTCCACGGCGGCCCGGGAGGGCGCTTCACCAAGCGAATCGACCCGCGGGCGCAAGGGCGCGCGGCATTCAAGCGCAAGCGTTACTCGCACGTCACGGTCATCGTCAGCGAGACGCCGCCGGTGCGGCCGCCCAAGAAGCGGGCGGGCGCGTCGGTTCAGGCGGCACGGATCACGCGGCGCGCCGCGGCGCCAGGCGCGGCACCGAAGGCACGTAAGAAGCGAGGCGCGCGAAAAGCTGCTGCGGCGGGCGCCGCGGCTGCGGGAGAGTAGATGGGACAGAAAATTCATCCGGTCGGCATGCGCCTAGGCATCACGCGCACGTGGGACAGTCGCTGGTTCGAGAAAAAGCACTACGTGGATTGGCTCCACGAAGACGTGGCCATTCGCAAGTCCTTCAATCGCTGGATGCGGTCGGCAGCGATCAGCAAAATCGAGATCGAGCGCCGCGCCAATCAGGCCCGCGTGATCGTGAACACGGCCAAGCCGGGCATCATCATCGGCAAGCGAGGCGTCGGCATCGACGAGATTCGCAAGAATCTCGAGCTGCTGACGGGCAAGAGCATCGCGGTGAACGTGATGGAGATCCAGCATCCGGAACTCGACGCGCGGCTCGTGGCGCAAAACATCGTCGACCAGCTCGAGAAACGCATCGCGTTTCGCCGGGCGATGAAGCAGGCGATCATGCGTACGATGAGAGCCGGCGCGCGCGGCATCAAAGTGCAGGTCTCGGGACGCCTGGGCGGCGCCGAGATCGCGCGCACCGAACACAACGCCGACGGCAAGGTTCCGCTGCACACGCTGCGCGCGGACATCGACTACGCCCAGGTCGAAGCGTTCACGACGTTCGGCCGCATCGGCGTCAAGGTTTGGATCTATCGCGGCGAGGTACTGCCCGATCAGCCGCGCGGCGAGGGCGGCATGCGCGACCGCGTGGATCGCGGACGCGAACGCCGCGAACGCGGAGGCCGTGGCCGTCGCGACGGGCGCATGGGCGGCGGACCGCCGCGGCCTGCGACCGCGCCGCTCGAGGCAGCTCCCGGCGCCCCGGCTCCCGAAATAGCTCCGGTTCCCGAAATGGCTCCGGCTCTCCAAGCAGCCCCGGTTCCCGAAGCGGCTCCGGCTCCGCAAGCGGCTCCGGCTCCCGAAGCAGCTCCGGTTCCACAACCGGCTCCCGTTCTCGAAGCGGCGCCGGCGGCCGAGCCGCAACCGGCTCCGGTCGGGAGGTAACGCCGTAATGCTGACCCCCAAACGAGTCAAGTGGCGCAAGGTTCAGCGAGGCCGCATGACCGGCGCCGCGCAGCGCGGCAACGCGCTGACCTTCGGCGACTACGGATTGCAGGCGATGGAGCCGTGCTGGATGACCAACCGCCAGATCGAAGCGGCGCGTATCGCAATGACGCGCCACATCAAGCGCGGCGGCAAGGTCTGGATCAAAGTCTTTCCCGACAAGCCGGTGACCAAAAAGCCCGCCGAAGTCCGCATGGGATCGGGTAAAGGAAATCCCGAGGTCTGGGTCGCCGTCGTGCGGCCGGGACGCGTGCTCTTCGAGCTTTCGGGCGTGGCGCCGACCGTCGCGCGCGAAGCGTTGCAGCGCGCGGCCGCCAAACTCCCGATCGGCACCAAAATCGTCTCGCGCGAGGAGGCACCATGAAGAAGAACGATCTCGACGGGCTGCGCGATCTCAGCGTCCCCGAGCTTCAGCAGAAGGCTCGCGACGCGAAATCCGAGCTTTTCAACCTCCGCTTCGCATTGCGCACCGGCCACCTGACGGACTTTAGCAAGATCCGGGCGATGCGGCGATCCTACGCGCAGATCCAAACCGTCATCTGCGAGAAGCGTCTCGCCGAGGGAGAGCATGGAGCAGCATAACGGCGAAGCCGCGGCTGCCGGCAGCGCGCCGGTTCGCGGTACAAAGCGCGTGAAGCAGGGCCGCGTCGCGTCCAACAAGATGGAGAAGACGATCGTCGTCGTCTCCGAGACGCGCGTGCCGCACCCGACGTACGGCAAGATCGTGCGCAAGTCCACGCGCTTCAAAGCGCACGACGAGCGCAACGAGGCCAACGTCGGCGACCTCGTGCGCATCGTGGAGTGCCGGCCGCTCTCGCGCGAGAAGCGCTGGCGGCTCGTCGAGATCGTGGAGCGGGCGAAATGATCCAGCAAGAGACACGCCTGAAGGTGGCCGACAACAGCGGCGCTCGCGAACTGCTCGTGATCCACATCACCGGCGGCGGCCGTCACGTTTACGCCCACGTCGGCGACGTCGTCGTCGGCACGGTCAAGAGCGCGATCCCCGGCGCGGCGGTCAAGAAAGGGCAGGTCGTCAAGGCGGTCGTCGTGCGCACGAGCGCGCCGATTCGCCGTCACGACGGCTCGGTGGTCCGCTGCGACGACAACGCCTGCGTGATCATCAAAGGCGAAAAAGACAACTTGGACCCGCGCGGCACGCGCGTCTTCGGCCCCGTGATGCGCGAACTGCGCGAGCGCGGCTTCCTGAAGATCGCGTCGCTCGCGCCCGAGGTGCTATAGGCGGAACGAACATGGCAGTAAAGTTACATATCGTCAAAGGCGACACCGTGATGGTGCGGCGAGGTAAAGAGCGCGGCAAGAGCGGAACCGTGAAGGCCGTGCAGGCCGGAGCGCGGACCGCGACCGTCGAGGGCATCAACATCGTCAAGCGCCACACGAAGCAGGGAACGAGGTCGACGAACATGGGCGGCTCGTCCGCAACCGGCGGCATCGTCGAGAAGGAGGCGGCGCTGCCGCTCTCGGCGCTGCAGTACGTCTGCGAGAAGTGCAAGGCGCCAACGCGCCTGCGCCGCGGGCGTAGTACCGACGGCGACGTTCATCGTATTTGCGCGCGCTGCGGCGAGCCCGCGCGCGAGTCGGCGAAGGGAGCGTAAACGATGGCGGAACGTCTGCTCGAACGCTACCGGCAAGAGATTCGAGGCAAGCTGCAAGAGCGCTTCGGCTATAAGAACGTCAACGAGATTCCGAGGCTGTCGAAGGTCGTCGTCAACATGAGCGTCGGCGAGGCCATCACCAACCCGAAGGCACTCGACGCGGCGGTCAGCGAGCTGACCGCGATCACGGGCCAGAAGCCGGTCGTCGCCAAGGCGAAGAAGTCGATCGCGGCATTCAAGCTTCGCCAGGGCATGAACATCGCCGCAAAGGTGACGCTGCGAGGCGACCGGATGTACGTTTTCGTCGACAAGCTCTTCAACGTGGTGCTTCCCCGCATCCGCGACTTCCGTGGCCTTCCGGCCAAGTCGTTCGACGGCCGCGGCAACTACAACATGGGATTGAAAGAGCAGCTCGTATTTCCGGAGATCAACTACGACAAAGTTGACAAAGCGCGCGGCATGGACATCACCATCGTCACGACGGCCAAGACCGACGAGGAGGCCTCCGAGTTCCTGACCGCGATGGGTCTGCCGCTACAGAAAGGCCGCAACTAAATGGCCAAGACGAGTTTGATCGTCAAATCGAAGCGTGCGCCGAAGTTTTCGGTCCGCCGGCACAACCGGTGCCGAGTCTGCGGGCGTCCGCGAGGCTATCTGCGCAAGTTCGCGATGTGCCGCATCTGCTTTCGTGAGGGCGCGCACGCCGGCGTGGTGCCGGGCGTGACCAAGGCGTCGTGGTAAGGGGGACGAGTACGTGTCGATAACCGATCCAATCGCCGATATGCTGACGCGCATTCGCAACGCGAATACCGCCAATCACAAGACGGTTGACGTACCCGCATCGCGCACGAAGCACGCGATCGCTAAGATTTTGCAGGACGAAGGTTTCATCGAAAGCTACGAGCGGCTCACCGAGGGTCCGCAAGGCACCATTCGGATCGCTCTGCGCTACGGGCCGGAGAAGGAGAAGATCATCACGGGCCTGCGACGCATCTCGCGTCCCGGACTGCGCGTCTACACGCGCAAGACGGAGATTCCGCGCGTGCTGGGCGGCCTCGGGTTGGTCATCATGTCAACGCCGCAGGGCATCATGTCGGGCAAGCTCGCCAAGAAGCGCGGCGTTGGAGGAGAGGTTCTTGCGTACATCTGGTAAGGCGGTGCAGTCGTGTCGCGGATAGGAAAACTGCCGGTCGTCGTGCCGGCGGGCGTTAACGTCAAGGTCGAGGCGGGCGAAGTCTTGGTCAAAGGACCCAAGGGCGAGCTGCGGCAGTCGATTCTCACCGACATCGTCGAGGTGAGTCTGAAAGACGGCAAAGTCGTCGTGGGGCGCAAAGGAGATGCCAAGGTGCATCGCAGCACCCACGGCCTGACGCGCACGCTCATCGCCAATATGGTCGAGGGCGTCAGCAAAGGCTTTCGCAAGAGCCTGGAGATCACCGGCGTCGGCTACCGCGTCGCCAAGTCGGGCGAGAACCTCACGCTGAGCCTGGGCTATTCGCACCCGGTCCCCTTCCAGGCGCCCAAAGGCGTCGCGCTCTCGGTAGAGGGCCAGACGAAAATCCACGTCGAGGGCATCGACAAGCAGGCCGTCGGCCAGGTTGCCGCCGACATCCGGCGTCTGCGTAAGCCCGAACCGTACAAGGGCAAGGGCGTCCGCTACGAAGGCGAGCGCATTCGCAAGAAACTCGGTAAGGCCGGAAAGGCTGGAAAGAAATAATGAGCAGAGCAGAGGCGCGCCGCGAACGGCACGTGCGTTTGCGTAAGAAGGTCTCCGGCACTGCGGAGCGGCCGAGACTCTTCGTGCGCCGAACGCTGCACCACATCTACGCGGCGCTCGTCGACGACGCCAAGGGCCACACCCTGGCGTCGGCGTCTACGCTCGACACGTCGGTCGGCGCGTCGCTGGCGTCGAAGTGTAACCTCGGCGCCGCACAGGCCGTGGGCGGGGCGATCGCGGGCAAGGCGAAGGCTGCGGGGATCTCGGCGGTCGTGTTCGACCGCGGGGGCTACAAGTATCACGGCCGGGTGCGCGCGCTTGCGGATGCGGCGCGCGAAGCGGGGTTGACGTTCTGATGCAGTACCGTGGACGCGAACGCGACAACAGCGGGCTCGACGAGACGGTCGTGCGCGTGAATCGCGTGGCTAAAGTCGTCAAGGGCGGCAAGCGCTTCAGCTTCAGCGCCTTGGTCGTCGTCGGCGATCGCAAGGGGAAGGTCGGCTTTGCCATCGGCAAGGCGGCCGAAGTTCCCGAGGCGATTCGTAAAGCCGTCGAGCAGGCACGCAAGAACCTCGTGACGGTCGCCATGGTCGAGAAGACGATTCCCCACGAAGTGCGTCACGAAGTCGGCGCGGCGACGATTCTCCTCAAGCCCGCAGCGCCCGGTACCGGCGTCATCGCCGGCGGCTCGATGCGCGCGGTGCTCGAGCTTGCCGGAATACACGACATCCTCACCAAGTGCTTGGGGACGAACAATCCCATCAACGTCGTGATGGCGACAATCTCGGCCCTGAAGTCGCTGCGCACCGTCGAGCAAGTCGCGGCGATGCGCGGCAAGACCGTCAAAGAAATCTACGCGGCATAAGAGTATGGCAGAGAAACAGATCCTCAAGTTGGGAGCGCTCAAGCCGGCGCCGGGAAGCCGGCCGAAGCGCCAGCGCATCGGCCGCGGGCACGGTTCGGGTATGGTCAAGACCGGCGGCGAGGGCGGCAAAGGTCAGACCGTCCGTTCGGGCGGCGGCAAGGGACCGGCCTTCGAAGGCGGCCAGACCCCCTGGGCGCGGCGGCTGCCGCACAAGCGCGGCTATTCGCAAAAAGCCCGCGACCTCGGCCATTTCCGCACGCGGCTCGCCGTCGTCAATCTGCGGAGCTTGGCGCAGTGGGACCCGAGCGTCGAGATCACGCCGGAGAGCCTGCGCGAGCGCAAGGTCATCAAGTCGGCGCTCGACGGCGTCAAGATTCTGGGCGACGGGGGCACGGCGGGGCTGCCCGCCGGGCTGCGCTTTGCCGGCGTACTGTTTTCGAAGAGTGCGCGCGAGGCGCTGGCGGCCGCTGGAGCCGTTCTTCCCGAGCCGGAAGCCTAAGGCAGCGCGTGTTCGACAATCTTCGCGCCGCGGTGCTGGTTCCGGAGATCCGGCAACGGATTCTCTTCGTCTTTTTCGCGTTCGCGTGGTTCGTCTTCATGATCCACGTGCAGTTGCCCAACGTGAACCAAGAGGCGTGGCAGCGCGTGCTGCAGAGCGGCGCATTCTACAACCTTCTGGGCTTCCTCTCGGGCGGCGCGCTGCAGAAGCTGTCGATCATCGCGATGGGCATCACGCCCTATATCAACGCGTCGATCATCATGCAGCTGATGACCGTGGTCTTGCCGCAGCTCGAAGAGATGGCCAAGAAAGGCGGCGAGGAAGGGCGCAAAAAGATCAGCCAGTACACGCGCTGGCTTACGATCGTCCTCGCAACGATCCAGGGGACCTTCATGGCGATCTCGATGGAGCGTTCGGGCGTCTTTTACGATACGAGCGTGTGGTATCTGATCTACGCGATCGTCGCGATGGTGGGCGGAACGCTCTTCCTGATGTGGCTCGGCGAGCAGATCAGCGACAAGGGCATCGGCAACGGCGTCTCGCTGATCATCTTCATCGGCATCGTGCTGCGCTATCCGCAGTACGTGCGCCAGACGTACGCGTCGGCCAGCCAGGGCGCCGAGTCGCTGCTGAACCTTTTGCTCTATATCGCGATCGCGCTCGTCATCATCGTCTCGATCATCTTCCTCTATCAAGGGCAGCGCCGGGTCCCGGTGCAGCAGCCGCGGCGCCAAGTGGGACGCAAGCTCTTCTCCGGGCGCTCGACCTACATTCCGCTGCGCCTGAACAACGCCGGCGTCATCTCGATCATCTTCGCGATCTCGATCCTGTTGTTGCCGCAGCAGGCGCTCTCGTGGTTCGGCCACGGACAAACGGTGACGGGGACGGGGCTCTGGCCCGAGCTGCAGCGCGGCCTGCAGGGCTTCTCGGCCTGGCTCAACGTGTGGTTTACGCCCAACGGCCTGCTCTACAACATCGTCTATTTCTTGCTCGTGGTCGTCTTCACGTTCTTTTATAGCTCGATCGTGCTCAACACGCGCGATGTCGCCGACAACCTCAAAAAGAGCGGCGCCTTCGTTCCCGGCATCCGGCCGGGACAGCCGACGGTCGACTATCTCAACAAGATCCTGATGCGCATCACCACCGCCGCGGCAATCTATCTCGGGCTGCTCGCGGTCTTGCCGGGAGCGCTGCAGCGCGGCCTCTCGGTGACCACGTTCTACCTCGGCTCCACCTCGTTGCTGATCGTCGTGGGCGTGGCCCTCGATACGATCACGCAAATCGAGGCGCGCCTGGCGATGCGCGACTATCGCGGATTCATCAAGCGGTAGTGAGAGTCGTCTTCCTCGGGCCGCCCGGAGCGGGCAAAGGCACGCAGGCGCGCATCCTCCACGAGCGCTTCGGACTGGAGCAGGTATCGACCGGCGACATCCTGCGCCGAAACTACGCGGAGGCGACGCCGCTGGGCCGCGAGGCCGAGGGCTACATGCATCGCGGCGCGCTGGTGCCCGATGCGCTGATGATCGCGATGATCGAGCACGAGCTGCGCCGCCTGCCCAACGGTTTCGTGATGGACGGATTTCCGCGGAACGTCGCGCAGGCCGAAGCGCTCGACGACCTGCTGCGGCGCCGCGGCCGGCCGCTCGACGCGGCGGTACTCTTTGAGGCCGATCGCGGCGTGCTCATCGAGCGGCTCGCCTCGCGCTGGACGAATCCTCGTACGGGACGCACGTACAACTCGCTGACCAATCCTCCGCGGGTCCCCGGCGTCGACGACGAGGACGGCGGCGAGCTGGTGCAGCGCGACGACGACCGAGCCGAGACCGTCGCGACGCGGCTCGACGTGTTCGACGCGCAGACCAAGCCGCTGATCAACTACTACAAAAAGGTGCGAAAGCTCGTGAGCGTCGACGCGCTGGCGAGCGTGGAATCGGTTGCGGAGCGGATCGCTGCGGCGATCGGGGCAGCGCCCGCGCCGGGGGCGACGTGATCGCGCTGAAATCGCCGCGCGAGATCGAGCTGATGCGCCGCAGCGGCGCGATTACCGCGCGCGTGCTCAGCGGGCTGATGAAGACCGCGCGGGCGGGGATGACGACGCAGGAGCTCGATCGCCTCGCCGAGCGGGGCATTCGCGACGGCGGCGGCATCCCGACGTTCAAGGGCTACAACGGGTTTCCGGGCTCGATCTGCAGCTCGATCAACGATCAGGTCGTTCACGGCATTCCCGACCCCCGCGTCTTGCGCGACGGCGATCTCCTTTCGATCGACATCGGCACGACGTTGGAAGGCTACGTGAGCGATAGCGCGGTGACGATCGCGATCGGCGACGTTTCTCCCCAAGCCCGGCGGCTGCTGGAGGTCACCCGCGAGTGCCTGACCGCCGGAATCGAACAGATGCAGGTGGGCAAGCACCTGGGCGACATCGGGCGGCCGTGCAGGCGCACGCGGAACGCAACGGCTTCGGCGTCGTCCGCGATCTCGTGGGACACGGGGTCGGACGCGAGATGCACGAGGAGCCGCAGGTGCCCAACTACGGCGATCCGGAGACGGGGATGGAGCTTCGGCCGGGACTGGTCCTGGCCATCGAGCCGATGATCACCCAGGGGAGCCCAGAAGTGCGAGTCCTGAGCGACGGCTGGACAGTCGTTACGTCGGATGGTAAACTCGCAGCGCACTTCGAGCATACCATTGCCGTGACGGACCGACGGCGCGAAGGTGCTGACGATGCGCGACTACGCCGAGGACCCGGCGCTCGAGCGTTACCGTCCGCAGCGAGAGGCGCTTGCCTGATGGCGCGGCGGCGTGGAGGCCGTCCCGCCCGGGCCAAAAGAGCCTCCAAGGACAAAGCGGCCCAAACCGCTGCGCCCAAGGAAGAGGCGATCGAGGTAGAGGGTACGATCGTCGAGCCGTTACCCAATGCGATGTTCCGCGTCGAGTTGACGAACGGGCATCGCGTTTTCGGCCCACGTGTCGGGAAAGATCCGGATGAACTTCATCCGCATCCTCCCGGGAGATCGCGTACTGGTCGAGCTTTCGCCCTACGATCTGACGCACGGCAGAATCACGTACCGGTACAAGTAGATAGCCCTCGTCCTCCGCCTGCGCCCAGGGTGACAGGGCTCACGGATGACAGGGACAATGACAACGAGGATAAGATGAAAGTACGACCGTCGGTCAAGAAAATTTGCGAAAAGTGCAAGATCATTCGCCGTCACGGCAAGGTGCGCGTGATCTGCGACGTCAATCCCAAGCACAAGCAAGTACAAGGATAACTATAAATGGCTCGTATCGCTGGTATCGACCTGCCGCGCGAAAAGCGCATCGAAATCGCCCTCACGTACATCTTCGGCATCGGCGTGACGACGTCGCGCAAACTGCTGGAGTACGCTCACGTCGACCCGAACGTCCGCGTGAAAGCGCTCGGTGAAGAGGACGAGAAGAAGCTGCGCGACGCGATCGACGCGCTCCAACTGCGCGTCGAGGGCGATCTCCGGCGAGAGATTCAAGGCAACATCAAGCGCCTGATGGATATCGGGTGCTACCGCGGGATACGCCATCGTCGCGGCCTGCCCGTTCGCGGTCAGCGGACGAAGACGAACGCGCGCACCCGCAAGGGTCCCAAGCGCACCGTCGCGGGCAAGAAGAAGACGCTCGCCAAAAAGTAACGTCGCTCTTCGGAGCCCAGACCTCTCGTGAAAGCGGTCATCACGGCGGGCGGCCGCGTCGCGGGCGCGTTCGCCCAAGAGGCCGGCACGAGCGTCAAGGCGCTGGCCCCCGTGCGCGGCGCGCCGATGTTGGCCGCCATTATCGACGCCCTGCGAGAATGCGGCGTCACCCGCATCGCGCTGGTCGGGGGCGACGAGGCGCGTCAAGCGTTTGGAACGCGGGTCGAACGCTTCGTCGACGAGAGCCCGTCGGGCGCCCAGAACATGCTGCGAGCGCTGCAAGCCTGGCCCGACGACGACGAGCCGCTGCTCTACGCCACCAGTGATTTGCCCTATGCCGGTACCGCCGCGGTGCGCGATTTCATCGAACGCGCCGCACCCGAAGCGCTGGGCGTCGCGTTGGTGGAGCACGCCGATTACGTCGCTCGCTTTCCCGGCGCGCCGCCGGCCGGCATCACGCTGGCGGGGCAGCGCGTGGTCAACGGCGGGCTCTTTTCGATTCCGCGCGGCGCGTGCGGCCAGATCGCGGCGGTCGCCACGCAGTTCTTCGACGCGCGAAAGAAGCCGTGGCGAATGGCGAGTCTCGTCAGTCCGCTGGTACTCGTCGAGTTCTTTTTCGGCCGGCTGAGCATCGCGCGCTTGGAGAGCGTGGCGTCGCGCGCGCTGCGGGTGCCGTCGCGCGCGGTCCGCGGCTGCGCGCCGGAACTGGCCTTCGACGTCGACGGCGTCGTCGAGTATCGGTATGCCTGCGCGCACGGCTGATCCGTTTCGTCTCGCGCTCTTCTGGCTCGGCGTTCAGGCCGTGTGGGGAGCGCTTTTGGGCATCTCGCTGCAGGCGCGCACGATCGAACTATCATCGGGCAACGCGCTCATCGCGTACGGCCGGCTTGCGACCGCCGGCGCGTTGGTTGCCGCGGTGGTGCAGGTGGCGATCGGTTTCTGGTCCGACGCGCGCCGCCGGCGTGGCAGCCGGCGGCTCGAGTATCTACGCCGCCGGCGCGCTCGGCGGAGCGGCCGCAATCGCGTTCTTTTACGGTGCCGCGACCTTTGGGCAGCTGGTTGCCGCATACGTGTTGTTGCAACTGGCGCTCAACGTAGCGATCGGCCCGTATCAAGCGATCATCCCGGATTTCGTCGAGCGCGCTCGTACGGGCGTCGCCTCGTCGTGGATGGCGGCGCTGCAGAGCGCCGGCAACGCCGCCGGCGCGCTGGCGGCGAGTTTCATCGGCAACGCGCGCGCGCTCGCCGGCACGCTCGATGCGATGCTTCTGGGAACGTTTGTGATGACGGCGGCGCACGCGGCGCGGCTGCCGTTGCGCGAGGAGCCGGCTCCGGAGGCGACGACGCGCGTCACTCGCGCGTTCGTCAACCTCTTCCTCTCGCGCGCGTTGATCTACGTCGGATTCTACACGCTCTTGGGCTATCTGCTGTTCTACGTGACCGCCGTGCTCGGTCCGGCGACGCTCGGCGACGCCCGGCGTCAGACCGGCATCCTCATCGTGAGCTTTACGCTCGTTGGCGCGCTGGGCGCGGCAGTCGCCGCCCGCCCGAGCGACCGGCTCGACAAAAGGCTCGTCGCTACGGCAGGCGCCGCCGCGTTCATCGGGGCGCTGGCGCTCTTCATCCTCTCCTCGGCGTTTGCCGGGGTAGTGGCCGCCACGCTGCTCGCGGGAATCGGCTGGGGCGTTTTCCTGGTGGCGGACTGGGCGCTGGCCTGTCGTTTACTGCCCCGCGGCTCGATGGCCGCGGCGATGGGCATCTGGAACCTGGCCATCGTCGGGCCACAGATCGTCGCGCCGGCGCTGACCACGTTCGTTCTGGCGTCGGTTCACGCGAGTGCCGGCGGGCGTTTTGGACCGCAGGTCGCCTTTACGTTAGCCTTGGGTGAGACTTTGCTGGGGGCCGCCTGGCTCTGGCGCCTCCCGCGGCAGTGAAGAAGTAACGCACGCGCAACGAAGTTGCGCAATCGAGCAAGAACGCGTATCGTGTGCTTGTACGGGCGTCGGCAATTCATTCGCCCGCTCGCCAAATCGACCCAGATGAGCAACCGGGCTCGTCTGATGTTGCTTCGTTTTAAGGAGGCATATTTCGTGAAACGACTGAGCACCGGGGTACTCGCAGCGCTGATCGTGGGCATCTGCGGGTTGAGCGCGGTTGCTGCTCCCTCGACGGCTGCGCAAGGGAACGTTGGAAACAATGTCGCCCAGGCAGGGGGGGCACCACCGGCCGACTTCGGCAGTCCGCCCTCGGGTCAGATCCCAATCCTTTACAACGACCATCACGTCTACAGTAAGCCGGACGTCCTCAAACAGGGTCGCGTCCTGGCGGCCCTCGTCAAGGGCGGCACGCTGTTGATTCCGTTGCGCTCGATGTTCGAGCAGATGGGCGCGACCGTTACCTGGGATGCCGGCAGTAAGACCGCAACGGTTTCGAAGCCGGGAGCCGAGGTGAAGGTAACGATCGGCAAACCGGAGGTCGTGATCAACGGCGAAGCGCGTCCGCTCGACGTGCCGCCGGAGATCTATCAAGGCGTCGTCGTCGTTCCCGTTCGCGTCATCTCCGAAGGCATGGGCGCGTACGTGTTGTGGGTTCCCGATCGGCGTCTCGTCGTCGTGCGCTATATCCCGGCAACGCCGCCGCCGAGCCCGGCCCCACCGCCACCGCCGCCTCCCCCGCCGCCACCGCCGCCTCCGCCGCCGCCGAAGGTCACGCCCAACGTGTTCTTCGTCGCCGGCGACTACCTGATCTCGCCGAAAGTCTACAACGAGTTCTCCCCCGGCAACACCGGGAGCGGCTCGTTCAGCGTCCGCGGCGGCGTGATGTTCGACGCGATCGGATTGCCGTTCATGCTCGAAGTCAACTACAACAACTGGCAGTATCCGCACAACTGCGGCGTTCCGCAGTCGTCCGCCCAGCAGGGTAACGAATGCTACGTCACGGTGATCGGAGGCCGGGGTTCGACGTACGTGCCGGCGTTTACGGGGGTCAACCGCGACGCCGACGCGCGCTTGGGCTTCAAGATCTTCAATCCGCACGTGTACATCGCGGTCGGCTATCTGTGGAACTCCAATAACTACGGGTACCCGAACATGAGCGCCGTGGGCGGCGGTCTCGAAAAGCTGCCGGACTTCGGCCACGCGTTCACCTACTACGGCGACGTGTACTACTATCCGAATCTCCGCGGTACGTACACGACCGGGCCAGCATCGATCCCGCCGAACACCTCGTACGGGATCGGCTACAACCTGCTTAAGTACCAGGTAGGCATCGCGTGGGCGTTCGTGCCCGCGGTCTACCTCGATCTGGGCTGGGCCGGTGAGAACGGCGCGAACAAGAACAACGCGCCGATCTCCTACTCGTTCAACGGACCCTACGCCGGCCTCGGATTCCTGATACCCTTCTAGTCGAGCGAAGAGCCGGACGGGCCCGGTGCCCGACCTCGGCAACGCCGGCTGCAACCTGCAGCCGGCGTTGTCTTTTATGAGCAACCGTGCGCGCAGCTGCTGATACGCCATGCTCCCACAGTAAGAACGTAGCGTTTACGGCTATGCTCGGTTGGGGAAAGAACGGACCAGTATCCGCTGGCGGCCGAGCGAGCACGCCGGCATTTGAGTTTTTCCAGAAGGAGGCACTCGTGAAACGACTCAGCACCGGACTACTCGCAGCTCTGATCGTGGGCATCTGCGGGTTGAGTGCGGTCGCTGCCCCGGCGACCCCGACGCAAGGAAACATGGCAAACAGCGTCGCGCAAGCGGGGGGAGCACCGCCGGCTGACTTTGGAAGTCCGCCATCCGGTCAGATCCCAATTCTCTATAACGATCACCACGTTTATACAAAGCCCGACCTGCTCAAACAGGGGCGGGTCCTCGGCGCGCTGGTACGCAACGGCACGCTGCTCATTCCATTGCGTTCGATGTTCGAACAGATGGGCGCAACCGTCTCGTGGGATCCCGGCAGCAAGACCGCGACGGTCTCCAAGCCCGGGGCCGAAGTGAAGGTTACCGTCGGCAAGCCCGAAGTCGTGATCAACGGCGAGGCACGTCCGCTCGACGTTCCTCCGATGATCTATCAGGGCGTCGTCGTGGTGCCGGTCCGCGTCATCTCCGAAGGCATGGGAGCCTACGTGCAGTGGGTTCCGGATCGTCGTCTCGTCGTCGTGCGGTACATCCCCGCGACGCCGCCGCCGAGCCCGGCGCCTCCGCCGCCGTCGGCCGCCCCGCCGCCGCCTCCCCCGCCGCCGCCGACGCCGCGACCACTCAACGGCGAGTTCTTCGTCGCCGGCGACTACATCATCTCACCGAAGGTCTACAACGAGTTCAGCCCTGGGAACACCGGCACGAGCGACTTTGCGGTGCGCGGCGCGGGCGAGTTCAGTCTTGGCAGCATTCCGTTCATGCTCGAAGGCGCGTACGAACGCTGGCAGTACCCGCATAACTGCGCGGGGCTGATCCCGGGATCCACGGCGTACCAGCCGTCGTGCTACGTCACACCGATCGGCGGCGTTGGAAGCTATCCGCTGACGACGACGACGCAACTCAACGACCAAGACGTCGACGCGCGCTTTGCCGTGCGCGTTCTGCAGCCGCGCGTCTATATCGGCGTCGGCTACATGTGGGTTTCGAGCAACTATGGGTATCCGAACATGAACTCGTGGGGTTTCGGAGCCGAGAAGCTGCCGGATCTCAACCACGCGCTCTCGTTCTTCGGCAGCGTCTGGTACTACCCGAACGTTCACGGCGGCTACACCAACCTCGCCAGCGCGCCGATCAGCCCGCAATCGTACAACCTGGCCTACAATATCCTCAAGTACCAGGTCGGACTCGATTACGTGATCGGCAACAGCCCGATCTTCATCGATCTCGGCTGGATGGGCGACAACTGGAGCAACAAGCAGAACGCGCCCATCAATCGCACCTATAACGGCCCGTTCGCCGGCTTGGGATTCCGCATTCTCTACCCCTAAAGGACGGGTGCTCCTAGCAGCTAGGCGGGGCTCGGTCGGTCGGCCGAGACCCCGCCTGCCTTTCCTGCCCCCACGCGTCATTGACCGGGCCGCGCCCTCTACGGTAAGATACCTTCTTGGCGCCGTTAGAGCGCCGGCGGCACATCACGTCTAAAATCGGAGAGATTTTTGGCGGCCAAGAAGCAAACGAAGACTCGTCGCAAGCGCGAGGTCAAGAACGTCCAGGCGGGCGTCGCGCACGTCCACGCCTCGTTCAACAACACGATCGTGACGATCAGCGACCCGCATGGCGGCGTGATCTCGTGGGCCTCGGCCGGCAATCTCGGCTTTAAAGGCTCGAAGAAGTCGACCCCGTTCGCGGCGCAGATGGCCGCCGAAGCCGCAGCGCGCAAGGCGATCGAGCACGGCATGAAATCGACGGAAGTGCTCGTCAAGGGACCGGGCGCCGGGCGCGAGGCGGCGATCCGCTCGCTTCAGGCCGCCGGCCTGGAGATCACGATGATCAAGGACGTGACGCCGATTCCGCATAACGGCTGCCGTCCGCCCAAGCGGCGCCGGGTTTAGGAGGGCCGATGTCGCGTTATACCGGCCCGGTCTGCCGTCTCTGCCGCCGCGAGACCGCGGCCAGCAAGACCGGCGAAAAGATCAAGCTCTTTCTCAAGGGCGACCGCTGTCTCTCCCGCAACTGCGCGGTCGAGCGGCGCGGCACCGCTCCCGGCCAGAAGACCACCGGGAAGTCGCGGACGAAGGTTTCGGAGTACGGCCGCCAACTGCGCGAGAAGCAGAAGATGCGCCGCTACTACGGCGTGCACGAAACGCAGTTCGAAAACTACTTTCGCGAAGCGGCGCGCGTGCCTGGCCAGACCGGCCGGACGTTCCTGCAGCTGCTCGAGCGGCGCCTCGACAACGTCATCTACCGGCTGAACCTGGCGTCGAGCCGGGCGCAGGCGCGGCAGCTCGTCACCCACCGGCATTTCCGCGTGAACGGCCGCATCGTGAACATCCCGTCGTACATCGTGCGCGCCGGCGACGTGATCTCGATCGCGCCGGTCGAGCCTGAAGTCGCCGGTCTTCGCAGTCGAACCTCGAGGTCGCCCAGAGCCGGCGTCCGCCCGAGTGGCTCGAATGGAACGATCAGGACAAGACCGCTAAGGTACTCCAAGCGGCGCCGCCGCGCGAACAGATCGATACGCCGGTCGACGAACAGTTGATCGTCGAGTTCTACTCTCGATAAAACCATCTCGTCGCTGCTAGGCGTGCGATCGCCGGACTCATCGGGACGGACGGCGGATAACGTAAGCAGCAATAAAGGACCAACGCAGACACAATGACCATCCTGGAAGCGCCGGTCGGCGCGAGCATCGAAGTCCGCGAGCGGCGCGATAACTATGCCAAGTTCGTCATCGAGCCGCTCGAGCGCGGTTTCGGCATCACGCTCGGCAACGCGCTGCGGCGCGTGCTGCTGAGCTCCATTCCCGGCGCCGCCGTCACCTATATGAAGATCGACGGCGTGCTTGCACGAGTTCTCGACAATTCCCGGCATGGTCGAAGACACGATCGCGCTCATGCTCAATCTCAAGGGTTTGCCGGTCAAGCTCAACAGCGAGGAGCCGAAGGTGCTCACGCTCTCCGTCAGCGGCGCGCGCGACGTGACCGCGGCGGATATCGTGCCCGACGCGGACGTCGAAATACTCGATCCGAGCTACCGTCTCTGCACGCTTTCGTCGAAGGACGCGAAGCTCACGATGGAGATCGGCGTCGAGAAGGGGCGCGGCTACGTCATGGCCGACCGCCAGCGCAACGTCGAGCACATGATTGGGCTGATTCCGCTCGACTCGATCTTTTCGCCGATCCGCAAGCGTCAACTTCACCGTCGACGACACGCGCGTCGGCCAGAGCGTCGATTTCGACCGCCTGACGATCGAGGTCGAAACCAACGGCTCGATCACGCCGGACGACTCGCTCTCGCAGGCCGCGACGATCATGCAAGCGCAGCTCGATCTCTTCGTTTCGTTCAACAACCGCGCGGAGCCGCTGCCCGAGGCGCCGCCCAACGAATGGGACATTCCGGTCGAGACGCTCAACCTGTCGGTGCGCTCGTTCAACTGTCTCAAGCGCGCGGGCATCTCGAAGGTCTCCGAGTTGCTCGATCTTACCGAAGACGAGATCATGAAGATGCGCAACTTCGGCAAGAAGTCGCTCGACGAAATCAAACAGGTTCTCTCTGAGAGGGGGTTGTCGCTGCGCCTAGCGTAGCGCCAGAAAACGCACATGCCGCATTCGATCGCTTATAAACGTCTCTCCCGCACCGACGGTCATCGCCGGGCGCTGCTGCGCAACTGGCGACCTCGCTCTTCAAGCACGAAAAGATCGAAACGACCTCGACCAAGGCCAAGGAGATCAGCCGCATCGCCGAGCGGCTGATCACCACGGCCATGGCCGGCGATCTCGCCGCGCGGCGGCAGCTCGCCGAGTTCATCACCGAGCCCAGCGGTGGTGAAGAAACTCGTCGAGCAGATCGCGCCCGCGCTCAAAGGCCGAACCGGCGGCTACACGCGCATCACGAAGACGCGCGTCCGCCCCGGCGACGCCGCCGAACTCTCGATCATCGAACTCGTAACCGGGGCTTAGCCCTGCAACCCTGAGTGCTCCGCTTGTCGCCCTGACCGAAGTCGAAGGGCGGCAGTGGACAACGTAACGGATCGTTCGTGAGCTACGAAGCCGAATCGCAGATGCTCGACGAGGAGATCCTCGGCGTCATCGCGGCATGGCACGCGCGCGGAGAGGTTCTCGACGACGACGCTTTCAACGATCTCGCGCTGCGCCTCTTCGCCTACCAGGTTCGCTACAACCGGCCTTACGCGCGCTACTGCGAGCGTCTCGGCGTCACGCCGGCGGCGCTGCCGTCGTCGTGGGAGGCGATCCCCGCGGTTCCCGCGCCGGCGTTCAAAGAGGCCGCGCTCTGCACGTTCGAGCCGGCCCGCGCCGCTTTCGTCTTCGAGACGAGCGGAACGACCGCCGCCACGGCGGGGCGCCACTACCTCGAGACGCCGGCACTCTACGACGCCGCGCTGCTCGCCGCGTTCGACCGCTTCGTGCTGCCCGACGGCGCGCGTTTGCGCTATCTCAACTGCGTGCCCAATCCCGCCGACTCGCCGCATTCATCGCTCGGTTACATGATGAAGCGGGTTGCCGATTCGCGCGGCGACGGCGACACCGGCTGGTACGTGCGCGAGGGAGAACTGCTGCCCGACGAGTTCCTCCGAGACGTGCGCTGCGCGATCGCGCTCGATCGCCCGGTCTGCATTGCCACGACGGCCTTTGCGCTGCTCCACGTGCTCGACGCGATGGAGGTCGCCGATCTACGCGTGAGCCTGCCGCAAGGATCGCGCGCGATGGAGACCGGCGGCTTCAAAGGCCGCACGCGCGTGGTCGGGCGCGAGGAGCTGTACGCTCGAGCCTCCGAGCGCCTCGGCATTGCGCCGGAGCGGATCGTCGCGGAGTACGGCATGACCGAACTCTCGTCGCAGTACTACGATCGCGTGCCGTCGTTGCGGACGATCGCGCAGCGCCGCAAGATCGCGCCGCCGTGGCTGCGCGCGCGCGTCGTCGGTCCCGACCGGCGCACGATGCCGCGCGGTGAGATCGGATCGGTGCTTCAGGTCGACCTCGCCAACCGCGCGTCGTGCATCGCCGTGCAGACCGAGGACCGCGGCGTTGCTTACGAGGACGGTTTGGTGCTGATCGGACGCGAGGCCGACGCGGAGCCGCGCGGCTGTTCGCTGGACGCCGAAGACCTCAGAGCCGCCGGCGCGAGGTAATCAATCCGCTGTTGAGCCCGTTGGTCGACAGGCGCCCGCAAAAGCGCGCGTGCTCGACCTTGACGCAGCGGTCGACGACGACGCTCATTCCCGCACCGTCGGCCAGCGCGGTCGCCTCTTCGTCGATCACGCCGTACTGAAACCAGATCGCTTTTGCGCCCACCGCGATCGCTTCGCCAACCAGGCCGAGCAACTCGCTCGGACGGCGGAAGACGTCGACGAGGTCGGGCGCGCCGTGCGCCGCCGCGTATGCTTGGAGCGACGGCAGCGCCGCCACGCCGTCGATCTCCACGACGGTCGGATTGATCGGCGTCACCCGGTAGCGCGTCTGCGTGCGCAGATAGGAGAAGACCGTGTAGCTCGGCCGCAGCGGATTGCTCGAGGCGCCGACCATCGCAATCGTGGTGACGCTTTCGAGCAGCTCGCGCCGCTGCGACGCGGTGGTGAGAATCATCCGGCCGCGCGCAGGCCGCGCTCGAGGTCCCAGAGGAGGTCGTCGACGTCCTCGAGCCCCACGGAGAGACGGATCGTCTCCGGCTCGACCCCCGCTTGACGCAGCTCCTCGTCGGACAGCTGCGAGTGCGTCGTCGACGCCGGATGAATCACGAGGCTCTTTGCGTCGCCAACGTTGGCGAGATGGCTCCACAGCTCGAGCGAGTCGATGAAACGGCGTCCGCCGTCGCGCCCCGCGCGCAGGCCGAAGGTGAAGATCGAGCCCATCTGCGGCTCGCGAATCCAGGCCACTTCTTCGCGACTGCGTAGAAAGTCGACAATTTTGCGCGCGTTCTCCACGTGGCGCCGCATGCGTAGTTCGAGCGTCTCCAGACCGACGAGCATCAGCCACGCCTCCATCGGCGCCATCGCGGCGCCGACGTCGCGCGACACTTCGGCGCGGGCGCGCATCAAAAACGCGTACTCGCCAAACGTTTCGGTGAAGACTTTGCCGTGATAACCGGGGCTCGGCGTGGAGAGCAGCGGAAAGCGGCCGTTGTCCCACGGGAACGTGCCCGACTCGATCAACACGCCGCCGATCGCCGTGCCGTGACCGTTGATGAACTTCGTTGCCGAGTGGAGCACGAGATCGGCGCCGTGCTCGATGGGACGGCAGAGATACGGCGTGGCAAACGTGTTGTCGACGGCCAGCGGCATGCCGGCCTCGTGCGCCGCGGCGCCCAACGCGCGCAGATCGGCGACCACGCCCGACGGATTGGCGATCGTCTCGCAGAAGACGAGGCGGGTGTTCGGGCGAATCGCCGCGCGCGTCGCCTGCGGATCCTCCGCGGAGACAAAAGTCGTTTCGATGCCCATGCGCTTGACCGTCACGCTGAGCTGCGTTACGGTGCCGCCGTAGACGTTCTGCGTGCAGACGAGATGATCGCCGGCCTGCGCGACCGTGAGCACCGTGCAGAGCTGCGCCGCCAGTCCGCTCGAGAACGCGATCGCGCCGAGGCCGCCTTCCAGGCTGGCCATGCGCTCTTCGAACGCGGCGACCGTGGGATTGCTGATGCGGCTGTAGATGTGGCCGTAGCTGCGCAGCGCGAAAAGCTCGGCCGCCTGCTCGGTCGAGCCGAATACGTAAGCCGTCGTTTGATAGATGGGCATGGCACGCGAGCCCGTCGCCGGATCGGGGGGCGCCCCGGCGTGGATGGCTCGCGTCGCAAAACCGAATTCTCGCTGCTGCTCGATCATCGGAGGTCTCCCAGCCTTCTTCGCGCTATAATGTTGGTATCATGGGCATGACACTCACCGAAAAAATCCTGGCGCGGCACGCCGGGCTGGAGCGCGTCGAGCCGGGGCAGATCATCAACGCCAAGGTCGACCTGGTGCTCGCTAACGAGCTTTCCGCCGCCGTCGCAATCAAGGTGATGCGCGGCATGAAGGGCGCCTCGCGCGTCTTCGATCCACACCGCATCGCTTTGGTCGCCGACCACTTCGTTCCCGCGAAGGACGCCCAGTCGGCGGGCCTCGCGCACGTAATGAAAGAGTTTGCCGCCGAGCAGGAGATCGAGCACTTCTTCGACGTCGGCCGCGGCGGCATCGAGCACGTGGTGCTTCCGGAGGAAGGATTGGTCGCGCCCGGCGAGCTGATCGTCGGCGGCGACTCGCACACCTGCACCTACGGCGCGTTCGGCGCCTTCGCGACGGGCATGGGGTTGACCGACATCGCGGCAGCGTTCGTTCTCGGCGAAGTCTGGCTGAAGGTCCCGGCTTCGATCAAGCTGGTCTACAGCGGCAAGCCCGGGCCCTTGGTCTTCGCCAAAGATATCATGCTGCGTACGGTCGGCGAGCTGGGCATCGACGGCGCGACCTATCGCGCGATCGAGTACCACGGCACGACCGTCGACGAGCTTTCGATCACCGGGCGCATTACGATGGCCAACATGGCGATCGAAGCCGGCGCGAAGAACGGTATCTTTCACGCCGATGAGAAGACGATCGCCTACGTGAAGGAGCGCACCGAGCGGCCGTTCCTTGTCGAGAAGGCCGACGCCGATGCCGTCTACGAGCGCACGATCGCGATCGACATCGCGAATCTCGAGCCGCAGATCGCCTGCCCGCACACGCCCGACAACGTGCACCCGATCTCCGAGGTCACGCGCGAGGACCTGCCCGTCGACCAAGTCTTCATCGGCTCGTGCACCAACGGCTACATCGACGACCTGCGCGTCGTCGCCAAGATCCTCGAGGGCAAACAGATTGCCCGGAACCTTCGCGTCATCGTCAATCCGGGTTCGCAGAAGGTCTGGATGCAGGCGGCCACCGAGGGCATCCTCACGACGCTGGCGGCAGCGGGATGCGCCGTTAACACGCCGGGCTGCGGCGCGTGCTTCGGCGGCCACATGGGCACGCTTGGCGACAACGAGCGCGCGATCTCGACGACCAATCGCAACTACGTCGGGCGCATGGGCTCGCCGAAGGCCGAGATCTTCCTCGCCTCGCCGGCGACGTGCGCAGCCTCGGCGCTCACCGGACGAATCACCGATCCGCGCGTACTCGAACTTACGCCCTCGCTGTCATCCTGAGCCCTCGACGGCGCTCGGGCTAAACTACGTCGAAGGAAGAGAAGATGGAATCAACGCTGCGCGGGCACGCGCATAAGTACGGCAAGAACGTTGACACCGACGTCATCATCCCCGGCAAATACTGCAACATCATCGATCAAGCGGAGCTGGGAAAGCACGCGCTCGAGGGCCTCGATCCCGAGTACACCGCGAGGATGAAGCAGGGCGACATCATCGTCGCCGAGACGAACTTCGGCTGCGGCTCGAGCCGCGAGGTCGCGCCGATTGCGATCAAAGGCTCGGGAACGTCGGCTGTGATCGCCAAGAGCTTCGCGCGAATCTTTTACCGCAACGCGCTCAACATCGGCCTGCCGATCTTCGAATCGGCCGAGGCCGTCGACGGCATCGAGTCGGGCGACGAGATCGAGTTGGAACCGGCCACCGGCGTCGTCCGCAACCTCACCAAAGGCACCACCTATCGCGCGGCCGAGTTCCCCCCGTTCATGCGCGCGTTAATCGACGCCGGCGGCCTGGTGCCCTACGTAGAGCGCGAACTCGCCAACCGCAACGCCGTCAGCCCCAACTAAAAGCAAACACAAAAAACCACGTCTTCACCACAATCCATCGCCGGTGCTAAGCCGGTGCTAACTAGCGAGCACGCCGGGCGCCAACACGCCCCACGCAGCAATGCTGCCGAACGGCAGCGGAAACCTAGAAGGCTACGGCGGCGTGTAAGCGCCCGGCTGCGAGATCCCTCCAGGCGACGCGTTGACGTTCTCGATCCACTTCTCTTTCGCGCGATAGGCGGCGGTGAAGGGGACCTGTCCGTCGGTGGTCGTGAGCATGCCGATCATGTCGGTCGTCCCGTCGAGCTTGCCCTCCATCAGGATCGTCGTGCCGTTGGGCAGCGAGACGATCAGACGGATTTCTTGCCCATCTACCGTGCCGACGAGCGGATACTTTTTGTTCTTCGCGTCGAGGTAGGTTCCGCTGAGGGCATCGCCCTGCTGCCGAACCTGGAAGTGGGTATAGTCGGTGACGTTTGGCCGCTGAATCTGAACCTCCCAGACGCCGTCGAGGCCCTTGCGTTGCTGGGGCGGCGGGCTGGGCGTGGAGGAAGCGTGCGGGCTCCCGACGGGCAGCGGAGCAAACGTCGCCGAGGGCGTCGGCAGCGAGGTGGCGGCGGGACCGGGGGTAACGGCCGTCCCGCCGATGGGTGGCGGGGTCGGCGGCGGGGTAGCGGCGGCCGCGACGCGGCCGGGCGCGGGCGCGAACTCGAGCGCGGCAAGCAGCGCGCTGCCTGCGACGACAAACGACAGAAACGGCTTCACGACGTTGGGCTTTTTGGGGGCACGGGCGCCGCTCCTTCGGGGCAAGCGGCGGCGCTTGCCACCTCTGTTATAATGCAGGGGCTGTGAAGAATAAGATCCATCCCAAGTGGTATCCCGAGGCGCGCGTCCACTGTGCCTGCGGCAAGCACGTTCGTTACCGGTTCGACGCTGCCGGAGATCTCGGTCGAGATCTGCGCGGCCTGCCATCCGCTCTTTACCGGCCAGCAGAAGCTCGTCGACACGGCGGGCCGCGTCGACAAGTTCAATCAGCGTGCGGCCATGGCGCAGCAAGTAAGCAAGAAGAGGCCGCAGCACGCAAGGCCTCGCGCGAAGCGAAGAAGGCCGCAGCGCGCAGTTTAGCTGCAGCGCCCCGCCAGACGGCTCGCGCTCGCTCGTAGCGGCTCGACACGATGGTGCCGCCGCTTCGACGAGATCGAAGCGGAGCTTGCCAATCCCGGCGGTGCGTTCGACCAAGCGCGCTATACCGCGCTCGTTAAGGAACGCGCGCAGTTGGAAGCGCCGGTCGCAGCGCTTTCGCGCGCCTCGCCAGACTCCGGGTCGCACTTGCGTCCGAACGAGGCCTTGGCGCGCGCCGAGCGAGGGCGAGATGCGCGAGCTGGCACACGAAGAGAACGACGCGCTTCGCGAGCGCGATCGACGGCTCAAGTGAACTCGCGCAGCTTGATGCCGCCGCGCGATCCCAACGACGACAAAGGACATCTTCATCGAGGTGCGCGCCGGCGCGGGAGGCGACGAGGCCGCGATTTTCGCCGGCGACCTCGCTCGCATGTACATGCGATTCTGCCGAAACCAAGCGGCATGAAGGTCGAGCTCGTCTCGGAGAGCCTCAGCGATGCGGGCGGCTATAAAGAGATCGTTTTTGCGGTCAAAGGCGGCGACGCCGTACCGGTATCGCTCAAGCACGAGTCGGGCGTCCATCGCGTGCAGCGCGTTCCGGCGACCGAAGCGCAGGGCCGCATTCATACCAGCACTGCGACGGTCGCCGTGCTGCCGCAAGTCGACGAGACGATGCCGAGGTCGAGATCAAGCCCTCCGATCTGCAGATCGACACGTATAAGGCCTCGGGCGCGGGCGGCCAACACGTCAACAAGACCGAATCCGCGATTCGCATCACGCACGTGCCCACCGGCATCATCGTCGCCTCGCAGCAGGAGCGTTCGCAAATGCAGAACCGCGAGAAGGCGATGCAGATGCTGCGTGCGATGCTCTCCGATCGCAAGCGTCGCGAACAGGAGGAGGCGGTCGGCTCGATGCGGCGCTCGCAAGTCGGCACGCGGCGACCGCTCCGAGAAGATCCGCACCTACAACTTTCCGCAAGACCGCGTGACCGATCATCGCATCAACCGGAGCTTCGGCAACATTCGCGCCATCATCGATGGCGATCTCGAGCCGATCGCCGACGAGCTCGTATCGCGACGAGCGCGCGCGCAGCTCGCCGGAGAAGCCGGCGACCTGATGGCAGCCGTATCGCGACGCGTCGCGCAACGCTGCGCGCGCGCGTGCTGCGAGATGCGAGCGAGGCGCCGCGCGCCGACGCGATGCTGTTGCTCGAACGCGCGCTCGGACGCGATCGCGCGTGGATCGTCTCGCTACGGCGATGCATCGCTGTCGCAACCGCCAGTTGCGAGCGCTTCGACGCGCTCTGCGAGCGGCGACGCGCCGGGCGGCCCGCCGCCTACATCCTGGGCTAGGCGGGCTTCTATGGCCGCGAGTTCGTCGTCAACGAGACGTGCTCGTGCCACGACCCGGAGACCGAGCACCTTGTCGACGAGGCGGCCGCGTCGTGACATCGCGGCTCGACCGATCGCAAGCGGTCGTCACGTGCTCGACGTCGGCGTCGGCTCCGGCGCCATCGCGTGTACGCATTGCCGCCGAGACGCGAACGCTTCGGTCGATGGCACCGACTACTCGCCGCGGCGCTCGAAGGTCGCCGAGCAGAACGCGCGACGGCTCGACGTCTCTCGACCGCTGCCGCTTTCATCTCGGCGACCTTGCCGAACCCGTGGCCGGACGCGCGTTCGACGTCGTCGTCGCGAACCTGCCCTACATTCCGACGGACCGAGCTCCCAAGGCGCCCGATCCCGTCGCCTTCGAGCCGCGCGTAGCCGCTCGACGGCGGACCCGACGGCTTGTGCCTCTACCGGCGCTTGCTGCCGGCACTCCCGCGCTGACAGCCCGGAGCCTTTCTGCTCGAAGCGGCACCGCCCATGATCGAGGCCCTCGCCGCCCTCGTCGGCGCCGCCTTCTCGACCGCCGACGTCGAGATCGGCAAAGATTACGCTCGCCTGCCCCGATACGTCAGAGCCCTTTCCCCCTGTCTCCCTGAGCGTACCGTCAGCGTCCCTGGACTGCGCTCGGGATGACCGCCGCTTCCCCGAGGGCAGGGACGCGTTGCGAGAATCGTACCTCCCGAGATGGCGAAGTATATTTTCTTCACCGGCGGCGTCGTGAGTTCGCTCGGCAAAGGCATCACGGCCGCCTCCCTCGGACGGCTGCTTAAGGCGCGAGGCATCAGCGTCTCGATCCAGAAAGCTCGATCCGTACATCAACGTCGATGCGGGGACGATGAACCCGTATCAGCACGGCGAGGTGTTCGTTACCGAAGACGGCGCCGAGACCGACCTCGACCTCGGGCATTACGAGCGATTCATCGACGAGAACCTGCAGCGCGCCAACAACGTTACGACCGGGCAGATCTACAACTCGGTGATCGAGAAAGAGCGGCGCGGCGATTACCTCGGCGCGACCGTTCAAGTGATTCCGCACATCACGAACGAAATCAAGGCGCACATCAAGCGCGTCGCGGAGGCGAGCCGAGCGGAGGTTTGCATCGTCGAGGTCGGCGGGAACGGTCGGCGACATCGAGTCGCTGCCGTTTCTCGAAGCGATCCGCCAAATGCGATACGACGTCGGCGACGAGAACGTGATGTACGTGCATCTGACGCTCGTGCCGCACCTCGGCGCTGCCGACGAACTCAAGACCAAGCCGACGCAGCACTCCGTGCGCGAGCTTGCGCGGCATCGGAATCTCGCCCGACGCGATCGTCTGCCGCACGCAAGTCGGCGCTCCGATGCCGATCGAACTCAAGGAGAAGATCGCGCTCTTCTGCGACGTCCCACCGGGTGCCGTCGTGCAGAACGTCGACGCGCGCGACGATCTACCAGGTGCCGCTCAATCTCGAGGCCGAAGGGCTCGCGCAGGCCGCCATCCGCAAGTTCGAATCTGCCGTCCGCCCGCCCGATGCTCGACGACTGGGCCGCGATTGCCGACCGGCTGCTGCATCCGGAACGCCGCGTGACGATCGCGCTGGTCGGCAAGTACGTCGAACTCAAAGACGCCTACATCTCGATCAACGAGGCGCTGCTATCACTCCGGGCATCCTCCACCACGCCGGCGGTCGAGATCCGGCGGATCGATTCGGAGCTGGTCGAGAACGAGGGCGTCGACGCGTTGCAGGGCGCGCACGGGGTATCTGGTCGCGCCGGGCTTCGGCGCGCGCGGCGTCAAAGGCAAGCTGCGCGCGATCCAGTACGCGCGCGAGCGCAAGATTCCGTTCCTCGGCATCTGCTACGGCATGCAGCTGGCGTGCGTCGAGTTCGCGCGCAACGTGTGCGAGCTGCCCGACGCGATGACGAGCGAAGTCGACGAGACGACGACCGATCCGGTGATCGACTTCATGCCCGATCAGCGCAACCTCGAGATGTACGGCGGCACGATGCGGCTGGGCGCCTACGCATGCACGCTCGAGGCAGGGAGCCAGGCCGCGCGGGCCTACGGCGAGCTGGAGATCAGCGAACGCCACCGCCACCGGTACGAGTTCAACAACCGCTACCGTCCGATTTTCGAAGAGCACGGCATGCGGTTCTCCGGCCACCACACGATCGGCAAGACGCGCCTGGTGGAGGTGGTCGAGCTGCCGCGGGAGATGCATCCGTGGTTCGTCGGCACGCAAGCGCATCCGGAGTTCAAATCGCGGCCGAACCGCCCGTCGCCGCTCTATCGCGACTTCGTCGCGGCGGCGTTGGAACATCAAGAGCGAATCGAAGGGCGCGACGGCGTTCGTGAGGCGGCAACCTGACCCAGGCCTGATCACCGCCGTCGTTCTCACGCGCGACGAAGAGCGCAATCTGCCGCGAGCCCTGACCAGCCTGCCGCGCGGAATCCACATCCTCGTGCTCGACGCGGGCTCGCGCGACCATACGGTGCAGTTCGCGCGGGGCGCGGGCGCCGAGGTCGTGCAGCGGGAGTGGACCGATTTCGTCGATGCGCGGCGTTACGCGCTCTCGTTGGTGACGACGCCGTGGGTGCTGATGCTCGACGCCGACGAAGCGCTCGACGACGTGTTGCGCGACGCCCTTGGAACGGCGCTTCGGAGAGCGTCGACGCGTACGAGTTGCGGCGCACGACGTACTTCTGCGGCCGGCCGATGCGCGTCTGGCGGAACGAACCGCTGCTGCGGCTCTTTCGCGTCGGGAGCGCGACGCTCGCCGCGCATCCGGCCACGCCGTCGGAGGCGCCCGTCCACGAAGCCTGGCACAGCAGCGGTGCGACCGGCGAACTGCGCGGGACGCTGTTGCATTTCTCCTATCCGGACGTCGCGTCGTATCGCACGAAGTACGAGCGTTATACGACGCTGGAGGCGCAGCGGCTGCGACGGTCGCCGCTCGCGTTTGCGGCGGCATGCGCTGCGAGCCCGTTGCGGTTGCTCTGGCTGTTGTTGGGCAAAGGCGCGCTGCTCGACGGTCCGCGGGGCTGGTACGTCGCCTATCGCTCGGCGACCTATCCGGCGGTGGCCACCGGAAAAGCGCTGCTTCGGTGAGCGACGCGCGCGTCGGGCTCGACGCCCGCTTGACGCGGCAGCTCTCCGAGGGCATGAAAGCCTACGTGCGCGAGCTGGTCGCGCGGCTGCCGCACGTGGCTCCCGAGTTTGCTTACGTGACGTTTACGCACGGGAAGAACTTCGGCTGGAACGAGCAGGTACGCTTGCCGCTGGCGATGCGCCGCGCGCGCTTAGACCTCGTACATCTGCTCTCGCAGTACGTGCCGCTGGTCGTGCCCGCGCGCTTCGTCGTAACGATTCACGACCTGATTCACCTGCACTTCCCCTCGCAATTCAAAGCGAAGGTGCGGCCCGTATTACCAGACGGTCGTACGCGTGGCGTGCGCCCGCGCGGCGCGCGTGATCACCGACGACGAACGAACGGTTGAGGATCTCGTCGCGTTCCTGGGCGTGCGACCGCGCGAAGATTCGCGTCGATTCCGCTGGGCGACGACGCCGCTGCGCGACGGGCCGCCGAAGCCGCACGCGCCGGCGCGCCCGTACTTCCTCTACGTCGGCAATCACCGCGAGCACAAGGACCTCGCGACGCTTTTTGCGGCCTGGTCGGCGCTGCCGCCGCAGGCCGCCGTCGACCTCTACGTGACCGGGCCCGACGATTTCGGCGGCGAGTTGGAGCGGCGGAGCACGCCGGCGCGCGCGATCGTCGCGCTGGGAAACGTTTCGGGCGAACGGCTCCCCTCGTACTATGCGGGGGCGCGGGCGCTGGTCTCGCCGTCGCTGCGTGAGGGCTTTGGGCTGCCGGTGCTCGAGGCAATGGCGGCCGGATGCCCGGTGATCGCCTGCGAGGATTCGGTCCCTCGCGCGCTGCAGGCCGCGGCGCTGACGTTTGCAGCCCGCGACGCCCAAGGGCTGCGGCTGCATCTCGAGAGGTTGCTCTCCGACCAGGGCGCGCGCGAGCGTTCGGTCAAGGAGGGTCTGGAGGCGGCGCAAGGACTGACGTGGGACCGTTGCGCGCGTGCGACCGCCGACGTCTATCGGGAGGTGTTGGAGTAACGTGAAGTGGGCTGCAGCGCTGACTGCTGCTGCTCGCTGGGCGACCGCGGGCGCGCCGCGGCCGATCGCCATCGTGATCAACGGTGACGCGCTCTCGCTCGATCCGCCGCCGCGCTTCGAGTACAACCTGCTCTTCGTGCCGGTGCGCCGCACCATCGAAGCGCTGGGACTCGATTTCCAGCGCTCCGGCGACCGCATCACGACGCAGATCGGTTCGAAGACGGTCGTGCTGACCATCGGCAGCCGCGACGCGCGGGTCGACGCCGCGACCGTGAGCCTCGAAGGGCCGACGATCGAGGTCAAGGACGTGCTCTACGTTCCGCTGCGTTTCTTTACCGACGTGCTCGGCGCGCAGGCGCACTTCGATCGCCGGGCCAACACGGTGAACATCGTCGCGCAGCTGGTCGGCCGCACGACGCAACGGCTTCGCTCAACTTCGGCCACGGCTACCAGCGCTTCGGAACGGTGGTCGCCGTCGACGTGCTCTCCGATCCGCCGTCGATCACGCTCGGCGACAACGGCGGCGTCAAGACGATCCACATCGCGCCCGAACGCAGCCATCGACGTGGAGGACGTCAACGTCGACGTCACCTCGCCGGGCGAGCTGGGCGACGTGCGTCCCGGCGACTTCGCCCGCGTCGAGATGAGCAAACAAGGACGCGTGCAGCGCATCGTCGACGAATACGGCTCGCGTAACGGCCACATCGTCGCGATCGCCGGCAACCAGTTCGTGCTCGACGACGGTCAGGTGATCGCTATGGGCCGCACGACCGAAGTCTCGCTCAACGGCGCCGCCGCGGCGATTCGTCGATCTGCGCCCAAGCGATCAGGTGAGCATACGCTACAACGTCGAGACCAACGAGGTGCGGGAAGTGCTCGCGAGCCGGCCTGTGGCCAGCGCGGCCCAGCGGCTGCAGGTTGCCAGCGTGCAGGCGGGGCCGGATCGTCCGCTGCGCGCGGGCGACTCGCTGCGCGTCGTCCTGCAGGGCACGCGCCGGCGCGTCGGCCACCTTCGACATCGGCTCCGACGTGACGAACCAGGCGATGCACGAAAGCTCGCCCGGCGTGTACGACGGCAGCTACGTGATTCCACGCGGCGCGAGCTTCGACGACGTCGCGCTGCTCGGAAATCTGTCGGCCGGCACCGCGACCGCGCAAGCGCCCGCGCCGCAGACCGTCTCCGCCTCGGGCACCCCGCCGGGAATCGGCGATTTCGCGCCCGACGCCGGCGCGACGATCAACACGAACCGGCCGGCCGTCTACGCGAGCTTCGTTCCCGACGCGGTTCCCGTGAATCCGGCGAGCGCGCTGCTCTGGATCAACGGCCGCGACGTAACGTCGGAGTGCGTGAGGACGGCGCAGTTCATCCAGTACATGCCCTCGTACTCTTATCCCAACGGCAACGTGCGCGTGACGGTGCGCGTGGCTGATCTGGCGGGGAACGTCACGTCGAAATCGTGGTCGTTCACGATTCGTGGACGATGAGCGATAGCTGCATTTTCTGCCGCATTGCGTCGGGCGCGATTCCCGCGACCGCCGTGCACCGCGACGACGACGTCATCGCCATCGAAGATATCGACCCGAAGGCGCCCTCACATCTGCTCGTGATGCCGGTTAGCCATCATGCGACGCTGGCCGAGTTGGCGGAGGCCGATCCCGCGCTGGCGGGACGGTTGCTCGCCCTCGCCGCGAGGCTGGGGCGCGAGCGCGGCGGCGCGGGCGGTTACCGGATCGTCGTCAACACGGGGCGCGACGGCGGCCAAACCGTCGACCACGTTCACGTCCACGTGCTCGCGGGACGAGCGATGACGTGGCCTCCCGGCTGATTTGACGCTGTGAGGACGCTGTGCTAACCTGGCGAGTGGCCCTTCAGGGCCTAATTTTTCGTGCTTGGCGCATCGCGCCGGCGCGCCGAAAGGGGGGTCGTCAACACATGGAAGTTCGCATCGCACCGGGCGAAACGATTGAGAGCGCTCTGCGCCGCTTCAAGAAGGCCACCCAGAAGGCCGGGATCCTCGCCGAGGCGCGCAAACACGAGCATTACGAAAAGCCGAGCGTTCGCAAGAAGAAGAAGTCCGCCGCCGCTCGCAAGCGCCGCGCGTAGCGCGCGCATCCTCCGGTGGGAGCTCTCAAAGATCGCATCGCCTCGGACCTGAAAGAGGCGATGAGGGCGCGAGATCAGTTGCGCCTCGATACCCTGCGCTCGGCGCTCTCCGGGTTCATCTACAAGCGCACGGAGAGCGGCCAGGAGCTCAGCGAAGCCGACGAGCTCGACGTCGTCCGCCGGCTCGTCAAACAGCGTGGAGACTCGCTGACCGAGTTCGAGAAGGCCGGCCGCATGGATCTGGCCGACAAGGAGCGGGCCGAGCGCGAGATCTTGCTCGCCTACGTCCCGGCCCAGAAGCTCGCCGGCCGAGATACGCGAGATCGTGCAGAGCGTGCTCGCGGAGCTGCCCGAAGCCTCGCGCAACCCGGGCGGCGTGATGAAGGTCGTGATGCCGCAGCTGCGGGGCGTTGCCGACGGCAACCTCGTGCGCCAGATCGTCACCGAAGAGCTGGCAAGCTGAAGCCAAGGCTCGAGCCTCCCTTTGGGAAACCGTGGCTCCAGCGGCCGCGTAACTTACCCAGCTTGCTGCGGTACGTACGAGCATGAAGGTATCTGGAGTGCGGGTCTGGCTCTGGCTCTCTTGTCTATTTGCGGGCGCCGCGGGCTTCGCCGGCGCGGCGATCGGAGGCCCGGTCGTCGTCGTGCCGATCAACGGCACCGTCGACGACGGGATGGCTCACCTCGTCGCCCGTTCCGTCGCGCAGGCGAACGAGTCGGGCGCACGCGCGATCGTGCTCGACGTCAATAGTCCCGGGGGCTTGGTCGAGCTCCGCCTTTGAAATTCGCGACGCGCTCTTCGGCGCGAAAATGCCGGTCGACGCCTACGTCTCCGAGCGCGCGTATTCCGCCGCCGCGCTGATCTCGCTGACGGCGAACAAGATCGTCATGGCTCCGGGCGCCTCGATCGGCGCCGCCGAGCCGATCCCGGCTACGGTGAAGATGGTCTCGGCGCTGCGCGGCGAGTTCGAATCGACGGCGCAGCGCAACCACCGCAGCCCGCAGATCGCCGGCGCGATGGTCGACAAGAACGTCAGCCTGCCGCAGTACAAGCGCTCGGGCGCGATCCTCACGCTCAACACCGACGACGCGGTGCGTTCCGGCATCGCCTCGGGCACCGCCCCGACGTTCGCGGCGGCGCTCGATCAGTTCGGCCTCGGCGGGGCGCAGCTGGCCACGCAATCGTACACCCTCGGCGAAACGATCGCGCGCTTCGCCACCGATCCGGTCGTCAGCGGACTGCTGCTCACGCTGGGAATGCTCGGACTGCTGATCGAGATGCAGACGCTGCACGGCATCGCCGGCGTCATCGGCGTCGGCGCGCTCGCGCTCTTCTTCGGAAGCCACGTGTACGCCGGATTCTCCAACGCTTTCGTCGTCGCGCTGGCCGTGGTCGGATTGGTCGGCATTCTCTGGGAGCTGCACGTCGTACCCGGCCACGCGTTGCCGGGGATCATCGGGGCGGGCGCGCTCTTGGTGGCCGTCTTGTTGGCTTTTGGTTTGCCGTTCTTCTTCGTGGGCATCGAAACGATCGCGACCGCGATCGTGCTCACGGTCATCGCGTTCTCGCTCACGGTCAAAGCCGTGCCGCAGAACGCGTGGGCGCATCGTTTGGCGCTCGCCGCCTCGCAAGGCTCGGATTACGTCGAGCAGCCCCGATCACACGGGTCTGCGCGGCCGCATGGGCACGGCGGCCAGCTATCTGCGCCCGGCCGGCATCGCATCGATCGACGGGCAGCGCGTCGACGTACTCACCGAAGGCGAGTTCATCGCCGCCGGTACCGCCGATTCGTGTCGTGCGCGTCGAAGGCGCGCGCGTTTTCGTCGAACCCGTCACCGTATAAGGAGCATCCATGGTTGCCGTCAGCGGCGCGATCGTCTTCCTCGTCCTGATCCTCGCGTTCTTCGCGTTCCTCTACTACTTTCCGATCGGGCTCTGGATCCGGACGATCGCCGCGGGCGTTCCGCTCGGCATCATCGCCTTGGTCAGCATGCGGCTGATCGGCATTCCGCCGGGCGTCATCGTCACCAACTACGTGCGGGCCCGCAAAGGCGGGGCTGAACCTCTCGGTCGACCAGATGCAGTCGCACTTCCTCGCCGGCGGTAACGTCGAGAACGTGACGCTGGCGATGATCGCCGCGCAGCGCGCGCAGATTCCGTTGGAATGGCAGCGCGCCGCCGCGATCGATCTCGCCGGACGCAACGTGCTCGAAGCGCTGCAGACGTCCGTCAATCCCGAAAGTCATCGAAACGCCGATCTTCCAAGGCGTGGCGCAGAACGGCATCCAGCTCAACGTCAAGGCGCGGATCACGGTGCGCAGCAATCTCGATCGCTACGTCGGCGGCGCGGGAGAACCGACGATCGTCGCGCGCGTCGGCGAAGGCGTCGTCTCGGCGGTCGGCGCAGCCAGTCGATCACAAGGAAGTGCTCGAGTATCCCGATCGCATCAGCAAGGCGGTGCTCGCAAAGGGTCTCGACGCGGGAACGGCCTTCGAGATCGTCTCGATCGACATCGCCGACGTCGACGTCGGCAAGAACATCGGCGCCGAGCTGCAGACGAGTCAAGCCGAAGCCGACCGCCGCATCGCCCAGGCGAAAGCCGCCGAGCGGCAGTACGCGGCGCAAGCCGCCGAGCAGGAGCAGAAGGCCGAGACGCAAGCGATGCGCGCCAAGGTCGTCGAGGCCGAGGCGGCGATTCCGCAGGCGATCGCGCAGGCGTTTCGCAGCGGCAACCTGGGCGTGATGGATTACTACCGCCTCAAGAACATTCAGGCGGATACCGAGATGCGCGGGTCGATCGGCGCCTCGACCGAGGCGGCCACCGACGCGGAACAGCAGCCGCCGCCGCTCACGGGCCCGACGCCGAAGTAGTCCCCGGCCGTGCGCGACGTCGGCATCTTCGTTTGGGTCGTGCTGCTGCTCGTCGGCGTGGTCAGCAGCATCGCTTCGAGCGCGCGCAAGCAGATGCAGGGCGCCCAGCCGCCGCAGGCACCGCCGCGGCCTGCGGGGCCGCCCGGGTCGCAGCCGGTTGCCGGCGCGCCGCGCGTCCAAGTCGTCGTTCGGCCCTCGGCGAGCGACGCGCAGCGCCAGCGCGCCGCGCAGTCCAGGCGGCCGTGGCGCAGGCCTCGGCACCGCCGTCGGTCGCGCCCGCCCCCGCACCCATCCCGGCGGCCCCGCGGCCGTCACTCCACGCCCGGCGCCCGCGCCCATAGTCGCCCAGCCTCATCCGCCGCTGGACGCGCCGCCCGCCACGAGGCGCCCATTCTTCGAGGCCGCTCGGAGCTCGTGCGAGCGATCATCGCCGCCGAGGTGCTCGGCAAGCCTCAAGCCTTCGCTGACGAATACCACGGGTCATTGAGCGCCCAGCGATCGATCGACCTCCACGAACTCTCCGACCGCGTGCGTCTCTTTGGCGAGTACGACCGCAATCTCTCCGCGCATCGAATCGCTCGCTCGACGTCGCCGTCCACGCCGACGGCGACTGTTTGCTGCTTGCCGGCGACGAGCCCGCGGTCGTCGCGCGCCGAGGGCGTGGTGCGCCGCGTGCTCGATGCCGCCGTGCGGCGGCGCGCACATTACGCCCGACGACGTTGCGCTGGCCGTCTCCGATGCCGCGAACGCGCGAGGCGGTCGCGCTGCCGAGCACGCTGCTGCGCACGCATCGCGGACGCGAGGTGCGGGCGCGAACGGCCGGGCAACGCGAGTTCGTCGCAGGCGATCGAACGCAGCACGCTGACGTTCGGCATCGGCCCGGCCGGCACCGGGAAAGACCTATCTCGCCATCGTGATGGCCGTGCGCGCGCTCAAACGCCGCGAACGTCGTCGCGCGTGATCCTTTCGCGACCCGGCGGTCGAGGCCGGCGAGCGCCTCGGCTTCCTGCCGGGCGATCTGCGCGAGAAAGTCGATCCGTACATGCGGCCGCTCTTCGATGCGCTCGGCGATCTGCTCGACGATCACGCTGGTCAACAAGTACATGGAGCGCGGCACGCTCGAGGTCGCGCCGCTGGCCTACATGCGCGGGCGTACGCTCTCCGACGCCTTCGTGATCCTCGACGAAGCGCAGAACGCCACCGACGATCAGATCAAGATGTTCCTGACGCGCCTGGGCAGCGGGTCGAAGATGGTCGTTACCGGCGACGTGACGCAGATCGACCTCCCCGGCGGCGCACGCAGCGGGCTGCGCGACGCGGCCACGCGGCTCGCGAGCATCGAGGATATCGGCGTCGTCGAGCTCGGCGATGCCGACGTCGTGCGCCATCCGCTGGTTGCTGAGATCGTCCGCGCATACGCTCGCGGCGCGATGCGCGCGGCCGTGATCCACTACCGCAACGACGTCCGGCGCAGCGGCGTCGACGGGCGCGCCCTCGTCGCGACCGCGAAGCGGCTGCTGCGCGGCCATCGGCGAGAGCGACGTCGTCGCTCTCGCTCGCTCTCGTCGGCGACGCGGCGATGCGCGCGCTCAATCGCCAATACCGCGGAAAGGATTGCGCGACCGACGTGCTGAGCTTTCCCATCGACGAGCGGCGCCCGCCCGGTCCGAACGATCGTCTCTTGGGCGACGTCGTGATCTCGCTCGACACCGCGCGCGCGCCAGGCGGCCGACGTACGACGCCCGCTCGCAGCGCGAGCTCTACCGGCTGCTCATCCACGGGCTGCTCCACCTGATGGGGCACGATCACGATCGCGCGGCGGAGCGGCGGACGATGGAGCGCGAGGAGCGCCGGCTCGCCGCCGCGATCGCCTGCCGTGGCCGTATCGGCCGCTGATGCATCATCCCGTCGACGACCGCGACCGCGCGCAAGCCTCACTACCTGCCCGTCGAGCGCAGCCGTTTCTTCCGCTCGTTCCACCACGCGTTCGAGGGCATCATCTACGCGACGCGCACGCAGCGCGAACATGCGCGTGCACTTTATTATCGCGGCGCTGGTGCTGCTCGCGACGCTGATCCTCCGTTTGGATCGGTCTACGTCATCGCGACCATCGGGCTGGTCGCGCTCGTGCTCAGCTTGGAGCTGGTGAATACGGCGATCGAGTCGCTCGTCGACTTGCTGACGGTCGCCCACCATCCGCTGGCCAAGAGCGCCAAGGACGCGGCCGCCGGTGCGGTGCTCGATCGCGGCGATCGGCGCGGTGCTCGCGGCGTACCTGATCTTCTACCAAGGGTTGATAAGCGGAGAGGCGCGCGTCTTCGCGGCCGTCCAGGCCGGTGCCGGCGAACGTCGCGCTGATCGTGCTCGCCGTCGTGGCGATCGTGACGATCTTCGCCAAAGCCTGGATCGGCCGGGGTTCGGCCTTGCAAGGGGGTGCCGTCTCCGGTCATGCCGCCCTGGCCTTTGCCGCGGCAACGCTGCTGGCGGTCTTCTACCAGAAGCCGCTGGCCGCGATTCTGGCCTACTTCGTGGCGCTTCTGGTCGCCCAAAGCCGCGTCGAGGCGCGAATCCACGGCCCGTTCGAGGTCTTCTGGGGAGCCGTGCTCGGGACGCTCGCCACCTTGGCGATCTACGTGCTGGTGCGACCTCACGTTGTGCTATAATGGCGCCGATTTGAACACCGACCCCACCCGAAGTACTCCGGTAGGCCTCGCGTACCAGATCGTCGCGCTCGTGGTGCTCGTGTTGCTGGCGGCCTTCTTCGCGGCCTCGGAGGCGGCGCTGGTCTCGATCTCGCGGCTGCGCGCGAGGGCGATCGCCGAGCGCAAGGTCCGCGGTGCGCGCGACCTCGAGCGCCTCGTCGACGACAAGAACCGCTTCCTCACCTCGATCCTCGTCGGCAACACGGTCGTGCTGCTCGCGGCCGATTCGCTGGCGACGGCCACCGCGATCTCGATGGGGCTGCCCTCGGCAGCCGTCCTCTCGACGCTGCTGATGACCGTCGTCTTCCTGCTCTTCGGCGAGATTATGCCCAAGACGATCGCGACCGGCGACAGCGAGCGCTGGGCGCTGCGGCTGGCGATTCCGATGCGCTACGCCGCGTACGTGCTGACGCCCATCGCGAAGACCTTCCAAACCGCCACGGATCTCATGCTGAAGCTCTTGCGCATCAAAAACGCGCATCGCGCGTTCGTCACCGAAGAGGATATCCGCGCGCTGGTCAACGTCAGTGCCGAGGAGCGCGTGATCGAAGAGCAGGAGCGCGACCTGCTGCACTCGGTGATGGAGTTCGGCGACACGATCGTGCGCGAGGTGATGAAGCCGCGTCCCGAGATGGTCGCGGTCTCGATCGCCGACTCGCCGCGACGCATCCTCGATGTCGTGATCGCCGAGGGCTATTCGAAGCTTCCCGTCTACCAGGAATCCAAGGACGACATCGTGGGCGTCGTTCACGATCGCGAACTGCTGGTCGCCCTGGCCAACGGTTCGCTCGCGCATACCGGCGTGCGCTCGCTGATGCGCACCGCGGTGCACGTCCCGGAGACCAAGAAAATCGCCGAGCTTGCTGCGCGAGATGCAGCGCGACAAGTTTTCTCTGGCGATCGTCGTCGACGAGTACGGCGGCACGGCGGGTCTGGTGACGATGGAGGATCTCCTCGAGGAGATCGTCGGCGAAATTCGCGACGAGCACGATATCGACGAAGGAGGAGCCGATCGCCATCATCTCCGAACGCGAAGCCGTCGTCGAAGCGGGGACGAACATCGAGGACGTTAATGCGAAGCTCGGCATCGAACTGCCGACCGAGGATTTCGAAACGATCGGCGGCTATACGGTCGGGCTCTTCGGACGCCTTCCCAACGAAGGCGAGGAGATCGAGGCCACCGACCACACGCGCTTGCGCGTCGACCGCACGCGCGGCCGGCGGATCTTGACGGTGCGCGTCTACACCAACGGCATCATCAGCAGTCCCGTGCCATCGGAGGATGCCGACGCCGCCGCGCACCTATAAGACTCGCGGCATCGTCCTGCGCGGACGCCAGCTCTCCGAAGCCGATCGCATCGTTACGTTTTTCACACTGGAACGCGGCAAAGTCGACGCCGTCGCCAAGGGCGTGCGCCGGATGCGAAATCATCTGGCCGGCCGGCTGGAACTGGCCAGCGAGTGCGAGCTGCTGATGCACCGCGGCCGCTCGCTCGACGTGATCGTCTCAGCCGACCTCGTGCGCGCCCCGTGGTCTACGCTGGTCGAGCCGGGACGCTTCGCGGTGGTCTGCGTGATCGCCGAGACGGTCGACGCCTTCTGCGAGCCCGACCTGGCCCTTCCCGACGTCTACGAACTGTTGGCCGGCGTGCTCGCCGCGGCGAGCGCGTCTCCCGATCCCCGCGCTCTGCTACCGCGCTTCTCGCTGCGGTTGCTCGACATGCTGGGACTCGCGCCTCCGCTGGATCGCTGCGTGCGCTGCGGCGCCGAGCTGAGCGCCGACGGGCTGTGGCTCGACGCCGAGGCCGGAGGCATCATCGACGCGGCCTGCCGCGAGCGCTGGCGCGACCTGCCCGAGCTAAATGGCGACGACGTAGAGAACCTGCGCGCGCTGGCGCAGCCGAAAGGCAAGGGCGGGGGAGCGGCCTTGCACGCGCGGCCGGCGGCGGCCAAGGCCGTCGAGGAGCTGGTCGCCCATCATCTTGGCCGCCGGCTCAAGGCCGCGGGCCAGCTGGGCGTGCTCGGCGCGTGATCATGGCGCTCGACGTCGGGAGTAAACGGATCGGGGTGGCGGTCGCCGATCCCTCGGCGACCTTCGCCTTGCCGCTGACCACCATCGAGCGGAGCAACCGCCGGGCCGACCTCGCGGCGCTGGCAGAGCTGTTCGAGTCGTACGGGGTCCGCGAGCTGGTCGTGGGCGACCCGTTGACGCTGGCCGGCACGCGCGGCCTAGCTGCCGCGCAGATCGATGCCTTCGTCGCGTCACTCGGGGAGGTTTTCGGGGGTACGATTCACCGCATGGACGAGCGGTTGACCACGGCGCAAGCCACCAAGAGCCTGATCGCAGCCGACGTTTCGCGGCGCAAGCGGCGCGACGTCGTCGACCGCATGGCCGCCGCGCTGATCCTCGAGACGTTCCTTGCCCGGCGGCGCCGCGAGCCCCTCGATTGAGAGCGCTGCTTGCCGCGCTGGCCGTCTGCGCGTTCATCGCGGCACTGGCGGCGGGCGCGCTGTACCTTGGCGTCTACGGCGACCGCTCGCACCCGCAGACGACCGCCCAGGTCGTGGTCGAGCGCGGCGCGACGCTCGACGAAATCGCGGCGCAACTGGTCTCGCAAGGCGTCATCTCCAACGCGCTGACGTTTCGCGCGCTCGCGAAGCTGCGCGGTCAGGACGTCGCGGTGCGCGCGGGCGAGTACCGCTTTACGCCGCGCATGACGCAGAGCGAGGTGCTGCAGGCGCTAGTCACCGGTGGCGCGCAAGTCGCGACGTGGGTGACGATTCCCGAGGGATTCACGGCCGCGCAGATCGCGCAGCGGCTCGAGTCGGCCGGATTGGGAGATGGCGCTGCCTTCCGCGACGACTTTCTGCGCGAGAGCTTGAACGTCGATGGCGCGCACACCAAGGGCTTGGAAGGCTTTCTTTTCCCCAGCACCTACTTGGTGCCGCTGGGCGCGGCGCCGTCGCAGGTGGCGGCGATCTTCACCGCACAGTTCGTCAAAGAGCTGCCGCGAGACGCCGCGGCACGCGCCAAGCGGCTGCACGTGACGCTGCCGCAAGCGGTCGCCGTCGCTTCGCTGGTGGAGCGCGAGGCCAAGAGCGAAGTCGACCGTCCGCAGATCGCCGCGGTGATCTACAACCGTCTGCGGGCGAATATGCCGCTGCAGGTCGACGCGACGATCGAGTACGCGCTGCCCGAGCACAAGAGCGCGCTCTCTTTCTCCGACCTGCGCATCGATTCGCCGTACAACAGCTACGAACACACGGGCCTGCCGCCCACGCCCATCGCCAATCCAGGGCGCCCCTCGCTCGAGGCGGCCTTCAGTCCGGCCAAGAGCGATAACCTCTATTACGTGTATTGCGGGAACAGGCGGCACGTGTTTGCAAAGACGCTCGCAGAGCACCAGGCCAACGTGGCCCGGTGCCTGCAATAGGGAGGGAACCCCGGCCATGGCATCCACCAACGGTGAAAGCGCGCAGCAGCACGCGCCGCTGGAACTCCAGGAAGTGCTTCACATCGAGACCAGCGACGGTGAGTCGCTGCAGTTCGAGGTGGTCGGCATCCTCGAGGACCCCGACAGCGGCACCTCGTACGCCGTGCTGCTCCACGAGCCCGAGGGCGAGGAGGAGGAGCAGTTCATCGTCACCGATCTCGCGGGCAACCTCGTCAACGACGACGAGCTGGCGCAAGAGGTCCTCGACGAGTTCTTGACCTACGCGTGCGAGGCCGAAGAGAGCGGCGCTATCGACGAGGGGACGAGCTAATTCGCGTTCTGTTTCTCTCCGCGAGCGTTGGGGTCGGACACGTGTCGGCCGCCAATGCCGTGCGCGACGCGCTGGTGCGCGAAGATTCGGGCACCACGACGCGGATCGTCGACTCGTACCAGTACGCGGCGCTGGTCGTGTCGCGCGTGGTCTCCGACGGTTACCTACGCATGGTCAAGAGCATTCCGCAGATGTACCGCTACATCTACGATCGCGCCGAGCGCGCCACCGAGGTGGGGCGCTTCCGTTTGTGGGCGCACCAGTTCACCGCCGACAACTTGCGTCCGCTGATGCTGCGCGAGCGGCCCGACGTCGTGGTCTGCACGCACGCGTTTCCCTGCGGCGCGATGGCGGAGTATAAGCGTCGCTTCGGCGACGCGCCGCCGCTGGTGGCGGTCGTCACCGACTTTGCGGTGCACGGTTTCTGGATCAATCGCCAAGTCGACCGTTACGTCGTCGCGACGGCGGCGCTTCGCGACGCGCTGCTCGCACGCCACGTCCGGCCCGAGCGCATCTCCGTAACGGGGATTCCGGTGCGCGAAGAGTTCGCACCGTCCAGCGAGCCGCGAGAGCGTTTACGCGAGCGGTTGAATCTCCCGAGCGACCGGCACGTGGCGCTGCTGATGGGCGGCGGGCTCGGCATCGCGCCGCTGGAGCGAATGCTGCGCGCGCTCGATGGCGTAAACGTGCCGCTGGCGGCCGTAGTGGTGGCGGGGCGTAACGCCCGCATCGAGCGTCGCCTCTCGCAGGCGGCGGAAAGCGTGAACTATCCGGTGCGTACGCTGGCGTTCGTCGACAACGTCTACGACTACATGCACGCCGCCGACGTGCTCGTCACCAAGCCCGGCGGCTTGAGCACGTCGGAGGCACTCGTCGCCAAGGTTCCGCTGGTGCTATGCAAGCCGTTGCCCGGTCAAGAGGAACGGAACGCTCGCGTGCTCGTCGAGTCTGGGGCGGCGATGCGCGCGTTGGGAATAAACGACCTGCCGAAAGTCTTGGAGAGCGTTTTGGAAGATCGGACCCGGCGCGAAGCCATGATCGCCGCGGCGAACCGCCTGCGGCGACCGCAGGCCGCGCGCGATGCTGCAGCAATGATCGCGCGCTTGGTGGATCGCGGAGAGGGCGTCGCATGAATTTACCCTCGGCGCGAGCGTACGGTGGGTGGCTCGCGATCGTGCGGGTGCTCACGGGATGCATCTGGCTGCTCCACGCGCTGCCGAAGTTTCTCAAAGCCGATATGTTTTTGCCGCCCAACGGCACCTTCGCGACGTATTTGCAGAACGGCATCGGCAAGACCGTCGGGCCGTATCACGATTTCCTCGTGAACGTGGTGCAGCCCAACGCCCTGACGTTTGCCGATCTCGTGCGCTTCGGCGAGCTGCTCGTCGGCATCTCGCTCGTGCTGGGATTGTTCACGCGCCTAGGCGGACTCGTGGGAATTCTTTTGACCGTCGACTACATCGCTGCGCGCGGTGCTTTAAGCACCGCGAACGCCTGGTCGTCGCTGGACGCCTGCCTGATGCTGCTCTCGGCGATCAGCTTCGTGCTGCCGACTGGAAGCGTCGCCGGCATCGACGGCCTGCGTCGCCCGCGAACGCCACGCCAGCAGCGGGTCGTGGCCGAAGTCGTGCCGGAACGTCCACTGGACGGTCCGCGCGCGCCGCAGTAGCACGCGCAAGCCGGGAAGAATTAATCTTTGTCTCGCAAAGTCACGGAGAGCCTTGGCAAATCGTGCTCAAATGCAAAGTGCTATCTTCGACGGCGACCCCATAGCGATTAGCTCGCAGTCTCACTCTATGGAGACTGCGCCCTCTTGCTTTCGTTGACGTGGTTCGGTATCGTAACGCGAAACGACCGCTGCATCTATCGTAGCGGCGTGGCGCTGTATAGGAGAAGATGACCGTGTATGACGGCTCGCTCTACGACGGTTTGTATGCCGCAGACCTCGCCTTCGAAGAACTCACGGTCGTCTCGGCACTCTGATAACGGCCGAGAGAGTTGAAGCAATCCTCAATGCTGCGAAGGGCAGTCACCTTGAGGTTCCGGTCGCGCTTGCCGCGCTAACAGGCCTACGTCGCGGAGAACTTCTTGCCCTGAAGTGGGCCTGCGTCAACCTCGACCAAGGTTCGCTTTTGTCGCAGAAGCTCTCGAACACACTCGACTGCATCGGGTCCGGTTCAAAGCTCCCAAGTCGCAAACGTCTCGGCGTGTCGTTGCGCTTGCGCCGGAGTGCGTAGAGATGCTGCGACTACATAAGGAAGTCCAGGAGGCCGGAAGAGCGAGGCAGGTGACGCCTATCGGAACCTCGACCTCGTATTCCCGAATCGTGACGGCTCACCGTGGCCGGCAGATTCGTTCTCGGTTCAGTTCGGTAGGCTTGCGACCAGTGCAGGGTGCGAGGGATTTCGATGTCATGACCTACGTCACGGTTTTGCAACCATCGCTATTGCGAAAGGAATGAGCATTCCCGACGTATCCGACCTACTCGGTCACTCCTCGAAGGCGTTTACGCCCAGCACCGTACACTCACGCCATGCCAGCGACGGGCAGGGCAGCGGTGAACAGCCTGGCGCAGACCCTGCTCAAGAAGCCGGAGGTAGCGACCGCGCCGTGAACAAATGGTGAACAAGTCGCCTCGGAGCCGCCAATCGGCCTGAGACGGCAATAGGAAAACCCCGTAAGATAGGGCTGCGGGGTCGTGGAGAGATGGCCGAGCGGCTGAAGGCGGCGGTTTGCTAAACCGTTATACGATGTAAAGTCGTATCGAGGGTTCGAATCCCTCTCTCTCCGAAGCTCACCGGCACACGCGGTCGTAGCTCAATTGGATAGAGCAACAGGCTACGAACTTGTAGGTTGGGGGTTCGAGTCCCTCCGACCGCGATTCTCAACGAAACGGCGGCCGTCGCGCGGATTTCAAGCGTTGGCCGCTTCGCATTTGGGGCCGGGAAAAGCCAAGCAGGCGCCGAATCGCTCCCCTACTCAACTCTTTTGAGGAGGAGCAATCATGATTATTTCTACGCGTCTGCTCGGTTGGGGACTCGCTGCCGCAATGGCGTTGAGCCTCGCGTCGCCCGCTCGCGCGGCGGCGCAGATGCCCACCGCGCTCTCGATGCTCGTGGGGCAGTGGACCTGCACCTATACGGGGCCAAAGGGCACCGCCAAGAGCACCTACACGATCAAGAAAGTTGGAGATCTTTGGGTTGAAGGAGGCGGCGAGAACGGCGCCTATGGCGGTCACCCCGCGAACACGGCGATGTTCGAGTTCGGCTACGATCCAAAGAAGCAGTTGTACATCACCATGGGCGGCGACACGCTTCCCGGGGACTACGGGATTTCAACCGCGCCCGGATCGAGCACCGCGACGACCATGACGTTCGTCAACAACTATCCCGAGGATCCGACGCACGAAAGAGACCTGTGGCACTACACCAAGACGGCCATCATGGTCAACTCGACGTGGGTCGAAAAGGGCAAGGCGATGACCTCCAAGACCGTCTGCATGCCTGGCTAGGAAGCTCGAGCAGCCCCCCGCCGGCGGAACCGGTTGTGGCGCAGGAGCGGTCCTGCTATACTGCGGTCTCGAAAGTCTGCGGCGGGGACTGCGGCTCGGTAGCTCAGTGGTAGAGCAGGGGACTCATAAGCCCTTGGTCGTAGGTTCAAGTCCTACCCGAGCCAGAACGATTCAAGCCCGGCCGCTCCAGGGGAGACGGCCGGCTTCATTCTGAGGTGTCAAAATTCATGTCGACGATTCCGTGCGATTTCTGTCCCCACCCGGTGGACCGAGGACAGATGGAGGAGATCGAAATCTCGCACTACGTACCCGATAGTTCCGGAGAAGATCTCGCGTACGCGCGAACCTACTTCTTCGGGCATCCCGATTGCGTGCGCAAATTCTACCGGACGCTCGTCGACCACAAGCTCGACCTCTTCAAGCACATGCCGAGCGCCGGCGCGGGCCCGGACCCCGCGCGCTAACTCGAGCGGAGCGTGCGCCCGTAGCGTAGCTGGATAACGCACAGCCCTCCGAAGGCTGGGATCGGGGGTTCGAATCCCTCCGGGCGCGCATCTTTTCATGACGCAAGACGAAGCCTACGTGCAGCGGGCGCTGGAACTGGCGGCGCAGGCCGCGCGCGCGGGCGACGTTCCCGTCGGCGCCGTCTTGGTCTGCGGCGATCTCGTTTTAGAAGCGAAGAACGAGAAGGAGCTGCGCAACGATGCGACCGCTCACGCCGAGATGCTGCTCTTGCGCGAAGCCGCGAGCCGGCTGCAGCGCTGGCGGCTTTCGGAGGCGACGATCTACGTTAGCAAAGAGCCGTGCGTGATGTGTGCGGGCGCGATGATCGCGGCGCGCATCAAGCGGCTGGTCTACGCTGCCGGCGATCCCAAGGGCGGCGCCGACGGCGGCGCGTTCGATTACCTGCGCTCGCCGCTCACCAATCACCGGCTCGACGTAACCGCCGGCGTGCTCGAGGCAGCGGCTGCCGCGCAGCTGCAGCAGTTCTTCCGCGCGAAACGCACGTTAGCAGGGGAAGAAGCCCCGGCATCCCAACCTGATGCCTCGGAGAGGTGGTCGAGTGGTTGAAGGCACCCGCCTCGAAAGCGGGCGAACGTCAATGAGCGTTCCGTGAGTTCGAATCTCACCCTCTCCGCCATCGACTTTAGCAGTCTCTAACTCGCGCGTGGGAGCAGCACGGTAAAGCGCGAGCCGCTCGCATTGGAGTCGAGCGCGATCGTGCCGTGCGCGCGTTCGACCGCGCGCTTGACGATCGCAAGGCCCAGTCCCGAACCGGCGACGTCGCGCTGCGTGCCGCGATAGAAGCGATCGAAGACGCGCGCCGCATCGGCCGATGGAATTCCCGGGCCTTCGTCGCTGACCTCAATGGAAGCGCTGCCGTCGCGCGCGCTCACGCGAACGCCGATCGCGCCCTCGCCATACTTGAGAGCGTTATCGGCAAGATTCGTCACGACGTACCCCAGCTCGGTTGGGTCGATGACCGCGAGCACGCCGGGCTGCGCGTCGAACGGCGAAGCTGCGCTCGGGATGCGCGTCGGCGATCGGCATCACGAGGTCGGCGACGAGGCGGCCCACGTCGATGGGTGCGCTCGCGGCTGCGGCGTCGGCGCTCTCCCAGCGCTCGAGCAAAATCAGCTTGTCGATCAGCGAGCCCATTATCCGGCTCTGATCGTTCATCGTATCGAGAATGTGCTCGCGTTCGGGCGGGCTCTCGATGCCGCCGCGCCGCAGGATCGCGATGAAGCCCTGCACGACCGTGAGCGGCGTCCGCAGTTGGTGCCCCGCGTCGGCGATGAACTGGCGCATCGACGCGTTGGCGCGGTCGCGTGCCGCAAAGGCGCGCTCCATCTGCGCGATCGCGCCGTTGTAGGCGGCTGCCAGCGATCCCAGCTCTTGGCGCTCGTCGGCGGCGATCAGCTGCGGCGTGAGGTCGCCGGAGGCGAAGCGTTGGAGTGCGGCGGTCACCTCGTCGAGCGGGCGCAGCGCCTGGCGCGTGAGCGCGCGCGCCACGAGCACCGCGCACGCAATGGCGACCGCCAGCGTCACGAGCAGCGGAATCGCGAAGAAGCGCACCGTGCCGACGAGCGTCGCATCGTTGCTCTTGACGATCACGTAGAGGTTGCCGACGTGGCCGTAGAGCGACTGCAGGCCGAACGCGGTCGCGAGGCCGACGATCGCGCGCGCGAACGGGCCGCTTCCGTGCGGATCGCCAGAAAGGTCGCCGCGAGGCCGCACCGTCACGATCTCGCGCGGATCGGCGCGATGGGCGCGGTAGACCGTCACCCGCGTGTTTGCGTCGAGGAAGACGATCTCGCTGTTGCTTCCGAGCAAGAGCGAAGCGGCGAAGGCGCCGCCGGCGCGCGCGTCGCGCGCGGTGCTGTGGGCGAGCGCCGTCTGCAGCTGAGCCATCGTGCCGGTCAGTTCGTTGGAGAGGCTGCGAATGTACGCGCTAAACGCCAAGAGCGCACCGACGAGGATGACAACCGCGAGCACCACCGAAATCTCGATGGCGGCCAGCTCGGCGATGCGGCGAGCGAGTCGCGTTCTCACGACGCCGTCGCCCGCAAACTGTAACCGGAGCCGCGCAGCGTCTGAATCAGCTTGACGGCCTCTCCGCTGTCGATTTTCGCGCGTAAGAAGGAGACGTACGTTTCTACGGTGTTCGGAATCACGTCGCGATCGATGCCCCATACCATGTCGAGCAGCTGCGTGCGCGTGAGCACCTCTTCGGCGTGCTCGGCAAAGACGCGCAGCAGGTCGAACTCGCGCGCGGTCAGCTCGATGCGGCGGTTGCCGCGATAGACGGCGCGGCTGGGCGTATCGATGCTCAAGTCGGCATAAGCGAGGGTCTCGCGCCGTTCGATTGCCGGGCGCCGCATCAGCGTATGCAGTCGGGCGATCAGTTCGATGAGGTCGAACGGCTTGCCGACGTAGTCGTCGGCGCCGGCTTCGAGGCCGGCGACGCGCTGCGCGACTTCGGTCCGCGCGGTGAGCATCACGACCGGCGCCGTCGTCAGCGCGCGGATCTCCGGCAGCAGCGCGAAACCGTCTCTATCGGGAAGCATCACGTCGAGCACGATCACTTCGGGTGCCCAGCTCCGTAAGAGGACGAGTGCGGCCGAGCCTTCGGTCGCGCAGCGCACGGCAAAGCCGGCCTGCCCAAGGCCGTACTCGAGCAGCTCTCGCAGGCCGCGCTCGTCGTCGATCACCAGTACGCGCGGCCGTTCGCCCGCTTCTCCCATTCTCAGACTCGCTCCAGGATTGGAGACCGGCGCTTTCGGTACAATCGTGGGGTCCATGCATCACCTCGCCGGCCTTCCCCGCCTCTTCGGTATCGCCCTCATCTTCCTAGCCGGCAGCGGCTGCGGGCACCGCGCCGCGCCCCAAGCGGCGCCTCCCTACGTGCAGACCACCGTCGTGTCGCTCGGCAGCGTCGAACCCGCGCGGGCGCTCGCGGGCGTCGTGGCGCCGTACCAGAACGTCGCCATTCAAAGCACGCTCTCGGAGCCCGCGGACGCCGTCTACGTGCGCGAGGGCGACCGCGTTCGCGCCGGGCAGGTGCTGGCGACGCTGGATACCGCCGATCTCCAAGCGCAACTGCAATCGGATCTCGCGACGGCCAGCAGCAAGCGGCCAACACGTCGCACACTGCCTTTCAGGGATCGCTCTCGATCGCTCAAGGCGTAGACACGATGCACTCCGACCAGGCCGCGCTGCGCCAAGCGCAGCAGACGCTCAACAACGACAATCTCAATCTCACGCGCGACCAAAATCTCTTAACCCAAGGCTACGTCTCGCAGCAGTCCGTTGACCAGCAAGAGACGCTCGTGCGTAACGACGAGCAAGCGCTCAACAACGCGAACGCCAATCTCGCCGCCGCGCGTTCCAACGTGCAGGCCAACGGTTCGCTGGGTGGCCAGGGGCTGCAGGCCTCGGCGGTCGAGCAGTCGCAGGCGCAGGAGAAGGTGGCGCTCGCGCAGGCGCAGCAGGTGCGGGTGCAGATCGGGAAGGCGGCCCTGGTCTCGCCGATCGATGGCGTCGTGGTGAACCGCAACCTCAATCCCGGCGAGTATCCGGGAAATCGCGAGCTGTTCACGCTGCAGCAGGTCAATCCGATCTACGCCGTGCTCCACGCGTCCAGCGAAGAGGTCGCCAGCATCGAGAACGACGCCGTGGCCAAGGTAACGGCTTCCGACCTCAACGGGAACGCCCGGTTCAGCGGCCACGTCGTCGGCGTGCTCAACGAGATCAATCCCGGGTTCGACGGATTTTCAGGTGAAGGTACTACTCGCCAATCCAGGCCAGCGTTTGCGCCCGGGCATGGTGGTGCAGGGAGAGATCGCGGCGCTGCCCGTTCGCGGCGTGCGCCTTCCGGTGAGCGCCTTCACCGACGATAATCACGACGCGGTGATCACCGTCCAGGGCGGCGGTCAGGTTAAGACCGTTAAAGTGGCCGAGTTGGGGACCGACGGCACGACCTCCGTGGTGAGCGGCATTACTCCGGGAACGCGGGTCGTGAGCAACGGGCAGACCAGCGTGGGCGACGGCGAGCGGGTCTCCTACCAGCAGTGAAGTTCAGCCTCACCCGGCTCTTCATCCGGCGGCCGACGCTGGTCTTCGTCATCGTCGCGCTGATGGCGTTCGCCGGCGTCCTCTCGCTGATGACGATCGTCAAAGAACTCTATCCGGACGTCAGCCAGCCGACCGTCACGATCTCGGTGCAGTACAACGGCGCGTCGGTCAGCGAGATGCGCGACAACATCGTCGCGCCGATCGAGCAGAACCTCGCGGGCACCGCCGATCTGCAGACCTTCAACTCCGTCGTGCAGCAAGGTCAGGCCTCGATCACCGCGATCTTCGACATCAGCTCGGATTCCGCGACCGACCTCGCGCTCACGAACAAAGCGATCCAGGCCGCCGAGAAATACCTGCCCACGAACCTCACTCCGCCGACGGTCAACCTTTACGACCCAACGCAGTCGGTGGTCGTAACGCTGGCGCTCTACTCGCAGAAGCTCTCGCTCTCGCGCTTGGCGCTCTACGCGGTCAACGTTATCGCGCCGCAGCTTGAACAAGTGCCGGGCATATCCTTCGCCAACGTCGGCGGACTGGTTACCCCGGCCTACGAGGTGGTGGTCGATCCCGCGCGGCTGACGGCGGCCAACCTTACGCTCAACGACGTGATCAACACGCTTCAGGCCGACAACCAGCGCGTGCCGGGCGGCTTTGCTTACGAGCCCAACCGGCAGACGACCATCGATATCCGCGGCGACATCCAGAGCCTCGATACGGTTCGCAACCTGCCGATCATCACGACGGGCTCCGCGATCGCCGCGGCGCTCTCGAACTCGACGGGCGCGCAGGTGCAGAGCTATCAAGGCGGCGTGTCGGCGCTGCCGGGCGTGGTCGATCCCTGGACGGCGACGAACTCCGTGGTCCGGATCGGCGACGTCGCGACCGTGAACGAAGGCTACGAGCCGCGCTTGCAGTACGCGCATATCAGCGGCCAGCCCGGGCTCTTTCTGCAGGTGCAGAAGTCGGCGACCGGCAGCGAGGTTGACGCCTCCAACAACGTGCTGGCGGCGCTGCCGCAAGTCGAGCGGCAGTTTCCCGAGATCAAGTTCCGCGTGATCCACGTTCAGTCGAAGTTCACCGAACAGCAGATCGTCATCGTTACGCGCACGCTGTTTCTCGCGATGCTGCTCACCGGCATCGCGATGATCTTCTTTCTGCGCTCGTGGCGCAGCGCGATCGTCGTCTGCGTGTCGATCCCCACCTCGCTGGCGATCGCGATCACGGCGATGAAGATGATGCACCTGACGATCGACACGATCTCGCTGCTGGCGATGTCGCTGGTAATCGGCATCCTCGTTGACGACTCGACCGTCGTGCTGGAGAACATCGAGCGGCACTTCACCGAACTCAAGCAGCCGCCCGAGGAGGCGGCGGTCAGCGGCCGCGAGGAGATCGGCGCCGCCGCCGTCGTGATCACGCTCGTTGACGTCGTCGTCTTCCTGCCGATCGCGTTCATCCAGGGCCAGGTCGGCCGTCAGATCGCCGAGTTCGGTATCGTCGTGGTCATCTCGACGCTCACCTCGCTCTTCGTCTCGTTTACGATCACGCCGACGCTCGCCGGTCTGTGGGCTCTGCGTTCGCACTGGAAGCCGTGGCGCGTCGTCCACTGGTTCGGCGACCGGTTCGACGATGTGCGCAACTGGTACACCCAACGCGCGCTGCCTTGGAGCCTCGCCCACGGAAAGCTCGTAGCGGTCTTCTGCGCGGCGACGTTCGGCCTGGCGCTGGCGATGGTCGCGGTCGGCGCGGTGGGTGAGGAGTTCATCCCGGGTGTTGACCGCGGTGAGATCTACATCCAGTTGGTCTACCCGATCGGCACGCCGATTCAGACGGTCGAAAAGGGAACCTTCGGGCTGGAGCAGCGGATCCTGGGCACCTCCGATACGTTCGCGAACACCGCCGTCGCGGGCGCGTACGCCGCGCCGTTCGGCGGTTTCGTTTCGCAGAACAACGTCGGCCAAGTGCACGTGTGGCTCAAGGACGATCGCAAGCACTCCACCACCTACTGGCTCGGCGAGTTCCGAAAGATCGCCGACAAGTATCTTCCCAACGGCGTTCAGACCGTGGTCGTGCCCTCAACCTCGACGTCCGGCGGCAACGCGCAGCCGATCGACTTCCTCGTGACCGACGTCACCGGCGGCGATCCAACGCCCTACGCGCAGAAAGTCCTCGCGCTGCTGCAGAGCGTCAAAGGTGCGACCAGCGTCAACAGTACCGGCACGCAGCTCGCCCCGGAGATCTCGATCCAGTTCGATCGCAACAAGGCGCAGGCGCTCGGCGTTGACCTCGGCACCGCCGCGCAAGCGGCCGGCGCGGCATTCGGCGGCAACGTGGCGACGCAGTTCGAGACGACGGCGGGTCTCGAGCAAGTGCAGGTCATCTATCCGGAGTCGTACCAGACCAGCCTCGACGCGCTGCGTTCGGTGGCTATTCGGTCCTCCAGCGGCGGCATCGTCTATCTCAGCGACATTGCCCGTTTCGAATCGACGCCCACCTCGCCGCTCGTCACCCGGACCGACCGCGACGACGTGATCCACGTCGAGGGAAACTACGCGCCGACTTCGTCGCTATCGGCCGTCGAGCACGGGATGCTCAAGCGCCTGCCCTCGCTGCACCTGCCGCCCAACATCTCCGTGCGCCCCGCGCCGCTTGGCCAACAGGACTTCATGCACCAGACGCTGGTCGGCATGGGACTCTCGATGATCGTCTCGGTGATCCTCGTCTATCTCTTGATGGTGGCGCTCTACAACAGCTACTTGTCGCCGTTCATCATCATCTTTTCCGTACCGGTGGCGGCGATCGGCGCGATCGGCGGCCTTTTCCTCACGCACCGCACGCTCAATCTCTTTTCGCTGATCGGGACGATTCTCTTAATCGGCATCGCCACGAAAAACGGCATCCTGCTCGTCGACTACGCCAATACGCTCCGAGAACGCGGGCTCGACAAGCTTTCGGCGATCAAGGAGAGCGCGCACACGCGATTCCGGCCGATCATCATGACGAGCTTCTCGGTGATGGCGGGCAACGTACCGCTGGCGCTCGCGCTCGACCCCGGGTCCTCGTCGCGCTCCAGCTTGGGCATCGTCGTGATCGGCGGCGTGCTCAGCTCGTTGATTCTGACGCTGCTGCTGATTCCCAACGTCTACATGTGGGTGGCGCCGGCCGATGTGCCCTCGACCAACGGCGTCGGACACACGCCGCCGGAGCGGCTACAAGGAGCCGGTGACGCAGACGGCATAGGCGTGCCCGCCAGGCGCGGGTCGGGTGCCTCGCTGGGAAACGCGATGTTGCTGAACGTGACGTCGGCAACGACCTTAAACGTGAGAAACGCAGCGTGCTGCGTGGCGCTGAACGTGCCGTGCACGATCACCCAGTGCCCGTCGATCACTTTGTAGTCCAGCGCAAAGTCTTCGTCGCCTTCGATCGCTCGCATCTCGATGTGTGACGGGAGATGCGTCGCGGGATCTTCGACGACGTCGGTGGGGTAGAGCCCATGCTTGATGCGCGGGGTGGGATCGACGATCACGTGCAGCGCCGCATCGGTTGAATCGGGGGCGTAGTGCGCGGCCCAGTAGCTGTTGTACGCCACGACGGCGTTGACGCTCGGATCGGGCGGCGGAATGGGAAAGCTGTAGGGCGTGCCCCGCTGGAGCGTGATGTTGACGCGCTTGAGGTTGGCGAAGTAGCCGAAACCGAAGTTCGAGAACGGATCGAAGTAGGCGACGATGGGGAATGCCTCGCCCGTACGCTGGCCGCCGTTGGGGAGATCCTGCATCGCCGCGAAGTTGTCGGCGACGCGCACCGCGATCGAGCGGTCGAGGTCCTGCGCGCGCCCGAGCGACGGCGCGCTGACGCGCGTGTGCTCCATATAGGTCATGTACGCCGGCGCATTTGCCTGGTAATAGGCGGTCGTGCGGTTGATCAAGAGCGCGAGCGCGAGGTCGGGAGTCATCATCGCTGGCAACGGCTTTCGCCGGAGGGAAGCCCCGTACCGGTGCGTTAAGAGAGCTTGAAATGGCTGTCGAAGTAAACGAAGCGCTGGCTGCACGCATCGTCGAGCTGCGGCGCGAGATTCACCGCAGGCCGGAGCTGGGCTTCGAGGAGGAGGCGACGGCGGCGCTCGTCGAGCGCGAGCTTGGAAAGCTCGGCATCGACCATCGCCGGCTGGCGAAGACGGGGGTCGTCGCGCGGATTCGTGCGGGCGCCGGTGGGCCGGTGGTCGCGTTGCGTGCCGATATGGACGCGCTGCCGATCGGCGAGCGAACGGGTTTACCGTACGCCTCACAAGTCGAGGGCAAGATGCACGCGTGCGGTCACGACGCGCATACCGCGATGCTGCTCGGCGCGGCCGCGACGCTGCAGGCGATGCGCGACCGTCTCTCGGGCACCGTGGTGCTGCTCTTTCAGCCGGCGGAAGAAGGCCCCGGCGGCGCGCTGCCGATGATCGAAGCGGGCGCGCTCGACGATCCGAGCGTCGATGCAATCGCGATGCTGCACGTCGATACGCGGCTCGAGGTCGGCAGCGTCGGCATCACGCCGGGCCCGGTAAACGCCTCGGCCGACGAAGTGTATCTCACGGTTCGCGGCATGGGCGGACACGGCGCGTATCCGCACTCGTCGGTCGACGCGCTGGTGGCCTCGGCGGCGATGGTGATGGCGCTGCAGAACGTGGTCGCGCGCGAGACCGATCCGCTCGCGAGCGCCGTCGTAACGATCGGGACGATTTCCGGCGGCTATCGCAACAACGTCATCGCCGACGAAGTGAAGATGAGCGGCACGCTGCGCGCGCACGATCCCGCAGTGCGCGACCGCCTCGAAGAACGCGTGCGCCGCATCGTCGACGGCGTTGCAAAGGCGTACAACGTGACCGCGGAAGTCGACGTGGTGCGCGGCTATCCGCCGGTCGTCAACGACGAGGCGCTCGCGGAGGGATTCGCCGCGTATCTTCGCGAGAGCGGCGCGATGCGCGTCGAGCGGCCGCAGGCCACGATGGGCGGCGAAGATTTCGCGTATTTTGCGCAGCGCGTGCCGGGACTTTTGATACGTTTAGGCGTGCGCAGCGAAGCGTCGGGCGCGGTTCATCCGGCACATAGTCCGATCTTTCGTCTCGACGAAAACGCGTTGCCGTACGGCATTGCGACGCTGGTCGAGTTCGTTCGTTACTGTGGATTGCGTTCATAAGAATCCACACATAATGTGTATAAAAATTTAAAGGACTTTTAAGAGCGCGTTAGCGAACCCGGGGGCTCATGCTCATCGCAGATACCGCCTTTGGCAGCGGGCTGCAATCGCACAGCGCCAGTCTCGACCTCGAGTGTTCCGCCGAAGAGGCTTTCGCGCTCCTTTGCGCGGTTGAGAAATGGCCCGTTTGGCTCTCGTTCCTGCGCAGCGCTCGCCGCCCCGACGGCGAAGCCGACCTCTCCCTGGGCAGCGAGGTCGTCATCCGTTCGGCCCTCCCCGGCGAAGAGGAGCAGCTCTTCGAAATCGACGACCTGATTCCGAACCACCGCCTCAGCCTGGTCGGCGCATATTCGCTGCGCCGCCGCCTCGATTTTCGGATCGAGCGGCGCTCGGCGCGCGCCAAGCTGAACGTGCGTTTGGCCTACCCTGCCTACCACGGCCGCCTGGGCGGGCTGCTTCATCACTGGCAGCGCGGGCGCCGGCTCTCGACCGCCCTCGACGACTCGCTCGTTCACTTCAAGGGCCTGGTCGAGTACCAGCGCGACGCCGCAGTCCTCGCCGACTTCTAGCTGGGCTAGCAGTCATTGACCCTGAGTGCTAAGCAGACTATACTTTGAGCATGCCGCTCTATGACTATGCCTGCACGAAGTGCGGCCGAACCGTCGAGGTGCGCCACGGCTTCGACGAGACCCACGACGCGCCGTGCAAGGCCTGCGGGGCGCCGATGCGCCGGGTCTTCAATGCCGCGCCCGTCCTCTTTAAAGGCTCGGGATTCTACGTAACCGATTCGCGCCGAGCCAGTGGCGCCAAGCAGGAGAAGCCGAAGCCGGAAACCGCCGGTTCTTCCGAGAGTGCGGGATCGGCCGAGAAGAGCACGTCCGACAGCTCGAAAAAAGAGGCGAAGCCGGCCGAGCCGGCCGCCTAATCGCGCGCGGGCCTATCCGGCCTGCAGCTTCACAAGCGTCTCTTCGAACCTCGGGAAGCTGACCGCGACGCTCGCCGCGCTGTTCAACGCGAAGCGGCCCGGCAGCGCACGCCAGCACCGCGGCAGCCATGACGATGCGGTGGTCGTCGTGCGTCTCGATCACGGTGCCCTGCGCCCGCGGCTGCCCGCCCTCGATGGCGAGCCCGCGGCCGCTGACCGTACAGCGGATGCCCACGGCGTCGAGCAGGCGCGCGATGGCGGCGATGCGGTCCGACTCTTTGGTGCGCAGGTCGCCCACGCCGGCGATCGTGGTGGTGCCCGACGCGAAGGCGGCGGCGACTGCCAGCAGCGGGATCTCGTCGATTGCGCGCAGCGCGACGTCGGCGCCGATTGCTGCCGCCTGCAACGGGCGCTGCTCGACCGCGATGTCCGCCACCGGCTCGCCATAGCGGGTCCGCGGATTGCGCAGCTCGATGGCGGCGCCCATCAGTTGCAGGGCCTCGAGCAATCCCGTGCGCGTCGGATTGGTATCCACGTTGCGGATCACGACGGCGCTCCCGCCGGCGACGGCAGCGGCGGTGATGAAGAAGGCCGCGGCGGACGGATCGCCGGCGACTTCGAGTTCGCCGCCGTGCAACGGCGCGGTTCCGAGGCGCACCTCGCGTCCATCCCATTCGATATCTGCTCCAAGGTATCGTAGGAGCCGCTCGGTGTGGTCGCGCGAGCCGCGATCGCCCGCAACGCGCACCGCGACGCCGCCGTAGAGGCCGGCGAAGAGCAGCGCTGACTTTATCTGGGCCGAAGGCGAGAGGAGGATGAAGTGCCGCGTCTGGACCTCGGGCGTACCCCCGAGGCGTGCCGGCAGCCGGCCGCCCGTCGTATCGATCTTTGCGCCGAACGCGCGAAGCTGCGCGGCGACGGGCTCCATCGGCCGTCGCCGCAACGATTCGTCGCCGTCGAAATCGGCGGCGATGCCCGCGCCGGCGCACGCGCCCAGGAGCATGCGGGCGGTCGAACCCGAGTTCGCGCAGTCGAGAACGCGCGCGGGCGCCGCGACGCTGCTGGGGTGCACCACCGTTTGGTCGCCCAGCCTCTCAATACGAACGCCAAGCGCGAGCAGTCCCGCGCGCGTCGCCTCGACGTCGCGCCCCGGATTCACGTTGGCGATGTGCAGCGGCGCGTTGCAGCGAGCGCCCGCGATGAGCGCCCGATGGGAGATGGACTTGTCCCCGGGGACGCCGGTAGCGCCGCATAAACGGCCAGGTGCAAAGACTACCACGACAAGGAAACCCTCATTCTTTCGTAGCAAGCAGCGCGAAACGATTTTGCTCGGTTTGGGACTGCTTTTTCAACACGAAAGGAAGCGATGAATAAACAAGATCTGGTGCGCTCCGCGGTCGAACGCCTCGAACTATCGCGCAAGGATGCCGTCGCGCTCGTCGACGGTCTGTTCGAAGATATCCAGGCGGCGGTCGTTTCGGGTGAGCCGGTCAAGATTCCCGGTTTTGGCCAGTTCAAAGTAAGAGATCGCGCCGCACGCATGGCGCGGAACCCCGCGACCGGAGCGCAAGTCAAAGTTCCCGCAAAGCGCGTCTTCAAGTTCCTGCCCGCCAAAGCGCTCAAGGAAGCCGTGATGGCGAAGCGCGGATCGCGCGCCGGAGCCGCGCGTAAGAAGGTCGGGTCGAAGGCCGGTGGCGGAAAATCCGTAGCCTCCGGACGAAAGGCGACGAGCAGCCGAAAGGCGACGAGCAGCCGAAAGGCGACGAGCAGCCGAAAGAAGCGGTAACACGATCTCAGCACCACGTTGCTGGTTCTAGGAGTCACAAGTTCATATGCGACACTTTAGCCTTGCGCTGGCGGGCGTGGTAACGGCTTCGTTACTCGCCGCGTGCAGCGGAGCAAGTTCACCCACACCGGTTTCGAGCATCCCGCAAGCACCTAGTGGCGTTCCCGTTCGCTCGATGCTGCCCAAGTTTCTACGCATCGGGCACACGCCCGCGCGTCCGCCGAAACGCACGCACGCGATTACCGCGGCGATGCGCGAGCGCGCCAAAGCCGGCGGCTGGCAAGAACTCACCGCTGCGGGGCCGTTTTCCAACGGCGCCGGCACCGAGATCTTGATGACCGACGGTACGGTACTCGTTCAGGATTACTGCTCGTCCAACTGGGAACGGTTGACTCCCGACAAGACCGGCAGCTATCAAAACGGCACGTGGTCGAAGATCGCGGCGATGCCGTCGAGCTACGGCCCGCTCTACTTTGCGTCGGCGGTGCTGTCCGACGGCAAGCTGATCGTCAACGGCGGAGAGTACAACTTCTGCGCCGGCGCCGAGACGCCGCTCGGCGCCATCTACGATCCGGTGGCGAACTCGTGGACCGCGGTGAGCGCGCCCAGCGGCTGGAGCGAGATCGGCGACGGCCAGAGCGCCGTGCTCAGCAACGGCACGTACATGATCGGCAACTGCTGCACCGAGGTGCAAGCGGAGTATAGCGAAGGTTCGAGCACCTGGACGCAGGTCGGCACCGGTAAGCACGACACCAACAGCGAGGAAGGCTGGACGCTGCTGCGCAGCGGCGAACTGCTCGACGCGGACGTATTCGATGCACCGTATTCCGAACTGTTCAATCCGCAGAGCAGCTCGTGGTCGGCGGCCGGCAACCTTCCCGTGAACCTCACGTCGGAGGACGAGATCGGTCCGCAGACGATGATGCCCAACGACGAAGTCTTCGTCGCAGGTGCCAACGGCGAGACGGCCACGTACAGCGAGAGGACGGGCAAGTGGAAACAGGGCCCGAATTTCCCGATGGCCAGCGGGCGCCAGCTCGACATCGCCGATGGGCCGTCCTCGGTGCTTCCCGACGGGCAGGTGATGCTGGCGGCAAGCCCCGGCGTCTACAGCACGCCGGCGCAAGTGGTCCTCTACAACGGCAAGAAGTTCACGTCGATCGCCACTCCGGCCGAAGGGGCGAACGACTCGAGCTACAACGTCCGTCTCTTGGTGCTCCCCACCGGCCAGGTACTGTGGGCCGACGGTTCCAACGACGTCGAGATCTACACGCAGAAGGAGAAGCACACCAAGGGCATCCAGCCCACGATCACTTCCGTACCGACCTCGCTCTCGCCGGGAAGCACGTACCAGATTTCGGGTAAGCGCTTCAACGGCGATACGCAGGCGAACTTCTACGGCGACGACGACCAGCAGGCCTCGAACTATCCGGTTCTGCAGATCATCAACGGCAAGACCGGCGACGTGCAGTACGCCAAGACGCACGACATCAACTTCATGGGCATCGGCTCGAACAACACAGTGACCACGTCGTTCGACGTGCCGTCCAACGTGGAGAGCGGTACCGCGAAGCTCGTGGTCGTCGTCAACGGCATCCCCTCGAAGGCCGTAACGGTCACCGTCGGAACGAAGTAACCTTCACGTAGGGTCGGTCCGGCTAAAACATGAAGGCGCTCGTTGTGCTAGGCACGATGAGCGCCTTCGATTATCTGACGATCCTCACGTCCATCGTGCTCGGCCTGGCAATCGCCAACGTGCTGGGGCGCCTGGCCACCGTGATCGCGGCGCGCGAACGCGTCAACTTCTACTGGCCGCCGGTCGCGTGGGGCATTTGGCTGTTTTTCATCGCCGTCCAGCATTGGTGGGCGCAGTGGAGCGTCCGTCATACGGCGGTCTGGAGCTTCGGGACGTTCTGGCTCGAGCTGCTCGTGCCGGTCGTTCTCTTCATTTTAGCGGCGCTCGTTCTTCCGGAGCGGGAATCGGCGAGCGGCAAGATCGACCTGGCGCGATGGTTCTTCCACAATCGCGCGTGGTTTTTCGGCTTCATGTTCTTCCTGCCGGCGCTAAGCCTGGGCGAGGAGTTCTCGCGTACCGGACGCATCTCGTCGACGCTCAACCTCGCCTTTCTGCTGCTCTTCGAAGCGGTCATCGCCGTTGCGTTCTTCGTGAAATCGCGCCGCGCGCTGGAGTGGATCACCGCGCAGGCAATGGTGCTCACGGTCGTCTACGTGTGGCTGCTCTACGTGCAGCTGCCGGGCTGAGCCCGGCGCACAGGCATCGTGCGCGAGTGCATCAAACGGCCCTTGGCATGCAAGCCTTGCGGCGCTTCGCGCCGATAACGACGATCGCGGCGGCGTTTGCCGCCGGCTCGTTGGCGCTGCCGGCGCGGGCGGTCGATACCGTGCCGTTCACCGAGGTGGGCGGAGGCCTGATCGGCGTGCAAGGCTCCGTGGACGGCAGCCCTGCGGTGCCGATGCTGGTGAACCTGGGCGCCGGCGTCAACGTGCTCGCGAGCGGGATCGGCCGGCGCTACGTGGTCGTCAACGGCAAGTACGTCAGTCTGCGGCTCACCGGCGAGCGCGTGGATCTGCCGATCGGCACGGTGCAGACGCTGGCGATCGGCGGGGTTCGGCTCGATGCGCCGCACGTCGGCATCTGGAGCGGCTTGGACGGCACCGCAGCGCAAGGGTTGATCTCGGCGACGGCGTTCCGCAACATCACCGCCACCTTCGACTTTCGCGCGCACCAGATCGTTATCGAGGACGCGGAGACCTTTCCCGAGCGGGTCCGCATGGCGCAGAAGGTGCCGCTCGTATTGCAGGACGATCTCGGGATCGCGCTTGGGATCTTCGCACGCTTCGACTTCGGCAACGGAAAGAGCGGTCTTTGCGAGATCAATACCGGCGCGACCGGCATCACGCTCGATCGAACGTTCGCCGCGGCCAACGGCCTCAATCCGGGCGGAGGCAGCCGGACGCGCCTGACGTCGATCGCGCTGCGGGGTGCCGCGCAGACCGCAATTGCCGAGGCAACCGTCGCCGTCGGCGATCTCATCTACGACTGCAGCGTCGGCAACTCGTTTTGGGCCGGACGCATCTTTACGCTCGACCTGCCCAACCGCTACATCTACATTGCGACATGAAAAAGGGGCCGGATTCCGGCCCCTTCGCCATTCGGGGTTCGATCTAGACTCGCAGCCCTTTAACCAGCAGGGTTAGTCGGGCGTTCGGGTTCGATCGGGTCGAGAACCGGACCGCCGGGATGGGTAGGGGGGTTCGGACGAATCGGATCGTGCGGCATCGGATGCGATAGCTGTCCTCCGCTCACCTTATCGAGTTCGTCGTCCTCGGTTTGTTTGTTAACGTCGCTCATGTGATCTCCTCAGTGGAAACGCACGGCGATTTTACCGAGCGTTTTGTCGTTTTCTCTTTTGGTCGAACAAACCCCTACTTAATCCGGAGAGCTAACCAAGTCCGCGGTCGGACCGTAAAAACCGCTGCCGACGGTGCGTCGCGCAGCGCCGCCGGCCGGGTACTTCCAAATGCCTTCATCACCGCTCGCGGGTCCGATCAGCTTGCCACCCTCGATCCAAAAACCGGTGGGATCGCCGTTCTGCAGCGCAGTCGTGCCTTGCAGCGTTCCGGTGCTCGCGCCAATCGAGAAGCGGTAGACGGCCGCGGCGTCCTGATCGCCCACCGCGAGCAGTCCGCGGCTCCACTGCAACCCGCCTTGGAAGATGATCGTCTGGTCGAGCGCGATCGGCTCGAACGTGCCGCTACCCTTCGGCAGCTCCGCGACGTTGGTCGTGCCGCTGCCGTCCACGAAGAGATCGCTGCGATCGTCGTACGTGCTGAAAAACGGCTGGAACGGCGCGATATAGGTGGTGCCGGAGCCGGAGCCCTTCGGAAAGACGACGACGTCGTCGTTGGTGATGATCGTTACGGCCAAGTTGCCCGTCTTCGGATCGACCGCGCAGCTCGCCGGCGTACCCTCGGTAATGTCGATCGTCGCAATCGGTGAGCTGCCGCCGTGCTCGTACTCGAACACTTGGCTGCTGCCGGTCGCGACGACCCACCACGTGCCGCTCTTGGGCGCGCCGCACATGCCTTGCGGTTCGGAGACGCCCGTTATCGTACCGACGAGCCCCCCGCGCGGATAGGAATAGACGAGCACTTCGTCGTCGTAAAATTCGGAGACGTAGAGCAGATCGCGGCGCTTGGCGTCGCGGAGCATCCATGACCCGCCGTGCAAGGCATGCAGGCTCGGTGCCGTGCCAAGGGGCGGCGTCGAGACAGCCGCGGCTCCTTGCGAACATGCCGCTAGCGTGACGGCGGCGAACGTAACGGCGGCGATTCGAGCAAAGGCGTTCATCGGCGCAGATTTCGACCGCATCTCTGTGCGCTCCCATCGCGGAAAAGGGCATCGAGCCGATCAGGTGCAGAACGTCGTCGGCGATAAGAAGGGTGCCCGTAAGCCGTCCTCGACGCTGAAAGTCACCGAACCGAGCTAATCACAAAACCGTCCGGATTCGTGATGAACCTGTGGACTTTTACTGGGAGTCCGCCGGCAGGGTAGTTCCAGACCCCGACGTTGCTGTAAATGCTGCGCGTGATGACCGTTGTTCCGGAGAAAGCGAAGAGCACCCCGAGCCCACCATCGAGCGTCGTGGTTCCCCGATGGGTAGCGAGGCCGTCGTTGACGGAGTAGCGGAGGATGCTCGCGTTCGACCGCTCAGTTAGCATAAGAGCGAGATATTTGCCGTCCCATCCTAGGCCGGGCACCTGCCCGAACCGACGACTGAACTCCAGTTCGACGATCCTTTTACCCCCGGCGGGAAGCTCGCCGAATCCGACATGATCGCCGCCGAGGCCGTCGATAAAAAGGTTGCCTTTGTCGTCGTAGGCCCCGTAGTAGCCCGTTTGGAGCCAGGAGGCCGTATAGGTGCGAGGCAGTCCGAAACCACCGATGGCTTTGAGATACGGAAAGATCGTGACCGGGCCGGCTCCGCTCGACCAGCCGTAATTTACGACCGCGAGGTCGCCGGAGGTCGGATCAACGGTGCACTGGTAGGGCTGCTGCGCGTCATTGAGGGTTGCTTTCGAGGTAACCCCGCCGTGCGGGAATTCGACGATGTCGCTCGCACCTCGATCGATGATGAACACGTCACCCGCAACGTTGACGCACTCGCCGGTCGCACTCGTAAATCCGACCAGATCACCAACGTAGGTTCCTTTGGGATACGCGTATACGTAGACGGTTGAACTCGCCGAACGAGACGTAGAGCAGGCGTGGCGCCAGAGCCTCCTTTACGGTGGCTGCTGCGGGAGCAGACGGCTGGCTTTGGAGACGAGAAGAGCCCACGGCGGCAGACGGTTAGCCTGGAACATCGCCTTCGGTAGTTTGATGTTCGGCTCTAGGCGTCCCTCGCAGCGCTAGGCAGTCAGCGAGCGCCAGCGGGCGCCGACGTAGTCCCTAGCCGGCATCGAATTCGACGCCGGTCGAGACGCGGTAGAGGATCATGGCCTCGACGTGCCGCCCCTCGACGATGGCTCGATCGATCCGTTGCTGTTCTTCGTTCGTCATATTCGTCACAAGAGAGGTCTCCGTCGGCCGGTGCATGAGGATTCCATCCTAGAACATCGGCCGTACGCAAACGCACCGTTAGTTCTGCAGTACCGCCTCGACGTTGAGCTCGATCCGGACCTCGTCGCCGACCACCACGCCGCCGGTCTCCAAAGCGGCGTTCCAGGTGAGACCGAAGTCTTTGCGGTTGATCGTCGCGTGAGCGCTGTAGCCGACGCGAACGCCGCCCCACGGATCCTTGGTGCGACCTTCGTAGCTGCCGCGCAGCGAGACGTTGCGGGTCACGCCGTGAATCGTCAAGTTGCCGTCGATCGTGAACTCGTCGGGCGTGCCGAAGATGCGGGTGCTCTCGAAGGTCAGCTGGGGGTACTTTTCGACCTCGAGGAAATCGGCCGACCGCAGGTGCGCGTCGCGCTGCTCCTCACGGGTATCCAGAGAGGCGGCGTCGATCGTTGCACTGATCACCGCCGGCAGGTCGCTGCCGGGCTCGACCTCGACTCGACCGTCGAACTTCGTAAAGCGACCGCGCACCTTGGTGATCATCAGGTGGCGGACGACGAACTCCACGGTGGTATGCGCGGGGTCGAGGGTGTAAAGGGTGCTCTGTTCTTGGATCTGGGTGGTCATGGTGACTCCTTGATGGTTGCCGTTGGCGGTTTAGTGTGATACCGTTGTGCTAGTAACTTTTGCATACCAACAACCCTGATTCAAGTACGCACTCGAAAGTAGCCGAGGAACCCAATGGAAACTAAGGAACGTCCCCTTCTGCCGACCGATGCCGCGGTCTTCAACCAGGCAGCCTGTCCCTCGCGGCTGATCCTCGACCGGATCGCCGACAAGTGGACCACGTTGATCATCGGCATCCTCGCCCAGGCGGAGCACCGGCGCTTCAACGAGCTGCGGCGGATGATCGTCGGCATCTCGCAGAAGATGCTGACGCAGACGTTGCGCGATCTCGAGCGCGACGGGCTCGTGAAGCGCACGATCTATCCGGAGATCCCGCCGCGCGTCGAGTACGAGTTGACGGCGCTGGGTCGCACGCTCTGCGGGCCGCTCGGCTCGCTGACGCAGTGGGCGCACGACAACATCGCCCAGGTCAAAGCCGCGCAGTCGCGGTTCGACGATCGCGCCTCCTCTTCGTGAGGCGGGCCGGCCTCGTCGCGCTCGCGCTGCTGCTGGTCGCCGTCGGGTGCGCGAAGCACGTGCCCTACGCGCTGTCGACGCAGGATCAGCAGCGCTGGGGGGGCCACGTCCTGCGAATCGCGCTGACGCATCGTGACCCGGCGTTCTTCGGCTTGGACGACTGCACGCTCTATCGGGCAGAGACGGCGCACGAGGATATCGTCGGTTGGACCAAGGTCCTCGCGTCGGACTGGGGGCAGGAAACACGCCTAAGTTCATGACGGTCTGCACGTCGCAGCACGTCAGGTACGACGGCAAGTACATTATCGCCGACTTCTGCGCGCAGGCAATCGGCGCGGGCGGCGGCTGCGCCGGGAGCGGAACCTACCGCAGCCGCACCGGCGACGTCCAGGGCTGGCAGATCCTCACCGGTCGCGGATGGGAGACGCTGCCAAAGAATTAGGCGGCAGCCCGGTTGGCAATCGTAACCGCGCCATCGGCGCAGGGTGAGCGCGCACGAAGCGATAAATGGCGTTTTATTCCCCGCCTCACTCTCGTTTTGAGGAGTCCGAATGCGACGTGTAACTCGAGTGCTTTGCGGCCTTGCGGCGACGACGATGCTGGTTGCCTGCGGTGGTGGGGGCAGTCTTCCGGGAAGCGGCTCGGCGGCAGTGGCGCCGCTACAGTCGAAGCTTCCGAAGTTTTTGCGAGTCGGGCATACACCGCTGCCGCCGAAGCACCGGTTGCGCGTTACCCAAGCGATGCGCGAGCGCGCAAAAAAGGGCGGCTGGCAAGAGACGATGTCGGTCGGTCCGTTCGCTAACGGCGCCGACACGGCGATGCTCATGACCGACGGCACCGTATTCGTGCACGACTACTGCACGTCAACCTGGCTGCGCTTGACGCCGGACAGTACCGGGAGCTACCTGAACGGCAAGTGGAGCACGCCGGCCGCGATGCCCTCGGATTACACGCCGCTCTACTTTGCGTCGGCCATCCTTCCCGACGGAAAACTGATCGCCAACGGCGGCGAGTACAATACGTCGTGCATCACGGCGGAGACCAACCTTGGCGCCATCTACGATCCCGTTGCCAACAGCTGGACCCCGGTCGTGCCGCCGAGCGGCTGGCCGAAGATCGGCGACGGCCAGAGTGCGGTGCTCGCCAACGGCACCTACCTTCTCGGCAACTGCTGCACGAGCGTCCAGGCGGAGTACGACGAAGGCTCGAGCACCTGGACCCAGGTCGGTACCGGTAAGGACGACCCGAACAGCGAGGAGGGCTGGACGCTGCTGCGCAGCGGGAAGCTGCTGGACGCCGACGTTTTCGCCGCGCCGAACTCCGAGGAGTTCAATCCGAGCAAAGGCTCGTGGTTAACCGAAGGTGACCTGCCGGTCAACCTGACGCAAGCCTCAGAGATCGGACCGCAGATCATGCGCCCCAACGACACGGTGATCGTCGTCGGCGCCAACGGCGAGACCGCAATCTTCGCCGAGAAGACCGGCAAATGGACGCAAGGGCCGAACCTGCCGAAGGTCAACAATCAGCAGCTCGACGTCGCCGACGGTCCCGGCGTGGTGCTCACCGACGGCGAGGTGCTCGTCGCAGCGAGTCCGGGCATCTACATCTCGCCAATGACGATGGTGCTCTTCAACGGCAAGACGATCCAAACGACGGCAACGCCGCCCGATGCCGTGAGCGACTCGTCGTTCAACGTGCGTTTGCTGATGCTTCCCACTGGCCAAGTGCTCGAGACCGACGCTTCGAACGACGTCGAGATCTACACGAGCGGGCACGCGGCCGAGGCGGGCATCGGGCCCGTCATCACCACGGTTCCGGCGTCGCTAACGCCGGGGAGCACCTATACGCTCAAGGGCAAACGGCTCAACGGGATGACGCAGAACAACTTCTACGGCGACGACGCACAGTATGCGACGAACTATCCGCTCGTGCGGATCACGAATGAGGGGTCCGGCAAAGTCGTCTACGCGAGAACGCACAACTTCAGCACGATGGCGGTCGGTTCGAGCGCGACGGCGACGGCAGAGTTCGACGTGCCTTCGACGATCGCGTCGGGGCAGAGCACGTTAGTCGTCGTGACCAACGGTATCCCTTCGCCGCCGGTTACGGTGACGATCAGCTCGAAGCGGTAGACGTTTTTAGAACGCGGGGGCTGCGAGTTCTTTGGGGTTCGCGCCGAAACGGTTGTCGCCCGGCTGGCTATCCTGGCAGAAGATCACGAACAGGACCAGGCTGCCCAGTGGAACGACGTTGAGCAGCACCCACCAGCCGCTCATGCCGACGTCATGGAGCCTGCGGACACTCACCGCTATGGTCGGAAGAAAGATCAGCAGCCCGTAAAAGTCGATCAGGTATCTGGCCAGCGTCGGCGGGCCGCCGGTCGCCTTGCCGATGTAGAGTCCGATGGCGACGAGAAAAAGGCCGATCAAGGTTGAAAAGAGCGTGAAAAACCAATACTCGCTCCGCCGTGCTCGTCCGGAAAAGACCGCGTACTTTCCAAGTGCTTCGACAAAATAGTTCATAGACGCTCCATAAAGGCGTTTGGATCCGTACTGCTCGCCTGCTTCTCGCCCGAGGGGCCGAATTACTGTTCGGAATTTTTTTTTGCCGGCGACGCATAAACGCTCCTAAACCTGCCGATACATGAAAAAGGCTGCAAAACGAGCCGGGGCCACTTATGAGTGGGCCGAGTTTACTTTTGTCGCTGGTTCAACATTCGCTATATATTAAGTAGGAGAACAACTCAAATGGTAAACACGTTTAAATCGATGATCCGCGACGAGGAAGGCGCGACTATGGTCGAATACGGCCTGCTCGTCGCCCTGATCGCCATGGTCGCCCTCGTTGGCGTCACGACCCTCGGCAGCAACCTGAAGTCGCTCTACACGACGGTTGCGGGTTCGGTCTAAGCAATAACCCTCGGTTGGGGGAGGCGAAAGACCCAGAGGCGGTCGCATCCCCCGATCTCATCTCGTCGTTCCAAAAAGCCGTGAGCGGATGCACTCGTTGTGTCGGCGCTTGCGGCTTGACCATTTTTATGGCCCGAACGTCAGTGACACCGGATGGACCACGCCTTGGGAAAGGGTCCGCCGAAGTCCCTTGCCGGCCGGGTTGTAGGTCGTCACCGTGTTATCGCCGAGGTTTGCGACAACAGGATTCTCCGAGCCGCTGATCAGCAGCGCAGCCGGCGTGCTCACCCCGTCGGAGATTGTCCGCAGAAGAGCGTAGAAGCGGCCGGCGTAGCGTGACGGTCGAACTTTCCGAGTTTGCGACGTAGAGATTACCGGTACCGTCGAAGGCCAGCGCTCCTGGATTATTCACGCCCTGGGAGATCATCAGGCTCACCGACGTTTTGCCCGGCGCGTACGCCGTTACGGTGCTGATTGCGAAGTTTGCGACGAAGAGATAGCCCGAACCGTCGAAGGACAGTGCGTGTGGGCCGCCGATTCCCGCCGAAATCTTTCGCAGCACGCCCGTCTTTCCGGCGGCGTAGACCGTGACCGTGTTGGCGCCGTTGTTCGCAACGTAAAGATTGCCGGAGCCGTCGAAGGCCAGCGCTTCGGGGCAGCTCACGCCCTGGGAGATCGCCCGCAGGAGGCTCGTCTTCCCCGGGGCGTAGACCGTGACGTTTTGCGGCGCGCTGCCGTAGGGACAGTTTGCGACGTAAAGATTACCGGAGGCGTCCATCGCCAGGGCCACCGGATTGGTTATGCCTTGAGAGATCACCCTGTTGAGTGAGGTCTTCCCAGGATTATAGACCGTGACCGAGCCGTACGCGTTATTGTTACCCTCCGCGTTTGCGACGACGAGATTTCCGGAACTGCTCATCGCCAACGCCTGCGGATAGGCTACGCTCTGCGAAATCGTGCGCAGCGGAGACATGCCACCCGGCTTGTAGACCGTCACGGTATTGGCGCCTTTATTCGCGACGTAAAGATTGGAGGTTGTGACGGTATCCTGCTGCGCGCGGCTAGTCGCCAGCGGCTGCAGACCGGCGCCATTGCAACCGGTGAGCACGGCAATCAGCGCGCACGCGGTGCGTCCCCATGGGGCTCAAATCGAGGTTCGCGTGTCTTGGCGGTTCATTTGCAGCCAACTTTGCGCCTTCTTGGTCGCTTTGTCAATCGGTTACGACAACGACCGCGGGAAAAGCTCGGCGGGCTCTCAGCCTCCTCCCGATGATAGCCGTTAGAATGTCGTCACTGTTTGAAAGGATCGGATATGGTGCGTCTGACGTTCGTTACCGCGATAGGAGCGCTTGCTCTGCTGACGGCGTGCACCGCATCGCACGCTCTGCCGGCAACGATGAGTGCGTCGTGCCCCGCACACGCGCAAAAAAGCCTTTCGCAGATGCTGCAAAGCGGGACCGCGGTGCCCCAAGGAGCATCGATTACGCCCCATCGCGCAACGGCAAGAGAGTTAGGCCTCTGGCCGCGTCGAGGTCCGTCGGCACGTCTGTGCGGCGATGTGGGAAAAGGCTTCGCGCGTTGTCAAGCGTGGCTGCGATCGGACATTCGCGGCGCGATAGCGCCGAACACGCCGGGCGGGTATGCCCCTAGCGATCTGCAAACGGCGTACGGTTTAACAACCGACAGTCGCAATAGCGGCGGTGGCGAAACCGTTGCGGTCGTCGATGCGTACGACGACCCGAACGCGGCAACGGATCTCAATGCATATCGCTCGCACTACGGGCTGTCCGCATGCGGCACCGGTTGCTTTGGCAAACAAGCGTTCACGACGCAGACGAACGGCGCGTGGGCCGGGGAAGAGTCGGTCGACGTCGATATGGTCTCCGCGATCTGCCCCAGCTGCAAGATACTCTTAGTCGAAGCCGCATCGACGAGCATCGCCGATCTCAGCACGGCTGAGACGTACGCGATCGCCCACGCCGACTACGTGAGCAACAGTTGGAGCGGGGACGAGGGAACGAGAACGTACGATAACGATTTCAAGGACGACTGCGGGGCGATTACGGCCGCAACCGGCGACAGAGGACACAACTCGACGGCGCAATGGCCTGCGATACTGCCGAACGTCATCGGCGTCGGCGGCACGAGTTTAACGTCGCTCGCTCCGCGCGTGGAGACCGCGTGGCTGCGTGCCGGGAGCGGCTGCAGCACGGTTTACTCGAAGCCCGGCTTCCAAAGCGGCGTGAATACGGGATGCTCGATGCGCGCACAAGCCGACGTGTCGGCCGTTGCCGACCCGCAGACGGGAGTCGCGGTCTACGACACGTTCCACGAAGGCGGGTGGCTGGTCTTTGGCGGAACGTCGGTCGCCGCGCCGATCGTCGCATCGGTCTTCGCGCTTACCGGAAACGGCGGCCCAGATGCGCTGCGTAACCTCTACTCGCATGCGGCGGACCTTAACGACGTCGTTTCCGGCACCAACGGCGGCTGCGGCGCGCCGCTCTGCGTTGCGGGTAACGGCTGGGACGGACCCACCGGACTGGGGACGGCAAACGGGATCGGCGCGTTCTAAGGCTCGGCGCGGCGAAGCCTATCGGGCCGGCGCGTCCGGAACGATTGCTTCTGGATTGACGAGAGAGGTCAGGACGTGATCGCGCCACCGACCGTCGATGAATAAATAGGCCTTTGCGTAGCCTTCGGTCTTAAACCCCAACCTGAGTAGGAGGGCGCTGCTGCGGTGATTATTGGGCATATGGTTCGCCATGATCCGGTGAAGCCGCAGCGTGCCGAAAGCAAAGCCGATCGCCGCGCGAGCGGCTTCCGTCATATATCCATGGCGCTCCGCGCGCTCGGCGAGCTTATACCCGAGGTGAGCGGCCTGGAAGACGCTGCGGACGACGTTCGAAAACCCGAGCCATCCGACGATCGGCCCGTCAGCGTTATCCAGATCGTTTTTCCCGATCGCGAAGCCGTAAGCAGTTCCCTCAAGCGCGGCAGCCACGGCCCGTTCGCGGATCTCGCGTTGCGCGCCGGCGTCGAAGGACCTCGCATCCATTCGAGGCTCCCAAGGCGCAAGAAACGCCGCGTTCTCGCGATTGAAGCGCACGCAGTCCTCGGCGGCGTCCGGTCCCGGGATGTAGAGCCGAAGACGCTCCGTGCGCAGCTCAGGGAGAGTGGCCGCTAATACGAGGGGCGGCACGCGTTCAACGTACTGACGACCACGCCGACACACGAGACGATCGAAACGGGTCCGCTAGGCACGGCGTACGCGCCCACCGATAAGAGCCTTCCGCTGTTGATCATCTTCTTTACGGAAACGTGGTTGGTGCCGTTGTCCGCCACGTAAAGCACGGGCTCGTTGAACCGCTTGTTCTCCCCCACTGGGCCCGTCTGGACGTTAAAGGGTGAGTTGGGGAGTTGGAGCAGCTCGCCCGCCGGCCCACCGGCCGTATGCGCGCGAAAACCTCTCACCTTGTTGGTGCCGCCATCCGCAACGTACACGTAGATCGCATCCGTAACGTAGTAGCTGGTCGCGATGCCGTCCGGACCGGTGCCACCCGCATAGGGCGAGTTGGCGAGCGCCGTCAGGGTGCCGTGGGGATTGACCGAGAAACCGTAAACCTTGTTGTTGCTGCTGCTGGCTACGTACGCCCACCGCGCGAGATAATCGGTCGCGATGGCATCCGGAGTGCCGCCGGCCGTAAAAGGCGATCCAGTGATGGCCGTGAGATTTCCGGTTGATGAGTTGACCAACCAGCCGGACACGTCGCCGGAGCCGCCGTTCGTGGTGTAAAGAAATCCGCCTTTCGGCGTGTAAAAGATCGAGTTCGGCGTGGTGCCCGCGCTGTATGGCGAGCTCGCAAGTTGGGTCAGGGCGCCGGTCGAGGGAGTGATCGCGTAGGCGGAAACGTTGTTCGATCCGCTGTTGGAGACGTAGACGTACGAACCGGTGGAGTCGATCGCGATCCCGGACGGAGACGTGCCCGCGGGAAACGCCGGCCCGAGCGATGTGAGCGCGCCGGTGTTCGGATTGAGCGAATAGCCGAGCACCTGATTATTCGCGCTGTTGAACGACGTATGCGTAGTTGTACTGCGTCGCGGCGGTTACGAAGATGTACGAGATGACCATCCCAACCGGGCTGCCTCCGGTGGTAAACGGCGATCCCGCGACCGGCGTCAGGGTACCACCCGTCGCGGTGTAACCGGAAACTTGGCCGGCGGTTTTGCTGACGACATAGACGAGTGACGGGCCCTGGGGCGGCGGCTGTTTCGCGCCGGGTACGCGAGAGAGCGCTTGTAAAACCGAGGGGCTCACCGCACTGGGAGTGACGGTGTTCGAACAGCCGGCAAAAAGAAAGGCCAGGGCTATCAGTGGCGCGGTACGCATATGGACCACCCTCCTTAATGCTAAATTAGCCGTATCTCGGAGCTTGCCTGCATAAATCACCGAGCGTGGCCAATGCCTCGAACGCGCGCACCCCGTCGGTAGTCCGAGTTTGTTGCGTAGGACGAAAGACTGGCTCGCCGGAAGCAACCTCAATAGGTTGCCGTCTGGCAACGGCCCTTTCCGGAAAGCGAAAGGAGCGGTTTTCCGATGAAAATGCCAACCCTATTCAATTAGGCCATCGGCGTAGCCGGCATCGCGGCAGTCCTCGCCGGCTGTAGCACCGGAGGGTCCGCATCGCCATCGGGTCTACCAAGCGCGTTGGCTCCCAGCTCCCAAGTCCAGTTGTTCCCCAAACAATTCGGGCCCGCGCTTACGTGGCCATTCCATCCCCATCTCGTCTGGGCGACCCGTACCAAGGAAACGCCGCGGCTGCTTTTTCTCTCCGACGCCGATTCGGGAAGCGTGACGATATACTCGATGCCCGACTTGGTCGTCAGGGCGCAGATCTCGGGTTGGACCGACCTGCGGGGCGAATGTGCGGCCCCGAGCGGGGACGTCTATATCGTCGATGCGGAAGCGCGCTACGTCGGCTCGTTAAGTCGCAGAGGTGAGTTTCACGGCATATACCGAGACGGAGACGGGACGCCAGTGAGTTGCGCCGATAACCCGCTCAACGGCGATCTCGCCGTCACGAGTAACGGCGCCAGCGCGGGGAACATTCTGATCTACCCGGGCGGCGTCACTGGGTCCGGGACGCCAATCACGGTGCCCCACATGCACACCTACTTCTTTGACGGCTACGATCGCAGCGGCCATCTCTGGGTGGACGGCTACACTGCGGACTCAAAAGCCCTTATCGGCTCCTCCACTCGATCGCATTGCCACACGATTCCGATCAGCGGAGGAACGATCTTCTATCCAGGTTTCTTGCAGTACGCCTCGGCTCAAAAGGCGTGGTACGTGGCCGACAGAGAGTGCGGCGGCACGATGAGCTCTGCATCTATCCGGTCTCCGCCAGCGGCGTGTTGGGAAAAGCAATTACGCTTACCGACGCGCACGGCGCACCCATCTGCTACATGTTCCAAGGCGCGATCACCAACGGGGGACGCTCGGCATTCGGCGGCGTTGACAACGGAGTCTACGGCTGCGGCGCCAATAGCGTGGCTCGGTGGAACTTCCCGGTTGGCGGCGACCCGACGAACGGAAGCGACGATGTCGGCCAATTCCCGACCGGAGCCGCGATCAGCTTTAAAATTGGAGATTATTAAGCCGCGGCGCGGCCCCTTGCGGAACCTTATGGACCTGCAGCCGCGCCGATCGGGCCTTCGAGGTCGGCCGTTATCGTCACGGGCAGCAAATCTGAAGCGACGGCGATGACCGTGACAAAGCCGTTGCCCCCGTCGGGTGCGCTCGGAACCGATAGGAGCAAATCCGAGCTGATGGTTGCATAGACAGGTACGTCAAAGGTCCCTGTATCGAGCCCGGGAGCGGGGTGTAATTCGGAGGGCTAAGCGTCAAGATCTTACTGAGGCAGAAATCAGACAGGTACATCTCGTTAGCCGGACCGAGTGAGAGTCCCCACGGCTGGAGCCCGATATTTCCAATGGAAATCCAAGCCGAGGCGCCTGTGGGATATTCATAAACCCCGTTGATCGCCTTGCACCAATCCACCGTATTGATCGGCGGCCAAATAGCATCAGATATCCCACTAACCGTGATAAGGAGATCGCCTGACGTGTCCACGGCGACGCCGCGTGGGAAGTCGTGTCCCGCACCCGTCGTTCTTTGCCGACGGCTTCGCCTTTGCGTTGCAGTTAGCCGCCGTGATCACGGACGACCTGGCGCATTCCCCCGATCTCGAAGCCATTATCACCAAGGCACAGGAAAGCATGCGGCGGATTAAAGACGATCTGCGGCGTGAGGCGGCGTGAGGGGGCACTTCGAGCGCAAGACGTACATCGACAAAAACGGCAAGCGCCGCAAGATGGCGACGTGGACGATTTGGTACGAGTTGCCTCGCGCGCCTGGTGAACCACGTAAGCGGCAGGTAAAGTCGGGCTTTCGCACTCACAAGGAAGCCAATACGTGGTTTACTCGAAAGGCCGAAGAACTGCGACAGGGCATAGCACCAACGGATGAGCGCCAGATCGTCGAGCAGTATCTCAGGGGGTGGCTGGAATCGGTCGCAGACTCGATCTCGGCTTCAGCCCTCCACGCTTATCGCAATCACGTTGAGGCGCATATTATCCCGGCATTGGGTTCTGTGCGTCTCAGCGACTGCGGCCGGAGCACATAGAGCGAGCCAAAGCGCGGTGGGCATCGGAGCCGCTAGGTCGCAGGAAGAAGAAGGACGCAGGCCCGTTATCCCCGCGGACGGTTCATCATGTATTCTCGACGCTGCGGACGGCGCTCTACCGGGCGAAACGGCAGCGCCGCATCGCGGTGAATCCCTGCGAGCTCATAGATGCCCCGCGCGTGGAGCAGAAGGAGATGAAAGCGCTCGATGCCCCGGACGCAGTCGCGTTGCTTCGGGCGTGCGAGAGCAGCATCATCGGTGCCGCAATCGCAACGGCCCTTGGAACGGGGTTGCGCCGCGGCGAGCTGCTTGCGCTACGTTGGGGCGATATAGACCTTAAGGGCGGCCTGCTAACGGTGCAACGGTCGCTAGAGCGAGCCGACCGATCAACGCGCTTCAAGGAACCGAAGACGAGGCGTTCGCGCCGAACGATCAGCCTGCCGCGCTTCGTCGTCGATCGGCTGTGCAGGCACCGCACGGATCAGGCGCAGTGGTTCTATGCCAACGGCCTCGGTCGCACAACGGCCGAGAGGCTGGTCTTTGAACGCGGAGGCGAACCGTGGGTGCCCAATACCTTCGGAACTGTCTCTATGAGAGCGTTACGCGATGCGGGCGTGCCGCACGTGCGACTGCACGATCTTAGGCACACCTTCGCCTCGATGGCATTGGAGGCCGGCGTCGATCTCAAGACCGTTTCGAACGCGCTCGGCCACTCAACGATCTCCACGACAGCAGACATCTATGCGCACGTCACCGACTCACTTATGAGGGATGCAGCGGATCGCATAGACGCTATCGTGCGGCCAGCGCTTTTGAAAGGCTAGAGGTTCCCGGCGGACCTGAGCTCCGTTCACCCGGCTTGCCTGGCGCGATTTTGGCGGAAAAACCCTGGCGGAGTCGAAGCGAAGACACCGGTTGCCGCGGGTGGGTCGCTAGATTGGAGCACTTCGATATGGCTACTATTCGCTTTGGCCTCGCTCAGCTTGCCTGCGCGGTGGTTTTTTTCTTAGCCGCTTGCGGGGGACAGCAGGGCCCTGGGCTTCCTATCACATCGCTGACGTCTCTTTTCGGCGGACATTCTTTCTCGACGTTGCCTGACTGTCCGGGTCAGAAGACGACAGATGATTATGCGTCCCTGACTGAAACGCTGTCTAAAAAGGGCGGGGCGCTCTGTGTTCCCGTCTTTGGCAGCTTTGGCGGCACTATCACTTACCCCGCCGCACACCCTACAGCCAAGGTACAAATGATCAGCAGTACCAGGAATTACGCGCATTTGCATAACCTTGGCCACGGTCCCGCGATGTATTATTTGCAGCTCGCAATGTCGAACGAAACTACGTTTAACGCACACACCTCAATCGGAGCGGGGTTCACAAGCAAACAGTTAAAGCCGGGTAATGTTTACACTGTTTATGCTGAGATTTTTATTGCGTCGATTCCGTTTCACATTAAGCCGTGTTGGGCCAAGGCGGTAAAGGGAAGGTACGGGGGAGTCGTCGGTGACCTAGGCAAGTTTACGTTCAAAGAGGACGTGCCAGGACCTACGAACGGTTACCTTGAGATTTATCCCGGCACCTTCGCAAAGCACAAGTGTTGATGCGTATTGCCCTGGGCGCTCGCTCGATGCGCCGCAACCCCGTTATAGTCTGGGTAAGAAACCCCAAGGAGGTGCCTGCCGTGATCTCGCAGCGCCTTAGATCTCCGCTATGCTTACTGGCCGTTACGACAGCCCTCGTGGCATGCGGGGTCCGCACGACTACAGCACTGATCCCAACTGCGCCCGACAGTAACGCGGCGTCGAGGCGAACCACCAACAGCGGCTACAAGGTGCTTTACAGTTTCAAAGGCGGCAAGGACGGTCAATGGCCGGCATCTGCGCTGGTCGCCATGAACGGCACGCTTTATGGCACAACCCAATCTGGGGGCACCGGTTCATGTAACTACTATGGCTTTTCGGGCTGTGGAACCATTTTTGCGATCGATTCATCCGAAAAGAAGCGCCTGCTGTATAGCTTTAAAGGCGGTAATGATGGACAAGGTCCAGTAGCGGGACTCATCGTGCAAAACGGAGTTCTTTACGGAACGACTCAGTACGGTGGGGGAAGCCCCTACTGCTACGGCAGTGGTACCTATGGCTGCGGAACGGTTTTTTCGATCACAGCCGCCGGGAAAGAGAAGGTGCTGCATAGCTTCTACAGCTACGAGGATGCATTGCAACCAGAGGCCGCGCTTACGAACCTTAATGGAGACTTCTATGGCACAACCTGGGCGGGCGGGAAATTCGGCACAGGAGCCGTTTTTGTTGTCAATAGCTCCGGAAAAGAGCGCGTACTCCACAGTTTTAAAGGCGGCGGTGATGGTCTTGCGCCGACCGGCGGCTTAGCGGCCCTAAATGGGATCCTATACGGCACAACGTTCGGAGGCGGACGCTTCGGTGGTGGCGTCGTATTTGCGGTCACTCCGTCGGGCAACGAACATTCGGTCCGAAGTCTTGGCGGTAGAGATGGGGCATCACCGGAGGCAACTCTACTTATCAGAAAGACGAAACTTTACGGCACGACGACTGAAGGCGGAGTGGAGTGCACGCCAAGCACATCATACGGACCGGGATGCGGAACAATCTTTGCAATGACAACCGACGGTCAGGAGCGCGTTTTGCATGCTTTCAAGGGCGGCAACGATGGCGTCAGTCCGCTCGGTAATCTTGCTGATGCAGATGGCAAACTCTACGGAACAACCTCCGCTGGCGGACAATATACTGACGGCGTTATATACGTCATCACGCCCAAAGGTAAGGAACAAACCTTATATAGCTTCTCCGGGAAGAATGGCCTCAATCCAATGGGCGGCCTAACCCTTTACAAGGGTATGCTTTATGGCACAACGCTGCGCGGTGGACAATACGGCGCAGGCGCGGTATTCGAGATTGCTCCGTAACGACGAGCGGCAAAATCTGCTCGGCTCGGGCGGATTCGCGGCCGCCAGCTAAAAAAACCTTCGAAGCCGGGTGGCGTACTGCCTTGCCTGCCAACGCAGCAGACCTGCCTTCCTGGCGCGCACTCCACGATGCCGGGTGCCGCGCTTCCGCTGCACGATCTTCGACGCACGTTCGCCTCGATGGCGTTAGCGGCTGGCGTTGACCTCAAGACCGTTTCGAGTGCGCTTGGGCATTCTACGATCTCAACGACGGCCGATCATCCACGCGCATGGGTCTGACTCGCTTATGCGGGACGCTGTTGATCGCATTGGTAGGGTCGTTCAGTCGGCAGCGTCTGGCTGCTCACCTATTTCGGGGAGTGGATCTTCGAAACGGACGATTAATCTCCCATAGGACCGTTCCGGATACCGCTGCTGGCGGCCAAAACGTGCCAACCAGAAAATCTCTGAGTTTGCCGGCACACGGGTGTACGCAGTCAACATAACGTAGCCAAGAAGATATGGGCTGCCGCGCTGTCGCGGTGAGGGCTCGCGCAAAGTAACCTTGTTCCAGAACGCATCTGGGGTGGTAAAGTTCGACCGCTGCGGGGCACCCTGGCTCAAGCCGTACGAGTCGAAGGTCCCCAGAATGGTGTACCCGGGCTTAAAATGCAAGTCGATGTAAAAGGCTGGAATTTCCATGTAGCTGTCCACGGAAACAAAAACGTCGAGTTGGTAATCTATGCGCGGGCCACGGCGATAGCCCCGAACAAGCGCAGGTTCCTCGCCTCCCTTATCGGTCGCAGTGACGCTCCATTTCGGAATTTTCCAGTGCGGTCCACTAGGCATCTCCGCGGCGGCCGCCAGGGTCTCCGTCGCCAGCGCCGAGGTTTCCGCTGGCGGCTGGTCTGGCGGCGGGTCTTTTAGCGCCGCTCTCACGCGCCTCAGCTTTCCTCGAAGTGATCGGGATGCCGAGAAAACCGAGCGGTACACCGCTGCAATGGAGGAGCCTATTGGAGCTCCCAGTTTATCCGCTAACCAGAGCATAGATGGAACAACAATAGCTGCCAGCACTCCGTACACGAGGAGCTGATGGTCGGTGCGCGCATTGAGATAGTTGATGAACGACGCAGCTGCTGCCCACAGCGGGCTAAGAGGTGCAAAGTTTTGTACCATATCGGTTCGCGTCACCAATGCGTCACCAATCGCAGTATTTCAACACCCATTTCAAGCGTAAATCTGGTGGGGAAGGTGGGAGTCGAACCCACATGAGTTGCCTCGGCCGCTTTTGAGGCGGCTGCGTCTGCCATTCCGCCACTTCCCCGGCGAGGCGCTCATTCGCCTCGCCTAACCGGCGCGCCTCGGCGCTAGCGGTGGAGCGAGCGGGGCAGCCTCGTTTCCGGCGCCCGCGGAAATCGCTGCGTGTCTGCTCCGGCAGGCGAACCGATGAGGCGGTACTCGAACTCGAGTGTTAACGTGCCTCCCTGCGCTTCGCGAACCGTAAAGCCTTCGGACGTCTTCGATGCGACGAAAAGCCCGCGATTGTCGCCGTCCGCCTTCAGAAACACGTGATAGCCGGCTCGAACGTCGATCGCGCGCTTCAACGCGTTCTCGAACGGCACAAAGCCGCGCCCCGACGTGACGTGACCATAGCCGACGTCTTCGATCTGCGCCCGCGATGATTCAGCCGCGAAAGCGGACAGCTTCGGGCCCGAGTCGCGCGATGGGAGCGAATACGAGCCCTGCCCGGAGCTATTAACTTGGAAGCACCCACCGGTTCCGCAGGCTTCGAAGGGGCTGCCGCCGGAGGCTGAGTTGTCGGCATAAAGCGTGTTGTAGGTACTGTTGTCGTTCAAAAAAGATCCGGCCATGCCCGCGGACGCGGTGCTATAAACGCCGTATGCCGCCCCCGCCGAACCGACCGCCTCTATGGCGTACTCGCCGCCGGCCGCCGTGGCCTCAACGCCGCTGCCGTTCTCGGCGAGTGCTGAGATTGCGACACCGCCGCTCTTCTCGCTAATCACGCCCAATCCGCCGGTTCCGCCGACAATGCTAACCGCGCTGGCGCTTGTGTTGATAAACTCGGCCGCATAACCCGAGCCGACATTTACGCCGACGACGCCGGCGCTCTGCGAAGAGTACGCGCTGCCCTCCCCCATCACGCCCGCGCTGTAGCCGTAGCCGGCGACGCCGGTGTTGGCCGAAGAACTGCCCAGCACGCCGTAGCCGTTAGCGGAGTCTCCCGAAACGCCGGCGTTGGACGCTCCGCCGTCGGTCGAACCGTCGAAGCCCGTCACGCCTGCCGCAGCTTGACGCGATTTGCTCGGATTCATCGTTTCGCCGTAGATGCCCGAGTTGTCGAGAGCAAGGCCCTCGAGCGCATAACCGGTGCTCTTGTTCTCACGGCCGTAGCAGAAGGAGTCGTTCGTGCACGGATCCAAAGATCGCGCTCGAACGTTTCGCAAAGCGCCGAAGTGCGCGGCGACGATGGAGAGCGCGCCGGCACTCTTCGCTGACGCCGATCCGCTCGGCAGTCCGAAGGCGCTTGCCGCCACGTCGCTGCCGGTTGACTGCGGTCCTGAGTTTGCGGGAGAGGACTCCGCACCAGATGCAGCGCTGCAGCCGGCCAGCGCCAAACCAACGACAAAAACAAACGGTTTCAAAATAATAGCCCTCCTTTTGGAATCGTCGGCATTCTTGGACAGTGTTATTAGCCTTAGGGCCGCGTCGTTTGATCGAGAATACGCCGCGCCTCGGCGGCGTCGGTGACGGTCCGCACGCCGAGCCGCATTTCGACAGATCGCTTGGCAAAGACGAGCGTCACCAGCTCCGCACCGCGCGTCGTGCGCGCGTCGCTGCGCTCGACGTCACCCGGCCGCCACCGCAGCATCGCCAAGCGCGTTCCGTGGAGGACACCGACCGCGTCGCCACCCGAACCGCGCAGAAGTCGGTCGCCCGCACCGAAGGCAAAGCCGGAGATGCTTTCCAGATGCGCCGTCGACCGTGCGTCGGCGGGGGTAAACTCTTCGTCCACGATCATCTCGCTCTCGCGAAGCGCGAGCGTTCGCTTGAATAGTGCGCCGCCGCGCGGAAGGTCCGGCGCTTCGTACTCGCAACTCACGCGCACCGCGGCGAGCACGTCGTTGCGCGAGCAGGAGTATTCGCGGTTGAACGTTCCCGCCGGCAGCGGATGGGTGTACGAGGCGATGTAGTCGCGCGACGACGGCGGCGGCTCCGGAACGATCGCGTCCCGAAGAAGGCCGATGCTCGAAGCGGCATTGCCGTCACTGCCGTTGCCCAGCTCGGCAACTCGCGCCCCGGCAAATGGCGCAAACACCACACGCAGCCGCGCGGTCGCGATCGCGGTGCCGTCGGGATCGGCAAACGGCGGCGGCGTTCCGCGCGGCGCCGGCGCACCCAACGAGACGTCCGCCGCGCCGACGCCCACCAGAACGATTCGTGTGCTGCGCGGCCCCAGCGTGAACGTGCCGACCGGCACGGTGCGCCCACGCACGCGCGCCGTCATGCCGCGATAGCGCCGCGTCGCATTGCTCGAGTTCACGGCAACGACGAACGCGTAAGTACCGTCGTTGGCGAGGAGCACCGTCGCACCCGCCGCCTTGCGCACACCGGCAACGTGCAGCGATCCGGCGTCAAAAACGATCCGCCCCGCATCGCGCAGCGCTCGTAACCGCGTCGCCGACGCCGTGGGAAGCCGGCGCATCAATGAGCCCGACGACGGGAGCGGAAGAAGAAGCTGCAGTCCTTTGCTCGTTTGCGCGTCGGGCGTCGCGAGATCGACGAGCGTACAGGTCAGCCCGCGCGCATCGCAGGACTGCTGCGCCGCGCTCGTCGCGTCGGCGAGGTCGGAGAAATCCGCGTTGCTCAACGATCCCGGCGCAAAGAGGCTCGGCGGCCAGACGATTGCCGCATCCACGGCGACGTGCGTCCTTGCCAGCAACGCGCCGTAGCGCGCGACGTTCTCGCCGAAAGCGCGCGTCGGCGCGTAACGCGGCGCCGCTTTCAAATCGCTGGTGAGCGCGGCGTCCCACGCGTACGACCAGTTGGCCCACGGGGCTTCCCACCCGTGAGGAAAGATCGTGTCCTGCGCCGGGAAGTTCACGATGCCGTGCGCGCCGTCGCGCAGCAGCTCGGCCAGCGCGAGCGCGGTGTTCGCCGGATCGCTCGGGCGCGGCGCGCCTTCGTCGGCGCCCTCCAGCCAGCCGGCCTGAAACTCCGACTGCATCACCGGCAGCGCGCGCTGCGTCTGCAGCAGTCCGGTGGCAAAATCGAGGTTGGCGAGGTCGTGCTCGTTGATGCGATACTCGCCGCTCTGGTACCAGTTGCCCCACGCCCACGCGGGCGACGCGCTGGGAACTTTCATCTCGTACGTGTTGAGAAAGAGCGGCACTCGGCTGCCGGCCACCGAGCGGACCGTGCGGCGCAGCCAGTCGACGTAGGCGTGCCAGTGCGGCGCCGGCCAGGTGTCGTTGTTGAGGTAGGCACCCTGATCGTCGTCGAGGGCGATCGCCAGCACGTCGTGCGAGTAGGGCTCCACGGTGCGCAGCACGTCGCGCAGCCAATCGGCCGCAGCGCTCAGATGCGTGCCGTTGGCGAGCCACTCCGCGGCCGCCGCATCGGCCTCCGTATTCTGCAGCGTCGCGGTCGCCGGATAGCGCCCTTCGAGCACGTCGTGCAGCGGCATGCGATACGGGGGCGTCTCGAGCAGCCACGCGGGATAGCCGCCATTGCGCCACTCGTTGCGAATCACCGGCCCGGGTCGGAGGATTACGCGGAACCCGTCCCCGTGGATCAGTTTGAGCAGCCCGACGAGGTCGCGCCGCGGATCGGTCGCGCCGGTAAAGTCGCGCACGCCTTCGGCCGGCTCGTGCCAGTTCCAGATCACATAGAGGTCGATGGTGTTGATGCCCAGCCGCTTGTACGCTGCCAGCGCGTCGGGCCACTGCGTTCGCGGGATGCGTTCGTAAAAGAACGCCGCGCCGTAGACGAAGAAAGGATGTCCGTCGACGCGGAACACGGGATAGCCGCGCTCCTGCACGATGCGCGACGCATTCCAGTTCGCCCAGCTTGGCGCCGCGGCGTCGGCCACGGCCGGCGCGGCAAACGCGAGCAGCAGCAACGCCGCAAACGGCCACCACCGCTGCCGCTTCGCAGCGACCGCATAAACGACTGCGCCCACGACCAGCCACCCGACGCCCAGCGTTATCGCCAAGGCACCGGTGAAGTAGAAGGCGAGCAGCCAGCCTGCCAGCGCCACGATCGCAGGCAGCGGATAGAGCGGCATGCGAAACGGTGCGTCGCGATCGCGCGAGCGCAGAACGGCCAGCGCTGCGATCTGCGCCACGCCTTGGATCAGCACGATGCCGGCGGTGAGAAACGCGATCACCTGATCGAGCGTGAAGAAGCTTGCGATCAGCGAAAGGCCCCCCACGACGAAGAGTGCGACGTGCGGAATCTCCTTGCGCGGATGCAGCCGCGCGAACGCCGGCAGAAACGCGCCGTCGCGCGCGGCCGCGAACGGAATGCGCGAGAAGCCGAGCAGGTTGCCGTAGAGCGAGGCGAAGGCCGTCACGAGCACGAGCAGCGTTACCGCAATCGCCGCGTGCCGGCCCCACGCGTGCTCCACGACGTACGCACCGACGTACTGCGCCTGTGCGGTCGGCACGCCGTGGGCGTCGAGCAGCGTTTGCCACGGCACGGCGCCGAGTACGCCGACCTGCAGCAGCACGTAGAGCGCCGCGACGATGAGGATCGAGAGCAGAATCGAGCGCGGAATCGTGCGCGGCGGGTTGATTACCTCGTCGCCGAGCAGTGCGACGTCCGCATAGCCAACGTAGTCGTAGAGCGTGATGTAGAGCGCCGTGCCGAAGCCGGCGATGAAGCCGCCGCCGAAATGGAAAGGGGCCGCAAGGTGAAACGCGCGCGTGAAGTCGGCGTGCGTGAGCCCGGCCACGGCCACGAGCGCGACGGTGAGCGTCGCCGCGACCGCCAGCGCCGCGCCGAGCGCCGAAACGGCGCCGGTGCGGCGGTAGAGCAGCAGCATCGTCACCGCGCCGATGGCGATGGCGGCTGCCGCGTGCGCCGCGCCGCCGCTGAGCACCGGAGCGAGATACGCGGCGTAGTTGACCAGCCCGATATAGCCGCTGGCCAGCAGACACGGCGCGTAGAGCAGGAACTGCCAGTTGAAGAGAAAGGCCAGCGCGCGTCCGAGGCCGCGCTCGCCGAACGCGTAGCGCAGATAGACGTACGTGCCGCCGGAGCCGGGAAAGCGCGACGACAGCTCGGCCCACACCAGCCCGTCACAGAGTGCGACGACGGCTCCGGCGATCCAGCCGACCAGCGCGAGCGGACCGCCGAGCGCCGCGATCACAAGCGGAATCGTCACCAGTGGGCCGATGCCGATCATCGTGATGACGTTGATCGAGATCGCGCCGCGCAGATCGATCGCGCGCTTCATGACTGGCGGCGTTTCGCGGCCCGAGGCGGCCGCTCTTGGTGCGCCGAAGAGCGGATTGCATGAGCGAGTCCTCCGAACTCTCGCGGCTGCTGAATCTCGCGGGTACCCTGCACGTCGATTTCGTGCGCAGCGCCGCGCTCGAAGGCAACCCCCTGCGCGATCCCGCAACCCGTCCCGTCGCCGTCTACGTGCCGCCCGGCTACGACGCGCAGGCTTCGACGCGGTATCCCACGATCTACGTGCTGCACGGCTACACCGGCAACGTCGCCGCGCTGGTATCGACCCGCCCATGGGAGACCAACGTCGTGCAGTGGGCCGACCGGATGATCCTCGCCGAACGCCTGCCGCCGGTAATGCTGGTCCTCGTCGATGGGTTCACGCGCTTGGGAGGTTCGCAGTACGTCGACTCGGTGCACAACGGCGCCTACGCGACGTACACCGTGCGCGACGTCGTCGGGCACGTCGACGCGCAGTATCGCACCATCGCGGCCGAGGGGGGCCGAGCCGTCGTCGGCAAGTCCTCGGGCGGCTTCGGCTCGATGCACCTCGTGCTCGAGCATCCCGGAGTCTTCGCGGCTTTCGCGTCGCACAGCGGTGACTCGTACTTTCCTTACGCGCACATTCCCGCGTTCGCGACGGTCCATCGCAGCCTCGAGGCCTGCGGCTTCGACATCGAGGCCTACGTCGAGGGCTTCGAGAGCCGCCCCAAGCACGCCAACGCGGAGATCACGACGATGGAGATGCTCGCCTACGCCGCCGCCTATTCGCCACGGAGCGCCACGGCGTTCGACATCGACCTGCCGTTCGACCGCCGAACGGGCGAGCTGGACGAGTCGGTCTTCAACCGCTGGCTTGCCTTCGATCCGGCCGGGCGTATCGCGAGCCATGCCGCCGAGCTAGGCAGGCTGCGCCTGAGCTACCTGGATTGTGGGCGCCGCGACGAGTACAACCTCGATATCGGCTCGCGCGTGGTCGCGCAGCGCATCGCCGCCCTGGGGCTCGACGTGCGTCACGAGGAGTTCGACGACGATCACCGCAACGTGGGATACCGGTACGCAATTTCGCTTCCGGCGCTCGCCGCCGTCTTGGATCGAGAATGAAACGACAGATCGTCTTTATACTCGCGCTCGTGCTCGCCGCAAGCTCGAACGCGCTCGCTCAGGTGGCCTCGCCGTCGCCCGCGCCGGATCCTCACTTCTACACCGATCCCGCGATGAATTACACCGCGCCGCCGGAGGCGGTTCTGGCGGCACGCACGTACGTTCCGCTGAGCGAGCTTAACGATCAGCTGCAGCCGGTCGCAATGTGGCTCCTGGATCCGGGCAAAGAGACTATGCGGAGCATTCAGATCCAGATGGAGAGCTACAACGGGTCGGTCAACGAATGGGAGTCGGAGTTCGAGAGCCAGGCGCACAACCAGCTCGACGGGGTGCTGATCCGCAACAAGACGGCGATTACGCTGCAGAACGGCATGCCGGCCTACTTCGTGGAGGCGGCCTACGGCAGCGGCTTCGACTCGCGTAAAGAGTTCGCGGTCCTCTGGGCGGACGGCCAGCGCGGCATCGTGCTCGCGGAGAGCGGCCGGCTAGGCGACGCGTCGCGCGCCGAGGCGATGCGCGTGCTCACGCAAGCAACGGCCGTTCGCTATCCGACAAATCAGCCGTAGCGTCGAGGGTTCGGCGCAGATCTTCGATCAGGTCCTGCGCGTCTTCGATGCCGACCGAGAGACGGAGCAACGCGTCGGTGACGCCGCGGCGCTCGCGCACCTCTTTGGGGATCGAGCCGTGCGTCATGCGCGCCGGATGGCAGATCAGCGACTCCACGCCGCCTAGGCTCTCGGCGAGGCTGAAGTAGCGGAGGCGGCCGGCAAAATCCAGCGCGCGCTCCACCGAGCCGCGAAGCACGAAGGAGAGCATCCCGCCGAACCCGCTCATCTGGCGCCGCGCAAGCTCGTGCTGCGGATGCGAGCGCAGTCCGGGATAGTAGACGCGCGCTACGTCGTCGCGCGCTTCGAGAAACTCCGCGATCTGCTGCGCGTTCTGCGCGTGCTCGCGCATGCGGATCGCCAGCGTCTTGGCGCCGCGCATCGTCAACCAGGCGTCGTGCGGTCCCGGAACCCCGCCGGCAGCGTTTTGCGCGAACTTGATGCGGTCGAAGAGATCCGCGTCGTCGGTGATGGCCACGCCGCCGACGACGTCGCTGTGGCCGCCGATGTACTTGGTCGTCGAATGAACCACGATCTGCGCTCCCAGCGACAGCGGCTGCTGGAAATACGGCGTCGCGAAGGTATTGTCGACGACCACGATCTGTTCGGGCCGGCGCAGCGCGGCGATCGCGGCGATGTCGACGATGTTGAGGAGCGGATTGCTCGGCGTCTCGATCCAAAAGAGCTTCGTATTCGGGAGGACGGCCGCTGCGACCGCCGCCGGGTCGCGCATGTCGACGTAGGTGAAAGAAAGGCCGTAGCGCGAGTAGACGCGTTCGAAGAGGCGGTACGTCCCGCCGTAGAGATCGTCGCCGACGACCACGTGATCGCCCGCGGAGAGCAGATTGATCACCGCCGACGTGGCCGCCATGCCGCTCGAGAACGCGCTGGCATAACGCGCCCCTTCGAGCGATGCCAGCTGGCGCTCCAGCGCCAGCCGCGTAGGATTGATCGTGCGGCTATAATCGAAGCCTTTGTGCTGGCCGACCCCGGCCTGCGTGTAGGTGGAGGTTTGATAGATCGGCACGATCGTCGCGCCGGTGGTGGGATCGGCCTCCTGCCCGACGTGGATCGCCTTGGTCGCGAACTTCACTTGCTGATGACGTCGGAGCTGGTCGAGAGAAAGCTGATGATGTCTTGACGCGTGAGCACGCCGATCGGCTCGCCGTCGTCGGTAACGACGATCGCCGGATTGGCGAGCGTCAGCAGCTTGTACGCGCGTTCGATCTCTTCGAATTGTTCGAGCGCCGGAAACGCCCGGCCCATGACCTCGGTGACCGGCTGATGGAGGATGTCGGCGTGGTCGAAGACGCTCTGCATCACGCCGACGTCGTTAACGCTGCCGACCTGCTCGCGGCCGTGCATGACGGGAATCTGCGAGATCTCGTACTGGCGCAGGAGGTCGAGCGCGGTTTTAACGGTGTCGTCTTGCTGCACGGTGATCAACGAGGGCAAGGGCGTCTTGGTACGGAGCACGTCGCCGACGGTCGCGCGCCGTTTTGCGTCGGCGAGAAAGCCGTTAGCGATCATCCAGTCGTCGTTGAAGATCTTCGACATGTAACCGCGTCCGGAGTCGGGGAGGATCACGACGACGATCGCGTCGGGCGGCAGCGTCTTGGCGAAGCGTACTGCGGCCACCGCGGCGGTTCCCGACGATCCGCCGACGAGCAGCCCCTCCTCGCGCGTGATGCGGCGCGCCATGAGAAACGAGTCGCGATCGGAGACGCGCACCATCTCGTCGATCACGCGCAGGTCGACGGTCTCGGGCAGATAGTTCATGCCGATGCCTTCGACGGCGTACGAGCGCGGAATATCGCCGGAGTAGATCGAGCCCTCCGGATCGGCGCCGACCACGTGAATCGCCGGATTCTGTCTCCTTGAGGAAGCGCGCGGTGCCGGAGATCGTTCCGCCGGTGCCGATGCCCGCGACGAAGTGCGTGATCTCGCCCTCGGTCTGCTCCCAGATCTCGGGACCGGTGGTGTGATAGTGCGCCTCCGGATTGAAATGATTGTGGAACTGATTCGGCTGGAACGCGCCGGGGATCTCCGATGCCAGGCGGTTGGCCACGCCGTAGTACGATTCGGGCGAATCGGGCGGCACGTTGGTCGGCGTGATCACGACGTCGGCGCCGTAGGCGCGCAGCAGGTCGATTTTTTCGCGCGACATCTTGTCGGGCATCACCAGAATGCAGCGGTATCCGCGAATCGCCGCGGCCATCGCCAGGCCGGTTCCGGTATTGCCGCTGGTCGGTTCGACGATCGTGCCGCCGGGCTTGAGCAAGCCCTGGCGCTCCGCCGCATCCAGCATCGCCAGCGCGGGGCGGTCCTTGACGCTGCCGCCGGGATTGACGTACTCCACCTTGGCAAGCACCAGACAGGCCGCGTCGTCGACGACCTTGTTGAGCTTGACCAGCGGCGTGTGGCCGATCGCGTCGAGCGCGGTTTCGCAGTAGGCGATTTTGGGCGCCCGCGACGATGGCGCGGTGTTGCCATAGGAGCGCCGCCTTCCGCGCGGCGAACAGCTTCACCTATGAATTCGTTCGCAGGGCGGCTCCTCGCAGCGTCGGCGCTGCTCGCGCTGGGCATGCAGGGCTGCAACACCGATTCACTGCCGCCGGCGGCGGGTTATGCGAGCGTTGCGGGCATCGTCGTTGACGCGGCGACGAACGCGCCCATTAAGGGTGCGGTCGTTACGATCGACACGGTTCTGAACGGCGACGACCGACGCAAGCGGGCATTTCTCGTTCGACAAGGTGCCGAGCGGCATCGCCGACTATGCGGTAACGGCGACGGGCTATCAGACACTGACCTCCAGCGCGACCATCGAGCCCGGGAAGCCGTTTACGCTGAACCTGACCCTTTCGCCGCAGGCGAGCCCCGGCCACTAGCGGGATACGCGCTGGCCGGTTTGACCAGCGTTGCGCGTTGCGCAACCGTGCGGTCGACGATCCCGAGCACGACGGTCGCGAGCCGGTCGGGATCGTGGCGAACCGTCTCGGTCTCACCGATCACCGCCGCGCATACCGGCTTGAATCCCATCGCGGCGATGCGCTCGACGTCGGGTTCGACCGGCACCTGGCCCTCCTGCGCGTACGCCGCGAGCAGCCGCGACGGCGGTTCGTCGTTGACGATCACGTAGTCGCAGATGCGCTCGCCGGCGTTGGCGAGCAGCGCCTCGAGGTGATCGGCCGCGGTCATGCCGTCGGTCTCGCCGGGCTGCGTCATGACGTTGCAGACGTAGATCTTTACGGCGTGCGCGTCGGCGACTTCGCGCGCGATGCGGCCGACCAAGAAGTTCGGCGCGACGGACGTGTAGAGCGAGCCCGGACCGAGCACGATCGCATCGGCGTCGCGAATCGCCGAGATCACTTCGTCGAGCGGCGCGGCAGCCGGCGGATCGAAGAAGACGCGTTTGATCGGCCGGTTGAGCGTTCGAGATCGTCGACTCTCCTTCGAGGATCGTGCCGTCGTCGAGTTCGGCGCAAAGGCGCACGACGCCGAGCGTCGCGGGCAGCACGCGGCCGACGACGTTGAGCACGCGGCTCGATTCCTTGATCGCGCGGTCGAAGTTTCCGGTGATGCCGCTCATCGCGGCGAGAAAGAGATTACCGAACGAGTGCCCGCTGAGCCCTTCGCCTTCGGTGAAGCGATAGCGGAAGAGATCGGTCACCAGCGCTTCGTCGTCGGCGAGCGCGACCAGGCAGTTGCGAATGTCGCCGGGCGGCAGCACGCCCAGCTCCTTTTGCAGGCGCCCCGACGAGCCGCCGTCGTCGCTGACGGTGACGACCGCGGTCAGGTTGCTCGTGCGCCGTTTGAGCCCGCGCAGCAGCGTCGACAGGCCCGTGCCGCCGCCGATCGCCACGATCTTGTAGCCTTGCTGCAGGCGCCGCCCTGCCAGCGCGTCGCGAAAACCTTTGACGTCGCGTCCGCGCGCACTGCGCGCCACGGCACGTAGCCACATCGTGAGCCCCGCCCAGATCGCGGCGATGCCGGCTACGCCGAGGATTCCGGTGAGATAGACCGGCGAGAAGTAATCGTCGACGATGTCGTCGAGAATCTCGTTGATGTGCATGCCGGTTCCCTGGGCGATGAACCAGCGCGAGACGGCATCGAGCAGAAGCACGATTCCGAAGATCGCGAGCAATATCCAGCGCTTCACGCCAATGCCGGGGACGAGCCACTGCAGCGATCGCGTCAAACGCTCGCGCATCAGGCCCCCCTCGAGAGATCGCGCGCCTCGAATGCGACCTCCAACCGTTCGTCGCGGGCGAATCGTTTCGCGAGGTGCCGCGCCACGTAGACCGAGCGATGCCGTCCGCCGGTGCAGCCGATGCCGATCGTCAGCTGCGACTTCCCCTCCGCGAGGTAACAGGGCAGGAGAAAGTCGATCAGGTCGGCGACCTTGTCGAGAAACGGCCGCAGCGCGTCGTCCTCTTCGATAAACGCGCCGACCGCGGGATCGTCGCCCGTCTTGCCGGCCAGCGACTCGTCGTAGTTCGGATTGCGCAGAAAGCGCACGTCGAAGAGCAGATCGAGATCGGTCGGCAGCCCGAACTTGAAACCGAACGCGACGAACGTGACCGCGAGCTGCACCGGCCGATCCGCCACGAACGCCGTGGCGATGCGTTCCTTGAGCAGACCGTGCGTGAGGTTGGTCGTGTCGATGACGACGTCGGCGCGCTCGCGCAGCGGCGCAAGCAGCCGGCGGTCGGCCTCGATCGCTTCGCGCACGGAGCCCGCCTGCGCGAACGGATGGCGACGCCGCGTTTGGCTGAAGCGGCGTACCAGCAGATCGTCGTCGGCGTCGAGGAAGAGCACTTGGGCATCGTGGGTACGTGTAATGCGATCGATCGCGCTGCCCGCGTCGCCGAGGCGCTCGTCGCCGCGGAGGTCGAGCGCGATGGCAACGTCGCGCACGTTGGAATCTTCGAGCGCGGCAACGACGCTATCGAGCACGGCGGGAGGAAGGTGTTCGATGCAGTAAAAGCCCAAATCCTCGAACGACTTAATTGCCTGGCTCGATCCCGCACCGGAGAGTCCCGTAACGAAGACGATGCGCAGGGAACCCATATGAAGCTCTTTTCGCCCGAGCGCGCCAACGCCCTCATCCCCAAGCTGGAGCCGCTCGTCGAGGAGCTGCTGACCAGACGGCGGGAGCTTGCCATCAAACTGCTGGAGTCCGATCCGGCGCTCCATCATTCCGGGCCCTCGCCGCGGCCGCGGCTGGCAATTCCACGCTCCTCATTGCCGGCGCCGCGCTTCGCGGAGGCCAAACACGAGATCGGAAGGCTGATCTACCGGATCGAGTCGTACGGCTGCGTCGTCAAAGATATCGACCTGGGGCTCATCGACTTTCCGTCGATGCGCGACGACGAGGCGATCTATCTCTGCTGGAAGGCCGGCGAGCCGGAGGTTGCCTACTGCCACGGCCTCGACGAAGGCTTCTCTGCTCGGAAAGCCCTGATTTAGCCCAGCTCTTCATCGCCTCGGCCCTCGATTACCAATAGTAAACTTCGGGCCTCGGCTCCTCAATCTGGACTAAATCAGGGCTTTCATCAAAGTTCTGGCGCCTTCATGAACGTTCTCGCGCTTTCGTTAACGTTCTCGCAAGCCCACTGAGCTTGGGGACTAGGAGTCGGCGGCGGCGGTTTCGGGCTCGGCGGACAGGAAGTCTTCGGCTAGGCCCTGCAGGCGGACGTCGCCGAAATCGGCGGTGTAGGCGCCCCCCTCGGCGCCGATGATCTCGCCGGTCTCCGGGACGTTGGCGAGCTGCGGAACCTTGGAGCGAATCTCGTCGGGAATGCGGACGCGGTCGCCGATGGAGAACGCGCGCTGATCGAAGAGAGCGTTGAGATGCTCCAGCAGCATCGGGAGCGGGATTCCGTAATCGTCGCTGATCGCGCCGATCGTGTGCGACTCGCTGATCGCGCAGTTCGAGCAACCGCCTAGATGGAAGCGCGCGAAGACGCGGCGCGCACCGGCGTGAAGCTTGAATGCTTCGTCGACGGTCATGTCGGGCGTAAAAGTCTGCTGGTTCATCGTATTCATCCTATTCGCCACAACGCCGCTGACGCCCCACCGGTTGCGGGCGGTGCAGCGGAGCACGCCTGTAAGCCGGATTCTGTACCCACTTTGCGGGCGACGACCATCTATCTGGGGCGCGCGTTACCGAGCGCCTCGGTGCGACTTAGCTCGTTGGACGGGCCATCCGTTTTTTGATCGAGCGGTCTTGCTTCAGGTGGGGTTTACCCGAGCCCGCGTCACCGCGGAACTCCGTGAGCTCTTACCTCACGATTTCACCCTTACCCGTGCTTTCGCATTTTGCGGACCGGCAAAGCCGCCGGGGCCCCAACGTATCGAGCATTCCAGGGCGGTATGTTTCTGTGGCACTTTCCTTCGAGTCACCCCGACAGGACGTTATCCTGCACCCTGCCCTGTGAAGCCCGGACTTTCCTCCCCGTAGGGCGGTCATCCAGCGTACTCCGCGCCGCCAGTATACCACGCGGCGATCATCTCGGCCGCGTCGACCAGCCGCGGTCCAGGGCGGCTCAAATACGCGTTGCCGTCCAGCGCCAGGACCCGCCCGCCGCGGCGCGCCGGAAGCGCGCGCCACTGCGGCACGGCGTCGAGCGACGCGATCGCTTGCAGGGTTGCATCGAGATCGAAACCGCACGGTGCAACGACGACGGCCTCGGGTTGCGCCGCGGCGATCGGATCCCACTCAAGCGCTGCGAGTTTGCGCCGGGATTGGCCAGGAGCGGCTCGCCGCCGGCGAGCTCGACGAGTCCGGGAATCCAGTGTCCGGCGCTCATCGGGGGATCGGTCCATTCCAGTACCAGCGTGCGTAGCCGCGTCGCGCCCGCGGAGCCGCGCTCGTACAAGGCGGCGGCGCGCGTTTGCAGCATCGAAACGACCGCTCTTGCCTCGACGCCGCGGTTCGTCAGTTCGCCGAGAAGCGCGATCGTTGCAAGTACGTCGTCGAGCGAACGCGGCTCCAGCGAGACGACGCGCGGATCGGAGCGCAGCCGCTTCGCCGCGCGCGCCACGATCTCGTAAGAGACCGCGCAGACCGCGCACAGCTCCTGCGTGACGATGAGATCGGGCAGCAAATGCTCGAGCAGCTCCGAGTCGAGATGGTAGAGGCTCGACCCTGCGTGAAGCGCGGCGCGCACGTGGCGGTCGATCGCGGCGGGATTGCGTTCTTGCGGGCCGATCGACGAGGTGACCTTCGGCAAGCCGCGCGCTTGCGGCGGATAATCGCACTCGTGCGTTACGCCAACGACGTCGTCGCCCGCGCCGATCGCAAACAGAATCTCGGTCGCGCTCGGCAGCAGGCTGACGATGCGAACGGCGGTTACTCTCCTTGAGCGAGTGAGTAGCCGCGCTCGCCGTTGAACGTGTAGAGCCCCTCGGTCTTGATCACGTCGAAGCCGGCGCGTGCGCCGCCTCCAGCAGTCGTACGACGTGTCCGGCGGTGAACGGCGCGCCGTCGGCCTCGAAGCGGCAGCACCAGTGATCGCTCCAATACGTGTCGGGATTCCCGTTCGGCCAGACTTTCGTACCGCGATTGCTGATCGTCGTGAGCCGCGCCCCGTCAACGTCGAACTGCTGCATCAACGCAGCGATCCCGTCGGGATCGCCGTCGCGGCGGTCGATGAAGAGATCGACGCCGGCGCGCTGCTTCATCGGCGGCTTGCCAGCCGGCCGGATCGCGAGATTCATCTGCGCCTCCTTGTCGTACTCGACCGGCTTGAGATGCTCGGGCTTCTCACCCAGACGGGCGATCACCGCATCGGCGAACTCTTTCGTGCCGACCTTCCTGCGCGACGTGCCTTCCTTGAAGATGTCGTAGGTGTGCACGCCGTCTTCGATCGTCCGCAGCCAGGCGTTGTGCACGCTCTCGGCGACGTCGGGCTGGCCGATGTGCACGAGCATCAGAATGGCGCCGTGCAGAAGGCCCGAGGGATTGGCGAGGTTCTGCCCGGCACGGCGCGGCGCCGAGCCGTGGATCGCTTCGAACATCGAGCAGTGATCGCCGATATTGGCGGAGCCGGCCAGGCCTACGGAGCCCGTGATCTGTGCGGCGACGTCGGAGAGCACGTCGCCGTAGAGATTCGGCATCACGATCACGTCGAACGCTTCGGGCGTGTCGGCCATCTTCGCGGCGCCGATGTCGACGATCCAGTGCTCGTTCTCGATCTCGGGGTACTCTTGGGCGATCTCGTTGAACGTGCGGTGGAACAGGCCGTCCGTGATCTTCATGATGTTGTCTTTGGTGAAGCACGTGACTTTCTTACGCTTGTTGGCGCGCGCGTACTCGAAGGCGTAGCGGATGATGCGCTTGCTTCCCGGCCGCGAGATCAGCTTGAGGCACTGGGCGACCTGATTGGTCTGGCGGTGCTCGATGCCGCCGTAGACGTCCTCTTCGTTCTCGCGGACGATGACGATGTCCATGTTGGGATGCTTGGTCGCGACGTAGGGATAGAGCGAAGCGCACGGCCGAACGTTGGCGTACATCCCGAGCGTCTTGCGCACGGTCACGTTGAGGCTCTTGAAACCGCCGCCTTGCGGCGTCGTGATCGGCGCCTTCGAGAAAACCTTCGTGCGGCGCAGCGACTCCCAAGAGGACGGCTCGATGCCGTTGCTCAAACCTTTGTTGTAGACCGCCTCGCCGATCTCGATCGGCTCGAGCTCGAGCTGCGCGCCGGCAGCCTCGAGGATGCGCAGCGTCGCGGTCATGATCTCGGGTCCGATGCCGTCGCCGTAGGCAACGGTAATCGCCGTCATCGGGCCTCCACGCAGCGGAACTTTGCGTACATGTAGGGATAGTCGTCGAAGAACCAGTTGCGGAACGAGCGGCGAATCAGCTCGCGCGGGGTCACGGGGCTAGCGCCTTTCATGACGTAGTGCCTGCCGTCGAAGAAATCGGCGGAGTACTGCGGATACGAGGCCATCGGCGCAAAGCCCGGCAGCGGCGCAAACGGCGTTGACGTCCACTCCCAGCCGTTGCCGATCAGATCGGCGACGCCCCAGGCGCTCTCGCCGGCCGGATGCGCGTCGACCGGTTCGGGATCGAAGCGCGCGAAATCGAAGTTCCCGCGGCGCGGCGACGGCTCTTCGGCGCCCCACGGAAATGGCTCGCTCGTCGCCCTGCGGCGTGCCGAACGCGGCGCGATGATACTCCGCCTCGGTCGGCAAGCGCATGCCGGCCCACCGCACGTAGGCCTCGGCCTGGTCGTGCGTGACGTAGACCGGCCACGAGTGCGGCAGCGGAATCTCCTCGAACATTGCAGGCGCAGTTGCCACGCGTCGTCGCCCCGCTTCCAGAACTGCGGCACGGGGCCGCCGTGCGCCACGAAGCGCAGCCAGTCGCCGTTGGTCACGGGATACTTCGCGATCTCGAACGCCGTCAACGTCGACCTCCGTCCGGCCGAACTCGTTGTCCCAGCCGAAGGGAATCTCGTCGGGCTCGACGCCCAGGGTGGCGATTCCGGCGCCGATCTCGCGCGTCTGAGCGCTCGGCGACGACGAGTCGCGATGCTCCTGCGCAACGAATCCCTTGCGGCCCGCGTCGAGCTGATGGAAGATGTACAGCAGCGTCTCCTGATGCATCTGCTCGTGCTCGAGAATCGTGTAGGCGGCTTGCGCGCCGCGCAGCAACGGGCTCGCCGGATCGTCGATCGGGGCTTCGCCCAGCGCGCGTTCGACGCGTTCGTCGCAGTGTGCCGCGAACGCCGCCACGGCAGCGCGTTGCGGCCACTCGCCGCGGTCGTGGCCGCGGGCCTCGGTCAGCGACGCGGGATCGATGCCCCGCTCGAAGAGCCGCTCGAATGCCGCGTTATCGAACCCTCGCCCAGCGCGCGAACCTCGAGCGTCAGAAAGCTGAACGCCGGGATGTGTCCTTCGTAGAAAGCGAACGGATGGCGAAGCGGAATCGGACGATCGTAAAACGCGTCGTCGTGAACGAGCGCGAAGAGTCTCGCCGTCTGCTCGCGATTGCGACGGTACCAGTCGAGCAGGTGCTCGCGGTCGAGCGCGGCACCGGCGACCATAGCCATTAGAGAGTTCCTCGTTTCTCCTGTTCGCGCTCGATCGAGACGAAGAGCGCCTTGAAGTTCCCCTTACCGAACGAAAGGCTGCCCTTGCGCTGGATGATCTCGAAGAAGAGCGTGGGCCGGTCTTGCAGCGGCTTCGTGAAGATCTGCAGCATGTAACCCATGTCGTCGCGATCGACGAGAATCCGAAGATCGCGCAGCGTTTCCATCGCCTCGTCGATCTTGCCCACGCGTTCCTCGAGCATGTCGTAATACGAGTCGGGCGTGTCGAGAAACTCGACGCCGTTGGCTTTGAGCGCGCGAATCGTCGCGGCGATGTCGTCGGTGCGGATCGCCATGTGCTGCACGCCCGCGCCGTGATAGAAATCGAGGTACTCCTCGATCTGCGACTTCTTCTTGCCTTGCGCGGGCTCGTTGATCGGAAACTTCACGCGATGGCGCGGATCGGTCATCACCTTCGAGCGCAGCGCCGTGTACTCGGTCGAGATGTCCTTGTCGTCGAACGAGACGAGCTGCGAGAAACCGAAGACGCGGGCGTAGAAATCGCCCCAGGCGTCCATCTCGCCCCAGCCGACGTTGCCGACGCAGTGGTCGATGAACTGCAGATTCGGCGCCTGGACGGCCGCGATGCGCTTATGCGCCTCGACGAATCCGGGCGCGAAGACGCCGCGTGTAGCCGTTGCGCTGGATGAACGAATGGACGGTATCGCCGTAGGTTGCGATCACCGCGCGCAGGAAGCGCCCGTCGGCGTCTTCGATGGTGGCAGGCGCCTGCACGACGCGCGCGCCGCCCCTGACCGCCATCTCGAAGGCGGCCTGCGCGTCCTCGACGAGGATCGCGACGTCTTTGATGCCGTCGCCGTGCAGCGCGACGTGGCGCGCGATCTCGTCGTCGGGCACGAGACTCGCCGTGAGCAGAAACCGCAACTTGTTTTGCTGCAACAGATAGCTGACGCGGTCGCGCACTCCGGTTTCTGGGCCCGCGTACGCGACCTGCTCGAATCCGAACGCCGACATGTAGTAGTGGGCAGCCTGTTTGGCGTTGCCGACGTAGAACTCGACGTAGTCCCAGTCGATCTGCGCGAGCGGATTGCTGCGCGCCTCGGTCGCGATACTCATGCGCTGCGACTTGGCGAAGGCGCGGCGGCGGCCCTGTCGCGAAAGCAGGCTTCTATGGAGACATCCGTCGCACCGGAGCCGTCGGCACGCACCGCTTTTAGCGGCCTGGTCGACTATGCGGGACTCTTCCCTCCGGCAAAACTCGCAATCGGGCAAGCCGCACGGGAATACCGCCAGGCCCGTAACGGTCCGCACGCCTGGATGCTGGGGCGGTTCATCATACCCGTCTCGGTGCTCGCATCGAATCCGCAGGCGGTCGATGCGGCCTTTTCGGCGATCGTCGACGTCCCCGGCGACGAGGCGCGGTGGTTCGAAGAAGTCGCATCGCGCCTTGCCGCTACCGCCGATCTGCGCCGGCGCGGCGCGCGCATCGAGGCGCTCGAGATCGCGCTGCCCGCGAGCGTGGTGCGCGAAGGTGAGTTCGTCGCGCCGCTGCAACACTTGCGCGAGCGCATTGCCGCAGAACGTCTCGACGATCTGCCGACCTACGTCGAGTTTACGCGCACGCCGGGCGAGATGCCGAGCGTTGTGCGCGCGTTGGCAGCCGCCGCGGCGGCGGGATTTCGCGCGAAGCTGCGCTGCGGCGGCGTGACCGCGCAAGCGTTCCCCAGCATCGGCGAGGTTGCCGATTTCATCGCGGCGGCAGCGGCACAACGCGTCGCGTTCAAGGCGACGGCGGGCTTGCACCATCCGGTGCGCCATATGGACGCCGCGACGAGCTTTCCGATGCATGGCTTTCTCAACCTGTTGACGGCAGCGGCGCTGGCCACGCGCGTTTCGCGCGAGACGCTGCACGCGATCGTCGCGGAAGAAGATGCAGGCGCATTTACGTTTTCGCCGTCAACATTGCAGTGGCGCGGCGAGCGCGTCGAACTCAGGACAGCTCGCCGCGATGCGCGGCGATGCATTTATCGCCTACGGCAGCTGCAGCTTCTCGGAGCCGGTCGAAGACCTCACCGCGCTCGGCATGCTGGCCGCACGATGAACGAGCGCGACGCGACCACCGATCCGCACCTGGAGTCGTGGGTAGCGGTGCCCGAGGCGAGCGACTTTCCGATTCAGAACTTGCCGCTGGGCGTCTTCGAGCGAGACGGTCGCGCGCGCATCGGCGTCGCGATTGGCGAAGAGATTCTCGATCTGCACGGTGCTGCATCCGCGGGGCTGCTCGACGGCGCGTGTCCACGCGACCTCGCGCAGGCCCAGCGCCTCAATCCGCTGCTCGCCGCAGGCCACGCGACGTGGCGCGCGCTGCGAGAGCGCCTCTCCGCGCTGCTCGCACGCGACGGCAACCCGCGATTGCGCGACGGCGGCGCGGCGCTGTTCTTCCGCCAAGACGCGGTTCGGATGCGCGTGCCGATGGAGATCGGGGATTACGTCGACTTCTACTCGTCGCTCGAACACGCGACGAATCTCGGGCGCCTCTTCCGGCCCGACGCCGAGCCGCTGCTGCCGAACTGGCGCTGGCTACCGGTTGGTTACCACGGGCGCTCGAGTACCGTCGTGATCGACGGCACGCCGGTCCGCCGGCCGAGCGGCCAGCGCAAAGCCCCTTCCGAGGCCGCGCCCTCCTTCGGCCCGAGCCGGCGTCTGGACATCGAGCTGGAGATGGGCTTCGTTACCGGGCCCGGCAACGAGCTGGGCCAGCATATTGCGGTCGATCGTGCGATGGAGCACGTCTTCGGGCTCGTACTCGTCAACGACTGGAGCGCGCGCGACATTCAAGCGTGGGAGTATCAGCCGCTTGGCCCATTTCTCGGGAAATCGTTCGCGACGACGATCTCGCCGTGGATCGTCTCGCTCGACGCGCTCGAACCCTTCCGCGCGCCGGCGCCGTCGCAGGAGCCGCCGCCGCTGGCATACCTGCGCCCATCGGCAGCGCTTGCCTACGATATCTCGCTGGCGGTCGACTTGCGCACGAAGGAGATGGCGCAGCGCGGCGCAGCGCCGCAGACGATCTCGCGTACGAACTATCGCGAGCTCTACTGGAGCATCGCGCAGCAACTGGCGCACGCCACCGTCAACGGTGCGGTCGTGCGTCCGGGAGATCTCTTCGCGTCGGGGACGATCAGCGGCTCGGAGGCGCGCAGCCAAGGAAGCCTGATCGAACTATCGTGGAACGGCGAACGCCCGATCTCGCTTTCCAACGGCGAGACGCGGACTTTCTTGGAGGATGGCGACGAGATCGTGCTGCGCGGCTGGTGCGAACGATCCGGGGCGCGGCGCATCGGTTTCGGCTGCGCGCGAGGGCGCATCGAACGCGCGATCTAGCGCTTTTTAGGCTTGTGCCGGCAACTCGATCCACGAGCGGAAGTAGGCAGGATCTTCGCACTCGATCGCGGCCTGCGCCAGCTGCAGCGGGCGGAAGGTGTCGACCATGACCGCGATCTCGTCGGTCGACGTCTTGCCGAGGCTCTGCTCGACGGCGCCCGGCTGTGGACCGTGCGGCGCGCCCGCAGCGTGCAGCGTGATCGAGCCCTCTTCGACGCCGCGTCGGCTCATGAAGTTGCCGCTAACGTAGTAGAGAACTTCGTCGCAGTCGACGCTGGAGTGATTGTAGGGAACCGGAATCGCCAGCGGATGATAGTCGAAGAGCCGCGGCACGAACGCGCAGAACGCGGCGCCGGGCGCATCGAACGTCGCGTGCGCCGGCGGCGGCTGATGCAGCTTGCCGGTGATCGGCGCGAACTCGTCGATGTTGAAGGCATAGGGATAGCAGTAGCCGTCCCAGCCGACGACGTCGCACGGGTGGTTCTGCACGACGTAGATCGCGTTGCGGCCGCCGTTGGTCACGCGCACCTCGTACTCGCCGCGGGCCTCGACGGGCGCCTGCAGCACCGGAGCCCGGAAGTCGCGCTCGTAGTAGGGCGCGTGCTCTTCGAGCTGGCCGAACTCGTTGCGGTACTTGCGCGGAATGGTCACCCGGCCGGTCGATTCGTGCACGAGCATCCGCGTCGGCGAGGAGGGGACGACGCGATACGTCGTGCCCGTGGGAATGATCAGATAGTCGTTGGGGCGATATGCGAGCTCGCCGAACTGGCTCTCGATCGTCCCCGAACCCTGATGGATGAAGAGCAGCTCGTCGCCGCCGGTGTTCCGATAGAAGTAGTCCATCGGGCGCGCGGCCGTGGCGACCGAGATCACGATGTCGTCGTTGCCGAGCAGCGGCGTGCGCGACTCGAGCGCGTCGGCGCCGGATAGGCTCAAGGCCGGCGTCTTGAAGTGGCGATTGCGCAGCGGCTCGTTTGGCGCCAGCAGGACCGGTGGCCGGTCCCACGCGCGAACGTCGAGCGTCGCCGTGGGCGGGCGCTCGTGATAGAGCAGCGAGTAGACGCTCTCGAATCCCTTGGTCGAGAACAGCTCCTCGGCATAGAGGCCGCCATCGGGCCGGCGAAACTGGATGTGCCGTTTATGCGGTACGCGCCCCTGACAGACGTACGAGGGCACCTTAGCCGGCGCTCTCCTCGGCGACTGCGGCAACCGCGGCGCGCTCCGTCGCCGCAAAGCCGTTGGTCTTATGCGAGCCGTCGCAGAACGGCTTCGTTAGCGATCCCCCGCAGCGGCACAGCGCGATGTTCTCGCCCTGCACTTCATACTGGTTGCCGTCGGCATCGGTCAACGTGACTTTGCCGCGCACGAGGTACGGGCCGCTCTCGCGGGCTTTGATGATCACTTCGTCCATTGCGGCGGCCTTCGACGGGCCGCTAAGGCGTTCCGTTCTCGGTGCCGAGCTTGAACGCCGCGGTCGTTTTGAGCACGCCGCGCGCGAGGACGTGTCCGGCGATCTCGCCTTGCAGACGTGCGGCGCTTAGCGGCTCAGGAGCCGCCACGCGTGCGACGTCGAGTGCGTACACGGTAATCGTGTAGTTGTGAATGCTCCCCGCCGGTGGACACGGACCGTAGTAGCCCGTCGTGCGGGCCGAGGTCTCGCCCAGCTGCTCGGGGCGCAGCGCCGCCCCCGTTGGCAGCGAGTGGGCCGAGGCCGCCACGTTATAGACGACCCAATGGTAGAAGCCGCCGGGTATCGGGGCGTCGGCATCGTGCATCACGATCGCGAAGGATTGTGTGCCCTGCGGCGCGCCGCTCCAGGCAAGCGAAGGCGAGCGGTTCTCGCCATCGCAGTCCCGCGCCATGAAGGCCTCGTTGAGAAGGCCGCCATTGATATTGCTGCTCGAGACTCGAAGCGGTGCGGGCGAGGCGACCGCGGCGACGACGAAGGCGGCGGCGAGTACGCGAACCATGAAAAGATCGTTGGCGCCCTATGCTATCATTGCCTGGCCATGATGGGAGTTGGGCCTCACGCGGCGTAAACTCGTGAACCCCGCCAGAACCGGAAGGTAGCAACGGTAAGCGAGCACTTACGGGTGCCGTGATCCACCTGACTCTCGTCGTGGTCCTCTCAAAAGATAGAATGATGCAGCAGCTTTCAGCGTTTTATGCGGCGATAGCCGCTTTTGCCGGCGCCTGCGTGGTGCTGGCCATCTACCATGCCGTGGTGGTCCGTCCGCGGCTGCGCCGCGATCGCGAGTTACTTGCCGTGCACGATGAGTTGATTTCGGGCGGCTCCTCCGGCGCCGCCGATCGCCTCGGGGCGCTCGAGAGCAGCGCGGTGGCTTTACGAGGCAAGCTCGACGGGCTCGCCGGGCGCACGGCGGCACTCGAGGCACTGGCCGCGACCGACATGTCGCGCTGCGGTTTCGTACGCTACGACGCGTTCCGCGACAGCGGCGACGGCCTCTCCTACGCGCTTGCGCTGCTCAACCGGCAGGGTGACGGCGTGGTGATCACCAGCATCTACTCGCGCAACGACACGCGCACGTTCGGCAAACCGGTGGCGGCATTCGTGCCGACCATCGCGGCATCGACCGAAGAGCTGGAGGCTATCGAGCGGGCTCGCGTCGCGGTTTCGTAGAAGCCTTGCGGCGTGAACCTCTTTACTTGCGATTTGGTGCAGGCGCTGCAATGGATCGTCAACCTGTACACGATCGTGCTTTTCGTCTATGCGGTGCTCTCGTGGATCCCCGACCTCAGGGGCAGCCGTTTCTCGTACGTGCTGGCGTCGATCGTCGAACCGGTGCTGATGCCGATCCGCCGGATCATCCCGCCGGTCGGCGGCTTCGATCTGGCCTTTTTGATCGTGCTGCTTTTCCTGCAGCTTTTTCTTCGCCCCGAACTCGGGCGGCTCGCATTCAACGCCTGCATTCCGTTGATGTGAGCGCGGCGTAACGTGCTCAAAGCCGACCGCGCGCACCGCATCGAAGTCGCGGAGACCGTCCGCAACTTCTGCATCATCGCGCATATCGATCACGGAAAGACGACCCTCTCCGACCGGCTGCTCGAGATCACCAAGACCGTGGCGGCGCGCAACCTCGAAGAGCAGGCGCTCGACGCGATGGACCTCGAGCGCGAGCGCGGGATCACGATCCGCATGCACCCGGTCACGCTGAACTATCGAGCGCGCGACGGCGAGCTATATCGGCTCAACCTGATCGACACGCCGGGGCACGTCGACTTCTCCTACGAGGTATCGCGTTCGCTCGCCGCCTGCGAGGGAGCGGTGCTGATCATCGACGCCGCGCAGGGCATCGAAGCGCAGACGCTGGCCAACTACCACCTCGCGCTGGAGCACGATCTCACGATCATCCCCGTGATCAATAAGATCGACCTCCCGGCCGCCGACCCCGATCGGGTGATGGGCGAGGTCGAGGAGCTGCTCGTGATGGAGAGGAGCGAGTGCATTCTGGCCAGCGCCAAGAACGGCGTCGGCATCGAGGATATCGTCGAGGCGATCGTGCAGCGCGTCCCGCCGCCCAAGGGCCACCGCGACCACCTGCGTGCGCTGGTGTTCAACGCGCAGTTCGATCCGTATCGCGGGGTGGTGAGCTACGTGCGCGTCGTCGACGGCAGGCTGGCCGCGGGGACGCGGTTCATGTCGATGGCGCACCAGCGCGTATTCGAGTGCACCGAGGCCGGCATCTTCACCCCGCAGATGCAGCCCGTCGCATCGCTCGAGCTCGGCAGCGTCGGTTACGTCATCGCCAACATCAAGTCGCTAGGCGAGATCGATGTCGGCGACACGATCACCTCGGCCAGCGATCCGGCGCACGTGCCGCTCGCGGGATACCGCAAGGCGGTGCCGATGGTCTATTGCGGCCTCTATCCCAACGAGGGCGAGTACGACGGCTTGCGCGACGCTCTCGAGAAGCTCAAGCTCAACGACGCCGCGCTCGTCTACGAGCCCGAAAGCTCGGTGGCCCTCGGGTTCGGGTTTCGCTGCGGCTTTCTCGGGCTGCTGCACATGGAGATCGTCCAGGAGCGGCTCGAGCGCGACTACAACCTTGGGCTGATCGCAACGTCGCCCTCGGTCGGGTTCCGGGTGATCGCCAGCGACGGCACCGTCACGACGATCGACAATCCTTCGAAGCTGCCGCCGCCAACGGCGATCCGCTCGATCGAAGAGCCTTACGTCAAGGCGACGATCATCTCGCCGCCCGAGTACGTCGGCGCGATCATGGAGCTCACCCAGAACCGGCGCGGGACGCTCGATAACATGGAATATCTGCACGACGGCCGCGTGATCATGACCTACGAGATGCCGCTCATCGAGGTGATCGTCGACTTCTTCGACGCGCTCAAATCGCGCACGAAAGGCTACGCTTCGCTGGATTACGAGGTGATCGGTTACCGCGAGGGAGATCTCGCGAAACTCGAGATCCTGCTCAACGGCGAAGTGGTCGACGCGCTCTCCTTTATCGTGGCGCGCGACAAGGCCGCGGCGCGCGGGCGCTCGATGGCCGAAAAGCTCAAGGAGTTGATTCCGCGGCAGATGTTCGAAGTCCCGATCCAGGCGGCGATCGGCGGAAAGATCGTCGCGCGCGAAACCGTGACCGCGATGCGCAAGAACGTGCTCTCGAAGTGCTACGGCGGAGACATCACGCGCAAGCGCAAGCTGCTGGAGAAGCAGAAGGTCGGCAAAGAGCGGATGAAGCGCGTCGGCCGCGTCGAGCTGCCGCAGGAAGCGTTCATGGCGGTCTTGCGGCTGGGAGAGTGACGTGGTCGAAAAGACGTACGTCGCCTCGCACAACGCCGGCAAGATTCGCGAACTTAAAGCGATCCTCGCCGGCGGCTTGCAGCTCACGGTGCCGCGCAAGTTCGCCGACGTCGCCGAGGACGCCGACTCCTACGCCGGCAACGCGCTGCTCAAAGCGCGGGCGTTGGCCGAGACGCTGCGGCGCCGCGGCACGCCGGCCAACGTTCTGGCCGACGACAGCGGGCTGGAGGTCGACGCGTTGGGCGGTCGTCCGGGCATCTACTCTGCGAGGTACGCCGGCGCCGGCGCCGACTGGCCGCAGCGCCGCGCCGCGCTGCTCGCGGAACTGCGCGGCGTGCCGCCATTCCTGCGGACGGCGCGCTTCGTCTGCGTGCTGGTGCTGCTCGCGCCCGACGCCGAGCCGGTTACGGCCGTGGGCGAAGTGAGCGGCTTCGTGCTGGAGGCTGAGGTGGGCGCCAACGGTTTCGGCTACGATCCGATCTTTTTCTATCCGCCGGCGGGGCGCAGCTTCGCGGTGCTGGGCGAGAAGGAGAAGAATGCGGTGAGCCACCGGCGGCGCGCGGCGGATAACTTGCTCGCCGCGCTTCGCGGGTGATCGTTCGCGCCTCCGTCGAGGACGTTCGCGCGATCGTTCGGCGCCGTGGCATGGATGAAACCTCGCACCGGCTCGCGCTGCGCTGCGCGGAGGCCGGGACGGCGTGGGCCGCGCGCGACGAGTCGGAGGTCGTCGGCATCGCGTTGGCTCGCGACTGCGACGACGAACGTTATCTCGGCGATGTTTTCGTCGAGCCGTCCTTTCGCGGTCAGGGTCTCGGGCGCGCGCTGCTGAGCGCCGCGTTCGAAGAGGCCGGCGATCGCGCGCGCACGATGCTCGTCGACCCTTCGGATCATGCGAGCTTAGCGCTTGCGGCGCGGTACGGGTTGCGCTTGCGCGAGCCGATTCTGCAGCTGGCGGGCGCGATCGCGCGTGAGGAAGAGCTGGCAAAGATGGCCGCCGGCGATTATCGATTCGAGGTTGCGGCAATTGACGCCGAGGTGCACGAATTTGGGCTGCGCGCGCTCGACCGGCAGACGCGCGCCATCGCGCGCGAGGAGGATCATGCGGCCTTTGCGCGTGAGGCCAGCGGACGCGCGTTCTTCTTACGCGGCGAGTTCGTGGCGTATGCCTACGTATGGCCCGACGGCCGCGTCGGACCGTTGGCCTGCGCTTCGCCCGCGTATCTCGTGCAGATTCTCGCGTTCGCCCTGCGAATGCTCACCGAAGAGGGCGCCTCGTGGTGCACGGCGCTGGTTCCGGGATCGAACCTTCGCGTGCTGCGCGCGGCATTGAAATCCGGTCTGCGCCTTACCGGCGCGCTGGCACTTGCGTCCGATTCGGTCAACGGGGATTTATCGACGTACGTCGGTTGCCACACGTTGCAGCTGTAATGCGTTGGCGGAGCATAGGGGAGGAGATTGCGAAGCGTGAAGTCCGTCGCGCCGACCATCGGGGCGTAGCTCAGCCAGGTTAGAGCGTTCGCTTTGGGAGCGAAAGGCCGGAAGTTCGAATCTTCTCGCCCCGATATGTGCCCCGCGTGGTATCCTGTCTAGGGTCTCATGCCTGGCCGCGCGCCCGTGGTCTAACAGGATAAGGCACGAGTCTTCTAAACTCGAAGATGGGGGTTCGAGTCCCTCCGGGCGCAGGTTGGCTCGGCCGTCGATCACCGGCTAGTGAGCGGCCGGCGGGGGAAGAATATCTCAGTCGTGGTGACTGTAGCTCAGCTGGTTAGAGCGCCGGTCTGTGGCACCGGAGGTCGCGGGTTCGAACCCCGTCAGTCACCCCAGATAACGAGCGAGCGCCTTTAGCTCAGTCGGTAGAGCAGCGGACTTTTAATCCGTTGGTCCCGGGTTCGAGTCCCGGAGGGCGCATTTTCTTCCTCGCCCGATCGGCCGGGAACCGAACCTTCGCGGCGAACGTTATCCCGACGGTCTATACCGTTAAAGAGGAGCAGAACTCGTGGCCACCTCGCAACGCGCTCGCTTTGAGCGCCGCGCTCGCCGCTTTGTCGGCCTGCGGCGCTCCGGGCTCGCCGGCCGTCCCGCAAAACGTGCAGGCTCCCGGAGCGGCGGCCGCCGCCGGCACGGCGCGGCACGCGGGATCCGCGGGCGAGCTTCTCTACGCGACAATCGGTAACAATACGTACGTGTACAGCTATCCGGCCATGAAGCCCCTGCAAACGCTCAAGACCGGATGGCTTGGGTTCAAGGGCGGTTCGGATTCGAGTAACGGCAATATGTGTTTCGATACGTACGGCCCGGTTTATGTGTACGCGCACGGCGGTAAGCAGCCGATTGCGAAAATCCACCCCTTCTCGAACGCCGATACGTTCGACTGCGCCTTCGATCCGACGACGCACGATCTGGCGATCACGATCATGAACGGCGAACAAAAGCCGCAGGTCGTCGTCTATTCGAGCCTTTCGGGCAATCCTGCGACGTACACCGATCCGAACATGGCCGACTACTACTACGCGGGCTACGACGACGACGGCAACCTGTTCGTCAACGGCATCAGCGGCAGCGGTCACTGGCTGCTCGACGAGCTTCCCAAGGGCGCAAGCAGTTTCGTCGAACTGACCGTCAACGGCGGCCCGCCGGGCTACGACACGCTGCGCTGGGACGGCACGCACATGACCGTTCGGTGCTTCAAGGTGATCTACCAGTTCGCAGTTTCCGGGGCGACGGCAACGATCGTCGGCACGACGTCGCTCAAAGGCGACAACAACTACTCCGAGGATACGATCGCCGGCGACGCGCTCCTCGCCGATCATCCCGGCAAATACAACGGGAGCAGCCCGCACGACGCGCGGCTTCTGGGATTATGGCACTACCCGAAGGGCGGTAATGCGTATAACGTGGTCAAGATCCCCAGGCCGAGTAAGAAGGACCGCCTCGGCACGGTGCTCCTCTCGGTCGCGCCTAGCGAGTGACCGTGTTCCGACCGCTCTTTGCGCTCCTCGCGGCCGGCGCCGCGATGCTGCCGTTTGCAGGCTGCGGGACAAGCACGCTTCAACAGGAAGCCGCGTCGCAAGAGCCTGCGCGCGCCACGTCGGGTTCGAGCGGAACGCTGATCTACGCGACCATCGGCGGCCGGACGTACCTGTACACCTATCCCGATCTGACGGAGTTGGAGAGAATCGAGACGGGATGCCTGGGTCTTCTGGGGGCATCGAATCCGAACAACGGCGACATGTGCTTCGACACGGGCGGCCCGGTCGATATCTACCGGCACGGCGCGACCTCACCGCTGGCCACGCTCGAGCCCGCGTCCGGCGCCGATACCTTTGATTGTGCCTTCGACGTACTGACGAACGATATCGCCGTTTCGGTACAGAATAACGCGCAAGGAGGGTCGGTCGCGATTTACTCGTCTCTTACCCGTAATCCAATCGCGTTTTCCGATGCGAATCTTCAGCGGTACTATTACGTCGCTTACGATCGCAGCGGCGATCTGTTTCTCGACGGTACCATGTCGAGCAATCGCTGGCTGCTCGACGAACTGACCAAAGGCGGAAAGGCGCTCACCGAACTGTCGCTCAACGAGACGCTACCCGCGTACTCGACCCTCGCGTGGGACGGAAAATACATGACGCTGCGGTCCTCGAACACGATCTATCGCTTTACCGCCTCGCAGGCGGCGGCGACCGTCGTGGGGACGACGGTGCTCGATGGCTCGAAGAACTCAAACGAAGCGTTGTACAGCTACGTCGTGGGCGGCCAGACGCACGCAATGGCGTTTGCCGATCACCCGGGAACCTACGAGGGACATAACCCGCACGGCGTAAGGTTGTTGGGGGAGTGGGCGTATCCCGCCGGCGGCAAACCCACGCAAGTGATTGCCGTTCCGGCAAAGAGCAAGCAGGACCGATTGGGCGCAGTACTCGTCTCGGTCGCGGCCACACCAACGCCGACGCCGGCGCCGACACCAACACCGACCCCAACGCCAACGCCAACACCCACGCCGCCACCTAGCCCGTAGACGGCAGCGTTGCCGTCGGCCGGCTCCTAGCTTAAGCGGACTTTAAGTCAGCAGGGCGGAACAACCACTCTGGGCGGTTCATCCCGTTCCGACCACGTCGTTTGGCCTCGGCAGGCCTTGGACTTTAGAGCGAGGCCAAGATTGAGAGAACTCGTTGAAGGTGTTTTGGACACGCTTCGTGCCGATCGTTATGCTGTTTGGCGCCGCGGCTTGTAGTGGCAACGGCAACGCAATGCTCGGGGTGCACGGTCTACTTCCCGCGCCAACCTTTGCAGAGAGTGGGGTTGCAGCATGCGCCGGCAGCCGTATCGGCCGGGCGCAATGCGACGCGCTGGTGCGACTGGGTGCCAATCCGAACGTCCCCGGACTCTCTGCAGCCAATCTGGAAGCGGCATACAAGCTCACGAGCCAACTCAATCTCGGCGGTAATCAAAAGGTCGCGATCGTGACGGTGGGGGACAATCCAAACGTCACCAGTGACGTGCAAACCTACCGCGTCGCCTTCGCGCTTCCCGCGCCGGCGCATCTAAAGAAGTACAATCAGCTCGGACGACAATTCGCTTACCCGCCGGGCAACGTCTCGTGGGGTCTCAATACGGATGTGGCTGCCGAGATGGTCTCGGCGAGCTGCCCGAAGTGTCATATCCTCGTCGTCGAAGCAAACTCTGCGAATTGGAGCGACCTCCAGACGGCCGAAGCCGAGGCAGTGACGCTTCACGCGAAGATTATCGAGAACGGCTTCAGCGGCACGGGAGCAAACGTAGCGTTCTTTTCCACCCCGCACATCACGTACGTTGCCGACTCGGGCGACGCCGGCTACGGCATTGCCGATCCCGCCGATTTCGCCAGCGTCGTATCCGTGGGCGGTACGGTGCTCACTCAAGCACTCATGACGCCGCGCGGTTGGACTGAAAAGGTTTGGAACGGGACGGGCGCCGGCTGTTCGACGGTTACGAAGCCCGCTTGGCAGGCCGATCCTGGATGCAGCTTCCGGACGGCCAACGATGTCTCGGCAGAAGCGGACCTCAACGTAGCGATCTACGATAGCTACACCGCGCCGACGTACACCGGGTGGCTCGTCGCCGGCGGTACCAACATTGCGTCGGGTCTCGTTGCCGGGATCTTCGGGCTTGCCGGCAATGCGACGGCTCAGAACGGCGGCCAGACGTTCTGGATTGCGGCACACCAAGCGCATCTCTACCCGATCCTTAGCGGCAGCGACGGCAGTTGTGGTACGACGTGGCCGTATTTGTGCACTGCCGGAACCTCACAGTACGGTAACTACTCGGGCCCGGGCGGCTGGGGCTCGCCCAAAGGCATCGGCGCGTTTTAAGGGAGGGTGCCGCGGGTGCGATGGGCAAAAAGCCATCGCCGTCGGCAGCATAAGACGCGCGCACCGCTAGCTCAATTGGTAGAGCAGGTGACTCTTAATCATCTGGTTCCCGGTTCGAGTCCGGGGCGGTGTAAAATCGTCAAACCCTCGTAGTTCGCTGCGAGGGTTTTGTTTTTGAGCGTTGCGAGCAGCCACCAACGCTCGCTAGGGGCCCGTGAAGCAGCGAGCGAATGCTAGTCCGGTGCACGGGCTGGTTTCTCGTGCCGGAAAGTGACTTCAAAATGAGCGACGACAAAGACCTCAACAACAAGGACCTCGATGAGGTTAGCGGCGGCATGGGCGGTGGGCTCGGCAAATCCCCCGTTCACGAGCGCAATCTGGCCGAGCGTGACCTGAATCCGCAGCCGCTGCCGCCGAGGCAGACGCCGCGCGAGACGAGGGACTGATCGCGCGCCTTTCAAGGGATAAGGGCTCCGTCGCACGCGACGGGGCTTTTTCTGCCGGCAACGATTAGAAATCTAGTTGACAATCCTGGCGGCCTGCAGTATCGTTGCTATTACAAATCTAATATCTCGAAGGAGAGGATCGCGGTGCCGCGTCGGAAGTCGGTGGTTTTGACCGACCACGAGCTACGGCTCATGGAGGTTCTTTGGCAGAAGGGCAGCGGAACGGTCGCCGACGTCGTCGCCGCGCTCGGTCCGCCGCCGCTCACCTATAGCACCGTCCTGACGACGCTCCGTACGCTCGAGCAGAAGGGACACCTCGCCCACCAAGAAGACGGGCGCGCCTTCGTCTACCGTCCGACCTTCGCGCGCGCCGACGCCGCGAGATCGGCGATCGGTCACGTGCTCGACCGTTTCTTCGGCAGCTCGCCGGGCGCGCTTGCCGTCGCGCTGCTCGATGACGCGCGGCTCAACGATGCCGACCTCGCTCACCTCAAGAAGGCGCTCGCGCGTAAGAGAAAGGCCAGCCAATGACGCTCTCAATCCTCTTTAACGGACTTTGGCAAGGCGCGCCGATCGTGGCAATCGCCCTGGTGCTCTCTTCGCTCGTGCCGCAAAAGAACGCGACGACCCGAAGCGCGATCTGGCTGCTGACGCTGCTCGCGCTCGCGATCGTTCCGGTGCTCACCGCGGCCGCGTCGGCGGCCGGCGCGGCGCTCCCCGCCTCGCTCCATCCGCATTCTGCAGCGACGGCCTCGTATCGCATCACCCTCATCCCCATCGGCGGCTTCATGCATCGCGCCGACGCGTGGCTGGGGCGCTTCGAGCCGTGGATACTCGCGGCGTGGCTCGTCGGAGTTGCCGCCAACGCGTTGCGCCTCTGCGCGAGCCTCCTAAGCATCGCACGCATCCGCCGCACCGCCCGCCCGCTGCCGAGTGCGGGCCCCGGCGTCCTCGTCTCCGATGCGGTCGCAGTTCCCATCGTGGCCGGACTCGCGCGGCCGGCGATCGTCATTCCGCAGGATCTGCCGGGCCGCATTACGCCGAGCGACCTCGCGCGAGTCGTCGCGCACGAACGGGCACACGTGCGTCGCAACGACGGCCTATGGAATCTCGTCGCGAGAACGATCGAGGCCGTCCTGTTCTTCAACCCGTGGGTGCGCCTGGCGTGCGTTCGCCTCTGCGAAGAGCGCGAAGTCGCCTGCGACGACTGGGTGGTCGCAAACGCTGGCGGCGCCGGTGAATACGCCGGCGTGTTGGCCGCACTCGCGCAGAGCCTGCGTGCGGCGAAACCGCCGCTGCTCACGCCCAGCGCGCTGCGCTCGCGCCATTCTCTCGTGCGCCGCATCGAACGGCTCGGCGCCGACCCTCCCCGCCGTCTCACCATCAACCCTTACGCCATTGGAGGTACCCTCGTGATCTTCGCCATCGCCACTATCGCGCTCTCGGCGCTCTCACCCGCTCTCGCGCTCGCGCCCACGGGAAATGCCGGCGCCACAGGAGCCGTCTCCTCGCGCACGCTAGCCGCGTCGTGCACCAATCCCAACGTCGAGGCCACGGTCAAGAATCCCGTTCCGCCGCAGATGCCGCACGGATTCAAACAGAGCGGAACCGTTGACGTCGTCGTTACCATCGCGGGCAACGGGCACGTCACCGGGACGAAGATCCTGACCTCCAGCGGCAACGCGGCAATCGACGCGGCAATCGTCAAGGCCGCGCGCGAGAGCACGTACTCTCCCAAGATGGTGAAGTGCCAGCCCGTCGCCGGCTGGTATGACTTCCATGTCGAATTCAAACCGAACTAACTGAAATCCAGGAAGCTCTGGTTTAGCCTAGGGCTTCCCTTTAAAGTTTGCCTCTACCAGCGGCGGGCGGTTAGGGCGTAGTCGGAATCGGCGCCTCGCGGCACCAAGAAGTAGATGACGATTGCGAGGTAGGCGCCGAAGCTGAGAAGCGGGAGCACGAGGCTGACGACCGTCGCCACGACGTAGACCACCCATCCCGTGCGATAACCGCGCAGCGTCGCGGCGATGATCTCGGGCGAGACCTCCGGCGAGAACGCCTTCGCGCGGACGAGATGCGCGAGCATCAGATTGTAGAACGTCGCGCTGCACGAGAGCACGAGGCCGTAGAGGAAGGTCGCGGCGGGGAGCGTCGGATACGAGCCCAGCGTCGTCGTCGCAAACGGAATCAGCACGGCGCACGCAAGCAGCCCGAGGTTCCAGAAGACCGTGCGGCGATCGACGCGCTCGACGAAACGGAAGAGCGCGTGGTGGTTCTCCCACATGACGCCGATTACCGAGAAGCTCAGCGCGTAGGCGATGAGGTTGGGCCAGAGGTGAAGGAGCGCCAGGGTGAGTTCGCGGTTGCTCGGCGAGCGCAGAACCGGCAGAACGAACCCAAGCGCGAGCAGCGTGATCGCAAATGCGAAGACGCTGTCGGAGAATGCTTCGAACCGAGCCTTGTTGATGGGCGGTGCTCTCCCTCTCTCCGGCGCTTGCTCCTACGGCGCTTGACGGCGGGAATGCGGGATTCCTTGAGGCGGCGTTCGAACGCTCGGTTACCCGTGAGAGTCGCGTTGTCCGAGGCGGTCCCGTGATCGAGTTTTTTCTCAAGCGCCCCTTCTTTGCAGGCGTCTTGAGTTTCGTCGTGCTGCTCGCCGGTCTCGTGACGATTCCCACGCTGCCGATCGCGCAGTACCCGCAGATTTCGCCGCCCACCGTCACGGTGACGTCGCAGTATCCCGGGGCCAGCGCCGCGATGGTGATGCGCTCGGTTACGACGCCGCTGGAGATCAACATCAACGGCGCCGATGGGCTGCAGTACATGCAGTCGTACTCGAGCGCCAACGGCACCAGCACGATCGTCTGCACTTTCGCGCTCGGCACCGACCCGACGACCGACCAGACCAACGTGCAGCACGGTGTTGACCTCACGCTTTCGCAGCTTCCGCCGGCAGTGCAGAACTACGGCGTCTCCGTCACCAAGGCATCGGGCAACATCACCATCGCCGTCGCGATGCTCTCGACCAGCTCGGCCGTCTCCGACGTGGCGGTCAGCAACTACGCCGACCTCAACGTGATCGAAGAACTCAAGCGTATCCCGGGCGTCGGCCAGGTTAACGTGCTGGGCGACCGCACCTACGGCATGCGCGTCTGGGTGGATCCGCATAAACTGCAAGCCAACGGCATATCGCTCGACACCGTGCTCAATGCGATCCAAAACAATAACGCCGACGTCGCGCCCGGCGCGATCGGCCAGCCCCCGACCGGCGGCTCGCAGCCCTTCCAGATTCCCATCCAGATCAACGGACGGCTGCAATCGCCCGAAGAGTTCAAGCAGATCGTCGTCGCCACCCAGCCCAACGGAGGCTTCCTGCGCCTGGGCGACGTCGCCCAAGTGCAGCTGGGCGCGCAGAACTACATCACCTCGGCGCGCTATAACGGGGAGACGGCCGTCGTACTGGCCGTCCTCGGCGAGCCGACGGCCAACTCCCTGGAGATATCGAATAACGTTCGCGCGACGATGGAGCGCCTCTCGCAGCGCTTCCCCGCGGGCATGGGCTACGCGATCGCATTCGATACGTCCGATTTCGTGCGCGCCTCGATCCGCAGCGTGATCGGCACGCTGGTGATCGCGATCGTGCTCGTGATCCTGGTGATCTATCTGTTCCTGCAGAGCTGGCGCAGCACGTTGGTCCCGTCGATCACGATACCGATCTCGCTGATCGGCACGTTCGCGGCGATGAAGCTCTTCGGCTTTTCGATCAACACGCTGACGCTCTTCGGGCTGACGCTGGCCACGGGACTGGTCGTCGACGATGCGATCGTGGTGCTCGAGAACATCGTCCGGCACATCGTCGAGGATCGCGCGTCGCCCTTCGAGGCCACGCTGCGCGCGATGCGCGAGATCGGCGGCGCCGTGATCGCCACGTCGCTGGTCCTGATGTCGGTATTCATTCCCGTGGCGATGCTGCCGGGCACGACCGGCGAGCTCTTCAAGCAGTTCGCACTGACGATGGCTGCCTCGATCGGTATCTCGCTCTTCACGGCGCTCACCTTTGCGCCGGTACTGGCCCTTAACGTCGTGCATGGGGTAGAGCCGCCGCGCAACCGGCTGCTGCTCTGGTTCGACGGACGGATCGCGGCCCTCACGAGGTGGTACGAGGCGACGGTTCCCAAGCTCGTGCGCCGCCGCAGACTCATCGGCGCGGTCTTCCTCGCCGGGCTCGTACTGCTGGGCCTCACGTTCCGCGCCACGCCGAAGGGCTTCATTCCCGACGAGGATCAAAGCCTGCTCTACGTGGTCATCACGATGCCGGTCCAATCGTCGATCGATCAGACGACGACGGCCGTCAAACGCATCGAGGGCATTCTGCTGGGAATGCCGCAGGTCAAGGGCGTTACCTCGGGCATCGGCTTCGGGCTGGCCAACAACGGCTCCAATCAAGCGACGATGTTCGTTCAACTGCAGCCGCTCTCGCAGCGCAAAGGAGCGGAGAACGCCGCGCTGGCGCTTCAATACGACCTTTATCAGCGCTTCCGAAAAATGCCGGGAGTAACGGCGCTGCCGGTCAACCCCCCGGCCATACCCGGCCTAGGCGCCACCGGCGGCTTCGCGATCGAGATCCAAGACATCAATAACCTGGGGCTGCCGACGCTCAATAAAGTCGGCGCAGCGGTGCTCGCGCAAGCCCAGCACGATCCGGCGCTCGCGCAAGTGCGCCTGCCCACGCTCTATACCGGCACCTACCTCGTCACCAAGTTCGACCGCTCGAAGGCGCTGGCGTTCGGCGTTTCGCCGTCGGCGTTCTTCGATACGATCGGGGCGACGACCGGCTCGACGTTCGTGAACTTTTTCGATTACGGTACGCGCTCGTACCAGGTGCTCGTTCAAGCGAAGAGCGGCCAGCGCGCAACTCCGCAGGATCTTTCGCGCATCTACGTCGCCAACGCGGCCGGAAACATGATGCCGGTAAGCCAGTTCCTGCACACGGGGCTCGCGCAGGACAACGTCGCGATCATGCGCTTCAACGAATACAATTCGTTCGAGGTCGATGGCTCTGCGGGTTCGGGCGTCAGTTCGGGCACCGCCTTGAACGCCATCGCCGGCATCGTGCAGAAGAACCTGCCCAAGGGCATGGCATACGATTGGAGCGGAATCGCGCGCCAGCAAGTCCAGAGCCGCAGCCAGACGATCCTCGTGTTCGGCATGGGACTGCTCTTCGTGTTCTTGGTGCTCGTGGCACAGTACGAGAGCCTGACGACGCCGTTCGTGATCATGCTCGCGGTACCGCTGGCGCTCCTGGGCGGCGTTGGCGCGATCTACATCCGCCGTCTGACCGAGATCGCCGACGAGATCGTGCGCTCGCTCCTCGCGGGGCATCCGGTGCCGATTCCGGTAACGGCATCCGACGTGTACGCGCAGATCGGCTACGTGATGCTCATTGGATTGGCGGCGAAAAACGCGATCCTCATCGTCGAGTTTGCCAATCAGCTGCGCGCGGCGGGTCAGAATGCGATCGACGCCGTGACGCACGCGGCGGGGACGCGCTTGCGGCCGATCCTCATGACGTCGATCGCCTTTATCTTGGGCATCATGCCGCTGGCGTTTGCGAGCGGAGACGGCGCGCAGTCGCGCATTTCGCTGGGCACGGCCGTCTTGGGCGGCATGCTCGTCTCGCTGATGATGAACCTGGCGATCGTGCCGGTGCTCTACGTGGTGGTCAGCGACTTGAGCGAGCGGCGGCGCCGGCGCATCTCGCCGCGCCCCGAAGATCTGCCGCCGCCGCCGATACCGCCCCAGCCGACCGCAAGCGGGCTATAGCCCGATACGGCGTTAACGCACCCGGAAGGAAAAGGATAGGGCGCGTTCTATCTATGAGGGTCGCGCCGGGCAAGTGGCGGAACTGGCAGACGCGCTGGATTTAGGTTCCAGTGGGGCGACCCGTCAGAGTTCGAGTCTCTGCTTGCCCACCAATGGAGCGCGTGCGCGCGCTCCGGCCGCCTCAGCCCTCACGGCCTACGTGACGATAATAATGAGGATGTGCGGAAGTAGCTCAGTGGTAGAGCATCGCCTTGCCAAGGCGAGGGTCGCGAGTTCGAATCTCGTCTTCCGCTAATTTGCTATGACCAGCTCAACCTTAACGCGACTCGCCCCAACCCAAGTAGCGCTGGAGTTCTCGATAACCGGCCCCGAGCTCGCGGCGGCCGAAGAACGTGCCTTTCGCGAGCTTTCCCGGGACGTGCGCCTGCCCGGATTCCGCAAGGGCAAAGTGCCGCGCAAGATCTTCGAGCAAGCCTACGGCACGGAAGCGGTGACGAGCCGCGCATTCGACGACGTCGTGCCCGAGGTCTACGCCAAAGCGATCCGCGAGCACGACCTCGATCCGGTCGACCGGCCCAAAGTCGAGGTGCTCGAAGAGAACGACGGCCGGCCGACGCGCCTCAAGGCGACCGTCGAGGTACGTCCTCGATCGAGCTTGGAGCGTACAAAGGCGTCGCGGTCTCGGTGCCTTCCACGCACGTATCGGAAGCCGACGTCGAGCGCAGCCTGCAGGCGCTGGCGCGCGAGCGCGCGACGCTCGTTCCGGTCTCGCGTCCGGCGCAGTTCGGCGACGTCGCAACGCTCGATTACGCGGGAACGATCGACGGGGTCGCCTTCGAAGGCGGCAGCGCGCAAGGCCAGAGCATCGAGCTTGCCGAGGGCCGGTTCGTTCCGGGGTTCGTTGCGGGAATCGTCGGCATGAACCCAGGCGAGCGCAAAGACATTGCGGTTACCTTTCCGGACGATTATCCGGCCGCCGAAGTGGCCGGCAAACCGGCGAGTTTTGCAGTCGCGCTGCACGACCTCAAAGAGTTCGAGCTGCCCACGATCGATGATGCGTTCGCGCGCGAGGTCTCCGGCAGCCAAACGCTCGACGAGCTGCGCGCAGACGTGCGGCGGCGCATGGAAGCCGTTGCGACCGCGCGCCGGCGCCGGACGATCGGCAACGCCGTCGTCGAGCAGCTGTTGCGCGCGCACGAGTTTCCGCTGCCGCCCTCGATGGTGGAATCGGAGCTCGACCGCCTCGCCGAGGAAGCGGCGAGTGAAGGCAGCTCGCGTGACGACCTCCGCGAGTCGTTGCGCGCGCAAGCCGAATCGGCGGTGAAAACGACGCTTCTCGTCGAGCAGATCGCCAAGGCGGAGAAGATCGTTGCGACGCCGGCCGACATCGCGGCGGAGCTCGAACTGCTGGCGCGCCGCTACGGCCAACCCGCCGCGCGAATCCGTAAAGCGCTAGGAAATAACGTACTTTCGTTGATGGATGGGATCGTCCGCGGCAAGACGCTCGATCTGCTCATCGACAACGCCCAGGCCGAGGAGGCCCAAGAAACCACGCCGCCCGCGTCGTAGTTATACGCAGCATGGGACACTTAGTACCGATGGTCGTGGAGCAGACCGCGCGCGGCGAACGCGCCTACGACATCTATTCGCGCCTGCTCAAGGACCGCATCGTCTTCGTCGGCGGGGCGATCGACGACCACCTGGCTAATCTCGTCATCGCCCAGTTGCTCTTCTTGGAAAAGGAAGACCCCGACAAAGACATCGACATGTACATCAACAGCCCGGGCGGCAGCGTAACCGCCGGCTTGGCGATCTACGACGCGATGCGGTTCATCAAGCCCGACGTGGCGACCATCTGCATGGGATTCGCGGCCTCGATGGGGTCGATTCTCCTGACGGGAGGGGCCCCGGGCAAGCGCTACGCGCTGCCGAACTCGAAGGTGGTCATCCACCAGCCGTGGGTCTCGCAGATCGGCGGCCAGGCCACCGACGTGGAAATTGCCGCCCGCGACCTCATCGCGACCCGCCAGACGGTCGCGCGCATCTACGAGGAAACGACGAAAAAACCGCTCGACCAGGTTCTCAGGGACATCGAACGGGATTACTATATGACGGCCCACGAGGCCAAGGAGTACGGGATAATCGACCAAATTATCGAAAACCGCCAGAGCCTGCCCATGCCGGCATAAGGGTTTTGGAGGAGCCCCCGGACGCTCGATGTTCCGATTTGGAGACGACAAGGGTCAGCTCAAGTGCAGCTTCTGCGGGAAGTCGCAGGAGCAGGTCCGCAAGCTAATCGCCGGGCCTGGAGTTTACATTTGCGACGAGTGTATCGAGCTCTGCAACGAGATCATCGAGGAAGAGCTCTACAAGAACGTCGACGAGAATCTCCGGCTTCGGAACATCCCAAAGCCCAAAGAGATCAACCACATCCTCAACCAGTACGTGATCGGTCAGGAGCGGGCGAAGAAGTCGCTTGCGGTGGCGGTCTACAATCACTACAAGCGGATCAACGCCGGCGGGACGGCCGACGACGTCGAGCTGCAGAAATCCAACATCCTGCTGGTCGGCCCCACGGGTTCGGGCAAGACCTATCTCGCGCAAACGCTCGCCAAGATCCTCGACGTTCCGCTGGCCATGGCCGACGCGACCTCGCTCACCGAAGCCGGCTACGTCGGCGAAGACGTCGAGAACATTCTTCTCAAGCTGATCCAAGCCGCCGACTACGACGTCAAACGCGCGGAGAAGGGCATCGTCTACATCGACGAGATCGACAAGATCGCGCGTAAGAGCGAGAATCCGTCGATCACGCGCGACGTCTCAGGCGAGGGCGTGCAGCAGGCGCTGCTCAAGATTCTCGAAGGCACGACGGCCAACGTGCCGCCGCAGGGCGGCCGCAAGCATCCGCATCAAGAGTTCATCCAGATCGACACGACCAACGTGCTCTTCATCTGCGGCGGCGCCTTCGACGGGCTCGAGCGTATCATCGAATCGCGCGTAGCCGCCAACAACATGGGTTTCCGCGCGCAGCCGGAGGACAGCGCGACGTGCGCATCGGCAAGCTGTTCCAGCAGCTGATGCCCGAAGATCTGCTGCGCTTCGGATTGATTCCCGAGTTCATCGGCCGACTGCCGATCGTCGTGACGCTCGACGCGCTCGACGAGCTGGCGCTGCGGCGCATCCTCACCGAGCCGCGCAACGCGCTCGTGCGCCAGTTCCAGAAGATCCTCAATATGGACGGCGTCGACCTCCAGTTCACCAAGGAGGCGCTCGTCGCGATCGCGCAGCAAGGCGCAGCGCCGCAAGACCGGCGCGCGCGGCCTGCGCTCGATTCTCGAAGAGACGATGCTCGAAGTGATGTACGACCTGCCGTCGCTGCAAGGCGTCAAGAAATGCGTCGTCAACAAGGACGTGATCGAGAAGAAAGAAGCGCCGACGCTGATCTACCACGACCAAAAGAAAGACATGCCGGCCTAAGGAGCAGATTTGTCCCAGCTTGTCGTCGCGGCGGGTCTCGATTACCATTTGTAAACTTCGAGCCCGCCGCTCCTCAATCTGGAACAAATCTGCGCCCTTAGGAGCAGCTGCCCCCAAGCGGCCTGCTGGGCGTTCTTTTCCGACGTGCGGCTCTGAGAGGCGGATTCGACGCGGGTGCGGAACGCTGGCGAACCGATGGACCTGCCGAAGCAGTACGACCCGCAGGTACCGTAGAGCCGCGGCTTTACGCGCAATGGGAGCGCAACGGCTACTTTCACGAAGAGCCCGATCCGGCGCGGCCGCCGTTCATCATCTGCATGCCGCCGCCGAACGTCACGGCGCGCGCGCACCTCGGCCACGGATCGACGTTCACGCCGATGGACGTGCTGACGCGCTACCACCGCATGCTCGGCGACAACGCCGACTGGCTTCCCGGCGTCGACCACGCCGCGATCGCGACCGAAGCCGTGCTCGTCAAAGAGCTGGCAAAGAAGGGCCTGCGCCGCGAAGATCTCGGGACGCGAGGCATTCGTCGAGCGCGCGTGGGAGTGGTCGCGCACGCTACGGCGGCGAGATCGTCGAGCAGTTCCGCCGGCTCGGCTTCGGCCCCGATTGGGAGCGCTCGCGCTTTACGATGGACGAGGGCCTTTCGGCGGCGGTGCGGCGCGTCTTCGTGCAGCTCTATCGCGAAGGGCTCATCTATCGCGGAACGCGGCTGATCAACTGGGATCCGACCGCGCAAGACGACGGTCTCCGATGCGGAGCTCGACTACGTCGAGCGCGACGGCACGCTCTGGCGCATTCGCTACCCGTTCTCCAAGGACGACCGCGCTAACGGCATCGAGATCGCGACGACGCGTCCGGAGACGATGCTCGCCGACGTCGCCGTCGCCGTGCATCCGAACGACGAGCGCTACGCGAACCTCGTCGGCACGACGCGTCTGGCTGCCGCCGCTCTTCGATCGCGCGATTCCCATCATCGCCGACGAAGCCGTCGATCCCGAGTTCGGAACCGGCGCGGTGAAGGTGACGCCCGCGCACGATCGCCGTCGACTACGAGATCGGCACGCGCCACGTCGCTCCCGATGCCGTCGGTCATCGGTATCGATGCGCGCATCACCGGCGCCGACGTCGGCGTCGGTCCGTACGAAGGTCTCGACCGCTTCGACGCGCGCAGCGCGATCGTCGCCGACCTGCAGGCGCGGCGGCTGCTCGTGGAAGAGCAGCCGCATCGGCACTCGATTGCGACGAGCGATCGCAGCGGCGACGTCGTCGAGCCGCTGCTCTCGCTGCAATGGTTCGTGAAGATGGACGCCGCTCGCCGAGCCGGCGCTCGAAGCCTACCGCGACGGCCGCGTGCGCTTCGTCCCGGAGCGCTACGGCCGCATCTACGAGCATTGGCTCGAGAACATTCGCGACTGGAACATCTCGCGACAGATCTGGTGGGGCCATCAACTGCCGGTCTGGTACACGCCCGACGGAGCGCGAGGTCGTCGCCGAAGACGAAGAAGAAGCGCACGAGATCGCGCAGGAGACGTACGGCACCACGAACTCACGCGCGACCCCGACACGCTCGATACGTGGTTCTCGCAGCGGCATCTGGCCGTTCTCGATCCTCGGCTGGCCGCAGCAGTCGGCGGAGCTGAACTGCTGGTACCCGTCGCAGGCGCATGGTCACCGGCGGCGAGATCATCTTCCTGTGGGTGGCGCGGATGGTGATGCTCGGGCTGCACTTTATGAAGAGAGGTGCCGTTCAGCGACGTCGTGATCACGCCGCTGGTCTTCGACGCGACCCGGCCGCAAGATGTCGAAGTCGCTCGGGAACGTCATCGATCCGATGGACCTCGCCGAGAAGTACGGCGCCGACGCGTTTCGGCTCTCGATCCTTCGGCAGATGCGCCTGGAGAGCCAGGAGATTCGCTATCAAGAATCGCGCTGCGAAGAGGCGCGCAACTTCAACAACAAGATCTGGAACGCGACGCGCTACATGCTCGCGCTGCCCGAAGGCCTGCCGCCGGCCGATGACGCTCCCGCAGCCGCGCGCCTGACGCTCGCCGACCGCTGGATCCTCACCCGCCTGCGCGAGACGGTCGTGCGGATGGGCCAGCTGCTGGCGGCGTTACGACTTCGGGAACGCCGCCGAAACGATCTGGCGGTTCCTCTGGTACGAGTTTCTGCGATTGGTATCTCGAAGCGACGAAAGCCGAGGAAAACCGCGAAACCCGCGCGGCCGTACTCTCGTTCGTCTGGAATAATGCGATGCGGCTGCTTCATCCCGATCGCGCCCTTCATCAGCGAAGAGGTCTGGCTGGCGCTGCCGCACGACGGCCCGACCATCGTGACGGCGACCTGGCCCGACGCGCTCGAGATTCCGGCCTTCGAGCAGATGCGGCGCGACTTCGAGTCTGCTCGATGCGTGCGGTCGAGCGCGTGCGTAACCTGCGCGCCGAGTCCGGGCTGCATCCCAAGGAACGCGTCACGCTCGAATCGCCGGAGAACGTGCCCGAGCACGCTGACGGAACTGCTGGCGCTCTTTGCGGCCGGAGCCTCGAGCGGCGCGCCGCCGAAGGCGATACGCTCGATGAGGCGCTTGAGCGCGCTGCGCGTACGCGCGCCGCACGGCGTTCTCGAAGAACGGTACCGTAAGGAGGTCGCGCGTCTGCGCTCCGAGGTCGAGCGCGGCGAGAAGAAGCTGAGCAACGAGGCTTTCGTCGCCAAAGCGGCCGCCGGCGTGGTGGCGAAGGAGCGCGAGAAGCTCGAAGGCTATCGCGCCGATCTCGCGCGTGCCGAAGCGGCGCTGCGCGCGCTGAAGGAGCCGGCATGACGGCGACTGCCGCGCGCCGCACGATCGCGCGCAGCGACGAGATCGCGCGCATCATCGCGCGGCTCGCGCATCAGATCGTCGAGCCCAACGAAGCGCAGGGCGGCCTGGTGCTGCTCGGCGTCCGCCGCGGCGGCGAAGCGCTGGCGATGCGCCTCGCGGCGCGAGATCGAGCGCATCGCCGGGCGCGCACCGGTGCTCGGATTTCTCAACATCAATCTCTATCGCGACGACCGGGTGACGCACGAGCATGCCCGAGTCGCAGATTCCCGTGGACGTCTCGGGGCGGCTCGTCGTCGTCGTCGACGACGTGCTCTACACCGGCCGAACGATTCGCTCGGCGCTCGACGCCGTTACCGATCTCGGGCGGCCCGCCGGCGATTCGCCTCTGCGTTCTCGTCGATCGCGGCTTGCGCGAGCTGCCGATCCAGGCGGATTACGTCGGCCGGCTCATGCCGACCACCGCGCAGCAGCGGGTGAAAGTCGTGCTGCGGAGTACAGCCGTCGGAAGCCGACGAGGTCACGATCTTGGGAAGCCCCGAGTGCGGATACGCCGTAGCCTTATCGATCTCGACGATCTCACCGCCGAGGAGACTGGCCTACATCTTCGAGCGAACGGCGGAGTTCGAAGCGCACGCCCCCGGCGCCGCGCCTCGGCGGCAAGACGTGCGTGAACATGTTCTTCGAGGAGAGCACGCGGACGTTTACCTCGTTCAATATGGCCGAGCTGCGTTTGGGCGCCGACGTCGTCAATCTCGCGCCGCGCCATCTCGAGCCTCGCGACCAAAGGCGAGACGCTCGAAGACACGGCGATCACCCTGGGCGCGATGGGGATCAGCGTGCTGGTCGTGCGCCACCCCGAAGCCGGCTTTCCGCAGCGCATCGCGCTGAAGTTTCGACGGCCACGTGATCAACGCGGGCGACGGCGCGCACGCCCATCCGACGCAAGCGTTGCTCGACATCTACACGCTCATCGAGGAGTTCGGCGATCTCGTCGGGCCGCGCGTCGCGATCGTCGGCGACGTGCTGCACAGCCGCGTCGCGCACTCGGCGATTCGTGGGCTGCGCCGGCTTGGCGCCGACGGTCGTGCTGGTCGGCTCCGAAGTGTTTTCTCCCCGAGAGCTACGCCGACGACGGCGTCCGGTCGAGCGCGATTTCGACGCCGTCTTCCCGAGGTCGACGCCGTCATTCTGCTGCGCATTCAAAACGAGCGTTTCACCGAGATGCCGCTCTCCGATGACGAGTACGTCGCGGCCTATCGGCTCGATGACGGCGCGGCTGCGGCTTGCGTCACGAGGCGATCGTCATGCACCCCGGCCCGTACAATCGCGGCATGGAGTTCGACGACTCCGTGCTCGAGTTCGCGGGCTGGCGGTACGCGCGCCAGGTGCATCACGGCGTCGGCGTGCGCATGGCCGTGCTCGATCTCCTCGTCAACGCGAGAAGCGCCTGAGCCGCATTATGGCCGGGCTTCTGATACGCGGCGGCAGAGTCGTCGATCCCGTGGCGCGCGATCGATGCTCGCGGCGATCTGCGAGTCTCCGACGGCATGTCATCGAGATCGGCGAGCATCTCGAACCGCGAGAGGCGAGCACGTCCTCGACGCGACAGGCGCGATCGTCGCGCCCGGGTTTCGTCGATATGCACGTGCATCTGCGCGAGCCCGGCTTCCCCGAAAAGGAGACGGTCGCGACCGGCACCGAGGCGGCGGTGCGCGGCGGCTTCACCGCGTCGCCTGCATGCCGAACACGAATCCCTCGCTCGACGCCGCAGCGGCGCTCGACGACCTGCAGGAACTCGTCGGCCGCGCCGCGCGTTGCCGCGTCTATCCGATCGCGGCGATCACGCTGGGGCGCAAGGGATTACAGCCGTGCGACTTCCCGGCGCTCGCGCGCGCCGGCGCGGTCGCCTTTCTCCGACGACGGCGATACGGTGCGCGACGCACGCGTGCTGCGCGAGGCGGCGATGCTGCGCGCGCGAGACCGGCGGCGTTTTCATCTCGCACTGCGACGATCCGAGCTTCGCGAGCGAGTTCGTCGCGCCGGCGATCGCCGAAAACGTCGCCGCCGCGCGCGACCTGCTCGTCGCGATTGCGACGCAGAAGCGCTGGCACATCGCGCACTGTCTCGACGGCGCCGCGCTCGAGCGATCCGCCGGTCGCGCGAGAGCGGCACGCGCGTCACCTGCGAGGTCACGCCGCATCATTTGATCCTCACCTCCGACGACGCCGCGCGCTCTGGCGCCGGCGCTCGCGGGTCAATCCGCCGCTCCGCACGCGAAGCGGATTCCGCGGCGCTGCGGCGCGCGGCCGTTCGACGGCACCATCGACGCGCTCGCGACCGATCACGCGCCGCATACGGCGCGAGAGAAAGCGGGGACGAGGCCGCCGCCGCGCCCGGCTTCTCCGGGCTCGAAGATCGCGCTCGGTGCCTACGCGCGGCGCTTGACCGGATCTGCCGCTGCGCGCTTCGTGGAGCTGCTCTCGACGCAATCCCGCGCGATTCTGGGGATCCAGGGCGGCAGCTGCGCGCGGGCGCGCCGGCCGACGTCACGATCTTCGCCGACGCGCGAATGGACCGTCGATCCCTCGCGCTTTGCCTCTAAAGGAAAGATGGACGCCCTTCGCCGGACGGCGGCTTCCGCGCAAGGTCATCGCGACCATCGTGGGCGGAGAGATTCGTTACCTCGCCCCGAGCTCGCCGCATGAACGATCGCTCTGTCATGCTGAGCGCCTCGAAGACGCCGCCGCAGCGCTCTTCCTCGCCGATGGCAGCCGCTTCGACGGTCACGGCCTCGGCGTCGAGGCCACGGCGCTCGGCGAGGCGGTCTTCTACACCGGCATGACCGGCTACGAAGAGGCGCTGACCGATCCGTCGTACGCGGGTCAGATTCTCACGTTTACCTATCCGATGATCGGGAACTACGGCATCTCCGGCAGCGCCGCGCAATATGCGCGCCCTTGCGCCGTCGGAACCGTGATCAAACAGATCGCCTATCATCCCTCGCACTATCTCTGCAGCAAACGCTGCCTTCGTGGCTCGACGAACAGGGCGTGCCCGCGCTGGTCGGCGCCGACACGCGCGCGATTACGATCGCGCTGCGCGAGCACGGAACGATCTGGGCGGCGCTCGCCGTCGGCGAGCCGCGCTGCGAGAGCGGAGCGCGAACTGACGGAGTTCGTTCGCACGGCGAACACGAAGGCGCTCGTTCCCAGCGTCGCTGCACAAGACTCGTTCGTCGCGGGGGCGACCACCGGCGCCGCGCGTCGTGCTGATCGACTGCGGCGTGAAGCGTGCGATCCTCGCGCAGCTCGAGGCGCTCGGCGCCGAGGTTATCGTCGTTCCGTACGATGCGAGCGAAGCAGAGGTTCTGGCGCATCGAGCCCGATGCGGTCGTCATCTCGCCGGGCCCGGGCGATCCGACCGACCTCGCCGCGACGATCGCAGTGCTGCGCGGGCTGGTCGGACGCAAGCCGCTCTTCGGCATCTGTCTTGGGCCATCAGCTGCTCGCGCACTCGCCTGCGGTGCGCAGACCTACAAGTTGCCGTACGGGCATCGCGGAGGGAATCAACCGGTGATGGAGCTGCAGCGCAGGCACGGTTATCGTCACCGCGCACAACCACGGGTACGCGGTGGACGCGCACTCGCTTCCCGACGAACTGGAAGCGACGATGACCAACCTCAACGACGGAACCAATGAAGGCTTTCGCCATCGCACCCTGCCGATCGAGGCGGTGCAGTTTCACCCCGAGGCCTCGCCCGGACCGCTCGACGCGCGCTATCTCTTCGCACGATGGCTCGCAAGCTTACCGCGCGCTAGTCCTCGCGGTCGGGCCTGGTCGCGCGCTTCGCCCGCCGGCGAGCGCAGAGTCCTGCAGCGCCTCACCGTGCAGTCGTTCACGCTCTCGACGGATGCGCCGCGCCCCGCAGTCGACGCGCCGTTTCATCTGATCGTCTCGCTCCGCGTGCGCGAACGCGTCATCGCAGATCGACAACCTCGAGCTTCCGATGCTGGCGCAGCTCGAGCTGCTCGGCGACGAGCGCTCGACGACGAGCGGAGCCGCGCGGAACGCAGTATCGCGAGAGTCGATCACCGTCGTCGCGCACACTCCCGGCGCGATCGCGATCGCACCGGCCACGCTGCAAGCGCGCGATGCGCGCGACGGCAAGGCGAAGCAATGGTACACCAACGGCCTGACGTCTTTCGCGGCGAACGCTCCGGCGAACGCATGTCGCTGCAGCGCGAGCATGCGTGCCGTCGTGAGCGCTACGCGATCGCAGTCGCTGTACGCTCGCCGGTCATCGCGCTCGTTCTGGGCGCATCATTCTCGGCATTCGTCTCGGCCTTCGCGCGCCGTCCGGCCGCGTCGCCGCGCCCGTCGCCGCGCCCCGGCGCCGCGCGATGCCGCCGCCGCTGCCGCGCACGCGCCGGCAACAGGTCCAGGATGCCCGCGCTCGTGCTGCGACGCCGAGCGAACGCGCAGCGGCGGCGTTGCGCGTCCGCTCGCCGATCTGGCGCATGATCGGCGCCTCCGAAGGCGAGACGCTCGGCGACGTGCTCGCCGTCCCGGGCGCCAACGAAGCCCGCTGCGCGACGTGCTCGATCGCACTCGAGCGCGGCGCCTTTACCTACGACGACGACCTGACGCACGCCATCGACGACGCGTGCGGCGCGCTCGAGCGTTACGTCGCGGTCGCTATACGTGAACGCGATGACCCGGCCCAACGAGCTACGCGACGCGCTGGCCAAGACGATCGTCGGACAAGAGAGCGGTGATCGAATCGCTGCTGCTGGCGCTGCTCTGCAACGGCCACGTGCTGCTGGAGGGCCCGCCCGGGCTTGGCAAAGACGCTGGCCTGCCGCTCGTTGGCGGCCGCGCTGGAGGGTGAGTTCAAGCGCATTCAGTTCACGCCCGACCTGTTGCCGAGCGACATCGTCGGCACGCGCATCTTCGATCAGCGCGAGAGCGCTTCGCGACCGTCCTCGGCCCCATCTTCGCCAACGTCGTCTTGGCCGACGAGATCAACCGCGCGCCGGCCAAAGTACAGTCGGCGTTGCTCGAGGCGATGCAGGAACGCCAAGTGACGATCGGACCGCAGTCGCACGGCTTCCCGATCCCTTCGTCGTTATGGCGACCATGAATCCGCTCGACTCCGAGGGAACCTACGCGCTGCCGCTCGCGCAGATGGATCGCTTCCTCATGAAGGTCAACGTCGGCTATCCGACGCGCGAAGAAGAGCTGCAGATCCTCGACCGCTTTGCGATGGCCGATACGCAGCCGGTGCGCGCCGTGGCGACGCTCGACGACGTCCGCGCCTGGCGCGAGCGAGGCGTTCGCCGTGCACGTTGACGAGAAGCTCAAGCGCTACATCGTCGATCTCGTCGCGATCACGCGCGCTGCCGACGCGCGTGACGCGTCCCCTCCGCCGCAGGGCGCGTCGCTGCGCGCCGCCGAGCTGATCGATAATGGCGCGAGCCCGCGCGCGACGCTCGCGCTAGCGTTCCTCGCGCGCGCGCGGGCGTTGCTCGAGCGGCCGCGACTTCGCGCTGCCCGACGACGTTCGCGCGGTCGCCGCGCCCGCGCTGCGCCACCGCATCGGCTTCAACTACCGGCTGGCGACCGAGAGCGTCGACGCCGACGCGGTCGATCGCTGCGATGATCGCGGCGATTCCCGGCGCCGTAGCGTCCGGACGCTCGCGCGACGCGCTGCTTCGCGCGCGGCGCCGCCCGCGCCGGTTCGGTGCGGGCTCGCCGACGATCTATCGCGGCGATGGCTACGAGTTCGTCGAGCTGCGCGCCTACGTTCCCGGCGACGACGTGCGGCGCATCGACTGGGCCTCGACGGCGCGCTCGGGGGAGCTGCAGTCGCGCGTGGTGCTCGAAGACGTCACGCTGACGCTCGCCGCCTTTGCCGACGGCTTCGCCCTCGATGCGCGTCGGGCGCCGCCGTCCGCTGCTCGACGCGGCGCGGCGAAGCGCTTGCGGACTGGTTCGCCGCCGCCACCGGCGAAGACCGCTGCATGCGCATTGACGGCGGCGGCGATTACGCCGGCCGCGCTGCAGCGCGGCTCGCGCACGCGCGCTGCTCGCCTACGATGCCGGCGACGCTTCGATCTGCGCCGCACGCTGCGCACGGCGCTGGCCGCGCTTCCGCGCGGAACGGCGCTGCTGGCGATCTCCGATTGGTACGATCTCGACGCGAGCTACGAGCGCGAGCTGGCGGAGCTCGGCGCGCGCTTCGACTGCACGGCGCTGATCGCGCGCGATCCCTGGTACGACGGGCTTCCGCTGCGGGCATGGTCCGTCTGCGCGGAGCCGAAGGCGGCGCGGTGCGCGCCTACGTCGGCGCGCGCGAGCGCGCCGCCTACGCACGCGCGGTGCGCGCGCGGGAGCCTCGCTCCTGCACGCGCTTCGACGCGCGCAAACTGGCGCACGGGCGTTCTGCGCGAAGAGGACGGCCGCGCGTCGCTGGCCGCCGCCTTCGGACTGCGCGCGTGACGCATCGACCATCCGCTGCGGCTCGTCGCTCGGCCGATCGCCGCGCTCGCGCTCTTCGCGCTGCTCTACGCCGCGCTGCAACGTCGCGTTACCGCGCACGATCTCGCCTACTCGAATCTCGCGTTCTTCACCGAAGCGACGAAGCCGCGCGCCTGGATTCCGCGCGCGCTGCAAGCGCTCTGGCTGCTGGCCGTTCGCCGGCGTGGTGTTGGGCGTCAGCGGGCCGCATCTCAAGATGCTCGTGCCGGCGCGTGACGGCAGCGTCTTCATCTGCATCGACACGTCGGGCTCGATGTCGTCGACCGACGTCTTTCCCGACGCGCGCGGCCGCCGCGAAGGCCGCCGCCCGCGCCTTTATCAGCGAGAGCCCGCCGGGCACGAAGATCGGCGTCATCGCGTTTGCCGGGGCGGCGGCGCGGTCGTCGTCCCGCTGAGCGCCGACCATCAAGCGGTGCTCGCGGGTCTCGATGCAGATTCCCCGCGCCCGATGGCGCTACCGCGATCGGCGACGCGCTCGCGCTGGCCGCGCGACATGCTCCCGCCGCAAGGGACATCGCGTGGTCGTCCTGATCACCGACGGCGTGAATAATATCGGCGTCGATCCGCTGGAGACCGCGCAGCTGCTCGGCGCCCATCACGTTCCGCGTCTATACCGTCGGCATCGGAACGCCCAACGGCGGCCTGATTCCGGGAACCAACGAGGAGGCGACGATCGACGAAGAGGCGCTTGCGCGCGCTACGCGCAGATGCAGGCGGCGGCGCCTACGCGCGCGCCGAGAACGCGACGCAGCTGCGCGACGCGCTCGCGCACTTGGGGCGGATCACCTCGCTGCAGCTGCAGCGCGGTCGACGCGTCGCTGCCAGTTCGCGGTCGCCGGCGCCGCTGGGAATGCTGCTGGCATTCCTGGCCGGGTTGGGTCTGGGGCGCTATCCGTGAGCGCGCCCGTCGAGCGCTGGAGCAATGGATCGATGACGCCGGCGGCCCGGAGCGCCTCGAGGCCGTCGCGATGTGTCTCGCGACGGTCGACGCAGCGTGCGCGGCCGTCCGCGCGCATGGTGCTGCTGCGCGGCCTCGACGAGCGCGGTTTGCGGTTCTTCACGTCGTACGGGAGCCGCAAAGGGCACGAGCTCGCGGCGAACCCGCATGCCGCCGCGCTGTTTTACTGGCCCGCGGATGGACGCCAGGTGCGCATCGAGGGCGACGTCGCGCCGCTCTCGGAGAGCGAATCCGACGAATACTTTGCGCTCGCGGCCGCGCGGCCATCAGCTTGCGGCCTGGGCGTCGGAGCAGAGCGCGCCGCTCGAAGAGTACGCGCTGCTCGAGGAGCGCTACGCGCACTTCGAGGCGCGCTTCGAAGGGGAAGAAGTTCCGCGTCCACATTCGTGGGGCGGTTATCTCCTGGTGCCGTCGCGCTTCGAGTTTTGGCAGGACCGCCCCAACCGCATGCACGAGCGCATCGCTTACACGCGCGACGGCCTTCTTTGGCGCGCGGCATTGCTGCAACCGTAGGGCCGCCAGGGGCCGGCCACCCGCTCCCGTAAAGAGTCTGCCCCAGTGCCGCGGCGGAACGTCATGGTCATCGGCTCGGGACCGATCGTCATCGGTCAGGCCGCAGAGTTCGATTACGCCGGCGTTCAAGCGTGCCGCGCGCTTGCGCGAGGAAGGCCACCGCGTCGTCCTCGTCAACTCGAATCCGGCGACGATCATGACCGATCCCGAGATCGCCGACGCGGTCTACTCTGGAGCCGCTGACCGCCGCTTCGGTCGAGGAGATCATCGCGCGCGAGCGGCCCGACGCGCTCCTGCCGACGCTCGGCGGCCAGACCGGGCTCAATCTCGCGGTCGAGCTCGACGAAGCCGGCGTGCTGAGCCGCTACGGCGTCGAACTGCTCGGCACGCCGATCGAAACGATCCGCCTCGCCGAAGACCGCGAGCGCTTCAAACTCAAGATGCAAGAGATCGGCGAGCCGGTCGCCGAGAGCGCGATCGTCACCGACGATCGAGCAGGGCGTCGCGTTTGCACAGACGGCGGGCTATCCGCTGGTCGTGCGCCCGGCCTACACGCTCGCCGGCACCGGCGGCGGCATCGTCGCCAACGAAGCGGAGCTGCGCGCGACGCTCGATGCCGGACTCAATGCGAGCCTCATCCATCAGGTGCTGCTCGAGACCTCGCTGCTGGGCTGGAAAGAGATCGAGTACGAAGTGCTGCGCGACGGCGGCGACAACTGCATCGTCGTCTGCAACATGGAGAACATCGATCCGGTCGGCGTCCACACCGGCGACTCGATCGTCGTCGCGCCCTCGCAGACGCTCTCCGACCTCGAGTACCAGATGCTGCGCACCGCGAGCATCAACGTGATCCGCGCGCTCGACGTGCAGGGCGGCTGCAACATTCAGTTCGCGCTGCACCCGACCGCAGCGAATACGCGATCATCGAGGTCAACCCGCGCGTCTCGCGCAGCTCGGCGCTGGCCTCGAAAGCGACCGGGTATCCGATCGCGAAGATCTCGACGCGCATCGCGCTCGGCCAGCGGCTCGACCAGATCCAGAATCCCGTTACCGGCGTCACGAAGGCTGCCTACGAGCCGACGCTCGACTACGTCGTCGTGAAGATTCCACGCTGGCCGTTCGACAAGTTCCCGATCGCCGACACGGCGCTCGGCACGCAGATGAAGTCGACCGGCGAGGCGATGGGCATCGGCCGCACGTTTCGCGCGGCGCTGCTCAAGGCGGTGCGCGGACTGGATCTCAACCGCGAGACGCTCACCGGGCCGCTGCGCGAGTGGAGCGAAGCCGAGCTGGAGGCGGTCGTCGCGCGTCCGACGCACGAGCGGCTCTTCGCGGTCTGCGAACTCTTGCGCGCGCTCGCGGCGACCGCGATGCGGCAATCGAGCGCATCGCGCGAGCTCTCGGCGATCGATCGTTTCTGGCTCTACGAACTCTCCGAGCTCGTCGAGCTCGAAGAGCGCGCCGGTTCGGCCGCCGCCAACGGCGCGCGCGCGGCGGCGCTCGAAGCGCGGATACTCGACGGCGAGCTTCGGCGGTGCCCGCGGCGACGGTGTCGCCCGACGGCGACGCGCGTCGGCGTTTCGGATGGTCGATACCGCGGCGGCCGAGTTTCCGGCGAAGTCGCCCTACTATTATCTCTCGCGCGGCGAACAGCGACGAGATGCGCGCGACGCCGCGCGAAGGCCGTCGTCGTCGTCGGGCAGCGGCCCGATTCGCATCGGCCAGGGCATCGAGTTCGATTACAGCTGCGTGCACGCGGCGTGGGCGCTCAAGAGCGCCGGCCGCTCGCCGGTCGTCGTCAACAACAATCCGGAGACCGTCTCGACCGATTTCGATATTTCCGACGTGCTGGTCTTCGAGCCGCCGGGCGCCGACGAAGTCGAAGCCGCCTACCGCGCGACCAACGCGCGCGGCGTGATGCTCGCCTTCGGCGGTCAGACGGCGATCAATCTCGCGGGCGAGCTGAGCCGCGCGCGGCGTGCCGATCGTCGGCAGCGACCGCCGCTCGCTCGACATGGCCGAGAATCGCGAGCAGTTCGACGCTGCGCTCGCGCGGTTGGGCGTCGCGCGGCCGCGAGGGGAAAGCGGCGCGCAGCTTCCGCGAAGCGCGCGCGATCGCGCGCGAGCTTGGCTTTCCGGTGCTCGTCCGTCCCTCGTTCGTGCTCGGCGGGCGCGCGATGGAGATCGTCTACAACGAGGCGCAGCTCGCCGCGTACGCCGAGTCCGCGCCGCCGATCCTGCCCGATGCGCCGCTGCTCGTCGACAAGTATCTGCGCGGTCTCGAGGTCGAGGTCGACGCCGTCTTCGACGGCGAGGACATCCTCATCCCGGGCATCTTCGAACACGTCGAGCGCGCCGGCATCCATTCCGGCGATTCGATCAGCGTCTATCCGATCGCAATCGATCGGACCGCGCGATGGAGGCGCGCATCGCCGAGGTCACGCACGCCATCGCGCGCGAGCTGGGGATTCGCGGGCTGATCAACATCCAGTTCGTCATCCACGACGGGCAGCTCTACATCATCGAAGCCAACCCGCGCGCGAGCCGCACCGTGCCGATCATTCAGAAGGCGACGGGCATCAATCTCGTCGCCGCGGCGACGCGCATCGCGCTCGGCGAGACGCTGCGCGACATGGAGTACGGCATCGGGCTTCAGCCGCACGTGCCGTACGTCGTCGTCAAAGTTCCGGTCTTTTCGTTCTCGAAGATGCGCGGCGTCGAGACGATCCTCGGGCCGGAGATGAAATCGACCGGCGAAGTGCTCGGAATCGACGAGACGTTCGGCGGCGCGCTGCGCAAAGGATTTCTCGCTGCCGGGGTCCGGCTGCCGGGCACCGGCGGCGCGCATCCTCGTCTCGATCGCCGACGAAGAGAAGGACGAGTCGATTGCCGGTGCTGCGCGCGCTACGCCGCGCTCGGGCCACACGCTGGTCGCGACGCCCGGCACGCGCGCGTGCTCGCAGGAGGCCGGGATCGCGACCGAGCGCGATCAACAAAATCGCCGACGGCTCGCCGCACGTGCTCGATCTGATCGCCTCGCGCGCGGTCGATCTCGTCATCAACGATGCGAAGGGAGCCGCGGGAAATCTCCGACGACTACAAGATTCGCCGGGCGGCGGTCGAAGCGAGCATCGCGTGTTTGACCAGTCTGGATACCGCGCGGGCGCTGGCGGAGGCGCTCGCAAGCAAGGCCGGGCCGCCGCGCAGCCTGCAAGAGTACCGCAGCGCGCCAGCGACGAGCGCCTCGTAGAGTCCAGCGCGAAGCCGCAGGTCTTCGTGCTCGGCGGTAACGGCAGCACGCTGGCGCGTCGACGAGCAGCTTTCGGGCGCCCGCAGCGACGCGGCGAGATCGATCGTTACGCTGCGGCTCGTGCCGCTCGCCTGCGACGCCGCTCGGCGTCGTGGTCGGCGAGTCGGGCAGAACGTCGGCGTTGCGCTGCGCCGGGCTCTTCGATTGGGTCGATCGGACCTTTCCGCCCGAGGACGAGCGCGCGTTCGTCGCGTCGGTGCGCGACATCGAGCTGCTCGCCCGGTCGGCTGGAACGCGCCGTTCCCGGAGCGCCTCGACGAGCGACAGCGTGCTCAACATCGAAGACCTTCCCGACAGAGATCGCCGAGGGGCTCGCGCATCCGCCGTCGAGCTCGTCGCAGTGCGCGGCCTGCCGCGCGCTCTGCGTCCGCGACGATTTCGTCTGGAAAGAGAAGCAGTTGTGCGCCTGGGATTACCACGCGCCAGGTCTTCGGCAAGCGCGGCCCGTGGCACGAGAGGCGTCGTACGAAGAGCGTCACTTCGAGAACGCTCCCTTCCTGCGCGTACGTCGCGCCGCAGCTGCTGGTCGAGCTGGGCGTCGATGATCGTCCTCGACGCTCGGCGAGTCGGCGGCGGCCGCGCGCGCCAGATCGTCAATGCACTGATCGCCGGCGAATTCCGCCAGCGCCGCACATGGCGGTGAAGACCGAGGCGGGTTACGACGGTCCTGCGCGAAGCATGACCAATCGCGCGATCCGCGGTCTCGCGACGTTCTTCGTCGCTGCTCTTCATCGTGCTCGCCGTACGCCAGATCTACGTTCAGATCGTCGCCGCGCCCACGATCGCGGCGCGGCCCGGCAACCCGCGCCACGCGCTGCTCGACGCGGACCGCGGGCGCATCCTCGCAAGCGACGGGACCGTTCTCGCCGCAGACGCGTCGACGGGCAGGCGCGTCTATCCGCTTCGGGCCGCAGCTCGCCGCACTGGTCGGGTTACGTCTCGCCGCGGTACGGCACGAGCGGCATCGAGGCAGCGTTCGACCGCGCGCTTTCGCCGCCCGACTCAGCGGCGATCCGGTCGGCGCAGCTTCGAGGAGCTCGCGTGCGACGCTGCGAGGGTTCGCGCACGCAGCCGCGCGGCGCCGACGTCGTCACGACGATCGTTCCGCCGTCCAAGCGAAGCTCTTCAGCTCGCTGTCGCAGCTATCCGCGCGCGGCCGGCGTCGTGCTCGATCCGCGCAGCGGCGCCGTGCTCGCGCTGGCCAGCGTGCCGAGCTTCGATCCCAACGACTTCGACGCGGAGTTTCCGCATCGCTGCGCGACGACTCCGGCGCGCCGCTGCTCGATCGCGCGCTCGACGGCCTCTATCCGCCGGGATCGACGTTCAAAATCTTCACCGCCGCCGCGGCGCTCGATAGCGGCAGCGTTGACGATGGACTCGCACTTCGAAGATCCGGGATATCTGCATGATCGGAGACTTCACGCTGCACGACAACGAGAGCGAAGCGACCGGCTACGCCGACCTGACCACCGCCTTCGCGCTCTCGAGCAACGTCGACTTCGCGCAGATCGCGCTGAAGATGGGCAGTCGACACGTTCTACGACTACCTCGCAGCGCTGGGGCATCGGCGCATCGCTCGATTTCCAGCTGCCGGCGCAGCGCGACCGCACGTCCCGCCACAGGCGCAGATCGTCCCCGGCGAGCTCGCGCAGATGGGCTTCGGGCAGGGTGCGCTGCTCGTGACACCGCTGCAGATGGCGCTGATCGGCGCGACGATCGCCAACGGCGGGAGCGAGCCGCGGCCGTACGTCGTCCGCCAGGTCGTGCGCGACGGCGTCGCGGCCAGCGTCTCGGCGACCGGCACGCTCGCAAACCCGGTATCGCGCGACACCGCCGCGAAGGTGACGAAGATGATGATCGCGGTGGTGGAGCGCGGAACCGGCACGCCGGCGCAGCTCCACGGCGTACAGCGTCGCCGGAAAGACCGGCACGGCGACCAATCCGCTGGGACGGTCGCACGCCTGGTTCGTCGCTTCGCGCCGCGCGGATCACCCGCGCGTCGCCGTCGCCGTCGTCGTCGAGAACGTCGGTTACGGCGCGACGTACGCCGCGCCGATCGCGCGCGACGTGCTGCGGACTGCGCTGGAGAGCCTCGGAAACTCCGGCCCTTGATCGAAGAGCGCATCTTCAACAACCGCTACCGCCTCGACCGCAAGCTCGGCGAAGGCGGCATGGCGACGGTCTATTGCGGCACCGATATCTTGCTGCGCCGCCGCGTCGCGATCAAGGTGCTGCGCGAGCAGTACGCCGCCGACGAAGAGTTCGTGCGGCGCTTCTACCAAGAGGCCGAATCGGCCGCGAGGCTCTCGCACCCCAACATCGTCAACACGTTCGACGTCGGTCGCCAGGACGATACGTATTTCATCGTCATGGAGCTGGTCGACGGCGCCACGCTCGGCGAGATCATCGCCGCCGACGGAACGCTCCCCGAGCCCGTCGCGATCGACTACGCGGCGCAGATCGCCAGCGGCCTGGCCTACGCGCACCGCCAAGGCTTGCTCCATCGCGACATCAAGCCGGCGAACATCCTCGTTACCAAAGACGACGTCGTCAAGCTCTCCGATTTCGGAATCGCGCGTGCGGTCTCGCAGCAGACGATGGCGCTCACCAAGCCGGGTTTGGTGATGGGCAGCGTCTACTACATCTCGCCGGAGCAGGCGCAAGAGCACGAGGTTCATGAGACCTCCGATCTCTACAGCCTCGGCGTCGTGCTCTACCAGATGCTCACCGGAAAGCTGCCCTATACGGGCGAATCGCCGGTGACCGTCGCGCTCAAGCACATCGGCGATCCGGTTCCCACGATCGACGTGCGCGCCGCCGGCATCAGCCCGGCGCTCGCCGCGATCGTCAACCGGCTGCTGCAGAAGCATCCGCAGAACCGCTTTCAATCGGCGAGCGAGCTGGCGACGGCCTTGCGAGAGGCGCGCGAGCGTCCCAGCGTCGCGGCTTTCCGCATTGCCGACGACGCGCCGTGGGACATACCGCCGCATCGCGCACGCTGCCGCCGCGGCGCTCGCCGATGCCCGACCGTTCCGACGACGGCGACGATGGCGAACGCTCCGGCCGCGGCATTGGGTCGCTTTCGCGCTGGTCATCGTGCTCTTGGGCGCGACCGGCCTCGGATATCTGATCTTCGCGCACCCGCTCTTCGGCGGAGCCGCCGGCACCGTCGTCGGAGATTACACTGGTCTGACGCAAGCGCAGGCGCAGCAGGCCGTCGTGAATGCCGGTCTGCGCACGCGATTCACCAAGAGCGCGAGCGAGACGGTGCCGCCCGATCACGTGATCCGGCAATCGCCGCCCGCAGGGACCAAGGTCGAGCCGAACCAAGTCGTCGAGCTCGTCGTCAGCAACGGCAAGCCGCTGCTCGGACTGCGACGACGTGCGGGGCTTCAGCGTCGAACGACGCGCAGCGCGCGCTGCAGCAGGACGGTTTTGCGGTAACGCTGCGGCGGCGCTACGACAACACCGATTCGCGACAACGTGATCGACCAAATGCCCAAGCCAGGCGCCAAGGTTCCCGAGCGGCAGCCGCGTTACGCTGGTCGTCTCCGACGGCCCGGCGCCCGTGCTCATTCCCAACTTCGTCGGCATGACGCTGGAGAAGGCGCAAGCGCGAGCGAGCGACACTCGGAATCACGCTCGACACGTCGCAGACGATCGTCGGCGCTCCGGTCGAACACGGTCGCATCGCAGAGCGTCGCGGCCGGCACCAAGGTCGACCGCAACGCGACGGTACGCGTGGTCGTAAATACCGCGGGAGCGTCGCCCGTTGCGGCGACGGCGGCCGCCAACGGCCCGGTGGCGAATCTGCCCAGCGTGACGGGCCTCGACCTCACCTCGGCGCGCGAAACGCTGCTGCAGGCGGGTTTCCAGTACGACGTCCGCTACGCGCAGCAGAGCACCAACAACGGCACGATCGTCGCTCAAGATCCGCAGGCGGGCCAAGGCCCGCAGGGCGCGACCGTCGACGATCACCCTCTCGGTCTCGGGTGAGGTGCCCGACACCGACGGCATGACGCGGGAGCAGGCCGTCAAAACCCTCTCCGACGACGGTTATCAAGTCGCGAAGTGGGAGTACACCACGAGCCTGGGCACGGGCGGACAGCGTCGTGGGCACCTATCCCGCTGCGGGCACGCTCGCTGGCGCCGGGCTCGTCGGTGACGGTAACCGTGAACGGAGCCGCACCGCCCTGATCGATCGCAGCCTGCGAGTCCTCGGCATCGATCCGGCGCTGCGAACCACCGGGTACGGCGCCATCGAACTGCGTGGCGGGAACGTGCGCCTCATCGAAGCGGGCGTCGTCGTCCCACGCCCGAGCGCATCGCTCGAGGAGCGGCTGCGCGAGCTGCACGCCGGCATCTCGGAGGTCATCGCTGCGGTCGAACCCGAGTCGATCGTGATCGAGGAGCTGTATACCAGCTATAAGAATCCGCGTGCCGCGCTGCTGATGGGGCACGCACGCGGCGTGCTCTGCCTGGCCGGCGCACAGGCCGGCGTCGCCGTTCACACGCTCGGGCACGCGCGCGTGAAGCGCGCGCTCGTCGGCTCGGGCGCGGCTCGCAAAGAACAGGTCAACGCAATGGTGACCCAACTGCTCCACCTGCGGCACCCACCCAAACCCAACGACGTCTCCGACGCGCTGGCGCTCGCGCTGGCCTTTCTCAACCTCGCCGTGAGCCGCGTGAAGCTCGGCCGTGTTCTCTAGGATTTCGGGCTCGCTCGTCGAGCGTAACGGCGAAACCGCGCTGGTCGAAGCGGCCGGCCTCGGCTACGAGATCGTGCTGCCGCCCTGCATCGCCGAGAAGCTTCCGCGCACGGGCGAGCGCGTTGCACTGGAGATCTACGCCGTGTTGAACGTCGACGGCAACAGCGGCCGCTTCACGTATTACGGCTTCACCAATGCGATCGAGCGCGACTTCTTCGAAGCGCTCCTGACGGTCGCGTCGATCGGTCCGCGCTCCGCGGCGCGGGCGTTCTCGCTGCCGATGTCGACGATCGCGGCCGCGATCGACCGCGGCGACTACGGGGTGCTGCAGCAGCCTTCCCGGAATCGGCCAGCAAAAGGCGCGCGACATCGTCGCCAAGCTGCAGGGGAAGGTGGCGAAATTTCTGCTCATCCAAGACGCACCCGCCACGTCGTCCGCGGCGATTCCCGGGTTTGCCGACGAAGCGCTCGCGGTGCTCCTGCAGCTGGGCTATAAACGCACCGAAGGCGAAGCGATGATCCGTCAAACGCTCGAACGCCGCTCCGACGTCGACGAGGCCGAGACGCTGCTGGCGGAGATATACCGCGCGAAGTCGGCGAAGGAGCAGGCGTGAACGAACCCAACGCGCGCAGGCGACTGCTGGGGCCCGACGACGTTGCAGCGGAGAGCAAGCCCTCCCCGGAAGAACGCGTCGTCGACCCGCACGACACGCTGGAAGACGAAGTCTTCGGCGCGTCCTTGCGCCCTCACAGCTTCGAAGAGTACGTCGGCCAGGAGCGCGTGGTCGAGAACCTGCGCATCGCGATCGCCGCGGCCAAGCAGCGTGGAGAGCCGCTCGAACACGTGCTCTTCTACGGACCACCCGGCCTTGGCAAGACGACGCTGGCCGGGCTGATCGCGCGCGAGTTGGGCGCGAACTTCCGGCCGACCAGCGGCCCGACGCTGGAGAAGCCGAAGGACTTGGTGGGCATCCTCACGTCGCTCGAGGCCGGCGACGTGTTCTTCGTCGACGAGGTGCATCGTCTGGGTCACGTCGTCGAAGAGTTTCTCTATCCCGCGATGGAGGATTTCCAGATCGACTTCGTCGTCGACCGGGGCGCCTACGCGAAGACGCTGAAGCTGCCGCTGCAGCGGTTCACCCTCGTCGGCGCGACGACGCGCGCGGGCATGCTCACCGCTCCGCTGCGCGAACGCTTCGGCATCGTGCACCACCTCGACTATTACGCGACTGCCGATCTCGAGCGCATCGTGCGCCGCTCGGCAAACGTGCTGGGCGTGCCGATCGAAGACGACGCCGCACGCGCGATCGCGTCGCGCAGCCGCGGCACGCCCCGCGTCGCGAACCGTCTCTTGCGGCGCGTGCGCGACTTCGCCGAGGTGCGCGCCGACGGCCGCATCACGCTGCCGGTCGCGCAGGAAGCGCTGCAGCGCGAAGGCGTCGACGAGCTCGGGCCTCGACCGGCTCGACCGTGCCTTCCTCGAGACGCTCGTCGTGCAGTACCGCGGCGGCCCCGCCGGGATCGCGGCAATCGCCGCGATCGCTCACCGAGGATGCCGAGACGCTCGAAGACGTCGTCGAGCCGTATCTGCTCAAGGCCGGATTTCTCACGCGCACGGCCAGTGGCCGCCGCGCCACCGCGCAGGCGTACGCGCATCTCGGCCTCGCCGGCGCCGCGCCGGCGCAGGACCGGCTCTTCTAGGCTCCTCGCGCCGCGATGAAGCGCTCCGCGTTTCTCACGCTCGCGGCGCTGCCGTTCCTCGCGACGCGTGCGCGCGCGCAGGAAGACGCGGATCCGGCAACGTCATCCGCGCGGCCGGCGCTGCGCGTGCTCCTGGGAACCGGCGATGCGACGCCGGCGGGCGACGGTACGTTCTCCTTCGGTGGGCGATCGTATCGCGGTTCGTTTTCACGGCTGGAGGACGGACGCGTCGTCAACCTCGTCGACCTCGAAGCCTACTTGTGGAGCGTCGTTCCGCGCGAGATGCCGCCGAGCTGGCCCGCGGCCGCGCTTCAGGCGCAGGCGATCTGCGCGCGCACCTACGTACTGCAGCGCAGCGATCCGCGCCGGCAGTACGACCTCGTTCCGTCGGAGCTCGATCAAGTGTACGGCGGCATCGAGAACGAGTCGCCCGCAGCCGCGGCCGCCGTCAACGCGACCGCCGGCGGCGTTCTCACCTATGGCGGTGGGTTCGCGCAGATCGCCTACTCGTCGTGTTGCGGCGGACATACCGAAGCGTCGGCCGACGCGTGGGGCAGCGCGCCGATTCCCTACCTCGACGGCGTCGTCTGCACGTGGTGCGCCGCTTCGCCGAACTATCGCTGGACGGCCACACTCGAACTCGACGCGGTCGCGGCGCCGTTCTCCTCGGAACTCGCGCCGCTTGGCAGCCTGACCGGCCTTCGCATCGCGCAGCGCGACGGCAGCGGACGCGCGCGCGCCTTCACGCTGGTCGCGCAGCGCGGCAGCGTCAACGTGAGAGGAACGGCGTTCCGCCTTGCGGTCGGCCCTCGCACGTTACGCAGCCTGTTGGTGACCGGCGTGCGGCCGCCGCAGGACGGGAGCGTGGCGCTGGACGGCGGCGGTCTCGGCCACGGCGTCGGCCTCTGTCAGTGGGGCGCGCGCGGGATGGCGCAGCAAAATCGAGGCGCGCAGGAGATCGTCGCGTACTACTTTCCGCAGACGCGAGTCGTTTATCTCGGACGATGAGCGATCGACGGCGGCATATCATTACGAGCTGCCGCCCGAACTGATCGCGCAGCAGCCGGCACCCCAACGCGACGCGAGCCGGCTGCTGGTGCTCTCCGGCGGCTCGATCGCGCACCGCACGTTCGCCGATCTTCCGGGACTGCTGCGCCGTGGGGACCTGCTCGTGCTCAACGAGACGCGCGTGATCCCGGCGCGGCTCTTGGGAGTACGCGACGACGGCGGGCGCGCGGAACTGCTGCTGCTGCATCCCGCGAACGGGCTGCGCTACGACCCCGAGGCGCGCATGTGGGTCGCCTTGACGCGCCCGGCGCGGCGGCTGCGCGAAGGTACGCGCATCGCGTTCGGCGAGCTGGGCGAGGCCGTCGTCACCGCAATCCTCGCCGAAGGAATGCGCGAGGTCGAGCTTGCGGCCCAGCGTGGGCCTCGAAGAGTTTCTCGCGCGGGCGGGGGTGATGCCGCTGCCGCCGTACATTCACACCGACCCGTCAACCGTGGGGCATCGTTATCAGACCGTCTTCGCGCGAGTGCCCGGCAGCGTGGCCGCACCGACGGCTTCGCTGCACTTCACACCCGAAGTGCTGCTCGGCTTTGGAGCATGCGGGGGTCTCGATCGCGCGCGTCTCGCTCAACGTCGGTTTGGGTACGTTTCGGCCGGTGAACGTGGAACGCGTCGACGGCACGAGATGCACGCCGAGGCGTACGAGATCTCGTCCGCGGCCGCGCAATGCATCGAGCGAGCGCGCACGGTGGGGCGCCGCGTCGTCGCCGCCGGCACGACGGTCGTGCGCGCGCTCGAAGGCAACGTGGCGCAGTTCGGCCGCATCGAGCCCGGCGAGAACGCAACGTCGACTCTTCATCCGGCCGGGATTTCGTTTTGCCGTAGTGGACGCGATGATCACGAACTTTCATCTGCCCCGGTCCACGCTGCTGATGCTGGTGAGCGCCTTTGCCGGGCGGCAGGAGGTGTTGCGAGCCTATCGCGAGGCGATCGCGCACGGCTATCGCTTCTATTCGTTCGGCGACGCGATGCTGGTAGAGCGCTAGCCGTGCGCTATCTTTCGTTCGCCGCGCCGGGCGGCCCAGACGTTCTGGTGGTGGCCGAGATGGCGGCACCGCTGCCGGCGGCCGGCGAGGTGCTCATCGCGGTCGAGGCCGCCGGGATGTCGCACGCCGACGTCATGCAGCGCGCGGGCAACTATCCGCCCCCGTCCGGCGCATCGCCGATTCTCGGCCTGGAAGTCGCGGGAACGGTGGCGAGCGTGGGCGACGGCGTTCGACCGTTGGCATGCGGGCGACCGCGTCTGCGCGTTGACCAACGGCGGCGGCGACGCGGAGTTCGTTGCCGTGCCGCAGGGCCAGGTGCTGCCGATTCCGCAGGGCTGGAGCGTGGTCGAAGCGGCGACGCTGCCCGAGAACGCGTTCACGGTGTACGACAACGTCTTCACGCGAGCGCGGTTGCGCGCGGGCGAACGCCTTCTGGTGCAGGGCGGCACCAGCGGCATCGGGTCGACGGCGATCATGTTCGCTGCGGCGCTCGGCGCGATCGCCTACGCGACGGCCGGCAGCGGCGAAAAGTGCGCCGCATGCTTGCGGTTCGGCGCGACCGCGGCGATCAACTATCGCAGCAGCGACTTTGTCGCCGAGATCGCGCGCCTTACGGGCGGCGCGGGCGTTGACGTCGTGCTCGATCTCGTGGGCGGCGACTACCTCGCTCGCGAGTTGGCCGCGCTGGCCCTCGACGGCCGGATCGCGTGCATCGCGATGCCGCGTGGACCGAACGTCGAGCTCGACCTGCGCAAGCTCTTGGGCAAACGCGCCGCAATCATGGGTTCGAGTCTGCGCCCGCGCACGGCGGCGGAAAAGGCCGCGATCGCGCGCCAACTGGAGCGCCACATCTGGCCGCTGCTGCCGCGCCGCAATCCGATCGTACCGGTGATCGACTCCATCTACCCCTTCGACCGCGCCGCCGAAGCGCACACCCGCATGGAGAGCAGCGAACACATCGGCAAGATCGTCTTGGTGCCCGCGCTCTCGGCGTGAGCGTTAGTGGTAGATCGATTGGCCGACTGACGAGGGCCCCGTCGCCATGAAGAAGAGCATCGGAATCGAGAGCATCGTGTTGACGCGCGAGGCGAGGAAGGCCGGACGACGCGCTTTGGCTTTCTCTTCGTCGGTGGCGGGAACGATCCCGAGCAGCTTCTTTTGATTCGGCCAGATGATGCCCCAGACGTTGAGCAGCATGATCGTGCCCAGCCACGCACCGATGCCGATCGGCGCCATCGCGCCTTGCAGCGTGAAGGCCGATACGAAGCCGTTGCCCCCGGCCGGTCCCGGAAAGTTCGCCAGCAGCGCGGCTCCGAAGACCCACGTCGCGACCGCGCCCCAGCGGAAGAAGAGCAGCGCGCGCGGCATGATGTACTTCGAGATCGGGCCGGCTTCGCCGGCCGCGGTCGCTTCTTTGACCGCCGCGGCATTCACGAAGTTGAAGAAGTAAAGCAGGCCGATCCACATGATGCCGGCCATGATGTGGAACCAGCGAAAAATCGGGTCGCTCCACATGGCTACGCTCCCGTTCCCACGGCGTGCGATACGATCGCCCGCGCGATGAAGTAGAGAACGAGCGTCAAGATAAAACCGCAGATGACGGTTCCCCAGATCGAGTCCAACGGATTCTTCAATGTACGCCTCCTCGGATTCGCCGTTCGATTCGAGCCATGTTGCGCGTCATTCCGCTTGCTCCTGCCCCAGCGAATCGACCGCCTCGGGCCGCGCGACGATCGTCTTTGCGTGCGTGTACCACACGAGTCCGGGAGGTGCCGCGCGCTGTTTTCGTACGTGTTTGCGCAGCGTGTAATCGACGGCGGCCGACACCGAACCACGGGCCTTGGAGTAAAAGGCCGCCAGCGATGCGGCCGCGGCGACGTCTTCCTCGGGAACCATTTCGCGACCGTCGCGCGAGAGGATCACGTGGGCGCCCGGCACGCCGCGGGCGTGAAACCAAAGATCGTTCGGTTTGGCGAGGCGGAAGGTGAGATCGGCGTTCTCCAGCGGCGACCGGCCGACGAGGATGCGGGAGCCGCCGCTGGTGCGCACCTCGAGCATCCGCCGTTGACGCCGCGGTGCCGCCGCCGTGCGGCGCGCCAGGCGCTGCGGCGTCAGTTCGTCGACCGCGGTCTCGACGTCGGCGAGGTCCTCGTCGGCGGCGCGTTCGCTCTCCCAGCGCAGCGTCTCCAGCGCCTCGAGCACGCCGCGGATGGCGCCTTCGCGCTGCGTCACGTGAGGCAGAGCGTTCCCCAGCTTCTTGTAGCGTGCAAAGAGCTGCCCCGCGCGCTGCTTGGCTTCGTCGCGCTGGGCCTCCGGCAGCACGTGCAGCGTCGCGAAAATCTCCTCTCCCTGGGCCCGCAGGCTCTCGCGTTCGCCCGCGGCGCGGCGCTTCGCGGCCAGCGATTCCAGTTCTCGCAGGAGCCGCGCCTCGCGTTCCCCCAGACGCCGCAGCAGCGCGTCACGCCGGCGAGCGCTCAGCTCGCCGCCGGCGCGGCGCGCCTCTTGCAGCCGCATCTCCGCGAAGAGCGCCAACAGCGACGGTTCGCGCGCGTGCGCGGCATCCTCGAAGCCGTCCAAAGGGAGCAGCGAGGCTTGCACCAGCACGTCGTTGCGGCGGTAGACGTGCAGGGGTTCGTTTATGCTTGCATCGGCCGGCGCCGGCGCGACCTCGAATGGATGCTCGGGCAGCGGCGGCAGCGCGTACGGCGTACCCGCGATGACCGCTCGCCGTGCGTTCTGCGCGGGCGTGAACTCCTTGTAGGCTGCCACGACGACGTCACCTTTGGCCAATACGAGATTGCCGAAGCGCGGCACGAGTTCGATGAAGAGTTCGACCTCGTCGCCGACGCCGAAGCGCGAGCGCGTCGTAAAGCGCAGCCGCAGCAAGCGATCGAATCGCCGCGACAATACGGCCGTCAGGATCATTCCCGCAAGCGTGCGCGCGAGCGCTCGCACGAAACCCGGCTCCTCCATCACGCCCAGCTCGTTCTCCTCGAGCGTTACCGCCGGCGGCGTCGCGAAGAGATCGATCGCCATCGCCACGGGCGCGCCGCCGCGGCGAAACATCAGCGCGACCCTTCCGTCGGGCAACAGACCGGCATCGTGAACGCGGGCTCCGCGCAGCCGCTCGTCGAGTTCGCGCGCGAGCCGCGCGATAAGGACCCAGTCGGTGCGCATCAAACCTTCCCTAGTGTGAAAATGCAAATCATCCTTGCCGCTCTGCTTCTGGTGGCATGCAGCAGCGCCTCGCCGGCTCCCAAGGGCTGGGCGCCGGTCGCGGGAGCGCAGAACGACTGGACGAGCGGCAGCGGCGACGCGCAGCAAGAGTACTCGTATACGAAAGCCCCGTTCGGCGGGCTGCTGCAGGACGAGGCGTCGGCCGTCACCATCGATGCGCTGCTCCATCGTGGGGCCGCGAGGCTGCACGGAAGCGTACCGTTCGCGGCGTGTCCGGGCCAGGCGGGGCTCGCGACCTTCACCCTTCGCAATGGCGGGACGCTGCAGGTGGGATTCGCGGTCCGCGACGGAGAGGCAACGCGCGGCATCTATACGCGCCCCCAAGGCGAGCCGGCCGACCCCGCGGTCGCCGCGGCGATGCAGACCGTTCTCTGTGAAAGCTGACGTCGCCGGCCCTTCCGGGCCAGGCCTCGCCGTAGGTTCGCCCCCATCCGAGCGTGAAGGGTAGAGGAGTTGAGCACGGGACCCGGTCTGCTGTTCGTAGTCTCGGGGCCCTCCGGGGCCGGAAAGGATACCCTGGTCGAGGCCTTGCGAGAGCGCCGGCCGAGCCTGCGGTACTCCGTCTCGGCAACGACGCGGGAGCCAAGGCCGCAGGAACGCGAGGGGGAGCAGTACTTCTTCGTCTCGCGCGCCTGGTTTGAAGGCCTGCTCGCTGCGGGACGCCTTCTCGAGTGGCGTGAGTATAACGGCAACCTTTACGGGACGCCGCGCGATTACGTCGTGGAGACCTTAACCGAGGGCTACGACGTCATCATGAAGCCCGAGGTCAATGGGGCGCTTGCGGTGCGCGAGGCGTTCCCGGACGCCGTGCTGATCTTTCTCGTACCGGATCGGTTTTCGAATCTTCGCGAGCGGTTGCTCGCTCGCCGAACCGAAACCAACGAAGAGATCGCGCGGAGGCTGGAAATCGCGGCTCGCGAGATGAAGTCCATCCGCGAGTTCGATTACATCGTCGTCAACGAACAGGACCGCTCCGAACAGGCGGTTCGCGATTTAGAGGCGATTTTGCAGGCGGAGCGCTTTCGCATCCACCGCTACCCGGACGACTCGATACAGCGCGTCGAATCGTCATAACGTCCGTCCTTGAAAGGAATCATGAGCAAATCCGTCTTCGGCGACCTCGACGCCCTGTTGGAGCACGCCGACTCGAAGTTCAGCCTGGTCAACATCGTCACCAAACGCGCGCGCCAGCTCAACAACTGGATTCGCGTGCAGCAGCTTCCGGCGACCGACCGGCGCGAGTACTTCGCCAGCGAGCCGCTGGTCGACCGCGAGACGATCAACCCCAACAAACCGGTCTCGATCGCGCTCGACGAGATCGCCGAGGGGAAGATCCAGTACAAACGTACGCGCGAAGGCATCAAGTAAGCACCCCGGAGGGATTGAAGCGGTGTGCGGAATCGTCGGCTATATCGGACAGCGCGACAGCGTGCCGATCATTCTCGACGCGCTCAAACGTCTGGAGTATCGCGGCTACGATAGCGCCGGCATCGCCGTCATCGACGACCAAGGCCGCCTCGCCGGAACGAAGGCCGAAGGCAAGCTCTCGCGCCTAGCGGAGCGGCTGCGTAACGGCGACGCGATCTCCGGCATCGCCGGCATCGGCCACACGCGCTGGGCGACGCACGGCGCTCCCTCCGACGCCAACGCGCATCCGCACCTCGACTGCGGCGGCAAGATCGCCGTCGTGCACAACGGCATCATCGAGAACTACGCGTCGCTGCGCGCCCGGCTGATCGAGTTGGGGCACGTCTTTACGAGCCAGACCGATACCGAGGTGCTGGCGCACCTGATCGAGCTACACTACGACGGCGATCTGGCCGAGGCCGTCCGCCGCACGCTGCACGAGGTACGCGGCGCCTATGCATTGGGCGTCATCTCCAGCGACGATCCCGACCATCTCGTGTTCGCGCGCAACGGAGCGAGCCCGCTGGTGCTGGGAGTCGGCGAAGGCGAGATGTACGTCGCCTCCGATACGCCCGCGATTCTGCCCTACACGCGGCGCGAGATCATCCTCCACGAAGGCGAGATCGCGGTCGTCGGACGCGACGGCTTCTCGCTCTCCGACTATTCCGGCGCGCGCATCGAGCGCGAACCGGTCGCCATTACCTGGGACGCCGGCTCCGCCGAGAAGAGCGGCTACAAGCATTTCATGCTCAAGGAGATCTTCGAGCAGCCGCAGGTGATCAAGGAGACGCTAAGCGGCCGCATCGACGAGGCGGGTGACGTGCATCTCGCCGCCGAGTTGGCGGCGGTCGCGCCCGAGCTGCTCCAGCACTGAGCAAGATCGCGATCACGGGGTGCGGCACGGCCTATCACGCCGGCTTGGTGGGCATGTACCTGCTGCGCTCGCTCGTGCGCCTGCCGGTCGAGATGGAGCTGGCCAGCGAGTTCCGCTACGGCGATCCGGTGATCGACCCGACGACACTGGTGATCGCGATGTCGCAATCCGGCGAGACCGCCGACACGATCGAAGCGGTACGCATCGCCAAACAATCCGGTTCGAGCGTGCTCGGCATCTGCAACGTGCTCGGCTCGCACCTCACCCGGCTTGCCGACGGCATGCTCTACACGCGCGGCGGCCCCGAGATCGGCGTGGCCGCAACCAAAACCTACGTGACGCAAGTAATCGCGATGACGCTCTTCGCGCTCTACCTGGCGCGCGTGCGGGGCACCGCCGACGCAGCACCGCCTACGCGAGATCGCCGACGGCACGAAGCTCTTGCCGGCGGCCGTCGACGTCGTACTCGATACGTCCGACGAGATCCGCCGCGTCGCGCGCGCGCTGCGAAAATCGCAGAGCGTGCTCTTCATCGGGCGCTTCGTCAACTTTCCCACGGCCTTGGAAGGCGCGCTCAAGCTCAAGGAAATCTCGTACATTCACGCCGAGGGCTACCCGGCGGGAGAGATGAAGCACGGGCCGATCGCTCTGCTCGACTCGACGGTGCCCGTCGTCGGCATCGTGACCGACGATCGGGTGCGCGGGAAGATGCTCTCGAACCTGATGGAGTCCAAAGCGCGCGAAGCGCCCGTTATCGTCGTTGCCAACTACGGCGACGAAGAGGTGCGCGCCATCGCCGACCACGTGTTCTGGGTGCCGAAAGTCGACGAGCTGCTCTCGCCGGTCGTCAACGTCATTCCGCTTCAGCTGCTCGCCTATCATATCGCCGACATCGAAGGCAAAGACGTCGACCAGCCCCGCAACCTCGCCAAAACCGTCACCGTCGAGTAATGATCCGCAGCGACGGCAGGCGGCCCGACGAGCTCCGGCCCGTCACGATCGAGCCCGGGTTCTTGAAATACGCCGAAGGCAGCGCGCTCATCAGCGTCGGAAACACGCGCGTGCTCTGCGCGGCGTCGGTGGAAGACCGGGTTCCGATGTGGATGAAAGGGCGCGGCACCGGCTGGGTGACCGCCGAGTACGCCATGCTGCCGCGCGCGACGCACGAGCGTACGCAGCGCGAGGCTTCGAAGGGCCGCCTCGGCGGGCGCACGCACGAGATCCAGCGCATCATCGGCCGCGCGCTGCGCGCCGTGACCGATACCGCGAAGCTAGGCGAGCGTACGATCTGGATCGACTGCGACGTGATGCAGGCCGACGGCGGCACGCGCACCGCCGCCGTGACCGGCGCGTACGTCGCGCTCGAGCTGGCGCTGCGCACGCGCTTCGATCCGACCGACCGCGCGCGCTGGCCGCTACAGGCGATGGTCGCCGCGACCAGCGTGGGGATCGTCGAGGGCCGCCCGCTGCTCGATCTCGCTTACGACGAGGATAGTCAGGCTTTGGTCGATATGAACGTCTTTATGACCGATGCCGGCCGCTTCGTGGAAATTCAAGGAACTGCGGAGGCCGCGCCGTTCGACCGGCGCGAGCTCGACGCGCTGTTGGCACTTGCCGAGGGCGGCATTCGCCGGCTCTTCGAGGTGCAGCGCGCCGCGCTCGACGCCGCGCCGGGCCATGCCGGTTGATCCCGCCCTGCGCGATCTGGTAGCGCGCGTCGGCGCGTTCCACGTCACCGACCGCGCGCTGGCGCGCGCCCAGCGCGCCATCGAAGCCGCCCTCGAGCGTGGTGACGTCGCGCCGCAGGAATGCGACCGCTACCGCGACGCCGTCCGCCGCTACTTCGAGCCCTTCGCGCGTGAGGCACGCGCCCATCTGCGGGACGTGGACCGGCGTCTGGAACATCTTAACCAGGTGGTATTCAACCTGACCGCCGAGCGCGGCGTCGCCGTGAAGCGCATCGAGGCCACGCAGGGCGTCCTCGCCGCGCTCGCTGGGGAAGGCGCGACGTGAAGCTGCTCGCGCGCGTCGGCCGCGCGACGAACGACTTCTTCGAATACACCGGCGGGTTGACGTTGCTCTCGGCGGAGTCGGTCGGCTTCCTCGTGCGGCTGCGCATCCGCGTTGCCGAGACGATCTCGCAGTGCGCGCTACTGGGCGTGCAGTCGCTGGTAATCGTGCTGCTCACCTCGCTCTTCACCGGCATGGTGATCTCGCTCGAATCCGCGCAGCAAGCCGTGGCCTACGGTTTCTCGAGCTTCGTCGGCGGCGCGGTCGCCTACGCGTCGGTGCGCGAGCTGGGACCGATGCTCACCGGCGTCGTGGTCGCGGGCCGCGTCGGCGCGGCGATCGCCGCCGAGCTGGGCTCGATGGTGGTCACGGAGCAGATCGAGGCGCTGCGCTCCATGGGTTTGGAGCCGTCGCGCTTTCTCGTCGTACCGCGTCTCGTCGCGCTGTTGATTATGCTGCCGCTGCTGACCGTTTTCGCCGACGTCGTCTCGATCGTCGGCGGAATGTGGATCGCGCAAGCCTACGCGCACATCCCCTACAGCGACTTCATCTCGTCGGTGCGGCAGTCCGTCGACTTCAGCGACATCGTCAAAGGCCTGCTCAAAACGTTCGTCTTCGCGGCCATCATCGTGATGGTGGGCGCCTACCAGGGCCTCTCGACGCGCGGCGGCGCGGCCGGCGTCGGAAAATCGACCACGTTCTCGGTGGTGCTGGCGATCATCTTAATCTTCGTCTCCAACTTCGCGCTGTCGTTCGTGCTCTTCGGCGGCCGATGAGCGAGAACGGAGCTCTGATCGCCAGGATGCAGGGCGTCGACCTCGCCTTCGGCGACCGGGTGGTTTTGAAGAACTGCACGCTCGAGATCGTCGAAGGCGCGATCACCTGCATCATCGGCCTCTCCGGCGCCGGCAAGTCGACGATCTTGCGGCTGCTCGACGGGCTGCTCGTTCCCGATGACGGCCACGTTTTCGTACGCGGCAAAGACCTTTGCCACATGTCCGAAGAGCAGATCAACCAGGTGCGGCAAACCATCAGTTTCTCGTTTCAGTTCGCCGCCCTCCTCGATAGTCTCACCGTCGGCGAGAACGTCGCGCTTCCCCTACAGGAGCACAGCAAGCTCCCGCCAGAGGAGATCCGGCGCACGGTGCTCGACGCACTCGAGAGCGTCGGCATGCTGCACGCCTACGACAATCTTCCGGCGGAGCTTTCGGGTGGGATGCTCAAGCGTGCGGGTTTCGCGCGCGCGATCGTCACCCGGCCCGAACTGGTGCTCTACGACGAGCCGACGACCGGACTGGATCCGATCGTCAGCAAGCTGATCACCGAGACGATTCTCAAGCTCCGTTCGAAACTCAACGGAACCGCCGTGGTGATCTCGCACGACCTGCCGTCGATCTTTGCCATGGCCGATTACATCGCGATGCTCTTCGAAGGAGCGATCATCGCCTACGATACCGCCGATCGCATCCGCAACTCAAGCAATCCGATCGTCCAGCAGTTCTTGAAGGGATCGGAAGCAGGTCCAATCCCAATCTAGCCCCGATGGGCGCCGCCGACTCTTGTAAATTTGGAATCGTTCAGCCGCGGCGGCGCAGGCACGCTCCGTGTTCGCGCAAGAACGCGCCCAGCGCGCTGGGGGCGACGCGCCGGAGGAGCTGCCGCAACGCGATCTCGACGACGGAGCTTTCGCTTACACGGTGTCGCCCGGCGACGGCGCGCAACTCCTCCGCCACATCGACCGCGATGTTGACGGTGAAACGTTGGGCGTCGGCCGGGGCTCCGACCCGTTCCGACAGCGCGGCGGCCGCGTGTTGCTCGCGCCTGTTTCGCATCGTTGCCCCCACTTGCGATTCTCTTTCCCAAAATCCCGTCGTTTACCCGAGTCACGCGTACGGCGGCTTACCGGGCGCTAAATTGCGCGGCGCGCGAGGCTCTCGACCGTCGAAGAATAAATAGGTTACGGCATATGACCAAGCAGGCCCAGGTTGGCGCATTCACGATCGTTGCGATCCTGCTTCTCTTCGGGGTCTTTTACCTTATCACCGATTTCGGAACGCGGCACACCGGATACCGAATTGGCGTGCATTTCCGATCGGCCGCGGGCCTGACGTCGGGGGCACAGGTGTACTTCAGCGGCGTCGAGGCGGGGTCGGTAGATTCCGTGCAATTGCTGCCGGATAACACCGTCGATGTGATCCTCGCGATCAAGAACGAAATCGACGTGCCGGCTGCCTCCCGCTTCCTCATCCAAGCGCCGCTGACGGGATCGCCCGCCCTGGTGATCGTGCCGCCGCGGCAGAAACCGCCGGTCGCGCTGCTGCCGCGCGAAGTGCTTCCAATCGCGCAGCAGCCCGAAGGGCTCAACGGCTCGAGCATCGGCGACCTCCTCGCCGAGGGTCAGGGCGAGATGAAGAAGCTCAACACGATCATGAACGAGCTCGAATCCCGTACCCCCAGGCTGCTCGATACGCTGCAGACGACGCTCGACAACGCCAACGCGCTGACCCTGACGACGAAGGCCTCGATCCAGCAGGTCGCCGGCCAGCTCTCCGCGATGGGTGCGAATCTGCAAGGCAGCTTGAGCGAGGCCAGCGCCAACGTCGTACAGCTTTCGCAGACGCTCAACGGCGCCGCCACCACCGACTCGAAGAAACTCGGCGTGCTGCTCGACCAGTTCACGTCGACCGCCGTCGCGCTCAATCGCTCGATGAACGCTCTGGAAGGCCTCGCGACCGACCCCCAACTCAAGCAGAACGTGCTGACGACCACGCAGAGCATCGCCGAAACGACGGCGACGCTCGCCGCGCTCGCGAAGGATCTGCGCACGGTCACGAGCGATCCGCAAACGCAGGCGCAGCTACGCAACACGATCGCCAACCTCGACGCGGTGATGCAGAAAGCCAACGCGCTCTTGGGCCAGCTCGGTGGAACGAGCAGCGTCTACGGCGTCGATTCCGGCGCGCCACCGGCGCCGCTGACGGTCCCCAGTACCTCGCCGTATCCCGGCGAGGCGCCCCCGTCGCAGCCTTCCGGGATCTCGCCGCAAACGCGCGCCAACGTGCAGAGCAAGCTCGCCGGGCTCGCGCGCAACCTGATCAACATTCAGGTGCGCTTGAGCGGGCTCTCGCCGCAGCACAACCCCGGCCTCAATCCCGTCCTCACCAGCAGTCAGGGTCCGCTGGGCGACATCAACCTCGTCGTGCTGCCGCACTCGACCACCAGCGTGATGCTCGGCGCCAACGCGATCGGCAACAACACCACCTGGAACGCGGTCCTCGAGCAGAAGAAGGGCGACTTCCAGCTGGGCGCCGGCGTACTCTACTCGCAGGTCGGGGTGATGGGCGCCTACGCGCCGATTCGCGGCTTCGGTTTGGAGACGCGTATCTACGACCTCACCTATCCCATGATCGACGTCTACGGCAACTTGCACCTCGCCCCCGGCGCGCAGCTGTTCTTTGGCCAACGCGACATCACGCACGCCTCTCGTCGGAACACGATCGGGCTGCAGTACCAGTTTTGAGCGGGGCGATAAAGGTCGGCGTCATCGGCGCCGGCGCGATGGGTACGCTCTTCGGCTATCACCTCGCGCAGAGCTGCAGCGTGACGGTGCTCGACGGCAATCCCGAAACCGCGGCGGCAGTGGCGCGCGAGGGTCTGCGCGTCAACGACGAACCCGCTCGCATGGTGAACGTCGCCGGACATCCGCGCGACCTCTTTGGATCGCAGATGCTCTTTCTCTTCGTCAAGGCGGTCGACACGCTGCGGGCGCTGCGCGCGTTCGCGGGAGAGCTCGACCCCAGCGCGCCCGTGATCTCGCTGCAAAACGGCGTCGGCAACGAAGACGCGATCAAAACGGCACTCGGCGGCGCCGTTCCCGTCGTGCTTGGGGTGACGACCGAATCCTCGCAGAGCGTGGGGCCCGGTCACGTGCGCAGTTCGCGCGAGGGGAACACGCTGATCGGCTCGACCATGGCGTCCTCGGCGATTGCGCGTGAGGTGACCGAGCTGCTCAATCACAGCGGGCTGCGCGCCTGCGTGGTCTACGACATCCGTCCGCACCTCTGGGGTAAACTGGTGGTCAACGCGTCGATCAACGCGCTCTCCGCGCTGCTCGACTGCAATGCGGGCGAGATTCCCAGCGACCCCAACGCCGCGCATCTCGCGGAAGCGCTGGCGGAGGAGACCGCGGGCGTAGCCGCCGCGTTGAAGATCAACCTTCCCTTCGTTAATCCATGGCAGTACGTAACCGAAGTCGTCGCCGTGGGAGCCGACGCGAAGAGCTCCATGGCGTACGACCTGGAATCGGGCCATCCGAGCGAGATCGACCACATCAACGGCGCCGTCGTCGCCTTCGGGCGGCGCACCGCGACGCCGACGCCCTACAACGAAGCGATGGTGCGGCTGATCAAAGCGCGCGAAGCGCTCTTGCGAGCCTCACGGCTGCGGCTGCAGTCGTAGCAGCCGAATCGACCCCGAGGCGCTCTCGACGTTGACGCGCCGCGGACCGCCGCCGTTGACGGCGCCGTCGATCGTCTCGGAGCTCCCGCTCGAGACGCCGCGCAACCCGAAGTCGGTAAAGAGCGTGCCGCTGGCGGTGTGCAGGTGCACGGTAAACTGCGCGTTCGCGCTGATCCTCAAGTCGATGTCGCCGCGCTGCGTCGAGAAGTGCAGCGTTCCGGGCCAGTCGGTCGACCCCATCGTCACTTTGAGCGCGCCGTCGCGCACCGCAGCCTGCGCGTAGCCCGGAAGCATCAGCGCCACGTTGCCGCGACCGGCGCTTACCTCGGCGTTACCGGGAATGTCGGTGACGTTGACGTCTCCCTGCTGCGAATGCACGGCGACGGCGACGCCGTTCGGCACGCGCACCAGCAGTGCGGCGAGCGGCTGGGGAGCGTTGACGACAACACCCCGGGGCACGGCGCGCAGCGTGGGTGCCGGCGGGGGCGTGCGATTCGGGATCGCCGTCGCGGCGACGGTGAAGACGGTGCGCGGCTGGCTGGCCTCGGGCGCGTAAACGTTCACCGGCGCGTTGCCGACGTTGACCGTAATCGTGGCGCCGGGAGAGAGCGCGCCCACGGTCGTGGTGTAGGGTGACGTCCCGTTACAGCCCGCAGCAAGGGGCGTAAGAAGGAGCAGAAGAGGCAGAAAAGGCCGATTCACGCCGGTCGCTCTTCGGTGCCGCATCGGTGGTATACTCGCTGCCATGAAAGCTCTGTGGATTGTGGCGGCACTCGGACTGCTCGTCGCAGGTTGCACCGGCGGCTCGGTGCCGGCCCCGGGTGGGCCGGCCGGTTCGGCGGCAGCTCCTTTAAGCCAGACGCGCTGGATCCCTACGACGGGTACGTCGTATCAGATTCAGTACGACGGCAAGCTCGATCTGAGCAATGATGCACAGGTCTACGACCTCGACATGTTCGACACGTCCGCATCGGTCGTGGCGCAGCTGCACAAGATGGGCCGGCGCGTGATGTGCTACATCTCTGTCGGCACCTGGGAGAGGTGGCGTCCGGACGCCGGCAAGTTCCCCAAGAGCGTGCTCGGACGCAAGGACGGTCACTGGGCGGGCGAGCGCTGGCTGGACGTTCGCCAAACGAAGATTCTCGAGCCGATCATGTCGGCGCGTTTGGCGTTGTGCGCGCAGAAGGGCTTCGATGGCGTCGATCCCGACAATCTCGACGGCTACCAGAACAAGACGGGCTTTCCGCTGACGTATGCGGAGCAGCTGACGTACGACACCTGGGTCGCCACCGCAGCGCACGCCGACAATCTCACCGCCGATGAGAAAGGCGACAACGGCCAAGTGAAGGACCTCGTCAAGGTGTTCGACTTCGCCGTAGTCGAGCAATGTTACGCGCAGCACTGGTGCGATCAGTTCACCGTGTATACGAACCAGAACCGCTTGGTCGTCGACGTCGAATACAACGACCAGGTAAGTCAGTCACGTTTCCTAGCCAAGACCTGTCCGAGCGACAAGGGCTACAACGAGACACCGATCCTCAAGAAGCTGCAGCTCACCGCGTGGATCGTCACCTGCTCCGGCACGTCGGAGCGCCGCCGCTAGCGCTTCGACGGGGCGACGCTGTAGGTGACGCCCTCTAGGTCTTCCCGTCTGTTGTAGCGTCCAAAGTTATCGAGGTGCTGAGTCGCTTTTCCGCCTGCGGGGTAGTCCCAGACTCCTTGTATCCTATCTCATCGACCTCGGGGTACTTCCGTGGACGCCTGTGAGCGTCAGCCTAAATTTGGCACCCGTCAGCAATCGTCGCCAATCACCGCGCCAACGGTCTCATAAGGCTTCCTAGCCCGGCTTATCACGACGGGGTTCCCATTTGATCAGACGACACCGGGGCCTTTCGCCACATACTGGTTCGTCGGCAAAGGATAGGTCGTTCCGTCGTAACCGCTGCACGTACAAAAAATGAACTCAAAACCATCATAGTTGGGAGAGTCTCCATTGACGGTATAATCCTTCGCACTAATGCTGATTAGGTCCCTAAGCCGGTACTTGCTGTGGGCGTTTAGCTCTTTTGCGGCCTTACCGGTAAATTCCAGTGTGAACCGCTTGAGTCCCGGTTTGCCCTTCGACTTTGGGCAGAAGGCATACACGTCATAATCGCCTATTTCGCCGGCCGACGAGCTATACGTGGTGTTGCGGATAAAAGTCAGTCCGTCGTTTGGATTTGGATCCGAGATCTCGACGTTGCGAGGCGCCCCTTTCCCTTTGCACGAGGTGGCATCGCTTATGCGCGATTGCGGCGCGCGGCTAATAACCGATGGCAACGAGTAACCGGCGCCCGGAGCGCCGGGGGGGCCGATCCTAAACCCGAGGCTCGGCACGGAACACGCCGCAAGGACGCCTGCGGACGCGAGTGCCAAAAATACGCTGCGATGCAGAATAAAACTCCAACCGCCTTTAGGCATTTTCAGTCCTTTTACTGCGCCCAAGCCGCCGAGCGCTTGGCCAACGATTATATAACACCGGACTCAGTTCCCTGTCGTGCTCACGTCCGGAAACGGGCCGTTCTTGAAATAGCCCTATAGCGATCCAAAGGTTTTCGCCTTGATTCTGCAGCGAGTGGTCGTGTTAGAACTGCAACTCCGCGCTGAGGGTGTTCGCCCGCGCTTGAGTTGCGCGGGCACCAAGTTTCTTCAAGCGGTCGAGAACCGGCCCCCCGTCCGCCGCCTGGACGCCGCAGGGCCCTAGGTCCTAATCCGGCCATCTTTTCTCGCATTCGCAGGACCAGGCCGAAGGGGTCTCCTCGCTCCGCGCGAATGCGATAAAAGATTTATTATGTCTTATTCAAAGGAAGATGGGCACGTCCGGGATCTGGTGGCCTACCTGCTGACGGAGCGGAGGCGGAGCCCCCTGACGGCGGCCGCCTACGAACGGGACCTGCACGAGTTTGGCGCCTTCCTGGCGGCCCAGCACGAGCGCGACCCCGAGGCGACGCCCGATCCCGCGCTCGTTGCGGTGCGGCCGACGGCGATCCGGCGCTACATCGCCCACCTTTTCGATACCCGGCGTTACGACAGCCGCACGGTCTGCCGCAAACTGTCGTCGATTCGCTCGCTCTACCGATTTCTCAAGATTACGGGCGTCCTCGAGGACGACCCGGCCTCGGCGATTCCCGGGCCGTCGATCGCCAAAAAACGGCCGGCGCCGCTGAAGGTCGCCGAGGTTGCCAAATTGCTGCGTACGTCGCTGGCCGGCCGCTCCGAGTCGATCCGCCGCCGGGACGCCGCGATCATGGAGCTGTTCTACGCCAGCGGCCTGCGGCGAGCGGAGCTTGCCGGCGCGCGGCTCGCCGATCTCGACATCGCCGAACGCACGATTCGCGTGACCGGCAAGGGGAATAAAGAGCGGACGGTGCTCATCAATCACGCGGCCGCCGACGCGATCGAGGCCTATCTGCGCGTGCGTCCCCCCAGCTCCGATCCCGCGATCTTCCTGGGACGAGGGGGCAAAGGGCTTTCGCCCAAACACGTCTGGCGCATTTTCCGCGACATCTATCGCGTCAGCGGCATCACCAAACACGCGAGTCCGCACACGCTGCGCCACTCGTTCGCCACGCATCTCGTCGAGAACGGCGTTGACCTCGAGACCGTACGCGAGCTTCTCGGACACGAAAGCCTGGCCACGACCGGCATCTACCTGCAGCTCGCAATGGGTCATAAACGCCGCGCCTACGACGAAGCGCATCCGCGCGATCGCATGCCCGACACTCCTTGATCGCGGCGCTCGACGCGATCCTCCGGCAATGGAATGTGATCGCATTCATCGCCGGATTGATGGGAATATCCGCGGCAGCCGACGAGAGCGGCGCCTTCGGTTGGATCACCGCAACGCTCCTTGCCGTCGCGCGCGGCTCTCGCCGGCGGCTCTTCGTCTACCTTTTTCTAACCGGCGCGCTGCTCACGCTCGCGCTCTCGAACGACGCCACCGCGATCGTGCTCACGCCGATCGTCTGTCGCGCGGTCGTGCAACGCGACGATCTCGACCCCAAACCGTTTCTGTTGGCGTGCGCGTTCGTTGCTAACACCGCGTCGTTCGGGCTACCGTTCTCCAACCCGACCAACGTGCTGATCCTGCCGCACCCGCAGCTGGTGCCCTACGTCGAGCGGCTCGGCGTACCGCAACTCGCGGCGATCGCGATCAGCCTGGGCGTATTCCTCTTCTTCTTCCGCCGGCAGCTTGCCGGCCGCTACGAAGCGCCGCCCACGCGTGCCCTCGGCGGTCGTGAGGCGCGCATGCTGCTGCTCCTCGCGGGCATCGCGCTGGCGTACGTCGTCGCGCTAGCGCAAGGATGGGCGCTCGGGCCTGTCGCGCTCGTTGGTGCCGCGGCCGCGATCGCTCTCGCCGGTAACGTCGTCGCCTGCCTGCGGCACGTCTCGTGGAGCACGCTCGCGCTGCTGACGGCGCTCTTCGTGGTCTTCGACTTGCTCGATCGCAGCGGGCTGGTCACCGCGGCGCTTCATGCCATCGAAGCCGTGTCGCGCGACGGCACGCTCGCGCTCTATGCGATTGCGGCCGGCGGCGCAGCGTTGCTCAGCAATCTCTTCAATAATCTACCGGTCGCCGTCGCGGCATCCTACGTCTCCGCTCATATCGGCTTCGCGCGGTTGAGCTATCCGTTGATCGCCGGCGTTGCGCTGGGGCCGAACCTGCTCGTCTTCGGCTCGCTCTCGACGATCCTTTGGGCGGGTATCGTACGCCGCTACGGCGTCCGCGTGAGCGCGTGGGAATACTTGAAGCTGGGCGCGCTCGTCGTGCCGCCGTGCCTCGCCGTCGCCGTGCTCTGGCTCGCGCTTACAGCCGGACGTTGAGCGTGCCGGTCACCTGCATCGGTTGCACGACGCTCAGGAAGCCCGTGTTGTTTCCGTTGAACCAAAACGCGTAGGGATACTGCAGCTGCGGCGGCGGCCGCTGCGCGACCGAGTTGGGATAGAAGTTCCCCGCGGGATAGAGGAAGTTCGTCGGCAGCGAACCGTAGGCGCAGACCGACGGATTGTCCCAGGCGTAGCCTCGCTGGCCGCAGATGTCCAGCAGGTTCGTGAAGTTGAGGCGCGCGGTCACGCGCGGGCTCACGTCGTAGCTGAACGCCAGACCCATCTGCAGCTGCCACGGCTGCTTGAACGCGCCCAGGTTGTCGTAGCCGTGCGTGAACGAGTCGGGGATGAAGAGCGGGAGGCTGCCGAAGTCGTCGCACGACGCGGGATCGGGGGCATTGCCGTGCGCCGCCCGCCACGATGGCGGCGGCTGATAGCACGAGGTGGGATCGAATCCCGGCCACTGCGTCGGCGAGCCGTACTGCGCGCCCGAGCCGAAGTTCCACGCGTTGGTCACGTTGAACCGCTGATGCCGATAGTTGAGGATGAGTGCGGCAACGTAGGGCACCGCAAACCCGTTGGCTGCCGCCGCCGGCCCGGGAATTACGTCGTACGTCGGATACCACGCGGTGTCCGAGAAAATGTTCTGATATGGTTGATCGTAGTAGGGTTCTGCACGACGCCGGGTTGGTGGCAGTTGTTCGTCCCGGCGCCCGGCGTGTAGCCGGAGCCCTCGTAAAAGTAGCACTTGTAGCCGCCGTGACCGCGCAGAAACGCATCGTACTGCTTGATGTAGTCGCTGAGCTGGTCGATGACGTTCTGGCTGGAGTTGCTGAAGTTCTGATAGCGGATCTGGCTATGCGTCCAGGTAAACGCCAGCTGACCGCTGAGGCCGTCGCGTGAGAAGTCGCCCTTCTGCACGGCCAGCTCGACGCCGCTGCTCTGCTGACTGCCCACGTTGAGCTCGGATTCCAAACCGCCTTGCGGGTCGATGTAGAAGTTCTGCAGCTGATCGCGCGTCGCACGGAAGAACGGCGTGACCTTCCAGCTCCAGTCGGTGCCGCGCACGTGATGTTCCCAAGAGAGGTCGTAGGTCGGCGACGACGACGGCGCCGCCCTGGGAGAGCGCGTCGTATCCGTTCTTACTGAACGAGAGGGTGTACGTATCGGGCGCGAGCGTCAGAAAGTGAAAGGCGCCCGTCGCATCGGTCGTAGCGGTGGCTCGCTGTGACGGTGCGCTGGCGATCACGGCCACGCCGGAGATCGGCGCGTGCGTTCGCGCGTCGAGAACGCGCCCCGAGATTGCGCCGGTCGTTCCCGCGGCGCCTAACCACGGCGTCAGCATCGCGAGGAAGAGTAAGGCGACTAGCGGCGTTTTGCAACGGCTCATGCCGGGAGTCTATGGTCCGAGAAACCGCCTGCCCTCTTAGTCGGCGAGCCAAGTACGCGTTAGGAAGAGCCAGAAGGCGAGGCCGGCATACTCGCCATAGCGCGCAAACGCGCGACGGATCGTCGCGTCGGCGGCGCGCTTGCGCTGCGCCAGGCGCAGGTACTGCGGGCGCGTCCAGGAGTCGAGCACGAGGGGCCGGTGCCTTCCGAGTAGCTGCATCACGTGCGCGGCGCCGTACGGACCGATACCCGGCAGTGCCAAAAGCCGCTCCTCTACCTCGGCGTCGGTGAGGCCACCGCCACCGGCGAGCGATTCCAAGGTAAGTCGTCCCGCAGCGACGTCCTGCGCGATCGCGCGAACGTAGGCTCCGCGGTAGCCCATGCGTGCGACGTCGCGATACCACTGCGGCGGCGTCTGCGCCAAAAGCTCGGGCTCCGGAAACGCGCCTCCGCCGAGAGAGACCAGGGCGCCGCTCATGCGGATCGTCGCCGACCAGGCGCAGTTGGTCGTGCAGATCGTCTTGATCGCGTCTTCGAAGACGCTCGGACTCGCGAGGATGCGTCCGGCGCCGGCGACCGCCCATGCGAGCAGCGGATCGCCGGCGATGCGCGCGTAGAACGGCGACAGATCGTCGCCGTAACGAAACATCCGCTCGACGATCGCTCGTGCGCGAGCGGTGTCGCGAACGCCAAGCGCGTGCGACGCTTGCACGGCCAGGCGCCCGTCACGCTCTTGCAGCACCAGCTCCACGACGCGCCGGTTGAGCCGAACGGCACGCCGGTAGCGTGCGGGAGCCTCTTGCACCGTGGCCGGCGGCAACTGCGCGCAGCCGTGCGAGTGGATCGTGCGCAGAAACGAGATCGGTTCGCCGCCCGCGCCCCGCAACGGCAGTTCGAAGATCGTGTGAACGGCTACGCCACGTAGGAGATGTTGACGGCCACGCCGGCCGCTTGGGCGCGCATCAGCACGCCGTAGACCGCGTCGAGTTCCTCTTCGATCGAGGCGATCTCGACGGCGGTTACCGCAAAGCGCGCCGCGTGCGTCCAGAGCAGGCGCCGCGCGCGCTCCAGTGCGCTGTGCAGCCGCTCCGGCGTCGCCTCGAGCACCGGCCAGTCGAGGTCGCCCTGCGCGGGAACGACGCGCCAGCCGCGTCCGGAAAGGAAGGCAACCTCTTCATCGGGACCGAGTGCGTGGGGAACGGCAGAGAGGACGTCGACGGCCTCCTGATCGGCCAGGGAGAGGGACAGACCGAACTCACCCAGACGCAGGATATAGCGAAAGAACGAACTGCTCCCCACGGTGTAGGCGCCCGCCGGCGACGCGACGTTGACGTGGATCGGTTCGGGATCGCGGTCGTTCTTACGAGAGCCGCTCATGCGGGCGTAGTTCGTTCGCGCCTCACAGGAGTCCGTTAGCCTTTAGGCCGGGATCAGGCCAAGCTCCCTAACGGCGTCGCGCTCCTTGCGCAGCTCGTCGAGCGTTGCCCCAAGCTTGCTTTGCCCGAACTGGTCGTGAACGACGCCCTCGACGATGCGCGAGACGCCGTTCTCGGTGCGCGACGGGAACGAGAAGATCAACCCGGGATCGACGCCGTACTCGCCGCTCGAGCAGCGCGCGACCGAGTACCATTCGCCCGGCGGCGTGTCGTGCGTCAAATTGTAAACGCCGGGAATTGCGGCATTCGCGGCCGAAGCCGCCGAGGAAGCGCCGCGTGCCTTGATCACCTCAGTGCCGCGGTTCTGCACCGTTCCCAAGAACTCGCCCTCGAGCCAGCCCCGATCGAGTCGCTCGTGCGCCGCGGCCTTGCCGACCGTCGCGTGGGCGAAGTCGGGGAATTGCGTGGCGGAATGGTTCCCCCACACGACCATGCGGGCGATCTCGGTGACGTCGACGCCGGCCTTGCGCGCCAGCTGCGCGCGCGCGCGCAGTTCGTCGAGCGACGTCATCGCGAAGAAACGGTCTTGCGGGATCCGCGGCGCGTTGTTCATCGCGATGAGACAGTTCGTGTTCGCTGGATTGCCGACGACGAAGACGCGCACGTCCGGCGAGGCATGATCGTTGATCGCGCGCCCCTGTTCGGTGAAGATCTTGCCGTTGACGCGCAGCAGGTCCGCGCGCTGCATATCCGCCTTGCGCGGAATCGCGCCGACGAGCAACGCCCAGTTGACCTCGCGCATCGCTTCGTTGGGATCCGAGCCGATCTTGACGCTTTTGAGCAGCGGGAAGGCGCAGTCTTCCAACTCCATCACAGTGCCGCCCAAGCTCGGCAGGGCCTGCTCGAGCTCGAGCAACTGCAACTCCAGCTCGGTTTCGGGGCCGAACATCTGCCCCGAAGCGACGCGGAAGAGCAGCGCGTAGCCGATCTGTCCCGCGGCGCCGGTGACACCGACCTTGATTCGTTTCTTCACGTATCCTCCTATTTCTTTGCGCGGCGCTCTTGGGGCGGGAAACTGCGCTCGCAGCGAGCGAAGCCTCTGCTGGTGACGACCGCTCCCGACGCGTCCATCTACAACGCTTGCATACGCTGCGGTCTCTGCCTGCCGTCGTGCCCGACCTATCTCGAGACTATGACAGAAACCTCAGGGCCGCGCGGCCGAATAAGTCTTATCAAGGACGTCGCCGAAGCGCGGCTCGATCCTCTCAGCGCGGGCTTTGTCGAGCAGATCTCCCAGTGCCTCGACTGCCGCGCGTGCGAGGCGGTCTGCCCGTCGGGCGTGCGCTACGGAGCACTGCTTGAAAATGCCCGAGCGCATCGTCGCGCAGGCGCAACGCCCGCGAATCTCCCCAATGCGGCGAGCGGCGCGTGACTTTCTCCTGCGCGGTCTGCTGCCGAATCCCGCCAGTGATGGCGGCGGCGGCGCGTCTGCTTCGATTCGCGCAGAAAACGCGGCTGCTCTCGCTGGCGTCGGCTTTGGGCCTCGCGGCCGCCGAGCTCGCCCCGCCGATCCCGCGAGCCTTCTTCCGCGCCTCCGGCCAGCGCCGCGAGGCGCCCGACGCGCGCGGCCTGGCCTTCTTGCACGCCGGCTGCGTCATGCCGGTCGCCTTTCCCAACGTGCACGAGGCCACGCATCCGCATGCTCTGCCGTGCCGGGCTCTCCGTCGTCGTGCCGGCCGAGCAACGCTGCTGCGGGGCCATCGCCGTACACGCCGGCGAGCCCGAGTTCGCGCGCGCGCTGGCCAAGGCGAACATCGCCGCGTTCGAACGCAGCGGCGCCGACGTCTACATTGCGATGCGGCCGGCTGCGCCAGCGCGCTCAAAGAGTATGGCACGCTGCTGGCCCACGATCCGACTGGGCGCACGCGCTGGCGCGTTCTCGCGGCGCGTGCGCGACGTGGCCGAGGTACTCGACGCGATGGATCTCGGCGCGCCGTCAAGACTCGGTCGACATCACGGCAACCTACCAAGACCCGTGTCATCTGGCGCACGCGCAGCGCATCGTCAGCGCGCCGCGACGGCTGCTGGCTCGCATTCCCGGGCTGCGCTTGGTCGAGATGGCCGAAAGCGCACTCTGCTGCGGCAGCGCGGGCGTTTACGGCCTCACGCAGCCGGAAATGTCGTCGCGCTTGCGGCGCCGCAAAGTCGACGCGGTGGCCCACGGCCCGTGCGGTCGTCGTGGTAACCGCGAATCCCGGCTGCGCGATTCAGGTGGGCGCGGGTTTACGCGGCGCCGGCAGCACGGCAAGCGTAAGCACGTCGTCGAACTGCTGGACGATGCGTTCCGCGAGCCGGAGAGCGTCTAGACGCCGCTGATGCGGTTGCGGTCGCGCTGGGCGTCATCCATCGAACGATAGACGGCAAAGACCGCGATCAATCCCGGTAATGTTAAGCAGGCGCAGAGATCGGACCCGTCGTTCACGACGAGGCGCAAAGAACCGTCGCGTTCGGCGGTGCGGCGGTGCGCGCCGACCAGCACGCCAAGGCCGGTCGAATCGAGGAATTCGAGCTGCGTAAGATCCACGATGAGGTGATGGCTACCGCCTTCGGTCGCTTCGACGAGCGCCGCACGCACCGTGGGTGCGGTCGCGAGGTCGAGGCTTCCGCGAAGCCGGAAGACCAGCGTCGAACCGCCGTCTTCGGTCTTGAGGTCGATACTAAGCTCGTCGTGCGTCATCTTCGGGGTCGGGGCTTCGCGGCCCGAGTAAGCATGGCCTGGCGTCCGTTCATACGAAGCGCGCGCCATCTTCATCCCAGCGCGTCACCGCATCCGGCGTGAGATGAACGCCCCCGATCCAGCGATTGATCTGCGTGCTCTTCCAACCAATCTCGCATCGCCGGCGAGGATGCGACGTCCTAACGCCGTCAGGCTCAACGCCCCATCGTCGCCTTCGAGCAGCGCGCCCTCGCTCGCGCGCAACTCGCCGAGGATCAGCGCGAAGGCGCGACTGCCCAAAAAGGACGCTTCCTCCCTGGCTTGCGAGCGCGTGAAGATCTCGTCGGTGTGGCTGGCGGCTTGTGCCACGGCGAGGAGCGCCTGCCGCTGCGAGCGCGAGAGCCCGTCGCGCGCCGACGGATACTCTTCACAGAGACGATAGAGCGCGGCACGCAGGTACGGTAGCCCGATCGCGTCTTCACCCGCCGCCGCGTAGAGCGCGCGCGGATCGGGCGACGTGAAGCGCTCCCAACTGCGCCGCGCCGACTTGAAGATGGCGGCGGTCGCGGTACGGCGCTTGGGCAGGAGTGCCGCCATCTCATCGGCCGTCATGTTCGCTAGATAGTGATCGCTTTGCACGACGGCGACGCGCCCCGGTTCCAAATCGAGTTCTTCGATCGTGGTAAGCGCTTGCAATAGCTGCAGCTGGTCGAAGAGGTCGTGTTCGAACCAGAGAACGACCTCCTCGAAGTCGCCGGCCCGCCGCACCTGAGCGTCGCGCCGTTCGAAATCGTGGATCAGCTTGATCGGGCTCGCATAGCCGCGGGACGCGAGATAGCGGCCGCGCAGTGCGCTGGTCTCTTCGAGCGAGAGGCTCGCCGGCACCGGACCGACGTTGAGCGCGTCCTGCCAGGCCAGATGCGTGCCCAAGATGCCAGCCTTACTGAAGAGATAGAGCGCCCCATCTCCGTTGGTGATATGCAGGGCTGCGGCCGTTTGAGGCATCGTGAGGGCTTCTTGCGCCTGGTCCGGCGAACATTTACGCGATGAACGCTTCGCTAAGGGCCGTCCTCGGGTTCGCTATCCTCCTCGCCGCGTGTAGCGGTTCGGCGACGCCACTAGCGCCACGGTGGGGATCCGCGTCGCGGATATCGCGAGACACGGCAAAAGAGCCTCTCCTCTACGCCGTGGATCAAGGGGCCAATCAGGTCTACATCATCGCGCTGCCCAGCGGAGATCTCGTAGACACGCTTTCTGGCTTCGACGCACCCGGCGGCGCCTGCAGCGATTCAAAGGGCGACGTGTTTATTACCGATTTAGGACAGAGCTATATCGTCGCCTACCACCACGGCGCCTCACCGGCGTACGAAGTCCTCAATGATCCGAACAACTCTCCGCGGGTTGCTCAGTCGATCCGGTTACGGGAGATCTCGCCGTCGCCAATAGCCTAACTCGTTACGGACAGTCTGGCAACGTCGCAATATACGCACACGCGCAGGGCGCTCCCAAGTATTATTCAGACGACGCCATCCGCGAGTATGCGTTTTGCACCTACGACGGTCGCGGCAATCTCTTCCTCAATGGCACCAATTCCAGCAGTGAGGCGGAATTGGCCGAGATCCCCGTGGGCCGACACACGTTCAAGAGCATCTCGCTCGGCAGAGATTTCGAAGGCGACGGCCTAAACTCGATCCAGTGGGATGGCACCGATCTCGCCGTGGCGAATAACTCGTTCGCAATTATCGACCGATTCGCGATCAACGGCAGCATAGGCACAAAGATAGGATCGACCAAGTTGCAAGGCGGCGGCGTTCCGCCCGGTGTATTTTGGATTGCAACCGTCAACGGCGTGCGAAGCCTGTATACGCCATTCTGGGAGAATGGCTTCGCCGGCACCTACGTCTATCGTTATCCAAAAGGCGGCAAAGCCACACAGCGGCTGTACGCCGACCTCGTTCCGCACGCAGTCACCGTAAGCATGCCATAGCTTCAAAGGTGGAGTCTTTTGTTGTTTCTGGTCTGTGCGGGCTCGACGCTTTGGTACCAATGCGGTTTTGAAGGCGACAAAGAAGTCGTCGTGCGCTTTACCAGCGAGCAGGTAAGGCAGCGGACTCCAACTCCGCCGCCGTCGGTACGAGGCCGAATACTGGGGTGGCTGGATTCGAACCAACGCATGGCGGAGTCAAAGTCCGCTGCCTTACCGCTTGGCTACACCCCATCGATCGCAGCCGCGAAGAGAGCTTCGCAAATGAAACCGCCCCGTCTTGCCCAGCGTTGCGCCGGGTTCGACGAGGCGGTGGAGAGTTCGCCGTTCGGGCTAGCGGGTCGCGACGAACCGCTTCGAGCCCACGTAGCGGGCCGCCCAATACGAATCGGAGAGATGGCTGACCATTACGCCGTGGCTCGAGCTGGCATGGACGAACTCGCCAGCGCCGAGATAGATGCCGACGTGCGAGACGCCGCCGTAGGTGTCGAAAAAGACCAGGTCGCCGGCGCGGGGGCCCCCGACCGACGGCTTGCCCACGTCATACTGGGCGTCGGCCGTCCGCGGCAGCGCGATGCCCATCATCGCGAAAACGTGCTGCACGAAACCGGAGCAGTCGAAGCCCGACGTGCTCGTCCCGCCAAAGACGTAGGGCACGCCGAGGAAGCGCAGTGCGCTTCGCGTGAGCCCCTGGGCGATCCGCGAGGTTCTCGCCAGAATCCCCCCGGTGAACCGGCCAAGGCCGCCATGGCGCCGAGGCGGCGCGCCCATTATGAGGTGAGAGGTCCACTCCGCAACGTCGGGACTCACGGCAGCGGCGTAGGCCGATTGGGCCGAACCCGTGTAATCGACCTGCGGCGCAACGGAAGAATGGGCCTGAGCGATACCGCCCAAACCGGAAACCAATAGGCCAAATGCCCCAATAGCTAACGCGTGACGCAAGAAATACTCCTCTTCCACGACACTTGCGGGGTTAGTTGACGGGTTCGGGCGGGAAAGAATCGCCCTAGGGCCGACCGGCCCACTCACCCCTTCCGGGAATATCCCCCGCTCGGGATTGCTCCCGACTCAGTGACCTAAGCTCTCGATGACCCGGGCGGTTCGGCGTCATACCGTCGCGCCCTCCCCCTAGACCGGCCGTTTCCGGATAACTCGCCTTACGGCGCTGCTAACCGTCTGACCTCCTGCTCGATTCGGGTGGCAACGCTACCGGCAACGCGCTCGATCAGAGCTCGGTCCTCGCCCTCGGCCATCACCCGAATCAACGGTTCGGTGCCCGACGGCCGAATCAAGAGGCGTCCGGAGGCGCCCAGGGCGTTCTCGGCAGCCAGGATCTCGTCGCGCACGGATGCCAGCGTCAGCACGTCGCCGCTATCGCTCGAGACGTTGACCAGAATCTGCGGGGCGATCTTGACTCCGCTGGTCAGTTGGTGCAGCGTAACGCCGCTTTCGGCCAATATTCCCAGCAGCGTCATCGCCGTGCGCGGCCCGTCACCCGTGGTGTTGTAACGAAAGTCGATGACGTGGCCCGACTGTTCGCCACCGAGCCCGTAGCCGCCGCGAAGCATCGCTTCGAGCACGTTGCGATCTCCGACGGCGGTGCGCACGAGCGCGATGCCCTCTCGCTCCAACGCGCGTTCGAAACCGATGTTGCTCATTACCGTGGCGACGACGGTGTCACCGGCGAGTTCGCCGCGCGCATGCAGGTCGCGAGCCAGTGCGTAGAGTACGTGATCGCCGCTTACCTTCGCTGCGGTCTCGTCGACGAACAGTACCCGATCGGCGTCGCCGTCGAAGGCCACGCCGACCGCGCGATCTTTGCCGGCCGCCGCCTGCTCGCGCACCGCTGCCTGCAGCGGCCGCAGATCGGTCGCACCGCATTCGACGTTGATGCGCGCGCCGTCGTCATCGCAGTTGATCTCGACGACGTTCGCGCCGAGCTTACGCAGCACGTAGGGAACGACCGCGTAGGCCGCACCGAAGCCCGCGTCGACGACCACGGTGAGCCCGCGCATCGGCGGCGTGCCCTCGTAGAGTTCGCGATAGTAGTGACGTCCCAGATTGTACGAGGACCGCACGACGCCCACCGCCGTTCCGGTGGGCCTCGGCAGGTCGGGCGCATCGAGGAGCCGTTCGATGCGGCCTTCGAGGGCGTCGGGAAGCTTGTAACCCTGCGCTCCAAAGAACTTGATGCCATTGTCGGGCACCGGATTGTGCGACGCGCTGATCATCACGCCCGCCGCGGCACTCGTATCGCGTGTAATGCACGCGACCGCCGGGGTCGGAACGATACCCAGCAGCACGGCATTGCGCCCGGCTGAGGCAAGGCCCGCCACGATAGCGGCCTCGAGCATCGTCCCGGAGACGCGCGTGTCGCGCCCGACGACGACCGGGCCGTCCGCGGCCGGATCCTCATATAACACGACGGCCGCCGCGCGGCCGATTCGAAATGCCAGTTCCGGGGTCAGGTCGCGGTTGGCGACCCCGCGAACGCCGTCGGTTCCGAAGAGGGGGCTCATTTCGCCGCCGCAGCGACGAAGCGCAGCTGAACGCGCACGAGATCCGGCGAGACGGAGAGCCCCGGAAGCTCCGTCCCCGTCGCGCCGACCGGCATGGGGCGCACCATCTCGTCGAACCCCCGCGGTTCCGTGGGAAGCGCGACGTCGACGTTCACCGCCGTTATTCCCGCCAGCTCGGACGTCGGACGCGCGCACCGTTGCGGTGGTCGGGCGAATTCGCGCGGTGCCGACAACGACGCCCCGCGGCTGCCCGATGTAGTGAATCACGATCGGAAACGTGCGCGCTTCGATGCGCTCGATCGTCAACGTCACCGAGGCCGGACTCAGGCTTGCAATGGCGACGTCGGGCGCGACCAGCTGCACGGGAACGTTGTAGATTCCAGCCCCCTTATCCGAGAGGTCGAGCACCGCGCGGATCTCGTCGGGTTTGATCGCCGGCTCGCCGCGCTTGGTCGAGACGGTGACGACGGCTTCGTGATCGGTGAAGCGCGCGACCTCTCCGAGCGCGAGGTTGACCGCGGCGATCGGCACGGAGACCTGCTGGTCGTACTGCGCGCTGGCAAAGACGGGATTGGAGGCAAAACGGAAGTAGGCCCAACCCACGACCGCCAGCGCGACGGCGAGCAGCTTGAGCGAGAAGTTGTTGCGAATGCAGCTCCATCGAGGAAAATTGGACTGAACGTCCGTGTAGGAAACGTGCGACTTGGAGTCGCCGCGCGGCGCACGCAGACGCGTGCGAAGATGCGTGATCACCTCGTTGGGGCGGCGCTGCTGGCGCGAAGGACGGGTGACGGCCAGCAGCATCTTGGTCAAACGGGTTTCGTCGTCGACCGCGCGAGAGAGCTTTCCGCCCCGCGCGATGCGGATCGCGCCGCTCTCTTCCGAAACGACGAGGACGACCGCATCGGTCTGCTCGCTCAAGCCGAGCGCCGCGCGGTGGCGCGTGCCCATGCGAACCCCGGTCGGGGCCGGTCGGCTAGCGGCAGGAGACATCCCGCGGCCTCGATGCGCCCTTCGTGGACGATCACGGCACCGTCGTGCAGCGGCGTGGCCGGCGTGAAGATCGTGAGCAGCAGCTCCTCGGAGACGTCGGCTCGCAGAACCGTCCCGCTCTCGCAGATTTCCCGCAAGCCGCTCTGCTGTTCGATGACGATCAGCGCGCCGCGGCGATTGCTGCTGAGAAAATGTGCCGTGCGAGCCAGCGTGACGATGGCCCGGTCCTCGGGGCGGCCGGGTCCGGGATCGGTCTCGTCGCCCTGCAGACGGAAGAATCCGCCGCGGCCGATCTGCTCGAGCGCACGCCGCAGCTCCGGCTGAAAGACGATTGGAATCGTCACCGCCGCGCCGACGACCAGCAGCCGGAGGATCGTTTCCGAAAAGCGTGAGGTGCAGCAGGGTCGCAATGCCGAGCAGCCCCACGAGCACGAGAATCCCGATCAGAATCTGCACCGCGCGCGTGCCGCGAATCAACAGCAAAACGTAATAGACGAGGATGCTGGTCGCGATGACGTCGATGACGTCCGAGATTTTCAGCCCTTGCCAGAAGTTGCTTAGAACCGTCGTCATCGTTCGATCAACAACTCCAGGATGCGATCGGCGGCGATCTCGGGCGTCTGCAGCCCGCGAGCCGCAACCGTGGCGCGCACCTGCGGGGGCAGCGGAGAGAGCAGCTCGCTTCTTCTCCCGCTATTGAACCGGCGCAGTTCGACGTCGATCACGCCGGCGACGACCTCGGTCGATCCGGCGGCGGGATCCCACTCGACGACGACGCCGTCGAGGCAGGGGAGGCAGGCCAAGATGGCCTTGGGGCGTCCCGAGCCGCACAGCGCTTCGAGCAGCGGCGGCAAGGCTTCCGAGGTGTCAGGGAAAACTGCCAGAGCGATGATGGCGGTTTCGTATAGGGTCTGCCCCGGAGCGGCTGCAAGCTCGCGGGCATCGAAGCCATCGGGCATCTCGACCGATGCATACGTACGCCCGGTCGACGCGCTCGATCGCCACGTCGCACGGCCGCCATGCGATCGCACAACGGCGTCGATCGCCGCTCGTCGCGGTTCGTCCAGAATCCCGCCGACGCTGATGGTAAGGTAGCCCACGTTACATCGAGCGTTCGTCGTGTCCACCGGAAAGAACTCCGCATGGATATCGATCGACGGCGAAACTTTTCCGCGCATCGCGCAACTGCGACGGATGACGGGCCGTCGTTTTATGCCCGTGCCCGGCGACGTCGTGCACGTGCGGCTTCTCGAGGATGGCCAGGCACTCGTCGAGCGCATCGAGCCGCGCGTGCGCACGCTCGAGCGCCGCAGCTTCGGCGGACGAACGAAGACGATGGCGGCCAACGTCAACTTGCTCGTCGCGGTCACGGCGCTGGCAAATCCGGCGCCGCGGCTGCCAACGCTCGACCAGCTGCTGGCATTCGCGGAGCTCGAAGAGATCGATGCCGCCGTCGTCTTCACCAAGCCCGACCTCGAAGAGTCCGGCCAGCGCGACCGGCTCCTGGGGGTTTATGGTAACCTCGGTTATCCGGCCGTCGCGATCAACCCGAAGACGGGCGAGAACCTCGACGAGCTCCGCGGCCTGCTCCGCAACCGCCGCGGGATGCTTGCCGGCAACTCCGGCGTCGGCAAGAGCACGATCTTCCGTTCGCTCGGCGGCGAAAGCGTGGTCGGCGAGGTCTCGCGATACGGCGTCGGCCGTCAGACCACGAGCGCGGCGCGGCTCTACCGCCGCGACGGAGGCTTTCTCATCGACAGTCCCGGGATCAACGAGTTCGGCTTGGGGGCGATCGACGCGCCGACGCTCGCTTACGGCTTCCGGGAGCTGCGCGAGCCGTCGCCGGCGTGCCGCTTCGCCGACTGCACCCACCTCCGGGAGCCGGATTGCAGCGTGAAGCGGGCGCTGGCCGAGGGGCGCATTGCGCCGAGCCGCTACGAAAGCTACCGCCGGATCCTCGCGGGGACCCTGGACACCCCTCTCGATAGCCTGATATGATACTCGCCGTTCCGTAACCGCCGATTCGTTCGAGGAGTCTCATTGCCGAACATCAAGGCCGCCAAGAAGTGGGCCAAACAATCAGAGAAGCGCGAGACGCGCAACAAGAGCGCCAAGAGCCGGCTTAAGACGCTGTACAAGCGAGCTGTCGACTCGAACGAGGGCGCGGCCGCGACGCTCGCCGAGAGTTCCCTCGATAAAGCCGCAGGCAAGGGAATCATCCATCCGAACAAGGCCGCGCGCAAGAAATCGCGTCTGGCCGGAGCGATGAAGCGCGCCAGCGTAGCGCCCGCAAAGACGGCCAAGAAGTCGTCCAAAGCCAAGAAGTAGCACCCTTCGCTAGGGGTCGACGTTGAGCGCGAGGCGAACTTTGCCGTCGGCGTGCGCCAGCGGCACGATGTGCTCGCGGATGAAGGCCCGTACTTTTTTCGGAGCATGGGTCTTGAGTGCGATACGGTAGCGCCATTCGTCGTTGACGCGCGCGACCGGATACGGCGCCGGACCCAGGACCTCGGCGGCCTCGCTCTCGCGTAAGAGTGCGGCGTACCGCTGCGCCGCGCGCAGCACGTCGGTTTGCACTCGCCCAATCACCCCGACGTAGACCAGCCGCATCGCCGGCGGAAACCCAAGCTCTGCGCGCTCGCGCAGTTCCTGTCGCGCGAAGCCCTCGTAGTCGTGCTTCGCGGCAAACGCGATGGCCGGATGATCGGGCGCGTACGTCTGCACGATCGCCTCGCCGGTGCGCCCGCGGCCGCTACGGCCGCAGAGCTGCGCGATCAGCGCGAAGCTTCGTTCGGCGGAGCGAAAGTCGGGCAGGTTCAAGCCGACGTCCGCGGCGACGACCGCCGCCAGCGTCACCGTCGGATAGTCGAGCCCCTTGGCGACCATCTGCGTGCCGACGAGCACGTCGCCGTCGGCTTCGAAGTCGGCGAGAATGCGCGCGTGATCCCCGAGCCGCGTGGTCGTGTCGGAATCCATCTGCAGCACGCGTGCCTGCGGAAAGAGCCGCGTCACCTCTTCGACGACGCGCTCCGTGCCCGCGCCCAGCTCGACGACGCTGCGCTCGCCGCAGGCGGCGCAGCGCTCGACGATCGCCGTTTGAAAATCGCAGTAGTGGCAGCGCAGCACCTTTTCGCGGCGATGCACCGTCAGCGCGATCGTGCACCGAGGGCAGTGCGGCGCGGTGCCGCAACTGCGGCAGATGAGCGAACCCGCGAATCCGCGGCGGTTGAGAAAAAGAATGCTCTTCTCCCCGCGCGCCAGTCGCTCGCCCAACGCCGCGACCAGCGCGTCGCTGAGGATCGCACGATTCCCGCTCTCGAACTCCGCACGCAGGTCGAGCACGCGTACCTCCGGCAAGGGCTGTGCCGTTGCGCGCCGGCGCAGCTCCAGCAGCGCGATCTTTCCTTCCTTTGCCGCCGCATAGCTCTCGAGCGACGGCGTCGCGCTCCCGAGCAGCAACACGCCGCCCTCGAGGCGCATTCGGGCCGCGGCCACGGCTGCAGCGTGGTAACGAGGGGAAGCGTCCTGTTTGTACGAGGGGTCGTGCGATTCATCGACGACGGTGAGCCTCACGTCGCGTAGCGGTGCGAACACCGCGCTGCGCGCCCCCACGACCACGTCGATCTCGCCGCGCGCGCACGCGTTCCACGCCTCGAACCGCTCGCGCTCCGAGAGCGCTGAGTGCAGCACGGCCACGCGATCGCCGAACGCCGCGCGGAAACGCTGCGCGGCCTGCGGCGTGAGCGAGATCTCCGGCACGAGCACGAGTGCACGGCCGCCCTCGGCAATCACACCGCGGATCGCCTCGATGTAGACGTACGTTTTCCCGCTCCCCGTCACCCCAAAAAGCAGCATCGTCTCGAAACGGCGACGCCGCAGTGCGGCTTCGATCTCGGCCAACGCCTCGCGCTGCTCCAGGGTCGGCGGTGGCACCTCACCGCGCGGTTGCAGGTCGCGCTTGCGCGCCACGCGTTCGATGGCCTCAACCACCGCCCCCGCGCGCACCGCGCGCGCGATTACCGTACTGCTGAAACCGGCGAGGGTCGCGTCCGCGCGCGTAACGCCAGGATGTTCCGCGACGAACGCCGCCAGCGCAGCCCCTTTTCGGCCACGAACGCTGTTGCTTCCCGGCCGCAACACGCGAACTTCGGCTTCTCGCGTGCGCGGATTCACTAAACGCCGCACGCGTCGCAGACTGCCGCCGCGCACGAGTGCCTGCACGTGACCGAGCAACGCGCGGCGGTCGCCGGCGCGGCGCGCCTCGGGATGGCGCAACAACTGCTCCAACGTAAAACTCTCCTCGAACTCCTCCCAGATCAGTTCGAGCAGCCGCAGCGGCACCGAAGGATAGCGCGCGGGTACCTCGGCCTCGGCACGCACGAGCGAGTCTCGGATGCGGGGCACGGTGCCGCCCAGGATCGCCGCGCCCAGTGCCTCCCCCAGCGTGCAGAGATAACGATCGGCCACGAATCGCGCCAGGGCTAGGCCCGTCTCGTCGAACGCGCGCGGCGCGTCGAGCCGTTCCCGCACGGGCTTGAACCGCATGGTGTCTGCTTCGGCGACTTCGCGGACCGGCGAGAAGACGTATCCGAGCACCTCGCGGCTGCCCAGCGGCACGCTGACGACGTCGCCCACTTCCAGCGTCAGCTCCGCTGCGTCGTAGGTGAGTGGAAGATCGTAACGTGACGTGCGGAGCACCGGCAACACGTCAACGACGCGCACGAAATGTCTCGGGCGGGGCGTTCAATCGATCGAGGACGGCGCGCACGCTGCGCGGCGAACAGGCGATCCCGTACTCGACGTCGCCGATCGCCGCCGGCAACACGAAGGCGAGCTTGCCGCCGCGCTTCTTCTTGTCGCTATTCATTGCCACGGCGATGTGCTCCGGCGCGAGCGTCGTCTGCAGCGGCAGTCCACCCAGAGCCAGCAGCGTGAGTACTCGCAGATGTTCGTCGCGGGAGAAACGTCCCGTCCGCAACGCGAGCAGGCCGGCGGCGCGCAAACCCAGGGCCACCGCCTCGCCATGCGTCAAGGCGTAGTCCGACGCGCGTTCGATCGCGTGCGCGAAGGTGTGCCCCAGGTTCAGCGTCGCGCGGGAGCCCGCCTCGAGGCGGTCGTCGGCGACGGCCATCGTCTTCACTTTGATCGCAGCGCCGATCACTTCGGCCCACGGCCAGCGGCGCATCGAATGTCCCGATAGTTCTTCGAGCAGCTCGAAGAAGTCGCCGCCTTCGATGACCGCGGCCTTCACGATCTCGGCCAGGCCCTCGCGCAGGCCGCGTTCGGGCAGCGTTCGTAACGCGTCGATCTCGCAAAAGACGCCCACCGGATCCGCAAAGACGCCCGCCAGGTTCTTCCCGCCCTGCAGGTCGACCCCGGTCTTGCCGCCGATCGCCGCGTCAACCATCGCTACCAGCGAGGTCGCGACGTGGGCGTACGCGATACCGCGCATGTACGTGGCGCACGCAAACCCAAAGAGATCCGACGCGACGCCGCCGCCCACGCCGAGTACGAGCGAGCCACGCTCCACGCCTGCGACGAGGAGCGCGTCGAGCACGCGCTCCAGCGTGGTCAGCGTCTTGCGTCGTTCCCCCAGCGCGAACGAGAGCACCGGCGGGCGGCCCACCGCGGCGGCAATCTTCGCGGCGCGCGCCCGAACGCTGCGGTTGGCGTCGCAGAGGACTGCGACCACCGGCCCACGCGCCCGCACCAGCGCGAGCAACTCGCTGCGCGAATCCTGCGCGACGACGATCGGATAGCCCAGATCGTCGTTACGCGAACTCAAGCCCGCGGGTCGATCTTCGCGTCGCGCAGCCACTGGAGAATATCGTCGATCACCTCGCGGTCGCTCATGCAATGCGCTTCGACCACGTGATCGGCACAGGCGTAGTAGGGAAGGCGCGCATCGTAGAGTTCGCGGATCGCCGCAAGCGTCGGCTTTCGCCCGAGCAGCGGGCGCTTCTGGCGGCCGTGCGTCACGCGCGCGAGCACCTGCTCGGGGGAGACCTTGAGAAAGATGCAGTGCGCACCGTCGCGCAGCGCTTCGCGATTTTCCGGAATCGTTACCGACCCCCCGCCCAGAGCGACGACGCTGCCTTCGCCTCGGTCGAGAACCTGCTCGATCGCTTCGCGCTCGTAGCGGCGAAATGCCGCTTCTCCTTCCCGCGCGAAGATCTGCGCGACCGGTCCGTGCGACCTTGCGACGAGCTCGTCGGTATCGACGAACGGGCGGCGCAGTTTGCGTGCGAGCCGGCGTCCGATCGTCAACTTCCCGGCTGCCATGAAACCGACCAGCGCCACGTGACGCTTCACCGCGCGTCCGAGGATTGGGGGTTCGCGAAGAGCGCCTGCGCTTCGCGCTTGCTGCGCGAGAGGTTGTCGAGCGTCTCCTCCATCGAATCGCCGCCGTACTTCTCGAGCAGGGGCTTCATCAAAGCGAGCCGCACCATCGCTTCGGCCACGATCGCGGCGGCGGGCACGACGCAGACGTCGCTGCGCACGATCGTCGCCGGCGCGTCGGTTCGCTCGTGCAGGTTGACCGACGGCAGCGCCTTCATCAGCGTGGGAATCGGCTTGACCGAGACGCGCAGCACGATCGGCTCGCCGTTACTCATTCCGCCCTCGATGCCTCCGGCGCGGTTGCTGCGCCGGACAACGCTTTGGCCGTCGAGGGCGAACTCGTCGTGCGCCTGCGATCCGGGCGTCGCGGCAACCGCTGCGCCTAGGCCGATCTCGACGGCGCGCACGGTCTGCATGCCCATCACCGCCCCTGCCAGCACGCCGTCGAGGCGCTGATCCGGCTGACGATTGCTGCCGATACCGGCGGGTAGCCCGTCGATGCGGATGACGAACGCTCCGCCGAGCGTATCGCCCGCCTTCTTGGCTTCGTCGATCGCGGCGATCATCGCGGCGGCGGCCTGCGGATCCGGGCAGCGTACGTTGCTGCTCTCGACGTCGTCTTGGTTCCAATCGTCGATCTCCGCCTCGACCTCGCCGATGCGGGCGACGGTGCTGCGCGTTTCAATCCCGAGCGCCGCGAGGAATTGCGCGCAGATCGCGCCGAGGCAGACGCGCATCGCCGTCTCGCGGGCACTCGCGCGCTCCAGGACGTTGCGCAGATCGCGTTGGCGATACTTCAGCGCACCGGCATAATCGGCGTGGCCGGGTCGCGGATTGGTCAACGGCGGTCCCGCGCCGCTAAGGGGATCCATCGAGCGCACGCACCTTCGGCGTGAGGTAGTCGCGGTTGTGCACGATGACGGCGATCGGCGAGCCGAGCGTCTCCAACCCGCGCACGCCTGCGAGGAACTCGACGCGGTCTTGCTCGATCTTCATGCGAGCACCGCGCCCGTAACCGCCCTGACGGCGCGCGAGCGTGCCGTCGATCGCCGCGACGTCGAGGCGCAGATGCGCCGGCAGGCCGTCGAGGATCCCGACCAGTGCCGGCCCGTGCGACTCGCCGGCGGTCAAATACGAGAACATGCTCGCTGGCAGTTTCGTCGCTGCCGCTGGACCCTACTCTACCGCACGCGCTTCGCCTCGGCGCGCCGAGCTTTTCAAGCGTTCGAGGGCCCCGCGATGCAAGCGAGTCACGTGGCGGCGCGAGTAGCCCAGACGCTGCGCCAGCTCGACCACGCTCACGCCGTCGAGATGGATCGAGCGTACGATCTGCCGCTCCAGCGGGGGCAACGCCGCCAGAATCCGTTCGACGGTCAGCCGGTCGAGCACGTCGTCGATAGCGCAAGCGGCAGCGCGCTGCTCCGCCGTGCCCAGTACTTCGAACGACAGCACGTGGCGGCTCGCGCGGTAGGCACGGACCTCGCGTGCCTCGGCCGGCGTCGCGCCCATGCGATGCGCGACGTCGCTCTCCGTCGGCTCGCGCCCGAGCGCAGGACGCAGTTCGCGTTCGGCGGCGTTCCAGCGGCGCTCGAGTTCGCGAACGCCGCGCGGAGCGCGTACCAGACGCTCGCTGTCGCGGACGTAATGCATCAGCTCGCCGAGCACCAACAGCCACGCGTAGGCCTCGAACGGCGCGGCCTGCCCGCAGTCGTAGCGTTCCGCCGCCTTGATCAAACCGATGGCAGCGACTTGCTCGAGGTCTGCGCGATCGAGACCGCGGCGCACGAAGCGCCGCGCTGCGCGCCGGCAAAGGTACGAATACTCTAACACGAGGCGCTCGCGATCCACGAGCGCAACGGGAACGAGACGCCGTAACGGCGTTGCACGAAAGCCAAAAGCCACACCCAACCTCTGCTTCGTTGAAAAACACACCCAACGGCGACCGGCACGAGGCGGTAACCGTTGTCAACGGTTATATACCAGCAGAACGCAAAGCGCAATACTTCCGCCCTAGTAAACGCTAAGCCGGGCGTCGAACCCGCGGCACGATGACGGCGCGCAGAATCCTGCTGATCGTTGCTCTCGCCGCTCTGGGCGTAGCGGCGTTACGCGATCTCAGCCGTCTCGGCGACTCGCTTCCCTGGAACCGTCTCTACGATTTCCAAGATTTCTACTGTGCGGGCAGCGCGCTCGACCAGGGAGGCGATCCGTATCGCTACGAGCCCCTGCACCGCTGCGAGCACGCCGTGAATCGCAGCGCCGCGTATCGCGCCGATCCCGCGCGCGTGGTTCCTGCCCCGCTTCCGCCCTACGATTTTCCACCGCTGAGGCTGCTCGCTCGCGTCCCGTTCGCCAATGCACGCGTGCTCGACGCGCTGGCGGTGGCTGCGGCGGTAGCCGCGTCGATGGCGGCGCTTACCGTCGTTGGCGTGCCACTCGACGTCGCGGTGCTCGCGCTGTTGCTGCCCGCCGGCTATCTGCTCCTCGATGCGGGGCAGATCGTTCCGTTCGCGCTGCTGGCGCTCGTCCTCGGCGGTGCGGCGTTGGCGCGCGGCCGCGATGCGCTCGCCGGCTTCTTCGCCGCGCTCTGTCTGGTCGAACCCCATCTCGGCTTGCCGGCGTTCGTCGCCGTGCTTGTCGTGGTTGCGCGCGCGCGTATCGCGGCGCTCTCGACGGCGATCGTCTTGGCACTGGCTGCGCTGTGGAGCGTGGGTGCGGGCGGTATCGTCGAGTACGTCACGCGCGTGCTCCCCGCTCAGGCTGCCGCCGAGACCGGTTATGTCTACCAGTACAGTCTAACGTATCTGCTCGCGAAGATCGGCTTGCCCGCGGGCGCAGCGCTGCTCTTGGGGCAGCTCTCCTATCTCGCGCTGCTGATCTATGGCATCGCGCTGGCCCGCCGGCTCGCCGCGGTACTCAAGCGCCGGGAGTTGATTGCCTACTTACCCGCGGCATTCAGCGTGATCGCCGGCTCGTACGTGCATATGGTCGATCTCGCGATCGCGATTCCGGCGGCGCTCGTGCTCGCCTACGCCCTCCGTGGACGCAGCCGGCTCACGGCGGCATTGGCGGTCTGCCTGCTCGCGGTGCCGTGGATCACGGTGTGGATCGTCAAGAAGCTCTTTCTCGCGACGATCCTGGTCGTGGCGCTCTTGCTCTGGCGACTCGAGGTCGGAGTGAGCCTTGCGCTCGCAGCGTTCTGCGTTATCGCCGCGGCAATCTACGCCTTCGAGCTGCACCCGCCGGCGCCGTTCCCCGTGGCGGCCGCAACGAACCTCGCTCCGAATGACCTCGCCCAGAACGGCTGGGCCGCGTACGTCGCGGCCATCGGCGACGCGGCGCCCGGGTGGTTCCTCATCAAGATACCGACCTGGCTCGCGCTCGTAGGATTGCTCGCAGCGGGGACGAGCGCGGCGCGGCGACCGCCGGAAACGACGTGACCGCGCGCACTCGCGCCATTCTGCTTGCGGTTCTGCTCGTAGCGGTCGGGCTTGGCGCGGTACGCGACCTCGCCGCCCTCGGCGGCGCGCTGCCCTGGCACACGATGGACGACTTCCCCGATTTTTACTGTGCCGGGCGCGCTCTCGACACGCAGGCGAGCCCCTACACTTACGAGCCGCTGCGCACGTGCGAGCACGAAGTCAATGCCGGCACGACGTTTCGCGGCCGGCTCTTTGCTGCCCAGCCGGCGCTTGCGTTCCCCGCGCCGCAGCCCCCTTACGACTTCCCGCCGCTGATGGCGCTCGCAGGTTTGCCGTTCGACGCTGCCCGCGCGATCGACGCGCTGGCAGTCGTCGCCGCCGTCGTGGCGGCCGTCGCTGCACTGGCGGCGCTCGGCGCTCCGGTCGCCCTCGCTGCGGCGGCGCTCGTCCTGTCAGCCGGCTACGCGTCGCTGGCTACGGGCCAGATCGTGCCGTTCGCGCTGCTGGCGCTCGTGCTCTGCGGGCTCGCGCTCGCGCGCGGACGAGATAGACTTGCCGGAGTCTTCGCCGCGCTCACGCTGATCGAGCCGACGGTCGGCGTACCGGTTGCGGCAGCGACGCTGCTCTTCGTGCCGCGGGCGCGGATCGTCCTCGTTGCGGCGATCGCGTCTCTCACGCTAGTCACCATCGCGCTGATCGGGCCGCACGAGGCATGGCTCTATCTCACCGGCGTTCTTCCCGCGCACGCCGCCTCCGAAATCCACTTTCCGTATCAGTACAGCCTTACGTACGCGATGGCGTTCCTCGGAGCGTCCGATTCGGCGGCGCGTGTGGCGGGCACTGCGTCGTATGTGGTAATGCTGATCGTCGCGATCGTTGGCGCACCGCGCGCTGCGCGCGGTTTACAGGCACGCGAGCTCATCGCGTTCGTACCGGCACTCTGCGTGCTCGTCGGCGGAGCGTTCCTGCACCAGGAGGAACTGTGTTTCGCGATCCCGGCGGCCACAGTCGTGGCGCTCCAGAGCGCCGGCCGGGCACGCGCCATCGCGGCGGCGGCGCTCTGCGTGCTCGCAATACCCTGGATTACCGTTTGGAGTTCGAAGCATCTCCTGCTGGCGGCGCTCTTCGTTTGCATGGTCATTCTCTGGAGCTTACGGCTGAACGTGCGCGCCGCCGCGCCGATCTTCGTCGCGATCGGAGCCGCGCTCTACGGCTTCGAACTGCGTCCCCCGCATCTGCCGGTGCCGCTTCCGGGCTCGCTCCATCGCTACGCCGGCTACGAACTCGTGCAATATGCGTGGCGAGATTACACGCAGGCACGCAGCACGAGCGATCCCGCGTGGTTCGCGATCAAGCTCCCCGCGTGGGGCGCGCTGCTGGCGACGCTCGCGATCGCGCTCCGACGCGAACGGCCCGTCGACTGCGCTCGGGGTGATAAAGGGAGTGCTTAGCCCGCTTTTGCCCGGCCTGGTTCGATTTCGCGGCGCATTTGGATCCAGCCTCGGAAGTTTGCTTCGAACTCGGCGTTGCGCGCGGGCGTCGCCACGTGTTCGAAAGGGCTCAGATGGCGGTCGCGTTCGAGGCGATCGAAGAGTTCGACGTCCTTTTCGATCTCGCGCACGCCGGCGTGCGTAAGGTAGGAGACGCGCGCGCAGCGGGCGACCGAGATGCGCCGGCGGATCTCGAGGTCGAGTGCCTGCTCGTCGGGCTGCAGCAGCGGGGTATGCCATTGGCCATAGACCACCGTGTGCGGCCGGCTTTCGCCGAGCGCGTCGCGCATGAGCACGGCGGCCGCACGCAGCTCGGGCTGCGCGTTGGGCGCGCAGCGAAGCTCGAAGAAGTTCGTCCACTCCGTTGCGGTGACGATGACCGTGTGCCACAGAAACGGTTCCAAAAGGCGGTTCAGCTCCTGCTTGTGCACCTCGAGCGCCATCATGCGTTTCGCGTGCTCGACGGCGGCGTCGCGGGCCTCAAGCCAAATGCGACCCGCCGCAACGGCCTCGCGCTCGCTCAACACGTCGCTCGCGCTCATCCCGGCCTTGTTGCGCCCCCACTCCAGCGGAATCGCCGGATCCTTGCTCACGCGCTCGAGTAACCTCGTCGTCGGCACCGCGCGCGAGCTGGCGCTATTGCGCGAGAAGACGCGGTGCGTGTTGAATTCCGCTAAGACGAAGCGCGGGAACGTGACTTCCAGCGTCGTCAAGCGGACTCCGGCGGGACTTACGGAGTCGAGTAGGACCCGCGCGGAGTAGGCCACGCCTTAGCCGCGGTAGCGGAGGAACGCCGGGACGTCGATGTCGTCCATGGTCACGGGCGAGACCGCGTCGAGCTTTCCGGCCTCGAAGGCGTACCCGGCCGCGCTGCGATTGCGTCGCCCGCCGAAGCCCGCCGCCAGAACGGTAACGCGCACTTTGCCCGTCATCGTAGGATCGATCGAGGCTCCGAAGATGATCTGCGCGTCGGAGTCGACGGCTCGGCTGATCATTTCGGCGGCTTCGTTGACCTCGTACATCGCCATGTCCGGGCCGCCCGTGATGTTGAAGATCACGCCCTGCGCGCCTTCGACGGTCGTCTCCAGCAACGGCGACGCGATCGCCTTCTGCGCGGCGTCGGCGGCGCGGTGCTCGCCGGTGCCCTCGCCGATGCCCATCATCGCCGAGCCGGCATCGGTCATGATCGTCTTGACGTCGGCGAAATCGAGGTTGATCAGTCCCGGCTGAGTGATGAGGTCGCTGATGCCGGCGATGCCTTGACGCAGCACGTCGTCAGCGTACGAGAACGCCTCGTTGAGCGGCGTCTTCTTCTCGATGACTTGCAGGATGCGTTCGTTGGGAATCGTGATGAGCGTGTCGACCTTCGCCTCCAGCTCGGCGATGCCGTTCTCGGCGATCTGCATGCGCTTCTTGCCTTCGAAGGCGAAGGGCTTGGTAACGACCGCGATCGTCAGCGCGCCGGACTCGCGCGCCAGTTCGGCGATCACGGGCGTCGCACCGGTTCCCGTTCCGCCACCCATGCCGGCGGTGAGAAACACGAGATCGGCTCCTTCGAGGATCATCGCGAGATCCTCGCGCGACGCTTCGGCCGCCTCACGACCCAGCGTGGGGTTAGCGCCGGCACCCAGGCCGCGCGTCTGACCGCCGCCGATGTGAACGCGGTTCTCCGTCAGCGAGCCGCGAAGCGCCTGAACGTCCGAGTTGACGGCAAAGAAGTCGACCCCGGCCAGGCCGCCGGCGACCATTCGGTTCACGGCGTTGCAGCCGCCGCCGCCGACGCCGACCACTTTGATCGTCGCCGAATGCACGGACTCTGATACGGAACGTCGCACGTCGGTCATGTCTTCGGGTTCCTCCATCGAGAAAAAGTTTAGTTCCATAGGTCCGCGAGCCAGCGCTGAACTCTTGCCCCTACTCCGCCGCGCCGCCTCGCGTGCAGCGCCGCGTCTCCATTTCCGTTCGTGCCGAAGAGCACGAGCCCGATTGCCGTCGAGTACTGCGGCAACGTCATCGCCTCGGTCAAGCCGCCGATGCTGTTGGCGCAGCCGATGCGCACGGGAAGATTAAACACGTCCTCGGCGATGGCCTCGATTCCCGGAAGCAGCGCGCCGCCGCCCGTCAGCACCACCTCGCCCAAGACGAGATCGCGCGGGACGTTTTCGACGACCTTCTGCCGAGCCATGCGCAGCGTCTCCAAAACTCTGGGCACGACGATCTGCCGCAGCTCGCCCGTCGTGTGCTCTCGCGTCGCACGCCCGTCGAGCGTGCGTACGGCAAACGGCTCCCCGTTTTCGTTGGCGCCCAGGCGCTTCTTCACGTCCTCGGCCTCCGAGAGCGTCGTCTTGAGCCCCAGCGAGATGTCGCTGGTCAGCACGTTGCCGCCGACGGGAATCGTCGCCGTATAGATGGCGCTCCCCAACGAGTAGACGGCGATGTCGGTGGTACCCCCGCCGATGTCGAGGAGCACGACCCCGACCTGCTTCTCCTCCTGCAGCAGCGTTGCCGCCGAGCTAGCCAGCGGCTCGAAAACGACGCCGCTGGTCTCCAAACCGGCGCGCTCGACGCATTTGAGAACGTTGGTGATGAAGCTGGTGCTTCCCGTGACGATGTGGGTGTCGACCTCGAGCCGGCCGCCCGACATGCCGATCGGATCGCTGACGCCCTCTTGGCCGTCGACGGTGAAGTAGCGCGGGAGCGCGTGGATGATTTGGCGATCGCTGGGAAGGTTGATGATCTTGCTCGCGTCGATGACGCGGCGCACGTCGCCGGAGCTGACCTCACGATCCTCGCCGGAGACGGCGACGACGGCGCGGTTGTTCGTGCTGCGGATGTGGTCGCCGGTAATGCCGACGACGGCTTCGCTGAAGTGGACGCCCGCCATGCGCTCCGCGCGCTCGGTGGCGGCCTCGATGGAGCGGATCGTCTCGTCGAGGTCGACGACGACGCCCTTGCGCATTCCAAGCGTCGGCGCCTCTCCGAACCCTACGATCTCGAGCCCGGCCGGCCCGTTCGTCGCAACGACCACGCACGTCTTGGTCGTTCCGATGTCGAGCCCGCAAACGGTCTCGTGCTTCATGCGCTCCGTCACCTACTCCCGATCAGCCGCGTCAACCCCGATATATTGTGGCTCGCCTGCCCGACTCCTACTAGCGGTAGGCGTGGCCGGATGGATTGCCAAGCCTTGGCGGGCATCCCGGCTTCTCCTTGAGGACAACCGGCCGACTTGTGTGGAGAGCCTGTGCACAAAAAGAAGACAAAAAAAATCCTCGTCCCCTTGGCCATCCGCACCGACTTGCGCTATGATGCAACATTAATTGCACTCACGCGCTGCACTCCTTACTCACGGGGGTCATTTTTTAGTGAAACGTACGCTGGCTCTGCTCGCCCTTGCAATCGGCTCGCTCGCTCCTCTCGGCGCCCTCGGGGCGACCGTTGCCGCGTCGTCCATTCCCGACGGAACCTACACGGCCAAAGTGCAGAAGGTCGTCGATCCCAAACACGTGGACGTCCTTTTAGAAAACGGCTCCGAAACGACGCTGCCCGCTGGGCGCTCCTCGGTCGACTTCTCGAAGGTTCAGCCGAACGACCAGATCAAGCTCTCGCTGATCAGCGGCAGCGTCATGGTTTATCTCGATTTAACCACTCACTAGGAGCCAGGCTCCTAGTACACAATCACTGGCGCAGAAGGCGCTCGCAGGTCGATCGTCGCGACGTGCCGCGGCTGCTTTCGCACCTGCGTCACGATCGCATTTGCCAGCGCGATCCTTTGGTGCAAGTCTTCCGGATCGCCGAGCAGCAGCCGTAGACCCCCGTGCAGCGTTGCAGTCAGCTCGCCGTAGCGATCGAGCTCGAGCCGCGCCGGTGCCAATCCGCCGGCAGCCAGCGTTTCGTAGGCGTCGCGTAACCCACGCGCATCCGCCGTCGTCACGAAACCTCCCGCAGCCGGCGCGGTGACGGCGGGCAACGAGAGAACCGGCAAGGGCTCATCGCCGCTCGCGTCATCGAGAACGCGCAGCGCCGCGTCGACGACGACACTCTGCCCCCCGGCATCGAGGATCGCAAACGGCGTTCGTTCGCGCACCACGATGCGCACCGAGGCCGGAGGAATCCGGTGGATCCGAAACGGAGTCGACGTACGGAATCGCGCGAATCCGCGCGGCTGCGGCGTCGGTGTTCTGCAGCCAGAGGCTGCGATTGGACGCGATCCGCGCCTGGTGAAGCACCTCGGCGGTCGGCACCCGGTGGTTGCCGTAAACGGCGACGCTCTTCGGAAAGAATCCCGGCCACAGCGCCGCAAAGGCCGCGGCGCCCGCCACGACGGCGGCAGCGAAGGCGATGAGGATCCAGAACGGGCGGATGTGCGCGGCAGGCGAGCGTTTGACGCGCCGCGCCTTCGCGTACGCGCCGCTCATGCGAGCACGTACTTTTCGATCGCTTCTGCCACCCCGTCGCGCTCGACGTCGCCGACCACCGCGTCGGCCACCGCGCGCAGTTCCGGCGGCGCCGAGCCCATCGCGATGCCAACGCCGGCAACCTCGAGCAACGGAGCGTCGTTCCAAGAGTCGCCGATGGCGGCCGTGTGTTCGAGCGGCACGCCCAAACGCGCGGCCACGAAACGAAGCGCGGCGCCTTTGTCGACCTTGGGATCGAGGACTTCGACGAACTCCGGCAGGCTGCGGGTCACGTACGCCCGCGCTCCCAGCGCCGCGCGCAGTCGCGCCTCGTAGGCTTGTGCGACGGGGGCGTCGGCGACGATCACCGCTTTCGTCGCCGGACTGAAGGCAAAGGCTTCGCGCAGGGAGGGCACGATCACCGGCTCCGTCCGCGCCAGCGATGCGTAGAGATCGGAGAAGCGGTTGCGCGCCTCGCAGTAATACTCGTCGTTGCGGTAGAGCTGCAGGTGCATGCCGTCGCGCTCCGTGTGAGCAACCAGGTCGCGCACGACGTCGTTTTCCAGTGCCCGGTGATCGAGCACTTCATCGGAGACCGGGTCGACGATCGCCGCGCCTTGGTAGCAGATCACCGGCGTCTCGAATCCGAGTTCGCGGGCAAAGGGCAGCGTTGCCCGGTACATGCGCCCCGTCACGAGGCACCCGGTAACGCCCGCGCGCTGCATGCGTGTAATCGCGTCGCGAACGCCGCTGGAAATCGCGAGGTCGCGGCCGACCAGCGTCCCGTCAACGTCGAATGCGACGAGACGGATCATCCGTACGCGTCCAGCGAGCCTTCACGAACTCCCGCCGGCGCGAAGATGCGCTCGAGTTCGCCGCGTACTCTCGCGTCGCCGGCGATCGCACGCGCTATGCGCTGCGAACGCCCGCGCACGTGCATCACCACCGGAACCTCGCCCGGCAGTTCGTCGATCAGACGCGCGAGACGATCGATCTGCTCGCGATCGGTCACGTCGACGTGCCAACTGCGAGCCTGCGCGAGGATCGCGGTAGGCGGGGGAGGCACGAACGTGCTCACCTCGTTGGCCGCGACCGAGAGTTCGACGCGCGGTTCGTCGCCGGGCGCCGGGCCGGGACGCTCGCGCACGCGCAGGCGCCCCTTCACGACGAGGATCTCGTCTTCGTCGAAGAGTTCGGCGAACTGCGCGTACGTTTTCGAGAAGAGCACGACGTCGCAGAAGCCGGTCGTGTCGGCGAGCTGCGCGATCAGAAGCTGCTGCCCGGCTTTGGTCAGCGTACGCCGCACCGAGGTGACGGAACCGGCCACGGTCACCGCCGCGTCTTCCGGGAGATTCGGCAGCTCTTTCACCGGCGTCGCGCCCGTGCGCGCCAGCGCAGGTGCGAATTCCGCCAGCGGATGTCCGGACACGAAGATGCCCAGCGTTTCGCGCTCCCACGCCAGCATCTCGCGCGTCGTCGGCGCGGGTACGAGCGGCAGCTTCGGCGTGAGCACCGGCGAGGCGGCTTCGCCGCCGAAAAGCGTGACCTGTCCCAACTGCGCGTCGCGCGTGGTGCGCGCCGCCAGTTCCAGCGCCGTGTCGAGCGCGGCCAGCTTCTGCGCGCGGTTTCCGGGCAGCGAATCGAGCGCGCCGCACTTGGTGAGCGCTTCGAGCACCCGCCGGTTGACGTGTTTGGCATCGACGCGCGAAGCGAGGTCGAAGAGATCGCCGAAGCGTCCGCCGCTCTCGCGGGCTTCGATGATCGCGCGCACGGCCGCCTCGCCGACCCCTTTGACCGCGGCCAGTCCGAAGCGGATCGAGCTGCCGGCTACCGCAAAGTCGACGAGCGACTCGTTGACGTCGGGTGCCGCGACCTCGATACCCACCTTCGTGGCTTCGTCGATGTACTCGACGAGCTTATCGGTTTTGTCTTTCACCGACGTCATCAGCGCGGCCAGATACTGTAGCGGGTGGTTCGCTTTCAAATAGGCCGTCTGCAGTGCGATCCACGCGTACGCCGCCGAGTGCGACTTGTTGAAACCGTACCCCGCGAAGGGTTCGACGAAATGAAAGATACGCTCGGCCAGCGCGCGGTCGATGCCGAGCGTCGCGATCGCGCCTTTCACGAACTTCTCCTGATAGATCGGGATCTTCTCTTTCTGCTTCTTCCCGATCACTTTGCGCAGTTCGTCGGCCTCGCTCACGGTGAATCCCGCGATCTCGCGCGACATCTGCATCGCCTGTTCTTGATAGACCGCGGTGCCGTACGTTTCGGCCAGAATGGGCTCGAGCTTGGGGTGCAGGTACTGCGGCACCGATCGTCCGTGCTTGGCCGCGATGTACTGCGGGATCCAATCCATCGGGCCGGGGCGGTACAGAGCCACCAGCGCGACGATGTCCTCGAAGCGCGACGGCTGCAGCTCCGCGCAGACCCGCTTCATCCCCTCGGACTCCAACTGAAAGACGCCCATCGTCTCGCCGCGTCCGAGCATCTCGTACGTCTTAGCGTCGTCGAGCGGAATCTTCGAGAGGTCGAAGCCGGCGTCGATCGTCCGGCGAATCTCGCGGACCGCGTTCTCCATCACGGTGAGATTGCGCAGCCCGAGGAAGTCCATCTTCAGCAGACCGATGCGCTCGATCCAGTTCATGTCGTACTGCGTGTTGATGCCGCCGTCCCCGAAACGCACCAGCGGCGTATACTCCACGAGCGGGCCGGCGGAGATCACCACTCCCGCCGCGTGCGTGCTCGCGTTGCGCGCCAGACCCTCGATCTCTTTGGCCGTGTCGAGCAGCTTGCGGATCTCGGGCCGCGTAGCGTAGATCGCGCGCAGCTCGGGGATCTGTTCGATCGCGCGCTCGATATCCAGACCCGTCGGACCGGCCGGGATCAGCTTCGCGATGCGGTCGACATCGGGCAGCGGCACGCCCAGCGCGCGGCCGGCATCGCGCACGGCGGCGCGGGCGGCCATCGTGCCGAACGTGACGATCTGCGCGACGCGGTCCTTGCCGTACTTTTGCGTGACGTACTCGATCACTTCGTCGCGGCGCTCGACGCAGAAATCGGTATCGATGTCCGGCATCGAGATGCGCTCGGGGTTGAGGAAACGCTCGAAGATCAGCCCGAAACGCAGCGGATCGAGATCGGTGATCTTCAGGCAATACGCGACCAGCGAGCCGACGGCCGAGCCGCGGCCCGGCCCGACGGGGATGCCCTGGTCGCGCGCGTATTTGATGAAATCCCAGACGATGAGGAAGTACGACGAAAAGCCCATCTTGATGATGACGCCCAGCTCGTACTCCAGCCGCTTGCGCAATTCCGCGTCGCCGGCGGCGCGCTCGTCGCCATAGCGCTCCCGGAGGCCCTCCTCGCAGAGCTCGCGGAGGTACGCTTCGTCGCTCTTGGGCAGGAGCGAAAGCCCCTGCGGCACCGGGTACTGCGGCAGGTGGAAGATCTTCTCCGGTATCCGGATATCGACGCGGCTCGCGAGCGCGACGGTGTTCTCGCAGGCTTCGGGCAGGTCGCTCCACAGTTCGTACATCTCGGCGGCCGGCTTGAGATAGAACTGGTCGGAGTAGAACTTCATGCGGTTGGTATCCGAGACGGTCTTACCGGTGCCGATGCAGAGCAGCACGTCGTGCGCGCCGGCGTCCTTCTGCTCGAGGTAGTGGGAATCGTTGGTGGCGACGAGCGGCACCCCAAGTTCCCGGCCGATCCGCACGAGGCCGTCGTTGATGGCGTCTTGCTCGGGCATGCCGTGACGCATGACCTCGATATAGAAGCGGTCGCCGAAAATCTCGCGATAGGTTTGGGCGTTGCGGCGCGCGGTAACCTCGTCGCCGCGGAGCAGCGGTGCCGCGACGAGCCCCGACATGCAGCCGGAGAGCACGATCAGCCCATCGTTATGCTGCGCGAGCAACTCCAGGTCGATGCGCGGCTTGTAGTAGTAACCTTCGAGAAAGCCCTTCGAAACCAGCGCGACGAGGTTGCGGTAGCCGACGAGATCGGCGGCCAGCAGCGTGACGTGCGCTTCGTCGCGGACGCTGCGGTCGAGCCTTCCGCGGGGAGCCAAGTACGCTTCGCAGCCGAGGATCGGCGTGAGGCCGTGCTCGCGCGCGGCGTAGTAGAACTCCATCGCCCCGTACATCACGCCGTGGTCGGTGAGCGCGATGGCCGTCGCTCCCGATTCGGCGGCTCGCCGGCAGAGGCGGTCGATGCGACAGGCTCCGTCGAGAAGCGAGTATTCGGAATGGACGTGCAGATGGACGAACTGACTCACCTTTGAATTACGTTTACCGTGCGCGCCGCAGCGGGACCTGCGTGGCCGCGGGCGAAAGGCGCGCCCGAAAGGAGCACGACGAGCAATGCAACTGGAACCGTACCTCTTCTTCCACGGCCGCTGCGAAGAGGCGCTGAACTTTTACAAGGAGTGTTTGGGAGGCGAGATTACGTCGCTCCATCGCTTCGCGGGATCGCCGATGGAGTCGCAGACCGATCCCAGCTTCAAAGAGAAGGTCATGCACGCCAGCTTCGAAGCCGGCGGCGTGAAGTTCATGGCATCGGACGGACGTCCCGGTCCCGCCCCCGACGGCGAAGACGACATCGCGCTCTCGCTGGCAACCAACGACGCCGCCGAAGGCGAACGCATCTTTGCCGCGTTGTCGCAAGGAGGCAACGTCGAGATGCCGCTCGCCGATCAGTTCTGGGGTGGAAAGTTCGGTCAGGTCACCGACAAGTTCGGCGTTCAATGGATGATGAGCATTCACTGATTAGGCAACGTTGCCAGAGGCGCGTGCCCTTCCTAAATCGCGTGCGCGTCTTTTAGCATTTGCAGCACGCGCTGGTCGGGGAGCGCGTAGACGGTTGCTCCGTTGCGCCCGGTCATCGTCGTCGCTTCGAAGAGCGCGTCGTAGATGGCCGCCTGCGTTGCTTCGGCGGTCGCGGTGTAGAGCAGGTCGAGCGCCTCGTCGTCCTCGAGGATGCGCGTCTGCGGAGCCTCGACCGTGAAGTCGGCGACGCGCTCGAAGACGTGCGTCGTCGAAAAGGCGACGATCAGATCGCCGCTGCCGGTCGACGACGTGAGCCCGGTTCGCGCCATGCCCATGGCCGCGCGCAGCGTGAGCGCGCGCAGCTGTCGGCCGTCGAGCGGCGCGTCGGTCGCGATCACGATGATGATGCTGCCTTCGCCGAGCCGTCCGCGCAATGCCGTGCGCTTCGGGAACACGGGATGGTACTCGTCCTTCAAGACGTCGCCGACGGGCACGCCCAGGACCGTCAGCTGCCTCCGGCGGCTGCCGGTGTTGTCGTTGACGAGCACCCCGACGCGATAGCCGCCCGCGTCGGCGGGGAGGAGGCGCGACGCCGAACCGATACCAGCCCGAAAGCCGAAGGCGTTCATGCTCGTGCCGGCGCCGACGCTTCCGCGGGCGAACTGACCGGGCTGCGCCGCGTCGAGCAGCTTCACGACGTCGTCGGCGGTGACCGCGCGTGCCTGGATGTCGTTGAGCAGGCCGTCGTCGCACTCGCCCACCACCGGCAACGGCACGTCGTCGCCGCGGCCGACCGCAGGATGGTGCTCGATAACCCAGCTCACGACGCCGTCGGCCGCCCGCCCGACGTCGAGCGTATCGGTCAGCACCACCGGCTCCTCGAGGTAGCCGGACTCCTCCATCCAGTGGGTGCCAGTCATCTCGCCGTTGCCGTTGAAGGCGAAGAAGGCGGCGGACACCTTGTGGTTCCAGGGATCGGTGTTGGGCAGCACGGCCGTCGCGCCGGTGCGGATGTCGCTGCCTTCGATTTTTGTCACATGCGCCACCCGCACGCCGGCGACGTCGGTGATCGCGTCGAGCGGCCCGGCGGCGAAGAAGCCGAAATGGAAGGGCAGCACGGCAAGGGTAGGAATCGCAAGCATCCAGCGCATGCTTCCTGCATTGGACTCCGCCCAAAGGCGGCCTGCAGGCGCGTCTGCGCGCCATGGGAAAGCACGCAATAAAGCCATCGCAAAACAGGAGGGGTTCGTCATTCTTTCGCTTCCGGAAAAACTCAAAGTCGTCAAGCTGTGGGAAAATCTGTCGGCGCCCGAAATCATCGAGCACGCAATCGTGCGCGGCGAGGGAGTCCTCGGCGCCGACGGACAGTTGATCGTTGACACGCGGCCGCACACGGGCCGTTCGCCGAAGGACAAGTTCTTCGTGCGCGAGCCTTCGAGCGAGGAGCATATCGACTGGAGCGAAGCGAACCAGGCGATCGCGCCCGAGCGTTTCGACGCGCTCTGGGATCGCGTCGCCGCGTACCTTTCCGAGCGCGAGGTCTACGCGCTCGACTGTTATGCCGGTGCCGACGAACGCTATCGCGTTCCAGTGCGCGTCTACACCGAACTCGCGTGGCACAATCTCTTCGCGCGCCACCTCTTCATCACGCCCGAGCGACCTCCGCAGGATTTCGTTCCCGAGTTCACCGTGGTCGATGCGGCGCTCTTCCAGGCCGATCCCCAACGCGACGGCACGCGTTCGGGCACGTTCGTCCTCGTGAACTTCGCTCGCCGCATGATTCTGATCGGCGGCACGCGTTATGCGGGCGAGATCAAGAAGTCGGTCTTCACGGTGATGAACTACCTGCTCCCGCTGCGCGACACGTTGCCGATGCATTGTTCGGCCAACGCCGGCAGCCGCGGCGACGTCGCCATCCTCTTCGGCCTTTCGGGAACCGGTAAGACGACGCTCTCCTCCGATCCCAGCCGGCCGCTCATCGGCGATGACGAGCACGGCTGGTCGAACGATGGCGTCTTCAATTTTGAAGGCGGCTGCTACGCGAAGGTCATTCGCCTTTCGCAGAAGGCCGAACCGGAGATCTGGGCGGCGACCAATCACTTCTCGACCGTCATCGAAAACGTCGTCTACGACGAGCAGACGCGCCGGCTCGACGTTGACTCCGATGCTAAGACGGAGAATACGCGCTCGGCCTATCCGCTCGAGTTCATTCCCAACATCGTCGAGGGCAGCAAAGGCGGCCATCCCCGGACGATCATCATGCTCACCGCCGATGCCTTTGGCGTGCTGCCGCCGATCTCGAAACTCTCGCGCGATCAGGCGATGTACCATTTTCTTTCCGGTTACACCGCAAAGGTTGCGGGAACGGAGCGCGGTATCAGCGAGCCGCAGGCAACGTTTTCGACGTGCTTCGGCGCGCCGTTCATGGTGCACCATCCGACGGTCTACGCGCGCCTCCTCGGACGCAAGATCGAGGAGCACGACGTCGCTTGCTGGCTCGTCAATACCGGTTGGACGGGCGGCCCCTACGGCGTCGGGCACCGCATGTCGATCGCACACACGCGCGCAATGGTCAACGCCGCGATCGAGGGGCGCATTCCCGCCGAGTACGAAACCGAGCGGTTCTTCGGATTAAACGTTCCTAAGAGCGTGCCCGACGTGCCGAACGCGGTGCTCAATCCGCGTAATGCGTGGGCGGATAAAGCAGCATACGACGAGCAAGCGGTCAAGCTGTCGCAACTCTTCTACGACAACTTCAAACGCTTCGAAATGCACGCGCTCGATTCGGTCAAGGCAGTCGCAATCAAGCCGCTCGGTAGGTCCTAATCGCAGGTTCACGCGCTCGGCGCGGACGGCGCGTAAGATCGAGCCTATGAAGATCAACCTTTTGACGGCGGGCGCGCTTCTTGCTGCGCTCGCAATGCCGGTCGGCGCCTCTGCCCAGCAAAGCCAACCAGCCGCTGGCCAAAGCCAGAAAGCGACGCCGAGCGGAGCGAAGATTCAGCATCGCTGGATGAAGCGCCTCGGCAGTCTCAACCTCTCCGGCGACCAGCAGCAGCGCATCCAGTCGCTCATCGATCAATACTCGCAGGCGCACCCCCAGGGCAGCCCGCGCGATCCCGGCGCGTCGCGCTACCTGCGCCACCAGATCATGGGCGTACTGAACAGCGACCAGCAGAATCAGTACCGTCAACAGATGCGTGCCCATCGCGAGGCCATGCAGCAGCGCCGCTCGCAGCAGGGCGGCGGTCAGTACCAGGGCGGCCAGCAGGGTGGCCCGCAAGACCACTATCAGGGCGGTCCGCAAGGCGCAGGTCCGCAAGGCGGTCCATACCAGGGCGGCCCGCAGGGCGCCCCGTATCAGGGCGGTCCCCAGGGTGGACCGTATCAGGGCGGCCCGCAAGACCAGTACCAAGGCGGCCCGCCGCCGGGTCAAGGCCCACCCGACCAGGGACAGGGTCCCTCGCAGGATCAGGGCCCGCCCCCGGGCCAAGGTCCGCCAGCCTAACGATTAGGGCCCCGGCGTGAACCCCGGGCGGTAAGGGTAAGGACTCCCGTGAACACACGTGTGATGCGCTCGGGAGTCTTTTGTTTTGCGCTGCTGCCCGCCACGGTCTGCGCGGCCTGCGCCCTTCCCGTCGCCGACGCCCACGCTCCGCCGGGCTTTATTGCAGAAGTCGTTGCTCACATTGACGGCGCACGCGAGTTGGCGGCGCTTCCCAATGGCGACCTGCTCGTCGGCACGCGCGGCACCGACGTCTACGTCGTCCCCCATCCCCTGGAGAGCCCGGGCGAGCCACGCGTCTTCGCGTCGCTCGACGACGATGCGGCCGCGGGCGTTGCCTACAGCCCGCAAGCGCGCGCGATCTACGTCGGCAGCGAGCACGGCGTCTGGCGCATTCCCTACGATGGCGAGCGCACGGCTCGCGACGTCCAAGAGATCGGCCGGGTGCGCGCCGGACCAGAGGCGCCGGGTACCGACGGCGACGTGCACCGCACCACCTCGGTCGCCTACGCGGGGGGCCGGCTTTATGTCTCGGTTGGATCGTCGTGCAATGCCAAGATGGACGGCGGCGCGAAGCCCTGCGCCGAGGTCGATCGCACGCGTGCGGCCGTCTCGGAGATGAGCCCCGACGGCGGCGCGCTCTTTGGCCGCGCCACGCGCATTCGCAACGCAATCGCCATGGCGATCAATCCGCAGACCGATTCGCTCTGGATCGGCGGGGCGGGACAGGACGACCTTCCATTCGGTCATCCATACGAGTTTCTCGACGATCTCTCCGCACGCAGCGGCGACGCCGACTACGGCTGGCCGCTCTGCGAGGAGAATCGTCACGCCTATTGGCCGGGCGCGGACTGTTCGGGCACCGTGATACCGCTCGTCGTGATTCCGGCGTACGCGACGGTCATTTCAGCGGCGTTCTATCCGCTGCATCAAGGTGGCGCTCACGCGTTTCCGACGAACTATCGCGGCGGGCTCTTCGTTGCGCTGCACGGATCGTGGCACCTCGATTCGCACGGTTGTTACGCGCAACCCGCGCGCGTCGTTTTCGTTCCGATGAACGGCGACAAGCCGGTAAAGCCGGTGGACTGGACGAACCCCGACACGCAATGGAGCGATTTCTTCACGGGGTTTCAAACCGGCTGCAGGGAGCGCAGCGGGCGCCCGACCGGTTTAGCGGTGGCTTCCGACGGCAGTCTCTTCGTTGCAGACGACGAGTCGGGCTCGATCTATCGCATCCGGCCCGTGCATTGAGCTCGAACTGACGTGCGCGACGCCCTTGCGATTCTGGTCGGCGGCGGCCCCGCTCCCGGCATCAATGGCGTCATCGCTTCAGCGGCGATGGAAGCGTTCAAGTGCGACCTGCGCGCGATCGGCATCTACGACGGCTACCGCGACTTGGCCGCCGGACGCGAGCCGAAGACCGTCGAGCTGACCTTCGACCACGTCTCGCGAATTCACACCAGCGGCGGCTCGATTCTGCGCACGTCGCGTACCAATCCGGCTAAGGACGACGCCACGCTGGAACGCTGCGTTCGACGCGCTCGACGCGCTGAACCTGCGCTATCTCGTCTGCATCGGCGGCGACGACACCACGTACGGCGCCACACGCATCGCCGAGCGCACGCAGGGACGGCTCGGTGTCGCGACCGTGCCCAAGACCATCGACAACGACCTCCCGCTCCCCGACGACGCACCGACGTTCGGCTTCGAGACGGCGCGTTCCGTAGGAGCCGGCATCCTCGAGAGCCTGATGGAGGACGCGCGCACGACGGAACGCTGGTACGTCGTGATCTGCATGGGGCGCAAATCCGGCTCGCTGGCGCTGGGGATGTGCAAGGCGGCCGGCTCGACCGTCGCGGTGCTTCCCGAAGAGTTTGCACCCGAAGCGACGTTGGCCGCCGTGGCCGATACGATCGTCGGCTCGATCGTCAAACGCCGCTCCCTGGGCCGGCAGCACGGGGTCGCGGTCGTCGCCGAAGGCATCGCCGAGCTGATCTGGGACGACGTCTTCCACACGGGCGAGCACTTGGGCCGCGACTCGTTCGGCAACGTTCCGCTCGCCGAGGTGCCGCTCGGAGCGATCCTGCGCGACGCGGTACGCGCGCGGCTGGCCGAGATCGGCGTCGATTCCGTCGTGCACACCAAAGACATCGGTTACGAACTCCGCTGCGCGAAGCCGGTGGCGTTCGACGTCGATTACACGCGAACGCTCGGATTTGGCGCGGTACGCTATCTCGTCGATGGCGGGAGCGGCGCGCTAATTGCGCTCTCGGGAGGCCGGGTGAAACCGCTCGGACTCGCGGAGTTGCTCGATCCGCAGACCGGCCGGATCCGCACGCGTCAGGTCGATCTCACCACGGAGGCCTACCGCGTGGCACGCGACTACATGGTCTATCTCGAGCCGTCGGACTTCACCCGGCCCGAGCGGCTTGCCGCGTTGGCGGCGTGGACCAACCTCGATCCCGAGGCTTTCCAAGATCGTTTCGAGTACGTCGCTAGGCCGTAGCCTACCAAGAGAAGTCTGGTACGCGCCGGGTCGGCGATCAGCACATCGAAGTTGGGCGTCGCAGTGACGTCAGCGCTCCCAGTCGCATGCCGGGGTCACTGCGCTCCGGCGACGATGAAGCGCCCGGCATGCGGCAACTTTTCAACGACCGCGAGATCGAGCCCGAGATTGTCGGCCACGAGCCGCGCCGGATTCGACGCCAGCCACGACGAGAGCGAGATCTCCTGATAATCGGGACTGTTGAAAGCGACGAGGATCTGCGTCTCTTCGTTCCCGACCTGCCGGATGTAGTGGCCGAACCCCCGGTTGATGTAGGCGACGTCGCCGGGAGCAAACTCGTCTTGCCGGTACTTCCCGTTCGCGCCGAAGACGCCGATCTCGGAGCGGCCCTTGATATAGTACTGCCACTCGTCGGCGTTGGGATGCCAGTGCAGCTCGCGCAGGCCCCCCGGTTTGAGCGTGAGCAGCACTCCGGTGATCGTCGTCGAGATCGGGAACTGCTGCTGCGAAACGAGCCGTTCGGTGCCGCCGGCGAAGTTCAGCAACGGCGCGACGCCGAGACGAAACTTATGATTGAGCTGGCTGGGCGCGAGATCGCGGTTGAGCGCCGGCGGCGCGGCGTCCGGCGGAACGTCGCCCTGCACGATGTAGACTTCTTCTTTGGGAAGTTTGGCGATCGCTTCGGGCGGCAGCGACAGATTTTGCGCGAGCACGTCGGCCGGCGCGCGCGCCAGCCAGTCGGTGATGCTGAAGGTACCGAACTCCGAGAAACGGCCGTCGTCGAAGATCAGCACGAAGTGGCACTCACCAGGACCGAGCCCTTGGATCGAGTGGCCGTGTCCTTTGGGGAAATACCAGACGTCACCCGGCCCGAAATCGGAGATCTCTCCTTCGCCCGAGGGCGCGATGACGGTGACGCGGCAGCGGCCGCTGATCACGTAGGCCCACTCGGCCGCGATCGCGTGCCAGTGCAGTTCCCGCAGGGCGCCGGGCTCCAGACGCATCGAGACCGCCGCAAAGCTCGTCGACACGGGAAACTCGTTAACGGTGTGCTGGCGCGCCGAGCCGGCGGCGCCGGTCCATCCTTTGGCATGCTCGAGATCGAATTTGAAGTTCGGCAGATCGCTCATGAGGCGCTCCCCAACGAATCCAGCAGCGCTTGGGCCTTGGCGGCGCCGGCGTCGTCGTTTTGGATCTTGTAGTGCTTGAATGCGTCGGTTGCCGAGGCCCGAGCCTCGGCGATATGCCCGAGCTTCTGTTGGATCTGGGCGCGCAAGAGGTAACCGTCGGGGTCGTTGACCGCGTTGGCGACATAGCGGTCGATATCGTCGAGCGCCGATGAGTACATGCTCAAGTTGTACTTTGCCGTCGCCAACCAGTAATAAGCGCCGCTTTGGGTACTGTCCAAGGCTAACGTTTTATCGAAGTCGCTCGTTGCCGCGGTCCACTGCGCTTGGGCGATCTCAACCTGCCCGCGGGCAAAGTAGGCGTTCTCTTGTTGCGGGTTGATGGTAATCGCTCGCGTGCAATCCGCAACCGCCGAAGCGTAGTCCGATAGTTTTCGATAGACTTCGCAGCGCACCGCAAAGCCGAAGGCGGAGTTCGGCGAGAGCGTGATGGCTTCGTTCGCATCGCCCAGGGCGCGTTTGTTGTCTCCGGCGTCGATCTCGAGCATCGCGCGCTCGCGGTAGGGGTAGGCTGAGTGACCGTCGAGCTCGATTGCCTTGTCGCACGCCGTCAGGGCTTGGGCGCTCTGCTCGACCTCGCGGTACGACTGGCAGAGCGACGCGTAGGCATAGGCGTACTCCGGGTTCACCGCGATGGCGGCGCTGTAGTCGGCGATCGCGGACTGCTCGTCGTCGAGCGCTTCGTAATCGTCGCCACGGTCGACGAGTGCGGTCGCGTCGTTCGGGTGGTCTTTGAGGTAAGGATTGAGGGTCGCGATGGCTTCTTTGTACTTACCGCCGATGTAGAGTTGCTCCGCTTGGACCGCAGCGGGGGCGGAGGCTGCGGCCACGGCCGCGGAGGTCCAAAGCACGAAGGCGCCGGCGAGCAATGCGCGGTGAAGCGCGAGTGGCATGGTGATCTCCCGTGAAAAAAGCAATGAGCCCACCGTGCAAGCGGCGGGCTCATTTGCTTGGAGATTAATCTGGCACCGTCCTACTTTCGAGGGGCCCTGCGGCCCGACTATCATCGGCGCTGGCGGGCTTAACTGCCGTGTTCGGGATGGGAACGGGTGGGACCCCGCCGCCATGGGCGCCAGAAACTTTTCAGTTGTTGATCCCCGTCGCGATGGCGAGCCGGAGCTCTAGCCGATCGCGCCGGGAAACTTTCGCGAAAACTGTACAGAGAAGAACTTCCAGTGCCACGAGAGCGGTGCGTAGTTAATCAAAATTTCCGAGCGATTAGTACCGGTCAGCTCCACGTCTTGCGACGCTTCCACCCCCGGCCTATCAACGTGGTAGTCTACCACGACTCTTCACCCTTTCGGGATTGAGATCTCATCTTGGAGTCAGTTTCACGCTTATATGCTTTCAGCGTTTATCTGATCCGAACTTAGCTACCCGGCTATGCTCCTGGCGGAACAACCGGTTCACCAGAGGTTCGTTCGACCCGGTCCTCTCGTACTAGGGTCCAATCTCCTCAAATCTCCTACGCCCACAGCGGATAGGGACCGAACTGTCTCACGACGTTCTGAACCCAGATCGCGTACCGCTTTAATGGGCGAACAGCCCAACCCTTGGGACCTACTACAGCCCCAGGATGCGACGATCCGACATCGAGGTGCCAAACCTCCCCGTCGATGTGGCGTTCTGCAATCACTTGCAGCGCAGACTATACCTTCATCTCTTTCGAGATGGTGGCGTGTTATGAACGCGATAGATTTACGCCTCGCGGCGCAGCACGTCCATCTCTCGTCGGTAAAACGAGAAGTCGTTACAGGGAGAGCTTGTATAGCATACTCGGCAGTATGTAACGCTTCACCAACCGCGTCAGCGGGTCCATGCTCGCTGCCGTGCAGCGCAGCCTGGGCCGAGCTTTGTCCTGGTTGATGGTCGTTACGATGCCGAACTTAGCTCGTATGAGACTCGAGAGCGCTTCGGCCTATTCGACCGAAAAGCTCCGTGTTGCTCGGGCGCGACGCCCAAATAGAGTCTCTGCGACAAACTCTCTTCCCTCGGTATTGCCCTTTCGTAAAGGGTTCCACCGATATGAGCCACTGTTCATCATCCGATCGCTCGGATGAGGAGCCCAAATTGACTCTTGGGGGAGATAAGCCTGTTATCCCCAGAGTAGCTTTTATCCGATAAGCGACGGCCCTTCCATTCGGAACCGCCGGATCACTTAGCCCTGCTTTCGCATCTGCTCGACCTGTCCGTCTCGCAGTTAAGCTCCCTTATGCCTATGCACTCTGTACGAACGGTTTCTGACCGTCCTGAGGGAACCTTTGGGCGCCTCCGTTACTCTTTAGGAGGCGACCGCCCCAGTCAAACTGCCCACCTGACCATGTCCTACCACCAGCTTATGGCGGCTAGTTAGAATCCCAAGATTATCAGGGTGGTATCCCAACGTTGCCTCCCCGACAACTAGCGTCATCGGATCATCGGCTCCCACCTATCCTGTACGGACAATCTCAGAACCCAAGATCAGGATACAGTAAAGCTTCATGGGGTCTTTCCGTCCTGCTGCGGGTAACCAGCATCTTCACTGGTACTGCAATTTCGCCGAGTTCCCCATTGAGACAGTGCCCAAGTCGTTACTCCATTCGTGCAGGTCGGAACTTACCCGACAAGGAATTTCGCTACCTTAGGACGGTTATAGTTACCGCCGCCGTTTACTGGGGCTTCAGTTCGCCGCTTCGCTTGCGCTGACGACTCCCTTTAACCTTCCAGCACCGGGCAGGAGTCAGCCCCTATACGTCTGCTTTCGCATTCGCAGAGACCTGTGTTTTTGTTAAACAGTCGCTTGGGCCTATTTTGTGCCGCCTCCCTCAGCTTTCGTGGTAAACACTAGACCAAAGAAGGCACCCCTTCTCCCTAAGTTACGGGGTCAATTTGCCGAGTTCCTTAACAGGGATTCTCTCGTCGCCTTAGCATGCTCTGCCAGTCTACCTGTGTCGGTTTACGGTACGGGCACCTACGATCTACCTAGGGGCTTTTCTTGGCAGCGTGGAGTCAGTCACTTCGGCTCCGAAGAGCCTCGCATTCGCTTCTCGGCGTGAACGTGTTGCGGATTTACCTACAACACCGCCTACCAGCTTGGACGCGCACATCCATCGGCGCGCTGACCTATCCTCCTGCGTCACCCCCTCGGCTCATGGGCCTGAGTTAACGATGCCGGCCCCGCGAGTCTTTTCGGCGATCGTGTCGTTGCGCTTCGGTTACGGTCCATAGACCGCGCCCTCAGCACTCCTAACGCTCGCACGAAAATCACGTCGCGGCTTCGCTCTAAACGAAGCCGACACTGTTCACCCAGGTCCAAACGGTCGTCGGTGGTAGCAGAATATGAACTGCTTGTGCATCGCCTACGCTTCTCAGCCTCGGCTTAGCTCCCGACTCACCCTGAGACGATTGACGTTGCTCAGGAAACCTTAGACTTCCGGCGTGCGGGGTTTTCACCCGCATTTGTCGCTACTTATACCTGCATTCGCACTTGTGGTTCGTCCACACGTCCTTACGGTCGTGCTTCAGCCTACGCCACAACGCTCCCCTACCGATTATTTTAGTAATCCCAAAGCTTCGGTTCGATGCTTGAGCCCCGTTGGATTTTCGGCGCCCCGTCACTCGACTAGTGAGCTATTACGCACTCTTTCAAGGGTGGCTGCTTCTAAGCCAACCTCCTAGTTGTCTGGGCGACAAGACTTCCTTTACCACTGAGCATCGATTAGGGACCTTAGCTGTTGATCTGGGCTGTTTCCCTTTTGACCATGGAGCTTATCCCCCACAGTCTGACTGCTGCGCAGTTCGCCGCGGTATTCGGAGTTTGATTGGGTTCGGTAATCCGGTAAGACCCCTAGCCCTGTCAGTGCTCTACCCCCGCGGGTTAACGCGCAACGCTAGTCCTAAAACTATTTCGGGGAGAACCAGCTATCTCCGAGTTCGATTGGCTTTTCACCCCTATCCACAACTCATCCAATGTTTTTTCAACAACAACAGGTTCGGGCCTCCACGTGAGGTTAATCACGCTTCACCCTGGCCATGGATAGATCACTCGGTTTCGGGTCTACTGCAACGGACGAACGCCCTATTCAGACTCGCTTTCGCTACGGCTCCGGCTCAACACCTTAACCAAGCCCGTTACAAGTAACTCGCAGGTTCATTCTTCAATAGGCACGCGATCAGCCTTGCTTGCGCATGGGCCTTTCACGGTTTGTAGGCACGCGGTTTCATGTTCTATTTCACTCCCCTCCAGGGGTTCTTTTCACCTTTCCCTCACGGTACTGGTACGCTATCGGTTTCCACAGAATATTTAGCCTTGGAAGATGGTCCTCCCAGTTTCAAACGGGGTTTCCCGTGCCCCGCCCTACTCACGAACAGCTCCGCGAGATCGATCGCTTTTGTCTACGGGACTTTCACCCTCTATGGTGCGGCTTTCCAGCCGGCTTCTACTAACGATCGATTTTTTGACTCGCGCTCGGAGATTCGGCTCCGAGACGGCTGTCGTACAACCCCGCTCATGCAACGCCCGAACGCTTGCACATGAACGGTTTAGGCTCTTCCCTGTTCGCTCGCCACTACTAGGGGAATCTCGGTTGATGTCTTTTCCTCCGGCTACTTAGATGTTTCAGTTCACCGGGTACGCCCACTCACGACTATTGTATTCATCGTGGTGTCCATGCCCATGACGGCATGGGGGTTGCCCCATTCGGATATCGCCGGATCATCGCTTCTTAGCAGCTCCCCGACGCTTTTCGCAGCTTGGCACGTCCTTCATCGCCTGTGGAACCAAGGTATCCACCTGCATGCCCTTATTAACTTTGATTAACTTTGACTAACGCAAAATTGCACCATCAAACCCAGAGTGGCTTGATGGCCGCTCTCATGTATCTTGTGACACATGAAAGTTCTTCTCTATACAGTTTTCAAGGATCTCGCCACCGATCTCTTCATCGCGCGCGACCTCGCGTACCAAAGTACGCTACGGTCGCGCGCTCCTCGATCCCAACGGCGTTTCGTTAGAAAACGCGCGCCGAGAATCGAGAGAAGAACGCAGCGGCCTTGGAGAACTTTCGTTCCCTCAAGACTGAACAGTACAGACTAACGCGCAAGACTTCCGCGCCTCCGGCCCTCGCGGCTGCTCGCTTCGTCGCTCGCTGTCTCATGTACAAAGTACACTTCGACAGCTCGCTCCTGGCGAACCATCCGCGATATTACGATCGAGATGATCGATAGACTCCTTGGCGCGAAATCGTCTGTGGTCGACTTAGTTTGTACGCCATCGCGATCGCGCGAACGCGATCCGATGACATGTACTCCTTAGAAAGGAGGTGATCCAGCCGCACCTTCCGATACGGCTACCTTGTTACGACTTCGTCCCCCTTACCTAGCATACCTTAGACGCCTTGCTCCTTGCGGTTGCTCAGGCGGCTTCGGGTACACTAAACTCAGGTGACGTGACGGGCGGTGTGTACAAGGCCCGGGAACGTATTCACCGCAGCGTAGCTGATCTACGGTTACTAGCGATTCCGACTTCATGAAGGCGAGTTGCAGCCTTCAATCCGAACTGAGAAAGGGTTTGTGAGATTAGCTTACCCTCGCGGGTTCGCGACTCGTTGTCCCTTCCATTGTAGCACGTGTGTAGCCCGGGACGTAAGGGCCATGCTGACTTGACGTCATCCCCACCTTCCTCCGGCTTGTCACCGGCGGTCCCGCGTGAGAGATCTTGCGACCAACACACGGCAAGGGTTGCGCTCGTTGCGGGACTTAACCCAACACCTCACGGCACGAGCTGACGACAGCCATGCAGCACCTGTCTCTGCGTCCGGTTGCCCGGAAACCTAGTCTCCTAGGATAGCGCAGGATGTCAAGCCCCGGTAAGGTTCTTCGCGTTGCGTCGAATTAAACCACATGCTCCACCGCTTGTGCGGGCCCCCGTCAATTCCTTTGAGTTTTAACCTTGCGGCCGTACTCCCCAGGCGGGACACTTATTGTGTTAACTGCGGCACAGATGGAGTCGATACCACCTACACCTAGTATCCATCGTTTACGGCTAGGACTACCGGGGTATCTAATCCCGTTTGCTCCCCTAGCTTTCGCTCCTCAGTGTCAGGTTAGCCCCAGATGATCGCCTTCGCCACTGGTGTTCCTCCCGATATCTACGCATTTCACCGCTACACCGGGAATTCCATCATCCTCTGACTACCTCAAGGTTTGCAGTATCCACACGGGTTCCCGAGTTGAGCCCGGGTCTTTCCTTACAGACTTGCAAATCCACCTACGAGCGCTTTACGCCCAATAATTCCGGACAACGCTTGCCCCCTACGTCTTACCGCGGCTGCTGGCACGTAGTTAGCCGGGGCTTCCTCCAAGGGTACCGTCAATATCGTCCCCTTCGACAGTGGTTTACGACCCGAAGGCCTTCTTCCCACACGCGACGTCGCTCCGTCAGGCTTTCGCCCATTGCGGAAAATTCCTCACTGCTGCCTCCCGTAGGAGTCTGGACCGTGTCTCAGTTCCAGTGTGGCTGGTCGCTCTCTCAAGCCAGCTACCCATCGGAGTCTTGGTAGGCCATTACCCCACCAACTAACTAATGGGACGCAGTCCCCTCTCCGTGCGGATTGCTCCTTTCATCGTCTCGAGATGCCTCAAAACGATCGTATGCGGTATTAGCTAACCTTTCGGCTAGTTATCCCCCACACAGAGGTAGGTTGACCACGTGTTACTCACCCGTCTGCCACTGGGTATTGCTACCCCGTTCGACTTGCATGTGTTAGGCACGCCGCCAGCGTTAGTCCTGAGCCAGGATCAAACTCTCCATAAAAAACTTTATGGAGCCTTTGAACAAGGCTCTAATCTTATTTAGTTACTTGTACGAAATCTCGCGACTCAAAGACATTGCCAGTTTGACGTTGTCTTATGACGTCGGAGACCCACAGACTTATTGCGCTGCTGCACTGTTCAGTTTTCAAGGAACGAACGGAAACCCGCGGCAAGCCAGGGCGATTCGTCCGACCAGGTTTGGCGTCGAACGCCACAGGTGTGACCGCGGGGACTTCCCCGATCGGCGTGAGGCCGATCCGGGACACGACGGCTATCATATCGCCGCGTACAGGGCATGTCAAGGAAACACGCCGTTCATCTCAATAAACGCAAGCCGCCCCGGTTTAGTTGCACGCTCGCAAGGAAACCTTGAAAATTTCCGGGCAAGCTCCTGCTTAGCATGCTTTTCGACCACGTCGACCTGCGAACGAGCGACCTTGCCGCCGTCCGCCCCCTCTACGACGCACTTCTACCGGCGATGGGATTCACCCGAATCGCCCAAGACGAAGATTCCGTCTGCTATTACCGTCCTGGCGAGGACCGCTCGATCCCGTTTTTCGGGCTCGTGCTCGATCCTCACCACCGGGCGAATGGCAGCCGCCTCGCCTTACGGGCAAGCGACCGGGCGGAGGTCGATCGGCTCGCGGCCGTAGTCGCAGCCGCGGGCGCCGGGGCCTTCGAGTCGCCGCACGTTTGCCAGGAGTACACCCCGTTTTACTACGCGACGTTCTTCGAAGACGCCGACGGCAACAAGTTGGAGATCTGCTACCGCGAGCGGCCGGCGCCGTGACGAAGCCGCTGAGGGCGCTTGCCTGCTCGGTTGCCGCACTCGTGGCTGCATGCGGGACGCAGACGACCGGCCCGGAACTGCCCGCGGCAGGAACAGCTCGGCACCCGCGTTCCACCCAGGACTACGTGTTCGTTACCAATCTCCTGGGCGACGGCGAGACGAACTCCGAGATCGCCTACTGGCGCGCCGGCTCTACCGGTAACGTTCCCCCAGCCGGGGCGATCTACGGCTCGGCCACCGGGCTCGACGGGCCGGCGGGCATCGTCGTCGATCCGGCCGGCGAGATCCTCGTGGCGAACAGCCAGACCAATGCGATCCTCGGCTTCCCACCCGGTTCCAATGGCAACGTGGCGCCCAACGTCGTCATCTCCGGGCAAGAGACGCGCATCGATCATCCCACGGGGCTGGCCGAGGACGACGCCGGAAACCTCTTCGTCAGTAACTGCGCCCACGGTTGCGGTACGCGCGGTGCGCCCAGCATCGCCGAGTTTGCGGCGAACGCCAGCGGCGACGTCGCGCCCATACGCGTGATCCAAGGCCGGCGCACCACCCTCGTCAAGCCGCACTCTCTTGCCGTCTCACGGAGCGGTGAGATCTACGTCGTCGATATTGGGCCGCCTTCGAAGCTCGCTCCCCACGTCGAGGTATTCGGCGCCGATGCAAGCGGCGATCACGCGCCGGCGCGTGTGATCGAAGGCGACAAGACCAAACTCTACCACACCGGTGGCGGCATCGCGCTCGATCCGCACGGTTTCTTCATCGGTAACTGGAGCTCGCCGTTCATCGAACGCTTTGCTTTTTTGGCAAAGGGCGACGCGCGCCCGCGCTCGTTCATCCGTGGCTCGAAGACGCAGTTGGAGTGTTGCCTCGACGGCGTGGCGCTTAGCGCAACCGACTCACTCTACGCGGTCGTGCGTGCGAGTGCGTACGGGAGCGGCCCCGATCCCGAGATCGTTCAGTTCGGCAATGGCGCACGCGGCAACGTGCCGCCGATTACCAACATCACCGGCTCGAACACCGGACTCCACATTCCGCTAAGTATCTTCGTCGGCGCCCAACCCTAGGGGTCTTCGACTGCGGGGGATGGCGGAGGCGGTTCTAAACCTTCCGGGAGATCGTTTTGGCCTGCATGAAGAGCAGTAGGTAGTCGCGGCCGCCGGCTTTGCTGTCGGTGCCCGACATGTTGAAGCCGCCGAAGGGATGCACGCCGACGAACGCGCCCGTGCTCTTACGGTTGAAGTAAAGATTGCCGACGAAAAAATCGTCGCGCGCTCGCTCGATCTTCTCCTCATCGCGTCGTGTAGAGCGAGCCGGTGAGGCCGAACTCCGTGTTGTTGGCGATCGTCATCGCATCGTCGAAGTCCTTCGCTTTGATCACCGCGAGCACCGGGCCGAAGATCTCTTCCTGCGCGATCGTTGCGTCGGGCGCGACGTCGGCGATGACGGTCGGCTCGAGGAAGTAACCCGTCTCGCTCGGCGCGCTTGCCGCCGGCGATCAGGCGGCCTTCGCTTCGGCCCTTCTCGATGTAGCGGATGATCGACTTGAGCGCCGCCTCGTTGACGACCGGCCCCATGTAGTTCTTCGGATCCGCGCGGGTCGCCGACCGTAATCTGTCGCGACGCGGCGTTGCAAGCGTTCGAGGAACTCGTCGTAGACCGGCGCCTCGACGATCGCGCGCGAGCACGCCGAACACTTCTGCCCTTGGAAGCCGAACGCCGAAACGGCGACGCCCTCGACCGCCGCATCGAGATCGGCGTCGGCAGCAGACGATGATCGAATCCTTTCCGCCCATCTCGGCGACGACGCGCTTGATCCACTTCTGCCCGGCCTGCGGTCTTGGCGGCCAGCTCGTTGATCCGCAGGCCCACCTCTTTCGAACCGGTGAACGAGATGAAGCGGACGTGCGGATCGGTGACGATGAGGTCGCCGATCTCGCTGCCCGAGCCCGGAATGAAGTTGACGACGCCCGGCGGGACGCCGGCCTCTTCCAGGAGATCGACGAACCAAGCCGCGATGATCGCGGAATCGCTGGAGGGCTTGAGCACGATGGCATTTCCGCAGACGATCGCGGCCGCCGTCATCCCCATCATGATCGCTCCTGCGAAGTTCCAGGGCGGAATCACCGCGCCGACGCCCAGCGGGATGTAGATCAGCTCGTTGCGCTCGCCGGCCAGCGGTACGACGGGCTGCGGCTGGTCGTAGCGCAGGGCCTCGCGCGCGTAGAACTCGAGAAAGTCGATCGCCTCCGCGATGTCGCCGTCGGCCTCTGACCCAGCTCTTGCCGACCTCATAGACCAGAAGCGCATCGTAGTCGAAGCGCCGCTCGCGCAGCAGCGCCGCCGCCTTAAAGAGGTAGGCAGCCCGCGCGGGGAGCGACAGGCGCTTCCACGACTCGAAGGCCGCAGAGGCGGCCTCGATCGCCCGTGTCGCCTCCGCTTTGGAGGCCGACGAGGTCGTGCCGACGACCTGGGCGGGGTCCGCCGGATTGAGCGAGCGGATCTTCTTGGCCGTCTCGACCCGCTTGCCGCCGATCACGAGGGGGTACTCTGCGCCGAGCCGCTCGCCCACGCGGGCGAGTGCCGCGGCCATCGCCGCGGCGTCGGCCGGGTCCTTGAAATCCTTGACCCGCTCGTTGACAAAGGGGGCCGTCTGCCCGGTGGGTTTCTCGGTCGTCGTCGTCATTGCGTTATCCTACCCGGCCGGCGTGGGCCGGTGCCTCCTGGTTTCCTCGTAGTGCGGTGATCAGCGTTTTGGGATCCTCGGCAAGCATCAGCGCCTCGCCGATCAAAAACCCTCGGGCTCCCGCCGCGCGCAGACGCGCGACATCCGATGCATCGCGCATGCCGCTCTCGCTGATCGCAAAGATCGTCCGGCGGAACCTTCGGGAGTAAATGCTCGCTCACCGCAAGATCGGTCTCCAAGCGTGCGAAGGTTTCGGTTGTTGATGCCGACCAGGCGCGCTCCGGCGGCGACGGCGCGCTCCAGATCGCGTTCGTCGTGCACCTCGACGAGCACGTCGAGCGCGAAGCGCGCGGCTTCGTCCATCGTCTCGGCCAGGGCTGCGTCGTCGAGACCGGCGACGATCAGCAGCACGCAATCGGCGCCGTAGGCGGCGGACTGCGCGATCTGATACCGCGTCCAGAGAAAGTCCTTGCGCAGCAGCGGACGCGACGTCACCGCGCGGACCGTCTCGAGATACGAAAGTTCCCCGAGAAAATGGTCGCGCTCGGTAAGCACGCTAATCGCATCGCAGCCGCTCTCGTCGTACGCTCGGCCAATCTGCTCCGGATCGAAGCTGCGCGCGATCAGGCCCGCTGACGGTGACGCGCGCTTGATCTCCGCGACGATCGCCCCGCCCGCTCCGCGCCGCAACGCTTCCAAGAAACTGCGCCGTTCGCCGGCGCGCGCGCGCGCGCGGGCCACAACGCGCATCGTACGATTCGGCCGCCTCGTCGTCGGCCAGCGTCGCGGCTTTGACGGCGTAGATCTTCGCGAGCATGTCGCCGACGGGATTTCGCAGACGAGGGTTCCTTACGAAGCCGTCGCCGTCGGGCTCGGTGAGACCGATGGATAGCCCGTCGGCGTGGGCGTGGGCACCGCGGCCGGTCCGACGACGACCGTGGAACCGCTGGCATCGCTGCGAATCTCCACATTCTTGCCGGAGGCCCCGACCTTGAACGTGACCTTCCTCGCGTAGCTGCCGCTGCGATTTGCCCCCTGCTGGTTCGGATTCCAGGTGTCATCGAGAGCGCTGACCGTCTCGAAGCGGCGGACGATCGAGATCTCGGTGGTCCGCGCGCCGATGAAGACGTTTCCGCCGGTCGATTGCGCGACGCCGCCGCCGAAATCGACGGCTCCGCGCGCGGTGAGGTTGACGACGACCGGATGCAACGAATCGGCGAACGCGTACTCGCCTTTCTCGAACCGCTCGCCCGTTGCGGTTACGTCGATCGTGCCGTCGGTGAGGATGTCGGCGACCTTCGCCGCGATCGTGCTGTCGCCGGCGGAGGTGTTCAGCGTGATCGACGGCGTCGCCGCGTACGGCGAAGAGGTCGGTGCCGGCACCGAAAGACCGCCGATGCCGAAGTAGTTCCCGTGGACCAGGCACGAGCTGCACGTGAGCACGCCGCCAGGAACGAGAATTCCGCTGACCGTCGGTGCCGACGATACCATTCCCGCGCCGAAACTCGAGGTGGTGGCGTCGAGCGTGCCGAGCACGTCGAGCGACCAGTAGCCCGCCTTGGGCCCGGGAAGCGTCAGCTTCGAGGCGCCGACGTAGACGTCGCTAAGCGAAACGCTCGCGCCGGCAGCGATTTCGAGCGTCGCGTATGCGCTATTCGCGGCGGCGTGCACCAGTTGTTCGAAGGTCGTGTCCTGGCCGAAACCGTCGATGTACGTGCCGCTGTTCGGCCCCATCCCGAAGCCGGTGCCGTCGATCGCCACCGTTTTGGGAACGACGATTGGAAACTGCTCGCCGTTGGCGGCGACGTAGGCCCCGCTCGCGAGGAAGACCGTGACGCCGGAGGTCGAGATCACTTTCGCCGAGCCGAGCACCTGCATCGCTTTGGTCAGCGTCTTGTACGGCGCGGTCTGCGAACCGTTTCCCGTGCTGTCGCTGCCGTGCGCGGGGTCGACGTAGAGCGACACCAGCGGCGCGATGGTCGGCGGCACCGGGCCGGGCTTCCCCCACCGCGTGCAAGCGGTGCCACTGAGCACGGCCGCCACCGCGACGACGGCGACGACCGCAAAAAAGCCACGCGAGATCCAGGCACTGCGCACCGCCACGCCCCTTTGCCGTGCCGCGCCCCGGGACCTCGGGGAGAGCCCCCGCGCGCCCATGAAGAGATGAGACGATGGTTAAGACCCCGCCGGTTGCTTCCACCCTCGCGGCTGCCGCCAGTTCGGCGGCCGCCTGGAGCGACGCCGCGTTTGCGCCGCGAAGGCGCACGCGGGACGCCGTCTGTTCTCGCACGGGGTATTCGCCCGCTGCCGTCGACCGCGCGCTCGATCGCCTCTTCGAACCGCTGACCGCCGCGGCGATGGGCGCAACGATCGCCGCAGAACTCGGGACGCTCGACGTGCTCGACGGCTTCGTCGAGCGTGCCGGCGGCGGCCGAGTGCGCGCATTGCCGCTCGGACGCGTCTGCGTGATCTCCAGCCGCACGACGATCGGCGTCGCGCTGATTCCGGCGATCTTCGCGCTCTGCGCGAACTGCGACGTGCTGGTGAAGGATCGCGAGGACGGCCTGGTCGCGGCGTTCTTCGATACGTTGGCCGAGGCGCTGCCCGCGCTGCGCGCGCGTGCGCGAGCGCGCGCCTGGAGAGGCGACGAGGACGCCGTCGATCTCCACGGTTTCGACGGCGTCGTCGCGTTCGGCAGCGACGCCACGCTGGAGCGCATCTCGGCGCTGCTGCCGTTTTCGCGTACGCTCGTCGCCTACCCGAACAAAACGAGCGCGGGATACGTCGCGAGGGAAGACCTGTGCGACGAAACGGCCGCGGCCGCAATCGCCCGCGCCGCCGCGCACGACGCGCTGCTCTACGACGGCGAAGGCTGCCTGTCGCTGCACGTGCTCTTCGTCGAGCGCGGCGCGCGCGTTACGCCGGAGCGCTTCGGCGAACTCCTTGGTCGCGCGTTCGACGACGCCGCGAGAACCGATGCAGCGCTGCCGTCCGCGGGCGGCGGCGCCGCGCGCGCGATGGCGCGCGATCTCGCGGCGTTTCGCGGATCGTCGCGTATTTACGCCGATCCGCAGTGCAGTTATCTCGTCTCGGTCGACGCGCCCGAGCACGTGGACCCGCTGCTCCTGCCACGGACCTTGATGCTGCGTACGGTAGACGCCCCCGCCGGCGCGCACGCCTATCTCGCGCGCCACGGCCTGCTCATCGAAGGACTCGCCGCCTCCTCTGCCGGCGAAGCCCTGCGCGCGCTGGCTGCGGCCGCCGGCGCGTCGCGCATCGCGCGTTTCGGTACGCTCCAGGCGCCGCCGCCGGGCAGCTTTCATGGCGGCCGCCCGCGAATCGCCGAGTTCGTGCGCTGGATGGTCGACGAAACGTGAGCCGCATTCCGGGTCCGCGGACGGCCGCGCTCGCGTCTCGGCTGCGCGCTCGCGAGTCACGCAACGTCACGTTCCTGGGCGACGACTTTCCCGTGTTCTGGGAGAGTGCGGCGGGCGCGGTCGTCACCGACGCCGACGGCAATCGCTACGTCGACTGTACCGCGGCGTTCGGCGTCGCCAACCTCGGCCATTGCAATCCCCGCGTCGTCAACGCCGTCGCGCGCCAAGCGCGCCTGCTGCTGCACGGGATGGGTGACGTGCACCCAACCGAGCTGCGCGTCCGCCTCCTCGATCGCCTGGCGGAGATGCTTCCGCCGCAGCTGGAACGGGCGTTTCTCGCGAGCACCGGATCGGAAGCGGTCGAAGCCGCGCTCAAAACGGCGGTGCTCGTCACCGGAAAGCATCGTTTCGCTGCCTATCGCGGCGGCTATCACGGGCTCTCGTTCGGCGCGCTCGCCGTCGCCGGAATCGAGCGCTTCCGCACGCCGTTCGCCGCCGCGCTGGGCGCCGAGCCGCTGCTGCTCGAGTACCCGCATGCCGGCACGGCGCTGCACGAAGCCGAGCGCGCCGTGCGGCTCGCGCTCGCCAACCGCGACGACGTTGCCGCTTTGGTCGTCGAGCCGATACTAGGGCGCGGCGGGCGCGGTCGTGCCGCCGGACGGTTATCTGCGAGCGCTGCGCGATATCTGCGACGAGCGCGGCATGCTGCTGATCGTCGACGAGATCTTCACCGGCTTTGGGCGCACCGGGTCGTGGTTTGCAATCGAGCGCGAAGGCGTCGTGCCCGACGTGATCTGCATCGGTAAGGCCATGGGCTCGGGGGTTCCGATTAGTGCGGCGATCGGAACGAGCGCCGTCATGGATGCGTGGCCGCCTTCGACGGGCGAGGCCTTGCACACGTCGACCTACCTCGGAAATCCGCTCGGCTGCGCTGCGGCGCTCGCGACGATCGATGAAATCGAACGCCTCGAGCTGCCGGCGCGAGCGCAACGCCTCGGAGCGCAGCTGTTCGAGCGCCTCGCGCCGCTGCTTGCCGTCGAGGGCGTGCGCGAGATCCGCGGCCGCGGCTTGCTGGCCGGCGTCCGCTTGGAGAGTGCGGCCCGCACGGCAGCGGTCGTTCGCGCGGCGTTGCGCGCGGGCGTCATCTTTCTACAGACGGGCACCGAGGGCGACGTGGTCGGCATCTCCCCGCCGTTGACGATCGAGAGCGCGCAGCTCGCGGACGCCGCCGGCGTCTTGGAGGCCGCGGTGCGGCAAACGGCATAACGAATGGGCGTGAAGCCAATACGCATCGGCATCGCCGGCGCGGGATTCGGCGCCGTCGCTCACCTCCCGGCACTCCAGAACCATCCGCGCTTCGAGGTCGTCGCGATCGCGTCGCCGTCGAGCGCTGCAAAGGTCGCTCGCGCGGCGAACGTGCGGTGCCGCGTTCGAATCGTGCGAAGCGATGCTCGCGGGCTGCGAGCTCGACGCCGTAACCGTCGCGTCGCCGCCGTTCGCGCACCACCACGACACGATCGCCGCGCTGCGCGCCGGGAAGCACGTGCTCTGCGAGAAGCCTTTCGCGCGCGACGTCGCGCAAGCCGTGGAGATGCGTGAGGCCTTGCGGCGGGCCGGGACCGCCTGCGGCGTCGCGCACGAGTTTCGCTTCGTCTCGCAGGTCGCGGCGATCGAAGAGCTGGTACGCAACGGCCACCTCGGCGCGGTTCGCGACGTCGAGATCACGATGCTGCGATCCAACTTGCGCGCGCAGGAGCGGCGTCCGCGCAGCTGGTGGTTCGAGCGCGAACGCGGCGGCGGCCTTACCGGCGCGGTGCTCTCGCATCTCGTCGATCAAACGAACTGGCTCTGCGGCGTCCCGCCGAAGCGCGCGGCGGGCGCGTTCCGCACCGCGAATCCGCAGCGCCGCGACGATCGCGGCACGTTCGCTTCAACCGTCGACGACGGCGCCGCTGCGGTGCTCGAATATCCCGGGGAGATCCTCGCGCGGCTCTGCGTCGACGGTACGACGGCCGTCGAGAGCGTACACGCTGGCCGTGCACGGCGAGCGCCGCACCGCGGTCGCGAGCGGCCCGTTCATGACGCACCTCTCGCTCTACACGATCGACGGCGACGTCACCGAGGAGCTGACCTGCAAGCCGTCGCCGTACGCCGCCTTCGCGAGCATCAACCACAACGTTCCGTTGCTGATGGAGCTCTACGACGAGTTCCAGAAAGCAGTCGAGGGCGAGCCCAACGCGCTGCCCAGCTTCGATGACGGCGCTCGCGACGCAGGAAGTGCTCGCGGCGATCGGTTACGGGGCGTAGCCGGCGGCATAGCGCCAGAGGATGCTCAGTGCGATCGTCGTCGCGCGGCTGGTGACGGTCTCCCGATCGCCGTCGAGCTGAAAACGTCGCGATTTGATGCAGCCGTCGCCGGCGAGTGCGATCCATACCGAGCCGACGGGCTTCTGCGCCGTGCCGCCGCCGGGACCGGCGATGCCCGTCGTGGCCAGCGCGACGCCTGCGCCGAAGCGATCGCGCGCGCCGGCGGCCATTTCGCCGGCGACCTCTTCGCTCACCGCGCCGAACCGCTCGATGCTCGCCGGCTCGACGCCGAGCTGCGAAATCTTCACCTCGTTTGCATAGGCTACGACCCCGCCGGCGAAGCTCTGCGACGCGCCCGCAACGCGCGTAAGCGCCGCGGCGATCCGTCCGCCCGTGCACGACTCGGCGACCGCCAGCAGTTCGCCACGCGCTCGCAGAGCCGCCAGCGCTGCGCTCGCCGGCGTCTCATCGCCGGTGCCGAAGACGTTCCCGTCCAGCCGCGCTTCGATCTCGCGCGCAAGCGGCGCGATTGCGGCTTCGGCCTGCTCCGGCGACGCGCTCTTGGCCATGATCTTGACGTCGACGCGAAAGTCGTGCGCGAACACCGCGATCTTGGGATTCTGCGACGCTGCGAAAGAGATCGCCGATGCGGTGGTCGATCTCCGATTCGCCGATGCCGATCGTATGGATCGTCCGCGTAACGATCGTTTCGCCGGCACCGAGGCGCCCGCGCATAAACGGCACGACCTGCTCGCGCAGCATCGGCTTCATCTCGCGTGGAACGCCCGGCATGCAGGCCACGAACTTTTCATCGCGCGAGAACGCGATGAATCCCGGCGCCGTCCCGTTGGGATTGGGCAGCGGCACGCTGCCGCGCGGAAGCTCGGCCTGTTTGCGATTGTTCGCGCGCATCGGCCGGCCGACGCGTGCGAATAATGCCTCCATCTGCGCCAGCGCCGGCTCGTATCAGTTCGACGCCGAGCCCGAGCGCGTCGCAGACCGCCTCCTTCGTGAGATCGTCGGTCGTGGGGCCGAGCCCGCCGGTCGTTACGACGCCGTCGGCGCGCGAGAGCGACGCCCGAATCGCGGCGGCGATGCGTTCGCGATTGTCGCCAACCGCACCGGACGCGCGCACGTCGATTCCGGCGGCGGCGAGCTCCTGCGCGATGAAGGACGTGTTCGTATCGACGAGGTGGCCGAGAAGAAGTTCGGTGCCGACCGCGACGATCTCAACGCTCGGCATCGTCGTCCTCGAACCAGGCCGGATACTCGAAGCGCACCTCCGCGCGAAAACCGCGCGCCGCCTCGATCATCGCACTGCGCCGATACGCCGAGTCCTCGGGGCGGGGACGCTGCGCGCGCGCGCGTTCGCGCGCGCTGCGCGAGATGCTCGATGAAGCGCGCGAATCGGGCGTCCATCGCCGCCTGCAGCGCGTTTTTCAAAATCTTGCCGATGCGCGGCGCCAACCCCGCGGTCGAGATCGCGACGCGTACGGGCCCCGCCTTGGCAATCGCCGCCATCGCGACGAAGCCGTAGCGCGGCTGGTCGATGCAGCACAACAAGAAGCGATGGCGGTCGGCGAGGGCGCGCAGCTTCGCCGACAGCGCTTCGTCCTGCGGCGTCGAGATCACGAAGAACGCGTCGGCGACGTCGCTCTCCCGGAGGCTCGAGGGATCGTAGATCCGGCGCACGTCGGCCCCGGACTCTGCCAGCGCCGCGCTCTTCTCGACGGCTTCACGATCGTTTTCGGCCCCGATGACCACGCACGGGCGCCCTTGCAGATTGATGCCCACCGGGAAAAACGGCAATCGCATCGGGGAGCTAGTAGTCCACGGGACGCAGATAGAATTCGTTGATCGCGGTATTCGTGAGCATCGCGGTCGTCGGCAGGTGGCGCTTCCAGTGCGTCGCGTCGACGCGCCGGCGAACCAGCTCCACCTCGTTGCGCGGCAAGCCGCGCTCGACCAGCTCGTGGTCGCCGTAACCCAGCAGCAGCTGTGCGAGAATCGCGTCGGCGCTCGCGTAGCTGATGCCGAGATCGGCCTCGTCGGTCTGCTCGGCTTCGAGGTCGGCGGTGGGCGCCTTGTCGATCAGCGGCTGCGGCACGCCGAGATAGCGCGCCAGCGCCCACACCTGGCTCTTGAAGAGATCGCCGAGCGGATTGACCGGCGGCGTGTCGTCGGCGTGCCAGGTGAAGTAGCCCAAGAGCCGCTCCGTCTTGTTTCCGGTGCCGATCGGCAACGCGTCGAACTTCGCCGACTGATCGAAGAGCACGACCATGCGCGTCCGCGCCATCACGTTGCCGCGGCGGCGCGCATCGGCCTCCGGCTCGTACTGCAGATAACCGTCGACCGCGGCGCTGATGTCGATCGTGACGCAGGCAATCTGCAGCGCGTCGACCACCAGCTGCGCGTCGTGCAGGCTCGCTGCATTCGACGTGCGGTACGGCATTCGGATCGCGTACACGTTTTCCGGCCCGAGCGCGCGCGCGCAAAGGTATGCGGTGACCGCCGAATCCACGCCGCCCGAGAGTCCGATCACCGCGCGCGGAATCTTGCGGCGCAGGATCATCTCGTCGCGCAGAAACGACTCCAGCCAGCGCGCCGTCAGCGCGGCGTCGAGGCCTGGTGCCTGCGGCGTTGCCGCCGGAGGTTCAACGATCCGCATCGGCGCGGCGCCCCGCGGGCAACGGCAGCTCTTCGTCGAGAAGCAGGTCGGGCAGCACCGCGCGCAGGTCGCCGAGCAGCGGAAGCGTGGCGCGCGCGAGGTCGATTTCGCGCAAGTCGAGATCGGCACGCACGATGCACGGCTCGTCCGGCGGTCCTTGCACGAGAATCTTGCCGCGCGGATCGACGACGCAGGACGACCCCGTCATGCCCTTGCCGCCCTCGAAGCCCGTCAGGCCCGCATAGATCACGAACACCCCGTGCTCCGCGGCCGCCAGGCGCAGCGTGTCGTGCCACAGCGTCACGCTGTCGAGTTGCGCGCCGGTTTCGACGCCGCGCCCCGGCGAGGCACTGGGCACGACGATCACGCGCGCGCCCTTTACCGCGGCCAGCGTGGTCGTGATCGCGTGGCAGGCGTCCTCGCAGACGAGCAGCGCCATCGTGCCGAACGCCGTGTCGAACACGCCGAGATGCGTTCCGCGCGAGAGAAAACGCTCCTCGTCGAACACGCCGTACGTCGGCAGGAACATCTTGCGATGCACGTGCACGACGCGTTCCCCGCGCGCCTCTGCGCGCAGGTAGATCGCGCTGTTGTAGTACGTACCGCCGTCGTTTTCGTAAAAGCCGGCAACGAGGTCGACGGGACGACCGCCGGACGCGTCACGCCACGCACTCGCAAGATCGGGCGCGAAGCGCTGCGCCGGCATCGCGAGATCGTAAACCGCGCCCTCGAGAAAGTATCCGGTCAGTGCGGCCTCCGGCAGCACCACGAGGTCCGGCGGGTCGCCCGCCAGCTGCGCGAAGGCGTCGCGGGCGGCGGCAAGATTCGCGGGATAGCGGCCCTTGCTCGGCTTCGTCTGCACGATCGCGACGCGCAGACGCTCGCGCGCTTCAGCCACCGCCGATGCTCGTCGCCATCTCCACCTGTTCGTCGCCGGGAGCCTTGCGCCCGAGCGCCGCAGCGCACTCCTCGGCGGGATAGGTCCAGATCTCGGCCAGCGTCGGGTGCAGGTGCGGAATGCGCATGAACTGATCGACGGTCGCATCGAAGCTCATCGCCACGATCACCTCGTGGATCAGCTCGGAGCCCTGCGGTCCGACGATCGCAGCGCCGAGGATCTTACCGCTGTCGCGGATCGGCCATCATCTTCACGAAGCCTTTGGTCTTTGCCAGGCATTGCGCTTTGCCGTGCTCGGCGAACTCGTAGCGGCCGCTGACGTACGGCAAGCTGCGGCGCTGCAGCTCCTTCTCGCTCATCCCCACGGCGGCGACTTGCGGGTCGCTGAATACCGTATGCGCCGCGGTCAGCCGGTAGTCGGCGCGTTCGTCGAGATTCAGGCACGCGTTGCGCGCCGCGACCTCGCCTTGATAGATCGCGACGTGCACCAGCATATACTCGCCGGTCACGTCGCCGACGGCGTAGATGTCGGGATTTGAGGTGCGCATCGTCTCGTCGACCACGATCCCGCCGCCGGGCGCGCAGACGACGCCCGCGCTGCTCGAGGTCGAGCGCCGGCAACGTTCGGGCTCGCGGCCGAGCGCGTAGAAAATCTCGCTCGGCGGCGACCTCCTGCTCTCGCGCCGCCGCGCAACGTAGCGCACGACCTTCTCGTTGCCGCGTCGCTGCGCGCCGAGCAGCGTCGTCTGCGCGCGCACGTCGATGCCCTCGTCGCGAAAGTATCCGGTGAGCGCGTCGCCGATGTCGTCGTCGGTTTCGGTGAGCAGATGGCCGCTGCGGATCAGCATCGTCGTTCGCGCTCCCATGCGCGCGAGAAACTGCCCCAGCTCGCACGCGGTGTATCCGCCGCCGAGCACGATCGACCGATTCCGGAATGCTCTCCAGCTCGAGCACGCGCGTCGCTGTCGATGTAGCCCGTCTCGCTCAGCCCGGCACAACGTCGGACTCGATGCACGCTGCCGGTCGCGATGACGAACCGTTCCGCCTCGAGCACGTACTCTCGCCGACGAGCAGCTCGGTCGGCGAGAGGAAGCGCGCCGCGCCGCGATAGAGCGGAAAGCTTCTCGATGCCGTCGATGCGATAGTCGGCAAACCCCTTCACGAGCGCGCGCTTGCGCGCCGCGATGAACGGCATGTCGCTGGCAATGCCGGCCGACCTCGATGCCGAGTGCGATCGCATCGCGCGCGTCGTGCGAGCGCGTCGCTCGACGCCAGCAGCGCCTTGCTCGGCATGCAGCCGCGCAGAATGCAGAGGCCGCCGAGCGGCCCGTGATCGACGAGCGCAACGTCGCAGCCGACGTCGCGCGCGGTGCGCGCGGCCGCGTAGCCGCCCGACCCGGCGCCGACGACGACCACGTCGTGACGCTTACGCAGCAAGCGTCATTAGCGCCCGGCCGGGCGCGCGCCGAGCCGATGCGTCGATTCGATGAAGCGCACGGTGCCGCCGGAGTGCACCAAGATCGAGTGCGTGCGCGCCTGGTTCCCGAAGAAGCGCACGCCGCGCACGAGGTCGCCGTCGGTGATCCCGGTCGCGCAGAAGATCGACGTCGTCGCTGCGGACGAGGTCGTCGAGCTCCAGCACGCGGTCGAGATCGCCGAAGCCCATCGCGATCGCGCGCGCGGCCTCGTCGTCGTTGCGCGGCTCCAGGCGCCCCATGAAGTTGCCGCCGAGGCATTTGATGGCCGCAGCCGCGAGCACGCCTTCGGGCGCGCCGCCGGTTCCCATCGCGACGTGGATGCCGGTCGACTCGATCGCGGTCGCGATGCACGCGTCGACGTCGCCGTCGGAGATCAGCCGGATGCGCGCACCGGCGGCTCGTACTTCGTCGATGAGATCGGCGTGGCGCGGCCGGTCGAGAATGACCACGCACACGTCGTTGATCGGCTTCTCGAGAGCGTTGGCGACCGCTTCCAGATTTTCGCGGACGGGCGCGTCGATGTGCACGTACGCCGCGGCTTTCGCGCCGACCGCCAGCTTCTTCATGTAGGTGTCGGGCGCGTGCAGCAGTCCGCCGCGCTCGGCGATCGCCATCACCGCGATCGAGTTGGGCAGGCCGTTCGCGACGAGATTGGTTCCCTCGACCGGGATCGACCGCGATGTCGACCTCGCGTACCGCCGCTGCCGACCTCTTCGCCGATGTAGAGCATCGGCGCTTCGTCGCGTTCGCCTTCGCCGATGACGATGCGGCCCGCGATCTCCATCGTCGCCCAGCGCCTCGCGCATCTTCTCGACGGCGGCGCCGTCGGCGGCGTCGCGTTCGCCCCGACCCATCCAGCGCGACGCGGCCAGCGCAGCGCTCTCGGTCACTTTGACGAAGTCCAGCGTGTGAACCGAGTGGTCCAGTACCGCGCGCGTAATCCACCGAGCCATTTACTCCAAACCCTACAAGGGAAGCGGCTCTTTTCCTGTTAAAGACTCGTCGGCGTGTCCGCCGGTACCGATCTCTCTCGACCCTTGCATCGAGCGCCTCGCGCGTCCCGGGCGATGCTCTCGCTTGCCGGTTGGCCGGCGCTTGCCGCCGTTGCTCTCGGCCGGTCTGACGCTCGGGTTCTTCGGCTGGTACGCGATGGTCGTTCCCCGGCATCACGGCGCCGAGGGTCAAGCAGCGCTCCTCGTCGGCGCACGACCGTCGGCGTCGCGTTTGCGGTCGCGGCGTGGCTCGCGTATTCGCGGTACTTCTCGCGCCGGCGCCGGCATCACGCTCGTGCGCTCGCTGCGCTACGACGCGCTCACGTGGCTGCCGTTCCTCCTGCTCTGGCTCACCTTCGCCTCCGAAGCGCAGCTCGCGCACGAAGCGCGGCTCCTGCTGATCGGCGTCGCCCTCTTCTGCGTCGGCAAGGTGCTCATCGCGGCACGCTTCAACCAGACGGTTCGCGAGGTTCTCATCGACTTCGCCGCCACGCGCATCGCCATCATCGTCATCGCCGAACTTGCGGCGGTGATCATCGGGCAGCGCGCCGGTACGCACGTGCAGGAATCGTCGCACGTGTTGCTCGCCGTGTGGGGGCGCTGGGACGCCGTACACTACCTCGAGATCGCCACGCAAGGCTATTCGGGCACGAACATGGCGTTCTTCCCGCTCTATCCGCTGCTGATCCATCTGCTCGGCGCGCTCGCCGGCAACCACCTCATCGCCGGACTGCTGATCTCGAACGCCGCTTTCTTCTTCGGGCTGCTCTATCTTTATAAGCTGCTCGAGCACGAGTACGACCGCGCGGTCGCGCGGCGCGCGATCTTCTACGTCTCGATCTTTCCGACCGCGGTCTACTTCACGGCCGTCTACACCGAGTCGCTCTTCTTCATGCTCACGGTGGCCTCGTTTTACTACATGCGCGAGCGCATGTGGTGGATTGCGGGCGTCGCTCGGCTTCTTCGCCGCGCTCACCCGCGTCGAGGGCGTGCTGCTCCTGGTGCCCTTCGTTATGGAATGGTCGGCGGTCGCGGAGAGCGTCCGGCAAGAAGGCCTTCGGCGATCTGGCCGCCGCGCTGCCTGATCCCGCTCGGCCTAGCGTTCTACATGGCCTATCTCTGGGTGCTGCGCGCCGACCCGCTCTACTTCTCGCACGTGCAGATTCATTGGAATCGCCACTTCGCGCCGCCGTGGGTTAGCCTCATCAACGCCTTTGGCAAGATCGCCCACAGCGCCGGACCGCAGGTGGTCGCGAATCAATCTCTCGAGGTCGGGTTCACGGTGCTGATGATCGGCGTCCTGGTCGCCGGCTGGCACAGCCTGCGGCCCTCGTACATCGCCTACATGGCGCTCTCGATCCTCGTGCCGATGTCCACCTCGAACCTCATGTCCATGCCGCGCTTCGCGCTCGTGCTCTTTCCGATGTTCGCGATCCTCGCGCGCTGGGGCGAGCGACCGTGGGTCAACAACGTCATCGTCGCCTTTTCGCTGCCGTTGCTCGGGCTCTTCACCGTCCTCTTCGCGGACTGGTACTGGGTTGCGTAGCGCGCGGCGTTGCGCCAGTTCGTACAAGTTCGCGGCATCGTCGGCGCCTCCGGCATGGTCGTCAACTTCGTCGTCGCGCACGTCGCTCGAAAAGACGACGACGCTCTCCTGGTTCGCGGACTTCGCGATCGGCTTCATGGTCGGCGGCGTTTCGAACTACTTCCTCAATCGCATTTGGACGTTCGGCTCGCGGCGCAATCCCTTCGTCGAGGGTCTGCAGTTTCTCACCGTCTCGGCCGATCGCGCTGCTCGCCGGGCAAGGTCGTTTTCGTCGCTCGCCGACCGCTACCGGATTCCATCACTTCACCGCGACCTGGCTGGTCGCGACGCTCTCCGGCACCTTCGTGAACTTCTTCATCAATAAGTACTGGACGTTCCGGCACCTGAATTGAGCAGCGCGACGATCCGGAGGCGTCGGTCTACTGGTGCGCCGGCCTGTTGCTCGTGCGCTCTGGCGCTGGCGCTGCGGCTGCACGGCATCGGCGATCCCATCATGGATCATCCCGGCTGGCGGCAGGGCGATACCGCCGCGATCGCCCGAAACTTCGCGCAACGGCAGTTCGACATCATGTACCCGCAGACGACGCTACAACGGGCCGCCGCCCAACTACGTCGAGCTCGAGCTGCAGATCGTGCCGTTCCTTGCCGCCGCGCTCTACAAGGTCTTCGGCGTCCACGAGATCTTCGGCCGGCTGATCACGCTGGCGTTCAGTCTCGGCAACCGTCGCGATCGTCGCGTTTTTCGCGCGCTGGCTCTTCGCAGCGACTCTGCGGGACTCGATCGCAGCGTTCTTCTACGCGGTCTTTCCCGGCAGCGTCTACTACGGGCGCACCTTTATGCCCGACTGCGCGATGGTCTTCTTCTTGACCTGCGGCGCTCTACGCCGCCGCGCGCTTGCTCCTGGATCGACGACCGCCTCGAGTGCGCGCAGCGTTGCCGGGACGACCGCTGCTGCTCGACGCTCGCCTATCTCGCAAACCGGTCGCAGTGCTCGCGCTGGTGCCGTTGCTCGGCCTGCTCTGGCAGCGCATCGCGCTCGAAGCGCAGGCTACACCGATGTCGCGGCGATCGTCGTGCTCGCGTCGTTCCGCTGCTGATTCTGTGGCTCTACGACCGCCGCGTCGCCTCCTACGCGAGTGGCACTGGGCCAGCGGCATCACGCGGCTGCACGTGCTTCCCGCGCTGCGCGCGGCGCTGAGCGAGCGCTGACGCCTTCTTGGCGAAATGCACCCAGTTCCGCATCGTGCTGGGCATGCTGCGCGAGACGATGCTGGGCAGCGCTCTCCTTCGTGCTGGCCGTCGTCGGCATTCATCGCGCTTGCCGTGGATTCCGGCGCGCAGCAAGACGCTGCTTTGGACGTGGCTCGCCGGCGGCCTGCTCTACGTCTTCGTCGTCGTGACCGTCGAGCGCGTCGACTACTACATGTATCCGCTTCTTGCCGCTCTGCGCGCTCGTTATCGGCGGCGCGCTCGCGCGCTTCGTGCGCGCTCGTGCGCGCGCGCTCGACGCCGCACCCGCCGCGCGCTACGCGCTGCTGCGTCGCTCGTCCCGATCGCTGCGCTGGTGCGCGCTGTCTCGCGAGCCGGCAGGCCGGTCGCCGCATATTACGAGTACAACCACCAGGCCTATCGCAACGCGCTCGCGCTCGACCGCACGTTGCTCGACCCGCAGGCGCTCGTCGTCATCGGGCATTACGGACCCGACCTGCAGTACTACATCGACCGCTTCGGCTGGGAGGAAGACCCACTGCTCTGGACGCCGTTCGACGAAGAGAGCGCGATCCGCAAGGGCGCGCGCTACTTCATCGCGGTCGAGGACCGGCGCTTCGCGCACAACCTCGAGCTCTGCGCGTGGCTGCAGCGCTTTCCGGCGACGCACGGCAGCCGGCAGCCTGGCCCGTCTACGCGACGCGACCCCGACCGGCTCTTGCCGGATGCGGAAGCGTCTTGGCGCGCCTTCCGCCGCGCCGAGCGCGCCGGGCGCAGGGCGCGCCTTCCTCGACGCGCACGGCGCTCTGCGAGTACGATTAGACCGCTGCTGATAACCGAGGATTCCCAGCTCGCGAGTAGCGCCCTGAACGCCTCGGGTCGAGACGGCGATGCTGCCGCGGAACGGAAAGTCGAGCGCGATCACCAGGAACAAGCACGAGGCCGATCATCAGGCTCAGGCCGCCGATCATCAGCTGCTGCATGACCGTGCGCTCGAAGCCGAAGAGATACGTGAACGCCACCGTCATGTAAGCGCCCACGATCAGCACCATCCACATCAGGCCGTTGATGCCGATGAAATCGATGGTCAGCCGCGTCTCGCGATCATCGCAGCGCCGTCGTCCATCGCCTCCAGCATCTGCGCCTGTACCTGCGCCTCGAGCCGGCGTCTCGACGGGCAGCGCTGGCGGACGTCAGCGATCCGCCGTCTCCAGCCGGGCGTCCGAGAGTCCGCGGTCTGTTGCGCCGCGGTTCATCTGCGGCCATTCCTCTCGATCACCGAGTGCACGTACGCGCGCAGCGTCGCGCGCAGCTGGCCCGCGTGCGGGAACGACTCGCGCATCGCGATAGACCGTCGCCAGCGCTCCGGCCTCTTCGTAGCGTGCGAACTTCCGCCTGCTCGAAACGCTCCCAAACGCCGATCGCAACGAACGCCAGCAAGTACGGCATAGATGACGCCGATGACCGCTAGGATGAAGCCAGCGCGGTCGTTGTGCGCGTGCGCACCTCTTCGCGAGGTGAAGCGTCGGACGAGATATCCGAGCACCAGCGTCGAACGCGACGAAGCCGCCGACGATCACGATGCCCGCGCAACGAGGCGTTGAGCGATTCGAGCCAGGCGATCACAGCGTGCCTTCTCACGGCAGCGGCAGCAGCGATGCGGCGCCGAAGGTCGTCGACTGCGACGGGCACCTCCGGGATGCCCGACGAGACCAGCTGCCGGTAGAGGATCAACCGGTTCGTGTTCTTCGCGATCTCCAGCTCGAGCTCGTAGCTTCGCTTGATCGCCGAGGTCAGGTCGTCGGCGTCGAACGTGTAGCCGAACCGCCGCAGATCGCGCAGGAGCAGCGCGTTGGCCGGCGTCGAGCTGCTGGTAGGCGTGCTGGATCTCCAGCGCCGGCGGCATGATAGGTCGGATAGTTCGACACGCACGATCTCGCGCTTGAGCTTCGCTTGGTCGATCGTTCGCCTTCAGCGCGGCGAGCGGCGCGCTCTGCGGGATCGACCGCTAGCCCGCCGTCGACGGTCGCCAGCGCGTCGTCGAAGTTTCCCTTCGCGTACTCGCTGCCTCGCCAGCTCGGCGGCGGCCTCGACGAAACCGGCGCGCGCGCGCGTCGTCTTGGGGTCGACGCGCAGCGCCAAGCCGGTAGGCCAGCTCCGCGTCGCGCGCGTCGCCGCGAGCCAGCGCGACGTCCCCTTGATGGACGCGCGTGTTCGACGATCCAGCGCTCGATCGAGCCCGCGCAGCCCGCCAGCAGCAGCACGCCGCACAGCGCGACGATCGCCCTGCTACGGACCTCTCAGTAATCGAACGTGCGCCGCAAATCGCGCAACTACCTCGATGATCACTGCGGCCGGATAGAGCATGGCTTGCGAGAGCAGCGAGCCGATGATGGCCGTCAGCGACAGATAGAACACCATCGAGCGAACCTCCTGGACCGTTCGCTTCCCGTGGATCGCCTGATCGGTGATCATCGACGACGTCGGATCGACGAACAGCGTAAAGGCGATCGTTCCGATCCCGTTGATGATGCCCGAGAGCGCTGACCGCCGTGCGCGCCACGTTGGCGTCGAGCACCGAGGCGAGGTACGACGACTGCACGCCCGATGGCGTAGACGCACATCACGACGGTGTTGAAGATCAGCAGCCTCTTCGGCAAGCGCGCGCCAGTCGAAGCTCGCGCAGCTCCGCGAAGCGAGGGCAGACGCTCCGACCGCAGCACGTCGCGCGATGACCGACGGCGCGAGCAGTCGCGTCAACGAGTGCGGCACCGAGCCGCGCGCCTCGAACGAATGAACGCCGCGGCGAAAGAGATAGGTGAACATCGGCAGGAACAGCGCGAAGGCGACCATGCCCAGCGTTCCGGCCAACACGATCAGACGCAGCTGGAGCTCGAAAAGCTTCTGCCACGCGGCGGCCGCAGCTGGCTGGCCCTGCAGATGGCCGACCGCATTGCCGGCCTCGTCGGAGAGCGGGCCAACGAAGAAACCCATGAAAAGGTTGGCGAGGCGGCCGGTCGTGACGAAGAGATTGAAGAGCGAGATCGAGGTCGCGATGCGCTTCGTCTGAACGCCGGCGAGGCGCGCCGCATAGGCCCCGATCGTCACGCCCTGGACGATGAAGGTGATCGCCATCGCGCCGATGAGCTTCCCCGACCACAGGTACGGAAGGGATGCGTGCATGCCGAGGCTACACGCCTCTCAACCTGCTCTACTAGGCGGCATGGTTGCGGTTCAGCGTAATCGCGGACTCCTCGACCGGTCCGATGATGCTCAGTCCTACGTTCTGCGGCGCGAGCAGCTCGCGCGCCAGCTCCTGCACCTCGGCAGGCTCGACCGCGTCGATTCGCCGCTCGACCTCCTCGGCGCTCACGTAGCGCCCCAAAGCGAACTCGTTGCGTCCGAGGCGGATCATGCGGCTCGAGGTCGACTCCAGCGCGAGCGTGAGGTTTCCCTTGAAATGCTCCTGCGCGAGACGGAACTCGTCGGGACCGATCGCCGTGGCGGAGGCGCGCTCGAACTCTTCGAGGGTCACGTCGATGCACGACTGCACGTTGGCGGGCGACGTGCCGGCGTAGACGCCGAACAGTCCGGCCGCGCGGTAGGCGGCCTGAAACGAGTAGACGCTGTAGACGAGGCCGCGCTTCTCGCGGATCTCTTGAAAGATGCGGCTGGACATACCGCCTCCGAGTACGGTGTCGAGCAGCGAAAGCGCGTAGCGCCGCTCGTCGCGCATATCGACGCCGCGCGTGCCGAGCACCACGTAGGCCTGCTCGCTCTCTTTAAAACGGATGTGGCATCCGGGCGTCGTCGCCGGACTCTCCGGCTCGGGCAGCGGACAGGCACCGGCGAATCCTTTGAACTGCTCGTCGACCAACTCGACGAGATGCTCGTGTTCGAGGTTGCCGGCAGCCGCCACGACGATCGAGTTCGGCGCGTAGTGCGCCTTGAGGTGGGCGCGAAGATCGTCGGGCTTGACGGCGAGAACGGTCTCGGCGAAGCCGATCGTCGGCGCGCCGAGATTCGGCGCCACTCCACATCGTCTGCAGAAAGACGTCGTGGATCAGCTCGTCGGGCGAGTCCTCGTACATCTTGATCTCTTCGAGGATCACTTTCTGCTCTTTGGCCAGCTCGCCCGGATCGAAGGTGCGAGTTGAGAAACATATCGGCGAGAACGTCGAGCGCCAGCGGCACGTGGCGATCGATCACTTTGGCGTAATAACAGGTGGCCTCTTTATCGGTGAAGGCGTTGAGGTTGCCGCCGACTCCGTCCATCGTTTCGGCGATCTCGCGCGCGCTGCGCCGCGTCGTCCCTTTGAAAAGCATGTGCTCGAGGAGGTGCGAGATGCCGCGGCGAGCCTCGCTCTCGACGGCCGAGCCAACGTCGGCCCAGATGCCGACGGTCGCCGAGCGGACGCCGGCCATCGTCTCGGTCAACACCCGCAGCCCGCTGGGCAGCGTCGTCTTCTTATACATCTACGCCGGCGGCCGTAACGTTGACGGTGCGAAGGCCTGCTGCACCCACCGTTCGTCCCAGAAGGCGCCGTCGCCGGACGCCAACGCCCGCTCGCGCAACGCTTGCGTCGTCTCCCCGCGGCGTACCGAGATCGTGAAGACGGTTCGCGAGGTGGGCCGCGCGAGATCGCCGCTGACGACCTCGCCCTTGTCAACCTCCAGCGGCACGCTGGCCCAGAAGTCGATCTCTTCGGTGTTCGGAGCCGCCGCGAAGACGCGCTGCGCGAGCGCGACGATCTCGCCGACGAACTGCTCGCGCGTGAGCGCCTGATGGAACTTCACGCCCCACATGCGGATGCCGACGATCAGATGATCGTCGAGCTGATTCGCCGATACCTGATTGACCTCGGCGGGCCACTGCGTGACGAAGAGCGATTCGCCGATCTGCTGCGCGACGTCGCGGCGATTGCCGCTGGCTCGCGCCGCGGCGTCGAGAGCGGCGACGCTCGGGGCGCTCGCGGCCGCGGCGGCGGCGCAGCCCGCCCACAGCAGCAGCGCCGCCGCGGCGCCACTAATACGACTGCGCAAAATAACCCCGCGCTTTCGCGGGTTCGCCACAGGCCATGCATACGGTATCGCCGGGCTGGAGGTCTCGCAAGACCCGGGTCGTCGCCGTCGTCGCAGCCTTGATCTCCGCTTCGCACTGCGGCCGCTCGCACCAGGCGATGTCGACCATTCCGGCGCGCGAGCGGCACAGCTCGAGAAACTCGCTTCGGTCGGCGGTGGCGTAGGTATGCTCGTGAAGAAACTTCTGCGCTTGTTCGAAGAGCGAGGTTTGGATCTCGTCGAGCAACGCGCGCAGCGCACCCTCCAGCTCGGCGAACGAGATGCTCCGCCGCTGGTCGGCATCGCCCTTGGCGCGGTCGCGCCGGGCGACAACGGCCGTCTGCGCGTCGACGTCACGCGGACCGATCTCGACGCGCACGGGGACGCCGCGGAGATCCCACTCGCTGTACTTCCACCCCGGCTGTTCGTCGCGATCGTCGACCTGCACGCGAAAGCCCGCGGCGGAGAGCCGGTCGGCCAGCTCTTTGCAGGTCGCGACTGCGCGATCGTCGCCGGAACGTACGATCGGCACGAAGACGACTTCGATCGGCGCCAGTTTGGGAGGAATCCGCAGGCCGCGATCGTCGCCGTGGGCCATGATCAGGCCGCCGATCATGCGCCACGAGACGCCCCACGAGGTCGTGTACGCGTATTTGATCTGCTGATCGGCGTCGACGAACTTGATGTCGTACGCTTTGCCGAAGTTTTGCCCCAAGTCGTGCGAGGTGCCCGACTGCAGCGCCTTGCCATCGGGCATCAGCGCTTCGATCGAAAACGTTTCGACGGCGCCGGGAAAGCGTTCGCTGGCGCTCTTGCGCCCGGCGTAGACCGGCAGCGCGGCGACGTTCTCGGCGAACTCGCGGTAGACTTCGAGGATCTTCAGCGTCTCCTCGCGCCCCTCGGCGGCGGTCGCGTGCGCGGTGTGTCCTTCCTGCCACAGGAACTCCATCGTCCGGAGAAATGGGCGCGTTGCTTTCTCCCAGCGCACGACGTTGGCCCACTGGTTGATCAGAATCGGAAGGTCGCGATAGGATTCGATCCACTGCGCGTACATCGTCCCGATCATCGCCTCCGAGGTCGGACGAATTGCCAGGCGCTCGGTCAACAGTTCGGTGCCCCCCTGCGTGACCCAGGCAACCTCGGGGGTAAAGCCTTCGACGTGCTCGGCCTCCCGAGTCAACAAACTCTCCGGTATCAAGAGGGGGAAGTAGGCATTTTCGTGTCCGGTCGCCTTGAAGCGCGCGTCGAGCTGTCGCTGCAAGGCTTCCCAGATTCCAAAACCGTGCGGCCGCAGCACGACGCATCCGCGAACGGGGGAGTACGATACCAGCTGCGCCTTCAGACAGGCGGCGGTGTACCAAGCAGAGAGATCGGCAGCCTTCGGAGGTATCTCCTTGACGGCGCTTGGGGCGAGCGCTTCGGACATGACCGGCCCCGTTTCGATTGCAACAGGGCCGCGGCCTTGTAGCCGGGGAATCGGGGCGGCGCCTCGCAATACACGTGACGATGCCGAAGCAAACGAGGATCTACACCCGAACGGGCGACGCCGGCACGACCGGGCTCGTCGGAGGCCAGCGTGTCGGTAAGAACGCACCGCGCATCGAAACCTATGGAACCGTCGACGAGCTGTCCAGCGCGATCGGCGTCGCGCGTTCGCATCTGCGGCCCTTGGCACAACCGCGCGCCGCGCGCCTCGACGCCTGGCTCGCGTGGACCCAAGACGCGCTCTTCAATCTCGGCTCCGAACTCGCGACGCTGCCCGAGGATCTGCGCGAGGGCATGCCGCGCGTCGCCGAGGCCGACGCGCGAGCCCTCGAACGCGCAATCGACGAGGCGGAACGCGATCTGCCGCCGCTGAACGCCTTCATCCATCCCGGCGGATCGTTGGCGGGAGCACAGCTTCACGTCGCGCGCACGATCTGCCGCCGCGCGGAACGGCTCGTCGTCGAACTGATCGAGCGCGAAAGCGTCTCCGCCGACGCGCTGCGCTATCTCAATCGGCTATCCGACGCGCTCTTCGTGTGGGCTCGCTGGATCAACGACGCTCTGGGCGAGGCCGAACACCAGTGGAATTCCGCCTCTCGCGCCCCGGAGGCCTGACCCGCAGCGACTGCGAACCGACCGCGAAATGTCGTTTCGCTCCGAGCTATTCGCCACCACTAACGTCGACAAGCTGCGCGAGCTCGGCACGCGCAAGATCCTTCGCCGTGCGCTGACCGCCAAGGACCTCATCGCGATCGGCCTGGGCACGATGATCGGCGGCGGCATCTTCACGACGATCGGTACCGGCGTAAAGGGCGCCGGCCCCGCGGTGATCGTGTCGTACCTGCTCGCAGGGCTCACCTCGTTCTTCGCCGCGCTCTGCTACGCCGAGCTGGGGGCGATGGTCCCGGTGGCGGGCAGCGCCTATACGTACGCCTACGCGACGATGGGCAAGCTCTTTGCGTGGATCATCGGCTTCGCACTGATCTTCGAATATGGCATCAGCGCGGCGCCCGTCGCGCAGCAGTTCTCGGCGTCGATCCAAGACGTGCTGCACGGCATCGGCATCAATTTGCCCGCCTGGGCCCAGCAGTCGAACCTCCTCGTGCACGGAGCGTGGTGGCTGCCGTCGAGCTGGGATCTCTTGCACTCGCAGTACGATCTGGTCGCGGCGGTCTTCGTCATCGGGCTGAGCCTGCTGCTCTCGCTGGGGATTCGTGAGTCCGCGACGGTCAACAACGTGTTCGTGGTGCTGAAGATCTCGGCGCTGATCGTGTTCATTGCCGCGGGACTCTTGCTCTTCCACGCGGCGAACCTGCACGATTTCAACCCTCACGGTTGGGGATCGCTCAAACCGTTCGGCGGCCTTGCCGATTTCTCGTCGTCGGCGCAGCCCTACGGCATCATCGCAATCGGCGCGTTCGTCTTCTTCAGCTACATCGGTTTCGACACGGCGACGACCACCGCCGAGGAGTGCAAGAACCCGCAATTCGACGTGCCCGTCGGGGTAATCGGCGCGCTGGCGATCGGCACGGTGATCTATTGCGCGACCGCGATCGTGCTGGTCGGCGCGTTGCCGTGGAACCAGGTGCCGATCAAGGATCCGCTGGTGGCCGCGCTGGCGCCGCTGCACACGCCCGCTCTGACCTGGGTGATCACGATCGGCGTGCTCGCCGGCACCACGAGCGTGGCGCTGGCGTCGCTGCTGGGCCAATCGCGCATCTTCTACGTGATGGCGCGCGACGGCATGCTGCCGCCGCAGGTGGCCGCCGTGCATCCACGCTTCAAGACGCCGATGCGCACGACGATGATCACCGGCTTCGCGGTCGCGTTCCTGGCACTGATCATTCCCCTCAACAATCTGCTCAATCTCGTGAACATCGGCACGCTGATCGCGTTCACGGTCGTGTGCGCCGGCGTGCTCTACCTGCGCAAGCGCAAGCCCGATATGCCGCGCAGCTTCCGCGTGCCGTTCGTCCCGCTCTTCCCGATCCTCGGCATCGCGTTCTCGCTCTTCTTAGCCGTCTTCGGCCTGTCGCGCGCGACCTGGACGTGGTTCGTCATCGCGCTGGTCGTCGGGCTGATCTTCTTCTTCTCGTACGGCTTCCGTAAATCGAACCCCGAAGACGTCGTCCCGGTAGCCGAACCCGAAGGCCTCAGCGAATACCCTTAAGCCCGTCCTCGAACGCTGTCACCCGCAGCGATGACAACCGCGGGCTACGGCGCTGCTTGGCCGACTCCGGGGGTGACGACTTCGATGCGGGCGGTGCGCGCGTCGTAGTGCGCGCGAACGCCGAGCGCGCTCGCGACCGCATCGAGCGAGACGAGCACGCGGCCGCGCACGCGGAACGGCGCGCGCTTCAGCGTCAGCGGCATGCCGTTGACCTTCGCGTGACGGTCGCCGACGCGGAGTACGAGCGAACGCTCTCCTAGCGTGACGTCGATGCTTCCGGATTTGTCAACCTCGGTTTCGGCGCCCAGCGCGTCGGCGACCGAGCGCAGCGGGACGTAGGCGCTTTCGCTGGCGGTCGTCACCGGCGCGACGTCGCTATCCACCCGTTGGCCGTCGACGAACATCACGATGGGACGCGAGAGCGCCAGCACGAGCGACGCCAGCAGGGCGATGCAGACGATCAGTACGACACCGCGCCACTGCAACGAGCCGTACAGCTGCGCGGTTCGGCGGATCACGCTATCGATTCGGCGACGTCCCGAGGGCCGCCGATCTCGGCGAGGTACGCAGGGTACTTTTCAGCGATGACTTTCTCGATCTCTAAACGCAGCATCCCGAGCAGCTCGGCTTCGGGATACGTGCCGACCAGCTCGCCGGCGCGATAGATCGCCCCTTTGCCCTTGCCGCCGGCGACGCCGACGTCGGCCATCTTCGATTCACCCGGACCGTTGACGACGCAGCCCATCACGGCAACCTTCACCGGCGCGCTGTACGACTTCGCGATCGCCTCGACGGCGCGGCCCAGCTCGAGCACGGAAATCTCGGCGCGCCCGCACGACGGACACGCGGTGATCTCGAAACCCTTCTCGCGCAGCCCCAGCGATTTCAGAATGCCCCAGCAGACCGGCACCTCTTCGATGGGATCGTCGGCCAGCGAGACGCGGATCGTGTCGCCGATGCCCTCCCACAGCAGGATGCCCAGGCCGATCGACGACTTGATCGTGCCGTCGCGCAGGAGGCCGGCCTCGGTGATTCCGAGATGCAGCGCGTACGGCGTGCCGCGCTCGCGCAGCCGGCCGTCCATCGTGCGGTAGGCTTCGACCGTCGTGGCAACGTCGTGCGCCTTGAGGGAGATCGCGATCTCGCGGTGTCCGTGCTCCTCGAGCAGTTCCACGTGGCGCAGCGCCGAGAGCACCATCGCCTCCGCCGTATGTCCTAGCGTCTTCTCGAGATCCGGCGCGAGCGAGCCCATATTCACGCCCACCCGAATCGGGATGCCGCGCGCCTTCGCGGCGGTCACGACTTCGGCGACCTTCTTGGGATCGCGGATGTTGCCGGGATTGAGGCGCAGCTTCGCGACGCCTGCCTCGATCGCGGCCAGCGCCATTTTGTGGTCGAAGTGGATGTCGGCGACGATCGGCACCGGCGACCGGTGGACGATCGCGGGCAAGCCGGCGGCGTCGGGCGGATCCTTCACCGTCACGCGCACGACCTCGCAGCCCTCCATCGCCAAGCCGTAAATCTGTTCGAGCGTCTTGTCGGCGTCGGCGGTATCGGTCGTCGTCATCGACTGCACGACCACCGGGTGGTCGCCGCCGATCCACACGCTCTTGGCGTCGGTTTTTCCCGTCTTGTTCTGCAGGAAGATCGGCTTGCTCTTGCGCCGGAGGCGGAGCATTATAGCACTCCTTGTCCGGTAACGATGCGCGCGATGTCGTGGAAAGCGACCAGCATGATCAGCGCCATCAGCGCCGCAAAGCCCGCGAGGTGCACCATCGCCTCTTTCTCGGGATCGACGGGGCGCCCGCGAATCAGTTCGGCGATGATGAAGGCCGCGCGTCCGCCGTCGAGGGCGGGAATCGGCAGCAGGTTGAAGAGCCCAAGCGCGAACGAGATGGTCGCGGCCAGCGAAAAGTACGGGCCCCAGCCCCAATCCTCAACGGTGACGGCCACCTGTCCCATACCGATCGGCCCGGTCATCTGTGGCGCGTACTTCGCAAACTGCGTCACGAGCAGGCCGAGGCTTTCGACGGTCTCGTCGGCGATGTTCGCAAACTCCATGCCGCTCTGGCGCACGGCCTCGACGAAGCTCACGCGCTGGAACTCCGGCACCGGCGAAAAACCGATGCAGCCGTTGTTGCGGCCGACCTGCGCGGGGCAGGACTTGGGCGTAACGAAGACTTCGGTGCGCACGCCGTTGCGCAAGTAGACGAGATCCAGCCGCTTGCCTAGCGATGCGTGAATCGTATCGACCAGCGCTTTGCCGCTCGTCACCGCGACGTTGCCGATCGAAACGATTCGGTCGCCCGCGCGAATGCCGGCGATCTCGGCCGGCGATCCGGCGTTTACTTCGCCGACGACCGGCTGCACGGGCTGGTTCGGTTTGTCCGAGGGCACGCCGAACGCCAGTGCGCCGACGAGCAGGAGGCCATAACACAACAGGAAGTTCGCGGCCGGTCCGGCCAGGATGATCGCCAAGCGCCTCCACGGAGACTTTGCTTGGAAGTTGCCCTGCGCGCCCTCGCCTTCGGCGCGGAAGTTGCGCTGCTGCTCGGCCTCGGAGGAACGCCCGTCCTCGCCCTCCATCGCGCAGAAACCACCGATGGGGAAAGCGCGCACCGAGTAGACGGTGCCGCTGCGCGGGCTCGTCCAAGCCGCCAGCCGCGGCCCGAATCCGACGGCGAACTCATTGACGCGCACGCCGTTGCGCCGCGCCAGCACGAAGTGGCCGAACTCGTGCAGCACGATGAGAATCGAAAGCATCACGACGAAGGTGAGCACCTTTTCGAATCCGATCAGCGTGACGACGGCTAGGACCATTTACTCTTCGACGACCTTTCGGCGGTAGCGACGGTTGCCTGGGCTTGCGTGCGGGCCTCGCGGTCGGCGCGGCGCACCCCCTCCAGGGTGGGCTCGCCGGGGCGCGTTCGTTCCATGGTTTCGGCGATCACCGCGGGAATTTGCCCAAAAGCAATCTTCCCTTCGACAAACGCCCCGACGGCGACTTCGTTTGCAGCCGAAAGCACCGCCGGCAGCGTTCCGCCCCGGGTGAGGGCCTCATAAGCCAGCCCGACGCAGGGGAAACGCACGGGATCGGGAGCCTCGAAATCGTAGCGCAACGTGCCGCCCTCTGCCTTGCCCCCCAGGGCGGCCAGCACGTCGAGCCGCAGCATGCTGGGGTCGCGCTCGAGACGCTGCGGATAGGCCAGGGCAAAGCCGATCGGCAGGCGCATGTCGGGTGCCGCGAGCTGCGACTTGACACTGCCGTCGGTAAAGATCACGAATCCGTGCGCGATCGACTGCGGATGCACGACGATGCGCACGCGGTCGCCCGGCATTCCGAAGAGCCGGCTCGCTTCGATCACCTCCAGCCCTTTGTTCATCATCGTGGCGGAGTCGATCGTGTTTTTCGTGCCCATGCGCCACGTGGGATGCGCGAGCGCTGCGTCGAGCGTCGCATGCTCCATCTCCTCGCGCGAGGTGCGCCAGAACGGGCCGCCCGATGCCGTGAGCACGATTGCCGCAACGCGCGCGGGCTCTTCCCCGATCAGGCACTGGAAGATCGCGCTGTGCTCGCTATCGACGGGCAGCAGTTGGGAGCCGCTTCGGCGCGCCGATTCGACGAGCAGATCGCCGGCGGCGACGATCAGCTCCTTGTTCGCGAGCGCCACGTCGATGCCGCGCTCGACCGCAGCGAAAACGGCGTCGAACGCCACCGATCCATCGGTCGCCGCGAGCACGATATCCGGCTCGCTCTCCACCGCCGCGCGCATCAGGCCCGCCGCACCGTCGTCGGCGGTCGTGGCGATGGCCGGGGCGAAGCGTCGAACCTGCTCGTGCAGCAGCTCGACGTTGCGTCCCGCCGCCAACGCAACCACTTCGAAGCGCTCCGGATGCCGCGCGACGACGTCGAGCGCCTGCGTGCCGATCGAGCCGGTCGATCCCAGAATCGCGACGCGTTTACGCATCTATTGGACCTGCAGAATCCCCAAAAGGTGCAGCATTGCGAAGAACACGACGCCTCCCAGAAGGTAGGAGTCGAACCGGTCCAGCACGCCGCCGTGTCCGACGATCATCCCCCCCGCATCCTTGACGCCGGCGTCGCGCTTGAACGCCGATTCGACGAGATCGCCGATCTGCGCCGCAATGTTGGTTACGGCCCCGAGCACCGCACCCTGCCACCACTGCAGCCCCAGCGGCGTAAAAGCGGTCGCCGCGGCGGCGAAGAGCGTCGCAACGGCGAGCGAGCCCAGCGCACCTTCGATCGTCTTGTTCGGCGAAATCTTCGAGAGCGGATGGCGCCCGATCAGCGAGCCCACCACCATCGCGAACGTATCGGTCAGCACGATAATCGCGATCACGTAGTACGTCAGCCAGAGGCCGTTGCCGTCGATCTGACGGATGAACACGAAATACGTCAGCAACTTGCCGATATAGAGTACGGCCAGCAGCGTATAGGCGGTACGCGCGAAGTAGCCTTTCTGCTCGCCGTACATCCCGATCCAGAACGCGGCGATCACTATCCCAGCCAGGAGCACGCCCTCCCAGTTGTGCAGCACTTTGAATACCGCCATCGCCACGTAGGCGACGACGCCCAGCACCGCCACTTGGTACTCCAGAGGCTGGCCTTTGATCGCGCAGAGATAGTTGAACTCGTAGATGCTCGCTAAGCCGATGGCGAGCAGCAGAACGTAGAACGTCGCCGGCCATACGACGCAGAAGAGCCCGATCGCCGCGACGATCAGGCCGACGACGATCCGTCGCCGGTTCAAGCGCCGCCGAAACGCCGCTGACGCCGCGCGAACTCCGCCAGCGCCCGCACGAGATCTTCTCTCGAAAAGTTCGGCCAGTACACGTCGGACATCACCAGCTCGGCGTACGCCGCCTGATAGAGTAAAAAATTGGAGAGCCGGTGCTCGCCGCCTGGACGAATGAGAAGGTCCAGCTCCGGCAGATCGGCGGTGTAGAGGTACCGCCGCAGCACGTGTTCGTCGATCGCCTCGGGATCGAGCTTCCCGGCCGCGGCGTCGCGCGCGATCGCCGCGACCGCACGCGCCAGCTCGGCGTGGGAGCTGTAGTTCACCGCCATGTTGAGCAGCAGACCGCCATTGTTCGCCGTGGCCGCCTGCAGATCGGCCAGCGCCGCGCGCGGCGCCTGCGGCAGCGATTCCCAGTCGCCCATCACGCGCACGCGGACGTTGTTGCGCTGCAGCTCGATGAGCTCGTTGCGCGCGAAGTGCACGCAAAGGTCGAAGAGCAACGAGATCTCGCTGGCCGCGCGGGTCCAGTTCTCCGTCGAGAATCCGAAGACGGTGAGCACGTCGATGCCCAGGTCCGACGCGGCCCGCGTCGTGTGGCGCAGCGCGACCATTCCGCGGCGGTGACCCTCGATCGCCGGCAAGCCGCGCTCCTTCGCCCAGCGCCGGTTGCCGTCCATGATGATGGCGACGTGCCGGGGCGGCGCCGAAGAACGCAGCGCCGTAGCCGAGCGCTGGGGAAGCGAGATCGTCATAGCGGCCGGTACGACTCGTAGCCGGCCGTCAGCTCCGCCCGGCCGTCGTCGCGGACCACGTAACGCAGCACGCGCAGCGTGCCGCAGCCGATCCACGCACCCTGCGGGGCGAGCACTTGCAGCCGGAGATTCTGCGCGCGCAGCGCGCGATGCGCCTGGACCAGCGGAACGAGCGTCAGATCCTCGCTCACACTTCCATGATCTCTTTTTCTTTGGCGACAACGAGCGAGTCGATCTCTTTTACGTACTTGTCGGTAAGCCGCTGAAGCGACTCTTGCATGCGCTTGTTGTCGTCTTCGGTGATCTCGTGGGTCTTCAACTTGCTCTTCAGCTCGTCGTGCGAGTGGTGGCGAACGTTGCGAACGGCAATGCGGCCGTCCTCGGCCTTCTTCTTAACGAGCTTGACGAGGTCTTTCCGGCGTTCTTCGTTGAGCGGCGGAATGATCAGCCGAATGGCGGTGCCGTCGATGTTTGGCGTCAGGCCGAGGTCGCTCTTCTCGATGGCTTTGCGAATCTCGGCAACGACGCCCTTATCCCAGGCCGTGATCAGGAGCGTCCGCGAGTCGGGCACCGAGACGCCGGCGACCTGTTTGAGGGGCGCCGGCTGACCGTACGCCTCCACGACCAGACGGTCGAGCAGCGCGGGAGAGGCCCGGCCGGTGCGGATCGCCGCGAACTCGTTGCGCGTCGCGTCGATGCACTTGTTCATCTTCGCCTCGACCTCTTTGAAGTATGCGTCGATCATCTTTTAGCTGCTCCTCGCGCCGACGGGCGCAGGCCGGCGTCCGACGTAGGTTCCGATCGCTTCGCCCCAGATCACCCGGCGGATGTTGCCGGGAACGGACATGTCGAAGACGATCACCGGAAGGGCGTTGTCCATGCAGAGCGCCATCGAGGTCGAATCCATCACCTCGAGGCCGAGCTGGAGCACGTCCATGTAATCTATGCGCTCGAAGCGCGTTGCCAGCGGATCCTTTTTCGGATCGGCGGAATAGATGCCGTCGACCTTCGTCGCCTTGAGGATCGCCTCGGCGTTCACTTCGACCGCGCGCAACGCGGCCGTCGTATCGGTGGTGAAGTACGGATTGCCGGTTCCCGCGGCGAAGATCACGATGCGGCCCTTCTCCAGATGCCTGATCGCGCGGCGCCGGATATAGGGTTCGGCGATCTGGTGCATGGCGATCGCCGTCTGCACCCGCGACGCGACGCCGATCCGTTCCAGCGCGTCTTGCAGGGCCAGCGCGTTGATGACCGTCGCGAGCATACCCATGTAGTCGGCCGTCGCGCGATCCATGCCGGCCTCTTCGTGCACCTTACCGCGCCAGATGTTGCCGCCGCCCACCACGATCGCGACGGAGACGCCGCCGCGCGCGACGTCGGCAATCTGCTCGGCCATCGCGTGCGTGGTCGTGACGTCGACGCCGCCTCCCGGTCCGGCGAAAGCCTCACCGGAGATCTTCAAGAGGACGCGAGAGTATCGCGGCGTCGCCATCTCACTCACCCAGGGCGTATCGGGTGAAGCGCCGCACGCGAATCCGTTCTCCCAGCGCGCCGACCGAGCGGTTCAGCAGGTCGCCGACACTCATCGAGTCGTCCTTCACGAAGCTCTGGTCGAGCAGGCAGTGCTCCTCGAACCATTTGTTCAGCTTGCCGCTGACGATCTTCTCGCCGACCTCGGGCGGCTTTCCCGCGGGCACCGCGGCGACGAACTCCTCGCGCAAGCGATCGACGACCTCGGCCGGAACGCTCTCGCGGTCGAGATACGCGGGCGCCATCGCCGCGACGTGCATGGCGACGTCGCGCGCCAGTTCGGTGAACTTCGGGTTGCGAGCGACGAAGTCGGTCTCGCTGTTGACCTCGACGAGCACGCCGATCTTGCCGCCGGCGTGCACGTAACTGGTGACGACGCCCTTCGTCGGCAACGCGTTCGGCCTTCTTCGCTGCCTGCGCGGCGCCGCGCTCGAGCAACAGCGCCTTGGCGCGCTCCGTGTCACCGGCGGCGTCGACCAAGGCTTTGCGGCAGTCCATCATCGGCGCGCTGGTCGCTTCGCGCAGCGCTTTGATCTCTTCGGCTTTGGGCTGGTAGGAAATCAACAGTCCGGCCTCCGCCATCGTAACGGGTGCCTCTTCCTCCGGCGCCGGCGGCGATTCGTACGAATCCTGGTCGTAGGCACTCTCGCTCTCGGTCTTGCCCTCGATGATCGCGTCGGCGATCTTTCCCACCATCAGCTTCACGGCGCGAATCGCGTCGTCGTTGCCGGGAATCGGGTAATCGATCTCGTCGGGATCGCAGTTCGTATCGATCACCGCGATAATCGGAATCTTGAGCTTGCGCGCTTCGAGCACCGCGATGCGCTCCTTCTTCGGATCGACGATGAAAAGAGCGTCCGGGAGGCGGTGCATGTCTTTGATGCCGCCGAGGAACCGTTCGAGCCGGTTCATCTCGTCCTGCAGCACCGCGACTTCTTTCTTCGGAAGCCGCTCGAAATCGCCCTGAAGCTTCATGTTCTCCAGCTCGCGCAGACGCGCGATCCGTTTCTGAATCGTCGCGAAGTTCGTGAGCGTGCCGCCCAGCCAGCGCTGGTTGATGAAGAACGTTCCCGCGCGCTCGGCCTCCTCGCGCACGACGTCTTGTGCCTGCTTCTTGGTACCGACGAACAGGATCACGCGGCCGGCCCGGGCCAGCTGCTTGACCGCTTCGTAGGTTTCGCGGAGTTTCTGAACCGTGAGCGCGAGATCGATAATGTAGATGCCGTTGCGCTCTTGGAAGATGAACGGCTTCATCTTGGGGTTCCAACGGCGCGTCTGGTGACCGAAGTGGACGCCGGCCTCCAATAGCTCGCGCATGGTAACGACGGGCATGATCTAACCTTTCTGGCTCCCCGGCGCCGCCCATCCTGGGCTGGCGCCCCTTGCCGGAGCCATGAACACCCCGCTTCCGTGCCGGGTGGAGTAAAAAAGACAGCCGCGCGATTATATCACGCGGCTGCCGGACCTCCTAGGAGTCTCGGGGCGCTCTCTAGGGCCGCGCCTCGTAGATGATGTTGAACGGGGTCTCGGCGGCACGCCGGAAGTGGGGGAACCCCGCCTGGGCGGCGACCTCCCGCATTCTGGCTTCGCCGGCCTGGGCGCCCAGGGCGAGCCCGACCTCCTGGGCGCGCGACGCCGGGGTGCACAGCATCGTCGAAGCCGCGTAGAAGATCCGCCCGATCGGGTTGAGGTTCGCTTCGAGGCTATCTCCCGCAAACGGCTCGACGATCATCAGCGTGCCGTTATCCCGCAGCGCACGGCGAACTTCGCGCAGCGCGCCAACCGGATCGCCCATGTCGTGCACGCAGTCGAAGCAGCAGATCAGATCGAATTGTCCGGCCGGCATCGCGTCGGCCGCGCCGGTCTCGAATTGCACGCGATCGGCCACGCCGGCCTTCCGCGCGGCTTCCCGCGCCGCCTCAATCGAGGGACCGTGGTAGTCGTAGCCCAGGAAGGTCAACATCGGGTAGGCCTTCGCCATGAGCAAGGGTGAGCTGCCGTACCCGCAGCCGAGGTCGGCCACTGCTGCACCGGTGCGCAGTTTGGCCTCCACGCCCTCGAGCGCGGGGAGCCAGTCGCCCACCAGATGTGCCCCGTAGCCATTTGCGGAAGATGCGATCGGTCGCGCCGTAGAGTCGCCGGTCGTGCTCGTGCCAGCCGACACCCTGGCCCGTCCTGAAGGCCTCGGTCATCTTGGGCTCGTCGGCGAAGAGCGGCTGTCCGAAGGCGAACAGCCCGCACATGTTCAGCTCGTTTTCGCGGTCGGCCAGCAGCGGGACGTGCTCGGGCGGGAGCGAGAAGCGGCGGCTTTCGGGGTCGTAGGTGAGGTAACCGGCGGCAGCCTGATTGGCGAGCCACTCGCGGACGTAGCGCTCGTAGGTGTTCGTGGCGGCGGCCAGTTCGGCGGACGTCTGCGGTCCTCTATCGGCAAGCGCGCGGTAGAGACCGAGCCGGTCGCCGGTGACCACCGAGACGGCGGTAAAGACGCTTCCCACGTCACCTAGGAAGCGGCCCACCGCGGCGTGGAGCTTCTCGGGGTCAAAGGGCAGGGTGGTAGCGGTCACGGTTGCGTCCTCCTGTAAGCAAAATCGAGAGACTTTCTCCACGAGCATACGGAAGGACGCATGGTCGTGCATCGGGACGTGTACGGAGGAGCGGCGCCGCGGGTCCGCAGCTCGCGGGCGCTTTCGAGGATTACGAAGCGGCGATCGGCTTTGCGCGCGAGATTGGCGAGCCCGAGCAGGTGACCTGGGCGCTGGGCAACTACGCAGGCCGCGAGCTGGCGACGGGTCACACCCAGCGCGCCCTCGAGCGCTACCGCGAGGCGGTCGCCAATGCGCCCGCCGACGAGTTCGGCAAGGTCGGCGCGCTCGCACAGGAGGGGTTGGCGTCGGCGCTGATGCTCTCGGGGGATCTCGCGGCGGCGCGCGCGGCTCACGCTTCCGCCGGCGGCGCCGGCTCGACGATGGTGCTGATGCGCAGCGCGCGGCTCGCGTTCGCATTGCGGCTCCTCTATCTCAACGACGAAGCGCTGCCTTTCGACGACGCGTCGCTCGCGCACGCGATGGAGCTGGCGTTGCGCTCCGGCGAGACGCAGAACATCGGTCTGCTTGCGGGCAGCCTGGCGGCCTGCTACGACGCCGCCGGTCGCGGCGACGAGGCGCAACGGCTGCGCACGCGCGCGCTGGAAGCGATCGCCTCGACGGATCTCTCCTTCTGGCTGCTCGACCAACTGGCCGCGAGCCCGCGCGACGACGAACGGGCGCGGGCCCGGCTGCATCTTGCCGCCGCCGCGCGCGACGAAGCGAATCTCGCGGCGCGCGCGCATTTCGCGCTCTTCGACGCGCGCATCGCGGCGCGCGGCCGCATCGCGGCGTCCAAAGCGCTGGCGGTCGAGGCGGCGGACCGTTTCGCCGCGATCGGCTGGCCCTGGGAACGCGCCGCCGCGCTCGAGGTGGCCGGACGTCCGGCGCAAGCGCGCGAGATCTATGAGGCCTGCGGCTACCGCCGGCAACTGCGCCAGCTCGACGAGGCACGTCGGCGCGCTCGCCATCGCCCGGGCCGCGACCGGCTCACCCCCCCGCGAGCGCGAGGTCGTCGAGCTGGCGGCCGCGGGCTTGAGCAATCGCGAGATCGGAGCGCGGCTCTTCATCGGCGAACGAACGGTCGAAACGCACGTTGCCGCGGTCTTCGATCGTTTCGATCTGACGTCGCGTCGCCAGCTCGCGACGCTGCTCTCCCCCTCTGAAACGGAATAAGAGTTCTTCGCGCGAAAGGCGCGCGACATGCGCTGGGTGGTCACCGGGGGACTGGGCTTCATCGGCTCGCACTTCATTCGGCTCGTCTTGCGCGAGCGTCCGAACGTCGAGATCGTCAATCTCGACGCGATGACCTACGCCGCCAACCCCGCAAACCTGCGCGATGTCGAAGACGACCCTCGCTACCATTTTCTGCGAGGCGACATCTGCGACGCCGACGCGGTCCGCGAGGCGACCGGCGCCGGCGCGGACGCCTTGTTGAACTTCGCAGCCGAGACGCACGTCAACCGCTCGATCGCCGATTCACAAGCGTTCCTGCGCAGCGACGTGCTCGGCACGCGCGTACTGCTGGAGGCGCTGCGAACCGGAAGCGTGCGCCGCATGCTGCAGGTGTCGACCGACGAGGTGTACGGCGACGTCGTCCAAGGCGCGTCGCGCGAGGAGGATCCGCTGCGGCCTCGCAGCCCCTACGCCGCCAGCAAAGCCGCCGCCGATCTTCTGGCGTTCGCCTATCACGCGACGCACGGCGTTGACGTGACGATCACGCGCGGCAGCAACACCTACGGTCCCAACCAATATCCCGAAAAGATCGTGCCGCTTTTCGTGACCAACCTCATCGACGACCGACGCGTGCCGGTCTACGGCGACGGCCTGCAGATCCGCGACTGGCTGCACGTCGAGGATCACGCGCGTGCGATTCTGCACGTGCTCGAGCGCGGCCGCAGCGGAACCGCGTACAACGTCGGCGGCGATTCGCCGCGCACGAATATGGAGCTGACGCGCGTTCTGGTCGAGGGCTGCGGGCGCTCGATGGCGCGTGCGGTGGAGCACGTGACCGACCGTCCCGGCCACGATCGTCGCTACGCGCTCGACTCGTCGCGCCTGGCGGAACTGGGATGGCGGCCGCGCGTCGCGTTCGAGCCCGGTATCGCCGCGACGATCGCCTGGTACCGCGAGAACGAATGGTGGTGGCGTCCGCTGAGAACGCAGCGCGCTCGTGTCTAGCGCCAAGCTCCCCAAGGGCGTGATTCTCGCGGGCGGCCTCGGCTCGCGCCTGCGACCGCTCACGAAGGTTACGAACAAGCATCTGCTGCCGGTCTACGACCGCCCGATGATCTACTATCCGCTGCACACGCTCTGCTCGGCCGGCATTCTGCAGATCATGATCGTCACCGGCGGCAGCTCCGCCGGCGACTTTTTGCGCCTGCTGGGCAACGGCGCCGAGTTCGGTCTGCGCGATATCTCCTACACCTATCAGGAGGGCGAGGGCGGGATCGCCGATGCGTTACGGCTCTGCGAGAATTTCGCCGAGGGCGGCCCGATCGTCGTCATTCTCGGCGACAACATCGTCGAAGAGGACATCTCCGCCTACGTGCGGCGCTTCGGCGAGCAGGACTCCGGCGCGCGCATTCTGTTGAAAGAGGTTGACGATCCGCAGCGCTTCGGCGTTCCGGTCTTCGAGGGCGAGCGCATCGTCGCGATCGAGGAGAAGCCGGCTGCGCCGAAGAGCCGCTATGCCGTTACCGGCATCTACATGTACGACGCGCGCGTCTTCGAGTACATCTCGACGCTCGCGCCCTCGGCGCGCGGCGAACTGGAGATCACCGACGTCAATAACCGCTACCTGCGCGAAGGATTGCTGCAATACGACGTGATGCGCGGCTGGTGGAGCGACGCCGGCACGTTCGAAAGCCTCTACCGCGCGAACCAACTCGTGGCAGCCTCGCGCGCAACAGCGCCGCCAGAGCGCCGCACGAAGTAGCTTGCGAAGTAGGTTGCAAGGAAGCTCCGATTTAGTCCGGGGTTAGAAGCCGAGGCCCGAAGCTTACTGTGGTAAATGAGGGCCGAGGCGACGACACGCCGGGCTAAATCGAGAGTTTCCTTCCTAGGAGTGCGGGATGTGGATGGGGAGCAGTGCAATCGCGACGACGACGAGCACGCACGCGAGGGCGCCGCGAAACCAGCGCTCGGGCAGCCGCGTTACGAAATGCGAACCGACGAATACGCCCGGTATCGAGCCGAGCAGCAGCGAGCCGGCGATCGCGGGATTTACGTCGCCGATCCGCCAGTGGCCCAGCAGCGACGGCACGAGCACGACCACCGCAAACGCGAGATCGGTGCCGACCAGGCGCCGCAGGGCGACAACGGGCGCGACCAGCAGCAACAGCGGCAGCGTCAGCGAGCCCGCGCCGATCGAGGTAACGCTCACGGTCACGCCGACGAAGAAGCCGATCAGCGCCAGGCGCAGCGTCGGAAGATTCTCCTGAGCGCTCACGTCGCTCGCGAGACGCCGATTGAAGATAATGCCGCCGGCCGAGATGAGCAGCGCCGCGGCGACGGCCCAGCGCAGCACGGTCTCGAGCTGTTTGATGTCGAGGTGACGGTGAAGGTAGACGCTGAGCCCGACGCCGATGATCGCGCCGGGCAGGCCGCCGATCGAAAGCCGCCACAGCACCGAAACCTGGACGGTGCGCTTCTGGACGTGGGCGAACATCGCGACGAGCCTGGTTCCGAGGGCGAAGAGCAGGTCGGAGCCGATGGCCTTGTCGGTGCCGACGCCCAGGAAGATCAGCAGCGGCGTCGTCATCGCGCCGGCGCCGACGCCGCTGTATGCGGTGCAGGCACCGACGATGAACCCGACGATGACGTAGCTGAAATTCAGATTCAAGGCCGCGTCTTTTCCTCGATGTACTCCATGAAGGTCGCAGCCGACTCGGCGATGGACTGCCTGGTGGTGTCGATCGCGAGGTCGGGGTTCTGCGGCACCTCGTACGGGGACGAGATCCCGGTGAAGCGCGCGATCTCTCCGAGGCGAGCGCGCTTGTAATGACCCTTCACGTCACGGCCTTCTGCCGTCTGCAGGTCGCACGAGACGTAGACCTCGTGGAAGCGGCCCGGGTAGGAAACCCGCGCCTTCTCGCGATCGGCGGCAAACGGTGAAATCAACGCACAGATGACCACGAAACCCCCATCGGCGAGCACCGCCGCGACTGCAGCCGTGCGCCGGACGTTCTCGCTGCGGTCCTCCTCAGAGAAACCTAGGTCAACATTCAACGAGGTCCGCAGGGTGTCCCCGTCGAGAACGTAGACGTGCCGTCCGCGGTCGAAGAGCATCCGTTGAACGGTCATCGCGAGGGTAGACTTGCCGGCGCTTGGCAGGCCGGTGAGCCAGAAGACGCCTCCGGAGTGCCCGTTCCGCAGGAAACGCTCGCCCGGCGGCACCGACGAGGTCTGGGCGACGATGTCCGTCGCCCCCTCGGAGCGCGGGCGGCCGATCACCGAGCGCACGCGGCCGCCGGCGACCACGTTGGTGCCGTGCATCAGAACGAACTTGCCGATGCTGGTGGTCTCGAGATCGTCGTCGGCGGCGATCAGTTCGCGGGAGGCCAGCGTGATCACGGCGACGTCGCTCTTGCCGAGCACGTCGCCGGGCTTGCCCGCCAGCGAGTCGGGATCGACCACCTCGTCGATCCGCTGCAGCGTCACCGCGATCTTCGCGCGTGCCGATGCGCATTCGCAGGGCCTCACCCTGCATCAGCGGGATCGCTCCCCAGCCATACGACCGTCGCTTGGATCGCGTGCCCGAGCGCCGGCCCGTCGCCGGGATAGCTGGCCACGGCGCCGCGGTCGACGAAGATTCGTTCGTCCAGCGTGATCGCCACCGCGTCGCCGGCACGCGCCTCGTCCACTTCCTCGCGGCCAGCGGTGAATGGCGGTGACGACGGCGTCGGTCTGCAGCGGCCAAAAGACGACACGTTCGCCCGAGCGCAGCGTACCCGCCTCGATCCGTCCTGCGATCGACGCGGCTCACGTCGCGGCGGTAGACGTCCTGAACGATGAACCGCAGCGGGCCGCCGGCGTGCGGCGTGTACGGGCTCAGCCGTTCGAGCGATTCGAGCAGCGTCGGACCCTTCCACCACGGCCATCTGCGGCTTCCCAACGCGATGTTGTCGCCGTCGCGCGCCGCGATCGGAAGGATGTCGAGCGGCGTGATGTCGAGCTGACCCAGGAAGGCTTGGACCTCGGCCTTGCGCGCGGCAAATGCCGTCTCGGGCTCGTCGGTGAGGTCGAGCTTGTTGATCGCGACGAGCACCTCTTTGAAGCCGAACCACTGCAGAAAGAGCGCCTGACGGCGCGTCTGCAGCGTTATGCCTTCGTCGACGGCAACGACCATGATCGCCGCATCGACTTCGGATGCGCCGGTAAGGAGGTTGCGAATCAACTCGCGATGGCCGGGCGCGTCGACGAAGACGTAGTCGCGCTCCGGCATGCGCAGCCAGATGCGCGAGATGTCGAGCGTGATCGCCTGGTCGCGTTCGAGCTGGAACGCATCGAGTAGGAACGAGTACTCGATCGGCACGCCGCGTTTGTCGCTCGAGCTTTGCAGCTCTTCGAGCTTTCGCGGCGTTACCTGACCCAGGTCGACGAGCATTCGCCCGAGGATCGTCGACTTACCGGCGTCGACGTCGCCGACCATTACGATGCGAACTTGTCTCACATGTATCCCGTCGTGCGCAGTCTTTCGAAAGCGTCTTCGCTCTCGTTGTCCATAGTGCGGCCGGCGCGTTCCGGCTCGCGAGTCTTCTCCAGCTCCGCGATCACGTCGTCGAGCGTGTCGGCCGTGCTCGGGATCGGTATCGGTGATATTGCTCTCGCCGAGGGAGCGGTAGCGCATCCCGTTCTTGCGCGAGATAGAGCGGCACGTACGGAATGTTCTCCCGCCTGCGTATAGCGCCAGATGTCGAGTTCCGTCCAGTGCAGCAGCGGATGGATGCGCACGTGGGCGCCGTCGGGGACCTCGTACGGAAAGAAATCCCACAGCTCCGGCGGCTGCGTGCGCGGATCCCACGAGCCGTCGGCGTTGCGCGGGCTGAAGATGCGCTCTTTCGCGCGTATCGCCTGTTCGTCGCGCCGGATGCCGAAGATGATGCCGCGATAGCCCTCGCGCGCGATGAGCGCGCGTAAGCCGGCGCGTCTTACGCGCGGCGTGACGCGCCGCCGGCGGCAGCGTTCGGATCGACCGTGCTCTCCGGGCGGACAGAGCTTCGTTGAGCACCGGCAGGCGCCATTCGCGGACGATCTTGTCGCGGAAGGCGTAGACCTCCGGGAACTCCATCCCGGTATCGAGCAGCACCATCGGAAACGGCACGTCGCCGAGGAATGCCTTGCGGACCATCCACAGCAGCGCGGTCGAATCCTTGCCGATCGACCAAAGCATCGCGAGCGGCGAGACGCACGAGAACGCCTCGCGCAGGATATAGATCGTTCGCGACTCGAGTGCGTCGAGATCGGAGTCGGTCTGCGGTCGGCATCACCCCGGTGTATCGTCCCCGATGGAGTCTTTTCCTACCGTCCCGGAACGTCTTCGGGCGCGCTTGTTTCGGAATTCGGTACGATCGATTTCTTCGTAGATCTCGTATCGATGGACCGGTACGTTGCGGGGCGCCTCGACGCCCAGCTTCACCTGGTCGCCGTCGAAGCCCACGACGAGTAATGCGAATCTCGGCTACCGATCATAATCGACTGGTTGTCTTGCGACTGAGCACGAGCATCTGTGCCCTCCTTGGCATGGCCGGCGACGCTTCGCGCGGCCCTTCGCGGGCGCCTGCGCGAAGGCGGGTCGGCCGCACCGAGAATTCCTGGCGGCCCGTGGAGGTTAAAGTAATCGACTTAGGGCTTCGATTTCATCATGTATCCGTGAGAGACGTGAGCGAGCGCGCGCACTTTTATCGAGACTCTTCGGCCTGGAAGGAGGGCATTACGTTCGGCGGCTTCATTGGGTGGAGTCTGCACGTCGGCAACGACGTTCGGCTCGGTAGGCGCGCCGGGGGTTCGTACCGGGCCAATCGAGCGGCGCGGCGTTCGGGGTCCACGACATGCAGGCGGCCTGCGACCGCATCCGAACCGGCGGAGCGCCCGCGGGCTACGTGCACGAGTTCCCTACTTGCATGTCCTGCTTTGCGCGGACCCCGAAGGCAATCGCTTCGGCGTGCACCAGCGCAAGCCGCCCCTCGAAACGCCGCCGCCTAGCGGAAAGGAAGCTCTGATCAGAGCTTTTTTGAAGGGTTCGACAATTCCCGAAACGCTTTTTAAACGCTTCCGGCGAACTGCGCGGCGTGCAGGCGCGCGTAGGGCTCCGTTTTGTGCCAGCAGCTCCTCGTGCGTTCCGATCTCGAGCACGCGCCCTCTCTCGATGTAGAGCACCTTGTGCGCGCGCCGGATCGTCGACAGCCGGTGCGCGATGATCAGCGTCGTGCGCCCCGGTAAGAGCCGGTCGAGCGCCTCTTCGATCATCGCTTCGGAGTGGCTGTCGAGCGCGCTGGTCGCTTCGTCGAGGATCAGGATGCGCGGATCGCGCAACACCGCGCGCGCGATGGCGATGCGCTGGCGCTCGCCGCCCGAGAGCCGCGCTCCGCGCTCGCCGACCTCCGTCGCGTATCCGTCGGGAAACGCTGCGCACGTACTCGTCGACGTTGGCCTCGCGCGCGGCGGCGCGCACCTCTTCGTCGGTTGCGTCGAGCGCGGCCGTAGCGGATGTTCTCGAGGATCGAGGCGCGGAAGAGCTGCACGTCTTGCGGAACGATCGCGATCGCGCGGCGCAGGTCGGCCAGGCGTGCGCTCGGCGATGTCGACGCCGTCGATGCGGACGCTGCCTTCCTGCGGCTCGTAGAAGCGCGGCACGAGATTGACGATCGTCGTCTTGCCCGCGCCCGACGGGCCGACGAGCGCGACGATCTCGCCCGCTTCGATCGTCGCGTTCACCTCGTCGCAGCGCGGGCGGCTCGCCGGCGCGGTAGCGGAAGGTCACGTCGGCGTACTCGATGCGCCCGCGCACCGAGCGGCAGCGCGCACGGCGCTCGGGCCGGATCGTCGCACTTCGACCGGAAGGTCGAGCAGTTCGAAGACGCGTCCGGCGCCGACGATCGCCTTGCTGATGTCGCCGAAAAACGCCGCGACGCGATTCATCGGGTTCATCAGGTTCACCAGCAGGCCCCAATACATGAAGACCTTGCCGGTATCGAGGCGGCCGACCAAGACCTCGCGTACCGAGAGCCACATGATCGCGACGACGGCGCGCGACCATGATCGTCGAGACGACCAGCGGCTGCGTCTGGATGAACTGCGTGAGCTTCATGTACGCGCCGAAGAAGTCGTCGTTGCGTCGCTGGAAGCGCTCGACCTCGAACGCTTCGCGCCCGAAGGATTTCACGACGCGCTGGCCCTGGAGCACCTCCGCCGAGATTTGCGGAGAGATCGGCGATGCGCTGCTGCGCGAGGTGCGTGCTCGCCGTGATCAGCCGCTGAAAGTTCGAGACGGCAAAGGAGACGACCGGCGCGACCAAGACGAGCGAGAGCGTCAGCAGCCAGTCGAGGTAGATCATCGTCGCAAACGACGAGACGAAGGTCGCGAGCGCCACGACGAGTTGCGGAACCGAGACGCTCACCGCGTCGATCATCATCTGCAGATCGGTCGCAAAGCGCGCGATCAGCTCGCCCGGGCGCCACTTGTCGAACTCCCCGAAGCGGCAGGTTCAGCAGCCGCTCGAAAAGACGCACGCGCAGCCGCGCGACCAGATGCTGCCCGCTCCAGGCGGTCAGGTACGTCTGCCCGTAGATCGCCGCGTTCGCGAGCGACCAGCGCCACCGAGGTGATGCCCAAGGAAAGGTAGAGCGCGTGCAGGTCCGGCGCATGCCCCGCGGGCGGCACCAGCACCTGGTTGATGATGATCCGAAAGGCGAGCGGCGGGACGATCGAGAGAACGCCGGCCAGCACGCCCATCGCCATCGCGACGGCGATGCGCGGATAGTACGGGCGCGCCTCGCGCGCCAGGCGGAAGAGAATCGAGCGGCGGCTCATCGCGCGCCAACGTCCTTGCGGCCGCCGCGCGGTGAAACCTCCCGCGTCGCGTATCCGGTACGTGGGAATGAAAGACCAGGAGGATCGCAGGAGCTACAATGGACTGCTATTTTCACTCGAACGTCCCGTCGATCGCGCCCTGCGTCGAGTGCGGCAAGCCGATCTGCGCGACGTGCCGCGACGAACGCGGGCGGCTGCCCCAGTTGCCGGCTTGCGGCGAAGGTCGAGGCCGCGACGGCAACCCGTCAGCAGATCGCCGGCCAGGTGCCGCCGCGCCCGGCGGCGGCCCCACAGGTGCGCCGCGACGGCAAACGTCGCCACCGCCGCCGACCCGGTCGAGTCGCGCGCCTTCGTCTCCCTCGGATATCCGCTGTGGCCGCTGGCCCTCATCTCGCTTCTCGACCGCAAGCAATCGCGCCAGCTTCGCCGCCAAGCCTTTCAAGCGCTGGGCTTCAACGCCAGCTTCTTCGGGTTTCTGGGCGCTGCTCTCGTTGATCTCACAAATTCCGTTCCTCGGTTTCTCGGCCTGGGTCTTAGTGCCGCTGCTGGCGCCGCTCTTCTTGGTCGCCAGCGTCTACTACGGCGTCAAAACCTGGAACGGCGACGACGTACGCATCCCGATCGTCACGAGCTGGCTCGACGAACGCCTGCCTCACGGCGACACGAACTCTCGGTAGCGAGCCAAGAAGTCCCGCGCCGCGTCCGCGTGCTCCACGGCCGGCGCGGGGTACGCATCGCCGCCGAAGAGCGCGAGCGCGAGTTGCGGCGTCTCGTCAGAGCGGCCGTACCATGCCTCCGCCGGCACCGCGCGCAGCTGCGGGATCCAGCGGCGCACGTAGGTTCCGGCGGGATCGCAGCGCCGCCTTTGCCGCTCCGGATTATAGATGCGGGGGTACTGCGCCATGTCGGCGCCGACCGCCGCAATCCACTGCCAGTTCCCCGTCGCCAGGCCGGATCGTCCTCGACGAGCAGCCGCTCCCATTCTCGCGGCCCACGCGCCAGTCGACGCCGAGATCGAAGCACAGCAACGAAGCCGCAACCGCGCGAACGTAGCGGATGCATCCACCCGGTCTGCTGCAGCTGACGGATCCCCGCATCGACGAGCGGATACCCCGTGCGTCCCTCGGCCCAGCGCGTCAGCGCCGGGTGCGTACTCGCCCAAAGGAATCCGCGCATCTTCTCCTGCAGAGCCTCGTTCTGCGTCTCCGGATGAAACCACGAAAGCTGTAGGAAGAAATCGCGGCGCGCCAGCGAGCGCAGAAAAAGTTTGAGCGACGCGCGTTCCTCGGCGAGCGCGAACGGATCCCCCATCCGCTCGCGGCAACGGCGCGCGATCGTTCTCGCGGAGATCGTGCCGAACGAGAGATGCGCGCCGAGCTGCGAGGTGGCATCGGCGGCCGGAAGCGCCGCCGCTTCCTGATAGCGCGTCACGTCGTCGCGCAGAAACCGCTCGAAGAGCGCCCGCGCCCGCGCGGAGCCCGCGTCGGCGGCTTGCTGCGACGAACCGAAATCCTGCGGCTGTGGCAGCGGCGTCGCGTCGCCGCGCGGCGCGAGGAATTGGAGCAGCAGCGGCTGCTCGTGCGACGCGACCGGCAGCGACCACCAACGATCGAAGAACGGCGCAAAAGCGCGGTAACCATCGCCCTGCGCGGTCGCGATCGTCTCGGGAGCGATCGCGGGTGCGTCGTGCACGAGGATCGCTTCGACGCCGGCCTCTTCCAGCTCCGACTGCAGCCGGCGATCCTCGGCCGCGCCCTCGCCGTCGTAAGCCGCGCTCCACGCTATACCGGCGGCGTTAACCTCGCGGGCCACGGCGATGAGGCTGCCCGCGGCCGGTCCGCGCAGTGCGGTCAGACGACTTCCGCGCTCTTGCAGTTCGGCATCGAGCGCCTCGACCGCGCCGCAGAAGAACGCCGCGCGACGCGGCGAGCGCTCCAGCCGCGCTTGCAGTGCGCCATCGAGCGCGAGCACCGGGAGTACCTCGCCACGAGCGGCGGAGGCGGCCAGCCCGGCGTGATCGTCGAGGCGCAGATCGGTCGAGAACCGGTAAACGTACGGCCGTTGCGCCATGCGGGGCCGATTCGGGCGCCCGGCTCTTTTCCCCGGCGCCGAAGGAGATCGTTTGCTTAGTGCGCCGTTGCGCGAGCGCGCATGTGCGCTCGCATCACCGCGGTGCAGAGCGCCGCATCGCGCGACGCCGCGGCGGCGTGCGAAACGACCGCGCAGCGCGTCGGATGCCCCTGCCGGTCGACGCCGACCTGCAGCGTAACGCGCGCGACGGTGCCGTTGCCCGTGCCGAAGACGAGCGATTCGGCGCGATGCTCGCGCCGGTTGGTCATCTGCGTGCCCAGCTCGGCAACGCGCGCTTCCTGCGCCGGCGAGATCGCCGAGACCGCGGACGGCATCACCCGGTGCACCGGCAACGGCGGCTGTGACGGCAGCTCGCGGGCGGCCAAGACCGCCAGCGCGGCGACGGCCAGCGCGGCGCCCCAGCGCAGCAGGTGCGCGCGCCGCGGCGAGCGCGCGAAGATCTTGCGTACTTGTGGTTGCCAGTGCTCCAGCTCGCGCGCTTGCGCGACGACCGCCATCACGCGCTCGATCTCGCGTTCGCCGCCAATCTCGCTCACGCAGCGGCGGCACGTCGAAAGGTGCCCGCGATAAGCCAGCCGCTCGTTATCGCCGGCTTCGCCCAGCGCGATGGCGCCGGCCAGCGCTTCGGCTTGCGCGCAATCGGTTCTCGACTTCATCGCATCGTTTCCTCATTCATCACGTGACGCAGCGTCTTCATCGCGCGGCAGACTCGCTGCCGCACCGCGTCGGCGCTCGTACCGAGAATCTGCGCCGCCTCCGCCGAGGAGTAGCCGGCGTAGCTCGTCATCAGCAGCGCCGCCGATTGCTCCGCCGGCAGCCGCGCCAGTGCCGCCTGCAGGTCGATCGAGGCCGCGCCTCGCTCGTCGATGCGCCAGGCGCCCCGCGATCGACGTCGCGATCGAGCGAAGCGCGCGCAAGATCTTTCGGCGGCGCATGAACGAGATCGCGGCGTTGGTAGCGGCGCGATAGAGCCAGCCCGGCGCGCAGCTCGCGGGCCGGATCGGCTGCGAGCATGCGATACGCGGAGAGAAAGACGTCTTGCGTGAGATCGAGCGCGACCTCCGCATCGCCGACCATCCGCCGCAGATAGCGCGCGAGCTTCGTCTGGTGTTCGATCACCAGCTCTTCGGTCCGCCTCTGCGCGATCGCAGTGCGATCCACGGCTACGCAGCTATCCAATCCAGTTCTCATCCTCGTTCCTCGAGGCCTCCTCTACCCGGACAACGTGCCGTCCGGGCATCCTGTGACGGTCCCTCGTCCCTCGACTGCGCTCGCGATGACGGCCGGCGCTCACCCGCCGATCTCCGAGAAGGCCCGCATGCGCGAGGCGGTCTCGCCCGAGGCGCAGGTGATGGCGCGCGGGCTTGATCAGCATCGCCGGAGTGCATCAGCTCGGCAAGCTGCTCCGCGTTCGCGCCCGCGCGCAGCGGCGTGCGCAGGTCGAGCGCGTGGTCGCCGAAGAGACAGAGGCGCAACCGCCCGTCGGCGGTCAGCCGCACGCGGTTGCAGCGGTCGCAATAATCGTGCGAGAGCGGGCTGATCACGCCGACGGCCCCGGCAGCGCCGGGAAAGGCAAAGTAGCGCGCCGGACCGTTCCCAGCCGGGCCCGGCGACCGGCTCCAGCTCGCCCGCGGCGGCGATGCGCTCGAGAATCTCGTCGACGAGATGTACGCGTCGCGCTGCGAGCCCGACGTTCTCGTGCACCGGCATCACCTCGATGAAGCGAACGAAGACCGGTCGCTCACGCGTCAGCCGCGCGAAGTCGAGCAGCTCGTCGTCGTTGTGTCCGCGCATCACCACGCAGTTCAGTTTCACCGGCGCCAGGCCCGCAGCGATCGCCGCGTCGAGCCCGCGCAGCACCGCGTCGAGCCCGCGGCCGCCGCGCGATCGCCTCGAAACGGTCGGCGCGCAGCGTGTCGAGCGAGAGGTTGACGCGCGTCAAGCCGGCCGCGGCGAGCCGCGGGAGCTGCTCCTCGAGCAGCAGTCCGTTGGTCGAGAGCGCGATATCCTCGATTCCCGGCACGGCGGCGATCGCCTCGACCAGCCGGTCGAGGTCGCGCCGCACCAGCGGCTCGCCCCCCGTCAAGCGGATGCTGCGCACGCCGAGCGGTGCGGCCGCGCGCGACGATCTGCGGCGATCTCCTCGTAGCTCAGGATCTCGTCGCGATGCAGCCACGGCAGGCCCGCCTCCGGCATGCAATAGACGCAGCGCAGATTGCACTTGTCCGTGACCGAGATCCGCAGGTAGGTGATCGGACGGCTGAAGCCGTCGACAGCGAGACTGCGTTCATCTACTCGCTCGTCGAAGATGCTCGTCGGAAAGCGTCGGGATTGAGCTTGTAGCCGTCGATCGTCGACGTGATGTCGGCGACGTAGCCCGGCTCCTGCACGTGGCCCGTCTGCGACTGCGACCACGAGATTTCCCGTCGATGCGGCCGTAATGGTTGGTCATCTCGGCGTACCCGCCGTTGTCGTAGTTCCAGCGCATCGAGCGTGACCGTCGCGCTGCGATCGTCGGCCGTCGCGTCGATGTGGTCGACGTTGCCGTGCTTGCGCGGGCACGAGCCGAAACGTCGTCGTCGTGCCGTCGTCGGAGACGAGCGTGACCTCGTAGAGCTCGCGCCACGCGCGAAGGCGGCTCGATGTGCGCGTAGAGCTTGTCGAACTGCTGCGCCGATCAGCGGAACGCCGCTGGTGAAGACGACCTTGTTCTTGTCCGGCGCCTTGAAGTAGTACGTTCCGACGAGATCCGCCGAGAGGAACGGAAACGATCGCATCGCCACGTGCGCGTGCAGCGTCGCCGTAAAGGCGCGCAGGTGCGGATTGAGCGCCGCCATGCGGTCGAGCAGACCGTCGACGAGTCGGCGGCGGTCGGCGCCGTGCCGGCAAGCAGCGCGGCGGCGATCAGCGGCAGGTACGGCGATAAGTCGTTTCACTCTTCTTCTAGCACTTCTTCTAAGGTCGCGAACGGCTGCAGCGCCGCCGCGATCTCGGCGCGCACCCCTCGTCTTCTTCCACATCCAGCCGGCGCGCAATGCCCCAGGGCTTCGGGCGAGCCGATTCGGCCCAGCGCCCAGGCGGCGTGCCCGCGCACCATCGGGTGCGGATCGCCGCTCGAGGCTCTCGATCAGCGGCCCGACGGCCGAGCGGTCGAGCGCGTTGCCGAGCGCGACGGCCGCGTTGCGGCGCAGCACGGCGGCGCCCCGCCAGCCCATCGCCGTCGTGCGATAGCGGCGCTTGAACGCGCCGCTGCGCAGCCGCAGCAGCTCGACCAGCGCCGGGCGCGGCGGCCTCCGGATCGGCGGGCGCCCAGCGCGGCGTCGCCAGCGTGCGCCCGCTTCACGCGTCGGCGGGCAGACGACTTGGCAGAGGTCGCATCCCCAGACCCACTCCCCGACCAGCGGGCGCATCGCGCGGGGAATCGCGTCGGTGCGCTGGGTGAGATCGGAGATGCAGCGGTTCGCGTCGATCGTGTAGTCGCCGCGCAAGCGCCGCGTCGGGCAGGCGTCGATGCAACGCGGCAGGCACCGCAGCTTTTGCGCAGCGGCGCGTCCGGCGGGAGCTCGAGCGTGGTGACGATCTCGCCGAGAAAGACGAACGAGCCGAGCCGCGGCGCGATGAGGTTGGTGTGCTTGCCGATCCATCCCAAACCCGCGCGCGCCGCGAACGCGCGCTCGGCCAGCGGTCGCGTGTCGCAGGCGACGGCCGTGACCGCAGCGCCGGCGGCTTCGTCGATCGCCCGTGCGACCTGCGCCAGGAGCGCGCGCAAGCGCGCGGTGATAATCGCCGCGACCAGGCGTAGTTCGAGACGCGTCCGCGCAGCGGCGCTGCGTCGCGGGGCCGCGGGTCGCATATGGCAGCGCGATGCAGACGACGCTGCGCGCGCCGGCGAGCAGCTCCGCCGGATCGCACGCGCGCCGCGCGTATCGGGCGTCGTAGCCCCAGCACTGCAAGTCGCCGCGCTCGAACGCCGCGCGCATGCGGCGTCGCGATTCGTCGTCGGCTGCGGGCCGTCGTCACGCGCACCGCTCCGGCGCCGAGCGCCAGTGCGGTCTGCGATCGCGAGCTGCCTTGATCTGGCGGCTCACAGCGTCGCCAGCTGCCGCGGCCGTCCGCGAGAGAACGCCGCGTCGATCGCGGCGACGTCGTCGGCGTCGAGCGCGATATCGCCCGCGCCGGCGTTCTCTTCGACGTGCGCTTCGCTCGATGCCTTGGGTATCGTGAAGACGTTTGGCTCGCGCGTGAGAAATGCGAGCGCGATCTGCCGCGGCGTTGCGGCGTGCTTGCGCGCGACGCTTTCGAGCACGCGTGCGACCCGCCGCCGAGCGCAGGAACTCGCCGCGCCCGAACGGCGTGTAGGCGACGACCGCAGTTATCTCTCGCGTGCCTGCGAAATCAAGCGTGCTCGATGCCGCGCTCGCAGAGATGGTAGAGCACCTGATTGCATGCCAGCGGCACGCCCGCGAGATACGAGGCGGCCTCTTCCATCTCGGCGCGCGTCGAAGTTGCTGACGCCGACGAAGCGAACCGTGCCGTCGGCAACGAGCGATTCGAGCGCACGCATCGTCTCCTCGAGCGGATGGCTTCCCGGCCCAATGCAGCAGGTACAGGTCGAGATAGTCGGTGCGCAGTCGCGTCAAGCTGCGATGCGCCGCCTCGCAGCGTGCCGCGATAGCTCGCGTTGTTCGGGAAGCACTTTGCTCGCCGATGAATAACCGCTCGCGCGGTCGACGCCGGCGATCGCTTCGCCGACGAGTTCCTCGACGGCGCCGGAACCGTACATCTCGGCGGTGTCGATGTGCGTCATCCCCAGCTCGATTCCCAGCCGCAGCGCGCGCAACGCGGCCTTACTTCCCGCACCGGCGAGCGCGACGTTCCAGGTGCCCTGGCCGATGACCGGAACCTCGACGCCGGCCGCGCCAAAGGCTCGCTCTTTCATCCGTTGCTCAGCATACGCTCGAAACTTTAAAAGAACTCGAAAGAGTCGCGCTTTGCGGCGTAAGCGAGCAGGCCGCCTCGGAGATGAGCCAGCCGGGCGAATCCGGCCTCCCGCAACCGGCGCACCGCCCAGAGCGACTTCACCCCACGCGGCAGGCGACGACGTAGCGCACCGCGCTGTCCAGCTCCGCCATGCGCTCCTCGAGCTGCGAGGCGGGAATGCCCACCGCCCCGTCGACGGTGCCGAGCACGGCTTCGTGCGGCTCGCGTACGTCGAGCAGCGTCCACTCGCGCAGCGCCTCGTCGAGCTCTTCGGCGGCGATCTCGGCAACGTCGCTGCGCACCGGTTCAGTGTCGTAGGCACCCTTTTCGATGCGGTCGACGACCGGAGCCGAGCCGCAGAGCGCGCACTCCGCGTCGCGCTCGAAACGCACCTCGCGCACGCGCGCCGCAAGCTGTCGATCAGCAGCAGCCGCCCGATCAGCGGCGTTCCGGCGCCCAGCAGCACTTTGAGCGCCTCGCCCGCCTGCCACGCGCCCATGATTCCCGCGAGCGCGCCGAGCACGCCGCCCTCGGCGCAGGTCGGCGACAGCTCGGCCGGCGGCGACTGGGGATAGAGGCAGCGGTAGCACGGACCGCCCGGCGCGCACAGGACGCTGACCTGGCCGTCGAAGCGGAAGATCGAAGCGTAGACGTCGGGCCGCTTCTCCAGATATGCACGCGTCGTTGATCAGATAGCGTGTGGGAAAGCGATCGGTGCAGTCGAGCACGACGTCGTAAGCCCGGACGAGTCTCGCGCGCGTTGGACTCGTCGAAGCGAAGCGGCAGCGCCTCGGCGCGAATCAGCGGATTGAGCGCGTGCAGCCGCGCTGCGGCGGCGATCGCTTTCGAACGGCCGACGTCGGCGGTATGCGAAGATCGTCTGCCGCTGCAGGTTCGTCTCGTCGACCGCGTCGTCGTCGACGATGCCGATCGTGCCCACCCCGGCGGCCGCGAGGTACTGCAGCGCCGGCGAGCCCAAGCCGCCGGCGCCGACGACGAGTGCCCGCGCTTGCGCGAGAAGCTGCTGACCTCGCAGGCCGACCTCGGGAATCAGCAAGTGCCGGCTGTAGCGGCGCAATTCGCGCTGCGTTCACGGCGGCTGGCTCGTCTCGATCGGCGGGTGGCGCTCGTCGAGCCACTCCAGCACGGCGGCGCGCGAGCGCTCCGCGGCATAGGTGTGGTCGCTGTCGATCGTCGCGAACGTCTTGGATTCCGGCGCGCGGTCGTAGAGCTCGTTGACGCTGCGAGGCTCACCATCGCGTCGCGGCTCGCCGCCACGTAGAGCGACGCGCGCCCCGCGAGCTTACCGAGCAGCTCGTCGTAGCGCGCTTCGACGCCGGCGACGAGCTGCGGCAACGGCACGCCGACGACGTACGATGCGCGGAAATCCGTATTGCCGACGTTGCGCAGCGACTCGAGCGACGTCGGCCGCCCGTACCCGGTGGCGATCGCGATCGTGCCCAAGATGTTGGCGATCGAGCGCCGCCGTAAAGATCGCCGTCATGCCGCCCATGCTGTGCCCCATCGTGTAGACAGGATCGTCGCGGCGCTCGCGCGAGAAGGCGACGACGCGCATCATCGCCTCGATGCAGTCGTCGACGCCGCGCAGCACGCCGCCGCTGCTTCCGAGCTTATGCCCGGGGAAGTCGAGGCTGTACACGCCGAACCCGTGGCTTGCAAGAAACGCGCAGAGGAAATCGAGGTTCTGCTTGCTCGACGAGTACCCGTGACCGGCGACGATGCTGATGCGCCGGGGACGGCGCGGTTCGTACGACAGTAGAGCAACCGGATTGCGCGCCGCTTCGATGCGAAACAGCTCGACCTTAGTCATTGGCTTTCCACACCGCACCGCCGCCCTCGTAGCGCTCCTTCTTCCAGATCGGCGCGCGGGCTTTTACCTGCTCGATCGCGTAGCGGCACGCGTCGAACGCCGCGCCGCGATGCCGCGCGGCGGCGCCGATGACGACGGCGTTCTCGCCCACGCAAAGTTCGCCGACCGCGTGCACGATAACCAACGCCACGTCGCCGAAGCGTTCGCGCGCCTCGGCGCCGATCGCTTCGAACTCGCCCACCGCCATCGGCTCGTAGGCTTCGTACGAAAGACCGCTCACTGCCGCGCCATCGCTTGACCGGGCGCGCACGATCCCCACGAACGTGACGACCGCGCCCGCGCCGGCGCGCTCGAGATCGTCCAATACGCTCGCGTTCGACCGGGCCGCGAACGATGGCAAACCGGCTGCTACCCACCGCCCACCGGCGGGAGCAGCGCGAGCTCGTCGCCGTCGCGCAGGGCGGCGTCGAGATCGGCGAGCGACCCGTTGTGCGCAACGCGCAGAGACGAACGGTGCGGGGCGAGGCCGGGAAAGTCTGCCTCGAGGCGGCCCCAGGCGTCGCGAACGCTCGCCCCGGAGGGCAGGTCGAGCTCGAAGTGCGGCGCCCCCAGCATCTCCCGGGCGCCGGCAAAGGCGAGAACGCGAATCGTCATCGTTGAGCCTTTCGACGGGTATAACGTTCGACTCGTACCGAATTTTTCTTTCGAGAAAGCAAGGACATAGGCAATGACCCGAGCGCTGGCGACCCTATTCATTGCGGCAGCCCTGACCGCACGCGCCGCCGTTGCCGCTCAGTGCACCGCCGAAACGCTCTCCGTGCAAGGTACTCCGGTAACGATCACCTACTGCGTCACCGGCCCTGCGCGCTCGACCGGTACCCAGGAGATGATCGTTCCCGTCAGCGCGACCTATTCGGCGCCGGCCGGTTCGCTCAGCCGTACGGGCGAGCTTCATTTTCTGGCTGGGGAGCAGACCTCGCGGGTCCTCGAAAGTGTCGACCTCACCAAACTCGGGCTTGTGGGCACCCTGCACCTCACCTTGGCCTTCGACCAAGGCACGGTGCACGTGGAAGGGGCGCTGCTGACCCCGGGAGCCATCACGATCAAGTGAGTGCGGGCGCCCCGGCTGCAACCCAAACAACGGCGTTACCCCTTTAGAAGAGCGTATGCGCCGACGCTACATTGCCCAGTGCAGTTCCAAGATTCCTGACGGCTGTCGCTAGAGGAGCAACGCCTTTTTCCATGCCCTGTTCGGCAACGATTCCCAACCTCACCGCCCGCGAGCAAGCGCACTACCTTTACGAAGCGATACCGCCCGGGCTCTTCCGAGTCCAAGACGAAAACGATCGCATCCCCTGGCGCCTCAGCCCCGAACCGTTCGCGTTGTCCCCGGCGCAGCTGGCAACGATCGAGCAGCTCGGAACCGATCTCCTCAAGTTCTATCGCGTGCTCAACGGCCTCTACAATCGCAGCGCCCGCGGCACCGCTCCGGCCTTCATCGCCGAGTATCTCGACCGCGGCAAGCCCGAACAGATCGTCAAGCTGCAGCGGCAGAACCGTTTCAAGCAAGACGTCCCGGGCGTCATTCGCCCCGACCTCATCCTCACCGCCGATGGCTTCGCCGCGACCGAACTCGACAGCATCCCCGGCGGCATGGGTTTCCTCGGCGCAATGACCGAGGCGTATTGCCGGCTCGGTCTCGAGAGCGCGGGCGGCGCCGACGGCATACCCAGAGGCTTTGCGGCGATGCTTCGTCACGTCACGGGCGTCGAGTTCCCGACCGTGGCGATCGTCGTGTCGGACGAATCCGCCGACTACCGCCCCGAAATGTCGTGGTTGGCCGACGCGCTGCGCCGGCTCAACTTGGCCGACGTCTGGCTGCGCCGTCCGCACGAGATCGCGTTTACCGAGGAGGGGCTCTTCATCCGTCACGACGACGGTCGCGAAGCGCGCCTCGACGCGATCTACCGCAACTTCGAGCTGTTCGACCTCTTCAACGTTCCGAAGCAGGAGCTGATGCTCTACGCCGCGCGTCACAATCGCGTGCGCATCGTTCCCGCACCGAAAGCCTCGCTCGAAGAGAAGCTGGCCTTCGCGCTGCTCCATCACGACGCCCTCGCGCCGCTGTGGCGCGGCGAGCTAGGACGCGACGTATTCGAACGCCTGCTGGCGCTCTTCCCCGAAACGTGGGTCGTCGATCCGCGTCCGATGCCGCCGCAGGGCGCCGTTGCGGGACTGCAGGCCGGCGGCGCGCCGGTCTTCGACTTCCGTCAACTGGCGGCGCTGCCCAAGAGCGAGCGCGCCTACGTGCTCAAGCCGTCGGGGTTCTCGGAACTCGCCTGGGGGTCGCGCGGCGTCAAGATCGCCGACGATCTCACCCGCGAGGAGTGGACCGAGGCGCTCGATACCGCGCTGAACTCGTTCGACCGCACGCCGTATATCTTGCAGCGTTTCCACAAAGGCAAGCGCGTGCGCCAAGGCTACTTCGACCGCGAGCGCGACGAGATCTCGATGTACGACGGGCGCGTGCGCCTTTGTCCGTACTACTTCGTGACCGGCGAGGAGAGCGTGCAGCTCGGCGGAATCTTGGCGACGATCGCTCCCGCCGACAAAAAGCTGATCCACGGCATGACCGATGCGGTTATGACTTCGTCGATCGTACGCGAAGGCGCGGACTCCGCACCCGGCTAAGCGCGGCGTGGGCGCGATCGTTCTCTGCCGGCACGGCGAGACCGCCGTCAATGCAGCCGGCGCGTTTCTCTCGCGCCAAGACGTCGAGCTGAGCGAGCGCGGGCGCGCCCAGTGCGAGCGCCTACGCGACGCGTTGTCGGCGCACGCGTTCGCTCGCGTGCTGGTCAGCCCGATGCGCCGCTGCCTGCAAACGCGCGAGATCGTCGCGCCGGACCTTCCATTCGACGTCGTCAACGCGCTGCGCGAGGTCGATTTCGGAGCGTGGGAGGGCAAGACGCTGGAATGGCTCGAGCGCACCGACCCGGTTGCGCTGGCGCAGCGGCGCGCGGCGCCGGTGCACTTCCGGCCGCAGCAGGGCGAAAGCTTCGCCGACGTCGCCCAGCGTCTGCCGGCGGTGCTGCAAAGGCTCGAAGATGAAGGAACCGTTCTCGTGATCGGCCACCGTGGAACGCTCGGCGTACTCGAGCGTTTGCTGCGCCGGCTTCCGCTGGAATCGCAAGAAGTAAAGCCGCTGGAACCCGCGGAGTTTCGCACGCTCTCATCCCGAGGTCACCAGAAAGGGCGTTAGCGAACGCGCGTCAGAACTGCGGCTTGCGATGGGACCTCGATCTCATCGGGAACGAGCGTCGAGGGATCGTACCAGATCGTTACCGCGATGGGCTGCGCGATCGAGAGTACGTTGTCGCCGGCGGGAACCGCGTTGGGCCGCGCGGGCGGCGAGGCGGCGGCCACCTCGAGCACCTGCACCTGTGCGGTGGTCGGCGTAATCCAGGTGACGCTCTGCTCCTTCCACGCGGCAAGCTGTGCGGGCAGCACGAAGAGTCCCGCGAGCAGACCGGGCTCGATCACGACGAAGTGGCGCGTGTCGTTCTGCAGCGCGACCTGCTGCGGTTCGGCGTTGAACGCTCCGGCGACGGTAGCGGATTGCGGCGTGAGCGAGACGCTGACGTTGGGACTCTGACCCGGCGTACGATAATGACCCGCGTAACTCGCCGGCGCGAGGTCCACGCCGAGCACCAGCGCGGCCTGCGCGGAGAGCGCCAGGCCGGCGAGCGTCGCGGTCGACGTTTCGTCGACCTCGCTGCCGTTTTGACCGCTCTTGACGGCAACGCTCCAGCGTCCGACCGGCGAGCCGTTGAGCGCCGCGTCGTAGTTATAGGTTCCTGAGGGCGGAAACGCCGCAACCGCGGCGACCAGCCAAGCTGCCAGCACCGTATCTACACCGAAACGTTCTTGCGCGCGACACGCGCGACCGCAGCGAGCACCATATCGATCTCCTCGAGAGTGTTATAGCCGTGAGGCGAAACGCGAATCCCGCTCGTTCGATAGGTCGTCACGATCTCTTCCCGTTCGAGCGCCGTTCCCAGCTCGATGCTGTCGTAACCGGGCATCGAGAACGTGACGATCCCCGACGAGCAGCCATCGCCGCGCTCAGAGGAGAACTCGGCGCCCAAATCTGCCAGCCCGGCGTGCAGCCGGTCGGTCAGGGCGAGCACGTGGCTCTCAATAGCGCTGCGTCCGGCTTGCTCGAACAGCTCGATCGCGCAAGCCATGGAGAGCGCTCCGAGCAGGTTGGGGGTACCGCCTTCGAAGCGGTAGGCATCCGGCGTCAGCGGCTGTGAATAGTTATGGAAATCCCACATGTCGCGCATCGAGCGCCAGCCCGGCATCGCGACCTCCAAGCGCTCGTTCAGCTCGTCCCTCAAGTAGAGAAATGCCCCGCCGTGCAGCCCCATCATCCACTTGCCTGCCCCGCTGTAGAGCGCATCGATGCCCAGTGCGGGCGCATCGAGCGTGAAGGCGCCCAAGCCTTGGATCGCGTCGACGCAGAAGAGCGCGCCGGCATCGTGCGCCGCCGCCGCTAAGCCGCCGAGATCGCGGCGATAACCGTCGGCATAGGAGACCCACGAGGCCGTCACGAGACGCGTTCTGGGTGAAAGCTCGCGCCGCAGACGCTCCGGGGTGAGCCGTCCTTCCTCCGAACGCAGCAGCCGCACGTTGACGCCGCGGCGTTCCAGCGCGAGCCACGGCACGACGTTGGCGGGAAATTCGTCGTCGCAGAGCAGCACCTCGTCGGCGGGCTTCCAGTCGATGCCTTGGGCGATCGTTGCTGCGCCGGCGCTCGTGTTGGGGATCGTCGCGATCGCCGTGCCGCTGCCGCCGACGAAGCGGCCGATCGTTTCGCGGTACTCGGGCATTTTGAGATCGTACGGGAACGTGCCAAGCACGCCGCGTTCGTTATGAGCGCGAACGAATCGTTCGATCTCGCCGACGGTGCGCGCCGGCAGCACGCCGGCCGCTGCGTGATTGAGGTAGACGTAGCGCCGCGTGACCGCAAACTCGTTTCGCGGAAGCGGCGTACTCACTCGGCGCCGATCATATCCTTCGTATGCCAAGCGATGTTGCCGGCGCGATCGCCGACGCGTTCCAGCGAGGCCAGCACGAAGAGATAGCGCGTGCCGGGGCGCACGATCTCCGGATCGGCGCGCATCTCCGCCTGCAGCAGCTTGATGCTGCGTTTGTAGAGCTTGTCGACTTCGTCGTCGCGGTCGATCACGGCGCCCGCCAGTTCGACGTCGCGTTCGGTGTAGGCGCGCATCGCGTCGAGGAGCATGCCGTGCGCGACGCTGCCGATGCGGTCGACCTCCACCTTCTGCGGGCGCATCGGCTGGTCGGAAAGCTTGATCGCGTTCTTCGAGATGTCGACGGCGTAATCGCCGATGCGTTCGAGGTCGGTCGCAATTTCGAGCATGGCGGCGATCTCGCGCAGCTCGCCAGCGACCGGCTGCTGCCGCCAGATCAGTTCGATGCAGTGCGCCTCGACGCGCCGCCGGAGATCGTCGACGACGTCGTCGCCCGCGACTACGCGCGCGCCCGCGGCCGCATCGCGGTTCTCCAGCGCGTCGGTCGAGACGCGGATCGCATCGGCTACGAGCGCGCCGAGACGCACGACGTCGAGCCTCGTCGCTTCCAATGCTTCGTGATACGCCGTACGAACCGCCACTCTCAACTCCTCGAAAATCACCTTGAGTATACGTCTGTAGGGGATTTCCTCGCAACGCGACGGAGGAACCTGCAGCCTTTATGAAACCATAAGGTTGGCATGGCTTTTGAAGACGTTCTCGTCTCGGTCGAAGCGCCGATCGGCATCATCACCTTCAACCGCCCCGGCGTGCTCAACGCGCTGCGCACGCAGCTCTTATCCGAGTTCTCTCGCGCCTTGGACGACATGGAGCGCGACGAGCAGGTGCGCGCGATCGTCGTCACGGGCAGCGGCGAAAAAGCGTTCGCCGCCGGGGCCGACATCGGCGAGCTCAACGCGCTGGCGACCGCGGGCTCCGGCGCCGACCAGGCCCGCAGCGGGCAAGCGCTCACGCGAAAGATCGAGCGGCTCCGCAAACCGGTGATCATGGCGATCAACGGCTTCGCGTTGGGCGGCGGCTGCGAGATCGCGATGGCGGGCGACATCCGCATCGCCGCGGAGAACGCGAAGTTCGGCCAGCCCGAGGTGAACCTCGGGCTGATCCCCGGTTATGGCGGGACGCAGCGGCTCACGCGGCTAGCCGGTAAAGGGGTCGCGACGCATCTCTGTTTGACCGGCGAGATCATCGACGCGCAGGAGGCACTGCGCATCGGCCTCGTCACCCGCGTGGTCCCGGCGGCCGAGCTGATGAACGAAGCCAAACGCCTCGCCACGCTGATCGCGTCCAAGGCGCCGCTCGCGATCGCCGCCTGCAAGCGCGCGATCAACAACGGCGCGCACCTCTCGCTCGACGACGCGCTCGAGCTGGAGGCACTCGAGTTCGGCACGCTCGTCGACACCGAAGACATCAAAGAAGGCACCGCCGCGTTCCTAGAAAAGCGCAAACCCGCATTCAAAGGCCGCTAAGACATCCCGGTACCAGAAGCGCTGATTTAGCTCAGATCGAAGTCGCCGAGGCCCGAAGTTTACTTCAGGGCTTCCCCAGCGACAAGGCGTTGGACATTGCGAGACCGATTGCGGGATTGAGGCCCTCCCATTTTGCACGGATGTCGCCGGCACCGTCGACGACGACGATCGTCGGAAAACCTTGTACCGCAAAGAGCGCCCGCGCGCTGGAGCTCGGGTCGAGCGCGACGTCGTTCAAGCGGTATCTGCCCGCGAAGTCGGCCACCGCCGGGCGGCCTTCGCCGACATCGACCGGTACGACGAGCGCGTTCGGATGCGCGTTGGCCCAGTGCTGCACCAGCGGCACCTCGATCTTGCACGGCGTGCACCAGCTCGCGTAGAAATCCAAGAACACGATTCGGTTGCGCTCGTCGGCCAGACGGAACGCGCCGCCGTCGAGCCGTTGGAAGACCGCGGCCGGCGCCGGCTGCGCGTGCGGCGCTGCGAACGAACGCGGGGCGATGAAGATCTTCCACAGCGCAAAGCCGATCGCCAGCGCTGCGGCGACGTCCCAGAGACGGCTACTGCGCACTAAAGAGGGCTGCGATGCCCTGTCCGCCGCCGATGCACGCCGACGCGACACCGTAGCCGCCGCCGCGTTCCCGCAGCTCGCGCAGCGTCGTGAGCGCCAAACGCGCGCCCGAGGCGCCGAGCGGATGGCCCAGCGCTATCGCGCCGCCATGCGGATTGAGTTGTGAGCGCTCCGACGCGGGCGTGCCGTCGCCCATCTCGCGCAAACACGCAATCACCTGCGGCGCAAACGCTTCGTTGATCTCCATCACGGCGAGATCGGCGGCCGAAAGGCCCGCGCGCGCGAGTGCTTTGGGAATCGCAAACGCCGGGCCGATGCCCATGATCGACGGATCGACGCCGACGACGCTTGAGGCCACGAGCCGCCCGATCCACGACAGCCCGTCTTGGCGCGCGTGCTTCACCGTCGTGAGGACGACGGCTGCAGCGCCGTCGGTGATGCCGCTGGCGTTCCCGGGCGTCACCACGCCGTCTTTTGCGAAGCGCGCCGGAAGCTTGCCGAGCTTCTCCATGTTCAAGCCGGCACGCGGACCCTCGTCCTTTTCGACGCGGACGGTCGTGCCTTTCGGCCCGGGAATTTCCACCGGAACGATCTCCTCGGCGAAATAGCCGCTCTCTACGGCTGCGAGCGCGCGCTCTTGGCTGGTCAGCGCAAACTCGTCGCACTCCTCGCGCGTCACGCCGTACTTCTTCGCGAGGTTCTCGGCGGTAATGGCCATCGGCGTGTTGCCGTAGGAATCGGTCAGCGCGGTCCACAGTGAATCCTCGAACGCAACCTGCTGCCCGAGATGAAACCCCTTGCGCGCCCCGCGCACGACGTGCGGCGCTTGGCTCATGTTCTCGGTGCCGCCGGCAAGCGCGTAGTTCGCGCCGCCCAGCGCCAGCGATTGCGCGGCCGAGAGAATCGCCTGCAGGCCCGAGCCGCAGAGACGGTTGACGATCAGCGCCGGCACGCCGACCGGCAGCCCGACGCGCAGACCGACGTGGCGGGCGAGGTAAATGGCGTCGGCGCTGCTCTGGATGACGTTGCCGAAGACGACCTCGTCGATCCGGTCCTTCGGGACGCCGCTGCGCCGAACCGCCTCCTCGGCGGCGGCGACGGCGAGGTCGGTGGCGGTCAGGCCGGCCAGCTGGCCGCCGAGATTGCCGAACGGGGTGCGCGCACCCGCTACGATGACGACGTCGTCGTCGCGAACCGAGGTATCCATATCGCTGCCGTCTATTCCGCGGGTGCCTGCGCGCGTCCCGGCAGGCGCCGTCGCGAAGCGTCCCTAAAACCGCCCGATATGCCCATCAACCGACCCGCTGCGGTCGCGCTCGACGCCCGCTCGCTCCCGCCGGCGACCAAGACCGAGCAGATCCTCGAAACCTTCGACAAACTGCAGATCGGCAGCGCGCTGGAGATTATCGAAGAGACCGACCCGCGCGCGCTGCGCAACGAGATGGCGCAGCTGCGTCCCGGTCGCTTCTCCTGGGATGCGCGCAACCTTGGCGGCAACCGCTGGACGGTACGCCTCGAACGCATCGACGAGAACGCCGACGGCGAGTCGTTCCTCACGCTACGTGCCGGCCTTCAACGCCGCCAAGGCGAGCACGATCAAGGAGCTGGCGGCGCAAATGGCCGAGCGCAGCTACAAATCCGGCGACACGATCTTCGACGAGGGTGAGGTCTGGCCGTATCTCGGCATCGTGAAGAGCGGCAAGGTCATCTACACGCTGCTCTCTCCCGACGGCAAGACGCACACGATCGGCGAGCGACTGACGCACGACACGCTCAACGAGAGCGGCACGTTCGACGGCGGCGGTGCGACGACGCGCGCCGAGGCGCTGACCGACGCGACGATCGTCACGCTTCCGAGCGAGGCCGTGATTCACGCCGCGCGCAACGATGCCGAGCTCGCGCTCGGCTTTCTCATCGCTTCGTCGCAAGCGCGCCGCCGCTCGATCGATACGATCGCCGACCTCGCCTTCGCGCACGTGCTGCAGCGCGTCGCCAAGTTCTTGCTCGGCTACGCGCGCACGTCGGTCGGCATGGCGCGCGGGCTGCCCGGCGTCGAGAACCTCTCGCAAGCGCAGATCGCCGCGGCCGCCGGCACGGTCCGCGACATGGCGGCTCGCGCGTTGCTGCGCCTCAAGAACGCCGGCGCGCTCGAACTCGATCGCGGGCGCGTTCGAGCGATCGACCGCGCCCGGCTCGAGGCCTTCGCCGATAACGTTCAGGCGCCGCCTGTCTAGCGTTTAGATCCGGTAAACGTCGGCCGTCGCGTTGGGATCGACCAGCGCCGGATGCACGCGCGGGCCGCTGCACATCACCGTGTCGTTGCCGATCTTGATCTTCACGTGCGCGACCTCGCCGCCGATGACGTCATCGACGGCGCAGCCTTCGACTTTGCCCGGAACCCGCGCCATGACCACGTAGCGGCCCGGTTCGAGAGTGATATCGCTGAAGAACCCGCGGCCGTTTACCGGCAGCAGCTTGATCATGTTCGGCGCCTTCTCGAATAGGGCGCGCGATAATAGTAGAGTGTTCGCCCGCGCCGATGGGCTGCCCCGCTCTTCGCGTCGACGACCGTACCGGCGATTCCCGCCGGCTGCGTGTCGGCGAACGCCGGTACCCACAGCGAGCCGCCGAGGGCGAGCATGATTGCTATATGTCTCATGCTTTCCCTATTCCCGCGCGGGCGAGCGGTTACACCGATTCGAGCGCGGCGGTCTCCTCGGCCGCGACTTTGCAGGTCGAAGGCCGCGCGCTTGCTCTTGGCCGCGGCCTCGGCCAGCGGCTGCTCCGCGGCAACGCCTGCTGGCGCGCCTTCGAGCACCTCGCGGCCTTTGCGCACGGCGCCGAGCGCGCCCGCCAGGCGCGCCTCCATCTCGCCGAGCACCTCGCCGGCGTAGCGGTCGGCTCCCTCGCGAACCTTGCGCGCGCGCTCCTCCGCCTCGCGAGCACCGCGTCGGCGGTCGTCCGTGCGCGGCGCACGATCTCGCTATCGTCGACCAGCTCTTCGTGCTTGCTCGCGGCCTCGTCGACGATCGCCTGCGCCTTCTCCGCCGCCGCACGCATCATGCGGTCGTGGTCCTTCGCGATCACCTTGGCGCGGCCGACCTCCTCGGGCAGCGAGGCGCGGATCTTCTCGACCAGCTCGAGCAAGCCGCTCCTCGGAGAGAATGCGATAGCCGGCCGGCAGCCACGTTCCCTCGTGAACGTAGGCCTCGAGCTTGTCCAGCACGCGATAAACCGACATGACTACCTCCGTTGTAGGGTTGTTGCGTTTCTCCGACATCACGCGGAGAACGGGTTCCGGCACGAGCGCGGCGACGTCGCCGCCGAGAAAGAAGACCTCTTTGACCAGGCTCGAGCTGACGAACGAGTACTTCTGATCCGACATCAGAAAGAGCGTGTCGACGTCGGAGAGCGAGCGGTTCATCATCGCGGCCGACATCTCGCTTTCGAAATCCGAGACGACGCGCAGGCCCTTGACGATGACGTCGGCCTGCGCCGCCTTCACGTAATCGGCCAGCAAGCCGCGAAAGTGCTCGACGCGCACGTTCGGCCAGCCCGGCGACGCTCTCTTTGAGCATCGTCCTCGCGCTCCTCGAGCGAAAACATCGGCGCGCGCTTCTGTGGATTGACGACGACCGCGACGATGAGCTCGCCGAAGCAGCGTGCGGCGCGCTCGATGACGTCGAGGTGGCCGTTGGTCGGCGGATCGAACGAGCCGGGATAGACGGCGCGCGTCGACGCGTGCGGTCTTACCGTTCGTCAAGATTCCGGCGCCAGAAAGGCGAGACCGACATCGCCGTAGACTTCTTCGCGCACCGAAGCGATACCCGGGTATGTCGGGAAGAATCCGCTTGGCGGCGTGCTCGTAGACGACCAGCGCGTCCGGCGCGAGCAGATTCGCGCTCGCGCAACAGCCGGAAGAGCTGCAGCGGCACGGGGTCGGCGTACGGCGGGTCGAGGTAGACGATGTCGAACGGCCCCTCGAGACGATAGAGCGCGCGCTCGGCCGGCGCGGGAAAGACGGTCACGACGTCGTCGACGCCCAGACTCTTCGCCGCCTCTTCGATCGCGTGCGCGATCTCGCGCTGACGCCTCGACCGAGACGACGCGCGCCGCGCCGCGCGAGGCGGCCTCGAATCCGATCGCGCCGGTGCCCGCAAAGAGATCGAGCACGCGCGCGCCTTCGAGCCGATGCATCGAGGATCGAAAAGAGCGACTCCTTCACGCGCCCGGGCGTCGGACGCACGTGCATGCCCTTCGGCGAGCGCAGCTTGCGGCTTCCGAGCGGTCCGCCGGTAATCTTCGGCATCGTCACGGATCTTCAAAACTCCTGGGGCGCCAGCGGCGCGATCGCTGCCGCGCAGCCACGCGTCGTCGCCGAGCCACTCGTAGCGAATCGTCGAGTACGGCACCGTTCCGTACGAGAGCAGCCGGTCGTGAAAGCTGCTGCAGCGTAAACGCCGCGCCCTCGCGGTCGTGCACGAGCCCGATCAGCGTCTCGATCTGCGTCTTGCCGACGAGATAGTCGATTGCCTGCCCGGGCCCATCGCAAAGCGCGTCGCCTCGCCGCGCGCCGTGTCGTCGTCGATGCCCGCGTTCTTCTGGAAGTACGCGATCGCTTGCGGAAGCGTCATCGCGCCGGTCGCCAAGCCGACGTCGACGCCGATGCGCGTCGCGCGGTGGCGCATCAGGTGAATCACCTGCTTGCGCGCGCCGGGATCGTCGTCGTAGAGGCCCTCGCGCATGAGCATCTCTTCGCCGTAAAACGCCCAGCCTTCGGCGAAGACGCCGTCGCTCTGCACGTGGCGGATGAAGTCGGGATTGTGATACGCGTAGGTGAACTGCAGGAAGTGGCCGGGAATTCCTTCGTGCCCGAGCAGCGGCAGCACCGATTGCCGCGCTTGCTGCACGAAGAAGCTCTGATTGCTCGAGCTGAAATCGGGAACGAAGTAGAAGCCCTGCGGGTCGTTCGAGAACATCTGCGGCGGGTTCATGAAGCCGCCGGGATAGGTCGCGGCCAGCGCCTTGGGCACCTCGACGATGTGGAACGGTCCGATGTACGACGGAATCGTCACGATCTGCGTGCGAGTTGATGAACGCGATCAGCTTCGCGAGGCTGCGCTCGTAGTACGCTGAGAAACGCTTCCTTCGACGAGAACGTCGGCGGCGGGCTGCGGCGGCGGCAGCTGCGCGTCGCGCGCGGCCTCCCAGATCTCCAGCGCACGGTCGCGCGCCAGCTCCAGCCGGCCGATCGTCGCGACCTGATCCGAGTCGAACGGCAGCATCAGCACGCGCCGCAGGAACCAATCGTACTGCTTGCGCCCGACCGCGAAGCCGCCCGTCGAGAAGCCGCCATGTGCGCGTCGAGCCACGCGCGATAGGCGTGCAGCGCGGTCAAGCGCGGTCTGCTGCGCCGTGCGAGCTCGCGCCGCGTCGCGGGCGAGGTGCCGGCCGCGATTCGTCGAGCGTTGTCGTATAGAGCGAATCGCCGTCGCGAATATCCTCCGAAGCGATCTGCGCGAACTCGCGCACGGTCTGCGGTGAGATTCGCTTGCCCTGTTCGAGCACGCGCGGACAGGCGCGCAGGCGCGCGATCGCAGCGTGGATGCGCACCTCGTCGCTCGCGTACGCGCGCTTGACGATCGAGAAGATTCCGTTGCTGCACTCGCCTTCGTAGATGCTGGGATTGCGCTGCAGTCCGCGCAGGACCGTGCGGTCCCACCAGTCACCCTCGATATTCGCGCGGATCAGCAGATAGTCGACGCGCTCGTGCGCGCTGGCGCCTGCCGGCGGCTCGAGCGCCGCCAGCTCGTTGCGGTAGCTTCGCAGCTGCACCATCTGCGCCGCCTGCGTCGCCGGCGAAAAGTCGGCGAGCGCGTATCGTAAGTGTGAATGCCCGCATCGGTCGCCGAGGTGGGGCTCTGCGCGAACGACCAGTTCGTGTAGCTGCCGCTCGAGCTCGACGAGCTGCTGGCCTGATAATTCGGCGCCGCAGCCGGCGCTGCGGCACGAGCAGCAGCGACGGCAGACGCAGGATCGACAGGGCGCGGCCGATCATGCGCGCGGACCGCCTTCGGCAACAGTTCCAGGAGCTCGCAAACGACGCGATCGGTATGCGCGGGCGCCTCGGAGCGTGCGGGTACTCGTCTGCGCTCCCAGTTCATCCAAACGGTCGTCATGCCGGCCGCGCGCGCGCCGGCGACATCGCTGTGGGGATCGTCGCCGACGTACCACGTCTCGCGCCGGCCGGTCCCGAGCGCTCGAGCAGGCTTTCGAATGCGCCCGCGCGGGCTTGCGCGCGCCGATCTCGCTGCTCACCAGCACCGGGCCGTCGAATCCGGCCCGCTGGGCCTTGCGTTGCCTGCAACGGATTCCAGCCGTTGCTCAGCACGGCCAGCGCGATGCCGCGCTCGCGCAGCGCGCGAGCGTCTGCCCGACGCCCGGCAGCGGTATCACGAACTCCTCGACCATCTCGACGCCATCGCTGCGAAACGTCTTCGACGTAGCGCTCGTCGCACGCCACGCCGCGATCGCGTGCGAAGAGCCGCACGGCCTCATCGATGGCGAAGTCGCCCCGTCGCTGGCGCTGCAAGAAGCCGTCGATCGCGTCGATCTCGTCGTCGAGCGTTCCGACCGTCCGGCCGCCGAGCGCCGAAATCCGCTCGAGCAGGCGCAGGAACGCAACCCGCTCGAGCCGGTTATCGATCGCCAGCGTGTGGTCGAGATCGAAACCGATTCCCGCACCGCCTCCATGCCCGGCGCGTTCGACGCCTGCGCTAGCGGCGGTCCCGGCCCGGTGACGACGCGCACGAAAGCCTCGGGCCGCATGTACTTTTCGAGCGCCGCCCGCACGCTCTGCGACGTGGCCGCGAGCTCGGCCTGCGCGTCGATGACGTTCTGATCCAGCGGCAGATCGAGCGACGCATAATCGAGCAGTTGCGCGGTCACGCCGTCGTAGCTCGCCTCGCGATCGGCACCTCGCCCATCAGCAGCGCTTTCGAGCGCAGCAGCCGATCCGCTTCGATCGGCTGCGCTCAGCTGCGTGAGCATCGCGGACGATCTGCGACTGCGCCGGAACGATGTTCTGCGGATCGCATCCGTACTCGAAGCCGAACGTCGCGCGCATCTTTCCGGCCGACGACGCGGCTCTCGATCGAGTACGCGTAGCCGTGCACTTCGCGCAGGTCGTGGTAGAGCAGTGACGAGTAGAAGCCGCCGGTCAGCACGGTGTTCGCCAGCTGCAGCTGCGGCCAAGCCGGATCGCTGCGCACGAGCGCCAGCGTTTCGATCGAGCTGCACCGACGATTGCACGCGGCCGGTCGCCGGAACGCACGAACTGACCCGGCGCGTTGGGCGGAACCGGCGGCGGCTCGACGTTCGGCTTCGGCCCGGCGGCCTTCCACTGCGCCGAAGTACTTTTCGAAGATCGCCTGCGCCGCTTCCGGGCGTCGTGTCGCCGATGACGACGACCGTCGTCGAGATCCGGACGATAGGCGGTCGCATACCACTGCTTCACGTCGCGCCAGCGTCAGCGAGTTCGACGCTCTGCGGCGTTGCGAAGCGCTGCGCGGGATCGCCTGCGGGATAGAGCGCTTTGTCGAGCGCGACCTCGGCCAGGTGATCCGGCGAGTTCATCTCACCGGCGAGCGCGCCGACCGCCTGGTCGCGCACGATCGCAAAGTCGGCGGGACTGAAGCGCCGGATGCAGCTCCTCGTCGGCGAGCAGCTGCACGCCGCGCTCGAAGTGCGTCGGAGAGCACGCTCAATGCCGAACTCCGTGCCGGCTGCGTCGTCGGCGGCGATCTTGTCGAGCTCGGTCTGCAGCCCGACGCGATCGTAGGTCGTCGTTCCGTACGGCAAGCAGCGCGTCGGCAACGTCGGCAACGCCGTCCTGTCCGGCCGGCTCCTGCACGTCGGGCTCGTTGCGAATCTCGCCGGCGACGACGACGGTGTGCGTGATGCTGCTCCGGCTGCACGATCAACCGAATGCCGTTGGAGAGCGTCATGTCGGCCGGGGCGATCGTCTGCTCCGGAACGCGCAAGTTGCGAAGCACGTGCTGCGCCCACGCGGGCAGCGGCTCGTGCGTGGTCGGCGGGATCTCGTTGTTCTCCTTCGCCATACCGCCGCCCGCGCTGGTCGTGCCGGTGTTCTTGGGCACCGCGTAGGCCGCGACGACCTTCGGTCGTCGAGATAGGTGCGCAGCACGCGATTGACGTCGGCGGCACTCACGCGCGATGAACTGCGCGATCATGTCGTCGGGCGAAGAGAGCCCCTGGACCGCCACCGCCTGGCTCCACTCGATGGCCAGGCCCTCGATCGAGTTCGCGTTGAACTCGAGCTGCGAGATCTCGCGCAGCTTCGCCGCTGCCACCAGATCATCGGGCACGCCGGTCTTCTTGTATCGTTCGATGATCGCGCGCATCTCGCGTCGATCGTCTCGGCGGTTTCACCGAGACGGGGACCGCCGCGAACGCGATGCCGATGGCGACCTTCGGAAAGTCTTGCGTGAAGAACTCCGTGGCCAGCGCTTGTCCGGTATAGGCGAACCCGCCGAAATCGCTGCGCGGGCTCGAGAGCACGTCGCCGAGAATCTGCCCGGCGGCGTATTGCGGACTATCGTAACCCGGGAACCGTAGCCGAGCGCGACGGCGGTGAACGGTTGATCGGACGGTCGTGATAGACCGCCCCGTGAAGCGGCGCCAGACGAACCGGCGCGCGTGCCGGGAGTTTCGCCGCGGGCATGTCGCCGAAGATCGCGCGCACCTGCGCGATCGTCGTCTGCGGGTCGACGTCGCCGGCGATCACGTAGACCGCGTTGTTGGGATGATACCACGTGTGGTAGAACTTCAGCAGTTGGGTGCCGCTCACGCTGTTCGCGAAATCGGCCGCCGTCCCCAGCGTGTTCTTTGCGTACGGCGTGCCGCCGATGAGCCGGTTCTGCATTTTGACGAAGAGCCGGTAGAACGCGTTGCTGTTGTCCTGCTGCACCTCTTGCGTGATCGCGCCGCGCTCTTGCTTCCAGAGCGCCTGCTACATCAGCAGACCGGTCGCGCGCGAGCGCTCGGCGCGCAGCGCGATGTCGAGATACGCCGAGGGTACCGTGAAATAGTATTGCGTCACGGTGCTCTGCGTATCGGCGTCGAAATCGCCGCCCGTGATGCCGATCGCCTCCATCAGCGCCGACGACGAGAGCGTCTTGCTGCCGCGGAACATCATGTGCTCGGTCGCGTGCGCCAAACCCGGAATCCACTGCTCGTCGGAGCCGGCCTGGTAGTTGAGCATCGTCGTCACGACCGGCGCCAGCGTATCGCGCACGACGATGACGCGCAGGCCGTTGGACAGCGTCGCGCGCGCGACCTCCGCAGGCGCGCACTGGGCCTTCGCCCCCCACGCCGCAAAGAGCGCAATGGCCGCCGCCGCCGCAAGAGAGAGGCTCTACCTAGACATGAGCGGCGCTATTCGCGTCGCGAAACCGGAACCCTCACGACGACACCAGCAGCGCGCGCGTGCTGGGCTGCGTCGCCAATGCCGCGCGCAGCCCGGCGTGCTCCGGCTGCGCGAGCGTGGGATCCCGGCGAACGATCTCCTGCGGCCGCGGTCTTGGCGCCGCGATAGACGTCGACGTCGGCAACGAGATCCGCCAGACGCAGTTCGGCGGCCGCGCCCGATTGCATCGTGCCCGAAAGCTGGCCCGGCCCGCGCAGCCGCAGATCCTCGTCGGCGATTTCGAAGCCGTCGGTCGAGCGGGTGAGAATCTCGAGCCGCTCGCGCTCGCCGCTCTCGTCGGGATAGACCAGGATGCAGTACGATCGCTCGGCGCCGCGGCCGACGCGGCCGCGCAGCTGATGCAGCTGCGCCAGCCCGTAACGGTGCGCGTCGAGCACGACCATCACCGTCGCGTTGGCGACGTCGACGCCGACCTCGACGACCGTCGTCGAGACGAGGACGTCGAGCTCGCCGCGCACGAAGCGCCCCATCACGTCCTCCTTCTCGCGCGCGGTCAGACGCCCGTGCAGCAGCCCGAGGCGCAGATCCGGAAAAACGCTCGGTCCGCAGCCGCTCCGCTTCGGCGACCGCGCTCGTCAGCGTCGCTCTCGCCTTCCTCGATCGCCGGCGCGACGATGTAGGCCTGCTGTCCGCGCTCGACGTTGCGCCGCACGAACTCGTACGCCTCGCCGAGGCGGCTCGTGCGAACCGCAAACGTTTCGATCGGCGTGCGCCCCGGCGGCAACTCGTCGATCAGCGACAGGTCGAGATCGGCGTAGACCGACTGGGCGAGCGTGCGCGGAATCGGCGTAGCCGTCATGTGCAGCGTGTGCGGCGAGCGCCCCTTGGCGCGCAGCCGCGCGCGCTGCTCGACGCCGAAGCGATGCTGCTCGTCGATGATCGCCAGGCCGAGGCGATCGAAATCGACGCCCTCGGTGAGCAACGCGTGCGTGCCGACGGCGAGCGCAGCCTCTCCGCCGGCGAGCTTTGTCGAGCGCGGCGCGGCGCGAGCGCGCGCTCTGACTTCCGAAGACGGCCTCGACGCCGAGACCGAACGGCAGCAGCAGCGGCGCGAGTTTGGGCGCGTGCTGCCATGCCAGCAGTTCGGTCGGCGCCATCAGCGCCGACTGCAGGCCGTTGTCGCCGCGCGCAGCACCGCGGCCGCCGCGACGAGCGTCTTGCCGCTTCCGACGTCGCCCTGCAGCAGCCGGTTCATCGGAACGTCGCGGCGCATGTCGTCCCAGATCTCGCGAATCGACGCGCCGCTGCGCGCCGGTGAGCGCGAACGGGCAGCGCCGCCTCGAAGCGCTCGAGCAAGCCGGCGGGTACGTCGAGCGCGTGCGCGTCGTGATCGCTCTCGCGCTCCGCGCGTCGCAGCTGCGCGCCGGTCGCCAGCATCAAGAAACTCGGCGAAGACGAAACGTTCGCGCGCGCGTCGCGGCCTCCTCCGGCGTCTGCGGCGCGTGGACGGCGCGATATGCGTCGCGCTGCGACGCATAGCCGCGCGTGCTCGGCCAGCGCGGATGGGATCGCATCGGGCGGTGCGAGATCGAGCAGGCGCGACAGATTCTTCTTCACCACCGCCGCGATCTTGCGGCTGGCCAGATCTTTGGTCGCGCGATAGACCGGAACCAGTTCGCCGCGATAGGTTTCGCCTTCGCCGAGCGTACCGTACTGCGACACGTTGACGCCGGCCCCGCAAAGCGTGCGCTCGACGCGACCGCGGACGAAGAGACGCATGCCTTCGCGAAAGCGGCCGTACACGTAGCGATTGCGCCCGATCCACTTCGCGGCGAAGAGGCCCCCGGCGTCGTCGCGCAGCTGCGCTTCGACGATCTCCAAGCCGCGCACGCGCCGTTCTTTGAGCGCGACGATCGTCGCCGACGGCATTCTCCTCGCCGCCGCTGCGTCCCAAACGCGCCGCCGGCGTGGGAAAGCGCAGATCGTCGTAGCGAAACGGCAGATACTCGAGCAGCGCCGGCGCCGTATCGATTCCCAGCTCGCGAAGAGCGCGGCGATTTTCGGGCCGACGCCGGCGAGCGCGGAGATCGGCAGCGGCGCCGCAGATTGCGCGATCATTTCGCAGTGCCGAGTTGCTGCAGGCCGGCATACGCTTCGGCGACGGCCGGCGTCGGCGACGCCGTAGCGTTCGCCCAGTTCGCAGACCGCGCCGAGAATCGGATCGATCTCCAGCGCCCGGCCGCGTTCGAAATCTTGCAGCATCGAGGTCTTCACGTCGTCGAGGCGTGCGGCATATTCGATGCGCGCGTCGACGTCGACCTCGTCGACGACGCCCATCGCCTGGCCGACCGCGAGCGCTTCGGTCATCAGTCGCCGCACCTGCGCGCGCGCCACGTCGTTTGCCAGCATCGGCTTGATCGTCATGCCGCCCAGCACGCTTATCGGATTGAGTCCCACGTTGTTGACGAGCTTCAGCCAAACCGTCGCGCGAACGTTGTCATCGGCCTCTGGTGCGAGGCCGGCGCGCGTCGAAGATGCCGATCAGCTCGCGCGTGCGCTCGCCGCAGCCGCCGCCGGGATCGCCGAAGACGTAGCGCAGGCCGCCGCTCTGCCGGACGTGCCCCGGCGCGACGATCGTTTCCCGAGACGTGAACGACCGCGCCGACGACGGCGGAGTCGGCAAAGAGCCGGCCGATCGCGCCGTCCGGGATCGACGCTGCGCAGCGGCGGCTCGCGCACGTACCAAAACGGTACGCCGTTCTGCATCGTCACGATCGTGGCGCGGCGCTGCGCGACGGTCGCGAGCTGCTCGCGAAACGCCGGCCATTGATGCGCTTTGAAGGTCAGCGAGCAGGAAGTCGAAGCTCGCCGAGACCGCGCAGATCGTCGCGGACCGTCGACCGCGACGCGAAACGGCCCGAGGTCGCTTCTCGAGCGCGCAGGCCGTCGCGGCGGATCGCCGCGAGATGCTCGCCGCGCGCGACGACGCGACACCGGATCGCCCGGCCGCGCGAGCGCGGCCGCGAGAAAGCCGCCGATCGCTGCCGGCACCGACGACCGCTACGCGCGTCATCGGAGAAGCTTGGAGGCGACGGGCAGATTCGAACTGCCGAATGGGGCTTTTGCAGAGCCCTGCCTTACCACTTGGCTACGTCGCCCTGACCGAGGCGTTCGCCGAGCGGGTAGTGGGAATCGAACCCACGCATCAACCTTGGGAAGGTCGCAGGCTGCCATTACATCATACCCGCGCTAGGCGACCTTCCGGTTCGAGCATCCCGTCACTGCGTCCTACAACAGGCTGACCGCGCGCGAGAACACGATCGCGATCGTAATCAGCGAGATCATCGCCTCCACCGTCATCAGCGACCTTGGCCCAGCGGCTCAACGGCATGACGTCGGTCGGGCTGAACGCCGTCGAGTTGGTGAACGCAAGGTAGAGATAGTCGAGAAACTGCGGCTTCCACGACGCGCTCGATGCACGCCGGTTCGTGCCCGCCCTGCAACGCCATCTGCATCTGCGGAAAGAGAAAGTCGGCGTTCTTCACTTCGGTCGCCGCGGCGGCATGCGCGCGCGCTTCGGGGCCGTCGCCGTCGAGCTCCCAGTACCACAGCCCAGAATACGAGGATGTTGGTGAGCCAGATCTGCGCGCCGGTGCGCAGGATGCGGCGCCGCCGATGCGTGGCCGAGCGCTCGGGATGAAAGAAGCCTGCGACCAGCAGCAGCACCGACGCGAGATTGAAAAAGTTGACGATCGCGATGAGCACGATGCTCCAAAAGCGCATGCGGCGCGTCTCGCGATGGCGATGCGGCGCGATGATCGAGAGCGGAACGAGAATCACGAGAGTACAGTAAGGGCGCGGCCCAAACAGGACCAATCGTCAAGCGGGGCGGAAGGGTGATGTAGAGCGCCATCGCCGCCACGACGGCCAGCGGACGCGTGCCAGCGCGGCTCCGACGCTTGGCAGCGTCTGCGTTCTGCATGCATCGCGACACGCGTTCGCTGGCTCGGCGGACGCAACCCGCCGCTTCGCGCCGCGCATTATGGGGCGCATGCCTACCGATTTTCGCGATGGAAAAACCTTCCCGCGCCGCGGCCGCGAGGCAATCGGCGAGGCCCTCTGGCTGCTTCGCGTTGCCGACAAAGGGCGCGCGTCGGCCGCCGGAACGATTCACGACTACATCTATCCCTGCCCGATGGACCAAGGAATGATGGAGCGCTGGCAGAGTCACGCGCGAGCGAGTTCGAAGATGCACTGCGCCGCAATCCCACCGACGAAGAGCTCTACGCGTGGTTCAAGCAGCGCGTGTCGCCCGCACGACGTGACCGCGCGCCAACGAGTGGCTGCTGACGCGAGCGCGTCAGAATCTCGACCGGCAAGATGCCGAAGAGGGCGCCCTCGGAGCCCCGCTGATGGGCTCGATGATCGAGTTTACCCGGCCCGACGGGAAGACGGCGCCGGGCTATTTTGCGCCCGCTTCCGACGCCGGCTCGCCCGGCGTCGTGCTCTTCGAGGAGTGGTGGGGGCTCGACGATCGCATCAAAGCGACCGCCGACCGTCTCGCCTCGCATGGCTTCGGCGTCGTCGTGCCGGATCTGTATCGCGGACGCAGCGCCGCGACCGGCGACGAGGCGAATCATCTGATGGAAGGGCTCGATTTCGGCGATGCCGCGACGCAAGATGCCGCCGGCGCCGCCGCTTTCTTGCGCGAGCGCGGCGCGAAGCGCGTCGGCGTGATGGGTTTCTGCATGGGCGGCGCGCTGGCGATGCTCGCGGTCATGCACGGACGAGCGTTCGATGCGGCCAGCCTCTGGTACGGCTATCCGCCGCCAGAGGCGGGCGATCCAGCATCGATTTCGGTGCCGCTGCAAGGCCATTGGGCTCTCGACGATGGCCACTTCACGATCGCGGGCGTCGACGCGATGGAGAAACGGCTGCGCGACGCCGGCGTCTCGTTCGAGTTTTACCGCTACGATGCCAAGCACGGCTTCTACAACACGGGCGAACCGGGCAAAGGTGGCCTGGGGCACTACCATCCCGAGCACGCCGAAACGGCGTGGCAGCGCACCATCGAGTTTTTCGACCGCACGCTGGCGCTAGCGTAGGCTAATGGTGCCAAGGGCGCGAATCGAACGCGCGACACCGCACTTTTCAGGCGCGTGCTCTACCAACTGAGCTACCTTGGCACATCGTTCTGCGAGCGCACCGCATCTTCGATTTTCTCGCGAACCGCGGTGCGCTCGAGACGATGGCGACGCTGATGGGGCTCGAACCCACGACCTTCGCCGTGACAGGGCGACGCTCTAACCAACTGAGCTACAGCGCCATGACGCGACCGCCAACTCTACGGAGATGGTGGGCACGGTTGGGATTGAACCAACGACCCCCCGCGTGTGAAGCGGATGCTCTCCCACTGAGCTACGCGCCCGTGCCGGTGACGGCTCCTCCTTGGACAAAACCGCATCTTACCCTACCTCGCGAACCGTCCAGTCATGGCGCTTCGGTCCTCGTGATGGCGGCCGCATTGGCGGCGCTACCTCGGTCCACTTCCCCGTATCGACGAGCGATCCGGCGGCCGCAATCCGCAATCGATCGCGGCCTCTTCCTTTATTATGCGTACGACGGCGAGGCGGCGGCGACGTGCCTTCGAGGAGGCCGTCGCTCGCGATCCGGGGCTGGCGATGGCTACTGGGGGATCGCGCTGGCGGACGGTCCCGACCTCAATACCCCCGATGACCGCCGCGCAGTTCGAGGCGGCACAGCGCGCCGTCGGGAGCGCGCTGCACCTTGAGAGCCCCGCTTCACCCAGCGAACGCGCCTTCATCGACGCTGATGGCGCGGCGCTATGCGGGCACGTTCGCCGATTGGCCGCAGAGCGACGCCGCGTACCGCAAAGCGATGCTGTCTTCGCGCAATCGTCGGACGACGGAACGCCGCCCTCTTGGCCGCCGAAGCGCTTGTTAGAACACGGCGGACTGGCTTGGCACGGTTCTCAGCTCGCGACCCGAGTCGCGCACGGCCCTCGAACTGGTCGAGGCCGCGTTGCGCGACGACCCGACCAACCCGATGGCCAACCACCTCTGCATCCACCTCTACGACCTCGCGCCCGACCGCACGCCGGCGTTGCCCTGCGCGCAGCGGCTCGACGCCGCTCGCCTTCACGCCCGAAGCCGAGCATCTCGCGCACATGCCGGCGCACTACTGGATCGAGACGCGGCAACTACGCGGCGGCGCTTGCTTCGAGCGATCGCGCCTACGCGCTTTTCGTGCAGCTCGACGATTCCGCCGGCGGCGTTGCACCACGTGCGCCAGTACTCCAAGCACGACGTCGCCGTCGGTTATTCGGCCGCAATGATGCTGGGAAACTACGCCGATCGCGCAGCGTTGGGCGCAGCGCATGGAGGCAGCGTACGATTTGAGTTTCGATGCGTTGACCGCGCTGCGGTTCGGCCGCTACGACGAGGCGTATTCCGCAGCGCAGCCGCCGTCGGCGATCCGGCGTGCGCGGACTGGCCGCGCTCCACCTCGGACACGCAAGCGAGGCGCGCGCGATCGCTGCGGACATCGATCCGCTCGCGGGGCCACGCGCGGCTACCTTCCGCCGCTCTTCTTGGCGCGCGTGGCCGAGGCCGACGGCAAGCTCGTCGGAGCGCGCGCGCTGGATCGCGCAGGCGTGCAGATCAGCACGAGCCGTTCGACGGCGAGCTGATTCCCTTCTTGCCCGCCGGCGAAGCGTTGGGGTTTCTCGAGCTGCGCAATGGCGACGCAGCGGCTGCGGCTGCTGCGTTTTCGCAGACGCTGGCAGCCTATCCAAACGATCCGCGCGCGCTCGTTAGCCGCCGCGTTGGCGGCGGGAACGCGGCTCGTTGCGCGTCTCGCAAATACGATGTGGGAGGGCGCCGACACGACGTTGGACGGCGCCGATCTCCCCTGAGCGTTATGCCGTTTCGCCGTTGCGCAGGCTGCGCGCCAGCGCAGCCAGCGCATCGCTCATCGCTTCGACCGCCTTGCCGCGCGCATGCGAATGCCCCTACTTCGTCCCCTAGCAGCCATCGCGAGAGCCGGCGGCAGTGGGCATTTTCGAAGGCATCGTCACGGCGAATGCGACTCTCGTCTGTGTAACCAGAGATCCATTTCACCTCGCTTATCTTTGAACGTTTTTGCAGTATTATCGCGGAATTAAAAGGCCCCCGGCTCTGCGGAGGCCTTCGAAGATTGCCGGTAAGCCGACGAGCTTACGACGGTCCAGTCCTCCGAAGGACCAATGCACGGCGTGCCCAGCGCCCGGATTAGGCGTAGTCCAGGGAAGCTGACGAATGTTTTCATCGTTTTGCCTCCTTTGCGTGCGAGTGATACGCGCCACCTTATCACGCGCGGCGAGGCGCTGTCAAACGACGCGCCGGCCGTCCGGGAAGGTCCGAAACCGCGACTGCGAACTCCGGAGGTCCGGACGCGTACCGATCCGGGCGGTTAGCTCAGTGGGAGAGCGCTTCCTTGACACGGAAGAGGTCATAAGTTCAATCCTTATACCGCCCACCATCACTTTACTCGTGAGTGGCGGGTTTTGGCGTCATGACGCGATTCTGAAAGGCTCGTAGTTTTCGGCATCTTGCATATCAGTGATGACTTTCGCGAGGTAATGCTCGTTTCCGCAACCCAAGAGAAAGTCCGGCAAGCTCTGGCGCAGCGCGTGCATGACCACCCACTCAGAGGGAGCGATACCGGGACGAATCGTTCGCAGCCAAGAACCGAATGCCGCCCAAACAAGCCCAGGAGACGCAACACTGAGGTAGTTCGTCAGTCCTTGGCAAATGACACCGGCTGCGATGAAGACATGATAGGCGTGCACCTTGCGTTTGACTGCATTGCGATAGTCGATCGATGCGCGGTGAAGATGTTGATCTCTCGATCGACGGCGGATGGGTTTCATGTCGTGCATCCAGAAGTGATAGCCGAATGAGCCGATGACGCGCACGGCCTGCTTGAAGCTGTGCTCGATTTTGAAGCGCAGTCCATAGAGCCGAATGATATCGAGGGCGTTGAGCGAGAGATCGGTGCACATGAGCAAGCAGGAGCCCCTGGCCGGGTGCATGACGGCGACGAAGCGTACGGGCCGCCCAACTGGACGCCAGAGTAAATCGCGGACGCGGTAGGTGATGGTAATGTTGTGCTCGCCGTAGACGGGGCTGGGAGCAGATTGCGTGAGCGTTGCATCGGCCAGCAACGATTTGAGCGCGACCTTCTCGCCGTAGAGCGGCGGGCGTCCGCGCAGTTTGCTGGGGCGCTCTGCAGCCGCGTAGGCGACCGCATTGGACTTGACCCGCGTGATGAGATGATTGCCTTGCTCCAGCAAGCCGTTGACGATTTTGTGCGCCGCGTAGTAGGCGTCGGCGACGAAGTAAAAGGGATCACCGATGGCGACGACGTCCAAGAGCACGAGCATTTTGTCCAGCAAGGTCCGCCGGTCACGATTGGACCAGACAAGGCCTTCATGAATCCGTGCTGCTAGCGGCACCGCTACGACCGTGGTGGCGGCCTGCACGAGCAGGCCGACGGCCTGTAAGGAATGCCCCATGATGTAGCTGGGCTTGGTGCTGGCGTTGGATGGCTGGTGCAGCAGTTTGACGCCTGGCATTTTCTTGCCGCATTTGGGGACCTTGATGCCGTCCCCAACGAGCACGTACCGGCCGTTGACGCGCAGCGGTTGCGCAAAGAGGCGCAGGGCAACCTGCGCCCAGAGCCTCGTGAGCCGATCCAGATGCACACCAGTGCTGTGGAAATGCTTGCAGAGCGTGGTGTAGAGCCGCGGATGGAGCTTGAGCGCTCGAACGATACTGGTAACGCCCAGCAGATCGGTGCGCACGGACAATCCGGCGACGACAACGGCGAACCAGATGAAGGTCTTCGTGCGTGAGAACCCTGGGCGCAGGAGTACCATAGCGCTCGCCCAGTGCTTCCATAACAACGTACGTGCGTGCATTACTAAGTATAGCATACATAAGCTATGCTTGCAACACTATTGCACTTGAAATTTCGTGCTATACTCGTGTCATCATGGCATCGCAACTTGAGAAGATCGCAGCGCGAATTGCAACTATCAAAGCGGAGTTAACCGCCATCGAAGACATGCGGCCTGGATCACTCACGCGACAGTACAAAGATCCCGAACAACAAAGCGGCGCCTACTACCAACTCAGCTACACCAGAGACGGGAGGAGCCGGACCGAATACGTCCCACGCGATGCCGTTCGCGCCGTGAAGGCTCAGATCGCCAACTACAGACGGTTCAAAGCGTTGACTGATGAATGGGTCGCCCTAGGCATCGAGCAGAGCCGGCTCAAGATCAAAGAGAGAGCGGATTAACCGCACTCAAAGGCTGGCAAAACCGGCGAGAACCCGCCACTCACGAGCACTTTACATTATGGGCCGATTTTCGCGTCCGTAGGAGCGACGAGCCCGCTGAGCCTTTCGACGGGTTTTTGATCCTTGAAGCGATCTGCATGGAACACGGAAGCGTCGTCCGCGTCACCCAAGCACGCGGTATCGACGTAACCGCCATAGACGGCCATCCCTCAAACGTAGCCGCGGGTCAACCCGACCACGTCGTCTAGTCCTCATCCGAACCGGGCTTCTAACTTTTCATAATGAGTTGCCCCAGGAGGTTTTCGTTGAGGATCGTGACGCTATCGGACCGGTTGTTCGAAAGAAACAGCGTAGGCCCCGAACCCTGGGAGAACTCGCGTGGGAACAGACCGGCTGGGATCGTCCCAATGATCCGATGGGTGCCACCGTCGAGAACGATCACGCGCCCACTCGTCGTTCCCCCGGGGCCGAACCGGTTGGTAATCCCTACGAGGACGTAGCTCCCGTCACGCGTTACCGCCACCGGCACGGGATTGGAGCCCACTGATATGTCGTTCACTCTGGCGGATGATGCGTCACCTGCCATCTTCATGAGATCGAAGAGACTCACGGAGCCGGATGCCCGATTGGTCACCCAAGCAAAGCGCCCTCCGGGTGCGAGGGCCATTCTCACGGCGCTGCATTGTGCGGGCGCAAACTTTAGACTGCTGCCCGAGCCTCGCTCGGCCTCTGCGACATCCAAAGAAAAGACGGCTCCAGACGCAAAACGCGTCGGGTCGTTGGCGGCGGAGCCCTCGGGACGGCAGACCTTTGGGTAGCCCAGTTTACGATGAACGATCTCGACGGTTCCATACAACACCTTGCCGTCGCTCGCGAAGAGCGTCGTAATTGGGGCGTTTCCCACATCGATATCGCCAACGATCGCACCTCGTGAATATCCGGTTGACGCGGCTTTCAGCAGGTCGACCACCGTGATCGTGCCGGCCTGCTCTTCACTGACAAACGCGTACCGGCCGTCAGGCGAGAGGCTGACGTACGCCGCGCCTGCGTCGTCATCCTCGATATCGCCGGTCTCGGCCTTAACGTATGTGATGGCATCGGGGCTGCCTTGGCTCAGCCGGTCCGTACGCAGAAAGGCGATGTACGAGTCGTCCGCGACGACGAGGATTTTTCCATCTGGTGTTAACGCTAATCCCGTAGGTTGCGGCGACAGCGGAATCATGTGATCGTACACAAACCGATCCGCCTTGCAGACGAGCACCGCTATTCCCGGTACCTGCAGTGGAGTTTCCGGGTTCACGGAAACGAGCGCTGCCGTTGAGTCCGGCAGTTCCCTGACGGAAAACGGCCTGCCGGGAACCGTAACGGTATACGATGGTTCTTTGGCGACGCACTCGGCGTCGGCGCGACTCGCTCCGGCGTATACGCCCACGCCCAGTGCGACGAGAATCGCTACCAAACCAAAAAGGCGCGTCATGCCGAGGAGTTACTTCGGTACGTCCGCTTTACTCCTGCGGGCGGATCCGGCACATCCGCGCACAGTTCTCAAGAAACGTCAAGGCAACGATCAAAAGGCTCGCTGACCGATGATGTTCCCCGCAGGGCTGTAGCGACAGACGAGTCGATAGTAGCCGTCCGAAGCGGCGCGGCCCGCGCAGCCGACAGCCGTCGTGTTCCGCCATACCATTTGCGTGTAGTGACCGACATCGGACCAGCTTCCCGTCGTGCTTACTTCCGGGAAGATGCCGTTGGCGAAATGCCGCCGTTCCCGGCCCCAATCGTCAACCATCTCGGCGAGCGTGAACGCACCCGCGGTACCCATCCAAAGATTTTCACCTTGATTCTTCACGGAGGGGTCGTGATACGCCGCAGCTTCCCGCGTCTGGGCTCCCAGCGCCATCGGCACCGCCACGGCGAAAGCGAAACAGGTTGCCGATCGCATCCAAAACCTCATGGAAGCCATCACTCCGTGGGCGTGCAATGTGGGTGGAACACGCCATCCTTTACGACCGTGCCTTTCTTCAGTTTGCCGCCGGCGGAGGCGGTTGCGTACAGATTCGCGGCACGGTCGAGGAACGGCGCGGCGTAGGGACTCGCGCCGTCGGCGCCGGTGAAGCTCTCATCCTTCTCGACATACGTTTCATGCATCGGTTCCAACGTGAAGATCGTTCCGAGCCCCTTGGAGCCGCCGCTGTAGGTCGTGCCGACGATCGTGCCGTTCGCGCTGACGAGCACGCCGCCGTAGGGATTGGAGCCCGCGCCGGTGTTGTGAAAACTCCACAGCGGCCTCTCTTCCGTGCCCGTGCTCGATTGGACGATCTCGAAAACCGTTCCGCGATTCGCGGTACCACCGTTGGTCGTGGTGCCGAAAAGATCGCCGTGGGCATCGAGGCAGAGGCCCGAGTACGGGCTGGCACCGTCGGGATAGCCGGCGAAGCCGTAGAGCACCCTCTCGGTGTAGCCGGAAGAGGAGGGGATCAGCGCAAACACGGTTCCTGCGCCATAACTGCCGCCGGTAACCGTCGTTCCGAAGAGCACGCCTTTCAAACCGAGGATCACGCCGCCGTACGGCACGCCTCCGTCGGCGCCGTCTTGGAAGCTGTACAGTACGCTTTCGGTATAACCCGAAGCGGTCGGCGCCATTTTGTACACCGTGCCGCTACCGCCCGTCCCACCAGTGCTCGTGGCGCCGTACAGATTGCCGCGCTTGTCGGCGTCGAGCAAACCTTGCGGGCTTGCGCCGTCGGGTGCGCCCGCGAAGCTGTAGACGAACCGCTCCGACCATTTGCCCTTGGAGCTCGGCTCCAGCTCGATCAGCGTGCCGTTGTTGCTGGAGCCACCCGCGTACGTCGTCACAATGACGTCGAGAATCTGCGGCCGCTTGCGGTTGATAAAAACGAAGTTCGGATGCGATCCATCCTGGTGCGAGGTCCCGCCGAACTTGTACAGCACCTGCTCGCTCCAGGTGCCGTCGGAGCTTTCGGTAAGGCGGAGGAGGGTGCCGTTGTTATCGTTGCCGCCCAAGTACGTTACACCGAGCAGCGTGGAGCGCCCGACCGTGGGCGCGACCATTGCGGCGATCGGATCCGCCCCGTCGGGCGAGCCGCGGAAGCTATAGATCGGCGCGAGTTTCTGAACGCTCTTCCGAACGCCGGCGGCGCCGGTCGTCATCGTCCCGGGCAGCGCCAAAGCGCACCCGGAGAGCACGGCACCAGCAATGGCGACGCTCATCACCAGATCACCACGCAGCTTCATCGTCCGTTCCCCCTCCAGTCAGGGCATTCGACGCTGCGCCCGAAAGCCCCAAGCTATCGAAAGACCCTCGCCAAGGGGTTCCTCACGGCGCAGACACGCCCACACCCCACGCGGACCCTCACAACTTACCCACACGAGTTGGTTGTGCGATGGGGGCCAGCGGGAGCGCGGCGAATTACGATGTCACGAAAACACCATCGAAGAAACGAGCGCACCGTCTTTGACCGAACTGAAAGGAAACCACATGAGCGATCAAACGAAACGCGAAACGCCGGACGAAAAACTCGACGATATAAGCGGCGGAACGGACACGAACCCGGGGCCTCCCCGTAACACGCCTCCAACTCACCAGCCCGGCGCGGGACACATGCACCACGTGGACCCGCCGGACGAGATTCATCCCCGTGGGGAAACTCGGTTCTAAAAGCCGATAAACAGGGGCCGGCATTCCACCGACCCCTGTTTTGCGCCCGCGGCCGCGTAGCTCATCCACTTCCTAGGCCCAATCCTTCGTCGAGCATAAACGGGGTACCATGAGCGAACACGCAAGCGATGCTTCCCCCAGCTCGAGGCTATGGCGCGCGAGTGGCTCCGGCCCGCCGGAGGGGCGCATGAACCGCTCTCTCCGCCGCTCCGTCTTCCTCCGGGCCGCGATCGCCGCCGTCGCCGGCGCCGCGTTTCCGCTAACTGCCGCGGCCGCACAAGGGAGCAATCCGTTCGCGGCGATCGAGCGGCGCTACGGAGGTCGCCTCGGCGTCTCGGTGCTCGATATGCAAACCGGCAGCGCGAGCGGCCATCGTGAGAACGAGCGCTTCGCGATGTGCAGCACGTTCAAGTTCTTCCTCGTCGCCGACATCCTCACGCGCGTCGATGCGGGAACGCTGCGCCTCTCGCAATGGGTACCGTATAGCGCCAAAGATCTGCTCGAGTACGCGCCGGTAACGCGCGCGCACGTCGCCGCGGGCGGCATGTCGCTCGAGGCGCTCTGCGCGGCGGCCATCGAGTATAGCGACAACGGCGCCGCGAATCTGCTGCTCGGGCTCGCCGGCGGCCCCGCCGGTGCCACGCGGTTCGCGCGCAAGCAGGGCGACGACACGACGCGTCTCGACCGCTGGGAGCCGCAGCTCAACTCGTCGCTGCCCGGCGACCCCCGCGATACCACGACGCCGCTAGCGATGCGCACCCTGATGAACACGCTGCTTTTGCGCGGCGTGCTGCAACCGCAATCCGTGCAGCTGCTCGAGTCGTGGATGATCGCCTGCAAGACCGGCCTCTCCCGCCTGCGCGCGGGCGTGCCGAAAACGTGGAAGGCCGGCGATAAAACGGGCACCGGAGACCGCGGCGCCGCCGGCGATCTCGCGATCATGTGGCCGCCCGGCCGCAAACCGCTTCTGGTTTCCGCCTACTACAGCGGCCCGAACACCTCGCCCGCGAACCGCGACGCCGTCTTTGCCGCCGTCGGCACCGCCGTCGCGCGCTCGATCTAGCGGCGAACGCAGTTTCCCGCGGTCGGCAGCGCGTCGAACAGCGCGAGCGAAACCTCGAGCTGCGCGCCGCCGCGGGCGAGCACGTAACGCACCGTGTCGTTCTTCGAAGCTGCGGCGAAGTCGGCGTCGCTGAGCTGCGCCACCGCCACGCCATCGAGCGACACCACGCGGTCGCCGGCCTCAACGCCCGCCGTCGCGGCCACGCTCCCATCGACCACGCCATCGACGTCGAGTTCCCCGCTCGCGCGGCGCACCAGCGACAGCCCCGTCGTGTAATAGGGCACCGATCCGTCTTCGATCGAAGCGCCCGGCGGCAGATACACGATGCCGGCACCATAATCCACCGCAAACCAGCCCCACTGCCGCAAGAGCGCGTTTCCCAAGATCACGCCCGGCGCGCCGTCGCCCGAAAGCACGTTGCTCCCGTTCGACTCCGCAACCACCGTATCGCGCACCGCAATGCCGCCCACCGTCACGTCGTTCACCCGCATCACCGTGTCGCTGACCTTCCCGCCAATGCCTTCATGCGTCCGCGGTATCGCATTGCATCGCGCGGTCAACCCGTGCGCGTGCGCAAACGCCGCGCTCACGAGGCTCAGCCCGTTATTCCCACTGTCGATCTCCATCGTCGTACTCGCGCCCGACACCGATCCCGCAACGGTCACCGCGCCTTGATACGCCGACGCTGCCACGCGCTGCGCGTCCGGCGGGGCAACGAACGTCCCCGGCGCCGCAAAGAGCACCAGGCCGCTCCCATAGTCGATCGTCACCGCGAATTGACGCAGAAACGTGGCGCCCAGAATTCCCGCGATCCGTCCGAAGCGTCCTTGATACGTCAGGTCCGGCGGCAGCGGCGCGACGACGGCGGCGACTTTCGACGCGCTCGCCCCGCCTACAACGACGCTGGGCAGCACGACCGCGCCGGCGCTCACCGCGCTCTTGCCGCTGGTCGCGAGATTCACCGAGCCGTTTGCCGTCAGGTGCAGCCGCGCCGATAACTCCGGCGTGACGACGGTCGTGCCGGCGCCGGTATCGAGAACGAAGTTGAACGGGCCCTCTCCACCGATGCGAGCCTGAACGACGAGGACGCCGCCCAGATCCTGCAGCGGGACCATCGCCGCCGCGTGAGCCGCGATCGGCGAACAGCACAATAACGCGCAAACAAGCGCGAAAACGAGGCTCCTAGCGCGAGCCGGAAACGCTGACCTTCACCGGTTTCGAGACGATGCCGTTGGCGACGACTTCGAGCGCGCTCGTCCCCGTGTCGATCTTCTTGGGCACGTCGAAATACGTCCACACGAGCTTCGTCCCCGTGGCCACGCCCATCGTGCTGTGATCGTGCGTGCGCGCGTAGAAAACGTGATGCGTCGAGTCGTTGGTGATTCGAACCAGCGGGTAGGCCGTCGCATTCTGCTCCTCGTCACCGAAGGCCACGGCTTGCGAGAGCCCGTTGAACTGCGTGCCGGTGATCTTGTACGTCTTACCGGCGACGACGCTGCTGGGAACGGTCTTGATCGTCGGCGCCCACGCGGCCTGCGGTTTGCCGGTTGGCGTGTAGATTACCGTCTGCGTTGGAGCCGAGCATCAGTACTTGGCCCGTCGGTAAAAGAATCGGCGGTCCCGGCGCCGTGCCGACCTGCGTGAAGGTCGTTCCGTTGAACTCATCGAGTGTACTGCTCGTCGTCAGGACGAGCACGTTGCCGCTGGGCTCGAGGATCCCGTACGAGTCGCCGGCGTTCTGGCCGGTCGGAAAATCGGGCCCGACCGTCCACGTTCCCGCCGAGGTACCGCTCGTGTGATAGATTGCCGTGTGCCCGGTGCCGTAGCCGCTGGCCTCGGGTCCGGCGCCCGTCGCGAAGACCGTTCCGTCCGGCCGCAAAAGCGCCGGGCCGATCTCGCCGGGCGGGTAGTAGCAGTCCTTGGTTTTCGGGCCGTAGCGAACGCAGCCGGGTTCGCCGGGCGAGCGGAGATCGACGATCGTCGAGCCCGCACTCTTCCATACGCCGGTGCTCGGATTGTAGATCTCCGAGTTCGGGGCGTTCTTCACGTCGGCAGTGAGCACGGTGCCGTCGGGCAGGAGCGTCCAGCCCTCCTCGGAGTTGAAATCGGATTTTCCCTTGTCGCCCATCGCGGTCCACTGCAGCGTCTTGGGATCGAGATACGCGTCGCGCTTGGTGAGCTTTTGACCCATCAGCATCCGCCCGTCGGGAAGCATGGTCAACGGCGAATCGCCGATCCACGGCCAGCCCGCGGGGTGCCCAAGCCGCGTCCACTTGTTCGTCAACGGATCGTAGACCGCGCCGAGATTGGTGAGCTGGAGCGGATAATTGTTCCCGGGATCGTTGTACTCACCGCCCGAGACGACGAGCCGTCCGTCGGCGATCACCTGCGAGGCATAGGCCGACGGCCCGTAGCCTTTCGGCAGCGAGGCCAACTGCGTCCACGTGCCCTTCGCGTAATCGCCCTTGCTGTCGGGAGCGTAACGGTACCAGTCGCTCCCGTAGATGTTCTGCGTCATCACCGAGCCGTCGGTCATCAGGAAGCCGATCATCATCGCCGTTGGCGGCTGACGCCCGATAGCGGCGATTCGCGCCAAGCCCTGCACGCCCATCAGAGATGGCACCGCGCTTGGAAGCGGTGAGTGCCCGCCGGAGCATCCCCCTGCACCGACGGCCACCAGCACGCCGATCGTTACACCAAGTGTTGTTCTGACCAAACGCAGTGCCATGGTTCGACCACCTTTAGGTTCGCGTCCCGCACTCCTTCCAACGCGAGCGAACTTCATCGAAGTTTTGACGGTGCTTGATACTTTGCAGCTACGGCGGCGCGGAAACCGTCACCGGGTGCGAGGCGATGCCGTTCGCGATCACTTCCAGCGTACTCGCGCCCGCGTCGATATGCGCGGGAACGTCGAAATAGGTCCACACGAGCTTGCTTCCCGTGGCGACGCCCATCGTGCTGTGATCGTGCGTGCGCGCATAGAAGACGTGGTGCGTCGCGCGATTGGTGATGCGCACCAGTGGGTAGTTGGTCGAGTTCTGAAACTCGTCGCCGAACGACATCGCTTGCGAGAGGCCGTTGAACTGCGTGCCCGTAATCTTGTACGTCTTCCCCGCCGCGATCGCGTGCGGGTACGTGCGGATCGCGGGCGCCCACGATGCCTGCGGTTTTCCCGAAGGCGTGTAAAGCACGACGTGCGGTCCGAGCATCATGATCTGCCCCGTCGGCAACAGAATCGGAGAGCCGGCATCGACGCCGACGCGTTTGAAGCGTGTGCCGTCGAACTCGAGCAGCGCACCGTTCGCGAACACGAGCACGCTTCCACTAGGCTCCAAAGCGGCGTATGAATCGGCAGCACCGAAGCCGCTGGGAAACTGCGGCCCGGCGCTCCATTTTCCGGCCATGCTGCCACGCGTGTGATAGATCGCGGTATATGCCACCCCGCCGCCGCTGACCGCCAGGCCCGCACCGGTGTAAAAAACGCTACCGTCGGATCGCAGGATTGCGGGACCAATCTCTCCGGCACCCCAGTAGCAATCTTTCTTCTTCGGTCCGTAGGGTACGCAGCCGCCGCCAACCGACGCAAGCTCGACGATCGTCGTACCCGCACTGGTCCATTTGCCGATTTCGGGATCGTAGATCTCGGAGTTCGGCGCGTCTTTCACGTCGGCGACCAGTACCTTGCCGTCGGGAAGCAGCGTCCACCCCTCCTCGGCGTTGTAATCGGCCTTTCCGGTGTCGCTCGCCGCATGCCAGCGCAGCGTCGCAGGGTCGAGTATCGCGTCCCGCTCCGTCAGCTTCTGGCCGATCAGTAGCCGTCCGTCGGGCAGCAACGTCGAGGGGGAGTCGCCGATGTAACCCCAATACGGCGGATGGCCTAGCGGCGTCCACGTATTCTTGACCACATCGTAGACTGCTCCTAGGTTCGTCAGCTGCAGCGGGTATCGGTTGAAGGGCTGGTTGTACTCGCCGCCCGTGAGCAGAACGCGCCCGTCGGCAAGCACCTGCGACGCGCACGCCGACGGACCGTATCCCGCCGGCAGCGTAGCAATTCGTTTCCACGTGCCGTCAGCGTAGCTCCCGTCGATGGCCGGCGCGTAGCGATACCACGTGTTCCACTCGCCCTGGCTCTGCGTCAGCACCGAGCCGTCGGTCATCAGCAACGCAAACTGCATCGCTTCCGGCGGCGCGTGCGCCAACGGCGTCAACCGCGTAGCGTAGACCGAACCCCTGACCACCCCTTCGGGCAACTCACTCGCGGGCAGCACGCCGCGGGCGCCCGCGCAACCGGCCGCCATCGCAACGGCCGCCAACGCAAACGCGCGATGCATCCAGCCAGACTTTTCCCTCCGCGGCCGCGCACCTGGCAAATCCTTGCAACGCTCGCGAACATAAAACACTATAAAATGACTGCCAGCTGCAAGGTCTGTGCTCCGGCCGCGGATAATTCTTGGGCTTTGCGCGATGAGTAAGGTGTTCTATTTCGGGCCTTTTACCCTCGATGCGGCTCAGCACCGCCTCTATCGACGCGGCCTCGCGGTTCGCATCACCAGTCGCACGCTCCGTTTGCTGCACGTGCTCGTCTCCAATCCCGCAGTGACGCTGCGCTTCGAGGATCTCGTCGCAATGGCATGGGAGGACCGAGAGAACCGAAACGAGGTCACCGAAGCTACGCTGCGGCAGCACGTGCTCATGCTCCGGCACGCGCTCGACGAAAGCGCGACCAATCGTTACATCGCCACCGACTATGGCCGTGGCTACCGCTTCGTCGGCGAGGTGACCGAACGCCCGTCGCCGCTCGTCAACAGCCTCGTCGAACAGTTCTGCGCCGCCGGTGCCGAGTTTCGCAACGCTGCTAGTCCCGAAGCGCTGACGGCATCGCTCAACCTCTACGAGCGCGCGCTCAACATCGACGACGCCAGCGCTCCCGCGCTCGCCGGCGCCGCGCTGACGCGGGTCCTCGTCGCCGATTTCCTTTACCGCCGGCCCAAGGAGCAGTTGGAGATTGCCAAAGGCCTCGCGGAAGCGGCGCTCGTCGCCGACCCCGATTGCGTGGAAGCGCTCTCCGCACTCTGCAAAGTGCGTCTCGATTACAACTGGGATTTTGCCGCGGCCGAAGTGCTGGCACAGCGCGCGCTCGCAATCGATCCGCACCATCGCATCGCCGCGTTCATGTACGCCTGGATTCTGGTGCTCACGGGGCGCAGCGCCGAGTCGGTAGCCTTCATCGAGGCGCTACCGCGCGACGTCGGCGGCACAAACATCATGCAGACGTGCTGCGGCATCGCCGCGCTCTTCTCCGGCAAATACGCGAACGCCATGGAGCGCCTCGGCGCCGCCTCGAACCGCTGGCCCGACTATTGGTTCGCCCGCACGTTTATGGGGTTGTCGCTGCTGCTTGCCGGCGGCGAACGCGAGGCGCTGCGTCACTTCGACGCCGTGCGTCTCGCCGCGTACGATCCGCTCGTCGATCGTCAAATGAACGCGCGGTTCTTCGCCGAGGGTTACGCCCTGTACACCCGTTTTCGCATCGGCGAAGACGAAGAGGCCGCAGCGGCCATGCAGCGCCTCGCGCGTTTGAGCGAGACGCAGTTCGTGCCGTCGACGTGCTTTGCGCTGGCCGAGCTGGGCCGCGGCGACGTGCAGGCCGCGCTGCGCCACATCGACGCTTCGCGTGAGAACCGGGAGTGTTGGTACACGCACCTCGGCGTCGACCCCATCGTCAAGGATCTCCACCTCGACCCGGGCGCGCTCTACCGCGCCGCGTAAGAACGGCGGCAACGGCGGGAACGATCCGCCGCGCCGTTACGTTACTTGAGTGTCGCTAGGGAAATCACCAATCGGGTCTGGGTTCCATCGTCGCATCAGAAACCTAGCGTTCTCCTCGAAAGGCTCGGAGCAGCCCCGCTGCTGCTCCCGGGCCTTTCCTTCTGTCATCCTGGACGCAATCGAAGGACTAGTGAGGGTAGAGGCTCGTGCTGGTGCTCGTGCTCGTGCTGAGGCTATAGCTCTGCGCTACGCCCGCGGGAGAACAATCCGTGCGGCCTTGCACGACGCGGCAGACCTGATGCGTGATGCGGTCGATGCGCAAGATCGTGCCACCGCTGGTCAGGTATTCGTAACGGACGAAGAGCTGAAAGACCAGCGCCAGAAGCGCGACGATGCCGAGTGCGTACAGCACTCGGGCTCCGCCGCGGGAACGGCGCGATGGCAGATACGAAACGTCGAGGCGATCGTAAAAATCGCTCTCCATCTGGAAGGGCCGGTCCTCGAGGGCGTAGTGGTCTACCCCGGACGGCCTGAACTCACTTCGTAAGCGGTTCATGCTAAAATAATACTAGGGATGCCGTAGCAACCCGGTCGCGTGGTCATGGTAGGCCGAGTATTATGAGCAGGCAGGCGCACCTCCTTCAAGCTAGCCAGCTTTGGCGGGTAACCGAACCCCCGGCCGGTCGGAGCCGGCCGGCCGCGAGGGCCCGGCAGGCTGCTAAGGGCCGACCTTGACGTCGGTCGGGTAACTCAAGCCGCCCAGGCTCTCGAGAGCGCGCTGGTCGTGAAAATCGCCCGCGCGATAGACCCAGACGCTCTCCGTCATCCCTTGGCACGCCGCCTCGATGTACCCGCTGTAATCCGCCATGCCAGTAACGGTCCCCGAGATGCGGCCGCCGCTTCCCCACGAGTAGCAATCGCTGCCCATGACGATGCGGTCTCTGCGACCGGTCTGCAGCGGCCGGAGCAGCGAGTCGAAGTCGGTGACCAGATAGCGGTACTTGCGCAGGCAGCGCTCGTCTTTGCCGGCACAGTAATCGAGGTACTCGAGGTTCGCGACGAGGTGATTGGTCGAGTCGAAGGTCATTGCGCCGTCGAAGACCGGCCGGAACGCGCCCGACGGCGCGGCGACCGTCGCATCCTGCGTCATCGCCGGCCGGTGCGGATGATCGAAGACGTTCACCGCCTCGTACGCCGCCGCGTAGAGGCGATCGCCGCTGCCCGCTGCGAGGTAGACGAACGAGTCGCTCCCCTTCCTGCCGTTGGCCTCGAGCAGGGCGACGGGCTGCGCCAGCCCGTTGCCAAAGGCCGACGGCGAGAAGACCTTCACCTGATTGCCCCACGGATTATCGTTGACGTACATATAGCCATCGGCGTCCACAGCGAACGCCGCAATCCCAAGGCCTAGCGTCGCGCTGCCCAGCAGCGTTCCGTTGGCGTCGTACTTTTGCACGAACCCGATCTCACCGCTGCCCGGTGTGAAGCCGTCGCGATTGGTCCCGGCGGCGTAGATCGTGCCTTTGCGGTCAACGCCGAGGAACTGCACGTTGGGGATCGTCGCGAACGTTTCCTCAGGTAGGGTACTGGGCAATCCGTCGGCCAGCGCGTATCGTAAGACCGCGCCGGCGCCCTGATCGGCAACGTAAAGGTGCGTGCTGCCGCCGCTCCGCGCGTGCTGCGCCGCGCTGGTTACCGGCGCGAATGCGTCTGCCTGCCCGCCGTGTGACCCGCTGCATCCGGCGAGCATCGCTCCGCTAACGAAGAGAAGTGCGATGCGCACGTTCCGAGTCGTCACGTCTAGCGCCCTGCCCTTTCGAGGAGGGCGCTTCGACGCGGTCGCCGCCTCACCCCCGAGCGGTGAAAGGCGGGACTCTTTGGGCCGCTAGGTGCCGACGCTTACGGCGATGCCGAACGTCTTGGCCTGCGCGGTGAGCTTCTTGTACGGCGTTCCGCCTTTGCGGTAGCGCCAGTAGCCGACGAACGAGTAGCTCGTGCACGGCGCCAGGCCGATCACGACGTCGCTGACAGAGTGGTTGGCGGGCGTATTCTGCTTGCCGAGAACGAAAGGGCTGATGTCGGTACTCAGCGCGCCGCCGCAGCCGCTCGAACGCACGATGTGCTTCGAAGCGCTCAGCGTCGTGCCGCGCAGCGTCGCGGGCCACAGGCCATTTTCAAAGGTCGCGCCGGGCTCTTGGTCGCCCAGCGAGATGTGCTTGCCGTCCCACATCGTGCCGCCCGGGAACGAGATCGTGATCCCTTTGAGCGTGAGCGTGGTCATCGTCGTCGCGCCACGCAGGAACGCGCACGCGTTGATCGTGCCGGTCGTCTCACCGACGCCGATCAGATTGCCCTTGTCGTCGTATCCCATCGGCCACAGATCCGTGCAATCGCCGTCGGAGTAGGTCGTCGCGGTGCTGGGGTTGCCGCCCCCAAAGACGACGGCCTCGCCCGGCGAGAAGTTCGTCATTGCGACGTCGCCCTTCGCGTGAACCGCGCAGCCGATCGGACCTCCCCGGTGGCATAGGTTGCGAGCACCTTCGTTCCGCCGTGCGCGTACTCGACCGCATTGTCGCCGCCGAAGTTCGTCACGAACACGTCGCCTTTGGCGTCGACGCACATGCCGTAGGGATCATCAAAGCCGGTGAGCGTTCCCACCGTCTTGCCGCTGGGATAGCTCTGCACGTACACGTCCCCGGTCAACCAGTCACCGACGTACATCAGCACCGAGCCCTTCTTCTGCGGCAACATCCACGCGCGGCCCCCGTCGCGATGCGCGGCGGCAGGCGAGACCCAGGGACCACTCTCGCCTGCCGGCTGCGCCGGTGCGCCACACCCCGCGAGTAAGGCGACGGCAAAGGCCGCAAAACGACGTTTCACCGGGCCGCCCGCGAGCGCATCGCTCCTATTTTCCGATGCTCACTGCAATGACGGGGCCGGCGTCCGAGGTGGTGAAGCCACCGTAGGGATTGCCGCCGGCGGGATAGTGCCAGTAGCCGACGGTGTACGTGCTGCCGCAACTGAAGTTGGCTCCCACTACGACCTTGCCCCGATGGTTGTTAACCGGCGTGTTCTTCGTGCCCAGCACGAACGGGTTGACGTCGTCAAACTCACCGCAGCTTGCGCCGAGAACGGCCTCGCCCTTCTGCGTAAGTTGCGATCCCGAGAGGCTCGCTTCGTGCAATCCCGTCACGTACTGACCGTCGGCCTCTTGATCGCCCAGCGCGATGTACTTGCCGTCCCAAATCGAACCGCCGGGAAAGTCGATCGAGATACCGCTCGTAGAGAGCGTCGTCTCGGATTTCGATCCGTCCATCAGCGCGCACACGGCGATGTCGCTATACTCGCCGACACCCATCAGGTTACCCTTATCGTCGTAGCCCATCGCCCACTGATACTCACAGCTTGAATCGGTGTAAGTGGTGCCTTTGCTCGGGTCGCCGCCGGCGTAGACCGTCACCTCACCCGGCGAGAAGCTGCTTACCGCGAGATCGCCATTCTTGTTCACCGAACACCCGATCGGCTCGCCGCTCGACGTATAGGTATTGATGACCTGTGTGCCGCCGTGCGCGATCTCGACGGTCTCTCCGGAGGTGAAAATGCTCATGAAGACGTCGCCTTTGGCGTTGACGCAGCCGCCGTAGGGTGCGCTGATGTTGGTTAGCACGCCGACGAGCTTACCGCTCGGGTAGTCGAACACGGCGACGTCGTCCGCGCCGTTGTCCGCCGTGTAGATCAGGGTGGACTTCTTCTTGAGCGGGCGCATCCACGACGCGGCGGGACGCGCATGCATCGGAATCTGAAGGTAGTGCACCATGGTCTTGGCCAGTTCGCTCGCCACGGCGGGTGGGACCGCCGGCGCCCCGCTCTGCGCCGGCGATCCGCCGCAGCCGGCAATCACCGCGGTTGCGGCGATCGGCGCGACTCCTTTGAGGATGTTGCGAAAAACGTTCACGTTGTGCTCCTTTAAATTTTGCGAAAGGTTATTTGGCGATGCTAACGGCCGCGCCGTAAGGATTGGCATGCGGACTGGCCAGCGATGACGAGGGATCGCCGCCTTTGGGGATACTTCCAGAAGTTGACCTTGCTGCTGCCCTCGTCGACGCACCGGAGGTTGGAACCCAAGACGGTCTTGCTCTGCGCGTGATTGGCCGGCGTGTTCTTATTACCGAGATAGAACGGATTGACGACGTTAACGTAATCCTCGTAGCACGAGTCCTTCAGTCCCGTCGTGCCAATCACGGTGAGGTCGCCGCTCGAAGGCGATTCAGAGACGCGCGCCAGCGCCTGGTTGAAGCCCGTGCCGCCGCCTTGCAGCGAGATTGCAAGGTGCTTCCCGTCCCACATCACGGCGCCGGCCGATCCGGAAGCGCCGCTCAGCGTCACCTCGCGCAGGCCCGAGCCGCCCGCCGGCAGCTCGCAAGCGTACTGCGACGAGTTCTCGCTCGTGGCGTAAAGATTGCCGGCGTCGTCGTACCCCGCCGTCCAGTTGAACGCACAGGAGGAGTCGCCGTAGGTCGTGCCCTTGTTGGGATCTCCGCCGGCATAGACGATGATCTCGGCGGGAGAGAAGCTCGTTACGGCCACGTCTCCTGCGGCATCGACCGAACATCCGACCGGAGCGCCGCTGCTGCTGTAGGTGTTCAGCACCGTCGTGCCGCCATGCGCGTACTCGACGGCGTCGCCGGCGCCGAAGTTCGCGACGTAGATGTCACCCTTGGCATCGACGCACATGCCGTACGGCTCGGAGAAGCCGGTGAGTTTACCGACGGCCGTGCCGCTAGGATAGTCGTAAACGAAGACGTCGGGCCGCGGTCGGGGTGCGCGACGCGCCGTTGGCCCTGGCCCATTCCCGGCACCGCGCTGCCGCCGGCGGTGACGCCGCCGCAGCCCGCGATCAGCGCGCTTATCGCGGTTAGGACGATCGTTCGCAGAAGAGTCATTGCGCGATGCTTACCGCAACGCCGTACGGTTGCGCGGGCGGCGACGGGAGATACGATTCGGGCTGGCCGCCGGCCGGATACTTCCAAACGTTGACCTTGCTGGTGCCCGCGTCGGCGCACCACAGGTTTGGCCCGGTGACCGCGTAGCCTTCCTTACGATTGGCCGGCGTGTTCTTCTTCCCGACGATGAACGGCGCCACGACGTTGACCGAGTTGTTGTAGCAGTTGTCGTAGAGGGTCGTCTCGCTCACCAGCGTCAGCTCGCCCTGCTTCCCTTCGCGAACTCGGGAGATCGGCGAACCGCCGTTGACTCCGCCCTCCTGCGAAGTGAGCGTGAGATACTTGCCGTCCCACATAACGCCGCCCGGAAAGTCGATCGTGATGTTCGAGTTCGTCTGCACGGTGCGCATCGTTTTGGCATTCTTGGGAAGCTCGCAAACGTGGATCGCGTTGCTCTCGCCGATGGCATAGAGATTGCCTTTGTCGTCGTAGCCTCCCGGCCACGCGTATTCGCAATCGGGATCGCCATAACTCGCGCTCTTGCTCGGATCGCCGCCGGCGTAGACGGTGACGTTGCCGCCGTTGAAGTTGGTGACGGCGAGATCGTTGTGCGCATCGACGGAGCAGCCGATCGGCTCGCCTCCGCTGGCGTAGGTGTTGAGCAACGCGGTACCACCGTGCGCGTACTCCAAAACGTCGCCGCCGTCGAAGTTCGCCACGTAGACGTCGCCCTTGGCGTCCACGCACATAGCGTACGGCTCGTCGAACCCGGTGAGCGTGCCGACGGCACTGCCGCTGGGATAATCGTAGACGAAGACGTCGTTGGTTGACCAGTCACCAACGTACATCAGCATTTTTGCTGCCTTCGCCTCGGGCGACATCCGCGACGCCCGGCGATCGGAGTGCGCGGCCCTCGCGGGCGGCACCAGCGCGGGGGCTAAGCCCCGGCACCGGGTTGCCGGCCATAAAAGGCACCGCGCCGCCGCAGCCGGCGAGCACGAGAACGACCAGCATAGCAAAAGATTTCACGGGGCACCTCCAAGGCGATTATCGCCCGTCTGCCACACCAGCCGGAAGGGACATCCGGACAACTACCCGGACAAATCGAGAGGCGCTCCTCCCGGACTCTTCCGCTAGTGGGTTCCGAGGGCGAAGGCGCGCGGGCCGCCGTGGGGGCCGCTGGGAATGATCAGCGAGGGCCTGTGCGCGCCGGGAGGATACATCGTGATCCGGCCGTCGCGAGTGCCGATGTTGGCCACGAAAAGGTTCCCGCTGTGGTCCAGCGCTATCGCGACCGGCTCGTTGATCCCGTCCTTTATCTCGTAGCTCGGCGACGAGTCACCCGCGGGGTGGACCGAGATCCAGCCAACCTCGTGACCCAACCAATCGGGATCCGCGACATAGAGCGTGCCTGCGTCGTCGGTCGTCATGGCGTCGGGCGACGCGATTCCCGTCTCGATGGTCCGCACGGGTTCGCCGCTGCCGGAGGCGTACTCGAGCACTTGGCTCTCCCCGTTGGTCACGAACAGATCGTCGGACCCATCAACGGTGGCCAATGCCGGACGCCCCAGGCCTTGCGTGATCGTTCGCGCCGGCGAACCGGAGCCGGGCGCGTAGACCGTTACCGACCCCGGCCGTTTTTGCGTCTTCACGTTGACCACGTACAGGTCTCCCGAAGAGTCGAACGCCAGCGAAGACGGCTGATGCACGCCGCGCGTGATCGTCCGCAGCAGCGTCGTACCTCTGGCCGCGTAGACCATGATCGAATCGCGGCGTTCCGAGTCTGCGTGGTGGGTCGTACCGGAATAGACGCACGTATTGCAGTTGGCAACGTACAACTCGTCCGAGCGATCGAGCGCCAGCGCCGTTGCCCAGTAGAAGTAGCCGATGCGCCGCGCCGGTTTTTTCTCGCCGCGATCGTACTCCGTCACCGCGATCCCCTCGGGCCCTACCGCAGATTCGTTGAGTACGTAGAGCGTGTCGCGGCTGTCCATCGCGAGCGCCATCGGGAAATGCGCGCCCCTGATCACGCGCCGCACGCCCTTGGTCGCGCCCGCGGGATAGACCGTCACGTCGCCCGCATTGAGCACGCCGCAGCAATCCGCGACGTAGAGGTAGCTGCCGTTGGCCGCCGTTGCGACCGCGCTCGCCGCACCGCTTGGCCCCTTCGCGGAACCGGTCGAAAGCGTTGGACCCAGGCTGCAAGCCGCAACGGAAGCGGCAACCCCGATCGCCCCCGTCAACCTGAGGGCAACGCTTGTCAGCGCAGCGCAGTCGAAGCACGAAGGACCCATCCCGGTTCCCTCCTCCCCGCGAGTATAACAAAATTACGCGTATTGGAGCAGCGTGTACCCCCGCGCCACGATGTTTTGAATGGCCCACACACCCGCCGGCACGAGCATCGCATTCGGGACGAGGTGCGCGACCATCTCGCCGTACACGTCGGTCTCGGAAAGGTGCAGCTTCTTCGCGAACGACTTCGCCCAGCCGTGCGCTGCGAGATTGCAGGCGAAGAAGTGAACGTTCGCCGCGTTGACCAGGGCAGGCATCGAGGAATCACGGTCGCCACCTTGCCGTTTGAGCAACGGGTTGCCGGATTTACTCTTCTCTTTGAAAGGCGGCCCGCTATCGGTGGGAATCACGAAGCGGTTCCACACCTCGTCACCGAACGCGCAGAGCACCGCGTTGCCGTGGTAGAGCGCAATCTGCGGCTGCACCTCGGCCGGTGAGACGCCCACCTCACCGTACGCAATTAGCGTGCTGCGCACGGCGCCGAACGCATCCTCGGCGTAGGTGATGCACGCGACGAGGTGCTTGTACGCGGCCCGTGTCGCCACGGCCGCACCGAACGCGCCCATCGTGAACCCCGGCGGCAGCGCGTCACCCGCAGGATTCGCCGCGGGCGTGGCGGCCGGCGCTGCCGCCGGCGCAAGGGCTGTCAAAAGACCGGCTTTCGCCAGGAAGTCTCCGCGTGTTTGCATGTCTATTTTTTCGTCGCGAGGCTCATCGTCACTCCGTAGGGAGCGGCGAGATCGTCTTTGATCGTCGCGTAGGGCTGGCCGCCCGATGGATACTTCCAATAGAAAACGTCCGCCGACTGCGCCGCCGCCATCTGATTGGCTTCGCCGGGCTTTCGGGTCGTATTCGCCAGCCATAACTGCGCGAGGCCGTCCCAGTTGTCGGCGAGATCGACCGTGCTTTGATACGTGGCCTTTCCGCTGCCGTCGATCGTGTAACGCTGAATGTTGCCGTTGTCGGTGATCGCCCAGTACTCGCCATCCCATTGCACGTTGGTGACGAATTCGAACGGCGACTGGCTGATCATCGAGAGGTCGATCTTGCCGAAGGTATGGCCGTTCTTCGGCAGCATCGCGAAGAGCGCGTACTTGTAGCTGCCGTGCGAGTACTCGGTGGCGACGAGCAGGTTTCCGGAGTCATCGTAGCCGCACGTCAGCGGACCCTTTCCATCGAGACCGGCGTCGTAGAATGCCGGCGTCCCGCTCGCATTCTTGTAGATGGCGACGTTTCCGGGCTTGTTGCGCGACGTCTCGTAGTTCGCGACGGCGAGATTGCCGCTCGTGGGATCGACGGAACACGCGTAGGGGCGATATCCAGAATCCTTTATCGTCGCCAGCGCCGCCTTCCCGCCGTGCGCGTACTCGACGATCGCCTGGAGGCCGGGGTCGGTAACGAACACGTCGGATTTTGCGTTCGACGCACTCGGCCTTAGGATTCTTGAATCCGGTCAGCGTCTGGAATACCATTTGCTGCCAGTACCGATAGACCACGACGCTTCCGTTGGAGTTGGAGACGTAGAGCAGGTCGAAGGTGCCGACGGCAGCGTTGCGGTGCGGTACGCGCGTTGACTGCCTCGCCGGAAGCAGCGACGCGTTTTGCGGTGATGAGGAGTTTGCGCAGCCCGACAGCGCCGATAGGGCCGTTGCGATGCCGAGCGCGCGAGTGGCAAAGCGAAATGGCGTCATACGTGGCCGAATTGGCTGCTTGCTACGGGCTCGCCTGCGTCGGCGCACCACGAACATGACGTGAGTCATCGTTAGAGTGCGCGAGAGTGAGCCGCCGCAGAGGGATATCGCGGCAGAAATCTTTAAAGCCGAACGAACCAATTTGCTCTTTCAATAGAGGTACGAATGTCAATCCCCGTTAGCCGCCTTACCGCCGTCGCAGCAGCGACGCTCTTTGCAGCCACGGCGTGCGGCCAAACCACTAGCGTGCCGACCAACCCGAGCGTTGGCACGTCGGCCCTGCGGACCACGCAGTACGCCGCTCAACCGGAAGACAACACGTCGGTTCTCAAATTGCTTACGAAAACCGTCGAGATCTCTTCCACCGTTGACCCGAAGAACGGCGACATGGGTCCCCGCTCGCTGGCGCAGTCGACGTTCTCGTCCGGCTCCATCAAGAAGGGCGACTTCATCGTCTGCAATTTCGAAGACAAGAACGGCAACGCCGGAGCCGGCACGACGATCGAAGTAATTCCCGACGCACCCAGTTCGAAGCCGACCACCTTCTATCAAGGCAGCGACATCGAAGGCTGCGACGGCGCGGCGATCGCCGCCGACGGTACGGTCTTTGCAACCGGTTTGGTGAGCAAGCAGATGGTGCACCTTACCAACAAAGGCAAACTGAAGAAAGCGTATACCGGCCTCTTCGATCCGCTCGGCGACAGCTACGGGCCGCAGCCGCCCGGCGCCAGCGGCCTCTACTCGCCGTACTTTATCTTTGTCGGCGACCTCACGACCGGCTCGATCTACAACGACAGCCTCGGCGGCTACGGAACGAATCAGATCACGCAGGTCGTTAACGGGTTCGCCACCAGCGGGAGCAGCAGCAGCGGCTGGGCCGCGCAAGGCCCCGAGGGACTCTCCTATAACAACAAGCTCGGCACGCTCTACGTCACCGACGCGCCCGACAACACGCTGGTCGAGATCACCAACGCGCCCAACCTGTTGGTAAAGGATGAGGTCACGGTGCAGCCGGGCGGCAAAACGTTCAAGTGTCTCTATTCCAGCGAAACCTGCGGGAAGCTCATCAAAGCGGGTAAGCCGCTCAAGGCTCCGGAGGCCACCGCGCTCCTGCCCAACGGCAACCTGATCGTCGCCAACGCCGCGGGCGGCAACACGCTGGTCGAGATCACGCCGTCGGGCAAAGTGCTCGACACGAAGGTCGTCGACACCAGCAAGACCCAGGCCATTTACGCGCTCTGGGCCACCGGCAAGAACGACACCAACACGGTCCTCTACTACACCGACATCAATTCAAACACCGTCGAAGAACTCGAACCGTAATCGGCACCCGTCACCCTGAGTCCTCTTACCGTCCGCAGCGCACTGCCGCCCGCTTAGGCAGTGCGCTCTCTCTTTGCGGTCATCAAATTACTGACGCTGAACTCAGGCGATCAGGCGCCGGGACGAAGCGCGCCAGAAGCGAGCCAAGTAAGCCTGCTTGCTGAGGGGAACTTCGGCGCCCGACGAACCGTTACGCTCTGGGACAGCCCTTGAGGGGCGGAGGGAGATGCGTAAGCCATGTTATTCTCGGTAATGAGTCGTACGGCATTTTGTGCGGTCGTGGTCGCCTTGATTGCTTTCGCGGGCTGCGGAGGCGGGCAGAGCACGGTGCCCCAAGTCCCTAGCGCGATGGCGCATATGTCGGGGCACAGCCATTCTTGGATGCTGCCAGAAGCGAAGAGCGAGGACTTGCTGTATATTTCGGGCCGTAATGGCAAGGGCGGCGACAGCGTTTACGTGCTTTCCTATCCAGCCGGAAAGCAAGTTGGCGAACTAACCGGACTCTATGCGCCCGTAGGACTTTGCACGGATAAAGCTGGTGATGTCTGGATTGTCGACCAGGGCAATAATGAAGTGGTAGAATACGCGCACGGCGGCACCACCGAAATAGGTTCTGTAACGATCCCTGGACCTGTCGGGTATGGCTGCGCGATTGACCCCGCCTCTGGCAACCTTGCCGTTACCTACTATTCGGATGTCGAGGGGAACGTCGCAATTTATAAAAATGCTTCGGGGTCGCCTGTTACGTATAATGACGGCTACGGGCCGCAGTTCTTCTTCTGTACGTACGATAACAAAAGCAATCTGTTTATCTCAAACAATTGGAGCCATTATGGCTCGCCGCTCTTATACGAGCTTCCCAGCGGTTCCAGCAGCCTCGTACAAATCTCTTTGAACGAAGACATTGGCTGGCCTAGCGAAGGCCCCTTAACGATTCAATGGAACGGCAACGCCTTGGCCTACGGAGGCTCGCCCCAGCCGCCCCAAACTCGTAAGGGCCCTGTCGTTATCTATGAGGTTACGGTTTCCGGAACGGAAGGGAAGCTCACGCGAGCTATCCAGCTTGCCACTGGCAAACCGGGCGATACCCAATTCTGGGTACAGGGTAAGTCAGTTGTCCAAGCGACGGGTGGAAGAACGCACATTGGCGTCTGGCGCTATCCGGTTGGCGGAAAACCGACAACGTTATTTAGAACGCCCGCACGCGGTACGCCCTTTCCCGGTCTAGCCGTTTCCCTCTCCCCATCGAAGAAAGCGCGACCATGACGACCGCACGCCTTACCACACTCGCGTTCCTTGGAGCCGCTACGCTCGCCGGTTGCGGCGGTGCAGCGACGACGCCGGCGCAACCCTCCGCCGCGGCAGTTCAGGGCGCCCCCGCAGCCAAACCGGCGTATAACGGCAACATCTCCTGGAACAAAAAGTCGCTGCGTCTGCGCTACGAGACTGTCGGCAGAGCGGTGCTCACCTATTTTGGGCCCGACGGTTACTTCACGTACCCGCCCTATTGCAAGAACGGCGGAAACATCACCGCGACTGCCGGTCGCACCTGGGGTAAATCGTCGGGCTATCTGCACACCCGCTATACGTTCGAAGCCACGACCAAAGGCGCCGACGACTGCAGCTTCACCGCGGTGCTCAACAACACGGGCAGCCCGCCGATCGCAATCATCGAGCTGCATGTCCTGAAGTAACTAGCGCGGCAAGCGCTTTTTACCAGTCGAAGACGATGAGGCCGCCGGGGTTGAGCTTCCAACCCTCCCACTGGTGCACGTTGGTCGCCGAACTCTCGACCCACGACGAGCCGCCGCCACCGCCGCCGCCGCCGCCGATCTCGCTGCTGCTGCTGCTCGAGTAGTACTCGGCCACGCCGGCGCCGCCGCCGCCGCCGCCGAAGTAACCGCCGCCACCGCCGCCACCCAAGCCGCCGTAGCCGCCATTGCCGCCCGCGCCGCCCTTGCCGCGCGCGCCGTTTCGCCCGTTATCACCAAAACCGCTCGAGCCGGAGCCGCCGCTTCCGCCGAAGCCACCCTCGCGTGACGTGCCGCCCAGACCGCCGGAACCGCCAAAGTGCTCGTTGCGGTAGCGACCGAAACCGTCGGCGCCGCTGCCCGCGATCTTCTCGCCGCCCTTGCCTCCGCCGCCGTCACCGTCGATGTTCTGACCGCCTTGGCCACCGCCGCCGCCCACCACGAGAATGCGATCCCGAAGGCTCAGACCGCCCCGGCGGATGTCGCTGGCCCCGCCACCACCGTAGCCGTCCTCGTAGCGCAGGTGTCCGCCTCCGGCGCCGCCGCCGTTGAACCCGCCGCTGACGATGGCGCCGTTGCCGCCCACGTAGATCGCCAGCGTCTCGCCGGGCGTCGTCGAGATCACCGCGCTCACCCGGCCGCCAAAGGCGCCGAACCGTCCGCCGCCCTTGCCGCCGATCGCGATCACCCGGATCAAGCGAACGTTCCTGGGCACGCGAAAGAGCTGCCCGCTGCCGGTGTATTTGAACGTGTGATGGTTGGGCAGCGAGTCGGGGATCGCGCTCGCCGCTTGCGGCAGCGCGCTGTAGCTGCCGCCACGGGCGCCTCCGCATCCCGCCAGCATCATCGCCGCCGCCCCCGCGGCAATCAGAACTCTCGCGTAATCCTTGAAACGAAGCGTGGTCATGTGCCCCTCCAACCCGCCCTTATTCGTAATCGGGCGCGAAATAGTCGCTGTCTTGCTGGTGCATGAAGAACTTTGGCGGCAGCGGCGCCGCGATCTTCACGAATGCCCGCGGCGGCTGGTTGAAATCGAAGCAATCCTTCGCCGGCGAGTTTGCGCGCCGGTCGGCCAGGGCGAGCTGACCTAACCCAAAGAGATCCTCGGCGAAGCGCAGCACGCTCGCGGTCTCGTACTGCACGTGCGAAACGCGCCCCGCTCGGGCGTAGGGCGAGAGCATCAGCAGCGGAACGCGGAATCCCAAGCCGTCGCGGTCCTGATAGGGCGGCGGCACGTGATCGTATAGGCCGCCCCAGTCGTCCCACTGGATGAAGATCGCGGTCGAGTTCCAGAACTTGCTGCGTCCGACGGTATTGACGAGCGCCGAAACCCACGACGGCCCGTAACCATCGGGGCAGTTCACGTGATCGGAATCGTCGCAAACCGGCGTGATCCACGTGAAATTCGCCAGCTTTCCAGCGCGCACGTCGGTGATGAAGCGCCAGTTCGGGTTGATCACGTCCTTCTTCCAATCGGGCCCATCGTAGATGTGTTTGACCGCCTGATAGGCCGACCACTCCGCGCCGTTATCGTACGACGCGCCGTACGAACTGGCATAGAACCGCCACGAGAGGCCGGCTTTGTCCAGCTCGTCCCCCAGCGTTTGGTAGTCGTAGCAGGGCGGCTGCGTCTGTTTCGAGATCGTCCGCTGCGGCGTGATGATCGCCACCTGATCGTACGCCTTTCCGTTGCACCCCCAGCGGCCGTCCGGGAGGTCAACGCTCCACGCCGCCTGCGCGGCGATGACGTATTGATGCGCAACGAAACTTTCGTCGAGCTGCGATTGGAACATGTCGTCGGCGAGCACGCCTTCGTGCGCCATGTCGAAGTACGGCTTCGAATCGCCGTGCGGAACGTAAACGTACTCGGGGTTTGCCGGGCCGCCGAACGACTCTTCTTTATCGAAGCCGTCCATGCGGCAATCGGTTCCGGGCAACTTGCCGGTGCCGCGGCAAGCGGAAATCATCGCTTGCAGCGAGTGATCGATGACGTACTTGTCGGAAAGCGGCGCGGGCTGCAGCGTGATCCATTGGCCCTTCGAATTCTTGCCTCGCGAAACGGTATTCGCGCCGGGATAGCCGTGGAAGAGATTGTCGAAGCTGCGATTCTCCTGCACGATATAGATCACGTGGGTGATCTTGCCCGCGCCCGTCTGCGCGAGGCTCTGCATCGCGCCGGCGTCGCGCATGTACGGAATCGCGGGCGAACCCGCGGAGCACGCTGCCAGCGCGGCCAGCGCCGGGAGCGCCGCGAGGCGCGCGAGACGTGCGGCTCGCATCGCTACTGCGTGTCGACCGGAAGTCCCGACGGTTTCTGATGCAGGAAGAACGCGCGCGAGTACTTGGACCCGATCGTCTGGAACTGTCGCGGCGTTTGATTGAGGTTGAACATGTCGGAGATGCTGTTGGAGGACTGGTCGGTCGTGCCGAGGCTGGGCAGATTGAACGTCTCTTCGACGAACTTGATGATGCTGCCGAAGCCATAGACGGTGTTGGAGATGTAACCAGGCTGACTCGACGACGTTTCGCGCGCGTACGGCGAGATGACGATCATCGGCACGCGGAAGCCGGGGCCGCCCTGGGTATCGGCAGGCGGCGGCGCCACGGGATCGTAGAAGCCGCCCCAGTCGTCCCACACTACAATGATCGCCGTCGAGTTCCAATACGAACTCTCACCGATCGCGTTGACGACTTGGGTGACCCACGAAGGTCCCGTATCCGAGGAGTAGCCGGGATGATCGGAGTTCGACGCATCGGGAATCACCCACGACATCGCCGCCAGCTGGTTCTTCGTGATGTCGCTGAAGATCTTGGTTTGCGGCCAGTCGACGTTAGTGCCCCACTCGGGTCCGTCACGCACCGGCGCGATCACGTCGAACGCATCCCAGAGAGCGCCCGGAAGGCCGGGCGAGAGCTGCGGGGTGTAATACTTCCAGGAGACGCTCTGCGCGTCGAGCGTATCGCGCAGCGTCTCGTAACCGGTGCCGGAGTACGGGAACGCCGTCGTGCACGGAAACGGTCCGGCGTTCTTCTCGTATTTCAGGAGCGTGGTGATCAGCGACGTCTGCGTGCCTGCGGCCGAGTCGCATCCCCAGACGTAGGGCGAGGTGGGATCGTCGATGAGACTCTCGCCGCTGGTGATCGCGGTGCCGCCGCGGATCAGGTCTTGGTGGGCGGTGAAACTACCGCTGCCCTGCGTCGAGAACATCATGTTCGCCAGTCCGTAGGTGCTCGCCATCGTCCAGTACGGTTGGATCTGTGCGGGATTGACGTACTGATAGGGCTTGGCGCCCTCCGTCTTCTTCGACGTGAGCATCACGATCTGATTGAATGCATCCATCTTGCCGCTGTCGAGCCCGGTCACATAGCCGGCGTACAGGTGCACCAGGTTGAGGTGGTCTTCGAGGTTGACCTCAGTTAAGTTGATCGGCTCGACCTTAGCTTTCTTTCCCGTGCCCATCTTCTTCTTGCCGATAATCGTGCCCGTAGCGCCGGGAAACTGCGCGAAGAGGTTGTTGAACGTCCGGTTCTCTTGAACGAGCACCACGATGTGCTGAATCGGCGTGCTTCCCGAGCCCGAGGTGGGCAGCACCCCGTACGGCACCGGCGACCCGCCGCCGCTGCCGCAGGCCGCCACGCTCGCGGCGAGCACGCACGAAACCAGCGAAAATCCGAGGCGCTTCAAGGGCGGCTCCTTCTTGACGAGTCTTCGAGGCCGGGCTATTCGGCCTCGATCCTTGTTTTCCATCGCGCTCGCTCGGCTTGCGCGTCAGTCGTCGTCGGGCGGGAAGTTGGAGTGCTTCTCGTGCAGGAAGTGCGCTCTTGAGTACTTCGACCCAATCGCCTGGAACGGCCGCGGGCTCTGATTGAAGTTGAACATGTCCGAGATGCTGTTCGAGGTTCCGTCGGTCGTGCCCAAAGTCGGCAGGTTGAATGTTTGTTCGACGAAGCGGACGATGCTGCCGAACTCGTAGAAGGTCTGCGAAACATAGCCGGGTTGGCTAGAGGACGTCTCGCGCGCGTACGGCGAGATCACGATCATCGGCACGCGCAGCCCGGGGCCGCCCTGCGTGTCGCGACCGACCGGCGGTGCCACTGGATCGTAGAAGCCGCCCCAGTCGTCCCACACGATGACGATGGCGCAGGAGTTCCAGTACTGGCTGTTGCCGACCGCGTTGACGATGCTGGCCACCCACGAGGGCCCCATATCCGCGCCGCTGCCAGGATGATCGGAGTTCGCGCCATCGGGAACGACCCACGACATCTGCGCCAAGTTGCCGCTGGAGATATCGGAGAGAACGTTCGTCTCCGGCGACGAGACGTTGGTGCTCCACTCCGGGCCGTAGCGCACCGGCGAAATCACGTCGAAGGCGCTCCAAATCGCACCCGACGTCTTGAGCTGCGGGGCGTAGTACTTCCACGACACGTACGCCTCATCGAGCGTATCGCGCAGCGTCGTGTAGCTGGCGCCGCCGTTGGGGAACTTGCTGCTGCACGGGAAGGGGCCGCCCTTCTTCTGCAGCTGGAGGTAGAGCGAGATCAGCGAGGTGCGTGTGTTCTTGGGCGAATCGCAGCCCCAAACGCCATTGGAGTAAGGGGGATTGTCGATCATGCTCTCGGTGGGACTGATCTCCGTGCCGCCGCGGATCAGATCCTGATGCGCGGGGAAACTCTCGCTGCCTTGCGTTGCGAACATCGCGTTGGCGAGGCCGTACTGTTGGGCCATCGCCCAGTAGGGCTGGATCTGCGACGGGTTGACGTACGCGTACGGATCGTTGCCCTCGTTCTTATGACTGGCGAACTGCACCTTGTTAAACCCGTCGAGCTTGCCGTTGTCGTAGGCGGTAAGGAAGCCCGAATACGAATGCGTGAGGTTGATCTTATCTTGTAAGTTCCCCTCAGTGAGTTTGACGGTCACGTCCCGGCCGTTCGCGCCGATCTTCAAGCCGCTGGTCGCGCCGGTGACGCCGGCCTCCGGAAATGTCGCGAACAGGTTGTTGAACGTGCGATTCTCTTGAATGATGACGATCACGTGGCTGATCGGCGAGCTGCCCGATGAGTCTCGCGATGCGACAAGGGCCCTCGCCTGTGAGGGCAGGGCGCTCGAAGTGCCTCCGGCACTGCACGCGGCGAGGCTAGCGGCAACCGCGCACGCCCAAAGGGTCAACGCAAATGGCTTCACAAGTGCTCCTTCTCCTGCGTGGCCTATTGAGCCAACCGTTTCGCCAATAATTGCGCAGAATCATCGTTGGCGACCGCTCGTCTCGCCGCTCGCCCCCCCAAAACCCTAACCTAAATCATTTTTTCCACCGGCACGCCCTCGGTCATCCCCACCGCAATCGAGGGACGAGTGCGAGCACCACTAGCCGGCACAGCGAGGAGGCTTACGACGACGCGACGATGCAATCGCACGTTTGATTTCGCGTAGAAGACAATTCAGCCTGACTGCAGCTCGCCGAAGGAACGGGTGAACGGTCGCCCAAAATTTCCTTTCCTCACCATGCGCAGAATCAACGTAATCGTCATCAGCCTACTACTTGTGAGTTGTGCTCGCGGCGGCTCGCCTCTACCGGCATCGTGGCCGAGCGAAGGCGCGCTCTCGCAGCCGTTTGCGGCCGTCTATACCTTGTTATACAGCTTTAAGAACGGTTCCGACGCTGCCTATCCATACGCCGGGCTGACCGATCTGAGCGGCTCGTTCTACGGCACGACGTATGGCGGTGGAACCTCCGGCGGCTGGGGCACCGTTTTCCGCATAACCTCCGACGGCACCGAAAAGGTCATCTACCGTTTCAAGGCCGGAAACGACGGCGCGCATCCGTACGGCAATCTGACCGTCGCCAACGGCATGCTGTACGGCACCACGTATCAAGGCGGCACCGGCGGCAACGGCACCGTCTTCAAAGTCAGCACCACGGGCGTCGAGCATGTGGTCTACAGCTTCAAAGGCGGCAACGACGGACAGTACCCCTACTGCGGGGTGCTCCTGGTCAATGGCAATCTCTACGGAACCACCGAGACGGGCGGCGGGGGCGTCGGTTGGGGCGTCGTCTTCAAAGTGACCACCGGCGGTCAAGAGAGCGTGCTCCACCGCTTCAAAGCCGGCAAGGACGGTGCGCACCCCTACGCCGGCCTCATCAACGTCAACGGCGTGCTATACGGTACCACCTATCAGGGCGGAAGCACTGGCTCCGGAACCGTCTACAGGATCACGACCTCCGGCACGGAGAGCGTGATTTATAGCTTCAAAGGTGGCAACGACGGACAGTATCCGTACTCGCCGCTGCTCTCGTATAGCGGCGGCCTCTTCGGCACCACCTACCAGGGTGGCGTTTCCACCGGGTGGGGCGTCGTCTATCGCGTGAGCACTTCAGGCAAAGAGAAAGTGCTCTACCAGTTTAAGGCCGGAAATGATGGCGCTCACCCGCAGTTCGGTCCGCTCGTTGCTGTCAACGGAGAACTCTACGGCACAACCTATCAGGGCGGCACCGGCGGCGCAGGCGCCGTGTTCGAGATGACCACGGCGGGCGCCGAGCACGTAATCTACAGCTTCAAAGGCGGCGCCGACGGCGAGTATCCGTACGCCGGGCTAACGCCTCTCAACGGCACGCTGTACAGCACCACCTATCAAGGCGGCAGCAACGGATTCGGCACGGTATTCAAACTGAAGCCTTAGCCACCGGACCGAAACGTTCCGGCGATAACTATGCACCCGACGAGTCGCACGCGACCGTGCAGCTCGAACGTGGCTACCAATCCGTGTCAGGGGGCGCGTACGAATGATTCTCGTGCATGAAGTATGCCTTGCCAAGGCTCGAAGTGATCGGCTGAAATGCAATCGGCGTTTGACCGTAGTTGAAGCAATCGATGATCGATGCCGACGTGTCAGTCGTGTGCAGCGAGCCGAGGTGCCAGTTGTCTTCGATGTATCGCAGAATGCTGCCGAACTGATACGTCGTCGTCGAGACGTAGCCGGCCTTCGCGTAGGGTGAGACGATGATGGCGGGCACTCGCTCGCCCGGGCCGGCATACTTGCCCAAGACTGCGCCCTTGTTGTCGTAGAAGCCGCCCCAGTCGTCCCAAACGATGACGACCGCGGTGCTGTCCCAGTACTGCGATTCACCGACCGCATTGACGACGGTGGCAACCCACTCCGGGCCGTTGTCGACGTATTTACCGCTCACCTCGACGTCGGGGTGGTCGGAGTTCGCGGCCTCCGGTATGACCCAAGACATAGCGGGCAGCTGACCGTCAGAAATATCGGTAAGGATTTGGGTCTCCGGCGTCACGACGTTCTTGCTCCATTCTGACCCGTAACGAACGGCCGCGACCACGTCGAAGGCACTCAAGAGCTTGCCGAAGATTTGATTCGATGGTGGGACGTAATACTTCCACGAGACCTTCTTTGCATCGAGCAGATCCCGTAACGTCTTGTAGTGGTCCTTAAACACGTTCGAACACGGAAAGGGACCTTGCCGCACGTACTGGTTAGCAGGCGTGACGAGGTGCGTGAACGTTCCCTTCGTGGCATCGCATCCCCACCAGCAGTCGCCGCACGTCGGATCGTCGACCATGGCCTTCTCTGGCGCAACGATAGTGCCGCCGCGTATGAGATCCTGATGTGCCGTGAAGCTATCGCTACCGTTTGTCGTGAACATGTGCTCTGCTAGAGCATATTGCGAAGCCAGCGCCCAGTACGGCTGGATCTGCGTAGGGTCTGTGTACTGATAGGGGTAGGTGCATTCGTACTGGCCGTCTCCGCCAAAGCGAATCTCGTCGAACGCATCCATCTTTCCACTATCGTACGCAACCGAATATCCCGTCTTCCAACTGTGATTCAAGTCCTGCGACAGGACGAGAGGCATCTTGGTCAGCGCGATGCTGCCACCGTTAATCTTCGGGCTGCAGCCGTCGTTGGCCACGGCCTCTCCGGTGGTACTGCCGTCCGTCGCTGGAAAGGTAGCGAAAAAATCGTTGAAACTCCGGTTCTCTTGGACGATGAGGACGACGTGCTGGATCGGACTCGAGGTCCTCGGCGCCGTTTGCGGCACTGCCGCGAGCGTATCGGTGGGAGCGTTCGATCCACCGCAACCCCCGAGGAGTGCCGCAGCGATGCTAAGGCTGACGGCGTAGCGGCAAAGCATGGTTTTCGTCTGCGTTGGTGGCATGGCGCGCGAAACGTTCGGCGATCGCGCGCTCTCGTCCCGGTACGGTCCGCCGAATCATGATGTTAGTCATCGTAACACGACGATTCCGCCGCCGTCGTCGCGCGCAATGGCCGGGTAACGTGCATAGCGCCGACGGCTGGGAACAGGTCCTCAAGCCGGTAGTTGCACGCTACCGTGGAGCCGTGAAGCGCATCGCTTTTCCCGGTGACGCCGCCTTCGCTCAACCGAACATGTACGAGTTCCTGGAAGCCGAGGGGATCGACTACGCGATCCGCCTACCGGCAAACCAGATCGTACAGGAACGTATCAGCGATTTGCTACGGCGGCCGGTGGGGCGACCGGCCCACTACGTGCAACGCTTCTACCGGAGCTTTCGCTACCAGGCAGCGAGTTGGAGCCGACCTCGCCGGATCGTGGCCAAAGTCGAGTGGCACCACGGCGAGTTGTTTCCCCGCGTCGGCTTCATCGTCACGAACCTGCGGTATGCGTCGAAGGATGTCGTCGCCTTCTACAACCAGCGCGGAACGGCAGAGCAGCACATCAAGGAAGGCAAGAACGCCATCAGGTGGACGCGGCTCTCGTGCCGCTCGTTTGCCGCCAATGCAGTCCGGCTTCAACTGCACGCCCTGGCGTACAATCTTGGGAACTTCCTTCGCACGCTCGCTACGCCTGAGCCGATCCAAGATTGGTTGCTCACCAGCCTGCGCGAGAAGCTCATCAAGATCGGCGCAAAAGTCGTCAGTCACGGCCGGTACATCGCCTTCCAAATGGCCGAAGTTGCCCTCCCGCGCCGTCTGTTCGCGGACATCCTGCGGCTGATCGCGACGCTGCGCGCGCCGCCGATTCCCGTGACGGCAACATGAACGTCCCGGCCGAGCGCATGGGGAAATCGACGGGCGATTTGTCTCCTTTTGTCCCTGCGGTCGGCACTTTTGCTGCCCGGCGGGCCGACGCAGGCGTCATTTGGGCCGAACAGACGGCTCGACTGGCCCAGCCCCGGGAAAGCGGCCGGAATCATCCAGCGGCGGCTCGAAAAGGACGGTCATATGGGGAATGTCGGTTTAATCTGCCGGGGTGAACCGAGCCGCGGGCCACGTTTTGCCGGGCAGTCCGATCGTCATCTCAGCTGAGAACTTGGCACGTCGATCGCGGCGCCCAGCAGGGGGGCCTCGTTTTGGGCGCCCTTAGCGAGCCGCCCCCGCGCTTACCTGGCAAGCTGATCCTCATGGGAGGATCAGGAGTGAAGCATAAGAACCCGGTGCCTACGTTGCTAGAGCGAAGCGTCGCTTTATCTTTTGAGGAGTTCTTCTATGCGCCTATCAAGCTCAGCGCTTTCCGTATGTGCGACCCTGATCATTGTAGGCTGCGCTGGCGGTAATACGTTTCTTGCGTTTTAGTCACGATTGCGAGGCAAACCGAGCTTAAGGTACTCCGCGACCAGACGACGATGACCATGGACTGGTTTATCCTCGTTGAAAGGACGTGACCCGTGTTTCGATGGCACTGGCTTTTCGCATGTCTGGGCACCGCGCTCTTAGCTGCATGCGGCGATGCCAATGGTCTGCCTTCGGAAGGCGTGACATCAATCGCGCCATCAATCTCTTCCGGAGCGGTTATCTACAGTTTTCAAGGCGGCAACGACGGTGCAGTTTCGTATTCGAACCTGCTGCCGGGCGCGAACGGCGAGTTCTACGGAACGACCAATGGCGGCGGCGCAGGGCCGAGCGGGGGCGCGGGCACTGTATTCGCGGTTTCGGCATCGGGCAGCGAGTCGGTTCTCTATAGTTTTCAAGGCGGCAACGACGGCATTTCAGCCGATGCGGGACTCATTGCAGGCCAGAACGGCGTCCTTTACGGCGTCACCGAGTATGGCGGAGGAGGTCCGCTCTGTAGCAACGGCTGCGGCACGGCATTCGAACTGCTCCCGTCGGGCTCGGGATTTAACGAGCGTGTCCTGTATGCGTTTCAAGGCGGCAGCGACGGCGCGGCGCCGATCGGGAACCTGTTGATGGGCAAGCACGGCGTGCTATACGGCACGACCGATTTGGGCGGCGGGTCGAACGCATGTATTGGATCGCCGTCCTTCACGTCGGGGTGCGGGACCGTCTTTGAGCTGACTCCGTTGGGGTCGAGATATACCGAAAAGATTCTCCATAGCTTTACGGGTGGCAACGACGGCGCGCTCCCTGCGGACACGCTGATCGCCGATGCGTCGGGCGCACTCTACGGAACGACGCAGTTCGGCGGCGGAACGGCGGGCTGCGCGGCGTCGCCGTCGGGCACGCCCGGTTGCGGTATCGTTTTCAAAGTAACGTCGTCAGGCACCGAGAGCATCCTTTACCGGTTTCAAGGCGCTCCGAACGACGGTGGGAACCCGCGATCCGCGCTGGTTGCCGGTAAGAACAATACGTTCTATGGCTTGACGAAGAACGGTGGTAAGGCGACGGAATGCGGCAACTACGGTTGCGGCTCGGCGTTCGAACTAGAACGTTCGGGATCGCAGTATACGGAGCAGTTGATTCACTCTTTTGGCGTCAGCGCTCGCGACGGTGCGTATCCTTACGATCAAAACGGTCTCTATAAGGACGGGAAGGGTAACTTCTACGGCACGACCGTGCTCGGTGGCAAGACCTCTTGCAGTTGCGGCATCGCGTTCAAGATCGGCCGCGCTCCGAAAGGCTTCATCGAGAAAGTGCTCTACAGCTTCCAGGGCTCGCAAACCGGCGACGGCAGCAGCCCGCACGCGAGCCTGACCGCCGACTCGACCGGTACGATGTATGGCACCACAGCCTTTGGGGGCTCGAGCGCGTGCGTGCCGCCTTTCGGCGGACCCGGCTGCGGAGTTGTTTTCAAAGTAACGCCTTAACGACTACTGTAAGCAGACCCACCAAACCCAAGCGATGAGAACGAGCTGCAGCGGAAGCCGAATGTAAAATGCCGGCGCGACAGCGATATCTCTATATAGCTCGGGATGTTGTGCCATTTGCACGTTTGCTGGCCGAAAGACGGCGACGAGAAGCGCGATGAGTCCCATGCCGGCCAATCGTCGCGGATTATATGCGCCAATCGGTACGGCATACTATCCGCCGTCGTTGCCTTAGTCTTTTCCGAGGTCACTAAATAACTCGTGAGTGGCGGGTTCTCGCCGGTTTTGCCAGCCTTTGAGTGCGGTTAATCCGCTCTCTCTTTGATCTTGAGCCGGCTCTGCTCGATGCCTAGGGCGACCCATTCATCAGTCAACGCTTTGAACCGTCTGTAGTTGGCGATCTGAGCCTTCACGGCGCGAACGGCATCGCGTGGGACGTATTCGGTCCGGCTCCTCCCGTCTCTGGTGTAGCTGAGTTGGTAGTAGGCGCCGCTTTGTTGTTCGGGATCTTTGTACTGTCGCGTGAGTGATCCAGGCCGCATGTCTTCGATGGCGGTTAACTCCGCTTTGATAGTTGCAATTCGCGCTGCGATCTTCTCAAGTTGCGATGCCATGATGACACGAGTATAGCACGAAATTTCAAGTGCAATAGTGTTGCAAGCATAGCTTATGTATGCTATACTTAGTAATGCACGCACGTACGTTGTTATGGAAGCACTGGGCGAGCGCTATGGTACTCCTGCGCCCAGGGTTCTCACGCACGAAGACCTTCATCTGGTTCGCCGTTGTCGTCGCCGGATTGTCCGTGCGCACCGATCTGCTGGGCGTTACCAGTATCGTTCGAGCGCTCAAGCTCCATCCGCGGCTCTACACCACGCTCTGCAAGCATTTCCACAGCACTGGTGTGCATCTGGATCGGCTCACGAGGCTCTGGGCGCAGGTTGCCCTGCGCCTCTTTGCGCAACCGCTGCGCGTCAACGGCCGGTACGTGCTCGTTGGGGACGGCATCAAGGTCCCCAAATGCGGCAAGAAAATGCCAGGCGTCAAACTGCTGCACCAGCCATCCAACGCCAGCACCAAGCCCAGCTACATCATGGGGCATTCCTTACAGGCCGTCGGCCTGCTCGTGCAGGCCGCCACCACGGTCGTAGCGGTGCCGCTAGCAGCACGGATTCATGAAGGCCTTGTCTGGTCCAATCGTGACCGGCGGACCTTGCTGGACAAAATGCTCGTGCTCTTGGACGTCGTCGCCATCGGTGATCCCTTTTACTTCGTCGCCGACGCCTACTACGCGGCGCACAAAATCGTCAACGGCTTGCTGGAGCAAGGCAATCATCTCATCACGCGGGTCAAGTCCAATGCGGTCGCCTACGCGGCTGCAGAGCGCCCCAGCAAACTGCGCGGACGCCCGCCGCTCTACGGCGAGAAGGTCGCGTCAAATCGTTGCTGGCCGATGCAACGCTCACGCAATCTGCTCCCAGCCCCGTCTACGGCGAGCACAACATTACCATCACCTACCGCGTCCGCGATTTACTCTGGCGTCCAGTTGGGCGGCCCGTACGCTTCGTCGCCGTCATGCACCCGGCCAGGGGCTCCTGCTTGCTCATGTGCACCGATCTCTCGCTCAACGCCCTCGATATCATTCGGCTCTATGGACTGCGCTTCAAAATCGAGCACAGCTTCAAGCAGGCCGTGCGCGTCATCGGCTCATTCGGCTATCACTTCTGGATGCACGACATGAAACCCATCCGCCGTCGATCGGGAGATCAACATCTTCACCGCGCATCGATCGACTATCGCAATGCAGTCAAACGCAAGGTGCACGCCTATCATGTCTTCATCGCAGCCGGTGTCATTTGCCAAGGACTGACGAACTACCTCAGTGTTGCGTCTCCTGGGCTTGTTTGGGCGGCATTCGGTTCTTGGCTGCGAACGATTCGTCCCGGTATCGCTCCCTCTGAGTGGGTGGTCATGCACGCGCTGCGCCAGAGCTTGCCGGACTTTCTCTTGGGTTGCGGAAACGAGCATTACCTCGCGAAAGTCATCACTGATATGCAAGATGCCGAAAACTACGAGCCTTTCAGAATCGCGTCATGACGCCAAAACCCGCCACTCACGAGTAAATAAATAAATAACTCAAACTACCTAAAAAAGGAGGTCCGGATGGTACATGTGTTCACCACGGACGTACAACTGAAACTAGACGCTCCAGGCTAAGAATACAACGGCCAGGAGGGAGGGGCTACATACTACGAAGACCGCGAAACTGCGGGAGTTCTCTATCGCGCCGCAAACGCAACATTCGACTATCTATCGGGGCTATGGACCAATCAAAACTCTGGAGCAAGTCCCGCGTATTGCGTGTCGTTCAACGCCGACGGTACCATAAGCTATATGTATGAGAAGGCCACGGTTCTCAGTTGGAGTACGAGCGATTGGCTTGGCGTTGACTCCTTCGGTAATGGTCTACCCTCGATGTATTACGCAACAAGCTGGGGACTCGACCCCGGAGCTATCGGCTCTGATAACACCGCAGGGCTTTCGGCCGCCATTGCTTACATGATTGGAGCCAAAGGCGGAATACTGCAACTCCCTCCTCAGCCGACATGATCCTCGCTTCCTCTGCTCGAGACGGAGCTCGCGATCAAGGCGGCAGCCTTGTTTCTCGGCCTCGTTTCTACCATCTCGGGCGCGGCTCACCGGCCGACGCGCTAACCGCGCGCTCGACGGCGGTTCCTGCCTTTAAAACGAGTTCGCGAGATCGTGATACTCCAGGTCGCTCAAAGAAATCGATGCCGCCGCCACGTTCTCCTCGAGATGCGCGAGCGACGACGTTCCAGGGATCGGCAACATCGCCGGCGAGTGCCGTAGCAGCCATGCGAGGCCGACCTGCCATATCGTCGCGCCGTGCGCCGCCGCGATCGGCTCGAGCGCCGAAGCGGTACTCAAATCGCCGCCATCGAGCGGAAAGTACGGGATGAACCACACTCCCTCGGCAGCGCAGTGCTCGAGCACCGGTTCGCTCTCGCGATTGGCCACGTTGTAGTTGTTCTGCACCGAGGCGATCTCGACGATGCGTTGCGCCGCCTGCACCTGCGAAAGATCGACGTTCGAAAGCCCGATGCGCCGGATCTTGCCGGCATCGCGCAAATCCCGTAGCGCGCCGATCTGTTCGTCGAAAGGAACGCTGGGATCGACGGCATGCAGCTGATAGAGATCGACGCAGTCCGCCCGCAGCCGCCGCAGACTCGCCTCGCACGCCTCGCGCAGATACTCCGGCCGCGCGTCACGTCCCCACTGCCCCGGACCGCCGCGCGTGCAGCCGCCCTTGGTCGCGATCGTCAAGCCGTCGCGATAGGGATAGAGCGCCGCAGCAACCTGCTCTTCGTTCACTCCCGGCCCGTACGCGTCGGCGGTGTCGATGAACTCGACGCCAAGCTCGACCGCGCGCCGTAACACACGCAGCGCGTTCTCGCGGTCGGCCGGCCAGCCCCGCACGCCAGGCCCGCACAAGCGCATCGCTCCAAACCCAAGCCGCTTCTGATTCACGCCGCCGCCTTCAACGCGGCAAAAAGAAAGACCGCCCGGCCTAAACGCCGGGCGGTCTTTTTCGGAACCCCTAGATGAGTTTTACTTGACGGGCTGCTTGTTGATCGGCGAGCTCGGCTGCGGGTTGCTCGGCGCATACCCCTGTCCGTTGGCGTTCGGCGCGGACGCCTTAACCTGCTCCGACAGCTGCTTCTGGGTATCGACGATCATCTCGGCAATCTGCATCGTGAAGGCCTTGCGCATCTCGAGCACCTGGCTCGCGAAACCGAAGGACATCTCGACGAGCTGCGTCGGGCTGGGCATATTCTCGAGCGACGGGAGCGTGCCCGGCTTCTCATTCCACTCTTTGGTCAGTTCGCGGAACGAATGCATCGCGTTGAGCGACGCCTCTTGCGTCTGCTTGATCGCTTTGAGGCTGTCTTCTTGAAACTTGGTCATGTAATCGGAAACGTTGACGGACATGCTGCTCGGTTCTCCTTAGCGGTAGTTCTTGATTTCTGTGTGCTAAGTATACCAAGCAGATGCTGTGCCTGTCAACTGGTTCGGCCGATAAAACTCCGGTAGATCCGAATCAGGGAGTCCTTCTGGTCCACGGAGAGCCGCGGGTCGACTTTTATCGCATGCTCGACGCTGTGGTGGCTCTCGTCGCGCGAGGTTGAATCGTCGAGCAGCCCGGCTTGCGAGTACATGGTCTCCGCCGAGATCTGCAAAGCGTTGGCGATGCTCTTGAGCACCTCGGCCGAGGGCTTGTAGAGTCCCCGCTCGACCTGGCTCAGGTACGGGTTGGAGATCTTGGCGATCTCCGCCAGCTGGCGCATCGAAAGGTTGGCCAGCTCGCGCTGGCCGCGGATGAAGTCGCCGAGACTGCGCCAGGCACCGCTGGCGGGTGATTTGTCATCGTTGTCCATTAGAGCCCCTCATTGCGCACGTACCGCCCGGGTGCCGGTTCGCCCTGCGGGAGCGCGTACGGCTCGCGCATCTCCCCGCCGTGAGCCTCGGCCCAGCCGGCCCAGTCCTCCCACCACGAACCCTGGTGGCGGTCGGCGCTCTCGAGCCAGGCGTCCGCGCTCTCGCCGTGCAGCGCTTCGGGCTTGGTGTAGTGCCACGTCCGCTTGCCGCCGGGCGGGTTGACGATGCCGGCGATGTGCCCCGAGTTCGTGAGCACGTACTTCGAAACGCCGCCGGCGTACTGCGTGGTTTGATACGTCGCACGCCACGGGCGCGATGTGATCGTTCTCGGCGCCCAGCACGTAGAGCGGCGTCGTGATCTTACCGAGATCGATCGGCGTGTCGCCGATGACGAACTCGCCCGGCTTGACGATCGAGTTGTGCAGGTAGCACGCGCGCAGGTACTGCGAGTGCATTGCGACGGGCATGCGAGTCGAGTCGTTGTTCCAGCGAGAGAATGTCGAACGCCGGCGGCTGCTTACCCTTGAACCAGTTGTTGATCGACGTAGCTCCAGATCAGGTCGCTGGAGCGCATCCAGTCGAACGTACGACCCATCTCCGCCGAGTCGAGATAGCCGCGTTCCTGCATCCGCTTCTCGAGGCGCGCGATCGTGTCTTCGTCGGTAAAGACGCCCAGATCGCCGGGAGTGCCGAAGTCGATCAGCGTGTTGGTGAGCGTCGTCGCCGCGATGCGATCGCCGTGGCCGTGCGCCGCGAGATAGGCCAGCGCGATCAGCGCGAGCGTGCCGCCGAGGCAGAGCGCGGCGATGTTGACCTTGCGGCGCACCGGTGAACTCCTGTACCTTGTCGAGCGCAGCGAGCACGCCGTCGCGCAGGTAGTCGTCCATCGTGAGGTGCGAGAGCGACTCGTCGGGATTGCGGTAGGAGATCATGAAGGTCTGATGGCCGTGCTTGACCGCCCATTCCACGAACGAGCGTCCCGGCGCGAGATCCATGATGTAGTACTTGTTGATCCACGGCGGGCTGCAGAGCAGCGGCATCGCGTGAACCTGCGGGCGTCTGCGGATCGTAGGCGATCAGCTCGATCAGCTCGTTGCGCATGACCACCCGGCCCGGCGTGGCCGCGAGGTTGCGCCCCAGCTCGAAGCCGGAACGATCGACCTGTCGCGGATAACCGCCGTTGTTCTGCACGTCGTCGAGAAAATTTTGCATGCCCCGCACCAGGCTCTCGCCGCCCGTTTCGGTCGCTTCTTTCACGACGCCGGGGTTGAGCCAGGGCACGTTGCTGGGCGCATAGGCGTCGCACATCAGCTGCATCGCGAAGCGCGCCTTGCGGCGCGTCGCCTCGGGCAGCCGTGCCGAATCGACGAGGGCGAGCGCGGCGTCGGTGCGCGCGCGATAATCTTCGAGCACGCCCGCGAGCATCGGATTGCTGCGCCACTCTTCTTCCGCGAAGCGCTTGTCGCCGGGGAACGGCGAGCTGCTCGGGCTCTCGCCGCCGAGGCGGCGCAGCATGTTGAGCCCCACGTTTTGCTCGGCCAGCGCGAAGCCGGCCATCCACGTGCTCATCCGCATCGGATCCATCATCACGTCGGCGATCACGGCGCGCACCGCGTCGCTCAGCGACGCGGGATCGAGCCCGGTAACGTCGATGCCGTACTTTAGTTCTTCTGGTGCGATCGTCGTCTGCATTACATGTACCATCCGCCGTTGATGTTGTAGACGGCACCGGTGATATAGCCCGCCTTCTCGTCGAGCAGGAAGCGCACGAGTCGCGCGACCTCCTCGGGCTGGCCGAGGCTCTGCACCGGTGTCTGGGCGATCGCGTTATCGATGGCTTCCTGCGGCATCGCCTTGGTCATGTCGGTTTCGATGAAGCCCGGCGCGATCGCGTTGACCGTGATGCCGCGCCTGGCGACCTCGAGCGCGACGGTTTTGGTAAGGCCGATGAGGCCGGCCTTGGCCGCCGCGTAGTTGGCCTGCCCAAAGTTCCCAGCCTCGCCGACGACGGAACTCACGTTGACGATCCGCCCGAAGCCCTGTTCGAGCATCGTCTCGAGCACGGCCTTGATCATGAAAAACGGCCCCGAGAGATTAACCTGCAGAACCGCTTGCCACTCCTCGACGGTCATCTTGCGGACCGTATGGTCGCGGGTAATCCCCGCATTGTTCACCAGAAAGTCGATCCGGCCGTGCTCGCGCACCACCCTCTCGGCCGCCTCGCGACATTCGTCGTAGATGCCGACGTCGCTCTGATAGAAGTGAATGCGTGACGCCGCGCCGTTGAGGCGCGCCGCCAGATGCGCGGCCCGCTCGCGATCGTCGGGCAGACCAAGCACGGCGACGGTTGCGCCGTCCTGTGCGAGCAGCGTGCTGATCGCGCCGCCAATGCCGCGAGCGCCGCCGGTAACAACCCCGACGCGCCCACTGAGAGATAAACTATCCACGCGCTAGATTTACCCAACGCTCCACCGATTTACCTTTTCCGCCCCGTTGTGCTCGGCCGATCGAGCCTATTCACGGACGCGAGCCGCGGAATATCTCGCTCGGCGTTGTCGGGGAGGTCAGATCGTACGGCCGTCGTAGCTTTTCTTCAAAGCACCGTTGCTCGCTAGGGACATCATGAAGAAGCTTGCGCTATACGTCGCCGGGTTGGCATTTTTGGCATCCTGTGCCAGTGGCGTCGTCGGCGACGGCCCCCGCGGCGCGCTTCTGCCGCGCCAAAGCACGTCTTCGGGCCGGGGCCTGCCGCGCGCGTCGGCGGGCGAACTTTACGTCGCCGCCTTCAACCCCCTATCCGTTGAAGTTTTGAACAACGGCTCGTACGAACCCGAATACGCGATTACCAAAGGCCTCGCCAATCCGCAGGGACTCTGGCTGGATTCGCAGAGCAACCTTTACGTCGCAAACTACCTACTGCAAAACAAAAAATACGCCGACACGATAAGTGAGTATGCAAACGGCGGGAAGAAGCCGAAATGCACGTACGATACCGGCTCCGATGCAATCGTCGGCGTTACCACGGATAGCAAAGGAAACGTCTACACGGCGGACGATAGCTCGATCGCTCCCGGCATAAGCGAGTTTGCCCAATGCGGAAAAGCCATACAATTCTTCAAGACGCCGCACCCGGCGACGGGCTTGGCGTTCGACTCGCACGGCAACCTTCTCGTCGCGATGGTCCTTCCCCATTACAAGAGCGAGTTCGTCGAGTTCTTAAAAGGCAGTTCTAAGGCTACGCCGCTGAAACTTGAAACGGGCGTGACGGACGGTATCGCTCTCGACGCACGAGATAATCTCGTCGTCCCCGACGTCGTAAAAAACGTAATTCACGTCAGCGCCCCGCCTTACGAAACGAGCACGACGTTTGCAAAGGGAGTCACCGGCGCTGCCTTCGTAGCCCTAAACCATGACGAGAGCTTACTGTTTTGTTCGGGCTATGCCTACGTATGGGTGTTCGACTATCCCAGCGGAACCTACGTTACCAAAATAACTGGTCTCGGCGACCCCAAAGGCGTTGCGGACGCTCCGCCTCCACCGTAATCGCACGAGATGCGGAGGGCGCCTCACTGCCTGTTCGAAGTATTCGGCCATGAATGAGGAAAAGATCGCCGCGCTGCTCCACCAAGTCGGTGAGGTCCACCACGTCGTCTTCGCGGACACCGACGGCAACGACGACGACTGGGCGACCTTCTACTCCGACTGGCTGCTGCACCACTCGGACCTGCCGAAGCTGTTGAACAATACGCCGGTACGCAGCCACCTCACGCGCGACCTCGTCGCGCTCGACGAGCAGTACGGAGCTCAGGCGCGTTCGGAACCGTGGCCGCTGTGGTACGCGCAGCGCCTCACGGAAAAGTACCAGCGCTAGCGGTTACTGCTTTGCCGGATAGGCGAGAACGTAAATGTATGCGTTGCTCGTCAGATCGCCGACGATCGCCATGCGCGCCGTCGAACCTGCGTCGGCCCACTTCTGCGGCGGTGCGTAGCAGATCTGAATCTGATCGGTCTGTTTGAGCTTGTTGAGGAACTCGGTCTGGTTGTTGCTGGGCCTGGGCACGGTGATCTCGAAGCTGGCGCCGCTGGCGAGCGTCACGGTGCCGCTCCCGGCGTGAGTCTTATCGACCGCCGGGCGGATGTCGGCGATCGTGGCCGGAGGGTCGCAATACATGAACGGCATTACATGTCCAATCCGCCGTTTATCGAGTAAACGGCTCCGGTGATGTAGCTGGAATCGTCCTCGAGGAGAAACTGCACGACGCGCGCCACCTCTGCGGGCTTGCCGAGCCGGCGCTGCGGAATCTTCTCGATCACTTTGGACAGCGCCGCCTCGGGAATCGCGGAGACCATCTCCGTCGCGATGAAGCCTGGCGCCACGCAGTTTACCGTGATGCCGCGCTGCGCCATCTCCAGCGCCAAGCTCTTGCTGAAGCCGAAGAGGCCCGCCTTCGAGGCGGCGTAGTTGGCTTGGCCGATGTTGCCGGTCTCGCCGATCACCGAGCTGATGTTCACGATGCGCCCGGAACCGCGCTCGATCATGTGCTCGAGCACGCCCTTAGTCATCTGAAAAGCTCCGGAAAGATTGACGTCGAGCACTTGGCGCCAATCGTTGACGGACATCTTGCGCACGGTCTTGTCGACGGTGATGCCGGCATTGTTCACGAGGTAGTCGATGCGCCCGAATTCGTCCATCACTTCTTTGACGACGCGATTGACGTCGTCGGTCTGATCGACGCGCCCCTGATGCACCGAAACCTTGGCGCCCTTTGCGTGCATCTGCTTCTTAAACGCTTCGGCGGAGTCTTTACCGCGATTGTAGCCCGCCGCGACCGACGCTCCGTTGGCCGCAAGCATCTCGGTGATAGCGGCACCGATGCCGCGCGTTCCGCCCGTAACCAATGCTACTCGACCTTCGAACACCGCTGCCTCCTTACGATCGCAGTTCTAGTTGATGAGGCGAGCCCTTCGCTTCGCAAGCTCTTTGTCATCCTAACCGCCGCTCGTCACCCTGGCGTTGCCGCCCCGAGGACCCCGAGGGCATCGTCGCATCACCCCCCGGTCAAGCGATCGCCGAACAGGGCGCTACTGCGATGCTTTGCTGATCGTCACGCCGAGCGGCACGTAAAGTCCGGTAATCGTTTTGAGGGCGGCTCCGCCCGACGGATACTTCCAGACGCCGACGTTGCCGATTCCCGAGTCGGCGCCGGCGACGCGCGAGCCGTCGATCCAGAACTGCACGGTAAAGCTCGCGCCGGTCAGCTGCGTTGTGCCGGCCTTCGTGCCTTTCTTTCCCGCGATCGAGAACTGGTAGATCGCATTGGCCGCCGAGTCGCCGATGGCGACGTACTTGCCGTCCCATTGAACGCCGCCCGGCATCTCGATGCTCTGATCGAGCGTGAGATTCGTGAACTTCGAGCCGCCCTTCGGCAACTCGGCGAACGCCGCGCTGCTCGCCTGCGTCATCCCGTCGACGAAGAGATTGCCTTTGTCGTCGTAGCCGCAGAGCAGGAAACCTTGGATTGCCGAATCCGCGTAGTGCTTCTTCACCTTGCCCGCGGCGTGCTCGTAGATCACGACGTTGCCGGCCTGGCCGCTGCTCTGGCCCGAAAAGTTCGTCACGGCTAAGTTGCCGGTGCTCGGATCGACCGCGCAGCCGAATGGAAAGTAGCCGGGATCCTCGAGCGTGGCCGCGGGCGCCTTGCCGCCGTGCGCGTATTCGAGCACGTTCTCTCCGCCGGTATTGGTCACGAACACGTCGCCCTTGGCATCGACGCACTCACCCCCCGGATCGGTGAGGCCGGTCAACGTCTGCTGCAGCGCGCCGCCGGGATACGAGAACACGTAGACGTCGCCCGTCTCGGTATCCGACACGTACATCAGATCGCCGCTCGCCTTCGGCGCGGTTTGCGGCACGGCCCCGCTCCCCTCGACGCTAGGCGCGAGCGCACTGCCGCCGCACCCCGCCAGCAGCGCCGTTGCGAGCGAACCCGCCACCCAAACCCCGAACCGCATAAATCCTCCTCCGATGAAATGCCGTAGACGTGCGCGCTAGATGCCGACCGCCATCTGGTTGAGATCGCCGAAACCGTTGACGCCTTTCTTTATCCTGCGCAACAGGGTCGTCCCGCTCGAACCGTACACCGAGACGTTGTTGCCGTAGGCATTCGCAACGTACAGGTTATCGGATGAATCGACGGTCAGCGAGAGCGGCCCGTTAATGCTGCGCCTCACGCGGTGCAGTACTTTGCCGCTGCCGGGAGCGTAGACCGTAAACCAGCCGTCGTGATGATGCCAGCTGTTCTGATCGCTTGCCACGTAGAGCATTCCCTTCGAATCGACCGCAATTCCCTCCGGATTAGCGATGCCGTCGGTGATCGTCAACTTCGGGATGCGGCTATTCGGTCCGAACACCACCACCGAACCGGTCTTTTGGTAGATCGGATAGTTCGCGACGTAGACGTCGCCCGTCGGCCCGAACGCCATTGCGTACGGATTGCTCAGGCCCTGCCGTAAGCTCCGCACCAGCCGCACCTTCCCCGGTCTTTTCCCGGGAGCGTACACCTCGATCAGCCCGACGACGTAGATGTTACCCGAGCGGTCGGCCGCCACCAAGCACGCGCCGCCAACTTTGTCGCCGATGGAGCCGACCTGCCGCCCTCCGCCCGGCGAAATGATACCCACGGATCCGCCGCAGTTCGTGACGTAGATATCGTCATAGGCATCGACCGCCACCGAAGTCGGGTAGGTCGCATCGATGGTATTGAGCAGCGCCAGCGTGTGCGCATCCCAAACCGATACGCCGGAGACTCCGTCAGTTGCGATCAGTCGGCCCGAATGATCGAGCGTCATCGGCCCGACCGTCTGCCCATCCGCCTTTACGGAGCGTACCGGCTCCGCGCTTCCGATCTCGTATTGCGAGAGCAGCTGGCTCCCGATGTAGAGAAACGCTGTGTTAGCGTTGGGCGTCACCGGGGGAGCGGCCGGACGGAACTGTCCCGCCGCGCCAGCCGGAACTCCCGGCGCTCCGGGCCCTCCACAGCCGCCGATCGCAATCGAGAGCGCGCATAGGGTGCCAACGGCAAAACGGCTCAGCATGGCGAGGCCTCCTTTTGTAACCGTGGTCATCCTATTCGGGATGCGCAAACGCGCTCCCGCGCCGCGCGGCGGCGTGACGCCGCCGCGCCTCAGCCGAAGCGGCCGGTGATGTAATCCTCGGTCCGGCGGTCGGCGGGCTTAGTGAAGAGTTTGCCGGTCTCGTCGATCTCGATGAGGCGGCCGATGCCGCTCTCGTCGGCCAGCATAAAGGCCGTGACGTCGGAGACGCGCGCCGCCTGCTGCATGTTGTGCGTCACCGCGACGATCGTGAACTCGCTGCTCAGCGACGACATCAGCTCTTCGATCACGGCCGTCGCGATCGGGTCGAGCGACGCGGTGGGCTCGTCCATCAGCAGCACCTCCGGTTGCGCCGCGATTGCGCGCGCAATGCAGAGGCGCTGCTGCTGGCCGCCCGAGAGACGCAGCGGACTGCTGCGCAGCTTGTCCTTCACCTCGTTCCACAATGCGGCCGATTGCAGGGCGCGCTGCGCGCACTCCAGCCGCTGCTGCCGCCTCATGCCCGCGCCGGCAAAGGCAACGGTGTTGTCGAGAATCGAGAGCGTCGGAAAGGGATTGGGCCGCTGAAACACCATGCCGATGCGCCGCCGGATTGCCATCGGGTCGACGCCATTGGAATAGATGTCGCGCCCGTCGAGCAGCACGCCGCCTTCGACACGCGCGTCGAAACTGACCTCGTGAATGCGATTGAGGCAGCGCAGCAGCGTCGTCTTGCCGCAGCCCGACGGTCCGATCAGCGCGGTGATCGCCTTGCGCCGGAAACCGATCGAGACGTTCCCGATCGCCTTGCGCGTGCCGTAGTAAGCGCTCAGCCCGTCGGTGGCGAGGACGGCGTCGACTTCGGTCGCGACCGCGCTCATCCTTCCAACCCGTGCATCGCGCGCCGCAGCATCAGCCGCGCGCCGAGGCTCAACACGCAGACCGCCGCCACCAGCAGCAACGCCCCGCCCCAAGCCTGCGACTGCCAGTTCGCGTATGGCGAGATTGCATAGTTGAACACCTGCAGCGCTAATACGGCCATCGGATTGTTCGGGTTGGTCTCCCAGAACTGCGTACCGAACGCGGTGAAGAGCAGCGGCGCCGTCTCGCCAATCACGCGCGCGATCGCCAGGAGCAACGCGGTGATGATCGCGGGCCGCGCCGTCGGCAATACGATCCCGACCGTGGCGCGGAAGTTCGACATCCCCAGCGCCAGCGCGCCCTCGCGCACGGTCTGCGGCACCGAGCGAATCGCCTGCTCCGAAGTGCGTACCAACAGCGGCAGCATCAGCATCGCGAACGCAAACGACGCCGAGAAAGCCGAGAAGTGCTTGAGCGGCGCGACGAGCACCGCGTAAGCGAAGAGCCCGATCGCGATGCTCGGCACGCCGGAGAGCACGTCGGACATGAACCGCAGCGCTTCGGGCAGCAGACCGCGACCGAAAAGCGAGAGATAGATGCCGGTGAGCAGCCCGATCGGCACGGCCATTGCCGTCGCGATCGCCAGAATGATGAACGTGCCGAGGATGCCGTTGCCAACGCCTCCGCCCGGTACGCCGACCGGGTGCGGCAGCTGCGTGAGAAACTCCCAGTTGATCGCGCCGATGCCTTGCACCATCACGTAACCGAGAATCACCAACAGCGTCGCGGCCGCGAGCAACGCGCAAAGGAGCGCGAGCGTCACGCCGAGCGCGCCGGTCACGCGGCGCCGCCCGAGGCCGCGCCGGCTAAACTCGCTCAGAGCCACGAACGCTCCAGATCATCACGCGCGCCAGCGCGTTGACGACGATGCTGACGAGGAAGAGGATCAAGCCCAGTTCGATCAGCGCGCTGATGTAGATGCCGGTCGTCGCCTCGGTGAATTCGTTGGCGATCACGCTGGCCAGCGTGTACGACGGCGCGAAGAGCGACGCCGAGATCTCGGGGCGATTACCGATCACCATCGTAACCGCGATGGTTTCGCCCAGCGCGCGTCCGAGGGCGAGCACGCACGCGCCGAAGATGCCCACGCGCGCGGCCGGCAGCACGACGCGCGTCGCCGTTTCCCACTTTGTCGCGCCCAACGCCATCGACGCCTCGCGCAGATCGCGCGGGATCGCGGCGACGACGTCGCGCGAGATCGCGGTGACGGTCGGCACGATCATCAGCGCGAGGATCGCGCCGCCCGTGAGCAAGCCGACGCCGTAGATCGTTCCCGAGAAGAACGGCGTCCAGCCGAGCAGTTTCTGGAGAATGGGCCCAGCCGTCGTACGCATGAACGGCGCGAGCACGAAGAGCCCCCACAGCCCGTAGACGACGCTCGGTACCGCCGCCAGCAGCTCGATGAGGAACGAGAGCGGCGTCGCCAGCCACCGCGGCGCGAAATCCGCGAGGAAGACCGCCGACATAATGCCGATGAACCCGGCCAAGGCGATCGCGATGAGCGAGGTCACCAAAGTTCCGTAGATCATCGGCAGCGCGCCGAACTTGCTGTTGAGCGGATCCCACGCGCTGCTGAATACGAACCCCGGCCCGAACTTCACGATCGACGGCCACGAGCCGAGCAGCAGCTCGACGAAGAGGCCGAGAATCAGCAAAGCGAACAGGATGCTCCCGCCGTAGACGACCGCGGCAAAGCCGCGGTCGACGGGACTTACGAAGCGCGCGACGCGCCGAAACTGCGAGCCGGCGTCGGTAGTCAAGAAGCGGAGCCTAGTGCTGCATTTGGCGCAGCGTCGCGGCGGCCGTCTCCTGGACGTTGCGCGGCAGCGGCACGTAATCGACGGACTTGGCATTACCCTGCCCGTCCGGTCCGATCAGCCACGAGAGCACGGCGTAGAGCGACTTGGCGCGTCCGGCGTCCGACGGCTTCTTAAACACGACGACCCACGAGTATCCCGAGATCGGATACGAGCCGGCGCCCGAAGCATCGACGATCGAGAAGTTCGACGCGCTCACCTCGGGTTTGCTCGCTGCAGCCGCAGCGACCGTATCCGGATTGCAGTCGACCCACTTACCGGCCTTATTCTGAAGCAGCGCCGCCGACATCTTGTTCTCGACGACGTACGCCATCTCGACGTAGCCGATCGCGCCCGGCGTGCTGCGGACCTCTCCCGCGACGCCTTCGGTACCTTTCGCGCCCAAGCCGGTCGGCCACGGCGGGCTCTTTCCCGTTCCGACCTTGCTCTTCCACTCCGGAGAAACGTGGCTAAGGAAATCGGTGAAGATGTAGCTGGTTCCCGAGCCGTCGGAACGGTGCACGACCACGATCGAGGTATCCGGCAGGCTCACGCCTTTGTTGAGCTTGGCAATCTGCGGATCGTTCCACTTGGTGATCTTGCCAAGGAAGATGTCGGCCACGGCCTGGCGGGTGAGCTTCACCGTGGCATTGACGCTGGGTAGGTTATAGGCGATCGCCGCACCACCTAGCGTGACCGGAATCTGGAGCACCGGATCCTTGGCGCCGGCCAGCTCCTCGGCGTTCATCGGCACGTCGGTCGCGCCAAAGTCGACGGTCCTGGCACTGAACTGCTTGATGCCGCCGCCGCTGCCGATCGACTGATAGTTGACCGTGACGTCGGGATTCTTCTGATTGTAAACGTAGAAGGCTTTCGAGAAGAACGGGTAGTCGAAAGTCGACCCCGCTCCGGTCAACTGCGTGGCGGCAGCGGCGGGCATAATCGTAGCCGCCGCGAGGGCGAGCACTGCAGGCCAGCGGCTCAACCAAGATTTCACAGAGCAACTCCTTGTGCGGAAGAAAAATTCTTGCCTCTGGTCGTCGCCCGAGGCACGCTCTAGTTGTATCTAAGCCTGATTAACTTGACGTTAAGGCCCCTCGCACCATCCTTAGGAGCACCCGGTCATCAGGAGCACCCTGTCGCTGTCGAAGGATTGTCATCCCGAGCGCAGTCGAAGGACGAGTCCCCGCCGAAGCACGGCCCCCATGCCAACGCTCCCCGAAATGCGCCACACGGCGGCTCACGTGCTCGCTTACGCCGTAGCGGACCTCTTCCCCGAGGCGAAGCCGACGATCGGCCCGGCCATCGAGAACGGGTTCTACTACGATTTCGACCGCGCCGAGCCGTTCACGCCCGACGACCTCGAGCGGCTCGAGGCGCGGATGGAGGAGATCGTCAAGGCCGACTATCCGATGAGCGGTCGCGAGGTGAGCCGGCAGGAAGCCATCGCGGCCTTCGAGGGCAATCCATATAAGGTAGAGCTGGCACGGGAGATTCCCGAGGGCGAGCCGATCACGCTCTACACGATCGGCGACTTCACCGATCTCTGCCGCGGCGGCCACGCCGGCTCCGCCGGCAAGATCGGCGCCTTTAAGCTGACCAGCGTCGCCGGCGCGTACTGGCGCGGCGACGAGCACAACCCGATGCTGCAGCGGATCTACGGGACGGCGTGGCCCGACCGCGCCGAGATGGAGGCCTACCTTGCCGCCCTCGAAGAGGCGCGCCGCCGCGACCACCGCAAGCTCGGAGTCGAGCTCGATCTCTTCTCGATCGAAGAACAGGCTGGGGGCGGGCTGGTTTTCTGGCACCCGAAGGGCGCAATCGTGCGTAACATCGTCGAGAACTTCATTCGCGAAGGGCTCCGTGAACGCGGATACCAGCCGGTCGTCACGCCGCACATCGCCCACGAGCGTCTCTACGAAATCTCAGGACACCTTGCTAACTTCAGCGACAACATGTTCGGTCCAATCGAGGCGGAGGGGCAACGCTTCCGTTTGAAGCCGATGAACTGTCCCGGCCACATTCTCATCTACCGGAGCCGGCTGCGCAGCTACCGCGATTTGCCGCTGCGTTTCTCGGAATTTGGAACGGTCTATCGTTTCGAGCGCTCCGGCGTGCTGCACGGTCTCAATCGCGTGCGCGGGTTTACGCAGGACGACGCCCATCTTTTCTGCATGCCCGACCAGCTGCAATACGAGTTCGAGCAGACGCTCGACGAGGCGCTGCGTTTGATGCGCGCGTTCGGGTTCGGCGAGTTCCAGTACGTGCTCTCGCGGCGCGCGCTCGAGGATCGTGGCGATACCGATGCGATCGCTGAGCTGGCGATTAAGAACGCGTTAGAAGGCCACGGCTTAGAGTATGCTGTGGACGAAACCGGCGGCGCGTTCTACGGCCCCAAGCTCGACATCAATGTGCGCGACGCGCTGGGCCGCCCCTGGCAGCTCGGAACGGTGCAAGTCGATTTCGTGCTGCCCGCTCGCTTCGACCTCAAATACCGAGCCGCCGACGGCCAGGACCACCGCCCGGTGATGATCCACCGCGCGCTCGCCGGGTCGATGGAGCGGCTCTTCGGAAACCTGGTCGAGCACTACGGCGGGGCCTTCCCGGCTTGGCTCGCGCCCATTCAGGCGGTGGTCGCGCCGATCTCCGAGCACGAAATGGAGTATGCTCGAAGGGTCGCAGAAGACCTCGAAAAAGCGGGCTTTCGGGCCGAGGTTGACGAATCGAACGAAAAGCTCGGCTACAAGATTCGGCATTGGAAGACTCAGAAAGTGCCGTATATTCTGGTAGCCGGCAAGCGAGAGGTTGAAGACGGAACCGTGAACGTCAACCAGCGCGGCATCGAGGAAAAACGCAACGTTTCCATCGAGGCGTTCGTTCACGAGTTGCGCAACGTCGTCGAAACGAGAACATAACAGAGTGAGATTTGATGCCCGCGCCGTTTTTGCGGCGCTCGCGCTGGTACTGGCCTCCTGTCAGGGTGCAGGCCTCGATAGCGGCATGGGCGACATGACGCCCCCCGTTTCGCAGCCCGGCTCTATCGGCTCCGGCGGCAACATCGGTTCGATGGGCGGCAGCCTCAACGGCAACACCAACGGCATGAACGGTCCGACGATCGGCATGAACGGGCAGGCCGAACTCGCGAATCCCGGCGCGACCCTCGCTCCCAACGAAGCGCAGTATCCGATCTCCCAAGGCCCGACCGGCATGAAGTGTCCGACGGTCGAACTCTACACTCAGCAGTACAGCTGCAACGTCGCATTCAACATTCCGACGCCGTCGCCGACGCCCAGCGGTTCTCCCCTGCCGACGGCCAAGCCGACACCGACGCCTACGCCGACCCCCGAACCCAGCTCCAACGACGATAGCGATGACAGCGACGACACGCCGACGCCGTCGCCGCCGCCCGGCGGGACGATGACCGTTCAAGTCGAGCCCATGCCCAAAGACGTGCCCGCGATGTACCAGCCCAACCCGCTCTTCATGCGCGTGACGCCGCTGATGGCCATGCGCCTGCAGAGCAACTCCGACTTCGTTCTCAACGGCGGCTCGCAAGTGCAGTTCACGCTCCCGGCGCAGCAGTTCCAGGGCCGCGTCTTCCAGGTGCAGCTCTACAACGAAACCTATCTGCGCGGCAAACGCACCGATCAAATCATCGGCAACTACGGCAAGTGGACATCGCCCGACAGCAACACCGTGCAGTTCACGTTCAACGTGCCGAAGGTCACGGTGCGCCACACCCAGATCTGGCTGCTCGCGATGTACGGCGCGGTACTGCCTCCCGGCAGCACGCCCACGCCCTCTCCAACCCCTGTAAGCTCGAGTTCGCCGAGTCCCTCCGCCTCACCGTAGGCGAACGCTGTCGCCCGAGCTGCGCTCGGGATGACAAGGGTGCTCGCCCGCTAAAAGAGCGCGCATGACCCCCGCAGCGCGTAAGACGGTCGTCGCGGCGTTTCTGGGATGGACGCTCGACGCGTTCGATTACTTTCTGCTGACCTTCGTGATCGTGCGCATCGCGGGGACCTTCGACAAGACGGTTCCCGAGGTGACGGTCGCGATCACGCTAACCCTCGCGTGCCGCCCGATCGGCGCCTTCGTCTTCGGCTGGCTCGCCGATCGTTTCGGACGGCGCACACCGCTGATGTGGGACATCGCGTTCTACTCCGTCGTCGAGCTGCTCACCGCGTTCTCGCCGAACTTCACGGTCTTTCTCGTGCTGCGCGCGCTCTACGGCGTTGCGATGGGCGGGGAGTGGGGCTTGGGCTCGGCGATGGCGATGGAATCGTTACCGCCGCAGCGGCGCGGCTTCTTCAGCGGCCTCTTGCAGCAGGGCTACATGGTGGGCTTTCTGCTCGCCGCGCTGGCGTACTTCGCCGTCTTCCATTTTACGCACTGGGACTGGCGCGGGCTCTTCGTCATCGGCGTGCTCCCAGCCGGCCTGATCCTCTTCATCCGCTCGAGCGTACCGGAATCGGCCGTCTGGCTCGCCGGCCGGCCGCAACGCCGCGCCGCGCAGCGAAACGCGCAGCTCGCCGCGCTGCGCGCGCACTGGCCGCTCGTGCTCTATGCCATCGTCTTCATGGCCGCGATGAACGGCTTTTCGCACGGCACGCAAGACATCTACCCTACGTTCTTGGAGAAGGCCCATGGCTTCACGCACGGCCAGGTGACCACGCTTTCGATTCTCGCCGCGCTGGGCGCGATCGCCGGCGGCATCTTCTTCGGCGCGCTCTCGCAGCGTCTCGGACGCCGCACCGTGGTGATGATCGGTGCGGCGCTGGCGGTCGCCGCCATTCCGCTCTGGGCTCTGAGCCCCACGCTGACGCTGCTCGCACTTGGCGCCATCGCCATGCAGTTCGCCGTGCAAGGAGCCTGGGGTGCGATCCCGGCGCACCTCAACGAACTCTCCCCGCCCGATGTGCGCGCCACGTTCCCCGGCTTCACCTATCAACTCGGCAATCTGATCGCCGCCGGCACGCTGCAGATCGAAGCGACGCTCGCGAAGAACCGCGGCTATCCCGCCGCGATGTCGCTCGTCGTCGGCCTCATCGCCGTCGCGGTTGTTGCAACGGCCGCCCTGGGACATCTGGTACGGCCGGAGAACCGCGCGGCCCCGCTTTCGCCGGCCGAGACGAATAACGAATCAGCAAAGCTCTGATTCAGATTCTTTCCTAGTGGAGCAGCTTGCGCAGATGGATGACGGCGGCAGAGTGGATCTGCGACACGCGCGACTCCGAAACGCCGAGCACGCCTTTGATTTCGCGTAGCCGCTGGCCCTTGAAGTAGTACAGCTCGATCACGGTGCGTTCTTGGGGCGGCAGGGTCGCGACCGCGCGCGACAGTTCGTCGCGCATCTCGATGTGCTCCAAGTCGCGGGTGACGTCGCTCTCTTCGTCCTGCAGCGTCTCGGCCAGCGCGATGCCGTCACCGCTGCGGCTGGGGAGCATCTCCTCCAGCGAGACCACCGACGTTCCGCGCACGCGCCGCACGACCTGATCCAGCTCCGCGCCCGAGAAGCCGAGATGATCCGCCAGCTCCTCGTTGCTCGGTGCCCGGCCCAAACGCAGTTCCAGCTGCTCGGACGCGCGATCCAACTCGCGGGCCTGCTGGCGGATCGTGCGAGGCACCCAGTCGAGCGTGCGCAGTGCGTCGAGGATGGCGCCGTTGATGCGGGTGACCGCGTAGGTCTCGAACTTGACCGCGCGCGTGCCGTCGTATTTCTCGATCGCGTCCATCAAACCGAAGACCCCGTCGTTGATGAGATCGTTGATATCGACGTTCGAGGGCAGGTGCATGGAGACGCGGCCCGCGACGTACTTCACAAGGTGGAGGTACTTGTGAATCACCTCTTCGCGGGAAAGCGACGCGCCGCCGATATCATACCGGCGGTCGGAAGCGGCGGCGGGCTGACTACTCACGGCATGCCAATGTCTGAATGCCGAAACGTAGAGCCTGTCGATACAGATAAAGACGATCGCTCATCGTTCGCTCGCAATCTTCCATATGCAATACCGCGGCTAGGCGCGGAGTCCTCGCGAGCTGTGCGAAAAGCGCCGCAAATCGTGCCGGACGCCGCTCGAGGTAGCGCATCAGCCTCACGCGATGGGAGAGCCGCCGCGCAAACCGGCCGTTGACCAAGGCGGCATAGCGCCCGCCAGCCGACTCCGCTCTGTTACGTTGCCGAGCAACGCAATCGGCAGCGATGCGTCCGCTCATCGCGGCCTCGTAAATACCCTCCCCATTCGTGGCGTCGACGAGGCCGGCGGCCGTGCCGCCCACCAGCAACGGCCCGTCATCGAGCCCCGGCCGCGGCATTCCGCCGTAGAGCAGGCTCCCTTCCTGTTTGCGCCCGAGCACGCCGCTGCCCGCGTAGAGTCGCTCGCGCACGCGTCCCTCGAGCGCGTCGAGTTCGGCACGCAACGAAGCGCCGTCGATCTTCCCCATCACGCCCAAGCCGATGGCCAGATGATCGCGCTTGGGAAACATCCAGCCGATGATCTGCCGCCCGTCGCGCGCAGAGTAGTAGTGCATCTCGAGCGTGCGATAGGCGACCGGCGCCGCGGCGCGAGCCAGATAAACGCGATACTGCAGCGTCGTCATCAGGCCGTCGCGCCAGCGCGCGGCCGCGAGCCGGCCGAACGCCTCGGCGTCGAGCCGCGCGCCGGCACCCGTTGCGAAGAAAACGTGGCCCGCGCTCACGAACCGCCGCTCACCGGTTGCGAGATCGGCATATTCGACGCGAGCGCCGCCGTCGGCCGCTTCCACGCTGCGAAGGAGCGCGCGCGTGCGCACCTCGGCGCCGCTTCGGGCGGCCAGCGCGCCCATCGTGCCGTCTAACTCTTCGCGCGTCGTGGTATGCCCGGGGCCGAAGAATACCTCGTGCTCGGCACCTGCCGCATCGAAAAGCGCGAGCCGCGGCGTATCGCAATGCACCAGCGAGCGCGGCAGGTCGAACGTCTCGCAGAACCCGGGACGCAAGCCCGCAGCGCAGACGCGCTTCTCGCCCACCACCGCGTCGCGCTCGAGCACGAGCGTCTCGACGCCCCCGCGCGACGCTTCGCGCGCCGCGGTCGCACCCGCCGGCCCGCAGCCCACCACGAGAAATTCGACGCTTTCGCAGGCGTTCACGTCGACCATGCTTCACGTTGGTCACGCCCGGCCCCCCGCGAAATGGTGAAGCAGGCAGGCGACCGCGCCGTCGTAGGACTTGCGTGGCTCCTCGGAGTAGCCCAGCCGGTCGGCCCCCTCAGGGGCCGGTTGCTTATATGAAGGACCACGAATGACCGCACAAACAGCGATTGAAGCCGGACTAATTGGGGGTGTCCTGGCGGTGCTCTACGGGATAGCGCTCACCTTCTGGGTGCTGGCGCAGCCCGCAGGCAACGAGCGGATGCGCGAGATCGCCGCCGCGATCCAAGAAGGCGCGATGGCCTTCCTGGCGCGGCAGTATCGCACGATCGGCATCGTCGCGATCGTGATGGCCATCGTGATCCTCTTCGCTCCGACGCTGGGCAGGGAGGCCGCCATCGGCTTCCTGATCGGCGCGATTCTGTCGGGCGCTGCGGGCTTCATCGGCATGATCGTCTCGGTGCGGGCCAACGTCCGGACCGCCGAAGCGGCACGCGGCGGCCTTACGCCGGCGCTCAACGTGGCCTTCCGCGGCGGCTCGGTCACGGGCATGCTCGTGGTCGGGCTCGGCCTGCTGGCCGTCTCCGGCTACTACGCGATCCTGCTCGCGGTCAACGACGGCGACGCCGCCATCTCTCTCAACGCGATGGTCGGCCTCGCGTTCGGCTGTTCGCTCATCTCCGTTTTTGCGCGTCTGGGCGGCGGCATCTACACGAAGGCGGCCGACGTCGGAGCCGACCTCGTCGGAAAGGTCGAAGCCGGCATTCCAGAAGACGACCCGCGCAATCCGGCGGTGATCGCCGACAACGTGGGCGACAACGTCGGCGACTGCGCCGGCATGGCCGCCGACCTCTTCGAAACCTACTGCGTCACCACCGTCGCGGCGATGCTGCTGGGCAACCTGCTCTTCGGCGACAAGCTGCCCGAAGCCACGACCTTCCCGCTCCTGCTGGGTGCCATCTCCATCGTCGCGTCGATCGTCGGCGTGATCGCGGTCGGACTCGGCCAGGTGCGACGCGCGAAGATCATGGGCGCGCTCTATCGCGGCATGATCGTCGCCGGCGCGCTCTCGTTGATCGGCTTCTACTTCGTTACGGCCAAAGTCTTCGGAACGCAGACGTTCGTCAGCGAGACCGGCATCTTTATCTGCGCCGTAATCGGCGTACTGATCACCGGCGCGATCACGTTTATCACCGAGTACTACACGGGCTCGCAGTTCCCGCCGGTGCAGCGCATCGCGAAAGCGTCGATCACCGGGCACGCGACCAACATCATCGCCGGTCTCGCGGTCTCGATGCAGTCGACGGCGCTGCCCGCGATGGTCATCGTGGTCGGCATTCTGGTCAGTTATTCGCTCGCGGGCGTGTATGGCGTCGGCATCGCGGTGATGTCGATGCTCTCGCTTGCCGGCATCGTGGTAGCGATCGACTCCTTCGGCCCCATCACCGACAACGCCGGCGGCATCGCCGAGATGGCCGACATGCCCGAAGCCGTGCGCAACGTTACCGATCCGCTCGACGCCGTCGGCAACACGACCAAGGCCGTTACCAAAGGCTACGCGATCGGTTCGGCGGCACTCGCCGCGCTCGTGCTGTTTGCCTCGTTCCTCCAGCAGCTTACCAATCACAAGTGCGGCGTCGGCGAAACGCAAGCGTGCATCGAGGGCGTACGCAACCTCTTTGCGGTGGGCAACCCGTTCGTGCTTGCGGGCCTCTTCATCGGTGGCCTCCTGCCCTATCTCTTCGCCTCGCTCTCGATGGAAGCGGTCGGCCGCGCCGGCGGCGCGGTGGTCGAGGAGGTGCGGCGCCAGTTCCGCGAGATGCCCGGCATCATGGCGGGCACCCAGCGCCCCGACTACGGCACCACCGTCGATATCGTTACCCGTTCGGCGCTCCGCGAGATGATCGTGCCCGCGCTAATTCCGGTTGGCGTCCCCGTGATCGTCGTGCTGCTTTCGTACTTCAATCTGCTCCCCGGCGACACGGGCGCGCAGATGATGGGCGGCATTCTCGTCGGCTCGATCGTCACCGGCTTCTTCGTGGCAATCTCGATGACGTCGGGCGGCGGCGCGTGGGACAACGCGAAGAAGTACATCGAAGACGGCAACTATGGCGGCAAAGGCTCGATCGCGCACCAAGCCGCGGTCACCGGCGACACGGTGGGCGATCCCTATAAAGATACCGCCGGCCCCGCGATCAACCCGATGATCAAAGTGCTCAACATCGTAGCGCTGCTCCTGGTAGCCTTCCTGCGGTAACGCGGGGCGCGCGACGGGCGCTGCAGCGACGGTCCGCGTTGGCAAAAAACGCCAACGATGCTAAACTACGGCAATGGCCACGAAAAACATCTCCCTCCCGGGGGAACTCGAGGCTTACGTTGACGCAAAGGTTGCGTCGGGGGAATACGCTCACGCGAAGTGGTCCGCGACGGCATCCGCCTCCTTATGCGAGAAGAGGCCGAGCGATTGGAGTGGCTTCGAAATGCCATCGCTTTAGGTGAAGCAGATATTGCAGCCGGCAGAACGATTGCCGCAAAAGATCTCCACGAGGAACTCGCTCGGCAGCGGAAAGCACGTACCGCGGCCCGAGGGAAAGCACCGCGGTGACGATTGAGTATACGACCCAAGCCGCGCTGGATCTCGAGCACATCACAGAATATTACGCCGAAAAGGCCGGAACGGAAGTCGCGGACGACCTCGTAAGGCGCGTAACTCGCACGCTCGAGCATATGGTGCGCCGCAATGCGAAGGCCGGGCGAACGCGCCCTGATCTCGGGCCTGACATCCGGACGTTTCCCGTGCTTCCGTACCTGGTTTTCTACCGTCCGCCCCTCGCTTCGCTTCTCGTCGCCGTTTGACGACGGACTCTACCGCAACGCCCGCGCTCTGATCGCCGCGCGCAGCCGATCCGAGAACTTCGGCACCGGCACGCTTCCAAGCGGCAGCGCCGCCGCACCCTGATTCGGACTCGCCATGAACGCGGGTGAGTTGCTGCCGCACTCGCCGCTGACCAGCACGCACGCCCCGCCCGCGATGACGCCGCCGTCGTTGACGTCGTTGGCGAAGAGCAGGTAGAGCCCCGAACTGGACGATACCAGCGTGTTGAGGTCGGTCATCGTCCCGTTCTGCCACACGAACGCGCGCGACGTCGAGAAGCTTGCGCCGTAGGAGACGCCGACCACCACGCCCCGATCGTTGATCCCCAAGGCCTCGCTGTAAGCATCGCCGGGCAGCGTCCCCAGATCTTGCATGCCGCTTTGCTTCGTCCAGAGAAACGCGTGGAAGTTCGGGCCGCCGCTCGTATCGCCGGAGAGGTCGGAGAAACCAACGACGTCGCCGCGTTCGTCGATCGCCATCGGTGTGTTCCACGCCGTGCCGCCGAGAGTCCCGAGATCGATCGGGCGCCCGCCCTGCCACAGCACTGCGTGGTGCGCGGTGAATCGCCCGACGGCCTGATCGCACGTTCCCGAAATGCCCACGATCTGGCCGCGATCGTTGATCTCCGTCGCCGCGCCGTCCTTATCGCCGCGGTACGGTGGCAGCTCTTGAATTGCGTTGTGACCCCGCGTGTCGTACACCACAGCCTCGAAGCCGAGAACCTGCGGCGGCATGCAAGTCTTGTCGTGCCGGCGCGTCTCCGCCCAGCCGGCGATCTCGCCGCGATCGTTGGCGCCGGCGGCGAAGCCGTTGTTGCCGCCGAGTGTCGGCAGCTTCGTCATCTGGTTACGTTCCCAGGCAAAGCCGCGGCAGATGTGACCGCTCGGCGGCTGCGGGAAGAACCCCTCGGCGCACGACCACACCTCGCCAAGTTGCTGCGGCTGCGACGTCTCCGCGATCCCCGAGATCAACCCGCGTTCGTTCTTCACGGGCCACTCGACCGCGCTGTTCGGGCCGCCCAGCGTTCCCAGATCCATCGCCGGGCCGCCGTTCTCCCACAGCGCGGCGTGCAAGTACGAGCCCGACGTCAGGCTCGAAAAGCCGCTGACCCAGTTGCGATCGTTGATGCTGCTTGCGCCGCTCGACGCACCGCCGAGCGTTCCCAGGTTGGTGACGCTATACGCTGCGCTGGTCGCCGCGTGAACGTGCGGAGCGAAGCCCTGCGTTTGCGAAAGCGGCGCGCCTGCCGTGCCGCATCCCGCGAGCACCGCCGCGGTCAACGCCGTGCTCGAGCTGAAGTGAAAGAATCGAAATTCCATGGTGCCCCTCCAAGGTGCTTTTGAAGGAGCGTAACGTGAGCGACGCGGGTACGTCGCTCACGTTCGGACGGTTACGGTATAAACGGACGGTTTAGCACCAGCGCCCGTCGGTCCAGTAGTAGCCGTGATGGCCGTGGTGCCACGTGCCCGCACACCAGTGGCCGTCGTGGTGCGCCCAATAACCGTGCGACCACACGTAGCGGCCGCCATTATAACGATAGTATCCGCCGACCCAAACGTAACCCGCGCCCGGCCGCGCCGGGACTGTTTCGTAGATCGGCGCCGGAGGCCCGACCTGCACGTACACGTAACCGGCCGTCGCCGGAACTGCACTCAACATAAAGCCGAGACCCATCAGCGATGCCATGAAAAAGTTCTTGATCATCCCGCCATCCTTTCAAGCAACGAAGCCATTGTGTTCCGAGGGTGTTGTACCCAAACTAGTTGCCCACTCCGAGGCGTTCTGCGACCTTTTCCTGACATTCTAAGCGATCGGGGTTTGCGATCGTGTCACAACGCCCGGCGCTCGCGCGCTGCATCCAATTCGAAATGTGGCAAGAGCGCGCTTGGAGCCGGCACGAGGACCGCGAGATGGTCTTCCGCGTGCGTTCGAGCAGCCACGACCGCCACTGGGACGGCTTCGAGGCGATCCTCTACGAAGCGTCGGCCGGTCTCTCCGAGCAGAAGTTTGCGCGTCACAACGTGAGCATGCAGGTCGGCAGGCCCCTGCTCGTGACGAGCCGTTGCAACGGCGAGACGCTGCGCCGCCTCCAAGCTCCCGGCGACATCAAGATCGTGCCGCCCGGCGTACCGCGCGTTTGGGAGACCGAAGCCGCCACGACCAAACTTTCGATGTACGTGAGCCCGTCGTTGATGCGCTCGGTAGCGGACGCGATGGGGATCCGGCCCGAGCGCGTGACCATCGCGCCGCAGCTGCACCTGCGCGACCCGCGCATCGAGCATATCGGCTGGGCCGTGAAGGCCGAACTGGAGTCGCCCGAAGCACTCGGCCGCCTTTACGGCGACAGCCTCGGACTCGCGCTTGCGACGCATTTACTGCGCGCCTACGCCTGCGTATCCGAGACCGATTCCGCAGCGCACCTTTCCCGCCGGCGTCTGGCGCGCGTATTGGATTTCGTGCGCGACAATCTCGCGAGCGATCTCTCGCTCGGCGAGCTGGCCGGCGTTGCGGGCGTGAGCCCTTCGCACTTCAAGACGCTCTTCAAACAGAGCGTCGGGATACCGGTCCATCAATACGTGATTCGCTGCCGCGTCGAGTACGCAGCGGAATTGCTACAAAGTGAAAAGCGCCCGCTCGTCGAGGTCGCGCTCGCCTCCGGCTTCGCCGATCAAAGTCACCTTGCGCGCTGCATGCGGCGCGTGCTCGGCATCACGCCCAGCGCGCTGCGCGCTACGTGACGGGCGGAGCCGCGGGGGGCGTGGCGCTCGGCGCCGCGTGCGCGAGCGCTTCGTATTTGCGGAAAATCACCACGTAGCTCGCCGCCACGAAGACGATCGCAAAGGCGAGCAGCCCGTCGCCGATCGTGCCGGTGAGCGTACCGCGCGCCGGCAACAGCAAACGCACGACGGAGCGCAGACCGAAGGCCACGGCGAAGATCACCAGCGTAACCCACGAGGAGCCGAGGTACATCACGCCGGGCCGGTCGGTCGGGCGCACGTCGGTGTGCATCCCACGAAGAATGCCGAATGGCAGCCCGGCGATGCCGCCGACGATCACGCAGAGCGCGATCATCAGCGGGGGCGCCGGATAGAGCGTGTTGTTGAGGTAGATCACCCATGCCGCCAGCAGGCAGAGGATTATTGGCGACACCCACATCCGCGTGACGCTGATGCGTTGCGGTCGCAGCATGCGAAAGGCGAGCAGCCCCACGACGATGACGAGCGGGAGCAGCTGCGCCCACGCCGGCGTGACCGGCGTCGCTTGCGGGTTTATTTGATCTCTACCTTAGCGCCGGCTTCTTCGAGCTTCTTCTTAACGCTCTCAGCCTCGTCTTTGGGAACGCCTTCCTTGACGGCCTTGGGCGCGCTCTCGACGAACGCCTTAGCTTCGGTGAGACCGAGGCTGGTGAGTTCGCGCACGGCCTTGATGACCTTGATCTTCTCCGGACCGATCTCGGCCAGGATCACGTCGAACTCGGTCTTCTCGGCTTCGGGTGCGGCGGCGCTCGGAGCGGCGGCCATCATTGCGACCGGTGCGGCCGCGGAGACGCCATACTTCTCTTCGAGCTGCTTCACGAGATCCGCAAGCTCGAGCACGGTGAGGTTATCGATCTGTTCGATGACTTCGGCTACTGCCATGATGTTCTGTCTCTTCCTTATCTACAGCGGTGGATGACCTAAGCGGAGGATGCGGCTTCTTTTTGCTCGCGAATGGCGTCGAGCGCGCGAACGAGCCCGCGCTGGTTGCCCGAAAGCACGGTGACGAGTCCGCGCAGCGGATTGGCGAGCGTTCCGACGAGCTGGGCGAGGAGTTCGATCTTCGGCGGCAACTTGGCGAGCACGTCGACCTGCTTGGCGTCGACGACCTTGCCGTCGATGTAGGCGGCCTTCACGGTTACGCGCTTGACCGAATCGCTAAACGTCTTGAGCGCTTTGGCGGGCGCGACCGGATCGGGTCCGGCGAAGACGACGCCCGTCGGACCGGCCAAATACTCTTCCACTTGCGCGGCCAGGTCGCCGGCGGCGATCTTGAAGAGCGTGTTCTTGACGACCGCGTAGGTGTTGCCGTCCTTGCGCAACTCGCCGCGCAGCTTCGTGATCTCGGCGACCGTCAGTCCAGCGTAATCGGTGAAGAACAGGTTCTGGGCGTTTGCCAGCCGTTCGGTCAGCTCGCCGACGGCGGCTTCCTTGCGTGCGGTAGGCATGATTAGTGACTCCCCGGACAAGCGTCCTAAACGAAAAAAGAAAAGCGCCCCGGTGAGGGCGCATCATTCGCGACGCTCGCGCCGCCACAGCGGCACGGAGCGTCTCGTCCTCGCGCGTCCTCGGTAACCCTTCGTCTCCGAAATTAAGGCCTGGCGGCCGGTTACGGTCTTTGGAGCCGTCGGTTAGCCTACCACAGCGCAGGGCGAGGATGCAAGGGCAAGGGTCTCCCGGAGGTGGCGAGAAGCCGCGGGCATGGCGCTCGCTCGCCTCGAGGCCGGCAACGCCCGCTTTGCCGCGGGCACGCCGCAGCACGCTGAAATGACCGCTCGCGCGCTCGCGCTCGAGAACGGGCAGAGCCCGTATGCGGTGGTCTTGGGCTGCTCCGACTCGCGCGTCCCGATCGAGATCGTCTTCGATCAGGAGCCCGGCGACCTGTTCGTGGTACGCGTGGCCGGCAACTTTCTCAACGACGATAACCTCGCGTCGGTCGAATTTGGCGTGGCGCTGCTAGGTGCCAAGCTCGTCGTGGTGCTTGGCCACACGCGCTGCGGCGCGCTCACCGCGGCGGTCGATTACTGCCGGAGCGGCACGCTGCCGCCCGGGCACATCGCCAAACTCGTGGAATCGCTCGCGCCAATCGCACGAGCCGCGCAGTCGTTGCCGGGCGACTGGGTGGCCAACGCGATAGAGCGGAACGTCGCCGCCAACGTAGCCGCGCTGACGGCGCTCTCGCCGATCCTTGCCGCGGCGGTCGCGGCGGGCGAGGTGGAAGTGGCCGGCGGAATCTATGATCTCGGAACGGGACGCGTCACCTTCGCGTAGCGGCGGCTTGCTGAAAGCGGCCGTTGCGTTCGTCTGCGAGCGGCTTTCGCTGGCAGTCGTCGCCATCGGCACGGTCTTCATGGTAGTGGTGTTCGCCGTGGTCGAGTACAACTCGCTGCAGCTGGGCGTCTACCCGTTGGTGCTGGTGAACGACACGTTGACCGTGCAGGTCGTCGCCGGCGCTTCGCCTGCGCCGGCGCTCCAAACCGGCGACGCAATCGATCTCTCCGCGCTCACGCCACAGCAGCGTTTTTCCCTGTTGCGCGGTGCGCACGCCCACGAACGAATCGCCGTGCGAGCCACGCGCGCGGGCCGAACGTTCACGACCACGATCGTTTCGGGCTCGCCCGACTTTACGAGGCGCGCTACGCTCACGCGCGACGCCGGCGTGCCGCTGAGCTTCTTCCTCTCTCTCGGCCTCGCGACCGCGCTCTTCCTGATGCGCCCGCGCCCGATAACGCTGGCCTTCTACTTGTACACGATCTTGATGCTCATCAAGATCAATCAGGCCGCGCTCGACCTGGCGCGCTGGCCGGCCAATATTGCGAGCGACGTCGCCATTCAAGTCGTCTATCCGCTCACGCAGCTGATGATCCTGATCTTCGCGCACCGGCTCTACGGGCATCCGAGCCGGGCGTGGCCGTGGCTCTTCGGCACCGCCACCGCGCTCTCGGCGATCGTCTTTCTCGTGTGGGTCGACCCCATCGTCTGGACGGTATTCCAAGTGTACGGGATGCCCGGCCCGACCAATCTCTTCATGAGCCTGAGCGACTCGCTGCTGCTCGTCGTCGTGCTCGCCACGTTAGCGTACATCGCGTCCGGGGCGACGGCCCTCGAACGGCGCCGCGTCACCTGGGTAATCGCGGGCATCGCGCTCGGGCCGATCCTCGATCTCGCCTGGGCCTTCGCCAACGTCGTGAGCACGCTGGCAGGGAACACGTCGGTGCCGCTGATCCACTTGCAGAACTGGACCGCGGCGTTGCTGCCGTGGTTCAACCTCACGGGCTCGATCTTTGTGCTTTACGGGTTTCTCTCCGAACGCGTGATCGACTTCCGCTTCGCGATCGGGCGCGCGGCCCTCTACGGCGCGGTTACCGCGGCGCTGCTGCTGCTCTTCGGCACGATCGAGTGGGGCGCCGAGCAGATCTTCGAAAGCACGCAGCCGGCGATCTACATCAGCCTCTTTGCAGCACTGGTGATCGGCTTCTCGCTCAACGCGCTGCACGGCCGCATCGAAGAGTTCCTCAACACCGTCTTCTTCCGCGACCAGCACGCCGCGGAGGAAGCGTTGCGCCGCGCGGCCCGCGCGCTCGCGAACACGTCGTCGGAAAAAACGCTGATCGAATTCCTGGTCGACGAGCCGATCCGCGTGCTCGGGCTCGCGTCGGCCGCGCTCTTCCTGGCACCCACGAGCGGCAGCGCGTTCCAACGCCGCGCGGAACGCGGCTGGAGCCGCCGCGACGCCGAGGCCATCGAAGCGGAGGATCCGCTGATCGTCGAACTGCGCGCCGATCTCGCCCCGGTCATGCTCGACGGACGGCCGCGCGCGGCGACGATCCTTCCGGGCGGCCCGAAGGCACCGTCGCTGGTGGTCCCGCTCGTCATGCGCGGGTCGGTCTTCGGTTTCGTGCTCTACGGCGCGCGCGGCAACGGAATCGCGCTCTCAGCCGACGAGCAGTCGTTACTCGAGGCGATCGCACGCAGCGCGAGCGCCGCTTACGATCACATCGACGCCGATCGTTCCCACGCCCGCATCCGCGAACTCGAAGCCCAACTACAACGCGTGTCATCGTAAACAACGCTTGTCACGGCGCGACAGCCCGTTACGGCCCGATCTTCGCGTCCGTCGGATTTACGAGGAGCTCCTCGACCGGTTTCTGCTTGCTGAAGCTGTCGGCGCGAAAGACCCACACGCCCACGGTCTCGCCGGTACACGCAGCGTCGATGTAACCGCCGTAGACGGCCATTCCGGTTACCTGTCCCGGCAGCCAGCCATTTGGCGCGCTGGTCCACATCTTGCACCCGGTGCCGTCAACGACCCGGTCTTTGCGCGACGACTGCAGCGGATCGAGGACCTTGTCGAAATCCGTGTACAGATAGCGGTACGTGGTACGGCTGCAGCGGCGGTTGCAATAACCGAGATACTGCAGGTTGCCATAAAAACGGTCGTGTTCGTCGAAGGCGAGCGCACCCTCGAAGACCGGCACCCAGGGCCCCGACGGAACCACGAACGTCGCGCTCGGCGCCGATGCCGAGTTGTGAGGATGGTCAAAGACGTCCACCTGCTGGGATGCCGCCGAATAGAGCCGGTCCGAAGCTCCGACGGCCAGCGATGAGAACTGCGCGCTGGTGCCCGGAGCCGTCAGCGTTGCGATCGGCAGCGCCGATGTTTCCGTGAAAGCGTCGGGCGCGTACGTGAACGCTTGATTGGTGATGGTTCCCGAGGCCACGTACGTGTAGCACTCCGAGTTCGACGGCAAAGGCGCCGAGACGAATATCGAGCTTTATCGTGCCCACCAGCGTGCCGTCGGAGGAGTATTTCTCGACGAAACCAGCGTTGCCGTTGTTGCCGGCAGCGTAGATCGCGCCTTTGCTCCCGACACCCAAAAACTCCACCGGCGGCCCCGTGGCGAAGACGTCCTGGGGCGTTTTGCTCGGTAGGCCGTTGACGAGTGCAAACCGGTAGATCGTTCCGCCGTCCGCAACGTAGAGATGCGGGCGGCCGCTCGTTCTCGCGATCGCGCCGGCGCGCGATAGCGGGATTGCACCCGGGTCCTGCGACGACGGCGCGCCGCAACCTCCAAGCGCCGCGAGCCCCACGCAAGCGATCGTCGTTCCGGTGCTCCATCGCAACATAACGCGGCCCTGCCCTCCGCCGTTCGCGCAGCTTCGAGACGCTTGCGGCCGCCTCTTCTAAGGACCGCCGCGGGGGACTGTTGGAGCGTTCGCCGGGGCTTAGGGCTGGTGCGCCGGCGCCTGAGAGCGCGCCGGCGATAAGCGAAGCCGAAGCGATGGCTGCGGCTCGGCAAATCTAGCACCGCAGTCGCAAAAAGGCCCCGGTGTCTCCTCCGAGGCCTTGCGTACTTTGCGCGGTCGCCTTACGCCGTCGCCTTCACCCGCAGGGGATCGACCTTTACGCCGGGCCCCATCGTGCTGGCGAGCGTGACGCTGCGAAGGTAGGTGCCCTTCGCGGCCGCCGGCCTCGCGCGCACGATCGCGTCGAGCAGCGTGGTGATGTTCTCCAGCAGATGCGTCTCTTCGAAGTTCGCTTTGCCGACGATCGTGTGAATGATTCCGGTCTTGTCGAGGCGGAACTCCACTTTGCCGGCCTTGATGTCGCGAATTGCGGCGCCGATGTTGGGCGTTACCGTACCGGCCTTCGGGTTGGGCATTTTCTGGGCGAGAATGCGCCCCAGCTCTTTGCCGACCGAGGCCATCATATCGGGTGTAGCGACCGCGACGTCGAATTCCGTGAATCCGCCCTTGACCTGGTTGATGAGGTCCTGGTCGCCGACGATGTCGGCGCCGGCCTCTTGCGCGGCCTTGGCGTTGTCGCCTTTGGCGAACGCGATTACGCGAACGGTGCGACCCGTTCCGTGCGGCAGCAGCACGGTGCCGCGCACGTTCTGGTCGCTCTTCTTGGGATCGACGCCGAGCCGCACGTGCGCCTCGACGGTCTCGTTGAATTTGGCGGTCGCGTTCTTCTTCACGATCGCAATCGCTTCGGGCGGCGTAAAGAGACGCTTGTGATCGAAGCTCGCAGCGAGCGTCTTGAAGCGTTTTCCATAGTGCTGCGGCATCTTACACCTCTACCTCGACGCCCATCGATCGCGCGGTACCGGCGACGATTTTCTTAGCGGCGTCGATGTCGTTCGCGTTGATGTCGGGCATCTTCACTTTGGCGATATCCTCGAGCTGCTGCTGCGTCAGTTTTCCCACCTTGTTCCGGTTGGGTTCTTTGCTGCCCGACTCGATACTGAGAGCCTGCTTGATGAGAAAGGATGCCGGCGGCGTCTTCGTGATGAACGTAAACGTCCGGTCCTCGAATACCGTGATCTCCACCGGAATGATCATGCCCGCCTGCGATGCAGTACGTTCGTTGTACTGCTTACAAAAATCCATGATGTTGAGCGAGTAGGGTCCGAGTGCCGGACCGATGGGGGGCGCAGGCGTCGCCTTACCCGCCGGAATCTGTAGGCCGATCTTGCCTACAACCTTCTTAGCCATTACCTATTCCTTTCGTCTCGAATCGACGCAGTCGTATTCGAACTCCCCCAAAACTCTCGGACGCAAACGCCGGGGTTGTCGTTCGCGCTAGACTTTCTCGACTTGGAAAAACTCCAGCTCGACCGGAGTCTCCCGGCCGAAGATCGAGATGAGCGCGCGCAGGCGCTCCTTCTCCGGCGCGATCTCGTTGACGACGCCGGTGAAATCGAAGAACGGTCCCGAGGTGACCTTCACGCGATCGCCCTTCTTGAAGTCGATCTTGAGCTTCGGCGCCTCGATGCCCATCTGCTTGAGGATCGTCTTGACCTCTTTATCTTGCAGCGGCACCGGCTTCTCGCCGGGCCCCGGACTGCCGACGAAACCGGTCACGCCTTGGGTGTTGCGCACGACGTACCAGGACTGGTCGTCCATGATCATCTCGACGAGCACGTAGCCCGGGAACACTTTCTTGGGCGTGATCTTACGCTTGCCGTCTTTGAACTCGACCTCGTCTTCCATGGGCACGAGCACGCGGAAGATTTTGTCCTGCATTCCCATCGAATGAATGCGCCGCTCGAGATTGGCCTTCACCTTATTCTCGTAACCCGAGTAGGTGTGGACGACGAACCAGTTTCGGTTGTCTTTGGGCCGAGCGGCGATGGGCTCGCCTTCGACTTCGCCGGCCTCGACCTCGACTTCGCCGGCCTCGGCGTTGACGCTGCTCAGCTCGTCGACGGTCTCGCTCTCGGTCTCGACCACGCTGCCGGAGGCGGCGTCGCTCATCAGACGATCGTCGATCGCCGGCTGATCGGCGACGGGCAGCTCCACGGGCTGGTGGACCAGGGGCTCTGCGTCGTACATCGTCGCCATTACCCCGAGGTCGTGCCCGGATGGATGAAGCTGAACAGCCAGCCGAAGAGCTGATCGACCAGAAAGACGAAGAGTCCGATGGTCACCACGAGCCCAACGGTCAGTATCGTCGCCGAGATCCACTCTTCGCGCGTCGGCCAGGTGACGCGGCGCAGTTCCATGATCACGCCGCGAATGAAATCGCCGGCTGCCATGTCGCGTGCCGTCTTCTTTTGCTGTTCGTTCACCAAAGGTTCACCTTATCGACCATCTATGAGTTTGAGATCTGTCATCCTGAGCGCAGTCGAAGGGTGGCAGGGCGGACAGGACTCGAACCTGCAACAACTGGTTTTGGAGACCAGGACTCTACCAATTGAGCTACCGCCCTTCACGCTAACGAGTTTCGCGATGGGCCTTGTGGCAACGGCAGAAGCGGCAGTACTTGCTGAGCTCCAACCGGTCCGTGGTCTTCTGCTTGTTCTTTTGCGTGTTATAGTTACGCCGCTTGCACTGGGTGCAGGCGAGGACCACCACCACGCGCGTCTCTTTCTTTGCCATCAGTAGTCTACCACAACATTAAGAAAACGGACCGGCGGTCCGTTCGGAAAATCCATGGTAGCACATTCGGACCGCCCCTTTCAACGGGTGCCCCCATTCCCGCGCCCTCGTTGAAAGCAAGCGGGCCAGCTCTTCTCCGACATTTCCGGCAATCGAGCGCGGAAGATGGCTGCGCCTAACCGAAAAATCCGGCCACTATGACTACAACGTTATCATTTCGACATTCCGTCGCCATCGCGATCGGCGGGCTTCTTCTCGCGAGCTGCTCCCAAGGGAGCGGATCCTCGACGCTTCCAGGCGCCGGGGCGCCCGCCGCCAGGCAGCAGGCCCACAGAGCCGCTCCCGACGCCGCGGGCTATCGGCTGCTTTATCAGTTCACCGGCGGTTCAGGCGCCGACCCCGACAGCGGGCTGCTCGCCATGAACCACAAGCTCTACGGCACGACCGAGCAGGGCGGCAGCGGCGACGGTGTCGTCTTTAGCATCACGCCCGAGGGCGCCGAGAACACGCTGCACGAGTTCGACGGCAGCGACGGGTCGGGACCCAATGCCGGCCTGACCAATGTCTACGGCACGATCTACGGCACGACGAAGACCGGCGGCGCCCACGACCACGGCACCGTCTTCAGCATCAACGGCGGCAGTGAGAAAGTGATCTACAGTTTCAAAGGCGGCACCGACGGCCAGCAGCCCCACTCGACGCTGCTCTACGACAACGGCTTGCTCTACGGCACCACCTACGCCGGCGGCGCGTACGCGAGCGGCACGGCGTACGAAATCAATGCCGGCGGCGCCGAAGAGGTGCTCTACGCGTTCGGCAAGTCTTATCTCGACGGCGGCGAGCCGAACACTGCCTTCACCGTTATCGGCAACAAGCTGTACAGCGCGACGTACGGCGGCGGCGCGTATCGCCGCGGCATCGCTTACTCGCTCACGACGCAGGGTAAAGAGAAGGTGCTGCACAGCTTCGGCAACGAGTACGACGGCTCGCATCCATATAACGCGGCGTTGCTCGCCGCGAACGGCGTGTTCTACGGCACCACCTGTGCCGGCGGCCAGTACAATCTCGGAACGGTCTACATGATGTCGCCGACCGGACAAGAGCGCGTGATCTACGGCTTCGGTAAGACCGCGTACGATCCGACGTGTCCGACCGACGGTCTCGTGCTGCTGCACGGCCTAATGTACGGCACGTCGTACAGCGGCGGAGCCTCGGGTTCCGGCACGATCTTCTCGATCACTTACGGCGGAAACGTGACGGTGCTTCATAGCTTCAATGCCTCGGGCGACGGCGCGTTGCCCGGCGCCCCATTGACCGTGCTCAACGGCGTGTTCTTCGGAACCACGACGAGCGGTGGCACGGGTAAGGGCTACGGCGTCGTGTTCCGATACAAGCCGTAGCGCTTACAAACCGCCGTCTTCGCGGCGAGGCTTTTTATTGGTGCGCCCGGCCAGAATCGAACTGGCAACCTTGGGCTTAGGAGTCCCCTGCTCTATCCAGTTTGAGCTACGGGCGCACGCCTCACGTATTCCGTTTTATAAGACTTTTCACATCGTCCTCCGCCACTTAAGCCCTGCCTCCCAGAGAAGTGGGGTTTCTAGTCGCTTTCGTCCGGTAGGTCGGGCTCTTGATGATTGATGAAGTACGACTTGTCGTATTTCGAGGGGATCGGCGTAAACGTAATCGGCGTCTGCGAGTAGTCGAGCGAGTCGATGATGCTGGTGGCGTTGCGGTCGCCCGTGCCCAGATAGCCGAGGTTCCAATTCTCTTCGATGTACTTGAGAATACCGGCGAACTGATAGTTGGTCGGCGAAACGTACCCAGCCTTCGCGTACGGCGAGACGATCATCGCCGGCACGCGGAAACCGAAGCCGCCGTAGGAGTGCTGCGGCGGGTTGACGTTATCGTAAAAACCGCCCCAATCGTCCCAGACGATGACGATTGCGGTCGATTTCCAAAACGAGCTCTCTCCGATCGCGTTGACGATGCTCGCAACCCACGCCGGCCCGTGGTCGATCGCACCTCCCGGGTGGTCCAAGTTCTGCGGAATGGGGACAACCCACGACACGGCAGCCAACTTCCCAGCCGAGATGTCTTTGAAGACGTTCGTTTCCGGCGACGAAATGTTCGTCTTCCATTCGGGCCCGTAGCGCACCGGGTAGATCGCGTCGAACCCATTGAGCAATCGGCCGTTGACGTTGCAGCACGCTCCCGGCGCGTAATACTTCCACGAGATGCTTTTTGCATCGAGCAGATCGCGGATCGTCGGATACTTTGACTCGAAGTCGTTGCTGCACGGGAACGGTCCCTTCGCATCCCGCACGACGTCGTTCTTAACGATCAGTGACGTGCGGGTGGCGGTTGGCGCATCGCATCCCCAGTAACACTTGAACCCCGAACACGTCGGCAGGTTGACCAGCGCTTCGGTCGGGATGACGACGGTCCCGGCAGCAATGAGATCTTGATGTCCGGTAAAGCCGCCGCTGCCTTGCGCATAACGCGGGCCCTCCCAGTCGTGGCAGTTGAGCCACCTTGACCATTCTACTACGATCGCGGCCTTCGCTACCAGGGATCGCCGCGCTTCGCCGTGACGCTCGACGAACAGGTGGAGATCCTCTCGCTCATCGGCGACGTCGCGCTCCATAACGGCGAACCGGCAGTTCACGCGCACGTCGTCATCGGGTGCAGCGACGGCAGCGCGCACGGCGGCCACCTCGCGGCCACCTCATCGAAGCGCGCAATTCGCCCGACCTGCGAAGTCTTTCTCACGGAAAGCCCCGCGACACTTCAGAGATTCATCGACCCCGAGTCGGGCCTCGCGTTGATCCATCCCATGTCGTCATCGTGAGCGCAGTCCCTTGCCATCTCGGGCTCAGGAGTGATAAGCGGGAGCAGCGGCGAAGCCTCGGCCATGAGACGAATAGTTGGCATCGTAGCGGCTGTTTCGCTCGTGGGATGCGGCGGCGGGGCGCAAGCGATCGGCGGATCCCAAGCCATCCCAAACGTCGCGCGAGCGCACGCAAACACCAGCAGCGGCAGCCTGCTCTACGTGATCGATAGCTTTAAGAACGCGGTCTACGTCTACACCTATCCGGGGGAAACCTACCTCGTCACGCTGACCGGCTTCCGAGTGCCGGCCGGACTCTGCGTTGACGGTGCCGGCGACGTCTTCGTGACCGATGCCAAAGCGTACGACATCGTCGAGTACGCGCACGGCGGCACGACGCCGATCGCCACGCTGGCCGATCCCGACAGCTCGCCGGGCGGCTGCGCGGTCGATCCCAAGACCGGCGATCTCGCCGTGGCCAACGAAGAAAACTGGGACTACCATTACAATTTGGGCAACGTCGCGATCTACAAGCATGCCCGGGGGAAGCCGAAGCTCCTAACGGACTACCCGAATATCGACTTCTATCAGTCGTGCGCCTATGACGACGCGGGCAACCTCTACGTCGTGGGTACCACCCCGTACGTCGATAACCTCGCGGAACTTCGCGCCGGCAAACGCGCCTTCACAAACCTCGCGCTCAACGCGTTCTTCTTCAGCTGGGGCGGCGTGCAATGGGACGGGCAGTACCTCGCGCTCCAGCGCTACGACCGCGACCACAATGTGATCTATCGCCTCACGATCTCCGGCAAGAACGCCACGATCGCCGACAAGGTTGACACGCGAGGGGCAAAATTCATTAACGGCTTCTTCATCGACGGTGGCGCCGTCATCGTGCCCAACGGCGAACGGCGTGACAATCGCATCGGAACCTGGAGCTACCCCCATGGTGGGCAGCCGAGGACCCAGCTGAAAGTTGACGGCTCCTGGCTCGGATCGGCGGTCGTCAGCCATGGATAGCAGCTGCTGCCCGTAAGCATCGCCGGCGTCTGGGCCGCATCGCAGCCGGCGCAGCTTTCCTGGCGCTGGGTTCCGCAAACGCCCGCGGTTACCGAGCACTACTTCCTCGTGGTTACCAAAAGCGGTGACGGCACGCTGCAAGCCTTCATCCGCAACCCCGAAGAGAACGCCGGACGCGCGATGGGCACGCGCACCGTGATCGTCTCAAAAACCGGCCTCGTTCTCCAATCGTCCGGGAATCCCGACGTCACCGGCACATTCAACGCCGACGGCACGCTGACGCTCGAAGGCGCGGGGCCCGATCGAGGCGAGCTGCGTTTCCATCGCCCGACCGTCAGCGAGTTACCGTGGTTCTACCCGCTGCGCTCTGTGAGCTGGAGCTATAGCCAGCCCAGCGCCGGCAGCGATGGCTGGAGCACGGCATCGCTTCAGGCGGAAGGCATGCGCGAGGCACCGATCGCCGCCTTCATGAACCAAATCGCCGCGCTGCGCGCGCCGCAGCTGCGCTCGCCGTACGTTCAAAGCGTCGCGATCGCGCGCCACGGCCGGCTCGTCCTCGACCAGTACTTCTACGGCTTCACCGGTGACACGCTTCACGACGTGCGCTCCGCCGGCAAGAGCGTCACGACGCTGATGGTCGGCCGCGCCATCGCCGACACGCATGCCTTCACGCCAGCCTCGCGCGTGTTGGCGCTTCTGCGCAGCGATCTCCCGGTGAAAAACGACGACGCGCGCAAGGACCGCATGACCGTAGCCGACCTGATGACGATGGCCTCCGGCTTGGCCTGCGACGACAACGACGACGCCTCGCCCGGAAACGAGGACACGATGCAGAATCAGCCGGCGGGAACGGACTGGTACCGCTACACGCTCGACTTGCCGATGGCATCGGAGCCGGGCACGCGCGCGCTCTACTGCACCGCGGGCATCAACCTGCTCGGCGCGGTGATCCAGACCGAGACCAGCGTCGCGCTCGACCGTTACTTTGCCGATCGCTTCGCGGCGCCGCTCCAGTTCGGCGCCTACGCGATGTGGCTGATGCCGCCGCCGGCCAACGCCGCTTACATGGGCGGCGGCGACCGCTTCCGCCCGCGCGACTTCCTGAAGTTCGCGCAGTTAATCCTCGACGGCGGCCGCTGGAACGGGCGCGCGGTCGTTGACCGCGCCTGGGTCGAGCAATCGATCGTGCCCCGCACGGCGCCCGAGGGCGAGGGCGACCGTTACGGCTACGGTTGGCATCTCGCGCGCGTCGAGGTGGATGGTCGCGGCTACGACGTCGTCAACGCCGGCGGCAACGGTGGCCAGCTGGCTATCGCGATCCCCGCGCTCGACGTGGCCGTCATGGTAACCGCCGGAAATTACGGCCAATATCCCGTCTGGCGCACATTTCTACCGGCCGTCGTTAGCGCAGTCGTTCGCTCGTGCGGCTGACGAGAAGGCGCACGACTAGCCGAATAAATCAACGCAGCCAGCCTTTGAGGACGCGAGCCATCCGAAGAAAAGGCGCATCCATTTTTAACGAGGAACGGTTCTTTTCGACGGGACGGGAAGAGGGCGTGACGCTACGGCGTTGCGCCCTTGGACTCTAAGAGCTGCCCGAGCGTCGAGACGAGCCGCTGACGGTTGGTTGCCTGCGCCCACAGGGGCGTAATCGCCGGAATCTCGCTCTCCGTCTCGCCCGCGATCATCGCGCTATGCGCGCCGAACGGTATCGTCGTGTAGCCCGCGACGCTGCGGAAGAGCAGCTCTGCCCAGAACGCGTTGGCCCAACCGAACTCAGGCCGCGTGTACTGCTGCGGATCGTTGGGGTTGACCGATTCGTGCATCAGCCCATTGAGCGTATCGCTCTGATCGAGCATATTGATCGCGTTGACGATATCGGCGCGCGAGGTCGTTGAGAGCGCAGCGCCGATGATGCCCAGCGGCCACACCCACCCCTTTGGCGTATGCGGGCTGCCCAAGCCCGTCGCGTACTTACCCGTGTAATAGTACGGATCGTCGGCGCTCAGCGTGAAGCGGCGCGTGTTGAGGTAGACGGGGTCGTCGGTCGAGCACCAGCCGATGAACGGCATTGCGGTGAGGTTGGGAATGTTCGCGTCGTCCATCATGTTATTGTGGCCGTACCCGTCGGTTTCGTAGACGTATAGCCAGCCGCCGTGGCGCGGGTCGTAGGTGCGCCCGTAGCGGTCGATGCCCGCCTGCACCTGCGCGCCCAGTGCGGTCGCATCGGCGGCGAGCTTGTCGTCTTTGAAGCCGTCGCGCGCGAATTTCGCCACCAGGCGCATTGCCACCACCGCGATGGCGTTCTGCGGAACGTTGAAGCGGTACGTCACCGGGTCGTCCGACGGGCGAAACGCGCTCCAGATCATTCCGGTATCGGGATTGTAGGCGTCGTGGGTAGGAACGGCGTCGGGCCACCGGTAGTTGCTGCACGTCGCGTGGTGCTGCTCGCACTGCAGCGTGGCCACCGCTTTGATCAACGCATCGTGCAGCGTCGGCGTGAATATCGTGCGATCGCGCGTGTATCCGTAGTACACGAACACGAGAATAACCGGCCAGGCGAGCGAGTCGGGCTCCCACTTGTCCTCCCACACGTGATAATCGGCGCTGAATGCCTCGGCGTAGGGATCGGTGAGGATGTTCTTGGCGTCGCGCTGGATCACGCCGGAGAACGTTGGACGCAACGCCGGAAAGCTGCCGGCGAAACGAATGTAGGGGACCGTCTGCGCGGCGGAGTCGCGCAGCCACATCGCGGGAATGTCGCCGGTCTGCACGTACGTCGTGCCGTCGCTCTCGGGAAAAAAGTTGGCGAAGAATTGCTGGAAGAGCGTCGCGGTCTGCACGGGCCGGATCTGCGTTTCGATGGGAATCGCAAGCGTCGTGGGCGAAGCGGCGGGCGCCGGAAGCGCTGCTAGCGAGGCAACGCCAAGCACGAATGCGGTCTTTATGTGCATCGCCTTCATCGAGCAACCAGGCTTCGCCGCGCGTCACGCGGAACCCCCAAAGGTGACCGCGGCCGCCGTTTCCATCGGCATCTTCTTCTGGCTCATCGGATTAGCGGTGAGTGCCGCGCTCTACTTTCTTCCGACGATCATCGCACTGATGCTGCATCGCTCCAACGCGGGCATCGTCGCGCTCATCAACTTCTTGCTGGGTTGGTCGTTCGTCGGCTGGATCGTCGCGCTGGTGATGGCGCTCACCAGCGACTCTCGCCCGATGCAAGTCGTGCAGGTGCAGCAGTACGGCTATCCGCCGCCGCAAGGTCCCCCGCAATGGCCGCCGCAGCAATCGGCGCCGCCGCCGGGACACGACCTGATGAACCGCCCCGGCGACCCCCCGGCGCATTAGACTTTTTTAAACTGGCTTGCTAGAGTCCCGAAGTGCGCAGGATCTTTCCGGTCTGTACCACTTCGAACGCGCTGCCAGGGATGCTCTTGAGCTGGTCGAGGTCGTTGTTGTTCCAGCAGGAGGCTTGCTTCCCGCCCTGACCCTGGAAGTACCAGTTCGAGCCGTTGTCGGCCACGAACATGCCATACTTCTTCATTGCGACGGCGACCACAAGCGCTTGACCGTGCAGGCCCGAGATGTCGTAGGAGGCCTTCATGCGCAGGCGCAGCCCCATCGGCGGAAGCGTTGGCTTGCGACTATCGCTGGCGTAGTGCGTCGCGGGGTGAATGTAGCCTTGCTGCGTCTCCCCGAACGTGACGCGCATCGCGTGATCGATCTCGCCGGCCTTCACCTCGTCGCACTTGATCAGCGCGGGCATGATCGGCAGCCCCGCGGCGTCGGCCGAGGTCCAGCCGTTGGGGCGCAGCTTATCACTATTGAGGTGAAAGAGCGCGCCCGAGCCCGCCTTCCAGCTCTTGCCGCCATCGACGGGATACGAGTCCCACATCTCGTAGAGCTTGCACGTGCCCTGCTGCAGCACGAGCACGTGACGATCGCCGCCGGCGTGCTTGCCGCCCTCGATCTCGGCGTTGGGCGGAATCGGATACGGCCCCGGATTGCTCTGCGACGCGTAGTTGAAGGTGACGGGCACCTTCTTCTGCGTCTTCGGCACGATGTTGAACGGAATGCCATAATGCGGGTCGTGGCCGAAATCGGGATGCAGGTTTCCCGGAAGCGCCGCGATGTACTGCGCGGAGAGCTTGTCGAGCGGATAGCTCGAGATGTCGGTGTTCCACCAGTTGTTCGCGGGAAAGATCTGGCACCCCCCAACCACCGGCACGTCGGCCGGCTTCGCCGGCAAACTGCTCTGCGGAAAGACGATTCCTTGCGAGACCGAGGGCACGTTCGCGCCCTCGCAAGAAGCGAGGAAGAGACCACAAATTCCAACCGCCAACATCCGTCGCATACCGGAAACCTCCTACCCTAAGTTGTCGGCTTCCCCCCTGTCACCCTGAGCGCGAACTTGTCACCCGCAGCGCAGTCGAAGGGCGCAGCCCGGCCAAAGGAAGAATGGGCCACGATGTTTCTTCCGTTGATCGCTGCGTGCGCCGTTAACGTCTTTCAACGCTTCGGCGCGTACGAGCTGACGCCGCGTCTGCACGGTCCGGGGTTGGTGCTCGACGGCGCGGGCGCATCGGGCTCGCCGGACTCGACGCTCGCGTGGATGCACCGCCGCTTGCTTGGCGAAACCTCCGCGCGCGGGGGCAACGTCGTTGTGCTGCGCGCCTCGTACGCGAACATCGACGACAAACACTTCTATCGTGCCGGCAACTTCGCATCGGTGCAGACGATCCTCATTCCCCCCTGTGCTCCGCGAAGCCAAGTGAGCGGGGTCGCGCCGATCGTCTATCGCGCCGACGCCGTCTATTTTGCCGGCGGCGATCAAGCGAACTACGTGCGTTGGAAGAACAGCGCGTTGGTCGCGGCGGTGAAGCACGTGTACGAGCGGGGCGGCGTGGTGGGCGGCGGCAGCGCGGGGCTGGCGATCCAAGGCGCGGTCGTCTACGATTCGGTCTCCGCCGACGGCATGGACGTGGAAACCACGACCGCCGACGCCACCAAGAATCCGCTCGAGCGCCGCATCTCCTTCACCACCAATATGTTCGCCTGGCCGGCGTTGCGCGACACGATCACCGACACGCACGTGGCCGCGCGCGACCGGCTCGGCCGCACCGTCGCCTTTCTCGCGCGCATCCTGCACGACGACGTGCTGCCCAACGTCAAGCAGGTCTACGGGCTCGGCGTTGACGAGGGGAGCGCCGTCGTCGTCGATGCCGACGGCATGGCGACGCTGCTCAACGGCCCCAAGGGCCGGGGTGCGTGGCTGATCCGTGCGAGCGCGCCGCCCCAACTCGCACGCGGCGCTCCGTTGAACTACACCGTCGACGTGGCGCACCTCACGCGCAGCGGCGAGCGCTTCGACCTGCAGCACAAGACGGTACCGGTGCCGTGGCTTTCGCTAACCGTTGACGGCTCGCGCGATCCCGTCTATAGCCGCAACCCGTACGCGCCATGAACGCCGCCGAACGCTACGAGATGCTCGAACGCCAGCTGCGCGAGCTGCTCGCAGGCGAGAGCAACTTCATCGCCAACGCCGGTAACTTCGCGGCCCTGATCCGCTACGAGCTGCCCGACGTCAACTGGGCCGGCTTCTATCTCGCCGACGAATCCGAGAACCTGGTGCTCGGACCGTTCAGCGGTCGCCCGGCGTGTACGCGCATCGCCGCGGGCCACGGCGTTTGCGGCACGGCGGCACACGAACGCGCCACGCTGGTCGTCGACGATGTTGAGGCCTTCGCCGATCACATCGCTTGCGATGCGGCCTCACGCTCGGAGATCGTTCTCCCGCTCTTGAAGGACGGCGCACTCTTCGGCGTCTTCGACGTCGACAGTCCCTCGAGGTCGCGCTTCGCCGAGGAAGACCGCGCCGGCATCGAACGCCTCGTCCACCTGTTCGTCGAGCTAAACCCGTCGCGCTAAAGGCCACGCTTTGGCAAGCCGCCGCCTCAGACGGCTATCTCCTTCGCGGCATTCTCATCGTTGGTGCGGGCGGGAGGCGGTCGTTCTTCGCATCGAGCGGATGGGCGACGATCCGGTAGTCGAACTCGAGCCGCGAACGGCCGCCTTCCGTCTCTCGTACCTCGAACGACGTCGGCGCCTTTTGGCTCACGTAGAGGCCGCGTGTGTCTCCGAGGGGCGTGAGAAAAACGTAGTACCATCTTCGGTCCATCACCGCGGCAAAAGCGGCATCGATCGTTACGTTTGCAACGCCACCCACCATTCGGGCGGTGCCGACGTCTTCGATCGTTGCCGTTGCCGACTCGGCCGCATAAGCGAGAACGCGCTGCCCGTTGGCATTCGTGTGACGCACGCGCACGTTCTTGACTTCGGTGCCGCCCGTGCATGCCAGCGTCGCGTTGTAGTCGATCGTGCAGAGGCCGTTGGTCGACGCGTTAAAGCCTTCGAAGATGTAGGTGTTCGAGCTGTCGGCCTTTACCTCGAGCCCTTCATAGAAGTTCGTCTTGTCGGCCGACTCGGCATACACGCCATTTCCACTGCCCGATGAGGTCCCCGTTTGGATACCGGCGACGCCGGCGCCGCCAGAGGCGCCAGAATGGCCTTCGACGCCGTTATTGCTCGACGACGTTCCGTAGACGCCCTGACCGTTTGAAGAACGGCCGTAGACGCCGTGTCCGGAACCGGTCGTGGCAGTGCTGATCCCCGACGTCCCGGAGTTTCCGTTCGTCGTGCTCGAGACTCCGTGAACGCCATCGGCATCTGCCGAAATACCGTACACGCCCCACGTGCTGGCCCCGCTGGAGTTACCCTCGACGCAGGCCGTACCGCTACTGCAGGTGTAAGTTTTGCTCTTGTCCGGATTCGCGTGCTCTGCGCGCACGATGCTGATGCTGGAGCCGGCGACGGCTGCGCCGACGGCAATCGCGCCGATGGCGGCAACTCGGCCGGAACACTTCGGGAATCGATGCATGGCTAAACTCCTTTTCGGCTCGCCGTGGCTCCGCAGGCGCTGTCGAAAATCGATCGTTGCCGCCGCGGAGCTGCCGGCCGGATAGCGATGACGTTCCACCTTAGACAAAAAATGCTTCGGCACCGCTTGCACCGGCGCGGTCGAAGACGGCGGGAGGCCGAACCCCAACGCCCGAATGTGCCCAAACACTCCCGAGAGATTGAGCGGTCGCGAGTCCGTGAGCATCGCGCCGTAGCGCCCGCGCAAAATAGCTCTACCGCCTTAGCGCGACGGTTCTAAACTGACCGTCGCTCCGAACGCACTCGTCAAGTCGATCGTTTTTACCGCGGAGCCGCCGGCCGGATAACGGTAGATCGCTAGGCAACCCTTCTGAGTGCCCCCGCAGGATCGCTCGGGATCCGGGGCGATGACGGTTCCGCCTTGGATCCAAAACTGCTCTACCATCGTAGAGCCCTTCAATACCGTCGATCCCACTTCGGTGGCGGTGCTGCCGCTAACGTCGAACTGATAGATCACCGAAGGCGAAACGCCGGTGTCGCCGATGCTCAGATGCTGGCCGTCCCACTGGACTTGGCCTGGAGAGGTGATTGCTTGATTCACCGATATCGGGGTGACCGTTTTGCTGCCCTTCGCCAGTTCGGCCAAGACGAAAGCTCCGCTACTATCCTTGCCGTCGACGAACAGATTGCCGTGCTCATCGTAGCCGCAAAAGGCTGAGCTCTCCATTTGCGACAGCGCGATGCTCTTGGCGAATCCCCAACCGTGCTTACCCCTGTTGCGATAAACCACCAATGCCGGATAAAAATCGGGGCCACCCACGACGGCCAGATCGCCGTTCGTCGGATTGACCGAGCATCCGTTTTCGCCGTCGTACGGGAAGCCGAGATAAGCGATCGGCGATCCACCCCCGTGCGCGAACTCGTAGATGCCTCCCGGGATATAAATGAATGGAGTAAAGATGTCGCGCGACCGATTGACGCACATACCGCGGGGGCCGATAGGGCCGTTGAGGATGCCGATCATTTTGCCGCCGGGGTACGTATAGACATAGACCGGTTTGTCTCCCAAGGTTAACACGTAAAGCAGGTTGCGCCCCGCGACATCGGTGCGGGCCTCCCCCACCGACGCAGGCGGAAGCGCGACGCTCGGCGCTGCCGTCGGAGGCGGTGGTCCGCAAGCGGCGAGCAGTGCCGCAGTCACACAACTGGTAAGTGCGTAACGGTTAAACCCCGAGATACTCATCGCTCCTCCTAAAAGCAGCAGGGGATCCATCGGCGGCTGGAGTGCTTCGGCGCATCCACAGCGTCGCCTCTCAGAGCGACCTTACGAAGAAAACTCGCGCTCCCGTATGCTGAGCGCGACCCACACGAAGTTTGCCAGTGCCAGCGCGCCGATCGTGAGGAAGACGGCTTCGAATCCAAACCGCGCGGCGATGGTGCCGCCCAGCAGCGGGCCGGAGAACATGCCGAGGAACGTGGCGCTCGAGGTAATGCCGAACACCCGGCCGCGGCGATCGATCGTGAACATCCGCCCAATTAGTGCGTTCGCAGTAGGAAGAATGCCGCCGAGAAAGAGCCCGACGCCGAAGCGCATCGCGATAAAGGTGACGACGTTGTGCGCGAACGCCTGCGGGATCGTGAAGAGCGCGACGCCGAGCAGTGAGATCAGCAGTACGCGGCGATAGCCGATGCGGTCGCTGCGCTTACCGAGAAACGGCGAGGCAATTAGGTCGGCCAGCCCCGTCACCGCAAACGCCAACCCGGCCGCCGTAGCCAGCCACGATACATTGCCGACGAGCGCGCGCACGAAGAGCGGCACGATCGGCTGCACGCCAAACGCCACGACCTGCGCCAGCAGCACCACCACGAACATCGGCGCGAGCGTGGGATGCAGCGCGATCTCGTGCAGACCCTCCCAGAAGCCGGCGCGCCGCGCGGCGTGACGTTGCGGCTTGAAGTGCTCGTGCACCAGCAGGACGCACACCAGCGCCGCACCTAACGCGAATGCCGACGTCACGAAAAATATCTGACGGTAGTCGTGCATCTTGTCGGCGAGAAAGCCGCCCAAGAGCGGCCCCATGAGGCCACCGGCGAGCTGGCCGGTCGTCATCCACCCCAGCGAGAATCCCAGCGACTCCTCCGGCACCTGCGTGCCGACCATCGCGATCGCGGCCGCCGAGAAGCCGCTGAAAATCCCCATGCAGGCGCGCGCCGCGAACAGCTCCCACACGTTCTGCACGAAGCCCATCAGCGCGGTGAAGATCGCGATCGCCACGCAGGAGCGCACGACCATCGCCTTTCGTCCGGTGCGGTCGGCAATGCCGCCCCAGATCGGCGAGAAGATCGCCGCCGATAAAAAGTTGACCGACGCGACTGCGCCGGCCCACGCCGAAACCGCTGCCAGCGGCTTGACGCCGAGCTGGATGATGAAAAGCGGTAGAAACGGCCCGGACACGGAGAAGGCGAAGGACATCAACGCCTGCACCGTCACCATGAGCCACAGCGTACGCTGCCAGGGGGCGAGCGGCTTCATGCCGCTCGCTTTACCCGTTTAATGCCACATATGATCCCTTGGGCCGTGCAAATCGTCGCGCGGGGGAAGGGCGTGGAGGACGATCCAGCCGGCATCGTTCATGTGCTCGCGCATCGAGGCATCCATCGGCGGATGGTCGTGCGGGGGGCCGCCGGCGGGCATCATGCTCTGCATCTGCTGCTTCAGCTGGTCGTGCAGCTGGCGGCTCTGGTTCGCAAACGCCTGATGCGCCTCGATGATGCGCTGCCGTTCGCCCCCGCCGAGGATCGCGTCGATCCGCTTGGCGGTGGCGTCGGGGTCGGGATTCTCCGAAACGGCGAGATTACCGATCTCCGCGGCAACCGCGCGGCGGTGCACCGGCGAGAGGCTGGCCAGAATCTGCGATCGCATCTGCTGGTGCAGCTGCTCTTCCTGCTGGGCGAAACGCTCGAGGGTCTGGTGCATGGCCTGACGCTGCTGGTCGGTCGGGGGCGCCGCGTTATTATCCTGAGCGAGCGCCGTAAGGGGAAGTACGCTAAGCGCAAAGGCTAGCGCAAAAATGCCTCTAATCATGGTTCTATTCTCAGCGGGTATGCGTAGAGCTTTCTGAGAGCCCCTGGCACCGGAAGGCGCCAGGGCCCTCCGGACGATCGCGACCAACGCTCGCCCTCCCGTCTCAGACGGAAGAAACCGCGCAACAAATTCTCGCTAGCAACGGCGTTCCAGAAACGGCCGGTGCCTAAAATACGAACGGTACAAATCGCTTAGTCCGCTGCATGTAACTGCGATAGCGATCGCCGGCGACCGCCACGAGCGCTCGTTCCTCGACGTTGACGCGATAGAGAAACGATAGTAAAACGAGTGCCAGCATCGTTGAGAGACCGATCCAGTTTGCGAGCGCCAAGCCGATCCCGAGAAACATGATGAACGCGGCGGTGTACGAAGGGTGTCGAACGAAGCGATATGCACCCCGCTCGACGACGGCATGATCCTCGCGCACGACGACGGCACCCGTGAAGCTCGCTCCGAGCATGCGCTGACAGTGACGACGAAGCAGGCTTCCGGCGATTAGCGCGAGCACCCCTGCCGAAAAGAATGAGCCTGGGTAGGGCATTGCGCCGAACGGTACGGTTAGCGCTATCGCAAAGGCCGCAAACATTCCAAAGGTTTGAGCGATAATCAATGCGCCCTTCGAACCCGCATCCTGCGGGGTTGCCCGGCCTTCCCAACGCCGCGCCGCGAACTCCGGCGCGAAAGCCCATGCGAAAACCGCCCAGAAGAGCAGGGCGTACGGCCAGGTAAAGACGAACACGTGGCCGCCTTCGTGCGAAAGCGGCCACGCTACTGCTGCCTATCTCGGATGCATGAGTTTTAAAGGCACGTGCACCGAGGGTGCGGTCGCGACTTTCAGCTGCACTAGCAGCCTAGCCAACCGACAACGGGCAAGCCACGCACACTTGCGCACCTTATCCGCACATTTCCACGGCTGACGGGGAATGGGTTGACAGAATGACCGGATGGCCCCGGGTTGGGAACCTGCTCGCGCGCTACCCCTTGATCGGGACGAACTTACGCGGACGCTGCGAGAAGTCGAAGCAGTCGGCGGCGGGCGAGGTCGCGCGACGGTCGGCTTGGGTCATCGGCTTGAGTCCGAACCGGTCTTCGATGAAGCGCAGTACGCTGGTAGTTTCGTATGGAACGTGCGAAACGTAATTTTGCTTCGCGTAAGGTGAAATCACGAGCAGCGGGACGCGAAAGCCGTCGCCATCGTAATCCTTGTACGGCGGAGGCACGTGATCGTAGAAGCCGCCTCAATCGGCCCACTGCACGAAGATCGCCGTCGAATCCCAATACTTGCTTTCGCCGATGGCGTTCACCAGCGATGCCACCCAAGCGGGCCCGCCTCCCCCACCGCACGAGACGTCGTGTTCAAGAAACGGCTCGACGGCTGCACGACGTCCTTATGCCACTGTTGCGAGCCGTATACCCTCTTGTCGAACGCAAAGCTCGACGTGGCTTTATCGGCCGTATAGTAACGCCACGATAGGTTGGTCTTTTCGAGTTCGTTGGCGAGCGTGACGTAGGTGAAGCACGCGTCCTCGTTCGGCCCGAAACCGCGGCTCGACGTTAGCGTGCTTATCTCGTCGTACTTTCCCCCGCTGCAGCCCCACGCCCCAACCGGAATGTTCACCGCGCGGCCGGATTGAGCGGCGACGATATACTGGTGCGCCGTGAAGCTGCCGTCGAGCTGCGAGGCAAACATGTGATCGGCAAGCACCCATTCGTGCCCGATGTCGAAGTACGGTTTCGACTCCTCGTGCGGCACGTAGGCGTACATGGAATACTTCACGCCCTTGGGACCGCCGTAGGCCTCTTCGTTATTGAAGCCGTTCATTTGGCAGTCGGTGCCCGGCAGACTTCCGCTGCCGTTGCACGCTTCGAACATCGCGTTCGACCTGCGTATTGATATTGTAGCGTGCTTTCAAACTGATCGGCTGCAGCGCAACTCCGGTCGATATTTCGCCGCTGGAGACGGTGTCGGCCCCGGGATAGCCTTGGAACACGTCATCGAAGCTGCGACCCTCTTGCACGACGTAGATCACGTGGGCAATCTTCTGACCGCCTGCCGCGTCCGAGGTTGGCCGCGATGCGGCGCCGGCTTGCAGGGGAGCTTGGGGCGTACCGTTGATTGCGCCCGCACAGCCGGCGAGCCCAACGAGGGCAGCGAGGAACAGATGGCGCACGGTCAGTCCCTCCGATCTAGGCGTCGAAGTTTCGATGCCGGCCAGGACCATGCCAGCATGCGGGGCGTCTCGTGCGCCCCGACCGCTACACCGCCCGGCGCTCCTCGCCGGCGCGATAGCGATAGACGATCCGGCCCTTCGTTAAGTCGTAAGGCGAAAGTTCGATATCGACGCGGTCGCCTGGGAGAATTCGGATTCGGTGGCGCCGCATCCGCCCGGCAATGTGCGCGAGGATGACGTGGCCGTTCTCCAGCTCGACCGAGAAGGTCGCGCTCGGGAAAACCTGCTTAATGCTGCCGACGACTTCAATCGGCTTCTCTTTGACGTTTTCGGTGGATTTGACCTTAGGCGGACGCGAACCGGTTTTTCGTTTTCTATTGCGGATGGCTATGGAACGTGCTCCCTTCGAACGGGTAGAAAATGGGGCCGACCCGGAATCTTCTCACAGAAGCGCCTGGTTGTGCAACCTTTCTCCAAGTTGAGCCGTTACTAGTCCTTGCTATGGTCCATGCTCCCTTGCCTGTTGCCGTCCTCGCCATTCAATCGGGCCTCAATGGCAAAGGGCCGCAGGATCGTACTGAGGCCGTCTACGGCGGCTACGCCAATCCGCGCGGTGATATCGTGCTGCTCGGCAAGGAAGGCGCGTACCGCGTCAACTTCAAGAGTCAAACGCTCCAGCGACGCCCGCCCCTCAACCCGGGCGCCCAAGCGCGCTATGACGCGACCCAAGCAGGCGAGCCGTTTGAGTTCGCCAGCAAGACCTTCCGCCGGCTGAGCCACGAGCAAATTTTGGAAATATGCGACGCCCATCGCTTTAGGATCGTCGGCATCCCCATTCGGTCCTAGCCTCCAGATCGGAGAATGACCGTGGTGCGCGCCGTTGCGCTCGTCGCGCTCGCGCTCTTTTTCATCTTGGCAGGCATCAATCACTTCGCGCACTCCGATCTTTATGCGCGCATCGTTCCCCCCTGGCTTCCGGCGCACGCACTGCTCGTCCAGATCAGCGGCGTCGCCGAAATCCTGGGGGGCATCGGCGCGCTCGTACCAGGTACGCGAGGGCTCGCCGGCGTGGGTCTCATTGCGCTGTTGATCGCCGTCTTTCCAGCGAACGTCGAAATGGCCCAGCATCCGGAGCTGTTTGCGGATATCGGTAGCGCCCCGGCGTTTTACCTTCGGCTTCCGCTCCAGTTGGTGCTGATCGGTTGGGTCTGGTGGGTCTGCATCCGGCCGCGGATTTCAAACGGCTAGCATCGAGACTACTCGCTATCGGGAGGCTGATACGATGGATGCTGCTTGCGAAAGAACGACGGGGGATGACTCGTTGGTATCGGCACGAAGGCGCGTGGCTGCTGCGTGAAGTCGAAGGCATCCACGAGGCTCGTGGCACGCACGTCGGTGCTGCCAAGCGACTTCAGTTTGAACGTCTCCTCGATGACCTTCAGGATGCTGCCGTATTCGTAGCGCGTATGCGACACGGTTCCCTTTCTGACGTAGGGCAAGATGATGATGCAGGGAACGCGCAAACCCAGACCCGCAGAATCGAGCTGCGGAGGCGGAGCGCTGTCGTACCAACCGCCCCAGTCGTCCCACAACAGAACGATCGCCGTGGAGTTCCAGGCACTGCTCTTGCCGATCTCGTTGACCACGTCCGCAACCCACGACGGCCCCCAGTTGCTCGGCGTCGTCGGATGGTCCGACCACTTGAAATCCGGAATCACCCATGCCACCGAGGGTAAGGCTCCGTTTTCCGCATCGGCGAAGACCTTCGTTTCGGGCGAGATTATGCTGCGTTTCCAATCCTGACCGTGGTAGACGTTCTTGATTGCGCTGAACGCCGACCACACGCCGCCGGCCGGATTACGGAGCGGCGGCACGTAGTATTTCCATGACACCCCGGCCGCGTCGAGCGTATCGGCCAGCGTCGGATGGTAGTCCAGGCACGGGTACGGGCCGGCAGTATTGATAGTAGCGCAGCTTCACGCAGTCATCGGCGTACGTCATTTCATGGAGCGCGACGAGGTTGTCCCGATCTCCGGGGGAAGCCGCGAAGCGGCGTAGCGTAGACAACTTATATCACGCAGCCTTTCGCAATGCAACAGGTTTGTTTATCAGCGCCTGATGCACTTTGGCGAGCAGCGTGTGGCCGTTGAAGCGGCGCCAGCGTTTCTTGCGGCGGACCATCAGCGCCCACACCAGGTACGTTGCTGAGTCAGCGCTGCGCATCCGCTTGCAAACGTTGGTGCGCGAGCGGACCGGGTCGAAGTTGGACTCGATCACGTTGGTCGTCCGCAGATGCTTCCAATGCGCCTCGGGGAAGTCGTAGAACGCCGTCATGCGAGTGACGTCGTCGCGTAGGCATGTGGCAGCCTTGGGATACTGCTGGGAGAGTTCTCGGGCGAGCTTCTCGATCAGCCGTTCAGCTGCGGTGCGGCCGTCGGCCATCATCGCCTCGCTGAGACGCGCGTGAACGGTTGAGCGGTGCTTTTCCGGCAGCTTGTCTTCGATGTTGCGCATCTTGTGAATCCAGCAACGCTGCTGCTTGGCGCGTGGAAAGACTGCTGAGAAGGCTTTCCAGACACCCTGTGCGCCGTCAGCAACCAGCATCGCAACATTCTTGAGGCCGCGATCGCGCAGACTCTCGAAGAGCGCGTTCCAGCTCTCGGCGCTCTCACCGAAGGCATCCTCAATCGCCAACAGGTCTTTTTCACCGTCGGTGTCAACGCCGATGACCGTCAGCATGACGCGCCGCTCCTCCTCGGCGCCGGCATCGAGATAGATCCCGTCGGCCCACAGGTACACGTACCGGTCTTCTAGCGAGCGCCGGCACCAGGCGTGGTAGTCATTGAGAAACTGCTTGTTGATCCGCGAAATCGCTGACGGCGACAGCGGCGCCGTCTCGCCCACCAGGGCGCGTAGGCACGGCTCGAAATCGCGCGTCGAAAGGCCTTGGAGCCACAGCTCGTGCATCGTCTTGTCAAGCTCGGGAAAGCGCCGAACGTACGGCGGCAGAATCTCTGAGTTAAACGGCGCCTCGCTCTCGCGCACGCGTGGCCGGCGAATCGTTACCGGCGTGCTGCCATAGGCGATCGTTCGTGGCTCTTCATAGCCGTCACGGTAGCCAGCAGCGGTCTTGGCGGGAACCCCAGCGATACGACCGAGGAACTCGTCGGCCTCGGCGATGAGGGCGGCTTGGATGATCTCGGAGATCTTCTGGCGACAGATCTCATCCAGGACGGTCATGCGCGCGGCGCGATCGGGAACGGCGGCAGGCGTTGGGACCGCCCGTAGGCGAACCTTTCTCATGGCGTAACTCCTCTGAAAATGTGACGTTTTTAAGGAGCTACGCCGCTTCTTTAGCCCTCACCCCCGGAAATCGGCACGACCTCGAGCGCGACGCGTTTACCGGTGTGCAGATATCCATAGGTCGGAGCGTCGGCGCCGGGCCAGCCCGCGAACATATTCTCGAAGCTGCGATTCTCTTGCACGATGACGACGATGTGTTTGAGATAACTTCCGGGTGACGTCGCAGCGTACCCGTGCGCCGGCACCTCCGTCGGCGGCAGCGCCGCGGGCGTGCGCCCGCCGCATGCGGCGCAAATCGTGGCGGCCAGGGCGACCGCCGGCACCCGCCACTTCACTCGATCCATTTCCCTAGGGCGAACCGATGAGGAGCCCGCTTGCGCCACGGACGCCGTCGGTGATTTTTAGCAGCAGTTTCGCCGCGCCGGCGTTGTAGACGAGCACGGAGCTGTGATTGACGGGATTCGCGACGTACAAATGGTCGGAACCATCGAGGGCAAGTGCAACCGGCTCGCCGACCCTTACCTTGCGCACCGGCTGCGAGCCGCCAGGGGCGTACACGGAAACCCAGCCAGGGCGCGGAGGCCCGCCCCCGTACGACGGGTTGTTAGCGACGTAGAGTCGCCCCTTTGAGTCCGCCGCCATTGCCACGGGAATGTTGATGCCCTTCGTGATGGTCAGCAGCGGCTCGGAACCGCCGGGCTGGTACACCGTAACGTAACCCTTCCCCTCACCGTCATAGTTCGCCACGAAAAGCTGGTTCGACGGCCCAATAGCCAGCGCGATCGGAGTGTTGAGGCCGTCGCGTATCTGGCGAACGAGCTTCATGTGCCCCGGTCGATTCGTTGGAGCATAAATGCTCACTGCATAGTGAGGCTGCATGCCCGCGTACAGATCTCCCGAGCGATCGAAGACCAACGGCCCGACGACGTTAACGCCTTGATGGATGGTGTTCACCTGGTGCGTGCAGCCGGGAGCGTAGACCACGATATCTCCCCCACCCGTGGATGCATAGAGATAGCCGAGGCGGTCGGCCACGAGTGCCGGGTAGGCCCCGACGCCGGTCAGCCCTTTCACAAATTTGAGCGTCGCCGAGTGGTATGCGAGGAGCTGTGCGTAGCTTACCTCTCCGTTGGCCTCGCACAGGTGGCCGTGCGAGTCGAGCGCCAGTGCAGCCTTGTAGACGGTCGCTGCGTTCACCGCTGCTACGTGCAGCGGCTTCGAGCTGCTCAGTGCGAACATCGAGAGCTTTAAACCACCCACGTAAAGGAATGGTCCCGAAGCCTCGGCCGGCGGCACCGCCCGCGGTGCAGCCACCGTCGTTGCGGGCAGCGCGCCCGGTCGTGTGACAAAGGGCGAGCATCCCGCGCAGCCCAGGAGCGCCGCGACGAGCGCGACGCTCCTGGCATTTCGGCCGCTCATTTTATCCCGATTACTGATTGTCCGGTGCGATCTGGGTGTAGTAATATCCATTTCCCGAGTTTTCGAATGTGGAGGGCGGATATTTCGTGGTAACCGGCATGTACGTCCGCGGGGGCAGGTTCATGTTCAACACGTCGCCGATGCTGTTGGTGTTTGGGTCGCCTCCGTCCGTGTAGCCGAGGTTGCAGCCATAGTAGTAATAGGAGCTGCCGTTGCACGGAAGCGATCCTAACGTCTGGTTAGGGAAGTACACTTGCTCGATGAACTTCAAGATGCTTCCCGATTCAAACCGTTCCTGCGACACGTGTCCGGCACCAGCGACCGCCGGCGGCTCGTATGGCGAGATGATCAGCATCGGGGTTCGGATGCCGTCTCCCCGGAAGTCGAACGTTGTCGGTGCCACCGGATCGTACCAGCCGCCCCAGTCGTCCCACAGGACCACGACCACCGAGTTGGGCCAAAGCGGGGACGCGCCAATTGCGTTGACGATGTCTCCCACCCACGACGCGCCCCAAGGTTTGAGACCGGGGGCGGCGTGATCGGACCACGGAAATTCCGGCACGACCCAAGTAACCCCGACGTTATCGAGTTTCCCGGTGGAAATATCGTTAAAGATCTGATAGTCCGGGCTTATGACGTCGGTACTCCAATCCGTACCGTTGTGCACTCGCTTGATCGCCTGGAACGCCGACCAGATTCCACCTGAGGAGTTGATCGCCGGGGCGTAGTATCTCCACGGCACCGGCTGTTCGGTCGGCGTACAATAGAGGCAGTCGAGGAGGTCGGCAATCGTGTGGAACTCGTCATAGCACGGGGGCCCACTGTCGTATGGGCTCGGAGTCGCATAGGGAGTCCCGGGACCGAAGGTCCGCACCGACTTTTTCGTGTGATTTGTGCATCCCCACGCTCCGCCATTCGGGTAGTCGGCGACCGCATCGCCCGGCTTGATCTCGGTCGTCCCCGCGATAAGATTCAAGTGCGCGACGAAGCTTGGGCCTAACTCGGTCGGAAAATAGTTCGCGGCTAGCACCCAGTCGTTCGCGAGGTCCCAGTAGGGCTGAACGCCCGGGCCCTGCTGGACGTAGGCGTACGGGTTCTTGTTGGCGAGCTTGGGGCCTGGGCAGCCACCCACGGTCTCGTTGTTGAACCCATCCATCTGCTTCAGCCCCGAGGTGGTAGCGTTGATCGCCGCCGCGGCATCGTAATAGCAGTGATCGATGTCAGACTGCGTATCAATCGGCTCCGGCTTGAGGGCGATTTGCTGCTCGCCGCCCGAAGCAGTCTCTTCTTCGCCGGTCAGCGTCGTATTCGCGCCCTGAATATTCGAGCCAGCGAAGATGTTATTGAGGCTGCGGTTCTCCTGGATGATGATAAAGATATGGCTGATCGCGCCGTACTGCCCTGGTCGCTTTTGGTGCTTCTTTGGCCCGCTGCGGTCGCCGGAGGCCGGCGTCGCCAGCCCGGTGGCCGCGTTGGGGGAGCACCCCGCCCACCAAACCACGCTAGCGGCCACGAAAAGGGCAAGAGCAAACAGACCCTGTGAGGTGATTCTCATGGCATTCCTCCTGCAGTAGCCTTATCGGTCTAGCTAGGCTAGGCTACCAGCCTAGCACTCCAAAGCGACCTTTGTCACCGACCAAGCGGCAGCGAAAAATGCATGCAATGGACCTTCAAATGTCTAGCAATTTCGTGGTCTGCGGGTCGGCGCAGAGATAGCCTTAAGGCACAACTTGCTTCTTTACAAAGGACTGTGCCGAAATGAACCAACTCGCTCCCGGCGCGCGCGCCGCCGCCCTCCTCGCCGTCGCCTCCCTCGCCGCCTCGCCGCTTGGCGGATGCAGCGCCGCCTCGGCGCTGCCGTCTGCCGCTCAAGCAGTAGGAAGCCAAGTGCCAGCGATGCGATCGCCGGCCCAAAGCGTCGAGCCCGATACGAAGAAGAAACTTCTGTTCGTCAGCGACAATGCCAACGATAAGATCTTCGTCTATAACGCGGCTGCCAAGACGCAGAATCCGCCGCCCCTGCGAACGATCACCGCGGGCATCAAAGGACCCAACGGCATCACAACCGACAAGTCGGGCAACCTCTACGTCGCGAACTTTCTCTCCGATACCGTTACGATCTACGCACCGAACGCCTCGACCCCCAAGACGACGATCTCCAGCGGCCTCAGCGGCCCCTTCGACGTCAAAGTCGACGGCTTTGGCAACATTTACGTCGCCAACGATCCGCTGTCGGGCACCGCGTTCATCGAAGAATACGCCCAGGGAAGCTCGACGCCCACGAACACGTGGAGCGTGCCCAGCGCCGGCATGGTCATTACGGGCATCGCGCTGCTCAACCCGACGTTGCAGAACGAAACGTCGATCTACGCAACGGAATTCATCCAGAACAGCAGCACCGGCGCGGTAGGCGGCATGTTAACGTGTTATCCGAACGGCTCGACCTGCGCGCAAGTCGGCGGAGTCACGCTCGGGCAGACTGGAGGCGTCGCGGTCGAGGAATCGCCCGGCGAAAAGAAGCCTTTCGAGTACCTCGCGGTTGACCAATACGTTCCGGGCGTCGATATAATCTCGCCGGGACAGCCCAGCGGCCAGATCGTCACCGGCGGAACGCCGGAGTTCGTCGCGCTCGACGCCAAGGCCAATCAGCTCTTCGTCGCGGACCGCTTCTACGGACGCGTCGTCGAGTATAGCTTCCCGGGCGGCAAACAGTTGAACACGTTTTCGCCCACCGGCGACACGCAGATCTACGGCGTAGCGACGACCCCCGCGGGGACCTACCGCTAAGAATCCACGTCAGGCGCCGGCAGCGGTCGAAGGATCGCGGCCGGCGCTCTCTTCGTCTTCGAAGGGAGCGTCGCTGCGGCCATAGGCGCCGATCGTGAACTCCGCGTCGTAGGTCGCGCCGCCCAACGCGGCCCTGACGGCCTCCACCAGCCGCTCCTTCTCCTCACGATCGGCTACCGCGATGGGCACGTTCTCCCGCTTGCGGAGGTTGCCGCTCGCGCCGAGAGCGCGCGCGGCAAATCGCGCCCGGCCCTGCGCGCTCCCAATAGCAGCCAGCGCGTCCAGCGCGTCGGGCATCAGCCAGGGCGTCTTCGATAGCCGCGCGATCCCCATCGCTTCACGCGCCAACTGCTCCGCACGCTCGTAGTGCCGATCTTCGAGTTCGGCTCGGGCGAGAATCGTTTTTGCGTAGCCGCTCGTCGCGCTGTGGCCGATCGCTTCGGCGATGCGAACGCTCTCGCCGGCAAAGCTGCGGGCGCGATCGAGGCTCTTCTCGCGTAGCGCAAGCGCGCCGAGCTGCGCGAAGACCATCGCGATGCCGAGGTCGCTCTTTGCTTCCTGCAACCGGGCGAGGCTTTCGTTGAGGTACGTCGTCGCGACCGCGGCTTCGCCGGCTTCCGCAGCCGTCGCTCCAAGCTCGTAGAGCGATATCGCTATCGCGAAATTGATTCCGAGCGCGCGGCGAATCTGTAAGCTCTCTTCGAGCAGCGCGAACGCGCGCTCGTACTCGCCCCTCGCGCGCGCCCGCGTGCCGGCTCCACTGAGAATGGCGGCCACAACGGAATCGCGCCCGAGAGCTCGGTGGAGTTGCAACGCGCGCTCTGCGAGGACGTCTGCGACGGCAACCGAGGCACACTGATCGGCCAGACCCGCCGCGCGCAGGTACCCCGTTGCCAGAAGCTCCGAGCCGAGCGCTTCACTCACGCGCTCGGCCTCTTCCAAGAGACGGCGCGTCCAGGTAAGACCGGCTCCCGGGTTCCTCAGCCACCAATATCCGTAGGTCGCCAAGCAGAGTTTTAAGCCAAGCTCGGTGCGACCGGATTCGCAAGCCCAGGCGAGCGCCGAATCGATATTGACGGCTTCGGCTCCAAGGCGATCGAGATTCTCAATCGTTTGCGTCGCCGGATCGGAAAATGTGACCGTCGACGCGGCCTCGAGACAGTAGGCGGCGAGGCGCTCGTGCGCCGCGTCGCTCTCACCGCCCTCACGAAGCAAGTCCCTCCCGTATTCGCGCACCAACATATAAAACTCGAAGTGCGGGTCGGAAAAATCCGGGCGCACGCCCAGCAAGTTGTGGTCGACCATCGTCGCGACCGATTGCATCGTCTGCAGGGTCGCTCGTGCGCCTCCTTCCCCGGCAACCGCCTGCGCTGCCCGAACCGAAAACGGTCCCCCAAAGACGGACAACCAGCGAAAGATGCGCTGCTGCTCCGGCGCGAGCACGTCGTAGCTCCAGGCGATCGCATCTCGCATCGACGCGTGGCGCGCAACAACGTTCCCGTCCGCGGCCAGAAGCGGCAGCATATGCTCGAAGTTCTCGGAGAGCTCCGCGACGGAGAGCGTCCTGAAGAGCGGAGCCGCCAGCTCGATCGCCAGCGGAAACCCGCCGAGTGTCCGCCCCACGTTTTCGAGGGCACTCGCGTTAGCTTGGGTCATCGTGAAGCCCGGGACGATGGTAGCGACCCGATCCACCAGCAGCGTCACGGACGCCGAAAGGCCGATCGGCGCCAGCGAGTAGCGGCGTTCGCGCGAAATGCCTAAGGGTACGCGACTTGTAGCGATGATCGTGACCGTCGGCGCGAGGGCCAGCAGATCGGCGACGAACGGCGCGGCACCGAGCACGTGCTCGAAGTTGTCCAACAGCAGGAGCACGTTGCGCGATCCCCAGTGTTCGGCGATGCTCTGCGCCACGGAGTCGCTGCGCACGCGCTTGGCGCCGGCTGCCAGCGCCACTTTCGACGCAACCAGTTCCGCCGCCGGAATCGCCGCCAGCTCGACGATCGACGTTTCGTCGAACGTTCGGCCGGCCTCGCGCGCTAGATGCAGCGCGAGTGCGGTCTTTCCGATGCCCGCCGATCCGGTGATCGTGAGCAACCGAGTTTCTGGAGCCAGTACCAGCTCGAGCGCCCCGGCGATGTCGGATTCTCGGCCGACGAGCGGCTCGGGCATCACGGTCGTCGTTACACGGCCGCTGCCGGCCGGCGATGAATGCGCGCTTGCAGCCGAGCGAAGCCGGTTGCGATCCTCCTGCGAAAGACCGAGGGCCTCTTCGAGCAGTACCAGCGTCATCGTTCGCGGCGAGCGTGCCGCGCCGCACTCCATATCGCTGACGGTGCGGGTGCTGACGCCCGAGCGTTCCGCCAACGCCTCTTGCGAGAGGTGCGCCTGCAAGCGGAACGTCTTCAGAACGTCGGCAAACGTGTCCATCGCCCTTCCGTCAAGATGCGGCGAAGGCTGCTACGGCGTTGCGATGAGAAGGCCATCCGGAAAGGAGATGCCGCTGGTCAGCTCGGCGTAGGGCTTGGATCGCCCGGGGTGATAGGCCCAGACCGCATCGGTATCGACGTCTCCAACGACCGCGGTGCCCTTACGATGACCGTCCTGTTCTATGGCAATCGCGAAGGGATACATGAGACCCCCCAGCGTTCGCGCCGGGATCGCCGAACCGGGCCGATAGATATTGACGTTCCCGCTGGCTCCATCGCCCACCCAGAGGTCGCCCGTCGTCGGCTCGACGGCGACGGCGAGCGGTTCGCTCACACCCTTCAAGTTGAGCGGCACGACGTTGCTGGTTCCAGCAGGGACCAAGAATACCGCAGCGGCGCCATCGTCGGCGACGTACAGGCCGCCGTTGCGATCGACCGCGATGCCGAGCGGATCGGCGAGTCCCTGTCCGGCGATCGTCCGCGAAGGCGACGTGCTCCCGTAGGAATACTCGGTAATAGACGCCGGACTCGTGTTGCTAACGTACAGCGTCTGATTCTGGTCGATAGCGGCGCCGATCGGGCTGTTCACTCCGTTCGTGATCGTAACCGACGGCGTCGTACGTCCCGGCGGATACTCCTCGATGTCATTCCCGCCGCAAGCATCGAGGACGTACAGCGTCCCGGTTCGGTCCATGGCCAAACCTGTCGGGCATCCACGTTGCACGTCGATCGTAGCAATCGGCATAGGGTTCTTTGCCAACGCCGAGGCAGCATACACGTTGACGGCCTTCTGAAGGTCGTCGGATTCGAAGACGAGACGCCGATGATACCGATACTCCGGATGGCGCACGGAGGCAGCACGCGCCTGCGCCGACGGATAGCCCGGCGTCGACGGCGCACCGCCGCCGCACCCGGCAATTCCAAGAAGCGCCACGATAACGAGCGCCCGACGATCGCATTGCCTATGCATTCTTGTGAACCTCCGGAAAGAGACTGCTTCGGGCGCCTTCGTAACTCGGGGCGGCAACGCCTTGCAAATTGTAACGGCCTCGCAGTTGCGAGGCCGTTACCGGTTCGTACCTCTTGCCTTCAGGCGGTGTGGTGGCAATCTTCCTCGGGCCCATGACCACCAACTTGAATCGCCGTGTGATGGCAGTCTTGCGTCACGGCACCACCGCTAACCTCTTCGAGCTTCTCGTCCGGAATCTGATCCTTGTCGTCACCCATGAGAGGGCTCCTTTCCCCACGCGGCAAGAACGCCGCGTTCGCGTGAACTAACGGACGCGCCAAACGGTTCCTGCGACGCCGGCTTTCTTTGCCGGATTGCCGCCGGCTCCCAGCGGAACCACTCCCTTTTCGCCGAACGACACCCTGGTCCATGAAGCGTATACTGAAGTTGCGCCTCGCTCTCCTTTGCACCACCGCCGCGATTGCCGGCTGCGGGTCGCCGGTGCCGCTCGACATACGGGGGGCGCTAACGGCCGCCGGCGCGGCGCGGCCCGATCGCGGATCGTCTTGGATGCTGCCCGAAGCCGGTCGCCAAGATTTGCTGTACGTGTCTGCTGGCAGCTCGGTCTACGTGTATACCTATAAAACGCGCGGGCTCGTTGGGACGCTGAGTGGATTTCAAACTCCCGAAGGCGAGTGCGCGACCGCCGCAGGCAACGTATTCATTACCGACTCGACGTCGAATCAGATCACCGAGTATCGGCACGGCGCGACGAGGCCGGTCACGGCACTGGCCGATTTCGACGATTCTCGCCCCCAAGGGTGCTCGGTAAATCCTTCTAACGGCGACCTGTGCGTCGCCAACTTCAACAATGCGAGCATCTCGGTATTTGCCGGTGCGAGAGGCAAGCCGCGAGTCTATTCAACCAGAGGCATCGTTTTCGGCGACGCAACCTGCGCGTACGACCACAAGGGCGACATGTTCGTCGCAGGCCCGAACTTCGACATCGACGGGATCTCGCAGTTCGCTTATCTTCCCAAGGGCGCGACCCGCTTCGTTAGCGTTAACCCGTTGCCGGCATCCTCCTGGACGTGGATCGACGTCTGGAGCGTGCAGTGGGATGGCGAATACTGGGAGATTGCCGACGACGGCGCATTTCGCTTTACGATCGAGAAGAATGGCACAGCCATCTATGAAGGGGCGACGAATCTGCCGGGCATTTCTAGCGAAGCCCAGGCCTGGATCGTGAAGTTCAATACTCAGAAGGGTTCGCAAGGCTCGCAGATCGTTGCCGTCAATAACAACATTTCCGGTTCGGTGCACGTGTGGACGTATCCCAAAGGTGACGCCATCGGTTCAATAACCTACGGCCTGAAGCGCCGTTTAACTCAGAGATTCTGCCGCCGTACGTTCGGCGCTTTCCCGAGCTTGACAAGACGATGCACGAGCTGTGGCTCCAAGGCCTTCCGACGCGCGATTTCGAGCCGTGCCTACGCGCCCTGGTGGGCGAGACGGCGCCGCTGTCGCCGTCAGCGATTTCGCGGATCAACAAGCAGTTTCTCAATGACTACCACGCCTGGTGCCGGCGCTCGCTGAAGACCGGTACGTGTACCTGTGGGCCGACGGGATCTATCTCGATGCCGGCGCCGAGGAGGAGCGGCGCGTCATGCTGACGGTCATCGGCGTCAACACCGACGGTGAAAAAGACCTGTTGGCGATTGAGGATGCCTTCGGTGAGAGCGCGAAGAGCTGGAACGCGCTCTTCGAGAGTCTGCGCGATCGCGGCCTCAAGAATGTTGCGATGCTGGTTGCTGACGGCGCACAGGGTGTCTGGAAAGCCTTCTCAGCAGTCTTTCCACGCGCCAAGCAGCAGCGTTGCTGGATTCACAAGATGCGCAACATCGAAGACAAGCTGCGAGAACAAACCTCCATCCTTTTGGCGTCACCCTCAGCCTCGCACCGAAGTAATGCGGACCGCTCGTTGCTCGTGTGGAAGCGTAGAAATCGAAGCTTTTGGCGCCCCCATTACGAGTGTCGTCTGTTATTGCGACACTTGCCAAAAAGGCTCCCGCCAGATTGAGTCCTTGACTGCTGCCGTTTCAAATTCTAGATCCAGATGGTGGAACCGCCTATATTCTCTATCGTAAAGATCGCCTAAAGTACTCAAAGGGCGCCGAGCTTCTCAAAGACTATAAAGTCGAAGAGAACTCGACGACGAACCGAGTTGTCGCTACGTGCTGCAAATTCGGCTATGGTCATGCGATTTGACGATGCAAAGCACTGGGTGCCCGTCTATCGAGGGCGATTTCGGGGCGACCTTCCTCCGTTGCAATGGCGTATCTGCACGAAATTCAAGCCCGAAAATGTCGAGATCGCGACGGATATACCAAGTTCGGCGACGTACCCCGCCGGGTTTATGTGGAAGCTCCTGGCCTCAAAACTTTCGATGCTATTTACGGCGTAGTCGTCATCAGTCTACCTGCTCACCGTGACGCCGTCGGGATCGTCGAAGCCGGTGCCGACCGTGACGAGCAGCTTGCCCGACGGATACGCCCAGATCTGCACGGCGTTTGCCACGCTTGCGGTGCCCACGACCTGCATGCCGTCGCCGTGAGGCTGGAACCAGACCTCCGAAAGGCCGCCGGCTGCATGTTGTAGGACGCTGCGCCCTTCTTTGTAGACGCGCTTGCGATCGGGTCCCGTCGTGAAGCGGTAGAGCCGGTTGCCGTCGTCGCCCAGCGTCACGTGACGGCCGTCCCACCCCATCGCGCTGCCGAACGGATGGTGCGGATAGCGTAGGCGCGTCAGCGAACGCGCGCCGGCCGGTAACTCGTCCACGACGAGCCCGCCGCCATCGAACGAAGCGTCAACGTAGGCGTTGCCGTCGGCATCGTAAGCGCAGGAGTAGTAGTACGCGATGTACCGATTGCGATCGTAGTGGAACGCCGGCGTGCCGCGTGCGTGCTTGTAGATTGCCAGATTTCCGGGATTCGGCACGCCGTCGAGGTTGGCGACGGCCAGATCGCCGGTGGTCGGATCGACGGCGCAATCGTTGGGATAGAAGCTCGTATCGACGAGCGTTGCTATCGGGCTGGTCCCGCCGTGCGCGAACTCGGTGATGCTCGCGCCCCGCACGTCGGTCACGAAAACGTCGCCCGCGGCGTCGGCGCAGGCGCCGCCCGGCGCGTTGAGCCCGGTGAGCGTTCCGACGAGCTTGCTCGTTCCGTACTCATAGACGTTGACCTCGCCGCTGAAGTAGTTGCTGACGTAGAGCAGCTCTTCGCTCTTGGCCTCCGGCAGCATCCACGATTGCACGTGCGCGCCGCGAACCGCGCGCTCCATCTCAAGCGGAAGCGCGCCGCCGGCGTCGGAGGTCGGCGCGCGCCCGCCGCAGCCTGCTGCCAGGGTCAAGGCGGCCAAACAGAACGCGCGGTGAAGGCTTGGCCTCACGTCGTTACCTCATTCGTAGTCTGGTGCGAAGTAGTTTTCCGGACGATTGTGCATGAAGAACTTCGGCGGCAGCGGCGCCTTGACGAAGACGAATTGTGTTGGGCTGTTGGTTGAAGTCGAAGTTGTCCTGCGCGGGGGAGGTTGCGCGTTTGTCCGCCGGCGCCATCTGCTTGAGGCCCCACAGGTCTTCGGCGAAGCGCAGCACGCTGGCCGTCTCGTACTGCACCTTTGAGACGTGACCCGAGATCGCGTAGGGTGAGAGCATCACCAGCGGCACCCGGAAGCCGAGGCTGTCGCGGTCTTTATACGGCGGTGGAACGTGATCGTAGAGACCGCCCCAATCGTCCCACTGGATGAAGATCGCCGTCGAGTCCCAGAACTTGCTCTTGCCGACGGTATTGACCAGCGCCGAAACCCACGACGGACCGTAACCGTCGGGACAGTTCACGTGATCGGAGTCGTCGCACTCGGGCGTGATCCAGGTGAAGTTCGCGAGATAACCGCTGCGAACGTCGGTGATGAACTTCCAGTTCGGCGAGATCACGTCTTTTTTCCAGTCGGGGCCGTCGTAGATGTGCTTGACGGCCTGATAGCCCGACCAGTACGCACCGCCATCGCTCGACGCGCTGCCGTAGGTAGCCGCGTAGAAACGCCACGAAAGCTTGGCGCTATCCAGCTCGTCACCGAGCGTGGTGTAATCGAAGCACGCCGACTCGTCGGGGCCGATCGTGCGCTCCTTGGTGATCGTCGCGACGGAGCCGCCGCCGCCCGATGAACATCCCCACGGGCCATAGGGGAGATCGACCCCCCAGTTCGCCTGCGCCGCAATGACGTACTGATGCGCGATGAAGCTCTCGTCGAGCTGCGATTGAAACATGTTATCGGCGAGCGCCCCTTGACGCGCCATGGCGAAGTACGGCGCCGATTCGGTGTGGGGCACGTACACGTACTCGGGATACTTCACGTCCTTGGGCGCGTTGATGGTCTGCTCTCTGTTGAAGCCGTTCATCCGGCAGTGCGTGCCGGGCAGGACGTCCTTGGGAGCGTTGCAGTCGAGGAACATCGCCTGCGCCGAGTGATCGAGCACGTACCACGCCGCGAGGCTCACCGGCACGAGCTTCACCTTCTTGCCCGTTGAAATCTCGCCCTCGGAGACCGTGTTCGCGCCGGGATAACCCTGGAAGAGGTTATCGAAACTGCGGTTCTCCTGCACGATATAGACGATGTGCTTGATCTTGCCGGCACCCGTTCCTGAAAGCGTCTGCAGCGGGCCGCCGTTCTGCATATACGGAATCGCCTGCGCTCCGCAGCCCGCAAGCAAGGCGCCGGCCGCGCAAACGCTTAAGGCGGCGCGGCTTCGAACTCGGCTCTTCATCTATTGTGCTCCTCGCACCGTAAACGTCTCGGCGCTCCCGGATGTTTCGCCCGCGGCCCGCCGCTGTCATCCTGACCATATCCCGAAGGACAGCCCACGGCCGCTTTAAAAAGGGTCCATCGTGAACGAGGAGCGACGCTCGCACCGGATTCGTATCGTACGCGACGTCGTCGAGATCGTCGCGTTTCTCGCGGCGGGAATCTGGGCGTTCTACACGTTCGCCTACGAAAACCGGATCAAGCCCTCGCTGGCCGACCCCGAGCTGAATTTCGTCGTCACGATGCAGAAACTGGGCGAGCATCGCGGCCTCATCGGCGTGCGGCTGCACACCGAGATTCGCAACGTCGGTACGGTGCAGGCCAATATCGTGGGGCTCTCCTACTGGGTGCTCGGCAAGCGCGTCGAGCCCGTGCTCGTGCCGCAGAAGCCCGTCCTCGCCCACGGCGACGCCTTGCTCAAAGCATTCTATCGCGAATCATCGGGAACGCCCGTTTTCGGCATGGCCTACCTCACCCAGATGGCCGACCCTGCGAGCACGGCGCGCACAACGATGGATCCGGGCGGCGACCTGGGGCGTGATTCGGTCTTCTTCGTTCCCTCGGGGCGCTTCGACTACCTCGAAGCGCACATCAGCGCGCGCTTCACCAAAGAGCTGCGCGACACGCCCACGACGCTAACCTTCGATAAAAACTCCGTTCCGGTGTTCAACGTGCCGCCGAACCGGCCGGATATCGACGTTGACAACTCCGTCCCGAGCCAGCTCGACCTCAACGGCGGTTAGCGCGAACGCCTTGCGCCCGAAACACTATCCGACCAGGTCGTGCCAACTCGAAGCGCGCAGCTGCACGCCATAGTATTCGGCGGCGGCCTTGATGTTCGCGAACGCTTGCGCGCGCTCGACGCTGCTCACACCGCCGACCTCGGAGAATCGCGCGATCGCGCTCCGCACGTGACCGGCGTCGGTCAGCGGCTCTTTGCGCTCGCGGGGAAAGGCGAATGCGCTGTCGGGCAGCTTCGCGCGCTCCCCTCCCTGATGTACCGGCTTCCACGAAACCTGCATGCGCTGAGCATAGCGCCGAGTTATGCACAGGTTGTTTCAGAAATGTGTCACGATTTCTTCACTACCATGGCATCGGATTTCCTGATACCCTGGCTGCGATCTCTGAGCTTCGCGTGCCGTTGAACCGCGCCGGCCTCCTTTAGCAGAGCGCCCCCGGTTTGCGCCCCCGCCTTAAGCCCTCTTAAGGTAGGGCGACCCTCCACGTCGCATATTGACGGCCCTGCCCTAACAACCGTGCCTTACCTTACCTCGTTAGTAAAGAAAGGGCTCTTCTCGATGAAAGACACGCACGGCCAGCGTTTTGGCTTGGTTAGCGCGCTGGCAGCTTTTGCGCTCGCAGCATGCAGCAGCGGCGCCACGACGCCTTCGGCAGGAAGCTTCACCTCGACTCCGCTCGCGCTGTACTCGCACGGCGTAGCGGTACGTCCGGATCACCAGCGTTCATGGTTGCACGTCAAACGGGACGTCTCGAAGCTGCTCTATGTCTCCGACGACTCGACGGATGACGTGCAAGTCTACGACTATCCCGCGGGTACCTCCGTCGGTACGCTCACGGGCTTCGCTACTCCCGGCGGCCTCTGCGTTGACCCGTCACGCCATATCCTTTTTGTCACCAATACCGACGCGTCCAACATTTATGTCTTCAAGTTCGGCGGAACGAGTCCGATCGAGATCATCCCCGATACCGGAGAGTACCCCGTCTCGTGTTCGGTCGATCCAGCCAACGGACATCTCGCCGTGGCCAATTACGAGACGACCACAGGTACCGCAGGAAGCATCTCGATCTACCCGCCGCCGTTCACGACGTCCACGGTCTACGTTGACCCCAGCATGAAGCACTTCTACTTCGTCGGGTATCGGCCAAACGGCAGGCTCTACGCCGACGGAATCAATACCGGCAACGCATTTCAGCTCGATCGGTTCTACGCCTTTATCTTCGCGACGATGGTGCTCACACCGGGAATCGCCACGCCCGGTAACGTCCAGTGGTCGGGCACGACGCTCGTCGTCGGTGATCAAACGGGCAATCTCTTTTACCGTTACACGATTACCGGTTTGAGTGGAGCCGCCCCTCCGGCTTCGACGTTTACCTTAGCCTGCGACGTGCTGCAGTTCTTCATCAATGGAGCCGGCGCGAAGATCGTGGGGCCGGATAACTGCGGGGCTCCGCCAAACGCGTACACCTATGCGTTTCCGGCTGGCGGAGCGGCGATTGCACCGTTCGTGACGACGGGGTTGGTGTATCCCGTGGGCTCGGCGATCCTCAGCCCGTAACGACAGGCGAAAGCACGGCTATGGGACGATGCGGCAAGTCGTCCCAATAGCCGGTGCTGCCGCCAGAGGTCGGCGGTCCCACTGAACCGCGCCTGGTTTTCTCAGGTTTCGACGCGCGCGCTATCGCGCAGAATCGCCGCGGCAGCACGCTTGCCGGGGAAACCGCTCACGCAGCCGCCGGGATGCGCGCCGGATCCGCACAAGTAGAGATTACGCACCGGCGTTCGCGTTGCAAAGCGGTCCTCGTAGATCTGTCCCGGCAATAGCTCGCCGTGAAAGATGTGGCCGCCGCGCAGGCCGAAACGCACCTCGAGATCGGGCGGTGCCAAGACTTGCCGGTGCTCGATGGCGCGCGAAAGGTTTGGCGCGTAGCGCTCGAGGATTCCGATGATCTTGTCGGCGGCGGCTTCGCGTTTGGCAACGGTCCAGCCGCCGGCGCGATCGTAGGGAAAATACTGCCCGAAGACCGAGAGGATGTGCTTGCCAGCCGGCGCGAGACTCGGGTCCGTCGGCGTTTGGAGAAAACATTCGATGAGCGGCTCGTCGCTCTCGCCGCGTTCGCGCGCATCCGTGTAGGCCTTCTGCAGGTAGTCGATCGAGGGCGCGATGTGGATCGTCGCCCGATGGTGCGGCTGCGCTTGCGTGCCGGGGCGGCAGGTAAAGTCTGGCAGCTCTCCGAGCGCGAGGTTGAGCTTTAGCGAGGGGCCGATGGTCTGCCAGTCCTTGACCTTCGCGAGGAAGCCGGCGTCGAGTGCCCAGGGGTCTAGCAGAACGCAGAAGGTCGTGATTGGGTGAGCGTTGGACGCGACGACGCCAGCGGTTACGGCCCCCCGCTCCGTGCTTCGACTGCGCTCGGCATGACACGTGATAACAACCCCGCAGGCCGTGCCTGAGTCGCCCACTTCGATGCGCTCGACCTCGTAATCGGTGAAGAGTTCGGCGCCGTGTGCGATTGCGGCCGATGCTAGCGCTCGCGAGACTGAACCCATGCCGCCGCGCACGAATGCCCACGCCCCTTGCACGCCGAGCAGACGACCGGCCAGATGATGCGCGAGCACGTACGCGGTTCCCGGATCGCGCGGGCCGCGGTAGGTGCCGATCAGCCCATCGTTGACCAGCTCCGCCTGAAGCACCGGCGCGCGGACGTAGCGCTCCACCAAATCGGCAGCCGAACCGCGCAGATCGGCCTGCGTCTCCGCATCGAAACGATCGAAGCGCGGCTCGTCATCGGAGAATGAGTCGAAGAGCGCGCGTCCCAAGCGATCGGTGCGCTCGTTGTAGCGCGCGAAGCCATCGACGTCGCGCTGGTCGAAGCGGGCGATCTCGCGCGCGTTGGCCTGCGCGTCGGAGCCCAGCAGCAGCGAACGGCCGCCGAGCAACGGCGTGAACGCATAGGGATCCTTGCGATAGTAGGAGAGCCCGTGCGCGCGTAGATCCAGCTCCTCGACCAGCCACGGATCGAGCAGACTGCACACGTACGACGCCGTCGAGAGCGCATAGCCCGGCCACACCTCGCAATCGCTGACGGCCGCGCCGCCCAATACCGGCGCACGTTCGAAGACCGCCACCGAACGCCCCGCCTTCGCTAATAACGCCGCGCACGCCAAGCCATTATGGCCGGCGCCGATGACGATGGCGTCGTACGACCGCTTGGGTTTGTTGGTGTTAGCCGTTAGCGGTAAGACGGCCGCGAGGCGAAGCAGTCCCGGCAGTAGACGGGCTTGTCGCCACGCGGATTGAACGGCACCTCGGCCACTCCGCCGCACTGGCTGCACGTCGCGGTGAACATTTCACGCGGGCGCCCGGTGCGATCGCCGCCATTTCCGGCTCCGCCGCCGGCGCCGGTGTTGCGCATCGTCTTGCGCGCCTGACGGCAGTCGGGGCAGCGATTCGGCTTGTTCTGAAAGCCCTTTTCCTCGTAAAACCGTTGCTCTCCGGAGCTGAAGACAAACTGACGTCCGCAGTCCACACAATTGAGCATTTCATCTACGTACACGAAACCAGAAACTCCTAAGGAACTCTTCCGACGAACGCGGACGAGGTAGCATGGTGAGCGGCAACTGCGACCTTTGCCGCTCCGGTCCCTGCCAAAGAACAGAAGCGGCCGCGTCGAAAGGGGCGCGGATGGCGGAGACGATTCCGGATGTGATCGCGCCGGCCTCGTTGGCCGATTACCTCGAAGTAATTACGCGCGCGGTCTTCCAAGCGGGCGTGCGGTGGAAGCAAATTGCCGAGCACTGGGACGCATACCGCGAGGCTTTCTCCGATTTCGACCCGCATCGCGTGGCCGGGTACGACCAGTTCGACGTCGATCGCATACTCGAGACGCCCGGCATCCTGCGTGCCGCGCGCAAGGTCAATGCCACGATCGTCAACGCCGCGGCACTGCTCCAGGCCGATCGCGAGTACGGCGGCTTCGCGAACTACCTGCGCGCCTTTGACTCCTACGACGCGCTGGTCAAAGACGTTAAGAAACGCTTTGCTTACATGGGCGATCTGAGCGTGTGGTACTTCCTCTTCCGCATCGGCGAGCCGGTACCGCACTTCGACGAGTGGGTCGAGACCATCCCCGGCAAGCATCCGCGCGTGCACGAGATGGTGCTGCGCGCTCGCGCAGCAGGGAAGTCCTCCGAGTACTAGCCCGCTAGGGAGCTGCGTTGCGCCGCGCGGGCGGTACGAGATAGATGCCCAGGGCCGGCGCGTAGTTCAGTTCCGGCACCAGCTTGCCGTCGTATCCGAGTTTGCCCAGCTCGTCGCCCGTCGTGGTGGCGACGTGACCGCAGGTGATCAGCGCCGGGACAATCGTCGGGTCGCCGGGGTCCAGCTCGTACCACGCGCCGCTCTTTGCGGTGTGTTCCGTAATCGTGAAGCTCGGCGTCGCAGCACCGCTCGCGAAGTGTCTGCTCAACTCGTCGAGCGCCTGCGCGGCGAGGTTCTTCACCTCGCCCGTGCACGTGGTCGAGGCGCGCAGCTCGAACGGCGTCTTGGGCGGCGTCGTCGGTAGACGGTAGACGCGGAACGCCTCTTGCCCCGCCTGCGGCTGGCGCGCGACGAAATAGAGTCCCACCGCCGGCATGAACGTCAGCTGCGGCACGAAGAAGAGCGGGCTCTGCGGTGCGTAGAGTTTGCGCTGCGCTACCTCGTCGGCGCGCGCGATATGCAGCACGAGGCAGCCCGCCAGCGCGCGCAGCGTCGCGCTGCCTTTCGGGGTGATCGTCAGCGCGTAGGTGGTGCCTAAGCCGTGATAGGTGAGCGTCGCGTCGGTCAGCGAGGGCGCCGGCATCGTTGCCGGATAGCCGGCTCCCGCGTGCGCGGCTTCGATCTGCGCGACCTCCGTTTTTAACTCGCCGGCGAGCTTGCGCGCTTTGGGCGCGCTCTCCGAACTGCACGTCTGCGCGTTGGTTGCGGCCGCGAAGGGATCGGCCGGCGGCGCCGCCGGCAGCGGCGTGAAGAGCGAGCGGAACCCGTTGCCGCCCGGAGCTGCGCCGCCGGGGCCGCCCGGAGCACGCCCGAACAACCCGCCACCGCCGCCGCTGCCGCGCGCGTGGAATGCCGTCGCCGTCTGCGAACTGGCCAGGCCTTGGCCGAACTTCACCGAGTACGTGGCCGAGTACGTGCGCGGCGTGAGCGGACGCGCGATGTTGGGGATCACGTAGCCTCCCGCGGTGGTAAACGGCACCGCGTTCTCGGGACTGGCGAACACGCCGGCGTACGCGTTGGTGATGTTCGTGGCGGCGAAGGTGAGCGTCCCGCGGGTCAGCTGCGCGGTGACTCCCGCGTCGTAGGTGGTGTAGGCCGGTAGATTGTTGGGATTGTTGCTGCCGGTGTGCTGCGCGTCGGCGAGCCACTCGAAGATCGAGTGCGGGGACTTGTAGTCGAACACGATGCCGGCCTTCTGCAAGGGCACGTTAGGCAGTTGCTGGTTGGGAATCGTGATCGAGTACGGATTGTCGAAGATGTAGTTGTACGAGTTGGCCTGCGCGCCGGTGAGATTGTAGTACGGCTCGACCACGAGATTGCCCAGCGTCACGAAGCCGGTGAGTTCGGCGCCTTGGTAGAGGCGCTGCACGCCCGCAACCGGCGTGGTGAAGTAGAGCTGCTGCGCGTTAAAAGGCGTGCCGGCCGGCGCGTTGCAGCCCGCCGGCGAGTCGTAGATCGACTGCACTTCTTGCAGATAGCCTGCGGGTAACTCGCCGAGCTGATTGATGATGAGGCCGTTCACGTAGACGGGCAGCAGCACGCCGTTCTGTTCTTGACGATAGAGCGAAAGGGAGACGTTGCCGCCGTGCAGCTCGTGCGTGTAGCTGACGCGCAGCGAGTTCGAGGAGCTGTTCTGCGGCTGCTGTCCCGGCGCGTTGCCGTACGCCACCTTGCCGTTGCAATCGAAGCGCAGCGAGGCCGGATCGCTAAGGATCTGGAGCCGGCCCTGCGTAGCGGCCGCGCCGCCCAGCGCCGCTGAGGCCGCGACGCTGTCGCGAGCGGTTGGCTTGTACGTAGCCGCGATGCTCGCGAGTTCGGAGATGCCGCTGTTGCCGGTGGCGGTGCTGATGCCCGCCGAGGCCGCCAGCGTGAGTTTGTCGCTGGAATGGATCGTGTCGGTGGTTTGCAGCACGTTGTACTCGGTGGAAGTCGAGCCGTTGTAGTAGGGCGCGGCCTGCGGTACCAGCGGCGTGGTGGTGAAGCTCGACTGCGTGCCGTAGGCTTGGAACGAGATCGTGTGGCGCTCCTGCGCGGGCAACGTCGCGTTGAAGACGTAGCCCGTCGAACGCGTGTCGCTGGAGTAGCCGGTGGGCGAGGGCTCGGCGTTGACGTAGCGGTTCAGTTCGTCGAGCAGGCTGCTGGAATCCAGCGAGTAAACCGACCCTTGCAGCTGCGTGGCGCCGATCAGCGCGTTGTCGGTGAGCGAGTAGAGCTGCACGTCGCTCTGATCGCTATTGTTGGGGCCGTAGCCGCAGGGCAGCGAGGTCTCGGGGTCGCCGTTATAGCGCAGGCAAACGACGTTGGTGTCGCGCGTGGAGTTCATGAAGAGCCCGGTGAGCGAGTTGGAGTCGCCGAACTCATAGCGCGCGGTGATCGCGTTGCCGGAGACCGTGCTGTCGCCGTCGTGCACGTAGCTCAACCCGCTGGCGTCGAGGTAATAGTCGCCGTCCACGAGGCTAGGGTAGAGCCGGTCGACGCTCTGCACCGCGATGCCGAGCTTGCCGTCGGATCCGGTCTCGGCCAAGGAGTAGTTGTAGCGGCCGTTGCTGCCGGTGGAGAGCTGCAGCTGCGTCTGCCAGCTCAGCGTGGGCTGCAGCGTGCTGAAGTTCACCGAACCGCCGAGCCCGCCCAGCGACGGGCCCATGCGCACCGAGGCGCCCGCAAAGAGATCGTTTGCAAAGCCGCCGAGATTGCCGGCGCTGCCCGGCGCGTTGAGCGGAATGCCGTCAAGCGTGAGCTGCGTCTGCGAAGCATCGTGCCCTTCGAGCGAGATCGTCTGTGCGGCGTCGGAGTCGTCGCTGGAGGTGGAGACGCTCACGCCCGAGAGCTTGTTGAGCGCGTCGGCGAGATCGTTGGAGAGGCGGCGCTGGGGCGAGTTTTGATCGATGCTCGTCGCCGAGATCGCGGCGGTGGATTTGGCCGTCACCTGGCCGATCACTTTGAGCCCGCCATTGCGCGGCGCCAGCAAAAACGCGACGGTGATCGAGCGACCGTCGAGCACTTCGAACGAGGCCGAGGTAAGGCTGTCGTAACCGCGCTTGACGATGCGCGCGCGATAGATGCCGTCGGGCACGTCGGTGAAGTCGACCTTGCCGCTGGAGGTGGTGATCTCCGAAGTAATCACCGGACCGTCGAGCAGCACGCGCGCCAGATCCAGCGGATGCTTGGTCGCGGCATCGCTCACGGTAATGACAATCTCACCGGTATCCGACTGTGCCAACGCCGGCACGCCGCTCAGGAAAACGACCGCCGCCATCGTCATCGCAAGCGCAACCCTCGTCATGCTAAGGGACGAAGCACGCGCGTGAACTGAACCAGGCATCGCCGCCGATTATAAGCGAGCGCTGCTTGCCGAGCCTGAAACGATGCTGAGAGCGCGTTAAATGGTAATGGTAACGGCGGTGCCGTGGCCGGGCGCGCTGTCGATGGCAATCGCGCCGCCCGAGCGTTCCACGGCGCGTTTGGCGATCGCCAGGCCGAGGCCGGTGCCGCCGATCTCGCCGCGCTGGTCGCCGCGATAGAAACGTTCGAACGCGTGGAGCCGCTCCGATTCTGCCATCCCGGGGCCTTCGTCGCGGATCGTGATCGTGGCGTGGCCGTTGCTGCGCGCAGCGCGCAGGTGGATCGGCGCGTCGGGTGCGTATTTGAGCGCGTTCTCGATCACGTTCCACACCGCTTCGGACAGCTCGGCGCGGTCGGCTTGCACGCTCTCCAGGCCTTCGACGCTGTAGTCGATCACGCGGCGGTCGTCGAGGCGGCGCGCGGCGTCGCACTGGCTGCGCAGCAGCTCGGCCACGTTGACGCCTTCGATCCGCGGCGGCGCTTCGGAGTCGAGGCGTGCGAGGCGCATCAGGCGGTCGATGAGGCCGCGCATGTGCTCCTTCTCCAACGACATCGTGCCGAGGATCTGGCGCGCGATGCGCGGTTCGTCGATGGCGCCGCGGCGCAGCACGTCGATGTAGCCGGCGATCACCGTGAGCGGCGTGCGCAGCTCGTGCCCTGCATCGGCAGCGAATTGGCGCATCCGGGCTTCGGCTTGCCGGCGATGCTCGATCGCGGTGGCCACGCTGGCAACGGCGTCGTTGAAGGCGGCGGTGAGCGAGGCGATCTCGTCGCCGCCGGCCATGATGAACCGGCGCTGCGTGTAGTCGCCGTCGGCCAGTGCGCGCAGCGAATCGCTCACCTCATTGATCGGCTGCAGCGACTGCTGCGCGAACAGACGGCCGACGAACCACGAGAGCAGAATCGCCGCGGCCGCGATCGTGAGCACGATGCGCCAATAGGGAATCAACGAGACCATCAGCAGCGGGAACGAAGGCGCGAAGCCGACGTAGCCGCCTTCCACATAGGTGAGCGAGAGCGGCTCGAGGCGCGTGGGATCGGCTGGGGGCGGCGGCGCGCCGCTGCCGTAGGCTTTGAGTTCTTGCGGATCGCGCTGCGCCCTTGGGATGAAGTGCGACATGCCGCCGACGGCCAGCACGCGCTCGAGCGATTTGGGACGCAGCGTCTTGTCGCCGGCGAGATAGCGGCCCTTGAGATCGTAGACCGTCACCCGCATGCCGATGCCGGAGAGCGCGTTGACGATGTCGGGCGCGGCCTGCTGCAGCGAGAGACCCTGGCGCCGCGCCTGATCCACCAAGATGCGCGCCTCTTCGTGCTTGGCAACCATCACGTCGCCCGAGAAGCGCTGCAGCTCGAAGACCAGCGAAACCGAGGAAGCAAAGATCACGACCAGCACGGTAACGCCGAGCAGGGCCGCATAAAGAGCCGAAAGCCGAGCCGCGAGTTTCATCCGACTATGTCATCTGCTGCGGCGCCTTGCCGCCCTTACCTTCGAGGTGCCTTCCCCCTCGGGTTGACCGCATGGAGAGGATTACTGCGATAAGCCGTATCCCACCCCTCGGACGGTGCGGATGAAGGAGTGCGGCTCGCCCGGGCGGTCGATCTTCGCTCGGAGATAGGAAATGTAGGTCTCGACGATGTTGGGGCCGCCCTCGAAGTCGTGGCCCCAGACGATCTCGAGCAGATGGTCCTTGCTAAAAACGCGACGCGGCTCGCGCATGAAGACCTCGAGCAAGTCGAATTCGCGCTGCGTGAACTCCAATGCGTCTTTAACGCGCCAGGCCTCGCGGGTGCCCGGATTGATCGAGACGTCGTGCCAGCGCAGCACGTTCTCTTCGATCAATTGCGGACGGCGAAGCTTGGCCTGCAGACGCGCAATCAGCTCCTCGAAGACGAACGGCTTCACGAGATAGTCGTCGGCGCCGGAGCTGAGCGAGCGCACCTTATCCTCGGTGCCGCCCTTGGCGGTGAGCATTACGATTGGTGCCTGCGTAATCTCGCGCAGGCGCGGTAAGAGCGTTACGCCATCGATTTTCGGCATCATGATGTCGAGCACGATGAGTTCGGGATCGAAAACCTTTACGAGATCGAGCGCCGCCAAGCCATCGGTGGCGGTGCGAACCTCGTAGCCTTCGCGGGAGAGTCCAAGTTCCAACATCTCCCGAACCATACGGTCGTCGTCGATGACCGCAACGCGGGCATTTTGCATGATCATCATCTGTACGATGCATCGTGCGTCCGAACCCTTGGAAGGGGCTGAACCCGGTTGCTTACGCTGCGCGCCCAGGCTGCCAGCGCTCGACGCGCTGACCGGAGATCAGCGCCGCCTGACCGATGGCCTCGAGCGGATGCGCTTCGATGCGGACGCCCCGGCTTCGGAGGGCATCGAGGGTCGCCGAGTCGGGCTGCCACCGCGCAAAGAGGTGGACCTCGTCGGTGCCAACCGCATCAGCGAGGGTCGCGACGACGTCGGCAAGTGCGCACTCGCGCTGAGCCAGCAGCGGCCCAACGACCTCCTCGCGAAAGCGGTGCCCGCTCCACCCGGCGGCCACGATGAGCACCCGCGCCAGATCCTCAGGCCGGCCCGACTCGAAGTCAAAAAGAGCCGCCCGAACGCGGCGCGCCAATGCCGGCTCGGCCTGCGCATGCAGGGTCGCGCTCCGGATGGTGGCGCTGGGACCTGCGGTCAGAAGGGCTCCGGCCCCGATGAGGTACTCGTCCATGCTGCCAGGATGCCATGGCAGAGTGCCACCTGGGTGGCCGTCACGATGGGGGCTCTTAAAGCAAGCGCAGCCTCCGGGCAGTCCTGACCGCTTCTGCGTGGCCGTGAGAATCGAGCTTGGTTATCGCGTTCGCCACGTGTACCCGAACCGTATTGATGCTGCGTCCGGTCCGCTCCGCAATCTGCTTTGGCGCGAGGCCTTCTTCAAGGAAGCGAAGGACCTCGATCTCCGAGCGCGTGAGGATCTTCGGCCGGCCACGCTCGACAACGTTCGCAGCCAACGTCGCTTCGACCGCCTCAAATAGCCGGGCGATGTCGCCGTAGTCCGCCGCTTTGAGCACGCTTAGCGCCTCGCGAACGAGGTCGGCGCCGCCCAAAGAACCGTCCCGAAGCGTGGCTAAAACCTTACCAACGATCTTAGCAGCGGAAATGACGACTCGGTCACCCTGCGCTTCAATCGAGCGGAGAATGCGCTCGGCATTCGTGTGCCGCCCGTTCTTCGCTTCGGCAAGCGCGCAGAGGGCCGCAGTAATCGCTTTGAGGCGGAAACGGAAGCGTCCCGCGCTCTCGACCGCCTTGATGTCCTTGAGGATCTCGCGCAGGATCTCCAGAGATTCCGAGCGTCTGCCGTCCATCGCCAAAAAAAGCGCGCACTCTCCTCCAGTGGCGATGCGATCGAAACGAAAAGCCGTCAGTTTCCAGCACGGAGAGAGCAGCTGATGCGCCTCGCCGAAGCGACCTTCCCAGGCTAGCCGGGTCGCGCGAAAGATCGTGAGGTACCTTGTCGATATCTCGCCCGGTTTGAGCATATTGATCCGGCGCTCGACCACGATGCTCTCCTGGGAGTTTCCCTTCCGCATCTCCGAGCTGAGGATCTGCAGCAATGCGGTTTGCAGCGCAAACGTATCGCCGGCTTTGACCGCGGCATCGGCCGCGGCCTGCGCGTAGCTTAGCTGCTGCTCGACGTCGTCGCTTTCGTGTAAGACCAGGTTCGATAGCACCGCATTGGCGCGACTCGAGAGATTATACGTATGCAGATCGTCCGCGAGGTCCACGGACTGCTTCAATACCTCAAAGGCTCGCTCTGCTTTACCCAAGTGGTGGTAAGCGATGCCGATCCTCTGCAGCGCTTTTGCGCGCACGGTCTCGCTATCGACCGCGTCCAACATCTCCTCGACGAGCGACACCGCACGGCCGGCATTTTGCGCGTCGCCGCGCACCGCGAGCTGGCCCGCGACCAGCGACATCGCTTCGGCACGGTACCCGATGCTCTGCTGGCGGTCGCAGCCGACGCGTAACAGGAGTTCCGTGGCGTCCTCACCCCTGTTTGCGACCATCGTCCCCAGGCGTAAGCTCGCCATCGCGACGAGGTCGCGGTCGCCGCTCGCGCGCTGGAGCGCCCGTTGCAGAAAGGATTCGGCTCGTGCGAACCGCCCGGCGATCGCGTGGAGCGTACCCTCCAACGCAAGGACGGTTGCGTCCTCGCGCCTGGTTCCCTCGTCGAGCGCATCGATCGCTCCCGCGACGATGTCGCTTTGCGCTCGCTCCAGGAGATCGAACCCGTATGCTTTGAGCAAACGCAGCAAATCGGAACGCGACGGAATCGCGGCATACGACGATATCGCGTGCTCGATATCGCCGCCCGCTTCGAGCGCCCGCGCGGCTCTTTCTTGCGCGTTACGCTGTGACCGTTTGCCGCTCAACGCGCTTTGATGCAGCAGAAACTCGCGAAAGAGGTCGTGGCACTGATACGTACCCGGAGAATCTTCATGGATGAACGCGGTGCTTTCCCGCAATCTCTCGACGATCTGCAGCGCATTGTCGAACCCGGCACGCTCCAGCACACGGATATTGATGCTGGGAAGCGATGTCGCCACCTCCAGCAGTCCGCGCTCGTCGGGATTCAATTCGGCATACACCTGTTCTGCAAGAAAGCGGTACATCATCTCGCGCGTCTGCAACGAAACCTTCCGCAGGTCCGACGACCGCGTCGAAGTTCGCAAGGCGAAGCTCATCGCCACGGGCCAACCGCCGGTAAGATCGACGAGATCTTTGAGTTCGTCGTCGCGAATCGAGAGGCCGAGCTCGCCGGCCGCCAGTTTCGCTTCTTCGAGGGTGAAGCGCAAGTCGGCCTCATCGGCGGGCGAATCGGCATCGCCGTACGCCAGCCAACTGCCAACCGGGAGTCCCGCGACCGAGCGCGACACGAGAATCCAACGGATCGCGTCTTTGCTCTGTTCTATCAGCGCAGTCAGAAAGCGCGCGATCTCGTCGTCGCCATCGGCGATATGAAGATCGTCGAGCGCAATCGTGCCGACGTAGCTTTGAAGATGCGCCCGCATCCATCGGGCGAGTTCGATACCACACTGGGGCGAGGCTCGATTCCGTTCGTAGGCTCCCGCCAGCGAGGCCAGCGCGTGGGGCGCGCTCTCACGCAGAGCTTCGGCAAAGCCCCGCAAGAAACTCAGGAGTGTGGAGTGCTCGGCTCGCAGGGAAAACAGGCTCCGCCGTTCCCGCAAGGAGGCTAAGTATTGCCGCAACACGACGCTTTTGCCGTATCCTGCAGGAGCGATGAGGAGCAACACCGGGAAGGTCGCCGAGGCCGCAAGGCGTTTGACGATCCGCCTTCGCGCAAGGGGCGCAAAGGCGGCGCGACTATCGAAAGCGCCGGTGTGTTCCGCCTGGCCCATCGTTCCGCGTTCTAAGAGTGCTGTGGCGTTGCCTTGTCTCTAAAGCACCGCTAAGAGGGCTGCCCTTCACCGGGCGGATCGCCGGCGAGCTGTGCATGGCGCTCCATTGTCAACGCTTTTCAGTGTTGCTAACATATCAAGGTGAGCAGCTCCCGCGTAGCAAGGAGTTTATTTTTCGCCGTCGCCGTCGCATCGACTCTGGCAACGGCGGGCTGCGGCGCGCGTCCGCAGGCTGTCCCGAACGTGGATCTCCCGATCGGAGGCGGCATCGCAGCGACCGGCAGTTCCACCGACGATTGGCCGACCTTCGCGTTCGACAACCTGCGTCAGGGCCTTAACGCCGCCGTTACCAATCTCACGCCCTCGAGTGTCTCGAAGCTGAGCTTGCGCTGGCAGCGAGATCTCAGCGACACCATCTTCTCCAGCCCGGTGATCTACGCCGGGAATATGATCGTCGTCACGCAAGGTCTCACCCCCGCCGGCTCGATCGTCTACGATCTGAGCACCGCCGACGGACACACGATCTGGAAATACGTGATGCACTCCCGCGCGAAGATGACGCCCGTCATCGACCCCGACGCCGGCATCGTCTTCGTCGGCACCGATCCCCGAGTGCGCCAGGATCCGTCGTACGTCACGGCGTTGCGGCTGCTCGATGGAGGCCTTCTCTGGAGCCAGTCGGTCACCGGAATCGTGCGGGGACCGCTGCTCGTCGCCGACGGCACGCTCTACGTCGGTCGCGCCGGCGGGGACGAGCCGGTCTGCGCGCAGGGCGGCATCACCGCGTTCGACGAGATCGGCGGCGACGTCAAATGGAACTGGAACGTCGATCCGAACCCCAAAGAGGGCGGCTCCGTGTGGGGTGCGATCAGCTACCAGGGTGGACACCTGATCTTCGGAACCGGCAACACGTGCCAGTCTCCGGTGCCCACCGCCAACGGCGCGGTCGCGCTCGACCAAAACGGCAGCGTCGATTGGACCGTGACCGCGGTCAAGCGCTCTTATGACGATGCCGATACCGGCGGCGGCGCGATGCGCTTCCAAGGACGCGTCTATTTCATCAGCAAGAATGGCGAGTTCTACGCCCTCAACGCGGCAACGGGCCAGATCGCATGGCGTACCGAACTCAATCCGACCCTCCCCGGCCAGTGGCAAGGCGGCTTCGCCTCGCCGACCACCGACGGCACCGCGATCGTCGTCGGCTCCGGGCTTTACGCGGGCACGGCCCCGAGCAGCGGCGGCGAGTTCTGCCTGCTCGACTCGGCCAAACCCGACGAGGTGTTCGCCGGCTACCATTCCGAGCTGAAGGCGCTCGACCTCAGCGGCACCGTGCTCTGGACGCGCACGATGCAGAATCGGCTCGTCGGCTACGTGGCCCTGGTGCCGGGCATCGGCTTCGCCGGACTGAACAAAGCGTTCGTCGCGCTCGACCTGCGCGACGGGAAAACGCTGTGGAGCTACGCGACGCCGGACTACATCAACGCCTCGATGGTCATCGTGCCCTCGGGCGTCTACGGCGCCGACGAGGGCGGCAACGTCTACGCCTTCGGCATCGCCTCGCGCAGGCGCTAGCGATTGTCAACGCTTCTCAAAGTTGTTACCATATCGGCGTGGGCTGTTTCCGCATAGCTTGGAGCTTGCTAGTTGGTGCCATTGTCGTTACCTCGACTTTGGCAACGGCGGCTTGTGGCGCGCGCCCGCAGGCGGTGCCCAACGTCGAACTCGGCGGCATCGGGCAGACCAGCGGGTCAACCGATTCTTGGCCGACCTTCGCGTACAGTAATCTGCGCCAGGGCCTCAACCCCACCGTTACCAACCTCACGCCGGCGAGCGTTCCGAACCTCGCGCTGCGCTGGCAGCAGAGCCTCGGCGACGAGATCTTCTCCTCTCCGGTCGTCTACGACGGAAATCTGATCGTCGTCACGTTGGGCGCGCATTCGATCGGCTCCGTGGTCTACGACCTCAGCACCACCGACGGTCACGTGATCTGGAAGTACGTGATGCACGCCCAAGCCAAGATGACGCCCGCGATCGATCCCGATGCCGGCTTGGTCTTCGTGGGCAACGAACAGAAGAAACGCAGGCTCCCATCCTACGTCTTCGCGCTGAACCTGCTCACGGGTAGCCTCGTCTGGCGCCAGGAGGTGCACGGGCTCGTGCGCGGCGCGCTGATGGTCGCCAACGGCACGGTCTACGCCGGCCGTGCGGGCGGCGATCCGCCGCTCTGCCTGCAAGGGGGCCTCGTGGCGATCAACGAGGTTCAGGGCAACGTCGTGTGGAGTTGGAACGTCAATCCCGCGCCCAAAGAGGGCGGCTCGGTCTGGGGCGCGATGGCCTACGACGGTGCGCACGTGATCTTCGGAACGGGCAACACGTGTAACGCGCCGGTTCCCACCGCCAACGGCGCCGTCGCGCTCAATCCCGACGGCACCGTCGCGTGGGACACGGTCGCGGTGAAGCGCTCGAGCGCCGATGCCGATACCGGCGGCGGCGTGATGCTCTCTGACGGCCTCGCGCACTTCATGAGCAAGAATGGGAGCTTCTACGCCGTCAACGCGGGCAGCGGCGATACGGTGTGGAGCGCCGATCTCAATCCGTATGCGCGCAACCCGTCCTGGCGCGGCGGTTTCGCCTCACCCACGACCGACGGCACGACGCTCGTTGTGGGCACGGGGCTCTACGCTGGTTCGGTTTCCGGTTCCGGATCGGGATCCGGCAGCGGCGGCGAGTTCTGCCTGCTCACGGCGGCCAAACCCAACGAAGTCTTCAACGGCTACCACTCCGAACTGCAAGGCATGAGCGAGAGCGGCGCCGTCCTCTGGAAAGACACCATGCAAAACCGGCTCGTCGGCTACGTGGCGCTGGTTCCCGGGATCGGCTTCGTCGGGCTCAACAAGGATTTCGTGGCAGTCGATCTGAGCAACGGTCAAACGCTGTGGAGCTATCCCACGCAGTACTACATCAACGCCTCGATGGTCGTCGTGCCCTCGGGCATCTACGGCGCCGATCAGGGCGGCAACGTCTTCGCTTTCAGCCTAGCGTCCTCGTCCGCGCGCCGGCACCGCTGACGCCGTCGCCCGCTCGCTCAAAAATCTCGCCAGCAGCGCTCCGATCCATTGCAGCCGCGACGCCATCCAGCCGTGCTGCGCCGGGCAGGTGATCTCGCCCAGCTCGATCGTCAAGCTCCCACCACTCGCGCTCACCTGTTTGTAGCCGTAATACTCGCGCAAGCCCTGGGTGAAGTTGTCGGGCTCGAAGCCGTAGGGCCACCATTGCGCGTAGAGCTTCTTCCACGCCCGCGCCGCCGCTGCGCTCTGCCCTTTTGGATAACCGACCGACGCGCGGCTGGTGCACGGCGGGCTCGCGCCATCGAAGTGGATGAAGACCGCGGCCTTTACTTTATAGGTGCCGCTGAAATCGGCCGGCAAGCGCGCGACTCGCAGCCCTTGGATACGCAGCAGTTCCGTCGCCGCATCGGCAACGATCGGCGTCCACTCGCGCTCGCCCGCCGCGCCGAGGTTGCACTTGTGCTGCGGAAAGTGCGCGCAGCTGGCCGGGCGCCCTTCGTGCCCCGCCGAGATCAGCACGTCGTAGCCGGTGATCGCAGCCGCCAGCACCATCGCGATCATCGTGCCAGCACCCGCGTAGCCACGCGCAAGATCAGCGCGATCCAAAGGAACGCGAATACCACGTACATGAAGGCGCGCAGCACCGCGGCCTGCGGCGTGGGTTTCGGAGGCGCGACGTTGGCAAAGCCCGGCGTGATCGTCTGCAGCATCGCCGCTATGCCGTAGGTGATCGCGCCGTTGAGATGCCCCGCGCGAATCTTGGGCAGTATTTCATCGTCGATGATGCGTTCGCTCCGCGTCTCGCTCAACGAACCGCGCAGTGGCGGGCCGGCCACGATCTGCACCTTGGAATCGGCAACGAACACCTCGAGCACCGCGCTATCGTCACCGGCCCATTGCCGCGGCGGCGCCTGATCCGCGCGCTGGCCCACCCACACGTACACTTGATGCCCCGTCGCCTCGCGATAGGCGGCCAGTTCGCTCTGCAGCCACTGCCGCGTGCTCGGCCACAGCACGCCGGCTTGGTCGGTCACGTAGTCGCTCGTCGCCACGGCGGGTAGCGAACTAGCTAGCAGCAGCGCGGCGAGCAGCATCACCAGCCCCCCGAAGCGCCGCCTCCGCCGAAACCACCCCCGCCTGCGGAGAAGCCTCCCCCTCCGCCGCCCCAACCGCCGCCGCCGCCGGTGCTCATCGCACCGACGAACGCGCCGGTCCAGAATGACGAGCGCCGCATGTCTCGCTGCGCCTGCAGCTTCCCCTCGTGCATCACCAGATAGCCGTAGCGAGCCGCGCGCACGATCTTGAGGATCACCGCCAAAATGGCCAGCCCGAAAAAGATCAGCCCCACGACTACGATCCAGTCCGAGCTTTGCGCGTCGTTGGAGGATTCGGCAGCCTGCGGCGGCGGCGTCACGCCGGCATACGAGGGCGTGATCGTGGTGAGCATCGCCGCCACACCGCTCGCAACCGCGCCATCGACGTCGCCCGCACGCATCCGCGGGCGGACGACGTCATTGATAATACGATAAGAATCGGCGTCGGTGAGCGAGCTTTCCAGGCCGTAGCCCACCTCGATGCGGACCTTGCGATCCTGCATGAAGAGAAAGAGCACGGCGCCGTCGTCTTTGCCGTGCCGTCCGATCTTCCAATGATCGGCGACCTGGCCGGTGTAGGTTTCCAGCGGTGTGTCGCCGGTGCTCTGGCCGATCCAGACGATCACCTGATGACCGGTCGCCGTCTCGTAGGCGCGCAGCTCGTTCTCGATGCTCGCCCGCGCGCTGCTGGAGAGCGCGCCGGCATTATCGGTGACGTAGTGATCGGGCGTCGGGGGAATCACCAACGCCAGAATCAGCAGCAGCAGCGCTTTCACTTACCAGCTCCCCGAAGCGCCGCCGCCGCCGAAATCGCCGCCGCCGGCGTCGAAGTCGTCGTCGCTGCTGCTGAAACTATTGTCGCTGCTGCTCGACGAGAAGATTGTGCTGCCGCTGCTGCTGCTACCCCCACCACTCTTTACCGCACCTCCATAACGCTTCGCGCGGCGACTCTGTGAGATCACGACCCATACGAAAAACGCGATGAAGAGCACGAACGCCAGCGCAAAGACCGCGACCGGCAGCGCCGTGCCGCCGCCCGAGCCGCTCGAACTCTGCGCCGGCGGCGGCGTGACGCCGGAATAATCCGGTGTAATCGTTTTGAGCATCGCGGCGACGCCCGCGCTCACCGCGCCGTCGGTGTCGCCGGCCTTCATGCGCGGCACGATGTCGTCGCGGATGATGCGCGAGCTGTCTGCGTCGGTGAGCGAGCCTTCCAAGCCGTAGCCGACCTCGATGCGCACCTTGTGATCGCCCATGAAAAGGAACAGGATCGCGCCGTCGTCTTTGCCGCGCCGTCCGACGCGCCACTCGTGCGCCGCGTCGCCGGTATACGTTTCCAGCGGCGTGTCGCCCGTGCTCTGGCCGATCCAAACGATCACTTGATGCCCGGTCGCCGTTTCGTAGGCGTGCAGCTCGTTCTCGATGCTCGCGCGCGCGCTCTCGCTCAGCGCGCCGGTGTTGTCGGTAACGAAATGATTGGGCGTGGGCGGAATCACCAGCGCCAGTATCACCAGCAGCAATGCGCGCACTACCATCCGCCCGATGCGTCTCCGCCGCCGAAGCTGCCGCCGCCCGCCGAGAAGCCGCCCCCGCTAAACCCGCCGCCGGAAGCGGCCGCGCCGGCGAAGCCGAAGCGGCTCAGCGTGCCGTGCGCGCCCCAGAACTTCGAGCGCTTCATGTCGCGCATCGCGTCCGCCGATCCTTCGCGCGTCACGAGGTAGCCGTAGCGCGCCAGCGCCGCCAAACGCACCATCACGAAAAAGCCTCCCAGCAGCACGATCAGCCACCACATGAACGTTCGCAGCGGCGAATGCCGCATCGCAGGCGGCGGGATCACGAACGACGGCGTGATCGTCGACAGCATCCCGTCGAACGCCGTGCGACACGGCGAGGTCCACGTTGCGCGCGCGCATCTGCGGCAAGATGGTGTCACCAATAATGCGATGCGCGTCGGCGTCGGTAAGCGCGCTCTCTAAACCGTAGCCTACTTCGATGCGCACCTTACGGTCGCGCATGAAGAGGAAGAGCGCGGCGCCGTCGTCGTGGCCGTGTCGCCCGATCTTCCACGCATCGGCGCTCTCGCCGGTATAGGTTTCCAGCGGCACGCCGCCGGTAGTCCGGCGATCCAGACGATCACCTGATGCCCGGTCTGCGCTTCGTAGGCGCGTAACTCGTTTTCGATACGCTCGCGCGTGGCGGCGCTCAGCGCACCGGCGTTGTCGGTCACGTAGTGCGTGGGCACCGGGGGTACCGCGAAATCGGCCGCGAGCGCGGGCGCCGCGCAGACGGCCAGCGTGAAGCGCGGCTAGCGCAGCAAGCGCGCCTCACGGGCCGTGCACCGCGCAAAGTGTTGGTGCAGCGCCTCGCCCAGGCGCCCGACGGCGTAAATGATCCCCTCGGTCGTCGTCGCCGCGCGCGAAGTAGGGCCGGGTCTGCTCGACGACGTCGTTCCAGAAGGCCTCACCCACGCGTTCGTGCAGCGCGCGGTCGCCGATGATGGCGACCTGCCGGGCGTTGGGCGCCACCAGCACGAGCGCCGCGTTGCCGCCGTCGTGGCGGTGCAGCCCGAGGCGCATGAACTCCGCCTTGGCGCGCTCGAACGCGTCGACGTTGCGCTCGTTGAGCACGCGAACGGCGATGCGGCCGCTGGTGCCGGTTTCGGCGGCGGCGATGGCCCGGCCGATCTTTACCTGCTGCTCGTGCGTCACGGGCTGAAGTTCACCACCGGGGCCTGTTGGGCGCCGGGCTGCGCCTGGAAATAGGGCTTCTCGTTGAAGCGGCTGCCGAAGAGCCCGACGATCATTACCGTGGGGAACGTGTCGCGCTTGGTATTGAAGGCGCGCGCCACGTCGTTGTACTTTACGGCGCTCGAAGGCGATGCGGTTCTCCGTGCCTTCGATCTGGGCTTGGAGCGTCTGGAAGTTCTCGGTTGCTCGCAGCTGCGGATAGTTCTCCACAACGGCCAGCAGCCGCGAGAGGGCCGAGCCTAGTTGATCCTGGGCGGCGGCATACTTGGAGAAATCCTGCGGGTTGTTGATCGCGTTCTGCACCACCTGCGGCGAGATCTGGCCGACGCTCGCCCGCGCCTTGGCGACCGTCTTCGTAGGTGCTCTTCTCGAAGTTCGCGGCGCCCTTGACGGTGGCCACGAGGTTGGGAATGAGGTCGGCGCGCCGCTGGTAGACGTTCTGCACCTGACCCCACTGCGCGTCGACGGCTTGTCCGAGCGTCACCAGCGAGTTGTACGTGCCGGCGATGAAGAGACCGATCACCGCCACGATGCCAATAACGACGAGCGGCCCGATAAACGAAGGACGTTGCTGCATAGCGAGGCAAATGCGCCGCCATGCGGCCTACCCCTCCCTCGGGCGCACCGGCGCTGCGCGCGATCCTGGCTGCCATCCCCATCGCCGCGCTTAGCGTGGCCGTGCCCCTGGCGAACCGCATCGAGCCGCGCCTCTTCGGGCTGCCGTTCTTCTTCTGTTGGATCGTCGGCTGGACGGCGCTGACGCCCGCCTTCATCTGGACGATCGGCCGCCTGGAGCGCCGCTGGTGAACGGCGCGGCGACGGCGCTGGGCATCGTCGCCGTCGACGGTGCTGGGCACGATCGGCTTCGCCCTGCTGGGGGTGCGCCGCATCAAGATGGATCCGGCGCAGTATATCGTGGGCGGCCGCTCCTTCGGCACGATCTTCCTCTGGGTGCTGCTCAGCCGGCGAGATCTACACGACGTTTACATTTCTCGGCATCGCCGGGCTCACGTACTCGAGCGGCGCGCCGGCCTATTACGCCTTGGCCTACGGTGCGTGCGCTTACGTGATCGGCTATTTTCTCGCGCCGGCAATCTGGCGCGTGGGCAAAGACGCGCAACCTGCTTACCGGCCCCGATTTCTTCGAAGCGCAGTACGGCAGCCGCGCGCTGGCCATTGGGATCGCGTGCCTGCAGTTCGTGATGCTCGTGCCGTACGTGGCGCTGCAACTGAGTGGTTTGCAGATTCTGCTGCGCATCGCCGGCTACGGCGTGTACGACGCGACCGCTTCGGTGATCGTGGCCTTCTTGGTGCTGGCGGGTTTCGTGTTCGGCGCGGGCTTGCGCGGCACCGCGTGGGCCAGCGTGGTGAAGGATATCTTCGTGCTCGGCGCGGTCTTTTTTGCCGGCGTGATGCTGCCCGTGCGCTTCTTCGGCTCGCCGGCCGCACTGTTCGACCGCGTGATCGCAGACGCACCCGCAAGTACTCACGCTGCCGCACGGCAGCGCGTTCCACGGCACGACGTGGTTCATGTCGACGGTGCTGCTCACCGCGTTCGGCTTCTACATGGGGCCGCACTCGACCAGCGCGGTCTTCAGCGCGCGCAGCGACGCCGCGCTGCGGCGCAACGCGATGCTGCTGCCGCTCTATCAGGCGTTCGTGGCGCTGATGCTGCTCGCGGGCTTTTCCGCGGCGCTGATCATTCCCGGGCTCAAAGGCACCGCGGTCAACCAGTCGTTTCTGCTGGTGGTGCAGCGGTTCTACCCGCCCTGGGTGCTCGGGCTCGTCGCCGCTGCCGGCGTTCTCGCGGCGCTGATTCCCGCATCGGCGCTGCTGCTGGCGGCGGCCAGCGTCATCACCAAGAATGTCGCCGGCGACGGCTTCGGCCTGGCGACGAGCGATTCGTCGCGTACGCTGCTCACGCGTGTGCTGGTCGTCGTTGTCGCGCTGCTGGCGCTCGCGCTATGGCTGGTCGCCGGGCGCACCGTCGTCGAACTGCTGTTGCTCTACTACAACGGAATCACGCAGTTCGCGCCTGGCGTCATCGCCTCGTTCATTTGGAAACGCGCGACGGCGATGGGCGTCGCCGCGGGGATCGCGAGCGGGCTGGCAGTGGCGATTCCGCTCGCGGCGATGAACGTGGCGCCGTGGGGCATCAACCCGGGCTTCATTGCGCTCGCGGTCAACGTAGCGGTGTTCGTGATGGTGAGCCTGGTCGGGAAGCCGGCGGCAGGGAAAGTTGACCCCAGTTAGTAGTCTCTCACGATAGTGCGCAAAGTCGCCCTGGCAATCGTCCTAGCGCTTGCCGGCTGCAGCGCTCCAACGGTGCAACCAGGCAACCTCACCATGCCTGCCCCGGCCGCCCACGATCCCGCCGGGACCCCGTTTCGTGCGGCTCCGATTCACCCCAACCGCGAACCATCGTGGATGGCCGCTCCCGCCAACACGGGCTGCGCCTACGACGAAGTCTTGCCGCCGTGTGGGCTACTCTACGTCTCCGAGTTCTCCCAAGACGACGTGCTCGTCTTTCAGCACGACAAGGTCGTCGGAACGCTGACGGGCTTCAACGGCCCCGACGGCGTCTGCAGCGACAAAACGGGGAACGTGTGGATTAGCAACAACCGCGGAGCGAGTGTCGTCGAGTATGCGCACGGGGGCACGAAGCCGATCGAGACGTTGAAGGATCCCGGCGCCTATCCGTTAGGATGTTCCGTCAATCCGATCACCGGCGGCCTTGCCGTGGCGAACTTTTCCACTACGGCCAGCGGCCGCGGCAGCATCGCGATCTACCACCACGCGGCGGGCAAACCGCTGATTCTCACCGATCCCGACATCTACTACATGTACTTCTGCGCCTACGACAGCGCCGGAAACCTATACGTCAACGGTTTGGACACGTCGGCCAGTTTCCACTTCGCGGAGCTGCCGCGCAATAAGTACAAGTTCACGAGCATCTCGCTCGACACGACGGTTTACTTCCCCGGCAACGTGCAATGGGACGGCAAGCACGTCAACGTCGGCGATCAAATGTATCAAAACTCGGTCGCCTCGGCCATCTATCGCACCGACGGTGCCGGCGGCCAGGTCGTCGGCACGACCCTGCTCTCCGACTCGCAAGACGTGGTGGGCTACTGGATCCAGGCCACCAATCTCATCGGGCCCGATGCCAACCTCGACGACGTCGGCCTCTATCGCTATCCCATCGGCGGCAAAGCGACGGTACGAGTCGGCCGGCTGCACGAACCATATGGCGCCGCGGTGAGCTACCCGCGATGAACGCGCACGCTCGCACCGCCTTCGTAACAATCGTCGCTCTGCTCGGCGCCGGTCTTTCCGGATGCAACGCGCCAAGCTCGCCCACGGCGTTGTCGCCGACCTCACTCGCGAATCCTCAACCATTCGCATCGCCGGCTGCACGACCGCGGCATGGGCGCAAGCCGCACGGCTGGATGAAGCCCGGCGCAACCCTCGAGCGCCTCATCTACGTTGCGGATGGCAACAGCGTGCTGATCTATCCGGAGCGCGGGCACAATCGGTCGCCCGTGGGGAAGATCACCGACGGTATCAGTTCGGCCTACGGGCTCTGGATCGACAGCTCGGGAGACTTGTACGTCGCCAATTCGGGCTCCGATAGGGTCGTCGCCTATCATCGCGGCTCGACGACGCCGTTTCGCACCTACTCCGCCGGTTTATCGCGACCGCTCTACCCGGTCGTCAACTCCGCCGGCGATCTGTGGGTCGGCAATGCGAACAATGGAAGGATCGTCGAGTACCGCCATGGTCGGACGACAATCGAGCGCACCCTTCAAACGGAGGGGTCGGAAGTCGACGGCATGGACTTCGATACTCAGGGAAACTTGTACGCCGCCTATCGCGGAGGCGGTCACACGCCCAGCATCGAGGAGTTCAGCTATAACGCCTGGGGCGGTACCGTGCTGGGGATGACCCTCAACGCGCCGCAGAGCGTCATCGTCACCAAGGGCGGGACGATTCTCGCCGTCGAGACCCAGGGCACCGATCGCATCGACGTCTTTCCACCCGGCGACACGATCCCGACACTCGAAGTCGGCGTCAAAAACATCCCCACGCAGCTGGCGATTACGTCGTCGGAACAGAATCTTTACGTGTCGAGCCTCAACACCGGCGACATCTGGGTCTCCCCCTATCCGCTGCTCAATCCAAACGGCAGCCCCAACGTCCTGCACGAAAAGTTCCAAGTCGGCGGCGACTACGTCGTTCAAGGCATCGCGCTCAACGACGGCCAGACGTTCTAACCGCCCTTAGCAATCACCAACGGAGGCGACGTCTCAAACCTGATCGGGTGTTCGCCAAAGCGCTGCCCGCCAATGTCCCTCAAGCCCTTCGCATGCGGCAAGCTCTTTGGTCTGCGCAATAATTGCCGGATCGAGCGGGCCAATCGCTTCGGCGAACGTGCGTGCGTTGAGAAAGGTGAACACCGAGAGGCCGCCGGTGTAGCGCGCGCTGCCGCTCGTCGGCAGCACGTGGTTCGGGCCGATGCCGTAATCGCCAAAGACTTCTGCCGAACGCGAGCCGATGAAGAGCGAGCCATACGCGCGCGCCTGCACGGCGAGCGACTCCGCGCGCTCGCCGTGCAGCTCGAGGTGCTCCGGAGCCAGTGCGTTTGCCGCGGCGATTGCCTCGCCGAGCGGCAGCACCGCGCAGCACCCCGATCGCTCCAGAGCGGCCCGCGCCGTCGCCGCGGTCGCTAGCGCGCGCAGTTGCTCCTCCAGCGCGCGCTCCACGGCAGCGGCGAGGGCCGCGTCGTCGGTGAGCAGCATCGCGCGCGCACTCGGATCGTGCTCGGCTTGCGCCAGCAGATCGGCGGCCACCCACGCGGGCCGCGCGTCGCTCGATGCGATCACCACCACCTCACTCGGGCCGGCGAGAGCGTCGATCCCGCACGTCCCGAAAACCATCCGCTTCGCCGCGGTTACGTACGCGTTGCCCGCGCCTGCGATCAGATCGACGCGCGGTACCGACTCCGTGCCGAAGGCCATCGCCGCAATCGCCTGCGCGCCGCCCACCTGAAAGAGCCGGTCGACGCCGGCGACGTACGCCGCCGCGAGAATCTCCGGCACCGCGCGCGCCGTGCACACGATCACGCGCTCGACGCCCGCTACACGCGCCGGAATCACGCCCATCAGCAACGACGACGGCAGCGGATGCCGCCCCGACGGCACGTAGATCCCCGCCGACTCGAGCGCCACGGCGCGATGCCCCACGCGCATCCCACCCACCTCGTAGGTCACGTCGCTCAGCGCCGCGCGCTGCGCCTGCGCGAACCGTTCGATCCGCGCCGCGGCCGCTTCCAGCGCTTGGCGCAACGAAGGCGTCACCGCGCGATACGCCGCCACGATCTCCTCGCGCGTCACCTCGCACAACGGCGCGTCGCCCAGCTCGCTAGCGATCGCGCGAAGCGCAAGATCCCCGCTCAAACGCACCCGCTGGACGATCGGCCCGACGTCGACGCTCTCGGCCTCGCTCACCGGCCAGCGAATCTCGCCCGGAAGTAAGCGCTTGAGCAAACGCGGCGACGCATCGATCATTTCGCGCGCGCCGCCAGCTGCGCCATCACGTCGCTGATGCCGATGCCCGCGGCCTCCATCTTCACGCTCATGAAATAGAGGAGATCGGCGCACTCCCACGCCACCTCGTCGCGCGTCCGCGCCTCGGCCACTTCTTCCGCCTCTTCGAGCAGCTTCGCTTCCAGCAGCGCCGGATCCGCGAGCAGCTTGCGCGTGTAGGAGCCGTTGCCGCTGCCCTGCGCGCGCTCGCGCACGCGCGCCATCAGCGTGCTCCACGAGAACGGCACGCCCGCGAAGCAGCGATCGCTCCCCGAATGACACGTCGGTCCCGACTGTTCGACGTAGAAGATCAGCGCGTCGCTATCGCAATCGACCGCAACCGATACCAGCCGCTGCGTGCACCCCGACGTCTGGCCCTTGCGCCACAAGCGCTCGCGGCTGCGGCTCCAATAAATGCCCGCACGCTCGCGCTGCGCCGCTTCCAGCGATTCGCGCGTGGAGTAGGCGAGCATCCGCGGACGCCCGTCGTCGGCATCGCAGACGATGGTCGGTACCAGGCCGCCGCACTTCTCGAAGTCGATCACGTACGCACCGCCAGATTCACTGCAGCGCAGCGCCGCTTCACCTCGGCGATCGAACAATCGCGGTCGTGGAAGACCGACGCGCCCAGCGCTGCGTCGGCGCCCGCAAGCAGCGCGTCGGCAAAGGAGCCGGCGTCGCGCGCCCCGCCCGATGCCACGAGCGGCGCGCTCACCGCGCGCGCGCACGCGGCGATCAGTTCGAGGTCGAAGCCGCCGCGCGTGCCGTCGCGATCGATCGAGGTGAGCAGAATCTCGCCGGCACCCAGTTGCTGCGCCTCGCGCGCCCACGCGATCGCATCTCGCGGCGCCGCTCGCGTGCCCGCATGCGTGTAGCACTCGTAGCCGTTCGCGACGCGACGCGCGTCGATCGAGAGCACCACGCACTGATTGCCGAACCGCTGCGCCGCCCGCGACAGCAGTCCGGGATCGGCGACGGCCGCCGAGTTCACCGCCACCTTGTCGGCGCCGGCGTCGAGTAACCGCGCAAAGTCCTCGACGCCGCGCACGCCGCCGCCCACCGTCACCGGCACGTTCGACCGCTTCGGCCACCGCCGCGATCGTGCGCAGCGACGCGATCCGCTCTTCGAGCGTTGCCGACACGTCGAGCACCACGATCTCGTTGACGCCGCCGTTGACGTACCGCTGCGCGCACGCCAGCGGATCGCCCGCGTCGCGCAAATCCAAGAACTTCGTGCCCTTCACCACGCGACCGTCCTTCACGTCGAGACAGGCAATGATGCGCCTAGCCAGCATCGCCGCCGCCCGCGAGCGTCACGAAGCGTTGCAGCAGCGTAGCGCCGTAGCGGCCGCTGCGCTCGGGGTGAAACTGCATGCCGCTGACGTTACCGCGCTCGCCGGCGCTCGCAAAGGCTTCGCCGTAGCGCGTAATCGCGCTCGCGTCGGGCACGCCGGCCGGCGGTGCGTAGGTGTGCGCGAAGTAGGCCCACGGCGCCTCGCCGTCGCGCTCCACGCGATTCCAGCCCATGTGCGGCGACTTCGGCCCGTTCAACCGGCGCACGGTTCCCCTAAACACGCCGAGCCCGCGGACCTGCGGCGCCTCTTCGCTGCCGTCGAAGAACAGCTGAAAGCCCGCGCAGATGCCCAAGCACGGCCGCCCCGCGGCGATCGCTTCGAGAATCGGCGCGCGCAGGGCGCGCCGGTCCATCGCGTCGGCGAGATAGCCGACGTTAGCAACGCCGGGAATCACCAGCGCGTCGCACGCGGCGATCTCGCGCGGTTCGTCGGCGAAACGCACGTCGGCGCCGGCGCGCGCCAGCGCGTAGGCAAGGCTGCGACGGTTTGCCGCGCCCAGCGCCACGATCGCCACGCGTGGCTTCACTAGATCACGCCCTTCGTCGAGGGAATCGTCGCGGATTGCGCCGCCACCGGCGCCCACGCCGCGGCGCAGGCGCGCCCGAAGCCTTTGAAGCACGCCTCGATCTTGTGGTGCGGATCGCTGCCCGCGAGCAGATCCACGTGCACCGTCATTCCCGCGCGCCACGAGATGCTGCTAAAGAAGTGCGGGATCATCGCGACCTCCAGCTCCTCGACGTACGGCGCGCTCACGCCCAACTCAGTGCGCGAATAAGGCCGCCCGCCCAGATCGACGGCGACGCGCGCGAGCGCGTCGTCCATCGGCAGCAGGCACCAGCCGTAGCGCGCGATCCCGCGCCGCTCGCCAAGTGCGCGCGAAAGCGCGTCGCCGAGCACCAGAGCCACGTCTTCGATCACGTGGTGTGCGATCGCGTCGAGCGAGCGCGCGGAGATCTCCAGATCGCAGCCGCTGTGAAAGGCGAACTGCGCGAGCAAGTGGTCGTACATCGGAATGCCGGTCGAGATCTCACGGCGCCCCGCGCCGTCGAGCCCGGCCGTGACGCTGACGATCGTCTCCCCGGAGACGCGCTCGCACGTGCCGCTACGCATGCGCCGCTCGCATTCCGAGCGTTGCCGCAGCCTCGCGCACCGTCTTGATCAGCCGCGTGGTCGAGAGATCGTCGAGCGCGCAGAAGCGCAGGCAACCCACGAGTTCGGGCTCGGTGAAGGTGCGCACCGCGACGCCGCGCAGCCGCACCAGCGCCGCCAGCGCCTCACCGCGCGGGCCGAAATCCATCAGCACGAAGTTGCCGCAGCTGCGCCACACGTTGACCGCCAGCTCGCCGATTTCGGAAACGACGCGGTCCAGGCTGCGAGCGTTCTGCTCGTCGAGCGCCGCCTCGAATTGCGCCGTCGCTTCGCCGCCGCTCAAGTACGCGTCGGCGGCAGCCAGCGAGGCCGCGCTCACCGGAAACGGCGGCATCACCCGGCGCAGCGCCGCGGCCAGCCGTGAATCGCCCACCGCGTAGCCGACGCGCAAGCCCGCCAGCGCCGCCACCTTCGAGAGGGAGCCGATCACCGCGACGTTGTCGAGCGCGGAAACGGCCGGCAACAGCGAGCGCGCCCGCAGCGAAAGGTACACCTCGTCGACCGCGACCAGGGTTTGCGGCAGCGCCGCGGCGATGCGCGCGACATCGCGTAACTCGAGCGCTTCGCCGGTGGGATTGTTCGGATGCCCGAGGATCACCAGTCGCGCGCCGCGCGCCAGCGAAACCAGCGCATCGACGTCGAGCTCCCAGCGCCGCGCGTACGGCAGCGTGCGCAGCCGCGCGCCGGCCACGCCGGCCAACCACGCGTACATCGCGAACGTCGGCGTGACCGTTACCACCACGTCGCCGGGGTCGAGCACCGCCGCGCCGATCGCCGCGAGGATGCCGTCGGCGCCGGTGCCGATCGCCACCCGATCGGGCGCGGTCTGCAGCCGCTCCGCCAAGCCTCGCCGCACGCTGCCCAGCAGCGCGGTGGGGTAGCGTCGCAGCGCGCCGCCGTCGAGCCCGCGCACCGCCTCGATCACGTGCGGCGGCGGCGCGAGCGCCGATTCGTTGCGGTCGGCGCGCAGCGCGAGCGTTTCGTCGAGATCCTCGCCGGCGTCGTACTCCGCAAGCGCGAGCACCGCCGGGCGGATCAGCGAGCGCGCTACCACCGCGTCTCCAGCACGGCGAGATCGCTCGTGCTGATCACCCGCAGGACGCTCAGCCCCGCCGCTCGCAGCGTGCGTCCGGTCACAACGATGTCGATCATCAGCTCAGCCACGCCGCTGAGCAGCACCGTCTCCACCGAGCCCGCGATCGGCACCAGCTCGTAGGGACGCGCCGTCCACTGCGTGAGGAAGCGTTCGGCCAACCGGCGGTAGCGCGAGCACACGGCGATTCGCACCGGCTCCGCGTCATCGGCTCCGCCGGCACCGAGATCGCCGGCGGGCGAGCCGATGAGACAGAGCGCCGGCGCGCCGTAGATCGCCTGCGGATCGCGCCAGAGCATGCGACTGCGGCTCAAGCGCAGGTCGAGCGCGTTGCCTGCCGCCAGCCACTCTTCCACGAGGTCGTCGCCGGTGAAGGCCAGCACGCGGCGCCCCGCGCGCGCCAGCTCGTTGGCCAGGTACGGCACGTCCTCGCCCTTGACCGCACGCGGCGCGCAGCGCTCCCAAGCCTTCGCGTCGAGCACGCGCGAGAGCTGAGCGGCCAAACCGCGATTTTTGGGCAGGAGGACCGTCGTGTTGTCGCTGGCTACGGTGGCGTTCATGGCGTGCGATGCTTCCTCTCGAGAGAAAAAGAAAACGGGGCCGCGTTCTCTGCGACCCCGTGTGTACTGCTCCAGACGAAAAACGTCGAAACCGGTCACCTCACGAGGCGCAAAGCTCCGTGATGATGGTGATGGAGACCGGACGACGTGCGTGTAGACATCGTTCCGCCTTTATACCAGGGCGGCGACACCGCTGTCAACGGTTCGCCCCGCCGCTCTGGAGGGGCACCCCTCCCTCGCCTGAAAATGCGAAGAATATGGACCTTCGGCCGCTCGGGTTCGGCGAGATCTTCGATCGCGCGATCACGCTGTATATCAAGAACTTCGTGCCCTTCGTCGGCATCGTCATGGTGATGGTCGTGCCGCTGGCCGTGATGCAGTATTTCATCGACCTCGCCTCTCAGCCGCAGTTCGACGCGATGATCCGCCTCTTCGAGCATCCCGAAACGGCCCGCTCCCAGCCCATGCCGACCATGTTCGATTCTCCGGTCTCGGTGGTCATGGTGATCCTCACGCTGCTCGTCGCCACGGTGTTGTGGCCGTTCGCCCTCAACGCGGTCGCGGTCGGCGTGGCACGGCTCTATCGCGGGAGGCCGGTCGAATTTCGCACGTGCTACGAGGCGGTGATGCGGCGCTGGACTCAAGTGCTCGGCATGCTGGGCATGCAGATCCTCGTGATGCTGGCCTGGTATCTGGTCGTCTTGATCGTCGTTATCGGGATCGTCGTGACGGTCACACTGTTGGGGTCGCTCTCACCAATGGCGGCCTTCTGGCTGGGATTCGGCGGCGCTCTGCTGGGCTTCGCGGTCGCGCTCCCGGCGCTGGCGCCGCTCTTTATTGCGCTGACTTTCGCGATGTACTCCGTCGTCATCGAGGATCTCGGCGTGATGGCGTCGCTCAGGCTGGGTTTCGCGCGCGTGTTCAACCGGGCGGAGTTCTGGCGAGCGATGCTCTTCGCGATCGCCGCAGCCGCGGTGGTGCTGGGCGGTTCGGCCGTCTTCGCGATGCTGGGGCTGCTGGCGGCCTTCGCCCATCTGCCCAGCGTGCAGGCGCTGATCGAGTCGCTCACGCGCGCGGTCGTCACGCCGTTCGGCGTGGTGCTGCTGGCGATCTATTACTTCGACGTGCGCATTCGCCGCGAGGCCTTCGATCTCGAGACCTCGCTGGAGCATCTCACCGCCGCGTACGCCACGTGATCGCGGCCCCGCTGCCGCCCCTCTCGCGCGCCGCGCTGGTCGCGCGCTGGCTGCGCGCCAATCCGGCGCACCACGTGGCGGCGCTGGAGATTCCGCGGCGCGGCCCCGTGCCGCACCGCGACCTGCACTCGCTGGCCGTGCACGAGCTGGCCACGCGCGGTCGCTATCACCTCAACCTTCCGCCCCCCACGTTGCCGCCCGAACCCTGGTGGGTGCGCCCATGGAACTGGCTGCGGGCGCGCTGGGATGATCTCTGGCGCGCGACCGCCGGACGCGTGCACGTGAGCCACGGGTTCGCGATCGTCTTCGGCGACGTGCTGCTCGCGGTCGTCCTGCTCGGCATCGCGTTCGTGGCGTACCGGCTGCTGCGCGAGGTGGCGTTCAAACGGGCGGCGCGCGTTTCCGCGGAACCGCTGGCCTCGCCGCCCACGGCTCGCGCACTCTATCGCCGAGCCTGCGAGGCTGCCGCCGGCGGCGAATACGGCGGCGCCGTGCTGCAGCTCTTTGCCGCGACGATCGCACAGCTCGAGCGCCAAGGCGCGCTGGCGGCTAAGCGCAGCGCGACCGTCAACGAGCTGCGCCGCCAGCTTCGCCGCAGCGACGCCTGCCTGCTCGCGCCATTCGACGCCGTGGCCGAACCCTTCGTGCAACGCGCCTATGCAGAGCGCGCGGTCGACGCGCCGCAGTGGGAACGCGCCCGCAACGCGTTCGACGCGCTGCTCCAGGGAGCACGCTGATCAAACCGCGGCTCGAGGTAGCGATCGTCGCGATCGGCGCCGCCGCGCTGATCTGGATCGGCTTTGCGAGCCGCGCCGGCGCGCCGAAAAACGTCTCCGTCTACTCCACGTACGACAGCGGCCCGAATGGGTATCGCGCGCTCTACGAAGTGCTGCGCCGCGCCGGCGTAAAGGTGACGCGCTTCGAACGCGTTCCCGCCACGCTCGACCGCTCGATCGGCACGCTCGTTGTGACGGGGTACGAAAACGATCCGTCGCGCAAACCGCTCGATAGCAAAGACGCCGCGGCATTGAGCGGCTTCGTTCGCAACGGCGGACGCCTCGTCGCGATCGACAACGATTTTTCCGGCCCCGCCGACGTAACGCCCGCCGTGGGCCTCACGCTGCCGGCGCGCGGCAGCGGCGCGATTGCGCTGGCGCGCAACACGTTCACGCGTAGCGCGACCTCGGTGAGCGGTCCCGTCGCTTCCGCGTTCCCCTTTTCGCTCAAGCGTGGCGTGCCGCTGCTGGCGAATCAGCGGGGAATGGTGGCGATCTGGTATCGCGTCGGGCGTGGCGCGGTGATCGCGATCACCGCTCCCGCACTCTTCTCCAACCGCCGTTTGCGCGACGCTCAGAACGCGCGTTTTGCGTATAACGTCATGGCCGGGCACGGTGAGGTCGCATTCGACGAGTACGTGCATGGCTACGATCAGAGTCTCACGCTCTGGGGCGCCCTTCCGGCGCCGGTGCACGCGGCGGTGTGGGTGGTGTTGTCGATCGCGCTGCTGGCGCTGATCGGCGCCAACGTGCCGTTCGCGCCGCCCCAGACGGTGCGCGAGCCCGACGAGCGCGATTCGGCCGGGTACATCGCGTCGCTGGCGGAGCTGATGCGGCGTTCGCGCAGGCGCCCGTCGAACGGCCCGGTGATCCGCCAAGCGGTTCTCGATTATCGCAAACGAAAGGAGCACGCGTGAACACGAAGGTTGCCGAACTTGCGGGGCGCGTGGCCTCGGGTATGGAGGGCGTGCTCGTCGGCGCGGACGGCGTAACCCTCGGCCTGCTCATCGCGCTGCTCTCGCGCGGGCACGTGCTGATCGAGGGAGTGCCCGGCACCGGTAAGACGCTTGCGGTTCGCATGCTGGCCCTGCTGCTCGGCTTGGATTTTCGCCGCATCGCCTTCACGCCCGATCTGATGCCTTCCGACGTGATCGGCACCACGGTCTTCAATCCGCAGACCGCGCAGTTCTCCACGCGCAGCGGACCGATCGTCGCCAACGTCGTGCTCGCCGACGAGGTCAACCGCACGCCGCCCAAAACGCAGTCGGCGCTGCTGGAAGCGATGGAGGAGGGACGCGTGACGATCGACGGCGTGGCCTTCCCGCTGCCGCAGCCGTTCCTGCTCTGTGCCACCCAGAACCCGATCGAGTACGAAGGCACCTATCCGCTGCCCGAAGCGCAGCTCGACCGCTTCTTGGTGAAGGTCGAGTCGGGCTATCCGGCCGAGGCACAGGAGCTGGAACTGCTCGCACGCGCCGCCGCCGGCTTCGACGCGCGCACGCTCGAAGCGTCGAACGTCGCGCCGGTGACGAGCGGCGCCGAGGTCATCGAGGCGCAAGCCGAAGTGCGGCGCGTGCACCTGAGCGACTCGGTGCGCGACTACACCTATCGCATCGTCGCGTTCGACGCGCGCCAATCGCCGGCTCACGCTGGGCGCGTCTCCGCGCGCCGGCGTGCATCTGCTCGTCGCGGCGCAAGCCTCCGCAGCGATCCAAAGCCGCGACTTCGTAACCCCCGACGACGTAAAGGACGTAACCGACCTCGTGCTAGCGCACCGTTTAATCGTAGCCCCCGAAGCCGAAATCGAAGGCGTATCCGCGCACGCGGTGCTCCAAGAGGTACTAGCAAGTGTCGTCGTCCCGCTGTCGTCCTGAGCGCAGTGCAAGGTGACGCTCCCGATCTGGGTCTCCGCGCGGTTTCTTTGGGCGCTGGCGATCGTCGCGCTGCTGCTGGCTTGTGCGCCGGGCGCGCCGGCCTTCGTGCCGCTCGCCATCGCGTTTGCCGCGGTCCTCGGAATCGCCGCGGTAGCCGACGCGATTCTGGGCCCTTCTCCGCTTGACCTAAGGATCGCGCGCACCCCGCCCGACCACTTCGCGCTCGCCGTGCCGGCAGAGCTTTCGTATTCGGTCGAGAATCGTTCGGGCCGCGCCGTCCGCGTCGGCGTCGTCGAAACGCCGCCGCGCACGCTGCGCTTTGCGGTCGACGAGCTCACCGGCCTTATCCCGCCGCGCAGCCGCGCAATGTTGAACCGCGCGGTAACGCCCGTCGCCCGCGGCGCCGACGAACTCGGCGCGCTCTACGTGTGGTTCGAAAACCCGCTCGGCCTCCTGCGCCGCCGCGTTCGCATCGCCGCCGCGCAGGCGATCCGCGTCTTCCCCAACCTTGCCGCGGTCGAGCGTTACGGCGCGCTGCACGTGCGCAACCGCTCGATCGAGGCGGGACTCCGCCGCATCCAACTGCGCGGCGCCGGCACCGAGTTCGAATCGCTGCGTGAATGGAGCGTGGGCGACGCCTTCCGCGCCATCGACTGGAAGGCCACCGCGCGTCGCGGCAAGCTGATGGTGGCGCAGCACGAGGTGGAGCGCAGCCAGAGCGTGATGCTGCTGCTCGATTGCGGACGCCTGATGACGCCCCGCATCGACGGCGAACGCAAACTCGACTACGCCGTCACCGCCGCCCTTTCACTCGCGACGATCGCAGGCCTCGCGAGCGACCGCGTGGGCCTCGTCGCGTTCGCGCACCAGATCGTCGCGGCGCGCGCCCCGCGCTCCACGCGCTCCTCCATCGCCGCGCTCTCCGAAGCGCTCTACGGCCTCGAGCCGCGCTTCGAGGAGTCGAACTACACGCGCGCCTTTGCCTACCTGCGCTACCACTTGCAGAAACGCTCGTTTATCGTCTTTCTCACCGACGTGATCGATCCGCTCTCCCAAGCCGCGGTGATGGCCGAGATCGCCTCGCTCGCCAAGCATCACCTCGTGCTCTGCGTCTTCATGAACGACGCCGCCGTCGAAACCGCGCTTTCCGAAGAGCCGCGCACCGTCGGCGATGCGTATCGCTCCAACGTCGCCGTCGAGCTCGCCGGCGAACGCCGCGTCGCCAAGGCGATGCTCGAACGCACCGGCGCGCTCGTACTCGACGTATCCGCAAACCAGCTCAGTACCGCGGTAATCGACGAGTACTTCCGTATCAAACGCCGCGGTTTGTTATAGGTGCGGTAACCGTCAGCGCTCCTCCAGGCGGCCTGCGCCGCCGAAATACAGCACCAGCGCGACCGCAGTAACGATTCCCACCGCCACGCGGTCGCCAACCGGCCAGCGCCGCGGCGAGATGAAGGCTTCGATCGTTCCTGCCACCACCAGCATCGACGCCACGCCCAGGATCAGCGTGCCCGCGCGGCGCGCGTTGGCGACCAGCGCGTCGCGCCGCCGCAGCCGGCCCGGATTGAGCACGCCCGCAACGACGAGGAGCGACGCCGCGCCCGCGATCTGAATCGCGGTCAGCTCGATGAAACCGTGCGGCGCGATCGTCGCCCAGAAGTCGCCGCCGAAACCGGCGTTGGTGAAGAGCGCTCCCAGGCCGCCGAGCATCAACCCGTTAAAGGCGATGATGTAGACGGTCAGCGCGCCCAGCGTCACGCAACCGGCGAACGCGATGATCGAAACCTTGATGTTGTTGGTGATGATCATCGCCGACATCGCCGGCGCGGAGCCGGCGTTGACGGCGAAGTTCGAATCGTGCAGGCTCTTGCGGATGGCGTCGGGCACGAGCATCTTCGGCAGCAGCGCGTACACGTCGGCCGGGTGGTTGCGCACCAGCACGTAGGCGATCACGGCGCCGGCCACCGTTAGCGCGGTGCAGAGCGCCACGTAGGCCCACGAGCGCCGAAACTCGCGCGGAAACGTGCGCGCGTAGAAGTCGCCGATGCGCGCCATGCTGCTCTCCGGTGCCCGCGCGTACACCTGCGCGTGCGCGCGCGCGACGCTGCGATTGAGATACTCGAGCAGCGCGCGGTCGTAGCCGCGACCCTGCGCGTAGGAAAGATCGCTCGTTACGGCCCGATAAAGCCGCCCAAGGTCGGAGATCTCAGCCGGCGAGAGCGAACGCGCGCCGCGGCGCTCGACGCGCCGCACGAGCGCCTCGAGCCGCTGCCACGCATCCGATCGTCGCTCGACGAATGTGCTCTGCGTCAACGCTTGCGGGAGTTGGCCGGTCGGCGCCGTCGAACCTGGCATCCGTGGAACGCACGCTCGACGTACGCACGCCGGAGAGCATCTCGTTCAGCTACGAGCTGGCGGGGTTGGGAAGCCGGTTTCTCGCGCTCCTCGTCGACCTGACGATTCAGGTGCTCGTCTTCGTCGCGATCTTCGCCGGCCTCGCCTATGCCGGTGCCAAAACCGCGGCCGGCCGCTCGGGGGCACCCGTGCACGATACGTTCGTCGAGAGCCTGGCGATCGCGCTCATCGTGGCGATCGTCTTCATCGTCGCGTTCGGCTACTTCATCGCCTTCGAAGCGCTGTGGAACGGACAGACGCCCGGCAAGAAACTGCTCGGCCTGCGCGTGGTGCTCGACGGCGGGTACCCGATCGACTTCGGCGCATCGCTGATTCGCAACTTGATCCGCGTCGGCGAGCAACTCGTGGGCTTCTACGCGCTTTCGGCGGTCAGCGCGCTGCTCTCGCACGAGAATAAGCGGCTCGGCGACCTCGCGGCGGGAACCATCGTGGTGCGCGACGCGCGCTTGAGCGCGCCGAGCGACTTGCGCGAACGCGAGGAAGCTGCGGACGATGCAGCGACCACCTATCTTACCGGCGAAGAGCGCGCGCTGCTCGCGCGCTTTCTCGAACGCCGCGACGCGCTCTCCTCCGAACGCCGCACCGAGCTCGCCGCGCAGCTTGCCGCTCGCGTTCGACCGCGCATCCCGCCCGATCTCGCCAAGCTTCCCGACGAGGCGCTGCTCGAGCGGCTCTAAGGCGCTCTACCGGTTCGGCTCCTGTATCTCAAAAACCGCGCCTTCGCCCTTGTAACCCCCTTGCCAGGTGGTCCCAAAGAGCGCCTTGTTGTCGAGAAAGACGCCAGCGAGCGGGCTGGCCCCGTCCCTGCACTTTTTCTGCGTGCAGAAGTTGTAGACCGAGTGAAAGCCGTACGACGAATGCGCGGGCCTCATCGCAAAGACCGTTCCCTCGCCGTGCAGTCCGCCGCCGGACGTCGTACCGTAGAGTTCGCCGTGGTTGCCGAAGACGAGTGAAGCATCCGCGCCCGAGCCGTCGGTACCGTCGAATGCGTGCAGCACCGTTTCCTGATAGGCCGTGCCTTTGCGTGTCAGTTCGAACACGACGCCGCAACCGTAGCCGCCGCAGCCGGTGCCGCCGCCCATCGCGGTCACGCCGAACAGATCCCCGTGCTTGTCCATAACGAGCCCTGCGTAGGGATCGGTTCCGTCGCTGCCGCTGCCAAACTCGTGCAGCGCGCTCTCCGTGTATCCCGACGACGACGGCGTCAGCTTGAACACGACCCCGCATCCGGTGTCGCAGCCGCTCATTCCGCCGCTCGCCGTGGTGCCGTAAAGCGCGCCGCCGGCGTCGGCCACGACGCCCGCCTCCGGATAGAGCCCGTCGGTGCCGGTAAAGGCGTGGAGCACGCTCTCCGCATATCCCGACGACGACGGCGTCAGCTTGAACACGATGCCGCCGTTCTTGCTTCCTCCGTAGAGCGTGGTGCCGTAGAACGCGCCGCTTTGGTCGACGATCAGCGTGCTGCGCGGATTCGAACCGTCTGCGCAGTTCGTTTGCGCACAGAAGCTGTACAGCACGCTCTCTTTGTTCGCCATTCGTCCCTGCTTGAGCCTGAACACGACGCCGCCTCCGTGCGCACCGCCTTCGAAGGTCGTGCCATACATCGCGCGTTTCTTGTCGAACGTGACGCCGGCGTAAGGAAGTTTACCATCCGCGCAGCCGCTCAACTTGCAGAACTGATAGAGCCCAAACAAGAGAAATCCCGAATCGGTGTTCGCCAAGACAAAAACGCTGCCGCAGCTCCCTCTTCCGGCGGGACAGCCGAGCCGGCCGCCGCGGTTCGTGGTGCCGTAGAGCGAACCGTAGGGCCCCAAAGTCAAATCGCTTCTCGGGCGCGCACCGCCATCGTGCGGATAGAAGCTATAGAGAACGAATTCGAACGGGTGGCCTTGACGGGTAACTTGAGACGGCTGTGCGCCGGTGCCCACCGGCAGCGATGCGCCGGTACCCGCCGGCGTCGTTTGGGGTTGCCCGCAGGCTGCGAGCGATAGGGCAATCGCGAGGGGGATCCAGCTCCGAATCCGCATGGCACGCTCCTTTGCCCCGGCGGTCCCGGCGGCCGCCGGTCGGGAATCTTTCTAAAAGTTAACTAGGGTTCCTTCTCGGAGACGTTCGCGGAGCGGATGGCCGGTGCCAAGATGCGCACGACGATCACCTGGAGGACCGCGGCCGCGGGCACCGCGAGAAAGGCGCCTTCGATGCCGAGCAGCGTACCGCCGACGACGGTCGCTAGGATCACCACGAGAAAGCTCATCTGCACGCGCTGGCCGAAGATGATCGGCGAGATCACGTTCTGGTCGACAAGCTGCACCACGGCGAAGATCGCGAGCACGACCAACATCTTCTCCCAGCCGCTCGTCGCGAGAACGACCAGCAGAATGATCGGCCCCGAGATCACCGCCCCCACCATCGGAATCGCCTGAAAGATCGCGCCGATGAACGCCAGGAGCAGCGCGTAGGGAACGCCGAGCACGCCCAGCGCGATGCCGATCACCACGCCGACGATCGCGCCGTTGAATACCACGCCGCGCACGTAGGCGCTCAGGCGCGCGCCGATATCGGCGAAGGTATCGCGCCAGTCGTCGCGCGTCTTCTCGGGCATCAGGCTGAGCACGAACCGCTCCAACTCGTCGGCGGAGAGCATCCAGCCGATCGCGAGCAGCAAAATCAGCACCGCGTTGCCGATCGAACCCAGAACGAGCCGCGAGCCGCCGAGCAGGTGCGGCGCGATCAGCCCGACCGCGTTGCCCGCGCTGTTGGCCAGCAGTCCCGCGATCTGGTGCGCCACTCGGTCGTTCTCGATGTAGCGCTGCGCCGCGGCGAGCCGGTCTTGCAGAGAACCGACGTAGCCCGGAATCGCCGAGATCAGCTTGGCGAGCTCCACGCCCAGCGGCTGGATCAGCAAGAATCCGAGCGCGACCACCACGACCATCAGCGCGCCGAACGCGATGCCGACCGCTGCGCCAAAGGGAACCCGCTTACTCATGCGGTTGACGAAGGGGCGCAGGCCCGCCGAAAGCAGCACCGCCGTAAAGAGCAGCAGCAGCGCCGGCAGCGCACCCGCGACGAGCGTCCAAATCAGAATTACCGCGGCAAAAACCGCCGCCGCGCTCACCCAACTGCGGACCCCTATCATTTCACGCCATCCTATCATCCCGGGACGGATTCGCAAAGCCGCGCCGGCTGCAGCGGGAAGCTGTCAATCGCCTTAGAGCGCAAACCTCCATGGGTCGAAGAATCGACTCTCCGCGGCATGATGCCTCTTGCAAATCGCCGAAGCTATTGAGTATGCCATCTCACGAGACGCCGAACCGCGCACGGCGAGCCGAATGGCGATCGTTCGTTGCCCATTCACACGCCGAAGCTGCCGCTTATGAGCGGGCCGAGAACGATGCCATTCCGCCGCACGAGCGAGTCGAGATGATCTGGCAGATCGTTCTCTCCATGCCTTGGGGGATGAATGCAAGCGAACAACGACTTGACCGAACTGTTGGCGTTATTAAACGCGGAAGGCGCTGAATACGTTATCGTCGGCGCGTACGCCCTCGCATTGCACGGTCGGGCGCGCGCTACCAAGGATGTAGATATCTTTATTCGTTCGACCGCGGAGAACGCCCAGCGGGTTTGGCGCGCATTGGTGGCGTTTGGCGCGCCGCTTTCGAACCTGAAAGTGGGGGACCTTGCATCCCAGAACACTTTTTTTATCATGGGACGTCCCCCGAACCAAATCGACATCGTTACTTCGATCGATGCCGTCAGCTTCGAGCAGGCATGGGCAACAAGGGTAGCGACGAGGTACGGAGGCGTGCCCGTTTCCTTCATCGGGAAAGCCGAGCTTATTGCAAACAAAAAAGCCACTGGGCGCCTTCAGGACCTCGCCGACGTTGAGTCTCTGGAGCGAAGCTGATCAACGGGCGATGAAATACGCCGTCATCGTTGAAAAAGTTGGTGCCGCCATCCGCGCAGCCCAGCATAGATCCACGCGGCCGCTGCTGCACTGCGAAGTTTCGGGGCTTTGCCGCCCCATATAAAACCGGGGCGAATCGATTCCGTCGCCACGTCTTCTTGGTGAGCCTACTTCCACGAACTCCCTAGGTGACGGTGGCTCGCTTGGAGAAATTTACAGAACGGCCAAGCCGGAAAATTAGCATTGTTGCTGCTATTCCGGGCCCGGCAGGCTGGGCTTTACTAAACTGAATGGAGCAGACAATGAAGATTCCGAATCTCGCTATTTACGCGTTGAGTATCGCATTTGCCGCGACGCTCGGGGCGTGTTCGTCGGGGGTTCCCGCTTCGAATCCACTTGGGGGCGGGCCCTTTACGCAGTCGGCGCTACTCGGCGGCCCGCATCCCGAGCTCGCAACGCTTCCCGGCCTGAGATCCAGGGTAATGCACGCGCACACGCATGGAGGCCGTTCCGTGCAGCCCGGCGTGGTTTTTCCAACGAACGGCGTCGTGTGGATTGCCGACTCTGGGTCCTACACGGTGTGGAGATGCACCAACCCCGGCACGTTGACGTGCGTGCCGAAGGGAGTCGGTTGGAACGAGCCGCAAGGCCTGGCCGCCGATGCCATCAATAGGGCGTACGTCGCCGACACGGGGAACAGCCGCGTCGTGAGGCTAAGCCCCAGCGGCGGCACGCCTCACGTCTTCGCGGATCCTGGATACTACCCCGCTGGTGTGGCCGTCGCAACCAACGGTGTCGTCTGTGCAACGAATATCATCAGTACCGCCGACGGCCAGGGCAACATCGAATGCTACCAGGGTACGAATAGCTGGTCAATCTGCTGCGGCATGTTCAGATACTATTTCGACGCCTTCGACAGTGCCGGGAATTTATATGCCGACGGTTTGGACTCTAGCGATAACGTCCAAGTCGAAGAGATCGCCGGCGCCTCCGGCGGCTCAACCGTAGAGGTGAACAGCGGCATCACGTCCATCTCCTTTCCGGGCGGGATGCAAGTTCGCCGCATAAGCCCCCACTATCTGATGATCGACGACCAAAACGGCCACGACATCCAGCAGTTCATACTACCCGGCTACGGCGCGGGTACTCCAGCCTCGTTTCCGCTATCGGGCACCAGTGACGTCGTTGACTTTGGCCTCAAGCCGGGCGACCTCAATCTCTGGGGCGCCGATGCCGGCAACCAGACCGGGGATGCGTACGGGGACCCAACGGGCGCCGTTCACTACGCGCTGACTAATGGCTTTAGTTACCCAGAGGGTGAAGTGTACATGCCGTACGGCCAGTACTAAACGCTCGATTCGCGCCGATACTTAGCGCAAAAATGAAGAGCCCCGCCGTGTGGCGGGGCTCTTCATTTTTCCGTCCCTCAACTGCACCTGGCCCTTCGACGGCGCTCAGGGTGACGGCAGGGAGCTACAGGTCTTCGGGGTTGATGCCCTTGAGACGGTCGTACTGCGTTTTCTGCGGTGACGAGTGCGGGTTCGCGTGGTCATCGTACTCGCCTTCGTACTGCACGGTCAGGGGTTCGCGGCTGCGTTCGTAGGCGGTCACGAGACGGCTCATGCCGTCGCCGTTGGTGCCCATCACCTCCGCGAGGGCCGCGTCGTCGGCGGTCATCGTGGCGAAGGGCATCTCGTACTCGTGGCGCGGACGCCCGTCGTCGTCGATGTCCTGACCTTGCGGAACGATATCGACGTTGCGATAACGCGACATGCCCGTGCCCGCAGGGATGAGTTTGCCGATGATCACGTTCTCTTTGAGGCCGAGGAGGGGATCGTACTTGCCTTTGATCGCGGCATCGGTGAGCACGCGCGTCGTCTCTTGGAAGCTTGCCGCCGAGAGGAACGACTCCGTCGCCAGCGAGGCTTTGGTGACACCGAGCAGCACGGGGTTGGCCGTGGCCACCTGCTTGCTTGCGGCCTTCATCTTCTCGTTGGCTTCGTTGAACTGCGCCGCTTCCACGAGCTGACCCGGCAGCAGTTGCGTGTCGCCGCCTTCGACGATCTTGACCTTGCGCAGCATCGAGCGAACGATCACTTCGATGTGCTTGTCGTTGATGTCGACGCCTTGCGAACGATAGACCTTCTGCACTTCCTGAACCAGATAGTTCTGCAGCGCGGTCTCGCCCTTGATGCGCAAGATGTCGTGCGGGTTGAGCGAGCCTTCGTTGAACTGGTCGCCCGGCTGCACGCTCTGACCCTCCTGGACCACCATGTGCGTGCCCGGCGGGATCTCGTACTCGTGCTCTTCCCCGTGCCCGTCGATCACGTAGACGATGCGCCGGTTCTTCTCGTCGCCGAAGCGAATTTGTCCGGCGACCTCCGAGATGGTCGCTTGACCCTTGGGCTTGCGCGCTTCGAAGATTTCCTCGACGCGCGGCAGACCGGTGATGATGTCCTCCGTGGCCACGCCGCCGGTGTGGAACGTTCGCAGCGTGAGCTGCGTGCCGGGTTCGCCGATCGACTGTGCCGCGATGATGCCCACCGCGGTGCCGATGTCGGCACGATTGCCCGCGGCCAAGTCGCGGCCGTAGCACATCGAGCAGACGCCGTATTTCGACTGACACGTCAGTACCGAGCGAATCTTCACTTCGGTGACGCCGTTGTCGATGAGCGCCTTACCCTTTTCCTCGTCGATCTCGGCGTCGCGCGTGACGATCGCCGTGGTCGGGCGCTTGGGATCGAGGCGTACTTCCTCCGCCGCGCGACGACCGATGATGCGGTCGATGAGCGGTTCGATGACCTCCTTGCCCACGCGGATGTCGCGCACGATGATCCCGTTGGCGGTGCCGCAATCCTCCTCGCGGACGATCACGTCTTGCGCGACGTCGACGAGACGCCGCGTGAGGTAGCCCGAGTCGGCCGTGCGCAGCGCGGTGTCGGCGAGGCCCTTGCGCGCGCCGTGCGTCGAGATGAAGTACTCGAGAACCGTCAGGCCCTCTTTGAGCGACGCCTTTACCGGAATCTCGAGAATTCGGCCCGACGGGTCGGACATCAGTCCGCGCATGCCGCCGAGCTGCTTGACCTGCGCGATCGAACCGCGCGCACCCGAGGTCGCCATCATGAAGACCGGGTTGAGCGGATTCTGCGAGGCCTGCATCGCGGTCGTCACTTCGTCCGATGCTTTCGACCACAGGTCGATCGTTTTGTTATACCGCTCGTCTTCGGAGATGAAGCCTTGCTCGTAGAGCCGATGCAGCTCGTCAACCTCGCCTTGCGCGTGGCCGACGATCTCATACTTGCTCTGCGGCACGACGACGTCGCTGATCGAGACGGTCGTCCCCGAAAGCGTCGCGTAGTGGAAGCCGAGCTCCTTGATGGCATCCAGGAAACGCGCCGTCTCGGCGTTGCCGTAGCGGCGATAGCAGTCGGTGATCGTCTTCTTCAGGCCGCCCTTGTCGATGATGCGGTTGACGAACTCGTGGTTCCACCGATCGGGGAAGGCCATGTTGAAGATCACGCGGCCCACGGTCGTCTTGATCAACTCGCCCTTCCAGCGCACGTACATCCACTCTTGAAGGCCGAGCTGCCCGCTGTGGTATGCGATCACGGCCTCGTTGCCGTCCATGAACGTCGGAATGGCGCCGGGCGCGTCGGCCGAGGGCGCATTCTTCGGCGTCGGCTTCGGGGTTCCAGCGGTGGCGACGCTGTCGTACTCTTCGGTAATGGCGGCCTTCGCCGGACCGGAGTACTGCTCAGGTTGGAAGGTAAGGTAGTAAAGTCCGAGCACCATGTCTTGCGTCGGAATCGAGACCGGATTGCCGTACGCCGGCAGCAGGATGTTGTTCGAGGAGAGCATCAGGATGCGCGCCTCGGCCTGCGCGCCTGCCGAGAGCGGCAAGTGCACGGCCATCTGGTCCCCGTCAAAGTCGGCGTTGTACGGCGTACAGACCAGCGGATGCAAGTGGATCGCTTTACCCTCCACGAGCACCGGCTCGAACGCCTGAATGCCGAGGCGGTGCAGGGTGGGTGCGCGGTTGAGCAGCACCGGATGCTCCTTGATCACCTCTTCCAGCACGTCCCACACCTCCGGACGCACCCGTTCGACCATGCGCTTCGCGCTCTTGATGTTGTGCGCCAGCCCGCGGTCCACGAGCTTCTTCATTACGAAGGGCTTGAACAGCTCGAGTGCCATCTCTTTGGGCAGGCCGCACTGGTGCAGCTTGAGCGACGGGCCGACGACGATGACGGAGCGTCCCGAGTAGTTGACGCGCTTGCCGAGCAGGTTCTGGCGGAATCGCCCCTGCTTGCCCTTGAGAATGTCGGAGAGCGATTTGAGCGGACGGTTGTTGGGCCCGGTCACCGGACGCCCGCGGCGCCCGTTGTCGATCAGCGCGTTGACCGCTTCCTGCAGCATGCGCTTTTCGTTCTTGATGATAATCTCGGGCGCGTTGAGCTCCAACAGCCGCTTGAGGCGGTTGTTGCGGTTGATCACGCGGCGGTAGAGATCGTTGAGGTCCGAGGTGGCGAAGCGTCCGCCGTCCAGCTGAACCATCGGACGCAGCTCCGGCGCAATCACCGGCACGGCGGCGAGCACCATCCACTCCGGACGGTTGCCGCTGTTCAAGAATGCTTCAACGACTTCGAGCCGTTTGATGGCCTTGAGCCGCTTCTGCCCGCTGGTCTCTTTGAATTCCTTACGGAGATCTTCTTGCAGCTTGCGCAAGTTGAGATCGCGCAGCAGCTCGCGGATCGCCTCCGCTCCCATGCCCGCCTTGAAACGGTTGCCGTACTTGTCGCGAGCCTCGCGGTACTTCTGCTCGGAAAGGACCTCGCGCCGCGTGAGCGTGGTGTCGCCGGGATCGATCACGACGTAGGCCGCGAAATAGATGACCTTCTCGAGCTGCCGGGGCGACATATCGAGCAGGATGCCGATGCGGCTGGGCACGCCCTTGAGATACCAGATATGGCTGACGGGGGTCGCCAGCTCGATGTGCCCCATCCGCTCGCGGCGCACCTTGGCGCGGGTGATCTCGACGCCGCAGCGGTCGCAGATCATTCCTTTGAAGCGGATGCGCTTGTATTTGCCGCAGTGGCACTCCCAGTCTTTGGTCGGGCCGAAGATCTTCTCGCAAAAGAGGCCGTCGCGCTCGGGCTTGAGCGTGCGGTAGTTGATTGTCTCCGGCTTTTTGACCTCGCCGAACGACCACGCGCGGATCTGCTCCGGTGAAGCCAGGCCGATACGCATGGCATCGAAGTTGTTGACGTCGATCAGGTTCAAAAGGAAGGACTCCGGTGAGCCCGCGGACGCCGGCGCTTACGCAGGGAAGGCGCTGCCCACGTCGTCACGTAGGGGCTCCCACCGTCGCTCCAGGCGCGGGGCACAGACGGTTACTCTACCATAAGGGGTGCGGATTGTCACGGGTAGGACTGGACCAAAGGGAGCGGCCGCCCCCCTAGACTGCGGCGACCGGCGGTGCTATGCTGTTGCACCAGTTCATAATAAATGGCCACGTGGGGACCTTTATATGACCGATATGGAGAGGGTCTGGAACCGGCTAAAAAGCGAGGCTGCGAAGAACGCCGATAGGGGCTACCGGCCGGCCCTGCGCGAGGCCATTGTCAGCGTGGTGGCCATCTGCCGGGACGAGCTGCCCACCTACCCGCCCGATGAAGCCATCGAGTTTCTGGCCTCAGAGCTCGTGCGGATGAGCAGGGAGGCCTACGAGACTCGTAGCCCTCGCCTGCGACGGAACCGCTTCGAACATGGCCTGATTTAGGAAGAGCGCTTCCTCTTTTGAGCGGGCACCTTGCCCCCAGCCTTGCGCGCCTCGTTCAAGCCGATCGCGATCGCCTGTTTGCGGCTGGTCACCTTTTTGCCGCTACGACCCGACTTGAGCTCGCCCCGCCTCATCTCGTGCATCGCGCGCTTGACCTTCCGCCCGGCTTTCGCTCCGTACTTGCGCGAGCTGGCTTTCTTCTTGCGGCCCACGATCTTCTTGCGGGCCGTCGTTCGCCGAGCAGTGGTTTTCTTGCGGGTGGTCTTTTTGCGGGTGGTCTTCTTGCGCGCGGTCTTCTTGCGAGCCGCCATCTGCCTAGCTACTCCTTTCCTGCGTGAAGGCTAAACGCGGGCGCCCCGCCCGGTGAGCAAGTTCACGACGATCAGCACGAGCGCTATTACCAACAGAATGTGGATCAGTCCACCGCCGAAGTGCAGCAGAAAGCCGATCAGCCAGAAGAAAAACAGTATGACGATAATCGTCCAGAGTAAACCTGCCATGTAATCTCCTTGCCGGTTACCGAGTTATTCATGGAAAGCCTCATTCCCCAAATGTGGCCAACCGACGCCTCTCCCGGTGCCCGGCGTGAAAAATTCTAACGTTCCGGCGGGGCTTTTATGAGGAACAGCTAAAGAAAACCGTCCGACCCATTTCAAAAAAATGCAGCGTTTCCCAGAACCCGATTTGGCTCTTTCATCGAGCGGGCAGACGCCATGTTCGGTCCGCTCGGTCATTAGCCGTGCCGCCGACGCGCTTTGGCAGGCCGACGCCGCAGGCGCCGTCACCGACGTCACGCTCTGCCGCCCGGCGCTGCGCGGCAGCCCGGGCTCCCTCGACGAGGGCGAGGCCGCGCAGGTCGACGAGCTTTGGCGCAAGGCCGTGCGCTGCGCCCAGCGCTTCAGCGCGGTCTACCACGTGCGGGCGCCGGGCAGTGCAACGCAGCGCAACTTCCTCGTCCAAGCCGTGCCGATCTTCGACGAGCGCGACGAGGTACTGTACTGGTCGGGTCACGCTACCGAGGTCGAGCGCTTCGCGGATACCGGCACGCGCTTCATCTCCGAGGCGTGCGGCGTGCTCTCGTCGTCGCTCAACCGCGCCGCCATCGTCAATCGCCTGATCGAGGCCTCACTGGCCGAGTTCGCCGATTACTGCGCCGTGCAGACGCTCGAAGCCGACGGTTCGCTGCGGTTGGAGGGCGCCGCCGATCGCCGGTCGGGCGCCAGGGTCGATCCCGCGGCGCTCGAAGCGCCGATCCGCGAGGCGCTCCGCACTCTGCAGCCGCAGTTGCAGCTCATGGGCAGCGTCCCGGGCTTGGAGATGCGCTCGCTGCTGGCGGTTCCGCTCATCGCAGGTTCGAAGTGCATCGGCGCGCTCACGTTTCTCGAGTCCCAGCGGCGCGCGAGCTTCGCGGCACGCGAGATCGACGTCGCCGTGGTAGTCGCGCGCCAGTTGGCGATGGCGCTCGAGAATATCAACACGTTCGAGCGAGAGCAGCGCATCACCGAACGCTTCCGCTTTCTCGCGCGGGTGACCGACAGTATGTTCACATCGCTCGAGTCCGCCAAGACGCTCGCTCTGTTGCTCGAAGGCGTCACCCAAGATTTCGCCGACTACGCGGTCGCCGCGTCCCTCGAAGACGGTCGCCTGACGATCCTGGCGAGATCGGGAACCGACGGCGGTTTCGACGAGGAGAGCGCGCCCGAGCTGATCGCCGAGCTGCGGCTGCGACGCTCGCTGCTCAACGGCGCTCTCAAGAGCGGACCACTTTTAGAAAACGCGCGCCCCCTGTCGTGGATGATGGTGCCGCTGTACTCGGGCGACGGCGTCTATGGTTGCATCGTGTGCGCTTCGACGAGCCGCTACTACGACAGCGGCGATCTCGAGCTGCTCGAGGAGATCGGGCGGCGGGCGTCGCTCGCGCTCGATCACGCCGAGAGCTTCAGCCGCGAGCGCCAGTTGATCGAGACGCTCCAGAAAGCAACGCTGCCCCAGGCCCTGGCCCCGGTCGAAGGCGCCCGCCTGAGCGCGATCTATCGTCCTGCAGCTTCGAATCTGCAGGTCGGCGGCGACTGGTACGACGCCTATCCGCTCGACGCCGATCGGGTACTGCTCACGGTCGGCGACGTGACCGGCCACGGCCTCGAGGCGTCGGTTGTGATGGGCAAGCTGCGCCACGCGCTCAACGTCGTTGCGCTCTACGAAAAGGACCCGGCGCGCATTCTCGACGCTGCCGAACGCGTACTGCTGCGGCGGTTTCCCACTTCGATTGCGACCGCATTTGCCGCGATCTACGACTCGCGCAACGGCACGCTAGCCTACGCGAACGCCGGCCATCCGTATCCGCTCCTGCGCCGCCGCGACGGATCGCTGGAGGAACTCAACGCCGAGGGCCTGCCGCTGGGCCTGCGCTCGGAAGGCGAGCGCGCGGAGCCGTCGTTCCAGCAGCTGGACGACGCCGCGCTGCTCACATTTTACACCGACGGCTTGACCGAAGCCACGCACGACATGCTCGCCGGCGAGCGGCGCCTGCACGCTGCGTTGCGCAGCAATGCGGTCCTGTTCGTGAAGAGCCCGGCGCAGTTCGTGCACGACTTCTGCCTGCGCGACCGGCTGCGCGACGACCTCGCCGTGCTCGTGCTCAACTTCGTCAACGCGGCGCACTGGAGTTTCGAACCGCGTGACGGACAGGCTGTGCGCCAAGCGCGGCGCCAGCTCGTGGCGCAGCTCGCCGCGCGCGCCCAGCCGGGAAGCGATATCCGCGCGGCGGAGTTGATCTTCGGCGAACTGGTTGCCGGGGCGTCGCAGCACTGCCGCGGCGAGGTCGAGATCGCACTCGAGTGGAATGGCCACGGCGCCGCGCTGCACGCGATTGCGCGCGGCGACGAACGCACGGAACGGCTGCGCGATCGCGATCTGTGGCTCGTCAGCCGACTCGGCGCCGAGGCCGAGATCGAAGAACTCCCCGGCTTCGGCGTCCACGTCACCGCAGGTTTGGGAATGATCGTCTAAGACTATCAGTCAAGGCGACTTACGTAAGGCCTACGACTTCGTGCATGTCCCGTTGTAGCCGATCTTCATCGTGCCGCTGGAATCGTCCCAGCCCGTGTCGTTGAATTTCGTCGGTGAGTACATCGTGTAGGTGTCGTGGATGTGCTCGGTCTTGCCGCCGGTGCCGGTGTTGACGATCACGCCGGTCCAGGTGGTCTTCTTCCCATTGTTCTTGCTCGCTTCGTTGCCGATGCTGCCGCCGGGATAGGCCCACGACATCCACCACGTTGCGCTCTTGGGATCGTACGAGAGGAACCCATACTGGTCGTAGTTCTTTCCGGTGTAACGCCAAACGATCGCATCGGTCGTCGTGCTGCGCATGGCGGTGAGCGTCTGCACGGTGGGGCCGGCGAGCGGCGTGGGGACCGCGTTCTTGCAGGTCCATGTCCCGATCAGCCAGTCGTAGCCGTGCGGGCCGCTGCCCATCGTGGTCATCATCTGCGCGTTCGCCGCGACGGGTAAGAGCGCCAACGCGGCGAGCATCAGAAATCGTCTCATCAAGCAAACCTCCTCAGTAAGAAAAGCAACGGTACTGCCGCCAGGTTGCTCTGCGGGGTTGCCGGTTACCTCGTTGCGCGCTCGGGTACAGCCTGGGTATGCGAAGTTTGCGCAGCATCAATACCGGGTTCTCCGTACTCGAAAACGGCAACGACGTGCAGACCGCGGTCATGGTGCTCGAGCCCGGAGAAGAGAGCGGGCCGCTGGGCAACGAGCACGCCGGCAGCGAGCAGGCGATCTACGTCGTTGAAGGGGCGGTCGAGGCTGAGATCGGCCCGGACCGTTTTACGATGAGGGCGGGCGACAGCGCGATCGTGCCGCGCGACGCCGCCCACCGGTTTACCAATCGCGCGCGCGAGCGCGCACTGACCTTCAACGTCTACGCGCCGAAGGCGTACCGATCTAGCCGCGTCTAGCGGCGCGTTCCGCGAGCTTTCGATCCTCTCGCGCCGGTCTTCTTGGCGCTCGACTTCTTCCCACTCGAACGCTTCGCCGAAGATCTCTTCTCTGCCGCGCGACCCAGCATTCGCTGCTTCTCCGCCGCCATCTCTTCGCCCAGATCTTCGAGTTCGTCGTCGTCCAACAGCTCGCGCGCGAGACCAAAGATCGTACTCTCCTCCTCCTGCACGTGGTGCTTCACGTTCTCGGCGAGCACTTGCACCTCGGCTTTGCACTGCTCGTCGGCCTGACGGCCCGATTTCAACAGCGCGATGAGCTTCTTAATCAGTTCGTGCTCGGTGTAGGCTTCAAAGACGTCCACGGTGTCTTCGGACTCTTCAGAACGGTCGCGAAGCCGCGGATAGAAATACTTCTCCTCAATCGCCGCGTGCACGGTGAGCGCCTCTTCTATTTCCTCGGCCAAAGAATCCAACTGGTCTTCCCCGGGCTCACACGCCACGGCGCGATCCAAGAGCGCCCCGACGATCTTGTGATCGTTTTTCAACAGTGTAAGAACGTTCAATGTCTTCCCATCCTCCTTCCCCGAGTGATGCCCGAGCGCGCCGGCCTTCAAACGAGGGTAGATAACACCCCATGGGCTCGCTGAACGCAACGCACTACGACTACATCCCCGCCTTTCCCAAAGGCAAGAAGAGACGCGGCCGGATCGTCAACGTCGTCGTCGAGACGCCGATGGGAAGCTGCCACAAGTATGCTTTGGCCCCAGAATACGGCATCATCGCGCATCACGACGTGCTGCCCGAAGGGCTGCAGTGGCCTTTCGATTACGGCTTCATCCCGCAAACGCTGGCCCCCGACGGCGACGCGCTCGACGTGCTCGTCGTCAATAAGAGCGGCCTCTTCTCGGGCTGCCTGATCCGCACGCGCATTCTAGGAGCGATCCGCGAAACGAAAGACGGCATCGAGAACGATCGGCTGATCGGCGTGCCGTTGCCCAGCCCCGGCGCGCCGTTACCGACCGACCGCTACACGGACATTAGCGACCTGCCCAGCGAGCAGCTCGAGGAGATCAAGCACTTTCTCTTCCGTTACTCGTCGGCGCAGGGACACGCGATCGACGTGAAAGCCACCGTCGGCGCAAAAGCCGCGATGGAGACCGTCGCACGCGCTAAGAAGAAATTCAAGAAACGCCAACCCGCCTGATCCCTCCGGCGTTCGAGTCAAAAGGCTTCCGCTCGAGCAACGCTGGCGGTACGTGGATCAGTCCATCCCCCGATGGCTTGAACCGCCGAAGGCCCCGCGGCGTTACGACGACCGCGCCGACGTCCGTTCGCCGACGCATCGTTCGCAGATCGAATGCCATCACCACAGTTTCGGCGCCGTCGCTATGGAACATCGCCGACATCGTGCTAACGCTCAAATATTGAATCGCGACCCGTTGCGGAACTGCCAGGCGAACTTGATAGAGCCCGGCCGCCAGAAGCGGAATCGCGACGCGATGTTCGAGCGGCTTGCCGCCAGAGGCGTCCTGCACGCTTACGAAATGTGCGACGACGCTCGCGCCGGCGACAAAACTCTCGCCTGGACCGCCTGGGTTCTGTCGCTTCACCGACGGCGCGATGTCCAGCGGGATCCGCGCGACCGTAACGTCGATCGCCTCCGGCGTCTCGGTGAGGACCGTCTCGCTGAGTTGCTGTCCCGGCAGCACGCTAAGCGTTCGCCACACGTCGCGAGACGACGCACGAGCACCGCCCGCGCTGAAAAGCAGCAACGCGAGAACGCAACTCGCGAAAGAGCGAATCGAGCGCACGCTCCTTAAGCGCACGAGGGAAGGCCGGCGTGACGCTTAATTCTACCTAACCGCGACGTATGTAAACGCCTGCAGTTGGGCCTTCTTGCCGGCGATCCGCCGCACGGGCGGCGCGTTGCCGCGCGAGCCCGGTGCGTAGGCGACGATGCTCTGCGCGCCGGTGTACGAAAAATTAGTAACGAAGGCCGCGCCCGCTTCGTCAACGGCGATGGCGTTAGGATCGGAGAGTTTCGTCTTCGCGCCATCGATGCGGTACTGCGGTCGCGCGTCACCGTTGGCGGCCGCCGAGAAGACGAGCACGGTCTCCGCCGATTTCTCGGCATTCGTTACGTACATGCGCCCGTCCGCGTCGACGGCGACGCCGAGCGGATCGCTCAACCCCGTCCGCGAGCCCTCGACCACGTGCAGCGGTTTCGTCGAGCCGCTCGCGCCGGCCGGAAAGACCGCCAGCAGTCCTTGATAGCTGCTGCTGGTGTTGTGGCGTTTCACCGGCGGCGCGCCGCTGTAATCCCCGACCAGCACGTAGACCTTGCCCGAGTCGTTGACGGCCAGCGCGTCGCAATACCCGAACGAGAACGACTCGGGGCCAGTGAACGTGCGCATCAGTTCGTACGTTTTCGCGGCGTACACATTGACCGAGCCCTGCTCGACGTTGCACTCGTACACGTTGCCCGCACGGTCGACCGCGACGCCCGACGGCGACGCAATGCCGTTGGTGATCGTGGCGATCGGCGGCGCGTCGCCCTGCGCGTTCGCGGCGTAGACGAAGATCGTTCCATACGTGCCCGCAGCGTAATCGGAGACGTAGATGCGTCCCTCGCGGTCGGCCGCGATGCCGCCCGGCGTGTTCATTTCCGTGTCCGAGCCGGCGATCGTGCGCTGCGGTGCGACGTTGCCGTTCGCGTTGCGCGCGAAGACCGTGATGCTCGGCGACCCTGCGTACAGGTTTGAATCGAGCACGTAAAGCCGCTTTGCCGCCGGCGAAGAATCGCCGCGCACGGGTGAGGCGCCTAGCTCCGGCGCCTGGGGCGTCACGGACTGGGCGCAGCCCGCCAGGAGAAGGAAGGCGCCGAAAGCGGCGGCGCGCGGGGATCTCTCCAAAAGCGGCATGCGGGGCACCTCCAAGAGCGATATTAACCATAGTTAATTTCATCGCCTCCGCTCGCGAGGCACGAAACCGTCGCCCGGCGCCGAAGCTGCGGGGCGTGACGCTCTTGCTCGGCATCGAGACCTCGTGCGACGACACCGCGGCGGCCGTCGTACGCGATGGTCGCGACGTGCTCTCCAGCGTCGCCACTAATCAGGACGAGTTTCACGCAAAATACGGCGGCATCGTGCCCGAGATCGCCGGTCGCCGCCATGTGGCGCTCCTTTCGGCTGCCGTCGAAGACGCGCTCGATCGTGCCGGCACCTCGTTGGAAGGGCTCGATGGCATCGCGGTGACGGCGGGGCCAGGATTGATCGGCAGCCTCGTCGTCGGCGTCGCGGCCGCCAAGGCGCTCGCCTTCGCCCGCGACAAGCCGCTCTACGCCGTCAACCACCTGCACGGCCACATCTTCGCGCCGTTTCTCGAGCGGGCGCAGCCGCCGCCCTTTCCCCTGCTCGCGCTCCTCGTCTCCGGCGGCCACTCGCAACTCGTTGCCGTCGAATCGCCGACCGCGATGCGCGTGATCGGCCGCACCCACGACGACGCCGCCGGCGAGGCCTTCGACAAAACGGCGCGTCTGCTCGGGCTCCCCTATCCCGGGGGCCCACAGCTCGATCGCCTCGCGCGCGACGGTAATCCGAAGGCGTACGCGTTTCCGCGCCACCGCCCGTCCGACGGTTCGCTCGATCTCTCGTTCTCCGGTTTGAAAACGTCGGTGCGCTACTTTCTCGAATCCGAAGCCGGTCGCGGTGCGCCGCGAGCCGACGTGGCCGCCTCGTTTCAAGCCGCGGTCGTTGACGTGCTGATGGCGCGGCTGCAGGCGGCGCACGAACGCGATCGTTACGAAGCGGTCGTCGTCTCCGGCGGCGTGGCGGCGAACTCGGCGCTGCAGGCCGCCGCCGCCGCGTGGAGCCGGCGCAACAACGTGTCCGTTTTCATTCCGCCGCCTAAATATTGTACCGACAACGCGGCGATGATCGCCGCCGCGGCTTTCTACCAGCGCGAGCGAGCGCGACGCGACCCCCTAACGCTCACCGCCGATCCCAACCTCCGCTTCGAGGACATCTAAAAACGTTGCCACGGTCGGAGAAGCAAACGCACCGATTCACCACGACGCTGCGGGGCGTTGACGGCTCGAGCGCCACGTACGTGCTCGTCCCGGCAACGGTGATGCGCGCGTTCGGAGGCCGCATTCGCGTGCCGGTGCGCGTCGCGATCGACGGCGCAAGAAACCCGCTACTCGCGCGCGCCGCATCGCGCAAGTGCGCGCCAAACCTCGAGGCATTATTTAACCCAACGTTGCGGGCGTGTTGACACGTCAACACCCTCTCCATATGCGATAATGCGAAAATGAACCGTGCCTTCGCCGCCTGCGCCGTGGCCTTGCTCCCGGTGCTCTCCGGATGCGCCGAGCCATCGAGCGCGCCGGCGGCGGCACAGTTAATGCCGGTGCCGTCTGCGCGGTCGGCGTGCCTCACTCTCGGGGCACCGAACCAGCCAAACAACGAGCCGCGCGCCATCAACGATCGAGGCGAGATCGTCGGCAACGACGGCACCGGCAGTTATCTCATCCGGCCGCCGTACCGGCAGCGAGACGAAATGCGCGAGAACTATCCCGGCGCGGCATCGACCGCGTTCTATGCCATAAGCCGCGACGGAACGATCGCCGGCGCCTACACCGATTCCGAGGGAACAACGCACGGCCTCATTCGCGGCGGAACCTCGGAGCGCGATGCGCTCTGGCAGTCGTTCGAGTATGCCGGCGCCCGCAGGCTGACCGTCCTCACCGGCATCAATGCGAGCGGCGAGCTTGCCGGCTACTTTCGCAGCGGCAAATCAATCCGCGGCTTTCTCTGCCGGTAGGGCTCTGACGGGCTCTAATCCTCGGCCGGCGCGTACTTGACTGAGACCGGCGCGCCGTCGCGTCCGATCGCGTCGTTGACGCTCGTGACGAACCGGAAGAACGTCGAGAGACCGAGCATCTCGAAGATGCGCAGCAGGTTGCTGTCCGTTAGGACGATCGTCTCCGGCTCCAGGCCCGCCGCTGCGCGCGCGTTTCGCAGCGTCACCATCTCCTCGATCATCGTCGAATCGATGTAGGTAACGTCCGTAAAGTCCAGCGCCACGCGAGGAGCGCTCGCAAGGCCCCGCAGCTCTTGACGCAGCCGCGCTCTCGAAGCCAAATCGTACTCGCCGCGAAAGACGACGAGCAGCGATTCCTGGGCGCCTTGCCCATCGCTAGTCATAAGAGTGGAATACTACTCCCGGCCGCAGACTCTTTCCGGCCCCGACCGCGATCCTCGTGGTGCGCGCGATTGGCCTGCGGCAGGCCCGTCGGCCGGCCGCTGGGTTGAGCACCGACGCCCGGGGCTACCGCTTGCGTTCGACAGGCCCCCTGAGGGATACTCGTGCCATGATTACGCATCGCCACGCCGTCGCATTGGCCGCCGCCGCATTGCTGAGCGCTTGCGGATCGCCGGGCCAGCCCGCCGCGTACGCACCGCAGACCGCCGCGAACTCGCGCCCCGCGCGCGCCTTACGCGCCGCTTCGCCGAAGCAGATCCAAAACGTGATCGTCATCGTGCAGGGCACGCGGAGCTTCGAGAACCTCTTCTCGGGGTTTCCGAACGCCGACGCCCCGACGATGGGTCTGATGAAGACCGCCAGCGGTCACGAGTACGTGCCGCTGCGTTTCCAAAAGCTTCAAGACGACAGTGACTGCGGCGTCGCCGACGGCAGCCCGCAGGCGTTCTCGACTGCGTACGACGAGGGCCACATGGACGGCTGGAACCTGCTCGACAAGAAAGATCCGTCGTGTCCGTACGTGCGCGTTGACCGCAAGCAGATCGCGCCCTACTGGAGTCTCGCCAAACGGTACGTGCTCGGCGACCACTTCTTCTCCTCGACGCATTTCGATTCGTTCGTCGAGCAGATCTACGCGATCGCGGCCACCACGCAGATCGGCCCGAAGACGTGGGATATTGGGCTTCCTTCAAGCACGCCTGGCAACTGCGAGGCGCCTCCAGGCACCGTCACCGCCGAGCTAAAGAACGATCGCATCCTTTACGATGCGGGCCCGTTCCCGTGCTTCACGCAGTTTCCGACCATGGCCAACCTCCTCGACCGCGCGCACGTGAGCTGGCGGTACTATTCGCAGCCGCCGACTGGCGGCTACTGGACCGCGTTCTCCACGATCAAGCACGTCCGCGAAGGCCGCGATTGGAAGCGGAACATGAGCTGGCCCGCAAGCAACCTGCTCTCCGACCTCGCGAACGGAAAACTCGCCAGCGTCTCTTGGGTGATCTCGCCGCCCGCCGATTCCGACGGCGTGCAAGCGCGCGGCGGACCAGGCTGGGTAAACGGCATCGTCGCCGCCGCGCGCAAGAGCGAGTACTGGTCGCACGTCGCGATCGTCGTCGTATGGAGCGGAACGGGGAACTCGCACTACGACAACGTGCCTCCGCCGATGCTCGATGAGATGGGCCTGGGCTTCCGCGTGCCGCTGATCGTCGTCTCACCGTACGCCAAGCACGCCTACGTCTCGCATACCGAGTACGAACTCGGCAGCATCCTCAAGTTCATCGAAGAGAACTGGAACCTCGGCAGCCTGCACGCCACCGACGAGCGCGCGAACAGCATCGGCGACGTCTTCGACTTCTGACGCTACGAGGCTGCGCCGATTTGCGCGGCTTCTTCTGGGGTGAGCGCGACGATGGCCTCGATGCGGCCGTTTGCGCCGGCACCGAGGCTGCCGATTACTTTGCGCACGATCACGTGGCGCTCGCGCTGCGGACGGCCGGCGAAGCCCTTCCAGTAGACCATCAGGCCGGCGCCGCCGAGCGGCAGCAGCACGTACTTCGCGTACGAGCCGAAGAGCTGTTCGCGAAGCGCCTGGAGAATCGGCCGCTGCCACTCTCCGAGGCTTTCGATCGGCGAACCGACCCCGCGTTTCAATGTAGCCCTCCCCACAAGAAGGGCCTAGCGTAGGTTACAAACTTAAGGAATGGATGAAGGTCAACGCTCGAAGGCGACGATCTCGTTGGCCTCGCGGTGGTTGGTCCAGAAGCGCGAGCCGTCGTACGCCAGCGCCCGAGCGGCAAACGGCACGCGGGCGAGGTCTTCGAAGCGCCCGTCGCCGTCGGCGCCGATGCGGCCCAGGAAGTACTGGTCGCTTTCCTCGTCGTCGGTCGTGATGACGTAGAAGGTGCCATCGACGTAGCACTGGCCGCAGATGCCGCGCGGCACGTCGATCTGCCGCATGATCTTACCTTGATCGTCGAGGCCGAGGATTCGCTGGTTGTACCACTGGCTCAAGTAGAGCCACGTCCCGTCGTAGCTGAGCTGCGAACCGGTGTCGTCGGGGCACGCCAACGCGTCGTGCGTCTTGAAGCCGTGGCCCGGAACGAAGCGGCGAATGATGCGATCGTCGTCGTCGCCCTCGCCGCAGACGACGCGCAGTTCGTCGCCGACGACGGTGAGGCCCCACGGTTTGCCTGGAGCCTTGTCCTCTTCGATCACCGTCCATTGCCGCGGGTCGAGCGCGTAGAGCCGGCAGGTCCCGACCGATCCCATCCACAGCTTGTCGCCGTCGAAGGCGAGCGACTGCGGACGCGGGGCGGGGGAGGGTAGGCGGAGCGATTCTTTGATATCGTGCACGCGCGATGCTTGTCCCCAAAGGCCGCGGCAACCTGCGCCATAACGGTTGAGGCCCGCACGTTTGCGGGCCTCGACCGTTCTTGCGTTACTGCTCTTCCATTCCCAGCCGCTCCAGCACCGAAACCGCGCGCTCGACGTCACGTTCGTTCACGATCAGCGGAGGCGCAAAGCGCAGCGTGTTGCCGCCCGCCGTGCCGAGCAACAGCCCGCGCTCGCGCGCCGTCAGCGGCGAGCGCGCTCGCTTCGTAGCGGCTCACGCACCGGCAAGCCGACGAGCAGCCCTAGGCCGCGCGGCGTCCCGAAGAGCTGGGGACGAGCCGCCGCCAGCGCTTCGAGCGCCGCAAAGAGCTGAGCCGCACCGCGCGCGGACGGCGCCGTCGAGATCCAGCTCGTCGCGCAGGCGCAGGTGCGCCAGCGCCGCGGCGCATGGAATCGGCGAGCCGCCGAAGGTCGAGCCGTGATCGCCCGGCTGCGAATCCGCGGCGCTGCGCTCGATCGCGCGAGCGATCGCGCCGATCGGTAGACCGTTGGCCGAGCGCCTTCGCCATCGTTACGACGTCCGGCCGCACGCCGAATGCTCGAACGCGAAGAGCGTGCCGGTGCGGCCCATGCCGCACTGGATCTCGTCGAAGATCAACAGCGCGCCGCGTTCGTCGCAGAGCCGGCGCGCGGCGCGGAAGAAACTCGGCGCTCGGCCGGGTGCACGCCGCTCTCGCCCTGCACCGGCTCGACGATGAATGCCGCCGTGCCGTTCGTCGATCGCCGCGTCGAGCGCGGCCACGTCGTTGAAGGGCGTGAACGCGAAGCCGGCGGGCAGCGGCCGAAGCCTTCGTGATAGGCGGGATCGTTCGCGGTCGCGGCGAGCGCGCCGAGCGTGCGCCCGTGAAACGAACCGGTGCAGGCGAGAATCGTCACGCGCTGCGTTTCGCCGCGGCGAAAAGCCCACTTTGCGCGCGAGCTTGATCGCCGCTTCGTTTGCCTCGGTGCCCGAGTTGCAGAAAAAGGCACGCGGCCATGCCGGAGCGCGCCACCAGCTCGCGCGCCAGCGTCCCGGCCGGTTCGTGATGGTAGAGGTTGCTGACGTGCACGAGCGCTGCGCCTGCTCCGCGACGGCCTCGGCGATCGCCGGATGCGCGTGCCCGAGCGCGCAGACCGCGATGCCGGCGATGAAATCGAGATACCGGCTTGCCCCATGTCGTCGATGAGTACGCAGCCTCTCCCGGCGACGATCGTGACCGGTGCGCGGTTATACGTCGGTAGTCGCGGTGCCGGCGCTTGAGTACGGACCGATCACGTGCGATAGCTCGCATTGATGCGCACGTAATCGCGCGAGAGGTCGCAGCCCCACGCCGGTCGCCGCGGCCTCGCCCATGCCCGAGATCGCAGCTCGCACGGCGATGCTCGACGACTTCGAGTTCGCGATGCGCCTCGGCCTCGGAGAGCAGCTCGATGCCGCCCCGCGTCCACCCACGGTTTGCCGTTGACGATAGAGCGACCACGTCTGCGGATCCAGTCCGGCGCGCGCCGCGCCCGCCGCCGCGACGATGCGCCCCCAGTTCGGATCCTCGCCGTAGAGCGCGGTCTTCACGAGGTTGCTGTTGATGATCGCGCGCGCGATCGTGCGCGCCTGCGCGACGTCGCGCGCGCCGGTGACGCGCATCTCGAGCGTCTTGGTCGCGCCTTCGCCGTCGGCCACCATCGCGCTGCGCCAAGTCGAGGCAGACCGCGCCGCATCGCCTGCGGCGCAGGCTCGGCGGCACCTGGGCACCGTCGCGCCGTGCCGGCGCGAACGCGTAGACCGCGTCGTTGGTCGACATGTCGCCGTCGACGGAGATCATGTTGAAGCTCTTCGTCGCTCGCGGCGAGCAGCGCGTGCGCGAGCGCTGCGGCGGACAGCGGGAAATCGGTCGCGATGAAGGCGAGCATCGTCGCCATGTTGGGCGCGATCATGCCCGAGCCTTTAGCGATGCCGCCGACGACGTATTTGCGATCGCTCGTGATAGAACGCGTAGGCCGCGAGCTTGGGCACGCGATCGGTCGTCATGATCGCCTCGGCCGCGTCGAACGCCGCCTTCGCCGCCAGTCGAGCTGCGCGACGGCGCGCTCGAGCCCGCGCTGCACGCGGTCCATCGGCAGCGGCACGCCGATGACGCCGGTCGAGGCGACGACGACCTGCCGACGGTTCGCAGCTCGAGCAGCGCCGCCGCCTGGCGCGCGGTCGCGCGCGCGTCGCGCTCGCCGCGCTCGCCGGTGCACGCGTTCGCGCAGCCGGAGTTGCAGACGAGCGCGCGCATCGCCGCGCGAGCGGCTGCAAGTGCTCCGCGGACACGAGCAGCGGCGCGGCCTTGATCTCGTTGGTCGTGATCGACCGACGCGCAGACTCTGCGGCTCGTCGAACGCGATCAGCGCGAGATCGCGCTTGCGCGGCTTGATGCCGGCGTGCACGCCGGCGAGGCGCACGCCCGGAACGGCGCCAACCCGCCGCGAGGCCGATCAACTGCGCACGCCGGTACGGATCCGTGTCAACGACTCAGGCGACGACGGCGCGAGCATCGAGTCCACTTTCCTCCGGATATCCGAGCATGACGTTGAGGTTCTGCATCGGCCTGACCGGCCGCACCCTTGCCGAGGTTGTCGATCGCGCAGAGCACGCGCACGACCGTTGCGCGTACGCATCGACGTGCAGCTCGGCGTCGTTGGTGCCGACCACCGCCGCGACGCTCGGCGCGGCGTCGTTCGCAGAGATCCGCACGAACGCGCTGCCGTCGTAAGCGCGTTCGTACGCCGCCGCGATCTCGCGCCGCGATCGACCTGGCACGTCGAAGAACGACGTAGACGTCGGCGAGCATGCCGCGCGCTAGCGGCACGACGTGCGGCGTGAAGGTCGACGGCGCGTCGATGCCGCGCGGCGGCGAGATGCGCGTTCGATCTCGGGTTGATGGCGGTGGCCGTCGAGTCCGTACGCGCGAACGTCGCCGTTGACTTCGGCGAAGAGCGGCGCGACGCGCGGCGTGCGGCCGGCGCCGGTGATGCCGCTCTTTGCGTCGACGATCACGTGGACGCGGCGTCGGCCGACGTCGGCCAGCGGCAGAAGCGCGAGCAGCGAAGCCGTCGGGTAGCAGCCGGGATTCGCCACGAGATCGGCCGCGTGCGATCGCGTCGCGCTGCCACTCGCGACAGGCCGTAGACCGCGAGCCGTCATCCGAAACGGTAGTGCGGCCGAAAGGTCGATCACGCGGGCGCCGGCGCCGAGCAGCTCGGGGACGATGCTTGCGTGCCTCGCCGTCGTTGCCGGCGGTGATCACGACGTCGCCCTCGCGACACCGCTGCCGAGCACGCTTCCGGGCCCGTCGAAACGGTACTGCACGCTTGCGCAGCAGCGGGAAGTGCTCGCGCAACGCGCTCGCCGGCATGGCTACGGCTCTCGAGCGCGCCGATCTCGACAAACGGATGCGCGTGCAGCAGACCGAATCGCCTCGGCCGCTGCATAGCCGCTCGCGCCCCACGACGTGCACGCGCGTCATGCAGCGTCGCGGTCATCGCAGTCGTCTCGCGAGCCCCGCGAGCTCGGCTCCAGCGCATCGAGCTTGCCGAGCGACCTCGGCGGGCGCCGTCGAGCCCGCTGTGCGCTTCGCGCGCACCGAAGCCTGCCGCATCGAGCGGTGCGCTCGAGCGACTCGACGCCGGCCTCAGCGGCCAAGTGCTGCGAGGTCGACGCGCATCGAGATGACGCGCCCTCGCGCTTCGGCGCGAGCGACCGCTGCGCCGACGAGCGCGTGCGCGCGTGCGCGCGGTGACGCCCGCGTGCGATCAGCGCGTCGGCGACGTCGGTCGCCACCGTGTAGCCGTCGAGCGCGGCTGCGTTCATTCGCTCGCGCGCGAATTCGACCGCCTCCACGCGCGCGCGAACGCATCGAGCACGGCCAGCGCGTCGCTCGACGATGGCGATCGCCTGCGCTTTGGTCTCCTGCAGATCGCGCTGATACGACGGCGCCAAGCCGCAGAGCGTCGCCAGCGCGCCGGCATAGCGACCGACCAGCGTGGCCGCGTGCGCGCGCACCAGTTCGAACGGATCGGGGTTGCGCTTCTGCGGCATCAGGCTCGAACCGGTCGAGGCCGCGTCGCCCAGGCGCACGTAGCCGTACGCCGGCGTGGCACCAGGCGATCAGCTCCTCGGCGATGCGCGAGGCATCGACGACCGCGCGCACGCACGGCGTGCGCGAGATCGAGCGCGACGTCGCGATTGCCGATCGCATCGAGCGCATTGCGCGAGGGCGCGGCAAAGCCCAGCGCGGCCGCCGCGCGCGCGCGATCGAGCGGCAAGCGTGGAGCCGGCGAGCGCGCCGCTACCGAGCGGCACGACTCCCGCGCGCCGCGTCTCGACGGCGACGAAAGCGCGCGCGCGGCGCGCACGAACGGCTCGCTCCACGCCGCGAGCACGAACGCAAGCAGCACCGGCTGCGCGGGCTGGCGATGCGTGCAGCCGGCAACGCATCGTCCTTCGGCGTCGAGCTCGTTCCTCGCGCGCGCCGCGATCGACGAATCGCGATCGCGTGCGCGCTGCGCGCGCCGCAGCGGCGCGCGATCGCGCACGTAGAGCAGCAGCGTCGTCGCGACCTGATCGTTGCGGCTGCGTCCGGCGTGCAGCCATTCGCCGGCGTCGCCGGCAAGTCTCGCGCACGCGCGCATCGATGGCGCCGTGCACGTCTTCGGCGTCGCCGCGCGCGCGCCCACGCGCAAACGCTGCCGGTATCGATCTCGGCGGCAACACGTCGTCGAGCGCCTGCGCAGAGCGCCCTCGCCTCGCGCCGCGCGCGATGACTCCGCCGCTCGCGCAGCGCCTGCACGTGCGCCAGCGAGCACGCGACGTCGAACGGCGCGAGCACGAGATCCTCCTCCAGCGACGATCCGAAGGCGAGCAGCCGCGTGTCGGGCGCCGCTGCAAAGCGCCCGCCCCACTGGAGTGCCGTCACGCGCGTCGAGCTACCGGCGACGGCCGCGGCGTTCGCCCGAGCTCGCGTACGCCTCGAGCGGCAGCCCGGGCAGGGCGATGAAGCCGTCGGCGGCGCGATGGTCGAACGCATCGCCCGCGCCGTAGGTCGCGAGGCGTTCGTCGATAGAGGCCGAACGGCGAACGCCAGCCCGTCGACGACCGCGGCTCCGCGATGCAGCCGCACGCGCACGTTCGCCGGTCATGCGCGGCGCCAACGCTCGCGTTGAACGCATCGAGCGCGTCGCGCAGCGGCTGCATCCAGAGTCCGTCGTAGACCAGCTCGGCGTAGCGCTGGTCGGCCAGCGCCTTGAAGCGCAGTCTCGTCGCGCGTGAGCACGAGCCGCTCGAGCGCGCGGTGCGCGGTGATCAGCGCGATCGCACCGGGACACTCGTAGACTTCGCGCGATTTCAAGCCGACGACGCGATCTTCGATCAGGTCGATGCGCCCGACGCCGTGGCGTCCGGCCAGCGCGTTGAGCGTCGGCCACCAGCGCGGCGCCTCCGCTGCCGTCCATCGGTGGGGACGCCGTTGTCAAACGTAATCGACGATCTCTTCGGCCGAGCGGCGCGGTGCATCGCGGCGACGCGTCCACGCGTAGGCATCTTCCGGCGGCGCGTTCCACGGGTCTTCGAGCACGCCGGCTTCGATCGAGCGCCCCCAGAGATTGGCGTCGACGGAGTACGGCTTCTCGGCGGTATGCGCGATCGGAACGCCGTGCTCTGCCGCGAACGCGATCGCGTCGGGCCGCGAGAGCGGCGTTCGCGCAGCGGCGCACGGCAGTCGAGCGAGGGATCGAGCGCGCGCACGCCGCAGCTTCGATGCGCACTTGATCGTTGCCCTTGCCGGTGCAGCCGTGCGCCACGACCGTTGCGCCGTACTCGTGGGCAGTCTTCACGAGCAGATCGGCGATCAGCGGCCGCGATAGCGCGGCCGAGAGCGGATAGACGTCTTGGTAGAGCGCGTTGGCTTGCGAGCGCTTTGAATGCATACTCTGTCGATGAAGCGCTCGCGCGCGTCGATCAGCACCGCATCGTACGCGCCGAGAGCGAGCGCCTTGGCGCGCACCGCTTCGAGCGCGGCGCGAGCGCCCTTCCGGCGATCGCATCGCTCTCGCCGAGATCGACGGTCATCGCGACGACCTCGTGCCCTTCGAGAATTAGCTTCTTCAGCAGCACCGACGTGTCGAGTCCGCCGGAGTAGGCGAGGACGATGCGGCTCACGCGGCGCCCGCCTGCAGCGCGGAGACGCCTTGCAGATCGAGGAATCGCTGCTTCACGAACGGCATTTCGTCCGCGCTGCGCACGATGACCAGAATCGTGTCGTCGCCGCCGATCGTGCCGATGACCTCGGGCCAACCGGCCTCGTCGATCGCCGAGGCGAGCATCATCGCGCTGCCTGGCGGGGTGCGCATCACGATCAGATTCGCGCTGCCGGCAATCGTCGTCACCAGCTCGGCCATCCGCGATGCAGGCGGCTGGCATAGGTCGTCGCGGCCGCGGGCAGCGACGTACTTGAATCGCATCCCCGTCCTGCGAAGTGATCGGCACCTTCGCGAGGCCGCAGCTCCCTGATGTCGCGCGAAACCGTCGCTTGCGTCACCTCGAAGCCTTGCCGCTGGAGCAGCGTACCAGCTCCTCCTGCGAATGGATCGGTCGCGTGGCGATCGAGCGTCAGGATCGCGCGTTGACGGCGCTCTTTCATACGGGCATCCCTCTCATTCGGTCAGCAGTGCGACGAGCAACGCCTTCTGCGCGTGCATGCGGTTTTCGGCTTGGTCGAAGACCGCGCTGCGCGGCCCGTCGATGACGTCGGCGCTTACCTCCTCGCCGCGATGCGCCGGCAGACAATGCAAGAAAGCGGCGTGCGGCGCGGCGTACGCCATCAGTTCGGCGTCACGCCGTACGGGCGCAGCATCGCGTCGTTGCGCTCGCGATAGCGCTCCTCGCCCATCGAGGTCCACACGTCGGTATACACGGCGTCGACGCCGCGCACCGCGCGCACCGGATTGGAGAAGGCGCGCGCCGCGCCGCCCACGGGCTTTCCGAGACGCGCGAGATGCGCGAGAAACTTCTCCGATGGGCGATGCGTCGGCGGGGAGCCGAAGTGCACCGTCGCACCGAGCATGACCGCGGCCTGCGCGAGCGACGCGGCGACGTTGTTGCGCGCGTCGCCGACGTACGCGAGGCGCAGACCGGCGATCTCTCCGAATCGTTCGCGCAAAGTGAGCATGTCGGCCAGCGCCTGACACGGATGCGCCTCTGCCGAGAGGCCGTTGATCACCGGCACGGTCGCCGCAGCGGCGAAGCGTTCGAGCGGCTCGTGCTCGTGCGTGCGAATGACGATCGCGTCGACGTAGCGCGAGAGCACGCGCGCGGCGTCCTCGGGCGTTTCGCGCGAGCCGACCACGAACTCCGAGCCGTGCGCGAAGAGCGTCTTCGCGCCGAGCTGCGTCAGCGCGACCTCAAAGGAGACCCGCGTGCGCAGGCTCGGCTTCTCGAAGAGCAGCGCCACGGTACGGCCGCGCAGCAGGTTCCCCTGTTCGCGCGCCGGCCGCTCTTTTAAGAAGGCGGCAAGCCGCAGCAACCCGGCCAGCTCCTCGGCGAGAGGTCGCTGACTTCGAGAAAATGCCGCCCGCAGAGGGCGGACGCGGGGACTGGGGCTGGCGCTACGGCGTACACTTCTGTATATTTATGCATATGGCGCATGAATATGCAACCCCTGAGACACTGGTCGTGAAGTACGGCGGAAACGCCATGCTCGGACGGAGCACAGCCGGCCCGACCCTCTGCTCTGCGAGGTGGCGGCGCTCTGGAAGGGGGGCACGGCGGTCGTTCTCGTGCACGGGGGCGGCCCCGAGATCGACGCCGCGCTGGCGGAGCGCGGCATCGTCACCGAGCGCATCGACGGCCTGCGCCTCACCGACGCCGCCACCCTTCACGTCACCGAAGCCGTACTCTGCGGCAGCATCAACAAACGAATCGTGCGCGCGTGCGCGGCGCTAGGGCTTCCCGCCGCAGGCATCAGCGGAGAGGACGGCCGAACGCTGCTGGCGCGGCGCGCTCGCGGCATCGGCGGCGAGGACCTAGGCTACGTTGGCGAGATCGAGGCGATCGACCCGCGGCTTATCCGCGCGCTGCTGCGCGACGGGTTTCTACCCGTCGTCGCACCGCTGGCGCTCAGCGCCGACGGCGCGCACGCCTATAACGTCAACGCCGACCTCGCCGCCGCCGCGATTGCCGCCGCTTTGCACGCCGACGCGTTCGTGCTCGTCACCAACGTCGCACGCGTGCTGCGCGACGTCGACGACGCCGCCTCCGGCATCGAACGCCTCACGAGTGACGAGGCGCTGCACTTCGCCAACAGCGACGCGTGCCGCTCGAGCATGAAACCCAAGGTGATCGCCGCCGCGACGGCCGCGCGCAACGGAGCAGCGGCATCCTACATCTGCGCCGCGAAGACCGGCACGATCGCCTCCGCCCTATCCGGCGACTCAACGCTGGTGTCATCCTGAGCCCAGTCGAAGGATGCATTGTCATCCGGCTTGCCGAGGTCGGTGACAAGCCGAGCCTTTGCACGAGCGCGGGACAAATGGTTCAGGCTGCCACGGCGGAGCAGCGTTGTGGGATAGGGGTTGGCGAGGCTAAATTGAGGCCCCCCTCCGCCGAGCTGCTTAGCATCCCAGCTGCCGCGCTAGTCTAAGCGCCGCGATCCAAGCTGCGAGACTGCGAGCACGCTGCGAGCCAAGCCGCGAGCAGCAATGCGCCTCGCGATCGGCGCCGGGCTGCGCAGCTGCGAGTCTCTAAGCCGCGACGCTTTCCCAGCGCGATGCGGCCTCGCGGGCAAGGCGGGCGGGGGTGGGGACTGCCGTTACGCGGACGATCACCTCTGTATTATCGTGTACCGATACTGACCGCTATGCCGGTGGGCGTTGGTATGTTAAACGCCTTGAATGGCCTGCCGCCTTTGGGATAGTGCCAGAGGCTAACACCGGAAGAGCAATTAGGGCCAATCATGACGTGGCTCTGCCGAGTGTTGATCGGTGTATTTTTCTCACCAACGATGAAGAGCTCGTTTCGATTTGCGGGGGAATTCCCCGGCTAGCCTAGAGCCGGGAAATGAAAAGACGGCGGTGTAACTCGTGGATTGCTAACATCTACGGAGGTACACCAACCGTGAAACGATCTTACCCTACATCCCTGCCCTCTGCCAAGTTCGACCAAGCGGCGTTCACGCAACGCCTGGAGATCCTGTGCCGGATTAAGCTCAGCGAGCTGTTCCAGGCGGTCTTGGAAGCCGCAGTCGACCAGGCCCTGGAGCGCGTGCGCTACGAGCGGTGCGGCGATGACGGCACCGCCGGCTACCGCGATGGGCACGACCGACCGCGCACGATCAGTTCGAACCGCGGGCCGATCACCATCGCTCGCCCACGCGTGCGCGGAGCGCGGTTCGCGTCGGCCGTTTTGCCCAAACATCGGCGCCGGCTAGAGAACGTCGACCGCAGCGTGACCGATCTGTAGCTTGACGGCCTGGCAACGCGCGACTTCGAGGGCACGCTGCGCGCCTTTCTTGGGGCCGAAGCGCCGCTCTCGGCTGCGACGATCGCGCGGACCAACCAACGCTTATGCGTCGAGCTCGATGCATGGAATGCCCGGCGACTCGATGATCTTGAACTCGTCTTCGTCTGGGCGGACGGCGTGTATCTTGGCGCTGGCCCTGACGACGAGCGGCGCGTGTTCCTGACGGTGATCGGTGCCGATCGTATGGGCCGTAAACACCTTATCGCGCTGCGGGAAGCTATGAGCGAGAGCGAAACCGCCTGGGAGGAGCTCTTCGCCGATTTGGCCTCGCGCGGGTTGCGAGCGCCGGCGTTGCTAATCGCCGATGGTGCCAACGGGCTGTGGGCGGCAGCGAGCAAGGCCTGGCCGCGCGTCGCACAGCAACGGTGCTGGCTTCACAAGATGCGCAACGTCGAAGACAAGCTGCCGAAAAAGCAGCAGGGAGCGACCCATGACGCGATGACCGAGATCATGTATCTCGAGAACGAAGCCGAAGCACGGCGCAAATGGGAGCGGCTGGCCAGATCCTTCGAACGCGTTTACCCGAAGGCTGAGAAGTGCATGCGTGACGACGTCGAGCGGCTATTCGCGTACTACCAGTTCCCCACTTCGACGTGGTATCACTTGCGGACAACCAACGCGATCGAGTCGATCTTCGCGCCGATTAGGCACCGCACAGATGCGATGAAACGGCTGCGGACCGGCCGATTTGCCACCGCCGTCGTACTTGCTCTGATCGAAAAACTCTCGCGCAAGTGGCGACGCCTGCAAGGCTACCGCGACATCTACGAAATCGTTCCCGCAAAAGCGACTTCGCCACGTGTTGCATTGAAGCGCGTAGCATCAGATACTTCGCTCACGCGATTACGCCGCCGTGACATTTCCCCGCAGAAAGCCGCGGTTGCCAGGTCTAGCACGACGGCGCGCTTCATGTCGAACCGAACGTGATGCCGGTCGTCGCGCTTAATGCGGCTGAAGACCGGAGGCGGCACGCGCTTGCTTGATTTGTCAGCACGCTTCGCCGGCTATATCACAACTCTGATTCGGAAAGTCATCCAAAGGCCGCCTCGAGGACGTACATCTCTACGGAGCCGCCTGGCTCCGAGCAATGCAACGCTATGAAGGAGGGTATATGAAGACGATCGCCGCTGGTTTTCTCGTGGTCGCGAGCATGCTGCTCGTAAGCGCGCCCAGCGTCGCCCAGAGCGCCATGTCCTCGTCGATGGCCTCGTCGATGTCTTCGTCGATGATGATGCCTAAATGTGCACCCGGCGACGCAGTCGTAGGCGTTAACATGACGACGAAGATGTACATGACGCAGGCTCAAATGAAGGCCAAATCAGCCGGAATGACCGCGGCTCAAAAGCAAGCGATGATGTTGACGAATCACGTCAAGATAATGTGCAAGTCGCACGCCGTTTCGATGGGAGCCAAGCCTATGGCGTCGCCTCCGATGTAGTCTCACGCCGCACTCAAGCAGTGACGGCCGCCCCTGGACGGCAACGCGCAACTCGATACCGGTGGTGAAAACGTGCCACGCGCGCTGCCGTCGCTGCCCTGCCCCACCCCCGCGCTCGGCTTCGCGAATGCGAGGCCGCGTTGCTACGCGGGCATTGCAGCATTGCGGTGCGGATCGGCGTTGCAGCTGCGCGCGAAGCACCGAATCGGCGTAGCCCTTACCTCAAGTTCGATCGCCCGGCCGGCTCGGCGCGGTGTCTCGTCATTGCGGCTCTGGCTATCGATCGGCGGAGGCGGCGATCGAGGTAATCCTCGAAGCCGGCCAACGCTGCGGTGTCAAAATCCGCTGAATCATGGAACTACTTGGTTGTTTTCCTCGTTATCCATCGGAATCGTTCGATTCGTCGCTCAGAGCTTAATGAAAGCAAGAAGGAAGCAATTTTCGTGAAAATATCAAGGTTTGCCGCGTACGCCCTGGGCGTAATAGCGGCTACCGCGCTCGTCGCCGGCTGTAGCAGTAGCGCCGGGTTACAATCCTCCAGTCAGCCTTCGACGGACTTTAATCCCGCCGGATCCTCGATCGGGCAGCCAACCGGGCTGCGGCACCGCAGCCATGCCGTCGCCGATGTCGCGGCGCATCCCGACCATCGCAAGTCTTGGGTATCGCCGGACCTCGTAAAGTCGCAGGCGCTGCTCTTCGTCTCCGACTACAGTAGCGGAGACGTCTACATGATGGTCCTGCCGAAAATGACGCTCCGGGGAACCCTAACAGGCTTCAACCAGCCGCAAAGCCTCTGCAACGACGATCAGGGCAACGTTTGGATTCCCGCCACCGGCAGCAATCAGATCTTCAAGTATTCGCGCGCCGGCACGTTGCTGGCGACGTTGACCGACCCCGACGGCGGTCCGGACGGCTGCGCCGTTGACCAGACGACCGGCAACCTCGCGGTCGTGAACCAATATAACGGCAGCGGTCCTTCGATTGCCCCGGGCGAAGTGCTCATCTACCCCAACGGCTCGGGCTCGCCCGTGGTCTATGCAACGAACTCCATCTTCTCTTACTGGAACGCGACCTACGATCCGCAGGGCAACCTCTACGTCAACGGATGCACCTCGTCCAGTTATTGCACCTTCGCTCTCGCAGAGCTGCCGGCCGGCTCGAATCAGACGTTGACGCCCCTCACGCTCACCGGCGGGACCATTTACTTCACGGGTGTCGTTCAATGGGATAAGGTCGAGAAGAACCTCATGATCGGCGACCAGGAGTGCAACGGCCAGGGGCCGCCCAACGAGACGAGCTGCGTCTACAACGCGTCCGTTTCGGGTTCCACCGCCACGATCACCGGCACGACCCCGCTCTACAACTCAGCCGGAGGCGCGTCCTGCGACGTTGACCAGCCGATCCTCATCCGGTACTACTCCCGCAACGTCATCGCTGGTCCCGATTTGGAAGGCTCCGGCTACTGCGGCCGCACCGACACCAGCATCGGTCGCTGGAACTATCCGGCCGGTGGTAGCATGACCAACTACGCTACCAGCGCGGCCTTTGACGAACCGGTCGGGGCAGCAATCAGCAACAAATAGCCCACTCACCAACGGATCGACGACACCGGGCTCGCTTCGGCGGGCCCGGCTTTTTTTTTGGAGGAGCTCATCGGGGGGTTAGTAATCCTCGTCGTCGTCGTCGTCTTCTTCTTCTTCGTCGAAGGGGCTTTGATCGAACGCCACGAGCTATATCCCTACCTTACTGGATCGCGCGCGAGTCGTAGTCTTGGTTGCCCAGCGTGCGCCAGCGATCGATGCTGCCGCCGAACGGCCCGTAGAACGCCACCGCGTACTGATCGGCCGTCATGCACGTGTATCCAGGTGCCGTATCGACCAGCACCGCGATGCCGTCGTGACAGGAGCGCGGCTTGCCGTTGACCAGGATCGTGTTGTTCCCGTGCTTGGTGGCTTCGATCGACGCCAGCGTCTGCTGCGCGCCGTAGAGCACGTACGGGAACGTCTCGTAGTCGTTGTCGCCTTCGCCGGTCGAGTTCGACCAGTCGTTGGCAGAGTAGGGTGAACTGCACCGACGTCTTCGGCGAGAAATCGTAGACGAGCTTGCCCACGAAGTTGCGCTGCACGTAGCCGCCGCTCACTGGATAATAGTTGACGAAATTGTAGGCGTTGGCGTGCGTGAGGTCGGGCGGCGGCGGGCTCGCGTGCGACGCCGGGCGGAACGGCGTGCCGATGCCGGGATTCACCACGCTGGTCTGCAGCAGCGCGGTCTGCCCGATGAAGCCGCCCGGGAAGTTGCCGGTCGTGCCCTGGCTGCCCCACGCCACCGCGTAGCCGAGCTTGCCCAGCGTGCCCGTGCCGAGAAGGCCGGTGAGCCGCTTGTTGTTGCTGCCGACGCCCTGCGTGACCGAAACGTGATTGCCTTGGGTCGGATTGATCGTCTGAAAATTCACGGCGCCGGCGACCGTCGTGGCGCCGAAGAGGCCGGTCGCGCCACGACCGATCTGCAGTACGTCAACGCCGCCATCGCGCAGGCCCGCGGCAACGTTCCGCGAGATGCGGCGGTGCAGGCCAACGTCGTCACGCCGCAGACCGAGCCCGTGATCTCCTACGCGCTCACCTCGAACGAACTCTCGCCCACACTGGTGCGCGAGTACGCGACGCGCGCGATGCTGCCCACGCTTTACGGCATTCCCGGGCTGGGACGCGTCCTCGTGGTCGGCGGCGGGCAGCGCGAGTACCACGTCGACCTCGTTGCTGCCGCGCTGGCGGCCTCGCATGCTACCGCGCAGGATGTCGGCGCCGCGCTCGCCGCGGCCAACCGCGTGACCGGCGTGGGCCTTGAGCAGGGCGCGACGCAGCGGCGCGCGCTGCTCGTCAACGCCGGCCTGCGCGACGCCGGGCAGCTAGCGCGCGTGGTCGTGCCCCTGGGGCAAGGGCACGGCGCCACCGTCGGCTCGCTGGGACGCGTGCACTTGGGCATCGCATCGCCGCGCTCGAGCCGCAGATGCCGGGCGACGTCGTCGCGCACCGCTACTGGGATGCCAGCGACCTCATCGTCGCGTCGCAGGCCAGCCTGCGCGACGCGATCCTCGTCGGCGCGCTGCTGGCGCTGGGGGTGATCCTCTCCTTCTTGCGCGACTGGCGGATGACGCTGGTCGCGGCGGTGGTGATTCCGGCCGCCATGGCGATCGCGATCTTGGGCATCTCGCTGCTGCACGAGACGCTGAACATCATGAGCGTCGGCGGGCTGGCGATAGCGGTTGGACTGATTATCGACGATGCGATCGTCGTGGTGGAGGGCATCGCGCGCACGCGCAGCGATTCGCCGGAACTTTCGCCGACCGAGGCCGTCGAAGCGACGGTGCAGCGCCTCGTGCGCCCGATGACCGCCTCGACGCTCGCAACGGTCGTTATCTTTATCCCGCTCGCGCTGCTCGGCGGCGTCGCGGGCGCGTTCTTTAGCGCGCTCGCGCTCACGCTGGCCTGCGCGCTGATCGCTTCGCTCGCGCTCGCACTCTTCGTCACGCCGTTGCTGGCGCGGCGTTTGAGCGGCCCGCGTTCCACGAATTCCGCCGTACCGCGCGTCGGGCGCGGACGTTACGAGCCGGTCCTGCGCTGGGCGCTCGCGCGCCGGCCCACGGTTTACGCGATCGCCGCGGGGGTGCTCCTCGTCACCGCCGTCGCGCTGCTGGCGCTCCCGACCGACTTTCTACCGCACCTCGACGAAGGGCAGTTCGAGATCGCCTACCGCATGCCGGTGGGCACGACGCTGGCGGCGAGCAATGCCGCGGCCCTCGCGCTGGAACGCGCGGTGATCGCCGATCCAGCGGTCGCTGCGGAGGGACGGGTCACCGGCATCGACACCAATGGCTTCTCGCCCACGCCCGCGCGTGCCGGCGCGATCCGCGTGCGTCTGCTGCCGTTGGGACGGCGCGCGTCGTTCGACGCGGTTGCCGAGCGGCTGCGCGATTCGCTGCGCGACGTCGTGCCTGCCGCCGCGCTCGACGTGCATCAGATCCTCGAGGATATGATCGACGACATCTCCGGCGCGCTGTCACCCTGAGCGCACACTATCCCCTACGCGGTGTCAGAATGTTCGCAGGCTTCGCGGCAACTCGCCCGCGGTTGGCTTCGATTTAACGCTTTACCGCCGGGCTGATCGCCAAGCCGCTCACGGACTTGAAGCCGGCGATCGTTCTCGTTGGGTCGCCGCCGGCCGGATAGTTCCAGTAGCTGACCCAGCCGCTGCTGCGCCACTCGCCGCCGACGACCTTCCCTTTGGCAAACCAAAGCTGTGATATTCCCGCATACTCACCCGTAAGCGGCGTCGAACCTTCGAGCTTGGCATGCGCGCCGGTTATGCTAAAGCGATAGATGATGTTGGCGGTTTCGTCGGCAACGGTCACGTACTGTCCGTCCCAGTTCACGCTGCCCGGCGACTCGATGCTTTGCGGGAGCCTGATGTTGGTAAGCTCGCTGCCCCCCTGCGGCAGCTCCGCAAAACGAAACGAAGCCTTCCTATTGGTGTTGCCGTCAACGAACAAATTACCTTGGTCGTCGTACCCCATTGAGGCCGGACTCGGCATTGCCGGGTCGATGTAGACTGTCGGCTGTCCGCTCGCGTGAGAGAACACCGCGATGCCGCCAGGGCCTTTCTCTTGGACGTCGGTGACGGCGAGGTTGCCGCTCGCGGGATCGACGGCACAGGCGAAGCTGAATCCCGGCGTCGCGAGTTTGGCGATCGGCTTGACCCCGCCATGCTGGTACTCGATCATTTTGAGCGGCTCGTTCACCCACACGTCGCTCGCGGCGTCGAACGCACAGACCGCTGGGCTCTTCGGCTTTCAGTTCCCCGACGTGCCGCCCCGACGGATAGGCATACACGTCAACGTGTTCGTCGTTCCAGTCGGCGACGTAAAGAAGATCCTCGCTCTTCGCTTCGGGCAGCATCCACGAGCCGCTGCCCTCGGCAGCGCTCGCGCCCGCTTCGCGCACAGGCAGGGCAAGACTCCCCGGAGCCGACTGAGCGGCGCATCCCACGAGCACGTAGGCGACGATCGCTAACAGCCAACGGCGAGCGTTCATACCATCGCTTGTTCGCCGTCGAGTCGAAGGTCTCCGGCGCGACGATATCCATGTTTTCAAGCCGGGCTCTAACCGGCAAGCACGTTCGTCCCGCTCGGCAACTCGATGAATGAGCACGGCGCCCGCACGCTTCCCGTTGGTTGGCTTCCATGACAGGAAGAGATTACGGCGGCGGTGGTGAGGCTAACGGAATGTTTTGGCACATCGAGGCGGCGGCCAGCACGGCGCTGGCGGCTTCGTTTTCCCGCGTCTCGGTTTGCGCCATCGTCCAATGCAGCCCCTCAATCAGGCGCGTGACCGGATTGTAGCCGAGCGTGAGGCCGGGGATCGTCGCCAGATCGATCGTGTACGGGTTGGGCGTAAGGCCGGCGTAGTTGGGGTTCTGCGCGAGCGGGTTGAGCGCTACCGGCGTTGCGGGCGCACCCTCGCCGCCGTTGGGCTGGCCCGCCTGCGCGATGTAACCTTGCCCGGCGTGCTGGAGATCGGCCATCGTCTGCGTATCGTAGAAGCCGCTGATGATGTCGAGCGACGCGTTCTGCGCGGCCAGCGCCTTGAGCAGCCGCTCGCGGATCTCTTGCAGCATCTTGTCGTCTTCCGGGCGCCCCGACGGATGGCTCAGCGCCGGGCTGTCGAGCTCCGTCTGGATCGCGATAATGTTGTTGGCGATGGGGCGGATCAAGTTTTCGATACCGAGCAGCGCCATGCTCTGCGGTGCGTTCGAGCCCGGATCGCCTCCAGGGTCGCCGTTCGCCGAGGAGACGTCGCTGCCCCGAAGCCGGCCGGCGTTGTACTGCCCGAAGAGGTCGGGGCTTCTCTTGATCTGGTCGTCGTTCTCCATCATCATGCCGAGCGCGGGCTTCACGTGCGCGTGCAGCTCGCTGCAGAGCGGGCGGCTCACGACGTAATAAATTTGCGGCGGCGGCGAGGGGGTCGGCGACGCCGCCACCGCGGCCGCAACCAAAAGAGCGTGCAGCATCGCTCGCTCTCTTACGTGCGGCCCTTAGGTCCCCTTCTGCGCGCCGGCGTAGAAGATGACCTTGAAGATCGCCTGCGGCACCGTCGTGAGCGTGTTGGGATTGCCGTACGCGAGATAGAGCTCGCTCGTGCGAAGTCGCAGGTGGTAGGCGACCGAGACATTCGAGCACGCGTCCCGACGCAGTCGCCGCCGCCGTTGGGAATCGGCGGATAGCCGATCACCTGGCGCAAGCCGACCGCAAACGACGAGTTGCGCCCGATCTGGTACGCGTAGCTCAGGCTTTCGAACCATTGGATGTTGCTCTGATACCGGGGCGGCAGCCACTGGGCCGTATCGTCGAGCGCCAAGCGTGAGCGCGCCGCGGTTGCCGACGCGGATCGTCGTCGTGCGAAACCACGTGTCGAGGCGTCCCGTGCCGTAGCGGCCCGGTGTTGTACGTGATCGTCGTCGGCGTCGACGACGTGCCGTGGTATGGGAAAGTTTCCGGGGTTGTTCGTCTGCAGCCCGCTGTCGTAGGTGAACTGAAAGCCGCCGTTCTGCGAGATCGGCGTGAGGATGTCGCCGAAGCGCCAGTAGTTCGAGCCGGTGAAGACCTGGAAATCGAGCGCGCTCTTCGTGAGCACGTCGAGCAGCAGCGAGTTGTCGCTCTGCGCCTGCCCCATCGTCGGACCCTGGTAGCGGTCGACGAAGCCCGCGACGCCCACCGCAGCCAGCTTGCTCGTCTGGCGCTGAAAAGTCCCAGATCTTCGCGCTGTAGAGCGCGTAGCCCGGCGATTCCCGGATGCGAGACGAACCCGTCGACGGGATCGTAGTACTCGCCGACCTTGCGCGTCGCCGCGAAGAATCCGAACGTCTGGTTCGCCCAGCCGCCGCCGACGTCGTAGTACTGCGCCTGGTCGGGCAACGAGCACGTTCGTGCCGGAGTCGTTGCCGTAGTTGAAGTACGCGCTCAAGATGCTTGAGATCGGAGTAGTGCGATGCCCGGTCTCGGTCGCTGTCGTCGGTCAAACCCGGAATGATCGACGGCGACGCGCTGCATGCTCGCGCCCCAACGCGTGTCCGCCGACGTATAGTCGAGCGCGCTTGCAAGATCGTTGCGGTCGTCGCCGATCGAGTCGAACGAGGCGAAGCCGATCGGCCCCTGCTTACCCTCGACCGCATAGCCCTCGCGCGGCGTCGGAATCGCCGGCGTATAGAGTGCTTGAACGTTCGGACACGCGTCGCAGTTGAACTGGTTATAGAAGTTCGCCGCCTGCGTGAAGAACGGGCGCACTTCGGTGTAGTAGCGCTGATAGACCGTCGGCGAGATCGACTGCTGGTCCAGCTCGACGTTCGAGTAGTCCGGATGGAACGTCGAGTAGAACGAGGCCGTCGGGGCTGATCGGAATCGAGAGGTCGGCGCCCACGCGCGAGGTCGAGCCGCCGATGGTCTTGCTCGCCGCCTCGCCCAGCGCGTAGATCGCGGCGCGCGGCTTGGGGCGCGAGGCGACGAGCCCGTGAGCTGCGGCAGCTCGACCGTTCCGGCGTGCGCGTAGTCGGCGTTCCCGTAGGAGTCGGGCTGCATCTGAACGCGGTCGTACGACCACACCTGCTGCTCGCCGGTCGCGTGAACGTAGCGGACGAACTGCGCGTCCACTTCGCCGCCGTGCGCGTTGCGCAGCACGTCGAGCGGAATCTTCATCGTTACCGTGTAGCCGGTACCGTTCGCGACGCCCGCCGACTCCCAGTTCGGCGAGTACCCCGTATTCTCCGACGAATACTCATAATGCGTGCCGTTGGGCGTCGCGTAGAACTGATAGAAGTAACCGCTGATGCCGTTGGGCCAGAGATCGACCCAGACCTCGTCGTCGTTACCTTGGCCGACGTCGTTGGTGTGCTGCTGCGCGGCGATCGGCTCGTGCTGCGTCGCATCGAAACGCACGTAGAGCGCGTGTCCGTCGGTCGTGATCCACGCCTTCGTCGGCTCGCTCGCAGGCCGCGAGCGCACCGGGTTCCACGGCAGCGTCAGCGCTCGCCGCGTGCGACCAGCCGCGCGATCGGCGCGCTCGGATCGAGCGGCGGCGCGTCGGACTGCGTTACCGCCAGGCTGCGGGTACGCCAAGGCCAGCGCCGCCGCCGGCAGTGCGAGCGCCGCGACCATGCGAGGGCCGCGAGCCCTCGTCTCATTGCAGGATCGCTCCGCCGAGATTGGAGCCGCGACCCGAGCGCAGCGTCGCGGCGTCGACCGGCGTGCAGCGGTCCGGGCCCTCTTCGCTGTCGCAAAGCAGCGCGCCGCGGAAATCGGCGCCCGTGACGTTCGCGCCGCGCAGGTCGAGGCACGACACCGGCAGTTCGGAGTAGCCGTGGCTACGCGAACAGATCCGCGCGTTACGGAAGTCGCTCCACGCAGATCGGCGCTCGCGAAGTCGACGCCCTCGAGGTCGGCGCCGTCGAAACGTACGCGCTGCGCGTCGCTCTGCCGCAGATCGGCGCCGACGATTGAGATGCCCGAGAGGTCGGCGCCCCCGAGATGCGCGCCGCGCGCGTCGCAGCCGACGCACCGATGCAGCAGGCCGCGAACGTCGATCGCCGCTCTGGTCGAGCGCGCCGCGCAGGTTGGCGCCGGTGAGCGTCGAGCCGTCGAAACGTCGCGCCGGCGATCTGCGCGTCGTGCAGATCGACGCCGACGAGTTTGGCGCCGCGAAGGTCGGCGCCGCGCAGGTCGGCGTTCTGCAAGTCGACGCCCGTGAGGCGCGCGCCTTGAAGGTTGGCATTGCGCAGATTGGCACGCGCAAGATCGACGCCCATGTACGCGACGTTGGCGAGATCGGCGCCGTGCAGATCGCGCCCGGCGAACGAGCAGCCGGTGCAGTTTGCCGGCAGTCCGCCGCTCACGGCTACGGTCATCGCGAGCGAGAAGACGATCAGTGAAGAGGTGATTCATCGTTCGTTGCTCCTTTTCAATGGCGGCTCGAGGGCGCAGGAAACCAGGCCTCGGCCGCGAGGCGTTTTCGGGTAGGCTGTGAAGAGGGCTAGGCTACGCGGTTACGGTGACGAGTTGTCGTTCGAGATATCCATGCCGATTAGTTTGGCCTTCGAAAGATCGACGCGTTTGAGGTCGACGCCGTCGAGGTCGCAGCCGTTGAGCGTTGCGCCGGCGAAGTTTGCGCCGTCCAGCCGCGCGCGGCTAAAATCGCTGCCGACGATCTCGGCGCCGGCGAAGTTAACGTTGCGCAAATCGGCGCCGGAGAAATCGTCGCCGTTGATGCGCACGCCGCGCAGATCGAGTCCGGCAAGATCGGCGTGGGCTGAAATCGCAGCCTTTGCAGCCGTTGAGCACGCCGCGAAGCTGCGCCGTTTGCAGGCGCGCCCCGGTGAACTCGCAGCCCGACATCCACGCGTTGCTGAAGTCGGCGCCGTCGAGGTTCGCGTCGGAGAAATCGCAGCCGGTCAGGTGGGCGCCGCGAAACGACGCGTCTGCTGAGATTCGCGCGGCTGAAATCGGCGCCGTTGAGCTTGCTGTCGGAGAGGTTGGCACCTGCGAGATTCGCATCGGTGAAATCGACGCCGGTGTAGTTGGCGCCGCGGAGATCGCGTCCCGACCAGTTGACGCCGTGCAGGTCGCAGCCAACGCAGGACTTTCCGTCCTTCGACTATGCACGCCGTATTGGCCGGCCTCTTGCGCGACGATCTTGCCGACCTCGGCGCCCCAGCTCTTCGCGAAGCCGTGCCCCATGGCTGCGGCAGCCGCGCCGATCGCCGCCGTCGACTTCGCACCGGCCGCGCCGTCGATCGCGCGGTCGACCGATCGAGAGATAGTGTCGCCGTAATCGGAGGCGGCGGGGTGCGGAGGTGCCGGCGGAATCGGCAGGCCCGGAGCGCGCTCGACGACGGTCTTGGTGATGACGACGGTCTTCGGCGAGGCGCTCGGCTGCGCGGCTTGCGCCGTTGCCTGCGTCGTTTGCGCGAGCGATTTCGTCGTCGTTTGCGCGAGCCGCTGCGTCGAGTACGAGGCTTCGTGCTCGGCGGCGCGCGCCGCTTGCGGCGCTGCGGCCTTCGCGGCGACGCGAGCGGTGGTTGCAGCGGTCTGCGCGATTGCCGGTGCCGCGATCGACGGTGCCACGAAGGCGATCGCCAGCGCGAGTGCACCGACCGCCGCCACGGCGGCAGCGGCCGGGGCCGAGCGCGAGGTTCGTCGCGATGTCGCGGCCGCCGCCGAGCAGCCGTTCGATGCGCAGCGAGATCTGTTTGCGCGTGGTGAAGACGCCCGGCGCGGGCATCGGCGTGGTGCGGCCACGCCGCGGTCTCGGCCATCTTCGTCAGGCAGAGCGCGTACGGACGCACGGCGCCGACCGAAGCGAGCACCCAATCGTCGCATGCGACCTCGCGTTCGAGCTCGAGCTGCTGCGCGACGAAGAGCGCCGCCGGGTTCCAGCCGAGCGCGGCGACGATCAGCGCTGCAAGCAGTTGCTCCAGTCGTCGGCGCGGCGCAGATGCGCGAGTTCGTGCAGGCTGATCTGCTCCACCTCGGCCGGCGAGAGCCGCTCGAGCAGTTCGACTTCGGGATCAAAATCATCGCATCGAAGAGCCCGACCGCGACCGGCACGTCGACCGCATCGCTCACGCAAAGCCGCACCGGGCGCCGTCCTTTATTCGCGCGATTCCACTGCGGCATCGCGTCGCGATACTCGACCGGCAGCGGCAGCGCGTCGCTCTTGAGCTGTTCGAGACGCACAAGGCCGACGAGCAAACCCGCCAACGCGTAAGCCGCCAGCAACGCCCACGCGGCGAACACCGCGAGCGCGACCGGCCAGGGCAGCGTGACGCGCAGGCGCGGCGGCAATGCGGGCACCGAATCCGTTTGCCCGCTGGACGAAACGCGTCTGATGTCATCTTTGATCGAGAAAGGCGCCGAACGGCGAACGGGGGTATCGATCCGGAGGCGTGCAGCGCAACGCCGTGCGTGCTCGGCGTGACGGCAACGCGTTGCGCGGGCGTAAAGAACAGCAGCGTCGTGACGACCGGAACGACGAACGCTGCGATCAGCGCCGCGCTCCACACGCATAACGCGTCGCAGCATTGACGCGCGGCCACGCGCGAAGAGCAGCCAGACGCACGACCACCAGCAATGCATCCTGCCAGAGCGCGTTGAGCACGGTTGCCGCGACGACGATCATCGTCGCCGCTCCTCGTACTGCTCGATGAGCGCCTTGAGCCGCGTCAGCTCGTCCTTCGACGGGCGTTCGTTTTCGATCAAGCGCAGCGCCAATGTCCCCGCGCTGTTGTCGAAGAACCGCGAGAGCAGATGGCCCACGGCATGGTCGCCGCGTCTTCGCGCGCGACCAGTGGCCGGTAGACGAAGGCGCGCCCCGCCTCCTCGTGCGCGATGTAGCCCTTTCTCTCGAGTATGCGCATCGTCGTGAGCACGCTGTTGTAGGCGATTGGCGGCGGCGGCAGCGCGGCGGTTACCTCGGCAACCGTCGCCGGCCTCGCTCCCAAAGCACCTCCATCAGCCGCAGTTCGGCCTCGGTCAGGGTAGTCGGATCGTCGTCGCGCCATCTTCTCGTCTTGTTTCCTTCGCCAGGCTAGGCATGTGTCGAGAGGGAGCCCTGCTTCTACTAAATCCTTAGTTTGCATGCTACCGCATCGCCCCCGGCTCTGTCAACTAAAACTTTAGTATTAAAGGCACCTAGCGAGCGCCCCTTTCCGCGCCGTTGGGGGAAAGCGGAAACGCTCTGCCAATAAGGGAGGGCTACTCGGTCCCGCCACATGAGGAGAAGAAATTGTTGCGAACGGCGCACGCGTTGCTCGCGTTCCTAACGGCCGGTCCTGCTGGCCGCCTGCGGCAAGGGCACGCCGATCACGAGCGGAACGCCGACGCCGCCGCCGACTCCTCCCCCGGCAGTTACCGCCAGTATCCGATCCCTACGGCATCGAGCCGATCCCGATGGGCATCGCCCTGGGCGCCGACGGCAACCTCTGGATCACCGAGTTCCGGCCAGCAAGATCGGGCAGCTCAACAGCGACGGAAAGTTCGGTGAAAACGTCACGCCGACCCGCAATGCCGGCCCGACCGGCATCGCATCGGGCCCCGGCCCGAACCTCAATGTCTGGTTCACCGAGACCAGCATCGGCAAGATCGGCCAGATCACGACGGCCGGCCCACCGTTCGTCGAGTACACGATGCCCAACTCCGCTCGACCCCGGTCGGCATCGCGCTCGGCTCGGACGGCAACATGTGGGTGACCGATCCGGGCACCAACTCGGTCTGGCGCATTCAACAGATTAAGCGTAAGCCGTTTGTGAAATTCACACAGTTCCGCTCACCGGCAATGCAAAACCGCTGACGATCACCACGGGTCCCGACGACGCGCTCTGGTTTACCGAGGCCGGCACCAACAACATCGGGCGCCTGCCGATCAGCGGCTACGCCCCTCAGCGAGTACAAGGTCACCACGGCCGGCGCCGACCCCGTCGGCATCTGCCCCGGGCAGCGATAATGCGCTCTGGTTCACCGAATCCCGGGCCAAACAGATCGGGCGCATGACCATCAACGGCATCATCACCGCCGAGTACCCCTTGAAAAACGCGGGGAGCCCGAATCAGATCCTGCAGGGCGTCGACGGGAACTTCTACTTTACCGATACGGCCGGCAACAAGATCGGGCAGTTCTTCTTCAAGGCGCACGCGGCGAACTATTACTCGATTCCCACCAAGGACTCGAGCCCGACCGCCATGACGCTGGGCACCGACAACCAGATCTACTTCGTCGAGACCGCCGGCAACAAGGTCGGCCAGTTCCGGTACTTCGCGGTATGATCTCCAACTCGCCGGGCGTAAGCTCGGCGAGCGCGCAGATCCGTCTGCGCTTCGCCGCCACCAGCAGATAGCGCTTCCCGACGCGCAGCAAATGCACCGCCGCCTGCGGCGAGAGCATCGCGCTCTCGACGACCTCGATGCAGCGGTGTGCGCGCCGCGGAAAACCGCTGCCGCGCAGCCGCTGCGCCAATGCGTAGAGCAGTACGAGCATGGCGGCAGCGATCCCGAGCTTGAGAGCGTAAGCCGCCCAGAAGGCCGGCGGCACGCGCTATCGCTCCGCTCGCGGGCGGCTGCGGCGCGCGTTGGCCTCATCCAGCTCGATCTCGTCGCGTTTGGCTTGCGCCGCTTCGAACTCCGCGAGACGCCGCTCGCGCAAACGTTCGAGCACGGCGCAGCGGCGGCGTGCGGCGAGCAGCTGCGCCGACGCCGACTCCAGCTCCGCGCGCGAGCGGGCGTTGCGCGCGATTTGGCTCGCTGCGGCGCGTTTGAGCGCGCGTAGACGTTCGTCGTACAAGCCACGCGCGAAGCGGTCACCGGTTCGACGCGCTCGACGCGCAGCGGTGCAGGCGCGTCGCCGCTCGCGCGCGATGCTTCGGTGACATTTTCTAGCTCGTGCGCTCCGCGCGCGCACGCGACGCGAGTCCGCGCGAAGACCTGCTGGGCGACGTCTTGGGCGCGACGGCGCTCTTCGAGCAACGGCTCCAGCGCGAAAGACGAATCGTCGGCCCATATGCGAGGAGGTCTCCCCGCGCGAGGGGCTAGCGAGCCAACTGCGAGCGCTCGCGCCCGACCGAGACGGCCTCCACCGGCACGTCGAGCAGCTCGCCTAAGCGGGCGACGTAGGCCCGCGCAGCCGGCGGCAGCCCGTCAATGCGGCGGCAATCGCCGATCGGTTCGCTCCATCCCGAAAGCTCTTCCATCTCCAGTTCCAAGCCGGCGTCACCCGCCGCGCCGAAGCCGGCACGCTTCCCAGCGACACGGTATCCGGTGACGATCTGCAGCGATTCGAAGCCGCTCAACACATCGAGCTTGGTGATCACGGCGCTGGTCAACCCGTTGAGCGCGACGGCGTAGCGCCCCGCAACCGCGTCAAACCAGCCGCAGCGCCGCGGACGCCCGGTGACCGTTCCGAACTCGCCGCCTTGGCTTCGCAGGCGCTCGCCCAGCGCGTCGTAGAGTTCCGAGGGCATCGGCCCGGCTCCAACGCGCGTGCAGTAGGCTTTGAAGACGCCGGTGATCCGGCCGATCGCGCCGGGGCCAATACCCAGTCCGGAGCAGGCGCCGCCCGCGATCGTGCTCGAGCTGGTCACGTAGGGATAGGTGCCGTAGGTTACGTCGAGCAGCGTGCCCTGCGCGCCTTCGAGCAGCATGCGCTTTTCCGCCGCCAGCGCGTCGTGAATGTAGGCCACGCCGTCGACGACGTGGGGAGCCAGCCGTTTCGCCGCCTCGAGCGCGTCGGCGTCGCCGGGGTTACGCGCCGTCGCACCGCCGAGCACGTCGCCGAAGCGCACGCCGCTGCGCGCCACCCGGTCGACGTAGGCCGGGCCGATGCCGCGGCCGGTTGTGCCGATCGCTGCGTCGCCGCGTTCGCGCTCCGCGGCGGCGTCGCGCTGGACGTGGTGCGGCAGCACGACGTGCGCCCGATCGGAGATCTTCACGCGCGACACATCGACGCCGATCTGCGCCAAGCGTTCCAACTCGTCGAGCAGCGTGTTCGGATTGACGACGGTGCCGCCGCCGACGAACAGCTCGACGTGCGAATGCAGCACGCCCGACGGCACGATGCGCAGCGCCAGTTCGCGATCGCCGGCGACGATCGAATGCCCGGCGTTGTCGCCGCCGCCAAAGCGCGCGATTACGTCGTACTGTGAGGCGTAGAGGTCGATGATGCGGCCTTTGCCCTCGTCGCCCCACTGCGCCCCGAGGATCATATCGGCTTTGGAAGACACGCTTTATTTGCCGCGTTCTACTCGGTGCGGAACTCCAAGTCGCTCGTGTCGCCCATCGGGATCTCGGGCGAACCGTCGAACTGCGTCATCACGAACTCCGAGAAGAGCGCGTTGGGCCAGCCGAAGCTGCGCCGCGTGTACTGCTGGGGATTGTCGGGATTGAACGACTCGTGCAGCAGATGGTCGCCGGGATCGCTCGCGAGCAGTTGGCCGAGCACGTCCTGCTTCTCCGAGCTGGAAGTCGCGGTCATGCCCTCCATGATGAGCGCTAGCGGCCAGACCCAGTGATCGGGCGTGTGGTAACTGCCGATGCCGCGCGCCACGTGGCCCTGGTAGAACGACGGGTTGTCCTGCGAGAGCAAGAAGCGCCGCGTGTTCTCGTAGTAGCGGTCGTTCGCCGTCGTGTAGCCGAAGTACGGCGCCGCGAGAAGGCTGGGAATGTTGGCGTCGTCGGTGAGGATCGCGTGTCCGAGCCCGTCGACCTCGTAGGCGTAGATCAGACCGTACTTCGGCACGTTGACGAGACCGTAGGTTTGAATGCCCCGCTGCACTTCATCGCGCAGCGCCTTCGCCTCGCGCGCTTTCACGACGTCGTGATAGACGTTCAGCTCGATGTCGGACATATCGCCTAGCGCCACCACGGCGAACATCTCCGACGGAATCAGGAAATTGTAGTAGCACGCATCGTCCGAGGGGCGGAAGCCCGTCCAGATCATGCCCGTGTATCCGACGGGGCGGCCGAAACCGTCGGCCGGCAGCTCTTTATGCGTGTAGCGCGAGTTACGGGGATGGTTCTGCTCCCGCTGCATCGTCGAGAGCACCTCGTCGAGCATGTTGGAGAAATCGCCGGTGAAGATCGTCGAGTCGCCGGTCGTTTTCCAGTAACTCCACGCGAGCGCCGTGGGGTAGGCCAGCGAGTCGAGTTCGTACTTCTGCTCCCACACGCGGTAGTCGAGCGTGTACGCGTTGGCGTAGGGGTCGATCTGGACGTACTTGACCATGCGCGCGATGATGGCGCGCAGTAAGCCGCGCACGTCGGGATCGTCCTTGGCAAAGAAGAGGTACGGGCGCGCCTGCGCGCTGGCATCGCGCAGCCACTCGGCGGGAATGTCGCCCGTGGGAATGTAGGCGGTACCGTCGGGCGCGTACTCGGCCAGCCGGCTCGTGTCGAGCAGCGCGGCGCGGAACATCTCCTGCAGATGCGGATTGGAACTGCGATAGCTGTCGGCCGCCTGTTCGATGGAGCGCAGCTCCAACGCGGGCGCGCGAACCGGAAACAGCGTGGCGGCCGCGATGCATAGGAACGCGGCCACCCCGATCGCGCGAAGCTTTGCGCCCATTATGCGGGCCACGTCCCGTGTGCGTACAATGCAGGCAGCTCCCGATAACGGCCTAGATAATCCAGTCCATAACCCACCACGAATACGTCGGGGACCTCGAAGCCCCTGTACTTGATTTCAACGTCGGCGATCCGCCGGTGCGGACGATCGAGCAGCGCACAGACCGCCAGCGAGGCCGGTTCGCGAGCGAGCAGCGCCTTGACGACGTATTGCAGCGTGAGGCCGGTATCGATGGTGTCGTCGACCAGGATCACGTGGCGCCCCTCGATGGGAATGGCGAGGTCCTTTTCCAGCGCGATGCCGTCGCCGTCGCCGTATTTATTAACCGAGATGAAATCTAATTGGCAGGGGATCGTCACGGTCCGCACCAGGTCGGCGAGAAACGTTGCGGCGGCGGAAAGCAACCCAACCATGACCGGCAGCTTCCCTTCGTAATCCTGGGAGATGGCAGAACCGATCTCTGCGACGCGTACGGCGATCGAGCGTGAATCGAAGAGGGGCTCGCCGGTCATGAGGCCCGCTTCATCGCCCGCGAGAAGACGCGTTCGATATCGCGGCGCGTGAAGAGTTTGACGTTGATGCGCGGATAGTGCGAACGAAGCAAGCGAACCTTGCGGTTCTTGCGCGTGTTGAAGTTCGGTTTGGCGACCGTGAGTTCCAAATAGAGATCGTACTCCGGCAGATAAAAGTCCGGAGTAAAGAACTCGATCGGCCGCCCATGCTCGTTCCATGCGATGGGAAAGCTCCGGGGTTCGTATTGCCATGCGATGCGGTAGAAGTCGAAGAGGCGCGCGAGTTCGGCTTCACTCGCATGTGCGAAGGGAACCCGTGACATAGCCACGGACTGCTATCTACGACGTGGTCTTCCCCCTATCCCGCCGGGAGCCGCAAGACGAACCGTGCGCCCCCCAGCGGGGAGGCGTTCGACCCGGACCTCGCCGGCCGCCCGCTGTGCGATCGCCTTGACGACCGCCAGGCCGATCCCGCTGCCGGTGCGGTCGGAGTGCGCGCCGCGAGCGCCCAGCTCGAAGATGGCCGTGCGTTCGCCGGGCGCGACGCCGCTGCCGTCATCTTCGACCGCCGCCTCCACGTGACGCTCCGCGAGACGGCAACTGACGCGAACCGTGCCCCGCTCGCTGCCGTGCTTGATCGCGTTCTCCAGCAGGTTCGCCAGCGCGTGCACGCACTCGTCGGGGTCGATGCGCGCGATCGCGCTCTTCGGCAGGCGCGTGCGGATCGTTACGCCGCGTTTGTGCGCCATCGGCGCCACGATCTCGACGGTGGCGCGAATCTGACGCACGAGGTCGCAGGAGAGCCGGCGCGGCGGCGCCAGGCTCGGCGCCTCGAGGATGCCGGCGATCAGGCGGTCGAGCCGCAACGTCTCTCGGTGCGCCGCCTCGAGGAAGCGACGGGCGTTGCGTGGGTCGGCCTCGCCGTCGAGCACCGTCTCGAGGTAGCCGCGGATCGAGGTAAGGGGCGTGCGCAGCTCGTGACCGAGCGCGGGCAGCACCGCGCGTTCGCCGATCGCACTGGCCAGCTCCCGGAGATCGAGCACGCCGCGCCTGCGCACACTACGGCGTTGAGAATTTGTAGCCGAAGCCGTGCACGGTGCGCAGCAGCGGCGGCAGCTTCCACTCCTCTTCGATCTTGTGGCGCAAGCGATGCACGTGCACGTCGATCGTTCGCTCGTCGCCCACCCAGTCGAAGCCCCAGACCCGCTGCAGCAGCCAGTCGCGCGAGAGCGCGACGCCGGGGTTGCCGGCGAACTCCATCAGCAGCGCAAACTCGCGCGGCTTGAGCCTGACGTCGGTGCCGTCGATTCGCGCCTCGCGCGCGATGGGATCGATCTCCAGGCGCCCGAAGCGCAGCACCGGCAACGCCGCCGGAAGCGGACGCCCGACGCGGCGCAGGATCGCCTTGATGCGCACCACCACCTCTCGCGGAGAGAACGGTTTGCTCACGTAGTCATCGGCGCCCAGCTCGAAACCGACGACGCGATCGAGCTCTTCGCAGCGAGCCGTGACCATGACGATCGGAACCAGGCGTTCCTCGCGGCGCAGCGTGCGCGCGACGTCGTACCCGTCGATGCCGGGAAGCCCGACGTCGAGCACGATCAGATCGGCGGCCCCCCGGCCGTATCGCAGCGCCGCGTGCCCGTCGGCCGCACCGACGACGGCGAAACCCTCGCGCTGCAGATGGTGGGTGAGCAGCTCGCGAATGGCCCGGTCGTCGTCGGCGATGATGATCGTCTGGCTGGACATGCCGGAGCCAGTGCCCCGGGCCAATCGCTACTGAGACAGCCCGCTAACGGGCCTGTTAATACTGACCCGTCGGGACCGTCGCAAGACCGAGCGGATCGTTCTGATAATAAAGTTCCACGCCCCTACCGCCCCGCCGTTTGCCGGACCGCGTTCGATGACGTTGTTGTAGAGCGCAGCCAAATAGAGCGAACCGACACGACGCCACCGCCCGCGCTTGGCGCAAGTTGGTAGACTGGCGATGAGGGTGACGATGGCCAACCCGTAAAGTGATATGGAAGCTTGGCGATAAACCCGAGCGGCCCGTTCACCGGGTCGGGATGGATTTTCCAGTTGTGCACGCTCTGCGTGCAGCCGGAGTAGCACTGTACGCGGACGTTGACGGTAAGCCAGTTCTGGTTAGGATTGACGTCAATCCGCGAGTACATGCTGTACCAATAGTGAGCCGATCCTAAGCCGGAGTTGACAAGAGTTGCTCCGGCCGTGTTTATGTGCCCTCTGGCCAGATAAGCGATCCGTTGATGGCCCGTCGCAGTGGTGCCATCGACGAAAAAGTCGCCCGGTCTGTCAAAGGCGCACCATTGCTGGCTTACGAGCCCAGCCGCCGTGCCCGAAGCGGATTCGGTCGGCGAGCTTCCGTTCGGCGCGTTGGCGCTAAAAAACTCCGCAACAGGATTCGCGCTGCTGCCGCCCTGGTAGGTAGCGACGCCGATAATGGCGGGCGCAGGCGGATGCGTGACGCAGCCCGCCCTCGGGTTGTAGGTCGTTCACCCGATGGTCGTGCTCCACTCTTTGACGAACGTACCCGATGTAGTGAACACGAAAATCTTGCCCTGTTTGTCGGCGACGTAGAGCCGATGCGCGCTGGTAGCGAGCCCGTTTGCGTACATCAGGTGATGCGAGCCGGAACCGAAGATCGTCGTGCAATAATTCCCGCCCGCGCCATAGCCGACCACATATCCCTGGTTTACGGTGCTCGCCCATACGGCCACCGGACATGAGGATGACGAGTCGCGGTGCACGGCGTCAGCCGCTACCGCCGGCGGCGCGGACGACGGCAGCCCAGCGCAGCCGGCAAGCGCCAAGGCTCCGAGAGCAATCAACGACTGCGCCGTCTTGAAGAACCAATCCATCGTGGTGCTCCGAAAAAAGGAAAACGCCTTCCCTGTCTAGCTTTAGAAGCAAGGGAGTCCTTACTCTTTCAACCTCTGCGACTTTAGTCCCCCGCGATTTCGGAGGCGAGCGGTCCGAACGCCGCCGCGTGGTCGCGCAGCGCGCGATAAATCGCCGATGCCGGAAAACCCAGTCGCTCCAATCGGCGCGCGGCCGAAGGATAGGCGATACCGGGCTTCTTGCTCACGAGCCGCTCCAAAGCCGCGGTGCAGCGCGCGCCTTCGCGTTGCTCCAGCGAGGCCACGGCCTGCGCCGCGGCCGCCGCATCGATGCCTCTGCGCACGAGATCGCCGACGAGCCGGTTGTCGCCGACGGCTTTACGCTTGCCCTCGACGTAGAGCGTCGCATAGAGCCGGTCGTTGACGAAACCCTCGCGCTTACAGCGCTCGATCGCATCGCGTATATCGTCGTCGGCGAAACCTTTGCGCTCCAGCCGCTGCCAGAGCTTCGCCTCGGTCATCCGCTGCCGCGCCAGCATCGCGAGACCAGAAGGGTAGGCTCGCGTCACGATTGCCTACCATCAACGTCCACGAAAACACTTTCGTTCGCGGTCTACTCCTCGGCGGCGGCGGCGGCGACTGCGGGGGCTTTTCCGTTGGTCGAGGCGGTTTTGCTGAGTGCTTCGCGGATCTTGGCTTCGATTTCGGCTGCGAGGTCGGTGTGCTCTTCGAGGAAGGCTTTGGCGTTCTCACGGCCTTGGCCGATGCGCTGCTCGCCGTAGGTGTACCACGAGCCGCTCTTGCCGACGATGTTCTGATCGAGCGCGACGTCGAGCACCGAACCCATCTTCGAGATGCCGTGGCCGTAGGTGATGTCGAACTCCGCCTGGCGGAAGGGTGGCGCGACCTTGTTTTTGACGACCTTTACGCGCGTGCGCGTGCCGATGACGTCTTGTCCGACCTTGATCGTCTCGAGCTTGCGAACGTCGAGGCGAACCGACGCGTAGAACTTGAGCGCGCGGCCGCCCGAGGTGGTCTCGGGGTTGCCGAACATCACGCCGACCTTCTCGCGCAACTGGTTGATGAAGATCATGACCGTTTTGCTGCGGGAGATTGCGGCGGTGAGCTTGCGCAGCGCCTGCGACATCAGCCGCGCCTGCAGGCCGACGTGCGCGTCGCCCATGTCGCCCTCGAGTTCTGCACGGGTGACGAGCGCGGCGACCGAGTTGACGACGACCACGTCGACCGCGTTGCTGCGCGTGAGCATCTCGGCGATCTCCAGCGCCTGCTCGCCGGTATCGGGCTGCGAGACCAGCAGATTGTCGAGATCGACGCCCAGCGCCGCGGCGTAGTTGGGATCGAGGGCGTGCTCGACGTCGACGAAGGCCGCGGTGCCGCCGGTTTTCTGCGCCTCGGCGATCGCGTGAAGAGCGAGCGTCGTCTTACCGCTCGCCTCCGGACCGTAAATCTCGACGATTCGCCCGCGAGGAAGACCGCCCACCCCGAGTGCCAGATCGAGCGCGATCGAACCCGTCGGGACGACCTCGAACGCCATGCGCTCCTGAAAATCGCCCATGCGCATGATCGAGCCTTTGCCGAACTGCCGCTCGATTTGCGTGAGCGCGTTGGCGAGGGCAAGTTGTCGTTCGTCTTCTGCGGCCATGTTGTTCCTTTCTCTAGCGGGGTGCGCGTCCTACGTTCACGCTCTCATGCGCAAGTGCCAAGGGGTTGGCATTGTGCGGCGGCCTTTTCACGAAGTTGCCACGGCTTCGGCGCCGTCGTCGAAGAGTGCGTCGATGAATTCGGCGGGCGAGAAGTCGCGCAGGTCGTCGGCACCTTCGCCCAGGCCGACGAGCTTGATCGGCACCTCCAGCTCGTCGACGATTGCCACCAGCACGCCGCCTTTGGCGGTGGAGTCGAGCTTGGTGATCACGATTCCCGTAAGCTGCGTGGCTTCGTTGAAGAGCTTCGCCTGCGAAATCGCATTCTGTCCGCTCGTGCCGTCAACGACGAGCAGCGTCTCCGCCGGCGGCTCGCCCAGCTCGCGTTCGATGATGCGCCGCATCTTCTTCAGCTCTTCCATGAGGTTGGCTTTGGTCTGCAGGCGGCCCGCCGTATCGACGATGACGACGTCGAAATCGCGCGCCTTGGCCGCGCGCAGTCCATCGAAGACGACCGAGGCCGGATCGGCGCCTTCGGCGCCGCGCACGATCGCGCTCTTGCTGCGCTCGCCCCACACGGCGAGTTGCTCCGTCGCCGCAGCGCGAAACGTGTCGGCGGCCACGAGAAGCACGCGCTTGCGCGCCTTTTGAAGCCGCATCGCGAGCTTGCCGATCGTCGTGGTCTTACCGCTGCCGTTGACGCCGACGACCAGCAGGACGGCGGGCCTGCGGTCGAGGTGGAGCTCCGGCTCGGGCAGCGTCAGAAAGCGTTCGACGTCTTTGCGAAACCGCGCGACGACGAGGTCGGTGGTCTTCCAAGCCTCCTGCTTGGCGACGGTCTGCAAGCCGGTGACGATCTTGGCGGTGGTGGGGACGCCGAAATCGGCGACGATCAGCGTCTCTTCCAACTCATCCCAGAACTCGGGAGTCAAGGGACGCTGCGGGCTGCCTAGGCGCGAGACCGCCGAGAAGACTTCGCGCGCGCGGCTCAGCGAGGTTCGAAGCCGCGAAAGCCAGCTCACGGATTCGACTCTAACACGCGAACGTACGTTCGGTCAACCTGCCTAGCTCCGTCAACCGGTCTAGCTTTTTGTAACGACGATCGCGCTCTCCGGCTCTTCGACTCCGGTCGCTGTTTTCGCCGGCGCTCCGCCCTGCGGATAGCGATAGAACTCGATCTCCGCCGACGCGGGGTTCGGGCAGATGAGCGTACTGCCCGCGACCCAAAAGAGCGCGACTGCCCCAGACCGCCCATGACCGTCTTCTTGGTTTTCGTAAGCTCATCTCTATGGAAGGCGAAGCGATAGATCGTTTTTGCGCTGCGCTCGCTGACGGCAACGTACTTCCCGTCCCACACCGTGCCGCCTCCGGCCTCGAGCGAGACGCCGACGCCGATGCTCTCGAGACTGCCGCCCTTCACCATTGCACAGAAAGCCGGAGCATCGCCCACCTCCCCATGCCGGCGGATATTCAGCGAGCCTCTGGGTTATACTCCATCATAGGAGGCCGTCGCATGCGTTACCATCAGCTCTACGCCATCGCACTCACGTTCGTCACCGCCTCGTGCGCCGGCACGCGCACGATTCCGAACGCCGGGTCTGCTGCGCAACCGGCGTCGCCTCGCGCGCGCGCCGCCACGCCGGCCATCGTGCTCGACGCGCGTTCGAGCGGACCGGCGGTCGCGCGCGACCTCTACGGAGCCTCGCTCGACACCTGGTACGATTTCCGCCAGGGTTTCGTCAATCCGTCGCTGCGCAAAGCCGGCATCGGCCTCGTACGTTTTCCCGGCGGCTCCGAGTCGGACGCCTACCACTGGGAGGGCGGCGGCTCGCTCTGCGACTCGATGGGCTACATTACACCCGGCGCGACGTTCGACCACTTGATGACCCACGCCGCGCGCCCGTTGAATCTCGACATCGCGATCACGCTGAACTACGGCAGCAATCGCGCCTGCAATGCAGGCGGTGAGCCGAGCGAGGCCGCGGCGTGGGTGGCGGAGGCCAAGAAACGTGGCTACCGCGTCGCGTTCTGGACGGTGGGTAACGAGGTCTACGGTTCGTGGGAGTACGACCTTCACCAGCATCCGCATGACCCCACGACCTACGCCGACGCCGTGCGCACCGGCTACTATCCCGCCGTAAAGAAGGCCGATCGCAGCGTCAAGCTCGGCGTCGTCGTCGACCTTCCCAGCGACACCGCTTGGAACGACGTCGTGCTGAAAAAGGCGCAGCCGTTCGATTTCGTCGAGGTGCACTATTATCCGGAGTACAACGTCCACAGCGACGCGCAGCTGCTCGGCCCAGACGTTGACGATTTCGCCGCCGATCTGAGCGGCCTGCGCAAACAGATGACGGCCGCGGGCCTCTCCAAGCGCGTGCCGATCTATCTCGGCGAATTCAACAACGACGCCGGCAACGAAGGAAAGCAGTCGGTTTCGATCGTCAACGGGCTCTACCTCGGCCAGATGCTCGGCACGTTGGCGAACGCGGGCGTACCGATGGCGACGTGGTGGGTCGCTTACGGCAGTTGCGACGAAACCGGCGACTATTCAAAGAAACTCTACGGCTGGCAGAAATTCGGCAGCGAGGCCCTCTTCTCCGACGGCCTGCCCGACCCGTACGAAGGCTGCGCGGACACGCCCAAGATTCCCGGCGGCACGCCGTTCCCGACCGCGCGCGTAATGGCGCTCATCGCGAGCGCCGCGCAGGCGGGGGCGCAGGTGCGCGCGGTGAGCGTCCCCGGTTCGCTGGGCTCGCGCGTCCGCGCCTACGGATTCGCGCAGAACGGCGGCTACGCGCTGGTGCTCTTCAATAACACGCTGCGCGCGATTGCGGTTAACGCGCGCGTCGCGGGCTCGGGCAAGAGCGGCTTCACCGGTACGCTGCTTGTGTACGGCAAGGCGCAGTACGACCAGTCGAAGGAGAACAAGTGGACCGGCCCGGCGAGCAAGAGCCTGGGCAGCGTCGGCACGACGATCCCGCTAACGCTGGGCCCCTACAGCGTGACGGTGCTCTCCCTCTCGACCTGAATTCCTACGACGATAAGACCGTCGCTCGCTGACGCGCCTCATCGCGTTCCTCGCGGTTGCGCTCGCGCAGAAACTGGAAAAACTCCTTGCCTTCACGCAGACGGCGCTTCATCACGTGACGGTCGCCGATCATGCCGCCGAGCAGCGACAACATCTTGCGGGGCCGGAAGTAGAAGCGGCGATAGAACTCATCGACGCCTTCAAAGATCATCTCCGACGTAAGCTCGGGATAGTTCAGAGCGGCATGCTGTACGCCGTGCGTGTCGACCAGTTCCTCGCTTTGCGCCTCGAGCCAGCCGTTCTCCGTCGCCTGCTGGTAAAGGTACGTGCCCGGATAGGGCGCCGCCAGCGAAACCTGGATCGTCTCCGGGTCCATCTCGCAGGCGAAGTTGATCGTCTCCTGGATCGTCTCGAGCGTCTCGCCCGGCATGCCCAGGATGAACGTGCCGTGGATCTTCACGCCGAGCTCGCGGCAGTCTTTGGAGAAGCGGCGGATGATGTCGAGACGCGTGCCCTTCTTCATGTTGTTGAGTACGTTCTGGTTGCCCGACTCGTAGCCCACGAGGAAGAGCCGTAAGCCGTTGGCCTTCATGATCTCGATCGTCGCCCGTGGAACGTTCGGCTTGGCGTTGCAGGACCAGGTGATTCCGAGCTTGCCGAGCCGGCGCGCGATCTCTTCGACGCGTGGGATGTTGTCGGTGAGCGTGTCGTCGTCGAAAAAGAACTCCTTTACCTCGGGGAACATCTCCTTGGCGCGTTTCATCTCCGCTTCGACGCTGTCGACGCTTCGAACGCGATAGAGATGACCGCCGATCGTCTGCGGCCAGAGGCAGAACGTGCACTTCGACTTGCAGCCGCGCCCGGTGTAGAACGAAAGGTACGGATGCCGCAGGTAGCCGTTGAAGTAGTTGGGGATCGTCAGGTCGCGGCGATAGACGTCGAGCACCGATGGAAACGCGTCCATGTCCATGATGAGCGGGCGCTCGGGCGTCCGCACGACCGAACCGTTCTCGCGATACGCGAGGCCGGAGACCTCGGAGAGCGGCTTACCCTGCGCGATATCGACGCACGTATAGTCGAACTCGCCGACGCTCACCCAATCCACGGCGGGCGCCAATCGCAGCGACTGCTCGGGAAGGATGCCGACGTGCGCGCCGACCATGCCGACCAACGCTTTCGGGTTCTCCTGCTTCACGCGCTCCGCGAAGCGTGCGTCGTTGTTGAACGAGGGCGTGCTCGTGTGGAGGATTACGACGTCGTAATCCTTGGCCACGCGCGCCACCTGGTCAACCGAAAGGTCATCGGGGGGCGCGTCGATCAACCTGCTTCCGGGAATCATCGCGGCCGGCTGCGCCAGCCACGTCGGATACCAGAAGGATCGCACTTCGCGCCGACATTGGTAGCGCGAGCCCGCGCCGCCATCGTAGCCTTCGAACGTGGGCGGGTTCACGAACAACGTCTTGCGAAAATCGGGCATGCTCATCTCCTCTGCCCGAACGGTTTTCTGCTGGCCGCGCAAAGCCTCCTAAAGCGAAGCGAGCGCGCTTCTGGGGTCGGCGAAGCGCCGGAAGCCGGAAAAGTCGACTCCCCGACGGCCGGTGATCGGTCCCCAGGCAGCGTGCGGCGGAAGCGGCTCGAGAAGCCGGCGATCCCACGCGTCGTCGCGGCGAATCGCTGCGCTACCCGCGTGAGTGCGGGCGGCGCAGCGGTTACCCCCATGCTATGGACCTAAGGGCGAAGGATCACGCGATTGACGACGAACGTGCCGTTGCTGTAGTACCCCACGAGCGATACTCGCTCGCCCTGCATCGGCGTCGCTCCCGTCGGATAGATGATCGTGCCGTGCTTGAGGTCTACGGTCTGCACCATGCCGTTATGACGCATCACCGTCAGCCGGTACGGCGCAAAATCCGTGACGGTTCCGAGCATCACGTGATGGCGATCGTAGTTGTACGTATCCCAGCCGGGCTGCCACGTCGTGTACGCCGGAACGCCGTAGTCTTGCGCGAACGCGGGCGCACCAGACGCGCCGGCGAGCAGGAGGACCGCGGCGACCGCCGACATGGTTGCTGCATAGAATTTCATGCGGCCCTTATACCCGCGCCCGCGGGCGCCTTACGTTAGAGACAATTTATAACTCAAAAGAGACAATTTATAACTCAAAAAATAACCGAGGGCCCGCTGGGCCCTCGGTCGTTCTTCCGTCGTCCTTCGATTGCACTCAGATGGCACGGCGAGAACTAGAACGCTGCGATGCCGTTGGGGGTTCCCAATCCGGTCGGGCCGTCCCAACCCGTCGTTGCGGTGCAGAGCGGTACGCCGCAGCTGCCGTTGCTCCCACTGGTCACGTCGTTGAGGTCGGCGCTGTGCGCGTAGAGGTAGGTGTCGTTGTTGTTTGCGCTGTTGCCGGCCAGTGCGAAGACCGACGCGGTGATCGGCGTCGCGACGGACGTGCCGCCGAAGACCAGCCAGCCGCCTTGGTGGAACGAGTCGTAGACCGCCACGCCGGTGTTCGGATCGGCGTCTGCCGACGAGTCGGCCTCCGCACGCATCGAACAGCCGGTGCTCAGACCGCTCTGGAAGCTGGGCTTGGCGTAAATCTTGCTGCACCCGCTCCCCGCACCGTTCCAGGCCGACTCCTTGCGCGGGTTGTACGACGTGAGGCTAGTGCCGCCGACCGCGGTGACGCTGGGAAGAATCGCGGGCCACTGCGCAGTGCTGTTGTAACCGCTGTCGCCGGTGGCCGCGGTAATCGCTACGCCACTGACGTTGAAGTCCGAGTCGTAGCTCTTGTTGCCTTCGTTCCCGCTCCAGCTATTGCTGACGTAGTTTGCGTGTGCGGCTGCGTACTGTTCTGCGGTCGCGAGCGCCGCGATGCTCGCGGTCGATGCTTCGACGAGCAGAATGTGGCACTTCGGGCAGATCGCCGAGACCATGTCGACGTCGAGGGACTCCTCTTGCGCCCACCCCGAGTTCGACTTCGAGCCGAAGGCCTTGGTGGCGAAGCAGCCGTTGGCGACGGTGCAGGGAGACAGCCCGTACTGTTGGCGATAGACCGCGAGATCCGCGGCACCCTTGGGATCGGCGTACGCGTCGACGATGGCGACGGTTTCACCGCTGCCGTTACCGCTATACGAGGACAGATCGTACGCGGTCTGCAGATCGATCGGCGAATAACCGCTCGGCGTGTTGGGACGGATCAGGCCGTGCACGTCGGTGCGCAGCCAGGCCTGGCAGCGCGCGTATCCCGACGGCGCTGCGCCGCAGACCCGCACCGCGCTGCCGGCGCGAGGCCAGAGCCCGAGCTGCGCTGCGCTGCGATACGGCTCGCGCGCCAGACTCTGCGTTTGCCCGGATACGCCGGACGCGGGCAGCGAGTTCATACCGCTGCATGCCGTCAGTGCAATAACCAGAGTTATCGAAATAACCGCTGAAATTCTCAAGATATCCACTCCTTTGAGGCTCGGTACAGGCTGCGACAAGACTTTATCGGTTCCTTCGTCGAACGTCGCAGACAGTCACCGCTCGGAGGAGTCCTTAGTGAAGCAGCTACACGCGCTCTCTTTCTTCGCGACGCTCCTTGCGATGGCCGGTTGCGGGCCGGCTACTACGGTAACGTCGCGACCGGTTCCATCGTTGCCGCCCGCGCAAGGGAAAATCGGCCACGTCGTGATCCTCATCCAAGAAAACCGCAGCTTTAATAATCTTTTCATGGGCTTTCCGGGAGCCGATACCGCCGCGCACGGCCTCTGCAAGGCCGGCCCTCGCTGGTGCCGGACGGCCCGCGAGGTGGCGATGCGCCCGATCCCGCTCGAAGACGGCCACCACATCGGCGGCAAGGACATCGATCACAGCCACCACGGCTACCTCGTCGAGTGCGACCGCGATCCGGCGACCAAAGTGTGCCGCATGGACGGTTTCGATCTCATCAGCCTGGGCGAGACCGGGCAGCAGGGGCCGGCAAAGCTCTACCCCTACGCCTTCGTCGAGCGCTCCGAGACCAAGCAGTATTGGGACCTCGCGCACCAATACGCGCTTGCCGACGACATGTTTTCGACGGATACCGCATCGAGCTTTATCGCGCATCAAGAGATCCTCTCGGGCACCGTGCGCATCGATGCGAACACGTCGCTAACCGATCAGCCCAACCGCACGCCGTGGGGCTGCGACGCTCCCCACGGAACGATCGTGCCGATCATCAAGGCCAACGGCCTGTGGTTCGAGACCTCGAAATACTTCCCGTGCTTTACGCAGTACGGATCGATCGCCGATCTGCTCGACGCCGCGGGCGTCTCGTGGCGCTTCTACGTTGACGCGATGTTCGCCAGCGAACCGCACTACGATTTCTCCGGCGGCGTGTGGAACGGGTTCGACGCCATCAAGAAAGTGCGCTACGGCGCCGACTGGAAGAAGAACATCGTCATACCCAACACGACGATCTTCTCCGATCTCAAAGGCGGAACGCTGCCGCAGGTGTCGTGGCTGATTCCCACGCTCTGCGATTCCGATCATCCCGGCGCCGGCGACAACGGCGGCCCGCGCTGGGTCACGCAGGTCGTCAACGCGATCGGGAAGAGCCAATACTGGAACGACACGGCGATCGTCGTCTTTTGGGACGACTGGGGTGGTTGGTACGATAACGTGTCGCCGCGAGAGATCAACTACACGAGCTTGGGGTTCCGCGTCCCCATGATCGTCGTCTCACCCTACGCCAAACCCGGGCTCGTCTCGCATACGGTGTACGACATCGGCAGCATCCTGAAGTTCGTCGAGCAGACCTTCGGTATCGGCTCCCTGGGCACCAGCGATGCAACGGCAAATTCGATCGGCGACGTCTTCGACTTCACGCAAGCGCCGACCGCGTTCAAGCCCGAAGGAGTTCCCGGAGCGCTATCCTGTCCGAAGGGCGGCGCCCGCGAGATCATCGAACGTGCGGGCGGCGTACCCGAGTAAGCTCGCACGGAAGGCGACCGCCTTTGCATCGCAAAAGAGGACGCCATCACTTTTGAAGGAGTTTGGTGTGAAATTTTCTCCGGTCATCGCCGCGCTGGCCGCCGTCGCCGCGCTCGCCGGCTGTAATAGTTCCAGCGTGACGGTCCCCCCGCCGACGCTCGCGCCGGCGACGCCGATCCAGCACGTCGTGATCCTCATGCAGGAGAACCGCAGCTTCAACAACATCTTCGCGGGCTTTCCCGGAGCGAAGAGCGCGCTGGTGGGCAAGTGCGAACGCACGCCCTGGTGCAAGACGGGCAAAGCGACGCTCAAGCCGGTGACGCTGGAGACGACCAACCAGCTGGGCCTGGGCACCGACATCGACCACAGCCACAACGGCTTCAAGATCGAGTGCGACTTCGATAAGAGCACGCAAATGTGCCGCAACGACGGCTTCGATAAGATCCGCTTCGGTGAGGCGGGCATCGGCGAGCGGGCCAAACTCTACCCGTACGCCTACATCGAACGCTCGGAGTCCAAGCCGTATTGGGACTTCGCGAAGCGGTACGCCCTATCCGACAACATCTTCTTCACCGACACGGCCTCGAGCTTCATCGCGCACCAGATCATCCTCTCGGGCACGGTCGCGCTCAACTCGCACGAATCGCTCACCGATCAGCCCGACGCGCAGCCGTGGGGCTGCGACGCGCCCAAGGGAACCACCACGCCCGTGCTCTTCAAGGACGGCCGCGAGAAGTTCAGCGGTCCGTTCCCGTGCTTTACGCAGTACGCGACGATCGCCGACCTGCTAGACGCCAAGAAGGTTTCCTGGACGTTCTATGTGGCGCCGTTCCAGGGTAAAGACGCCGATTTCTCCGGCGGCGTTTGGAACGGATGGGACGCGATCAAGAAGATCCGTTACTCCCACGATTGGAACGTCAACATCAGCAGGCCGAACACCAATCTTTTCAGCGATCTCAAATCCGGTAACCTCAGCTCCGTTTCGTGGGTGATTCCAATCCTCGCCGACTCCGATCATCCGGCGAGCGGCTGCAATCACGGTCCCCGCTGGGTAACCAGCGTGATGAACGCTATCGGCCAGAGCAAGTACTGGAACAGTACCGCGGTGATTCTGTTGTGGGACGACTGGGGCGGCTGGTACGATCCGGTTCCTCCGGCGCAGATCAACTACACCAGCCTCGGCTTCCGCATCCCCATGGTCGTCGTCTCGCCGTGGGTGCGCGCCGGCTCCGTGGTACACACGCAGTATCAGTTCGGCAGCATTCTACGCTTCATCGAAGACACGTGGAATCTCGGCTCGCTCGGCACGACCGACGCGACGTCAACCTCGATCGGCGACATGTTCGACTACACGCAGAAGCCGCTGCCCTACAATCCCGAGCCGCTGCCGCACACCAAGTCGTGCATCGGCAATCCGAACGCCAGCGAGATCATCGAGCACGACGGAGGCGTCCCGGAATAATTAAAGACCGCGCCGAGGCGGGCAAAAAGCTCGCCGAGGCGCTCGCGATCTACGAAGGGCAGCGCGACGCCGTCGTGCTAGCGCTCCCTCGCGGAGGGGTTCCCGTCGCTGCGGAGGTCGCCGAGCTTCTGCGGGTTCCGCTCGACGTCTACGTCGTGCGGAAGCTGGGGGTACCGGGGCACGTCGAGCTGGCGATGGGCGCGATCGCCGGCGACGGGACCTGCATCATCGACGAGGAGATCGTCTCGTCGCTGCACGTCAACGCCGCCGCCGTGCAGGAGGTGATCTTCCGCGAGATTGAGGAATTGCGGCGCCGCGAGAAAGCCTACCGCGACGACCGCACGCAAGTCAACGTCGCCGGCAAGACCGTCATCCTCATCGACGACGGCTTGGCGACGGGCGCCACGATGCGCGCCGCCGTGACCGCGCTGCGCAAGCGCGATCCGAGCAAGATCGTCGTCGCCGTGCCGGTTGCCGCGGCGCGTACCTGCCAGCTGCTTTCCCAGGTCGCCGATCGCGTGGTCTGCCCACATGCGCCCGAAACCTTCGTCGCCGTCGGCCTCTTCTACGAAAATTTCGAGCAGACGAGCGACGACGAGGTACGCCGCCTGTTGGCGCAAGCCGCCACCCGGACAGGGCACCGCCGCACGGCGTAGTATGAAGGATTCCATGAAACGCACGCCGGCCGCTGCGGCCCTTTTCACGGCGATGCTCGCGCTGGCTGCGGCCGCGGCGTCGGCACAGCCGATCCTCTACTCGTTCACCAGCTTTCCCTCGGCCGTCAACGGCTGTAAATGGTTCGACGACAATCTCAACGCCGATCGTGACGAAGGCTCGATGACGCGCCAGACCGACATGCTTTACAATCGCATCGCTTTGCCGGCCGGCCACGAGCGTTACCGTCGGCGGGAGCGCGACCTCAGCTGCCGGCGGCCAGCTCCTCGATTATCGCCTCGGCTCCAAGACCGTCTGCTCGACGGCCGAGGCGATCTATGGTCCGACGCCCGAACCCTCCAATACGCCCACTCCTCTCCCGACCCCGACGTAGGAATCAATGGACGACAAACGAGACCTCCGCGAATCGGTGACCGACGCCGACGCCACCGGCATGATTGCCGGGGAAGAGTTGATCACGCAAGCCGAGACCCTGCTGCCCACGCTGCAACTGCAGACGCCGGTTCCGCGCGACGAGATGCACGCCGCGCTGCCCGACGCGCACGAGGCGCACGACACGATCGACCGGCTGCACACCGAGATGGCCAAATCGCGCCCCGACGTCAACGCGGTGCGCGACCACGTGCACCGGCTGCGGCTGATTCCCGAGGTGGAAGCACGGATCGTCACCTGGTGGGACGACCCGCGAACGCAAGAGTTCTTCGCCGACCTCGCCCGCATCGGCGTCTGATTGCCGCGGCCGCTCAGGTTGGCGACGAGGGGCGTACTCGTAGCGCGAGGCTGATGCGCGCGCCGATGGAGGCTTTGCTCTTCGGGACGCCGTGATCGTAGTGGAGCTGCGTTTCGTAGCTCATGACGAGCAGGCTTCCGGTTTCGAGATCGATGTCGAAGATGCGGCGCGGGCGGCTCTTGCTGCGGATCGTCATCGTTCGCGTTGCCCCCAGTGAGATCAGCGCGATCGGATGGCCGGCGACGATCTCGTAGAGGTGGTCGTTGTGCGGCGCAACGCTGTCGTGTCCGTCACGGTAGAGATTGAGCCCGACGCTGTTGAAGCGCGTCTGCGTCTCGCGCCCAGCGCGCTCCGCGGCCTGCGCGAGCGTCGCCGGCAGCTCGGGATCGTCGAGACGGTAGCGTGCAACGAGCCGCGGCACGTCGACGTCGCGGTCGTACATGCGGCGGCGTTCGCTCTGCCACGCGACGCTTTCGCGCAGCCGCTCGAACCATTGCGCCGAGGTCGCGGCGTCGACGAAGGCGGGCACGTAGAGAATGGTGCCGGTCTCGTCGGCGACGAGCGTACGCCGCCCGTCGCCGAAGATTCCGAGTTGGCTCAGGGATAGAGGCCGCGGAGCTTCGTCGCCTCGGCCACGCGCGAGACCGCTACGCAGTATGCACCTTGACGCATCGAGACGGCGTGACGCTTGGCCTGTTCGTGCGTTTCACGGAAGGCGCGCACCATCTTTTGCTTCAGGCGTTCGTTGATCTCTGCCTCTTCCCAAAAGTTGGCCTGAAGGTCTTGCACCCACTCGAAGTACGAGACCGTCACGCCGCCGGCATTGGCCAAGATGTCGGGAAGCACCATGACGTCTGCGTTCGAAGAGAATGGTGTCCGCGTCGGGCGTCGTGGGACCGTTGGCCGCCTCGGCGACGATCTGCGCCCGAATCCGCGGCGCGTTCTCCGCCGTAATGACCTTTTCCAAGGCCGCGGGCACGAGCACGTCGCAATCGAACTCGAGCACGGCCTTATTGTCGACCTGGTCGCCGCCGCTGAAGCCGGCGACGGATCCCGTCTCCGCTTTGTAGGCCATCAGTCCTTTCACGTCGAGCCCGCGATCGTTGGCCACGCCACCGCGCGAATCGGAGACCGCGACGATGCTGTAGCCGACGTCGGACATCAGCTGCGCGGCATACATCCCGGCGTTGCCGAAGCCCTGAATCGCAACCTTGGCGCCCTCGGTCTCTCGGCCGATCTCGGCCATGGCCTCGTCGACCACGTAGCTGCAGCCGCGCGCCGTCGCCTTGTCGCGCCCCAGCGAGCCGCCGATGGCGACGGGCTTGCCGGTGACCACGCCGGGGATCGAATAGCCGTGCTGCATCGAGAACGTAGTCCATGATCCACGCCATGATCTGCGGCGTGGTGTACACGTCGGGGGCCGGGATGTCTTTTTCGGGCCCGATGATGATCGAGATCTCGCTGGTGAAGCGACGCGTGAGATTCTCGAGCTCCTGCATGGACATGTTCTTCGGATCGCAGATGACGCCGCCTTTGGCGCCGCCGAAGGGGATGTTGACGAGCGCGCACTTCCAGGTCATCCACATCGCCAGCGCCTTGACTTCATCGAGCGTCACGTCGGGATGGAAGCGGATTCCGCCTTTGCCGGGCCCGCGCGCGAGGTTGTGCTGCACGCGGTAACCGGTGAACATGCGGAAGGCGCCGTCGTCCATACGCACCGGCACCGAGACTTCGAGCACGCGTTTGGGCTGGCGCAGGTAGCCGTGCAGCGATTCGTTGAGGCCGATGAGCCGGCTCACCTCGTCGAGCTGGCGCTGCGCCATATCCCAAACGTTTTCGGATGCTTGGACGGCGGATAGGTCTTGAGCCATCGTCGCTTCTTCTACCCTACTGGTGCGGATGGCCGTACATGCTGGCATGGTAGGCCGGCAAGTGCGGATTCTTCCAGTGCGAGCCGTCGACGAAGGTGATCTTCAGCGGAACGCACTTGGCGAAACTCGTCTGGATCGGAAAGACGTTTGCGGTGATGCCGAACTCGTGCTTGATCTCGGCGCCCGGCGAGAAAGTGCCGACGTCCTTGACTTCGGCCACGAGGCTGCCCTTGACGATAAGGCCGAATTCGATCTGCTTCATGACGACGTTGGTAGCGTTCGTGTAGTCGATACCGAGTGTCGGGTTGTGGCTGACGGTGGGTTGGTAGTACGTCGGGCCGTAGACCGACGGCCAGCCCCAGTATCCGCCGTAGGCGCCATACGAAGGATAGAAGCCGGGCGTATAGCCCGCGTAGTTATAGCGTACGTTGCGCTGCGGGTTGCAGTTGCTGACGCTGATGGGATGGGGGTTCGTTACGTGCGCGGCTTCCGTCATGGCCGCCGCAGGCTGCTGCGCCACCAGGGTAAGCGCCGCGACGGCAAGCGGGAAGCGTAAGGGGTTCATCAGAGTTTCGGACCTCCTTTTTGGGTACCATCGAGATGTCTGGGTCTCGAAACTTCTGCAAGCGAAAGGGCGGCGCCTTGGCACCGCCCTTCTGGCTTGTTTGCGTGCTCCTTAGCCCGGCGGACGTCCGCCACCGCCACCATTGTGGCCGCCGCCGCCCGACGGATGCGGAGCTGAGCCTCCACCGCCCGATGGCCGCGAGTACGAACCGGCGCCTGAGGGACGCGAGTAGGATCCCCCACCCGAGGGCCGAGAGTACGAGCCGTACGAGGGCCCTCGCGAGTACGACGGATACGAACCGCCGCGCGAGTACGAGCCGTACGAACCGGATGATCCTCGCGAATACGACGGATACGAACCGCGAGAATACGACGGGTACGAGCTGTGTCCGTACGAGCCTTCGGCCGAACCGCGCGAGTACGACGGATACGAGCTGTGTCCGTACGAGCCCTCAGCGGAGCCGTGCGAGTACGCGGAGCTGCGATCGGCGCCGCCATAGGAACCGCGTTCGCTCGAACTCGAGACGCTGCCGCGCGTTTGCGTGAAGCGATTCCACGAATCCGACGTCCCGCGATCGTTGCGGCTGCTCTCGAGCGATCCGTGATTGCTTTCGAGCGACCCGTGATTGCTTTCGAGCGACCCGCGGTCGGTTTCGGAGCGACCCGCGGTGCCGCGCGACTGATCGAAGCGCTGCCACGAACTGGTCGGCGCGTTCTCGTGCGAAACTGGCGCGCTCTTTTGCGAGACTGGCCCGCTCTCGTGACCGGCGGTCATGTTGCCGCGCGTCTCCGCGCCGCGGGATTCCGCACCGTCACGCGATACCGGAGCGCTCTCATGACCCGTATCGCCGTGGATCGCTTGCGAGACTGCGTGCTGCTGCGCATCGAAGCTCGGGCGAGCCGAGAGGGCGCGATTCGAGGCGAATCGCGGAGAGTCGAACGCCTTGGACATCGTCACCGGTGCGTGCACCGTTCCGTGACCGAAGGCTGAGATTGTCGCGCGTCGGCGTCACCGGCAGCGCGCCGTGGATCGTTCCCACCCGCGAGACGTTGTGCGGATCCACGCTGATGTTGTGGTGGAAGTCGCCCTTCGTGAAGTTACCGGACAGGGTGCCGGTAACGCCGTGGTGAGCGAAGGTCCCATAGTAGTTGTTGATGTGCGTGACGTTCACGACGCGCGTTCCCCAACCGGGGTATCCCCAGCGGCCGTAGCCCCAGCCGCAGCAGCCTCCCCAACCCCAGCCGTAACCGGTCCAAGCCCAGCCCGGATACCAGGGATAGTACGGCGCGTACGGCGCCAGCGGATACCATCCGATTCCCGGATAGCCGCCGAAGCCGACGTTGACGCCCCAGCCCGCACCACCGACGCTCAGGCCGAAGCCGAAGAAGCCGACGAGCGCTGGAGACCAGGCCGGCTGCGGGCTATAGTAGCCAACGTAAGCCGGCGGCACCCAAGCCCAACCGTAGCCGTTGGCATACGTCCAGCGGCCGTAGTGGTACGGGGCCCAGCCCCACGGATCGGCCCAGACCCAAGTCCAGCCGTAGCCGTCTTCCCACGACCAGGATCCGTTCTGATACGGCGCCCAGCTCGAGGATTGGTTCGGCACCCACGCCTGACCGTAACCGGCGACGTCCTGCCATTGGCCGTAGGTATCGAGATTGTCATAGCCGGCGATATCGGGGCTTACGTTCGGACTGGCGTTGAGCGCGGCGAGCATCGTTCGGTCGCGCTTGGCGCTGAAGTCGTCGAACGAGTCGTAGCCGACCTCGGACGTGTAGGTGATCGACGGATCGGAGGCCGAGCCGCGAGCGACGAGCGTCTTACCCGGCTCGAGTTCGAAGCTGCGCTGCGGCGTGACGATCGTCGCGCGCCCGCTGCGAACGGTGACCCAGCTCGAGCCGTCCTTCGTTATCGAAATGCGATAATCGCCCTGGCTCTGCGAGCGGACGCTCACCGACGGCGTGTCGATCTGCACCGGCCGCGCGTCGTGAACCACACCGACCTCCACCGTGCCGTCGGCCAGTTGCAGTTGACGGATGTTGGGGTCGTTGTTGGTGATCCGCGCCTGTACGTTGCCGCCGAGTCGCACGGCGGTGTAGCCGTCGAACTGCAGCTCGGCGCGCGACGTCTCGCCGGTTGAAATGTAGTCGCCCGGAAGCAGCGGCGCGTTGACGGCCGCGCTGACCTGCTCGTTGCTGTCGCCTCGCTGGACGACGGCCGAGCCTTGAATGATGCTGACCCGGGCGACCCCGGGTCCGTTCTAATCGGGCGCCTGCTCGGCGCCGGCCGGCAACGCGCTGCCGAGGCTGACCCCGATAAGCGCGATCCCGCATAAAAGGCTAGTGAGCCACTTGGTGATCATATAGATGTTCGTTTCCCCTCGTCATTATTGAAACCGAAATCACCGGCGGAAGCATCGAGTGGCGATTAGCGTAGCATTAAGCTCGAGTGAGAGGGGACCGTCTTGGGGCGCCAACAGGTAGGGCGGAGGTGTAACCCGAGCATGCAAGATCAAACGCGACGTAACTTCCTCTCCGGAATCATCGTTCTGCCGGCGCTCGCCGGTCTGGCTCTCGCCCAAACGACCACCGCCGAGGCCAAAGGCTCGAAGACGCAATTCAAATATCAGGGCACGCCCAACAGCGGCAAGAAGTGCTCGCAGTGCACGCAGTACGTCGCGGGCAGCTCGCCCAAAGCGAACGGCACCTGCAAGATCGTCGACGGCTCCATCAGCCCCAACGGCTGGTGCATCGCCTTCGCTCCCAAGAAGAGCTAACTCGCCCGTCGTTCTCCGTGTCGTGAACCGCTGCTTCACTTCGACGGCAAGAGTTCCACGATTCCGGCGCTCGCCGTCGCTGGGCCGGTCAACCCCGCCGCTCGTTCGCGGGTCTTTGCATCGCTTGCGCCCGGCTTGAAGATGCGCGCGGGCTACGGTTACACGTTTTTCGTCGCACAGTTGGCAGCGCTCTAAGGGGCTCTCCTAGCTTACTCGGCGACCTCGAACAGCGCGGCGGCGCCCATGCCGCCGCCGATGCACATCGTCACGACGACGTATTTTTCGCCGCGGCGCTTGCCTTCGATCAGCGCGTGCATCGTCATGCGCGCGCCGCTCATCCCGTACGGGTGGCCGATCGAGATCGCGCCGCCGTCAACGTTGAAGCGATCGTTGGGGATGCCCGAGCGTGTCGCGACAGTAGACCGTCTGCACCGCGAACGCTTCGTTGAGCTCCCACAGCCCAATGTCGCCGATCGCGAGGCCGTGCTGCGGCCAAGCAGTTTCGGAACCGCGAAGACCGGGCCGATGCCCATCTCGCCCGGATCGCAGCCGGCGACGGCGTAGCCGCGATAGAAGCCCAGCGGGGTCAAACCGCGCTGCGCGGCGGCCTGCGCGTCCATGACGACCACGGCGGCAGCGCCGTCGGAGAGCTGCGACGAGTTCCCGGCGGTGATCGTCGTGTCGGCGACGCCGGGGACGGCGCCGCGCAGCGCGGCCAGGCCGCCGATCGTCGTATCGGGGCGGTTGCCCTCGTCCTCGCGCAGCTCGACGCGCTCTTCGGTAACCCGGCCACTCTCGCGATCCTGCACGTACTTCCACGTGGCAGCGGGACGATCTCGGCGTCGAAGCGTCCGGCGCGCTGAGCAAGTGCGGTGCGCTGCTGGCTCTGCAGCGCGTACTCGTCCTGGCGCTCGCGCGACACGTCGTACTTCTTCGCGACGTTGTCGGCCGTGTAGAGCATCGGCATGTACAGATCGGGCTGTGACGCAGCAGCCACTCCTCGGCAAAGAAGTGCAGATTGAGATCGTTCTGCACCATGCTGATCGACTCCACGCCGCCGGCGACGATCACGTCGGCGCCGTCGACGATCACGCGCCTGGCAGCGGCGGCGATCGCATCGAGGCCCGACGCGCAGTAGCGGCTCACGGTCTCCCCCGAAACGCTCACCGGACATCCGGCGCGCATCGCTGCGGTGCGGCCGATGTTGTTGCCGGTCGCGCCTTCAGGAAGACCGCAACCCATGATGACGTCTTCGACCTCGGCTGGCGCGATCGACGCGCGCTCCATCGCGTCCTTGACCACGTGGCCGGCCATCGTCGCACCCGGCGTTTGATTGAAGGCGCCGCGAAACGCGCGCCCGATCGGCGTGCGCGCCGCCGAGACGATCGCGGCTTCACGCATGGACGGGCTCCTTGCTCTGCGCCGCCTGGCGCTCGAGCCACGGCGCGGGCTTCCACTGCGCTCCGAAGACCGCTTCGAACTCGCGAATGCGCCCGCAGACCTTTGCAAACCCCATCTCGTCTGCGTACCACATCGGGCCGCCGTGATGCGGCGGAAAACCGTAACCATACACGTAGACGATGTCGATGTCGCCGGGCCGCAGCGCGATGCCGTCGCCGAGCAGATAGGCGCCGCGGTTGATCAGCGCGTAGACCAGCCGCTCGCGGATCTCGCGATCGGTCGCGACCCGCGGCTCGATCCCCGCTCGTCCCGCCTCCCGCGCGAAGAGCTCCTCCACTTCGGGATCGGCGATCGGTTCGCGTCCCTTTCCGACGGCCTTGTCGTACTTAAGAAGCCCGCCATCGTTTTCTGTCCGAGCCGGCCTCGCTGCACCAGCTGCTCGAGCACGTTGGTGCGGCTCGCAGCCCTCGCCTGCAGACGTGCAACGCTCAAGCCGATGTCGAGCCCGGAGAGATCGCTCATCGCGAACGGGCCCATCGGAAAGCCGAAGGCTTTCATCACGCCGTCGATGCGCGAAGGCGCGACGCCCTCCTCGGCGAGCGCGATCGCCTCGCGGAAGTAGTCGAAGATCATGCGGTTTCCGATGAAGCCGAAAGCGTTGCCCGAGAGCACGCCCTTCTTGCGCAAGCGCTTGGCGAGCTCGAAGGCGGTCGCTAGCGTCTCCGGCGAGCTCTCGCGCCCGCGTACGATCTCGAGCAGCGGCATGATGTTCGCCGGAACGAAGAAGTGCAGCCCGAGCACGTGCTCGGGACGCTTGCGTTGCCGCCGCGATCGCGTCGACGTCGAGCGTCGAGGTGTTGGTCGCCAGCAGCGCTTCCGGCTTCGCGATGGCGTCGAGCTTTCAAAAACGCCGCGCTTGACGTCGAGATCCTCGAAAACGGCCTCGACGACGACGTCGGCGTTCGACAAGTTCGTTCCAATCGTCGGTGAAAGCGATCGACTGCGCGCGCGCCCACGCCTCTTCTTGCGTCAGGCGCCCCTTCTGCACCTGATACATGAACATGCCCATGACGGTCTGGCGCGCCTTCTCGACGGCGTCGTCGTTGGTGTCCACGACCGACAACCGGAATGCCGGCCTGCGCGAAGGCGATCGCGATGCCGCTGCCCATCGTGCCCGCGCCGACGACGCCCGCGCGCTCGATCGCCGCCGGCGCTGCAGGCGGCACGCCGGGAATCTTGGACAGTTCGCGTTCGGCGAAGAAGAGGTGGCGCAACGCCAGCGACGGCGCCGAACGCACGAGCTCGTCGAAGAGTCGCGCTTCGCGCGCGATGCCGAAGCCGAACGGCAGCTCGACCGCGGCCTGCACCGCGTCGATCAGCTTGTGGGCGGCGAATCCGCCGCTTTTCTCGGACGGCACCATCTTGTGCGCCTGCGCGACGACGAACGGACCGGCCTGCGCCGGAACGTCGGGCGCGATCGTTACGGGCAGCGCCGAGACGCGTCGCTTCGCGGCCCGGCCTAGCCAGCGCGGCGGCGCGCTCGCACGACGTCGCTCTCGACGACTTCGTCGAGGATCCCCAGCTCGAGCGCGCGTTCGGCGCTTCACGTTCGAACCCTTGAGCATGAACTCGAGCGCGGCGCGGGCGCCGATCAGCCGCGGAAGGCGCTGCGTTGCCGCCGGCGCCGGGCAGTAAGCCGAGCCGGATCTCCGGCAGCCCGAGCTTCGAGCGCATCGTCGCGACGCGGTAATCGCAGGCCAGCGCGAGCTCGACGCCGCCGCCCAGGCACGTGCCGTCGATTGCGGCGACGTAAGACCTTCTCGCTGCGTTCGATCGCGGCGATGACGTCGCGAATCGTCACCGCTCCGAGCGGCATCTCGGCGTTGAAGTCGTTGACGTCGGCGCCGGCGCTGAAGAGCCCGTTGGCAGCCGGTGACGACGACGGCTGGCTACCGCGTCGTCGGCCTCGGCCGCCGCGATCTCCGCGAGCAGCTTCGCGCAATAGGCAAACGAGAGCGCGTTGACCGGCGGATTGTCGAGCGTGATGACGCGGACGTCGCAGGCGCGGCGCAGCGGGTATCACGTATACGCCCGCGACGAGTCTTGCGGTCGAGCCCGAACTGCGCCTCGTTGAGCGCCATGACGTCGCCGGAGCCGTCGACGATCTGCTTGGCGTACCACGCGCACTGCGAGAGCACGTGCGTCGCATAGAAAGCTGCCGTCGCGAGCTTAGCTCGATAGAAATCGGCGTCGGGATCGCCCGCGGCGATCTTTTTGCGCCGCGATCTGCGCCGCGCGCGCCATCTGCCAGCCGCCCGCGACCGTACCCCAGAGCCGCAGGTACGGAACCGAGCACGCGAAGGCTTTGTGGAGGTCGCCCATGGCATTCATGCCGATCCACTGCGAGGTCTCGTTGAGCGCCTCGAGGCCTTTGCCGAGCGCTTCGCCGATGCGTTTGACCGTTGCATCCGAACTGCGCGGCGCACTCCTTGGCGACCGCTTCCATCTGCTTGCCGACCGTGCGCGCCGCCGCGCCCATGTCGCGCAGCAGCTTGCGGCCGACGAGGTCGAGCGCTTGAATGCCGGTCGTGCCTTCGTAGATCGTGATGATGCGCACGTCGCGGTACTGCTGCGCGATGCCGGTCTCTTCGATGTAGCCCATGCCGCCGAAGACTTGCAGCGCCATCGAGCAGAGCTCGACGGCGTTCTCCGTGCACCAGCCCTTGACGACCGGAATCATCAGCTCGACGAACGCTTTGTGCGCCTTGCGCACCTTCTCGTCGGGATGGCGCGCGGCGAAATCGAGCGAGGCCGCGGTCACGTAGGCCAAGCGCGCGCATCGCCTCGATCGTCGCCTTCTGCAGCATCAGCATGCGGCGCACGTCGGGATGCTTGAAGATCGCCTCCGGCGCGCGCGAGCCGGGCTTGAGGTCGCGGCCCTGCACGCGCTCCTGCGCGTACTCGAGCGCGCTCTGGTAGGCGCGGTCGGCCAGCGCGATGCCCTGCACGCCGACGGAGAAGCGCGCGGCGTTCATCATGATGAACATATACTCGAGGCCGCGATTGGGCTCGCCGACGAGATAGCCGACGGCGCCCTTGCCCTTCTCGCCGTAGTTGAGCGTGCAGGTCGGATTGCCGTTGATGCCGAGCTTGTGCTCGATGCTCGCGCAGACGACGTCGTTGCGCTCGCCGAGCTGCCGTCGTCGTTGACGAGGAACTTCGGCACGATGAAGAGCGAGATGCCCTTGGTGCCTTCGGGCGCGTCGGGCAAGACGCGCGAGCACGAGGTGGATGATGTTCTCGGCCATGTCGTGCTCGCCGAACGTGATGAAGATCTTCGTGCCGCTGATGAGGTAGTGGTCGCCGTCAGGCACAGCGCGCGCGCGCACCTGCGCGAGGTCGGAGCCGGCCTGCGGCTCGGTGAGACACATCGTGCCGGTCCACTTCCCGGAGACCAGGTTGGGAATGTAGCGCTGCTTCTGCTCGTCGCGAGCCGACCAGCTCGATCGCTTCGATCGCGCCCTGGTTGAGCAGCGGGCCGTTGGCGAAGCCGATGTTGGCGCGCGTTCCACATCTCCAGCGTCGGGCCGAGCAGAATCTGCGGCAGCCCCTGGCCGCCGTACTCCGTCGGGACCGGCAGACCGATCCAGCCCGCCTCGCGCGAACTGCTTGTAGGCCTCCTTGAAACCGGGCGGCGTCGCTGACCTCGCCGTCGTTCCACGTGCAGCCTTCCTTGTCGCCGGCGCGATTGAGCGGATCGAGCACGCCGGAGGCAAACGCCGCAGCCTCCTCGAGCACCGAGTCGAGCACGTCGAGCGTCTCTCTCGCATCCGGGAAGCGTCGCGATCTCCTCGATGCCGGCCAGCTCGCGCAGGGCGAACTGCATGTCGCGCAGCGGGGCTCGGTAGGTGCTCATCGTTCTTCCTCTCAGGTGCTATATATTAAAAATAATAGATACGGGAACCGGCGAGGGTGGCCCTCTTTGCGCGGCGAGCGGGCATTAGAAATTGTGAAAAAGAGTCCGCCCGCTTGCGATTGAGTCGCATCACATTGGTTATGCTACGCGTATGTAACTCATACTACCGTCGCCCATGAGGAGATCACCATACTATCTATGCTGTTAACGTCACTACTTCTCTCGGTCATTACGATGAACCCGGCGATCGCGCCGCGCCAGGCCATGGTCGGGACGACCGAAGGCTTCCTTCAAGCCGCCGCGATCTCTCCCGACAAGACCTGTAAGCCGGGGGACATCTGCGCTTCTACCACGTTCAAAAAGAACGGCTGCTTCTTTAACAACTTCTGGAACAAGAGCAACGGCGGCACCCCGCTGGCGATCGACGTCACCGCAGACGGGTTCGAACGGCAGCAACGTTTACGTCTACTGGGTGAATAACACCAACAAGACCATCAGCATCGCCGGCAGCGCGATGGCGAAGTACTACTGCCCCTAGGTAATCAACGACCTCGAAGCCACGCCGCTAGGAACCTCGCGAGTCGCGAGGTTCCGTTAGCGTGGTGGCGCCTTACTCGTTGACCAGGTGCATCCGAAGTTGGGCGCAATAGCTTCAGCCGGAGGATACGTATGCTTCATCGCTTCACGTTCGTCGCTGGGCTTATTGCCTTGTCCGCCCTGTTGGCCGTTCCCGCATCGGCGCTGCCCGGAACGTATCGCATGCGTACGGCGTTCACCGGGCACGCGAAATGCTTGGACATCGTCAACGACGGCGCGAACAACCGAGTGACGATGGCGACCTGCGGAAATTATACCGGACAGAGATGGATCGTCGAACCCAATGGCATCCCGGGATATTGGCGCCTGCGGACCGAGTTCACGGGCCGCGGAAAGTGTCTCGATATCGTTAACGACGGTACGAACAACCGGCTGACGATGGCCACCTGCGGCAACTACACGGGACAGCAGTGGACCGTTGAGGGCAACGGAACCACCGGCTACTGGCGACTGCGCACGGTGTTTACGGGTCGCAGCAAGTGTCTCGACATCATCAACGACGGCAGAGACAACCGGCTAACGATGGCGACACTGCGGCAACTATACCGGCCAGAGATGGTCGCTCTCGCCTTACGCCCCGTAAAGGCGCCTGCCGGCGGCCCTCGCGTTCGGCTCTAGCCGTGGTGAAAGATAACACTCACTGGCCGGGAGGCCGATACGTGACGTGCTTTTTCGCCGCTTCGTCGATCTGTTCGCACGTCAGAAGTTCCGTTGCCCTCGTGCGGATGGCGCCCGTTGCCGCTACGGTCATCGAGATCGCCGCCATCGCCACCTGATCGGGAACGTCGACGATGAGCACCGCGTCGTCGGCGCCGAAGGCGAAGTAAAAGGCTTCGACCTTTCCACCAAACTCCGCGAGCAGGTCGGCCGCGGCCTTGCGCCGAGCCGAGCCGCCATCCTTGAGCACGCCCTTCGCGCCCTCGGGTGTGTACGAGACTTGGATCAAGAACTTTGGCATAACGTATCGCTCCTTGTCATGGCGAAGTAATGTCGAGCCGCGCCGCAGCGCTGCGGCCGAACTGTTCGGGCGCATCCCGCAGATATGCTCGCGCGCCCGGCCATGCGAACGTACCCGGCGTAACCGAGCGCACGAGGTAGTGCACGTCGTACACCCCGGGCTCGAGGTGCTGCGCGTAGGCGACGACGCGATCGCGATAGATCTGCGTCGCATCGATCTGCCAGCTGTCGCTCTGCGGAACGATCGCCTGCAGCGACGTGCGGAACGCTCGTATCGACCGCTTCGAAGCCCGCCGGCAGCGCATCCTCGATAACGAGGCGGTCGACCGGATGATCGACGATCGCTCGTACGCCCACGTCGAAGACGCGGCCTGCAGCCACCGAAACCGGCGAAACCGGCGCGAGATCCATCGTCGCCAGCGGCGCGCTCGCCGCTCCGCCCACGACGCTGGGATCTGCCAACGTGCGCATCACGCGAAACGCCGCCAGCTCTCCCGGCGCATCCGTCGGCACGGGATAGGTGTAGAGCACGAGGTAGTGCGCCGCGCCGTCGATCGCCAGCGCGCCGCTTCCGAGCGTCGCAGCGGCGATCGTGAAGCGTCTGCGACGACGCCGTCGAGCCGAACTGCGCCTGCGCGACCGACGCGCCCTCCGACGCTCGCGGTCGCGGTCGCCGGCGCCAGCCGCTCGGTCGCCGCGTACGCCGAGAGCGCCGTCATGCGCAGCGGCAGTGTCGTCGGTCGTCGGCCAGCCGCATCGGCACTGCTGCGCGACCAGTGCGCGCACGGCGCCGTCGATCTGCTCGGCCGGCGCGTGCCGCTCGAGCAAGAGCTGCAGCATCTGCGCCTGCGCGTCGACCAGCGACCCCAGCCACGCCCACGGCGCGGAGAGATTCGCGGCCGCGTAGCGCCCCGTGACGATAGAGCCTGCTGCGTCAGCTGGTCGGCCATCGCCGTGCCCTGCGCGTGTCGCCCCGGCGCGCGCAGCAGATAACGCGCCAACCGGATCTGCGTCGCGCTATCGAAGGCGTCGCCTTGAGCGACGATCGTCGGAGAGGAAGTCCGTGCGCGCCTGTCCGGCCTGCGCAGCGCCCATAGCGCTTCGAAACGCACCTGCGCCTTGCAGAGCGCGTCGCGCGCACCACGGAAGCGCCCCGGATTCGCCAGCGCCTGCAACATGAAGCCGGCCGCGCGCGAGAGCGCGCCCGAATCGACCGTAACGCCCTGCGAGCGCGCGAAGAGTCAGCGCGTCGATCGCGCCGGCCGTCGCGAACGGATCGCTCGCGGTGTCGCCGCCGAAGTACGCGAAACCGCCGTCGCCGCGCTGGTACGCAGCAGTTCTGCAGGTTGCGCAGCGGCAGCGGCCGCGGGATCGACGCGCACCTGCAGACGATACGGCTCGCGCAGCTTGCGCCAGCGCGCTCGCGACGATCAGGCGCGAAGCAGCATCGTCGGCCAGCGGCAGCGCGTCGGCTTTGGAGCACGTTGTCGGACGGGCACGGCCAATTGCGGAACGACCGAGTTCGCCAGCGTCAGCTGCAGCGAGCCGCCCGCCGCAGGTCGATCGGAATCGCGGCCTGCTTCGCGCTCACGCCGCTCTCGATGACCGATTCCGTGACGGCGCGGTCGGTCGTGTCGAACGGCACGCGGAACGCGTCGCGCTGCGAGCCCAGTGCGCTCTGCGCCTCGACCTGCGTCGGCGCCGGCGTGCCGGCGACCACCGGGAAGCGGAACGCTTGCATGCCGCTGGCGGCGTTCTCCGTCGTCTGCAGCTTCTGCGGGTCGCCTTGCGCAAACGCGAGCGCGCCGCGTGAGCTTCAGCACGAGATCGAGCGCACCCGTGGCGCCCGTTTGATTCGCGATCGAAACGCCGAGCGAGAACCTGTCGCCCGGACGCGCGAACTGCGGCAGCAGCGGATTGGCGATCAGCGGCTGCGTCGAGATGAAGGTCGTGTCGCCGGTCGCGAAGTGCGCATGCGTCGTCGTCGATCGCGACGGCCATCACGCGCCACGTCGTGAGATCGTCGGGCATCGTGAACGTCGCGCTCGCGCGTCCCGAAGCGTCGGTCTTCAGCACGCCGTAGTACGGCAACGGCTGGAAGTTGGCGCGCACGCGCGTGCTCGCCGCGCCGGCCAGATAACCCGCCCCCGTAGCCGAAGCCCTTCTCGAGCGGCGGCGTCTGCGTCTTGAGCGTCACGTTCTCGCGGTTGTCGGCGAAGATCGTCGCGATGGGCTGCTGCGCAAAGACGGTCTGCACGAGGTCGGGCAAGCGATAGCCCGAGAGCTGCAGGATCGCATCGTTGACGACCATCGCGACGATCTCACCACGCGCCGGCGAGCCGTCCTTCGCCGTCAGCGCGAAATGCGACGCGCTGCGCGCCGCCGGGCGTGACGGTCGCGCTCTGCGGCGCGATCGCGAGCTTGAGATAGCGGCCGGCAACGTCGACGTTGAACGCGGCCATGCCCGTGCGCGCGAGCGCGTCGAGCGCTCCGGTTGACCGCCGCGAGCGGCTCGCCGCGGCGCACGACCACCGCCTCGACCGCGGCGTTGGGCAGCATCTCCGGCGTGATCTTGAACGTGCACGCGCGACGGCGCCGCGCACGCCGTGCAGGGTCGTGCGGTAGATCGTGTCGCTGCGTACGACGGCGACGTAAACGTCGGCGTCGGCGAAGGGCGACGCGATCAGCGCCGTCGCGGTATCGCCGACGGCGTACTGCTTCTTGTCGAGCTTGACCGCGACGGCGTTAGGATCGTTGCAGCCCCCAATCGGCCTCGCCGGCGCCGAACGCGAAGACTTGGATTCGCGTCGCGCTCGCCGCGCTCTTGCTGCGTCGCGCGCCGCCAACGTTCGCAAGGACGCGATACGGGCCGGCATCGGTCGGCGTGAGCTTCGCGGTGACCGGCGCCGTCGCCGGAGGTGACGTCGGCCGTCGCGACGGTATCGTATTTGATCGCCTGCTGCGCGTTTTCGCCGCCCTCTACTTCCTGCGTCGCCGACGTGTACGTCATCTTCTGCAGCTCGAGATGCACGCCGCGCCCGGCATCGGCTGTTGCCGTCGGCGTCGGTGACGATCACGCGAATCGGCATCGGCGTCGCCCGCCTTGCCGACCGCGTCGGAGGCCAAGCCGATCACCGCGTCGGCCGGCAGCGCGAGAAAACGTCTTGCGAGTCGGCTGACCGAAAGGTTCGAAACGTCGCTCGTCTCCATGTCGACCCGATAGGTCATCGGAAACGGCAGATCGCGCGGAACCGCGACGTCGAGCGAAGCCGTGCCTTGCGCGTCGAGCGGCAGGTCGCGCTGCAGCACGTCGGTGTCGAACGAGGGCGTCTGCTTCGGGCCAGAACCATTGCGGGCCGAACGAGAAATCGTCCCAGCCCTTCGGCTGCAGCGTCGCGACGTCGCGCGTCACGTACGCGTGTGCCGTGCCGCCCTGCAGCGGCGCGCCGAAGAGGTAGTTCGCCGCAACGCTCGCGCATGACGCTCGAGCCCGCCGTCGCCGACGTCGCGCCGAGCGTGAGCGTCAGCTTGAAGTTCGGCGGCTTGAACTCGGCGACGCGCAGCGATCCGTTGATATCGTTGCCGTTGGCTCCCTTTGCGTCGATCGTGTAGTAACCCAACGCCTGCTGCTTCGAAAACGTCATCGGCAACGAGAAGACGCCGAAGCGCATCGGTCTTCACGCGTGCCGAGCGAGGAGTCGTCGCGTTGCTCGGGATCGGTCAGCGTGACGCTTGTAGCTAGCGTTCGCGTCGGGCAACGACGCTGCGAGCCTTTCACGTAGTACGCGATGCCGGTCATCTCGCCGCGTTCGCCGGGCTGATACATCTGCGCGGTCGCTGAAGATCGTGCCGCGAGAGAGCGGCGCGCCGCTCGTCCAGCCGCTATTGACGTCGAAGCGCGAGTATGCCGCTGCAACTCCAGACGTGTGACCGTCGCGACGTCGGCGCCCTTGGGTGACGACGAAGCCGAGATTCGGCGCTTGATTCGCCGAGGCCGCAGCACCGAACAGCGTTCGACGTCGACGCCGCGGAGATCGAGCTCGCCCGTCGCCGTTGGTGCTGCCGCTCGCGCACGGCTGCGGCGGCGGCTTGTTGCTCGGTCGTCGATGCGGTAGACGGTGACGCGCGGCGTCGCTGCACCGGCGCACCGTCGCTCAAATGCTGAACCAGCACGATGCCGTGCGCCGGAAACCACTGGGCGAAGACGCCGAGATTCGTCAGCTGCACGATGCCGGTGAGCGACGGCGCCTGCGCCCTGCGCGTCGAGCGCCGTGCGAAAACCGTACGCGAGCGCGCCGTAAGTCCGCGCCGATGCGCGCGCTGCAACGGAACGCTTCACCACGCTCTGCGCGTTGGGCCGCGCACCGGCAGCGTTGCCGCGCGGCCAGACTTGGCGTCGGCGAGCAGCTGTGAGCGGGTCGGGATAGCCGAGCATCTGCACCGGCGCGACCTTCGCATAGGCGACCCGATAGCGCGTCGCCCGGGAAGATTCGTCGCGTAGAAGTTCAGCGCGACGGGCGCGCCCGCAGGAATGACCGTTGCTCCGGTCGGCGCCCACGCGCCCGGCGCGAAGTCCGGACGTACGGATGCGTCACTCTGTGCGCGCTGGCCGAGCGTTTGACCGAAGACGTCTCTTGACGCTGCCGCGATCGTCGCCACGTACGTTCGCGTTGGGATCGAGCGCGTAGGGATCGATCGCGATCGTGTTCGATTGATCGGGCACGCTGAAGAGCGACTTCACCGAGCGGCCGGCGCGGGCGAGATCGTCACGGCGTCCGGCCGACCGATCGGATCGAGCGGATTGCTGAACGCGATCACCGGATCGCCGTCGGCGAAGCGCGCAGCCGCTGTTGGGGCTCGCCATCGGCGTCGGTACGACCGTCAGCGCGTCATACGTGCGTATCTGCCCGTCGAAGCTCCGCGAGCGTGGGAACGTTGCCGTACTGGGGCGTCACGCCGGGCGCGATGCGCAGCGCGTAGGTCGTTCCCCGCGCGCAGTTCCGCTGCCGGGCGCAGATCGTATCGTCCAGATCGTTGAGCGACGGATCGAAGAGCTCCGCAGCGTTGCTTCCGGGACAGCCGGCGTCGGCGTCGCTTCGAGCGCCGCCGTGACGCCGACGCTGTCGCCGCCGCCCGACCAGCGTGCGCGTTGTTCGACAGCGAGCGCCTCGTCGAGCGCGGCGTTCGCGGTGATCGCGAGCTTCGGATTTACGCCCGCCGGCGCCGGCGTCGTCGCCGTCTTCGTCGGGCCCAAGTTGCGGCAGGTCGGTGAGGTTCAGCGCGGGGGTGCCGAACGTCCAGGCGAGTCGTCGTGCGAGCGAGTCGCCAGCGAGATCGCGCAAGCCCGCGCCGAGCGTTACCCGCACGCGCGTGCCGACCGGCAGCGCCTGATCGGCGACGAAGCCGACCATCCGCGGCGTCAGCAGCACGAAGCGGCCGCCGAGCGCGGGCGATATCGAGAAATGCGCGAGCACGTCGGCGCGGGCCGGCCTCCGAAAGCGCCGCAACCGGCAGCGATCGGTTTGGCGAAGATCACGCGAATCTGCGCGAGCGCCTGCGCCTCGCCGTCGGCGAGATCGAGAGCATCCACGGCGGCAGCGAGGGTTTCGGCAGCGATTGCACCGCGACGAGCCGGGTCGTGCCGGGCGCGGGCTCCGGCACACGAAACCAGTGCCGCCAAGGCAATGCCAACGATCGACGAATAAAGCGGTCGCACGCATGCTCTCATTCCATCACACGGTGACCAAACTCTTCGCGTTGGGCGGCGGAGTCTGTCGCGCTCGCGGCGGCGATCGCGCTGCAAAGCAGCGGTGTCGACGTACGCTGACGTCCCGGCGGCCCGATCGCGGCCGTCACCTACACCGACCGCGACGGCATCGCGCTGGGCACGATCCTCGGCGCGCGCCTCGGCGCACGCGGTGAGCGTGCCGCTCGACGGCGGTCTCGCCGGCGTTTCTGCAGGCGATCGTCGCGGCGGAAGACGCACGGTTCTGGCACCACGGCGCCGTCGACTTCCCGGCGCTGCTCCGGGCCGCGCGCGAGTACGCGATCTTCGGGCAGGCCCGCAGCGGCGGGTCGACGATCGCAGATGCAGCTCGCGCGGCTGCTCTATTCCGTCTCCGAGCACCGTACTCGCGGGAAGCTCTCGCAGATCTGGAGCGCGGAGCGCATCGAGATCGGTTCGAGCAAGCCGCAGATCCTCGAGGCGTACGTCAACCGCGTGCCGATGGGCGGCAACGTCTACGGCGTCGAGGCGGCGGCGCGCACCTATTTCGGCGAACCCGCCGCCGATCTCGATCTCGCGCAGGCCTCGCTCCTGGCAGCGATTCCCAACGATCCGGCGAGGTTGGCGCCCGGCGCGGATTGGCCGGCGCTGCGCATTCGGCAGCGCTACGTGCTGGACCGCATGGTCGCGCTGCGGCGAGATCGCGCCCGCCGTGCGACGACGGCCTTTGCCGAGACGCTGCACGTTCGCCGCCACGACGACGGCATCGCCGACGCGGCGCACGCGCTCTTCTTGCTCGACGAACGCAGCCCGATGCCGCGGGCCGCGTTCGCACGACGCTCGACCGCGCGCTGCAGCGCTTCGTCCAGGCGCAGACGGAGGACGTGGTCGCCGCGCTGGCGCGCTATCACGTCACCGACGCGGCCGCGCTCGTCGCCGACAACCGCACCGGCGCGGTGCTTGCCTACGTCGGCTCGCCCGACTACTTCTCCGACGCCGTACTCGGCCGCAACGACGGCGTGCAGGCACTGCGCCAGCCCGGCTCGTCGCTCAAACCGTTCACCTACGAGCTCGCGCTCGAGCGCGGAACGATCCGCTCGACGACGATCCTCCCCGACGTACCTGCGGCCTACGCGATTCCCGGCGGCCGGCTCTATCAGCCCGCCGATTATAGCGGCCGCTTCAGCGGGCCGGTGCGCGTACGCTACGCGCTCGCGAACTCGCTCAACGTTCCCGCGGTGCGCGTGCTCTCCGGCCTCGGCGTCGGGCAATTTGCTGCATCGGCTGCACGAGCTGGGCTTCGCGCACCTCGACCGTTCCGCGTCATACTACGGGCTCGGCCTGACGCTGGGCAGCGGCGAGGTGAGTCTCTGGGAGTTAGTGCAAGCCTACGCGGCGATGGCCCGCGGCGGTGATTTCGAGCCGCTTCATCTCACCGGCGGCTCGCAACCACGCCGACGCTGCAGATCGGCAGCGAGCCCGATTGGGCGCTCGTCACCGATATGCTCGCCGATCCGCACGCGCGCGCGCACTCGTTCGGCGTACACTCCGTGCTCGAGATGCCGTTCCCCGCAGCGGTGAAAACCGGTACCTCGTCCGATTTTCACGACACCTGGACGGTCGGCTACACGCGCGATTACACGGTCGGCGTATGGGTCGGCAACTTCGACGGCAGCGCCGATGCGCGGTGTCTCCGGCGTGACCGGCGCCGGCCCGCTCTGGAACCGCATCATGCTGCACCTCTACGAACGCAACGCCGATCCGCCGCCGTTCGCGTCGCCGCCCGGTTTCGTTCGCGTCGCGATCTGCGCCACGACGGGCCGGCTCGCCTCGCGGCGCGGCGCGCAGTGCCCGGCGGTCGTGCAAGAATGGGTGCGCCCCGCCGACGTAGCGTCGCTGCGCGCGCGCGGTGCGGTCGCGCACCTGCGCATTCTCTTTCCGCACGACGGCGACACGTTCGTGCTCAACCCCACGAGAGACGCGCTCGCGCAGCGCGAGCAGCAGCTGGCGCCGCGCGCGGGTGGCGCGCACGGCGCGGTGCGCTGGAGCGCCGACGGCGCGCCGCTCGCGCTCGACGCCGCGGGGAACTCGTTTTGGCCACTGCGTTTGGGAACGTGGCGCATCGAAGCCGGAGACGGCGCGCAGGGCGATGCGGTGGTGATCCACGTCGTAGCGCGGCCGCAGGTTGACGGCGGCTTTACGCTCGAGGCGCCGTCGCGCTGACTACTGCGTATCTATCGGGTCGTTCGACGGCTTTTCGTGCTTGAAGACGGAGATCCCGTACTTCGTCGGAATCGGCGCGAACGGACGCGGACTCTTCGCGAAATCGAACGCGTCGTCGAGACTCGCGGCGCGTTGGTCGGTATAGTCCTTCGATATCGGGCCGATCGGAGCGAGCGAGAACGTCTCTTCGATGAACCGCAGCACGCTGCCGTACTCGTAGAGCACGTGGCTCACGTACCCTTGCTTCGCATAGGGTGAGATGATCAAGCAAGGAACGCGAAAGCCCAGCCCGCGGTAATCGAGTTGGGGAGGGTTGGCGTTGTCGTACCAGCCGCCCCAATCGTCCCACAGCACGATGATCGCCGTGTTGGACCAGTAGGGGCTCTCGCCGATCGAGTTGACGATCGAAGCCACCCACGACGGCCCTTTGTCGCTGTGATAGTGCGGGTGATCCGAGTCGTCTTTGCTGGGCGTCACCCAGTTCACCGCGGCGAGTTGCCCGTCGTCGGCGTCGCCGAGCACCTCGGTCTGCGGCGCGATGACGTTGTTCCAGTCCGGACCGTACCGCACGTATTTGATCGCCTCGAACGGCTCCCACATGCCGTCGTCCAGCACCTTGGTCGCGTAGTACTTCCACGAGATTCCGGCGGCGTCGAGCGACTCCGCGATCGTGTTGAACTGATCGAAGCACGGGAAGGGCCCTTGGTAGTAATGTTCGGCGCCGCGCTGCGTGATGTACGAGCTTCTCGTACCGGGCGGCGAGTCGCAGTCGTCGTAGATCCCGTCGGGGAAGTCCACTTCGGATCGTTTGAACGGTTTCTGGCGGATCGTGTCCATGCCGGCGACCAGCGTCAAGTGGCCGGTAAAGCTGCCTCCCCATTCGGTGGGATACATGTTGTCGGCGAGCACGTACTGCTGCGCCATCGACCAGTACGGCGCGATCAGCGCGTGATTGACGTACGAATACGCCTCGTAGGGATAGTGCTTGCCGAACTCCGAGAAGCCGTCCATCTTCCCGTGACGGTAGTCAACCTTCGCCTGGTGATAGTCGTGCGGGAGGTCCGGGCCGTCGAACGTGATCTGTTTGAGCTGCACCTGGACGTCCCCGTAGGGGCAGTTGCCGGAACCCGAACCGGTGCTCTTTCTCGGCGAGGCCATCTCGGCGCATCCCGACATCGGCGCGTTCGCGCCCGGATAGCCGGCGAAGAAGTTTTCGAAGCTGCGGTTCTCCTGCACGATGATGACGATGTGAGTAATGCGACCGCCCGACGGACCACCGGCCTGGCGGCCGGAAGTTCGAGCGTCGACAGAGGCGAGCGGCGAGTTAACGCCCGACGCACAACCGCAGCATGCTGCGAGCCCCACCGCCGCGAGAAACACCAACGCTCTGCCGGCCATTTCATCCTCCGAAAAGCTATCGCAGAGATTTTTACCCTCTTTTACACAGTCTTCCCTACCGGTACGCCGTTGTCCGTAAAGCTTTTTACTGAGTCGTGCCTACCGGTATCATCAGGTGCGCGTACGGCGTGCCGGGCCACATGACGTACGGCCGCGCCGCGTCGGGGTCGAGCGACACCGGGTAGCCCATGCTTTTGACTGACGGTCCGACGATCATCACGTGCGGGCCGGTCTTCACCCAATGATTGCCGGCGGCGGGCGCAGATGCATAGGGATCGCTGTTGCTCGCGCCGTTGTCGCCGGCCAGCATGTAGACGAACCCGGTTGCGTCCGGCGGGGTCGCGTGCTTCACGAGAGCCTGCATCCACGCCATCGCACCGGCGTCGGCGCACATTGGCGTGATTGGGTCAACCAGCATGCAAGTAAACCCATTGGTGCCCGCGCGGATCGTGCGCACCGATCCGTTCGCCTCCATCTGCATGATCGTTGCAGAAGCGGCGACCGCGGCCGGTGCGGCGGTGCTGACCTTGGCGATGTAATCCGAATCTTGAGAATCAGTTTGCGCGGCGAGGGCCGCAGGGGCGACGGCGAGCGTCAGGGCCGCCGCGCAGATTCCGAGCCTGTGAGCAATCATCTATCTCTCCTCCGAAGCCCGTCCTTCGCGCACGGCGGCCGATTGCCTAGGAGCCCTCGAGAAGCCACCCACCTAGTAAAAAAACTGCTGCAGCTGGTTGACGCCCGGCCCGAAGGCCCAGCCCATACGCACCCTGGGGTCGATCGCCGGCGCCGGCTCCCCGATGAAAAACTTGAAGCCGGTAAGCGTTTCGACTTCGTTTCCTTGCTCGTCGTAGACGACGATTGCGCTGCCCTCGCTACCGCTGCAATAGACTTGGTCCGTCACGAGAAAGAGGTGATTGACCGGATCGCTGGCGATGCCGCTGCCGCTGTTATACTGCGAGGCGTCGCCGGTGCAGGGCAGCTGCGCCGCGATTCCCGTCCGCTTCTTGAGGTCGTAGAACTCGACTTGCGCGTTGAGTTCGGTCGTCGTCGCAGCGATGCCGCTAGTCGAATCGACTGCCAAGCCGTTGACGAAACCCGAACCGTACGGCCCGATGTCGAGCCCGTTGAACTGAATTTGCTTTCCAGTCTTCAAGTCCACGAGTACGTTGATCGGCGCGAGGCCGCCGACGCGCCCGCCGTCGGGCGACGTCGCGATCACGGCCTGCCCCGTCGCGGTATCCTGCGCGACCTGCGGCTGATCGCCGAGCGAGAAGTAGCTCGGATTGAGGTGGTACACCTTGCCGAACGTGTTTTGCGCGACGTTCGATGCGAAGATGTCGGGGATGTCCTGATTTTTCAGTTCGATGGCGAAGACGGCGGTCTCGCCGGTGCTTTGATTCGGGCCCAGCGCTTCGACCTGGATGTCCTTGACCGGCGGCGTCCACTCGCCGGTGAACTTGCCTTTGGTGGCCGGGCTCATCACGTCATAGAAGCGCTTGGCGTAGATCTGCCCTCTCGGCACGACGTAGCGCGTGATCAGGCCGACGTCGCCGGTTACGATGCCGTCGGCGCCGTAGGACGTTCCCCGCGGCGTCTTCTTGGGATAGATCGTGAGAATTTCGCCGGTGCTCTCGTCGAACGTCTCGACGTTGGCCGCGGTCGCGAGAACGCCGCCCGCGCCGCCTCGATCGATGTCGAAGCCGTAGATCTGGCCGCCCCCAGACGTCAGCGTTGCGCCCAGTCCGACCGAATGATGGCGTGCTGCCGCGCCCGCACTTGGCAACACGATGCGCGCGCTCGAGACGGCGCCGTCGCAGCCTCCGAGAAGAGCTGCGACGGCGGTTACACACAAAGCATGGAGCGAGCTTTTCTCGAGCGGCACGAACCCTTACTTTTCTAAGACGCGAAGATCGTTATCGTTGTCGTCGTTGAAGTAGACCTTCGTATCGGTGTCGTTGGTTCCCGTGGCCACGATGCCGAAGAGCGATCCCGAGGCGCCTTTGTCGACGTTGCGCGTCGCCAGCAGTTTGCCGCTGGGCGTGATTTCGACCATGATATTCTCGCCGCTCGGATTACCCGTATTGCCGAGGATCAGGTTGTGATTGGGCAGCAGCGCGGCGCTGATCGGACCGTCGAGCGGGCCGCCCGAGAATACGCGCTTCGCGTCGGAGGCATTGGGACCGCTGAAGGTTTTGCCGTTTTTGCCCACGGTGATGCCGCCCGTCGGGATCGAGCTGACGTTCGAGAACGAGACGACGGTATTGTTGGTGCCGTTGACGATGTAGAGCACGTCGCCGGTGGGATCGTAGGTGAGGCCCGAGGGTCCGAAGATGCTGCCCGGCTTACCGTGATTGACGGCAAAGCCTTTCGCGATCACGTCGGTCGGGAAGCCCGAGCTGAGGTTGATGCGCACGATCGTACCGTCGGCAGCATTGCTCTCGTAGAAGGCGGGACTGCCGGTGTTGGGCTGCGCGAACGCTTGGCCCCACGGGCGGTCGTACGGTTTACCTTTGAGAGCGCCTTCGGACTGGCCGCCGGCGGAGATGATCGGTTCGTCGTTGGCGGAGAACGCGCTGGCCCAAATGTCGTCGCCGGTACTCAGCGCCAGCGACGCGCAGCCTTTCAAAGTCTTGCTGGCAGAGACGAGCAGCGGCTTGGAGCCGGGTTTGGGATGCAGGGCGACGACGGTAAAGCCGGTGCCTTGCACGTTGTTCTTCGCGTTGAAGTTGCAGACGACGAGATCGCCCTTGGTGAAATCGCCCGCCGTCGCCGGCGCGACGGTGAGCCCGTACGGGTTGAGTTGCCCGAACTTTGGATCGATGGTCGAGCCGATCTCGACCTGCTTCTTATCGGTCTTGAGGATCGAGGTATCGTCCTCTGTCAAGATGCCCCTTTGCGGCACCGCGGCGCCGCTCATCGAGGAGCCGGGCACCAGATTGGATTGCTGGCCCCCGCAGCCTGCCACGACGAGCGTGGCGACCGCGGCGAGCGCGATGCGTTGATGTAAGCTTTTTACCATTTTCCCCCACAGAGTCCGCCGGCTAACCACCCCGAGCTAACCAGAAGCACTAATCGTTTTACGTCCCTCACGCTAGGTGGAGGATGTGAAAAAATTCTGAAAACCCTTCAGCAACGGCCGCGCAACCTCGGTGAGTCACGATTTCGGGATGCAGAAGGACGCGACGACCACCGCGCGCCGGCTCTTCGAATCTCCCCGGCGCCGGCCAGCCGAGCCGCAGGTCATTGAGACGCTGCTGCGCTTCGGCCGGGCGGCATTGGCCTACGCGCTCCGCCACGGGATCCGCGTGCTGCTGCTACGGCCCGGCGAACTCTATCGCGAAGCCTCCCAGGCGTTGGCGCGCCTGGGCATCGACGTCGACGCCTGGCCGGCGCCTCCGGCCGGCCTCTTCGTCGTCGAGGAGCGCTCGCTTTACCTGCGGTCTCGCAGTCCGATGACGGTGGCGCACGAGTTTGGCCACGCGCTCGACTGCGCGCTCGGCGGCGGCGTCTACCGTAGCGGCATCGATCCGCAGGTGCGCGCGCTCTTCGCCAATGCGCGCGCCTTCGTTACGCCCTACGCCGCCACCGGCGTTGACGAGTACTTCGCCGAATCGCTGCGCGCATACGTCGAGGCCAACGACTGCGCCTCGCCGTGGCCGCGCGCCACGCGTGCGCGTTTGCGTCACGCAGACCCGGGAATGCTCGAATACGTCGAGAGCCTGTTCGAGCAAGAGTTCGGCGAGCGTCTCCACGTCGGCGAAGTTGCCTCGATCTAATTTTTTGGTGGGTACCTTCCCGCGAGGGCGATCAGGAAGGTCAAGCCCTTGCCGAGCTCGTGCCCGCGCAAGTCGGGCAGCGCGAACGTCGTCTTGCCGTCGCCGCCGAACTTCGTTCCGAGAAGCGAGTAGAGCGCGACGTTCTTCGCGATCTCCTTCAACTGGCCGTCGCAGGCTGCCCAGCCGGCCGGCGGCACGTACTTGTCGAGATAGGCCACGCACGTCAGTTGTCCCAGCAATGGCGTTATCCCGTAATAGTTTGGGTGTACGTGCTTACGAACCGGATAGAAACCCTGCGTCGCGATGACCCACGTTAGCCCTTTGATCGGCTCCTGGCCGGTCAGGTTGGGAAGCGCAAAATTCTTCTTCCCATCGCCGCCGAACTTGTTACCCAGCAGACTGAAGAGCACGAGGTGCGAGTCTATCGACAGCAGCTGCCCGTCGCACTTCGCGAAATATTTGGGAGCGTAGTCGTAGGGGGTCAACAGCAGCGATCCGACCATCTGGGCCGAGTCGCCGTAACTCGACGGACGCTGCGCCGACGGTTGCCCGTCGGGAGCGGTTGACGCGGACGGCACCGTTCCCGCCGCGCAACCCGCGAGCAACGCGCCGGCGCCTGCGAGCACGAACGATTGACGCTTCATGCCGGCGGCCCACCCTTCGTGGCGATGCAATACGTCAATCCCTTCAGCGGTTCGTAGCGCTTAGGTCGGGCAGCCCAAAGTCTGTCTTCCCGTCGCCTTCGAACTGCGTCCCGAGCGGTTTGAAAAGGTCGCCGTTGCCGATCGGCACGAGCTGTCCGTCGCACGTATCGAAGCCGTCGGGAGTGAAGTCGAACGGCAGCAAAAGCAGCGACCCCAGTAACCAAGGGTAGCCATACATAGAAAGCCTTCCTCCTACAAAGAGCCGGCGTAACGCGCCTCCGTTCGACGGGATGCGCGGAGCTTACTTTATTGAGCCGACGTCGGAGACGCTCACGCCACTCGCGTGATTTCCCCAGGTGCTGCGGATGTAGCTGATCACCGCGGCGATCTGCTCGTCGGAGATCTGATGCTTCCACGACGGCATGATGCCGCTATACGCCGTGCCGTTGACCACCAGGCGTCCTTCGAGGCCGTTCTTGACGATCGCGATCACCGCTATGGGACTGCCGTTGACGGTTGGATTCCCGGCCAGTGGCGGAAAGGCGCCGGCGACGCCCCGGCCGCTAGGCTGATGACAACTCGAGCAGTTGGCGACGTAGACCGTCGCGCCGTCGCTGGCCGAGGCGGGATTCTTTGCAACGGCTGCCGCCGTCGCCGACGCCGAGGCGCTCGAGTTGCCGCCCTTGGCGCACGCGGCCAAGGCGGCGATACAAAGGACGCAGAGAAGTCGTTTCACTCAAGCCTTCTTTCGAGGGCGAGCGCTCATCGCCCACACGAGAGCGACGAGCAGGAAATTCGCGACCAGCGAGCTGCCGCCATACGAGATGAACGGCAGCGTGATTCCCGTGAGCGGCAGCAACCCGATGACCCCCGCCACGATGATCACGACCTGAAAGCCCAGCGTCGCGCCCATCCCCGCGGCAAGGAGCTTGCTGTAGAGATCGGGCTGCTCGAGCCCCGCTGCGAACATGCGCCGGACGAGGTCCAAGAAGATCGCCAGCACGACGATCGCGCCGATCACGCCGAACTCTTCGGCGAACGCCGCGTAGACGTAATCGGTGGCGACGTCGGGGATAAACTGCGGGTGGCCGAGCCGGTAGCCGGTGCCGAACAAACCGCCGGCGGCCAGCGAGTAGTAGGCCTGGGAGCTTTGATAACCCGCGCCCAGCGGATCGGAGAACGGATGCAGCCAGATCGCGATCCGCGCGTGCACGTACGGATAGTGATGCACGGCCCAGAACGTGCCCGCCGCGAAGAGCAATGCGCCGAAGAACACGATGTCGAGGCGGCGCGTCGCGACGAAGAGCAGCGTGCCGAACGTCGCCAACAGCAGCGTCGCCATGCCCAAGTCGCGCTGCACGACGAGGATCGCCATCGACGCGCCCCAGCCGATGAACAGCGGGCCGAGGTACTTGACGTTAGCGCGCAGCGACCACGGGCGCGCCGCGGCGATCACGTCGGCCATCTCGGCAAGATACGCCGCCAGGAAGAGCACGATGAAGAGCTTGATCAGCTCGATCGGCTCGTACTCGACCGGTCCGAACTTGATCCAGAGGCGCGCGCCGTTGATCTCTTCGCCGAAGACCAGCAGCAGTGCGAAGAGCGCCAGCGACGCGACGACCCAGAGATACTTGATCGCGGCGAAGCGGCGGAACTGCGTGAATACCGGAGCGGCGACGAGCACCAGCACCAACGAGACCAGCAGCCAGAGTTGCTGGCGATGCGCGAGATTGGGGCGAGAGACGCGCGACCATCGCGAGACCGAGCGCGGCGAGCACGACCGCGAGCGCCGGCATCACGTCGTCGCGCACGCTCGCCGCAGGCTGCCAGAGCACCCACAGTACGCAGAGCGCCGCGAGCAGCGCGAGCATCCAGGGCGGCCCGATCGCCTGGCGCGGGGCAAACGAAAGGATCAGCGCCGAAACGGCCAGCGCGCCGGCCATCGGCAAGAGGCGCCGGGAGGCCAGACCGATCAGTGCGCCAGCACCGCGGCGAAAAGAAAACCGAGCGCGGCGGCGGCGCGCACGAGCATCACGGCGGCGTACGCCGCGCCGCTCGAACGCTCGCAGGCGCCGGTCGTCGCCGCGTCTTCCTCGAATCGCGCGACGAGAATCTGCTCTCCGGGTTCGCTCGCGTCGAGCCGCTGCAGCAGCGCGCGCCGCTCGGCATCGCCTGCCACGCGGCGCCCAAGCAGCACGATCGCGTCGCCTGGGCCGAGCCGCGCGTTCGAGACGCTGACGTCGAGCGTGGGCGCTACGGCAAACGCCCGCGAGAGCACTGGAAACGGCCGCTCCTCCAAGGTGTCGTCGGCGCACAGCGCGGCGATCTCGCCGTCGCGTACCAAGTAGGCTGCGGTCCCGCCTGCATGCATCACGTAGGCGTAGCGCGCGACCACGAGCACGACGCGTCAGCGACGCTGCCGCGGTGACGTAATCCTCGTGACTCGCCGTGCGAAGCGTGCAGCGAGGCGTTGACGCGCGCCAAGACGGCCAGCATCGCGGTGGCTGCGGCCTGCGGCCGCTCGACGGCGCGGCGGAATCGCGGGCTGCGCAGACGGCGCTCGCACTCGAGACGCAGCCGCGCGAGCAGCGCGGCGCTCGGTCGGCGCGCCGTCGATCCGACCCAAAGCCGCGCGCAACCGCAAGCAGCCACGTGCCGCCGGCGAGCTGCATGCTCAGGCACGAGGCTCGATCGCCGCGAATAGCGAGCGTCATGCTCGGCGCACCGACGTGACGACGATGCGCGTGGTGCCGACGTCGATCTCGTCGCCTTCGCGCACCTCGATCGCATCGGTGATGCGCCGTCCGTTGAGAAACGTGCCGTTGCGGCTCTTGAGGTCTTCGACGTACACGACGCCGTCTGGCTGGAGACGCGGGCGTGGCGGCGGCTCACCTCGGCATCCGCAAGGGCGATGCCGGCGCTGCCGACGCGACCGATTTCGAAGGGCGGGCGTCGCTCTTGACGCGCGTCGACCGCGACGCTCGACGATCTCCAGCGCCGACCTCCATCGGCGTCAGCGTGCCGATCTCCGCCGCGGCGCGGAAGCGCGGACGCGCGGCGAGCACGGCAACCGCAGCAGCGCCGCCGTGATCTCGAGCGAGCCGAAGCGCATCGCGCGCGTAAAGTCCGGCGCGACGGCGAGCAGCGCCGTCATGCCAGCTTCGAACCTCATCCGCGTGTTCCCAAATATCAACTCGTCCCCGTCGCGCAACGCCTCGACGCTCACCCGCTTCGCCGTTGACGAACGTTCCGTTCGTCGAGCCCAGATCGCGCACGACCGGCTCCCGGCCGTCGACCTCGACGATCGCGTGCACGCGCGACACGCTCGGATCGACCAGGACGATCTCGCTCGTCGTCGCTCCGCCCGATGCGCGTCGTGCCCTCGATCGAGTATACCCCGTCAGGCGGCACGCCTTTTACCATCCGCAAAGCGAAGCGCGCGCGCGCGCCCTGGCGCTCTCGCCGGTCTCGATCGCGATCGCGCCCAGCGGCAGGCCCTCGCGAGACGCCATCGTGACGCGCGGCTCGCCGGCAAAGCCGACCCCGACCCTCGCCGCCGAGGTCGCGCGACGAGATCGGCCCACTCGCGCTCGAGATAGTCGCGATGCTCCTCCAGCCGCTCGAAATCGCCGGGGTTGACGTAGACGGCGTACGAGCCCGGCGCGGTACAGCCGCCCGTCGTCCTCGCGCGTCTGCGCCTCCATCGTCGAGACGAGCTTGCGGGCGATCTGCGCGGGCTCGAGGTCGCTCGGAAAGGTCTCGTGCGAAGGTCCGCTCGATGAACGCCGCGCACGCCTGTTCGAGCTTCGCGTCAAGAAGTTCACCCGCGGCGCTCCACGCGCGCGAATGTAGAAGCCGTCGCGACCGTCGATGCCCGGCGGCACCAGCACGTCGCCTGCTGGCGTCAGCAGGCCCTCGTACGGCGCCGGAATGAGACCGCGCTCGAAGTTTTCTCGCGACAAAAACCAATCCATCACTTCCGTCGTTTCGCGCGGATCCGTCGAGCAGACCGCATAGACGAGCGCGCCGCCTGGATAGACGTAACGCGCGGCGCTGCTCGAGGAGGGCCCGCTGCGTGACGGCAAGGCGTTCGCCGTCGGTGCTCTGCTTCTTCCAGCGCGCTTCGGGCTGGCGTCCGACGATGCCGGTCCCCGAGCACGGCGCGTCGAGCAGCACGCGATCGAAGAGCGCTTTCCGAGGGCAGCAGCTCCGCCGTCGCGTCGCCGACGACGATCCCCGCGGCGACGCCCGGCCGCCTCGAGGCGCCGTCCGAGCGCCGCCGCTTTGCGCTCGTCGCGCTCGACGCACAGCAGCGATCCCAGGTCCTTCAGACGCGCGCCGATCTGCAGCGCCTTGTTGCCGCGTCCGCTGCAGACGTCGAGCGATCGCTCTCGCCGGGCTGCGGATTGAGCACGTCGACCGGCATCGCCGAGCTCTCCGACTGCAGCCACCATCCTTGGTCCGTCGCGCTCCGGTGCCCGACCGCTCTCCAGCAAGCAGCGATTCGGGCACGACCGCCGAGGGCCGCGTCGCGGTACCGCCGATCCTGCGAGCTGCGTCCGCCGCCTCCTCCGGCGTGCAGCGCCGACGTGTTGACGGTCACCGCCGCCTGCGCCGGCTCGTTGACGGCGGCGCAGATCTCTTCGAGCGGACGCGGAGAACGTTCGGCCCCACTGGCGCACGAGCCACGTCGGCAACGAGTAATGCGTCGCGAGATACTCGTGCTCGTCGCTGAACAGTTCGCGCGTGCGGATCGCTTGCGCGGATCGCGCAGGAAGCGCGCAGCACCGCGTTGACGAGATTCGCGATGCCCGCGATGGCCGAAGCGCTTGGCGAGGTTGACGAACTCGAACACCGTGGCGTACTCGTCGGCACGCGTGTAAACCAGCTCGTAGATCCGCCAGGCGCAGCATCTCGCGAACTAACGGCGCCAGCGTGCGCACCTTCTCCACCTGCGCGGCGTCGAATGCGAGATACCAATCCAGCGCGCGCCGCATCTTGATCGCGCCGTACGCCAGTTCCGCCGCGAACGCAACGTCGCGTTCGCTCAATTCGAGCGCGCCGAACGTGGTAATCGAATGCCGCGTGCGCGCTGCGCTCCGGCGCCCCCCCAGCGTGCGGGAAAGACGTCGCGCACGACGCGCAGAGCCAGCTCCCGAGCAGTCACGCTTCGCCTGTCATCCTTCGCTCGTGCCCGCTCCGGAGATAGGTTTCGCCGCTCATCCGGCCGCGATTCGGCGCGATCAGTTCGTCGATCACCAGCTCGCCGCGTTCGTCGACGTGCGCGCGCAGCAGCTTGACGCTCTCGCCGGCGATCTCGGCGCGCACCGCGGGTTGCGGGCCGTACGCGCAAACCGCGCGCACGATGCGCTCGGCAGGCCAGCGCCAGTCGATCGACGAGATCCTCGCGCGCGAGCGGCCGCGTGAGGCTCGGCGTCGCCCTGCTGCGGGCGCGCTTGCAGCTCGCCGCGCATCGCCTCCTCGAGAACGCTTTCGAGCAGCTCGGCACCCGCGAGCGCCAGCCGGTCGTGCAGCTCGCCGTAGTTATCGCCGGATTCGATCGCCACGCGCCGCGATGCCACGACGTCGCCGGTATCCAGTCCGGCATCCATCAGCATGATCGAAACGCCCGTCTCTTCGTCGCCGTGCAGGAGTGCGCTCTGGATCGGCGTCGCGCCACGGTAGCGCGGAAGCAGCGACGGGTGGACGTTGAGCGAGCCCCGCGCCGGCAGCGCCAGCAGCTTCAGGCGGCAGCATCCGCCCGTACGACGCCAAGCACGAAAAAGTCGAAGCGCTCGCTCGGCGATCTCGCCGGCAAAGGCGCGCAGTTTGCAGCGGCTCGTAGCACGCGCAGCCCCAGCTCGAGCGCCGCAGCCTTCACCGGGCTTGGACGCAAGCGATGGCCGCGGCCGGCGGGGCGGTCGGGCTGCGTCACGACGCCGGCGCACGTCGTCGCGGCGGCAACGACGCGCAGGCTCGGCACGGCGAACTCGCTGGTTCCGAAGAAGAGGGTCCTCAACGCAAGAGCGTCCTCAAGCCTCCGCGGCTTCTTTCTCCTCTTCGGTTACGGCCGGGCGCACGTTGGTCGCGCGGTCGATGTAGAGCTTGCCGTCGAGATGGTCGATCTCGTGCTGCAGGCACTGCGCGAAGTAGGCCGTCACCTTCGATGCGGATCTTCTTGCCATGGCGGTCGAGCCCCGCTGACCGCGGCGTGTTTGAAGCGTACGATCTCGCCGACCATCCCTGGGACCGACAGGCAGCCTTCGCGCAGCTCGAGCTCTTCCTCGTACCTGCTCGATCTTCGGATTGATGACGACCGCCGGTTCGTGCTCGTCGTCGTGCACGTCCATCACGAAGACGCGCTTGGAAACGTTGACCTGCGGCGCCGCCAGACCGACGCCCGGCGCCGCGTACATCGTCTCGAACATGTCGTCGATGAGCTGCTGGAAGAGCGGCTCGCCGATCTCGTCGAGTCAACCCGCTTGGCGACCCTGCGCAGCGTGGGGTGGCCCTCAGCCAAAATCTCACGAACGTATGGCATCGAAGCCCGCTATTCGTTATTCGCGCGGGAAGCCCTGATGATAGTCTGGCGTCTGTCATCTGAGCGCAGTCGAAGGATTTCGATGCGTGACCGCCGTCGTCCCTCGACTGCGCTCGGGATGACCGCTAGATCAGAGCTTCCCGATTCTAGCTCTTGGTTTTGAAGGACGATATTTGGACGTGCGGATTGCAGCCCGTCCCGCCGTCGTTCCAGAGCACCGCGACGGACTGGCTTGGCCCGATGTAGTAGCTGGACGGGAGCGACGAGGCGTAGTAGATGGGATTCGAGTAGCTCGGTTTTGCGTGCGGCGTCGGGATCTTCGACTCGCTGATGCCGAAGAACGGCGACGTGAAGGTCGAGCTGCCGTTGCTCTGCACGAGGTACAGAAGTTGAACTGATTGCTCGGCGGCAGCTGGCCCTTCGTCGAGACGTAGACGTTGCCCAGAGCCGGCGGGAGCGTTCCTCGAGTTGGGTATCGGGAAGAGCACTTCGAGCTGATTCGAGCTCGGCGGTCCGCCGCAGTTCGTGCCGGTTCCCGGCGGCGGCGAATGATTATTACTGCTATTGCAGCCGCCACCAGCACTCCGGCCGCGAGCAGGGCCACGAAGGCGCCAATCGATTTCTTCATGAGGCTAAGAATCCTCGTCTTCGGCTGAGGCCCCTGCTGAGCCCTAATGGGAATTGCCTTAGAGAATGTACCCGGAGAGGTCGGCATTCTCAACGACGCCGGCCAGCCGCTCGCGCACGTACTCGCCGTCGATCACCACGACGCCGCCGTTCTCGGGGGCCTCGAAGCTGACGTCCTCCAGCATGCGCTCGAGCACGGTATGCAGCCGGCGGGCGCCGATATTCTCGGTCTGCTCGTTCACCCGCATGGCAAAGGTCGCGAGCTGCTCGATCGCGTCGTCGCGGAATTCGAGCGTGACGCCGTCGGTCGCCAGCAGCGCCTTGTACTGTTCGACGAGCGCGTTCTTCGGCTGGGTGAGGATCGTCTTGAAATCCTCGGCGGTGAGCGAGTCGAGCTCGACGCGGATCGGCAAGCGGCCCTGCAGCTCGGGAATCAGATCCGACGGCTTGCTCATGTGGAACGCGCCGGCAGCGATGAAGAGCACGTGGTCGGTCTTGATCGGGCCGTGCTTGGTATTGACCGTCGAGCCCTCGACGATCGGCAGGATGTCGCGCTGGACGCCCTCGCGCGAAACGTCGGGACCGCCGCGCTGCTGCTGCGATCCGGCGACCTTGTCGATCTCGTCGATGAAGATGATGCCGTCTTCGGCGGCGCGGCGCAGCGCCTCGCGCTTGACCGCGTCCATGTCGATCAGCTTCGCCGACTCTTCCTGTTCGAAGATGCGCCGCGCTTCGGCGACGGTCACGCGCTTCTTCGTGCGCCGTTTCGGAAGGATTCCGCCGAGCATCTCGCCGATGTCGCCGCCCTGGTCCATCCCGCCGCCGATCACGCCGATCGGCAGCGCGGCGCTCTCCTCGACGTCGATCTCGATCAAGCGCACGTCGTAGAAGCCGCGCTCGATCTCGCCGCGCGTCTGCTCGCGGACGCGCTGCGCGTCGGCCGAAACCGATGGGGCCGCCTGCGGCTCGCCGGGGCGTTGCTGCTGCGCGTGAAGTTGCTGCCGAAGATCGAGCCCAGCGCCGCGCCGAACGGATGTTGCCCGACGACGCGCCGCGGCGGACGCGTCTCGGGATGAAGCACGTCGATGACGCGCTCGACCGCGTGGCGTTCGGCCGCTCGCGACCTCTTCGCGGCGCTCTTCGCGTGACCGTGCGGATCGCCGCCTCGACCAGATCGCGCACCATCGACTCGACGTCGCGCCCGACGTAGCCGACCTCGGTGTACTTCGTCGCCTCGACCTTCACGAACGGCGCGCCGACCAGCGCCGCCAGGCGCCGCGCGATCTCGGTCTTGCCGACGCCGGTCGGGCCGATCATCAAAATGTTCTTCGGCGTGATCTCCTCGCGCAGGTCCTCGCGCGCGCGCGCCCGGCGGTAGCGGTTGCGCAGCGCGATCGCGACCGCGCGTTTGGCTTTCGCCTGGCCGACGATGTACTTGTCGAGCTCCGCGACGATCTGGCGCGGCGTCAGCGCGGCGGGATCGAGCGTCGTCGCCAGCGCGTCGTCACGGCAAGCGTCTCCACGATGATGTCGTCGTTCGTGTAGATGCAGATCTCCGAGGCGATCTCGAGCGCTTTGCGCGCGATCTCCTCGGCCGGCAAGCGCCGTGTTGCGCAGCAGCGCCGACGCCGCCGCCTGCGCGTACGGGCCGCCGCTGCCGATCGCCGCGATGCCTTCGTCGGGCTCGATCACGTCGCCGGTGCCCGAGAGCAGGAAGAGATGCTCCGCGTTGCCGACGATCATCAGCGCCTCCAGGCGGCGCAGCGCGCGGTCTTGGCGCCAATCCTTGGCCAGCTCGACGGCGGCGCGCGTAAGGTCTTTGAACTCGGCGAACTTCCCCTCGAACTTCTCGAGCAGCGTGATGCCGTCGGCGGCCGAGCCGGCGAAGCCGGCCAGCACCTTGCCGCCGCAATCTTTGCGCACCTTGCGCGCGCCGTGCTTGACGATCGTCTTGTCGAGGGTCACCTGGCCGTCGCCGGCGATCGCCAGCTTCCCGTCGCGCCGCACCGCGAGAATCGTGGTCGAGCGAATCCTCATCGTCTCCTCTGATACCCCGCGGGCGCCAGTGACGGTTTCAGCCGCGAAGCCGGTCGATGCGCCCGAGCGCGCGCTCCGCCATCAGCCGCCGCCGTTCGCGCTTGCCCAGCCGCTTGCCGCCGTCTTCGCGTCCTCGCGGCGGCGGAAGTTGCCCCAGGTGACGTTGGAGGGCTGGAAATCGCTGGTATGCCGGTTCTGCAGGTGCGCGACCACGGCGCCCAAGGGCGCTTTCGCGCGGCAACGTCAACGTGCGGCAGACCGAGCATCGCGCGCGCGGCGTGCGATCCCGGCCATCGCGCCGCAGGCGGCCGCCTCGACGTAGCCCTCGGCGCCGGTTATCTGCCCGGCGAAATAGAGCGAGCGCGCGCCGCGCAGCTGCAGCCGCTCGTCGAGCAGCCGCGGCGAATCGATGAACGTGTTGCGGTGCATGACGCCCAGCCGCAGCCACTCGCGCGTGCGCAAGCCCGGAAGCTTGCCGAACGCTTCCCTCTGCGCAGGCCACGCCAGGCGCGTCTGAAATCCCACCAAGTTGTAGGCGGTGCCTTCGGACGTTCTCTTTGCGCAGCTGCACGACGGCGTACGGCGCTCGCCCGTCCGCGGATCGCGCAGCCCGACCGGCTTGAGCGGACCGAAGCGCAGCACGTCGTCGCCGCGATCGGCCATCTCCTCGATCGGCAGGCAGCCCTCGAAGTACGCGCGTCTCCTCGAAGTCCTTGGCCTGGTGCCGCTCGAGCGTGCGCAGATCGTGCGAGCAGCTGCGCGTACTGCGTCGCGGTCGAGCGGAATGTTGAGGTAGTCGTCGCCGTCGCCTTTGTCGTAGCGCGACTTGCGATACATCGGCGATTCGTCGATCGAATCGGCGGCGACGATCGGCGAAGCCGCGTCGATAATAGTGCGAGCGCGCTCGCGGAGCCGAGCAGCGCGTCGAGCGATCGCGAGCAGAACTCCTCCGATGGCAGCGGACCGCATGCGACGATCGGTCGGCCGGTCGAGCGGAATCTCTCGCAGCTCCTCGCGGTGCAGGCGAATGCGCGGCTCGGCCGCGATGCGCGACTCGACGCCGGCGGCAAAACGCGATCGCGGTCGACGGCCAGCGCGCCGCCCGCCGGCACCGCGGCTTCGCGCGCCGAGCGCTCACGATCAACGAGCCGAGGCGCGCGAGCTCTTCCTTCAACAAGACCGACGGCATTCTCGAGCGCGGCGCCGCGAAGCGAGTTGCTGCAGACCAGCTCGGCGAGCGCGCCGGTGGTGTGCGCCGGACCGCTGCGATGCGGGCGCATCTCGTAGAGATCGACCTCGACGCCGCTGCGCCGCCGCTTGCCACGCCGCCTCGCAACCAGCCAGCCCACCGCCAATGACCGTCAGACGCTTGTGTCACCTCGGCTCGTCGTCCTCAGCGCCGTCGATGGACGACAGACCGGGATTAAACCTCGATCGTCTCTCGTTCGCCGGCCGGCTCGCGACGGGACGTCGTGACTGCGGTCGGCGGCGCATTCGAGATGCGCGTCACGCCCCCGCGGCGCGTCTTCGCGACGACGTAGGAGTCGCAGACGGGGCACGTTCTGCGAACGACGGGATCCCACGAGATGAAATCGCAGTTCGGATAGTTCGCGCAGCCGTAGAACGTGCGCCCCTTTTTCGAACGGCGCTCGACGATCGCACCGCCGCACTTGGGACACGCAACGCCCGTCTCCTTGACGATCGGCTTGGCCGTCTTGCATTCGGGATAGCCGGTACACGAAATGAAGCGGCCGAAGCGCCCCGTCTTGATGACCATCGGGTCGTCCGCAGTTCGGGCAGATCTCGTCGGTCGGCTCGTCGCGCAGTTCCAACCGCGGCAGCCTCTTCTCGGCCTCTTCCAGCTCGCTCTCGAACGGTCCGTAGAAGCGGCGCAGCAGCGCGATCCAATCCTCGTTGCCGTCGGCGACCTTGTCGAGATCGCCCTCCATCTGCGCGGTGAACTCGAGGTTGAGGATCTTCGGGAAGTGCTCGACCAGCAGGTCGTTGACGGCGGCGCCGATCTCGGTCGGCAGAAAGCGCCGCTCTTGCTGCGTCACGTAGCCGCGGGCCTGAATCGTCTCGACGATCGTCGAGTAGGTGGAGGGCCGGCCGATGCCGTTGTCTTCGAGCGCTTTGACCAGTGCCGCCTCCGTGTAGCGCGGCGGCGGCTCGGTGAAGTGCTGCTTGGGCTCGAGCTTGCGGCAATCCAGAGTCCTCGCCTTCGCTCAGCTCCGGAAGGCGCACGCGCCCCTTCGCGGTACCGCTCTCGTCGCTGCCTTCCTCGTACACGCGCGTAAAGCCGGCAAAGCGCATCACCGTACCGGTCGCGCGGAAGCCGTACTCGTTGGCCGAAACGTCGACGATGGTTTGATCGAAGAGGGCCGCCGACATCTGCGAGGCGACGAACCGCTCCCAAATCATCGTATAGAGCCGCAGCTCGTCGCGTTTGAGGACGTGGGCGAGGCGCGCCGGCGTGTGGCAGCACCGAGGTGGGACGAATCGCTTCGTGGGCGTCCTGCGCACCCTCGCGAATGCGGTGACGCGGCCGCCGTGATACTCCTCGCCGTACTCGCCCGACGATGAACTCGCGGGCGGCCTCACGCGCCTGGTCGCTGATGCGCGTCGAGTCGGTGCGCATGTAGGTGATGAGGCCGACGGTGCCCTCGCTGCCGCCGAGATCGATACCCTCGTACAGCGCCTGAGCGACCTGCATCGCGCGCCTCACGCGCATCCGCAGCTTACGCGACGCCTCTTGCTGAAGCGTCGAGGTGGTAAACGGCGGCGGCGCCTGCCGCTTTACCTCGCGCTTCTTGATGCCCGCAACGCGATAGGCAGCGCCGTCGAGCGCCGCGACGGCCGTCTCTGCCTCCGCGGCCGTAGCATCTCGAGCTTCTCCCCGCGGTGCGCTACCAGCTCCGCGGTAAACGGCATCTCCGGAACGGCCTCGCCCGCCAGCAGCGCGGTGATGCTACCAGTACTCGATGGGAACGAACGCTTCGATCTCGCGTTCGCGATCGACGATCAGCTTCACGGCAACCGATTGCACGCGTCCCGCCGAGAGGCCGCCGCGCACCTTCGCCCAGAGCAGGGGCGAAATCTTATAGCCGACGAGCCGGTCCAAAATCCGGCGTGCCTGCTGCGCGTTGACGCGGTTGATGTCGATGCGGTGCGGGTTTTTGAGCGCTGCGAGCGCCGCGTCCCGGGTGATTTCGTGCAGCTCGATCCGCTTGGGATCTGGGAGTTTGAGGAGCTCCGCGAGATGCCAGGCGATCGCCTCGCCCTCGCGATCGGGGTCGGTCGCGAGGTACACGTCGGACGCCGCTTTTGACGGCGCCCCGCAGCTCCTTGATGATGTCGCCCTTGCCCTTGATCGTGAGGTATCGCGGGGCGAAATCGTTCTCGACGTCAACGCCGAGCGAACTTTTCGGAAGGTCGCGCACGTGTCCGACCGACGCCTTTACCGAGTAGCGCGCGGGAAGAAACTTCTTGATGGTCCGCGCTTTCGTCGGCGACTCGACGATGATCAGGGGCTTTTTCACGGGCCCTAGTATACCGCCGGGGTCAAGTACGGGCAAATTTTCTATGCGCGCGCAGTGCGCGCGCGAGCGCGTGAATTTGCATGATTCGGCAAAATCCTCTATGATGCGTGCAAAAGCGCCAAGAAGCGCTGTCCACTAACGCTTATCGTCCCCGGGGACGAGGAGGAATGAATGGACTCAGATTCCACGATGAACGGCGGCATGCCGGCGGAGGCTCCTAAACCCCGCCGTAAAGCACGCCGTCGTAAAGCCGTTGCCGCGGTGGCGATGGTGAAGAAGGCCTCGAACGGTCGCAAGAAAGGCGCCCGGAAGGCCGCGAAAAAGACGCGCAAGACCGTCCGTAAGGCGGTGCGCAAGGTCGTTCGGAAGCGCCGCAAAGTAACGCGCAAGGTCGGACGCAAAGTGCGTAAGGCCGTCCGTAAGGGCGCGCGTAAAGCGCGTAAGGCCGTCCGCAAGGGCGCGCGTAAGGCGCGTAAGGCCGTCCGCAAGGGCGCGCGCAAGGCGCGCAAGACCACCCGTAAAAAAGGCGCCGCCAAGAAGGCCGGGGCCCGCAAGGGTGCGCGCAAAGCTCGCAAGGCGACCCGCAAGAAGAAAGCCTAGCCCGAGCGTTTAGAAAGAACGACGAGCGATCGCAAAGCGATCGCTCGTTTTTCTTTTACACGCCCGGAAGCTTAAGACGTTGCGGCGACGGAGGGGGCTGCCGTACCGCTCAACAGGTCGGGGGCTTTTCCGCCGTGCTCTTCTACCCAATGACAGGCGGCGAAGTGACCCGGCGAGTATTCGCGCAGCGGCGGCTCCTCAATCGAGCAGCGCTCGAATGCGACGGGACAGCGCGTGTGAAAGCGGCAGCCTGGCGGCGGATTCACCGGCGACGGAACGTCGCCGGTCAGCACGATGCGCTTGCGCCGCTTCTCCACCGCCGGATCGGGGATCGGAATCGCTGAGAGCAACGCCTGCGTATAGGGGTGGAGCGGGTTCTGGTAGAGCTCGTCGCGATCGGCCAGCTCGACGATCTTGCCGACGTACATCACGGCCACGCGCGTCGAGATGTGGCGTACCACCGAAAGGTCGTGCGCGATGAAGAGGTAGGTCAGCTTGAGCTGCGCCTGCAGGTCTTCCAAAAGGTTGATGACTTGCGCTTGGATCGAAACGTCGAGCGCGGAGACCGGCTCGTCGCAGACGATGAACCGCGGATTGACGGCGAGCGCCCGGGCGATACCGATGCGCTGCCGTTGGCCCCCGGAGAATTCGTGCGGGTAGCGATTGGCGTGATACGGTTGCAGGCCGACCGTCGCCAGCAGCTCGCGCACGCGGCCGTCGATCTCCTTGCCTGAGGCCAGACCGTGGATGCGCAGCGGCTCGCCGACGATCTCGGCGATCGACATGCGCGGGTTGAGCGAGGCGAACGGATCTTGGAAGATGATCTGAATCTCGCGCCGCAGCCGCCGGATGTCGGAGCGGCTCAGCTTGAGGACGTCGCGCCCCTCGAAGAAAATCTCGCCCTTGGTGGCCGCCAGCAAGCGCAGCAGCAGTCGCCCGATCGTGGTTTTGCCCGAGCCCGACTCGCCGACGAGGCCCAGCGTTTCGCCCGCTTCGATCGTAAAACTGACGCCGTCGACCGCGCGCACGTCGGCGACGTGGCGCGACGTCAAACCCGCATGGATCGGAAAGTATTTGAAGAGGTCCTTGACCTCGAGGAGCGCGCTCACGGGGCGCTCGCCGGAATCGTCGGGAGCGAGCGCATCTGCTCCGGCCGCTGATCGCGCGCGCGCTCGTCGTAGAGGTAGCAGCGCGCGACGTGGCCCTCCCCGAAATCGTAGAGCGGCACGGGCTGGTCGCAGATCGGCATGCGATAGGCGCAGCGCGGAGCGAACGCGCACCCGGGCGGCAGTCGCAGCAGGTTCGGCGGCTGTCCGGCAATCGGCACCAGCCGCTGGCGCTCGCTGCGGTCGAGGCGCGGCAGCGACGAGAGGAGTCCCTGCGTATACGGCATTCGCGGCTGGTTGAAGATTTGATCGGCCGTAGCGTACTCCACCATATTGCCGCCGTACATCACGAGCACGTTCTTGCAGAACTCCGCGACGACGCCCAGGTCGTGCGTGATCAGGATGATCGCCGCGCCCGTCTCGCGCTGCAGGTCGTCCATCAGCTCGAGCACTTGCGCCTGAATCGTTACGTCGAGCGCCGTGGTGGGCTCGTCGGCGATGAGCAGTTCGGGATTGCAGGAGAGCGCCATCGCGATCATTACCCGCTGGCGCATGCCGCCGGAGAACTGATGCGGATAGTCGCCGAGCCGGCGCTCGGGCTGGGGAATGCGCACTTTGCGCAGCATCTCGATCGCGCGGTCGCGCGCTTCGCGATGGTTCGCTCCCATGTGCAGGCGCACCGCCTCGGCAATCTGCTCGCCAATGGTGAGAACCGGGTTGAGCGACGTCATCGGGTCTTGGAAGATCATCGCGATGCGGCGGCCGCGAATCTTGCGCATCTCGGCTTCGCTCTTGCCCGGCAAGCTCTCGCCCTGCAAGGCGATGCGGTCGGAGCTGACGGTGGCCGAACGCGGCAGCAGGCGCATGATCGAGAGGGCGGTCACCGACTTACCCGAGCCCGATTCACCGACGATACCGAGCGTCTCGCCGGAGTTGAGCGAGAACGACAGACCGTTTACCGCGGTTACCGGGCCGTCTTCGGTGCGGAACGTCGTCCGAAGGTTTTCGACCTCGAGCAGCGGCACCGCGCGCAGCGGCCTTTTAGATCCCGGTCAGCGAGAGCACGAACGCGCTGACCACGAAGACCACGGCGGTCACGCCGGTCAACCGCTTCAGTTGCTCTTCGGCGCCGAGACGGCCGCGGTACGCCGACTCAACCCGCCCGCCGATCGTGCCGCTGAGCCCTTCTTGTTTGGTCGTCTGAACGGCGAGTAAGAAGATCAGCGCAAGCGCAGCGATAACGAAGATGCCCGCGATGCCGTGCGTGAGCCACGGCCAGTGCGCGGCGATCGGCGTCTGCGGCATCACCGCCGGCACCGGCAACGGGGGCGGAACGTTCTGGGGCACGGCTCCCTGGGGCAATGCCGATGCAGCAGCCGAGGGAACGGCCTTCGCAGTCGCCGCGGCGACGAGCAGCAGAAAATTCAACGAGCTTATCTCTTCCTTAATAGTCGGTGGCGGGCATCTTCTACGACCGCAGGGCCCGGGCCGCCTGCACGAGTACCGTGGGGATGGTGCCGAAGTCGCAACGGCTCGCAGACCCGGCCGCGCCCGTGGTTCCCCTGAAGAACCGGCGGGTCTGGCGCGACCTCGCCCGGATCCTCTCGACGATCTTTAACCCATTCCTGACCGCCCTGGCACTCTTCGTGATCCTGGCGCACATCGGCGCGAAGGACACGCTGGACTTCTGGCGACTGCTCTTCGTCTCGACGTTCTTTCTTTCGCTGGGGCCGATGCTCTACGTCTTCTGGCTCTACGCGACCGACCGCATCTCCGACCTCGACATGTCGGTGCGGCTCGAGCGCGAGATGGTCTTCACGGCGTTTGTGGTCTTCGACGTACTCGGCGTCGCCGCGCTATGGATCGTGCACGCCCCGCGGCTGATGATCGCCGCGATGCTGGGCTATCTCGTATCGACGATGATCGTGCAGTACATCACGCGCTACTGGAAGATCAGCACGCACGCGATCGGCATCACCGCGCCCCTGGCGGCGCTCACGCTGCTCTACGGCCGGCAACCGCTGCCGTTCATCGTGCTGATTCCGATGGTGTGCTGGGCACGCGTCTATCTCAAAGCGCACACGGTGATGCAGGTGCTGGCGGGCGTCGCGCTCGCGATGGCGACCACGGGCTTCTTCTTCTCCGTCTTCCACATCGGTTTGTTTTCGGCGACGAAGTAGCCCCGCGTCACCAGGGACGCTCGAGAAGCGTGATCGCGCCGGGATCGGCGAAAAATTGCGACGCGCTTCCCGCAGGAACGGCGTGAATCTCGATGCGATCGGCGCCCGCGCAGCGTGGCAGCGCCACGAGCGGACGGCTCGGCTCGAGCCCGCGGCCCACCAGCTGCGCGCCGCGCAGGCACGCGATCCCGAAGTACGCCGGGTAACCGTCCCTCGACCAGATCAGCGCGAGCTTGTCGTCGAACTGCGCGGCAACGGGCGCGCGCACCGCGTGCAGTGCGATGACGATGCGCTCGCCGCCGCGTGCGGCGACGGCGTACGAGGCCGGCGGCAGCGGGCTCACGCAGCACCACGCCACCGCTGCGAGCACGGCGCCGAACGCCGCCAGTGCGGCGCTCGTCCGAACCCGCGCGCCGCGCGCGGCCCCGGCGATCGCGAGCAGCGCCACCAACGCGAAGGCAAAGAGCAAGACGTATGGGACCGGGCGGGTGTAGGCCGGCAAGTCGTGCGGCGCAGCGTTGACCGGCAACGCCAGACCGAAGTCGAGCGGCAGCACGCGCGCGATCTCGGAGTACGGCACGGAGGTGCGCCGGCTCTCCAAGAACCACAGCGGGTGCATCACGAAGAGCACCGCATTGGCGAGCGTGATCGCCGCGAGGAGCGCCGCCGTTGCATCGAGCGCCCACGTGCGCCGCAGCGTCAACCAGCAACAGATGCCGATCGCCAAGAACGGCAGCCCAGCAACCCAGTAGCGAGCCGTCCAAGCTTCGCCGGCCTCCGCCCAGACGAACGTCCCGGCGTAGATTGTCAGGAGTGCGAGCGCCCAGAGGCAGAGCGTGCGTCTCCGCAGCGCGCCCGCGATCAGGCCGGCGAATCCGAACGCGTAGAACGGCGAGTACGCCAGCAGCCCGTGGCGCACGCCGAAGAGCTGCATCCCCAAACGATCCGGCAGCAACCAAAGCGACGGCCGAAACGTCGGAAAGGCGCCGCCGTCGAGCGACCCCCACAGGGCATGCTGGTAGATGGCGAACGCGCCAAACACGATCGCGCAGAGCGCTACTCTCATCGTCAGCCTGCGCCACCGGTCGCCCTGAGCGCCGTCGAAGGACGCAGCGATCCAGATCGCCGCAAACGCGACCGCCAGCGGCAGCGCGCGCACGTAAACGAAGGGTAGTGCGGCGATCGCCGCGAGCGCGGCCCACGGCTTGTTCGCGCTTAGCGCGAGCAGCGCGCCGGCGACCAGCGCAAAGAGCAGCGCCTCGGGATAGAGCAACTTGAGATAGGCCAAAAGCGGCAGGGTGAGCGTGACCGTTGCGACGGCCACGTAGACGCTCGCGCGCGTCGCTCCCGCTTCGCCCGGAAACTCGCGCCGCAGCAACGCGAAGAGCATTCCGGCGCCGGCCATGCCGACGAAGAAGTTGAGCCATCGCGCCGCCTCGAGTCCGCCCGCGTACACGATCGCGCCGAAGACGGCGCTGGGCGCCAGCGAATGAAACGGCACGGCCGTCGCGCCAAAATACGGCGCGTTCAGACCGTTGGACCGCAGGAACGCATTCCACGTCTGGAGCGACGGGTAGAGCGCGTGGTTGCCGTAAAAGCCCAGCGCTTGATACGCGTACTGCTGCTCGTCGCCCGTCCACAGCAGTCGTCCGGTGACCCAGTGCGCGGCGGCCGCGACCGCTACGAGTCCGGCTAAGAAGTAACGATCGCGCCGCCTCAAGCGGGCCGCGCTGCGTTCGAATCCATGAAGCAGCCCGCTAGCCGCGCCACCCCGGCGAGAAAGGTCGCCTCATCGCCGCTGGTGAGGTACCGCGTCGTGCCCCGCCCCGCCGCTCGCGCTCCGAGCAGTTCTGCGGCGCGCTTCGCCTGCATCACCGCGGGATCGACGAAGGCCACGCCCTCTCCGAGCACCGCGCGAAAGTGCGACGCGAGCACCGGATAGTGCGTGCAGCCCAGCACCAGCGCGTCGAGATCGAGCGGAAGGTGCGCGCAGACTTCGGCCACGGCCGCGCGCGGCGCGGCCCCTTCGAGGAGCCCCGCTTCGACGAGCGGCACGAGCGCCGGCGCGGGAACCTCCACGACGTCGACGCCGTCGACTCGCGCACGGATCGTGCGGCCGTACGAGCCGGCGCCCACCGTCGCCGCCGTCGCCACGACGCCGACGCGCCGGTGGCCCGCGCGCTGCACCTCCATCGCCGCCGACTCGATCAGGTCGAGCACGGGAGCGCGCGTCGCCGGCCAACCGTAGCGCTCCGCGACCGCGCACGACGTGTTGCACGCCATCACGATTGCGTTAACGCCTCGCGCGTCGAGAAACACCAAGTTGGCTCGCATCAGCTCGAGCAGTTCTGCGTGCGTCCGGTCGCCGTACGGCACGTTCGCCTGATCCGCGAAGAAGACGACGTTGACCTCCGGCATTTGCTCGCGCACCCGCGACAAAACCGTCAGTCCGCCCAAGCCCGAATCGAACAGCCCGATCACGAAGGCTTACTGCGCGGGCTGATTTGCGACGGGGTACTCGCGCGCGTACTGTGCGATGCCGTCGGCGATCTCTTGCGCCACCTTTTCGCGCCACGCCGGATCCGTGAGCAGCGCGTAGTCGCTGGGGTTGGTGAGGAACGCCGTCTCGATCAGCACCGCCGGCATGCGGGTGTGATACGTCACGTAGTAGTGGGCCTTGATCACGCCGTCGTCTTTGGTGCCGTCGCCTTCGAGTTGCGCGGCCACGATGTGCCCGAAGGGAAGGTCCTCGGGTTTGGAGATGTAGGTCGTGGTTCCGTAGGGCCCGGGATTGATGTACGCGTTGGCGTGGATGCTGACGAAGAGACGCGCGCCGGCCTTGTTCGCGACGTTAACGCGCGCCTGCAGTTCGTCGTGCGCGCTATCGTTGGGCGCATAAACGTTGACGTTAGTATCGTGCGTCAGCTTGACCTTCCACCCGCGGTCCACCAAAATGGCGCGCAAGCGTTTGGCCATGTCGAGCGTCAACGTCGCCTCGGAGACGCCGCCGTGCTGCGTTCCCGGATCGCTGCCGCCGTGACCCGGATCGATCACGATGAGACGTGGATCCGTCGGCACGTAGCCATTGCGAGGACCGAACTTCCACCCCGAGTCGTCGCTCTCGCTCGAGCCGCCCGCGTTTTCATCTTGCGGCGCGGGCGTTACCTCCGGACCGCTCTGCGCGGCGGCAACGACGCTGCCCACGCTGCCGCTTCCCGACCGCGGCTCGTCGGCGACGTCCTGCGAGCCGATCGTGATCCCCATGCCTTGCGAAGACGGCTCGATCGCGAGCGCTTTCGGGCCGGCTAGCGAGAGGGCCACGCGCACGGTCGACGGATCGATCTGGCGCACGCGCACGGATTGCAGCGGATCGTCGGCGCCGCGATCGATAGGCGCGCCCTGCAGCTGCGCGTTAGAAAAGTCGATCCAGAAGCGATTGTCGGGCTCGCGCAGGCGGTGCCATTCGAAGGGCGCGCTGCCGCTAACTGCAATCGCAACGACGACGCCGTCCGAACCCTGCGTCACGGTCACGCCCGTAATGGCTGCCGGGCCGCTGGGCGGCGTGGCAAATGGTTCCGGCTCGGGCGTCGGCGACGCGCCCACCGCGGCGACGCTCTCGGCGGCGCCGGGCCCGGTGGCAAAGGCGAGCGCGACGTCGCGCGCCCCGGAGTTCTGCGGAGGCTGCGCCGTCGCATTCGGATCGAGCGTAACGGTCAGCGACACGGACGGAGCACGCACGGTGCCCCCGGCCACGACCTCAATCGCGCGCACCCCGCCGGCGTTGACTTGGCGCGTGCCCGTCAACGACGTTCCCACGCCGTCGAAAGCGTACTCGACTCGTCCCGGCGCCTGCGCGACGACGCGAGCATGTAGCGGCACGCCGGCGTGGGCCAGCAGCGTCACGCGGCCGTCCTCTTGGCGCACGTCGAGCGTCGAGAGCTGCGGCTGCAGAATTTCGGCGTTGCCGTCCTGGCGCAGTGCGAGGTCCAAGCAACGCAGCACCTCTCTCAGCGGCAGATAGGCTTCGTCGCCCACGAGAAACGGCGCGGCGGAGGCCTGCAGCGCGATCGGGCCGATGTCGTAGCGCGGATCGCCAATCGCGAAGCTCACGACGACGGGAACCGACGTCGTGATGAGCACGTATCGCTCGCCCGGACGCCACGTGAGCAACGCGCCGGCGCCGCGCAGCAGCTGCGCGAGTCCCGGATCCTCGACGCCGACGGCGAGCGCCCCCGCTTGCGACGAGAGATGCGTAAAGCGGATCGCGCGCCCTTGATAGCTCGCGGTAAGCGGAGCGTCGGCTAATACGGGGGGCGCGATCGCGTACAGCGCCAGCGCGACGAGCGCGGCGGCGAGGCTACCAGTCCGAGCGATGAAGCGGTTCGTCGATTTCAAGATGTCCTCCGGGCAGCGTCTCGAGACGGTTGCCTTCGACCAAGATCTGCACGGCGTCGACGCCGGCGACGCTGGTGACCGTGTAGACGAGTGCTTTCATCTCGCCGGTCTCGCCGAAGCTTCCGCCCGGCGTGTTCTCGACGTCTTTCGAAAGATCCACGGTCGCCGTCGATCCGTTCACCTCGACGCCGAGCACGCGCGTCCCCGGCGGAAAGCGAATCGCCTGCACGTCGCCCGGAGGGCCGGCCACGGCCTGCACCGCTGCGTAAAGCACCGTATTGTGCAGGTGTTCGGCCGCGCTCTCGCCCGCGAGCGGCGGACGCAGCGAGACGCTCGTGCGTCCCAGCGACGTACCGTCCATTTTCGTGAAGTAAACCGGAAGCGTTTGCGCGGTGCGCGAGCCGCGGCCGGAGATGACGTACCACGTGCCGGCGGCGACGACGACCAAGAGTACGACGAGAACGGGCAGGCGCAGCGATCTCACGTCGGAAGGCTTTCTTCGCGAGGGGCGCCCGAAATACTGCCGTCGAAGCCGCGCTGTTATGAAGTGGTTGAAAAAAGCCGTCGGACGCGAGCGCTATGCGCTCGAGCGCGCGCGGCGGCGCTTCATCCGCAAGCCGACCGAGAGGCGCTTGCACGACGTGCGTACCGCCGGGCGGCGATTTCGCTCGCTGCTGGAAGACGTCACCGATCTGCTTCCGTTGCCCAAATTGCTGCGCCGGGTTCGCCGGGCGGCGGACGCCACCGACGCCGCCCGCGACGCGACGATTATCCGCCGGCTCTTGGAGGCCAGCGTCGACGAGCACGAAGCCGCCCTCGCCGCGCCGCTGCTCGACGAGCTGCGCCGTCGTGAAGAGGAGGCGATGCAGTTGGCGCACCGCCGGCTGGCGCGCACCAGATTCGCGCAGTAACGCGTGTCCAAACCCGAGCGCATCGAACTGCATGGCGTGGCTGATCCCGGCGAGCTGATCGCGCGCGTGCTGGCGGCGCGCTCGCGCGAACTCGCTCGTTTGCAAGGAGCGCTGCAAAGCGGCGAGGGCCCCGGGCTTCACGACTTTCGCATCGCGTGCAAACGGCTGCGCTACGCGCTAGAGCGCTTCGAAAAGGTCGAACCGTCATTGGCGCCGATCGCGCAGTTGCTCTCCCGTCTTCAGGACGCACTGGGCGGGGTGCACGACCGCGACGTGCTCGCAAGCATCCTTCCGCCGGCGCTAGAGCAGGCCGAGCGAAAGCTTCACAGGGAACGCACAGCATTCGTTGAGGAAGCCGTCGCGTTATGGGCGCAGACGAAAGAAAAGGCACGCGCTTGCACTCTCATCCTTTTCGAATAATGCTCTAATCGTTCTCCGCAGAGCCTCGCGTCGCCGCGTGGTAAACATGGAGCATGAACAAACTTCGCAACGTCTTACTAGCCTGCGCGATCGGCGCAGGAGCCATTGGGGCGGCAGCGTTGCCCGCGGCCGCTCAAGTCTACGGCGGCATCTACGTGCAGACCGGTCCGCCGGCGCCGATGTACGAGACCGTTCCGGTAACGCCGGGGCCGAACTACTACTGGGTCGGCGGATACTGGCAGTGGAACGGCTACCGTTACGTGTGGGCCCGCGGACATTACGCGGTGCGTCCGTACGGCGGCGCGGTTTGGCACGGCGGCCACTGGGCTCACGCTTCGGGCGGATGGTACTGGCGACCCGGACGCTGGGGCCGTCCCTACTAGCTCCTAACGAGGTACATCCCACAAAAATAGCTCCCACCTCAATCGCCCACCGGCTGCAAAAGGAAGCCGGTGGGCGATTGCTATTGCCGTGTGGAATCCGCAGCGCTCATGGAGCTTCGCCGTTCGATGCGGCTCTTTGACGTCGTCCTCTTCTTCGTCGTGGCCGGCTCCAACTTACAATGGGTCGCAACGGCGGCGGCGGCCGGCCCCAGCTCGATCGCCGTCTGGGTGATCGGATGTCTGGCGATGTTCGTGCCGGTGGCGATCGCCGTGGTCTTCCTCTCTTCGCATTATCCGGACGAGGGAGGCCTCTACGTCTGGAGCAAACGCGCCTTCGGGCCGCTCGCGGGATTCGTCACCGGGTGGACGTACTGGGCCAGCAACCTTCCCTACTTTCCGGCGCTGCTCTACTTTGCCGCGGGCAACGCGCTCTTCGTCGACGCCTCGGCACGCGGCGCGCTCGCGACCTCTCCGTGGTACTTCATCGGGTTCGCGCTCTGCGGATTGGCGCTGGCGACCGTGCTGAACGTCTACGGATTGAGCGTTGGCAAGTGGCTCACCAACGTGGGCGGCATCGCGCGTTGGAGCGCAACGGTACTCCTCGTACTGCTCGGCGCCGCGGTCTGGTCGCGCTTCGGCTCGGCGACGCACTTCAGCGCGGCGGCGATGCGCCCCGGCCTCGCGCTCAAGGACGTGATCTTTTGGTCGGTGATCGCCTTTGCGTGGACGGGCCCCGAAGCCAGCTCCTTCATGGGCGGAGAGATCCGCAACCCGCGCCGGACGGTTCCGGCCGGCTTGGCGCTGGCGGCTCCGGCGATCGCGGTGATCTACATCGCCGGAACGCTGGGACTGCTGGCGGCGGCGCAGCCGCAGCAAATCGATAGTTCGGTCGGCGTGATGGACGGCATCGCGCGCGCGGCCGCGCGGTTTGCCTGGAATCCGCTGGTGCCGCTGGCCGCGCTCTTAGTCGCGATCAGTTGCTTGGGAAGCACCGGAGCGTGGCTCGGTGCCGTCGCACGCATCCCGTTCGTCGCCGGCATCGACCGCTATCTTCCGCCGGTCTTCGGGCGCATGCACCCGCGCTGGGGATCGCCCGTCGCGGCAATCGTCACGCAGGCCGTGATTGCCGCGGTCTTTATTTTTCTCGGGCAGGCCAACAGTACGGTGAAGGGCGCCTACGACGTGCTGGTCAGCTCCACGGTGATCGCGACGATGATTCCATTCGTCTTCCTGTTCGCCGCCGCGTTCAAATTTCGTGGGCTCAAAGCCGGCGCGGGCGAGGTTCGCATTCCCGGGGGCGCGGTGACCGTCTCCCTCGCCGCCCTCGTGGGTCTCGGAACGACGATCGCCGCGATCGTTCTCGCCGGTTTTCCCGCGGCCGACGACCCCGACAAGGTGCTCGAGGTCGTCAAGGTCGTCGGGCTCACTCTTGCGATGCTCGCGGCCGGATTGCTGATCTACGCGCTAGGGCGCCGCCGTGCCGGCGCATAAAGTGACGCGCATGAAAGCGCTCTCACTTGCCGCACTCGCGGCGCTGCTCTGCGCCTGCGGCTCCGCCGCGGCCGTTCCCGCGACACCGGCCGCCACGCTGGCGCATGTGGCCGCCAAAGCGGGCCCCAATGCGTCCAACGTCGTGGTCATCATCATGGAGAACCGCGACTACCAGCTCGTGATCGGCTACGCAAACGCGCCGTACATCAATAAAACGTTGGTGCCGGAGGCTGCGCTGATGACGAATAGCCACGCGGTCGGGCACCCGAGCGAGCCAAACTATCTCGCACTTTTCTCGGGTTCGACGCAAGACGTGCAGTCCGACAACTGCCCTTACAGTTTCTCGACCGATAACGTTGGCGAGGAGCTGATCGCGGCAGGAAAGACGTTCGCCGGCTATTCCGAGTCGATGCCGTATAACGGCTACACCGGATGCGCGTCGGGCGAGTATGCGCGTAAGCACAACCCGTGGGTCGACTTTACCAACGTCCCGGCCACCTCGAACCTCGTCTACACGAAGTTTCCGAAGAAGCCGCCCGCGCTGACGATCATCGTGCCTAACCTCTGCAACGACATGCACGATTGCAGCACGCAGACCGGCGACACGTGGCTCAGCAAGCACCTGCCGCCGATCCTAAAATACAACAAGGCTCACAACGGGCTCTTCATCCTCACGTGGGATGAGGCCGACCCCGACTCCGGCACCAATCAGATCCCCACGCTCTTGATCGGCCCGATGGTCGTGCCGGGATCTTACAACCAGGACATCACGCACTACTCGGTGCTCGCGACGATCGAGCAGATCTTTGCGGTTCCGTGCACCGCCAATGCGTGTCAAGCGGCCGTCTTGAAGAAAATGTGGCGCTAGCGTAGCCGCCGACGAACCCCGCCGAGCGCCATGGCGACCACGAATGCGCTCTTCATGGTCGCCGGTTTGGCGCTGGGAAGGATCGGTGCCGCTAACGGCGACGCGTCGCGGATGATTTACACGCTGGTGCGGTCGCCGCGGACCTCGCCCGCATAATCGACGTCGCTGCGGTCGATCTCGCCGCGTTCCACCGCCGTGCCCGAGTCGAACGCTCGCCGAACCTCGGCGCGATGCTCTTTGCTCTTCGGGCGCACGGCGACGACGATGCCGCCCTCACGCAGGCCCTTTTCGTACTGCTTCGCGCGGCTTTCGCCGATGCCGACGCCGATCAGCCCTCCGATGATGCCGCCGCCGGCCGCGCCGACGCCGAGACCGGCCAGCGCCGCCGCCAGCGGACCGACGACCAACGGCGTCGCCAAGCCGCCCGTTCCAGCGATCGCGGCGACGCTTCCGGTTGCCGTAATCCCGGCCACGATCGCGGTAAGCACTCCGCCGATCGTCGCTCCCGCGGCCACGCCTTCACTGCCTTTCGCGTTCACGATCGCCGCAAACGCGCGTTCGCGCGTCTTGTCGTCCATCATGACGCTGATGTCTTCGCGCGCGTAGCCGAGTCCGTGCAGGCGATCCACGGCTGCGCTTGCCGGCTCGCGCTCGTAATAGATTTCAGATTCGAATGCGTCGTCTTTGTCGTACATAGATCCTCACTTTCAAGCGCTCTTCTACCCGTGAGACACGAAAAGAAAACCGCGCCTGCTTTTTGTGCGAGGCGCGGCTTAGTCGTTTTAAGTTGTATCTTTCAACCGCAGCCTAGTGCGGAGGCTGATTCGACCCAGTGTCGGGAACCGCACCCGGAAGTTGTACCGGCGCGGGTTGCGTGCGTGGAGGTGCCGGAGCAGAGTGAAGTTTAGGCGGCGTTGGGCTCGTTCCCGATCCCGAGCGTGGATTCGTTCCGACGTCAGGCGTTATGCCGGGAGGCTGCACCGGAGCCGGTTCCGATCGAGGCGGCGCCGGAGCGGAGTGCAATCTCGGTAGTGTCGGATTCGCTCCCATCACCGGTGGGGCCGCCGCCGGCGGCCTTGCCGCGGCGTGCATCGCATGGCTCGGAATTGCTCCGAGCAATCCAATGGCTGCCAGCGGCAGTGAGGCGGCGAGACTTGTGAACCACTTCTTTGTCATGTTGTTTCCTCCAACCATGAGCCAATTGTCACCCGCAGCGCGAGCGAAATCACCGGCTGCGATTAGCATCGGGTTAGAGGCCCTGCGGCTCGTGCGTAAAAGCAATCGTCCGTTGGTTAGAGTAATAAAGATGCAACGAAGTGCCGGATAGCGGCGCGCGACGTCCCTTGTTGGCAACGGTCGTAACCGCCGTTCGGCGCGATTGACGGTCGCGCAGATCGCGATCGCGTGCCTCCCGCTTCCGCCGGTGGCCTACGTCGCCGTCGTGCTGATCGTCGGAACGATCGACGTCGCTTTCGGCGGTCAGCCTCTCGGGCTGCACGGTACGATCATCAAGCACTAGGCGCGCCGCTGGCCGCGGCGATGCGACCCGCCATCGCCATGATCGTGAGCATCGGATTCACGCCGCTGCTCTGCGGAAACACGGAAGCGTCCGCGACGATCAAACCCTCGACGCCCCAGACGCGCCCGTCGGGCCCGACGACGCTGCGCGCCGGATCCGCGCCCATCGCCGCCGTTCCCATCTGGTGCGCCGAGAAAAGAATCTGACGGTTCGGCGCGACGCCGATGCGGCGCAGTCGCCGCGCGAATTCGTCGCGGTAGGCGTTCGTCCACTGCGCGCGATCGATCTCTATTGGCCTAGCGTGCAGCGTCGACACGCGGACGGCGCCGCCGGCAAACGCAATATCCACCAACCCACAGAGCCCGCTCAGCAAATGCTCGCCGTCGTAGCACGAGACGCGATAGCGCACGGCGGCTTCGTCGTCGAGGTCGACGCTGCCGAAATCGCGGTCGCGCGTGAGCGCGATCAGCGTCGCCACATTGCGCAGCCGGGTCATCTGCTCAGCGTGCGCCGGACGGCTGCGCCAGGGAAAGGCGAGCGCGGCGAGGCCGGGATGCGCGGGCGCGACCTCGATTTTGGCGCCGTAGTTGCCGTCGAGATAGGTGAACGCGTCGGAGTCGGCACTCTGCATGGGGCCGCGCCACGCTTCGATCGGCCGATCGAACTGCGCGACCGCGGAGGCGACCGGGTGGAGAAAGAGACGCTTGCCGAGCAGCGGATGGCGCACGCCGCTGCGCGCCAGCAGCCCTGGCGTTCGCAGCGCCCCGGCGCAGACGGCGACGAGGCCGGCATCGACCTCGAACGTTCGGGCTTCGCCGGTCGCCGTGCGCTGTCGCGCGACGACGCCGCGCGCGCGTCCGTCCGAGATCTCCACGCGCAGTGCGACCGCGTTGGCGTAGATGGTGCCGCCGGTACCCGCAAGGTCGGGCAGAAGCGCGGTCGCGCTCGAGCGTTTCTTGCCGTAGGCGCAGCCGTAGCCGCAATAGCCGCAGCCGTCGCCGCAATCTGCCGCGGCATTCCTCGGCGAAGCGTCCGCCGGCGCGCCCAATCGGCAGGCTCCGTCGAGGATCACGCGATTGTTGGCGTTGTGATGCGCGGCCGGTCCGATTCCCAGGCGCCGTTCGAACCAGGCGTAGTGCGGCGCGAGGTCGCGCTCTAAATCCTCAACGCCGCTGCTCTGGCCCCACTCGTGGGCGATCTGCGGCGGCAGGCGCAGAGACGTGCACCAGTTGACCGTCGTCCCGCCGCCGAGCGTCGCGCCGGCGAGGATCGCAATACCGAGGTCGTCGGTCGAGGTGAAACCGCGGTCGAGATACAGTTCCGACGTCATCATTTCGCGCTGCGTAAAGCTGCGCGCGTCGAAGGCACCGCCCGCCTCGATCACCACCACGCGCTTCCCCGCGCGTGCGAATGCCGACGCAATCGCGCCGCCGCCCGCGCCGCTGCCGATCACCACGACGTCGCAGGAGACGCGCTCGCCGTCGCGCGCGAGCGCGAGCGGGAGATTCGGCGCACTCGCGATGCGGTCGTTGCGCGGGCCGGGATACTGCAGTCGCGCCCACGTCGGGTTCTCGCTGCCGGGCTCGCTCTCGGCGTAGGCGAGGAAGAGCGCGAGGCGTTTGAGCGCCGCAAAGCCGGTGCGCAGCTTCCCTGCCGGCGAATCCGCGAACGCGCGCAAGACTCCCGCGCGCGCGGCCTCGGGCGCCTGCATCGGCAGCCACAGCAGGTCGAGTAACCGATCCAGGTCGCCGCGACGCCGCGGCGTCAGCGTATCGATCGCGGCGGCCGCCAGCTCTGCCACGCGATCGACGCGCGCGTCTGTCGGAGCCAGCGTAGCGACGGCGCGTCGAAGCGTCTCCCGGCGGCGCGCATCCACCCTCTTGCGCTTCTGCTAGGACGCTTCGGCGGCCCTTCCAGGGCCAGGCAGCCGGGCGGCCAAAACGTCCTGCGTGCCTCCCCGAGCGCCGACGGGGACGATCGCGTTCCTGTTTACCGACATCGAGGGCTCGTCGCAACGCTGGGAATCCTTCGGCGTTGCGATGGATGGCGCGGTAAAGGAGCACGAGCGCCTCTTGCGCGGCGTCTTCGGCTCGCACGACGGCTACGTGTTCAAGACCGTCGGCGACGAGTTTTGCGTCGCGTTCGCGCGCGCTGCCGACGCGCTGGCAGCGGCCGTCAACGCACAGCGCGCGCTGAACGCCGCCGATTTCTCCGCCGTGGGCGGACTGCACGTGCGCATGGGCGTGCACGCGGGCGACGCGGCGGAGCGCGACGGCGACTACTTCGGTCCGACGGTCAACACCGTCGCGCGACTGAGCGCGCTTGCGTACGGCGGTCAGATCGTGCTCTCCGGTGTCGCGCGCGAGGCAATGGGCGACGAGCTCCCCGACGGGCTATCGCTCGTCGATCTCGGCCGTCACCGCTTGCGCGACGTCGCGGCGATCTCGCAAGTCTGGCAAGTCGCGGGCGACGGACTGCGCGCCGAGTTCCCTCCGCTGCGATCGGCCGGCGTCGTTGCGCACAACCTTCCGCCGTCGCGAACCGAGCTGGTCGGGCGCGAGCGCGACGTGGCGCAGATCGAAGCGCTGGTGCGCGAGCGTCGTTTGGTCACGCTCGTCGGAGCCGGCGGCGTCGGCAAGACGCGCGCGGCGATCGCCGTGGGAGTGCAGACGCTCCAGAGCTATGCCGACGGCGCGTGGTTCGCCGACCTCGCGCGGGTAACCGATGCGGCACTCGTCGCCAACGTGATCGCCGGAGCGCTGGGCATGAGCCAGATCGAGGGACGCCGCGTCGACGAATCGCTCGTAGCTTGGCTGCGCGACAAACACCTGCTGCTGATCCTCGACAACTGCGAGCACGTTCTCGAAACGGTCGCGCCGCTCGCCGACGCCGTGCTCGACGCTGCACCGGGCGTGCGCATCCTGGCCACGTCGCGCGAGCCGCTGCGCGTCGGCGGCGAGCAGACCGTGCGCCTCGCCTCGCTCGAGCCGGCCGACGCCGAGACGCTCTTTGCGCAGCGCGCCGCGCTCGTAAGCGAAAGCTTTACCCTCTCCGACCGCAATGCCGAGGAGATCGCCACGATCTGCCGCCGCCTCGACGGCATTCCTCTGGCCATCGAACTCGCCGCCGCCCGTGCCGGCACGATGTCGATCGCGAGTCTGGCGCGTCGGCTCGACGAGCGGTTTGCCGTGCTGAGCGGGGGCAGCCGCACCGCGCTGCCCCGCCAACAGACCCTTCACGCGCTGGTTGCCTGGAGCGTCGATCTCCTGTCGCCTTCGGAGCGACAGGTCTTCGAGCGTTTGGGAGTCTTCGTCGGGGCGTTCCGCCTCGAATCCGCCACGACGATCTGCGTGCCCGTGGACGAAGCTGCCGGCGCCTTCGAGTTGCTCGCGTCGCTCTGCGAAAGATCGCTGCTGACCGTAGACGTCGCGGGCGCGCACGAGAGTTACCGCCTTCTCGAAACGATTCGCGAGTTCGCGCTCGAGCAGCAGCACCGCAGCGGCGAGCACGAGAGCCTGGCGTTCCGCCACGCGCACTATTTTCGGCAGCAGGCTCTCGCCGCCGACGAACGCTACGGCACGCACCCCGCCGATGCATGGCTGGCCGCCGCCGAGCTCGACCTCGACAACTATCGCGCCGCACTGGAGTGGGCGCTGCGCGACCGCCACGACGCCGCGCTCGGGAGCGATATCGCGGGATCGCTCGAGCAGCTCTGGTATCGCGGCGGCCTCGCGGCCGAAGGCTCGGACTGGCTTTCACTCGCGCGTACCCAGCTTCACGAAGCCGGGCATCCGCGCCAGGCGGCGCGCGTCTGGCAGACGATCGCGGCCTTTCGCGACGGATCCGATAAATACGACGCCGCGCAACGAGCGTTGCGCCTCTATCGCGCCGCAGGCGACGAGCGCGGAGAAATGTGGGCGCTGGTCGCCTCCGGATTCGGTCTCCAGCAGATGGGCCGCATCGCGGAGGCCAATGTCGCGTTCGAGCACGCGCTGGCAGGTGCGCGCCGCTTCCCCAATCCGTGGCTCTCCGGCGTGCTGTTCAACCGTCGAGGAACGATTCACCGCGACCGGCGCGAGTTTGCCGCGGGTCGCGAGCTTCTTGCGGAGGCGATCGAGTGTTTCCGCCCGCTCTACGAGGGCGGAAGATCGCCGATCGTGCTGATGAATCTCGCCGAGCTGGAGTTTGCCGACGGCAACGCCGCGCTCGCGCTCGAAGTGGCTTCCGAGGCCGCGAAAAGCGAATCGTTGCGCCACGGCGCGATGCACCTTGCGAACCTCCACGCGTGCTGCGCGCTCTTCCGCGTCGCCGGAGACGATCTCGACGGCGCCGCTGCCGACGCCGCCGAGGGCCTCCGCTGCGCGCAGCACGAGCGCAACGCGCTCGCCTTGACGATCGCGCTCGCGCATCTGGCGCTCATTGCCGCGCTGCGCGGCGACCCCGAGCGCGCCGCCGCGATCCTCGGTTACGTCAACGCCTCACTCGAGCGGCTGCGGTACCGGCGCAATCTCACCGAAGCGTGGGGCTACGAGCGGCTCGTCGCCGCCGTGACCGAGCGGCTCCCCCAAACGCAGGTGCAGGAATTGCGCGCAAAGGGCGCCTCGTGGCAAGAGGATCGCGCCGTCGCGGAAGCCGCAGGATGATCGGAAGCACGCGAGCGCAAAGAACTCGCGCATGAAGACGCTCTTCGTGCTAGCGCTGCTTCTTTCGGGGTGCGGCGCAGCCGACCCCTCCGCCGGCGTCGCGCCGGCCGGCGCGTCGTGGATGCATCCCGAAGCGCAAGGTCGCGATCTGCTGTACGTTGCGTCGATTCCATACGACGTGGACGTCTACACCTATCCGCAAGGCAAGATGGTCGGGGCGCTCTCGGGCTTCATGGGTCCACGCGGCCTCTGCTCCAACGCCGGCGGAGACGTCTTCGTCACCGAGACGTACGACGTCAAAGAGTTCGCGCACGGCGGCGATGCGCCGATCGCCACGCTGAGCGATCCCTATGGCACGCCGCAGGGCTGCTCCGTCGATCCCGCGAGCGGAAAGCTCGCGGTCGTCACGTCAACCGTCGTGGCGGTCTACCGCGCGGAGTCGCGCCGGCGCTGGCATCTCGAGCGCGGGCATCCGATCGGCGCGTCGCTCGCGTACTGCGCCTACGACACCTCCGGCGATCTCTTCGTCAACGGCAGGCGTGGAACCGGAGAGAGCGTGGTCCTGGAGCTGCCCAAGGGCGCCACTGAGTTCGAGACGCTCTCGCTCCAGCACGGGATCGCGCAGCCCGGCAACCTCGAATGGAGCGCTGGCGTTCTCGCGATCGAAGACGAATCGGACGAGGTGATCTACCGCTTCACGATCCGCAAAGGGAATGCCGCGCTCGAGGGCGTCACCTACTTGAAGGACGTCAAAGACGTCACCCAGTTCTGGATCCAGGACGGTACGCTGATCGGTCCCGATTTCGCGCGCAGCCTCCTCGATTTCTGGAGCTATCCGCGCGGCGGAAAGCCGGCGCGCACGATCGCCGTCAGCGATCCCAACGGCGTAACCGTAAGCCTCGCTCGCAAGTAGTACGGAAGTGAAATGGCCGCCTTTTGGATGACGCTCGGCGCGGGCATCGTCGTCCTGACGATCGCCGCGACGATCTCTCGCTACGCGGATCTCCCGCAGCGGATACCCGTCCACTTTAACTTCGACGGCACCGTCAACGGCTGGGGCCCCCGGCCGATGGTTTTGAGCCTCCCGGTCGTGCAGGTCATCGTCGCGCTCACGCTGGGCAGCGGCATCGAGTTGGGGCGGCGGCCGCTGGGGGTGCTGGCCTTCAGCGACTGCATCTTAGCCATCTGTCTGGGAGCGCAGCTGCTGATCCTCAACACGGCCGCGAGCCGGCAGCCGCGCGCACCGATCGCGGCGTACTGGATGTTTTTCATTGTGATGATGGGTCTCGGCGTCGCTGCGCTGAGGATCGTCCAAAAATAATCGGCGTGTCGGCGACCGGTAATTGTCAGTCGGTCACCGTAAATCCGGCGTAAAGGAGATAGCTCCCAATCGCGAGCGCGAAGACGAGATAGGCGTAGAAGTACTGCGCGAAGTGGAGTTGTGACCAAAGCTGCGCCTGCACCGGCGCCGGCAGGCAGAGAAAGAGCAGCCCTTTGAGCGTTGCGATCCAACCATAGAGCGTAACGACCACGGTACCGGCTCCGCCCGACCAGCGGTTGTGGCAGAGCACGACGACGAGCCCCAAGAGCAGCGTGAAGACGCCCGCGATCCACGTCAGCGCGGGATCGCCGAAGAGCGCGTTCATCGTCCCGATCGTCGAATCGCGCGTGGCAATCATGCTGCCCACGGTGAGCAGGAGCCACAGGCCCATAAGCTTGGCGAGAAACCTCGTGGTCATCGTTCGACCAGCGGCGTCGCTTTCGGGTAGCGCAGCAGAACGTAAACCAGCATCAGCGCCATTGCGGGGAGCATGAAGTAGCTGGCCTCAGTTCCCAGCGGACCGCCGTTGGCCCAGGCCGGTCCGGGGAAGGCCACGTTCAAGAGATGGCCGACCGGCTCGCCGCCCCCGTTACGCGTGCCGATCACGAAGAACTGCATGAAGTCGAAACTGAAGTGAAAGCCGGCCGCCAGCCAGAGCGAACCGGTGCGCGCTACCGTGAGGCAGAGTAACAGCCCCAGCAGCACGATGTTCCCGATATCGATGGCATTCTCGCCGGTTTTTCCGAGGTGCGCGGCGCCGAAGAGCAGCGAGAGCAGTATCGCGGCCGGCCAGAACCGCATCCCGCGCGAGAGCGCCTGCAGCGGATAGCCGCGGAACATGTACTCCTCGTTCTGGCCGACCAGCAGCATCACCACGAGCCACAGCGCCGCAGAAGAGAGCAGCGCGCCGCCCTGCAGTGCCAAGCCGTGCACGACCATCGTTCCGGTGGCGAGCATGGCGAGCGCCACGCCGCCGGCCATCGCCACGCCGATCGCGACGCCCTCCCAGTAGAGGCGCCCGAACGCCAAGCGCACCGGAAAACCATAAGAATCGATCCGCCGCCGCTCGCACCACGCGAGCACGCCGGTCGCGACGAGCACGGCGACGCCTTCGAATATCTCGTTCACGAGGAACGCGCGGGCGTTTAAGCCGCTGCCGCTCAAGTGCAGCGTGTCCATGACCGGAGGCACGGCGAAAGCATCGAGCCCTAGCGTCGTGCCGATCAGCAGCGCGACGTATGCCAGGAAGCGCCAGCCGGCGCGCACGCCCGCGGGACCGATGAAGGTCGCCGCGACGTATCTCATACCATGTAGCTCCTCTGCGGATTCTCTTGCTGCAGAATCGGGCGCGTGATCGCGAACTCCTCGATATCCGGATGGCCCTCGGCCAGAATGCGTCCGAGGACGCACGCAAACTTGAACGCGTGGCCGGCACCGATTGCAACGGTGACGTTTGGGTGCCCGGGCAGCGCGTCGAGCACGAAGTCGCGATCGGGCGGCAACGTGTAGAGGCAGGTCTTCACCAGGCTTACCGGGCCGAGCGCACCCGGCAGGTAACGCTCGAGAAAGCCGGTGACGCGCGCGGTAATCTCCGGATCCTCTTCGAAGCCGCGCGTATCGGCGTCAACGGATTTTCCGCCCGCGTCCTGCGTGATCTTTACCGTTCCCTCGACACCGAATGTGGGGAAGCCGTAAAACGCGGGATCGTCCATCCAAATCCAGATGGGAAACCGGCCATACGCGAAGCTGCGCAGGTCGGCCGATTCGAAGTAGATCACTTGCTCCTTGGTCACTTCCAGGGGAAGCGCAATCCCGAAGTGCGCCAGCGCGCGGGCGCTCCACGGGCCCGCGGCGATGATGAGCCGTGACGCCCGGTAACGCTCGCCGCCCGCGGCGACCATAACCTCGCCGCCCGATGCCTCGATCGTCTCGACTTCGACGCGGTCGCGCAGCGTCGCGCCGAATTGCCGCGCGACTCGCTGGTGCGCGGCGGTCGCGCGCTGTGCGGCGACGAGGCCGCCGTCGGGCTGGAAGAGGCCGTGCACCTCGTCGTCGATGCGCCAAGCGGGCCAGCGCGCGCGAATCGCCGCGGCGTCGAGCCGCTCGAACGGCACGCCGCAGGACGCCATCGCTTCGGCGTACGGCTCCAGCGGAATCGCGCCGTCGCGCGGGCGGATGTCGAGGCCGCCCGTTTTGAAGACGACCTGCTCTCTCGCGTCGGCTTCGAGAATTCCCCACGCTTCGTAGGCGCGCTTTGCCAGCCGCACGTACGTGGGCGAAAAGTACGAATAGCGGATGATTCGCGAATGATCGTGCGAGGCGCCACGCACGTGGCCCAGCTCGAACTGTTCGAGCCCGAGCACCCGCGCGCCGCTCTTCGCGCTCCAGTACGCCGCCGCGCTGCCAATGCCGCCGAGGCCCAGGACGACGACGTCGTACTCGTTCATTGCAGCCGCGAGGCGAGGTAGCGGCGAATATCGAGGCTGGCGTCCTCCATCGGCGCGTAGTAACCGTATTCGAACGCCCGCGAGTGCATGCCGCACTGCACGCTCTCGCAAATCGCCCAGTCCTGGCGGTTGACGAGATCCCAAAAGTCGACGGCGTCGCTGGGGTCGAAACCGGGCTTGGCGATCTCGCTCGGATGGAAGAGAAAGTCGCAGACGATCGTCGTCTTGGACGGCCCGTGCGGGCGCAACGAGAACGCGACGACGTGCTCGGCCGAAAGGCTCAGCATGAAGTTCGGATAGAGCAGTTCACCCTTATGGCGCACGCGCTCGTCGTCGTCGAGGGCGGCAAACGGCGCGCGTTCGCTCTCGCCGCTCCCGGTGAACGTCCAGGCGCCCTCGCGATGCGGGATGCCGCGCTCCCAATCCAGCTCGGAGCCGCCGCGCTGTTTGAACGCCGGCACGAGGCGGCACAGCTCGGGGTGCACGCCGGCGCAGTGGTAGCACTCGTTGTAATTCTCCAACATCACTTTCCAGTTGGCGTCAACCTCGTACGTGATGCTGCGCGCGGCGCGCAGCTCGTCCAAGGGATAGCGGGCCAGCCGCTGGGGCACCGCACCCAGCTGCGATTCGAGCGCGCTCTGCGTCGCCGTCGCGCGCTCCGGCGAGAGGTGCACGAAAAGAAAGCCCTCCCACTGCGCGACGCCGACGGGGTGCAGCCGGCGCGCATCGCACGGCACCTCTTCCGCCGGCACGAACGGCGAGGCCACGAGATGGCCATCGAGGGCGTAGGCCCAGGCATGATACGGGCAGCGTATCGCGCCGCGCAGCCGCCCTTCTCCAAAGAGCAACCGGCTGCCCCGGTGGCGGCACAAGTTGAGGTGGGCGAACAAACCCTCCTCGGCGCGGATGAGGATGACGCTCTCGCCGGCGATCTCCAGGACCGCGTACTCGCCGATCGCCGCAATCCTTTCGGCGCGTCCTGCGTAGAGCCACTGATCCCAGAAGATCGCGCGCTGTTCGCGGGCGTAGAAGGCGTCGTCCCAATACGCCTCTCGCGGGAGAGAGCGTTCCATGCCACCGATGGCTTTCAATGCGCGCGAGCGGATTGCCCTCGGAGGCGAGAGAAACACGTTGGATGGAAACCTTTGCGAGGCCGCACGTCGGAACCGGCGCCAGGACGTTGCCGGCGTCGTGGTACACGTCCCCGGAGATCTTCGCTGCCGAACAGGAGCGCATCTTCGCGCACCAATGGCTCTGCGTGGGGCGCGAGGAGTCCGTTGCGAAGCCGGGCGACTTCTTCACCGCCCAGCGCGACGGAGAGAGCCTGATCGTCACCCGCGACGCTAGCGGTGCGGTGCACGCCTTCTACAACGTCTGCCGCCATCGCGGCACGCGCATCTGCGAGCAGGCCTCGGGGCACTTCGCCGGTTCGATCCAGTGCCCGTACCACGCTTGGACCTACGGGCTCGACGGCGCGTTGAAGGTCGCGCGCAACATGGCCGAGGTTGCGGGATTCGAGCGCGCGGATTATCCGCTCAAAGAGGCGCCCGTCGCGCTTTGGGAGGGATTCATCTTCGTCAACATCGCCAAGGGGAACCAACGGTTCGAAGAGATGTTCGCGCCGCTAATCGGTCGCTTCACGCGCTGGAACGTCGGCAAGCTGCGCGTGGCGCGCAGCATCACCTACGACCTCGCCTGCAACTGGAAGCTGATCTTCCTCAACTATTCGGAGTGCTATCACTGTCCGCTCGTGCATCCGCAGCTCGACAAGCTCTCGCCTTCCGACAGCGGACGCAACGATCTCTTCGAAGGCCCGTTCCTTGGCGGCTACTCCGAGCTGCGTAAGCCGGGGACGAGCCTCGCGATGAGCGGGCAGAGTTCGCGTCCGCCGCTGGGCAGCGTAGACGGCGACGACCTCGATCGCGTCTACTACTACACGATCTTCCCGTCGCTGCTGCTCAGCCTGCACCCCGACTACGTGATGGTGCACTACGCCAATCCGCTCGCCGCCGATCGTACCGAGGTCCTGTGCGAGTGGCTCTTCGATCCCACGGTGATGGCGCGCTCCGATTTCGACCCGAGCGACGTCGTTGATTTCTGGGATCTCACCAACCGCCAGGACTGGCACGTCAACGAATTGACGCAGCTCGGCCTCAACTCGGTAGCCTACACGCCTGGTCCGTACTCTAACGCCGAAGGCCTGCTGGCCGCGTTCGACCGCTACTACCTCGAAGTGATGGGAGCCTGATCCCATTCTCGCGCTCGCTCTCGCGGCCGGCATCGCGTTGCCGGCGATGCCGGGGCTTGCGTGGCGCAACATCGGGCCCGCCGTCGCCGGCGGACGTACTTCAGGCGTCGCGGGAACCGATGCCGATCCGTATCTCTACTACTTCGGCGCCGCCGACGGCGGCGTGTGGAAGACGCTCAACGGCGGCCTCACGTGGAGCGTGGCGTGGCCGAACGATGCCGTCGGCGCAGTCGGCGCAATTGCCATCGATCCGCGCGACCAAAACGCCGTCTGGGTAGGAACGGGAGAGCCCAACCTGCGCAACGACGTCTCCTACGGCGACGGCGTCTGGCTCACGGACGACGGCGGCCGCCACTGGCGCAACCTCGGACTGCGCGACACGTGGGCGATTTCGGCAATCGCGATCGACCCTCGCAACTCGCGGCGCGTGCTTGTCGCCGCCGTCGGCAATCCCTATCGCGATAGCTCGCAACGCGGCGTCTTTCTGACGACCGACGCCGGGCGCACGTGGCGGCGAACGCTCTATCTCGGGCCGTCGAGCGGCGCCTCCGATATCGCGATCGATCCGCTGCATCCCGGCGTCGTCTTCGCGGGCATCTGGCAGTTTCGCCGCGTTCCCTGGAGCTTCACCAGCGGCGGCAGGCTCGACGGCGTCTTCAAATCGATCGACGGCGGCGTCACCTGGCGGCGTCTGCGCGGCAACGGCCTGCCGGACGGCGAGATGGGCCGCATCGGCGTCGCGGTTCGCGGCGGGCGCGTTTACGCGCTGATTCAATCGCGCAACGGTGTACTCTGGCGCTCCGACGACGAAGGAGCACGCTGGCGCCTGATGACGCGCGATACGCTGGTCAACCAGCGGCCGTTCTATATGAGCCGCCTCGCGATCGACCCCCGCAATATCGACCACGTCTTCTTCTCCTCCGAAGACCTCATCGAGACGCACGACGGCGGCCATACGTTCGACGACGTAACGGGCGCGGTGCACCAGGATCACCACGGGCTGTGGATCTCGCGCGACGGCCGGCGCATCATCGAAGCCAACGACGGCGGCGCTCCGATCTCGATCGACGGCGGAGAGACGTGGGATTGGCGCTTCAACGTCGTACTCGCGCAGGTCTATCGCCTCGGCTACGACACGCGCAACCCCTATCGCGTCTGCGGCGGCATTCAGGACAACGACTCGTACTGCGGGCCCTCGGATTCGTTGAGCCCGCTGGGCATCGAGAACGCGCGACTGGCGCGACGTCGGCAACGACGGCGACGGCTCGTGGGTGTGGCCGCAGCCCGACGATCCCAATTCGATCTGGAACGTCGGCGTCAACGAACTCAACGGGCAGCTCGGAATCTTCGACCTCAAGTCGCGGCAGAACTACGATATCTCGCCCGATGTCACCGATACCAACGGGCGCGCGCTGGCGGGGCTGGCGTACCGCTCGAATTGGGAGGCGCCGATTGCGTTTGCGCCCTCTGCCATCACCGTTACCTCTACGGTCGACGGCGTCAATAACACCCGCCAGGCATGGCCGGCGTACTTCGGCGCGAATGCGCTCTTGCGAACGTGGGATCACGGCCGCTCGTGGATACCGATCAGCGGCGACCTCACGCGCAACGACCCGAGCAAACAGCAGGTGGCCGGGGGCCCGGTCAACACCGATGTCTCCGGGCGCCGAGTTCTACGACACGATCTTCGACATCGCGCCCTCGCCGCGTCGACGCGCGGCGCATCTGGGTGGGCACCGACGACGGCCTCGTGCAGCTTACCGACCGACGGGTCGGCGACCTGGCACAACGTGACGCCGGCAGCCGTTGCGCCCTGGGGGCGAGTCGATGCGGTCGAAGCTTCGCACTTCGACGCCGCGCGCGCGTACGTCGCCATCGACCGTCACGTGATGGGCGATCCGCAGCCGTACGTTCTGGTCACCAACGACTCCGGCGCGACGTGGCGCGCGATCACCAACGGCTTGCCCCGCGATCAGTACGTGCACGTCGTGCGCGAGGATCCGCTCAACCCCGACGTGCTCTACGCCGGATTGGAGCAGGGCGTGTGGCTCGTCGCTCGACCGCGGCGCGCACTGGACGAGTCTGCGGCTGAACATGCCCCGGTCGCGGTCCACGACATGCGCGTGCCGCCGCAACGGCACGACCTGCTCGTCGCGACGCACGGGCGCGGCTTCTGGATTCTCGACGACCTCGGCGCGCTGAGCGGCTTGAGCGTGGCGATCTGCCGCGAAAACGCCGGCGCTCTTCGCGCCGCCGCACCGCCTACACGTGGTATCGCTGGTGGACAACGTACTACGGAACGCAGCCCGACGAGTGCTGCGTCGCCGCCGGCGCCTATAGCGGCGAGAACCCGCCCGACGGCGCGCGGCTCACCTATTATCTTCCTTCGCCGGCAGCCGCGCGCGTCGAGGTGCTACGATGCCTCCGGCCGCCGGGTGCGCTGCTCGAGGCCTCCGGTGACGCGGGCGTGGAGCGCATCGCGTGGGATCTCACCGAAGACGCCGCCCGTGCCGTGGCGGCGCGCCCGCGCTTGGAATCGCGGCGGCAGCGGCGCGACGGTCGTGCCGGGCCAGTTCTCGGTGCGGCTGTACGCCGGCAGCCGGCACGTCGATCGAGACGCTCGACGTTCGCCCCGATCCCCGCGCGGCGTGGACGCACCACGATTACCTCGCGCGCTATTGGTTCGTGACCGCGCTCGACCAGAACTCTCGGCGATCGACGTTGCGCTCAACCGGCTCGACTCGGAGGCCGCCGCGCGCGGCCTCGGGCAAGACGACGCGCGGGCCCGTTCGCTCTTCACGTCGGGCGTCGTGCAACTCCGAGGACGACCAGTTCGATGCCCGATCGCCTGCGCGAGCGGCTGACGATTCTGCAGGGCGTCGTCGCTCTCTCGCAAGGCCCGCCACTGCCGCGCAACGAGCGCGGAATTCGCCGCCATTCGCGCGCAATTCGCAAGGCCATGACTGCCTATCGCACCATCCTGGCCACGCACGCTCTCGCTCTCGACCCCAAGCCGGAAGTCTGCTTCCCATGAGGGCGCTCGCGCGCCTGATAGCTCTCGCGCTGATGCTTGCCTGCTGCCTCGCGTTCGCGCTCCCGGCGCGCGCCGGCACGACCGGCGGCATCAGCGGCGTCGTGACCGAGTTCGGCACGTCGACGCCGGTCGCGGGCGTGACGGTGACCGTTACGAGCCCCTCGCAGAGCGCCACCACCGCCACCGACGCGCGCGGGCACTTTGCCTTCGTTTCGCTCGCGCCCGACGAATACACGGTCTCGCTGAGCAAAGCCGGATACACGCCGATCTCGTATGCCGGCGTCGCCGTCTTCGCCGATGCGCAGCAGACGCTGACGCTCGCGATGCGCGTCGCGCTGCGCACGATCGCCAACGTCACCTCGCGCAGCTCGTCGAGCCTGGTGCGCCCCGGCACGACGGCCGACCTCTACTCGATCAACGCCGCGCAGCAGCAACGCACCGCGGTGCTCGGCGGCGGCGGCGCGCTCAATAGCGCGTATTCGGCGATCGCCAGCGTGCCCGGCGCCTACGTGCCCGCCAATCAGAACGGCTACCTGCAGGCGGTGCACGTGCGCGGCGGCGACTCCTACGAGGTCGGTTACGAGTTCGACGGCGTCCCGGTCAACCGCGCCTTCGACAACTATCCCTCGGGCTCGCTCTCGTCGCTCGGACAACTGGAGCTGCAGGTGTACACGGGCGCCACGCCCTCGAACGCCGAGGCGCAAGGCCTCGCCGGGTTCGTCAATCAGGTGATCAAGACCGGAACGTTTCCGGGCTACGCCACCGCGAACTTGAGCGCCGGCACGCCGACCTTCTACCACAGCGCCAACGTCGAAGCCGGCGGCGCGACGCCGGATCGCATGTTCTCCTATTACGTCGGCGCTCGGCGGTTACAACCAAGATCATCGCTACGTCGACCAGTTCGGCGGCGCCGCTTACGCCAACGAGTTCGGGCAGCAGCTCGGGGGCTGCCCCGGCGCCAAGACGCTGGCGACGACGGTCCTGCCGTCGTGTTACACCAACGGCGACCCCGAACGTCGGGCAGAACGGCACGCCCGGCTGGATTCTCGGGCCGATCGGTTTCGGCACGCATCAACGCCGGCGAACATCGCGACGCGCACGTCGGTCGATCAACTTCCATATCGCCATCCCGCACGAGCACGACGGCCTGCGCGACGACGTGCAGCTGCTCTACGACAACGACGAGATCTTCACGACGTTCCTCAGCTCGGTCAACGACGAAGGGCTACGATAACTGGATCAATACCGTCGGCGTCTTTCCGCCGTACTACCTCGATGCGTACCAGTACCGCGGTCCGACCGGCGCCTTTCTCCCTACGGACTACCGGTGGCTGGTCACGCCGTATCTCTACCCGTCGTCGCCGCCGCACCCGTTCGACGGCCCGATTCCCGACCCGTACAACCAGCGCGACCGCGGCTACAACGGCCAATCGATCTTCAAGCTGCAGTACCAGAAGAATTTCAGCTCGAGCGCGTTCATGCGCGTCTACGGCTACACGTATTACTCCGATTGGATCGAGAACGGACCGATGATGTCGCTCCAGCCCTACGCCTACTACGACTCCGGCGACTACGAGATCAACAGCCACACGCGAGGCGTGAGCGCCTCGTTCACCGACCAGCTCGACCCGGAAAACTTGCTCGAGGCCGAGGCCAGCTACACGTCGTCGACCGGCGCGCGCATCTACAACGAGCAGATGTTCCAGTTCGGAAGGGCCTACGGCAATGCGTTCGCCGTGCTCGTCAACGCCAACGATCCCTTTGATGGCACGTGCTACCATTACTACCCCAACCGCCAGACGCAGACGATCGCCACCACCTGCAGCGACGGCCAGGGCGGCGGCGTCAGCTACGGACTGCTGCCGACGTTTCTCAAGCTGAGCAATCCAGGGGCCTACGGCGACGTGTCGGGTGTCACGTGCGGCAGCGGGCCGTGCAAATACTACGTGGTGGAGAACGGCACCTACGGCCTCAACAACACGGTCACGCCCTACTTCGCCGGCTACTCGATCAACGACCAGTGGCGCCCCAGCGACCGGCTCTTCTTCAACTTCGGCGTGCGCGTCGACAACTACGCCTACGTCGGCGCAAACACCCAAACCGGCGCGGCGCGAGACTTCTGGTTCGACGCCTTCAACCAAGACACGTGTTACGATACCTCAGACGCTTGCGCTCGTCGACCGCAGCGCGCTGCTCCCAAAGGGCAGCAGCTGGAGCACGAACTCGCAGATTCCCTGCTCGTCGTTCGGCAAGCAGTACGTCGACGCGAACCTGCAGAACACGCCCGGCGCCTTCGACTACAACATCCCTCAGCCGCGCATCGGCGCGACGTATACGCTGAGCCCGAACACCGTGCTGCGCGCCAGCTACGGACGCTACAACGAGCAGCCCAGCGCGGCCTACGAACAATACAACTCGCTGGAGAACAACCTTCCCGATACCCTCTCGCAATTCTACTCGCTGGGGTTCAACTCGCCGGGGCACGAGGTCGCGCCTTCGGTCTCGTACAACAGCGATTTCTCGATCGAGCACCACTTCGCCGGCACCGACATGTCGTTTAAGCTGACTCCGTTCCTGCGCCAGACGCAAGACCAGATCGAGAACTTCTACGTCAACTATACGGCGCAGATCGTTTCGGGCATCAACGCCGGCTACCAGACGTCGTCGGGCTTTGAGTTTCAGTTCGACAAGGGCGATTTCAACCGCAACGGGTTTGCGGGTCAGCTCTCCTTTGCATACACCTACGCCACCGTACGCTACAGCCCGTTGCCCAACGGCACGAGCGTCATCTCCCCGATCAATACGAGCATCGCGCAGTACAACGCTTATACCAAAGCGTGCGCGAAAGGCGGAAGCGCCTACGGCAAGACGCAGTTCGGCCAGCCGGTCTGCGGCTACACGACCGACGGCCAGCCCGGCGCGGCGTGCTACAAGCCCAAGGGTGCGCCAAACCCGGGATGCACGGGTCCGAAGGCGATCGCCAATCCGTACTGGCTCTCGCCGGCGTTTCCGCTGCTCGATCCCAACGGATCCTATCTGCCGTACTCGATCTTCCCGGGACCGATCGGCTCGGGGGTGAACGCTTATAATTATCCATACGTCGCCACGCTGCTGCTCAATTACAAGCACGACCGCTTGACGATTACGCCCTCGCTGCAGTTCGTAGCCGGCAACCGTTACGGCGCGCCGCTCACTACGCCCGGCATCGATCCGGCGGCGGGCTGCGGCACGCCGCTGACGGGCTCGACAAACGGCGACCCGCGCTATCCGTACGGCGCCGGCGGCGGCCGTCCGTTCAACGCCAATAATGGCGGCTGCGCCGCGACGCTCTCGATTCCCGACCCGTACACCGGACAGTTCGACGGGATCGGCGCGTTCCGCGAGCCCGCGCAGCTGCTAGGACACCTGCAGATCGGCTACGACCTCTCGCCGCGCGTCAATGTGTCGCTAACGCTGGCCAATCTGCTGCAAACGTGCTTCGGCGGCCAGCATACTGCCGTTTACGTACTACTGGAGCAACTCGACGTGTCTCTACACCAGCCTGATCGGCGGCCCGTACACGCCGCCGGTCGGCAACGCTTATAATCCCGGAGCCAACGTGCAGACGTTCTTGCGCTATCCCTACGAGCCGTACTTCGGAACCTACAACGACCAGACCAGCTCGCTCAACGAACCGTTCAACGCCTACGTGAGCGTGAGGTTAAAGATTTGAGCGCGCGCTACGACGCGATCGTCATCGGCGGCGGCCATAACGGCTTGGTGACCGCGTGTTATCTGGCGCGCGCGAAGTGGCGCGTGCTCGTGCTCGAGCGGCGCTACGTCGTCGGCGGCGCTTGCGTTACCGAAGAGGTGTTCCCCGGCTTCAAAGTCTCGACGGCGGCCTACGTCAACAGCCTCTTCCGCCCGGAGATCATCCGCGATCTCGCGCTGGGCGATTACGGCTTCGAAGCGATCGAACGCAATCCGGCGTCGTTCTCACCGTTCCTCGACGGGCGCTACTTGATGCTGGGAACGGGAACGTCGAAGGACGTCGACGAGATCGCGAAGTTCAGCGAGCGCGACGCGCAGAGCTACCCGCGCTACGAAGCGATGCTCGAGCGCGTTGCCTCGGTCGTCGAGCCGACGCTCACGCAAGTGCCGCCCAATCTGATTCGTCCCAGCGTCGGTCAGCTGCTGGAAGCCGGAAAGATGGGCCGCGCTCTGCAGCGGCTGGGCCCCGCGATGGGCGAGGCGATCGAGGTCCTGACCGGCGCCGCGCGCCCGATTCTCGACCGCTGGTTCGAATCCGAAGAACTCAAAGGCACGATCGCGACCGACGCGATCATCGGCGCCTTCATGGCGCCCTCGATGCCCGGCACCGCGTACGTGCTCTTCCACCACGTGATGGGCGAGACCAACGGCAAGCGCGGCGTGTGGAGCTACGTGCGCGGCGGCATGGGCGGCCTCACGCAGGCGCTGGCGCGCGCGGCAGAGGCGTTGGGCGTGGAGATCAAGACCGAGGCCGAGGTCGCGCGCATCCTCACGCGCGGCGGTCGCGTGACCGGCGTCGCGCTCACCGATGGCCACGAGTATCACGCTAAGCGCGTGGCCAGCAGTGTGGATTGCCATCTAACGTTCGAAAAGTTGATGGAGCCTTCGGATCTGCCGCACGAGTTTCGCGACGCGATCGCGCGCATCTCTTACAGCAGCGCATCCTGCAAGATCAACGTCGCGCTCGAGCGGCTGCCGAGCTTCTCCGCGTTGCCCGGACACGAGCCGGGCCCGCAGCACTTCGGCACCGTGCACCTGTGTCCGGATCAGGATTTCATCGAGCGCGCCTACGACGATGCCAAGTACGGCAGCTTCTCGCAGGAGCCGGTGGTCGAGTGCACGATGCCGTCGTCGCTCGATTCGACGATCGCCCCGCCGGGCAAGCATTTGATGTCGATGTTCACGCAGTACGCGCCGTATCGTTTGAAGGACGGTCCGTGGACCGACGCGCTGCGCAACGAGTATGCCGACCGCTGCTTCGATGTGGTCGAGCGCTACGCGCCCGGGTTCAAAGACTCGGTGATCGACCGCCAGATCCTCACGCCGGTCGACCTCGAAGAAAAATTTGGTCTAACCGGCGGCAGCATCTTCCAAGGCGCGATGCCGCTGCACCAGCTCTTCGCGTTTCGCCCCGTTCCCGGTTACGCCGGCTATAAGACGCCGGTCCGCGGCCTCTACCTTTGCGGCGCCGCCGCGCATCCCGGCGGCGGCGTCATGGGCGCCGCCGGCTGGAACGCCGCCAGAGTGATGCTGCGGGGCTAACCGCCTCTTCTCGCCCCGAGCGCAGTCGAAGGACGCGCGAACCCAGATGACGCGGTGAATCAGCGCTTGATGCCTGTCGTGGCATTCGTCGAGGGATACTACAGAAGGCCCTCGGCAGTTCCGGTGCCATGGCTAGGGGCCGCGCTAGTACATCCAAGTAGCCCTTTCGTCAGGAGCGAGCTGACTTGCATTCGGGATTTGCTCTAAGCCCGGCGGACTTCGGGGAGAGTAGCAGCGGGATCGGATCCGTCGTCGAATACGCTCACGGCGCGACGAGCCCAACGAAGACGCTCGACACGGACGGCGCTGCACAGGGCTGTTCCGTTTCGCCGAATGGCGATCTCGCGGTTTCAAACCTCGATCGACAATTTGGAAGCGAAACCGGCGACGTTCAGGTCTGGAAGAACGCTTCGGGCACGCCCACCGAATACGTCAGTGACACCTGCGCTTACGTTTGGGCGCCGGGTTACGACCGCAGGGGCAACCTATACGTCGAGGGCGTGGCGACGTTGTTCGTCAGCAACGAAACCTCGGTCTGCGAACTTCCCGTTCGCGGTCAGGCGCTGCGAACGGTGCAAGTAAACCGAACGATCGGTTATGCTTCGGGCGTCGCCTGGGACGGCAAGCACGTCGTTCTGAGCGATCAAAGCTACAGCGACACCACCGCTCTTTACCAAACGACGGAAGCCCGGTCCGGCGACCTAAAGGTCGTTAAAACGATGGTTTTGCGCGACACCCACTGTCGGTGGGTTGGGCTTCTTCAGCCCTTCGTCGTCGGTATAAGAAACACACCGGCTAACAGGCAGGAAGGACATACTCTGATAGGCGGCAACATTTCCTGCGATTATCGGTTCCTCTTTTGGAAGTATCCCGGTGAGGGTGTCCCGTTCAACGAACTCGCAGGCGCCCCCGAGCTGCCGGAAGGCCAATCAGTGAGCATCGCTCCATAACCCCGCGCTCGAACCGTCTGGAACGCCCCGTAAGTATTGCTGCGGGGCTAAGCGCCGGCGATCAGTTCGAAAAAGGCGTCAACGCGCGGATCGACGCTCCGTAAGTCCCCAACGGCGTACGCCCGCCAGAGCCACGCGCAAAACGCTTCGGCGAACGCCTCGAAATGGCTTGTTTCGGCGTACTTCGTAATCGGCACGACGGCGTTAACGTAAGCCGTTTGCTCGTGGACAACGTGACCGAGCTCGTGAAGGATTACTCGATATGTCGCGACCTCCAGGGTCGGCAGAACGATCGTCGTGCGGCGGCGATCGGCCGGGAGCGCCAACTGATGTCGCAGCCAAACGCAGTGGCCGGTGACGTCATAGCTGCGGCCGTCGCTCGTAGCGCGATGACCGTGGAGACCCGCCGCAATTGGGCTGGTTCCACAGAAAAAATCTGCGTGCTCGACGCGAGCTCGAATACCTTCGGGAAGCGTGCTTAGGGTACGCTCGATTTCATTGTGATAGAACGCGCCGCCGTACCGGTACACCTTACCTCCGTCGCACGCCCGTTCCGCGATGACGCTGCCGTCGGCCGCGAAGCCTTCCCTCCATGCACCATCAACGAAAAGTGCACCCCGTTTCATCTCAGCGACCTCCGCCACAAAACTCGTAAACGACCGGCCCGCTTGAACGGGTCGCCATCCCGAGCCAGCGGCCGGACTATGGGCCGGCGGCTCGAAAAGGGGCGGTTATATGGTGAATCTCGGATGAAGCGCCTGGTTTTGCTCCTGGCCGCGGCGTGCGTCGTGCTTCCAGGGACTGCTCGTGCCGATGTGCCGCCCTATGTGAGCTTCACGGATCCGTCGTTTGCGATCGCGCACGTGCAGGTCGTCGACGGGCTGGGTGGCGCGGCAAAACGTGACTGGACGGTCGTGGTGAAGGACGGAAAGATCGCGGCGGCAGGTCCGGCGCACGCGGTCGCCGTCGAGCCCGGATTGCGCGTTGTAGACGGACGCGGGAAGACGGTGATTCCCGGCATCGTCGGGATGCACGAACACCTCTACTACGAGGCTCCAAGCGACGATCTCCCGTCGATTGGTGCCGAAATGTTGTACAGCGCGCCGAAACTCTATTTAGCCGGCGGCGTCACTACCGCGCGCACGACCGGTTCGTTCGATACCTACGGCGAGCTCGAGTTGAAGAAACGGATAACGTCGGGCACGATGGTCGGTCCCGGTCTCGACGTCACGGGCCCGTATCTTTCCGGACCGGCCGAACCGCTGCTGCTGCAATATGCGTCGCTGAGTTCGCCGCAGGATGCACGCGAGACCGTCAACTTCTGGACGGCGCGCGGCGTTACGTCGTTCAAGGGCTTCTTTGCCATCACGCGCGAGAATCTCAAGGCGACGATCGACGAGGCGCACGCACGCGGTGCGATGGTGGCCGGCCATCTCTGCGCCGTCACCGCCGGCGAAGCCGCAGACATGGGGATCGACGAGCTCGAGCACGGCATCGTTCAATGGAGCGACTTCGTGGCCACGAAGCAGCCGGACGTGTGTCCACCGTTTCCCGATCTGTTTCGCAGCTGGGTAAAACTTCAATCGAGCGACCCGCGCATCGCGGCGCTGATTGCCAAACTCGTCGCTCACCACGTGGCCGTCACCTCGACGATGGCCGTCTTGGAATCCGACTTCGACCTGGCGCCGCACTTGAGCGAGCGCGAACTTTTGCTGCTCAACGCCGAGTCGAGGAAAGCTTACCTCGCAAAGTTCGCCCATCCGTTCCCGCCGGCGCCGGCGCGCCACCTCCTGGCACTCGAGATGGCGTTCGAGCGCGCATTCGTCGCCGCCGGGGGCCTGCTCACCGAGGGCGCGGATGCCGGCAACGGCATCATTCCCGGCTTTGCCGACCAGCGGGCAATCGAACTGCTCGTCGCGGCCGGCTTTACTCCCGTTGAGGCAATTCAAGTCGCAACGTCGAACGGGGCGAAAGCCATGCGGCGGTTCGACCGGATCGGAAGTATCGAATCGGGCAAGACGGCCGACCTCGTACTGCTCGACGGTGACGTCGCAACGAACATCGCTGCCATCGAGCGTCCGGTCATGGTCGTGCATGCCGGCATCGCGTACGATCCGGAGAAGCTCGCCGACGCGACGACCGGCTTACTGGGAACGCGCTAGCGTTACTTTGCGACCCGTCGCGCCTAGGCCCGACGCTTAGCGTGCAGGTTCAAACGAGCTTTTAGGGTGCTAAAGGACGCTCCAAGGGAGCGTTCGAGAAAAATCCTCACGAGTAACGCGGTAGAGAACGGAAGGGAAACCGTCTCGTTCAAATTGACGTACGAAGGACATCCCTAGTTTTCGCATCACGGCGATCGAAGCCGCGTTCTCATGGTGCGCGACGCCACAAATCGTTGGGAGATTCTGCGCTTCGAAGGCGCCCTCCATCATCGCGGTTGCGGCTTCGGTTGCGTAGCCGCGACCCCATCGATCGCGCGCGATGAGCCAGTCGGCCTCCGCGCCGTCCGTCTCGGATCCCCGATGCACGCCGCAATGGCCGATGACCGCAAGGCTGCCTTTTTCAACCACTGCGTGATTACCCAAGCCCGCGTAGGCGTATTCTGCCATGACGTGCTCGAGGGAGTCGCTCAACTCTTGGTGAGAGAACGTCACTCCGCGACCGAACAACCTCATCGTCTCAGGATCTCCGTAGATCCCGACGATCGACGGAACGTCGTCGAGCGTCCAGTGCCGCAGGATGAGGCGCGGGGTTTCGATCATCGCTGTTCGACTGCGCTCGGGATGACAAGCCAGCGTTTACTGCTGCTTCGTAAAGTCGCTGGGGACGGTGAAGATTGGGTCGTTGGCGTCGAGCGAATGCACGTCACCGCTCTCCATGACGATCGTTCCCGAACGGCCTGACTGCATTCCGAACGTCATCGCGGTGTACATCCAGAAGCTGCCGAGCGGGATCGTCGGGCCGCTCTGCGTTACGGTGAAACGCTTATCCATGCCGGCCGAGTGAAGCGCCTGGAGCACGTGTGAGACCGACCCCATCATGGCGCCCGGTCCGGCCCCGCCACCCATGGGATTACGGTCGCCGCCCGAGCACTGCGGCCTCGGCGTCGAAAAATTGGCGAAGTAGCCAATGATCGTGCCGGTCTGCGTGTGAGACTCGCCCGACGGGCGCGTCTCGGTAAACGTCATATCCGAACTGTAGCCGTTGGTCGCCTCGCCGTTGACCTGCCGGGCACCCAGAGATTTGTTCGCGATCGTCATCGCGACCGTGGTGCCGTCGTCTTTCGAGGCCCCTCCGCTGCCGCCGGATCCGCTCGAACCGGATCCGCTCGGCTGATCCATCGAGGTCACGCGATACGTCTTCTTATTGAGGTCCATCATCGTGATCGTACGCGCGGTGCAGTCGACGATCTCGGCCGTACCCTGGGCGACCTGATCGGTGCGCACTTTCGAGCCCGCAACGTAGTGGCGCTCGGCAACGCCGTTTTGCATCATCGCGCGCACGCCGGCCATGCCTTGCATCATCTTGCCGAACATTCCGCCTTGCGTTTGCACGGGCTGCGACGCCGCGGCAAAATCATCGGGGAACGATCCCGGTACAAGCGTTAACGAGTCGGCGCTCATCGAAAGTTTCATCACCGAGTCCCACGCGAGCCCATTCGAAGCGGCAAGCGCTACGGCGGGAGACGCGACAACTGCAAGCAGCAGCGAGAACGCGGTGGCGTGCATCAAGAATCGGTTCAAGGTTAGTCTCCTCTAGAACGGCGGTTGCATTGAAGAATCTCGCCGGCGAACCGCAAGCAACCTGCCAGCCAGTCATCCCAAGCGCAGTCTCGTCGCTTAGTACCCCTCAGCAGAGCCGGCGGATGTCCGCGGGTCGCTGCCACCTTCAAGCATGCCGGTTGCCGGATCGATAAGGATCGCCTGGGCCGATCCCCACGGTCGCTGCTCCGCCAAGTTGTAGCCCATCGCGCGCAGCTTGGCGGCGGTCGGCAGCGTGAACGCGCCCGGCTCGTACACCAGTTCGTCGGGAAGCCATTGCATGTGCGTCCGGCGCGCCTCGACGGCGGCCTGTGCTCCCATGCCGTAGACCAATGAGTTCAACAGCGTCTCGAGCACGATCGTGATGATACGCGGGCCGCCGGGACTGCCGGTGACCATCCTTAGGCGTCCGTTGCGCGTCACGATCGTCGGGGTCATCGACGAGAGCGGTCGTTTCCTGGGCGCGATCGCGTTAGCTTTGCCTTGCACGAGCCCGAACATGTTGGGGACGCCGGGCTTGGCGGTAAAGTCGTCCATCTCGTCGTTGAGGAGAAACCCCGTATCGCCGGCGACGACGCCCGCGCCGAAGGATCCGTTGAGCGTGTAGGTGACGGCCACGGCGTTGCCCTGCGCGTCAACGATCGAATAGTGCGTCGTCTCACCGCTCTCGCCCGGCGGCGGCCCGAGACCGGGATGCACTTGCGCCGAGGGCGTCGCGCGATCGGGCGCGATGCTCGCGCGCAGCCGCGCGGCATACGCCGGCGAGAGCAGCTGCGCGACGGGATTGCTCACGAAATCGGGATCCCCGAGATACGCGTTGCGGTCCGCGAAGGCGAGGCGCTCGGCCTCTGTGACGTAATGGAGCGAGCGCGCGTCGTGCCAACCCCACTGCGCCAGCGGGTAAGGCGCGACGATGTTCAGGATCTCGCAGAGCGTCGTGCCGCCGGAGCTGGGCGGCGGCGCCGAGGCGATGTCGTAACCCGCGTACGCGCAGTGCAGGGGCGCCGACTCATCCACGCGGTAGCGCGCGAAATCTTGCAGCTCGAGAATGCCGCCGTTCGCATCGCTTGCCGCGACGACCGCGCGCGCGACCGGGCCGCGATAGAACGCATCGGGGCCGTCGCGCGAAATCAGCTCGAGCGTCCGCGCCAGCTCCGGCTGTACGTAGCGCGCTCCCGACGGCAGCTGCCGTCCCGGGGGCAGATCGTCACCCGGGACGAGAACGAAGCCATCGCGCGCGAGCGCGATCGCCGGCGCCATCAGCCGCGCACGCGACATTGTCCCGAACTCGCGCCGCGCAGTCTCCAGCCCGGCGACGGTGCCCGGCACGCCGACGGCGAGCCACCCTTTGCGAGAAGCGTCCGTGCGAACGTTGCCGGCGGCGTCGAGGTACATGGCGGCCGTCGCCCGCAGCGGCGCGGTTTCACGGAAGTCGATAAAGCGCTCGCGCCCGTCGCGCAGGCGCAGCAACATGAAGCCGCCGCCGCCGATATTGCCGCAGCACGGATCGGTCACCGCAAGCGCGTAGCCCACTGCCACCGCTGCATCGACGGCGTTCCCGCCCGCGCGCAGAACCGCCACGCCCGCTTGCGTTGCATCGTGCTGCACGGTCGCGACCATCGCGTGCCGGGCCGTGGCGCCGGTGAGCAGCACCGCGAGCGCCGCGCAGGACAGCGCGCGCGCCGCTACCTGCCGACGCGTATACTCGTTACGTAGTGCCAAAGGCCGAACGCCTTGAGGACCCAGATCACCAAAAACGATCACCACGACGGCATTCAGAAGCGACTTGATCGGACCTGCCATCGCCCGCCTCCGCCTCACTAGGGAAGGCGCATGGGAGAGGGTCGGTCGCCCTTGGGCGACAAGTGGCACAAAATGGACAGGCTCATATCAACTACTCGCCGTTGCGCATTTGCTTTGGTCGCGTTCGCGCTGGCCGGCTGCGGAGGTTCGAGCCTCCTCTCGCCGTCGGTGGCATCGCTGCAGCCTTCCTCGGGAACGGGCAGCACCCCGATCCAGCACGTCGTCATGATCGTGCAAGAGAACCGCAGCTTCGATAACTTGTTCGCCGGTTTTCCCGGCGTCAACGGTAAGCTGTACGGGTACGAGAAGGTCAAGAAAGGCAGCAAGTGGGTCGAGAAAAAAGTGCCGCTGCGCGAGACGACGCTGCTGCCCGCCAAGAATCACGACATCGGACACTGCTACTACGCATTCATTCAAGCCTATGACGGCGGCAAGATGGACGGCTTCGATTACGAACCCAACGGCGCGTGCCCGCGCAGCTGGACCGGCGGCACCCCGACGAAGCTCTATCCCTACTATTACGTGAACCCGACGAACATCGAGCCCTATTGGGACATGGCGCAGGATTACGTCATCGCCGACGACATGTTCCAAACGCAAGGCAGCGGCAGTTTCAGCGCGCATCAAGATCTGATACGCGGCGGTAGCGCGATGGGCGGAGCCTACGGCACCGGGTCGAGCCTCATCGACACGCCGACCGGCATCCCATGGGGCTGCGACGCGCCGCCCGGCACCACGACCGATCTGATCACGACCGGACTCAAGTGGGAGGAGGATGCGGGCCCCCTTCCCTGCACGAAAGACTTTCCGTACACCAGCTCCTCGTACATTACGCTCGCGAGTGAGATGGACGACAACGACGTCAGCTGGAAATACTACACGCCGTGCTTTAAGAACTCGCCCGGCTCGTGCACGCCGAAGTGCACTTCCTGCGCCGGCGCCGAGCTGAACGCCTTCGACGTGATCTGGAGCGTGCGTAATAGCAAGGAGTGGGGCACCAACGTCTCGATGCCCGAGACCAATATCTTCACCGACATCTCCGACGGAAACTTACCCGCGGTATCCTGGGTGATCCCCGAGGACGACAACTCCGATCATCTCGGCGAACCCAAGGACCTCGGCCCGCAATGGGTTGCCAGCGTCGTCAATGCGCTAGGCGAAAGCAACTACTGGAACTCGACCGCGATCGTCATCCTCTGGGACGACTGGGGCGGCCTGTACGACCACGTCGCTCCGCCCTTCCGCGACGACCAGGGCGGCCTCGGTTTCCGCGTTCCGATGCTGGTGGTCTCTCCCTACTCGAAGCTGGGGAGCGGCAGCGGCGGCTACGTCTCGCACACGCAGTACGAGTTCGGGAGCGTGCTCAAGTACGTCGAGCAGAACTTCGGCCTGCCGTCGCTCGGCACGACCGACCAGCGCGCGACCAGCATCTCCGACACGCTCAACTACAACCAGAAACCTCGCGCGTTTACGTCGATTCCGTCGTCGCTGAACGCGCACTACTTCATCACGCATCAAAAGCTGTCGCACGGCGACCCGGAGTAGCTCCGGGAAGCTCCCTAAGGCGCGTTGACCGGGACGGCGCGGTAGGCCGCGACCTCGTCGGACGTGATTTGCTGCTTCAGCGTAAAGCTGCTCGCTTTGGCGTCGATCGTCCAGTGCTGCGATGCGCGCGACGCAGCGGCGTTGAACGCGCGATCGGGAATCGCAGGCAGCGAATCGTAACGGTAGAGGTTGTACGCAATGCCGCGCGAGAGCCCCGAGACGGTCACGGTGAGCTGCAGCGGCTCGGGAGCGGGGCGGCGGCTCGAGCCCTGGGCGATCTGCGGGTGTTCGTAGTTGAGGCTCGTCTCCACGGCGACCGGCAGCGTCTCGCGATCGCCGTCCTTCACGCCGAGAATCGCGATGCCGAAATCCTCGTTGTCGTCGGAGATCGAGTAGATCGGGCCGTGCGGCGCGTTGGCCTGCTGCCGGGTGCGCTGGAACGCGCCGAACGGATAGCGGAAGTCGTACTGCGCGCTAAGCCGGTTCGCGCTCCACTCGCCGTTGTCGCTGAACTCGATCGTATCGTCCGCGAAGTAGCCGCGCGAGTCGCGCGGATGCTCGGAGGCGATGCCGATCACCGGCACGATATGGTCGTACTCGTGCGCGCCCGCGTTGCGATTGCGCGTGCCGTAGAAGCGATACTGGTTCATATAGATGCCGATGATGGCCGGGTGCCCGGCCAGCACTTGCCCCTTCACCCACGCCAGCAGCGCGTCGGTGTCGCGGTCGTTGCCGTCCTTCCACGCCACGGCCTGCAAGTGCATCGCTGCGGCGGCGCGCAGTGCGTTGACGCCGAGTAGCAGCTGGCTGCGCGAACGATTCTGTGGAAAGCGGTCGGCCGCGGCTCGCGCGTCGTACTGCGAGAGGTACTGCCCGTAGTAGAGGCCGGCGCCGATCTCCGACACCTCGCCGCAGTAGCCGTAGTTGTGATTCCATTGATAGCGCGGGCCGATCTCGTTTCGCCACCAGTGGCCATTCCGCGGGAATGCCTGCGCGTGAGCCGGCGCCGGGAGCGGCAATGCCGGCACCGGACCTTCGGCCGGGCCGCGGCAGCCTGCGATCGTCGCCAGCGCCGCACAGAACGTCGCGCAACGTGCCGCGGCCCTCGGCCCGTTCACGACGATTGCACGCTCTTGGGCGGCCGCGCAGCCGCAATCGCCAGCACGCCGACCGCGACGAGCGCGGCGATGTTGGAGATCAGCGTGAAGCGGTCGTTGAGCGCCATCGAGCCCATCGTCATCGTCGCGGCCCCGTTGCCGACGAGCCGCTCCATAGTCGCGCCGGCGATCATCGCGCCGACCGTAAAGAGGCCGACGAACGTCCAGGCGAGCGCGGCGGGAAACGACTTGCGATAGATCGCGAGCAGCGGCAGAATCAGCAGGTCGCCGTAGATGAAGGTCGTGTTGGCGCCGAGCGGGATACCGGCGTTGGCGAGGTAGCGCGCAACGGGAACGTTGCCCATCGAGCAGATGAAAGTCGCCACGGCGATCAGCAGCCCGGCGAGCAAGAGCAGCACGTAACCGAAGACCGGCACGGAGCCGACGGCGCGCAGCGCCGCGGCGAGCACGCCGGTCGGAATCAGCGCGGCCGCAAAGCCCGCGATAAGATAGCCCACGATCAGCTCCGTGCGCAGCATGCGGACGTCGGCGAGCGCGGTCGCTGCGACGGCGCCCCAGCTGCGCTGCGGGCTCGCGCCGGCACCGTGGGCGTGATGCTCGCAGCCCTCGTGCTCTTCTTCTTCCGTTGCGGCGTTATAGGCCAACTGCATGTGCCCGAGCTTTCCGCCGCCGAATACTAGCGACAGCCCCAGCGTCACGACCGCGATGATGATCGCCCCGCCGAAGAACTCGGCGAACGCAAACCGCCACCCGAGCAGCGACCAGAAAAGGATCAAGATCGCGAGATTCATGTTCGTCGACGAGACGAGGAACGCAAAGACCGAGCGCGCGTCGGCACCGCTGCGATAGAAGCCGCGCGCCGCAGCGGCAGCGCCGTACGAACACGCCGACGAGATGATGCCGAAGCCCGTACCGTAGAGCAATCCTCGCAGCCCCGGCCCCAGATAGCGCTCCATCGTCGCCGGCGTCAGCATCACTTGCACGATCGCGGAAATCAGAAAGCCGAAGATCAGCCCGAAGAGACTGTCCCAAAGGAAGGCCAGCGCCTGCAAAAGGCCGGCCGCTAGCGCGTGCAAGACCGCGCTCACGCTAGCCGCCCACGGAGACCGGCGCGTGACCGAAGAGCGGCGGAATAAAGTGTCCGGCGAGGTAGGAGATTGCAAAGACGGCGCAGCCGTAGAGCGCCACCTCGATGCCCTTGCCGACCGGACTGCGTTCGCTGAGCGTGCCGGCGTAGAAGCCGACGCCGAAGAGCCCGATCAGCGCGAAGAGCCAGCGCCGCTACCGTCGCCTGCGGCATCCGCAGCGGCAGCATGTAGGCGACGATCGGCACCAGCGAGCCGACAGCATAGAAGACCGCCATTGAGACCGGCGCGCGAAGTCCCGAAGCCTCGGCCTCGCGCGGGTCGATGCCGAACTCGTCGCGCACCATCTCGTAAAGGTAGATCTCCGGATGTTGCGTGAGGCGCCGCACGATCATCTCGGCCTCCTGCGCGCTGAAGCCTTTGAGCTTGTAGTAAGCGACTTGTTCGGTGAACTCGCCTTGCGGATCGGCCGCCATCTCGCGCTTCTCCATGTCGATCGTCGCCTGCACGACCTCACGCTCCGACTTTCTTCCGAGATACTCGCCGACGCCCATCGAGAGCGAACCCGCGAGGAGCGCCAAGAAACCGCTGATGAAGACCGCGGTGCGTTCGCCCTCGGCTACGCCGACGCCGGTGATGATACCCAGCGTCGTAAGGATGCCGTCCTGCATGCCGAAGACGATCTCGCGAATGCTGCGGCGCTTCTCCAACGTGCGCCGCTGCTGGGTGTCGGGGATGCGCGGGCGTACCTGCTGCCACCCCGGAACGTCGACGACTACCTCTTGTTGAACGGGCGGCGTCAGACCGGGCGCGGCGTTGGGATCGGTCATGCCGGTGCCTTGTGGCTTCGCGCAAGCAACTCCTCGGAACACTTGCAGGTTCCGCACTGCCGGCAAGAGAGCGCCGCCCCGGCGAGGACCTCCGGCCATGGCCAGATTGCTCTCGTTCTTCGCCGCCGTCGCCGGCCTCCTGATCGCGACGCTCGCCCCCGCCGCTGCCGCGAATTGGCCCTCTTCGGATACGATCCGGCGCGCAGCAGCTTCAACAGGCGGAACATACGCTCACGACTCGCAACGTTCATCGCCTGCACGAGCGCTGGCAAACCGCGCTCGGCGCCGTGGCCGACTCGACGCCGATTCTGCTCGAGCGCGTGCGCGTGGGACACGCCTACATGCCGATGCTCTATCAAACCACGAAGAACGGCGTCACCCTTGGCATCGACGCGACGACGGGCAAAATCGTCTGGCGTTTCACGACGCACGGCAGCACGATCACCGATTCGTACGCCGGCCGCCGATCCGTCGGGCAAGGCAATCTACGTACCCGGCATCGACGGCAAGGTGCACAAGTCTCAACGCGGCGGCGCGGACGCGAGTTGCACGCACCTGGTTTCCCGGCGCGCATCACGCAGCTGCCGCACACCGAAAAGGACGCCTCGCCGCTCAACGTCGCCAACGGCTATCTCTACGCCGTCACCTCGGGCTACTACGGCGACGCGCCGCCGTATGACGGGCACGTCGTCGCCGTCAACTCAGCGACGGCAAGACCACCGTTTTCAACTCCCTCTGCGCCAAAGACCGCAAGCTCGCGACGCAAAGCTCGTGCACGCAGCAGCGTTCGGGCATCTGGGGGCGCGGCGGCGCGGTCGTCGATCCCGACTCATCGCTGAACGGTCGCGTCTATGCCGCGACCGGCAACGGCCAGTTCGACGCCGGCACCGGCGGCGACAACTACGGCGATTCGCTGCTCTCGCTGAGCGCCGACCTTTCGAGTTTCCTCGGAAGTTACACGCCGACGGACTTTCCAGCAGCTCGAAAATGGCGACACCGATCTCGGCAGCTCTTCGCCCGGAATGCTGCCGACGCAGTCCTCGAGCCAGACGCCCGCCATGATTATCGAGGGCGGCAAAGACGCGATCCTCAAGCTGCTCAATCGCGCCGTCGCTGCCGGGCATCGGCGGCGAACTGCAACAGATCGATCTACCGGGCGGCCTGTTCTCGGCCCCCGCAATCTGGACCGACGCATCGATAACAGGCCTGGGTCTTCCTGGGCTTCAGCAACGAGGTGATGGCGTATCGATTGCAGACGAACTCGTCCGGCGTCAGCCAGCTCAAAAGCATCTGGCAGGTAAGCCCCGGCAACAGTTACGGTGAGGGCTCGTCGCCGGTCGTCGCCGACGGTATGGTCTTCTCAGCCGTTCGACAGCGCGCTGGTCGCGCTCGATGCGCTCAGCGGCAAGGAGCTCTGGAGCAGCGCGAGACACGCGCCGGCGGCAACATCGGTCCGATCCACTGGGAGAGCCCGATCGTGGTCAACGGCTGGGTCTACTGCTGCGACCAAAACGGAAACCTTACCGCCTACTCGCTGCTAGCGTCTTGTCACCCTGAGCGTTCCATCTCCTCTGCGAAGGCGCTTTGCAGCGCTGTTAAGTCGTAGCTCGCGCGCAGCGTCAGCTCGTAGACATCGCCGGTGACGCCGGCCGCGGCGGCTTCGATCTCCTCGGGCCACGCGGCGACCTGCTCGTAGAACGAGGCGACGAAATCGCGGAACGCCGCGCCGGTGCGGCGGAACTCCGGCGGCGCCGCAACGGCGTCGAACGCGTGCTTGGCCTCGAGGAGGCCGTCGAGAAAATCCGCGTACGCGCGTCGCAACCTCTTACGTCTCGACGAGCTCGCCGCGCTCGCCGTGAAGCGACTGCGCCAAGCAAACGAAAAGCGGTTTGCTCAGATCGTGGCCTCGCGGGCGAGCCCGCGCCGCGCGAGAGTCTCGCGCTCCTGCGCGGAAAGCGGATCCTGCGGCGGCATCGGGCGCTCCCACTCAGGTCGCGCGCAACGCGGCGGTGAGGTGACTTCATCGCCGCTACGAGCGGAAGCCCGTCCAGCGCCGCACGATTGCGCCGCAGCGCTTCGCCCTTCGCGCGGTCGCCGCTCTCGAAAACGTCTTTGCCAGCTGCGGCCAAAGCGCGACGCTGCCGGAGATGCATCCGGCGGCGCCGCGCGCCAGCGCTTCGCGCAGACCGCTCTCCGAGCCGGGCAAGATCGTAAAGCCGGGTGGCCGCCGCGATCTCCCGCTGGAGCGCGCGTCGTTCGAGCTGTCCTTCATGCCGAAGATGCTCTCGCCGAAATCGCGCGATCAACCGGTCGACCAGATCGCGGATGCAGAGCGTGATCCCGCTCATCTTCGGAAAGTTATAGAGCAGCAGGCGCGCGGCGGCGGATCGACCGCGGCGATCAGGGCATCGAAGAACGCCACGACGCCATCGTCGGCGGCTTCGCGGAAAAAGAACGGCGGCATCATCAAGGCGGCGGCAAAACCCCACTGCAGCGCAGCTTCGCGTGAGACGCACCGCGTCGTCGAGCGAGGCGGCGCCGGTGCCGGCCATCATTCGGTCGCAGCGGCAGCCCGCCGGCAACGATGCGCCTCCATGTAACGCACCGCTGATCGGCGCTAAACGACATCGCTTCGCCGGTCGTCCCCAGGACGTTGACTCCGTCGCACCCTCCTCCAGCAGCTCGCGATAGTACGGCATCGCCTCGGCGCGAGTCGGGCTGCAGAGCCGCGTCGACCGGCGTCAGCGCCGCCGCCCAGATTCCCGTGACGCTCATCTGCAGCATCAAGCGCGTTCTTGAGGAAGAACGCCGAGATTTGCGGGGCGTTCGGCAAGGCGGCGCATCAGATAGGGAAACCAGTATGCTGCCGTATGGCACCGAGAGGCGCACGCGATAATCCGCGCTCGACGAGGCCGAACGCCAGCGGCTCGGCGATGCCGTAGAGCATTTGGAACTCGAAGCGCCCGCGCTTGGGCAGACCGCGCGCGGCAGGTCAAACTCTTCGATCCGCGCGATGATGCGCGGATCGTGCGTCGCGATCGCGGTATAGCCTTCGTGGCGAGAGCGCAGCTCGCGCCAGCTTGAGGTAGTTCTCGTCGACGTCGCGTTTGCGCGGAAAGGCGAGCGCCGCGCGGCTCGAGGTAGGCGCCTTTGACGATGCGCACGTTCGGCGAGAGCGGCAGCATCGCGCGCGAGATCTCCCTCGCTGCGATAGAGGTACGACTGCAGCACGAAACCGACGCAATCGTAACGATACTGCAAGCGCCCGATAGATCGCCAGCGTGCGATCGACGTACCGTGACTGCTCCATGTCGAGGCGAATCGTGCTTTCCGGTCTCGCTGCGACGGTGAATGACGCGACGCGTTCTCGAGCGCGAGCTCGGGGCCGATGTCGAGGCCCGACGTGGGTGAGCTTGAACGCGACGTTGGCGTCGATCCCCTCGCGCGCGAAGGCTGCGAGCAGCCCGCAGTACTCGGCCGCGACGGCGCGCGTCTCGGCCACGTCGCGCACGCTTTCGCCCAGCAGCGTCGCCGCGACCGCAAATCCCATCGCGTTCGCCTCCCGCACGACCGGCAGCAACTCTGCGATCGTCTCGCCCGCCACGAAGCGCCGCGCGCCCAAACGCATGCCGTAGCGCGTAACGCCGCGACGTACCAACGAAGCTGTCGGCGGCGGCCAAGATCGCTGCGCGCAACGGGCGGTCGAGCAGCGCGCTCACGCGGACCATAAGTTGACGTTCGGCCTACGCCGCCCTGCGCAGCGTCGGGGTCGCCAGGGCGCCGGTAGCGAAACGCCGCTCTCGTGAACGTGCCGTGGGTTCTTGTCGCGGCGATCCTGGGATCGGCGATGAGCTTCATCGACAGCACCGCCGTCAACGTCTCGCTGCCGGTGATCCAGCGCGAGCTTCACGCCAGCACGGCGCAGACGCAGTGGGTCATCGAAGGCTACGCCCTCTTCCTCTCGGCACTGATCCTCCTCGGCGGGTCGCTTGGCGACCTCTACGGCCGGCGCTCGGTATTCTGCGCGGGCGTCGCGCTCTTCGCAGCTGGCCTCGATTGCGTGCGCGCTGGCGACGAGTCCCGAGATCCTGATCGCCGCCCGCTGCGTTCAAGGCATCGGCGGCGCGCTCTTGACTCCCGGAAGCCTCGCGATGATCAGCGCGGCGTACTCGGGCGAAGCCCGCGGACGCGCCATCGGTCTGTGGTCGGGTTTCTCCGCGCTGACGTCGGCGTGCCGGGCCCGTCATCGGCGGCTGGCTCACGCAGCACTTTTCGTGGCGCTACGTTTTCGTCATCAACGTACCGATCGCATTGGCCGTGCTCGTCATCGCGTTCACCGCCGTGAAGGAGAGCCGCGACGACTCCGCGCCGACCGACGCATCGACGTCAGGGGCGCGGCGCTGGCAACGACGGGCCTCGCGCTGCTGGTCTACGGCCTCATCGCGATGAACTCGGGGAGCCTATCGCTGCAGGCCGCGGCAATCGCACTGGGAGGAATCGCGGTGCTGCTGCTCTTCGTCGGCGCTCGAGCGGCGAACGCCCGATCCGATGGTGCGGTCCGATCTCTTCGCGTCACGCGACTTCAGCACGGCCAATGTCTACACGTTCTTTCTCTATGCGGCGCTCGGCGGCAGCATGTACTTCGTGCCTTTCGTGCTCATCAACGTGCACCATTACACGCCGACGGCTGCGGGCGCGGCGCTGCTTCCGTTCATCTTCATCATGGTCGCCGCGTCGCGCTGGTCCGGCGGCCTGGTGTCGCGCATCGGCTCGCGCACGCCGCTCATCGCCGGCGCGATCGTCGCCGGGTGCGGCTTCTTGGCCTACGCGCTGCCGGGAACCGGCGGCTCGTACTGGACGACGTTCTTCCCCGCAGCGACGATCCTCGGCATCGGCGGCGCGCTCTTCGTGGCGCCGCTCACGACGACGGTGATGAACGCGGTCCCGGTCGCAGCATTCGGGCGTCGCTTCGGGCGTCAACAACGCGGTTGCGCGCACGGCGGGACTGATCGGCATCGCGTCGCTCGGCGTGATCGTAACGGCACTCCCCGCGTACGTCAACGGCTTTCGCGGCGCCATGGCCGCCTCTGCCGTGCTGGCCTTCGTAGCTGCCGCGATCGCCGCGCGCGGCCTTACGCCGATGCTGCGAACGCGCGCTCCAGATCCGCAATGAGGTCGAGCGTAGATTCGAGCCCGATGCTCAGCCGCACGAGGCGGTGATCGAAGGCGGGGCGCCCCATGGCCCGCCCTATGGTATACGCAACCGCGAGGCTGTGCGTTCCACCCCAGCTGTAACCGATATCGAAAAGCTGGAGCGCGTTAACGAAGGCGTGCACCGCGGCGCGCTCCGTGCCGGGACGAAAGACGAAAGAGAACACGCCCGACGAGCCCAGGAAGTCGCGTTCGAAGAACTCATGACCGGGGCACGACGCCAGCGCCGGATGCAACACGCGCTCGACCTCGGGGCGCTCCGCCAGCCAATTCGCGACGGCCAGCGCCGAACGTTCGATGCTCTCCAACCGCACGGCGAGCGTCTGCAGGCCGCGCAGCGCGAGGCTGCACTCGTCCGGCGAGACCGCGCAGCCGATGACCTGGCGCGCGTCGCCGAGCCGGCGGTACAGCTCGGCATCGCGCACGGTGATCGAGCCGAGCAGCAGATCGCTGTGGCCGCCGACGTACTTCGTGAGCGCCTGCATCGTAACGTTGACGCCGTGGGCAAACGCGTCGAACAACACGCCGGCCGACCACGTATTGTCGAGCACCACGAGCGCGCCGCGCCGGTGCGCCGCGTCCGCAATCGCGGGCACATCCTGCACTTCCATCGTGATCGAGCCGGGGCTCTCCGTCCACACCAGACGCGTGTTGTCGGCAAAGAGCGCCTCGATGCCGGCGCCGATCGTCGGATCGTAGAACGTCGCGCTCACGTCGAACCGCGCGAGCAGCTTGCGCGTGAGCTGGCGGTTGGGCCCATAGGCGCTCGCCGGCACCAGGACGTGGTCGCCGGCGCTCAGCAACGCGAAGTCGATCAACGAAATCGCCGCTTGCCCTCCCGGCACCAGCATCGTGTGACGCCCCGCCTCCATCTCGCAGATCCGCGCCGCCAGCTCGAGCGCCGTGGGGGTTCCGTACAAGCCGTAGGTGTAGCCGGCACGCTCCTGGTCCCATTCATCGGTTACCTCCGCGGCGCTGCCGAAGAGCGTGGTCGAGCCGCGGTAGACAGGCGTGGCCAACGAGCGGTACGGCAGCAGCACGCGCGCTTGCGAGTGAAGGAGGCGGGTCTGCCAGGTCGTCATAAGCGGCGCTTTATCTGAGCCGCACACGCACTCATTCTCACCGAGGCGATGCCGCGGCCCCGTCGAAATCGCGCCGCGTGAAGCTCTTCTTTTTGCGCCACGGCATTGCCGCCGAGCAAGGGCAATGGAGCGAACGCGATTTCGACCGGCCGCTGACCAGCGACGGGATCGCCAGAATGGAGCGCGAGGCCAAAGGCATCGCCGCCCTCTCTCTGGGGATCGATGCCGTCGTTACGAGCCCGCTGGTGCGCTCGCGCCAAACCGCCGAAATCGTCGCCGATCGTCTCGATTTGCGCGGCGCGCTCGTCGAGGACGAACGTCTGGGTGCAGCGTTCTCCTTCGAACTGCTGCCCGCAATCCTCGCGGACCATCCCGGCGACGCCGTGCTGCTCGTGGGGCACGAACCCGGTTTTAGCGTCACGCTCGGCCGGCTCGTCGGCGGCGCGCACGTCGAAGTGAAGAAAGGCGCGCTGGCCGGCGTCGAGCTGGCCCCGAGCGGGTCACCCCGCGGCATGCTCGTCTGCCTGATCCCGCCCAAGGCGCTTCGCCGCTAAATTCCTTCGGCGAATCCCGCCTCGAGCGTAGTCGAAAGCCTCAGGATGACAACGAGAGGTCGTAGTCAACGATCAACGGGGCGTGATCGCTGAAGCGTTCCGCTTTGTAGATATCCGCGGACAATACGCGGTCGCGCAGGTCGGGCGTGATCAGTTGGTAATCGATGCGCCATCCGAGATTTCGCTCCCATGCCGCGGGCCAGTTCGACCACCACGTGTACTGCTTGGGCGCCTTGTTGACGACGCGAAACGCGTTGACCCAGCCGACTCTGCCGATCAACGTGTCGAGCCACTCTCGCTCCTGTGGCAGAAAGCCCGTGACCCGCGCGTTCCGAGACGGACTGTATGTGTCGATCGCCTCATGCGCGACGTTGAAATCGCCGCAGACGATGTGGCTCTTTCCCGAATGACGCATGCGGGCGAGTACAGCGAGCAGGCGTTCGAGAAAGCTCATCTTGAATGCTTGCCGCGCCGGTCCGCTGATGCCCGACGGCACGTAGAGCGAGGTGACTGCCAGCGCGCCGAAATCCGCTTGCATGAAGCGGCCCTCGGAATCGATGTCCTCCCATCCGAGCGCGCGGCCGACGGATATCGGCTCGCGGCGAGAGTAGAGCGCCACGCCGCTGTAACCGGCTCGGTGCGCATCGACGAAATAGCCCCGATAGCCGGCGATCTCGGACGCCTCTGCAGGCCGCTGATGCTCCTGGGCACGCGTCTCCTGCAGACAGACGATGTCGGCATCCTGCGCTCCGAGCCACGCAAATAGACCGCGGCGCGCGGCCGACCGGACCCCGTTGGCGTTGAGCGTGATCGCGCGCATCGGGTAGCGACATGATGCAGCGCGCGTACCTCATCCTGCGCCCGGCGGGCTCGACTCGATGCGACGTCAGTCTGAGCCGAGACTGCGCTCGGCTGCAGGAGTGGGGAATTCAAGGACCAAAGGCCTGCAAGCAAACGTGGCCATCAGCAGCTTCCCGGAAGCCCGCTTCACTCCAAAGGAGAGAGAAACTCATGAAAATCCTCGGCCGTACTCTTACCGTCATCGGTATTAGCGTTGCGATGACGTCGATCGCCGTCGCTCCGGCGTTCGCCGCCGCACCCGTTCTCATCAAGTCCTGCACCATCGTTCATCCCAAACCGCTGAGCAAGAAGGCCGGCGGTACGGCGATCAGCTACATCATCTACGGCAAGAAGAACGCCGCCGCGATTACATTTGCGGTTGGATACCGTAACGCGGCGCAGCACTTCCTGCGTACCGTCACGGATTACGGCAGCTTCGCGCCGGGCGCGGAGATCCAGCATCAGTTCCCGCTTTACAACGACGTAACGTACGCCGGAACACAGACGAGCTCGTGCGTCCCGGTCAAAGTCAAGTGGGCCGACTCGACGCTTTGGATCGCCCCGTCGCACTAACAAAAGTTAACGCAGTCCAATACGGAGCCAGAGCGGCGCCCCAACAGCGCCGCTTTGGCATTTTTTCAGAAAGGAACGCAATGAACTCCACGCGTCTTTGCCGGACCGGCCTCGGGGTCGCATTCGCGCTCGCCGCCGGAACGACGGTTGCCGGAGCGCAAGAAGCCGCACCGGCGGCGCCGGCGCAAGCGGCAACGCCCTCGCCCTTGGATCGCCTTTACGACGGCAATACGCACATTTCGGTCGCGCCCTATCTTTGGGGACCAACCGTCACCAGCGTGTTCCAGTACTCGGTGCCGGCGCTGCGCGGCGGCGGAGGGAAAGGCGCCACCATCGGCAGCGTCAGCGTAACTCCCTCGCAATACCTGGCCAAGCTCAACTCGGCCGCTATGATCGCCTTCGACGCGCGCAAAGGCGCCTTCGACGTGTTCGGAGACGGCATCTATCTCAACGCCTCCGCCAGCGCGACGGCCTATTCGACGATCACGCTCGGCCGCGGACGTATCACGATCCCCGCGACCTTCAATACCAATGCGCGACTCTCGGCGGGAATCTGGGAAGCCGCAGCGGGTTACACGGTGGCGCGCAGTTCCAACAGCGACCTCAGCATGTTTGCCGGCATTCGCCAGTTTCCGATAAACGTGACGCTGGCTTATAGCGCGACCATCGGCCGGCACGGTCTGATCGCCCCTTCGGGGACGATCACCAGCGGCGACATGACCAGCGATTTCATCTTCGGCCTGCGCGGCCAAGCGTACCTCGGCAGCGGCCGCTTCTTCATTCCGTACTACGCAGATCTCGGTACTGCGCTCTCGTCGGTGCCGAATACGACCTGGCAAGCATATGGAGGCGCCGGTTACTCCTTCGATCACGGACAGCGGCTGCTCTTGGTCTATCGCACGCTCAATTACGACGGATTCAATCCCGACGACCACATACAGAAGGTCGTGATGGCCGGGCCGCTGCTGGGGTACTCCTTCAATCTCTAGTCAAGCACCCCGCAAGAAGGTCTCGCCGCTCGAGATCTTCGTGACGTTCCTTTATATCGGCGCGATCAGCTTCGGTGGCGGGGTCGTTGCGTATCTGCGGACCACGCTCGTTCGCGACAAAAAGTGGTTCGACGACAACGAGTTCCTCGAATTGACGTCGATTAGCAATACGCTGCCGGGCCTCAACGCAACGAACATCGCGATCCTCGCCGGCGATCGTCTCTGCGGTCCGCTGGGCGCCGCGCTCGCGCTGCTCGGAACGTGCCTGCCGGCGTTCGCGTTCATGACGCTCGCCGGCCTTGTCTATAGCGGATCGTCAACGCGTCCGCTCGCGTCGGCGGCACTGCGCGGCGTCGCAGCCGCCGCTACCGGGCTGATCGCGGCAACCTGGTTCCAAATCGGAAAGAAGTCGCTTAAAGGCTTCTACGACGCGCTCTTCGTGATCGCCGCCATCTTGGGGATCAACTATTTCAAGCTCGGCGTGCCCGTGGTGCTGCTCGTCGTCGGCGCCTTTGCGATCTTTACGTACCGGCCCCACACCAAGCCGGAGAAAGCTGCTGAAGTGGAGAGCGAATGGATCAGATCCCTGCCTTAGCCCGCGTCTTCTCCTACCTTTCGCTGCTGACCATCGGCGGCGGCATGGCGGCATTTCCCGAGATGAAAGTGCAGATCGTACAGGTGCACCACTGGCTCACCGACGATCAGCTGATCCACATCTACAGCACCGGGCAGATGTCGCCCGGTCCGAACATGATGATGGTCGCGGAGATCGGCCAGTTGGTAAGCGGTTTCGCCGGCGCGCTCGTCTGCGCGCTTGCGTTCTTTCTGCCCACGGCGGTCTTGACGTTCGTCGTCGGGCGCTTATGGGTGAAAGCCGAACACTGGCCGTGGCGCGCTTCGATACAAAAGGGTCTGGGGGCGGTCGCGATTGGGCTGGCCGTCGGCGGCCTCATCACGTTCGGCAAGGGCGCGGTAACCGGCTGGATCACCACCGTGCTTGCGTTGGCAACGTTCGTCCTCGTCGTGCGCACCAAGGTCAACCCGGTGCTCTTCATCCTCTGCGGCGGCGTGGTCGGGTTCTTCGCGCTGCGTTAGAGGGCTGATGGCGTTCTGGTTCTCCAACATTCCCATCCTGGTCGCGCTGCCGCTCTTTGCGGCGCTCTTCGCGGTGCTCGCCGTCGCCGCTCACATGGTCGTGCGGCATTTCTTCGCGCCCGACCGGCTCGCGGCGCAGCACGAGGTCGCGGGATTCATCGTCTCGGTGGTCGGCGTGCTCTACTCGGTCGTGCTCGGCTTCTTGGTTGGCACGGTCTGGCAGAATTTTTCGACGGCGCAAGACACGACGAATAAGGAGGCCGCCTATGTGGGTGACGCCTTCAACTTCGCCGGTTTGCTCGTGGAACCGCAGCGCGATCGGCTGCAAAAGATGATCGCGCGCTACGCGTTCGACGTTCGCAACGTCGAGATGGTCCCGATGGAGAATAATAGCGCCGATCGCGACGCGGTCGGCCAACTCAACGATGCCGTCAAACTCACCGTCTCGATGCCGCAGCCGCTCCCGGGCAGCGGCGTGAGCGCCGAACTCGAGAGCAACGGCATCCGCACGGAGCTGCTCGACAGCTTGCGTAATCTAGGCGACTCACGGCGCGTACGCCTCGTTCAATCGCAGGACCGCCTCCCCGCCGGCATGCTTGAAGCGCTCATTCTCGGAGCCGTCATGGTGGTCGCGTTCGTCTTCTTCTTCGGGATGAACAGCGCGTTCAAACAGATGGCGCTCACCGCGTTGCTCGCGGCGTCGATCGGCCTCTTCTTTGGCCTGGTGGTCGAGTTGAGCACACCGTACTCCGGGGCGATTCGCGTCTCGCCGAGCGCCTGGGACGACGTGATCGCCAACAACCACCTCGCCGACTTTACGGCCCCCCACTAGAGGAGGAGCGCTAGCTCCGACAATGGGCGCACGCGTTATTTCTCCTCCAAATGTCCGCCGAACTCGTAACGCATCGCTGAGAGCACCTTGTCGGTAAACTCGGCGTCGCCACGCGACGAGAACCGCTCGTAGAGCGCGGTCGTCAGCACCGGCGCGGGAACGGCTTCGTCGATCGCGGCCTTGATCGTCCAGCGCCCCTCCCCCGAGTCCGAGACGCGGCCGGCGAACTTTGCCAGCTGCGGATCTTCGGCCAGCGCGGCGGCGGTGAGATCGAGCAGCCACGACGCGATCACGCTGCCGCGCCGCCAGACCTCGGTAATGTCGGTCAGATTGAGATCGTACATGTACAGCTCGGGATCGCGCAGCGGGGTCTCCTCGGCGCTGGCGACCTGCTTCTGCTTGCCGACGTTGGCCGATTTGAGAACGTTGAGGCCCTCTGCGTAGGAGGCCATCAAACCGTATTCGATGCCGTTGTGCACCATCTTCACGAAGTGCCCCGCACCGCTGGGCCCACAGTGGAGGTAACCCTGCTCCGCGGTTCCGCCCTGCGTGCGTCCGGGCGTCGCGGGAATGTCGCCGCGACCGGGAGCGAGCGAGGCGAAGATCGGATCCAAGCGTTTGACCGTCTCGTCGGGGCCGCCGATCATCATGCAATAGCCGCGTTCGAGCCCCCAAACGCCCCCGCTGGTGCCGACATCGAGGTAGTCGATGCCCGCGGCGCGCAGCGCCGCGGCACGGCGAATGTCGTCGACGTAATACGAGTTGCCGCCATCGATCAGTGCATCACCCTTCCCGAGCAGCGGCGTGAGTTCGGCGATGCTCGCATCCACGACGGAGGCCGGTACCATCAGCCACACGGTTCGCGGCTTCTCGAGCTTGGCAACGAAGTCGCTCGGCGACGACGCGCCCGTCGCGCCGTCCGCCGCCGCCGCTTTCACCGCGTCGGAATTGCGATCGTAAGCGACGCACGTGTGTCCCGCGCGTATCAGACGCCGCACCATGTTCGAGCCCATCCGGCCGAGACCAACCATTCCTAGCTGCATGAGGCCCTCTTTCCTGGCAATGAAGGCGCCGCCCTCGGAGCGAAGGCGCTGGGCGTGCCCGAGCTGCCCGACGTCGAGGCGTATCTCATGGCGCTCGACGAGCGGATCGTCGGGCAGCCGCTCCTTCGCGTGAGGATTGCCAAGCCGTTCGTTCTGCGCACGCAAGCGCCGCCGCCGAGCGCCCTGGAAGGCCGCCGCGTCGCCGAGCTACGACGCGTTGGAAAGCGCATTGCGATCGGCTTGGCGGGCGACGCGTGGCTCGTGATCCATCTGATGATCGCCGGACGTCTGCACTGGAAGCCTACGGGCGCCGCTGCGACGCGCGCGACGCTCGCCGCCTTCGACTTTCCCAACGGTTCCCTCGAAGTCACCGAAGCGGGCGCCAAACGCCGCGCTTCGCTGCACGTCGTCGAAGGATCGGCGAGCCTCGAAAAACTCGATCCCGGCGGCATCGACGTGCTCGGCGCGTCGTTCGCAACCTTTCGCACCGCGCTGGGCGCCGAGAATCGCACGCTCAAACGGGCGCTCACCGACCCGCGAATCCTCAGCGGCATCGGCAACGCATACTCCGACGAGATTCTTCACGCCGCGCAGCTCTCGCCGGTGGCGCAGACCGGCAGGCTCGACGCCGAGCAGTGGCGGCGTCTCTACGAGGCGACCCAAGCCACGCTGCGCGCTTGGATCGAGCGCCTGCAAAACGAAGCACGTAAGGAATTCCCGCGACGCGTCACCGCATTTCGTGAAGGCATGGCGGTGCACGGGCGCTACGGCAAGCCGTGTCCGCAATGCGGGAGGCTCGTGCAGCGTATCCGCTACGCCGACAACGAGACAAACTATTGCGTAAATTGCCAGACCGGCGGCCGGCTTCTGGCCGATCGCGCGCTCTCGCGTCTGTTGAAGGCCGACTGGCCGCGCACGCTCGAGGAACTCGAAGCGCTCAAACGCGCAGAGTGACGCTCCTCTAGCGGGAATCGTCCACGCTTCGAGCAAGCATCCCCAGGTATCCGATAAAACCAACCTTACTTTGGAGGCGCCTTAGAGTGAGATACCTGGTCCTTTGCCTGGCGCTCGTCGCCGGAGCGCAAGCCTTTGCCGTGCCGGCACGCGCGGACGATCCCGGCCATATCAACGCTTACGTCACGCCGTACTACAATTCAACCGGGCCGGCCGTTTCCGTCGGCAAATATAGCTCCGGCTTGGCCTCGAAGAATCAGGCGCAGTTCGTCGCCACCATTCATCAGATGAAAAAGAGCTGGCGACACCTCGACTTCACGCAGCTCTACGCCGGTGCGATCCGGCTCTACGACCTCGGCTATCGCCAAGAGGCGATCTACTGGTTCTACACGGCGCAGTATCAAGGCCGGCTCTATGGGCTGCTGGTCGATCAACAGCGATTCGGGGGCATGGGCGATCCGGGATTCGAGCTGTTCCACGCCAGCAACGCGTTCTTCCAAGTCGTTGGACCCGACATCAACGGCTACGCGTTCAATAATATCCCGTCGCTCGTGGCGACGATTCATCGGGTTCTCCAGGAGAACAAGAGCGTGCCGAACATGGGGGCGATCTATCCGGGCATCGCCTTCATCGACAAATCGCAGTGGCAGAGCAACAATGCAAAGCTCAACTCGGGACTAGGAAGGCTCGCGACGGAGTTGAACGCGCAGCAAGCCAAGATCGAGCAGCAACGAGCGAGCGACGGGACCAAGGCGCGCTTTGCGCACTTGACGAACAAACCACTTCCGTCATGAGTCTCCGGTCGTTTCGAGGTTTGATGCTCGCCTGCTTTTTCGCCGCCGCCGGCTGCGGTAGCGGGGGCACTGGCGCGTTTGCGCCCGGCAGCGCGCTGCGGCCGCTGTCGAACTCGGGCAGCTCGCCCATCCAGCACGTCGTTCTGATCGTCCAGGAGAATCGCACGTTCAACGATTTCTTCGCGACGTTTCCCGGTGCCGACGGCACGACGACCGGGCGCATCGCCAAGTACGGCGCTTGTCACGTCGGCAAGACGAAAGCAATCGCCTTGAAAAAGGTGCCTCTCGTCATCTATCCCCACGACCTCGACCACCGTTACCAGGGATACTTGGCGGCCTACGACGGCGGCAAGATGGACGCGTTCGACAAAGTCCCGTTCGTTAACACCGGGCAACCCGAGTGCACCTATCCATATCAATATACCGACCCGCTGCAGATCGCGCCCTATTGGGACATGGCCGGCCAGTACGCGCTCGCCGAGCACATGTTCACGACGCAAGGGAGCAGCAGCTTCGTCGCGCACCAAGATCTCATACGCGGAAGCACGCAGATCGAGCCGAACGAAGCCATGGTCAACGACCCGACCGCGTTTCCGTGGGGCTGCGACGCTCCGCACGGGACGAAGACCTCGCTGATCTCGAAGAACGGCGTCTACCAGGGAGGCGCGGGGCCGTTTCCCTGCACGACCGATTTTCCGTCGTCGTCGAGTTACACCACCATCGCCGATCTTCTCGACGCCCACCAGGTCACGTGGAAGTACTACGTGCCGCCGCTCAAAACCAACTTCGGCGGTCTCATGAACGCCTATGACGTAATTGCCACGGTGCGTTACGGATCGGAATGGACGACGAACATCTCGATGCCGCAGACCAACATCTTCGGCGACATCACCAGCGGTTCTCTCGCAAACGTCTCGTGGGTAATCCCCGACGAGCCCGACTCGGACCATCCCGGTGAAAAGATCGACGACGGTCCGGCGTGGGTCTCTAGCGTCGTCAACGCGATCGGCCAAAGCTCGTACTGGGGTTCGACGGCCATCGTCATCGTGTGGGACGACTGGGGCGGCCTCTACGACAACGACGCGCCGCCGCAGAAAGGCTACGGCGGCCTCGGCTTCCGCGTTCCGGCGATCGTCGTCTCACCCTACGCCAAAGCCGGCTACGTCTCGCCGACGCAGTACGAGTTCGGCAGCATCCTCAAATACATCGAGAACAACTGGAAGCTCGGCACGCTGGGAACGACGGACAAGCGCGCGGCGAGCCTCATCGACTGCTTCGATTACTCTCAAAGCCCGATACCCTTCCAAACGATACCGTCGGTAAAGGGTAAAGAGTACTTCATCCATCGCAAACCGTCATATCTCCCAATCGACGACGACATGTAGGTTTGTCACGGCGAGGATGACAAAGCAGCATCCAGGCTGACGGCAGCGTCCCAGGCGAAGGTGGGCAGCCAATGCGTTTCGGTGTACTCGCCTTGCCAGGCGCGCCGCGCGCTGGCTCGATAGAGCCGTTGCGCGGGCTCGAGCATCGCCGGCCGCCCGAGCGCGCGGGATAGCCGTGCCAGCGCGCCGGCGCGAGAGAGATTGAGGCCGTGAAGGTGCACGATTTGGCCGTCAGCGATGGGGGGCACGTCCACCACCGATGCCAGCGGCGAATCCGCCGAAAACGACGGCACGAATCCATCCCACCATCGGGCAAACTCTTCCGCCCCAAGCGCGCGGCGCATCAGGTCCGCTTCCACGAGCCCGGGTGAGAGGAAGTCGGAGCCGCTGCGCTCCCAGCGCGCCGGCCATTCGCGCTCTCGTTCGAACCATTCGCGCGCGCGGCGCGCGATCGCATTCTCGAGCGCCGTAAAGCGAAGCACCCGAGATGCGTCGTGCATCAAGCCCAGCGCAAACGCGGTGTTGGAATGGACGCCGTGACGCACGGGCATCGGCAACGCTTCCAACCATTGCGTCGCGGCGCGCGCGACGTGCTCTCCCAGCGCTCGAAGCGGCGACGCCGTCTCTTGCAGCTCGCGACGCAGCGAGAGCACCGCGCCGGCGGCCAGCAGCATCGCCCATGCCCAGCCATAGGGGCGTTCGTAACTGCGGTTCTCGGCCAAATATGCGATCTCGGTTCGGAGGTTCGGCGCCCTCAGGTTCTCGCGCACCCGTTCCTGCAGCAGCGGCAAAGCGTCGGGCGCGCCGGAGCGCTCGGCGAAGTGCTCGATCAGCCGCATCGCGGTCCAGTGCGAATGCGCGCTGGAATGCCAGTCGAAGGAGTTTCCGAACGCCGGATGCGTCGCGATCGGATCGCGCGGTCCGTCGCCCGATCTCGTGACGTGCGCGTCGTGATACGGATACTGCGTCTGCAGGTTAGCGAGCACCACCGGCACGATCTGCGGCGCCAGCTCTTCGCGCAAGCCGCTCACCGGAACGGAAAGACGAGCATGAAGCAGATGTTGACGATCAAGAGCGCGATGCCCGTTGGGATCTGCACCTTGATCTGTCCGTACTTGTCGCGCATCTCGAGCAGCGCGGGCGGCACGAGGTTGAAGTTTGCGGCCATCGGGGTACAGATGGTGCCGCAGAAGCCGGCGAGCATGCCGATGGCAAAGAGCGGAGCCGGGTGCGCGCCCATTCGCATCACGAGCAACGGCCAGCCGACGGCCGCCGTCATGATCGGAAACGCCGCGAACGCGTTGCCCATCACGATCGTGAAGCCGGCCATGCCGACGGCATAGACGATCACCGCCAAGAGGCGCGAGTGTTCCGGAACCACGTGCTGCGCGATCAGCCCGACCTGCGTTCCGACGCCGGCCTGCGTGAAGAGCAGGCCGAGCGTTGCCAGCATCTGCGGCAAGAGCGCGGCCCAGCCGATTGACTCGAGCAGCCGCCGTCCTTCTGCAACGGCGATGCCCGGCCGGCGCGGCCGCAGCGCGATCCACGCGACGATCAGAGCCGCGATCGTGGCCACGCCGAGCCCCACCAAGGTCTGCGAACCGGGCGCGAGCAGGGGCCGCGAGCCGATCGCGATCCGCCCAACGCCCGCCGATATCAGCACCGTTACGATCGGAATCGTGAGCGCGGGAAGGAAGAGCAGATTCCCTTTGCGCGCCGCGCTCGCCACGCGTTCCGCCTCGCTGGTCGTGCGCACGTCGCCCGAACCGGTGAGCCCGAAGCCCGCGATCAGCGCCATCGCGATCACCGCTACGCCCAGTATCCACGCCGGCGCCGATGGAATGAAGCTGCCGTACCAGAGCGACGCGCCCAGCAAGCACCAGAAGAGCGCGTTGGTCCAGCGGCGCTTGTGCGCGGGATCGAACGCAATCTGCAAGCCGACGGTAAAGAAGAACAGTCCGCAGAGCCAGTACACCCACTCCGCGGTGATCACGTGCGCTCGCCCCGCGCCTTGCGCGCCGTGGCGGAAAGACCGGCAAGCCGCCCGTCGAGGCGCAGCAGCCGGAAGCCGTGAATCACGAACGCGCAGATCGCGGTCGGCAACGCCCAAATGGCGACCTGCAACGCGTCGAGCTTAAGGTGGTAACTCGCGTCGACGTATGCGGTGATCAGCAAGATGGAGCCGACCGCCACGAAGCAGTCCTCGCCGAAGATCACGCCGACGGTGTCGGCTGCGGCAGCGTTGGCCTTGATCGTCTCGGTAACGGACTCGGGCAGCTCTCCATGCGAGCGCATCGCCGCGCCCTCGGCCATCGGATAGATCACCGGACGCACCATCTGCGCTACGCCGCCGATGCTGGTCAACCCGATCGCCGCGGCGAGCTGCCGGACAAAGAGGTACATCAGCAGTAGCCGCCCCGCGGTGAGCGCGGCGGCGCCGGCGATCAGCGTCTTGGCGCGCTGCTGCAGCCCGTAGCGCTCCATCAGGCCGATGACCGGCAACACGACGAACGCGATCGAGATGGAGCGGCTGCTCGCGAATCCGGTTCCGAACGCCTCGAGCACGTGCACCGGGCTTACCCCGCCCAGCAACGCCGCGACGATGCCGGCAACCGTGACGACGAGCAGTGGATTGAAGCGCAGCGCAAAGCCGGCGACCACGAGCGCCACGCCCAACAGAACGATCATGCGCCCCTCCTTCCGCGCGCAAACCTCGAGAAACTTCGTAGCCGCGCGCCGTCCCCGGCGTGTCGGCCCTCGGGTCTGCTGCCCTGGCCGCTCCCGGCGCCAAGTCGAAGCGTGAAATCCTCTACATCGGCTTCGGGCCATCGCGCACTCGTCGATCGGGCACAAGCCGTTGGCGTTGCCGGCGGCCACCCCGCACTTGCCCGGCGTTTTCGTCTACGCGGGCGGCAAGATCGACGGCTTGTGGACGACGTCGCCGGGCCTGCCGGAGTTCCTAACGCTCAACGCCGCGAGCGACCGGCTCTTCATCGCCGTCGATTCGGCAAGTGCTCCGGGCATTGAAGTGCTGACCGATCCGACCGGGAAGCGCATCGACGTAATTCCGACCCAGAACGTTGCACTAAGGCGAAAAGCCGCAGGCGCGGACGCCGGCACCGCGGAACCGCTCACCATGAAGCCGACGTATTCTGCCGTTCTCTTCGCGCTTTCGCTTGCCGGTTGCGCATCCGGCGCGCAGTCGCTGCCTTACATGCGCAGCGACGTTGCGTTGCGACACTTGACTTCGACCGGAGCCGGCAAGATCAAACACGTGATCTACGTCGTTCAAGAGAACCGCAGTTTCGACAATCTCTTTCAAGGCTATCCCGGCGCCGATACGCAATCGACGGGCCAGAATTCCTACGGTCAGACGATCACGCTCAAGCCCTCCTCGCTCAAGAACGTCTACGTGATCGAACACTCGGCGGACGCAATGTTCCAAGCGTGCAACGGCACCGGCAGCCTTCCGGGGACCGACTGCCAGATGAACGGCTTCAACAACGAACCCGAGTTCGGCGGACCGTCGAATCCGGAATACGTCTACGTGCCGCACAGCGAATCGAAGCCGTACTTCGACATGGCCCACGAATGGGTCGTCGGCGATCGCATGTTCCAATCGCAGCTCGACGAGAGCTTCGTGGGGCACCAGTACGTGATCGCCGCGCAGGCGCAGTCGAGCGTCGATCTGCCAGACTCGTCGCTATGGGGATGCGCGGGCGGTTCGGGCGACGAGGTGTCGATCATCACCCAGCAGCGTAACCCGTACGGCGGCTACCAGCCCGCGTGCTTCGATTACACGACGCTCGGCGACGAACTCGATGCTGCCAAACTCTCTTGGCGCTTCTACGCGCCCCCCTACGGCGACGACCGGGGCGGTAACGGCGGAACGTGGTCGGCCTATCAGGCGATCAAGCACATCTTCTACGGTAAGGACTGGAAGAAGGACGTAATCTCGCCGAACTACACGTTCATCAAAGACGTGCGCGCCGGCAAGCTCGCGGACTTCACGTGGATCGTGCCCGAGTGTCTGGCTTCCGATCATCTCGAGTGCGGCGGCGGCTACGGCCCGTCGTGGGTGTCGGCCATCGTCAATACCGTCGGGAAGAGCAAGTTCTGGGACTCGACCGCAATCTTCGTCCAATGGGACGACTGGGGCGGCTTCTACGACCACGTCGCGCCGCCGTTCGAGGATTACGACGGCAACGGCTTCCGCGTGCCGCTCTTGGTGATCTCTCCCTATGCCAAGCAAAACTACGTTTCGCATACGCAGTACGAAACGGCGAGCGTGTTACGCTTCGCCGAGGATCTGTTCGGCCTCAAGCAGATGGCGGCGGCCGATCTGCGAGCGAACAATCCCGCACTCGACTGCTTCGACTTTTCGCAGAACCCCCGGCCGTTCGTGAAGATCGAGGCCCCGTACCCCGCAGGCTTCTTCCTACACAAGCTCGGTAGTGACTACTTCGCGCCTGATTACGAGTGAGGGTTTACAGCGTAAATCCCCAGACGAACGCGGCGATCCCCACGGCTCCGGCGGCGAGGCTCACGTACCACGCGGGCTTCACGCGCGCGAGCGCCGCGACCGCGCCCAGCGCGATCGCGACCTGGAGCAGCGCCACCGCGTACTCGAAGGCGTGATGACGGCGCACCTCTTGCGCCGACTCTTCTTCCAATCGGCTCGCGGCGGCTGCGAGCGGTCGTTCCTTGGTCGCCTCCGAGGCGATCTGCATGCGGTACTCGCGCATGCGAGCGACGCTCTTCGATCCGCCATCCAGCAGGCCGTTGAGCGCGATGGTATAGATGTGCTCCTTCTCGCGCGATGCCTGATACTCGGTCCACGTATCCGAGGCTTTGATCTGGTCGATCGTGGCTTCGTTGATGAGCGAACTGGAACGCAGCGCCGCCACCGCGGCGACCACGGCGAAGATCGCGGCACTCAAACCCACATAACGCAGCCACAACGGGACGCCCCACTCGGTACCCTTTTCGGTGATCTCTTCCGCGAGCCGATGCGGCTCGATTTCGACGTCTTCGGCCATCGTGCCGATGCGCTTGGTACGCTCCGGAACGCTTCTCCTGCCGCCATGAGTCGCGCTTTCGTTGCCGCGGCGGTGCTCGTTGCGTGCGCCGCCGTTACGACTTCGGTTCCGGGATGGCTCGCGGCCAAGCCCGGGGCCGTCGTTTTCACCAGCAGCGGCGAGGAGGACTCCCCGACGACGCCGCTCTGTCTTACCGTGGCGTCCTACCACGATTACGTCGCTGAGAACGGAGCGAAGGGTTGCGTCGAACGACCCGAGGGCGTGAGGGTCGTCATCGATGCGGTCATCCCCGCCACGCCGGATTTCGGCGCCATCGCCAAAGTGCACGCGCAGAGCGGCGCGTTTCACGGTTACACCGCGGTCACGGAGTTACTGCCGCCGGTACCCCCCGGCGTCACGGTCGCGCTGGCGCCGGCCGCCAACGAGCACCTGACGATCTCGCACTCCCAAAAAGCCGAGCTGGACCGCGGCGTCAACCTCGGCGCGCGCGCCTCCGCCGTCACGCTGCGCTTCGATCCCGCCAACTCCGACAAGCGCGACCTGCTCGTGCGAGTGACGAGCGGCAAGCACGCCGGTGAAACGGGCTGGCTCTTCGCGCGACAGGCGTTCGTCGGCGACCATCCGCTCGACACGCTCGTACCGTGACGCCGCGGGGTGGCCATCGGCCGCCACGAACCGTCCTCGCTACGTGAGCGCCTTGCTCAAGATGCAGCTCTCGTACGTGGCGTGAGGCCACCGTTGCCGCGCGATCTCACGAAAGCCGCGCTTCTCGTAGAAAGCGATCAGACTTGCGGCGTCAACGGCCGTGTCGCACGCCAGGTGCGCCTTGCCGTCAGCGCGAGCGCGGCGCTCGAGGACGCCGAGCAGCGCCGAGCCAATGCCGCAACGCTGCAACTCCGGCTCGACAGCAAACTGTGCGAAGTGCGCGACGTCCTTGCGGCGGTACCATTCCGGCTCGCTTGGAAAGTGCCCGACATCGTAGTAGCAGAGCGTCCCGGCCAGGTCGTCGGTCATTCGCGCAACCCAGCAGGCGGCGCTCCAACCGATGCGCCTCGCCGTCGTCTGCGCGCTCTGCGTAGCGGCCACGTAATTCAGTCCCATCGCTGCAAGGCCCGCGTAGGCGCGATGCAGCAGACCGGTCAACTCGTCGAGCGAATCGCGCTCGCGGTCGAACTCCGAGATGTCGATGGGCGGGCAGGTCCTTTTTTCCTAGCTCCTCGTATCGCGAATCGGATACTCCGACCTCGCAACGTAGGAATACTTCTCGCCGCAGACGCGACAGATATTCAGGGGGCTTCCAAAGTGCTCGTGGGGTGCGAATACTTTCGCGACTTTTGCACGCTTCTTGACCGGTGCTGTTGGTTCCATGAAGTCTACTCTATCCGGCTCCCAGGTCAGGAGCGACGCGGCTCCCAACATGGAGGCCTTCTCAACCCCGTTCGCGATTCACACCAGAAGGACCTCGGCTTTGAAACCCTTCCCTTTACAAAGGAGTAGTGAGAGCGTGAAGACTTCGGCCTTTGAGTCGCGCGGCAGCGGTAACTTGCTTACCGGCTTAGGACTTGCGCTCATCCACCTCTGCGCCCTCGCCGCATTCGTTCCCGCGTTCTTTTCGTGGAGCGCCGTCGGCGTCGCAGCCGTCTTAGTCTACGTGACGGGAGGCCTCGGAGTGACGCTCGGCTTCCACCGGCTGCTCACCCATCGCAGCATGCAGTTGCCAAAAGGCTTCGAGTATGCCCTCACCGTCCTTGGCGTTCTCGCGCTTCAAGGTGGACCGATCGTCTGGGTCGCAACGCATCGCCGTCATCATGCGACCTCCGATCGAAAGGGCGATCCGCACGGCATGGACCGGGGTTTCTGGTGGGCCCACGTCGGCTGGCTCTTCCTGCCGAATCCCGGCCGGCCGAAGATTGCCGAGCAACACCGCCTTGCGGCCGATCTTGTAGCTAATCCGTTTTATGTGTTCATGGAGAGAACGGCGCTGCTGTGGCAGCTCGCGCTCGCCGTATCCTTGTTCGCACTCGGCGGCTGGGCGTGGGTCGTGTGGGGCATCTTCGTTCGACTCGTCGTCACGTATCACATCACCTGGCTGGTAAACAGCGCGTCTCACTGGACCGGCTACCGCACGTTCCGCACGGGCGACCTTTCCACCAATAACTGGTGGGTCGCTCTGCTCGCCTGGGGTGAAGGCTGGCATAACAACCATCACGCCTTCCCGTCCTCGGCTCGACACGGCCTTCGCTGGTTCGAATTCGACCCAACCTGGCTGACGATCCGCGCGCTGCAGTTCGTCGGGATCGTCCGTAGCGTCAAACTCCCAACGTTGACCATGCGCAATCGCCTTCGCGTACTCGAACCTCCAAGGATCACATTGCCGACCGTAACCGTTACACCGGCGCGGCAACTTGAATTGAACTAGCGAGTAGCCTCACAAAGCGATCGGCAGGTATGCCCATCGTCGCATTCCTATCGAACGGGCGACAGGAGAGCGCTTGGGCATTTAGCAAGATGCCGGCTTATGACTCGACGAATTTTGACGGCGGCCGCGCTGACGGCCGTTGTCCTCTGCGCGTGCAGCAGCTCTGACGACTCCAACTCGCCGCTGACACCCAGCGGAGCAAACGCGCTTCGCCGGGTGGGCTCGTGGATGGCACCGGACGCCGCGAAAACGCCGCTCCTCTACGTTTCGGACTACCAAAACGACGCCGTCTTCGTCTTCTCTTTTCCGGGCGGAGCGCTAAAGGGTACGCTCACTGGTTTCGCGGGACCGTTCGGCGAGTGTACCGATCGTGCGGGCGACGTTTTCATCACGAATGCAAAACCACCGGAGGTCCTCGAGTTCGCGCACGGCGGCACGAGCCCGCTCGCGACGATCAAGGACCCCGGCCAATACCCCTACTCGTGTTCGGTCGATCCGACGACGGGAAATCTCGCGGTTACCAACGAGTACGCGATGAACTCGTCGTCCGGAAGCGTCGCGATCTATAAGAACGCGCGCGGCACGCCGCGGCTCTATCGTAATTCCAGCTTCTACTATATGTTTTTCTGCGGATACGACGACTCCGGCAACCTCTTCGTGGACGGCCAACCGGCTCCCAGCGGCGGTTTCGCCTTCGCCGAGCTGCCTGCTGGGAAAGTGAAGCTTCGAAACGTCAGCCTGAACGCGAGTATCGCCTTCCCTGGCGGCGTGCAGTGGGACGGCAAGTATGTCGCGGTCGGCGATCAAACCAGCTCGACGATTTACCGATTTACGATTGCGGGAAACGGCGGCACGCTAGCCGGCTCGACGCAGCTCGGCGAGGCGAAGCAGATCGTCCAGTTTTGGAAGCAGGGTGCGTACGTCGTCGGCCCGGATGCAATCTACTATCGCGTAGGGATTTGGAAGTACCCGGCGGGGGGCAACCCAGTCAAATTCCTCTCGCACACCTGGGGGTTACCGGTGGCTGCTACGGTCAGCAAGGTTTCGTCGAGGTGAGTCATGCCGCTCCACCGAGTCACTCTGGAGTTGTGAACCGATGCGGCCGGCGGGGAGATTGCCAAACAAGCCACCGCAGCGGTGCTCGCGATACGAGATTTGGTGGAGCTGTCGGGGTACTGCCCCCCGAGTCCAAGAAGCCTAACCGGCGCATTCTCCAGGCTCAGCTTCGGCTTTGTCTTGATCGAACGGACGCCCCGAAGCGCGGCTTACCGTTCGCTGCAGATCCTTTGATCTCGCACGTGCGTCGAATCATGCGCCCGTGCCAGCCCGAGTTGATGACCGGAGGGCAGAGTGGTTCGGGCCGACTCTCTGCGTCCGGTGACTAGCCTAGATTAGGCAGCCAGTGCGTATTCGTGATTGGCAGTTATTGCCGTTGCGATCGTTTTAGGAGTGCTCGCAACTCCGCCTGCTAACGCCGACTACAACCTTCTTGTCGAACCTATTTCAGCCCCATGCTTTGCTTCGTCCCCCAGCGGGGGACACCCATTATAACACGCCGGCGCAAGGGGCCGGTTTCGGCCCCTTCCGACGGGCGCTCAAGCTCGGGATTCTTCCTTGCTGCCCATATGCAGCAGGGTCGAACACGATCGTCATGATGATGGCGCCGTAGAGGTCGGCAAGCCAGGGGTTGACGCCGCTGATGGGTCGTAGAAGTTCACGAAATGCACCATGATCGCGAACAAGAGATAGTTGATCACGAACGAGAACAGCCCGAGTGTGACGACGTAAGCGGCAGCGAGATCAGGCGCAGAACCGGCCCGATGAACGCGTTGACGAGCCCGAACACGATCGCTGCGATAATGGCGGTCCAGATGGTCGCGTTGTGGTTGAAGCCCGGAACGTATTTCGCGATGAAATAGAGCACGATGCGCGTTGACGAGGAAGCGCAGGAGTAAGTTCAAGGTTTGTACCCTCCTTCGAGTGCTTGCTTAACCTTTGCGGCCAAGGCAGGGCGTCATCCCTTTGACGGCGGCGATCTCGTCGAGGCCCGCGCGCCGAATCGCCGGCGGCAGAGCCGAACGCGGTCAACAGCCGCTTCTTGCGAACCGGGCCGACGCCTTCGAGCGCGTCGAGCGCCGATTGGGTCATCGATTTTGCGCGGCGCTGGCGATGGTACGTGACGGCAAAGCGGTGCGCTTCGTCGCGAATCCGCGCGACAAGGTGAAGCGCCGCGGAGTTCGGCGGCAGCACGATCGGATCGGACTGGTTAGGCAGATAGAGCCACTCGTGCTCCTTTGCCAACCCCGCCACCGCGAGGCCGGTCATGTCGAGCTCTTCGAGCACCTCGACCACCGCGCTGAGCTGCCCCTTGCCGCCGTCGATGAGCAGCAGATCCGGCTTCTTGTTGAACTTCTCTTTCTTGGCGAGTTCGCGTTCCATCGGCGTCTCGGTGCGATCGGTCTCGCGCCGCAGATAGCGCAGGCGGCGCCGCAGCGTCTCCTGCATCATCGCGAAATCGTTCGGACCGCGGTCGTACTGGATCTTGAACTTGCGATACTCGCTCTTCTTCGCGCGGCCTTCGACGAAGACGACCATCGACGCGACGGGATTCGTGCCCTGGATGTTCGAGATGTCGTAGCATTCGATGCGGTGCGGCGGCTCGGGCAGCTCCAGCGCGTCGGCGAGATCGGTGAGCGCTCGCGCCTGCGCCGTCTCCTGCACCTCCTGATGCGCCAAGAACGCCTTGAGATTCTGCTCGGCGTTCTTCTTCACCAGCCGCATGTACTCGCCGCGAACGCCGCGCTGCGGCTGCAGAATGCGCACGCGCTGTCCCTTGATGGCCGAGAGCCACGACTCGATCGTCTCGCGCTCCTCGGGAAGCGCCGACGACGAGCAGCTCCTTGGGCACCGCGGCCGCGCGCACCGCAGCGGTGCGCGCGCCTCTCGGGGACGGGCGACTGCACTGTCGCGCGCGATGCGCGCCAGCGAGACGCCTTTCTCCTCCGGAGCGCCGGCGGTGCGCGCGGTGTAGAACTGCTTGAGAAACTCGCCCATCAGCAGCTCGTCGGATTGGTCGTGCACGCCGTCGAGGATGAAGTGCTCCTGGCCGATCAGCTTGCCGCCGCGCACGAGAAAGACTTGCATGCAGGCCTGCCCCTGCGCGCGCGCGATCGCGATCAGGTCCATGTCGAGCCGCGATTTCCAGACGACTTTCTGGCCCTCGGTGACGCGGCGCACCTGCACGATGCGGTCGCGCAGGCGCGCCGCCGCCTCGAAGTTGAGCTCCTCGGCCGCGCCGGTCATTTCGTGCTGCAGCCGCGCAAGCAGCGACTCCTGTTTGCCTTCGAGGAAGAGCACGACCTCGTCGATCGTGCGATCGTACTCTTCTTCGGATTGATAACCGACGCACGGCGCCAGGCAGCGCTTGATATGGTACTGCAGGCACGGGCGCTTGCGCCGTCCGTCGATGGGCTCGCGGCAGGTACGCAGCGGAAAGACGAGACGCACGAGATCGATCAGCTCGCGCAGGCCGTGCGCGTTGGTATACGGGCCGAAATAACGCGCGCCGTCGTTGCGCACCATGCGCGTGAAGACGACGCGCGGGAACGGCTCGTTCGTGACCTTGAAGTACGGATAGCGCTTGTCGTCGCGCAGCCGCACGTTGAAGGGCGGCTGGTGCCGCTTGATCAGGTTGGCCTCGAGAATGAGCGCCTCGACCTCGTTCGTGACGACGATCGTGCGAACGTCGACCACGCTCTCGACCATCGCGGCGGTGCGGATCGTGATGCGCCGCGCCCTCTTGAAAGTACGAGCGCACGCGATTGCGCAGCGAGATCGCTTTGCCGATATAGAGAATCTCGCCGCCGGCGACCGACCATCAGATAGACGCCCGGCGCGTCGGGGATTTGCGAGAGCGTCAGCTCGCAGCGTTCACCTGACGCGCCGACGGGACGCGCTCCGAGCGCGCATCACGACGATGACCGCGACGATCGGCGACGACGCAACCGCCGAGCAGCAGGTACGCGCCGCGGTGAAGCAGCGGCAGCACCGCGTCGAGGTGCGCGCCGAGTGCGTTGCCGAGCAGAATCAGCGCCGTGCAGAAGATCAGCGATCCCAGGAACGTCCAGAGATAGAAGAGCGCCAGGTTCATCTCGGCGATGCCCGGCGGGAATCGAGGCGACGCCGCGCAGCACCGGCAGAAAGCGGCAGATGAAGATCGCAAACGTGCCCCAGCGCTCGAAGAAGCCGTGCATCGTCAGCAGCCGCTCGTGCGTGAAGTGAACGTACTTGCCGTAGCGCTCGATCAGCGGGAACGCCGCCGAAGCGCCCGATCGCGTAGCCCACCGAGCCGCCCGCCAGCTCGCCCGCCAGCGCGACGGCGATCGTCAGCCAGAGACTGCTGAGGTGCCCCGTGGCCGTCAGCGCCGCCGGCGACCGGCAGGATGACCTCGGTGCCGATCGGCACCGCCATGTTGCCCAGCGCCAGGCCGACGAAGAGGCCGACGTACCCGTAGGAATCGATCAGCGAGACGATCGGCCTGCTGTAGGTGCTCCACCGGTTGCGTCTACTCCCGGGCCGGAGCGGTGTTTCGCGTGGCGGCCCGGCGCAGGATCTCCGCCGCCGAGCTGCCGCCTTCGCGCCGCAGCGCTTCGAAGAGATCGCTGCGGTCCGATCTCACGCTCGCCGGCGCGCTCTTGCGCCAGAGTCGACGATTCGCCGCACGCGCGGCGTGATCAGAATGCCTTCCCACAGACGATCCTCGCCGGTGCCGAGCGCTCGGCGGACTTGGGCGTGCACCTCGGGAACGTCGATGCCGTCGGCGTCGAGGGCCGCCAGAGTCTCTGGGTCGCGCTCCTCGAGCAGTGCCACGAGCAGGTGTTCGGCGCCGACGTAATAGTGGCTGTGGTTACGGCACTCTTGCTCGGCAACCCGAAGCACGCGCCGCGCCGCGGGGTTAAAGTTGGAAAACAACGTCTCTGGGTGACGCGAAGCAGCGGGAGGGGGAGATATCGGGGCGACACGATTTGAACGTGCGACCTCTTCGTCCCGAACGAAGCGCTCTACCAAGCTGAGCCACGCCCCGATGAATTCTCCGTAGGTTTCGCAGGGTCATGCTCCCCTTCCTTTCCAAAAGCTGCCCCCAGTTAACGGCTTCTGAAGCTTTGCTCATGAGATACCTCATCGTCGGGTGCGGGCGCGTCGGCTCAGCTCTTGCGAAACTTCTCGAAACCGACGGACACGAGGTCATGGGTCGTCGACGAAAACGCCGCGGCATTCAAGCGTCTCGGCCAGAACTTCAAGGGACACGTCGTGGTCGGCACCGGCATCGACTACGACGTGCTCAAGCGTGCCGGCGCTGCGACCGCCGATGGCTTCATCGCCGTCACCAACGGCGACAACCGTAACATCATGGCCGCGCTCATCGCGCAACGCATGTTCAAGATCAAGCGCATCGTGGCCCGCATCTACGATCCGCCGCGCGGCCAGATGTACCGGGAACTGGGCGTGCAGACGGTCTGCCCCACGACCGTCGGGGCCAAGATGATCCGCGACGTGCTCATCGAGGCGCCGTGGGAGAACGCAGAACTTCGATTTGGGCAGCCTCACCTCGCTCGCCGCGGTCGTCGGCGCCGCCGATGCCGGCAAACGCGTCTCGGAGATCGAGCAGGACGGCGCGTTCGCATCGCCGCCGTGCGCCGCGGCCCGCGCGACGTGCTGGTCGCCTCGGCCGACCTCGTGCTGCAGGAAGGCGACGAGATCAACGCCGTCGTCGCGCCCGACGCATCGGCGACTTCGCGCAGCGCTTCAGCGGCACGCCGACGCTCTCGAAAGCGATGGCCTAACGCGTGTTCATCCTCATCGTCGGAGGCGGCAAGGTCGGCTCGTACCTCTCGCGCGCGCTGATCAATCAAGGTCACGAAGTCGTCGTCATCGAGAAGGACGAGCGGAAGGCGAAGATGCTCGAGCGCCTGATCGACCGCAAGGTGACCGTCGTGGGCGACGGCTGCGATCCGTACCGTGCTCGACGCCGCCGGCGTCAGCCGAGCCGACGTCGTGGTCGCCGATACCGGTGACGACGAAGACAACCTCGTCGTCGTGTTGCTCTCGAAGCGCAAATCGAAGGCGCGCTGCATCGCGCGCGTTAACAATCCCGCCAACAAGCTGATCTTCAGCTCGCTCGATACCGACGATCCGGTGATCGTGATCTCGTCGACCGAGTTCATCCTCGACGTGCTCAACGAACACGTCAACGCGTCGAAGTATCGCTCGATGCTCGAAACGATGCATCTCTTCGGAAAAGGAGACATGCAGCTGGTCAAGGTGGCGATCCCGCAAGGCTCGCCGGTCGACGGCAAGCGCCTCTCCGAGATCGGGTTTCCGCACAACTCCGTCGTCGTCGCCGTAGACCGCCCTGACAGCGACCTGGAGATTCCCACCGGCGATACGACGCTGCGCGCCGGCGACGCGATGATCGTGATCGTCAAGAACGGCGCGGTCGAGCGGATTCGCGAAATTCTCGGCGGTTAACGGGCGCCAAGCCAGCGCCAAAACGCGACGGCGGCCCATACTGCCTCGAGCAATCCGAAGGGCCACGCACCCGCGAGGAAGCCGTAGACCGATCCGAGCGCGCACGCACCGGCAAAGACCAGCACGAACCACGAACTGCGCCGCTCGAAGGCGTAGCTCACTAACATCGCGCTCACGGCGAAGAGACCGAAGAGCGTGACGGCATCGCAGCGTAGCGTTAAATATAACCCTTTTTGAGTGCGACGACCGCGGCTTGCGTGCGGTCGGAGGCCGAGAGCTTCTCGAGAATGTCGCGGATGTGCCCTTTGACCGTTCCGAGCCCGATGTGCAGGCTTTCGGCGATCTCGGCATTGGCGCGACCGTCGGCGATGCAGCGCAGGATCTCGGTCTCACGCGGGGTCAGCGGCGAAGGCCGCGGATTCGCTCGGCGTGCCTCGCCGCGAACCGCGAGAGCACGACGTGCGCGATCTGTGGATCGAAGTAGGCGCCGCCCTCGCGGCGATGCGCACCGCATCGACGATGCGCTCGGGATCGGAGCTTTTGAGACAGTACGCGTCGGCACCGGCGGCAAGCGCCGCAAGCACTTCGTCTTCGAGATCGAGCATCGTCACGATCACGACGTGCGTGCCGGGATCTCGCTGCGCACGCGTTTGGTGAGCGTGACGCCGTCGATCGCCGGAATGCCGATGTCGACGACGGCAACGTCGGGCCGCTCGCGCGCGATCGCCTCCCAGCCGGCGGCGCCGTCGGCCGCCTCGGCCACGACGTCGAACCGTTCCTCCAGCGCCGTTCGCAGGCCGGCGCGCGTGAGCGCGTGGTCCTCGACGATGACGACGCGCGGGCGCGTTTGCGTCTCCATCTACTCTTGCATCGCCGGCAGCGTCATCGTAAACCTGCTCCCCCGCGGTTCGCGCGGCTCGTAACCTACACCGCCGCCATGCTTTTCGGCGATGCGACGGACGATGTAGAGGCCGAGTCCGGTACCAGTGCCCGGATGGCCGCCGCCGAAACGCTCGAAGAGCGACGCGCGGCGCGCTTCGGGCACCCCGTAGCCGTCGTCCTCGACGACGATCGCGATCGAGGCGGGCGCGCGCTGCGCGACGCGGACGGTCGCGTGGCCGCCGCGCGGCGTCGCGTCGATGGCATTGGCCAGCAGGTTGGCGATGGCGCGGCGGATCTCGTGCGGATCGCCTCGGATCGCCAGCGGCCGCGGCCCGGCTTCGAGGCTGGGGTCGACGCCTTTGACCTCGGCAACGGGCCGCAGCTCGGCGACGACGCGTTCCGACCAGCTCGTCGCAGGCGATCGGCTCGCGCAGGTTCGACATCTCGCCAGCTTCGTAGCGCGCGACCAGCAGCAGCGTCTCCACGATGCGGCGCTGATCGTCGTTGGCGGCTTGCGCCGTTTTGAGAACCTCGCGGTAACGCTCGGGAAGCGCGCCGTACGATCCGGCGAGCGCCTGGTTCATCGTGACGTGGGCCGCCGCCATGGGCGTCCGCAGATCGTGCGCCAGAGCGTACACGATGTCGCGGATCACGTCGCCGCGGTCGGCTAACTCGTTTTTCTGCCGCGCGTTCTCGTCGTTGCGCTCGCCGAACTGCGTGAAGAGCTTCGCCTGTTCGAGCGCCATCGCGGCCTGCTGCGCGAAGGCGCGGAGCGTCGTGCGGGCGTCGAGAGCGAACGGCTTGGCGTTCGTCGTTTCGATCAGCACGTGTTCGGCGCTGCCGTCGGTGGCGACGGTCGTAACCAACGCTTCGGTAGCTCCCAGAGCATCGAGCGTCAAACGCCCGAGCGGATCGTTGCGCGTCACCACGATTGGGTCGTCGGAGTCGGCGGCGCGCGCGACGAGCGTCGCAAGCTCCGTGGACAGCGCGTGGCGCTCGACGGCGACGTCGCGGTCGCCGGAGTGAATCGTGAAGATCAGCGGTGCGCCGAATGCCGTCTCCCGCACGACCAGCATCGCGGTCGACGCTCCCAGCAAGCCGGCCGATTCGCGCGCAATCGCGCGGCGCACCAACTCGAGATTCAGCGTCTCGCGCACGCTTCCGATCGCCTCGCGCAGCGCCTTTTCCGACGGCGACTTGTCGCATGCGGCCCGTCGAGAGTCCCGCCTCTCGTGCATACTCCTGCGACTTGACGCTCAGGTATCCGACGAGCACGAACGATGCGGCTAAAAGCACGCGGTCGCCGATCGCGATTGCGTTCCACCGATAGCCGGCGGCCGCGCCGTTGAAGTATCCGGCGATAGCGTTGGCGATCTCCGCGGCCACCACGAGGCTCGTGGTCAGCCTGCTCTGCAGAGCCAGGCTGCTAAGCGCGATGGGCCCGTTGAACAGGATCGCGCGACGAAGAGCTGTGGCGTGAGCAGATCGACGATCCAGGCAACGATGAGCAAACCGTAGCAGAGCAAGGCCACTAGCGCGCGTTTTCGGGCCGACCGGCGGGGCCGCCTTGGTGCAGCGCGAAGGGGCCGCCTTGATGGATCGCACGGCGAAAGCCGAGGAACTGCTGCGCGAACTCGGAGGCCGGGCGCGGCTCGTCGTCTACGTTGCAGGAGCGCCGGGCGCCGGGAAGACGCGCCGCCTTTTGGAAGACGCGCGCCGCCTCGGCGCCGAAGGCAAGCGCGTGGCGATCGGCTGGATCGAAACGAAAGGCCGGCCCGATCTCGAACGCATCGCGTCGGGGCTTCCGCGGATGCCACCGCGCAGCGTCACGATCGGCGATCGCGCCTTCGAAGACTTCGATTACGACGCGGCACTGCGCGAAAAGCCCGACGTTGTGGTGCTCGACGAACTGGCACACGACAATCTCGGGGATGCGCCCCATGCCAAGCGCTGGCAAGACGCGTTGGCGCTCAAGGAGCACGGCATCGGCGTAATCGGCGCGTTCAACATCGCGCATTTGGAGACGGTCGCACCGACGGCGGAGGCGCTCCTCGGTTATCCGGTGCGCGAGATCGTTCCGCTCTCGTTCCTGCAGTCGGCCGACGAAGTCGTGGCGCTCGACGTTTCGCCGCAGGCTGCTGCAGAGCCGCGTGCGCGCGGGAAAGATCGTCAACGAGCAGGACGTCGACCGGGCGCTCGACGGCGCGTTCAAAGAGCAGACGCTCCACATGCTGCGCGAACTGCTCTTGCGAACGGTCGACAGCCTGACGTTGCCGGCGATCAAGGCCGGCCGCACGTCGATGGCGGCGGCGTTCGTCTATCCCGAACGTCGGCGCCGCGCCTTTCCTTAAACGCACCGCGGCGATCGCCGCACGCGCTCGATCTCGGCCTCGAAATCGTGCCCACACCGGGCGTCGACCGTCGCGCGCTCGAGCCGCTCGCACGTGAGTTCGGGGGCGAGGTGCTGCGCGAGCCCGTCGATCCCGCGAGTCTCTTCGGGCGACGCGCTGCGCGCGGCGTTGGTCGCGGTGCCCAATGGAAGGATCGCGACGAAGCTCGCGAGCAGGCCGCTTCCCTACGATCTCTTCGTCGTCGGCGTCGGGCAAACGTACGTCGGCGAGAATCCGGCGCGCTCGCCGTACTCGCAGACCGCCGGCGATCGCCTTCGCGTGGGATACGGCAAGCTCACCGTCTATCTCGGTGCCGCAGCCGGCGCCGGCAAGACCTACGCGATGCTCGATCGCGCGCACCAGTTGGGGGCCGAAGGCATCGACGTCGTTGCCGGCTTCGTCGAAACGCACGGGCGCAAAGAGACCGCGGCATTGCTCGACGGCCTCGAAGTCGTGCCGCCCAAGATCGTCAACGAGAACGGCATCACCTATCGCGAGTTCGATCGCGACGCGCGGTCATCGCGAGAAAACCGCAGGTCGCGCTTATCGACGAGTTGGCGCACACCAACGCCCCGGGTTCGGTCGCACCCAAGCGCTTTCACGACGTGCTGGCCGTGCTGCGCGCCGGTATCGACGTGATCACGACGCTCAACATCCAGCATCTCGAAGGACTGGGCGACACGGTCACGCGGCTCACCGGGACGATCGTGCGCGAAACGCTGCCCGACGGGATTTTGACGCTCGCGGACGAGGTAATCCTGATCGACGTCACGCCGGAGACGCTGCGCCAGCGGCTGCGCGAAGGCAAGATCTATCCCCCCGAGCGCTGCGAAACGGCGCTGGCGAACTTCTTCCGCACCGAAAACCTCTTTGCGCTCCGCGAGCTCGCGTTGCGGGAAGCGCTGCGAGCGCGACATCGCGCACGCATCGCCTCGCCTTTCGACCGGATCCTGCTGGCGATCGGGTCTCGCGCCGTCGACCTGCCGATGATCGCGCGCGCCGGCCGGATCGCGGCGCGCCTGGCGATCGAGTTCGCGATCGCGCACGTCGTCGCACCAAAGGAGCGGATCGATCCCGCCGTCGTCGAGACGCTCCGCGCCGAGGCCCGCAAGACCAACGTCGAGTGGATCGAAGAGGTGGCCGACGACGTTCCCAAGCGCATCATCGAGATCGCGCGCTCTCGCCCGCAGACCACCGTTGCGCTAGCCGGCACGCAGCGTCAGCCGCGCCTTCTCGGGCGCCCTTCGTTCGCGCGGCGTCTGCTCGACGCGGGCGCCTTCGAACTCGTGATCTTGATGCCGCCCGCCAACGCCGCCCACGCGTCCCCAGACGAGGAAACGCCAAGCCTGTCAGGGTGACGGCGATGCGTTGTCCATTGCGAGGTTTAGCTCCATCACGTTGACTCGCGGCTCTCCCAAGAAGCCTAACGTGCGGCCTTGCACGTGCGAAGCGATCAGCGCGTCGATCGACGAAATGCTCGCGCCGCGCGCTTTCGCCACACGAGGCGCTTGCCAGTAGGCGCCTTCGGGACTGATGTCGGGATCGATGCCGCTGGCGCTGGAGGTGACGAGATCGATCGGCGGTGCGCCGCTCGCATCGGGGTTGGCCTTCTCGAGCGCGTTAATCGTCGCTTTCGTCGACGCGATCAGCTTCTTCGACGTCGGCCCGTAGTTCGTGCCGCCGGTTGCCGTCGGATCGTAGCCCTTTCCCGCCGCCGACGGGCGTCCCCAAAAGTACTGCGGCTTCGTCCAGAGCTGACCGATAATGCGCGAACCGACGACCCTCCCCTTCACGCTCACCAGCGAGCCGTTGGCCTGCCGCGGGAACAGCACTTGCGCCGCCGCGGTCATCGCCAGGGGATAGACGAGTCCCAGCAGCACGATCGAGACGATCGTCATTCGCAGCGCCGTACCGAAGTATTTCAGCATCAGGTGTTCCTTAAGTCAGGTGAAGCGCCGCGAGCATGACGTCGATGAGCTTGATTCCGATGAACGGAATGATGATACCCCCGACGCCGTAGAGCATCACGTTCTCCAACAACACCCGGTTCGCACCCTTGGGCTGATAGCGCACGCCGCGCAGCGCAAGCGGAATCAGCGCAACGATGATCAGGGCGTTGAAGATCACCGCGGAGAGAATCGCGCTCTGCGGCGTGGAGAGCCGCATGACGTTGAGCACCCCCATCGCCGGATAGGCAACCGCGAACATCGCCGGCAGAATCGCGAAGTACTTCGCGACGTCGTTGGCGATCGAGAAGGTGGTGAGCGCGCCGCGCGTCATCAATAGCTGCTTGCCGATTTCGACGATCTCGATGAGCTTGGTGGGATCGGAATCGAGGTCGACCATGTTGGCCGCCTCTTTGGCCGCTTGCGTTCCGGAGTTCATCGCCACGCCGACGTCGGACTGCGCCAGCGCCGGAGCGTCGTTCGTGCCGTCGCCGGTCATCGCGACCAGCCGTCCCGACGACTGCTCGCGCTTGATCAGTTCCATCTTGGTCTCGGGCGTGGCCTCGGCGAGGAAGTCGTCGACGCCGGCCTCCTTGGCGATCGTCGCCGCCGTGAGCGGATTGTCGCCGGTGATCATGACCGTGCGAATTCCCATGGAGCGCAGCCGGTCGAAGCGCTCGGCCATCCGCGGCTTGAGGATGTCCTTGAGGTAGATGACGCCGACGACCGCGGTGTCGCGCGCCAGCAGAAGCGGCGTGCCGCCGCTGCGCGCGATCCGCTCGACCGCAGGTGCCAGTTCGGTCGAGCCCTCGCCGCCGGAGGACGCAATCCACGCCAGCACCGAGTCGGGCGCGCCTTTGCGGATCTTCGAGCCGCCGGCGAGATCGATGCCGCTCATCCTGGTATACGCGCTAAAAGGAACGAACGTCGAACCGGGGGGTGCCTCGGAGCTTATCCCGAGGGCGCTCGAGGGGTCGGCGTGCTGCGCCAGAGCGACGATCGAGCGGCCCTCGGGCGTCTCGTCGGAGAGCGACGAAAGGTACGCGATTTGCGCCGCATCGCCGGCCGCGATGCCGGGCGCCGGGATGATCTCCACCGCCTGCCGGTTTCCGAGCGTGATCGTCCCGGTTTTGTCGAGCAGCAGCGTATCGACGTCGCCCGCCGCCTCGACGGCGCGTCCGCTCATTGCGAGCACGTTGCGCTGCATCACCCGGTCCATGCCGGCGATGCCGATCGCCGAGAGCAGGCCGCCGATCGTCGTCGGGATCAGGCAAACCAGCAATGCGATCAGCACCGTGACGCTCTGGTGTACGCCCGCATAGACGGAGAACGGGGCGAGCGTTGCGACGGCGATGAGAAAGATAATCGTCAGGCCGGCGAGCAGAATCGATAGTGCGATCTCGTTAGGTGTCTTCTGCCGCTGCGCGCCCTCGACAAGCCGAATCATGCGGTCGAGAAAGCTCTCGCCGGGATTCGCGGTTACGCGCACGACGATCCGGTCGGAGAGGACGCGCGTGCCGCCGGTCACCGCGCTGCGGTCGCCGCCCGACTCGCGAATCACCGGTGCCGATTCGCCCGTAATTGCCGATTCGTCGATCGTCGCCGCGCCCTCGAGCACGTCGCCGTCGGCGGGAACGACTTCGCCGGCCTCGACCGCGTAGCGATCGCCTTTGCGCAGCGCGGTGCTCGCGATCGCCTCTTCGGTGCCGTCGTCGTGCAGCTTGCGCGCGTACGTATCCGATTTCGTGCGACGCAGAGCCTCGGCTTGTGCCTTACCGCGCCCCTCCGCCACCGCCTCGGCGAAGTTGGCGAAGATCACCGTGAACCACAGCCACGCCGCGATCGCGAAATCGAATCCCGCCATGCCGTTGTGCGCGATCAGGTCGCGTACGAAAAAGAACGTCGTTGCCACCGATCCGACCTCGACCACGAACATCACCGGATTGCGCGCCTGCCAGCGCGGGTCGAGTTTGCGAAGCGAGTCGCTCAACGCGCGGGCAAAGATCGCCCGATCGAAGAGCGAAAGCGCCTTCGGGCGCCGGTCGAGGCGGCGTTGAGTAAGCATCAGAACGTCTTTCCTTGCTGCACGAGGAGGTGCTCGACGATCGGTCCGAGGGAGTCTGCAGGCAGGAACGTCAACGCGCCGACGATTACGATCACGCCGAGCAGCAGGGCGACGAACACCGGCGAGTGCGTCGTAAACGTGCCCGAACCCTCAGGCACCGATTTCTTACCGGCGAGCGCCCCGGCTAGCGCGAGCGCCGGAATCGCGACGGCGAACCGCCCGAACATCATGTTGACGCCGGTGAGCAGGTTGTAGAACAGATTCGGCCCCAAGCCCGCAAAGGCCGAGCCGTTGTTGGCGTTCGTCGAGGTAAACGCGTAAAGGATCTCGGAGAAGCCGTGCGGACCGCCGTTATTGAGCGTTGCCAGGCCGGCGGGAAGCACCGCCGCGATCGCGGTGGGGACCAGTGAGAGCACCGGTGTCACCAAAGCGGCCAGGATTGCGAACTGTACCTCGCGACGCTCGATCTTCTTTCCGAGATACTCGGGCGTGCGCCCCACCATCAGGCCCGCGATGAAAACGGTGAGCACCACGAAAACGATCATGCCGTACAGCCCGCTGCCGACGCCGCCGAACACGATCTCTCCCAGCTGCATGTCGACTAGCGGCACCAGACCGCCGAGCGGCATGAACGAATCGTGCATCGAGTTCACCGCGCCGCACGACGTGTCGGTCGTCACGGTGGCAAAGAGCGCCGAGGCCGAAACCCCGAAGCGGCACTCCTTGCCCTCCATGTTGCCGCCCGCGACGCCCAACTGGTGCACGATCGGATTGCCGGCGGCCTCCGCACCGTACGACACCACGAAGCCTGCAAAGAACAGGATCGCCATGGCGCTGAAGATCGCCCAGCCTTGGCGCGTATCTTTTACCATCTTGCCGTAGGTGTGCGTCAACGCGGCGCCGAGAACGAAGATCAGCAGCAGCTCGACGAGATTGGTCAGCGGCGTGGGATTCTCGTTGGGCGACGCTGAGTTGGCGTTGACGAAGCCGCCGCCGTTGGTTCCCAGCTCCTTGATCACCTCTTGCGAAGCCATTGGACCGCCGGTGATCGATTGCGTAAATCCCTCGAGCGAGTTCACGCTCTGATAGGCGTGAAAGTTCTGCGGTATTCCCTGCGACACGAAGAAGAGCCCGACGACGATCGAGAGCGGGAGCAGCACGTAGAGCGAACAACGCGTGAGGTCGACCCAGAAATTACCGAGCGTCTTGCTCGTGGTGCGCACCAGGCCGCGGATCACCGCGATCGCGATCGCGATGCCCACCGCCGCCGAGACGAAGTTGTGCCACGCCAACCCGGCCATCTGCGAGAGATAGCTCATCCCGCTCTCGCCCGAGTAGAACTGCCAGTTGGTGTTGGTCGTGAAGCTGACCGCCGTGTTCCAGGCCAGATCCGGCGACATGTTGTCGAAGTGCTGGGGATTGAGCGGCAGCCACTTCTGCGTGCGCAGCAGCACGTAGAGATATGCGAGTCCGATCAGCGAGAAGGCCAGCATCGAGAGTGCGTAGGCATACCACGTCATCTCCTCGTCGGGGCGCACCCCGCAGATGCGGTAGATCGCACGCTCGACCGGCGCGAACACCGGGCTCAGCCACGTGCGCTCGCCTTCGAATACGCGCGCCATATACGAGCCCAGCGGCTTGGTCATCGCGAGGACGATCAAGAAGAACACGCCCGCCTGGAGCCAGCCGATCGCCGTCATTCGCGCACTCCTAAAAGCGCTCCGGCCGCAGCATCGCAAAAATGAGGTACGCCAGTGCTGCGAGCGTAAGCACGAGACCCAGCGCGTCGTCCAAGACCATCGCCCTCTTAAACCCGCTCGCAGCCGATCACGTAAAGGTCGAGCAGCACGAAGCCGACGACGGAGAGCACCACGATGCCGATCTCGAGAAGCACGGCATCAGAATAGCCGAGCGAGAAGGCCCGCGCCATCCGCCATTCGGATGATCCGAACGGACGAGCCGAACGGATCGTCCTTCCGGCGGTTTGCTTCAATCGTCCCCAGCTCTTATAATCAACCCTTGTGATTTACGTGCGGCTCGTTCTGCCCTCAGTTGCGATGATCGTTCTCGCGGTCACGCGCGCCGCCGTCGCGCAGCCCGCGGCACCGGCACCCTCACCCTCGCCAACCCCCACCGCGCCGAGCGACCCGTGCGGTTCGATTCTATCGATCGTCAATCGCCCGACGGTGACGACCGGCGTCTGCACGGTGCAACCGGGCCATTTCGACGTCGAAACTGGCTACACGAACACGACCGCCACTGGTCCCGGCGGCGGCAGCGGCGCGAACTATCCGCAGGCGCTGATCCGCATCGGCACCGCCGATCCGCACTTCGACCTGGAGTTCGGGCCGCCGAGCGCCGAAACGACGACGGCGGGAACGCCGCTGGTCGCCGGTGCGAGCGACGTCAACGTCGGCGCCAAGTACGAACTAGGATACAGTTCGAACGCGGTCTGGGGCATCAACGGCGTCGCCACGTTCCCCACCGGCAGCCGCGCCTTCTCGGCCGGCAACGTGCAGTTCACGGGCAATCTCAACGGCTCGTACACGCTGAGCCCGGAGTTCGGCCTCGCGAGCACGCTCAGTTTCAATGCGCTCAGCGGCCTCAACGCCGGAGGCGTGCCGCAATCGTACTTTGCCTTCATCCCGAGCCTCGAGCTGAGCGCGGCTCTGCCCGGCCCGTCGCAGCTGGTCGCCGAGTACGCCTACTTTTCGGCCGCGGGGCCAAATCTCGGCTCGAAGAATCTCGTCGATTTCGTGTATCAGCGCGACTTCGGCGCACACGTCCAATTCGACGTGGAATATGGTTTCTCGCCAACCGTACTCAACGGCCAGTCGCAGCGCTACGTGGGCGCGGGGCTCTCCTTTATGAATTAGCGGGAAAATCGCTTTCTCTGCCTAACCGCGGCCGGAACGCCTTTCTTCCCCGGACTTTTTCATAACGGAGGGATACGATGGGTACGGCTGCGGCCTCGGTCAATATCGGAAATACCGGCTTTATGCTGCTGTGCGCGAGCCTCGTCATGCTGATGACGCCTGGGCTCGCGTTCTTTTATGGGGGCCTGGTTCAGCGCAAGAACGTGCTGACGATCATGATGCAAAGCTTCATGTCGCTGGGGTGGACCACCGTGATATGGTTCGCGTTCGGCTACTCCGAGAGCTTCGGCCCCGACTGGCACGGCATCATCGGCAATCCCGCGACGTACGCGTTGCTGCGCGGCGTTACGCTTCACACGATGTTCACCGGCAACGACGCGGGGATTCCGCTCATCGTCCACGTCGCCTATCAGATGATGTTCGCGATCATCACGCCGGCGCTGATCACCGGCGCGTTCGCCAACCGCGTCACCTTCAAGGCGTACTTTTTGTTCCTCACCTTCTGGCTGATCTTCGTCTACTTCCCGTTCGTGCACATGCTCTGGAGCCCGGACGGCATTCTGGCGAAGTGGGGCTGCCTCGACTTCGCCGGCGGCATCGTGGTGCATGCGTCGGCCGGCTTCGCGGCTTTGGCATCCGTGCTCTACGTCGGACGCCGTCGCCTGATCGAGAACAAACCGCATAACGTGCCGCTGATCGCGCTCGGCACGGGCCTGCTGTGGTTCGGCTGGTACGGGTTCAACGCCGGCTCGGAGCTGCGCGTCGACGCCGTCACCGCCTCGGCGTTTCTCAACACCGACATCGCCGCGTCGTTCGCCGCGATCGCGTGGCTGCTCGTCGAGTGGGCGCGCGGGCGCCAGCCGAAATTCGTCGGCTTGCTCACCGGTGCCGTCGCCGGACTCGCGACGATCACCCCGGCGGCGGGCTACGTGTCGCCCACCACTGCCGTCATCATCGGCATCGCCGCGGGCGTCGTCTGCTACTTTGCCGTCGCGCTCAAGAACCAGCTTGGCTGGGACGACGCGCTCGACGTCTGGGGCGTGCACGGCGTCGGCGGATTTTTAGGAATTTGCCTGCTCGGCGTTTTTGCCTCCACGCTTTGGAATCCCAACGGCGCCGACGGTCTACTGCGCGGGAATCCCGCGTTCTTGGGTAAGCAGTTCGTCGCGGCAACGGTCTGCAGCGCCTGGGCGTTCTGCTTCACGTATGCGATGCTCTACCTCATCAATCTCGTGACGCGCGTGAAGGTCGACGAAGGCGCGGAGCAACGGGGACTCGACGTCGAGCTGCACGGAGAGGAAGCCTATCCGCTCGGCGTGTGACGCAGTGCGGCGCGCCGCACCACCGGATCCAGCGCCAAGCTGCCGATGACCAAAGTTGCGAGCGAGACGGCGAACGTCGCATCGATGATGGCTTCGCGATAGGGAAATGCCACCGGGATCGCCAGAGCGAGCGCGAGGCAGAGCGCGCCACGCATCCCGGCGACGCGCACGACGTCCAGCCATTCCCGAGGATAGGGCGCCGGCAGAAGCAGTCCGCCCACCGCAACGCGCGCCACCGCAACGCCGATCAGACACGCGATCGTGAAGACCGGCGCCTGCGACGACGCGCCCGATCTCCAGGGCGGCTCCCACCATGAAGAATACTAGCGCGTTTGCCAACAGTGCTCCGATGTCCCAAAAACGACTGACGTCGTCGAGCGATGCGCAGCGTGATCCACGTTCGCTCGAAGTAGCGCAGCGCGATCCCACAGGCGATCGTCGCGAAGATTCCGGAAAGCTTGAGATAGTCGGCCGCAAAATAGGCACCGTACGCACAGAATATCGTCGCAGCGATCTGCAGGGCCGGCCGCCGCCTGCTCTGCAATGCCCGCGCGAACGCGTAGGCGAAGACGCAGCCGAGCGCGATCGCCGCCGAGCGCTCCGGCCGCCGTATCGATCGTGACCAGAGCGACGCCGCGAAGTACCCGTCCCACCGACGCTTAGCGCAACGAGTACGCCGCGATAGAGAACGACGGCGACCGCGTCGTTGAAGAGCGACTCGCATTCGACGATCGTGGCGAGCGTTCGCGGCACCGGCAGCCGGCGGAAGACGGCGACGACCGCAATCGGATCGGTTGCGCTAAGGATGGCCCCCGTCAGTAACGCGGGGCCGAACGGCACGCGCACGACGGCGAGCGCGCCGGCGACGATGACCGCCGTAAGTAAAACTCCCGGACCCGCGAGCACGCCGATCGCAATCCACTGACGCCGCATCGCGCGGAAGTTCAGATTCCACGCGGCCTCGAAGAGCAGCGGCGGCAGAAAAACGTAGAGCGTCGCATGACCGAAAGCGTAGGCGAGGCGTCCCGGCTGGATCAATCCGTACACGATGCCGATCGCGACGACGGCCAGGATCTGCCAGAGTTTCACCTGACCGTTCCTAGTGCGTGTGGGTGAAGTTGCCGACGCGGGCAAGCGCGCGGATCGACTCGATCGCGCGTCGCATGCCCAGCGGCGCTTTCGGCCGACCGACCGCTTCGAAGTAGACGGCAGGGTCGATGTTGAGCGTGCGCGTCTGCACCATAGCCACCGGCGTCGCGCGCAGGAACGTTTCCATCGCCGTCGATCTCTGGCGCGTCGTCGGTGACGCCGGGATGCGTCAAGAGATTGAGGCTAACGCGCAGCCCGCGCGCGACCGCCATACGAATCGAGTCGAAGACGTCGTCGAGATCGTAGCCGATAGGCCGGTAGTACGCCGCATAAACGCTGCGGCCGAAACGAGTTAAGACTCACGCGCACGGCCCCAAGGCCCGCGTCGATGCAGCGCTCCAGCGACGTTGGGCAGGCTGCCGTTGGTGTTGAGATTGATCGTGCCGTTACTTGCGCCTTTGCGGATGCGCTCGATCGCGCGGGCGATCGTCGTGCCGCGTAGCAGCGGCTCCCCCTCGCAGCCTTGGCCGAACGAAACGATGCCGTCGGGAACGCGCTCCAAGTGGTGCAGCGCCACCGCGGCGAGCTCGGCGGCTGCCGCCTCCTCCGCGATGCGCGCCTGCGGCGACGGGATCCCGGCATCGTCCTCCTGCTCGGAGATGCAGCCGATGCAGCGCGCGTTGCATTTCGGCGAAACCGGGAGCGCCGCTTCGCCGCGTTCGAGAAAGACGTTCTGCGCGGTGAAGCACGCGTACTCGCGCGAGCAGAGCGCGACTTGGCGCAGCACGCCGTTTGAGGGATCGGCCCCCAGCCGGCGTTCGATCGTACCCTCCAGCTCGCCACGCTCGAAGCGACGGGGGCGCCAATCGTCGCTCTCGTCGGTCTTCATCGCCGCCACGTAGAGTTCGTCGTCGACGGCGCAGGCAAACGTGTAACCGAAGAGCGGCAGCGCGGGCGCACCGCGCTCCGCCACGTACCCGGGAACGAGCAGGCGCGTATAGCCCGCGGGCAGAGCCACGGCAAATGCCGAGCGCCCGGCGATCGGGCCGATCGTCGTCAGCGGACGGCGTCCGGGCAGCATCATCTCCAGCGTGCTCGCCGGAGCGGCGATCAGCTCGCGGCGCGCCGCCTCGCGGACGATGCCCCCGTCGGCAAGCGGTACGAGCTCTTCGTCGAACGAGATCGAGCCATCGGGCGCGCACCAGACGAGTCCGGCGTGCGCGCGCTCACGAGGCGAGATCGTCGGCGGCATCCACTTCCGTATCGAAGACGCGAACCGCGGGCCCGGTGAGATGCGCGTCGCCGGCGCCGTCCCACTCCACCGCCAGCCGTCCGCCGGGAACCAGCACCTCGACGGGCGAGCCGCTGATTCCGCTGCGAATCGCGACGGTCGCGCAGGCGACCGCGCCGGTTCCGCAGGCCATCGTCAAGCCCACGCCGCGCTCCCAGTGCCGCACGCGAATCGAGCCTTCGTCTTGCACCGCAGCGACGTGCACGTTGGTGCCGCTGGGAAACGCCGGGTCGCGCTGCAGCCGTTCCGCGGTGATTTCGAGATCGAGCTCATCGACGCTAGGACGGAAGAACACGACGTGCGGATTGCCGAGATCGACGAACGACGCGCTCCCCAGCGACGCGAGAAAGATCTCCTCGATGCGGGGCGTGCCCATCGAGACCCGCACCGCGTATTCGCGCCCGCGCCCGAGGATCTGCGTCGCCACGAGGCCGGCATCGGTCTCGAAGGTGCGGTTCGCTCGTTCGTCGGCCTCGTCGAGCCAGCGGGCGGCACAGCGAATGCCATTGCCGCACATTTCGGCCTCGGTGCCGTCCGCATTGACGATTCGCATGCGAGCGTCGGCCAGCGCCGAGGATTCGAGGACGATGAGGCCGTCGGCCCCGATTCCGGCCCGCCGATCGCACGCCCAGCGCGCAAAGAGCGCGAGATTCGCGCTCCGCTTCTTTCTACGATCGAGGATGACGAAATCGTTCCGCGCGCCGTGCATCTTGGTGACGGAGATGCGCATTGCACTGCGCTAGTTCGCAGACCACTGGAGTTTCTCCCGTACTACGGCGTCGAGCGAGCCGGCGTCGGACCACAGCGCGCCGGGCTCGGAACGGAACCACGCGCGCTGTCGCCGGGCGTACCGCCGCGTCGCCCGCTCGAGCGAGGCGCGCAGCTCGGCGGGCGTGCTCCAGCCGCGCAGGTGCGCCAGCGCCTGCGGATAGCCGACGGCGTCGGCAGCCACTGCGCCGCCGCCGATTCGTTCGGCCTCCTCCAAAAGGCCGGACGCCAGCATGCACTCCGTGCGCTGCGCGATGCGCCGGTCGATCTCAGCAAGCGGCACGTCGAGGAAGACGAGCTCCGCGCGCAATCCGAGGCTCGCGAGGCTGCGCGCCGCCTGGGGCGACGCGAGCCGCGGCTCGCCCAACGCGACCTCGAGCGCTCGCAGCACGCGATAGGTGTCCGCCGGGTGAAGCTCGCGCGCGCGCCGCGGGTCGCGCAGAGCGAGCCACTCGTAGAGCACCTCCGGCGGATGGAGCGTGCCCTCGCGCGCGAGCCGCGCGCGCAGCGCGTCGTCGTACTGCGGCGCCAGCGCGACGCCGCCGCGCAGCGCGCGAATGTAGAAACCGGTGCCACCGGTGACGATCGCGCGCTTGCCGCGCTCGCGGATCTGCAGCAGCGCGGCGAGCGCGTCGGCGGCGTAGCGCGCGGCCGAATAGCGCTCCGACGGATCGAGAAAACCGATGAGGTGATGCGGCACGCGCGCCAGTTGCTCCGGCGTGGGAGCGGCGGTGCCGACGGGCATCCCGCCGTAGATCTGGCGCGAATCGGCGCCCACGATCTCGGCGCCGTATCGCCGCGCCAGGGCGAGCGCCGCCTCCGTCTTTCCGCTCGCCGTCGCCCCCGCGAGAATCAGAATCCCATCAGACACGGCGGAACATGCGCGCGATTTCGTCGGAACTCAGCCGCACCATCGTCGGACGACCGTGCGGACAGTGCATCGGATTGGCGCAGCTTTGCAGCCGTTCGACGAGCGTCGCCATCTCCGCGGTCGCGAGCGTCTCGCCGGCGATCGTTACGCTGTGACAGGCTAACGACGCCCACACGCGCTCGCGCACGTCGCGCTGTTTGGGATCTTCGGTGAGATCGTCCAGCAGACCGGCGAGGTCGAACGCGCGTCCGCCATAGCCTCCGGGCGTCGCTACGATGCGATACGTGCGTTCGCCAAAGGCCTCGATCTCGAGGCCGCCCTCGCGCAGCGTCTCGAGCGCGCGGTCGAGCGCCGCGCTGCGCGCCGCATCGAGCTCGACGACGTGCGGTAACAACAGCGGTTCGCTCGATCGGCCTCGCGCCGCCGCGGCGACGATCGCTTCGTAGGCGATGCGTTCGTGCGCGGCGTGCTGGTCGACGAGCAATAGCGATTCTCCATCGCTCGCGAGGATGAAGGTACGGTGCAGCTGCGCCAGCACCGCCAGCCTCGGCGCGCCGATGCCCGGCGTGACTTGCGTTTCGTTCGCGAAGAGCGAGATGCCGGGAGCCGGCGCCGCGAGCGTGGCCCCGTCGGTCGCGGGCTCTCGAGCGAACGCTGCGTTCGTCTGCTCGGTGAACCGCTCGCGCGCGTCGTTTTTGAGCGTCGCGGCGATGCTCCGGCGCGCGGCCTCGAAGACTTGCGCGGAGTATCGCAGCCGCACGTCGGACTTTGTTGGATGCACGTTGGGATCGACGTGATCGGGCGGAAGGTCGAGAAACAGCACGCCGTATGGATGTCGCCCAAGCATCGTGAAGGTCGCATAGCCGCTCGTCCACGACGCGGCCAGCAGCGCGCTGCGCACCAAACGGCCGTTGACGAACAGCATCTGCATGCGGCGATCGGCTCGATCGCTGCCGGGCGCGCTGATGAACCCGCGCAGGCCGCCGCCGAGCATGCTCGCCGAGCCTCCGTCGAGCGGAAGCAGCGTCTTGGCCGCTTGCGCGCCGAAAACCATCGCCAAGCGGTCGCGCTCGTCGGCCGCTGCGGGCATGTTCCACACGTCTCGCCCGTCGTGCCGCAGCGAGAACGCAACGTTCGGATAGGCCAGCGCGAAGCTCGAGAGCCACGACGAAATGCGGTTGAGCTCCGCGTTGGCGCCGCGCAGATACTCGCGCCGCACGGGAACGCGCTCGAAGAGCGACGCGGCGCGAACGCGGGTTCCCACGGGCGCCGCCGCCGGCTCGACCGCGCCGATCCGTTCCTCCAAGGCTGCGACGCGCGCGCCGATCGGCGCACCCGGCTGGCGCGAGAGGATCTCCACCTCCGACACGGCGGCGATCGATGCGAGCCCTTCGCCGCGAAAGCCGAGCGTCGCAATCGATTCCAGCTCCGGCGCGGAGCGCAGCTTACTGGTCGCGTGCCGGCGCACGGCCAGCGCTAGCTCGCCGGCGGCGATCCCTTCGCCGTCGTCGACGACCTCGATGAGGTCCAAGCCACCGCGTTCGACGCTCACCGCGACGCGCGTTGCGCCCGCATCGACGGCGTTTTCGACCAACTCTTTGACGACCGACGCCGGTCGTTCGATCACTTCGCCTGCGGCGATTTGACCGATCGTGACCGAATCGAGTTCGGCGATAGGCTGCATGCTACGACCTTCGCGCCGCGCCGCGCGCTCTCATGGGTTGACCCTGCGGCCATGGGCGCAGTATCCTGGTTGTTGATTCCTCGTTAGGTGAGGCGTCTGCATGAAGAGTTGCCGCTGCCCGGAAAGGTCGAGAGACCCCAACGGGTAACCAGATCCCGCCGAATCAAGGCGGAATCTAATGCGGCTGTCCTTCTTTAACGAAGGTCTAGGTCGTGCAGTGCTAAAGCTCGACACTGAGGTGCCGCCGCGAACGTTCGCGTGCCGGTTCTGCAACTGTCGATCTGCGAGGATCGGCAGTTTTTTCTTTCTTCGAAGGGACTCGTCTGCAGGGAGATGCTCGCGGCACTGCTCCTCTCCGCGGTTGGCGCGGTGGCTGCCACCGCGCCTTCGCCGTCGCCCACGCCTGCCTCGCGCTTTGCCGTGCGAGTTAGCGGGTCCAACGTGTTCGTCGATCAAGCAACCGGCGGTCCCGGCACGACGCCGCCGCAAGGCGACGCGTTCGCGCATGGCTCGCCCGCCGCGCCGATGTCGCCCTACGACTGGCTCGGCAGCGCGCCGGTCACGCCGGGCGTAGCCGGCATCACGCAGTACGAGCTGACGGGCAGCTATCGCGGAGACGGTTTCGACTTCGCCGCAACCTTCGGCATCGGCGGGATCAGCGGAAGCACGACCAACGCGCTCTATTGGGGCGAGCCGACGATTGCCAACCTCAACGTTCACGACCTCTCGCGCATGGTTCCCTACGCCGTGGTCTTTCCAACGCACGCCGGCCAGGACGACGCGACGGTCGCAGGCGCCAACCTGCTGGGCCTCTCGCTGTTCGCCCCTGACGATAGCTGGAGGGTGCGCGGCGGCTACCTCGATCTCACGCAAAGCGATCGTTTCGTCTTCAACCCGCCGGCGATCACCAGCGTCACGCCCTCGCTGGGTCCCTCGACGGCGGAGACGCTCGGGCCCGGCCTCGCTTCGGTAGACGGATGGGCGGCGGCCCCGACGTCGCTGCCGTTGCTCGGCGCCGATGCGTACTGGCATCGCGGCGGCGTGTCGGCCGAGCTGACCGACGCGCTCTTACCCTCACTGCCGGGCACGCAGGCGCGTTTGACGATAGGCTCCTTCGCCCTCGATCGGGGCGACGCCGGCCGCTTCTCGGTGCAGGTCGCGCACGTCGCGACGAGCGGCGCGCCGATCGCAACCACGACGTTCTTCGGCAGCGATCAGGAGCTGCACGAAGGCCCGCAGGGGCGCCTCTTCACCAGCACGCTGGCCAATCAGGATCAAACGATCGCCGGCGCGCGAGCATTCTTTCATCCGCTGCGCGGCTGGGATGCGCTAGCGGAGATCGGTCGCGCGTGGTACGACGCGGGCGTGGTCGCCTATCCGGGCACGTCGCACTTCGGCAACTACGAGCATTTCAGCATCGCGCGCCACTTGGGCGACGACGTCGCTACGCTCGAATATCATCGGTTCGACCCAACCTACGCGACCGTCATTCTCCCGTACGGCATTCCGGAGAACGTGTGGAGCATTGCGTGGTCGTGGCCAGGCGTCTGGCTCAAGTCGAACTACCAGCTCGTCGACAACTCCACGATCGGGGCAAATCGCGCGGGATACCATCTCCGCTACGACCATTCGGGCAAGCGCTTCGAGGTTCACGCGTCGTACGGCGATTGGCGCCAACTGCTGCCGGAGACGGAGGCCAACGCCTCGCAGGTCGGGTTCGTCGACGGGTTCTTTTTGTTGCAGAAGAACGGCTTCGGCACGCTGGGCCGCGACCGTCAGGCCGGCCTCTACGTGGCGTGGCACGCGCTGCGCGACGACGTGAGCGTCGACGCCGTTGACGATTTTCTCAGCCGGGCCGCCGATGCGGGCCAAGCGATCGATACCGTTTCGACGCGCGCGCCACAGACGGTCTTCGCCTGGACGCATCACTTCAGCCACCGTCTGCTCGCGGCGGCCGGCTACGGCCGTTACGCGCTGGCCGGCACCTGGGCGACGACGGCGGTCGACGGGATCTACGGCGTAGCATTCGCCGGCGTGCAGATCGCGACTACGGCGAATACCGCGCTGCTGGTGCAAGCGCGACGCTACGCGCTCGTGGGGCTTCCCTCGATCCCCGAAGGCCCGCCGCCGGCGATGCACGGGACCGCGCTAATCGTCGACCAGCGGATATCGCTGTGAGCGTCGCAGCGCCGGTTCGTCGGCCCACCCTCTGGCGGTCGATCGTGATGTTTCTCTCGATCGTCGGCCCGGGCTTGATCACGGCCAACGCCGACAACGACGTCGGCGGCATCTGGACCTATTCGCAGGCCGGCGCGCAGTTCGGCTACTCGATGCTCTGGATTCTGGTACCGGTCACGATTGCTCTCATCGTGGTCCAGGAGATGTGCGCGCGCATGGGTGCGGTCACCGGCAAGGGCCTCGCCGATCTGATTCGCGAGAACTTCGGGGTCAAAGTAACGTTCTGGTGCCTGCTGCTCTTCGTGCTGGGCGACGTCGGCAACACGGCGACGGAGTTTGCCGGCGTTGCCTCCTCGGCGCCGATCCTCGGCGGTTACATCCACGTCCCGAGCCCCGAAGCATTCAAGATCGCGCTGGTTGCGGGAGCGGCGCTCTTCGTCTTCCTCACCGTTACACGCGGCAACGCCAAAGTGATCGAACGCGTCTTCTTCGCGTTCTGCTTCGTCTATGTCGCCTACGTGATCAGCGCGTTCGCGGTGCGTCCCGATTGGGGTGAGGTGCTGCGGCAGAGCATCGTTCCGCACTTCCAGGCGTCGAAAGCCTACTTGCTCATGGTCATCGCGATCATCGGCACGACGATCTCCCCGTGGATGCAGTTCTACATCCAGGCCGCCGTCGTCGACAAAGGGGTCCGCGAAGAGGATTACGGCTATTCGCGGCTCGACGTCGTCACCGGCGGGATTTGGACCGACGTCATCGCGTATTTCATCATCGTCGCCTGCGCGGCCACGATCTTCGTGCATAATCTGCACGCCTCGCACGCCATCGCCGTCACCAACGACGTCGGCGACGTAGCCGCCGCGCTGACACCGCTGGCCGGTAAGTTCGCCGGCCTGCTCTTCGCGCTGGGGCTGCTCAACGCGGCGGTCTTCACGGCCTCGATTCTTCCGCTCTCCACCGCCTACTACGTGTGCGAAGCGTTCGGCTTCGAACGCGGCGTCGACCATCGCTTCTCCGAGGCCCCGATCTTCTACAGCTTCTACCTCGCGCTGATCCTCATCGGCGCAGGCGTCGTGATCATACCGGGGGCGCCTCTCGGAGGGATCATCTTCTACTCGCAGGTGCTCAACGGCATGCTGCTGCCGATCGTGCTCGTGCTGATGCTGTTGCTGATCAACAACAAACGGCTCATGGGCAAGTGGACCAACAACCGCATCTTCAACGTCATCGCCTGGGCAACGGTCATCATCGTCGGCGCGCTGACGCTCGTCTCGACCGCGCAGATCATCTTCCCGTCGCTTGGCAGTTAGCCGCCTCGGGGCGACAAGGGAGCGAGGTCCGAGCTGGCCACCGAACGATCGTCGTTCCGAGTTTGACCCGCGGGCAGAACGTGCGCTAGGAGCCGTTGCCAACCTGGGAACCTCGGGCTCGGGCGGCGGGATCGAGATCTATACGGATGCAGGAGGGCAGCCTAAAAGCTACGGGGGCGGCATACAGTATTTCGCCGCAGTCTCCTACGATGGTAGCGGAAACCTATTCGCAATCGGTGGCGGTAGTGGGAACGTATTGGGAATAGCCAAGTTGGCAAGGCACGCCAGGTCGTTCGTCGCGCTGTCTTTAAACAAGAGGATACATAGAGAGCCTGACACCATGCGGTGGACAGGTAACTACCTTGCCGTGGGCCAAGCGGGCCTTCACTTCATATATCATGTGAAGGTCTCGGGAAGGTCTGCGAGCGTCAAAGGCATTACGCGAGCTGACGCTGACTATGGGGGCTGGTGGCTGTCGGGCAGCATGCTGACCTCACCCTCCTTGGAGCATAAGCACAGCTTCATCTACACGTACGACTATCCGAAGGGAGGTGAACCGGTCGGTATGCAAAGCGATGGCGGCAAGACGATCTATGGCATAACGGTCAGCGTGGGTAGCCCCATCCGCGCCGAGCATCGAGCACCCAGATTAGCGGGTTGGGACGAGTAAATGCGTGGCGGATCGGCTTCGCCATCGCGACTTCTGCGAAAACAAGAAAAGCCAAGCCCGAGAACCGCGCGGGGTGATCCTTCCGCGATGGAGAGAGTCCGAGCGTAGGCGTCCGGTAAAGACCGTCTTGCGGCCGCTGAGATCCGCGACGATTGTTGAATTCTCTAAAGACGATCCGCGGCTCATCCGCGCCTCCGACACGGCGCCCTCTTCGGGCGCTGGCGAGTCTCACTCGACTGGCGCGTGAGCGTTTAGCGCGGCGCGACTCGAGATTTGTAGACGAACGTGTACGGCTGGGCTCAGGGCGACTAGGGAGCGAGGTCCGAGCCGATTACCAGCGCCGTCTTCGTTCCGGGCTTGACTGGCGCGGCGAAGGTGCGCGCCAGCAACGTTGCCGCGGGCGACGCGCCGATGACGACGCTCTTGCGTTTCGTACGCTCGTCAACGAACGTCGGCACATTCCATCCCGCGCCGCGCATTGTGCCGACCAGGGTCGCGTCGAACGCCGTATTGCCGGTGGCGTTGGCGACGAGCACCTCGTCCTGCGGCGGGTCCTTGCGCGCAAAGAGGAGCGCGCCGATCAGCTTGGCCCAGCGGGCGTCGGCGAAGACCACCGAGGCATCGCCCACCCAGCCGGCCCTGCTGGGAAGCGTGAACGAGCGGACGTCGTCAGCGGGGATGTTACGGTAGATCGCCAGCAGCGAGACGAGCTGCGCGTTGCTCAAGGTCGTGTTGATATTCTTGCGCGCGAGCGCAACGATCGCCGGCAGCTTCGCCCATTGCTGCGGTTCGCTGACGCGGTCCATCATCAGCTCGAGGACCCGCCGCTGACGGCCCACGCGCCCGAAATCCGACGACGCATCGTGGCGAAAGCGCACGTATCCCGCGACCTGATCGCCGTCGAGATGCTGCTGCCCCTGTCGCAGGTGGATGTGAAGGTCGCCGCTATCGTCGTCGTAATCCATAGCCTCGTTGACGTTGACGTCGAGACCGCCCATCGCGTCGACGATCGCCGCCGCACCTTCGGGCTGCACCGCGACGATCGCGTTGACCGGTGCGGCTCCGAGCAGCCCCGACACCACGCGGGCGGTCTCGTGCGCGCCCCCGTACGCGTACGCCGCATTGATCTTCATGTAACCGTGCGACGGCACCTTCACCCAGGTGTCGCGCGGTATCGAGACGAGCGTCGCGATCCGCCGACCGGCATCGAGATGCGCGAGCATGATCGTGTCGGTCGTCGCCTCGTCGGCCTGGAATCCCAAAATCAGCAAGTTGAACTTCACGTCACCGAAAGAGCGGCGGGCGGTTTGCGCCACGACCTGCCGGCGCACCGGTTCGCGCAGTCCGACGTACGCCGCGACGAGCGCCACCAGCACCGCGCCAGTCAGAACGGCAATGAGAAGCCGGGGTTTATTCAACACGTAAGGTCCTCCGTAAAGCGCACAAAAGCGCGCGAGGTTATCCGCTCTGGATCGAGAGCGCTTCGACTAACCCTGGAGGAGGGGCGGTCCGCGCTCGCCGATGCGGCAAAACACGGGAACGAACGGCACGATGCGCGGCTCGTCGCGCCGTCGGCGTGAGAGCGGCTCGTTGCCTTCCGCGCGCAGCGTAGCGAGCGCGCGCACCACCCGGATCACCCTCAGCGCCGTCACCGCCAGGCGTGGCGCAGAGCGCGCGAACCAGAGCGTCAACGCCGCGCAGGAGAAGGCGTGAACGGCGAGACTGAAGCCAATCGGGCCACCGAGCCAGACCGTCGGTCCGAGCAGATGCCCAAATACGGCCAGCTGTTCCGCGCTCTCCATGGCAAAGAGCGCGACCAGTTGCAACGCCAAGACCGCAGGGATCAGCACCGTGGCGTTTCGCGGCAGCGCACGGCCGGCCACCAGCGCGTTCGCGCGGCGTACGCAATAGAGAACCAGCATCGCCACGCCCGCTACCAACGCGGGAAGGACGTCGAGATTGCTGCGATCGGTGAATGTCCCGGGCCCAAACCAGCCGGCGTTCGAGACGAACTCGACGAGCGGATCGGCGAATGCCGCCGCGATCACGGCGACCGCCGTGCAAAAACCCAGGCGGATCGAGAGCGTTTCACCGCAGGAACGAGAGCTGCCGCTGCGGCGGCGGTCCTTTGGGCATCTTCGTCTTCGAAGCGGAACGCGGGTCTCGATGTCGGCCTCGCCGGAGAGTGCGTCGGCGATCTCTTGCGCGCGCTCGACGACCGCGTCCGGCAGTCCCGCCATGCGCGCAACCTCGATGCCGAACGAACGCGACGAACTGCCCGGCTGGACGCGATGCGAGAAGACCGGCGCGCCGCCGCGCGCCGTATTTTCGACGGCCGTGATGTGATAGTTCGCGACCAGCTCTCCAGTGTTCGGCCAGCGCAGCACAGCTCGTGAAAGTGCGTCGCAAAGAGCACCAGCGGCGCCTGCTCCTCGAGGCCGAGCAGAAACTCGCAGATCGCCTGTGCGATCGCCAGCCCGTCGAGCGTTCCGGTTCCGCGCCCCACCTCGTCGATGAGCAGCAACGAGCGCGCGCGTGCTGCGGCGCAGGATGTTTGCGGCCTCGGCCATCTCCATGTAGAACGTCGATTGGCCCGACGCGAGATCGTCGCCGGCACCGATGCGCGTGAAGATCCGGTCGATCGTGCCGAGTCGCATCGCCTTCGCCGGAACGAACGAGCCGATCTGCGCCATGATCGCCAGCAGGCCGGCCTGGCGCAGGTAGGTCGACTTGCCGCCCATGTTCGGGCCCGTCAGCAGGATGAAGCGGTGCTCGCCGGCGCTGAGCTGCAGGTCGTTCGGCACGAAGTTCGCGTGCAGCACCGCCTCCATCACCGGATGGCGCCCCTCTTCGATCGTCGACGCACGCTCTCGTCGACGAAACTCGGGCCGCACGTACCCGCGTTCCGCGGCGCACTGCGCCAGCGCGGCGAGCACGTCGATCTCGCGCGATCGCGCACGCGGCCTCGGCAGAGCGCTTCGGTGCGCGCGGCAACGCGCTCGACCAGCGCTTCGAAGAGCTGCAGTTCCAGCCGCTCCTGACGCGTCTGCGCGGTCGAGATCGCCAGCTCCAGCTCCTTGAGCTCCGGAGTCACGTAGCGCTCGCCGGTCGTTAGCGTCTGCTTGCGAACGTAGTCGGGCGGAACGGCTTCGGCGTGGCTCTTGCCGTACCTCGATCGCGTAACCGAAAGCGCTCGCGTACTTGACCCGGAGCGTTTTGATGCCGGTGCGCTCGCGCTCGCGCTGCTCGAGCTCGGAGAGCCTCGCGCGCGCGTCGGTGCGCAGCGCGACGCACTCCGCCAGCTCGGCATCGGCCTGCGGCCGAATCGCGCCGCCGTCGCCGAGCTGGGCCGGGCGGCTCGTCGACGAGCGTGCGCACCAGATCGGCGAGCAGGTCGCCGAACTCGTCCAACGCGCTCGAGCAGCGTTGCGCAATTGCGGGCATTGCGGTCTGCCGCGAAGCGGCCCGAGCATCTCCAGCGTGCGCCGCAGCGACGCCAGATCGCGCGGCGTGGCGCGGCGGAATCGCACCTTCTGCGCGATGCGCTCGAGGTCGAACATGCCGCGTGAGAATTTCGCGCAGCGCGACGCCGCCGCGCGTGCTCGCGCGAGCAACGCCGCGACGCATCTCTTGACGCACCGCGATCGCCGCCGCGTCGATCAGCGGCGCGAGGATCCAGCGCGCCAGCATGCGCGAGCCCATAGACGTCGCACAGAGGTCGAGCGTCGCGAGCAGCGTCGCGCTTGGGATTTTGGCCTTGCGCGCGCGTCAGCTCGAGGTGTTTGCGCGTCGAGGGATCGAGCGACGAAAAACTCCTGGCGCCGGTAGAGCTGCGGCTCGCCGAGCCCGCGCTCGCCGTTGGTGACGCCGGTGCGCCTCACGAACGCGCCGAGCGCGTCGAGCGCGCGATGAATCGCCAGCGACTCCTCCATCGAGAATCCGTCGAGCGTCGCGCGGTCGCGCGCTTCGACCAGGTTCAGCGGCGGTGTGGCCAAGCCGCGCGCCGGCGGTCTCGACCGCCGTCGCCAGCGCGGCGCGCATCGCCGGCGGCACGTCGGCGACGATCTCCGCCGGCCCGATGCGCGCCAGCTCGGCGAGCAGTTCGTCGTACGCGCTCTCGCCGCCGATCGCGGTTGCGGCCGCGTAGCTCGTCGACACGTCGGCGTAGGCGAGCGCGAACGTTTCGCCTTCGAGCGCCGTCGCCGCGAGATAGTTGTTCTGCTTGCCGTCGAGCAGCTGCTCCTCGATCAGCGTTCCCGGCGTGACCAGACGCACGACGTCCCGGCGCACCAGCCGGTTGGGCTGCGGGACCTCGAGCTGCTCGGCGAGCGCGACGATGAAACGCTGCTGCACCAAGCGCGCGAGATAATTGCTCGAGCGCGTGGTGCGGGACGCCCGCCATCGCCACGCGTTGGCCCGCGCCGGCCTCCTTACTCGTTAGCGCGATCTGCAGCGCGCGAGCGAGCGTCTCGGCGTCCTCACCGTAGGCTTCGTAGAAGTCGCCGACGCGCGAGAGCAGGATCGCTTCCGGATGCTTGGTTTTCATCCCGAAGTACTGCTCGAGCATCGGCGAATATTTCGGCAGCTTCAGTCGCCTCCGGTACCGAGTGCCTTGGAGATCGCGCGCACGTACGTGCCTTTGGGATGCCCGGTTCCGTCGGGCGGCTGCTGCGAATTGTCGAGATCGAGATCCCAGATCATGATGCCCCGATAACCCAAACGGCCTACGTCGTTCCCGTAACCCGACGCATTCTTCGGCGTGATCACCGCGCCGTCGTCGGCTTTGCCGATCATCAAGCCGAGCACGATCTTACTCTTCGGGCAGCATGCCCCCGCCGGAGAGCGCGATGTTGGCGAACTGCGCCAGCACGTCGAGGCGGCAATCGTCGCGAGATCCCTGGCGGTAGCTGCAGTTTGGGTGGTTCGACGGTTTCCAGCCGTACTGATCGTAGGCCATCACGTTGAGGTAGTCGATGTCGCCGGCGGTCTGCGCGACGATGGGAATGTCCTCACCTTGGTGGCCGCTGCCCGCCTGCGGATCCGCGCCGTCGATGAACGCGTCGAACGAGATGACGGCCGATGGGAAAGCCCCGCGCACCGCTTGCAGCACGTCGATGAGCTGCTGCTGGCCGTTGACGGGTATCACTTCGTCGTCGAAATCGAAGCCGTCGTAGATCTTGGGATTCGCCTTGACGTACGCCTGGAGATTCTGGGCGAACAGGTTGGGATCGGTGATCTCGAAGCCCGACGTCGCGCCGCCGAACGAGAGCAGCACCTTCCCGCCGTGCGCGTGGATGTGGTTGGCTCCGGGCCGCAGCGGATTGGTGTTCTGCGGGGGCGAGATGTCGTTGCTGTCGGCGATGCTGAACGCGACGTCGACGCTCGTCACGCTCGCAGGCACGCTGCCCAGGCGCGAGAACGCGTCGTTGCGGTTCGTATCCGACCACGACTCCCAGAAGCCGACGAACTGGCTGGAGCCCGACGACGACGCGCGTTGCGCGACCGGAGCGCCCGTAGCTGCCCCCGGATTGGCGGCGAGCACGCCGCCGGCGCCGCCGTTGCACCCGCTTGTCGCCAGCGCGGCGGTCAGTGCCAGAAAAAGCGCGGCGCCCTGTGGCATGCGGCTCTCGCTACGACGCGACCGGCTCCGCCGCCCCGGCGAACGCTGCGGCGCGCGCGACGATGCTGCCGGTGCAGCCCCACACGTGCGCGCTCTCGATGCGCACGTCGAGCCACGGCATGCGCGCATCGACGGCGACCGCGGGCTTGGGAGCGACGACCGTCACGTTGTCCAGCGCTTTGGAGGTGAGTTTGGCGGAGTCTTTCTTCGAGTCGCCGCAGACGAGTACGCGCAGCACTCTGCCGACGTGGCGTTCGTGATAGGCACGCGTCGCCTCGTTCTGCGCATCGAAGAGGCGGCGGAAGCGCTCCATCGCGACCTCTTGGGTACTTGCGGCCAGTGCGCCGCAGGCGTGCCGCGCCGAATCGAATAGACGAACACGAAGGCGTTAGCGAAGACGCCGCTCTGCACGTACCGTAACGTCGCGTCGAAATCCTCGTCGGTTTCACCCGGAAAGCCGACGATGATGTCGGTCGTGATCGCGCACTGCGGGATACGGCGGCGAATCCCGCTGGCGATCGCGTCGAAGCGTTCCAGCGTGTACTTGCGATTCATGCGGCGCAGCATCGCGTCGCTTCCGGATTGCAGCGGCAGGTGCATGCGCGGATTGAGCTGCGGAAGCGACGCCAGATCGTCGAGGATCTTCTCGGTAAAGTCCTTGGGATGCGGCGAGATGAAGCCGAGCCGCTCGAACCCCGGCAGCGCCGCGACCTCGCGGCAGAGGTCGCCGAAATCTGCGCCGGTCGCGGGATCCTTCCACGCGTTGACGGTCTGGCCGACGAGCACGATCTCGCGCGCGCCTTGCGCGAGGCGCCCGCGCGTCTCCTCGAGGATCTCGCGCGCCGGGCGATGGTCGAAGCGTCCGCGCACGTGCGGCACGATGCAGAAGGTGCAATAGTACGAGCAGCCGCGCTGCACCGTCACGAACGCCCGCAGGTGCGAGAAGGCATCGGCAACGCCGTCGGCGGTGCCGCCGAGCGGTTCGAGCAAGTGGCGTTCGTCGGAGAAGTCGACCTCTTCGAAGCCCGGCTCCCACGAGGCCAACTGTTCGCCCAGTGCTCCCAGCTCGCGCGTTCCGAAGACCGCATCGACGTGCGGCGCCAGCCGCTGCATCCGGTCGCGGTCCTGCTCGGCCAGGCAGCCGGTAACGACGAGACGGAGGCTCGGGTCGGCGCGCTTGAGCGCGTTGAGGTGGTTGATTCGGCCGTACGCGCGGCGTTCGGCGTTGTCGCGCACGGTGCACGTGTTGAGCACGACCACGTTGGCCTCTTCGGGTGCCGTGGCGACGGTGTACCCCGCGGAGATCGCGCGCTCGGCGATCTGCCGTGAGTCGGCCTCGTTCATCTGGCAGCCGAACGTCTCGATGTAGATACTGGGAGGCACGTGGGTCCCGTTCGCTCTCGGTGAGAAAGGAACTGCCGTGCTTTCGCCTGCGACCGTAGCTATCGTCGGACGGCCGAACGTCGGCAAGAGCGCGCTCTTCAACCGGTTGATCGGCCGCAGGCTGGCCATCGTCGAGGATACGCCGGGCGTGACGCGCGACCGCCTCTACGCGCTCTGCGATTGGCGCGGGCGCTTCTTCAGCCTCGTCGACACGGCGGGGATCGACCCCGACGCCGACGTAGCGCACGGCGCCGAGCTTGCCGACGCGACGCGCCGCCAAGCCGAAGCGGCCGCCGAGGAGGCCGACGTCGTCGTCATGGTCGTCGACGCCCAGACCGGACTGCACCCGCTCGACGACGACGTCGCGATGATCCTGCGGCGCAAACGCCGGCCGCTCGTGCTGGTCGCCAACAAAGCCGAATCGCCCGACGCGTCCGCGGCAGTGCACGCGGAGTTTTCGTCGTTCGGATTTGGCGAGCCGGTCGCCGTCTCGGCGATCCACGGCGAAGGCACCGGCGACCTGCTCGACCGCATCGTCGAGCTGCTTCCGGCGCAAAGCGCCGAACCTTCGACCGACGGCGAGCTCGCGCTGGCGGTGATCGGCCGGCCCAACGTCGGCAAGAGCTCGCTGGTCAACTCGCTGCTCGGCGAGGAGCGAACGCTCGTCTCGCAGACTCCCGGAACCACGCGCGACGCGATCGACACGCCCTTCCGCTGGCACGACCGCCCCTTCCGGCTCGTCGACACCGCGGGCGTTCGCAAAACGCCGCAAGCGCACGGCGCGATCGAGTACTATGCGGCGCTGCGATCGCTCAACGCGATCGCGCGATGCGATATCGCGTTGCTGGTTTTCGACGCGATGATCGGCATCATGGCGCAGGACCGCCGCCTCGCCGGCATCGCGATCGAAGAGCGTAAGGGTCTGATCGTCGTCGGCAACAAGTGGGACCTCGTGCGCGAGCAAGGCGGCGACTTCAGCCGCAGCGACCTTGCCGGCGCCGTGCGCGACTCGCTTCCCTTTGCGGCGTTCGCGCCGGTAACGTTTCTCTCGGCGAAGACGCACCGGCGCTTGGGCAGCCTGATGCCGGTCGTCGCACGCTCGCCGAGAACCTCGAGCGCCGCGTTCCCACGCCCGCGCTCAACGCGCTGATCCGCGACGCGGTGCTGGCGCATCCGCCGGCGATCTCGTCGGGCAAAGTGCTGCGCATCTACTACGCGTCACAGCCTGGAACGCACCCGCCGGTCTTCGTCTTCCACTGCAACGATCCGGAACTGGTCGCGCCGCACTACAAGCGCTTTCTGGAGAACGTGATCCGGCAGAACTTCGATTTCGAAGGCGTGCCGCTCACGCTGGAGTTCCGTCCGCGCCGCGAGGAGTTGGAGTGAGCGACGCCGGCATTTTGCCGGAGGCGGCAATCTTCGGCGCCGCGTTTCTCATCGGTTCGATTCCGTTCGGCTATATCGTCGGCCGGCTCTTCTACCACACCGATATCCGCAGCGCAGGCTCGGGCAATATCGGGGCGATGAACGCCCTGCGGACGCTCGGCAAAGGCGGCGCCGCCGCCGTGCTGCTGCTCGACGCCCTCAAGGGCTTCGTCCCGACGCTGTGGGCGCTCTGGTTCCTCGGCGGCGGCGGCCACGTCATGGCCGCGCTCGTCGCCACGGGCACCGTTTTGGGACACTGCTTCTCCCCGTGGCTGCAATTTCGCGGAGGAAAGGGCGTCGCGACGTCGTTCGGAGCGGTCTTCGCGCTTTCGTGGCCGGCCGGGCTCATCGCCGTGGCGGGCTGGCTCGCCGGTGCCGCGATCACCCGCTACTCGTCGGTCGGCTCGATGCTCGGCAGCGTGCTGGCCCCCTTCGCGCTGTGGACTTTTACCCGCTCGCTTCCCGAGACGGCCTATGGCGTCTTCGCCACGCTGCTGATCCTGCTGCGGCACCGCGAAAACATCGCACGCCTGCGCGCGGGAGAGGAGGGCCCCATTCGCCTTTCCAAGCCCTAGGCAATGATTTCGTCAAACGATCTACGCAACGGCGTGACCATCGTCGTGGACGGCCAGCTCTGGACCGTCATCGAGTTCCTTCACGTCAAGCCCGGCAAGGGATCGGCCTTCGTTCGCACGCGACTGAAGAACGTCAAGACCGGCACGACGCTGGAACGCACCTTCCGCGCCGGCGAGAAGCTCGAGCGCGCGACCGTCGACAACCGGCAGATGCAGATGCTCTACAACGACGCCGACGGCTACCACTTCATGGATCAGGAGAGCTTCGAGAACGTTACGCTGCAGCGCGACCTCATCGGCGATCCGGCCGACTTCCTCAAGGACGGGATGGTCGTCGACGTGCAGTTCCACGACGGCACGGCGATCGGCGTCGACTTGCCCGCGCACGTCGAGCTGAAGATCGTCGAAACCGATCCGGGCTTTAAAGGCGACACCGCCCAAAACGCGACCAAGCCCGCCAAGCTGGAGACCGGCGCGACGGTCAACGTGCCGCTCTTCGTCGAGTCCGGCGACGTCATCCGCATCGATACGCGGGATCGCCGTTATCTCGGCCGCGCCGGCTGAGCCTCCTCCATCGTACGCTTTGAGTTAGAACTCTTCGCCGCCGCGTTCTTCGCGAGCGTCTTCGGGTCGATGGTCGGCCTCGGCGGCGGCTTCATCCTCGTCCCGATTTTGCGGCTCTTTCTGGGATTCTCGCCAGCGTATGCCGCGGGAACGTCGCTCGTGCTGATCGTCGCCAACAGCGCGAGCGGCGCCTTCACCTACTTACTGCAGCGGCGCGTTCATCTGAAGATCGGCTGGGTCATCGCCGCCGGCGGGCTTCCGGGCGGCATTTTGGGCGCCATCGCCTCGCTGCACATCTCGCCGCGGCTCTTCGACGCGATCCTCGCAGTGCTGTTGGTCGGCGTCGCGATCGACATGGCCTGGAACGCGGAGCGGCGAATGGCCGGCCGCCCGGAGCATCAGCGCGTGACGGCGATCAAAGGGATGTCGTACCGCGCGGCGCTGGGGCTCGGGTTCGTGGTCGGCATCTTCTCCAGTCTCTTCGGACTCGGCGGCGGCATCATTCTGGTGCCGACGTTCCTCTATTTCTCCGAGCTGCCGGCGCACGCGATCAGCGCGACGTCGCACTTCGCCATTCTGCTGACCTCGCCGGTCGGACTGATCACCCACCTCATGCAGCGCGACATCGTCGGCCGCGACGTTCTGCCGCTCGTCGCGGGAGGATTGACCGGCGGCCCGATCGGCGCGCGCCTTTCGCTGCGGCTGAAATCACCGCAGCTGCTGATCGTCGTAGCGATCGCGCTCGTCGTGGCCGCCGTGAGCCTGATCTGGCGCCAGCTATAACGCCGGCGGTTTGCAGACCCCACTCTCGCTCTTGCAGGTAGCCATCCAGGCCGGATTCGTGCCGGTTCCAAACGGCGAGCCCGTCACGTTGGTAAGCGCTCCGCTCGACGCGTTGATCTTGTATGCGGAGATATCCGCACCACCCCAATTTACCGAGTATCCGAACTTGCCGTCGGGATCGACGGCGAACCCCGTCGCCTCGCTCCCCGCCTGCCACGGCGATCCCGTGATTTGCGTCAGCACACCGGTCATGACGTTGACGGAGTATCCCGAGACGCTGCCGTCGGTGTAGTTAGGAACGTACGCGAATTTGCCGTCGGGCGATATCGAGAATCCGCCCGGCCCTTGGCCCGCAGCGAAAGGCGAGCCTTTGACCGCGTGTATCGTGCCCTTGGTCGGTGTAATCCGAAACGCATACACGTCGTTCGATTGGTCGTCGGAGACGTAGAGGAAATTGTTGCTGGGCGAGACCGTCGCGCTGGTGATCCCGTAACCGACGTCGTGGAGCGTGACGGGTTCTAGCGCGCCGGTGGCCGGGTTGACGCGGAACCCGCTAATGTCGCCGGAACCGAAGTTGGCGACGAATACCCACCGGCCGTTGGGCGTAATACCGATGGCAATCGGTGAGGTATGCGCTGCGAACGGCGATCCTTTGATCGGCGTCAGTTCGCCCGTGCTCGCATCGACGTCGTAACCCGAGACGTTGCCGCTTCCGTAGTTGGCGACGTAAAGATGCTTGCCCTTAGGGTCGGCCGCGACCGCGCTCGGACTCGTGCCCGCGGTAAAGGGTGAGTTCCTCACCGGGGTGAGCGCGCCATCGCTCGCGTCGATCTTGAAGCCGCTGACGGTCGTCGTTCCTTCGTCGGCTACGTAAGCGTACTTGCCGCTGGCGTCGATGGCCACGGCCGCGGCAGAGCTGCCCGCAGCGAACGGCGAACCTTTCACTGCCCGCAGCGCGCCGTCAGTCGCGTCGATGGAGTAGGCATAGACGTCGCTGGTTCCGGCGTTGGCCACGTAAGCATACTCTGCGACGCCGGCGTTCGGCCGCGAGCCGTGGCTCTTGAGGGCGTTTGCGGCGGAGGGAGTGACCGAGGCGGAGCCCCCATTGGAGCATCCGGCCAGAAGTGCGGCGATTCCGAGCAGCGTCAGCGTGCGAACAACGACGTGATTGCGTAGCATGAACCGGTCCCGTTTTGAGCCCGCGAAAGTGCAAAGGAGCCGAAGTCGTACGGATGCCGAAAGCCGCGGGCCCGAAAGGATTCGAATCCGACCGACGATTACGCCGCTCCAACTTCCAAGGTCGCGGTCGTTTACCTGCCGGCCGTGACTCCCTGGGGCGCCGGCTTAGCGCGGATAGGTCATCTCCTTGGGGACGACGATCCGGTCGTACTCCTCCTCCGTAACGTGACCCAACGAAAGGGCCGCCTTCTTCAGCGTCGTCTTCTCGTGATGGGCCTTCTTGGCGATCTCCGCCGCCTTGTCGTAGCCGATCTTCGGCGAGAGCGCGGTCACCACCATCAGCGACTCGTCGAGGTACTTCTTGATCTGCTCTTCGTTGACTTGGAGCCCCTCGACGGCGTGCTCGCGGAACATCGTGCAGGCGTCGCGCAGTAACCTTGTGGAGTGAAGGAAGTTGTAGATCATCACCGGGTTGAACACGTTGAGCTCGAAGTTGCCCTGCGAGGCGCCGAAGCTGATCGCGAGGTCGTTACCGTAGACTTGTACGCAGACCATCGTCATCGCTTCGGATTGCGTGGGATTCACCTTACCGGGCATGATCGAGCTGCCCGGCTCGTTCTCGGGTAGAATTAACTCGCCGATGCCGGCGCGCGGCCCGGAGGCCAGCCAGCGGATGTCGTTGGCGATCTTCATCAGCGCGGCCGCGAGCATCTTGAGCGCGCCCGACGCGAAGACGAAATCGTCGTGTGAGGCCAGTGCCGCGAACTTGTTGGGATGCGAACGGAACGGGAGCCCCGTCAGCTCGGCGATCTTCGCCGCGGTGCGCTCCCCGAACTCGGGGTGTGCGTTGAGTCCCGTACCGACCGCGGTGCCGCCAATGGCGAGATCGAAGAGCGGATCGAGGGCCTCTTTGCAAGCGCGCAGCGCTCGGTCGAGCTGCGTGACGTAGCCGGAGAACTCTTGGCCCAGCGTCAAGGGCGTCGCGTCTTGCAGGTGCGTCCGCCCGACTTTGACCACGTGCGACCAGGCCTGGGCCTTGGCGTGCAGCGCGTCGCGCAATGCCCCAACTGCCGGAAGCACCTCCGACATCGACTGTGCGGCGGCGACGTGCATCGCCGTCGGAAACGTGTCGTTGGACGACTGCGACATGTTGACGTCGTCGTTGGGATGCACGGGCTTTTTGGATCCCATCTGGCCGCCGGCGATCTCGATCGCCCGATTGGAGATTACCTCGTTGACGTTCATGTTCGTCTGCGTGCCGGACCCGGTCTGCCACACGCGTAACGGGAAATGCGCGTCGAGCTTTCCGGCTATTACCTCGTCGGCCGCCTGCACGATCAGCTCCGCCTTCTCCTCGGAGAGCTTACCGAGCCCTTGATTCACCAGGGCTGCGGACTTCTTGAGCAACGCCATCGCATGGATCACTCGTCGCGGCATCACGTCGCGCGGCCAATCGCCGTCGCCGATGTCGAAGTGAACGAGCGAGCGGGCGGACTGCGCTCCGTAATACTTGTCGGCCGGAACCGCGATCGTTCCCATAGAGTCGCTCTCGGCGCGCGTCGCGGCGCCGTTTGTCGTTTTTGTCGTACTCATACGAAGCGCAGATTCGGCGTCAACGAGGCCCTTTCCGGGCGGCTTTGCGCAGATCGAGCGTCGTTCCGGCAGCGCGCATTTCGACGACTTCGTAGATCGCGAGCGGAAAGCGCGCGTCGAAGCGACGTTTGTTGCAGCGCCCGCAGCTCGACGGGCGGCTGGGGCGGTTTCGCCGCAGCGCCTCGAAACCGCAGGCCTCGCAGCGCAGGATGTAGCGTTTCGCCGATTCGCGCAGTGGCAGAACGTTCCCCAGCTCGTGATAGATCGAGCCGAGACCGCATTCGCGCAGCTTGCGCTTGAAGCGAGCACCGTGCCCCGTCTCTTTGAACTTGGCGAAGCACCAGGCGTGGACCATCTCGTGCAGCAGCGTCTCTTCGAGCGCTTCCGGCCGGGTGCGAAAGTGCTTGGGCGACAGCTCGATCAGCAACGGCGCTCCCGTGTAGCTGATGCGCCCGGCCGAGTTCGAAAAGCGCTCGTTGTAGGCGATGCGGCAATCGGGTACCTCGCCGTTGAAATGCTGGTAGTTCAACCGTGCGAACGTTAGTTGGAGATCGGCCTCGGAGGGGAGCACGAATGGTTTTATTCGCGCAGCGTCCAACCGATTCTTCGTGCAAGCCAATGCGCCCGGCGGGCTCCCGCCGCGGATCTACGTGCCGATCGTGGTCGTCATCGCCGCGATCTTCCTCGGCGTCATGGCCTATTTGGTCGCCGACGGGTTCGGCGTTTCGGGATCGGTGTTCGGAAAGGCGGTCAAATCGCAGCCGCTGCGTCAGATGGATCAGCAGGGCTCTCAGGACGCCGTGGAAGGCGGACCGCCGGCTCCGGTCGTTGCCGCTCTGCGGACGCTGCGCGCGCGCATCGCCGCGCATCCCAACGACGACGTCACGCTCACGCAGCTCGGCGATATGTACCTCGCCTCGAATCACTTCAGTGAGGCGATCCCATTTTACCAGCGAGCGCTGCGCGCGAACCCACACAACGTCGCCGCAGAGACGGGTCTCGCGCAGGCGCGAGCGGCGCTGCGCCCGTGAATCTCTTCATCTCCGCCGATATGGAGGGCACGGCCGGGGTGTGCTCTTGGAACCAATGCGACCCGTCGAACGCCTTCGAGTACCCGGTCTACCGACGCTATATGACGCTCGAGGTGCGCGCGGCGATCGAAGGGGCGCGCGAGGCCGGTGCGCGCTTCGTCCTCGTCAACGACTCGCACTGGTCGATGCGTAACCTGTTGCTCGACGAGCTGCCCGAAGACGACGATCTGCGGGTGATCTCCGGCGCGCCCAAGCCCTGGAGCATGATGCAAGGCATGGGCTCGACGTTCGATGCCGCGTTCTTTACGGGGTATCACGCCAAAGCCGGCGACGCCGCGACGCTCTCGCATACTTTTTCGGAGACGCTCTACGCCGTCAGCGTCAACGGCACGCGCTGCAGCGAAGCGTTGCTCAATGCCGCGCTGGCCGGAAGCTACGGCGTTCCCGTCGTGCTGATCAGCGGCGACGGCACGATCGTCGACGAGACCCTCGCGCATCTGCCGTGGGCGGTCGGCGTTCCGGTGAAGACTGCGATCGGTTACTCCGCGGTGGACTCGCTGACGCCGCAGGCCGCGTGCGAGGCGATTCGCGCCGGCGCGCGCGAAGCGCTCGGGCGCATCGGCGATGCGCGGCCCTTCGGCTTCGATCCGCCGTTCGAGCTGATCGTCGAGACCGTAGGCGTGGAGCACGCCGGCTACATCGAGTTGATGCCGGGATTCTCGCGCATCGGCGGTCGCGCCGTGCGCTACGCCGCCAGCGATTTTAGCGCGATGATGCGCGCCTTCATCGCCGCCACGCGCATGGCCGCCGCCGCAGACACGATCGCATGAATCCTTCGACTGCCCGTCCTTTGTCTGCCCTCCGCTCTGCGACGCCGTTTATCCCGAGGATGACAGGCGGATGAAGGTCTATCTGTCTAGCGATATGGAGGGTGTGGCGGGCGTTTGCTCTTGGCAGCAGGTTGACGCGCGCACGCCGCATCCCGAGTACGATCGCTATCGCGGCTTCTACACGCAGGAGGTGCTCAGCGCGATCGAGGGCGCGCGCGCGGGCGGCGCTGACGACGTGCTGGTCAACGACTCGCACGGACCGATGCGCAATCTGCTGCTCGATGTGTTGCCGCAAGACGTGCGGGTGATCTTCGGCAATCGCAAACCGTTCTCGATGGTGCAGAGCGCCGACGGCGGCTATGACGGCGCCTTCTTCGTGGGCTACCACGGCGGTGCCGGCGACGCCGACGCGGTTCTCTGCCACACCTACACGCCGTCGGTAATCTACGAGGTGCGTGTCAACGGCGTGCGCTGCAGCGAGGCGACGATCAACGCCGGTCTGCTCGGATACTACGGCGTGCCGCTGCTGCTGGTGACGGGCGATCGCACGACCGTCGAGGGCGTGCGGGCACAAATGCCGTGGGTCCACGGTGTCATCGTGAAGGACTCCATCGGCAACTTTGCCGCGGACTCGATGGTGCCGGCGGCGGCGAGGCGCGCGATCCGCGCCGGGGCCGAAGCCGCCGTTCGCACACGAGAGAGCGCGCAACTCTTTCGCTTCGAGCCGCCGATCGTGCTCGACGTCAATCTGGTAACCGCGGCGCAGGCGCACCTCGTCGCGCTCATTCCGGAGTTCAAACGCACCGGGCCGCGCAGCGTCCGTTTCACGCACGACTCGTTCGAAGCGATTTTCAAAGCGTTCGTGGCTACCTGGCGACTCGGCGCGCAGGCCTAACAGCAAGCGAGCAGGTGATAGCCCGCCGGGCCTTAAAAATGCGCCGCATGAAGCATTTGAAGGGTCTCGCGCTGGCCGCTGCGGCGGCAGCGCTTCTTGCCATGCCTTATCCCGCGGCCGCAGCGGGAAGCACGCCGATGGCGGCCATCAACCAGGCCGTCATCGACTTCAACAAAGGCGACTACAACGGCTGGGCCGCCGCCTGCGCCTCGCCGTCCCAGATCATCGACGATTTTCCGCCGCACGTTTGGAGCGGTCCGACGGCCTGCAGCGACTGGGTTACCGCGTTCCAGGCGTTCGTCAAGAAAAACAAGATGACCAGCATGACGGTGATATTCGGCACGCCTTGGAAGATGGCGATCGCGGGCAACGTCGCCTACGTCGTTCTGCCGGCAACCTTGCACTTCAATCAGAACGGCAAACCGATGAAACTCTTGGGCTCGGTGATGACGATCGCTCTCAAGAAGAGCGCCGGCGGCTGGCTGATGACGGGCTGGACGTGGGCTGACGGGCACTAACCCATTTCGCGCGATCGATCACGTCCAACTTGCGATGCCGCCGGGCAAGGAGGACGAAGCGCGGGGGTTCTATGGCGGCCTGCTCGGCATGACGGAGATCCCTAAACCGCCACCGCTGTTGATGCGCGGCGGCGTTTGGTTCGGCAGCGCCAGCGTGCTGCTGCACCTCGGCGTTGACCCCGAGTTCCGGGGTGCTACGAAGGCGCACCCTGCGTTTCGCTGCACCGACTACGCCGCTCTCGTCGAGCGTCTGCGGAAAAGCGGTATCGAAATCGCGCGCGACGAGCATCTCGTCAACGGTCGCGAGCACTGCTACATCGCCGACCCATTCGGCAACCGGCTAGAGTTGATCGCTTCCTGAGCGATCTCGCGGTCGAAGGGAGGCTCGTTCACGACGCTTTGGCCGGGGCTCCTAAAGCGATCGCGATGTCGACGACGTCTTCTTCGCTCAGCGAGAGCCGGCTCATCGCAACTTCGTAGAGCTCGATCGTCTCCTCGCTCTTGCTCGACGCGGCGCGCTCTTCGCGCAGGCGTTTCACCTCTTCGGTGACGCGTTGCGCGAGCGCGTTCGAAGGCTCGATGCCCGCGCGCGCCAGGCGATCGGCGTTGCGGCGCAGCGTGTCTTCCACGAGTGCGGCACCGGTGTGCTTACCGAAGACCCAGCTCGTGCTCGCGCCCACCAACTCGCCGGGAACCGCCTCGTACATGCGGTGGTCGATCAGCATGGCTTGCGTGTGGATCCCCGATTCGTGCGCGAAGACTTTTGAGCCGACGATCGGCTCGTGCTGCTGCAGCGGAATCCCGCTCATGCGCTCCATGAACCGCGCCAGCTCGCGCAGCTTGCCGTACTGAAAGCCCGGCAGCTCTATGCCGTAGAGCACTCGCAGCGCCACGACGAATTCGTGCAGCTTTACGTTGCCGGCGCGTTCGCCGTAGCCGTTGGCGGTGACGGAGACCACTTTGAAACCGCACGACACGGCCGTGATCGCGTTGATCGTGCCGAGGCCGTAATCGTTGTGCAGGTGGGCGACGATCGGCAGACCCCGCGGCAGCCCGGCGACGATGCGCGAGCAGTACCAGCGGGTCGCTTCGGGGGTGAGCGTGCCGACCGTGTCCGGCCATGCCGGGCGCGTGCCGCCGGCAGCCAAGCCTTCCTTGAAGTACTCGATGAAGTAGTCGACGTCGCCGCGGCTGCCGTCCTCGGCGCCGAACTCGATGCGCTCGACGCCGCACTCGCGCGCGTGGCGGATCGCGTCGCACTGCAGATGGACGTTCGCTTCGCGGAAGAACGAGAGCGGCAGGTCGAGACAGCTCGCTTTCGTCGCGACCCTTCGTAACGCAGCAGCGTCTTGCCGATCTTATACTTGAGGTGCAGATCGCTGCCGCTGGTGAACACGAAAAACGTTACTTCGCGCGGCTCGATGCCAACGTCGCGCAGCGTCTTGACCGTGACGTCGATGTCGTTGCGGTTGCTGCGGCACATCACGACGATCTCGACGTCCCCGAGCTCTCCGCGGCGCTTCGCGTCCATCACCAGCTGCAGCGTCTTCGGTCGCCCTCCGACGCGGCGGGAAAGCCCACGCTCATCATGTGTACGCCGACGCCGGCCAGCACTTTAGCGATCTCGAGCTTCTGCGCCGGGGTGTAGCAGACGCCGGGCATCTGCTCGCCGTCGCGCAGCGTCTCGTCGTAGATCCGAATCTCGTTCGGATCGGGGAAAGCGACGTCTCTGGTGAATTCTTTGGGATCGCGGATGAGGCGGTCGATCGGTTCGCGGAGCATGTTTTGAGCCTTCTACGACGAGCGCGGCATCTCTTGGCGCCGCCCGTCCTCCTCGCCGAAGCGAAGCTCGGCCGTATCGCGCGGAAAGAGCAAGTCGAGCGTCCAGTCGAACGCAACGCGCAGCTTGCGGTCGAGTCCCGGCAGCCGCAGCAGGTAGTACGAGCGCCAGAGAAACCACGCGATGAAGCCGGTGATCACGCGGTTCCCGGGAAGCTGCGCGACGGCTTTGCGGCCTCCCAACGCCGCCATCATTCCGAGCGACGTGAAACGAGAACGGCGTGGGCGTGCGGCCGCGGAGCGCGGCGACGAGATTGTCGGCTAAGTGCGGGCCTTCGCGAATCGCATGCTGAGCCGTCATCGGATAGACGCCGCCCTTCCCATCGGGAATCGAGGCGCAATCGCCCAGCGCCCATACCGACCCGGCGGCATCGACGCGCATCTCGCGGTCGGTCTCCACGGCACCGCGTTTGGTCGTCGGAAGGCGCGTGTTTGCAATCGTCGGTGACGGCTTCACACCCGCGCTCCAGATCACGGCGGCGCTTTCGATGCGTCGGCCGCTCTGCAGCGTCAACCCGTTCTCGTCGACGGCGGCAACGCCGTCTCCCAAGATGACCTCGACCCCGCGGCGCTCGAGTATGCGCCGCGAATACTCGCCCATCTTTGCGGGCAACCCCGCGAGAAGCACCGGCCCCGCCTCGACGAGCAGCACCTTCACTTCGTCGAGGCGCAGCCGCGCGTAGAAGCGCAGCACGCTGCGGAACAGCTCGACGATCTCACCCGCGGTCTCGACGCCGGTGAAGCCGCCGCCGACCACGACGAGCGTCAGCAGCCGCCGGCGGCGCGCGGCGTCGTCGATCGTATCGGCCAGCTCCAGGAGCATCACCAGATGATTGCGCAGCGCGTCGGCATCGTCGAGCGTCTTGAGCGGCCACGTGTGTTCGGCGACGCCCGGGAATCCCGAAGGTCGAGGTCGAGGAACCCAGCGCGAGCACGACGCGATCGTAGTGCTGCTCGACCCAGCGCGCCGGTAAGCAGGTGACGGATAGCGAAGGCTGCGGCGCGCGAGATCGATCTCCTCGACGTCGGCCAAGCACGAAGCGGGTGCGGTGAAGCTGCGCGCGGATCGGCGTCACCACGTGGCGCACCTCCAGCTCGCCCGAGGTCACCTCCGGGAGCATCGGCGTGAAGAGCGTGTAGTTCTCGCGGCTAAAGAGGACGATCTCCGCCTCGGCCGGGGCGCAGACGCCGCTCCAGCCGTCGCGCAACCGCAGATCGCCGGCGAATCCTCCACCCACGATCACGATGACCGGCACGCTGCGCGGTTGAAGAGGGCTGCGTGCAATACCTTCCGCCCCCGACCCGGCCGACGATCAAGAGCCGAGCAAAAGGCGGCTGCAGCGCCGCACCGGCGGCATCGGCGCCATGGTCGCCGCGCTGGCGGCGTTTCTGCTCAAGTTCAAGTTTCTGCTGTTCTTCGGCGCCAAGCTGATTCGGAGTCAGCTGGACCTTTCTGCTCTCGCTCTGGGTCTACGTGCGTGATCTTCGGCTGGAAGCTCGCGGTCGTGGTCATGCTGCTTCTGCTGGCGCACGAGATGGGCCACTACTTCGCGTTTCGAGCCTACGGCTTGCCGGCGCGATTGCCCGCGTTCGTTCCGCTGCTCGGGGCGTTTACCGCCGGCGCGCCCCCCGACGATCTCGAGCACGACGCGTACATCGCGCTCGCGGGGCCGCTGACGGGGCTCGGTCTGGCCGCGGCCTGCTACGTCATCGGCGACGCGACGCAGGATCGCTTCTGGTTCGCTTGCGCCGATCTCTCGGCATTCCTGAACCTCTTCAACATGATTCCGGTACCGCCGTTCGACGGCGGTCGCATCATCAGACGCGGTCTGGCCGCCGCTGTGGATCGTGGGGTTTGCGCTCTTCATCGGCCTCTGCGATCGTCGTGGCACATTCCGCTGCTCTTCATCGCGATCATCGGTATTCTGGGGTTGCCGGCGGTGTTCGCTGCCTGGCGCGGTCACGTCGATCCGCGCGCCGCGCGGATGACGTTTGCGGCGAAAGCTCGCGTCAGCGTCTGGTATCTCGCAACGCTCTTCGGGTTGCTGATCGTGATGTCGCAATCCCACGCGATCGCGGCGCCGGGATCGGCGGGCGCGTTCGGACGGTGAGGCGCGCGGCGCCCCTGGCGCTAGCGTACGTTGCGATCGCGATTGCAATTCTTGGCGGCGCGGCCCCAAGCGACGCCCGGTCCGGCGGCGCGAGACTTCGAAGCGTACTGGTCGGCCGGGGCGGCGTGGAACGCGCACGCCGATCCGTATTCGGCGGGGATCTGGACGTTCGAGCGCGCGGTGCCGGGCGTAGACTCACGTCGTTACGAGTTGCTTCCCTTCGTCGGGCCGCCGCCGGCGCTGCCCGCGTGGAGCCTCCTTGCGCGCCTGCCTTACGGCGCGGCGACGGCGCTCTGGCTCTCGCTGATCGGAGCGGCGATCGTCACGCTGGCACTGACCGCGGCGCGCGGAAGCGGCGCGCCGCCGAACGTCGCAACGGCGTTGGGCGCGATCGCGCTCGCGATTTCGTTCGGCCCGGTCACCAGCGACTTCGCGCTCGGACAACTCGCGCTCCCGGCATTTCTCGGCGCGGCGCTGCTTGCCGCCGGGACGGCGCCCCTATCTGGCGCGGCGCTCTACGCGCTGCTCGCGTACGCGCAGCCGAACGTCGCCCTGGGACTGCTCTCGCAACTCGGGCGAAACCGCGCGACGCTGGCGATGATTGCCGGCGCTCTCGCGACCTACGCGCTTGGCGCGATCGCAGCGGGGCCGGCGTGGCCGGTGCTCTACGCACGCGTGCTCGCGGCCCAAGCCGGAGCGGAACGGTTTGCCGCGATCCAGTTCACGCCTGCGGCCATCGCGTACGGTTTCGGCGCGCCGCCGCCGCTTGCGCGAGTGGTGGGGTTCACGTTCGCCGCAACGGCGCTGGCGGCTGGGATAGCTCTCACCGTGGTGCTGCGCGAGCGATTCGCGCGCTTTGCCGCGTGCTCGGCGCTGGTGCCGTTCGTTTCGTCCTTCGCGCACGAGCACGATCTGGTCGTCGCCTATGCGGCGGCGCTCTGGTGCGCGCTGCGGACGCAGGGCGCCACTCGCGCCATCGCTCTCGTGGGAACGGTATTGGTAAGCGTCGACTGGCTCGGGCTGGCGCAGCGCCCGACCGGCGTGGCGCAGAGCGCGCTGCTGCTCGCAGCGGCGCTTGCGGCCTTTGTGGCGCTTGGGCCCATTGCCGTCAGCCCGAGGGTGACGATCGGGGTGAGAAGCGCGATGACGACGGCCGTGCTGATCCTCGCCGTTTTTGTCTCCGGTGCGGTGCTGGGCGCGGCGCATCCGGCGCCGGTGTGGCCCGACGCGATGCACGCCTTTGCTCCGCCGCCCGGCGCTGCGGCGGCTACGCAGTGGCTAGCGGAGCAGCGAGCGACGGGGCTGCTCGTCGCGGTCCCCGCGTGGGCGTTGCTGAGAGCGCTCTCTCTCGGCGGCTGCGCGCTGCTGGTTTATGCTATATATCGACGTTCGTCATGTTGTCGAACGGCGTGAACGCTCCCGGATCGTATCCCGTCAGGTTGGGATTGTAGGTGAAGCCCGTGTCGAGTATCGCGAGAACGATCGTCGGGCAGTCGGCGATCACCATCCGCACCTCCTGGTCGAAGAGCTTCGCCTGCTCCGCGGGATCGTACGTCGTCTTGATCCTCTCCATCAGCGCATCGGCTCTGGCATTGCAGTAATGGAGCACGTTCTGGCCGTTGGGGGGAATCTGATTGCACTCCAGCGTGTTGGAGTAGTCGGGGATCGGGATGTCCTGCCAGGAAAACATCGTCATGTCCCATTTACTGCCGTAGACGATGCCGCCGTTCTGATAGGGAGCGAAGAACATCGCCGGCGCGAACTTGCGCGTTTGAATGTCGATTCCCACGGCGCGCAGCTCTTCGCGGATCATCTCGACCGTGTCGTCGGCCGTCGAGACGCCGGTGTAGTAAGGGAACTGCAGCGAGAGCCTCTGGCCGTTCTTCACGCGGATGCCACCCGGACCCATCTTCCACCCCGCGGCTTCGAGCAACGCTCGCGCCTTGTCGGCGTCGTGTTCGAAGAACGGAATCCCCTTGGGCGCGAACGGAAGCACCGGTGAGATGAAGCTCTCTTGAACCGTCGCATAGCCGTGCGAGATCTTGGCGACCATCTGACGGCGGTCGATTGCGTAGCGGATCGCCTGGCGCACGCGGACGTCGCTCACGAGCGGGCGTGTCACGTTGAAATCCAGGTGCGAGTAGTATATCCCCGGGTGCACATCGGTGCGCACGTTCGGGAGCGCTTTGGTCTGATAAATGTACGACGGCGCCACCTCGGGCCATAGCTCGACTTCGCCCGTCTGCATCAACGTCAGCAGCGTATCGCGCGATGGAATCAGCTTGTAGGTGATGTGCTGCAGTTTCGGCGCGCCGCGGAAATAGTAGGGGTTGGCCTCCAGATCGATCGTGTCGCCGCGCTTCCAGTCGACCACGCGGAAGGGCCCGATACCCACGGGCTTGGAGTTATACGGAATGTTGTTGATGTTGGGATATTTCGCGAGCAGATGGACGGGAAGAACCGTCGGGTTCGCGCCGGCGCTGCCGAAGAACGTCGGGATGTACGGCGAGTAGGGGTGTTTGAGATGGTACACGACCGTGTACTTGTCGGGCTCGTCGATCTTGGTGATCAGATTCCAGCCGTCGCGGCCCACCTCGTTGTTCGCGGGGTTCAGCACCACTTTCGTCGAGAACACGACGTCGTCGGCGGAGAACGGCGCCCCGTCCGACCAGCGCACGCCCTTGCGCAGACGCCAAGTGATCGTATCGCCATCCTTGCTGATCCCGCCGTTGGCCTGCGTCGGCACGACGGTGAGAAGCTCGGGATACGGCCGGTTCTGCGCGTCGTACTTCACGAGATACGCCTGGGTCATCTGCGAGATGTAGCCCAGCGTCGTCTCGGTGAAGAGGTGCGGATTGAGGGTCGTCACGTCGCCGGTGCCATCGGCGATCGTCAGGTAGTGCGGCGTGGCGCTGCTCTGGCCTCCTTTGGTGCACGAGCAGAGTGCGGCCACCGTGACGGCGACCGCCAGCAGGCGCGAAATCCTCGACATCACCGGGGTTGCTCCTCTCATCTAGATCGAGTAGTCCCAGGGGTTCCAAAACGCTGAAATCACCGGCGACGGGTCGAATCCCTTCAAGTCGCTGTTGTAGACGTACGGCACGCGAGAGAAGTTGATGATGATCGTGGGCACGTCGTACGTCAGTTGCTGCTGAACGATCACGTAATCGCGTTTTCTGCGGGTCTGATCGACCGTCGAGAGCGCGTCGTTCATGGCGGCGGTGGCTTTGGCGTTGTTCCAGAACATCGCGTTCTGCCCGTGGGGCGCGAAGTTCTCCGCGGAGTAGATGGCACTGTCGTCGGGGTCGGCGGCTCCGGCCCAGCTGAAGCCGGCGACGTCGTAGTGGCCGCCCTGGAGAGTGCCGTTGGAGGAATTCTCGAAGAATTCGCTCGACGGGTAATTTTTGATGTCGGCTTGGATACCGACCTCACGCCACTGGTGCTGCAGCACCGTTTGCAGCGCCTTCCCGTAGGTCGACTCGGTCTGCGTGCTCAGTTGAAACTCCAAGCGCTGCCCGTCCTTCACCCGAACGCCGTCGGGCCCGAGCTTCCAACCGTCGGCCTCGAGCGTTTGGCGCGCCTTGTCGGGGTCGTACGGATAGTGCGTGACGTCATCGGTATGCGCCCAAGACAGAAGGGGATTCTGATCGGTCTCCGAGGCAATCGCCGAGCCGTGCAGCAGCTTGTCGATGATCTCTTGGCGGTTTGTCGCGTAGGCGACGGCGACGCGCACGTTGCGGTCGCTCACGATCGGATGGCGCAAATTGAAGTCGAGATGTGAGAAGAAATACGAGTCGACGCGCGTCGCCACGAGGCCGTTGGCCGGGTCGGCCGCCAGCGAGGCGTACTGCGGCCACTTCATCGCCGAACCGGTCGCCAGCATGTCGATCTCGTGCGTCTGCAGCTGCGTCTCCTCGGTGTTCTCGTCAGGCAGAATCTTGTAGATCACCTGGCTGAGCTTCGGCTTTCCCAGATAGAAGTCCGGATTGGCCACCATTCGCACGTCCTGAGCGCGATTCCACGCCACCACTTTGAAGGGACCGCTGCCGATCGGCATCGAGTTGTAGGGCGCCGTGTTGAACGAGCCTTTGTCGTCGTTGTACTTTTCCAAAAGGTGCTTGGGCAGGATCGGCGCGTTGCCGTTCACGCTCCAGAGCTGCTGCAGGAAGGGCGCGTAGAGCTTATTCATGCGGATGAGCGCAACGTGCGGATCCGAGCAGTCGATGCTTCCGATGCTCTTATAGCCGTCGGTCGTCACCACGTTGTTGTGCGTGTTCATGACGACTTGCCAGGTAAACTTCAGGTCGTCGCAGGTCAGCGGCACGCCGTCTTGCCATTTGATGTTGGGGCGAAGTTTGTACTTGAGCGTGAGGCCGTCTTTGCTCACGTCTCCGTTAGCAATCGTCGGAACCTCGCGCAAAGCATCGGGCACGGGGTTCGCCTTGGAGTCGTAGCGGATCGCCCATGAGAAGATGAACATCGAGAGGTCGAGGGTAGGCGATGCGGAGTCGAGCACGGGGTTCAGGCCCTTCGGATCGGTGGCCTCGGAGAAGCGAAAGACGCCGGGCTGCGTCCACGAATGCGTACCGCCGGCACCGCCGGTCGAGACTTTGGTGCAGCCGGCGGCGCCGGCTCCCACGGCGAGCGCCGCGATGGCAACGAGGACCTTTCTCATGCACTTGTCCCTTCTTCGCCCGGATCGGCTCGCATCGTTTCGGGATCGATGCCATGTTCGACGCAGAACTCGCGATACGCGCTCGGTGCGATCTCCGATGGCTTGATCTCGCTGCGTCCTCCCCAGAAGACGTTGGTATACGAAAACTCGATGCCCGCCTCACGGAGGTGCGCGTCGATCGCTTCTTTATGTGCGAGAACGACCGGCTTTTCCATTCCGTGAGCTACGGCCATTACGTTGACGTCGTGGAACTCGGGCCCCGCCTCTCGCCAGTAGGCGTGCGTGATCACGTAGTGGCGCCCCACCTCGCAGCCCGCGGCCATCTCGCTGCCCGGGGGTACCGCCCAGTGGAAGAGGGCGTTGTAGCGGGTCACGCGCTCGTTGCCGGCGGTCGGCTTCACGTGCTCCAAGAACGTGGAAAAGCGGCCGATGACGCCGCGCTCCTGCAACTCCTGCGCCACCTCGAGGAAGCGCTCGCGGGAGAGGCCGGCTTCGCGGGCACGCCCGGCCCACAGGTCGGCGGCAAGCTCGCCGGGCGCGAACTCGCGCTTGAGGGCTACGAGCACGCGCCATTGCAGATCCGAAAGCTCGACGATCGCGGTATCGATGGCACGGGCCGGCTCGGGCGCCCGCGCGCCGGGGTCGAGGCCGCGCCGGCGAACGTGCCCGACGCCGAGCGCGAAGAGCCTCTTGGCGGGCATGATCGCAAAGCTCAGCGCGCCGACGTAGCTCGCAAGCCAGAGCGCGTGCTTGCGCAAGGAGTATCCTTGGGGAACCTTCAGCGTCGTCCAGAGCCGGTAGCTGCTGCCGGCCGAGACGGCGTCGGTCGAGCGGATCACGACGTGGCCCGAGAACGGATCGTCGCGGAACATCGCGTCGAAGGCGGCGTCGAGCCGCTCGGGCGGCACTTCCCAGGCGCAGAGCGCGCCTCGCGCCAGACTCGTCGAAAGCAGCGTCTGGCGCACGCGCCGAATCGTGCCGGCGCGCAGCATCGCCGCCACGCGCTCGATCACGACGTCGCGATGCAATCCGGTGCGCTGCGCAATTTCGCCGAACGGATCGGCCTGAAAACCAACAAGGCGATCCTCCGAAACCGCAAGGATCGCCGCATTAATGGGATCCGATACCGTCGCCGGCGTCTCCGCCGCTCGCGTCACACCGGAACCCTACAGCTGTACGTCGCTGATGCCTGAGGCGTAGAGATAGTTTTGCTGTGCGGTGTAGACGCCATAGAGCGCCGTGATGTAGGCCGACTGCGCCGTCGTCAGGTTCGCCTCCGCGGTGACGACGTTGAGAATCGTGGTCGCGCCGACTTTGTACTGCGCCTGCGTCGCGTCGAGCGAGACCTGCGCCGAGGTCAACTCGGAACGCGCCTGCACCAACGACGACCGCGAAGAGATCAACGTAGCCAGCGCCGAGCGCACGTCGGACTCGACCGTGAGGCGGGTCGTGTTCAGCGTCGCGACCGCTTGATCGAGTTGCGACGCTGCGACGGCGACGTTGTAGTTGGTTTGGCCCTGGTCGTAGATCGGCACGGTGAGCTGCAGCCCCAACTCTTTATCGTTCGTCCAGCTTCCCGGACCCGGACAGAACGACGCCGCCTGCGGTCCCGTGAGACCCGGCTCGCTGAAACAGTCGACGAACTGACGCGTGACGCCGTCGCTTGCGGCCGCGGTCAGGATCGGGACGCGCGCGAGCTTCTCGTAACGCAGGTTCTCTTTTGCCGAGTCAACGTTGTACGAAGCGGAGATGTAGTCGGGGCGCATGATCAGTGCGCGCTTCAACGACGCCGCATACGACGGATTGGGCGCCGGCGGTGCGGCGGTTAGCGATTTCGGCAAAACCATCGCGTCGGCATCGAGCCCGAGCGTGGTGGCAAACGTCGCTTGCGCGCCGATCGCCGTTCCTTGCGCGGTAACGAGGTTACCGCGCGCCTGCGCCGTTTGGAACTGCGCGGCCGCAATATCGGAGCGCGCCGCAGCGCCGTTACGAATCTGCGCCGCGACCGAAGCTTCGTTCACTTCGAACTCGTGCACCAACTGCGCGTCGGCGGCGACCGTCGCGTTATCCTCGAGCACGGCATAGTACGAGTTGGCCACGTTGAGCGCCAGCGTTTGCAAGTCGCGCAGGAGCGTAGCGCGGCCGGCGATATCGGCGGCCTTGGCCGAACGGATTGCCGCGATCGTGCGTCCGCCATCGAAGATGAGCTGGCTGATCGTGATGGTTGCCGCCTCGTTAACGATCGTCGCTTTGGAGACCGGTGCCGGCGACGCCAGGCCGAAGACCGCCAGTGGCGTGGGACCGGTGCTGGGCTGCGTCGTCGGCGAAGGGCCGCCACCCGAGCTGGTCGTGCCGTTGCTGAACTGCTTGCCCATGCTCGCGCTGCCGCTGACGGCGGGGAAGAGCGCCTGTTTCTCCGAGGTGTATTTCGCGTGGATCGCGGCCCACTGCGCGTTGTCGTTGGCGAACACCGGCGAGAGTGCGACGCCGATCCGAATCGCGTCGGTGAGCGAGATGCTCTGCGGCACGCCCTTTTTTGGGGTCAGCTGCTCGACGTCGGGCGCGGGTGCGCCGTAGGCCGGATACGGAAGCGGGGTTCCGCTGACCGTCGGCTGTGGCATCGGTGACGGCATCACGACGCCAGGCACGACCTGTCCCCCCTGATCGGGAGCCGTCTGCGCCAGACCGACGCCGGTCACGAGGCCGCCCAGCACGAGCGCCGTGACGAACTCTCGCGCGCGAAGGTTGCGTCGCTTCATGCTTAATGCACCGTGCCGTTGCTGGAGGCAGGGCCGGCGTTTGCATTATTGACAGCCACGAGGCTTCCATCTTTGAGTGTATCGGGCCGGGTGGTAACCACCATCGTGCCCGGCGCGATCCTGGGACTGATCACCTGCGCGAGCGTATCGGTCTGGACCCCCAGTCGCACCGGCACCGCCTCCGCTTTATTGCCGGCGACCACGTAGACGACGTTGCCGGTGGGGGTCTGAGCCACGGCGCCTCGCGGCACGACGGTGGCGCCGACGGCCCGGTCGCGGGTAACGGTGACGTTGACGAGCATCCCCCCCCGCAGCGCGTAGCCCGGATTCACCAGTTCGAGACGGGCGAGATACGAGAGGGTTCCCGCGGTCGGCACCGCGTTGACCGTCTGAATCGGAGCCGTAAAGTGGCGCCCCGGGAGCGAGCTCGAGGTGAAGGCTACCATGTTGCCGGCTCGCACGACCGCCAAATCTTCGTCGGGTACGTTGACGTTGATCCAAACCCGATCGATCCGCGCGACCTGAAGGACGGGCTGGGAGGGCGAGGCGTAGGCGCCGGGATCGAGGAGCCGGTTGGCCACGACCGCGTCGTAGGGGGCGTAGAGATAGGTCTGCGAGAGCTGCGTGCTCAGAACGTGGGCCTGGGCGGAGGCGGCCTGTGCCGATGCCTGCTGCGACTTCACGTTCTGGTAGCTCACGACGTCGTTGCGCAGCCCGACCACGGCGTTATTATAGGTCTGCTGGGCCTGAACGTAGTTGGCCTGGGACTGCTGCAGCGCCGTCTCGGAGACATAGCCTTCCTTGTAGAGCTGTTTATTTTGATCGTAGACGAGCTTGGCGTTTTCCAGGGAGGCCTTGGCGGTCTGGAGAGCCGCGGCGTTGGTCTGCGTCTGCACGGGATACCCGGCAACGGCGCCCTGGGCCGAGGCGGAGGCTTGCGCCGCCTGCGCCTGAGCCTGATCGAGTTGCGCCTGCAGCGTCGACGGGTCAATGGTGGCCAAGAGCTCCCCCTTGTGCACCATATCGCCGATATTCACGTTGATCCGGGTGATCGTGCCGCTCTGCTGAAAGGCCAGGGTCAACTGGTCCAGGGGGGCAATTTGCCCGTCGAGCGTGACGTAATTCGCGATCGTCTGCCGCACGGCGGCCGCCGCGTCGACACCGAGAGCGGCATCGGTGCCGCCGGGGGTTTTTTACCGCACGCGCCGAGCGCCGGGAGTGCGATGGTCATGGCAAGCGCCAGCAGCGTAGGTCTAAGCATCGGTTCCTTCGTCCGGTCCTTCATGGTCTGATATACGGAGCCCGAGCGCTTTTGATTCATCGCCCGGGGGGCCCTATCGTGGAACCGCGGCATGAGGTAAACGGCTGCAGGGCGTATTTCCACGGGGCATGAGCGCGAAACTCGACATCGGCCGCTCGTATAGCCTGCAAAGCCGCGTCGAGGAATGGATGACGGCCGAGAAGGCCGGAAACAAGGGCGTCAACGTGCTCTCCACCTCGATGCTGGTTCAGCTGGTCGAGAGCGCGGCGATTCACTGCGTGGAACCGATCTTGGCGGCCGGCCAGATCACCCTCGGGACGCATATCGATCTCGAACACCGCAAGCCGGTTCCGGTGGGCTTCATCGTCAGAACGCAAGTCGAAGTGGTGATGCTCGACGGACCTCGCGTGAGCTTCGCCGTCCAAGTATTCGACGAGCAGGAAGCCGTGGCCGAGGGCAGCCACGAACGCTACATCATAGAAAAGTCGAAGTTCCTCGCGAAACTGCGTGAAAAGCTCGCCTGACACGGCTCCCACTGCAGGGGAGCCAATCGGCCCTCCCCGAAAGCAAATGGAACGTGCCGGAGCCCGTCCTTGGGGCGGTCGAAGGCAAGAGTCTCAGGTCTCATAACAGCTAGGAGGACACATTGAAGCGACTGAGCACCGGAATCCTGGCCGTGCTGATGGCAGCCGGTCTCGGATTCACCGCGGTCGCCGCCCAACCTAGCGCTTCGCATGGCAACATAGGAACCAACGCGATAGCGCAAGACCAAAGCGGCAACCCAGCTCCGCCGGCGGACTTCGGTTCGCCGCCGTCGGGTCAGTACCCGATTCTCTACAATGACCACCACGTCTATGCCAAGCCCGACATCCTCAAACAGGGTCGCGTCCTCGCGGCACTCGTGAGAGGCGGAACAATGTTGATCCCACTTCGCTCGATGTTCGAGCAGATGGGGGCGACCGTTTCGTACGATGCGGGAAGCAAGACCGTGACGGTCAGCAAAGCCGGTGCCGAGGTCAAGGTGACCGTCGGTAAACCGGAAGTCGTAATCAACGGCGAATCGCGTCCGCTGGACGTGCCGCCGATGATCTACCAAGGCGTCATTCTCGTGCCGGTCCGCGTGATTTCGGAAGGCATGGGTGCGTACGTTCTGTGGGTTCCGGATCGCCGGATCGTCGTCGTGCGGTATATCCCCGCGACGCCGCCGCCGTCGCCGGCTCCCCCGCCGCCGCCCCCGCCGCCTCCGCCGCCGCCGCCGCCCACGCCGACGCCGGCACCGTACTACGACTTCTACGCCGCGGGCGACTATTTGATCTCACCAAAGGTCTATAACGAGTTCGTCCCCGGTCAAACCAGCAACAACAACAATAACGGGTTCTCGTATCGCCTCCACGGCGCTGTCGAGATCCCGGTAATGAACCTTCCGTTCATGGTGGCGGTCGACTATCGCCAGTTCAACTGGCAGCATCCGTGCGCCACCAGCAGCGATCCGGCATGCTTCGTTACGACCATCGGTGGCTTCGGCCAGTCGTACGTGAAGACGTTCCCGGGTCACGACTACGACCTCGATGCGCGTCTGGGTATCCGTATCCTGAAGCCGCGAATCTATCTCGCGGGCGCGTACATGTGGCGTAGAAACAACTACGGCTATCCGGAAGAGAACGGCGCCGGCGTCGGGCTCGAAAAGCTGCCCGATCTCGATCGTCAGTTCTCGTTCTACGGTAGCGCCTACTACTTCTTCGACGTCAACGGCAACTACTCGAGCGTTCCGCTCGCTTGCGGCACGACTGCCGTAAGCGGCAGCGGGTGTACGTTCAACGTTGGCTACAACGTCCTGAAGTACGACATCGGCGTCTCCTACTCGTTCAACGGATTCCCGCTCTTCATTGAAGCCGGCTTCCTCGGCGATCGAGGCTACAACCTCAACGCCGCGCCAATGGGATTCTCGGAAAGCGGACCGTACGCGGGTATCGGCCTGAAGATCTAAGCTTCGGTCCGAACGCTACATCCTAAAGCAAGAGCCCCCGCGAGTGATCGCGGGGGCTCTTCGATTTCTACCGCGCTTGCCGTGGCTCGCGCAATGAGCGACCGCGCCGCTAGACTCGTTTTCCGTTTAGGCTATCTTTGATTCTTGAGGGCAACGAAAATCAGAGACGCGCCCTCGCGCTCGGAACGGGGAAAGGGCCGGGGGCCGGTGTGCCCAGGCCGCTGGGCGGCGGCGTCATTGGCGTGCCGGGCGCCCGCGAGCCCGCCGTGCCGGGGAAATCCGTTGGAAGCCCGACGGGTTCCGGCGTCGGAGGCGCGATCGTTGCCCGGGTCTTCGGCTTGGGCGTCGCTTTGGCCGATGGGGTCGGCGTCGCCGTCTCTAGCATCGGCTCTTCGGTCGGCGAGGGCTGCACGCAGGGCGGCGTGATGAGATCGACGGCGGGATGGCCGGGAGCCGGCGAGGGAATCTCGGTCGCGTTGGGCGTCGTCTCGGGCATCACCCCGGGCGGCAGCGGCGTCGGGCAGATTTGCGCGAGGCCGAACCAGTGCTCGGTGAAGCCGCGCGCGAGGCTCGCCTTTTCGGTCTTGCCGAAATAAGTGTTGCCGTACTTGGTCGCCAGCAGCTGCATGAAGGTGAACGTCATCTCCTGCTCGGGCTGCGTGTAGACTTTCTGGAGCACTTGGATCGCCAAGAAGTAGGAGCGCGCGAGCTGCGGATCGTTGGGATACTTACTCGCCCACCGGCGTAGCGCTTCGGTTGCAAAGTCGAGCTTCGCGATCAAGTGCGGATCGGTCGTGTACGCGCCGGCGCTCACGGAACCGTCCTTATAGGTATTATCGATGCCGAGATAGCTCATCTTCATGCGCCCGAAGTATTCGTCTCCAGGCGCCGAAGAGTTGAACTCTTCGCACTGCAGGTGCGCCCATTTGCTCTTGGTTGCGCCGCAAACGTCTTTCGACGCGGCATTCGTCGGTAAGGTGGAGGGTTTGGGGGTTGTCGTTGCGGCGGGCGAAGCGTTCGGCGGGGCTGCGGCCAAGAGAACCGCGCTCGCCGCGGCAAGCGCAACGGATAGCGTGGACAGCGTACGTTTCACGTTCGCCAAGCTTCTTTCGCGCAGGCCGCACGGCCTTCTCACGGGGGCGATGAGGGGCGTTCCCACACCGTCGCGAACGACGCGCGTCATGGCGCGCTCGATTCGCGTTGCCGCGGCGCAGCTTGCCGCGCACGACCGTACCGACTTTCCTGCGGCGCTCGAAGCCGCAATCGTTGCCGCGCGCCGCGCGTGCAGCGACGCCGACGTCGTCGTGCTGCCCGAGGGGACGATTCCGGCGTACGTGCTCGGGCGCGCTGCGCTCGATTGGAGCGAGGTTGACGTTGCAATCGCGCGGCTGCGCGATCTCGCGCGCGAGACGCGCACCGTAATCGTCGCCGGAGCGGCGGCCGAGGTGGGGGGCCGCGCGCGCAACGGCGCCGTCGTCATCGATGCCGACGGCTCGCCCGCCGGACGCGCCGATAAGTTCTTCCTCTGGCATTTCGACCGACGCTGGTTCGAGCCGGGCGAACGTATCGCGCCGATCGCGACGGGCGCGGGCTCGCTCGGCGTGCTGGTCTGCGCCGACGGACGGCTGCCGACGATCGCCCGGGCGCTCGTCGATCGCGGTGCCGAGATCCTCATCATGCCGACCGCGTGGGTGACGAGCGGACGCGACCCCAGCGCGCTGGAGAACGTGCAGGCCGATCTGTTGGCGCGCGTGCGCGCGTACGAAAACGGCGTGCCGTTCGTTGCGGCCAACAAGTGCGGCAGCGAGCTCGGCATGGTCGCGTATTGCGGCAAGAGCCAGATCGTCGACGCGCGCGGCGAGATCGTGGCACTGGCCAGCGAAACGCAGCCCGAAACGCTGCACGCCACGGTAGCGCTGGGCGATGCCGGCCCCCGGCGCGGCACGCCGCCGGCCGTGACGCCGCGCGCGAGCACCGTCGGCGATACGTTGCGCGTCGCTATCTCTTTCGATCCGCTGCCCGGCGACATCGACGAGCGTCTCGCGCTGCTCGACGGCGATTATGCGATCGCGCCGCACGCCCCGGGCCGTCTTGCCATGCTCGACGGCGCGCTCGGCGCAGCCGAAGCCGGCGACGAGACCGTGCTCGATCCCGGCGGGCTGGTCGCCTACCGCCGCGCCGGTTACGCGCTGATCTGCTGGACGAGCGCGCTGCCGGCCCCGTGGCTCGCACGCATCGCCCGCGCCCGGGCGCTCGAACTGCGGCTCTACGTCATCGTCTTCGATCGCGCGAAGCGCCGCGCATTCGCGGTCGATCCCGACGGCGCGATCGTCGCCGGCACCTTCGGCGAGTACCGGCTGGCGAGCTTTTCTCTCGTTGCGGCAAAGACCGCTCAGACGGCCGTCGCACCCGGTACCGACGTCGCCGCCGGTCTCGAGCGTGTCGCGGCCGCGTTGGAGGGGTCCGCGTGAAAGCGTTTCGGCAGGTGCGATTCGTCTCGCTCGCCGCGGCGATCGTCGCGGTGCTGGCCGCGCTCGGCACGCTCTCCGCGCATCATCGCTCGGTGGCGGCGCTGACGGCCAAGAACGAGGCGGTCCTGTCACAAGGCAAGGCCTTCGACGCCTACAACCGGTACGAGGCCAAGGAAATTCGATACACGATCTATCAAGCGCTTCTCGCCGCGAACGTTGCTCGCGATCCTGCAGCGATCTCTCGGCTGGAATCGGTGGCGCGCGACGAGCGCCGGTCGTCGCCGGCAATCCTCGCGCAAGGCGAGGCTCTCGAGGCTGCGGCCACGACGGCCGAGGAGCACTCCGAAACGCTGATGCAATCTTACGAGACACTGCAGTTCGCCACGACGTTCTTCGAGGTCGCGATCGTCTTCGTCTCGATCGCGGCGCTTACCGACACGGTCGTCTTTTTTCCGATCGGCTGCGTGTCCGCCATGGTCGGCGTCGTACTCTTTAGCATCGGCCTCTTCGCCGGCAGGTGACGGCGCCGGCGGCGCGCGGGATATTCGGCATCGCCCTCGCTGCGCTCACGCTTGCGGCGATGCCCAAAATGCCGCAGCCGCATCTGGCCGCCGCGACGATCGACGCCGCGCGCTGGCCGTACCTGCCCGGAAGCATCCTTCCCCTGCGCGTCGAGGGGATCTCGGTTCCCTACCACGTCGGCGTGCTGGGACCGGGTGGCCTCGATGCGGGCGGGCACACCTACGAGATTCCCTCGACGGCTACGGCTGGAACGGCGCTGCTGGTCGCGGGCAACGCGGCGGGGATCGGTGCCAGGCAGCTGCGCATCGGCGCGCCGCCCGACGCGCGGCGCCCGCTCGTGTTGGTGGCCTCGTACGACGACGGGCTCATCGTGCACGACGCGCGCGACCTTTCGGTGATCGGCCTGTTGGCGACCGGCGGCGTTCCCAGCGACGTCGCGGTCGACGCCTCCGGACGCGTCGCGGTGACCGACACGCAGGGCAGCGCACTGACGCTGCTCCAGCTCGATCCCTGGAGCGTCGGCCACGTCGACGGCGTGGTCTCCGCCGACGACGTCGCCATCGACGACACCACGCACGACGTGTTCGTGACCGATCGCGACTGGAACGGTACCGGCGCGCTCACTCGCGTCAGCGGCAGCGGCGACGTCGCGCGCGTCGCGACCGGCGATACCGCCGAGGGTCTCGCAATCGACGAACGCCGCGGGCTCGTCTACGTCGCCAACACCAACGACGGAACGGTCGCGGTGGTCGACGCGCGCACGATGCGGCTCCTCCGCCGCTTCTACGCCGTTGCGCGCGTTTTCTCACTCGCGCTCTCCGACGACGGCTCGCGGCTGTTCGCGATCTCCAACCAGTCGGCCGACTCGCCATTCGCACGCCCCGGCGCGGCCGTAGCGATCTCGCTGGCCGGCGGCCGGACGAGCGTCACCGCGCGCAGCGCCGCGTTGGCGTTTCCCATCGGCCTCGCGCTCGACTCGGCGAGTAATACGCTCTTCGTGAGCGACGAGCAACTACACGAGATCGACGTGCTCGACGCGCGAACCCTGCGCCGCAAGCACGACGCGCTGCCGACGTGCGCCATTCCGTGGAAGCTGACGCTCGACGGCAGCGGCGAGCGGCTCTACGTTCCCTGTGCGGGCGACAACGCCGTCGACGTCTTCGACGCGCGGACGCTGCGCCGCGTTCGCGGCGCGCCCTTTGCGACAGGCGGCTATCCCCTCGCCATCGCAGTATGGCGGGGATGATCGCCGTCGCGCTTCTCGCCGTATCCCTCCTGCCCGCTCGCCTCCAGCCCGACCCTCCCTTCCCCCGCATCGTCAGCCAGGCGCCGACGATCGAAAGCATCGCGCCCGGCGTCGACTACGGCGACTACGCGCTGGATACGTCGGAGGGTCCGCTCGCGGTGCGCGTCGTGGGAATCGAAACCCGTCGAAGCGACGTGCGCGTGGGAAGCGTCGTCGCGGACGACTCGCTGGTCTCGCGCGGCGAGACGATCGGCTCGATGGCGCAACGCACGAGTGCGGTCGCCGGCATCAACGGCGATTACTTCGACATCGGCAACACCAACCGTCCCGTCAACATGGTTATCCGCGACGGCGCGCTGCTGCAGCTGCCGTACAAGCGTTACGTCATCGCGATCGGACGCGACGGGACGCCGCATATCGCCGAGTTCGCTTTTACCGGTGAGATCGAGATCTCGCAACGCACGATGCCGCTCGACGGCATCGACGAGATGCCGCAGCCCGGCGGCGGGCTCTCGCTGCTCACGCCGCTCTACGGGCGCGTGCCGCCGCACGACGACATCACGCTCGTCGCGCTGGCGCCGCTGGACGGAATGCCGCCGCTGGCCCGCTATCGCGTCACGAGAATCGCCGATAATCACGAGCCCGCAGCCTCCGGGGTACTACGCGGCAATCGGGCTCTCAGATTACGGCGCCGTCGGGGTTCCCGACGTCGGTTCGATCGTTTCCGTCGGCGGCGATCTCTCGCCGCTGGGTCTGAGTTCGATCGCCACGGCAGTCGGCGGCGGCGCGCTGATCCTTCACGCCGGCGCCTGGTACGACGACGGCGACGCGCCCTACCGCGAGGAGAACGTGCGGCGCATGCCCTGCTCGGGCGCGGCCTTCGCGGCAGACGGGCGGCTCTTCTTCGTCGAGGTCGACGGACGCGAGCCCGAGCGCAGCGTCGGCGTTACGCGGCCCGCGTTCGCGGCGCTGATGCGCTCGCTGGGCGCGAGCGAAGGACTGCTGCTCGACGGCGGCGGTTCGTCGACGCTGGTCGTGAGGCGGCTGGGCGACGAGCAGCCGCAGGTCGTCAACGCGCCGTCTGACGGAAAGGAGCGTCCCGTCGCCGACGGCCTCTTCGTGTACAGCAGCGCGCCGGTCGGGCCGGCCGTACGACTGATCGCGCAGCCCGGGGTCGTGCGCGCGCTGCCGGGCGCACAAGTTGCGTTGCGCGTTGCCGCCGTCGACGCCGGCGACCACGTCGCTGCGGGCGAGCGAGCGGTGCACGTTGGCATCTCCCCGCCGTCGCTCGGCGAGTATCGTGACGGTGCGTTCGTCGCCCTGCACTCGGGAAGCGGGCACCTGCTTTTGAGCGACGGAGCCCTGCGCGGCGACGTCGCGGTCGAGGTCAGCGCCCAGCCCGCAAGCACGCGCATCACGCCGTTGCGGCCGAACGTTGACGTAGGGGGGAGCGTCGCGCTCGTCGCGCGCGCCTTCGACGTCCGCGGCTACGCACTCGCAGTGCCGGACTCGCTTGCGTGGCACGCGACGAGCGGCTCGATCGACGGTCGTGGCCTCTTCCGCGCGGGACCGCACGACGCCGACGTGAGCGTTCGCATCGGCGACGTGCCGGCAACCGCACGCGTGACCGTCGGCTCGCACGACGAAGCGCTCGCGTTCGCGCAGGCCGCGCACTTCGTCACCGCACCGCATGGCGGCGCCGGCTCGCTCGAAAAGAACGCGGGATGCGACAGCTGCATCGCGCTGCACTTCTCGTTCGCCGGGAACGAACGCGCGGCGTACGCGATGGCCGGCATCCCACTCCCCGACGACACGCTCGGGGTGACGTTCGACGTTCTCGATGACGGCAGCGCCGCCCGGCTGCGCCTCTCGGTACGCAACGAGATCAACGAAGACGTCTTGCTCGACGCTACCCGCTTAGGCAGTCCCGGCTGGCGCCGAGTCGTCGTGCGCTTCCCCGCCGGCACGAAAGCCAAACACCTCATGGCGATCTACGTGCTTCCGCTCAAAGGCATCGAACTCTCCGAAGGCACCGTGACCATCCGTAACGTCCGCGCAATCGTCGCGGGGCAGTAGGCTCGTTCGAAAACTTGGGGCGGCGAGCCGCCCCAAGTTTCCAGCTTGGAATTAGGTGAGTTTCATCCGCGCTTCTTGGGAAAGAAGCGTCGCCCGCAATTCCGGCGACGATGAGCAGCGAGCCAATCGTGACCGCGATCAGATTTGGTGCGGCCAGTACGTCGACTTGCGGGTAGCTCGCGAGCGTCCCTTGCAGAACGAGGCCGCCGACGCTGACGGGACGACCACCCGCGCACAGTGCGATGCCGTGCGGCACCGGGCGATCGCTTTCGTCGTCGACGACGAAGAGTACCGCGGCCTTCGCCGGGCGCGGTCGCGGCGCGCGCCAGCAGTGCGGCCTGCGCCGGCGTGAACATGATCGCTCGCACGATGCGGTGAGCGGCGGGAACGTTGAACGAGTCGAAGGGCAGGTCCATGCCTTCGATCTTTTGCTGATGCTGCATCAACAGCACCGGCGAGAGAAAGACCGCGCCCTGCGGTTGCGTGATCGTCAGCCGGTCTCCCGCGGCGTCGCGCGCCTCGACGTAGACGACGCTGCGAGGCGTCGCGCGCAGAATGAAGCTGCCCGCGTTGCGCGCACGCGCGCCGACTTGCAGCGGTGGCGCGCAGCGGGCGCTCGAGCGCGACCGAGCGGCAATGGCCGCGTCCTGCGAGGCGAGCGGAAACCCGAGCGCGCCGAGCCCTTCGACGCGTACCCGCTCGCCGGGCGCCCCGACGTAGGTGCGGTTGTCGGGCGCGAACAAGCCGTTAGCGACGCCGGCGAATGCCGGTCGCTCGCCGTGCCCAGCACGACCGCGAGCACGGCAGTTCGCGCGCGAACGCCGGCGGCTCGCCCGGCATATCGCCGCCCGCCAGATCAGCACGACGACGACGAGCGCGGCCAGCGCGACGTTGTACCAGCCGTAGTGGTAGAGCGCGTGCCCGGGCGAGAGAATCTCGACGGCAACCGCGACGGCGACGACGGCGGCGCCGAAAAGAAAGCGCTTCAATCGGAACGCATCGCATCCGCGACGGCCGCGCGCATCTGCTCGCAGCGTCAGCGGCCCGTCGAAACCGCGCATCACGATGCCGCGCCGGTCGACGATCACCGTCGTCGGCAAACCGAGCGCCGCGTAGATGAGACCGTATCGCTCGCTGGAATCGATCCAAATCGGAAAGCGGATCCGCAGCGCATCGGCGAAGGCTCGCGCCTTCTGCGGCGACTCGCCCTCGTTGACGCCGACCACCGCGACTCCGCGATGCGCGTCGGTTTCCGCGAGCCGCTGGAGGTCGGGCATCTCGGCACGGCACGGCGGACACCACGACGCCCAGAGGTTCATCACGACGATGCTCCCGCGATAGCGGTCCAGCGAGACGGAGCGGCCGCGATCGTCACTGCAAGGGGAATACCGGCGCCTGACTGCCCGGCGAGCGTGGCGGGACCGCTCGTTGCCGGCGATTGCGAGACGACGTAGGGTTCCGCGACCAACGCGGCGACGATCGCCGCCAGCGCGACGACCGCCCATCCGATATACCGTTGCACTATCGACCGCGAGTCTTCCGGACGCGTAAGCGAGGAGCCCTGCTGCGGCGGACGAAACGGCGACGGCGTGCCTGCTGCCATTCTCGACGGACGCGCGCTTGCCGCCGAACTGCGCACCGAACTGGTCGAGCGGACCGGTGCCCTTCGCGACGCGCGGAATCGATCCGCGCCTCGCGATCGTTTTCGTCGGCGAAAACGAGTCGAGTCTCGCGTACGTGCGCAACCTCGCGCGCACCGGCGAGCGCGCGGGCATCGCCGTCGACGTCGAGCACCTTGCGGCCGGATGCTTCCGTCGCGGCGGTACGTGCGAGGCTCGAAGAGCTGCGCGACGATCCCGCGACGCACGGCGTCATGCTGCAGCAGCCGCTGCCGCCCACTCTCTCGATTCGCGAGATCGCCGATGCGATTCCGGCGCACAAGGACGTCGACGGCAGCCACCCGACCAACCAAGGGCACCTGGCGTTCGGCAGCGGAACCGAGTACGTGCCCGCGACGCCGGCGGCCGTGATGCTGCTGCTCGAGCGCAGCCCGCACTGGCCGCTGCGCGGCCGCAGCGCGCGGCGATGATCGGCCGCTCGATCGTCGTCGGCGCGCCGGTCGCGATGCTGATGCTCGCACAAGACGCGACGGTAACCGTCCTGCACAAAGAATCGGATCGCTTGCAGCCGTATCGTGAAGCTGGCGGAGGTCGTCGTCGTTGCGGCGGGCGTTCCTGGCTTGATCCGCGGCGAGGATCTGATGCCGGGCGCAACGGTGATCGACGTCGGCACGACGCTCGTCGACGGCGTGCTCAGAGGCGACGTCGATTTCGAAAGCGCGTTGCCCGTAGCGGGCGCGATCACGCCGGTTCCCGGCGGCGTCGGCCCGGTAACCAACGTCGCGCTGCTGCGCAACGTCGTCAAGGCGGCCGAGTACGCCACGGCAGGTCGGCTAGTTCGCCGCGCGTAAGCGAGTCGTGCACGGTGAAGCCGTCCGCTCACGATCTCGACGCACTGCACGCGGCACCGCATCCGCTTCTGCTCGAGCTGGAACAGCACGCGCCGCAAGGACGGCGTGCCCGTCGTCGCGCGTGAGACGGGCCGCCTTCTCTCGACGCTCGTTACCGCGATGCAAGCCAGCCGCATCCTCGAGGTCGGCACCGCCTACGGCTACTGCGACGCTGTGGATGGCGCTCGCTCAGCCCCGCATGGGCCGGATCTGGACGATCGAAGCCGATACGCACCGCACCGACGTCGCGCGTTCGTACTTCGAGCGCGCCGGCGAAGACGACTACATCGAGGTCTTCAATACGCCGGCGCTCGAGCTGCTGGAAAACTTTCCGCACCGCAACCTGGACATCGCCTTCGTTGCCGCCAACGAAATGCGAGTATCGGCCGCTATCTCGAGCTGATCATTCCGATGCTCAAGCTCTCGGGATTGGTGATCTTCGATCGCGCGTTGCTCGCGCCGCACTGCCTTCGCCCAAGCAGTTCCTCGCGCACGCGCCCTCGACGCGACGCATTCTGCCGCTGGGAGACGGCATCGCGCATCGGCGCGCGCCGCCGGTGAGCGACGCCGCGGCCTTCCGTCAGGCGATGCGGCACGTTCCGACCGGCGTCACCGTCGTCACCAGCCTGAAAGACGGCGAGCCGCGCGGCATCACCGTCAACGCCTTCGCCAGCGTCTCGCTCGAGCCGCCATCGCTGCTGATCTGCATCAATCGCGAAGCGCGCAGCTACCTCTACATCTCGACCTCGCGCATCTTCTGCGTCAACGTGCTCGCAGGCGACCAGCGCGAGTTCGCCGAGCACTTCTCCGGCAAGGTGCGCGAGCGGCAGTTCGCGGACGATCCGCTACGCGATCGACGCGACCGGCGCGCCGGTGCTCGACGGCTGCGATCGCGCATTTCGACTGCGAGGTCGCGCAGGAGTATCACTTCGGCTCGCACTCGATCTTGATCGGGCACGTGCTCTCGTGCAGCGCGCGTCCCGGCTCGCCGCTGGGATACTTCAACGGCGGCTTTCACGACTTCGGCATCCACGTGGACTAGCAATGGTGCTCGAAACCTTGGCGGTGGGGCCACTGGCCTGCAACTGCACGATTCTGGCCGACGAGGAGAGCGGAGAGGCGATCGTGGTCGACGGCGGCGATGGGGTTGACGAGGTGACGTCGCTGCTCGACGAGCGGGGCTGGCGCGCGAAGCTTCTAGTCCACACGCACGCCCACATCGACCACATCGGCGATCTCGGCGGTTTGCGCGAAGCTCACCGGCGCGCGCGGCGCTGCTGCATCCCGCCGACCTGCCGCTCTACCACACGCTGGCGCTCCAAGCGCAGTGGATCGGTCTCTTGCGCGCGCCGCGCATCGTCGCTCTCGACGGCGACCTCGCCGACGGTCAGCGATTCGACGTCGGCGCGGCGCGCGTCGAAGTGCTGCACACGCCGGGCCACACGCCGGGGAGCGTCTCCTTCGCCGTGCATGACGGAGGGGAGACGACGCTGCTCACGGGCGACACCCTCTTCGCCGGCGCGATCGGGCGCTGGGATCTCGGCGGCACCTCGATGGAGGCCATCGTCCGCTCGATTCGCACGAAGCTCCTCGACTTCGCCGACGGCACGATGGTGATTCCCGGGCACGGGCCGTTTACGACGATCGGCGTCGAGCGCTTTTCCAATCCCTATCTGCGTGGCTGAGGCCGCGCGCCGGCGGCGTCTCTTCGTCGGCATCGCTCTCGACGACGCGGTGCGCGCCCGCTGCGCGGCCATATCGGAGCGGCTCGCGCAGACCGGGTTCGATGGCCGCTACGAGGGGCCCGAGAAGTTCCACGTCACGCTGGCGTTCTTGGGCAACGTCGACGATGCCGCCGTGCCTCCCGTCATTGCGGCGTTGCGGGAGAGCGCCGCCGGCCGCGCGCCGTTCTCGCTGACGCTCGACCGGCTTGGCGCGTTTCCGCACGAGCGCAAGCCCCGCGTCGTCTATCTCGGGGCGCGCGAACAGGGCGCCGCGTTTCGCGGCCTCGCCGCCGCCGCACGCCGTGCCTACGAACCGTTGGGTTTTCCGTTCGAGAAGGATGCGGTCGCGCACGTCACGATCGCGCGCGTCAAAGAGCCGCGCCGTCCGTTGCCCAACATCGAGATCGCGCCGATCGCACTTGCCGTGGAGTCGCTCGCGCTCTTCGAATCGACCTTCGACGCCAACGCCAGCACGTCGAAGTACGAAGTCGTCTGACTCCGTCGCGCTTGTGGACGCTTAGTGCAGTTTGATTAGGAGCTTGCCGTCGCCGTTCGCGCTGGCGGCGGGCGCGGCTTGTGGCTGCGCTGCCGGGGCGGCAGGACGCGCCATCGATCCGAAGTCGGGAATCGTTTCCGCGGCGACCTTCGCCGCGATAATCGTCGAGCGCCACGTGCAGCGCCTCGAGCGCGCGTTCGGGATAATCCTTCTTCTTCTCGGGATAGCCGTCGAGCTGCGCCTCGACTTCGCCGGTAGTGATCGCGGCGGCTTCGTCGATCGTCTTGCCTTTGGCAAGTTCGACGACCAGGCTGCACGTCGCCGTGCCGAAGCCGCAGCCGGTGGTGAAGTACGAGATATCCTCGATCACCGCGCCGGGGCCAACCTTCAAAAAGAAGTTGTACATATCGCCGCACGAGTCGCTGAAATACTCACCGCTCGCGGTGGGGCTGTCCATCGTGCGAAAGCCCGTGCGCTCTTCGACGAGGCGCTGAAACTTTGGAAAATCCATAAGACCGATAACTCCTAGGACGCCGCTCTGGTTGCCGCTTGCGGATGCATCTCGAAGCGGCACTCCTTGCCGCCATGCGCCAGCGACTCCGTCTGCGAGTGCGCGCCGCCGATCGTTTCGTCGATCACGTTGTGGATCACTTGGCAGACCTCCGGATGCTCCTTCGCGGCGTTGGAGTACGGGCAGTTGTGCTCGTGGATCGCGAAGCCGTCGTCGAGCAGGCTGTACTCCGCCACGACGCCGCTCTTGCGCAGCATCTCGGTGAGCTGGGCGACCCGCTCCTCCGGCGCCTGCGCGGTAACGGTGAGACGTGCGCGGGCGACGGCGCGCTCGGAGAGCCCGTCGAAGATCTGCTTGACGGCCGGCGCGCCGAATTGGTCGCGCACCTCGCGCAGCACGGCGCTGAGCATCTTGTCGTAGGCCTGCGGAAAAAGCCGGTCGGCCTCTCCCGTCAGCGAGAACTCGAGCGTGGGCTTGGTCGGTCCGCGGCGTACCGAGGTCTCGGCAACGAGCCCGTCGCGCTCCAGGACGGTCAGTTGCTGTCGCACCGCATTGGGCGAGAGGGCGAACACCGCGGCGAGATCGGCCGCCGAGGCCGAGCCTCGCCGGCGCAGCTCGCTCACGATCTTCCCGCGGGTCGTCTGAAAAAACCGATCGGAGTGCATCTTTGGCGCTATCCTAGCACGAAAGGTCGCAGATAGTAAAGTTTTTCCTTGACTTTCTAAGAGAGCCTCGGCTACGATAATTTCCTATGTCGGATCAAGGCCTTCACATCAAGAATTTGCGCTGCAGCGTCGCCGGCAACGAGATCCTGCGGGGAATCGACCTCAACGTCCGCCCGGGTCGCGTCGCAGCCCTCATGGGGCCGAACGGCAGCGGCAAGTCAACGCTCGCCTTTTCGCTTACCGGCCACCCCAACTACGAGGTGACGGGCAGCGTGACCCTCGACGGTGAGGATCTGCTCTCCCTCGCACCCGATAAGCGGGCCCGTGCCGGGCTCTTTCTTTCATTTCAGTATCCCGCAGCGATTCCGGGGGTGAAAGTCGCGAACTTTCTCCACGCGGCTCGCCAGGCAGAACGCCCGGGCGACCTGCCGCCGGCGAAATTTCGAGCGCTCCTCTTGGAAAAGATGGATCAGCTCGGAATCGATCCGTCGTTCATGGGACGCTATCTCAACGACGGGTTCTCTGGCGGCGAAAAGAAGCGCTTGGAGATGCTGCAGCTCGCAGTGCTCGCGCCGAAGTACGCCATCCTCGACGAGACCGACTCCGGTCTCGACATCGACGCCCTCAAAGACGTCGGCACCTCGATCGGAGCGCTGCGCGCCAGCGACGAGGGACGCGACGCCGGCTTCCTGATCATCACGCACTATCCGCGAATCCTGCAGTACGTCATTCCCGACGTCGTGCACGTGATGATCGACGGCCGCATCGTCAAGACCGGCGATGCCGAACTCGCCCAACGCATCGAACGCGAAGGCTACGACAAGCTGCGCGAAGAGGCCACGGCGATTGCCTAACGTCGTCGCGCAGGAACGCTCGCCGGCCGCGCGCGAGCTCTACGACCGCCTCTCGGCGCTTCCATCGGCACCGTTCTCATCCGAAGAGAGAGCAAGCGCGCTCGACCGCTTCTTCTCGCTGCCTAGCGGTCGCGAGAGACCGGGGCGCTTCTGGCGCGTCGATTTCGAGTCGCTGGGGCCCGAAGCCGCCGCGATCGGCACCGGTTCGCAAGCCGCGCAGTTCGAGACCCGCGAGGGCGGCGTGACCGTCTGCGATCTCGCGACGGCAGCCGCGCGCTGGCCGGAACTTCTCTCCCGTGCCTTCGGCGCGACCGCCGCATCGCGCACGAAGTTTGGATCGCTCACCGCGGCATTCGCGCAGAGCGGCGCGTTCGTGCACGTGCGCGCCGACCACGCGAGCGACGAGCCGGTCGTCGTTACGTATCGTGCGCCCGATGGGGGCGCCATCTTTCCTTGGACGGTTCTGCTGGCGGAGCGCGGCTCGCGCGTAACGCTCGTCGAGCGCATCGAGGGGGCCGGCAGCGCGTTCGTCTGCGGCACCACGGAGATCGTCACCGAGCAGAGCGCCGAGGTGTGTCACGCCGTGCTGCAGCGCAGCGACGATGCGGCACGCGTGATTTGGAACCGTTTCACCCGTCCCGGACGCGACGCGCGCGTCCGCATCGCCGATGCCGAACTGGGCGGCGCGCTGAGCGCCGGAGAGGTCGTCGTCTCGATCGAGGAGCCCGGCAGCACCTCTGAGATCGCCGCGATCTTCTTTCCCGGCGGTTCGCAGCACGTCGACATCGTGAGCACGGTGGATCACCGCGCCGGCGAAGCCACCTCGGAGACGCTGGTGAAATCCGCAGCCCGCGAACGCGGTCAAGCACGTTTCTTGGGCAACATCCGCATCGCGCCGCACGCGCAAGGAAGCGACGCGCGTCTGCGGGACGACGCGCTGCTCCTGTCGCCCACCGCGCACGTTGACTCGGTGCCGGCGCTGGAGATCGGCGCCAACGACGTGAAGGCCTATCACGGCGCGACCGTCGGCGCGATGGATGCCGAGCAGATATTCTACATGGAGAGCCGCGGGATCGAGCGGCTCGCAGCGGAGCGCATGATCGCGCTGGGCTTTTTCGAGCCGGCGATCGAGCGCTTTCCCACGGTGAGCCTGCGCGACGAGATCCGCGGAGCGCTGGCGGCAAAGCTCTCGTGACGCAGAGCCTCTCCGCTCCGCAGCACGAACTCGCCGGCGACGAGAAGCTGCGCAAGATCGTCGCCGACTTTCCGATCCTGGCGCGCCCGACGTCGCGCGGGAAACGCCTCGTCTACCTCGATTCCGCCGCGACCTCGCAGAAGCCGCGCGCGGTCATCGGTGCGCTGGTCGATTACTACGAGCGCTACAACGCCAACATTCATCGCGGCGTCTACGAGATCGCGCAGCACGCTACCGACGAGTTCGAGCAGGCGCGCGTCAAAGTGGCGCGCTTCATCGGCGCGCGCACGTCGGAAATCATCTGGGTGCGCAATACCACCGAGGCGATCAACCTCGTCTCTTATTCCTGGGGCGACGCAAACGTCACGCGGGGCGACGCGATTCTTCTGAGCGAATTGGAGCACCACTCCGACTTGGTGCCCTGGCAGCAGCTGGCGAAGCGCACCGGAGCGCAGCTGCGCTACATTCCCGTCGACGAACGCGGGCTGCACGTGCTCGACGACCTCGACGCCCTCCTGCAGGGTTGCAAGCTGGTGGCGATCTCGCACGTCAGCAACGCGCTGGGAACGATCGCGCCGCTCGCACAGATCGTCGAGCGCGCGCATCGCGCGGGAGCGATCGTCGCCGTCGACGGCGCGCAGGGCGCGCCGCACCTGGCCGTCGACGTCAAGGCCCTCGACGTCGACTTCTACAGCTTCAGCGGACACAAGATGCTCGGGCCAACCGGCATCGGCGCACTCTACGGCAAGCGCGAGCTGCTCGACGCGATGCCGCCCTTCCTGACCGGCGGTGACATGATTCGCAAGGTGGGCTACTTCGAAACGACGTTCAACGATCCGCCGCGCAAGTTCGAAGCGGGAACCAGCAACATCGCCGATGCGATCGCCTTCGGCGTCGCCGTGGAGTACCTCCAGAGCGTGGGGATGGAGTGGGTTCGCGAACACGAACGGGAGCTCATGGCCTACGCGCTGGAGCGGCTGGCGCCGTTCGAACCGCGCGGCTTGGCGCTCTACGGCCCGCGCGACCCGGCGCTGACCTCCGGCGTGATCTCCTTCAACTTCGCCGACATCCACGCGCACGATCTCGCGTCGATCCTCGATACCGAAGGCGTCTGCATTCGCGCCGGACATCATTGCACGATGCCGCTCATGGAAAAGATGGACTTGAGCGCCACGGCGCGCGCCTCGTTCTACCTGTACAACACGCGCGCCGACGTCGACGCGCTCTGCGAGGGTCTCGAGAAGGCCGCGCGCGTCTTTCGCCTGTAGGAGCGCCGGCACTCGTGGACGACTTCTACCGAGATTACATCCTCGACCACTACCGCAGTCCGCGCAACTTCGGCACCCTCGACGACCCCGACATCGAAGCCGAAGATCTCAATCCGCTCTGCGGCGATCAGATCAAGATGCAGCTCAAACTCGACGATGCGGGCGTCGTCCGCGACGTGCGCTTCTCGGGGAAGGGCTGCGCGATCAGTCAGGCCTCGGCCTCGATGTTGACCGAGCAGATCAAGGGAATGAAGCTCGCCGACGTCGCCAAGCTGCCCAAGGATGCCGTATTGGAGAACGTCGGCATCGGCATAAGTCCGACGCGAATGAAGTGCGCGATGCTGGGCCTGCGCGTGCTCAAGAGCGCGGCGATCGGTGAGTTGGCCGGCTGGCCCGACGAGGAGTAACCGCCGCTACGTTCGTTGTGTGGCTGCAACGCAAGCATGCCTTGTCACCCTGAGCGCGGTCGAAGGGCGAAGGATGAGCCCTCTCGGGCAACGCGAACTAAGACGCATGAAAACTGTTGCTTTTGCGCGACGGGCGTTCGGCGCTTCGCTCGCAGCGGGAGTCTTGGCCAGTTGCAGCGCCTCGCCGAGCGCGCCACAAATGGTTCCCGCGGTGCTCGCCGGCGGGCACGCTCGTTCGTGGATGCTGCCCGAGGCCTCGAGCGAGACGCTTCTTTACTACAGCGATGGGGGCGGGAACGTCTATGCGCTGTCCTATCCCCAAGGCAAGCTGGTCGGCACGCTAACCGGCTTTGACGGGTCGCAAGGGGTCTGTTCCGACGCGAATGGCGACGTCTTCATCACGACACTTTACACCGAAGATATCTTCGAGTACGCACACGGAGGCACCGAGCCGATTGCCAAACTGGGCGATTACGGCTACTACCCACTCGGGTGCGCGGTTGACCCCGTTACGGGCAACCTCGCGGTCGCCAACACCCAAGCGATGAACGGGGGCGACGGCAACGTCGCGGTCTATACAGGCGCCAAGGGTAAGCCAACCGATTATACGGTCTCGGGGCTCTTCGGCTATAGCTGGTGCGCGTACGACGGCTCGGGCAACCTCTACGTCAACGCCGGGAATGCGCTCGCCGAGATGCCGTACGGCAGCCAAAGCCTCGAAGAGATCTCGCTCAGCGTCACGGGCGACGCCATCCAGTGGGACGGGCAGTATCTCGCGATGATTAACCCAACCTCAAAAGTCGTTTACCGCATCGCGATCTCCGGCTCGTCGGGAACGGTGGCGTCGACGGTTGATTTTACGGGGCTGTTCGCGGAGTTGGGTGACGACTTTGTGCTGCCCACCGGTGCGATCGTGATGCCTTACGGTGTGAAGCAGAACAGAATCACCCGTATCGGCCAGTGGAACTACCCGAAGGGCGGAACCGTCAAGAAGACGATCCATCGGGTGCAGTACGTCGAGGCGCTGGCACTGAGCGTCTGAAAGGATGATTGTGAAGAAGAACGCGCGCGTCATTGCCGCGATGATCGTGGGCCTGGCCACGAGCCGATGCCAGAGCGCAGGCATCGCGCCCGCGCAGCGGGCCTTCGACGGTTCGGGCTCCTGGATTCGCCATACGAGCAGCCAGGGGCCGCTGATCTACGGCGGTTACGGCGAGGCCGTTTACATCTATGATTATGCGGGAGAGAAAGTCGGCGAGCTTACGGGTTTTGAGGGGGCCGAAGGCCTTTGCTCGGACAACCACGGCGACGTCTACGTCGCCGATGACGACAGGGAGCTGATCTACGAATATCCGCCGGGCGGATCGCTGCCCGTCTTGGTTCTCGACGACCGCGGTGAGAGGCCCGGCGGTTGCGCGGTCGATCCTACAACCGGCGCGCTCGCGGTGATGAACCTCGGCTCCAACTTCGAGGACCAAGATGGCAACGTTCTCATCTTTGCTTCCGGCAGCAGCGGCACGCCGGTAGAGTACACCGCACCCAACATCGTTTCGTATGCGTTTGGAGCCTACGATAGCTCGGGAGACCTCTATGTCGACGGCACCAGCAGTAAGCACGGGTTTGCGCTAGCCGCGCTCTATAAAAGCGGCTTCACGGAAATTCCGCTCGCGGGTTACAACAACCGCAGCCATCGCGCGGCCGGCGTGCAATGGGACGGACAGTACGTCGCGGTAGGCGATAGCCTGCAGGGTTCCATCTATCGCATTGCGGTTTCGGGGAGTTCGGGAAAGATCGTGCAGACGGTCAGGGTGAAAGGCTGGTTCCGTCACAGCCCCGTCGGATTCGCGATCAACGGTAAGAAACTGCTGTTTCCGTTAGACACGAAGCTGCTGTTCTTCGCATACCCGGCCGGCGGAAAGAAGAAAGGCGGCTTTTTCGGCGATGTCGGGAGCAACGTAACCGTTACGAACGCGCAATAGCCTCGCAGCGACCACCGGCCGGGGCCCTTGTGACGGCGCCGTTCACACCCGATTAACTACTGCGGCTTGATCGCGAAGCTGCCGGTAATCTGTAAGCCCGCCGGACCCGGTTCCAACTCAAAGGTATCGTAGTACTCGTCGCCGCCGTTGCGCACGTCGACGGTGACCTTGTAGCGACCGTCGCCGGCGTCTTGCGAGCGCATCGACGCGATCTGCGAACCGGGGTTCATGAAGTCTTCGCTCGGCGTCTCACCCGAGGCCATGTACGACCGCGCGGTCGCGCGATCGCCGCGCGCGAGCGCCTCCAGATACGAGCGCACGATCGAAGTCGCGTGCGCTTGCGCGGCCGGAACGCGGGCCGGCGCCGCGGTAGCCGGCACGGGTTTGGGCGTCGCTTTGGGAGTCGGCTCGGGCGTCGGCGGCAGTAACGGCGCGGCCGTTCGCTCCGAAACCACCGGCGTCGCTTTCGGCGCGGGCACGGGCGTGGGCGGCAGCAGCGAAGGCGTCGCCTTGACCGCGACCTCGGGCTTCGTGCTGGGGGAAGCGAGAGCGCTGGGAGACGGCAGCGGCGACGGCGATGGCGACGCTTTTGGTGAGGGCGTTGGCCGCGGCGTCGGCGAGGGCGTGCTCGTCGGTTCCGGTGAGGGTGACGGCCCGATGCCCGACGGCGACGGGCTCGGCATCGTCTGCAGCGTCAGTTCCGAGGGAGCCGCCTTTGGCGCGCCGTTCGCGCCGCCAAAGAAATGCGCTAGCGCTCCACCCAAGAGCAGCCCGGCAAGAATCACGACGAGGATCAGCGGGAAGAGCGGCAGTCCGCCACCGCCGCCGCCGGGCTCGTCGTCAACGCGTCGGCGACGAGGACGCTCGGTCAGAGCTTACCTAGCCGTTCGGCGAGCGCGTCGCGAAGCAAGGCAGGCAGGGCGGCGATCAGCTCGGGGCGCTGCGCGACGAAGTGAACGGTGGCCTCTTTGAGCACGTCGGGGTTCGTCCTGGCATAGGTCAGCAAGGCGTGTTCGGCGCCGTTCTCGCGGCGCGCAATGCTTTCGAGCGTCTTGCCGGCGCCCTCGGCGGCGTCCTCTGACGACTCCCCGCGTTCGCGGAACGCGCTAAAGACGGATTCGACGAACGCCGCATACGCGTCCGGCGGCATCGTCGAAACCTCGCGCTCGTAGAGTGCGGCGAGTTCCGATTCGTGCATCTTTGCGAGAAGCTTCTCGACAGCGTCCGCCAGCGTATCGGCCCGCACGTTCCCGAAGGACATTCGCCGGGACATTTATCCCCGGCAGCAGGCAGCTCCTCGATACGGCAGAAATTGCTTCTCGATGATCCGGGTAAAGGTGCCGCTCGATCTTCATGCCGTCGCCGTCGGCGGCTCGGGCGCCTTCGCGCTTGCTACGCCGCTGCGCGTCCGCGATCTCCTCGCGTTCGCCGTGCGCGAAGCCATCGGGATGCGCGCCCCGCGCGACAAGTTCTCGCGCAGCGTTCATCGCACGCTTGCCGGGCTGGCCGCAGGCGATTTCACGATCGACGTCAACGGCCGAAGCTTCACCGACGCGGATTCGATCGTCGTCTGCGAAGGCACGGTGGACATCCGCTTCTTTCTCGGCCAGCGCCGGAGGCTCGCGCCGAAACGCGCGTAGGCGGGAACCTCTAGCTACCTTGCGTCGGGTGATACTGTAAGAGAAGTTAGTCTTCTCGGCGGAAACGGAGCATTTCATCATATTCGGTTTTTTCGCGGTCGCCGCACTCGTAGCGGGGCTTCAATCTGCCGCCGTTACGGGCATCCGCTACGACCTTTCGGGCGAGGACCTCTACCGCGTCGAATCCGCCTCCAGCATCTCCCGGGTGTCGTACGCGGGAAGCGAACGGCTGTCGGTACAGCTCGAGGGCCACGCGCGCCGTTATGACGCCCGAGCCACGTTCGTGCGCCTGGCGCCCGACGGCAAAAGTGATGGGGACGCGCACTTTGTCGCCGAGATGCTGCCGGACGGTTCGTTCGAAGACCGCGTCGACGACGACCCCAACTTTCTCACGATCCTCAATCAGCCGTTCGCGGTGCAGCTCGACCGGGCCACGCTCCACGATCTGCGCTCGATGCACGGCGCGATTCCGTTCGCCGCCGGCTCGCCGCTCGGCGGCGACACCGTGCTGCGGGGCTTCTTGCGACCGGGTCCCAGCGGCCCGGTCGGCGGGCGCGCGACGGTCGCCGTTCGCTTCGAAGCGCATGGTCCGATGACGGGATCGCTGCCGGGACGCAGCGACGCGACGATCAGCGGAACGATGCACATGGACGGAACGGCGTACTACGCCCTCGACGACGCAATGCTCTTGGCGTTGACCGCAACGCTCACCGTCGACGCCCGCCTGCAGCAGAGCCGCGGCAATGCTGCGGTACCGGTGCGGATCACCTACCGCCGCTCGCTTCGTTTGGCGCACTAGTTTGGGTTGAATGGCCCGATCCTTCGGCATACCGGGTTCGGGGACGCACGCTTCTTCACATCGTGTGAAAAAGCGCGCTCGACTTCGGCGGCGCTCTCGACATCCTTGTCTTCGCGCCGCCTCAGACGCCCCTCACCCGCTACGCCGAAGGATCGGGCCATTCAACCCAAGCCAGCATGAGGGAACCCGTCGAAGGCCTCGGGACGGCGCGCGGGGCTAAAACGCGCCGATCAGCTCGACTTCTAGTGGGTGGCGTAGCGGTTGCTCTCGGAGTTCGGTGAGGGGGGTGAATGCCAGATGGTTTTGATGGCAATCGATGAGCATCTCGATACCGCGTTTCACGCAGCCCGTCTCCTCGACGTACTTGGCGAGTTTTTTCTTGAAGTACGCCTGCGGCTCGTGCAACATCTTGGCGTAGTACGGGTCGTCGGTGAGCCCCTCGGGTGCGATGCCCTCCTTCGGCACCAGCCATACGAACCACGGATCCTCACCTTGACGGTAGCCGATGAGAACCAAGGGGACGGCCCTGGCGGAGCCCAGCTTCGGGACGAAGCTGCACATCGTATACGCGTCTAACGAGATTTCCGTCGGTTCGATGGGTTGTTGCATGAGAGCACCTTTCGTCCGTGTCTACGGCGCAAACAAAAAACCGCTTCGTCTCTCAGAGAGCGAAGCGGTTTTGCTATTTTCGGGCCTCGCGCCCGAGGAAAAGCGGCATGACGACCCTTTAGAAGCAGGGGCCGATTTCCCTTGCATGAGGAGGGGTTTTTCAGGAGTTTGGGATGCGAATGTGAAACCACCGGGGCTAGCAGTGGTGTCGGGGGCAACGTATGAGCGCGCTCGCACCACTCCTCCTAGGAGTGCACGTGCCAACAGCGATTCCGTCGGGCCGAACTGCCGCCGTGCAGCCGGCGGCCAACTCGACCCCGAGCGTCGACAGTTTCGAGAAGATCGTCGATGATTACCAGCGCCGGCTCTATGGCTTCGCGCTGCGCATGACCGGCAACCGTGAGGATGCCGAGGAGATCGTGCAGGACGCCTTCGTTCGCGCCTACCGCGCGCTCGGAAAGATGTCGCCCGAGCAACGGGCCGAGCTTCGCCTCCAGCCTTGGCTCTACACGATCACGCTCAACGTAACGCGCAACCGGCTGCGCAGCAAGCGGCCGGCAAACGTCGCGCTCGACGCCCTCGCCGATCCCGACGCGCTGTTGCGAGAGTCCAACGAAGGGCCGCCCCAGCCCGAAGCGATCGTCGAGCAGAACACCGAGATCGCTCTCGTCGAACGGGCGCTGCTGCAGCTGCCGATGCACCTGCGCGCGGCTGCCACGCTGCGCTTCATCGAGGGCCGCAGCCACCCGGAGATCGCCGAGATCCTCAACCAGCCGATCGGAACGGTGAAATCGCACGTCCACCGCGCAGTGCGCATTCTGCGGCGCATTCTCGGACCGCAAATCGGACGATTTCAATCCCGAAGGAGTTCCCGCACATGCGTTGTCGTGACGTCGATGCACTGTGGGACGAGCTGCGCGGCGAGTGTCAAGCCTCGCTCAAGGAGACCGTCCATACCCATCTTCGCGCCTGCCCCTCGTGTCAGGACGTATACGAACAGTACGAAGGCGTCGCGTTCTGCCTCTCGTGCCTGCCGCCTGCCACGAACCGTCGTGCGACCTCGCCAAGAAGGTCATCGCAGCACATCGCCGCGCTCAAGAGCGCAAGCTCGCTCGCCCATCGTGCTCGCCGTCGGTGCGACGCCGCTGGGCCGCTCTTTACGTCGGCTTCAAGGACGAGCGCATCGCCTATCTCGGCCTCGACACGGGGCGAACCGCCTCGAAGAGGTGGCCGCGCGCGCCGCGCGGCGGCTGCGGCGGCAGGTCGTTCGCGGCGAGGCACCTGCAGTGGCTCGTCCGCGCCATCGACGCGCTTCTTCAACACCGTGGCGGTCGACGATGCCATGGTCGATATCAGCGAGCTCACGCCGTTCGAGCAGGCGGCGCTGCGCGCCGCGGCGCGCATTCCACCCGGCGAGGTGCGCTCGTACGCCTGGGTAGCCACGCAGATCGGCCGACCGCGCGCGGCGCGCGCGGTCGGACGCGTCATGGCGCGCAATCCGCTGCCGCTACTCTTTCCATGCCATCGCGTGGTCGACTCCTCCGGCGATCTGCACGACTACTACTATGGTCTGGAAATGAAGGCTCGGCTTCTGGCAGATGGAGGGCTACCGCGGCTAGACGCCAACCTTAACGAAGGTGGCGATACCGCGGCCTTTTTTTCAGTCAGATGAGCCGATCCGCGGATCGCCGCCATCCCCGACGTCCACGGTCACGCCAAAGGCGAACATCGGCCCTTTAGCGAGGAGCGTCCGATTGCGTATTCGGCGCGCATGCTCTTCCTGTGGTTCTACCACGCCTGCCGGCGCCGCTCGCCGCGCTTCCTGATGGTCGCCGACCATGCCAACTATCTGACGTTCGAGGATCCCGGGGCCGGTCGCCACCGTTCGCCGAGCACTCAAGCTCGCGCAGGCGGGCGATCTGCTGGGCGCGGCGGAGACCGCCGGCGTTGACGTCGCTCACGCCGCGGTGGTCTCGGACGGACTGCGCCGGGGCATGCGCTTCGCATCGGCGCCGAGATCGACAACGACCCGCGCGCCCGGCCCGACGCACAGAACATCGTCGACGCGCTGCGCCCGGACGGTATCATCCGCTCGGTGCACTTCGTGCCCATCGTGCATCCCGAGAAGGGCGCCGACTGGCCGTGGCCCTTCGACAACGAGGAGTTCCTCGCGCTGTACGAGGTCGTGTGCACCGACACGCTCTGGGAGCTTTACACCGCCAAGCTCTTCGACGACCTCGAGAAGCTGCCGTCGCACATCGTCGGACACTTCTACGTGCCGGCGACGCTCGGGCGCTGGCCGGCGCAGAAAGCGCTCGAGAGCTACGAGGACCGCTTGCTCGAGATCTGCCACGAGCGCGGGCTTGCCGGTCGAGATCAACACGCGCTTCCTCTACCGCGACCACTCCGAGGAACGCAAGAAGAAGATACCTCGACGCCAACGCGCGGCTGATTCGCAAGGCGAAAGCGCGCGGCGTCGGCATCGCGGTCGGCTCGGACGCGCACAGCCCGAAGGATCAAGGCAACGCTTTCGACGTCGTCCTCGCGCTGCTCGACGACGCGCGAAGATGAACGAGCTGGTCTTTCCGGTGGGTGGGAGGTTGGCGCGCGTCGCGTTTCGCGCCACGCGCGAGCATCTCGAGGCACAGCGGCCAGTCGCGCCGCCAACCGGCCACGCCCGGCAGCAGCATTACCGGCTACAGCCGCGCCGAACTCGGGCTTGCCCGAAGAGGCCGAACCGGCCGCCCATCGGGAAGGTCGCGCCGCGACGCCCGGCGTGAGGCCGGGCCGAAGAAACGAGCCACGCCGCCGACCCCCGAGCACCTCGCGCCGCAGCGCCGACTCCTCATCATCGGCAACGAAAGCCAAGGCCGCGCGTCTCGCCAAACCCGCCGAGCCCAAAGCCAAGGCCGGCCCCAAAGCCAAAGCCGAGCCGATAGCCAAGGGGGAGCCGAAAACCAAAGCGGAGCCGAAAGCGAAAGCCGAACCTAAAGCCAAGGCCGAGCCCAAAGCCAAGGCCGAGCCCAAAGCCAAGGCCGAGCCCAAAGCCAAGGCCGAAGCCCAAAGCCAAGGCCGAGCCAAAGAGCAAGCCCGCACGCGAAGAAGGCGGCGTCTGCCGCGGCACCCGCCGCGAAGAAGCCGGCTGCGGTGAAACCGCCGAAAGCCGTAGCGAAGAAGGCCGCCGCGGCGGCACCGAAAGCGCAAAAGGCTCCGGTCAAGAAAGCCGCAGCGAAGGCGCCGGCCAAGAAGTCGCCAGCAAGAAGAGCCAGACGAAGAAAGCCTCGCCGCGCCGTCCGGCCAAATCGCGCGGCCCGCCGTCGGCACCAAGAAAACCGTTAAGAAGAAAAAGACTGCGGCGAAGCGCCGCTAGCATCCATTCGAATAGGGGACAAGCCAGTGGCGGATATCGCAGCGCCTGAGAAATATCGCATTCGTCGGCCCCATCACGCCGGCAAGACCACGTTGGTCGAAGCGATTCTCGCGCACACCGGTGCGATCGGACGACGCGGCTCGATCGCCGACGGGACGACCGTCACCGATCACGAGCCCGAGGACGCCGCGCATCTGCAATCCACCACCGTCGGCTTCGCGCACACGACCGCCGACGGCATCGATATCACGATCGTCGACACGCCGGGCTTCATCGACTTCTTCGAGGAGACGAAACAGGCGCTGGCCGGCGTCGACGCGGCCATCGTCGTCGTCGAGGCCGATCCCGGCCGCGTCGTCCAGACGCAGGCGGTCGTCGACTATTTCGAGTCCATGCGCATGCCGCACATCTTCGTCGTTAACAAGATGGATCGCCCGGGCGCCGATTTCTCGCAAACGCTCGCGGCGCTGCAAAGCGCGTACGGCCGGCACGTCGTCGCCGAGCAGCTGCCGATCGGGAGCGCCGAAAACTTCGCCGGCTACGTCGACCTTGCGGAGATGAAGGCGTACGAGTTCGAAGCTGCCGCCGGCTAGCCGCATGTCGGCCGCCGAGGCACAGGACGAGTGCGCAACGCATGCACGTCGAGCTGCTCGAAGCGATGGCGGATTTCGACGACCACTTGATGGAGGAGCTGCTCGAAGGCGTCGAGCCGCCGCTCGAGGAGATCGAGCGCGACCTCTGCGGCGAGTGCTCGCACGACCAAGTCGTTCCCGTGCTCGTTGCGGCCGGCAGTCTCGGGCGCCGGCGTCGCGGCGCTCGTGCACGCGATCGAAAAGTGGCTGCCCTCGCCCGCCACGCGCCGCAAGTCGACGCCGAAGGACGCCCGATCGAATCCGATCCGGCCGCGCCCGTCGTTGCGCGCGTGATCAAGACCGCGATCCATCCGCAGAGCGGAAAGCTCTCGATCGTGCGCGATTCTTTCCGGAACCATCAAGGCCGACGCGACGCTGACGAACATCAGCAAACGCGACGAAAAGGTGCGGCTCGGCGGCCTCTATCGGCTTCAAGGCAAGAAGCAGGAGGCAATTACCGGAGGCCGGACCTGGAACGATCGTCGCGCTCGCGCGGCCTCGAGTCGGTCTCGACCGGCGATACGCTTACCTCGAACGGCCACAAGGTACTCTTGCCGCGCGTCCCGGTAGCCGAACCCGTCTTTGCGGTCGCGGTCAAACCGAAGGACCGCATCGACGAGGCGAAGATCTCGCAGATGCTCGCGCGCATCGTAGACGAGGATCCGGCGCTGCGCCTCGATCGCGCCGACGTGACGCACGAGCATGCTGCTGTTGGGAAGCGGCGAGCAGCACGTTGCCATCGCGGTCGAGCGTTTAGCGCGCAAGTATAAAGTCGAGGTCGAGACGGCCGCCGCCGACGATTCCGTATCTGGAGACGATCACCGGCAGCACCGAGATTCACTCGCGCTACAAGCATCAGACCGGCGGCCACGGGCAGTTCGGCGACGTGTGGCTGCGGTTCGAGCCGCGCGAGCGAGGCGACGGCGTGACCTTCGAAGAGAAGATCGTCGGCGGCGTCGTGCCGCGGCAGTTCATTCCCGCGGTTGAGAAGGGCGTGCGCGAAGCGCTCGCTCATGGCCCCAACGGCTACCCCGTCACCGACATGCACGTCATGCTCTTCGACGGCCAGTACCACGACGTCGACTCGAGCGAGCAGTCGTTCAAAACGGCGGCCGGCATGGGCGTGCGCGAAGCGCTGCCAAAGTGCAATCCGGTCGTGCTCGAACCGATCGACGCACGTACGTGTGATCGTGCCGACGGCGTACACCTCGACCGTCATCCAGCAGCTCACCGGTAAGCGCGGACAGATCCTCGGCATGAATCCCGACGAGCGTGCCGGGTTCGATGTGGTCGAAGCCTACGTGCCGGCGGTCGAGCTGTCGCGTTACATCACCGAGTTGCGCACCGCGACGCAAGGGCTAGGAACCTACTCCTGGCGGCACGAGCGCTACGACCCGGTGCCCGGGAACAGAGTAGGCCCGAAAGCCGCGGTCTGAGAAGAGCGACCGCACGGACCGCGATCGCGTTGCCGCGATCGGTCGCTGCTTGACGGCCTGCACGAAGTCGGAACACGCCAGAGAGCACCGGAAGGCACTCCTGGACGCATCCCGGCGTGCTGCGCGTCGCGGTTCAAAGCGACTTCAAGAATCTCAATCCGCTGCTCAACTCGAACACGACCGACGTCTTCGTCGACCGTCTCATGTTCGAGCCGTTGCTTACGCGCGGATCGAAAGGCAATCCACTGCCGATGCTGGCGTGCGACGTGCCGACCCTGGCCAATCGCGGCATCAGCGCCGACGGGCTCACGATCACGTATCATCTTCGCAAGAACGCCGCTGGAGCGACGGCGTGCCGGTGACCGTCGCAGGACGTCAAGTGGTCGTGGCAGGCGATCATGAATGCGAATAACAACGTCGTCTCGCGCCACGGCTACGACGACATCGCCGCGATCGACGCGCCCGACCCCTACTACCGCCGTCGTCCATCTCAAGGCGCGCTTCTCGCCGTTCGTGAACTCGTTCTTCGCCGAGAGCGACCAGCCATACATGGTCGCGCCCGCGCACGTACTCGCACAATATCCGAACATCAACCAAATTCCGTTCAACAACGCGCCCTCGGTGAGCGACGGGCCGTTCAAGTTCGTCGAGTGGGCGCGCGGCGATCACGTAACGCTTGCGCGCAACGACGGCTTCTTTATCGGCAAGCCGGGCCTCGAGCAATCAGTCATTCGAATCGTTCCCGATGAGCAGACACGCGGTAAACCTTTTGCGCACGCACGACGATCGACTATATGTTCCAGGCGTCCATTCAAACTACATCACCGTTCGAACGCTCTCCGACATCAGAGATCGTGTGGGTCAACGTCAACGGCTATGAGTACCTCAGCTCAACCTTGCGCACGGCCGTTCTTGAAAGACCCGCGCGTTCGCCTCGCGATCGCCTTACGCCGTCGACAAAAATCAGCTCGTTCGGACCGTGACCTTCGGCACGCAGACGGTCGCGACCGAGGATATTCCCAACTGGATGTGGGCCTTCAACTCGAACATCCACCCGATCCCTCCGACGTGCGGCGGCGCGCAATCTCTGCTGCGAAGGCGGGTTGGAAGCCGGGCCCGACGGCGTCATGCGCAAGAACGGGCAACGCTGTCGCTGGTTCTGGTAACGAACAACTCCAACGCTACGCGCCGGCGCGAGAGCCTGCAGGTTCAAGGCAATGCTCCGCGCCATCGGGATCGATGTCGCAGATCAAGTACTATCCCGGCGACGTGCTCTTCGCACCGGCAGGCATGGGCGGCATCCTGCAGCTGGGGCGCTTCGACCTCTCCGACTCGGGCTGGTACTGCCGGCATCGATCCCGACGACAGCACGCAGTTCACGTGCGAAAACTTTCCGCCCAGCGGCTACAACTACTCGCGCTACTGCAGTCCCGGAGATGCAGGCCGCGCAGCGCATCGCGCTGACGCACTACGACCGCGCGACGCGCAAAGCGGCCTACGACCGCATCCAGGAGCTGCTGGCGCGCGATGACCCGACGCTCTTTATCTATTGGTTTCGCCAGATGGAGCCGGTCAGCGTGGACTTCAAAGGCTTCGAGCCCAATCCCGTGGTCGAATCCTGGAACGCATGGCAATGGAGCATATAGGCCTGCAGGAGCTAGCCTGGCTGCGCAAGACGATCGTCGAGCGCGCGCTGACGCGCGGCGATTACGTGCTTTCGGGCGGCTCGCCGAGCGACTACTACATCGATAAGTTCCGGCTCTTCGCCGATCCCGCACGTTCTGCGCCGCATCGCGCGGCTCTTCACGCCGGTCATCGCCGAGATCAATCCCGATCTCATCGGCGGCACGGAGCTGGGCGGCGTCGTCATCGCGACCGCCGTCTCGCAGCTCTCCGGAATTCCGATGATCGCGGTGCGCAAGAAGCCGAAAGCCTACGGAGCCTTCGCGAACGAATACGTCGAGGGGCCCTATCATGCCGGTCAACGGGTTCTGCTGCTCGAGGACGTCGTTACCAGCGGGACCGAACTGCTTGCGGCGGCGCAACGCCTACGCGAGCTCGGCCTCGAGGTCATGCCCTACGCGGTCGTCAGCCGCGGTCTGGCACCGGTGCGCGCGCTCATCGGCTTCTCGCTTCCCCGCAGCGAGCCGAAACCGAAAACTAACCCCCTCACTCCACCGTTGCGGTGCAGTGCCGTCGTTGACGAGAACTACCGGGCCGTCGTAGCTTTTGCGGGCAGCTTCGAGCAGCTCTTCGCCTTCCCAGTTCGCGCTGGAGTGCGTTAGCGCGAGGCGCTTCGCGCCGGCGCATTTCGGCCATCTCGCCGGCTTCTTGCGCCGAGGAGTGGCCGCGCACGTCGCCGTTCTCGCCGCCGAGACCGAGCGCCGCTTCGCGAGGAAGAGCGTGCTGTCGGGCGCGTGCTCGACCACGCTGTCGTACGGGCCGTGTCGCTCGTCTGATAAGGCTCGCGCCGTCGCAGCGGACGCGCTCGCGTAACCTTCGATATCGTGGCGCGTCGGCGCGAAGGTCGATCTGCAGATCTTTTACGGTGACGCTTTGAGCGGGGTCGTACTCGCGCACGGCGAAGACCTCGTCGAAGAAATCCGGCGCCGCGTCGGGGGCGACGGCGCGGCGCAACGCCTCGAGCAGCGCGTCGCACCGCCGGGCGGCAGCCAGAGCGGCATCCGCTGCGCGCGGTGGGCGTGTCGTACTTCAACCCTTGGCGGAGCGGCACCAGGTCGAAGAAGTGGTCGGCGTGCATGTGCGTGACGAAGACCGCGTCGAGGTGCGGATAGTGGTGCGTGTGCGTGCAGCTTGCCCAATGCGCCACTGCCGATATCCAACAGCACCGCCGCATCGGCGGTGCGCGCCAGATAACGCAGCTGCGCGCGCCAGCCCGTGCCGTGGATCGCGGGGCCCGACCCCACGACGGTCCGGACGAAATGGACGCGCTCAAGGAACGCGGCGAGCACGTCGTCGGCGTGTTCGTCGACGTCGACCTTGGGCCAAACCTTGGTTATCTTGCCGTCCCGTCGATGAGAAAAGTCGAGCGCGCGATGCCTTTGCTCTTCTTGCCGTACATATTCTTCTCGACGATCACGCCGAAGGCGTCGCAGAGTTTCGAGTCGGTATCGGCGAGCAGCGCAAACGGGATCGAAAACTTCTTCTTGAAGCGCTGATGCGACTCGACGGAGTCGCGGCTTACGCCGACGATGCGAGCCTTCTTCTTCTGAAACTGCGCGTAGAGGTCGCGGAACTGCGAGGCTTCGCTCGTGCAGCCCGGCGTATCGTCTTTCGGATAGAAGTAGAGGATGAGCGGGCCGCCGAGGAGATCGGTCGTTCGTTACGTGTCTCGCCCTCATCGTCGAGCAGCTCGACGCGGGGAGCTGGTCGCCTTCACCAAGCAAGTTTTCATCCTTTCGCGAAGGGCTAGGTGCCAAAGCCGCCAGCTTCGCCACAAGCCTCGCCCACCATTGCGCCGCCCATCCGCTGACCGTGCGCTCATCGAACGCCTGGAGCCGCGAAGGCGTCGTTTTAGATTTTGCCTCGGGGAGCGGCCGCAACGTCGCGGCCCTGAGCCGCGCCGGCTTCACGGTCGCCGCTATCGACGATCGCACGGCCGCCAGCGTCGAGCCCTTCGCCGGCATCGCGGGCTCCTTCGCGGCGGCACTCTCGACGCACGGTCTGCTGCACGGCACGCCTGACGACAATCGCGCGACCGCGTTCGCGGAGATCGCCGGACTTCTGGAAAAGAACGGACTGCTCTACGCGACGTTTGGTTCGGTGCGCGACGCGCGCTTCGGCGAGGGCGAGCGGCTCGACGACTCTACCTTCGCGCCGGTCGACGGCGACGAGCGCGGCATCGCCCACACGTTTTTCAATCGCGCACGGTTTAACCGAACTGCTCGAAGCGCACTTCGCGATCGAGTCGCTCGAGGAGCACGGCGTGGACGAGGTCGCCGGCTCGTGGGCGCACCGGGAGCGGCCGCTGCGGGCGCCGTCCACTGGTTCGCAATCGCTAGGGTAAGATAAAGGCGGCGATAAAGGCGACGATCAGCCCCGCCGCGACCACGCCGGCGGCCGTGATGTGATTGACCGGCTTGTGGGATGTGGTGGTGCGGATTCTCGCGCACCGCAACCTTATGACGGTGCATCGGAATGTATACCGCCGCAATGGCGATCAAGACGATGAGCGGCGGAATGATGTAGCGCAGCGGATGGTGCACGCTGCGGCTATGGCGCTTCGGTAGCGATCAAATCCTGCATCGGGCTCGAGGCGTTCGCGTAGAGCCGCTTGGGCATGCGCCCGGCGAGAAAGGCCTGCCGGCCGGCGATCACCGCGTGCTTCATCGCCCGCGCCATGCGCACCGGATCGTCGTGCCGCGGCGATTCCGGTGTTCATCAGCAGCGCGTCGACGCCCAGCTCCATGGCGATCGCTGCGTCGGAGGCGGTGCCGACGCCCGCGTCGACGATCACCGGAACGCGTCGCGCGCTCCTTGATGATTCGGATCGAGTAGGGATTGCAGACGCCCAAGCCGCTGCCGATCGGCGCCGCCAGCGGCATCACCGCGGCGCAGCCGAGCTCCTCGAGTTGTTTGCACGCAATCGGATCGTCGCCGATATACGGGAGCACGGTAAAGCCGTCGTTGACGAGCTGTTCGGCGGCGTCGAGCGTCTCGACGCGTATCGGGATGCAGCGTCTGCGGATCGCCGATGACCTCGAGCTTGATCAAGATCGGTGCCGAGCAGTTCGCGCGCGAGCTGCGCGGTCAGCACGGCGTCTTTGGCCGTGTAACAGCCGGCGGTGTTCGGCAGAATCGTGTAGCGCGTCGCGATCGATGTAGTCGAGCATCGTGCGGCCTGCTGCGATCGTCGAGATTGATGCGGCGGATCGCGACCGTCACCATCGCGGCGCCGCTGGCCTCGTGCGCCGCCTGCATGACCTCCATCGACGGATACTTTCCGGTTCCGACGATCAGCCGCGAGCGCAGACTCGAGCGCGCCGATGCGAAAGACGTCGTCCTGCAGTTCAGCCACCCGCCACCGCCTTGATGATCTCGACGCGGTCGCCGTCGAGGAGGCGGTCGCTGTCGTACTCCGCGCGCGCACGATGCGCTCGTTGCGCGCGACGGCGATTCCCGGCGCGCGATGCGCCGAGCAGTCTCGAGCAGCGCGCCGACCGTGAGCTCGTCGGGCAGCTCGCGCAAGCGCGCCGTTGATCGTTGCCTTCACGCGTGAGTGATTCGTCTCGGCGAGCCGATTCTTCCGTGTCGAGGCCGTTCGAGCGAGAAGGGCCGTAGCTCGCGCGACGGGCTTGCCTTCGACCGCATCGGCAATCGCGCGCGCCGTCGCCGGCGCCAGCAGGATGCCGTTGCGGTAGTGGCCGGTCGCAAGGAAGAGTCCCGCGATCGGCGTCGGCCCGAGAAACGGCAGTCCGTCGGGCGTGCCGGGGCGCAGTCCGGCCCACTCTCGCGTCACCGTAAATGCGCCCAGCGACGGCGCCGCCGCCAGCGCGGCGTGCAGCAGCGCTCGATGCCTGCGCGCGGTCACGCGCTCGTCGAAGCCGGCCGCTTCCACTGTCGCGCCGACGAGCAGCCGTCCGTCGTCGCGCGGCACGAGATACGCGCCGGCAACCACGTTGTGTGCCGCACGAAATCCGGCGGCACCGCCAGCGCCAGCATCTGCCCTTTCACCGGCTCGATCGGCGGAACGCACGATTGCGGCACGCCGCGGCAGTCGCGCGGCCCACGCGCCGCACGCGTTGACCACGGCGCCGGCCGCGACGAATCCAACGTCGGTGCGCACGCCGAGCACGCGCCGCGCATCGCACTCGACGCGCAGCGACGCCGTCTGCTCGATGCGCAACGCCGCGCGCCGCGCACGCCGCGACCAGCGCGCGGCCGAGACGGCGATTGTCGACCGAGCCTTCGTCGTGCCGATGAGCAGCCCGCCGGCGACGTCGCGAGCCGACCCACGGCTCGGCCGCCAGAGCGCCTGCGACCGTTCGAGCAACTCGCTGCGCACGCCGCGCTCGGCGAGCGCGCGTCGCGTGACGCTCGCAGCCGCTCGAGCTCGACCGTCGTTAAAGGCGGCGTGCACGACGCCGTCGAGCCGCAGCTGCGGATCGATGCCGCCGGCCTGCGCGCACGCGCTCGACGAAGGCCGGATAGTCGCGCAGCGACGCCACGCAGAGCTCGAGCAGCGCTTCGTCGCGCAGCGTCTCGGTGTACGGCGCGAGCATTCCGGCGCCGGCCCACGAGGCGGCGCGCGCCGGTTCGTCGCGATCGTAGACGCGAACCGTCGCGCCGCGCTCGCGCCAGCTCGAAGCCATGGCGAGGCCGATCAGACCCGCGCCGATGACGACGACGTCGCCGCCGGCACGCTCGTCATCGCTCACATCCCGGTGTAGACGGGACCCTCGCCGCCCTGCGGCGGAACCCAGGTGATGATTTGATACGGATCGGCGATGTCGCAGGTCTTGCAGTGCACGCAGTTGGTGAAGTTGATCTGCAGCCGCCCTTCGAACGCCGCCGTCGTTCTTCTCGAAGAGCGGCTCGTAGACGGCGGCCGGACAGAAGTATTTGACACGGATTGCCGTATTCGACGGTGCAGCGGTCGCGGCAGATGTTCGTGTCGGCGACCAGCAGGTGGCACGGCTGGTTCTCTTCGTGCATCGTGCCGCTGTTGTAGACGTCGGTCAGCTTGTCGAAGGTCAGCACGTTGTCGATCTTGGCGCGCGGCGTCTCCTTGGGCTCCCAGCCCGCCTTCTCCATCCGCTCGTAGCCCGGCTCGCCGCCAGAGTTTGTCGATGAAGCCGAAGCCGGCGCCGCCGGTGATCGTCGAGAGGCCCGGCGTTGATCAGGCCGGAGAGCAGATCCGTTCTTGAATCCTTGGTGGAAGTTGCGCGCGCGTGCGCAGCTCGGCGTACGCCCACGACTCGCTTGAAGCGCTGCTCGAACGACGCGAGCGTCTGCGCTATCGTAGCGCATCCGGCCTGCAGCGCCTCCCAGATCGTCTCGGCCGCCAGCATGCCCGACTTCATGCCGAGATGAATTCCCTTGAGCCGCATGCCGTTGAGAAAGCCGGCCGAGTCGCCGACGAGCAGCAACCCGTCGGCATACGGCGCGCGGCATCGCAAAGAGGCCGCCTTCGGGAATCGCCTTGGCGCCGTAGCGAATCATCGTCGCGCCGTCCAGCATTCGCGCAATCGCCGGATGCTGCTTGAGGCGCTGCAACTCGTTGTGCGGGATCGGTCGTCGGATTCTTGTAGTCGAGCCCGGTGACCATGCCGATGTCGAGCACGTTGCCGCCCATGCCGTAGATGAAGCCGCCGCCGAAGGTCTCCGGCGGAAGCGGATAGCCGAGCGTGTGAATCACCGAGCCCGCTTTGAAGCGATCGTCGGGAAGCTGCCACAGCTCTTTGATGCCCGCGGCGTAGACTTGCGGCTCGCGTCCGGCGGCAAGACTCAAGACGCGCGATCGCCTGCTTTGCAAGCGTTCCGCGCGGGCCTTCGCCGAGCACGACGATCTTCGCGAGAATATCGGCGCCGGGCTCGTAGTTCGATTTCGGCTGTGCCGTTGTGATCGAGGCCTTTGTCGCCGGTGCGCACGCCGACGACGCGGTCGCCCTCCCACAGCAGCTCTTGTCCCGGAAACGCCGGAAAGACTTGCGCGCCGGCCTCTTCGGCGCGCTCGCCCAGCCACACGCTGAGCTTCTGCAGCGAGGTGACGTACTTGCCGTGATTGTTGCAGCGGCGGCGGCGTAAAGCGGCGCTTTGATCTTGCCGCCTGCGGTGAGAAACCACAGCTCGTCGCTGGTCACTGGCGACTCGACCGGCGCGCTCTCGCGCCAGTTCGGCAGCAGCTCGTCGAGCGCGCGCGGATCCATCACCGCGCCCGAGATGCCGTGGTTTCCGACCTCGCCGGCCTTCTCGATCACCAGGATCTCGAGCGCGCGACCGGCCGCCTGCGCGAGCTGGCCGAGGCGGATCGCGCCGGCGAGACTCGCCGGGCCGGCGCCGACGAAGAGGACGTCTACTTCGAGTTGGTCGCGTTCGGGCATGCGGACTACTTACGCGACGACGGTAGGGCTCGACCCTTCGGCCCCGCAAACGTCGGCGCGATGGACGCAGTTCGCTCCCGCCGCAGCTTCGGGAGCGACAATAACGCGCCGGTCGCGCCGGAGATCCTCCAGGCGATCCTCGATGCAAACGCCGGCGATGCGTCGGCTACGGCGACGACCCGTGGACGGCGCGCGCGATGGCTCGCTTTCGCGCGCACTTCGGCGACGAGCGTCGACGTCTTTTTCACCTTCAACGGCACGGGAGCAAACGTCGCCGCGCTCGCGTCGCTGCTCAAGCCATGGGAGGCCGTGCTCGCGCCGGCGACCGCTCACCTGCAGACCGACGAGTGCGGCGCGTTCGAGCGGTTCAGCGGTTCGAAAGTCGTGCCGATCGCTACCGCCGACGGTAAACTTCGTCAAGCCGACCTCGAGCCGTACCTGCACGCAGAGGGCATGCGTGCACTTCGCGCAGCCGCGCATCGTCTCGATCTCGCAAGCGACGGAGTTCGGCGGTCTCTACGAAATCGGCGAGCTGGCGGCGCTATGCTCCTTCGCGCACGAGCGTGGATTGCTCGTGCACGTCGACGGCGCGCGCCTGGCCAATGCGGCGGTCGCCTTGGGCACGGATCTTCGTGGGGCCTGCGCCGGTGCCGACGTGCTCAGCTTACGGCGGCACGAAGAACGGCCTGATGCTGGGCGAAGCGGTCTGCTTTCTCAATCCAGCTCTAGCGCGCGACGGGGCACCGTTCGTGCAGAAGCAGGCGATGCAGTTGGCCTCGAAAATGCGCTACATCGCCGCGCAGTTCGACGCGCTGCTGAGTGGCGATCGCTGGCTGCGCCTATGCCGCGCACGCCAACGCGATGGCGCACCGCCTGCACGAGCGTGTGGTCGCCATCGAGGGCGTGCGCGTCACGCGCCCCGTGCGCTGCAACGCGATTTTCGCCACGCTCGCTCGCGACGCCATCGAGGCGCTCCAGCGCGAGTTCTCGTTCTACGTCTTCGACGAGACGCTGCCCGAGGTGCGCTGGATGACGCACTGGGCCACGACCGAACGCGACATCGACGACTTTGCAGAGGCGGTCGGGAGAGCACTTCTGTCATCCGGAACGCCGTCGAGGGGCGAGTAGGAAGGGCGCATCCAAGCAGTCGAGACTGCGCGTGTAAGCGGATCACGCACCTCGCCCTTCAACTGCGCTCAGGGTGACAAGTGGAAAGCTAGGCCGTCCAGTCGAGCATCGCGTTCCACTCGGGTTTGGGGAAGCGCTCTTTGCTTTTGATCGCCTCGACGTACTTGCGCTTGCCGGCGCGGTTGCCTTTGCCGAGCATCAGGCCGCCGACGAGGCGGTCTTCCCAGAAGAAGAGCGCGCGGTACCACTTCTTCTCGCGGTCGATCTTGCGCACGATCTCGAGATCGGCGCGAATGTCGGTCCCAAGCCCGAACTGCGTGATCGTCTGTCCTTTGAAGAGCAGCGACGAGTACTCCGGAACGTCGTGGTACTTCTCGCTGCCGCCCATCATGTTGAGCGCGACGACCTTGCCGTGCGCGCCGGCGTTGTTCCACGTGCCCATGCGATAGCGCACCTCGAGGATCGGGTCGTAGAAGTCCGCCACGTCGCCGGCGGCGTAGACGCCCTTGACGCTGGTCTCGAGGTGGTCGTCGCAGAGGATGCCGGTCTTACTCGTCTCGATCCCGGTGCCGTCGCAGAGTTCGGTATTCATCGCCAACCCGAAACCGTAGCGCGTAACACTGCGCCTCGATCTCCTGGCCCTTGGTCGTGCGCACCTTCGTAATCGCGCCGTTGGAGCGCACGAACTCGTCAACTTCTTCGCCGTAGTGCATGTGCACGCCGTCGGCGCGCGCCGCCTCGTGCAGCAGTTCGCCCGCCTCTTCGTCGATGATGCGGTGCAGGCCGCGCGGCCCGCGCATCAGCCAGTGCGTCTCGAGCCCGCGCGACGCAAACGCTTCGGCCAGTTCGTAGGCGATGAACGAGCCGCCGATCGCGACGCCGGCTTTGCTGCGGTCGATCTGCTCGGAGATCGCGCGCGTATCGTCGAGGTACTGGAAAGCGAAAAGGTTGGCCGCGCCGTCGGCAGCCGGGCTTGCCGCGTGGGGTTCGGGCGGCCGCCGGTCGCGAGCAGCAGCGCGTCGTACGGATAGGACCGGCCGCCGGCCTCGACGACGCGCTCCTCCGGAATCGACGCGATCGACGCGGGTGCCGCAGGTGCAGCTCGATGCGATGCTCCTCGTGCCACGCGTCGTCGCGGATCATCACCTTCGCCTCGGGGATCTGCTTGCGCAGCATCGGCGGAAGCGAGATGCGGTTGTAGAGCGTATACGGCTCGTCGCCGAAAAGCACGATCTCGCAGGACGGGTCGTGCTTGCGCAGCTGCTCGGCCGCGGTCGTGCCGGCAAAGCCGTTGCCGACGATGACGTACCTGCGAACGTCTGAAGTCGTCACGCAGGCCGGGCTTCGCCGTCGGCAGAACTCGTCTTGCCGATGGACGTCGGTCTCGAGCAGCTTTTAAACTCCTTCGTCGAGGCGCACGGGCAATACACGCTCGCGCGGCTCGAACTCGCGCTCCATCATCCCGCCAAGCCTGCGCCTCCGGCTGTCGGCGGCATCGCCGAAGCCTCCGAAGGCGCCCTGCGCGCTCGACTGGCCGGAGATCGAGACGCAACTCGAAGACGCGCTGGCGATCGTTGCACCGACCTCGAGCGTGGACGGCGCCGCCGCCGCGCGCCCGACCGCACCTGCGTACCTACGCGCGAATGCTGCGCGAACTCGACCGTTCGGCGCGCGCCATTCGCTGGGCCCTCACCGTCGGCGAGACCGGCTACGACATTTAAGCGCCTGCCTCGGCTCCGGCCCTAGCTCAGCGCCAGGCCCATCATCATCTGGAAGCCGACCTCGAGCGCGCGCTCGTCGATGTCGAAGCGCGCGCTGTGCTGCGGCTCGATCGCCTTTTTCGGGCGCCGCGCGCGCCGATGAGGAAGTAGGCGCCGGGCCGCAGCTCCTGCATGAACGACATGTCTTCCGACCACATCACGATCTCGTGCGGGTCGACGACGTTCTCCGGCCCGACGACCTCGCGCGCGACCGTCGCGCACGACGTCGTTGGCCGCCCGGATCGTTCACGGTCGGCGGATAGACCCAATGGTACTCGAAGCGTATACTCCAAGCGCATCGCCTCGCAGAGGCCGCGCGAGCAGCCGTTCCATGCGCTTGCGGATCTCTCGGCGCACGCCGCTCGTCGAAGCGCGCGGACGCTTCCCTGCAGCGTCGCGCGATCGGGAATCACGTTGAACGTGGTGCCGGCGTGCAGCGAGCCGACCGTTACGACGACCGGCTCGCTGGCCGCGAACTCGCGGCTGGCGACGGTCTGCACCATCGTGACGAACTGCGCCGCGGCGACGACCGGATCGACGGCGTTCTGCGGCATCGCGCCGTGGCCGCCGCTGCCGATCAGCTCGATGTCGAAGCGATCCGACGACGCGAAGAACGCGCCGTCGCGGATGCCGACCTTGCCCACGTCGAGCCCGCTATAGAGGTGCAGCGCGAAGGTGCGGTCGACGTGCGGATTCTCCAGCGCGCCGTCCTCGATCATCAGCTTGGCGCCCGCGTGGCCCTCTTCGCCGGGCTGAAAGCAGAAGACGATCGTCCCGGCGATCTCCGCAGCGCGCGGCCGCAAGCGCGCGCGCCGCCGCCAGCAGCATCGCCATGTGGCCGTCGTGGCCGCAGGCGTGCATCACGCCCGTCGTTGGCGGAGCGGTACGGCACCTCGTTCACTCGTCGACCGGCAGCGCGTCCATATCGGCGCGCAGCAGCGTCACCGGCCCCGGTCTTCCCGCCGCGCAGCGTCGCCAGTACGCCGGTTCCGCCGACGCCGGTGCGAATCTCGTCGAACCCGCATCGCGCAGCTCGCGCTCGATGAACGCCGCCGTCTCGTACTCGACCAGCGAGAGCTCCGGGATGCGCGTGGAAGTGGCGCCGATAGCGGGTCGAGCTCGTCGCGCGGGGCCTCGACCGTAATGACTGCCATATGCCGACCTTTCAAAATGGCGTAGCAAGCGCTCCTGCCGCAGGATTTCCCCCCGGGTCAAACGACTACAAACTCCGTGGCCATGAAGCAGGAACCGCGTGCCGGCTCGACGCCGCCGCTCGAACGGCACGGCTTGACCGACGAGCAGCTCGTCGCGATGCTTCGCACGATGGTGATGCAGCGCACGCTCGAGAACCGCGGCTTTCAGCTCAACCGCCAGGGCAAGATTCCGTTCGCCTCGGCCAGCGAAGGGCACGAGGCCGTCCAGGCAGGCGCGGCGATGGCATTCGAGCGCGGCAAGGACATCCTCGTGCCCGTACTATCGCGACCTCGGACTGGCGCTGGGCATCGGCGTGACGCCGTACGAGGTGCTGCTCTCGCTCTTTGCGCGCGCGGCCGATCACTCCGCAGGGCGGCAGTTTCCGCACCACTACGCCAGCCGGCGGCTCGGTGTTCACACGATCAGCTCGGTGATCGCCGCGCAGCTGCCGCATGCCGTCGGCGCGGCGTACGCGATGCAGTACCGCGGCGAGAGCGGCCGCGCGGTGCTCACGACGTTCGGCGACGGCGCCACCAGCGAAGGCGAGTGGCACGAGTCGCTCAACTTCGCGGCCGTCCACCGGCTGCCGATCGTCTTTCTCTGCGAGAATAACGAGTGGGCGATCTCGACGCCGCTGCGCAAGCAGATGGGGCAGCCCGACGTCTACAAACGCGCCGAGGGCTACGGCATTCCCGGGCGTCGTCGTGGACGGCATGGATCCCATCGCGTGCTACGCCGTCGTTGGCGAAGCGCTGAGCGCGCGCGCGCAACGGCGGCGGCCCGACCTTGGTCGAGGCCAAGTGCTATCGTTTCCTCGCGCACACGACCGACGACGACGACCGCACCTACCGCTCGCGCGACGAGGTCGAGGAGCGCCGCAAAGACCGACCCGGTGCCCTGCTTCGAGCGCCTCTGGTCGAGCACGGCGTTCTGACCGCCGAGGAGGCGGAAGCGTTGAAGCGTTCCGTGCTCGAAGAAGCCAACGAAGCCACGGACCGCGCCGAAGCGATGGCCTATCCGGCCGCTGGCGGACCTCTACGAACGGGTCTACGCGGACGGCTGGCAGCCGTGGCAGTCTAACCGAGCGCGACGATGGAAGAACGATGGCTACGACCGATATTACGAACGGGGAGTCTCGAGCGTCACGGACTTGAGCGACGAGCAGTTGCGCGCGATCTTCCGCAACATGCTCCTGCAGCGCCAGCTCGACAATCGCGGATTCCAGCTCAACCGCCAAGGGCAAGGTTCCCTTCGCGCTCGGCAGCGAAGGCCACGAAGCGCTGCAAGCCGGCGCCGCCATGGCCTTCAATCGCGGCAACGACATCCTCGCGCCCTACTATCGCGATCTCGGGCTCTGCCTGGGCATCGGTCTCTCGCCGTACGAGATCATGCTCTCGATCTTCGCGCGCGCCGCCGACCACAACGGCGGGCGTCAGTTCCCCAACCACTACTCGTCCAAAGCCGCCGGCTTGATGTCGTTCTCGTCGATTCTCGCGGCGCATCTGCCGCATGCCGTCGGCGCGGCGTACGCGATCAAGTATCGCGGCGAAGCGGACGCGCCGTGCTCGCAACCTGCGGCGACGGCACGACCAGCGAAGGCGAGTGGCACGAGTCGATGAACTTTGCGGCGTTCACAAGCTGCCGTTCGTGATGCTCGTCGAAAACAACGAATGGGCGATCTCGACGCCGCTCGAAAAGCAGATGGCGCAGCCGGAGATCTGGAAGCGCGCGGCCGGTTACGGAATGCCCGGGCGGCGCTTCAACGGCTTCGATCCGATCGAGACGTATGCCGCGGTGAAGGAAGCGATGGACCGCGCGCGCTCGCGGCGGCGGCCCGACGCTGATCGAAGGCACCTGCTACCGCTATCTCGCGCACTCGACCGACGACAACGACATGACCTACCGCACGCGCGAAGCCGTGATGGAGCGCCGCAAGCAGGATCCGGTGCCGGCGCTTCGAAGCGCTGCTGCTCGAGCACGGCATCATGACCGCCGACGACGTCGCCGCGATGCGCAAAGACGTTCTGCGCGAGACCAACGAAGCGACCGACGCGGCCGAGGCACTGCCGTATCCGCAAGCCGTCCGATCTTTACACGCACGTCTACGAAGGAGCCTGGCAGCCGTGGCAGTGAGCAACCTCGACCTCGACCGTAATGAACAACGTCGAGGCGGTGCGCGCGACGCTCTACGAAGCGATGAAGAACGACGAGCGCACGGTCATTCTCGGCGAAGACGTCGGCGCGCGCGGCAACGTCTTTCTCATCACCAAGGATTTCATCGGCGAGTTCGGCGAGCGCCGCGTGATCGACACGCCGATCGCCGAAGCGTCGATCGTCGGCATTGCGGTCGGCATGGCGATGGAAGGCTTGCGTCCGATCGCCGAGATTCAGTTCGCCGATTTCATCTATCCGGCGTTCAACCAGATCGTCGGCGAGGCGGCGAAGATCCGCTACCGCTCGAACGGCGAGTACACGTGTCCGCTGGTGATTCGCACGCCCTACGGCGGCGGCGTGCGCGGCGCGCTCTCGCACTCGGTCTCGATCGAAGCGCTCTTCTATCACGTTCCCGGACTGAAGATCGTCGCGCCGTCGTTTCCCGGCCGACGTCAAAGGTCTTGCTCAACGCCGCGATCGACGATCCCGATCCGGTGCTCTTCCTCGAGCACAAGAAGACGTATCGCCTCATCAAAGGCGAGGTGCCCGACGGCCACTACACGATTCCGATCGGCAAGGCCGACGTTCGCAAAGAACGGCACGCAGCTGACGCGTCGTCTCGTACGGGCTCTACGTGCACTGGGCGCTCGAAGCGGCGCAGAACGCTCGAGCAGCGAGGGCATCTCGGTCGAGGTGATCGACCTGCGCTCGATTCGCCCGATGGACAAGACCGCGATCCTCGAGAGCGTCGAAAAGACGCGCAAGCTGCTGATCATTCACGAAGACAACAAGTTCGGCGGCATCGGCGCGGAGATCAGCGCGATGGTCGCCGAAGAGGCGCTCTTCCATCTCGACGCGCCGATCCGGCGCCTCTGCGGCCCGGACGTTCCGGCGATGGGCTACGCGCTGCCGCTCGAAGAAGAGTTCATGTCGTCGCCGGCCGAGATGGCCGACGCGATGCGCGAGATGGTGAAGTTCTAGATCATGGCAACGACGATTACGATGCCGCAGCTCGGTGAGACGGTCACCGAAGGCACCGTCGCGCAGTGGCTCAAGAGCGTCGGCGACGCGGTCGACAAGTACGAAGACTTCGTCGAAGTCTCGACCGATAAGGTCAACGCCGGCGTTCCGTCGCCGGTCACCGGAACGATTCGCGAACTGCTCGTCAAGGAAGGCGAGACCGTCGCGACCGGCACGCCGATCGCGGTGATCGACGAAGTCGGCGCGGCGAGCGCGACGGCACCGCCTGCCGCGGCACCGCCGGCGACGCCACCCGCCGCCGTACGCGAGCGCGTCGACCAGCGCGCCCTCGCCGAACGGTTCGGCCGCGCCCGCCGCCGACGGCGCGAGACGCCGAAGCGCGCGCTGCGCGGCGCGTCGCCCGCCGTGCGCCGGCTGGCGCGCGAACATCGCGTCGACATTCGCCGCGATCAACGGCAGCGGCGCGAACGGTCGCGTCACCGCCGACGACGTCCTCGCCGCCGCGCGCGGCATCGACGGCACCGCGCGATCCGCGGCTCCGCGCACCGGCGGCGCCCGCGACCGCTGCGCCGGCGCCGCGCGCACGTCGACCTACGCGCAGCCGATTCCCGGCACGATCGTTCCGCTCACGCAAGCGCGCCGGATCATCGCCGAACGCATGGTCGAAAGCCGGCACACCGCGCCGCACGCGTGGTCGATGGTGGAGATCGACGTCACCAACGTGTGGAAATGGCGCGCGCGCGAGAAGGATCGCTTCGAACGCGAGACCGGCTATAAGCTGACGCTGCTGCCGTTCTTCATTCGCGCGGTCGTCGAATCGCTGGCGGCCTTCCCGCTGATGAACGCGCGCTTCGTGCCAGCGGCGACGGCAGCCAGCCGAGCATCTACGTCAACGACGAGTGAACATCGGCATCGCGATCGGCTTGCCGACCAATCTCGTCGTGCCGGTCGTCCGCAACGCCGACAAGCTCTCGATCAAAGGCCTCGCGGTCGCGGCCGGCGAGCTGATCGACAAGGCGCGCAAGAGGCAAGCTCGGCGTCGACGATCTCGCCGGCGGCACGTTTACCGTCAACAACAACGGCGCCAACGGCTCGTGGGCCTCGGCGCCGATCATCAACGGCGGCCAGGCCGGCATCGTCACGATGGAGACGGTCGTCAAGACGCTCGTCGTTCGCGACGACGACTCGCTCGCGATCCGCCGCATGATGAACTCGTGCCTCTCGCTCGATCACCGCGTGGTCGACGGCTACGTCGCCAGCGGCTTCCTCGCCGATCTCAAGCGGCGCCTCGAAGCGATGGGGCCGCAAGGAGAGCTCTAAGCGGAACTTCGCAAGCATTTCCGCTTCGAAGCGGCGCACGCGCTACCGCATCACTCAGGGAAGTGCGCGCGCATGCACGGGCATTCGTACCGTCTGGAAGTCGCGATCCGCGGACCGCTGCAGACGCACGGGCCCGCCGCGGCATGGTCGAGGACTTCGACGACCATCGAACGCATCGTCAACGAGCGCGTCGTCGGCGCCTCGACCACCAAACGCTCAACGACATCGTCGAGAATCCGACCGCCGAAAACGTGCTCTTTGGATCTGGCAGCGCTCGACGGCAACCTCCGCCGGCTTCGAAGAGGTCGTGCTGTGGGAGACGCCGACGCTCTGCGCCGTGCTGCGCCGCTAGGCGATCTCGTCGCGATGCTGTCAGCTAGCGGAGATCTTCTACAGCGATTCAGGGCGAGGGAATGTGGACGGGAACGCCGGCGGTTTTCGTGCGGCTGGCGGGGTGCAATCTGGCGTGCGATTTTTGCGATACCGATTATTCGACCAAGTTCTTTGCGAGCGTCGACGAGGTCGTCGAGCGAGGTGCGCGAAGTCGGCGGCGATTGCCCGATGGTGATTCTGACCGGCGGCGAGCCGCTCGCGCAAGCCGAGACGCCGGCGTTGATCGAAGCGCTGCGCGCGACGGGCGCCGCGTGCACATCGAGTCGAATGGGACGATCTTTGCGGAGCTGCCCGGACGACGTTTGGCTCTGCGTCTCGCCGAAAGAGCGCGTCGATCCGCGGATGGCGGCGCGCGCCAACGAAGCGAAGCTGATCGTCGACGAGCGCGTGCCGGAAGAGCATCTGCCGCTCTTTGCCGATTAGCCGACGATCCTGCTGCAGCCCGAGGGAAACAAACCCGCGAACGTCGCGCTCGCGCTCGAGTACGCCAAGGCGCACCCGCAGCGTTTTCGGCTCTCGCTGCAAACCCACAAGTTTATCGGCGTGCCGTGATTCTGCTCGTCTGCGCCGTCGGAAGCCGAGCTGGCGTTCTGGCGCGAGCGCGACGGCGTCGAGCGGCTCGTGATGGGCGTCGGCCCGGTCGAAGCCGCGGCGCGCTCGTTGCGACGGCGCTCGCGCACGGCGACTACCGGCTCGTCGTCAATGCGGGCTCGCGGGCGCCTTTGACGGCGCGGCGCAAATCGGCGACGGCGTCGTCGTCGGCGAGGATACGATGGAGCTGGATCTCGAGAACGGCGAGCCGATCGCGCTGCCGCGCGGCGAACGCATCGTCGAGCGGCGCGTTCGGACGCGTCGCTCGTTGCGGCGTTGCAGCGCGCATGGCTTTGCGGTGGTGAGCGGCGTTACGGTCTCGCGCGTGACGTCGACCGAAGAGACCGCGCGCGGCTCGTCGCGGCCGCGGCGCGCAGGTCGAATCGATGGAGGGCTTTGCCGTGCTGCGCGCGGCGCGAGCGCGCCGGCGTCGCCGCCATCGAGGTGCGCGGCATCTCGAATCGCTGCGGCGCGCGCGAGCGCAGCGGCTGGGATTTCGCCGCCGGCATCGGCCGGCCTGCAGCGCGTCGCGCGGCGCGCTGTTCGAGAATCTTGCGCGGCGTCGGAGGGATCTCTAATGGCATCGCTACACGCTCGCCTATTCGCCGTGCCCGAACGACACGTACATCTTCGGCGCGCTGACCAACGGCTTGCTCGACGACGCGCCCGAAGTGCAGCGCGCATCTGGCCGACATCGAAGAGCTCAACGCGGCGGCGGCGCGGGGGCAGTACGAACTCACGAAAGTAGCTACGGCGCGATACCGTTCCTCATGGACCGGTATCGGATTCTGCCGCTCGGGCGGCGCGCTCGGGCGCAGCTGCGGGCCGTTACTCGTTGCGCGGCCCGCCGGCTCGCCGGAGCATCTTCGCCGACTTCGCGCGCAAGCGCATCGCGATTCCGGGCGAGCGACACGACGGCATTCCTGTTGCTGCAGCTCGCGCTCGGCCGGCGCCCGAAGACGGTGCCGATGCGCTTCGACCGCATCGTCGACGCGGTCGCGAGCGGCGAGGTCGATGCCGGACTCATCATCCACGAGTCGCGCTTCACCTATCGCGACGCCGGGCTTGATCTCGATCGCCGATCTCGGCGAATGGTGGGAGACGATGACCCTGCTGCCGGTTCCGCTCGGCGCGATTTTGGTGCGCAACGATATCGGCGACGAGCGAGGCGAGTGCGCTCGACGCGGCGATTCGCCGCAGCCTCGCCTTCGCGCGCGGCAACGAGGCGGCGGTCATGCCGTACGTGCGCGAGCACGCCGTCGAGATGAGCGACGAGGTGATGCGCTCGCACATCGCACTCTACGTCAACGAGTTCAGCGAGGACCTCGGCGAGGCCGGACAGCGAGGCCGTGCACGCGCTCTTTTCGCGCGCGCACGACGCCGGCATCCTGAGCCGCCAAGCGGAGCCGCTCTTCGTTTAACGAAAGGAGAGCGCCGTGCAGCGCCGCCCTCTCTCAGCCGCAACCGGCGCACCTGCCGCCGCGAGCGCGGCGCGCGTCGTCGCCGAACCGCTGCCGTCGGCGCGCATCGAGCTTGGGCGACGAAGTCTTCTTGCGGCACGCGTGGCGCGAGCTGGACGGCCGCACGATCGGGCTCATCGCCAATCAGAGCGGCGTAACCTCGCGGCTGGAATCGATCGTTGACGCGAGCCTCCGTCACGGCGGCATTCGCGTGAAGGCGATCTATGCGCCCGAGCACGGCTTTCGCGGCGATCGCAATGCCGGCGCCGTCGGTTGCGTCGTACATCGACCCGCAGACGCATTTGCCCGTCTACAGCCTCTACGGCGCATCGCGCCACCCGAGCGCCGAGATGCTCGAAGGCGTCGACGTGCTGGCCTTCGACATTCAAGACGTCGGCTCGCGCGCCTACACGTACATTTCGACGATGGCCTATGCGATGCAAGGCGCGAAGGAGTTCGGCAAGGAGTTTTGGGTTTTCGACCGGCCCAATCCGATCGGCGGCGCGATCGAAGGCCCGGTTCTCGAACCCGCATACGAATCGTTCATCGGACTCTATCCGATTCCGATGCGCCACGGGATGACGGTCGGCGAGCTGGCGATGCTCTTCAACGACCACTTCGGCATCGGCGCGAAGCTGCGCGTCGTGAAGATGACGGGCTGGCAGCCGCTCGATGATTTGGCCCGATACCGGACTGCAATGGGTACAGACCTCGCCGAACATTCCGGACTGGCTGACGACGTTCGCCTACGTCGGCACCGGCCTGCTCGACAGCGCCGGCATCAACAACGGCAGCGGCTATACGAAGCCGTTCTTGCTCGCGGGCGCGCCGGGCCTCGACGCGAGCGAGTTGGCCGCGCGCTTGAACGCGCGCGACCTGCCCGGCGTCTGGTTCAGGCCGGCGGCGTGGTCGCCGCTAGTCGGCTTCTGGAAGAGACAGCGAGCTGACCGGCGTCGAGCTGGTCGATCTTCGATCCGCGCCGCTTCGTTGCGGTTCGCACCGCCGTCGAGATCCTCGTCGCGGTTCGCGATCATCGTCGCCGCACGCGATCGATTTCGCGAGCGTCTCGCAGCTCGACCACGACTGGGGCACCGACTCGATTCGCACGGCGCTGTTGGCCGGCAAAAGACGCCGACGCGATTCTCGAGCAGTGGACGCGACGACGCCGCGCGTTTCGAAGCGCTTGCGGCGAGGATACTTGCTCTACTGAGAGTTCCAGAGCTCATCGGCGGCGGCCGTCAGCTCGGCGGCCAGCATGCCGCAGCTCCCTGCTCGATGTTCGTCGAGTTGGCGGCGAAAATCTCGCGCCACATCGCGGGGTTCATGCGCGGCAGATGCGCAGGAGTTCGCGCGCGACCGGGCCGCAGAGCCGTTCGGCATCGCGATCGCTCTCGTTCGAGCAGGCGCGCGAAGCGATAGGCGACGACCTGCGGAACGTGCGAGGTGATTGCCACGATGCGATCGTGCGCGTCGGCGCTCATCGCCACCGGCTAGGCCACCCATCGACGTCACGAAATCGCTCGCGCGCGTCATCGAGTTCTGCATCTCCCGATCGGCACGTAGGCCCACGGACGCCCCTCGAATAGATCGGCGCGCGCGCCGTGCATGCCGCTGCGCTCGCTGCCCGCCATCGGATGCGTCGCGACGAAGTTGCTTCAGCCGCGCGGCCGCGGTTACGCGACGGGCACCTTTACCGAGGCAACGTCGATCACCAGCGCCGGCGCGGCATCGCGCAGCTTGTACAACCGGCGATCTCTTCGAGCGTCGCCTTCGAGATGCGCGGCGATGACGAGCATGTCGCAGCGTTGGAGCAGCTCTTCATGCGTAGTGCGACCGTCTCGATCGCGCCGGCGCGCTCGCGCGTGTCGAGCGCCGGCCGGATCGCGTCGTATGCCGGCGACCGACATCGCGGTTACGCCGCGCGCCGTAACCCGACGGAGCCGCCGATCGCCCCCGACGCCCGATGATGCCCAGCTCTTACGAGCCTATCACGCTGCTCGGCACGAGGTCCGGGGCGCGATGCGCGCGGCGCCGTCGAGATAGACGTGCTCGATCTCGGCGGCGCTGCGCGTGGTGTTGACGTGCATCAGGATGCGGATGCGCTTCCCGAGCGCGCCGGGCACGGCGATCTCGACCGCGTGCAGCATCGGCACCGTCGTCCAGCCCATGTCGCGAGCGGCCAGCGCCGGAAACGCGGCGTGCAGGTCGGGCGTCAAGCGTGAAGAGCACCGAGGCGATATCTTCGAGCTCGATTTCGTTGCGCGCACGACCTCGTCGAGCAGCCGCTCCGTCGCGCGCGTGATGCTCGGCGCGATCGTCGGCATCGACCGTAATCGCGCCGCGAATGCCGCGAAAAACGCGAACCCCCGCCGAGCCGGCGGGGGTCTGCGTTGTCGATTGCTCCTCCCTCATCAGTTTCGCTCAACACGTTCCCTCACCGAGTCGTAATTGCGGTCGAAACGATAAGTGGAACGTGCGCCATCCACGTCCACATGATGTTGAGTATGCAATCATAACGAAGCTGTAATTGTCAAGGTCTAGCTCGCTTGCTTGAAGGCCCGTTGAAGCCGCCCGAGTAGCTCCAGCATGCTGCGCGAGCGCTTGATCGCGGCGCTCGGCGCCGAGGCCGTCAAGACTCAGCCTGAAGACCTCTCGGTCTACGCGTTCGACGCCTACACCGAGGGCGCCATGCCCTAGCGCGGTCGTCCTGCCCAGCTCGACGCGCCGAGGTGAGCGCCGTCGTCAAGATCGCGCGCGATTGCGGCGAGCCGATCGTCGCGCGCGGCGCGGGCACGGGCTGTGCGGCGGCGCGGTGCCGCTGGCCGGCGGCATCGTCATCTCGACTGATGCGCATGAACCGCATCCTCGAACTCGACGCTGCGCAACCGTCGCGTTCGCGTCGCAGCCCGGCTTGATCAATCTCGACCTTTCGCGGCGCGTCGCACCCGAAGGCCTTTTCTATCGCGCCCGATCCGTCCTCGCAACAGATATCCACGATCGGCGGCAACATCGCGACCAACGCCGGCGGACCGCACTGCCTCTCCTACGGCACGACGGTCAATCACGTGCTGGGCTTGGAGGTCGTCGACGAGTGCGGCGAGGTCTTCACGACGTGCATCGACGATCCCGGATACGATCTCACCGCGGCGATTGGTCGGCAGCGAGGGAACGCTGGGCATCGTCACCGCCGCGTGGCTGCGGCTGCTCGCACTTCCCGGAGAGCGTGCGCGTCTGGGTGGCGGCGTTCGACGAGATGGATGCCGCGTCGCGAGGCCGTTTCGGCGATCATCGCCGCCGGCATCGTGCCGACGGCGCTGGAGATGATGGATTCGGTCATCACCGCGGCGGTCGAGGCGGCGTTTCATGCGGGTTATCCCGACCGATGCGGCCGCGTTGCTGCTCGTCGAAGCGCCGGATACGAAGAGGACGTCGCTGCGAGCGAAGCGGCAATCCACGAGATCGTCGCGCGAGCACGGCGCGCGCTACTGGCGCAGCGCGCGCACGCACTGCCGAGCGCGCCGCACTCTGGGCGGGACGCAAAGGCGCGGCGGGCGCGACCGGACGCATCGCGCCCAACTACTACACGCAAGACGTCTGCGTGCCGCGCAGCAAGTTGCCGCAAGCGCTGCGCGCGGTCGGAAGCGGCGGCGCGCGCAAATGCATCGTCGCTCGGCAACGTCTTTCACGCGGGCGACGGCAATCTGCATCCGCTGCTCGATGTACGACAAGCGCGACCTCGCGCAAGTCGCCGCCGTCGTCGAGGCCGGCAACGCCATCTTGCAGTCAGCGATCGAGCTGGGCGGCACGATCAGCGGCGAACACGGCATCGGCTGGGAGAAACGCGACGCCATGACGCGCGTCTACTCGACCGCCGACCTCGCGACGATGGCGCGCGTGCGCGACGTATTCGACCCGCGGCGGCAGCTCAATCCCGAGAAGATCTTTCCGAGCGGCGCGCGCTGCGCCGAGGTGACGCCGCCGTGAGAACGTCCGCAGCATACCGAGGCGCCGCAGAGCGCCGAGCAAGTCAGCGAGATCGCTCGGCGCGCGCCGACCGAGGCCGGCGAGAAGATCGCGATCAGCGGCGGTGAGACGCTGGCCGGGATGGGCTACCCGCCCGAACGTTTGGACGTCGGCTTTCGACGAAGCGTCTTAGCCGGCAGTCGTCGCAAACGAACGCGCCGACCTCACGATCGCGGCGCGCGCCGGAACGCCGCGTGCAGAGCTTCGGCGTCTTGCTGGCCGCACAGGGGCAGTTCGTGCCGTTCGATGCGCCGCGTGCCGCAGCACGCGACGCTCGGCGGAACGCTGGCCGCCGGCTGGCTCGGGCCCGCGCCGCCACCTCTACGGGCGCCTGCGCGACTACCTCATCGGCTCGACCGATCGTGCTCGCCGACGGAACGCATCGCGCGCGCCGGCGGCATGGTGGTCAAGAACGTCGCCGGTTACGATATGAGCCGCCTCTACGTCGGCTCGTTCGGGACGCTCGGTGTCATCGTGCAGGCAAACTTCAAGACGACGCCGCTTGCCCCAGCACGCGCGCGCCTCTTTCTCGCGCCGTCTTCCCGAACGAACGCGCGCGCGAGCGTGCGCCGCTCTCGAGCGGCGTGCCCGATGCCGCCGGCGGCCGCGTTTTGGATCGACGGCTTCCACAACGCCTCGACGGCGACGACGGAGCCGGAGGGACGCGTTGCGGTGCTGCTTCGAGGGCAGGCGAGGCGTGGTCGAACGCGCGACGCGCGACGCTGCGCTCGACGCTGGGGCGCGCGGGCGTGCCCGAGACGCGCGTCGCGATGCGCGGCGCGCGCGAGTCGTTTCAGCGCGCATCGTCGACGCATACGTCGCCTGCGTCGGCGAACGGACGATCACCTATCGCATCACCTCGTTCCCGCAGGATGCCGGAACGGGCGCTGCGAGCCGGCGAGCTAGCGCGACGTTTCGAGCTGCGCACCGAGACGCTCGTCGACATCATGAACGGCGACGTCGTCCTACGCGTGAGCGATCTCGACGTCGCGCGCGCTCGGCGCGAAGATCGAAAGCTTCGACGACGCATTGCGAGAGATCGAACCGGCTGCCGAAATCCTCGCGAGCGGCCATCCGCACCGGGTGAACCTGCGGCCCTTCGACGCGGCGCTCGTTGACTGCGCTCAAAGTGACACCAAGGCGAGGGCACGGGAGTTGATGCGAGCGCTCAAGCGGCGATTCGATCCGAAAGGAACGTTCAATTCGGGACGCTTTCTCGGTGGGATTTAGGCAGCTGGCGGCTGCCGAAGGATGCCCCCAACCAAGCGGGAAACGCTCGCTGTATGAATAGGATGATACATCGCAGTTTTGCCGCACTTTTTGTGGCTTTTTTAGCTTGCGCCACCGCGCGTGCCGCGGCGCCGACGCCGGCTCCCGCGCCGACCGCGGCCCCCGCTCAATCGGCAACGGAGACGCAGTTCGTCGCGTCGGTAACCGGTGATTTGCAGAGCCGTTTCGCCACGACCGACCAAGCTACGGCCGCCGGCTACTTCCGCTACACCAACGAGGACCAAACCGGCGCCATCAGTTGGGTGAACACGAAGTATTGGCAGAGCGATCAAGCGCACCCCAGCCAGCTCTGGTACGACGTCAAAGGACGGCTGATCGGTGCGGACTTCTCCGTGCTGCAAAGCGACTCGTCGGCGCGTCCGGCGATCTGGGGCATCTCGCCGGCGCGCTGGCTCGACTTCTCGCCGGGACACGTGCACTTCGGCATCAAAACGGCAACGGGCGTCGCGTTCGGCGGAGCCGGTTCTAAGTCGATGGCGACGGTGGGCGGCTCGCTTGCCGATCCGACGGCTGCCGACATCGTGAAGCTCGGCACGCTGCCGCGCTATAAGAAGCTCGGCATTCCCGCAGCAAAAAGCGCCGGCGACGTCGCATTCGTCTTTCCGTTCCCGGCAATCTGGGATCTGCAGGTCTGGCTCGTCCAGAATCCGCTAGGCGCGTTCGCGGAACACAATCCGAACGTGATCCCGAGCGCCGCCGCAACCAATCAGGACTAGCGTTCTCCGTCACCCTGAGCGCCAGGGTAACGAAGCGGCGCTCAGGGTGACAGAGTGCGCTCGATTCTACTTCTCGTAGACGGCTGCGCCGATGGGTTCCACGAAGCTCGCCGTCGTGTTGTCGTTGGTCGGCATGCCGCCCGCGGGATACGCCCAGCGGTCGGCCGTCGTCGCAGTGTAACCGCACGTTTCGTAATCCGCGCCGGCGACATACTGCTGGCCGTTGGCCGCGATTGCGCCCTGCGTCAAGTCGCAGACCGAGCCGCCCTGGTAGTTCGAGAGCGTCGTCGTGCCGGTAACGGTGCCGCCCGAGCCCGATACCGATACCCAATAGATGCAGGCCGCCGGCGCGCCGCCGCACTGCTGGTCGCCGAGCGCGACGTAGTTGCCGGCTTTATCCCACTGAACCATTCCGGCGAAGTGAAGCGTGCCGCCGCTGAGCGCGATCGTCTTCGTCGTGCCGCTGCCCACCGGCAGTTCGGCAAAGTAGCTGCTCGTGCGGCTGGAGTCGGTACCGTCGAAGAACAGGTTGCCGTTCGGATCGTACCCGAGGAAGAAGTACTGGTAGATGCTGGGATTGCTGTACGCCGTTCCGGTACCCGACGCGTTCTTGAAGATCACGATGTCTCCCGGACCACTCGTGCTCTCGATATTGGAGACCGCGAGATCGCCCGTGGCCTTATCGACGGCGCAGCTCGCCGGGTACTCGTTGGGCACGCTCAACGTGTTGAGCAGCGTGCCGGTCCGCGAGTACTGCAGCATCTCCTGGAGTCCCGTATTGGCGACCCACAGGTTGCCCTTGGCATCGGTGCACTCGCCTTCGGGCGAGCTGAGCCCGGTGATCGTGCCCTTGAGCTTCATCGCGGGCATGGTGAAGATATCGACGGCGTCGGCGCCGTAGTCGGAGATGAAGAGCAGGCGCGGCGCTCCGTCGACGTCCGGAGAGACCCACGTCTTGGCATGGTTCGGATGTTGTGCCGCATTGGGCCGGGCGGCGAGAGTTGGGATCGCCGTTTTTTTGTCGCGCGAAACGGCGGCGTGCGCATCGGTCTGCACCGTATTTGGGGCGATTACCGGCGCGGGGGTCGTCTGCATCCCGGCTCCGCTGCTGCACGCCGTCAAAGCGCCCGCGGCCGCGGAAGCCAAGAGTGCGCGCCGGGTCGCGTTGGAAAGATCCATGAAGGGGTTGCTCCTTTTATAACAGGGCCCGCGTGGCACAGGCGCTTCTTGTGAAACGGGCTTCGTTTACCCGGCCCCGCGTCGGACAAAACTGAGCGAGCCGTGAAAAACCCCGCCGCGATGCACGAGTAAGGATGCGGGCCGTTGCGCACAGAAGCAATGCGCATACAACCCGTGTGGTGAGGAACGAGCATATTGAAGATCGATCGTCGCGCATGCGCGCTGGCCGCCGGATTCGCGACGATGCTTGCAGGGTGCACGCGATCCGCCCCTCCCCTCGAGTTGCCCAGCGCTGCCGGCGAGCGTACCGTCGCGCCGGTGTCGCAAGCGAGCGGCAGCACTCATCATCTCTACGTAGCCGATCCGGGCACGGGGGCCATCTACCGGTATCCGCTCGTCGGGGGCCTTCCGTCCACCTCCCCCGACGAAACGTTCGCGTTGGTGCCCAACGTGTCGCGCCTCGGCGTCGATGGCCAGCACAATGTCTATGCGGCCGGCTCGAGCCGCGCCGGTGGGTTCGTGCAGAAATATTCGGCCGCAGGCGAGCTTTTAGGATCGATCCAACTCGGCGTGACGATCGGAAGCTTTGCGGTTGACCACGACGGCTATTTCTACGTCGCACCAAATGCATATGGCAACGAGGCGTTCACCTATAGCCCGCAGGCCTTCGAGTCGACCGGCGGCGCGCAACCGATCGCTACGCTTACCGCCAGCGGAGGCAGCTCCGGGCTCAACGCGTTCATCTCGATGACGGCCAACTCCGACGGCCGCCTCTATGCCGCGACCTACTACGGCATCAACGTGTTCGACGATCCGCACCAATCGTCGCAGCAGAGTGCGACGATTACGGCGCCGCAAGGAAAATGGGAGCCGGTATTCAACGGCGCGATCGGCTTCGACGAGGTGGGGCGCCTCTACGCCGACCTCGGCTATCAAGATTACTGCCTAAAGGCCTGTACCGGGCAGCACTGGCGCGACACCGATTTTGACTGGGTCGAAGACGGACTAACGTCTAAACGCAAAGATAACTTGATTTTCGCCGGCGACTGCGCCTTCAAAGACTCGGCGTACGAGCTGCCTGGCACGGTTACCGGCCTGGCCGTTTACGACGGATACGTGGAGGCGGCGTGCTACGGCGACAAGACGTCGGTCTGGGTCTACAAAGAAGATACGTTCGGCCGCCAGCACGCATTGGAGACGCTGGGTCGCGCGACGCGTCCCACCGATGCAAAGATCGGCCCTTAGCGCCTGTAGCCCCTAAGCCATTTCGAACTCCATCGCTTCGAGGTATTTCTCGGCATCCATCGCGGCGCGGCAGCCCGCGCCGGCGGCCGTCACCGCCTGACGATAACGGAAATCGTTGACGTCCCCGGCCACGAACACGCCCTCGGCGTTGGTGTGCGTGCCGTCGGGAGAGGCAATGTAGCCGCGCTCGTCGAGATCGAGCTGACCGTCGAAGACGGCGGTGTTCGGCGTGTGCCCGATCGCGACGAAGAGCGCGTCGGCCGCGAGGACCGACGCGCTTTCGTCGGTCAGGTTGCGCAAGCGCAGCCCCGTCACGTGCGTCTCACCCAATACTTCCTGGACGACGGAATTCCAAATGAAGTCGATCTTCTCGTGCGAACGCGCGCGATCGGCCATGATCTTGCTGGCACGAAGCCGGTCGCGCCGGTGGATCAGCGTGACGCGGCGGCCGAAGCGCGTGAGGAAGAGCGCCTCCTCGAGGGCGGAGTCGCCGCCGCCGACCACCACGATATGCTTGTCGCGAAAGAACGCGCCGTCGCAGGTGGCACAGCTCGAAACGCCGCGACCGCGTAAGCGCTCCTCGCCAGGGATGTCGAGCCACTTCGCGCTCGCACCGGTGGCGACGATCACGGTCTCGGCTTCGTACTGCGCGTCGAGCGTGCGAACCTCGAGCGGCCGCTTCGCAAAGTTCGACCGACGTGACGTCGACGTTCTCGATGCGCGCGCCGAAGCGTTCGGCCTGTTCGCGAAAGCGCGTCATCAGGTCGGGGCCCATGATTCCTTCGGGGAATCCGGGGTAGTTCTCGACGTCGGTCGTGAGCATGAGCTGGCCGCCGTAGAGGCCGCCGGCGAGCACGAGCGGACGCAGGTTGGCTCGCGCTGCATAGACCGCCGCGGTAAGGCCGGCCGGTCCCGAGCCGATGATGATCACGCGTTCCATTCGATCCTCTTCGACTCGGGCGAGCGGTTCCCGGTTGCAGCCGTTCCAAGCGGCGCGTCGAAGCAGCCCGCATGAACGATCAGCAGCTGCCGTTGGAGGACACGTTCGGCGATATCCTGCGCAAGGCAATGCGCGGCACGGGCACGAGCGAGACCCAGCTCGCCGATGCGACCGGCATCGCGCGCGCGACGATCGCGCACTGGCTCAAAGACGAAGGCGCGGCGACCGACGACGAGGCGCGCGCGGTCGCGTCGGTCTTGCGTCTCGACGGCCCAAAGCTCGCGGACAGCGCCGCCGCGCGCTGGCAGCCGCCGCGCATCGAACGCGCGGACGTTCGGCGCCACCCGCAGGATCCGCATCCCAGCAACGGTTACGTCTTCTTCCTCGAGCAGGGGCGCCGCGCCGCGCTCGTCGACCCCGCCGGCATCCCGCAGAACCTCCTGCGCGTGCTGCGCGACGGCGCCTACCATCTGCAATACATCTTGATCACGCACAAGCATCCCGATCACTGCGACGCCACGGCCGACGTCGCGCGGGCCTTTCCCGACGCGACGATCGTGATGCACCCGCTCGACGTGCACGCCATCGGCTCGCTTTCCAAGAACGCGCTGCCGATCCGCGACAACGAAACGCTGCCGTTCGGCGACGACGCCTCGATCCGCATGCTCCACACGCCCGGCCACACCGACGGTTCCTCGTCGTTCCTCTTTGAGGGCGCGCTCTTCTCGGGCGACACGCTCTTTGCCGCGAGCGTCGGGGGCGCCTATGGCGACGAGAGCACCTACGCCGACATTCTCAACAGCGTTCGCAGCAAGCTCTTCACGCTGCCCGACGACACGGTCGTCATGCCCGGCCACGGCCCCCCAAGCAAGATCGGCCTAGAAAAACACCACAACCCATTTTTCTAACGCCTCCCCGTCAAAGCGGGCGCGTTACTCCCGATACACCTTTGGGACCGTTACGCTGGCGCCGTCGGCGTTGACGATCGTGGCGCCGCTCTCTTTGGGGGCCGATACCGACTCGCGGATCAGCTCGAACTGGAAGACGGTCTGGCCCGAGGACGGAAGCGACGTCTCGACGTGCTGCGGCGAGCAGTACTTGGGCGTGCAGAACGCGGCGAGCCAGCCGTTGGCGACGCCTTTGGCCGCGAGGCGAACCGCGACGTTCGGCTTTCCGTTCACTTCGAGACGGTACTTTGCCGCGCTCGAGCTGGTGGTCTGGAGATCGTTGCCCGTCCAAGGCTTGATGGCCAGATGTACCGGCGCACCGGAGAGCGCCAAGAGCATAGGAAGGGCCAGCAGTAACCATTTCACGTTCGAAGCTTATATCCGATTGCGGTCAATCGCAACACTATTCCCAGTGAAATTGCCGTGAGAATTACGATCATCGCGATAGAGAACACGGGCGAGAGGTAGCTCTCTCCGGTATAGCTGCGGCGAAACGCGTCGATCGTGTAGAAGATCGGGTTGAATAGCTCGAAGGTGCGCAGCGTTGGCGGCAGCATCGTCGCCGACGTGAAGACGCCGCCGACGAAGGTTAGCGGCGTGATGATGAAGGTCGTGAGAATGGCGATGTGGTCGAATTTGTCGGCCATCAGCCCGAAGATGAGACCCAGTGCCGAGAAGAGCACCGAGACCAGCGCGATCACGCCAAAGAAGAGGAGCCAGTTGCTCGGGGCGATGTGCACGAGCAGAATGCCCAGCAGCGTGATCAGCCCGGCGATGAGCAGCGAGCGGGCGAGGCTGCCCAGCACGTAGCCCCCCACCATCTCGTACGCCGACATCGGCGCGATCAGCAGCTCCTGGATCGAGTTCATGAAACGGCCCTGGAAGAGCGAGCTGGAGCACTCGCCGTAGGATGAGTCGATCACTTGCAGCATGATGAGCCCCGGAATGAGAAACTGCGCGTAGGTCACGCCTTGCACGCTCGGAATGCGGCTGCCCAGCGCAAGTCCGAAGACGAACACGTAGAGCAGCGTCGTGATGATCGGCGGCCAGATCACCTGATTGATGATCTTGAGGCTGCGCACCATCTCGCGCTTGACCAGCGTCCACAGTGCGACCAAGTTAATCACGCACCAGCTCCAAGAAGACGTCCTGCAGCGAGGCGCCATCGGCGACCAGTTCTGCCGTCGGCTTTTCGGCGACGATGCGGCCCGCGCGCACGATCGCGATGCGGCGGCACAGCTCTTCGGCCTCCTCGAGGTAGTGCGTCGTGAGGAAGATCGTCAGCCCATCGGCGTTGAGCTTGCGCAGCCATTCCCATAGCTCCAGCCGCAGCTCCACGTCGACGCCGGCGGTCGGCTCGTCGAGAATCAACAGGCTCGGCTCGTGGATCAGCGCGCGCGCCAGCGAGAGGCGGCGCTTCTGACCGCCCGAGATCTTCGTATACTCGAGGTGCGCGTGCGAGGTGAGGCCGAAGCGCTCGAGCAGCACGTCGGCGCGCTCGGCCACCGCCTTGCCGCGCAGCCCGTAGTAGCCGGCCGCGTAAATCAGACGTCGCGCAGCGAGAGGTAGCGGTCGAAGTTGTACTCCTGCGGCGAGAGCCCGATCAGGCGCCGGGCCTCGCGCCACTGCTGCTCGTTGTCGTATCCGAAGATGCGAATGCTACCCGCGCTCTTGCGTGCCAAGCCGACGATCGCGTTGATCGTCGTCGTTTTTCCCGCGCCGTTCGGGCCAAGAAACCCGTAGAACTCGCCCGCTTCGACGCGCAGCGAAATGCCGTCGACGGCGGTGAAGTCGCCGTAGCGTTTCACGAGGCTGTTCGACCTCGACGGCCGGGGGCGTGCCTACGGAATGATCTTCTTTAATTGCTTGTACCGATGGCGGCGAAGCGTGGCGATGAGCTCCGCACTCTCCGGAATCCCGCAATCGCTCAATTGGGTTGCAACCTTCTTCACGTCGAACGGCACGCGGCGGTGCTTGACCTCCCAACCGCCGTCGCGCTCGGTAAGGATCGCGTAGCAGGCGCGTGGGTCGCCGTCCTTCGGCAAGCCCGCTGAGGCCACGTTCACCAGCAATCGCCCGCGCCACGCACGCACGTACGGAAGGTGCAGGTGGCCGAATGCGATCGTCATCGCCGCGCTCGTCGCCGATCAGCCGCTCTGAGCGTCGCTTCGTCGGCGTCGGGCCAGATGTGCTCCTCGTCGTTCTTCGGATTGGCGTGCACGACGAGCAGCTGGTTGTCGTCTTCGCCGACGCGCATCGCAAAGGGAAGCTCTTTGAGCCACGAGAGCCAGCGTTCGCCAAGTTCGCGCCGAGTCCACGCAATGCGGGCGAGATCGATCGGGCGAGTGAGCGTCGTCGTTATCCTCGTCGCAGAGGACGCGATCCTTGTTGCCGCGGATGCAGGCCGCGCCGATCTCTTCCAAACGCTGCAGCACTTTCTTCGGCTTCGGTCCCGCTAGGCAATAGTCGCCTGCCATGATCACGCCGTCGGCGCCGCCTTGCGACTCGAAATCGACGAGGCAGGCGTCGAGCGCCAAAAGATTTCCGTGTACATCGGAGAGGAGCGCGTAACGCATCCAGCGTTACTCGCGCTTGAGCACGAGCGCCAGCATCGACGGCGTGATGCCGATCTTCGTAAACTCGTAGAGGTCGATCGCCTCGACGGTAATGCCGCTGCGACGCATTTGGGCAAGCGCCGTGCGGTAACGAATCTCGGCGAGAACGTGCCGCTCGTCGAGGCAGAGCGCGCCGGCCGCCTGTTCCTCGCCGCGCTCGAGGACGATCGTCTTGAAACCGTCGAACGCCGACATGTCGGCGACGCCCGTTCCCACGACGATCGTGTCGGACGCCACCGCGCCCGCGACCGCGCGCAGCGCACCCACGTCCGGCGAGAGCTTCACTTCGACGGTACGAAAGCCGTGCGCCTCGGCCAGCCGCGCGAAGCCGCGGCGCCCGACGTCGTTGCCGCGCGGTCCAACGCCGATGAACGCCGTCTTTCCCGCTAAGATCACGTCGTTGCCGTCGAGCAGGCCGGGGCTGTCGATGTGTCCGGCGAGCGGCACGTCGATCCGCGCGAACTCGCCCTGCATGCGATCGGCCTCGGCCCGGCGCGACATCGCACTCGGTCGCATCACGACGGCGCCGTCGCTAAAGGCGACGGCCGCGTCACCGGCGCTGCATTCGTAAGCGTCGCCGCCGTGCGAGGGCAGCACGATCGTTTCGACGCCGAAGTACTTCAGCGTCGACTGCAGCACGTCGAGCTGCTCCAGGGCACGCGCGTGGATCGCTCCGGGCTCGCCGGGAAGCTCCGCCGCGCGCTCGATCGCCATGTTGGGCTTGACCAGGACCAGCGAGCGCAGCCGTCCGGTGGGATCGGCTACCAGTCGTGGACCGAAATCGACGTTAGCGTGCGCGCTCATCGTGCTTGGTATGTCTCCGGGTTCGGGGCGTCGGTGAAAAAACTCGCCATATCCGACGCAAGCAGATCGTTGAGATCGAGTGGAGGAAGTCCGAAGATTTCCTCCTCGGTCTTCACGACACTGGCCGCGCTGAGGTGTTCGTCGCCCACGTAGCCGCGCTTTGCCAGCGGCGAGACGAGCAACGCGTAGCTGCGCCATGCGTTGACGTGATCGCCGGGCGACTCGATGCCTTCGGGGACGATGAAGATCGCGGTCGAACTCCAGTGCGGCGAGCGCGAGAGAAAGTCGACGATCGTGCCCAGCGCGTGGTCGGCATCGGCAATCGAGACCGAATCGCCGGCTGCGGGAAGCCGGATATAGGTGAAGCTGGGCTCGCGATCGGCCTGCACGAGAGCGCCCATATCGCGCACGAACTCGGCGGCGCGCGCGGTGTCGGCGGTATTTGCCGTGGAAGCGGCGATAGCCGGGCGGGTAACCTTCGGAGCTGCGGTCGGCTTGGGTTCGGGCGCAGAATAGGCGAGGTTGACATTGCCCGAAAGCGCCGCGAGCGCCGGCACGTCGTAGTGGTAGAGCGATCCGTCGTATCCCGAGAGCCGCAACAACCCACCGTAGTCGCGGAAGCTGAGCCCCGCTCGCGCCAGCGCGTTGAAGAGGTAGCCGTTTCGCGCGTAGTCTTCGGGATCGTCGCCGTGATCGTTGAGGGGAGCGCGCGCGGCGCCGGCCGCCGCGACCATCTCTTGGTAGAGCGTCGCCTCGCCCGCCGCCCCGAACTGTTTGGAGAGATCCGGATCGGCGTCGGATGCATAGAAATTATCGGCGAGCGCGTACGAGCGAGCCAGCGCGTGCAAGTTCGGCGTAACGCTCTCGTTGTATGCGGTCAGCGACGCGTCGCCGTTGCCGTGCGGAGTGCCGGCGTCGTCTTTGAGGTCGCCGAGCATAGCATCGTAGCCGCGCGATCCCACCGCGATGTAGACGACGTGGTCGATCGTCGCGCTGCGCTTCTCGGAGCGCAGCGCGGGTACCACCGGATCGAACTTGGCGACGCTTGGCCTGCGGTTGTAGCGCAGCGCGGCGAGCGTCGCCTTTACCAGCGAGGTTTTCTTGAGATCCATGCGCTGCAGGATTCCCCAGCCGTTGACGCCCTTCTCCGCGGTGACGTAGAGATAGCGGCCGTTCGGAGAGAGCGCCAGCGCGTTGGGATACCAGCCCGTTGGGATCAAACCGAAGCGGTAGCGGGTCGGGCGCTTCGCATCGAGCACCGCAACCGCGTCGAGCCCTGCGAGCGCAACGTAGAGCCGCTTGCCGTCCGGACTGAGTGCTTCGGCGCTCGGTTGAGCACCGAACGGCGCGCCGGGATAGAGCCGCAGGTCGAGGCCGCGCACGACGCGCGGCGTGCCCGCGAGACTGACGACGGCGACGCGGTCGACGTTTGCGAGCGCGACGTACGCATCGCTGCCGTCCTTCGAGATCACCGCTGGACCGGGTGCCGCGCCGCCGACGTTCTCAGTGCCGTCCGGTGCCCGATCCATCGGCACGCTCGAGGGATCGGCAGCGGCGTCACCCGCGGCGAGCGTAAACACCGAGAGCGTGGAAGAACGCGTCGAATCGAACGCCGGCGCGGAAAACTGCGGTTGCGCGGCAGGCGGTGCGAGCGGCGCGTACGCGCTCAATCCGCCGCCGCTGGCCAGAAGCAGTCCGCGGCCCGCAGTCAGATAGAGCGGAAAGTCGCCGACCGGCGTCGAGCGCACCACGCTGCGACTCGCGACGTCGATCTCGACGACGGCGTTTTTCAGGTTATCGGCGACGTACGCGCTTCGGCCGTCGCTCGAGGTGGAGATCTGCGCGGGAAGGCTGTGCCCCGGAAGCGCGATCGCGGCGACGGGCGTCAGTGTGCCAAGTGCATCGAGATCGAAGACGCGCACGCTTCCGGCCGCGGCGTCGGAGGCGAGCACGATCGTTTGCGACGCGTTATGCGGATCGCGCACCGCGGCAACGCCCATGAAGAACGAGGCCGACGGATCGTGATAGACGCCGGCGACCCGCATCGTGCGCGCGTTGACGACGGCCAGCGACGAGCCCGGCACCAGGCCAGTCGCCGCAGTCGCTGGAGAGGTCGCGACGATCGCGCTGCCCGCATTGGACAGAATGGCGTAGCGCCCGTCCGGCGAAAGCGCCATACCCAGCGTACCGGTTCCGACAAAGGTACTCGCGCCGGCCGGTGCAGCGATCCTCCCGTTGGGAAGAATGGCATCGGTGGGGTGCACGCGGTCGGCGCCTGCCGGGCGGTCACCTGCGGGCGCGGAGTACGTGATGAGCGGAGGCGGCCGGCTCGCTGCGCCTAAGAGGGCGGCAGCGAATAACGCCGCTGAAAATTGCCAGAATGACACGGGAGGTATGCCATTACCATCGCGGGCCGCGGGTACCCTGCCATCGTAGCGGCGGCCACGGCGGTCCCACCCTTCGTGCTCGGTCAGGCCGAGGTGATCCGCCGGATCGATCTCGCGTTGGGACCCCGCTCGCGCGAGATCGTGCGGCTGCTTCCAATGTTCTCCAATACGGGCATCGACCGGCGCTACTCCTGCGTGCCGATCGAATGGTACGAGGATCTGCACGATTGGCCGCAGCGCAACGCGGTCTATCTCGCGTCGGCGGTCGACCTGCTCGAACGGGCGACGCGCGAGGCGCTCGCGCGCGCGAGACGGCGCCCCGAAGAGATCGGCGCGATCGTCGTCGTCTCCACGACGGGCATCGCCACGCCGAGCCTGGACGCGCTGTTGATGGAGCGAATGGCGCTCCCGCCGACGACGCGGCGTCTTCCGATCTTCGGTCTCGGCTGCGCCGGCGGTGTGATCGGCCTCGAACGCGCCGCCACGATGGCGCGCGCGAACCCCGGCTCGCTCGTGCTCTTCCTGGTCGTCGAGCTGTGCGCGCTCAGCTTCCGGCGCGACGACTTCTCAAAAAGCAACATCGTGGCGACGGCGCTCTTCGGCGATGGAGCCGCCGCCGCACTGCTCTGCTGCGACGGCGACGGTCCCGGCGTCGTGGCTGGCGGCGAATTCACCTGGCCCGATTCGCTGGACGTGATGGGCTGGGAGGTGACCAACGACGGCCTCAAAGCGATCTTCTCGCGCGACATTCCCGAACTCGTCACGACGAAGCTGCACGAAATCGCCGTAGATTTTCTCGTGCGACACGACCTAGCGCTCCAAGACATCGACCGCTTCATCTGCCACCCCGGCGGCGCGAAGGTGCTCGACGCACTCGAGGTCGCCTTCGAGATCGGACCCGAGCGCCTGAACGACTCCCGCGACGTATTACGCGAATACGGCAACATGTCGGCCGCGACGGTCATGTTCGTGCTCGACCGCACGCTCGCATCGAAAAAGCCCTGGAAACGCGCGCTGCTCAGCGCGCTCGGCCCCGGCTTCACCGCCGGCTTCACGCTGCTCGAAAACCCCGTGCCATCCTGAGCGCGGGAAGGACCTACGTGAGTGCCGCTTTTGAACTCCACGCCAGTCCTGGGACGACGATTGGAACGACACGTGTGCGACGACAATCCCACGCCAACGACTCGACACATTGAGCGCGCTAATGGCTTGGGAAGGACGGCATGCATTCTCGCTTTCGGCCACGATTCGCGTGAGGTTCGATGGCATGCGGATGGGTTGGTTGGCGCTGCGGGCGGTTGGGACGCTGTGTCGCGGGACGTCTCGATTTTTGGGCAGCACAGGATGTGCTCTTCAAAACTTTGTTCTCCCAAAAATCGAGCCGAGCGACCGGAGCACAGGATGTGCGCAGGGAGCGTGCCCGCGGCGCAGCGTCGCAATCGCCCGCAGCGTGCTCCGTCCTTCGACTGCGCTCAGATGACACCTGAGAAGTGACCCTGTACGTCGTTCTCGCTCTTGTCGCGCTGCAGCGGGGGGTCGAGCTGTGCTATGCCCGGCGAAATACGCAGAGGCTGCTGGCGCGCGGGGGCGTGGAGGTTGCGGCGGTGCAGTATCCGTTCTTCGTAGCGCTTCACGCCGCGTGGCTGATTGCGATGGCGGTGCTGATTCCGAAGGATACCGTGCCGAACTGGACGCTGCTGGCAGTCTACGTGCTGTTACAGCCGCTGCGCGTGTGGAGCATCGTCAGCCTTGGGCCGTTCTGGACGACGCGCATCATCACGCTCCCGGGCGAGCCGCTGGTGCGCCGGGGCGCGTACCGCTTCTTCCGTCACCCGAACTACATCGTGGTCTGCGCGGAGATCGCCGTGTTGCCGCTGGCTTTCGGCGCGACCGAACTCGCGATCGTCTTCTCGTTCCTCAACGCGTCACTACTCTCATGGCGGATCCGCACCGAAGAGCGCGCGCTCGCTACAAGACGCGGTCGATGACGTCTTCGCCTTCGAGCTTCGCCGGCGTGCGCCGTGCGACACCCTCCTCGACAGCCGCGGCGGCGACCGCCTTGGCGACGGCGCTGACCACGCGCACGTCGAAGACGCTGGGAATGACGTACTCGGCGTTCCGCTCGTCGTCGGTGACGATCTCGGCTATCGCGTAAGGCCGCCGCGAGCTTCATGCGCTCGGTGATGCGCCGCGCGCGAACGTCGAGCGCGCCGCGGAATATGCCTGGGAACGCGAGCAGGTTGTTGACCTGATTGGGAAAGTCGGAACGCCCCGTCGCGATGACGGCCGCCACCGGCGCGGCGACGTCGGGCATGATCTCCGGCGTGGGATTGGCCATCGCGAAAACGATCGGGTCGCGCGCCATGCGCGCGATGTCCTCCGGCTGCAAGATGCCCGGAGCCGAGACGCCGATGAAGACGTCCACGCCCTCGAGAACCTCGCGCAGCGAGCCGCGGCGGTTCTCGCGATTGCAATGCTCGGCCAGCCAGCGCCAATGCGGGTTCTCGTAACGGTCGGTGCGATTGAGCGCTCCGCGCGGTCGACCGGAATCACGTCGCGCACGCCCGCGCCCAGCAGCATCTTGATCGTCGCGGTTCCGGCCGCGCCGCTTCCCGAAACGACGACCTGCAAGATCCTCCAGCGGCTTACCGACCACGCGCGCCGCGTTGATCAGCGCGGCGAGGATCACGACGGCCGTGCCGTGCTGGTCGTCGTGCATGACCGGAATGTCGAGCGCCTCGATCAGCCGTTCCTCGACCTCGAAGCAGCGCGGCGCGCTGATGTCTTCGAGGTTGATGCCGCCGAAGACCGGCGCGATGCGCACGACCGTCTCGACGATCTCGTCGACGTTCTTGGTGTCGAGGCAGATCGGGAAGGCGTCGATGTCGGCGAACTGCTTGAAGAGCATCGCCTTGCCTTCCATCACCGGCAGCGCGCCGAGCGGACCGATGTCGCCGAAACCGAGCACGGCGGTGCCGTCGGTGACGACCGCGACCGTGTTGCGCTTGATCGTGAGCTGGAAGGCCTTGGCCGGGTCGGCGGCGATCGCCATCGAAACGCGCGCGACGCCCGGCGTGTAAACGGTCGAGAGATCCTGCCGCGTCTTGATCTCGATCTTCGGATCGATGCGGATCTTGCCGCCGATATGGGCGAGGAAGGTCGAGTCCGCGGCGAAGATGACGCGCGCGCCGTCGATCGCTCTCGATGGCCTTGCGCACCTCGTTGGCAACGGCTTCCGAGGCCACCGCAATCGTGACGTCGCGCACGACGCGCGCGTCGGCCACGGTGTGCATGTCGACCGCGCCGATCGTGCCGCCGGCATCGCCGATGGCGTTGGCCAGATTGCCGAAAGCGCCGGGCTCGTTCGGCATCTCGATCCGCAGAACGAGCGTTAAGCTGATTGCCGATTGTGTCATAACTCGTTGTCCTTTAGTTCCCGCTGACCGTCATCTCGGCAACGCGGAACGACGGCGAGACGACGGCCGCGTCGAAGCGCAGATCGTCGCCGACGGCGTCGATGCGCGCGAGCATCTCCGGGTAGTGCCCGGCGATGGTAAACTCGTCGATCGGATAGGCCAGTTCGCCGTTCTCGATGAAAAAGCCGCGCGCGCCGCGGCTGTACGTACCCGAGGCGTGCTCGGTTGCAAAGCCGATCGTATCGAGCACCAGCACGCCCATCGGCGTCGAGGCGATAATCTCGGCAAGCGGAATCGTTCCCGGCTCGAGGTAAAAGTTGTTCGGGCCGATGCCGCCGCCGGTCGAGTTGCCGGTGCTGGTCGCGCCGAGCTTGCGCGCGTAGTAGGTGTCGTAGAGGAACGAGCGCAGCGTTCCGCGTTCGAAGACCGGCGTGCGGCGCGTCGGCACGCCTTCGCCGTCGAACGGCGAGCTTCCGAGTTTGCCCGGCAGCAGGCCGTCGTCGATGATGGTGACGAGCTCGCTGCCGACGCGGGTGCCCATGCGCTCGGTCAGCCACGAGTTGCTGATGGCGACGTTGGCGGCCGAGACCGCGGCAAAGCATGTCGTCGAGGAACATCGCCGCCACGTCGCGCTCGAAGATCACGGGAACGCGCATCGTCGGCGGCTTGCGCGCGCCGAAGAGATCGACGGCGCGGCGCACGGCCATGGTCGCGACCACGTCGGGCGGCTCCAGCTCGCCGAGATAGCGACCGGCGGTACCGTAGTGCGCGATTCGCTTCACGCCGCCGTCGAGCGCCACGGGGCCCGTCGAACGGCCGGCGCGCGTCCACGGATAGGCGGCGGCGAATCCGCTAGCTGTTCGCAATGGCCGTCACGGCGACGGCATCGGTATAGTTGGAACCGCTCGAGTTGACGACGCGCGCGTCGGCCTCGCGAATCAGCCGTTCGAGCCGCATCGCGTCGTCGACTTTCTCGGCTGCCATCACGTTCCGCGATGCTCGCATCGTAGAGCGCGAGATCGACGCCGGCGCTCGAGATCGGGTCCGGAAGGCCGGCGAACTCGTCGATGCCCACGTGCGTCGCCTGCGCGACGGCGCGACGGATCGCGTCGTTCATGCCGTCGGGCGAAAGATCCGATGTCGAGAGCGTCGCTTTGCGCCCGTCGCGGAAGAGCCGCATGAAAAGGCTCTTTCCGGTGGAGCCCTCGAGCTTGGAGATCGCGTTCTCGCGCGCTTCGGCGTGGAAACGGCGCGCGACGGAGACCGAAGCTTCGGCGCTGTGCGAGCCCGCAGCCGCGGCAAGCTTGAGTGCTTCGCGGGCCAGGTCGAGTGCAGTAGTCTCATTCATGCTGCGGTACCGCCGACGGTGATCGAGGAGATTTTGACCGTCGGCATGCCGACGCCCACGGGAACGTACTGGCCTCCCTTGCCGCACGTGTAGTGCCGCCGGGCCAAGCGGCTGTCGTTGCCGACAGCGACGACCTTCATCATCGCGTCGGGGCCGTTGCCGACGATCGTCGCATTGCGCACGGGAGCGGTGATCTTGCCGTTCTCGACGAGATACCCCTCGCCGACCATGAAAACGAAGTCGCCTTTGGCGATCTCGACCTGGCCGCCGGCGAACGACTTCGCGTAGATTCCGCGCTTCGTGGAAGCCAGGATCTCGTCGACGCTCGTGGTGCCGTTAGGCATGTACGTGTTGCACATGCGCGGCTGCGGCGCGAAGCGAAAGGATTGGCGGCGGCCGCTCCCCGTGGAAGTGACGCCCATGAGCCTGGCGTTGAGCGTGTCTTGCATGTAGCCACGAAGCACGCCGTTTTCGACCAGTACCTTGTGCTGACCCGGTACCCCCTCGTCGTCGACGTTCAGGCTGCCCCGCTCTTCCTCCAGATTGCCGTCGTCGAAGATCGTCACCAGCTCGCTGGCGACGCGCTCTCCGACGCGCCCGCTGTAAAGCGAGGTGCCGCGCCGGTTGAAGTCGCTTTCGAGCCCGTGCCCGACGGCCTCGTGCAGCAGCACCCCTCCGCCGCCCGCGCCGACGATCATCTCCATCTCCCCGGCGGGCGCCGGCGTCGCGCACAGGTTGACGATCGCGATCCGCGCGGCGTCCTCGGCGAGATACTCAGGCGTCTGCTTGTCGAAGTATGCGATCGACGTGCGCCCACCGTCCCCGACGTATCCGGAGCTGCGCTCCTGCTTGTCGGACGCCACCGTTTGAATGCCCAGCGTGATCAGCGGCCGGTAGTCCTGCACCACGCGGCCTTCGCTGGTCGCGATCCATACCTCTTGCGTCTCGTCGATTACCTGCGCGTTGACCGCGATGATGCGCGGATCGTAGCGCCGCGCCGTGACGTCGGCGCGCTCGAGCAGCGCCGCGTAGCGCCCGGCGTCGATCGTCGTGACAAGGTCGCCCTCGTAAAGCGACGTCACCTTCTCCTGGCGCAATTCCGCCGAGCCGATCTTGCCCGAGGGCGCCGTGCGCGCGATGAGCGACGCCGATTCGGCGGCCAGCATCAGCGCGTCGGGAGTGAGGTCGTCGGAGCAGGCAAATCCGGCCGCCTCGCCCACCACGACGCGAATGCCGACGCCGAGCGTCACTCCGTACGACGAATCGTGAATGCGGCCGTCCTGCAGTCGATAGGTTACGGTTCTGCGCCGTTCGCAGAAGACGTCGGCGTACTCGCCCCCGTGCTGTAACGCACGGTCGAGTAGACCGGAGAGCATCGATTCATCGAACACTACTTGCGTGGTACCTCCAAGAAGTTGCGGGAGCTAAAATTGAACGAGCCGGTCGACGGCGCGCACGATGGCGTCATCGGGATCGCCCGGGGAGCCGTTGACGAGAAACGCGAACGCGACGCGCCCGTGATGCGCCGTGTTCGCGTAACCGGCCAACGCCGAGACGTCCGAAAGGTGCCCAGTCTTTGCACGCACGCGCCCGAGGGCGGTGGTGAAATCGTAGCCGGCGAGCGTTCCTTCGCGTCCACCCAACGGCAGCAGGCGGTAGAGCGCCGGCTCTTGCGCGATCAGCAGCCGCGCCATCGTCACCGCCGCGACCCGGTTCTTACGGGAGAGGCCGCTGCCGTCGAAGATATTCAAGCCTGGCGTGGGGACGTCGCGGCGGCGTAGAAAAAAGCGCTCGGCCGAGAGGCCGCCATCGTCGTCGGCGACGCCGCTTACCTCGCCGCCGACGGCTCGCAGCAACTGTTCGGCGTAATGATTATCCGAGACGTAGAGCATGTGCGTCTCGAGCGTCGAGAGGGGCGCGGATTTGTGGTTCCAGAGAACGACGCTGTCCAGCGGGGCCGCACCGAGCGCAAAAGGCGCCGAGGCGGCGACGCCCTGCTCGGCGAGCATGGCCTGCGCGGCGGCTCCAACGGAGCGCGGCACGTCCTGCATGGGCGCCCATACGGCTTGGTCGGCGCCCCCGACGGTCTCGTGCGATTCGATCGTGTCGCCGTCGAGCGAGACGGCGCTGCTGGGCGCCGCATAATTCTGCCCGTCGTCGCCGGCGGGCCAGTTGCGGATTTAGGGCGGGCCCCCCGATGGCCGTCGCGTCGATCACGACGCCGCCATCGATGCGGCGCAATCCGCCCCGCGAGAGCATCGCAATTCCGTTTCGCAAATCCGACGACTGCAACGATGGATCGCCCGAACCGACGAGCCAAAGGTTACCGTCGAGCGTTCCGTCCGCCGCGGGGGGAGCGGCGGCGGCAAATATCGTGTGAAAGCGATATCGCGGACCAAGCGCGTCGAGCGCGGTGGCGGCAACGATCAGCTTCTGCACCGAGGCCGGTGCGACGGCGCGGCTCGCGCGGTCGTCGAAAACGAGATATCCGCTATCGCCGGTCACCGCCAGGCTCCAGCCCGCGGCGCCGGCAAGCGCCGGTGCAAAGGCGCCGTGCAACTGCGCCGTCAGCGCCAGGCGCTGCGCGTTCGTCCAAGCAGGCTCGGACTTCGCCGCGCGCGCGAATGCCGTCGCCGCCCGCGGCGGCGCAGCCGCGATGCCGCGCGTCGAAACGCCGCTGCGGCCATCGTTCCACAGCCATGCGGCCAGCGTCGCCAGCATAACGACGAAAAGAAAACCGAAGACGCGGCCCTTATGGACGCGCGAGCGCTTCGATCTTCTCCTGTAGCCTGCGCTGGTCTTCACGTAACTCATCGAGGTCCTCGCGCAGGCCTTTGACCTGCGCCGGAATTTTTTCCGCTTTCCGAATCCTCATCGCGGCCTCGGCGGCGTCCCGGCGCATGCGGCCGTCGGCCGCCTGCGCTGAAATGCGATCGAGTGCCGGCAATAAGCGGGCGTCCGAGAGCGATTCGGCGGCGAGAATTGCGTCGAGCGCTACCAAGAAGCTGGAATCGTCAAGCAGCCCTTCGAGTTCGTCAACGACGCGCGTGCGCTCCTCTCCCACGAGTGCGCCGATGCGGGCGAGCGCTGCCACGGAGGCACGGCGCAAACCCTCGTTGCGCGCCGGACGCGAGGCTTCGACGATGAGCGGCATGGCCCGGGCATCCGCCAATTCGGCGAGGCCCAGTACGGCGCCGGCTTCGACCGTGCCGTTCCACGAGGCGCCGCGCACGGCCGCGGCGAGCACGTCGAAGGCGCGCGGATCGCGGGTTCGCCCCAGCGCCACGAGCGCCGAGGCTCGCACGAAGTAGGACGGATGAGACGCCGCGGTCTCGATGAGCGCGGCGGCCGCAGCCGGTTCGCGAAAGTTGCCGAGCGCGTACGCGGCCGCTCGCACGACCTTTGGATTACGGTGCGCCAGCGCGGGAATCAGGACGGCGCGGGCCCACGGAGCGCGCGTCGCGCCAATCGCGCCGGCCGTCTCGGCGAGCACACCCCAGAACGGCTCCTCTTCGAAGGCCCGCGCAAGCGCCTCCCGCGCCGTTCGTCCGCCGGAACCAGCGAGCTCCCGCGCGGCGCGGATGCGCGCCACCACGTCTGGATCGGCGCGTAGCGCGGCCGCGGCGAAATCCTCGCCGAGCTTATAGCGGACGTCGGCCAAGAGAAAGGAGCCGGGCCCGAAACGAACCAGCTTCGGCTCGAACTCCAGCGGTACGGAGATCGTTTCGCGCTGGCGCTCGACCCGCGCGCGCACGCGCCGCTCGTCCGCCACCGGATCGCGCGCGGGACCACCGGCGAGCGCACCGGCATCCGGCGCGAACCCGACCTCGACGTCGAAGATGTACGGCGGATGCTCGTCGTCAATCGTTTGATTCTGGTCGATGGTCAGCGTCGCGACCTTGCGCGCCGCGTCCCAGCTCACGCTCACGCTCAGTTGCGGATGCCCCTCGCGATAGACCCACTGATTGAAGAAGCCGCGCAGGTTGCGGCCGGTGGCGGCTTCGATCGCGCGGATGAGGTCGATCGTTTCCACCGATCGCTGCGCGTTGTCGCTCACGTAACGTCCGATCGCGCGCCAGAAGCGCGCGTCGCCCAGCTCGCCGCGCAGCATGTGAAGTACGGCCGCGCCTTTCTGGTAGAGATGACGGTCGAAGATCTCGATCGGATCGCGGTAGACGTTGCACACGATCGCCCGACGGTAGCGCTGCGAATCCTCGCGCAGATACGCGTTGACGCATTCGAAGATATCGTAGAGGTATTCGTCGGCGCCGAGGTCGGCCTCGCGCCAAACCGCCTCCATGAACGTCGCGAAGCCCTCGTTGAGCCACGCGTGCGCCCAATCGCGGCAGGTGAGCAGATCGCCGAACCACTGATGCGCCAGCTCGTGCGAGACCAGCGGATCGCTGGAGAAATCGAGGTGTGCGGTCTCGTCGTGGAGCGTGCGATCGGTCTGCGTGGTCGCGGCAGTGTTCTCCATGCCGCCGAAGATAAAGTCCGAGACGGCGACCTGCGAGTAGCGTGCGTACGGGTACGGCACGCCGATGCGTTCCTCGAAGAGTTCGATCATTTGCGGCGTTTTGCCGAAGGCGCGTTCGCCGTCGGCCTCGCGCCCGGGCAGCACGTAGTACGAGACGGGAACGCCGTTGCGGCCGGCTTTTTCCTGTTCGACTTCGACGAACGGTCCGGCGACCATCGTCACCAGGTAGGTGCTGTGCGGCACTTCTTGATGGTAGCGGAAGGTCGACGCGGCCGTCGGACTCGCTACGATCGACGAGCGCGCCGTTGCCGACCGCAACGATTCCCTTGGGTACGACGATCGTCGTCGTCGTTCGCTGTTTCTCGTGCGGATAGTCGAGACACGGGAACCAGTATCGCGCGTATTGGTCTTGACTCTGCGTCCAGAGGTGAGCGATCTTCTGCGGCTGATCCGGTGTGGGCTTCACGAAGAAGAGCCCGTGACGCGGCTTCGATGCGCCGTACGTCACCGCGAGGCTCGCGCGTTCACCCGGCGCGATCGGCGGATTCGAACTCGATCGTCGAGCTTGCCATCGCGCTGCGAGAAGCGGGCGGACGGCTCGACGCGGGAGACTTCGAGGTCGACGGCGTCGAGGACCAGGCGCGAGACCGGCTCGTCGAGCGCGCGTACCGTCAGCGTGCAGACGCCGTCGAGACGTTCGTTCTCCAAATCGGGAGTGAGGTGCAGATCGATGTGCTCGACTTCGACGATCTTGTCGGGCCCGTAATGCGGGCGCGAACCAGGCAATGCAAATGCCTGATGCTCCTCTCGATCGTCACGTGTCATGCAGCCCGAGCTTACGAGCCGAACGTACGTTTGTCCTGTGCGGTTACTCGGCGGCGCTTTGCAGGCCGCCGGTTACTTCGATTACCGTGCCGGTAATGAAGTCTCGCTCGCGCGCAACGAAAAAGCGGATGGCGTCGGCGACGTCCTCATAACTGCCGGGACGGCCGCGCGGATTTTTCGCCTCGCGGGCGAGCGCCTGCGCCCGATCGAGCGTCTTTTCTCGTATGTCGCCGGGCGCGACGACGTTGACGGTGATGCCGTGGGCGGCCTCTTCCACGGCGAGGCTGCGTGCGAAGCCCACGACCGCGCTCTTTGACGCCTGATAGAGCGAGAGGCTCTTGAAGGGACGCGTCTGCGCCGAGCCGAGCATGCCGAAGAACACGATCCGGCCGAACCGCGCCTCACGCATCGCCGGCAGCATCGGCGCGCGCGGCCTGCACCGCGCTGCGCACGTTTCCGTCGAAGGCTTCTCGGTAATCGGCGAGCGTCGACGCCGCAAAGCGTTTGACGACGAGCGGCCCCACCGCATGCACCAGCGTGTCGAATGGGCCGTAGCCCCGTACCACGTCCTCGAGCGCCGCTTCGACCGCGCCGGCATCGTCGAGAAAGTCGACGCGCGCCGCGTAGCCGCGCGCGCCGGCCTCCGCGATCGCAGCGAGTGTCGCTTCGGGCGGCGTCGCGCGATACGTTATCGCAACGTGCGCGAACCCGTCGCGCGGGAGCGCCGCGGCGACGCCGGCCGCGAGGCCGGCGGCCGCTCCCGTTACGAGGGCGCGGCGGCCGTCGATCGCGCCCAGCGCCGTATCATCCGCGAACGAAACTCCACGAGAGGTCGAAGTTCGCGCCGCTCGCCGTTACGCCCGCCACGCGCACGTGGTGGGGTCCGCGGCTCAGCGGCCACGGCGAATCGAACGCGAACGACGCCGGACTGCTCTGGCGCAGCGGCACGCCGATGCGCGTGCCATCGATCCATACGCGCAAGCGCTCCATCGTCACCGGACGGTCGAAGCCGAACCGGAACGTCGGATTGGCGTTATAGATGGTGCCCGTAGGGGACGTCGTCACCAGCGCCGGCGGACGCGGGGGTCGCGGTCCCGGCGGCGGGGGCGGCGGTTGCGGAGCGTAGCCTCCGCCAGCCCCGCGGCCCGCGATCGTCACGGTGCTCGTCGAGTCGTCCCAGTTCACGGCTGCGCCGAGCGCCTGTGAAATGAAACGCAGCGGCACGAACGTCGTCGCGCCGACGATGAAGGGCGCGACGTCGAGCATCGCCGGTTGTCCGGCAACGGTTGCCTGCGTCGAGCCGATCGTTAAAGAGACCGTCCGTCCGTGCGCAGTCGCGTTGATCTGTCCGTTGGAGTACACGACGCTCGCTCCGAGCTGTTCGAAGATCCCGCGTAGCGGCACGAAGACGCGCCCCGCGCGCTCGATCGGCGGCTGCGAGAAGCTCATCGTCTGCCCGTTCACGATCACCGTAACGGATTGCGCGACGGCGGCGGTCGACGAGCCGAGCACGCAGATTGCGAGCAAAAGCCAAGAAAATCTCTTCATGCGCGCTCTCTACCCGTGCTTGCTCGCTGTCAAACGAGCGCCGCGAACGGCCGCCCGGTTATGCCGGCGCTCTCTCGAGCGGCTGCGACATCTCAGCGGCGATCGCCCGTCGGTCGCCCCTGCGCTCGTAGTACCCGATCCAGGTTTCGTAGATCATCGGCACGAGGAAGAGCGTGAGGATCAGCGAGCTGAGGAGACCGCCGATGATGACGGTTCCCATCGCCTGGCGCCACTCTCCGCCCTCGGCGTATCCGAGCGCGAGCGGCAGCATGCCGAAGATCATCGCCGCCGTCGTCATGACGATCGGACGGAAGCGCGTCGCCGCGGCCTGCAGCACCGCGTCGTGCACGCGCATGCCGCGTTTGACCAGCGTGTTCGAGTAATCGACGAGCAGAATTCCATTCTTCGCGACGAGTCCGAAGAGCATGACGATGCCGAGCATCGAGATGATGTTGAGCGACTGGCCCTGATCGGGCTGCAGCCGTCCCATCACCGCGAGGAAAATCAGCGCGCCGATGATGGCCAGCGGAACCGAGAACATGACGATCAGCGGTTCGAGGAACGATCCGTAGAGAATCACCATCAGAATGTAGACCAGCATGAACGACGTGATCAGCGCGATGCCCATGTTCGTGAAGGTCTCTTCCATGAACTGCGAGTTGCCTTGCGACTTCAGGCCGACGCCTTGCGGCAGGAAGCCCGGCATCTGCAGCTTCTTCTGCAGCGGGCCGACGACTCTGTCCGAGCGAGTATCCCGGAAGCACGTCGCCGTAGACGTTGACCACGCGCTGGCGATTGAGGCGCTCGATCTTCGTGGGCGCGGTCGTCCAGGTAAAGTCGGCGACGTCGCCGATCGGTACCAGCGAACCGTCGTTCGTCGCGCACCTTGACGTTCTTGAGCGCGTCTTCGGTGGTGCGATCCGCCAACGGGAACTGCACGCGAACGTCGACCAGGCCCGTGGGCGTGCGCACCTTCGTGGCAACGGCGCCGTCGACCGCGATGCGCGCGACGGTGGCGACGTCGGACGGATTGATGCCGAGCAGCTCGCACTTCGCGCGGTCGACGTCGACGTTCATGCGGGGCGCGCCGTTCTCCGCGCTGGTCTGCACGTTGACCGCTCCGGGAATCCCGCGCAGGAACTGCGCGACCTTCTCGGCGGCCGGGCCGATCGCGTCGTCGGGACCCGTGAGCGAGTAGTAGATCGCCGGGCCGTTGCCGTTGTCGCCGGCGACGTTGAACTCGGCGCCAGGCACCAGGTATCCAAGCTTGCGAATCTGCTTGATCGCGTTGTTGGTATCTTTGATGCGGTTGTCTTGCATCGTGGCGTTGAGCTGCGCGTAGTTGCCGCCGGTGACGCTGCTCCAGCCCGCGGGCTTGCGGCCGGTGGTGGCGCTGACCGACTTGACCCCGTCGATCTTCATGATCGCGTCTTCCAGCTTGCGAGACGAACCGGTTGGTGACCGCGATCGGCGTGCCGGACGGATAGCTGACCGTCATCGAGATCTCGCCGGTCTGTTCGGCCGGCACGAAGTCGAAGCTCACCGAGCCCAACGGCAGCATCAGTAGTGCGAGCACGACGGGCATGACGAAGGTGGCGATCGTCGTCGAGCGCGTCGTGCCGAGCGACCGGAGGAACCGGGCGGGCCCGACGTTGCGTCCGGGAACCTTCGCACCGGCCTTGCTGCGGAGGAATCCTCCGATGAGGTGCGCCGCGCGCGCAGACGACGAGCAGCATGACGTCGATCGCGATCGTCGCCATGCCGCCGCCGGCGGCCAGCGTCATCGCGTTGAGCAGCAGCGCGACGCAGACGAATACCACGAAGGCGCCGTGCTGCAGCGCGAACGGCAAGAGCTTGGTGCGGTAGAGCTGCAGTATCGCTTCGTAGCGGTGCACGAAGGCGTTGAGCAGGAGCAGCGCCGCGACGAAGATCCCGATGGCGTTGAGCAGGAACCAACCCGTCACCGTACCGACGACGAACATGCCGGCCGCAAGCAGCAGCAAGGCAATATCGACACGCCGGTCGTCGAGGGCGCGCAGCCAACGCGGCGGAGCCTCGGAGCGGTTGAGCACGCTCCATTTTGCTGCGAGCAGCGGCGTGAGCGTGAAGGAGACGAAGAGCGAGAACAGGGTCGCGGTGACGACGACCGCGCCGTACTCGCGCAGATACGAACCGACGATGCCCGACATGAACGCGATCGGCAGGAAGACGACGACGTCGACCATGGTGATCGCGACGGCGGCGCCGCCGATTTCGGTGCGGCCGGTGATCGCGGCGCTCATCGGCGTCCAGGCCGATGTCTCGATGGCGCGTGATGTTCTCTAAGACGACGATCGAGTCGTCCACCAATATGCCGATGATCAGCGAAAGACCCATCATCGACATCGAGTCGATGTGGAAGCCGAAGAGCCGCATCAGGATGAAGGTCGAGAGAATCGAGGTGGGGATCGCGAGGAAGACGACGACGGCGTTCCGCCAGGCGTGCAGGAAGAGCAGCATGACGATCGCCGTGAGGATGATGCCCTCGATCAGCGACTGTCCGACGCCGGTGAGCATCTTCGCGGTGTAGTCGGCGGGCGCGTCGATCTCGTGGAATTCCAGCTGCGGGAACTGCGCCTGCGATCTTCTTCAGCTCGGCGCGCAGCGTCTGCGTCGCCTTGATCTGGTCGGCGTCGAGCGTTGGGTTGATCTCCATGTAGACGCGCGGGTGACCGTTGAACGAAGAGATCGTGCGCATCTCGATATGGCTGTCGTAGGCGCCGGCCACGTCGCCGATCTTCAGCGACTTCACCGGGAACTGCAGCACCGAGACTGGCGAGAGCGGTATTCGCCAGCAGGTCGCTCGCCTTTTCGACGTAGTCGTGAATCGCGACGCGTGCCCTCTCGCGTCGGCTGCGTCATGATGCCGCCGGGAACGTTGAGATTGTTGATCTGCGACGGCGCTGAAGATGTCCTCGAGGGTCGCATTGGTGCCGTCGAGTTTCACTGGATCGGGCTCGACGTGGAACTCGCGGGTCGCCGACCCGTAGACGTTCACCGATTGGACGTTGGGAACTTGTTGGATCAGCGGGCTCGATCTGGCTATTGATCAGGTCGGCAATCTGCGGCTGCGTGAGGCTGGTCGAGCTGACGGCGACGTCGAGCAGCGGCGGCTCGGACTGCCCTGCTTTGGTGACCGTCGGCGGGTCGAGATCGGTCGGCATGTAGACGCGCGCGATGTCGACGCGGCGCTGGACGTCGACGGCGGCCAAGTTCAGGTCGGTGCCCATCTTGAACTGCACGACGACGACCGCGCTGCCCTCTTGCGAGGTCGCGGTGAGCTGGTCGAGGTTGTCGACGCCGGCCATCTCGTCTTCGATCGGCTTGATGACCATCCGTTCCATATCTTGCGGAGAGGCGCCGGGATAGGCGGCGAAGACCGCAACGATCGGAAAGTCGGTATTCGGCGGGCTCGAGCTGCGTCCGAGCTGGGCAAAGGAGATAACGCCGAAGATGATCAGCGCCGCAAAGATTGCGATCGTGACCGTCGGACGGGTTAGGGCGAAACGCGTCAACCACATGATGCGAAATCCATAGTTGCCTAGCTCTACGCCGAAAGCCCGGCGACTGTTTCAGGGTCCCGAGAATGCGCCGCGGAAGCCTTCCCGCCGGCCCCCCGCGCACGCTCTAAAAAAGTATAAAAACACCCCCCATTTCATCCTGAGCGCGGTCGAAGGACGCAGGCCTCAAAAGCTGCGGCTCATGACCTCGCCGATCGTTGCGTCGGTGGAGCAGGTCGCCCGGGACCTCGGAGCAGGCTTGGACGGGACCCGTACCACGGTTCGTGAACGACGTGCGCGGGAAGCAGCCGTCGCTCGCTCATCCCGGCTCCTAAATATTCCTTGACAGGTATATACGTGATGGAGTATACATAGGGCATGCCCGGCGTTTTTGAAATCGTTGCGGAGCCGAACCGGCGCGCGATCTTGGGCCTGCTTGCCATGTCGCAGCGGTCCGTTGGAGAGATCGAGCGACGACTTCACATGTCCCAGCCGACCGTATCGAAGCACCTGCGCGTGTTGCGGGACGCCGGTTTCGTAGAATCGACGACCGACGCGCAGCGCCGTCTCTACCGGCTGCGGCCGGAACCTTTTGCCGAGATGAATGCCTGGCTGGATCAGTTCCGGCGTTTCTGGTCCGCTCGCGTCGATGCTCTCGAACGCCACCTCGACCGCATGGATCAATCAGCATCACCAAAAAAGAAGACGAGGAGAAAATAGATGACCGCTCACCAGGAGTACGCACCCGGTCCGGCCGCCGGCGCGCGCGTCGAAAAAGATGGAGATAAGTGGACGCTGGTTCTCGTGCGAGAGCTGCGCCACTCACCCGAGAAAGTCTGGGAAGCCTTGACGGATCCGGCGCAGCTGCGGCAATGGGCGCCCTTCGACGCCGACCGAAGCCTCAGCACGCTCGGCACCGTCAATCTCACCACGGTGAAAGCGCCCACGCCGCACGTTACCGAGTCGAACGTGACGATCGCCGACCCGCCAAAAGTCCTCCAGCTCGGTTGGGGCGGCGGCGACCTGCGCTGGGAGCTCGAACCCTTCGATGGCGGCACGCGCCTGACGCTGCTGCACAACATCGATCGCAAGTGGATCGCCATGGGCGCCGCCGGTTGGCACATCTGCCTCGACGTCCTCGATCGCAATCTCAGCGGCATCCCCAGCGAGCGCATCTGCGGCATCGCTGCGATGCAGTTCGAAGGCTGGAAGCGGCTGAATGCGGAGTACTCCAAACAGTTCGGCGTCGAGGCGCCCAGCTGGGGCTAGAGCGGGAAGCCCCGATTTAGCGCTTCCTGTGCGACGAGGGCGCGGGCCGGTCGTTCCAGCCGGCGCCCCCGCCCTCCGGATATGTTAAATCTTATTGACATCGTGTTATCTTTAATATACAATCCCTCGTACGAAAGCTAAAAGACCGAGGGAGACCGGACTTGCCTTATCGCGAAAAGACCGCCTGGCTGATGTTGATCGCTATCGCGGTCACGTTTGGGCCGTATTTCACCGTCGCAGCAACGGATCAGGCTGCGAGCGCCGGGCCGCATCTTCACCAACTCGTCCAGTTCGGCGTGACGGTCGTGGCAGAGGCGATAATTTTGATCGTCGGCAACGCATTGTTGGCGGCAATGGCGCCCCAAGACGCGCGGACGCCGCCCGACGAACGCGATCGCGCAATCGCGAGCCGCTCGATTACGTGGGCGTACTACGTACTCATCTCAGGTATGATTCTCGTTGGGTGCGTTATGCCGTTCAGCTCGAAGGGATGGGATATCATCAACGCAGCGCTCGCGATGATCGTGGCGGCCGAGTTGGTTCATTACGGCGTCATCGCCGTCAGTTATCGCCGCCAAGCGTGAGCGGCGGATCGATCCGAAACCATATTCGCACGCTTCGCTTCATGCACGGCGAGATCTCCCAGGCGGAACTCGGCCAGCGCATCGGGGTGACGCGTCAGACGATTGCGGCAATAGAAGCTGGAAAGTACTCGCCGACGCTTGAGGCTGCGTTTCGGATCGCGCAGGTCTTCGGAGTCCCCCTCGATGAGGTGTTTCGATGGAACGCTACGGCCGATGGGCAGCCATGAGCGCGGGAAAACCCTGCCTAAACTCAATCCTTCAGCTCGACGAACACCACGTGTGTGTCGGTGGTCCCGATGTTCTCGCCGACGTGGACTTGGGCGGCCGACCACAACGCCTGACCTGCCTTCACCGTTACTTCCCTAACGTCATTTCCTATGGTCAGGCGACGCTGGAAGTCAGAAAGTATTACGAGCACGCTGTTGGGATGCTGATGCGCCTGGGTCTTTGTTCCCGGTTTGTCGCGATACTCGAGAACCCTGACTCGTTCGTTCTCGAAGATGACTTTGTACTTGTCCGGATCGGTGCGAATCGGATCCAGAGTGCTCATAATTACGGTGGTCCAAAGCCCAAAGCTAAGGCGAAGTTATCGATCGTGCGCGCCGGCAGGACGTGACCCGGCGGATAGATGCCTATCCTGTCCGTCGACCCGAAGCTCCCCAAGTAAAGGGCATCGCTGGAATCCACGGCAACGACCCACGGCGCGCCTACCTTCTTTGAGATCGTGCGCAGAAGCTTGCGGGTCCTTGGAGCATAGACCGTCGCCGTCCCGTTGCCGTTGTTCGCTACGTACAGATGTCCCGTCGAATCGATGGCCAGCGATTGGGACAATCGATGCCATCGGTGATCGTTTGAACTAACATCGTCTTACCTGGTGCGTACACCGTAACGGTTCGACCTTCACCGTCCTCCGTATTCGCGACGAAAAGATCGTCACGATTATCGAGCGCAATCGACTCCGGGTCGCGGACACCGTCGACGATCGTCCTTAACAGAGCTCCGCTGGGCGAATATACGGTGATGCTGTCGGCGTAGAGGCCATTACCGACGTACAAATCTTTGGATGAGTCGAAGGCGAGACTCTCCGGATCGTAAATGCCGTCGGAGATCGTGCGCGACGCCGTCACGCTACCCGGCGGGTAGATGGCGATATTACCGTAATCTCCGTTTTCGCCATTAGCAACGTACAGATTTCCGGAACGATCCACGGCGAGAGCAAGGGGCTCATAGACTCCGTTGGTGATCGTGCGTACAAATGCCCTCGACGTCGGCGCAAACACGGAAACATCGAAATAGTCGCTTATGGCGTGGAGGTGCGGATTTGTCGAACGCAATGGCGCCCGTGGGTGGGTGTTGTCCCAGAGGAATGGTGCGCACGAGGCTCCCTCGCCGGGTGTACTCGATGACATCTTCCCTGTTGGCGACGAACAGATTCACCTTGGAGCCGGCGCGCCCAAAACCGCTTTCACCGCCGCCGACGTCGCCGCTTGCCGGGATGCTCGGTGGCGCGGAACACGCCGTCGCTGTTAGTGCCAGTGCCAGGCCCGCTAGGAATCCCTTCATGCTTCCACGCCTCGCTCATAGCTTTCCGAACCTTCCACGTTTGGTGCTTTCCAGCGGCTCTGGCAAGGAGCCTAGGGGCGAAGCATGCACGTGCACGCGAGCCGCGTAGCGACGCAGTTCAGAGGCGTTGGAAAGTGCCAAACCTGGTGCGCAAGACTGGACTCGAACCAGCACGAGATTGCTCCCGCTAGCCCCTCAAGCTAGTGCGTCTACCAATTCCGCCACTTGCGCACGAGGGCCCTAAGCGGTTCGGGCCCCTACGCCGCCCCGCCCTGCTAGGGTGGACCGAGTCCCATCGCGTGGGCCACGAGGTCGCTGCCGAACCTCCGTAAGAGCTTGCTGCTTCCGGGCGCGTAGACGTTAACGTGGTAGTTGGTCGGCACGTACACGTTGCCGGTGGGGTCGACGGCGATGGGCCCGCCGCCTCCGGAGAGTATCCGCAAGACTCTGCGCCGGGCGGCATCGTAGACCGTGGTAGCGCCGGTTGCGTCCCTCGCCGAGCCGGTAACGTCGCCGCCGTTGGATACGTACAAGTCGCCGAAGCGATCGAGGGCGAGGGCCCCTGGATTGTTGACGTCGCGATGGATCGTTTGGATCGGCTCGTCGCCATTGCGAGCGTAGACCTTGACGCTGCGGCCGACGCGGACGCCGAGATTGGCAACGAAAAGTTCGCCCTTCGAATCGAGCAAGATCGCGTCGGGACTAAGCACACCCTTCTTGATCTTGCGAATCAGAATTCCGGTCGGCGAATAGACCGTTACGGAGTTGCCTTGGTAATTCGCGACGTACAGATTTCCGCTAGTATCGCCTGTGCCTGTGCTGGTTCCGTTCGCTCGGTCTCAGCGGCTTCGAACAGCCCGTCCTTGGAAAGCCCCACCGTTCGGAATGCCATTGTTGCCGCGGTCGAAAAAGACCGCAAGCTCTATGGCGGCCGAACTCCGGTGCCGGGGGTCCTTGTGGGCGTTTGGGATGGCGCTGGCCACAGCTTCATCCGCCCGTTCGGCTACGCGGATCTCGCGGAGCACCGCCAAATGACCGCCGCCGATCATTTCCGGATCGGCAGTAACACCAAAACCTTCGTCGTCGCGGTGACTCTGCAGCTCGTCGATGAACGGAAAATCTCCCTCGACGAACCCCTCAGCCGCTTTTCGCTTGGCGTCACAATCCCGAACGCCGTCAACATTACGATCCGCCAGCTCTGCGACATGTGCAGCGGGCTGTTCGAAGCCTATGACACCCCGCAGTTCGAACGCATGAACGTCTCGCCGCAGGCGACCTTCGACCCGCGTACCGTAATTCGCTGGGCGGTCGCGCAAAAGCCGTACTTCGCGCCCAACAAAGGCTACCACTACACCAATACCGGCTATCTCATCCTCGGGCTAATTATCGAGAACGTCACGCACAAAAGCGTCGGCGATCAAATCCACAAGCGGCTCCTCGTGCGCTTCGACCTGGCGCAGACGAGCATTACCATTCCTGTCTCGCTTATGGGAGCGGCGGGCGCGATGATCTCCGATATGGCCGACATGAAACGCTGGATCGAGCTCTACGTTTCCGGCAAAACGAGCTCACCGGAGACCCATCGGGCGCTTATGGACTGCATTCCGACGGGCGTCCCCGATTCGGGTTTGGACTTGCACTCGGTTGCAGCAAGGGCTGGTACGGCTACACCGGTGGATTTCCCGGCTACAACACCGCAAACTTCTACTTTCCGAAATCAGGCATGTTTATCACCGCGTGGGTGGATGTCCAAGCGAACAAACCTGCGCCCGGCGTAGCGAATGCCATATTTCGCGATATCGCGCGAATCCTAACGCCGAACAATGCCCCGCTTTCGAGCGGAGGAGGCCTGTAGCACGCTATGCGCCGCCTCCATGATATGGCGCGCGAGTGGTTCGCAAGGTCAAAGCAGCGCTTGCAAGCGTACGACAATCTTGCGAGAACTTGAGTAAATCTAAACGCAAGCTCCCACTCGTTCTCTAGGCGTTGGCGTCATTGTTTCGCGCCCCTTGTATAAAAGAAAGAGGGTTTACGGAATGCTATTGACTCGTTGGATGGCGGCGTTTGCAACGGCCTGCGCCATTGCGTTCACCATGCCTGTCGCCGCGGCTCAGAAGTGGCTGCCCCAGGTCGTCGACCAACCCACGCGTTTCTCTGATCCAGGCGTCTACGTCGGCAAGCCGGCGCTGCCCCTCACGCTTTCGATGATCATTGCCGGCGGCGGACCGAGCAACTTCAAGACGTTGATGCTCGTGAAGGTGCTGGCCGGCTCCAAGACCGACGCCGGGGTCGCTTCCCTCACGAAGAAGTTCGGTTCATTGAAAGTCGGCGACTTCGTCACGATCTTTCAGTTCGTCGTGTCGGATTCGTTGAAGATCGTCAAGGCCAAAGGCATTGCTTTGCCTTCCGTGCCGAGTCCCGATCCCAAGAACGGTGAGGCGCTCGCGGGCGCGTTGTGGGCCGCTGGTCAAACTGGCCACGGGTTCAACGTCGAAGTGATGCTCGACCGCGCCGTCTCGCATCCGATCCACCTGCAAGTGATGAACGACATCGATGCCAAGTACGGCCTTTCATCTGACGCCGATTACCATGTGCTGCTCACGCAAGCGATGATGGACCTCGCCTCGGTCTATCATTTCAACGCCAAGGGCCAACCGGGCTCGATGTAATCGTTCGAAGCCCCTTGGCGCGCGTGTTGGGGCGGAGTACGGCATGCGTGGTTTTACGAAAGGCTTGAATCTAAGCGGTTACTTCAACGACGCCGAAACAGCTTTGGCCGCGTTACAACGGCGGCCGTTTGCACCGGCCGCTCTCGACGCGGCATGTGGCTATGCCCAAGGGAGAGGATTTGGCCTCAAACGGCGAGCCCTTCACCGCCGTCAGCGCGCCGCTGTCTGGGTGGATTGCATAGGCGGAAATGTTGCTTGAATACACACTAGCCACATAGACGACCTTGCCCCTTGGATCGATCGCCACGGCCTGGGGAAAGCGTCCCGCGCCAAACGGCGACCCTTCCACCTCCTTCAGTGTGCCGCTGCGTGGGTCGATGGCATAGCCAGAAACGTCGCCGGAGCTGCTGTTTGTCACATAGACGAACTTGCCCATAGGATCGATCGCCACGCCGTAAGGCGACGTGCCCGCCTTAATGAGTATGCCCCAGGCGGTAAAGCGAGGTTGTCCCGATCTCCGGGGGAAGCCGCGAAGCGGCGTAGCGTAGACAACTTATATCACGCAGCCTTTCGCAATGCAACAGGTTTGTTTATCAGCGCCTGATGCACTTTGGCGAGCAGCGTGTGGCCGTTGAAGCGGCGCCAGCGTTTCTTGCGGCGGACCATCAGCGCCCACACCAGGTACGTTGCTGAGTCAGCGCTGCGCATCCGCTTGCAAACGTTGGTGCGCGAGCGGACCGGGTCGAAGTTGGACTCGATCACGTTGGTCGTCCGCAGATGCTTCCAATGCGCCTCGGGGAAGTCGTAGAACGCCGTCATGCGAGTGACGTCGTCGCGTAGGCATGTGGCAGCCTTGGGATACTGCTGGGAGAGTTCTCGGGCGAGCTTCTCGATCAGCCGTTCAGCTGCGGTGCGGCCGTCGGCCATCATCGCCTCGCTGAGACGCGCGTGAACGGTTGAGCGGTGCTTTTCCGGCAGCTTGTCTTCGATGTTGCGCATCTTGTGAATCCAGCAACGCTGCTGCTTGGCGCGTGGAAAGACTGCTGAGAAGGCTTTCCAGACACCCTGTGCGCCGTCAGCAACCAGCATCGCAACATTCTTGAGGCCGCGATCGCGCAGACTCTCGAAGAGCGCGTTCCAGCTCTCGGCGCTCTCACCGAAGGCATCCTCAATCGCCAACAGGTCTTTTTCACCGTCGGTGTTGACGCCGATGACCGTCAGCATGACGCGCCGCTCCTCCTCGGCGCCGGCATCGAGATAGATCCCGTCGGCCCACAGGTACACGTACCGGTCTTCTAGCGAGCGCCGGCACCAGGCGTGGTAGTCATTGAGAAACTGCTTGTTGATCCGCGAAATCGCTGACGGCGACAGCGGCGCCGTCTCGCCCACCAGGGCGCGTAGGCACGGCTCGAAATCGCGCGTCGAAAGGCCTTGGAGCCACAGCTCGTGCATCGTCTTGTCAAGCTCGGGAAAGCGCCGAACGTACGGCGGCAGAATCTCTGAGTTAAACGGCGCCTCGCTCTCGCGCACGCGTGGCCGGCGAATCGTTACCGGCGTGCTGCCATAGGCGATCGTTCGTGGCTCTTCATAGCCGTCACGGTAGCCAGCAGCGGTCTTGGCGGGAACCCCAGCGATACGACCGAGGAACTCGTCGGCCTCGGCGATGAGGGCGGCTTGGATGATCTCGGAGATCTTCTGGCGACAGATCTCATCCAGGACGGTCATGCGCGCGGCGCGATCGGGAACGGCGGCAGGCGTTGGGACCGCCCGTAGGCGAACCTTTCTCATGGCGTAACTCCTCTGAAAATGTGACGTTTTTAAGGAGCTACGCCGCTTCTTTAGCCCTCACCCCCGGAAATCGGCACGACCTCCGGTAAAGCACAAGGCTATGCTCACGCAGCAATGTTACCATTAAGACCGCATCCTCCATCGGGGATGCAAGCACAGGCGCTCGCGTGGCTACAGCGCGCGTTGAACGGCCGTGAAACGGCCGCAGATTTCGGCGGCGATTTCGCTACGATGGGGCGCAAGTATGGCCCGCCGCAGCACCTCAAGCCACTCGCGTTGGACGACCGCGGCACGCCGCAACTGGCGGTTTTTTCCGTGGAGCTGATGGGCAAGCCTTACACGTACTATTACGAAGCCACGAAAAAAGCCGGCTTCGCGCTGCTTCCGGTCTGGAATCCTTAGTCTACGACCGCGTTACCGCCATCCCGTACAGAGATGACGACGGATTCATTCAGTTCGACGTATTCGATCTCGCAGTAAAACGGCGACGATCGCGCGCTTTCGCGCCGCGAGCGTTCACTCGATCACGCACTTCGTGGTGGGGAGATTCCCGCCGCCCGGGGGCAGTTTGAGCGGCGGCAAGCTCGCGATGGCGTTGTGCACCTTATACGCAATCAAGTTACGATCGGACACGAACCTATTGAAGTTCGCATTGGTCAACAGCACGACGTCGCTTCCATCGGGGAATACCACATTCAGGCTTGCAAAGAGCAGCGTATCCCCGCCTGCATCGAAGATGCCGTAGCCCAGCATAGGATCGTTGCGGACAAACCAGCCCATTGCGTAGCTATCACCGACCGGCTTGCCAATGGGTAAGCCGCTGGGCTCGAACATGACGTTCGTAAGCCGATTGGGCACGAGCAGCTTGGCGCGCACGCCCTCATCCCAAGCGACGACATCGCTTGCCGTCATCGCACCGCCGCCGGTGGAATCCGACGTTCCGAGATTGATTTCGGGACACTTGTGGAAAGTACCGTCGGTGAACCGCGTATACCCGGTCGCAAAGTTGACGTCCGGTCGCGTTCCGCGAATGTACGCCGTCTTCATTCCGAGCGGGCCAAAGACGAGTTCTTGCATCGCTTGAGCGTAGGTTCGCTTGGTCGCAGATTCGATCGCGCGGCCGAGCAGCCAGTAGCTGATATTCGAGTAGTCCCATGCCGTGTTCGGTGGTCGAATCGGCGCGGTGGCGTTCAGCTTCGCAAAGACCTGCCGGACGGTACTGTTACCTGTCTTGACACCGACTATCCCGAATGTCACGTCGCCGTCCGGATCTTCATCATGCCCCTGCAGGCCGCCGCTCAGCGTGCTCAACTCATGCAGCGTCATGCGGTTTCCATAGATGTATTGGGGTAGCAGCACGCTGACTTTTTGGTCGATCGTCAGCAATCCGTCGCGCTGTAGCGCCAAGAGTGCACCCGCCGTCATTTGCTTCTCTATCGAGCCGATTCCAAGACGCGTCTGCGCTGTCATGGCAGCTCCGCTCGCCAAATCGGCCTTCCCGTAGCCCCTCGCGAAGATGACACGGCCATGGTAACCGATGGCCACCGAAATCCCAGGAAGCTGCGTCCCAACATAGGGGGCGACCGCGCGAGCGACGACCGACGCGTTGACCGTCGGCAGTGTCGGTGAGGCATTGGTAGATCCCAGCAGCAAGGCGCAGGTAGCGCTCCGGGCGATCAGTGAGAGGCGCACAAGTACCTCAAAGCACCGCCCAATGCCAAAGCTTCATCGATAAGGTCGTTCTAGGAGACGCGCTTGATCGTCGCGACATTGTTGATGCTCTGAGTAGGCTGACCGCATCGAGTCGGGACCCAACTTGTGCCCACGGTGACCCAATTGGACGGGAGGGGAACGTAGCCTTGGCAGATTGACAGCGTGCCGCCCACCGGTATGCTGTCTAGCCGCACAATCGTCCACACATTATACGTAATGCTTGTCGGACCGCCGCAACGCGTCGGGTTCCAAGCATCGTTCGTTACGGCCCACCCGGACGGAGCGGCGCCCTTACACACGACTTGAGAGTTAACAGCACTCGGCGGCTGCGGCACCGGCGTTGGAACCGGCGTGGGCGTCGCGATCGGCGCGAGCGGGCGCGACCAATACGTGCCGTTGCTCCAGGTGATCTTCCGCAAATCCGTCGAGATAGTGCCGGTGATGTTCCTGCCGCCGAAATAGCTCCAGTTCGTTGCGATCGTGCCCGCGTTCACGAAGCTCCCCGTGGCCGTGGCGCCCTGTTCGTTGGTCAGGGACACGGAGTCACCGCTTTGATTGATCGTACAACGTGCCGCAGGGTTACCGTTCGCGTACCACGTGCCGCTGATGTCGGGGAGCGTTCCGGCACGCACGTTCGTCAAGCTCGCGAAGGCGGTCGCCAAACTGAGACAAATAACCACAATCCTTGCAGTTTTCATTTTCTTCTACTTCACGTAAGGTACGTTATTGGGAGTAATGATTTTCGCGATGTCGCGAAAGAGCGCGTTTGCGACACCGGGGACCGGTTCTTCTTGATCGCTGTTGACGAAGACGATGACGGTCGCTCCGGTGGCCGGCAGATAATATGCGCCGGTATTGTAACCGATAATACCGCCGGTATACCCGTACCAACCGGCCGAACAGCCAAGCCCCAGGCCAAACCCGAGATTGCCCTCACCCGTCGGCAGGCACGTGAGCCGAGCCTTTTGCGACGCGGCGCTGTTGGTCGTTCCGGTGACGTAGGCTTTGACCCACTTCTTCATGTCGGCCATATCTGAGATCATGGCACCCGCCGCCCACGACACCGAGGGCGGCAGCATCGCCGACTCGTCGATCCACTGTTTCTTTTCGTTCAGCGACTATCCGTGCGCGTAGGGCGCCGGCATGCTCCAGTCGGTCGTTGGGAATGTCGTTTGCGTCAGGCCCATCGGAGCCAACAGGCGATCGTGTATTTCTGCTTCGATCGTATGGCCGGTCACCTTCTCGATGATCAAGCCCAGCAGGAACCAATTGGTGTTGCCCGGGATTCTCCATATGGACGGACAATTCGCCGCCCGGTTACCTCCCTCCCCCGGCTAAATCCGCCCATGGAGGGCCTTGCGGTAACGGCGCACGCGGCTTCTGGACCGACGTTTCGGCGATGCGCGACCGAAATGCCCGAGAATCTGCTCATTTGGGCGCAATTCTCCCGCGGTGGTTCCTCGATCGAATCACCGAAGCGTGTTTCACGTCGGTGCGGGAGCCGACCGCAGGCGTAGCGCTGCGATCCGTTGCAGAAGTTCGGCGAATACGGCGCGCGGAATTGCCACCTCCGCCATTTGGAACCTGACGTAGCGCCCGTGGCTGACGACCTTCGCGCCGATCTTGATCAGCTTCTCGCGCAAACTCGTGAGTGTCCAGTCCGCGATAACGGCCGGCGTCACGAGCGATCGTAGGAAGTTTCCGAGGTTGTAGGCCAGTGCATGAAGCTGAAGCCGGACAGCATTTGCGGCGAACGTGCTGCACGATAGCCGCGTCCATTTGATCGCACCTTTGCCCTCCTTGATGTGCTGCTCTGCGGTTCCGCGCTGATTGTAGAACGCAACGACGTTCTTTGGGCGTCGCGTCAGGTTCGTCACGATGAAGCCGACCCGCGGAAAGAGTTCGCCCGGATGCCACTCGACCTTGGCGACCACACGGCGCGCTATGCTCCAGCTCCCGGCTTGATAGCGGAACGTCGAGTACAAGCGCTGGACGTAGTGCGGCGGCCGACCCACGGGTGGGCGAAGCAAATGAGCGATCTCGTTTTGCAATATCTGGTTGGCCGGCAAGCGGATCGCGTATTCGATTCCCTCCGACTCAAGGTACTCGTACATGCTTGGCATCGCAAAGGCCGCATCGCCACGGAAGCAAATCCGGGAAGTCTTTCCCTTGTAGCGAGCGACGACGGGCTTGAGGACCGCCTCCCAATTATCGGCACTGTGAACGTTGCCAGGCCGAAGCGCGCATCGTTCGAGATCATCGAATTGGTTGAAGACGAAGAGCGGATGGTAACAAGTACAGCCGAAATGGCCGTTCCAGACGCTTTGCTCTTGCTCGCCGTGGGTTGGGCTCACGCTCGAGTCCATATCCAGCACGATCTCGCGATCCGATCGACCGCGTCGTGCACGATCGATCCAGTTTCCGGACAGGTGTGCGAGAGCGAAGAGATTCGCCGATGCGGCGAGCCATTGTGTTTCAAAGCGGCCCATCTGACTTGGTGAAGCCGCACGCCCTTTGGCCGCCTTGCCGCCGACGACCCAACGCATCGCTGGATCGTGGCGCAACCGGTCGGCATCGTTCACGTCCTCGTAACCGGCGAGCCGGCCGAAAACCGACTGCCGCAACATGCCGACCAAGGCATGACGGCCATTCTTCCCATTACGTCCGTCGGCAAGTAGTTCGCCGGCAAGATCGCTCAAGCCCAGTACATCATCGAGTTCGCGATAGGCGAGCAGACCTGCATCGGAGGTAACGACGGATCCACGAAACTGAACCATAACGCGACGGTCGAAATCGAGGTGCAGAACCTCGTTCTTCGCTTCACCCGTCGGGTTCGTCGCTTTTGGCCCGTCAAGATCGTCGCTCATAGGCTAATTATAAGACAAATCGCGTCGAAGTGCTCAACCAAACTGCAAAGTCATCCGGGGAATGCGGGCTTAAATGACCCCTGGCCGTCCAGCGTCCCGTTATTGTGCCTTCGCATCGCATACTCCCAAACACCGCTGGGGCCCTCGTCAGCCGCATAGATGACGTCGTCGCGAAATGGTATAAGGATTCGCCTCTCCCGATGCTTTTCGAGAAGGACGTGTTCACCGAACCATATTTATCGGATTGGCGTCGTTATCTATCGTACGATCCAGCGCTCATACTCGCAAGAGTCCAGACGCCCACGCTTGCCCTCCACGGCGCTCGCGATCGGAAGGTGGACGTGCACCGCGACGCGCCGGTATTGATCGCCGCTTACGCCAAGTCGGGAACGCCCTTAACCGTAAAGTGGTTTCCGGATGCCGGGCACACGCTCGAGGTAACGCCAAACGGCTTCGACGTCGCAACTCCGCAACGGTACAGCCGCGGCTTCCCCGCGATCATGCTGCAGTGGTTGCGCGAACGGCACTTCATATTATGACGGCGTCGCCGATGGAGAAGGGCTCGGAGCAACTTTGCGCGGGCGCGCCGGAGTGGGTGTCGGGGTCGGCATCGGGGTCGGCGCGACGGTGGGGACGAAACTCGGTGTGCGGACCGGAGCGGGCGTCGGCATCGGTGTCGGAGCGATGGTCGGGACGACCCTCGGCGTGCGGACCGGAGCGGGCGTCGGCATCGGTGTCGGAGCGATGGTCGGGACGACCCTCGGCGTGCGAATTGGCGCGGGGGTCGGCATGGGCATCGGCGTCGGCATGGGCATCGGCGTCGGCATGGGCATCGGCGTCGGCATGGGCATCGGCGTCGGCATGGGCATCGGAGTGACGTGCGGAGGCGGCGTGGGAGCTGCATGCTTCAAACGCAGGCGCAGCGTTTTCTCTGCGATCTGCGAGGACGACGGATCGGTCGCGGTGATCTTGACCGTCACCGCTTGCTGGCCGAGAAGTGCCGGACTGAGCGTTACCGAGATCCTGAAGTTACCGCCCGCGCCTGCGGTCGTGGTGCCGTTGAACTGACCGGTGCCTGTTTGCGGTGCTCCGGCGGTGACGCGAACTCGAGCGTTCTCTGCGGTGCTTCCCGCGACGTCGAAGGTGAGTCCGACGGCCTCGTTTTCTTCAGGCGAACGGATGCTGAGCGAAATTGGGGTCGGCGCGGTACGGCGCACCGTGAACGACCACGAGCGATCGAACGACAGACCGGCTCGCCCACGGGCGGTTACGTTGACGGTGTGCCTTCCGAAGGCGAGAGGCGCGGGAGTTTTGTAGGAAAAACCACCCCCCGTCACCGCGCTACGCGAGGTGACGTCGTATCCGTCGAGCACGACGCGCACGCTGGCGGGCGCGGCGTCCGGAGCGAAGTTTGCCGCGATCTCGGCGAAGCGATTCTCCACGGTGGAGTCCGGTAAGGGCCGCTGGTTGCGCAGCTGCACGGGATTCTCGGGCGACGGCGCGACGGTGAACGACCACGACCGATCGAACCCCAAGCCGCCCCGTCCGCGTCCGGTCACCCGCACGGTATGCGTTCCGAACTCGAGCGGCGCCGGAGGCTTATAGGAGAAACCGACCTGCGACACGCTGCTGCGCGAGGTAATGTCGTTTCCATCGAGCCGAACGCGCACGCTGGCGGCGTCGGCCGCAGGAGTGAAGTCTGCCGCGACGACCGCGAAGCGATTGTTCACCGTCGCGCCCGGCGAGGGCTCCTGGGTGCGCAGCTGCACCGGACTCTCGGGCGATGGTGCCGGTCGCGTCGTCGTGAACGACCACGACAGGACGAATCGCAGTCCCCTGCGATCGAGGCCGGCCACGCCTACGGTATGGGTTCCAAAGTCGAGCGGTGCCGGAGGCTTGTAGGAAAAACCGACCGGCGAGACGTCGCTGCGCGAGGTTATGTCGTTGCCGTCCAGCCGTACGCGCACGCTGTCGGCGTCGACCTCGTGCGAGAACTGCGCTGCGATCGGCGTGAAGCGGTTGCCCGTCAGCGCGTCCGGCGCCGGTTGCCGCGCTCTCAGGGTAACGACGCTGACGGGCGGGGGATTCGGCATAGGCGGCGGCGGGGGCAGCTGGGCCCTGGGTACGGTAATCGCGACGAGCCGAGCGGCCCCATTGTAGTTGACGATCGCGCCGAGTGACTGTGCGATGAACCGCAACGGCACGTACGTCGTCGCCCCGACGATGAACGGCGCCACGTTGACGATCTGCGGTTGTCCGTTGACCGTCGCCTGGCGCGACCCGATGCGCAGCGAGACGCTCGTACTTCCCTTCGTCGAGTTGATCTGACGATTCTGGTACACGACGCTCGCGCCGAGGCGCTCGAAGATGCCCCGCAATGGAACGAAGACGCGCCCCGCGCGTTCGATGGGGCCGGGGTTCAGATAGAGGGGGCGTCCGTCGACGGCGACGGTAACGCCGGCGGCAAAGGTGCGCGTCCCAACCGTAGCGGACGCGAGGATGGCAAGCGCGCACGCGATTCGTGCAAAGAACCGGCGATTCGGAAGCACGTTTCCCTCCTGACCATGCCAAGCGGAACCATTGGATGCTTCCCTATCGACCTAGCGTTAGCCTACCCCTGTCTTTTCGATCAATTTGCGGCTAGCATGCGACGTACAGCTCGATAGAGATGAGCCGGCCCTGCTCGAACGAAAAACTCTGAAACTGGCCGCACGTTCCTCCGGGCTCCGTGAACTTCGTCTTCATCGTGGTATAGGAAAGCGTCGTGACCCCTGGGGGGCCCTTGGTGTCATAGGGTCGAGTGGGTCCGTAGATCCGTTCGACTTGTGCCTGCTTCATGCCGAGCGCCACGCCGCGCATCGTGTGGACGCCGGTCAGATCCGCATTGCTGACGGGATTCGGAGGAGGCCCGACGTTGGCCGTCAGTGCGAAACCGCGCCAGGCGCAGCAGCCCTTGTCATAGAGAACGATTCTATGCCCGCGATCGTAAACGACGCTCCCTTTTCCGCTCGGGGCGTAGGCGAAAGATGTTCCGCTTTTTATCAGCGGGCAACCGCTGCCGGGATAGTCGAAGCTTTCCTTTTTCACGGTGGGCGCTCGTCGAGTGCCGCAGACGAAGTAGTCGTACTGACTCGTCACGGCCGCTTGACCTTTCTCCCACGCCGCTTCCCCAATGTTCGGGTCGGGAAGCCATGCGCCGAGCGCCGCCACGGCACCGGCTGTAGTAGCCCACGCAGTAGTGGTCGCCAACACGCTCATCGCGAGCGTGAGAGTTATTTTCCGATGCATTTCACTTGGGCTCCAGATCTCCGCAGCACTTTTGTCCTGCGGGAAGTTACCAAGGTTCGCGCAACGCACACCGGCGTTTCCAGACAGGGGCTCGATGCAAAGAGCCAGAGCGCTAAGCATAAAGGCAGGCCCCCGAAAGCTAGAATGCACCACCGCGCGGTTTTTGTCAACGCTTGGCGTTACGATGAAACGCTCGACCTTCGCACGAAGAGCGCGGCTGTCTATCGTTTCGAAATGCGCCGATACCTGCGGTTTCGCGTCGAACGAAAGGAACTCGACAGGTTCGTGGCTGAGCTCGGAGCATGATTACGTGCTTTATTCGCTACCAGATCGACCCGTTTCAACGCGAAGCGTTCAAACAGTACGCCGAGGTTTGGGGACGCGTGATTCCTCGATGCGGAGGGCATCTCATCGGTTACTTCTTGCCCTACGAAGGCACGAACGATATCGCGTGGGGCTTGATTGGGTTCGACTCTCTCGCTGCGTACGAAGCATATCGTCTCCGGCTTCGAGCCGATGACGAAGGCCGCGCGAATTTCGCCTTCGCCCAAGAGAGAAAGCTCATCGTACGCTAACCAAGACGGAGGCTGAAGCGAAACTTGCAAAACTCGTTGCAGATGCCCGCAACGGCCAGCACGTCAGAATCCCGAATCTTACCTTGAAGCAACTGCTAAACGAGTTTATGGAGAAAAAAGGCTGACTCTATAGTAGCGGTCTCCAGGTAAAGGTTCGTGCGCGAGCGCGGGGACTAGTGCGCGAAGGGCAACGGCCAGACGAGCCATCTTCGCCTCCCTCCTCTGGGAAGGTGGTTACTTCATGTTCGGGTCGAGGGCGTCCCGCAGGCCGTCGCCGATGTAGTTGATTGCCAGCACCGTGATCAGAATGCAGAGGCCGGGGAAGACCGCGGCCCACCACGCCTGCTGGAGATTACTCTGGGCGTTGGCGAGCATGCTGCCCCACGAGGCCGTCGGCGGCTGGATGCCCATCCCTAAGAACGAGAGCGTGGATTCCAGGATGATGACGCCGGCCACGTCGAGCGTCGCCTGGACGACGATCGGCGCCACCGCGTTGGGCAGCAGGTGGCGAAAGATGACGCGGCCGTCGCTATTACCGACGGCCCGCGCCGCCTCGGCGAACTCGCGCTCGCGCAGGCTCAGAAACGAGGCTCGCACGAGACGCGCCACCGACGGCCACGAGAGGGCGCCGATGATGAGGATGATCACCCCGAAACTCAAGGCCGCCTTCGACGAACTGGCGGCGACGATCGCCGTGAGCACGAGGAGCAGCGGCAGGATCGGAATAGAGAGGAAGACGTCGGTTAGACGCATGAGCGCGTAGTCTATCCAGCCGCCGTAGTAGCCGGCGAGGGCTCCCAGGATCGTGCCGATCAGTATCTCCATGATCACGGCGAAGAGGCCGACCGTCAGCGAGATCCGCGCGCCGAAGAGCAGGCGCGAGAGCAAGTCGCGGCCGACCTCGTCGGTTCCCAGCGGGTGCCCCCAGCAGAGCGTCTTGTCTTGGAAACAGGGCGGAAGCGGCATGCCGTTCCAGTGCGGCACGGCGGTGGTGCCGTTGTCGATTGCGTTGGGATCGAAGGGCGCGAGTTGCCCGGCGAAGATCGCCGCGAGCACCATCAGCGCCAAAACGATCACGCCCGCCATCGCCAGCTTGTGGCGCCGAAAGCGCGTCCAAAACGTGACCTTGGAGAACTCGATCTCGTCTTCGACGATCGCGTTGGGGAGCGGCATTGACGGTGCGGTCACGTTGCAGTCCTTAGTCGTACTTCACGCGCGGATCGAGCCACGCGTATACGACGTCGGCGAGCAGGTTCGAAAACACCACGAGAAATGCCACCAAGATCAAGTAGCCCATCAGCAGGGCGAGGTCGCTCTGGGTCAGCGCGTTATAGAAGAGCCGTCCCATTCCGGGCCACGCGAAGATCGTCTCGGTCACGACGGCACCGCCGATGAGGCCGGGCAGCGAGAGCGCGGTGACGGTGACCACCGGGATCAGCGCATTCTTCAACCCGTGCCTAAAAAGGATCGCCCGGAAGGTCAAGCCCTTCGCGGCGGCGGTGCGCATATAGTCGGTGCTCAAGACCTCGAGCAGCGACGAGCGCATGAAGCGGCTAAAGAGCGCGATCTGCAGCAGCGAGAGTACGATCACCGGTAGAATCAGATGATCGATCCGATCGCCCAAGTCGAAGGTATCGCTGCTCGCGATGCCCGCCGACGGCAACTGGATCACGTAGCCCAACGGCAGCGGAATGCCGTGTACGGCAAACGCCAGCTGCATCATAAGGGCGAACCAAAACACTGGCATCGACTGCCCGAAAAAGGCCAGCGTCGTGATCGCGTAGTCGAGCCCCGTGTAACGATAGACGGCGGAAAGGATGCCGGCCGTCACCCCGATGGCGATGGCCACCAGCATGGCGACGCCCTGAAGCAGCAGCGTCGCCGGGAAGCGCTCGATCAGCGCTTGGAAGACCGGCTCGGAATTGCTCGTGGAATACCCCATGTCGCCGACCAAGATGTGCCCCAGCCATTTGAGGTACTGGATCGGGACCGGCTGGTCGAGGCCAAGGTTGTGCTTGAGGCGGGCGATGTCGGCGGCGGTGATGTGGGGGTTCTGCAGGTATGGCGCGAGCGGTCCCCCCGGCATGTTGTACAAGATGCCGTAGAGGATGACGGAGATGGCCAGCAGCAGCGGAATCGCCTGAAGCGTCCGGCGCACGACATATGTGAACAATTTTGGCGGCCGTTATTCTGGTGACAGTCCGAGCATCCTCCGGGCCCGCTCCGGCGTGGCGACGTTTCGGCCCGCCTCGGAGGCGAGGCGCGCGACGCGCGCCACCAGCTCCTCATTGCGAGCCAAGCGTCCGCGGCTGTAGTGAAGATTGTCCTCCAAACCCACTCTCACGTGCCCGTCCATCGCGATCGCCGCCAGCGCCATGGGTAGCTGACGCTTGCCGATGCCGGCGACCGACCAGGTGCAGCCGGGGGGCAGATCGTCGACGAGTTCGCAAAGATTCTGCACGGTGGCCTCCAGCCCGCCGGGAACGCCTAGCACGAAATCCACGTGCTGCGGGAAGCTCAACAGCCGCTCTCGGGCAAGCCGGCGGGCATTCGCGAGGTGCCCCTTGTCGAAGATTTCCAGTTCGGGGCGTACGCCGTACTCGTTCATCTTCTTCAACAGTTCGCGCATGATCGGAAAGCTATTTTCGAAGATCTCGTCGCCGAAGTTCACGCTGCCGCAAGTGAGCGTCGCCATCTCCGGGCGCAGCTCGAGCACGCCGCCGCGTTCCTGCGGCGTCATGCCGATGGCTCCGCCCGTCGAGAACTGTACGATGAGATCGCTGTTCGCGCGGATTGCTTCGTACGCTTCGCGAAAACGCTCTACGCTGTGCGTGTTGCTGCCGTCGTCGTTGCGGCAGTGCACGTGAATGATCGATGCGCCCGCCTCCCGCACGAGGCGTGCCGTCTCGCCGAGTAGTTGCGGCGTGTACGGCAGATAGGGCGTCTGTTCGGGTACGATCTCGGCTCCGACCGGCGCGCAGGTGATGATCAGCGGGTCCATGGCGCTCATTGTGACAGCGCCCGGTACGCGGCCTCCACGAACGCTGCGTCGACGCCGAGCAACTCGGCGAGCGCGATCGCGTCGGCCTGTGGCGCCTCGTCGCCTGCGACTCTGACGATGCGATAATCCATCGCGGCGGCCAACCGGCGCAGCGCGTCGTTCAAGTCGCCGTCGCCGCAGCGCGGGGGAATCGCGTGCAGCCCGCGCACGGCGAAGTGCGCTACGCCCGCATCGCGCGCGATGCCTTGCAGGTGCGTTGCGACCAAGCCGTCCGCTTGCCGTTCGCGCATCCGCGAGAGCAGCGCGACGACCAGCGCCCGGCCCTCGTGCGGCGTCGTGGTACGCGCGAATTCGTCGGCAAGCAGCAGCAGACGCCCGGAGGCCCGAGCCAAGACCTCGCGCAGCGCCACCAGCTCGAGGGCAAACGACGAGAGCAGCGGCCCGCGCTCTTCGCGGCCCAAGCCGAGCCAAGCAATCTCATCGAAGAGCGCTACCCGTGCCGATGCCGCGGGAACCGGCAGCCCAAACGCACCCAGCAGCGCGACGAAGCCGCACGTCTGCAGCGTGACGCTCTTGCCCCCCATGTTCGGCCCGGTCAGCACCGCGGCACCGCGCAGCGCGAGATCGATCGGGGCGAAGGCGCGGCCGGCCGCGCGCAGCTCTCCCTCCAGTGGGAGGAAACGCGCGGCTTCGAACGCGACGCCGCTCTCCGCGACGATCTCCGGTGCGTTGCAGCGATACCGCTGCGTGAAGCGCACCGCGCCGAGCGTCACGTCGAGTTCGGCCAGCGCGACGGCCGCCGCGCCCAGCTCGCTCGCCCATTGCGCGACGGACGCCGAGAGCCGCGCGCGCACGCGTTCCTCATGCGCCGCGACGTCGCGCGCGCAGCCGTCGCGCCGGGCCAGGGCGTCGAGCGCGTCCGCCGCGTTCTCGAGCGCGCAGAGCAAGTAGGTCGGCGCCTCGCGCACGACGCGCACGCCTTGCGGAAGCGAGCCCGCGAGTTCCGCGCGCATGACGATGAACTCGTCCCCCGGTACGTCGTCGCGGTGCAACGCGGCCGCGACGGCGGCGCGCTCTCGTCCGAGCACGGCGTCCAGCCCGGCCTGAGTTCGGGCCAGCTCTGCCCGTTTAGCCGCGAGCTCCTCGTCGAAGGCATCGGCCAGATAGAACTCCGCGCCCGCCGTTCTTCCGATGGCGAGCAGCTCGCCCAACGCGCGCGTTGCCGCGGCCGACAGGTCGAGCCGTTCGAGCGCTTCGCAGAAACGCCGCAGCTCCAACAGATCGGCGTCTTCGAGCGTCTCACCGAGGCTCGCCCGCGCGACCGCGCCCGAGACGTCGGCGACGGCATCGAGTGCGGCGCTCATCTCGGCGACGCGCTCGCGAGACAGTTGCGCGGCGCCGCGCGCGATCTGGCTCGCGCGCGCCTGCGCAGCGGCCTCCTGGCCCGGAGCGAACGGCTCGATGCCCGCAAAGAGCCGCGCACCGTAGGGCGAAAGCGGCGCGACCGCGGTAACGAGCCACTTGAACCCCAGCAGCTCGGCGCTCTGCGCGTCGAGCAGGCGCGCCGCTCTCATGCGGCGCGCATCCCGGCAAATACGTCAAACGCCGGCAGCGTCGTCGCGCTTGCCACGTCGCGCAGGAACTCGGCTGGTTCGAAACTGCGCTCCGGCGCCAGCGCGCAAGTCGTGGCGGCCACGACGCGCAGCGGCGCGCGGCAGCGCACGCGCAAACGCGCGAGTGCCTGCGCGAGCGACGCGCCGCTCATCACGATGCGCGTGGGATCGCGCACCACGATCTGGCGTCGTTCGCCCGCGGCGACGAACGCGGCCGCGACCGTCGCGGTGAGCGCGCCATCGAGCTCGACGGCGTCCTCGTCCGCATCCGCGAGCGGCACTCGCAGCCGCGCGACCAGCGCGGCAACGCCCGCAACGGCCTCGACCATGCTTTTGGCACCGGCGGCCCCACACGAAACGAGGATCGCGCCGCCCGAGGCGGCGACCGTCGCAATCCGGTCGATCGCCCCGTCGACGAGCACCACGTCGCAGCGCGCTGACAGCTGGGCGATTACCTCGCGCAGCGCCGACGCGCTCGATGGGCCGATCGCCGCGTACTCGCCGTCGCAGGCGGCACGAGCGTAGAGCAGTTCGCCCGCAGCGCTTGCGACGCGCGACGTCTGCAGGATCTCGACCGCCGGCGAACGCGGCAACAGCGAACGCGCCGTCACGAACGTCGTCTGCGGACGAAGCGGCAGACCAGCTTTGTGTCCGACGGAAGCGACGCCGACTCGCAATCCCGAGCTGCAAGCCGCTTCGTAGACCGCGCGCAGCGCGGTCGTCTTGCCGACGCCTTTGGCCGTACCCACGGCGAAGATCTCGCGCGCCCCGCTGCGGCGCGCCAGTTCCAAGAGGCTCGCTCCAACGCCGGCCACGCGCTACCCGAGATGCAGCGCCTTGAGCGCCGCGAAGACGATGCCGGTAAGCGCGAGCAGCAGACCGCCGACGAACGCCGCGTTGCGTTCGGCGTACTGTCCGAGGTTACGTCCCAGCATGAGGCCGAGTGAGGTCGACGCGACCGATGCCGCCGCGATAATGATCAGCGAGATCGGCATCGGCACCCCCACGTACAGGATCGAGAAGCCGATGCCCAGCGAGTCGAGGCTGATCGCCAGCGACGCCATAAGCAAGCCGGTCCCTCGCGTGAGATCGAGCTTGGCGGAGCCGCTGCGCGTACTGCGGCTCTCCCGCATCATGTACGCGCCCATGCCGATCAGCGCCGCAAAGCCGAAGTAGCCTGCCACGTCGCCGATCAGCCGCCCGGCCAAAAGGCCAAGACCCGCGCCTAAAACGTTCATGAGCACCTCGGCGCACGCAAACGCGATGCCGATGCGAATCCGTTGGCGCGGCGCGATCCCGCGCACGCCCACGCCCACGCTCACCGCAAAGACGTCGAGCGCGAGCGCCACCGCGATCGCCAGGACCTTCAGGATTGCCGCGCTCATAAAAACGCTTTGCGCGACGGCTTGGTGAAGCTTCCTGCATGAGGCTGCGCTCGCCGGGCCCGATTTTCTCGCTCGCGGCGCTCGCGCTGCTGGCCGCGGTCGTCGCTCCCGTGGTCGCGCTGGTCGCGGCCCTGCCGCCCGCGCAAGCCTTCGCGACGTTCGGCCGCCTCGGCGGCGACGCGTTGCGCGTCTCGCTGATCGCGTCGACCGCCGCCACGCTGGCGGCGACGATGCTCGGCGTTCCCGCGGGATACTTTCTCGCGCGCCGTCCGCCGGGCGTCCGCGCCGGCGCACTCTTCGTGCTGGCGCTGCCGCTCGCGTTTCCCCCCGTCGCCTCGGGATTGATGCTGATCTACGCCCTCGGCACCAACTCGCCGAGCGGTGCGTGGCTCGCGGCACATGGGGTAAGCGTACCCGATTCTCTGCTCGGCGTCGGCGTCGCGGAGTTCTTCGTCTCGGGATCGTTCGTGGCGATCGCCGCGACGGCGGCCTTCGGCGCGCTGGACCCGATCTATGCCGATGCCGCACGGACGCTGGGCTGCAGCGAGTGGCGCATCTTCGCCCGCGTCGCGCTTCCGGCTGCCTCGGGCAGCATCGGCGCAGGCATCGCCTTCGCGTGGCTGCGCGCGATCGGCGAGTACGGCGCGACGAGCATCGTCGCATATCATCCGACGTCGCTGCCGGTAGCGCTCTACGTCACGCTCTCGGCGTCGGGCGTTCGCGAGGCGCTTGCCCTGTGCTACGGCTTCGTCGCGCTGGCTGCGCTGGTGCTGGCCGCCGCCTGGATCCTGCGGCGAGGCGTCGAGCACTAGTCCCTGGAAACAGCAGCGCCGTGCTGCAGAAGAACTTCTATTTCCTCGCTCGGCGCTTCGTGGCAGGCGAAACGATCGGCGATGCGATCGCCGCCGTCCGCCAGCTCAACGCGGCAGGAATGTCGGCAACGCTGGACTTCCTCGGCGAGGACGTTCGCGAACGCGAGGCGGCACTGCGAACGCGCGACACCTACGTCGAGATGCTCGATGCGATCGCGAGCAACGGCGTCGATTCCAACGTTTCGGTGAAGCTCACGGCGATGGGACTGCTCTTCGACGAGGCGTTTACCGCGCAGAACCTCAACACGATCGTCGAACGCGCCGCGCAGAATCCCGATCCGTTCGTACGCATCGACATGGAGGGATCGTCGGTTACGCAAGCGACGCTGCGCATCTTCCGCGAAGTGTACGCGGCGCATCGCAACGTGGGACCCGTACTGCAGGCGTACCTGTGCCGCACGCCGGGCGATGTCGACGACGCGATCGCGCTCGATGCGCGCGTGCGGCTCTGCAAGGGCGCCTACAACGAGAGCCCCGAGGTCGCCATCAAGGAGATGCACGAGATTCGCCGGCAGTATCTCGAGCTGGCTGCGCGCCTGCTGCTCCACGGCAATTATCCCGGCATCGCCACGCACGACCGGCGCCTGATCGCCGCCGTCAAGGAATTCGTCCGCGCGCGAGGGATCGGGCCCGACCGCTTCGAGTTTCAGATGCTCTACGGCTGCCGTCCGCAGCGTGCAGCGTGAAATCGTGGCCGAGGGCTACCGGCTGCGAATCTACGTGCCGTTCGGCACCCATTGGGCTGGCTATTTTTACCGCCGTCTCACCGAGCGGCGAGAGAACGCGCTCTTTGCCCTCTCCTCGATCTTCTGGCGCTGATGCGCGCCGTCGTCATGCGTGTAAAGCGCGCCGCGGTCGCGGTCGGCGAGCGCACCACCGGCCGAATCGACGGCGGGTTGCTGGCGCTGGTCAGCGTTGGAAACGATGACGACGAGCACGATGCGCGCTACATGGCCGAAAAGATCGCCGGTCTGCGAATCTTCCCCGACGATGCTGGCTTGATGAATCGCTCGCTGCTCGAGACCGGAGGGGAGCTGCTCTTGGTCTCCCAGTTCACCCTTCACGGCGACGTCCGGCGCGGGCGGCGGCCCTCTTTTATCGCTGCGGCGCAGCCGGACATCGGGCTGCGGCTCTACGAATTGGTCGGCAGCCTGGTTTCGGCGATGGGGGTTCGGGTGGCCTACGGCGAATTTCGGGGCTCATATGGCCGTCGAGCTGATAAACGAGGGCCCAGTTACCATTCTGGTCGATACAAAACGCACGTTTTAAGCAAGCAGGGGCCTTCTAAGATCGCCGGGGTTTCCGGCCCGCTCTCATTAAGCCTCAACTTTGGCGGCAAACTTTTGGCTGCAAACTTGCGTTGTAGTAAATGGAAAGAGAGTGCACCCCTTTCTTGGGGGCACGCAAAAGTGAAGGAATATCATGCCAGGGACAAACGAACCGACCCGGCGCAGCGGCGGAATGTCCGTCCGCGAAGCCGGCCAAAAAGGCGGCGAGACCGTCAAGAATAAATACGGCGCCCAGTTCTACGAAGAGATCGGGCGTAAGGGTGGCCTAGCAACGAAGCAGGCCCACGGCCACGAGTTCTACGAGCAAATCGGCAAGAAGGGTGGCAAGAAGGGCGGCGAAGCCACGCGTGACCGCTATGGACCCGACTTCTACGAACGCATCGGACAAAAGGGTGGCCAAAAAGTCAAGCAGCTCATCGAAGAGGGAAAGCGCGCCGCAAAGCGCGCGAGCTAATCTTCGCAGGCTCGGGATACGCCTGAGCCTGTGCGCCGGTGTGCTAGCAATCGTCGGCGTGGGAGTAGCAGCGGCATATCCGATGCCTCCCCCACCCACGCCAAAAGCGACACCTAGCCCATCGCCGCTCCCAACCGGAAACGTCTTGCCTTTTGACTCGACGCTGCTTTTCGTACTCGACGATCCGATCTCGTCGAGGAGTTCGAAGGCCGGTCAGCTGGTGCGCGCCCATCTCAAAGACGCCATCGTCGTCGCCGGACGGACCGTCGCACCAGCTGGCACGCCCGCTCAGATCCGGATCGTCGACGTCTCGCCGTCCGACATTGCCGATACGTACGGTTTCGTCGACATCTTTTTCGAACCGATGACGCTGCCCGACGGCCGCGCGCTGCCGCTGCGCGCGCCGGTCGCGCGCCTCGAGCCGCGCGTCTCCTCGGGTCACCGAGTCGACCGTCGCCGCCGAAGATACGGTCGGAGATATCTTCGTTCCTTACTACTCGCTGTGGCAGATCTTCCGCCACGGCAAGAACTTCGTGCTGCAGCCCGGCTCCGAGGTGCCGGCCCGCACCGATGCTACGATCGCTGCGCAGCCCAACGGCTCGATCGCAATCGTCACGCCGCGGCCGCTGCCGCAAAGCTCTGAGGTTCCCACTTCCGCGTTTCCGGTCGAGCCAATAGCGACGCCGCTGCCGACGAATCCGCCGGTGCCGCGTTCGCGGCCGACGCCCACCTCCACGCCGTTCCCGACGCCGCCGACTCCCACGCCCACGCCGTAGGCGGCGCGATGCTTTTGCGGCGCCGGCAAGAATGAGAGCGTCTGAAAGTGAGGTACGACGTGTTTCTTCGCCCGCTCTGCGCGATTTCGCTCTTGATGCTGACTGCGCTGCCCGCCGCGGCCGCGATGTCCGCGCCCGCACCATCGCTCTCGCCCATGCCGCAGGGCACCGAGGTCGCTTTCGTGGCGTCGATCCAAAAGGATCTGAACGCCCGCTTTCCGACGCCGAACGCCGCCGAATCAAGGCCGGGTACTTCCGCTATACCAATGAAGATGAGGACGGCGCGATCAGCTACGCCAACCTGCACTGGAACAGCGGCGACCCCCAACATCCCAGCCAGCTCTGGTACGACGTCAACGGCAATCTGCTCGGCGCGGATTTCTCCGTGCTGCAGAGCGCTTCGCCGTCGCCGCCCAAAATCTGGGGCGTCAACTATCGCCGCTGGGTCTCGTTCCGCGAGCACATCCACTACATCTTGACCGGGCCCAACGGCACCGAGATCTACGGCGCGACCAGTGCCAAGAAGTTCGCCGCCGCCGGCGGCAACGTCGACGACCCGCAAGCCGCGACGCTCGTCACGATGGGCAAAGCAAAGAGCGCCGACAAGTCAAACGCGTCTTCCTCTTCCCTTCCGTCTGGGATCTGATCGTCTGGGTCGCGCCCAACCCCAACGGCGCGTTCGCCGACAAAAACCCCAACGTCGTCCCAAGCGGCAACGCCGAAAAACACGATATGTAGGCCCCCGCCAGGCGCGATCTACTTCTTAGGGGTGCAGTAGGTTTGGGCGGCGGTGTAGGCGATGTCGACGGCTTTGTCTTCGTTTTGGTCGATCGTCGCTCGTTGGCGTTGAAGTGCAGGTAGCTCTTCACGTCGCGCATCTCGGGCGGCTGCTCCATCTCGCGCTGGTCGAAGCCGCCGAGCGCCGGGTTCGCGCGCCAGATTTTGTAGTTCATCATCGTCCAGTACATGTCTTGCAGGTCGATGGCCAGCTGACGCTGGTGATCGTAGGCGGCCTGCAGCTCCCACGACGCCTGCTCGACGGTTGCCTTCGCTTGCCCGTCGGTCGATAGAGCGGCGCCGTCGCGCAGGTCGGCGATGTTGTGCGCGATGTTCGAGAGCGACTTGTTGAGCGTAACCTCCTCTTTGCCGATCTGATCGCGCGTCTGAAGGAACCGCTGCATGAAGTTCGGGTAGTCGAAAAGCGAGTTGATGTCGTCGAGCTGGACGCTCGTCTGGTCGAGCACGCGGTCGTTGGCGAGCATCGGCAGCATCGCACCGTTGAAGTGGTCGGCGAGCGAGTTGCAGTACGGCGACGAGATGACGGTGACGATCGTCGGAAGCTCGCGCTCGCCTGGGCTGGGCGAGGGGCTGGGAATCGTTACGGCGACGAGCGCCGCCAACATCATGTGGGATAACATTTGGAACGAAGAACCTACGTGGTTATTCGTTCGTCCAGTAGTCCTTTAGCGCTTTTCCGCGCGACGGGTGGCGCAGCTTGCGCAGCGCCTTGGCCTCGATCTGGCGGATGCGTTCGCGCGTGACGCCGAACTCTTGGCCGACCTCTTCGAGCGTCCGCTGATGGCCGTCTTCGAGGCCGAAGCGCAGCACGAGCACCTTGCGCTCGCGCTCGGTGAGGTTCTGCAGCACGTCCTGCATCTTCTCTTTGAGCAGCATGACGGACGCGGCCTCGGCCGGCGCGACCGCTTCCTGGTCCTCGATGAAGTCGCCGAGATGCGAGTCTTCCTCTTCGCCGATCGGCGTCTCGAGCGAGATCGGCTCCTGCGAGATCTTCATGACCTCGCGCACCTTCTCGGGCGTGAGGCCCATCGATTCGGCGATCTCCTCGACCGTCGGCTCGCGGCCGAGCTCTTGCAGGAGCTGGCGCGAGACCTTGATCAGCCGGTTGATCGTCTCGACCATGTGCACGGGGATGCGGATCGTGCGGGCCTGATCGGCCAGCGCGCGCGTGATCGCCTGACGGATCCACCACGTCGCGTAGGTCGAGAACTTGTAGCCCTTGCGGTAGTCGAACTTCTCGACCGCGCGAATCAGGCCGAGATTGCCCTCCTGGATGAGGTCGAGGAAGAGCATGCCGCGGCCGACGTACTTCTTGGCGATCGAGACGACGAGGCGCAGGTTCGCCTCGGTCAGCTGCCGCTTCGCCTCTTCGCCGGAGTCGATGATCTCGCGAATCGGCCGCGCCGTTGCGGCGCAGCTCCAGCTCGCCGGCCTCGATGCGCATCGCCAGCGACTTCTCTTGCTCCATCGAGAGCAGCGGAACGCGGCCGATCTCCTTGAGGTACATCCGGACGGGATCGTCGAGCGAGAGCCCGTCGGGCACGGTCGCCTCGACCTCTTCCTCGCGCTCGGTCTCGGGCTTTTCGTCCTTCTGTTCGTCGACGAGCTCGATGCCGGCGGCAGTAATCTCTTCGAAGAACTCGTCGAGCTGCTCGGGCGTGACCTCCTCGAGCACGTCGAACGTCGTGTTGATCTCTTCGTACGTCAGCGATCCCTGACTCTTGCCGCGGGCGAGGAGCTTTCTTTGAGCTCGTCGAGCGTCGCCGGCGGTGCGGCTTCTGCGACCGCGCCTTTCTTGCGTGGCATAACTTTGTTTTTCACCTCCTTTCCCTTGGCGCCGTTGCTTGCGCCCACTATCGTTTCAGCTTGGCGACGAGCGTTTCGAACTCGCCGCGAAGCTCCTCCGAGACCATTTGCCCACCCGCTAAGCGATCGTCGATGAGATGCGATAACTCCGAGTACCGCTCCCGCTCGTCATCGAGGCGCAGCCGCTCGACTACCCGTTCAAGGTGCGCGCGCCGCTCTTGCGTGTCCTCGTACCGCACCGCCGAACTGCGATCGCGCCGTCCGAGCTCGGCGAGCACGTCGAGGATCGCCTGATCCTCCGCAAAGAGCCCAAGACATCGGCCGTCGCGCGCAGCGTCTCCGCGGCGTCAACGATCCGCTCGTAGATCCGCCGGTACACCTCGTTGCGAAAACGAGTGGCGGAAATGCGCTCGCCGTACTCCGCGGCCAGCCCAGGCTCTTCGAGCATAATGCCGACGACCTCGCGTTCGAAGGAGAGCGGCTCGACTGAAACGCTGGCGTGGCGGCTTTCCGGCAGCACGTTCCGCGCGCGTGGAGCGAAGTTCGCGCTATCGGCGAGGAATCGGCTATTCCGAAGGTCGTCTACGCTCACCTGCAGGCGGCCCGCTACGTAGACGCGCCAGCGGTCCCATTCCTCACGCGGGGCGAGTTTTCGGATCAGCGCCTCCGCCTTCGGCGCGACGCGAGCCGGGGAATCGAACCCGGCGCGCAGTTGGTCGATCTCGGCGTCGATCTTGAACGCGATCGCCGGGCTTGGCAGCGTCGAGCAGGCGGCCGAACTCCGCCGCGCCGTGGGCACGAACGAAACTATCGGGGTCGTCTCCGGATGGAAGCAGAACGACGCGGACCGAGGATCCGGTGTTCTCGATACCCTTAGACGCGATGTCGATGGCTTTGGTTGCAGCCCCGCTACCGGCGGCGTCGCCGTCGAAGCAAAGATAGACGTACTCCGCGTACTTGCGCAGCTCGGCCGCTTGCTCCGCCGTGAACGACGTGCCGAAAGCGCGCGACGGCGTTTTCGAAGCCCGCCTGGTGCAGCGCGATGCAGTCGAGGTAGCCCTCGACGACGATGAGCGTCCGGTCGCTCGCGGCGGCGCGGCGCGCGAGGTTGAGCGCGAAGAGATGATGGCCTTTTACGTAGACGGGCGTCGTCGCCGTGTTGAGGTACTTCGGCTCGCCGTCGCCGAGCGCGCGCCCGCCGAAGGCGATCACTTCGCCGGTCGTCGAGTAGGTCGGGCACCATCAGCCGGTCGCGATAGAAGTCGTAGTAGCCGCGCTGGCCCGGCTTGACGAAGCCGGCGCTCGCGGCGATCGCCAGCTCGACGCCGTTGCGCTCCAGTTCGGCGACCAGCCCGCCCCACGAATCGGGCGCGTAGCCCAGCGCGAAGCGCTCGATCGTCGCATCGCTGAAACCGCGCTTCGCGCAGTAGGCGCGGGCAGCGATGCCGCGCACCGCTCGCGAGCATCCGCGCGAAGTAGGCGGCCGCGATGCGATTGGCTTCGTAGATCGCCTCGCGCTCGCTGCGCGACGCGCGCAGCGCGCGGGTTCTCGGGCTCGAGCTCGACGCCGGCCTTTGCGGCGAGCATGCGCACCGCGTCGCCGAACGACGCGTTCTCGAGTCTCTGCACGAACGTGATCACGTCGCCGCCGGCGCCGCAGCCGAAGCACTTGAAGAAACCGCGATCCGGGTGAACGTGAAACGACGGCGTCTTCTCGCCGTGAAACGGGCAGAGCCCGACCAGATCGTTGCCGCGCTTGCGCAGCGGAACGTACTGCCCGATGAAGCTCGCGATGTCGACGCGGGCGCGGATCTCGCGCAGCGCTCCCTGGTCGTACCTCACTGCTATCGTCACGTTCCCGGAAAAGACTTCTTCAGTGTCTCTCGTCGGAGTTCCGTCGCGCGTGCGAATGAAACGCATCTTCGATCCGATCCATCACTTCATCGAGTTATCCACAGCCGAGGCGCGACTGCTCGATCTCCCGGCGATGCAGCGCCTGCGGCGTCTGCGGCAGCTGGGCCTGGCCTACCTCGCGTTTCCGTCGGCCGAACACTCGCGCTTCACGCACGCGCTCGGCGCGCTCGCGATCGGCACGCGCGCATTCGACGCAGCTGGTGCGACACGGACGCCGGTTCTTCGGCGACGACGCCGACGTTGCGTATCAGCGCCGGCTCGTCGCGCGCGGCGCTGCTTGCTGCACGACGTCGGCCACGGCCCGTTCAGCCACGCATGCGAGGCCGTGCTCGGCGTGCGCCACGAGCGCGCACCGCCGAGATGCTCGCGCTGCCCGACGTCGCGCGGGCGTCGCGGCGCTCGAGGTCGATGCCGGCGACGTGCTCGGGTCTCATCGTCGGCGATCCCAGATAGCCGCTATCCCGCGCTGCGCGAGCTCGTGAGCGGGCCGAACCTCGATGCCGACCGCATGGACTACTTGCAGCGCGACGCCTACTTCACCGGCGTCGCGACCGGGCGTTACGACGCCGAACAGCTGCTCGGTTCGCTGCGCTTCTTCGAGCGCGACGGCGTCCTCGAGGTGGGCATCGACCGGCGCGGCGTCGTCGCGCTCGAGTCGTTCGTGATGGCGCGCTACATGATGTTCGCCTCGGTCTACTTCCACCACACGACGCGCATGTTCGAACACGTGCTGCACGAGGTGCTGCGCGAGCTGTGGCCCGATCCGCGCGCGCTCGACCCGATCGACGAGTTCCTGCGGTGGGACGACTTCCGCGTGCTCAACGCGCTCGACGACTCCGCCAGCGAGGCCGCGTACGCGCTGCGCAACCGTGTCCGCGTCTACGCGCTGGCCGCCGAGTTCAACGCCGAGCGCGACCTGCGCGCCTTCGAGGCCTGCGAGGCGGCGCTGCGCGAGCGCTTCGGCGACGCACAACGTCTGGGCCGACTCGCAGTCGCAGCTGCTTCACCGGCTACCGCTCGGCATCGGGACGAGCGACGGTTCTGGGTCGACACGCCGAGCGGCCCGGTCGACGCGCGCGAGGTCTCCGACGTGATCGCCAAGCTCAGCGGAAAAGCTACTGGCGCAAACTCTTCGTACGACGCGCTCGCGGCGAGGCCGGAGACGCTTCGCGAAGCGCGCCGCATCTGCGCGGAGGCCATCGCCGCTGAACTCGGCGCGACGAGCGCTTTGGCCTTCGCATGCCGGCTTACGTTAGCACTCCGATGGCGGATTGGGCGGCGGCCAGCCGGGCGATCGGGACGCGATACGGCGAGCAGGAGACGTAGTCGAGACCGAGTTGGTCGCAGAACGCGACGCTGCTCGGCTCGCCGCCGTGCTCGCCGCAGATGCCGATCTTGAGATCGGGCGCGCCGCGCGCCCGTCGCGACGGCCTCCTGCATCAGCGCGCCGACGCCGCGCCGGTCGAGCACTTGGAACGGATCGTCCTTGAGGATCCGCTTCTCGAGATAGACGGGGATGAACGAGGCCTCGGCGTCGTCGCGGCTGTAGCCGTAGGTCGTCTGCGTGAGGTCGTTGGTGCCGAACGAGAAGAACTCGGCGTATCCGGCCAGCTCGTCGGCGACGACGCAGGCGCGCGGCAGCTCGATCATCGTGCCGATCTGGTACGGCAGTCGACGCCCTCGCGCGCGAGGATCGCGTCGGCCGTCGTCTTGGCGGCGTCGCGCGTGGTCTGCATCTCTTCCTTGCGTGCCGACGCCCGGAATCATCACGTCGGGGCGCGCGTCGACGCCCGCGCTTCGCAGCTCGCACGCCGCTTCGAAGATCGCGCGCACCTGCATCGCGTAGATCTCGGGAAAGACGATGCCTAGCCGGCACACGCGCAGGCCGAGCATCGGATTCTGTTCGTGCAACTGCTGCACGCGGCGCAGCATGGCTTCCTTCTCGATGATACTCCGGTGAGTCGGTAGCCTTTGGTCAGGCGCAGCTCGGTCGTCTTCGACGAGCAGCTCCTCGAGCGAGGGCAAGAACTCGTGCAGCGGCGGATCGAGCAGCCGAATCGTCACCGGCAGACCCTGCCATCGCCTCCAGGATGCCGACGAAAGTCCTCGCGCTGGAACGGCAGCAGCTCGCCGAGCGCGGCGCGCTCGTTCCGCGCCGCTGGTCGCCAGGATCATCTCGTGCACGATCGGCAGCCGCTCGTGCTGCATGAACATGTGCTCGGTGCGGCAGAGGCCGATGCCTTGCGCGCCGAGCTCGCGCGCCTTCGCGCATCCTCGGGCGTGTCGGCGTTGGCCCACACCTCCATGCGGCGCAGCTCGTCGGCCCACGAGAGAAACGTCGCCAGCCACTCCGGCAGGTGGGACGGCGGCGGGATCAATCGCAGCTCGCCGATGGCGACGTTGCCGGTCGTGCCGTCGATCGTGATCCAGTCGCCTTCGTGCAGCTCGCGGCCGTCGACGTTGGCGATCTTGTTGCGGCCGTCGATGCGCATCGCTTCGCAGCCGGCGACGCACGGCTTGCCCATGCCGCGCGCGACGACCGCCGCGTGCGAGGTCGCGCCGCCTTTCTGCGTGAGCATGCCCTCGGCCGCGATCATCCCGTGCACGTCGTCGGGGTTGGTCTCGGTGCGCACGAGGATCGTCTTGCGCCCCTCTTCCTGCCACGCGACGGCGTCGTCGGCCGTGAACACGATCTGCCCGGCCGCCGCACCCGGCGACGCGTTGAGCCCCTTGCACGCGATCGCCGGCCTTCTCGGCGGGATCGATGCGCGCGTGGAACAGCTGGTCGAGCGACTGCGCCGATGACCATGCCGATCGCGCGGCGCTTGTCGATCAGCCCTTCGCTCAACGAGGTCGAGCGCGATCTTCACCGCCGCTTCGGCGCTGCGCTTGGCGCTGCGCGTCTGCAGCATGAAGAGCTTGCCGCGCTCGACCGTGAACTCGAGGTCCTGCATGTCGCGGTAGTGGCGCTCGAGCCGCTCGGCGATCTCGTCGAACTGCGCGTAGACCTGCGGCTGGTGTTGCGCGAGGTCGGCGATCTTCTCGGGCGTGCGAATGCCGGCCACGACGTCCTCGCCTTGCGCGTTGCGAAGGTACTCGCCGAACAGCGCGCGTTCGCCGGTGTTCGGGTCGCGCGTGAACGCGACGCCGGTCCCCGAGTCCGTCGCCCATGTTCCCGAAGACCATCTCCATCACGGTGACCGCGGTGCCCCAATCGTCGGAGATCTTGTTGTAGCGGCGATAATCGATGGCGCGCTTGGAGTGCCACGAGTCGAAGACGGCGCGCGATCGCCGCCGTCAGCTGCGCGCGCACGTCCTGCGGAAACTCCTTTCCGCTGCTCGCGCACGATCGACTTGAAGCGGCCGGCGAGCGTCTTCCACGCGGCGGCGTCGATCTCGGCGTCGGTCCGCGCGCGCAGAGCTGCTCGCGCTTCGTCGATCAGCTCCTCGAAGCGATGCTTTTCCAATGCCGAGCACGACGTTCGAGAACATCATGATGAAGCGGCGGTAGGCATCCCAGGCGAAGCGTTCGTTGCCGGTGAGCTTTGCGAGGCCTTCGACGGTCTCGTCGTTGAGGCCGAGGTTGAGGATCGTATCCATCATGCCCGGCATCGAGACGCGCGCGCCGCTGCGCACCGAAACCAAGCAGCGGATTGGCGACGTCGCCGAAGCCTTTTCCCGTTCGCCGCTCGAGCTCGCTCATCGCGGCGTCGATCTGGCCGTCGCAGGCCCTGCGGAAACTCGCGGCCGCGCTCGTAGAACTCGCAGGCACGCCTGGGTCGTGATCGTGAAGCCCGAGGGCACCGGCAGCCCGGCGGCCGTCATCTCGGCCAGCCCGGCGCCCTTACCGCCGAGCAGGTCGCGCATCGCGTTGGGATCCGACGGCGACGCCAGCGAGCGTCCCTCGTCGAAGAAGTAGACGTACTTCGTCACGCCATGCGCTCCCCGACGTACTGCGCCAGCGCCGTCGGCGCCGATGCGTTCCTGCGCCATCGAGTCGCGCGAGCGCACCGTCACGCTGCCGTCGTCGAGCGTCTCGTAGTCGACGGTGATGCAGAACGGCGTGCCGATCTCGTCTTGACGGCGGTAGAGCTGCCCGATGTTGCCTTCGTCGTACTGCGTGCGAAAGAGCGGCCGCAGGGCCGCCTCGATCCCCCGCGCGCGCTCGACGAGCTCGGGCTTGTTGCGCGCCAGCGAGAAGATCGCCACCTGCACGGGAGCGATGTGAGGATGAAACCGCAGCACCACGCGCTCCGTCTCCTTGCCGTTGGGATCGACGCTGCGCTCGCGCTCGTAGGCATCGATCGAGGAAGGTGAGGCTGGTGCGATCCATCCCCGCCGAGCTTTCGATCGAGCAGCGGCGTGTAGTGCGTCTTCGAGGCCTCGTCGAAGAAACGCAAGTCTTTCCCCGAGACGCTTCATGTGCGCGTCGAGGTCGTAGGTGCCGCGGTGCGCGATCGACTCCAGCTCGCCCCAGCCCCACGGAAAGAGGTACTCGACGTCGATGCCGGCCTTTGCGTAGTGCGGACGCTCCGTCTCGCTGAGTTCGTAGAAGCGCAGCCGGTCGGACGCGATGCCGTAGCTCGCGTACCAATCCTTGCGGCGCTGCACCCAAGCGCGAAAGACCTCCATGTCGTTGCCGTCGTCGGGAACGAAATATTCCAGCTCGGCCTGCTCGAACTCGCGCACGCGAAAGGTGAAGTTTCCGGGCGTGATCTCGTTGCGGAACGACTTGCCGATCTGGGCCACGCCGAACGGCGGGCGCTTGCGCGCGCTCTGGTAGATGTTCTTGAAGTTGACGAAGATGCCCTGAGCGGTTTCGGGCCGGAGGTAGGCTTGCGCCGACGTGTCCTCCATCGGCCCGACGGCGGTGCGCATCATCAGGTTGAAGTTGCGGGGCTCGGTGAAGGAGTCTTTACTGCCGCAGTCCGGGCACTGCGAACGGCTCTCGAGGTGATCGGCGCGGAAGCGGTGCTTGCAGACTTTGCAGTCGATCATCACGTCGTGAAAGGCGTCGATGTGGCCCGAGGCTTTCCACACGAGCGGGTGCATGATGATCGACGAATCGAAGGCGACCACGTCGTCGCGCAGCTCGACGGTATCGCGCCACCACGCGTCCTTGACGTTCCGCTTGAGGATCGCCCCGAGCGGACCGTAATCCCAGAAGCCGTTGATGCCCCCGTAGATCTCGCTGGATTGAAAGATGAAGCCGCGCCGCTTCGCAAGCGCGGTGATCTCCTCCATCGTTACGCGTGGTGTCGTTGCAGCACTCTCCATTGGCTCGCTAGATTTATACCCTTCGCCGCAAACCCCCGCCGTAGCGCCGCCCGCGCCACTCCACCCCGTCGCCGGCATACGACCGATAGAGCGATGTCGCGAAGATCGCCAGCACCAGGACGAGCCCTACATGGATTGCGAGGCCCGATCCCGGCCGGAAACGGCTGCGGCGCATCCCGATCTCGGCAATCGCGGCGATTGCCGCGGCTCCGAGCGCGAGGAGCGCGGCCGGTAGCCACTGATTCAGCAGCGCAAGCGCCACCACCGCGAGCGGCGTCAACGGCGAAACGCACGCCAGCAGCGCGCTGCCGATCGCGGCGTCGAACGGGTGCCCGCGCGCGCCGAGTGCAAAGTTCTTCACGAAGCCCTGCCACAGTTCGGAGAACGACGCGTACATTCGCGTGGTCACCAGGCCGCTCGCTCCGGCCAGCATGATGCGATATCGACCGTCGCGTTTGAACAGACGGGCAAGCTCGAGGTCCTCGGCGATCTCGCCGCGCACGGCCTTGTGGCCGCCGATGCCGAGGTACGCCTCGCGCGAGCAGAGCACGTACTGCCCGTTGAAGATCGCGACGCCGCGCTGCTTGCGATCGTTGACGTCGTCGACCGCGCCGACGCCGAGCATAATGACGAACAGGATCGTCGGCAGAAAGAGCCGCTCCGCGGCGCCGATGGTCTCTTGATCGGTTAGCAGGCTGAGCGCCTCGGCACCGCGGTCGAGCGCGAAGCGCTGCGCGGAGCAGGCCGCGAGCGGCTCGTGCCGCGTATCGGCATCGGTGAAAAGCAGCCACGCTCCGCGCGCGGCGTTTGCCCCCTGCCACAGAGCCCACGGCTTACCCACCCAGCCCGGAGGCAGCGGCGTGCCCGCGAGCACTTGCAGACGCGGCTCGTTGGCGGCCATTGCCGCCGCGATCTCGCGGGTTGCGTCGGTCGAACTGATCGTCGACGAGGATCACCTCGAAGTCGGGATGCGACGTGGCCAGCGGCGACCGCACGCAGCGCTCGACGTTGCGCTCTTCGTTGCGCGCCGGCACGACGATCGAGAGGCTCGGGAGGTCGTTACCCGGTTGGTGCGGCTCGATGCTCGTGCGCGAGCGCACCACGACGTGCAGCGCGCGGAGCGCGATGACGAGGTTCGCGATGGCGAGGAGGACGGCGACGGTTACGATTTGCGCGTCTTCAGAAACGCGGTCGCCGCCCGCTTGGGGGCGCGCGCCAGCCACGCTTCGGTGATGATCTCTTTGAGCTGCTTGGCGGCGATATTCTCGAGACGGACGAGGAGCGCCGGATACCCGTCGAAGTGCGGCGTCGTAAAGAACACCTCTGGATCACTCTGCAGCATCGCGTCTTTCAGTTCCAAATCGCCGGTATAGACGCCCAGAATCGGCCCATCGGGCGCGTCGTCGCCGAGGGCCGCGAGGTCGGCTTTGCGCAGAGGCCGCTCCCACGTGAAGAACTTCTTATTGACGGTCCATGCGGAGCGGCCCGTTGACGTCACCTCTTCGATCGTTCCGGGCAGCGCCATCGCGTACCGGCGCACGTCGCGCCACGTTGCCACGGCGCGCTACTCGGCCGCGCCCCCGAGGGGCTCGCTGAAGACCAGGTTGTTGCCGAAAGGATCGTACACGCGCAGCTCGCGTTGCCCCCACTCCTGTTCCTGGATCGCCGGGTTCATGTAGCGGTACTTCTTGGCTTGCAGCTCCGCGTGCAGCGCGTCGAGGTTCCGAACCTCGATCCGCACGTGCGTGCCCGGGGTGCCGTCGCCGTGGTGCTCGCTCAGAAAAAGCGTCACGCCGCTTCGCGAGACGCCCATGAAGAGCGGCGCCACCTCGTGAAAGCGATGCTCGAAGTCCACCGCGAACCCGAGATAATCGAGATAGAACTCGCGCGCTTTGGCCACGTCGAACATACGCAGAATCGGAACGGTTCGCAGGAGTTCGACCCTCATTGGGGCGCCATTCGCCGTACGGCTAACCGTTCCGCCGATAGCAGGATGCTCTACCCCGAGCGGAGGATGACGTCGCGGGACGATGCGAAGCAGATGGGCTCTTGTGAATCCAAGTCTATCGCCTTGCGCCCGTCTTTCCGCAGGGCGACACGCGGGCTGCCGATCTCGCCGGCAAGGATCTCCTCCACGTTGCGGACCAGCTGGACCAAGGTCTCTTCGTCTACTCCTACCGGCCCGAGCGGCCGCGCTTCGTTCAGTTCATCGCGCTGCCGGTGCGGCCCAGTGGGATGTGCGTCGACCGCAAGCAGAACATCTACGTCACCACGGGTTCCTACTCGGTTTTCGAGTATCGCCACGGGGGCACCGGCCCTATCTTCGTACTCACCAACCCGGCGGGCTCCGCGAACGGCTGTGCCGTCAACCCCCACAGCGGCGACCTGGCATTGGCCACGGTCCCATTTTCGGTAGTCGGCGTTGCCGAGCTTGCCGTCTTCAAGAACGGGCGAGGCAAGCCGACGCTGTATACCGGCGCAACGTTCAACCGAATGTCGTTTTGCGCGTACGACGGCAATGGAAACCTATTCGTTGACGGTTCGACCAACGAGACGAACTTCGTCTTTGCCGAACGCCCGAAGGGCGCGAGTTCGCGGCAGCCGATGACGCTCGGACAAACGATCGGCGACCCCGGCGGCGTTCAGTGGGACGGCGAGCACGTCGCGGTGGGCGATCTCGCGAATGCCGTGGTCTATCAGTTCGACGTTAACGGAAGCACGGGAACCGAAGTTGGGAAAACCCCGCTGACCGGCTCCTATTACGTCTTGGGATTCTATCTCGATCGCGACGGGCGCCTGATCAATCCGACCTACGAGAACGGGAAGACCGGGTACGTCGGCATCTACGGTTACCCCAAGGGTGGCGACCCTCTGCGCTCCCTCCGCGATTTCAGCGCGCCCGTCAGCGCGGTGGTCAGCCGGTCGGCAACGGGAAAGTCTTCCGCGCCTCCGAACCATCGAGCATGAAGACCGTTCGTTTTGCCGTGCTTTTGGCATGCGTCGCGGCGCTGCTGCCGTTTCTTGCCGCCCAAGCTTCCGCCGACGCCCCGCCTCGCGTCGTCAAGGCGCTCGATAGCATTCGGACCCTGACGGATCCGCAATTTGCGCAGGTCGTGCGCTGGGCGCGCAACGGCACGCCGCAGCCTACCGGGTTCGGGCCGGTCGAACAGGTGCAATCGCTGATCCTGCAGCTTCCGTACAACGGCCAACGAGCGACCGTAGGATGGCTGCAGACGGGGAACCGCAGTGCGCTTTACGCACTGGGCGCAACCGACGCGCAGATCGGGAGTCGCAGTCCCAGCAGCGTCGCATCGGCGACGCCGAATCCATATCGCAGCCTTGAGTTCGGCACGGCGACGCTGGGAGGCAAGCCCGCGGGGCACATCGAGGTTTTCGCCGGCTGGGCTGCGGTCAAACGCGACTCGCGCGGCGCGCACGTCTGCGTCTCCTTCAAGAACGTCGGCAGCATCGCGGCAACGCGCGTGCTCTTCTCCTTTCCGCTGATGAACGAGTCCGACGAGCAGGTCGCCAAGCTGGAGCTGGACCGGCGCGGCACGTTTTCGCCGGGCATTGCAATCCATGGCTGGAGCAGCCTGAGCGCGTGGCAGAGCGGCAGCAACCGCGGCTACGACGAGAACTGCGCGGGCCTGGCGCTGGGAGTTGCGGCATTTCCGCTGCGCTCCGCGCACCTTGCGAGTTATCACATTCTGCGCGTCGAGTACGCGGATGGGTCCGAATGGACGCCGTAGCCTCGGCGGCGGTTCGCGCTCTTTAGCCCGCTAGAGTAGCCGCTCCATCGCGACGACGTCAACGAAACGTCCGTCGAGCACGCCGTGCTCGCGAAAGACGCCAACCTCGACGAAGGAGCACTTTCGGTAGAGCCGCTTCCCCTGTTCGTTGTCGTCGAGCGCGTGCAGCACGATCTTGTGAAACGCGCCGCGCCGTGCCTCTTCGACGAGCGGTGAAAGGAGCGCGGAACCGACGCCCTTCCCGCGATGCTCGCGCCCGACGTAGATCGAGAGATCGGCAACGTTGGCATGCGCGCACCGATGCGAGAACCGGTTGAGCGACGCCCAGCCCACAACGCATTCCGAGCCGGCTGCAACGAGGACGGCGTAGCGCTCATCGTGCTCGGCCCACCACGCGTTCATCTCGACCGCCGTCTTGGGATCGAGGTCGAGCGTGGCGACGCGATCCTCGATACCCTCGTTATAGATCGTGCGAATCGCCTCGAGATCGCCGATCGTCGCGCGGCGCAGCGAAGCGGCTTCTTGGCGTTCCGTTGGATAGAGCCGGATGCGCTCGATGCGCTTCATGATGGTCACGATAACCCGGCCGAATGCCACCCTGCCTGACACACAGCTTCTGTCAAGTGGTCCGTCGTTCGTGCTGATCGCTGCTCCGCTCTGGCTGCGCATGGCACCAACGGCCCGCAAACTTTGGATCGTCGGGCCTTGCGACGCCGTCGTTCACCTCCTGTTCACTACCGTGGTGCGCTTTCGGTTGTGTCTCTGCCTGTAGCTGACCGCAGGCTGCCGCGATGTCGCGGCCCATGTTCTTTCGCACCGTGACCGGTACGCCCGCCTCTTCCAAAATCGCGGCGAACTCCCAGATGCGCGCGTCGGGCGTTGCGCGATACGACGCGTCGGGGGTCGAGTTGTACGGGATGAGATTCACGTGATAGATGTGACCGCGCATCAAGGCGGTGAGTTCGCGTGCGTGGTGCGGCGCGTCGTTGACACCCTCCAGCATCACGTACTCGAAGAATACCTTGCGCCGCGTCTGTTCAACGTAGCGCGCGCACGCCGCCATCAGCTGCGCGAGCGGATAGCGGCGGTTTACCGGCATGAACGAAGAGCGCACCACGTCGTTGGGCGCGTGCAGCGAGATCGCGAGGTTCACCTGGCAGCGTTCCTGCGCGAAGGCGTCGATCTTGTCGACCAGCCCGACCGTCGAGATCGTGATGTGCCGGTGCCCGAGGCCAAATCCGTGCGGGTCGTTGAGCAGCGCGACGGCCTCCATCACCGCCTCGTAGTTGTGGAACGGCTCGCCCATTCCCATGAAGACGACGTTGGTGATCCGTTTGCCGCGTGCCGCAACCTCGCGCGCGAAGAACCACGCCTGGTCGTAGATCTCGCCGGCGGTGAGGTTGCGGTTGAACCCCGCCTGCCCCGTGGAACAGAACGCGCACGCGAACGCGCAGCCGGCCTGCGACGAGATGCAGAGCGTCGTGCGCTCGCCGTGGTGCTCCATCAGCACCGCCTCGACTTCTTTGCCGTCGTGCAGGCGAAAGAGGCTCTTTGTCGTCTGGCCATCCCTGGAATGCTGCAGCGTAACCGGCAGGATCGCCGAGAACGCGACGGCGCGCTCCTCGAGCGCCGAACGCAACGCGAGCGGCAGGGTCGTCACCTCGGAGGGTCCCGCGAGCAGCTCTTTGTTCGCGGCACGATAGAGCTGGCGCAGACGGTACGGTTTCAAAGCGAAGTGCTCGGCGAAATCCTCAACGCCGGCGAAGCCCGCGCGCGAGACGATGTCGCGCAGCCAGATCTCCAAGGGATCGCGTGTCATTCGAAGAGACCGGCCTGAACGATCTCGATCTGCTCGGCCGCCACCGAGCGCGGCTCGTCGAGCTTCGAGCGCACCGCCTTGAGATCGGCCCATACGAGGCGCTTCACGGCGCCGATCTCGCCGCCGGTCAGCCGCAAGATATACGCTGGATGGAACGTAGCCATCAGGGGCGTCTCGCGCGGCCCGGCGTACCAGCGGCCGCGCATCTTGGTGATCTGGAAGTCGCGGCCGAGAAACGACTTCGCCGCGGGCGCGCCGAGTGCCAAGATCACCCGCGGCGCGACGATCTCGATCTGCTCGTCGAGAAACGAGCGGCAGTTATCCATCTCCAACGGTTCGGGCGCGCGATTGCGCAAGCCGTACGGCCCCGGCGCCGTCGGCCGGCACTTCACCGTGTTGCAGATGTACACGTCGCGGCGCTCCAAGTCGATCGCCGCGAGCATCCGGTCGAGCAACTGCCCAGCCTTACCGACGAAGGGGCGTCCCAGCTCGTCTTCGGTCTCGCCGGGGCCCTCGCCGATGACCATCAGCGATGCGCAGGGATCGCCCTCGCCGTACACGTTGTTGCGCCGCTCGTAGCCGATCGAGCACCTGCGGCACGCGCCGGCGGCGGTCGCCGCGCGCGAGAGCAACTCGCGCCGCCGCGCGAGTTCTTCTTCCATCACGACGGCTCCATCGCTCCCAGCAAGACGGCCTTTCCAAAGGCCACGACCTGACACGAACCGTCGCCGCCTTCCGAAACGTAGAACTGCAGCCCGATCACCGCATCGGCGCCGAGCGACTCGGCTCGCCGCCGCAGCGCGTCGAGCGCCTCGCCGCGCAGCTGCTCGGCGTCGCTCAAAAATTCCGTTCCGGCCAGCCCGATCAGCATGCCGAGGCTGCGAAACGTCGAGCGTAGCCGGTTGCGCGGCCGCGACGCCGTTCCCGAGACGTAACCGTAACTGCGCACGGTTCGGTAACCTTCGAGTTCCTCGAAGGTCACGAGGTTCGGGACGTCCGAAGGAGCGGGCATGCCGAAGGTTTCCCCGTCGGTGCTCATCATCCGCTTGGACGCAATCGGCGACGCGCTCGCTCTGACGCCGTCGATTGCCGCGCTGCAGCGTGCCGGCGTGCCGGTCGACGTCGTGCTTCGGCCCGCCAATGCGGCGGTCTTCGCGAGCGGCGCGCTGCGCGACGTCGTCGTCGCCGGTTTCGACCTGCGTTCGCGCTCGCGCGCGAACCTCGCGGCCATCGCGCAGCTCGGTCGAACGCTGCGCGACCGAGAGTACACGCACGTGTTGGTCGCGACGGAGGATCCCGGCGGATACCGTCTCGCCGCCGCGATCGGCGCACCGGTACGCGCCGGCTTCGAGGATCCGTGGGGCAAGCCGCTCAAGGCGCTCTGGTCTCGCGGGCTGCTGACGCGAAGCGTCTATCGCAGTGCTGCTTTGAAGCACGCGAGCGCGCACGAGTGCGAGACGCTCTTCCGCCTCGTCGCGCCGTTGGTCGAGGAATCCGCACCCACGCGCGATCTCGAACGGCTGCGTCCGCTCGTGCTCGACGAAGCACCCGAGCGTGACGGCCGTATCGTCGTTCAGATCACCGACAAGTGGGAGCGCCTCGGCATACCGTTCGCGGAGGTCGTCGACCTCGTGCGCCGCGTCGCGGCCGCCGGCGACGTGCACCTCCTTGCATCCAAGAGCGAAGCGGTTTACGCCGACCGTATCGAGGAAGCGACGGCGCTGCCGGTGCAACGCTTCGACGCGCTGCCCCCGTGGAAGGCCGCCATTGCAGCGGCGGACGCACTAATCGCCCCCGATTCGGGAGCCCTCCACGTGGCCGGCACGATCGGCACGCCGGTCGTCGCGGTCTTTCCGCCGATGCCGCGCTTCGATGCGTGGGTCGCGCGCTGGTCGCCGTGGGCGGCGCCGCATCGCATCGTCCGCGCCGGCGACGATCGCTGGCCGCCGCGCGCGGCCGAAGCGCTCGCGCAGCTGCGCTAGCGTGTTAAGAGCGCGAACAGCCTGCCGCGCGGCGATAGAGCGAGATCGCGCCTTCGCGCGATACCAAGACGTACGCACCCGCTGAGAACTCGCGCGAGAACGCAGCGCCGTACTCCGCGACGCGCACGGAGGCGGGAAAGTCCGCGTCGAGCAAGACGAAGCACGCGTCGAGAGGGCGATCGGAACGTTCGGGAAGCAGACGCGCGCGGGGATCGCGCAGCGCGAGGTGCGTGTAGGCTTCCTCCTGCGTGGCGACGTCGGCACCCGGCGGCAGCCGGCGCAGAAACGCATCGAGCGCGGCATCGCGCGGCTGCGGCGCGCGCAGGTTCAAGCCCGGATGCAGCGGATCCGCGAGCGCGAGTTCGAGAACGCAGAGCGCGATGCAGATGCCCAGCAGCAGCGGCGCTCGCGACGGCTGCAGACGCCGCACCGCAATGGCAAACGCCACGAGCACGTAACCGATCCACGCACCGGCATAATGCGTGCCCATCGTATACGTCGTCGGCATGCGCGAGAAGAGCACCTCACCCAGCGGCGCGATCGCCGGCGCGATCGCCGCCGTGCCGAACGGCAGGAACAGGAGCGGAACGAACGCCAGCGCGACAAAGCCGAGGCGCGCCGGCAGCGTGCCGATCAGCGCGCGCGCGTCGCTTGCATTCCATGCGTAGAATCGCAGCGGATCCCACGCGGCCGCCGGTGCCGAGGCGTGAGGCCGGATCGCGAAAACGTACGCCGCGAAGAGCGCCGCGCTCGCTAAGGCGACGGCGCTCGCGACGCGTCCCCGCGTCGTGCCTCGCCAGCGCCACGCGCCGAGCGCGCCCGCGAGCGCCAAAAATACCGCCTGATCTTCCTTTATCGCCAGCGTTACGGCCGCCCCGGCGAACGTGCCGGCGACCGAGCCTGCGTCGAATGCGTAGAGCGTCCACGCGACCGCGGCGGGTGCAAAACCGTTCTCGTGAAAGTCGCCGAAGATCAGACCGGCCAGCGGCGGGTAGAGCCAGACGACGACGGCGCTAAGGCGCGCGATGCGAATGTCGGCGCGTGCGCGCACCAGCGCGTAGACCGGCGGCGCTGCCAGCGCCCCCGCGATGGCCTGCAACGCAACGAGCGCCAGCGGCGATCCCGACAGCTTCACCGCGGCGCCGGCGAGGTAGAGGATCGGCGAAAAATGATACGCCCAGTGGCTGCCTTCGATCGGATTGCAGAAGCACCCGAACGCGCTCGCGGCGGTCTGCGCGAAGATGCCGAAGTCGACGAGGTTGCGGTGCACCGCGTACTTGAGCGCACCGAGCACGACGAAGAGCGTCGCGTAGAGCGCGCACCCGACCCAGAGAAACCGGTCACGCACCCGTAGGCTCCCTAAGTGCGAACCGCGTTGCGCTGCTGCAAGTACGGCCAGACGAACGGATCGACGTTGCCGTCGAGCACGTCGCTTACGTTGCCGGTTTCAACTCCCGTGCGGTGGTCCTTGACGAGCTGGTACGGCTGCAGCACGTAGGAGCGGATCTGCGAGCCCCACTCGTTGGCTTGTCGCTCGCCCCGCAGGTCTTCGAGCTTGCGATGGCGCTCCTGGGCCGCGAGCGCGGCGAGCTTGGCGCGCAGAATCGTCAGCGCGACCTCGCGGTTCTGCGCTTGCGATCGCTCCTGCTGCGATGCGACGACGATGCCCGAGGGCGCGTGAATGATGCGCACCGCGGACTCGGTCTTGTTGACGTACTGCCCGCCCGCGCCTCCGGACTTGAACGTCTCGACGCGCAGCTCGTCGGGTTTGATCTCGACCTGACTCTCGCCGGCTTCGACCTCCGGAACGATGTCGACCGCGGCGAACGACGTGTGGCGCCGATGCGCGGCGTCGAATGGCGAGAGCCGCACCAGGCGGTGAACCCCGCGCTCGCTCTCGAGCATGCCGTACGCGTTACGCCCGCGCACGAAGAACGTGACGGACTTGATGCCGGCCTCGTCGGCGGGCGACTCGTCGACGATCTGCGTGCGAAAGCCCTTCGTTTCCGCCCAGCGCAGGTACATGCGCAGCAGCATCTGCGCCCAATCCGAGGCGTCGACGCCCCCGGCGCCGGCAAAGATGCTGACGATCGCGTCGTGCGAGTCGAACTCGCCGCTGAAGCTCGCGGCCATCTCGAAGCGCTCGATCGAGGCTTCCGCCGTTGCGATGCTGCGCTCGACCTCGGCCTCCGCCGCGGGATCGTTCTCGAAGAGCGTCAGCATCTCGCGGGCATCGGCCAGCGAGCGGCCGATCGCGTCGAGAGCCCCGGAGCGCTCGCGCAGTTCCGAGAGCTCCTTCATCACGCGTTGCGCCGGCTCGGGATCGCTCCAGAACTCGTTGGCGCGCGAGCGCTCGTCGAGTTCGGCTATGCGGCGGCGAGCGGCAGCGTCGTCAAAGACGCTCCTTGAGGGTCTCGAGGCGCTCATCGAGGCGGGCGATCGTCGTGCGCTGCGTGTCGCTCATGGCCGACTCGGTTTCTTGCCGCGCGCCGCGGTGCCTCTTGCCGCCGCGGCTCCCGTCGTGAACGAACGTCACCCAAACCACGGAGGTTTCTCATGTACGTTCAGCCGCTCGAAGGCTCGCTCGCCTCTCCGCTCTCGTCGCTGAGCGGAAATTCGCAACAAGGCACACTCACGGCGGGGGGCGCCCTCACCGCTCCCGGCGACAACATTTCGCGATTCGTTCCACCCTGGCCCGGCAACGGCTCGGCCGCCGATGCTTATGGAGAAACGCCGTACGGCTCGTCCTCAATGCAGGGGCTTTTCGGCCCGCTCATGGGCATGCTCTCACAGCTGATGCAGATGCTGCAGTCGCTGATGGGCTACGGCGGCAGCACTTCGCCCTTCGGGAGCAACGGCGGTTGCCCGCCCAACGGCAATGGCAGTTGCGCGCCCAACGGCAACGAGCAGTTCTTTCAAAATGCCACCGGAGGGAGCCAAGGCGACCCGCACCTCTCTTTCAACGGCGATCGCTGGAAAAGCATGGCCTCTCAGCCCGATCTTCTCAACTCCGACTCCTTTGCCGGCGGATACCAAATCTCGACGCAGTTGACGCCGCAAAACGCGAAAGGCGTCTCTTGGAATCAATCGGCGACGATCTCGATGAACGGCGGCGGCACGACGGTGAGTCTCAACAATCAAGGAGACGCATCGATCACGCGCTACGGTCAATCGGTCTCGATCGCGCGCGGTCAAACGATGCAGCTCGGCGACGGCGAATCGGTTAAATGCAATCAAGACGGCTCGCTGCTCGTTACGGCTCGCAACGGCAATGGCGGTGAGATCAGCACGACCCTTAGCGCGAAGGGCAACGGCGTTGACGTTGACGTCACCGCGCACGACGTCGACCTCGGCGGAACCCTGGTCAATGGCTCCCAAATGCAACCAAGCCCCGGACCATCCCCCGACCCTGGCTTTCCGCAGCCCAATCCGCTTCCGAATCCCGTTGGCTGGCCAGGTCCGTTCGGTGAACCCTATGGCTTCTCTCCGCCCACGTCGCCCACGCCGCCCGTCGCCTACCCCGACTACTAAAGCAGGCTGACGGTAAAACCCGCGTGTCCGGATCGGTATGATGACAAGGGTCACTCGGTAGTGCGCGGAAATGCTGCTTGCTTTGCCCAGGAACGCGCGCGGCAACTTGCCGCGCGCTTATTTCGTTGCCCTAAAAGAACTTTTGGTCCCCGCAGGGGAGGTCTACCCTGGCGCGGAAGGGGCCGCGATTACCTGCTAGCTACTCCTAGCTAATCCTTATAACAAGAGGTTGATTGCGTATGTATAGGCACTCGCGGCTCGCTGCCATTTTAGGATGCGCGGCGACGCTCGCAATGGTGGGCTGTTCCACTAACGGCAGCATGACGCCGTCTTCGGGGACCTCGGCTGTCTCCGACGGTCAGCGCGCCTTCCACGGCTCTTGGATCCACGCGGGTCAGGTCGTGTACTTCACCCCCAAGTATATGGCGACGCGTTCGGCGGCGCACACGGTCGTTCCGGACACCCAGTTCACCTACTTTGGCGGACCGGTGCTCGTGACGCCCAAGACGTATCTCATTCTCTGGGGCTACAAGACCTACGGCGATCCCGACAAAGTCGCCAAGCTCCTCAAGGCGTATCTCAAGGTTGAGGGCGGCAGCGGTCACAACAACATTTACACCCAGTACTACGAAGTCGTCGGCAGCAAGACGATCTATATTACCAACCCGAAGAAGCAAGACGGTGGCGTTTGGGATGACGAAACCGACGCGGTTCCGCAGTACCCGACAGACGCGCAGGTAGCGACGGAGTCGCTCGCCGGCGTGAAGCACTTCGGTTACAACGCCAACGGTTCGTACATCGTCGCGACGCCGAACGGTCGCAACAGCCAGGGCTTCGGCTCGCAGTGGTGCGCGTACCACAGCGACACGTTCTCGGGTAACGACCTCGTTTCGTACACCAACCTGCCGTACATGCCCAACGCGGGCGCGAACTGCGGCGCCAACTTCTACAATCCGGCGCCCAAGGATGAAACGTCCACGGACGAAGGTGTAACGATCGTCGAAGGCCACGAGTACGGCGAATCGATCACCGATCCGAACCCCGGCACCGGCTGGTACAACTTCTCCTACGGTGAAATCGGCGATATCTGTGCCTGGAACGGAATTGCCAACGAGACGTTCGGTAAGAAGTCGTACACGATGCAGCCGATGTGGAGCAACGCCAACGGCGGCGCCTGCGTACAGACCTACCAGTAGTGCGCTCGCGGCTTCGGCCGCACGCATAGCCTCGAACGAAGGGCCGCACGCCGTGCGGCCCTTCTCTTTTTTGGATTCGGCGCGCCGCTTTTTGGATTAAGCGCACCGGACTCTGGGGACAATGCGTGGCGAGGTGAGGAATCACCGGTCTAATCGGGCTGATCGTCGTCGTCGCGGCGGTGCTGATCGTCCTGTTCTACTGGCATCCGTGGAGCACGTAGACGACGACCAACAGCACGACGGTCACGCAACCGGCCAACGGTGGCGCACAGCAGAAGACCAACACGACCTCAAACTCCAACTCGAGCACGTCGCCGTAGCCGAGAAAAGGCGACGACCGCGGAGCGCCGCAACAGGTCCGCTTCCGGGACGCACCTAAGGTAGGCGCGTCGAGGGAGGAGGAACGAGATGCGCTACTCCGTCAGGCTTCTTACGCTCTTCGGTGCCGCGCTTTGGTTGGCGAGCTGTCGCGGGACGACGTCACCCGCCCTCCCCTCTTCTGCGCTTGGCGTCGCGCCCGGCGCTCGCGGCGGCGCGGCTCAACCGGCGTGCTCGGGCACGCGCTCCGGGCAAGCTCAGTGCGACGTTCTCGTCGAGGCAGGTGGTGCCCACTATGCGAGCGCCGGCTTCTCCGCCGCCGATCTCGAAACCGCGTATCGTTTCCCCATTACTCGCGGTCAGGATCAGACCGTCGCCGTCGTTGACGCCTACGACAATCCCAACGCGGCGGACGATTTTGCGACCTACCGGAGCACGATGGGTCTCTCGGCCGGCACCCTCAACAAATACAATCAGGAAGGCGAGCAGGGGAACTACCCACCGGCCAGCGCGGGCTGGGGCGTCGAGATCGACCTCGATATCGAGATGGTATCGGCGAGCTGTCCGAACTGCACGGTCGACCTCATCGAAGCCAACTCCAATAGTTGGAGCGACCTCGAAGCGGCCGAGGGGGAGGCCATCACGCTGGGCGCGACGATCGTTTCGAACAGCTTCGACGGTACGGGCGCCTCGGAATCGTCGTTCGAAACGAAGGGAATCACGTACGTGGCCAGCGCGGGTGACGACGGATACGGCCTGTACGATCCGGCCGGTTTCGATCGGGTCGTCGCGGTGGGCGGAACGATGCTGTCGCAAGCTAACAACCGTCGTGGTTATAAGGAGATCCTCTGGCCGGACTCCGGCGGCGGCTGCGTCTCCCAGGAAAAGAAACCCCGCTGGCAGATGCACCGCAAGGTCGCCTCGAAGTGCGCGGGACGTCTGGGGAACGACGTTTCCGCCGATGCCGTCGGCGCCAGGGAATACGACACCTACAATGAGGGGGGCTGGATCGAGGTTGACGGCACGAGCATCTCGGCGCCGCTGCTCGCGGGCGCTTTCGGCCTCGCCGAAAACTCCACCAAGCAGGACGGCGGACGCACCTTCTGGGAAACCGCGCACCATCGCTTCCTGCACGAGCTGGGCGGTAAGCGCTTCTCCGACGGCGGCGGCTGGGGGTCGCCGCACGGAATCGGGGCTTTCTAACTCGGGGCAGGGAGGAAAGCGGCGTCGAAGCGCCGCACGGCCTGTCGCAATCGCGACAGCACGTCACGTCTGACGCATTCTAAAGGGAGGCAAAGTACCTTTGAAACTTCTCGCGGGGATTGTTGCGGCGCTTGGGCTCGTCGCGTGCAGTGGAGCCGGTCTTTCGACCGTGCCGTCGAGCGGCACGAATGCGACGGCAGGTGCGAAGCCTCTTATCGAGCTCAACCGGCCCGCCTGCAATGGCGGGCGCGCAGGCCGCGTGCAGTGCGACGTGATCGTCGAGGGCGGCGGCGTCTTCCTCGGCGGATCCGGATATCAAGGCTGGGGAGCGTCGGATCTCCAGAAGGCGTACAATCTTCCCTCCTCAACGAAGGGCAAAGGACAGACGGTTGCCCTCGTGGATGCGTACGACAATCCCAACGTCGCCAGCGACTTTGCCGCGTATCGTTCCGGCATGGGGCTCCCCGCGGCGACGCTCAACAAATACAACGAGTACGGAATCAAGGGCAGCTATCCGTCCGGAAGTTCGTCTTGGGGCGTCGAGATCGACCTCGACGTCGAAATGGTTTCCGCCATCTGCCCTAACTGCACGGTCGATCTCATCGAAGCGCAGACGGATTCCTGGGCCGACATGCAGACCGCCGAGACTGAGGCCGTGAAGTTGGGCGCGACGATCGTCAGCAACAGCTACACGGGCGCGGGCGGCGATCCGTCGTCCTTCGACACGCCGGGCATTCTCTATGTCGCCGCCAGCGGCGACTACGGGTTCGGCCTTTATAATCCGGCAAGCTTCAGCGACGTCGTCGCGGTTGGCGGCACGCAGCTCGCCACGGCCACCAACTCGCGCGGTTACACCGAGACGGCGTGGCCCGAGTCCAGCGGCGGCTGTTCGAGCACCGGCGTGGACAAGCCGAAATGGCAACCTCCCTCCAGCTGCAAGAAACTCCGCCTGGGCAACGACGTGTCGGCGGTGGCCCTCAACGTCGCCGAGTACGACACGTATCAGGAGCCGGGCTGGATCCCGGTCGAGGGCACGAGCGTCGGCTCGCCGATCATCGCCGCGACTTTCGCACTTGCGGGCAATGAGGCCAAAGAGTTGGGCGGCAAGACGTTCTGGCAGGCCGCACACCAGAAGGATCTCAATGAGGTCGGCGGCCAGCGGTACAGCGATCAAGGGGGCTGGGGCACGCCCTACGGCCTCGGCGCCTTCTAGCGCTGTCCTCCGGCCTACACGAACTCGGCGCACGTCGCGGCGCTGAGTTCAGTACGCGGGACGATACTACGCATCGTGCCTCTCCTCGGAGAGGCGCGCGAGCGCGCGGTCGATCCACGCCAGCTCGGCGTCGGTCGCGCCGGTCAGGTGCTCGGCGGAGAGCTGCGAGTACACGCTGCGCTTTTCGAATCCCGCAAACTCTTGCGCGAGCATCGCGCGACGGGCGACCACGGCCTCGCGGCGCTCGCGCAGCAGCGCGAGAGCCGCGGACGCGCTAAGCCGCGCCATCAAGATCGTTGCGACCTCGATGCCGCTGCGCGGGGTCTCGTAGGTGCGCACCACCTCGCGCAGCAACGCATGAAGCGCCCTCGAGCCCGCGGCGGTCAGCGAGTAAATCATGCGCTCGCCAAGGCGTCCGCGCGTCCCCGTCTCGGCGCTGACCTTTAACAGCCCGGCCTCGGCCAGCCTCGCCAACAGGTGGTAGAGGTTGGCCTTCTTGAGGTCGGCATAAAGGGCGCCGTAAGCGCGCACGATGCGGTGCAGCTCGTGGCCGTGCGCCGGCCCCTCCCGCAGTAATCCCAAGACGATGAGTTGTTTGTGCACGATAAAAGTCAGCATGCACTTTAACAACCCGCAACTATAAAGTCAATGCTGACTTTATAGCGCGATTCGCGGCAGGAATGCCCGAGCGGGTCCTGCTATAGGTATGGTTTGCCAAGCGCCCGCTACTTAGGAGTCAACGCATGCGATATCTGAGCCTCACTCTCGCGTTCGTCGCGGCCACCTTTGCGATTACGGCCTGCGCCGGCAAATCGTCATCGAGCGCGTCCGATCAAACGAACGCCGCCGCGACGACCTCCTCCGACAACTCGTCCGACACGAGCGCCAGCACCGCGCCGTCGGCCGAGGCTTCCGCCGCGGCGAGCCCGGCCACCGGCGGCGACGTTCCCACCTATCCCGGCGCTACGACGCAGGCCTCCGGCAGCAGCAGCAACATGGGCTCAAGCGCCGCCGGCACCGTGATGAGCACCGACGACTCGTTCGATAAAGTCTACCAGTGGTACCAGCAGAATATGCCGGCCGGCTCGGAAAAATCACACGTCACCGCGCCGGTCGAAGGCGCGGTCTTCACGGTCGGCCAGCCGGGTCAGGGCCAGACCTCGGTGACGCTGAGCACCTCGGGCGGTAAGACGATGATCACCATCGCCCACGTAAAGATGTAGCAGCCTTTTAGAGCCGGCATCCTTGCAGCCGCGGCCCGCGGCGGACGCGTGTGGGCCGTTCGTGCTAGTCACTCGTGCGGGTGTGCGTTATCGCAATCGGCGCCCAGCGCGATGATGGGTTTGCGGCCGGGGCATTTGCCCCGACCTAACCCGCGAGGAAACAATCGTGAAAAACATCCTGGTCTTGGCGGTGTCGCTGCTTGCCGGCTGCAGCGGCGCTGCCCCTACTCAGCCGAGCACCGCCGCTCCGGCGGCGCCGGCTACCCCCGTCGTCCCGGCGCAAGCCTCCGCGGAGTCCCGCTGCGGCGCCTTCGGAACGAACTTTGACGAAAACGTCGCCTGTCGCCGCGCCGACGGAACGTTGCGGGCCTTTGCCGATCCGCAGATCGCCTGGCGCGTCCGCTACTTCGTACGCCACCTCTACATGCCGTGCGGCGAGATGCCGACCGTGCAGGAAGCCTACGTTTTCCACACCGTCTTTGGAGATCTCGCAGCCGACCCGAACCTCGACGACGCGGAGCGCACCGCGATCCGTAACGCGATGTACGACGAACCGATGCACTGCAAAGGATAGGTGCGATGATGCGCGCGGGCGGGAGGAATGATAAGATAGCATGCGAGAGGTACCCAGCATGAAAACTATCGTTATGCTTCTGGCAGCGCTCATCGCGCTTTCCGCGCAGACGCCGGCGCAGAAACCGCTGCGTACGCTGGTCTATCAGTTCGGCTACAACACGCCAGTCGCGGCGCAGGGCAACGGCACCGGCACCACGACCGTCCAGATCATGGGCGCCGCACCCGACGGCGGCATGATGGTGACCGGTACCGACGACTGGTGGAACTCGGCGCGACCGAGAGCGGCCAATACCTGCGAGGTCTATTCCGATGGCACGGTTGCCTGCTCGCAGGCACCTAACGCGATCTCGCCGATTCAGCTGACGCTCTTCCCGCTGCTCGGAGCGGCCTTCTTCAAAGGCGTCGCCGCGAACCCGTCGTCGAGCTGGAGCCGCACCTACACCGTGAAGGCGGCCGTCCTTCCTGGAGCCGGGGGATACGCCGGTCAGGTCTACACCTGGAAGTGCACGTCTTCGCTGCAGGGCAAGGGCGTGCAGAGCGGCTCTCCCAACATCATGCTGACAACGAGCGGCACGCTCGCGCAGCAGGGTGGCCGATACTGGAAGGCGACTTCGAAGCAGCGCATCGTCTACACGCCGGCCGGAAAGATCCCGATCTTGGTGACCGACACGCGCACGCACATCCCGATGCGCAGCGTCTACAGCAACGATCTCGTCGAGCTAAAAATCCTAAAAGACTCCGCGCACAAATAGCCTCAGCGCGTCATCCTGAAGAACTGAGCGAAATCAGGGCTTTCCCGGAAACGCGGGGAGTGATGGTTTGAGAACCATCACCACGAAAGCGAAGACCGGCAGCAGCAGGGCGATCGTGCCCCAGAGATTCCAAGCGTTGGAGAGGCGTTCGTACTCTTCGAAGTTGCCCACGCGCGCCGCTTCGGAGAGTTTGCGCTGCGTTCGCGAAAGCGGCCCGAATGCCGCGCCGGCGAGGACGAACGCGATGAGCCCCCAGAGCAGCCACCCGGTCGAGAGGATCGGTATCGCGCCGTAGATGGCGGCGGCGAAGCCGCCGACGAGCAGCAGGACGATGCCCGGGATCGTAAAGATGCGATCGGCCGCAATGATGCCATCCATCGTGTTCGCCATGACGGTCGAGTTGCGCGTGAGATCGGCAAAGCGCTTCCAGAAGACGCCGACCGTGATGTTGCCCAGGAAGAGAACGACGCCGGCGAGGTGCATCAGCTTCAGGATGAGGTACATGCCGCAACGCGCTTTTCTAAAAAGCGTCGTTCCTCCTCGTTTCGAGCGAGTGCCAGCGCAGCTTTGAAGTGCTCGCTTGCAAGCGCGCCGCGCTTGCGGCGCAGCTCCAACTCGCCGCGCGCCGCGTGATAAAATGGATACTCGGCGAGACGACCGCGCATCGCGATTCCCTCGAGCGCTTCGAGTCCGCGATCCGCGCCGCTGCACTGCGCGATCGCGATCGCGCGATTGAGCGCGACGATCGGCGAAGGCGCAACTGCCATCAAGGTATCGTAGAGCGTCACGATCGCGCTCCAATCGGTCGCCGCGAAGTTCGGCGCGCAGGCGTGCTCCCACGCAATCGCCGCCTCGACGTGGTAGCGACTCACCTCGGTCCCTTGCGCCGAGCGCTCGAGCCACGCGCGGCCTTGCGCGATCAGCGCCACATCCCAGCGCGAACGATCTTGATCGAAGAGCGAGCTGAGGTTCCCGGAGTCGTCGAGGCGCGCCGCTAGCCGCGCGCTGTTGAGGCACATCAACGCGCAGAGCGCGTGGGTTGATGGCGTGCTGCCCAACGGATGCTGCGCGAGCAGTCGCACGAGCCGCAGCGCTTCGCGGCACAGTTCGGCGCGCACGGCGCCTGCCGACGAACCATGATAGCCCTCGCTGAAGATCAGATAGAGCGCGCGCTGCACGGCGGGCAGACGCACCGCAAAATCGGCGCTCCCGTTGACGTCGAAGAGCACGCCCGAATCTGCCAGGGTGCGTTTCGCGCGGGCGAGCCGTTTGGTGACGGCTCCGGACGCGCTGACGAAGGCGTTGGCGATCTCTCTCGGACCGAATCCGCCGACGAGCGAGAGGACGAGCATCACTTGCGTGGTCTCCGAGAGGCCGCGCTGGCAGCACGAAAAAACCAGGCGCAACTCGTCGTCGGCGATTCCGGCCGGCGCGAGCACCTCGTCGACGACGCCCGTGAGCGTCCACTCCGTCTCTAACAAGCGCCCGAGATCGGGCGCGAAGGCGCGAGCGGTGCGTTCGCGACGCAGCAGATCGACGGCACGGTTCTTCGCGGTGATCATCAGCCACGCCGAAGGATTCTCCGGGACGCCGCGCAGTTTCCAGATCTCCAGCGCGCGGCAGAAGGCATCTTGAACGACGTCTTCTGCCAGCGCCAGATTGTGCAGACCGAAGAGGCGCGTGAGCGCCGCGACCATGCGCCCCGCCTCGCGGCGAAAGAGCCGGTCGCCCGGGTCCATCTACATCTGCATGACGGGCCGTACTTCGACGCTCCCGCCGACCTCGAGGATCGGGCAGCCGCGCGCGAGTTCGGCGGCTCTGGCGAGCGTCTCGGCCTGCACGAGCGTGAATCCGCCGACCAAGTCTTTGGCTTCGGCGAAAGGCCCGTCGGTAATCGTTCGCCCGTTTTGGACGACTTTGCCCTCGGCCTCGAGCGGCTGGCCGGGATCCTTCAGGTTCCCGCTCTCCGTCAGCTCCTTCATCCAGGACATCCACTTTTTCATGATCTGATCCGACTCTTCGGCGCTCTGGCCGCGCCGGCCGCCGCGATAGAGGTAGAGATAATCCGCCACGTGTAGCTCCTTTTCGTTAGGGTGAGTGATGCCCGTTAGACGTTTGAGGACGCCCCGCGCGGACATCTCCGGCAAAAAATCCTCGGTTACGGACCGTCCGCGCAGGCGTGGTAATGGTTGCTGTACATCGGCTGCAGGCTGTAGACGGTGCCGTTCACCGGGATCTTCCACTGGAACGACTCGCACAGGTCGGCCACTTCGTCGTCGTAGGTGAAGTTGAACCACGCAAAGGCGGGGCCCGGGTCGGTAATCGACTCGAACGTCTCGTGCGCCAGCGTCGACGCGGTGGAGTTCGTCAGAGCGCTCGCCCCCGACGACGCGCGCGACGAGCAGAAGTTGACGTCCTGGTAGGGTTCGATCGTCACGATCACGTGCTCCGGGACGTCGGCGAACGCGACCGCCTCGTGGTACGCGCAGAAGTCGTTGGTGTGGCCGTGATTGGGCGAGTAGCAGGAGCGCGTACGATCGAAGCACGTGTCGCTCCCTTTCGGAAGAAAAATGTGGTAGAGGTTGGCGTAGCCGGCCTTCTTGCCGTTGCGCAGCAACGCGGCGTGCAACACCGCCAGCAGGTCGTTGCGGTAGAAGAGCTTGGTGTACGTGCGATACTTCACCGAGAAGCCGCCGCCGAACGTGAATCCGGTGGCCGCGGAGTTCGTATACTGCGTCAGCAGCGCGGCAAAGCGGCTCCCAGCGAGGTTCTTTTGGAAGCCCTCCGGATCGCCCCAGCAGCTCTCACCGCCGCCGTCGCAGTTCACGTAGACGTTGAACGACGTCTCGGTCGCCATGATCGGCCCTTTGCGGCGCACGAGATCGGCGGGATACTTGATCTTCGTGTTGACGCCCAGGCCCGCGCGCCCGCGCGTGCGAAGCGGCATCAAGTGGTAGGAAAGCACGCGCGCGGTGCGCCCGCTCTCGACGTCGGACGGCGCGACGGCGATCGCCGCGGGCGCGGCGACGGTTGGGGCGCTCAGCGGCGGCTGCAGCGACGAGGTGGGCGCGGTGCATCCGGCGGCGGCGCCGATGCAGAGCGCTGCGGCGGAGAGGCGTTTCGTCATGGCCTCCTCTTTCATGTTTTCCTCAGAACTCATTCGTACGATGACCGCCGAGACACGTGATGGAGGACAAAGAGATGACACCTGGTTCGGATCCCCTGGCTCGGAGAACGTTTCTCAAGGGACTCGTCGTGCTGCCGGCATTGGCGGGTCTGCTGAGCGCGAGAGCCGCCGCCGACGCGTCGAAGGCACCGAAATCGGCGATGAAATATCAAGATACGCCCAGCGGCGACATGCAGTGCTCGAAATGCCACTTCTTCGTTCCGGCCGCCGACGCAAAGTCCAGCGCCAGCTGCCAAATCGTTGACGGAGACATCTCGCCCAACGGCTACTGCATCGCGTTCTCTAAGGCTTGAGCTTAACGGGCTGCAGCGCACGGCGCGCCGCTTGCAGGTCGCTCCGGAAGAGCCCGACGGCCTCCCAGCAATAGCGCGCGACAATCGAACGGTACGGGCGAAAGCGCTCGCCCAACAGTTGCAGCTCCTTTGGTTTGGGCGCCGGATCGAGGCCCCACGCGAACGCGTAGCCTTGGCGCACGCCGAGATCGTTGACCGGCCACACATCGAGGCGCCGCAGCTCGAACATCAAGTACATCTCGGCCGTCCATCGTCCGATCCCGCGTACGGTCACCAGTTCGGCGACGATCTCGTCGTCGCTGCGGCGGGAGTTCGCGCTCAAGTTGACGCTGCCGTCGAGAACCTTGGCGCAAAGGTCGCGCAGCGATAGGAGCTTGTTGCGCGAGAGTCCGGCGCCACGCAGCTCGTCGTCGCCAAGGGAGGCAAGCGCTCGTGCGCTCAGGTTGCCGCCGGCGGCCGCCACGACCCGCCCGAAGATCGCCCGCGCGACCGCGCCCGAGAGCTGTTGAAAGACAATGGCATGGACCAGCGTCCCGAAATGACCGTCGTGGTTGCGAGGACGGTGGCGGATCGGCCCGGCGAACGCTACGAGCCGGTCGAACGCGGGATCGCGCTTGCGCAGGGCAGCGGTGGCAGCCGCCAGCGAGATCCGCGCGGGCAGGCCGGGAGCGGCGCGCGCTTTCGACGAATCCGGCTTTAGACTCAAGTGCTTCTGTACTCCTTCTATGCAAGGAAGGCTCATGAACGTTCGCTTCTTCTTCGGAGCAGCCCTGATCGCGGCGGGCGCAGCCGCGTCGCTCGCCGGATGCAGCGGAGGAGCCTCGCCTGCGACGCCCGCCGCCTCGCTCTCCGCTCAGACCAAAGGGACGCTGCCGATCGAAATGCAGATCCGAAAGGCGCAGCTCCCATTTAGCTCGGGCCGTCTCGAGAACCGTAAGCCCGTACGCTCCTGGGTCAAAGCGGCAAACGGCGCCCCCGCGCAGCTTCTCTATATCTCGGATTCCGGCAACAATGTCGTGAATCTCTACAACCCAGCCGGCAGCAGCCAAACGCCGATCGGACAACTCGGCGGATTCGCTCAGCCGGAGGGCATGTACGTCGATCCGAACCGCAACCTGTGGGTAAGCAACACGAACGACCAACAGGTGCTGGGATACCACAAGGGCGGCCTCTTCCCGTACAAGACGCTCACCGACACGACCGGCTATCCCGACGACGTGTGCGGCAACCGTGCCAGCGGCACGCTCTACGCGGCCGACATTCAATCGGCCCCGAGCGAGGGCTTCGGCCAGTCGATCGACGTCTACGCGCATGGCTCGGCGATACCGACGAAGATCCTCACCGATCCCAACTCGGAGTATCTCTTCTTCTGCGCGGTCGACTCGCACGGCAACCTGTTCGTGTCGCTCTACAATCAGAGCGGCAACTACTACACGTCCGGCGAGATCGATGAGTTCAAGGTAGGGCAGACGACACCGACCGTGCTTATCACTGGCCTGTACTATCCGTTGGGCATCGCGTTCGACAAGTACAACTCATTGATCGTCGCCGATACGTTCGCGCAGCAGATGTACGTCTTCGATCCGCCGTACACGGAAGGTCCTGCCACCTCATTCCCGTTCGGCGGCTACATCGCGCAGATCGCGCTGAACTCGGCCGAAACAAGCCTCTGGGGCACCGACGCGCTCAAAACCTACGGGCAAGAGTTCTCGTATCCCGGCGGAACCGTCCAAGACGACACTTCAACCAGCGAGCTCTACGAGCCGCTGGGCGCGGCGATGTCTCCCGCGGCTCGGCCGTAGTGCCTCGCTAACCCGAAAAGAAAGCGGGCCCGTTGCGGGCCCGCTTTCTTTTGTGGGCCGAGATTCGTTAGGTGCTCGGTGCTTCGGTGAAGTGGCTGCTGAAGACCGCGGAACCACCGCTGATCGTCGCGCCGTTTTCGAAGAAACAGCCGCCGCCGTAGGAGAGGCCGATCATGATCACGTGGCCGACCGCAGAGAAGAACGCGCTAGGATCCTGAGTCCCGTTCTTTCCGTTCCAGTCGGACCACTGGCTCGGGTTGGTTAGCGACGCGGTCAGCGTGGCGCTGCTGCCGCTCTGCAGTTGGAACGATTCGGGATTCGACCACCAATAGCGGGTGTACGCCGAACCCGAGGCGTGGAAGAAAAAGCGAGTCGTCGGCGCCGAGCTGCAGCTGCCGCCGTACTGCGAGACGAAGGGGTAATTCGATCCGGTCACGCCGACCGTATCGGTAAGGGTCATTCCGGTGAGGTCACCGGTGAGCGCCGAGCCCTGCGTCGTCAGTAGGGCAACGTAGAGGTTCGGCTTGAAGTTGAAGCTGGCGGTGCCGCCCGAGAACATCGCCTCGTTCTTCACGAGGTTTCCGGACGGACCGTAGACGTAGCGATACCAGATTGGTGTATCGGGCTGCACCTTCTTGGCTTGCGCACCAGCGACCGGCACGGCCGAAGTGCCCGAGCCGCCGCTGCAGCCGGTGATGATTGCGGCCAGCGCGGCAAACGCAAAGCCGCGCCGGTAAAGGCGATAACTCTTCATCCGCGGGAGCTTCGGCACGGCGGCCCGCTACCCTAGCTAGCTGCGGCTGGGAAAATTGCGTTCCAGTCGCGGGCATGTCGATGACGCCCCAGCCTCTTGCCTTGCTTTGGCGGGGGCCTTATCGGGAGTGCGCGCGTCGTTCCAGAAAGGAGGCGCATCCATGGAACGCTAGTTTTTTCGGAAGCCATGGCGTATCTTGCCGCATGAGAATCCGTGCCCTCGCTCTGCTCGTCGCGACCGCGTTGCCGGCCTGCTCGGCTCCGCCGGGCAGCACGCCTGCGACGCCAAACCAAGCCGGCAATCCCGCAGTGCGCGCGTCGCGCACGCGCGTGCACGTGCTCTACAGCTTTACCGGTGGAACCGACGGCGGCAATGCGGCCACGGGGTTGGTGGTCGACGGCAGCGGCAATCTCTACGGAACGACCGTCATCGGCGGCAAGTTCGCGTGCGGCACGGTCTTCAAACTGGCGCCGCAGGCGAGTCCGCCGTGGCCGGAGAGCGTGCTCTACAACTTCGGCTGCTATGGCGACGGAAAGAACCCGCACGGCGGCGTCACCTTCGATCCGCAGGGAAGCCTCGACGGGACCACGACCTCGGGGGGTTCGGGCGGATCGTGTTACAGCAGCGGTTGCGGCGTCGCGTTTTCCCTCGCGTCGAGCGGCGAGAGCGTGCTGCACGACTTCGCCGGCGGCAGTGACGGCTATGGCCCGGGTGGCGGCGTCGCGTTCGACGGCAAGGGCAACGCCTACGGCACGACGCCCGACGGCGGTGCGCCCTCCGCCGGCGTCGTCTACGAGATCTCGCCCGCCAAGCGCGGGTGGCGCGAAACCGTCCTGCACGCGTTCAACGGCGGCAGCGAGGGCGGCGTCGGTTCGCTGGGCCTTCTGCTACTCGACAAGTCCGCAGACGTCTTCGGCGTCACCGAGATCGGCGGTGCCGGCGATGCCGGAACCGTCTACGAACTCGCGCGCACCGGCAAGACTTGGCGTTACACGACGCTCTACGCGTTCAAAGGCACGCCCGACGCAGGCTCCCCGTACGGCGGCTTGATCGCCGACGCTTCGGGAAATCTCTTCGGGACCACGTACTACGGAGGCGCGACCGGCAACGGCAGCGTCTTCGAGCTGCGAGCGTCGGGAAAGGAAAAGTATCGCGAGCGGGTGGTCTATAGTCTCCGCGGCGGCAGCGACGGTGCCGCTCCCACGAGCACGCTGTTGCTGCGCAAGGGAGAACTGTACGGCACCGCGTCCAGCGGCGGCGGCGCTTGCTACTGCGGCACGATCTTTGAGATCAATGCGCAATCCGGCAAGGAAAAGGTCCTGCACCGCTTCGCCGGCGGCAGCGACGGCGCGTACCCGTATTACGGGTTAACCGCGGCTTCAAACGGCGAACTCTACGGCACGACCGTTGCGGGGGGCAGCGCGAACCAGGGAACGGTCTTCGAGCTTACGCCGTAGTTGCGGGATGCTTGCCGTTGCCGAGCGCCGTAGCTTCCTGTGCGATGCGAATCGCCAGCGTCTGCACGTCACCGATGCCGGCGAGATCGTTCGTCCCTGGTAGGCTCTTCTTGAGCGTATCGGCGCGCTCTTTAGCGACCTGCGCCGCTTTCTCTGCGTTCTCCCACGCGGCTTGCTGCGCGGCGGCGAACTGCTCGGCCTGCGCGGCCGTGCTCGACGCGGTGCTTTCGGCGGCGGCGCACTCCTTCGCGCGCACTTCATTTTGATCGAGTGCGGCGGCCTTTTCACCGGCCGCGCGCTGAGCTTCGGCGAGCTGCTGCTGCAGCGCGATCACACGATCCGACGCGGCTTTAGCTTCGGTTTTCGCGGTGATGACGACGTCCTCGGCGGCCTTGCGCGCCGCTCCGGTGCTCGCGCGCTGCTCGGCGGCCGACTTGGCGCGGTCGGCGGCCTGCTGCGCCAGCGCCACGACGGCGTCGGCCCTCTCTTTGGCCGCGGAATAATCTCGCGCGGCTTGCGCGGCCTCGGCCTCCGTCTTGAGACGCTCTTCGAGCGCACAGACCTCGCGCAAAAGCGCTTCGGCGGCCTTACGTTGTTCGACGATCAGCCGCTGCGCCGCCAAATAGCTCTCGTCGTTTGGAGCAGAAACGACGGGATCGGCCTGCACGATTTGGGGCGCAGGCGGGGGCGGCCCAGCTTCGGGCAACGCCGCTTGCGGCTGCGGGGCTGGGGCCGCAGCAACTGCCGGCGTCTCGGTCGGGGCCTTGGCAGGCCTCTCGGGCGGGGTTTCTTTCACGGTATCACCTTTGAGGTCGGCCAGGGTTCTTCGTAGGCGAGAGACTTGGGGATCGGCAGGCTCTTGCTGGGCGGCCTCAACGGGTTGGTCGCCCTCCTGCCGAGTCTCGTCGCGGACGAACGATTGGAACTGCGATTTCCAAGTGCTGAACATCTAACGCTCCTTAGCTTGCTTCGTAACGGCTCCAGAGATGACTAAAGGCGCTTACATTAAAGCTGTCATTCGAATTATCGAGCAAAACGTCCCCGAAATTTAGCTCACGAGCGTCTGCTTGCTTGCGGGTGACCCAAGGACGGCCCGCCGAACAGCCGAAGGGCCACGCATGAACTCTCGAGTGGCGGCCCTGCTCGCGCTCGGAGCGCTTTGTCCCGCAGCCGCCCGCGGCGCGACCCCCTCGCCGGCTCCATCGGCGGCCCCGGCGGCGGCGTCCCTCACGGCATTGACGCCGCAGCAGCAGCAAGCGCTGCAGCTCGCCATCATCAAGACGTCGCAGAATCCCGTCGGCAACATCACCATCGTGCCGTTTCAGAACAACTTCAACTACGGCTACGGCCCGTACGCGCGCTTTCAATACAACCTCAACGTGCAGCCCGTGATCCCAATCATGCTGGCTCCGCAGATGACGTTGATCGCGCGAACGATCCTGCCGCTCTTCAATCAGCCGTCCTCCGCGCCGCCGAGCGTCTGCGCGTCGGGCTTCGGTTGCCCTTCGACCTTCGGCCTGGGCGACGTGCAAGAGCAGCTCTTCTTCGCGCCCAAAACCAAACCGGGCGCGCTGATCTGGGGCGTCGGCCCGATCTTCCAATTTCCGGCGGCGTCGCCGGGAACGCTCGGCGCCGGAAAATGGGCAGCCGGTCCCGATGCGGTGGCGCTCGTGATGCCTAGCAACTGGGTTATAGGCGCGCTGCTGACGCAGCTATGGTCGTACGCCGGTCAGACGAATCGCGCCGCGGTCAACTCGTTCCTCGTGCAGCCCTTCATCAATTACAACATCAAGGGCGGCTGGGCGATCTCGACCGCGCCGACGATCACCGCAAACTGGACGGCCGCGCAGAACAAATGGGCCGTTCCGGTGGGCGGCGGCATTTCGCGAACCTTCAAAGACGACGGTCAGCTGATGTCGCTTGCGATCGTGTACTACACGTACGTCGTGCGGCCAGTGGCGGCGCCGCAGACGAATTTAAAAATCACCTGGAGCCTGCTCTGGCCCGTCAAGCGCGGCATCGACGTCCAGCAACTGCTCACACAGGGAGGCGCTTCCCCGTAAGAGCGCTTGACCGCAGGACGTCGCACCGATCTTCCGATCGTCGGACGATACATCGATGACCACGTCGGGGCGCTCGGCCAACACGTACGAGCGATCGCCGTTCCCGAGGAACGGTTGCGGCGCCGGTCGATTGCGCCGTTGACCGCAAGTCGGGGAATCTCGCGGTCGCGGCCTGGGGCACCAGCGGTGCCCCGGCAACGTGGCGATCTATCCGCCCTCCATTACACCGTGAGGACGGCAGATTCGACTTCGAGTTCGCCATGCTGCGAACAGGAGGCGGCACGCTCGCAAGTGTCAGCCTTCCGGCCAACATCACGTCGCAACGCGGTCTCACCGCCACCGAAGGCCTCTCGGTCTCCCCGAAAAAGGACGCGCTTGCCGTCGGCGAGCGCGCCCTTTGCTCGATGTGTTAACGCGATTTAGGGCGTGAAGCTGAAGACCGAGCCGCAGCCGGCGAAGCACGTCCCGCCTCCGCCGCCGAGATACGTGGTTCCGTAGTACACGCCGCCCTTGCCGGCGGTCAAGCCCTCATAGGGAAATGCGCCGTCTTTGCCGCCTTGGAACGCGTAGAGAACGGCTTCGGTGTAACCTGCCGATTTCGACGGCGTGAGCGAGAAGATCGTACCGCACCCGATCGAACACGCAGAGGCGCCGCCGCCGCCATTGGTCGTTCCGTAGAGGACGCCGTTGCTTCCGGCAATCAGCGACTCTTCCGGAAACTGACCGTCATTGCCGCCCTGGAAGTTGTAGATGGTTTTCTCGGTGTACTTCCCGCCCTTCGGCGCGAGCGTGAAGACCGTCCCGCAACCGGATACGGCATAGATCGAACAGGGACCGTTGCCGCCGGTGTGCGCGGTGCCGACGATCGTCCCGTTCGAGGAGACGTACACCCCGCGCCCGCGCGTTCCAGGCACGTTGCCGCCGGCCCCTCCTGGGAAGCCGTAGACGATGCTTTCGGTGTAGGAGCCGCCTTTCGGCGTCAGCTTGTAGATCACGCCGCAGCCGTCTGGGCATTTCGTGCTGCCGCCGCCGTTGTCGGTGGTCCCATAGAGCACGCCGCCTTTGCCGGGCACCAGCGTCGTCTCCGGATCTTCGCCGTCGTTTCCACCCTTGAAGTTGTAGATAACTTTGTAGCCCGTGCCCTTCGTCGAAACCTCGAAGACGGTGCCGCAGCCGCTCTGGCCGTCTTGCGAGCAGGTTCCGCTGCCGCCGTAGGTGGTGACGCCGTAGAGTTCGGTGCCCGAAAGCAGCAATGCGTTGACCGGAATGCCGCCGTCGCCCTTGGTGGCGCCGAAATCGTGAAGGGCGCTCTCGGCGTATGCGCTCTTCGACGGCGTGAGTTTGAAGACCACGCCGCAGCCCGGTCCCTCGTACGTGCAGGAACCTTTTCCGCCCGTCGAGCTCATGCCGTAAAGCGCGCCGGCCGAATCCATGACCAGACCGGAGTTGACATTCGAACCATCCGTGTCCTTCGTCGAGAACTTATACAGAACGCTCTCCTTATACGTCGTTCCGGAGGGCGTTAGCTCCCAGACTAGGCCCGCGCTATCGGCGCTGACCGACGTGGTACCGTAAAGGTCTCCCGAGCTATCGCTGACCGGGGCGTCGTACGGACCCGTGCCGTCGTTGTCGCCACCGGTGAACGCATAGAGGATCGAATCGCCGGCGCTCAACGGCATCGCGCGGACCGTCGCCCCCGCAGCGCCCGGAGGCGTGACGCGAGCCCCGCTCGAGCATCCGGCGAGTAGCGCACCGAGTGCGATGACGACCGCGATCGTACGGAGGGCCGTTGGTGAACGCATCTGTTCGTGTCTCCTTACAAAGTAGGATAGGCCAAGCACTTAGAATTTCGAAAAGGGCTGTTGTGGTTTACAGCCCTGACGGCCAATTCCCTGGAAAGGAAGAAGACGTACAGCAGCGCCATGACCGTGTCGGCGCCAACCACCGCGACCAAAGCGGGGCGCCTGCGCAACGGACCGCCGAACACCAGCGCCGCCAAGGCGAACTTTTCGGCCGCGGCGATGATCGCGATCGGAACTCGCATCTCGGGGTGCAGCCCTGCGAAGATCAGCAGCGCGCCGACCAGTCCGACGAGCAGACTCCAGTGCCGCGCCAGAACGAGCGTCGCTGCGTCCTCGCCAGTCACTCCAAAGAGGACGCGTAAGAGAGGGCGCGGAGCGAAGAACCCGGCTCCAGCCAAGGCCGTCAACGCCCCGGTGATGATGAAGAGCATACGCTCCGACTGCGTCGGGGATACGACCGGCCCCTCTCTCGCCAGCCGGCGCGTCATCGTCGTCTCGCAAGCCCTTGCGCCGGCGTTATACTAGGCGCTTGGAACTTCGACCGCGGCTCTTACGCCGTCTGACGGTCTTTGACCTCACGCTGATCGCGGTCGGCAGTGTGATCGGATCGGGCATCTTCCGTACGCCGGCAGTCGTGGCGCAGCGAGCTCACGTTCCCGCGATCGTCGTCGGCTGCTGGCTCGCCGGCGGAATCGTGGCGTTGATTGGCGCTTTCGTTTTCGCCGAGCTGGGTGCGCGCCGGCCGCTCGATGGCGGCCTCTACGGCTACTTGCGCGACGCGTATCATCCGCTGTTTGCGTTCCTCTTCGGTTGGACGCTCTTGCTGATCTCGGGCACAGGCGCAAACGCCGCCGCCGCGGTGCTTTTCGCAGGCTATCTCGAACCGCTCACCGGCCTTCGGTTCGACACGCGCATCGTGGCGGCGGTAACGCTGGCCGGCCTGGCGGCTATCAATGTGCTGGGAGTGCGCCAGGGAAGCAACTGGCAAAACTTCGTCGGCCTGCTCAAGGTCGCTGCGCTGGTAGCGCTGGTCGCCGCGTGCTTGAGTACGCATCCCCGCGCGGCCGTGGAGGCGGGCCCTTATGCATTCTCGGGTTACGGCGGACTGATCGGAGCGATCGCGGTGGCGATGCTGCCGGTTCTTTTCTCGTACTCTGGCTTCCAAACGGCCAGTTTCGTCACCGCAGAGACGACACGCGCCGCGCACACGATCCCGCGCGCTCTCCTGATCGGCATTGCCGTCGTCATCGCGCTTTACGTGCTGGTGAACGTCGGGTTTCTGCGAATGCTCGGTGTGCCGGGGCTGGCGGCGACCACCGCGCCGGCAGCCGACGCGATGCGCGCCGCGGCGGGCGCGGTGGGGGCGCGTTTCGTCGCGCTGGCGATCGCACTCTCGACGCTCGGCTACCTCAGCACGTGCATGCTCGCGTTTCCGCGCGTCTACTACCAGATGGCGGCCGATGGCCTCTTCTTCAAACAGGTGGCGTGGATCAGTCCGAAGACCAACGTGCCGGTCGTCGCGATCGTGCTGCAGGCGTGCATCGCCTCGGGAATCGCGCTGAGCGGAACGTACGAGCAGATCGTCAACTGGGTCGTCGCGCCGCAGTGGCTCTTCATCTTCTTCGCCGCGGGGGCGATCTTCATTTTACGCCGCCGCGACGCCGGGCTGCCGCGCCCCACCGTTACGGTGCCGTTGCATCCGTTTTCGACCGGCTTCTTCATCGCGGTGCTGCTCGCCATCTTCGCCGCCGAAGTGTGGATCTATCCGCGTGACACGCTATGGGGGGCCGCCGTCGAGATCGCGGGCGTGCTGGTATACTATGCGTGGCAGGCCTACGTTCGCAAAACGCGTAAGCCTCAGCAATGTTAAACGCCGGTATTTGCCGCCACGCTGTCATCAGCTGCGTCGCAGCCGCCTTGTTCGCCGGCCGCACAACTCGAGGAGCGCAGGAGCCTTAGTCCGGCAATGGTCCTGTTCAGTGCGCGAGCGGGAGCCGCACGAAACTATCCGTCAGCCAAGCAATCCGCAGCGGCTCGCGGGCGTCGCGCGCATCTTCGCCGGCGACGTCCTTCCCCGTGCCGTAGTTGATCTCCGCATACGCGTTCTTGTTTACGTCGATGGTGAGCAATAGGCGGCTGCCCTTCGCGAGATATCGGCTCACCGCGTAGCTGCGCGAGAATGGAATGGCGGTGGGGACTCCCGGCTGCAGCAGCTCTCGCCGGCTCATATCGCGCGCGTAGCTCGCACGGCCGATGTAGTACGAGAGCTCAAAGAGCTTACCGTCGGGCTGGATCTGATAGAGCACGACGCCGAAGTCGAAGTCGCGCTTGTTGACGATCGCGCGAATCGTTCCGCTTAAGCAGCCGCTCAGCGTCATCGCCTGGCGCACCGGCGGCGTTACGAAGGCGAAGCCTCGCGAAAGATTCGGCTTGGCGCCCACGATCGGGTCGGGATAGGTGTCGTTGTCGTCGAGGCTCTTGCGGTCGGCGAAGTTGACGCTCTCGTTCAGAGCCGCCGGCTTCGCCGGCTTCGTCGAAGACAGCGCGAGGTACCGCCCGCCGGCGCGCACGTTGCTCAGATAGAGCGTCTCGCTGCCGGCACTCATGGCCTCGAGCGACGGGGCGTGGCCCCAGCGGTTCGCACCCATCACCTCGTAGTTCACGCGGTCTTGCAACAGCGCCGGCTTCACGCCGCCGCGCATTACGTAGTCGAGCCAATCGAAGGTAAGCTTCGGCGTATCGAGCTGCGCTGCCGAATCGATCCGGTAGCCGCGCAACACGTCGTCCTTGTGACCGTGCTGACTGCCGAAATGATCCCACGGGCCGATCACCAGGTAGCCGTTTGCGCGAGGGTTATAGGTGAAAAGATCGTGCCAGAAGCCCAGCGCCGACACTTGCCCGTCGTCGTAGTATCCGGTGACTGCGAGTACGGGGATGTCGATGCGCGCGAAGTCGCTCTTATAGGGCAGCATCGCCTGCCAGTAGGCGTCGTACGAGGGATGGTCGAGCCATTTTCGCAGCCATGGATTTGGCAGGCCGGCGATCGTATCGACGTCGCGATAGGAGGCGCCGCTTGCATACCAGCGGTCGTTGATGGTTTTGAAGCGAGGGTCGGCGTAGGCCGCCTCGTCGAGAAAGCGGTTGTTGGTAACGTAGTAAATCCACGGATAGTTGACGAGCAGAAACACGTTGTTCTGCATCGGCAGGCCGTTGGCCGGATTCTCCGCGACGTACGGTACGATCGTCCGTAGCGCGCGAGGCATATACTTTGCCGCGGCCCACTGCGTGAAGCCGTTGTAACTTCCGCCGTACATCCCCACTTGGCCATCGCTCCAAGGCTGGCGCGCGATCCAGTCGATCACGCCCGCAGCGTCGCGCCCGTCGTATTCGTACGGGGCGATCGCGTCGGGACTATATGCCTTCCCGCGTGAGTAGGCCGTAACCGCCACGTAGCCACGGTCGGCGGCGTACTTCATGCGTTCGGCGTCGTCTTTGGGCTGCGCGTAGATCGTAAACTGCAGCGCTGCCGGCTGCGGCGCGGTGACATCGGCGCGCCGGACGATCACCGCCGAAATCGTTGCGCCGCCGGCGAGGTGGATCAGGACGTGGTCATCGATCGCGTAAGGCGATGTCGAGGGTGACGGTGAAGGCGCGGCCGCACCGCATAGGAGTGCCGCGAGAATGAGTCGGAGCTTCAAGGGGTCGTGGCGAATACGGTGCCGAGCGAAGAGTTGCCGCCGACCTCCGTGGTTCCGTAAAAGGCATTGCCCGATTCGATAAGGCCCGACGCGGGATCGGCGCCGTCGCTTCCGCCCTTGAACGGATACAGAACCGTCTCCTCGCCGGACGGCGTCACTTCGACGACGGTTCCCTCGCTGCGGTCGCCGCTGCCGCCCTCACCTCCACCTTGCGTCGTCAAGTAGAGATTGCCGCCGCTGGCAATGACTTGATTCGGAAACGAGCCGTCTTGCCCCGACGCGAAGTTGTGGAGGACTCGTTCTTTACCCGCGAGGGTCGACGTGAAGACCGTTCCGCAGCCGTACGCCGATCCCGTGAACGCGCAGTCGGAGGCGCCGCCGGAGAAGGTCGCGCCATAGATCGCACCGCCGAGGATCGTCATGCCCTCCGGAATGCCGCCGTCGCTCGTGTCGCCCTTGAATGCGTGAAGGACGGTCTCCTTATCCGATGGCGTCAGCTTGAATATCGTGCCGCAGCCGTAGCTAAAGAGGCAGGTGTGGCCGCCCTGGCTCGTCACTCCGTAGAAGCTGCCGCTAAAGGGCACGAGCCCTCCCAGCGGCGCGCCGCCGTCTTTACCGCCTTTGAAGCCATAGAGAATGCTCGGTTTGCCGGAGAGCGACATCTTGAAGATCAACCCGCAGCCGGGAATGCTGGTGTACTCGCAGGGTCCGTTTCCCCCCGACGCAGCCTCGCCGTAGAGCGCGCCTTGGTAATAGGTGAGGCTCGACGTCGGTGCCGCGCCTGCAGCGTGACCGGGAAAGCGATAGAGTACGCGCTCCTTACCGGCTGACGTGATCTCGTACACCGTACCGCATCCTGCCGTGTACTTCGACTTGCATCCCGTACCGCCGTAGATGGTCACGCCGTAGAAGTTGCCGTTGACGTCGATCAACGGGCCGCTGGGGGCTTCTCCGTCGCTGCCGCCCGCAAACGCGTGCACCACGCGCTCCTTCCTCGACGCGTTCGACTTCGTAGACGGTACCGCAGCCTTTGAGCGCCGCGCAACCTGCGGCGCCGCCGTTGCTCGTCGTGCCGTAGAACTCGCCGCCCACCGCGAGCAGCGCCGCCTGCGGATGGGCTCCGTCCTTGCCTCCCTTAAAGGAGTAGATGACCGACTCGGTCGTGCTGAAACCGCGCACGTTCGCGCGCGGCGCCGACGCGGACGACGCAGGGGCAAAGCCCGGTGCCGGTGAGCCGCAGGCCGCCAGCAAGGCCGCGATGACGGAGATGCCGGACGCGCGGCAGCAGTAAACGAAATCCATGGACGAGAAGTTCGGCGCGGTCCTCTCATTACCGCCCACCAAGAGGCAAACGTTAGGAGGCAGGCCGTGTTTCGACATTTCGCCGTTTCCCTCGCAGTAGCGATCTTCTTGACGGCGTGCTCGCATGCGACAAGCTCGAATCTGCTTCCGAACGCTGCGAGCGGGCGGCGCATCGCACCGGGGAGCGGCTCGAGCTTTGAGAGCATCTTCAGCTTCGACGGTACAAATGGTGCGTTGCCTTCAGGCGTGATCGCATTGGGAAAGCAACTCTACGGAACGACGGGCGAGTTCGGCGAATCGGGCTGCAATTATCAGGGAGAAGGCTGCGGCCTGATCTACAAGCTCAGCCTTGCCGGAAAATTCCAGACGCTCCATCGCTTCGACGCCCGCGCAAACGGCTCGAGCCCCAACGAACCCTTGACCTACGTGCCGAACCTGTTTTACGGCACCACCTCGTACGGCGGTTCGCACGGAGCCGGGACCATCTTCGAGATGACGCCCGCAGGCAAAGTGACCGTGCTCTACACTTTTAAAGGGCAGCCCGACGGCGCGGGAGTCTTTTCGTGCCTCACGGACGTTGACGGCGTCTTCTACGGCACGACGATGACGGGCGGAACGAACAACCAAGGTACCGTCTTCAGCGTTACCGCCTCCGGCAAGGAACAGGTGCTGTACAGCTTCACCGGCAAAACGGACGGCGCGTTCCCGGATGCGTCGCTGATCGCCGTGAACGGGACGCTCTACGGCACCGCCTACGAGGGTGGAGCGCGCGGCCGCGGTGACGTCTTCAGCATCACGACCACCGGTACGTTTCAGACGGTCTACAGCTTTAAGTACGGACTCGACGGCGCCTATCCAACTGCAGGGCTGACCGCCGCGAACGGCGCCTTCTACGGCGTCACCTCCGATGGCGGAGATCCCGCCTGCAAGCGATACCGCTGCGGCACCGTCTTTGCGATAAGCGGATCGAAAGAGACGGTCCTCTACCGCTTCAAAGGCGGCGCCGACGGAGAGCATCCGGTGGCCGGCCTCACCTACGCAAACGGACTTCTTTACGGAACTGCGGAGACGGGCGGCACTGACGGTGCCGGCACGATCTTCAGCGTCACGCCGTCAGGCGGCGAGAGCGTGCTGTACACCTTTACCGGCGGCAGCGACGGCGCATTCCCCAACAGCGAACTCACCGGCGCCGGAGGCGTTCTCTACGGAACCACGCAGCAAGGAGGCACGAGTGGGAAGGGAACGGTCTACGCGTTAACGCCTTAATCGCCCTATGCCTACAGGTTGCTACGCGGTTGAAGCGCCGCTCTCTCGCGCAAGAAAGAGCACCGGCTGCTCGCGGAAGATGCTTCGTTCGAACACTTTGTAACCACACTTCTCGACCACACGCCGCGACGCGTAATTCGCCCGGCTCACCATGCAGACGGTGCCGGACGGCAGATGCGCGTCGGCCCACGCGAGCGCCGCGCCGGCGGCCTCGGTTGCATAGCCTTTCCCGTGAAGACGAGAGGCGATCACGAATCCCAGCTCCGGCTTTCCGCCGAGCGGGGTCGCGCTATCGCGTTTGAAATCCGCAAAACCCACCTCGCCGGCGAAATCGTTCGAACTTTTCTCCTCGATCGCCCAGTATCCGAAACCGAGGAGCGCCCAGAGCCCGGCATACGAGAGCAGCCGCATCCACGCCTGATGCTCGGTCGAGGCGCGGCCGCTGATGTATTTCGTCACGAGCGGATCCGACCACAGGTTGACGCAATCCGGTAAGTCCTGACAGCGGTGGGCGCGCAAACGCAGGCGCGGCGTATCGATGACGGGGATGCTCACGCGAATCTTTATTTTACCTTCCAAAACGCGATTCCCGGGATGGGCCGCGTGGCTTCACGACGAACGTCACGCCCATGACCCGGCCTTGCGTCTTTGCGCTCACGATCGCAGCCGCGCTCGCCGGTCCCGCGGCGGCTCTTGGCGCGCCCATCCCGGCGGCGGTACCGGTTCGCGCGGCGCCCGTTTCCGCACCGCTGCCGCTGCATTCCGCGCGCGAGAGCCGGGCCAGCGCGGGAGACCGCTTCAACGTTCCTTTCAACGTCGAGGTGCATCCGCAGCCGCTCCCCGAGGCATCGCTGCACGCGCCGCTGCGCCTAGCGCCCGAGCCCGCAAAAGAGTGGCTCCCCGGGTACCGTCCGCTCTGGTACGTGCCGGCCTGCTTCGCGAACAACACGTTCGGAAACAATCCATTCGGAACGCCGCCGTCCGCATCGACCTCGAGCGATTCTGCGCTGAACCAGGTTACGATCGGTTCGCTCGTCGACTCCAAGTCGCGAACCCTCTTCTCCTCGACCCCTTCGCATAATCCCGGCCTACCGGCGAACGTCGCGAGTTTCGACGACTCGAGCCCGCTATCGTGGCAGTATCAGGTCCAGGCGTCGCCGTGCGGGCCATCGAGCCCGCTCGCTCTGTAACCGCTGGCGAACTCCCGCGACATCGTAACCTTCGCCTTCACCGATATCGAAGGCAGCACTGCGCGCTGGGAGCGCAACCGCGCGGCGATGGAAAAAGCGTCACGCCGCCACGATGCGATCTTGCGTACGGCCATCGAGCGGTGTAACGGCCGGGTATTCAAAACGATCGGCGATGCATTCTGCAGCGCCTTCGCGCGTCCGCAGGACGCTCTGGACGCAATGCTCACAGCGCAACGAGCGCTGGCGGCAGAGGATTTTTCGGCCGTTCGACGGCCTGCGCGTACGCGCGGCCATCAACAGCGGCACCGCCGACGAACGCGATGGAGACTTCTTCGGCCCCGCGCTCAACAACGTCGCGCGTCTTTTGGCAATCGGTCACGGAGCGCAGGTTCTGCTGACATCGGAGAGCGCCGCGCTGGTCGCCGATACGCTCGAGACCGATACGACGCTGCGCGATCTCGGCGCCTATCATATCAAGGACCTTGCCGAGCCTCAACGGGTCTACCAGGTCGTTGCTGCGGGCCTGCCGGCGGACTTTCCGCCGTTGCGCTCGCTGGGAACTCTGCCCAGCGATCTCTCCATCGTCGACACGGCGCAGTTTCGCAGCGTTCCAACGTTTAGCGGTCGCGATCGCGAGTTCGCCGGCGGTCGACGCCGGCTTGCAGCGCGATACCGGCATCGTCGTCGTGCACGGCCTGAGTGGCGCAGGCAAGTCTTCGATCGCGCGCGAGTACGGCTGGCGCAATCGCAACAAGTACTCGGTGACGTGGTGGCTCAACGCGCAGACCGAGGATGGCGTCGTTGACGGTCTCCTGCGCCTAGGCGGAATGTTCGCGCGAGAACTCGCGCAGCTTGCCGACCGGCGCGCCGCCGCACAGCGAGTCGTCGACTCCCTTCTGGCCGGTTTCGACAAGGCGGTGCTCTTAGTCTTCGACAACCTCGAAAAGGAGCTGCTCATGCGCACTTGGCTGCCGCGCACCGCGTGCGCCTTGGCCACGTCGCGCGACGCCGCGTGGAGCGCGGACATCACTACCGTTCCATTGCAGACCTGGTCCCCCGAGACTGGGATAGCGTACCTCTTGAGCGCCAGCGGCCGCGCGGACATGAGCGAAGGCGAGGCGCGCGCCATAGTGGAAGCTCTTGCGTCGTTGCCGCTCGCGCTCGCACATGCCGCCGCCGCCCTGCGCGGCATGCGGATGATCAGCCCGCAACGCTACCTGGAACGCATCAACGAGCACCTCAAGAACGCTCCGCATAACGCCGAATACCCGCGCTCGGTCTTTGCAACGTTCAGCACCGCCATCGCGCAAGCCGAGCAGCAGGCTCCCGGCGCCGCGGCCGTACTCTCCTTTGCCGCGTCCTACGCATCCGACGCCATCCCCGACCGAGATCCTTCGCGCGCCGGCGAACGTCGCGCCCGACGGGCTGCGGCCCGCCGTTCCCGGAGGAAGTGCGCTCGATCTACGGTCGGCACTGGCCGGCGACTTGCAACTCGACATCGCACTCGCAGCGCTCGACCGCCTCGCACTGCTGACGTTCGACCAAGGTTCGCAAACGTACGCCATGCACCGCCTCGTGCAGCTTGCCGGTCGCGGTCTCGTCGACGACGCGAGCGCGTGGTCCGAGTTCGCTCTAGCCAAAGCGTACGGTGCGTTTCCTCGTCCAGACTTTAGCACGTGGCCGCAGTGCGAACGGATCCTTCCTCACGCGCGCGCCGCGTTGAACGCGGTGGCGGGCGACGCCGCGCCGCTGGCCGCCGCCGATCTCGCCCAGCGCTGCGCCAGCTATCTCCACGCCCGGGGTGAATATGCCGTCGCCGAGCAGCTCTGCCGGCGCGCGCTGGAGATTCGAGAGGGTCAGCCCGAACCTGACCCCGATGCCATCGCCGCGAACCTCAACAATCTCGCCGTTCTGTACATGGACCTCGGACGGTACGCGGAAGCAGAATCGCCTCATCGGCGCACTTTGGAAATTCGAGAGACGCGCCACGGTATCAATCATCCGACGGTAGCGCGCACGCTCGGAAATCTTGCGATAACGTGCATGGAACTGGGGCGTCACGCGGAGGCGGAGCAGCTGCATAGGCGCGCCTTGGCCATTCGCGAGTTGGCACTTGCGCCGGATCACCCGGATATTCTCTGGAACCTGACGGCGCTCGGCGTGCTGCACCGCTACCAGCGCCGTTACGACGAGGCCGACTCACTCCTCTCTCGCGTCGTCGCGGTGCGGGAGGCCGCGCTGGGACCCGACCATCCCGACGTCGCCTTCAGCCTGCTCCAACTCGCCGAAGTCTACGCGGATTGCGGCAAGACTGCCGATGCCGAACCGCTCTACCTTCGCGCGCTGGCCATCTGGGAGACGGCGCTCGAACTCTTCGGACCGGATCACCCCGACGTTGCCGAAGGCCTCCGGGGCCTCGCAAAGGTCTATGCCGATCAAGGACGGACCGCGGAGGCGCGATCGTCGCTCACGCGATCGTTGGAGATAAACGAGCGATGCCTCGGCCCAAATCACCCGGCGACGGTACGGGCGCGCGAGGCGTTCGACGCGCTAACAAACCGTTAACCACCTGGCCGCTAGCGCTCTCCCTCTTCTCCCGCCGCCAAATCGTAGGCTTGGCGCAGGAACGGAAGGATGGCGCGCAGCTCCGCCGGCGCGCGCACGAGGGCAACGTGCGATACGCGTTTGTTATTCGCTCCGATCTTGATGAAGTGCGGCGACGCTCCTCTTCGGTCAAGGTGGATCACGACGCGAAGGACGTCGCGCATGACCGTGAGATCGGCGAAGATGCGGGTGGTGCGAAAGAGCGCGTAGCCGTCGCGCGTGACGACCTCGACCTCGCCGAAGCTGCGAACCTTTGCTTCGAGTTGACGATACAGATCAACGAGCTCCTGCGGCCGGTCTTTGAGCACCGTGCTGCGATCTCCGGTTCCGCAGGCGTGGCGTTGACTGGCGCGGCGAAAGCTCCGCCCGCAGTGCGGACACTTCCAGGCCGCGCCCTCGGCCCGTGCGCTACTTTTTCTTATAAGACTGGACGCAGCGACTGGACGCGTCGCTGAACATCGGCTGTGCGGTGTACTCGTTGGAACCATAAGGATCGTTTTCGACATCCACCCAGTGGCAGACGTCGGCGATCTCGCCGCCGCCGTCCCAGCCCGTCGGGGGCTTGGGATCGGTAATCGAGTCGCCGTACGCCGCCCCCTCGACGATCGTGACGCCCTCGTCGGCTCCGCTTTCATCCGATGGCGGGCTGATGAAGTTCGCGCCGCAGTTTACTCCGGCGTCGGGGATATACGGAAGATTCGTGTACGACACCAATCTCGAGCCGTCTTGGGTGGCGCTATGGTAGGCGCACCACGACGTGCCGAAGCCTGCGGTGCTGTGGTTATGCGCGGTGGCGACGACGTACGAACCATTCGCGTCGTAGCCGAAGCGTTTGACGTACCTCAGCGCCTCGGCGGCAACCTGCGCATCGGTCGGGTGCGCGGGTATGGCGTTCGCGTCGTCGGACCAGGAACCGCCGTACTGATTGCGGGGGTTCTTGATGTGCCCGGCCGGACCGTAGTATTGCGTGTAGATGTTGTCGTAGCCGCTGGCGCCGATCGACTTCGCGTACGTCACGAGCAGCTGCTCGACCGAATCGGGATCGCCGGCCTTATGCCAGCCCCAAAAGATGAGATAGAGCCGCGGCTTGGTGAGAACCGGACCGCCGTTGTATCCGATCCCCGAGTCCGGCTGCAACGCGGCGCGCGGTGCCCAACGTGTGCCCACGTAGCGAGCGCGAGTCGCGCTCGCGCCGTTCGCTTGGGGTTGAGGTCCCGCGCTGGGGACGGAGTTCGTCGCGCATCCGGCGGTCGCAAAAGCGATCGCGCATCCAAGGATGCCGGTCAGCCGTGAAAGTCGTTCCATGGGGCCACTTTCCGAAGCCGGACGCTCGCGGCCTCCTCAGGCGCGGTGCCATTTCAGCACGCGCATCGCCCGCAGCGTATTCCAGCGGCTCGCCCGGCCCGTTTCGGGCTCCAGCGCAAAGCCCAGCCGATCCGGGTGAAGGTGATTCATCGGCCAGCGCCCGTTTTGATGGCGCCGTGCCTTGACGACCCCAACCGCTTCGGCGACGCGGTCGTCGGGCTCGACGCCCGCGCTGCGCAGGTAGTCGAGGCCGCGCAAGACGTCGTAGAACCACATCGTCGGAAAAGCAAAACGCGTCCACTTCCGGTTGACGATCTCGCCCGTGCTCAGCCGCCGCATCATGCCACGAATCAGCAGGTAGTCGTGTGCCCGCAAACGCGCGCGCCTAACGGCGGAGTCGGCGCCCCACCGGCGCTCGAACTCGAGCAGCCCTTCGAGCACGCGAATCGTCGAGTGAAATGACGAGCGGGTGCTCGGCGGCGCTTCGCAGTTCCAGCCGCCGTCTTCGAGTTGCTCGCGCAGCAGACGTTCGACGATGCGATCGCACCGCTCGCCGAAGTAACTGCCGAAGGCCAGAATCGCGCCGTTGATGCACGGCTCCGTCTCGCCGTCGAAGTACGGACGATTCTCCAGCGCCTTCCACGTGAGATGCTCCTTCACTCGCGCGATCGCGCGGCGCGCCGGCGCGCTCGCAGGTTCGACGCCCATCTCGCGCAGGAGCGCGAGCGCATCCATCGTGATCATCCAGCCGCGATCGTCGGCGTTCCACCATCCCTGCGGCGCCTGCCGCTCGAGCAGCGCGCGCCCCCAACCCTCTTCTGCGACGCGCGACCGCTCGGCATCAACGACGTCGGCAGACTCGCTGGTGATATCCCGCATGACCTGCCAGCGTATCGCTGGATCGCCGTCGAGAAGCCACCGGATCACGCTCGCCTCGCTCATCGGCGCCCTCGCACGACCGACCATGGATCGGTCTTCTTACGTGCTCACTTCTTCTTCTTTGACTTCGATTGGTTCAGCGCGATGGCGGCGCGGACGAGCTTCTTGAACGCCGCCTCGTTGATCTTCTCGCCTTCATGAATGTCGAGTCCGCGGCGCACGTTCCCCTCGAGACTCGCGTTGAAAAGGCCCGACGGGTCATCGAGAGCCGCACCTTTGGCGAACGTAAGCTTTACGTGGTCCTTGTACGTTTCGCCAGTGCAGATCATTCCGTCGTGTTCCCAGACCGGCACGCCGCGCCACTTCCACTCCTCAACCACATCGGGGTCAGCCTCTTTGATGAGCGCGCGCATACGCGCCAGCGTCTTACCACGCCAGTCGTCGAGCTCTTTGATCCTGCCATCGATCAGTTTCGCTGGAGAGACGGTCTTTGTCGGGCTCATGCCGGGCCAATTCGGCGGTCTGTATGCCTTCCCTCGCGAGTGAGAGGGAAGCCCCTTCCCGAGTCGACGGTGAGGTCCCAAAGCAGCCGAACTGCGCGATCGTTGCGTTCGCGTCAAACGGCAGCTGTACGCGCGTGGGAGGCCGAGGCAGTGTGGCGAACGTGCTGAGTTCGACGCTCCGTTCGACTCCCGGGGGTACGGCAAGGTGGGGTTCTTATCCGTTGGCCGTGAAACGCTGCGCCTCAGCTTGGCCGCCGTATTGCTCGCCGGTTGCGCGATCCAGAAGGAGCCGGCTGCGCTACCCCCCACCGCCGCCTCGCGCACGGCGCAAGATTTAACCCAAAACGCCGGATCGTTTCGCATCCTCCACCGCTTCGCCGGTGCGCCCCACGACGGGGCCGGTCCGCTGGCGCCGATGCTCGATGTGAACGGCACGTTGTATGGCACGACCTTGGACGGCGGACTCAGGGGCTGTGGATACGGCTCGGGCTGCGGAACGATTTTCAGCGTTAGCAGTTCCGGCGTTGAGAAGATCATCTACATCTTCTCCGGAAAATCCGACGGTTGGGCGCCATATGCCGGCCTGATCGATGCAAGGGCACGCTCTATGGTACCACGCGATACGGCGGCGGCTCGCATTGTGTCGAGTACTTCGGCTGTGGCACGGTGTATACCGTAAGCACGAGCGGCACCGAGAGCGTCTTTTACGATTTTGGGAGCTATCCCAACGGCACGCAGCCCTTTGCGGCGTTGCTCGACCTCAACGGCACGTTCTACGGCACGACCGCGTACGGCGGTTCTTCGGACGGCGGCACCGTGTTTAGCCTGAGTAAGACCGGCGTCGAAAAGGTGCTGCATAGCTTCACTGGCGGTTCCGACGGTACGTTGCCCTACGGAAACCTAATCGCCATTAAGGGGATCATCTACGGCACCACATGGGCCGGCGGAGCGGGATGCAGCGGAAGCGGCGGCTGCGGGACCGTTTTCAGCATTACCCCGAAAGGCGCCGAGAAGATCCTCTATGGTTTTGCCGGTGGCGCCGACGGATCTTTTCCAAACGCGGGCCTCACCGAAATTAACGGCATAATGTACGGAACCACCTCGCCGTTCTTATGTTGCAGCGGCAGCACCGGATGGGGAACGGTCTTTCGCGTAACCACGACGGGCAAGGAAAAGGTTCTACACGAGTTCGGCACCGGCTTCGACGGCTCGCAACCCCTCGCGGGAGTGATCGCCGTCAAAGGCACGCTCTATGGAACGACCGACACCGGCGGCTCCTCGACGAAGTGTGGTAAGTACCCTGGGGGCTGCGGAACCGTTTACAGCGTCAGCACGAACGGGACGGAGAAGGTACTGCACAGTTTCAGCGGCGGTGCCGACGGCGCGTATGCTTTTGCGAGCTTAACCTATGCGGACGGCAAGCTTTTCGGAACCACGGCGGGAGGCGGGTTGAACCGGCTGCGGCGGAGGGGGCTGCGGAACCATCTTCAGCTTGTCGCCATAGAACGCGACGTAGCCGCTACAGGGCGTTGGTCCAGCATTTCGTATTGACTTCGTAAGATCTAAGCGGCGCGACATTGCCCGTGGCCGAGGCAGCGTAGACTCGCACGTCGTGGGGGGCGCCGCCTAGCGAGGTTGTCTGAGGGCCGTCGAACACATACAGTTTTCCCGCTGCATCGATCGCCAACGCCTTGGGTGCGATGAGTTGGGTCGCAGGCCCCTCGATCCGCGCAGCCGGCGTCGCATTTCCCGACGAGCCGCGAGCGAAGATGAGGATACTCTTGGCGTTCGCATTTGCGACGACCAGGCTTCCATCACGATCGACCGCCAATCCCAGCGGATGGTTCAAACCGGTTTCTGAACCTCGAATCACGGTTTGCCGGCCTTCGGGCTCGACAGCGATGATTGCGTCGTTCGAAGCAGAGGAGAGATAAGAATAGCCTGCGGAGTCGGGCGCGAACGCGTCCACGCTCTGGGCGAAAACCGCGTCGAAGTTCCAGGCGCGCGGAAGGCCGTCTACCGCGCCATGCTCCGGTAAGGCGGTAACCAGGCCGGTGGTCGACGCAACGTACACACGACCTTGCTGATCGGTGGCGATGAATTGCGGGTCGTTCAGATCGAGCGTCGTCTCGAGTGCCCCGAACTCGTTTTCCACGATAAGAGATGATCGTCCGCCGAACGCGATGCTCCAGCCTCGATACGGCAGCCGAATCTCGGCGGGATACTCCGGCAGCGGTTTACGTGCCGCGTTGCGAAAGAGCGCGACGCCGTCGGCCCCGAGGATGGCGACGTCGCCCGTTTGCCGGTCGACCGCCAGCCGGAAAGGACGGAGCACGCGTGCCGCCGGCCTTCGCACGTAGCGCGGGGCAACGTCGCCGCGTTGATCCGGCCCAAACGCGAGCAGGGCGCCGTCCCGAAGTCCTTCCGACGTGGGTAACTGGAGCGCGAGAATGTCGCCGCCGTCGTCCATCGCGAGCGCCGATCCCGCTATCTGCGTGTTCGGGCCGGAGAGGATTCGGATGATTCTGGGAGCCGAGCCCGCGACGTCGATCACGGCGATGGCGAAGTTCCCGAGGCCGTTTTGGTCGCTCGTCCCATTGACCACGAGGCGGCCGGAACGGTCGAAGATCACACTCCACGCCTGCGCGTATCCGAGCAATCTCCTCAGATCGACCACGCTGGCCGGCGCAGTGTCTCCACGAGCGCCTGGCGCGTAGCACAGAATCGCAGCCGGCTCGCTTTCCAGCGCGCAGACGCGCCCGCGCGCGTCGGCGGCGACGCCTATCGGGCCGAGCAGCTCCGTCCGTGGTCCTGCGATGAAGTTCGTCAGCGCGGGCGGCTTGCGCGAAAGATCGGCGCGGCTAATGACCGCATGTTCTTGATCGACGGAGTATGCAAACCGTCCGGCCGCACTGATGTACGTCTCTCGGGACTTGGCCAACCGGGAAGGACCCGATTCGAGTCTTCCATTTGCGAGGTCGATCCGATAAACCAGATTGGGATGGTCCGCCGTGTTTTCGAGGACGTACATCGCTCCGTCACTGATGAGTTCGGGCTGATAAAGCCGCTCTCGCCGCGCACCACGATGTTGCCCTGGCCATCGACGGTCACGCCGGCGTTGTCGCAGGTCGAGGTGCATCCAGCGGCAGCCATTAGCGAGAGCAGCACCGCGAGCGATACCAGGCGCATATCATCTGACTACCACGCCGCAAGCGCGGCGTTTCTCTAGATGTCGGGGAGAGCCAACTCCTTGAGCCGTTCCTCCAAGTAGCGGCGCTCCGGTCCGTTGTTGGTCAGCCCGACGGCGCGCTCGTAGGGTCGACTCGCCGCTGGCGCTCGACCTACTCGTGGCGTCAAATATGCGCAAGCGCTGCTCATCGGCTATCCATCGGGAGATGACGGAAAGTGAAAACAGGGCCGGCCCGTTTGGGTGGTGTAGAATGGAGTATGATGACGCGCTTGCCCAGGTTCGCCGCACCAGCGCTATGCGCGCTACTCGCATCGGGCTGTAACGGCGCTGCCGGCATCACGCCCGGCGCGCAAATCGCGGCGCCCGCGAACGCGCAGGGGCGCGCCGATGCGAGTTGGATCTCGCCCGAAGCCAAAAGCGCCAAAGAGCTGCTCTACGTTGGAAGCCCGACCGGCTCGCCATCGTACTCGGGCGTGATCGACATCCTTGCGCTGCACGGCCTGGAGTACAAACTCGTCGGTCAACTCGCCGACGATAACTATCCCGACGGCATGACGACCGACGCTGCCGGGAATCTCTACGTGACCGACATGGGCGTCGCCACGGAAGGCCCGGCGGCCGGCGACATCAAGATCTATCCCAAAGGATCGAAGTACTACTCGCGGATCATCGTCTCAGCCTCGTGGGTACCATTCGATATCGCGGTGCGCAAAGGCTGGCTCTACGTTGCCAATATCGCGCCGTTTGCCAAGTTCAATCCCGGCTCCGTCTCGATCTATCCCCCGAGCGCGAGCAGCCCATCGCGCGTCTTGAAGTTTCCGAACTTTCAGGTGTATGGCATCACGCTGCACGCGCAGACGAGTACGATCTACGTGTCCTACGCCGCCAATAATTCCAACGGCGAGATCAACGAGTTCGTGCATGCGCGCGGCAAAGCAAAGAACTTGGGCGTGTCGTACGATTCTCCGTGGGGCATCCTCGAGGATGGCTCGGACAATCTGCTGGCCGCCAGCGGAGGCGGCACGATCAACGTCTACTCCGAGGCTACCGGCAAGCTCACGAAGCAGATCACCGTCTCGGGCGGTGCGCTCTGGGAAGCCTTCAATCAATCCCGCTCGAAGCTCTACGTTACGGATTTCGACAAGGTCGACATCTTCAGCTATCCGGCCGGTAAGCTGATCGGCTCGATCGACGAATCCGGCTGGGGCGGCCGGTCCAACTATGCGACTGGCGTCGCGTATTGGCCGCCACCACAGGGCGAGCGGTCTACCCGGAAGTAACGCCCGCAGCTTCGGCTGCGTCGGTCGCCGCGAGCTCCTTGCGGCTCGCGGCGGTGTGCCGGTGGTCGGGTCCCAGTGCCGCCTCTTGGATCCGCAGCGCGCGTTTTAAGAGTGGTTTGGCCTGCGCGAAACGGCCCAGGTCGCGGTAGAGAACCGCGAAGGTGTGCAGCGTCTGCGCGAAGTCGGGGTGGCCGGGGCCCAACGTTTTCTCGCGAATCGATAGCGCGCGCTCGAAGAGGGACTCCGCCTCTTCGTAGCGTTTTTGTTCGCGGTAGACCGCCGCAAGATTATTGAGGCTCAGCGCAAGGCCCGGATGCTCGTGGCCGAGCGATTCCTCCCAAATCGCGATCGCCCGCAAGAAAAGCCGCTCGGCCGCTTCGTATCGCTGCTGCCGGCGGTAGACCGCCGCGAGGTTATTGAGGCTGAGCGCGACGCTGGGGTGATTTGCTCCGAGCACGCGCTCCCTGATGGCGAGCGCGCGCGTGTGCAGTTCCACCGCCTCATCGTAACGTCCCTGGTCGCGATAGACCGCCGCGACGTTGTTGAGGGCATTTGCGTAGTGGGCATTCTCCGCTCCGAGCGATCGCTCCCAGATCGTCAGCGCGCGTTTGTACAATCCTTCCGCCTCTTCGAAACGCCCAAGATCGTGGCACACGAGCGCCAGTTCGTTGAGGCTGCTTGCAACGTCGGGATGTTCCGGCCCGAGCGATTTCTCCCGAATATCGGCCGCGCGGCGCAACAAGGCCTCGGCCTGCGCGAAACGCCCTTGGCGCCAGCGCAACGTCGCGAGGTTATTCAACGCCGTCGCGGTATCGGGGTGATCCGCGCCGGACGCCTCCTCAAAAGTTGCTACCGCATATTGCTGCAGCGGCTCGGCCACCGCATACTCACCCCGCTCCCTCAGATGAACCGCGCAGCGACCGGCAAGCCTCCCCGCAGGCGCGAACACCGCGTCACTCGGCAATGCAGCGAGCGCGGCGCGGGCGTGAGGAAGGAGGCGCTCCCATTGCGCCCACGCTGCAATCTCCGCGGTACCGACGTCGCCCTCCGGAAATGCGCTATCGGCCACCGCGACGGCGCAGCGGCACCAGGCGGCAACGTCGTCCGGGATCGCGTCTCCGGCCGCCACTTGAACCAGGCGATGCATGGCATACGTGCGCGAGGCCGGCGCATATGCCAAGAGCGAGAGCCGATCGAGCGCGCCGAGAGCTTCGTCGACGCGCAGGTCGTCGGCGACGGTCGACCGCAGCGACTCGGGGTAGATTTCGACGTGCTGACGGAACAGCTCGTCGGGGATGGCATCCGGGGCAAAGGACGCTGCGAAGCAGAGCACGCCGGCGGCGCCGGGAGCCTGCTCCTGTGCCTGCGCAATCGCGGTGCTGAAGGTTGCGAAGACCGATCGCGGATAGTCGGCGCCGCGCGGAGTCTTCTTGAGGTGGTCGGTGATGTGTTCGAGATAACGCCGCGGGTTCATCGTGTGCAGGGTACGTAAAGAAGCGGCAGCGTGGGCCATCGCCAGCGGCAGCGCCCCAAGCGCCTCGGCGATCGCGCGCGCATCGCCCGCACCAAGATCGCTGCGCGCGCTCGCGCGCTGCAGGTAGGCGACGGCGGTCTCGACCGTCCAGGCGTGCAGGGGTACCGCAACGGTGTCGCTGCCTAAGGCGGCGTCGCGCGAGGTCGCCAGCGGCGGCGATCGCTCCGGATATCAGCGCGGTTACAGCGGCTATGACGGTAAACGCGGACGCGGGGGCATGGGCGGCACCGGTACCTACACCGGCGGCACGGGCGGTGGCGGCGGCGGCGGCTCTTCGTTTTACGAGCACGCGGCAAAACACATCAAAGACGAAAGGCGTCGGCACGGGTAATGGTCAGATCGTCATCTCCTACTAGCCCCGAACATCCGCGAGGCCGTTAACTTAGTAGCGCCAGCTCCAAGGCTTCACGCTCGCGCACTAACCAGCGTTCGGACCGCCGGATTTTGTCGCCGACGCCCTCCGCCCACATGCGCGCCCAGCCACCGCCATCGCGTTCGGCGCGCAGGCGCATGACGTGCCAAGCCCGCGCGCAGCGGCGGACTGCGAGCTCGAGCAGACGTCTGCGATCGTGCGCGTCGAGTCCATAAGCGTCCGCGAACGATCTGATGCGACGGCCGGCGTTGACGTTTCGCAGCATGGGATCGCGATCGGCCGGGTCTGCAAGGGGCGCCCAGTAGACGAGCGTCATAATGACGTCGAGCAGGCGCGTCGTCGGCCCGGCGAGATCGAAGTCGACGATCCCCACCGGCTTACCATTGACGCAGATGAGATTCTCCGGGGTGATGTCGTTGTGCCCAACGACGTTGACGGCGTCCGCGACGTCGTATGGCGGCGGTACCCCCCCGATCGTTTCGGGCGCACGCCATTTCGCTCCGTGCGGCAATGCGAAGTTTGCCGCACAGTCGTGCAGGCGCCGCTGCATCCGAGCGATCTCGACGAGAAAACCCTCGCCAGCGGCCCAGGAGTGCAACGGGCGGCCCGCCATCTCGCCTTCGATGTAGGTGAGAACCTCGCGCCCGCGCGCGTCCATTCCGAGAAACCTCGGCGCAGCGTCGAATCCTGCGCGGTCGAGGTGCGCGAGGTAGGCATGAACGGCTTCGCTCTGCTCGTTAGCCGGTCGCCGCACCGTGTCGCCTACTCGCACGACGCCATCGGTGACGTCGCCCCCCAATAGCGGCGTCTCGAGCGCGCCGCGCACCGGTTCGACGTATTTCACGACCGTTCGTTGTGTGCGCCGACGCCGCGCATCCGCATGGGCTGGGCCCTTCCTGTCGCCTCTCCGCCTGACCTGTTCTCACGCCGGCGTCACAATCGCCGATCCTCGCGGGTTAAGGGAAGCGTACCAAGCTACGGAGGTTCTACGCCATGCGTTCCCTACGGCGTCACGCCCTTTTTGCAATAGCTCCGGCTCTGGCAGCGGCCATCGCGTGGAGCGCCGCAGGTTCTGCGAGTGCTGCCGCGTATGCGCAAATGGCGCCGGTCGGCCAATACTTGTCGGCAAGTCAGCAGACCGAAATCAACCTTGCGCGAAGCGCGGCACCGGTCGCCATCTCGTCGCACGCGACCGTCCTCGTGCTCACCGCGCATGGCTACCAAACCGCGCAAAACGGAACCAACGGTTTCACCTGTCTCGTCGAACGGGGGTGGACCGCCCAGTTCGACAACCCAGACTTCTGGAACTGGAAGCTGCGCGGGCCGATCTGCTACAACCCGCCTGCGTCACGCAGCGTGCTGCAATACACGCTCGAGCGGACGAAGTTGGCTCTATCGGGGCTCACCAATCCGCAGATCCTCCAACGCACCGCTGCCGCCGTCGCGGCGAAGCAGCTCCCGCCGCCCGAGCCAGGTTCGATGTCATATATGATGTCGAAGCACGGCTATCTCGGCGACGGCGTCGGGCCATGGCACCCCCACTTGATGCTCTATGCGCCGAAGACCGACGGCGTAAACGACGGCGCGAGTTGGGGCGCCGACCTGCACGGATCGCCGGTTATCCTCGACACCTCGTACCACGTCGTGCCGGAGCCTGAGACGATCTTCATGGTGACGGTCTCTCACTGGTCGGACGGCTCCCCCGCGCAGCACTAGCGAATCCTCCCCTCGCGTAGGGCGCGCGCGGGCCCGACGACGAATAAAGCCTCGCACTCTTTTGGTAGCGGGGCCACGAACCATGACGAAGACGACCACCACCAGCGCCATTATTATGAGCATTGCCATGGTATTGCTCGCGGCGTGCGGTGGGACGCAATCGCCCACCGGCGCTGCCGGCACGATGCCCCAAATCTCGCGCGCGGCGTCCTCGTCGTCCTATGAAATACTGCATCGCTTCACGATCAGCCACGGTGGCGAGGCGAGCCACCCTTACGCCGGCCTCATAGACGTGGCCGGCGTTTTATACGGCACCACCTTTACGAAGGACCACCGCAACCTTGGGACCGTCTACAGCGTGAGTCCTTCGGGCACTTATAGGCACATCTACAGCTTCAAACCACGCGGGGGGCAGTGGCCCGAGGCGCCATTGCTCGACATGAACGGCACGCTCTACGGCACGACCGAGGGCGGCGGTGCGAACTGCGAAACCAGCGGCGGCTGCGGAACGGTGTACGGCATCACGACGGGTGGGGTAGTCACGATCTTATACGAGTTTAAAGGCGGCTCCGACGGCGCGCATCCGGTTGCCTCGCTCGTCGATGTAAACGGGGTGCTCTACGGCACGACCCGCGAGGGTGGAAATTACGCCTGCTACAAGTACCAGAGCCAACGCATTGGCTGCGGGACGGTCTTTAGCGTCACCACCAGCGGCTCGGAGAAGGTGCTTCACCGTTTCGGAGGCGGAGGCGATGGGGCAACTCCTCTGGCGCCGATGATCGACGTGAAGGGCACCTTGTATGGCACGACCTCGGACTTCGAATCGGGCAAGGGAACGATCTTCAGCATTAGCACGTCAGGTTCGGAAAAGGTGCTTTACCGCTTCCACGGCAGTTCCGACGGCGCGAATCCGTGGGCGCCGCTGATCGACGTGAACGGGATGCTCTACGGCACCACCGCGCACGGCGGTGCGACTGGAAACGGAACGGTTTATCGCATCAGCTCGTCAGGCGCCGAGAGCGTGCTTTACCGTTTCCAAGGAACTCCCGACGGCGCGTATCCATTGGCGGCCTTGTACGACCTTCACGGAACCTTATACGGTACCACCGCCGGCGGGGGCGCTGAATCGGGGCAATGCGGCAACGATGTCGGGTGCGGAACCGTATACGGCGTCTCAACTTCCGGTACGGAAACCGTTCTGCACAGCTTCACGGGAGGCTCGGACGGGGCCGGTCCTTTAGACGGCTTGGTAGGCATGAACGCGACCCTTTACGGAACGACGGATTGGGGCGGCGGCACGGGCTGCAAAAGCGCGGGCTGCGGAACGGTTTTTGCGCTGCGTCCGTAACGCAATGAGCGCTGCGGTCGTGCTCGTGCTTTGCGCCTGCTCCGGAGCGTTCGGCAGTTCTCCTTCGGCGGCCGGCGCGCCCGGGATCGGACCGCCGGCGCTTCATCCACTGGAGCATCTTCCGCGAAATCCGAAGATTGAGCACGTCGTTATCATCGTGCAGGAGAATCGGTCGGTCGACAATCTCTTCCAAGGGTTTCCGGGCGCGGACACCGTGCCTTACGGTTACAACAAACAGGGTCAGAAGATCGCACTCAAGCAGGTTGGCCTCGAGGCGCGATGGGATTTCGAGCACTCATCTTCAAGTTTCTTTGCCGCCTGCGACGGCCGCGGCGCCCTTCCCGGAACCGATTGCCGAATGGACGGCTTCGCAGGAGAGACCGTTCGCTGCGCGCCAAAATGCCCCGGCGCAAACCCCGCTTACAGCTTCGTACCCCACGACGAAACACGGCCCTACTTCTTCATCGGCAGTCACTACGTGTTCGCAAATAAGATGTTTCCGTCGAACTTCGATTCGAGCAGCTACGTCTCGCACCAATACATCATCGCAGCTCGAGCCAGCTCCACCGTCAACTTTCCGATCGGCCCGTGGGGCTGCGAGGGCGGGGGGCGAATCCCGACGGTAACGCAGCAACGCACGATTGGAGGTAACGTTTCGCCCTGCCTCAATAACAAAACGCTTGGCGACGAGCTGGACGACGCGGGGATCTCGTGGCGTTACTATACGTCTTCGGTGCATGCGGGGGGCGGAATATGGAGCGCTTATCAGGCGATCGAACACATTTACGATGGACCCGATTGGCGTAAGAACGTCGTCCCTCCACAGACGAAGTTCTTTCACGACGTGTCGGCCGGAGATCTGCCGGCGGTGAGCTGGGTAACGCCGACATGCGTGAACTCCGACCACGCCGGCTGCGGTGGCAACACGGGCCCTGACTGGGTCGGTTCGCTGGTGAACGCCATCGGTGAATCGAAGTATTGGGATTCCACCGTGATCTTTGTGTTCTGGGACGATTACGGCGGCTGGTACGACCACGTGCCGCCCTCGATGGTGGATTACGACGGGCTAGGAATCCGCGTCCCGCTGCTGATAATCTCGGCGTACGCCAAACAGGGCTACGTCTCGGGCGTCCGTTACGAGCACGGCAGCATTCTCAAGTTCGTCGAAAACCAGTGGGGACTAGGAAGACTCTCGGCGAGCGACACCCGCGCAAGCACGATTTCGCCGGACTGCTTCGACTTCGCGAAATCGCCGAGACCCTTCACACCCATACCGGTGGCGCACGACCGAGACTACTTCCTCGCTCAACCGCTCGATGCTCGGCTGCCCGACAGCGAGTGACGCTATTGCTGGCGCACTACGAGCCGAAGCAGTTCGCAGGCCGAAGCCCAGGCGGCAGCTCGTTGATCTCCATCACGGAGTTGTTCAGCCGCATGGCGTCGTATCCGGCATCAACCTCGTGCGGCGGACAAGTGACGTCGCCCGAAACCCATCCATCCCGTCCGGAAAAGTAAAGGTTCAGCGGCCGCGTCCCTTCCTCCCGGGGTGAAAATGAGCCGGCTGCGCAAACGGCGTGATATCTCAAGTCTTTGGATTAGCATTCGGCGCCTTTGAACGTTGCAGATTCCATAACCCGTGCGCTGAGAGGATAGCGGAGAAGACGGAGGTCGCGGCGAGCGCAAGGAGAGTCCAAACGAAGAAGAACGCTCCGCTGGACTCAGCGAGCGTGCCGGCCGGCAGTCCTCCTGCTCTGCTCGCGTGAACGGTGAAAACGACCATGCCTGCGACCGATCCGAGGAGCATGATCGCGTTCCCCGATCGCCGCTCGGCGAGCACCAGCGCCCCGTATAGCCAGACGACGAGGACGGCGATTGCCACGACGTTTGCGGCCGGTGACCTATCGGTGCCATCTACGATGTCATCCGTGAAGTGCAGCGAGAGGAGAATGATCGAGAGCAGAGACATGATGGTTAAGACATTGTTGCGCTTCATAATTAGATAAGAGCTACGCAGCTGATCTCTGGACCTCCCCGGTTTGTTGGATTGGCGCTACGCGCGCGGCCCGCAAACGCTGATCGTCGGGCCGGCGGCGGTCGCAGCGGCGGAGGAGGTGGGGGCACCCCACGCAGCGGCGGCTGGGCGGTTCACCCGGTGTCAGCAAGCATTCGACGCGATGGGCGCCCGGGCACTCGCGGCGACTTAGTCGCCGGCGCGGCCGGCGGACAAGGCGATAATCGCAATGGGAGCGTCATCTTCAGTTTCGCTATGATCGGCGCGGGTTTTATCGCCTGCCGATGACGTCGGCAGCCCGGGGCCGCTCGGCCGCCGCGCGAGAAAAAGCGGACGGCGGTCGCTCGCTCTTGCAGGCGACGAAAGATGCATTTCGAAGGCCGCTTCGTCACCACTAAGTCAGGAGCGAGGTTTTAGGATGCCGACTTTCGACAATCGCGTGCTTATGCTGGCCGCGGCAGTACTTTTTGCCACTTCGGCGTGCGGGGGAAGCGCAACCGTTCCGGCCGGCGTCGGAGCGTCCGCGCCGAGCGCGAGTTCCGCCGTTCCAAACGACAACACCTCGGTTCTGAAAATGCTTACCAAGGACGTCGAGATCGGTTCGACGGTCGATCGGAAAAATGGCGACACCGGGCCGCGCGCAATCTCGCTAGCTCGATCGACGTTCGGGCTCAAAAAAGGGCAGTTGCTCGTCTGCAACTTCGACGACTCCGCGGGCACCGCCGGAAAAGGCACCACGATGGAAGTACTCAATCCGGAGCCGCACTCCAAGCCGGTGACCTTCACGCAGAACGCCAAGCTCGAGGGCTGCGACAGCGACGCGATCACGGCGACCAATCAAGTCTACGGTGCCGGGCTGGTGAGCCGTCTCGTTTCACGATTCAATCAAAGCGGCACGCTCGAGAAGAGTTTCCGTTCTTCCATCCAGGATCCGTTCGCCGACGCCGATGCGTTCTGCGGTGAGGCTTACGCGCCTGAAGACATCTACGTCGGCGATTCCAAGACCGGCTCCATTTTTAAACTTGCGTTCCTCCCCGTTAGCTCCGGCAACCCGAAACTGACGCAAGTAATCAGCGGGTTTGACGTCAATAAGGGCTCCGGTTGGAGCGCCTTGGGCCCATCGGGAATACAATACAATAATACGAGAACCGGCAGTCTCTGCAACGATACGCTCTACATCGTGGATGGGGTCGATAATACGGTCGTCGCGATTTCGAATGCCAGCAATCTGCTCGCGAAGGACGAGATCGTCGTGCAACCCGGTGGCAAGAAATTTAAATGCTCTCACCCGAAATTGACGTGCGCGACGCTCGTCTATAGCGGCTCGCCCCTCGATGCGCCCGTAGCTTCTGCTATTCTGCCGAACGGAAACCTCATCGTTGCGAATACCAAAGGTGGAAACGAACTCGTAGAGCTGACCCCGGCGGGAAAGATACTCGACACGAAAACGCTCGACACGAGCACCACTGCCGACGTCTTCGGTCTCATCGCGACCGGCACGAGCGATAGCGATACCGTGCTGTTCTACACCGACACCAAGACGAACACGCTGCAAGCACTCGAACCTTAGAAGATGAAATACGCAGCTGCTCTGATTGCACTCGCAATTTGCACGGCGTGCGGGGGTACCCTTCGACAAGTCCAGGATGAGATGACGGTCGAGCCGTCGACCGCGAACGGATGGATGGTCACGGCAGCACGCCCAAATCTTGGCGCGTTAACCCGCTACGCGGAGCTCATCCCCGATCGGCCCGCGAACTCGAAGATCTTTGAGTACATCATCAACGACTACGGCACGTACGCCGGCATTTTCGATTATCCCAAGAGCGATCGGCAGATTGGTTCGATCAACGACGTGGGCGGCCAAGGGTGCGCGAACGTCCTCTACGGCTACGGGACGCGCTTCTGGATCGTCGCGGGCGCACATCAGATCACCGAGTATGAGGTGCCGCAGAAAGCGGTCAGGACGCTCTCCGTCCACATTGGCATGCCGTCCAGCTGCGCCATGGACACCAAAGGCGACCTTGCGGTAGGGATATTGAACAACGGCGACATCGTGATCTTCAAGCACGCGCGCGGCCCGGGCAGAGTCTTGAGCACGCCGCTGGTCAGAGAGTATTTCAATGGCTACGACACCCACGAGAATCTCTTCTTCGACGGCTTTAACCCCAGCGAATACTTCGAGCTCGTCGAGCTTCCCAAGGGCAGCAATAAACTCCAACATATCACGACGAGCAACACGGTGATTTTCCCTGGCTCCGTACAGTGGGACGGTAAGTATATGACCGTCACCGATCAGAACGCGAACGCGATCTACCAATATACCATCAAGGGAACGAAGGCGACGCTCGAGGGCACCGTTATGCTTTCGGGTGCCGGCGACTGCGCGCAGACCTGGATCGGTGAAGGCCTCGTCTTTTGCGCGGATGCGGGTAACGGAAGCGGCGAGGTGTACAAGTACCCGCAGGGCGGCTCACCGGTTGCGGTACTTACGGGGAACTTCGACCTCCCGCTCGGCACCGTGGCAGCGGAAAGATAAGGCGCGCCCCTCTGTGGGATAGCCTTAAAGGCTGTCGAACCTAGCCGAACGTTGACACGCTGGTCGCGCGTGAGAGGTTAAGGAGGACACCATGTTCGGATTCAATCCAAAAACATGTTTTGTGATCGTGGTCATCCTTACGACGGCGGCTTGCAGCAACGGTCTCGTCTCAACGGGCTCGCAGCCGGCCCAAATAGCCGGCAGCCTGGGGTCGGGCGGCAAGATTCAGCACATCGTCATCGTGATGCAGGAGGCGCGCAGCTTCGACAATTTGTTCTGTGCCTATAGCGGGGCCGATGGAAAATGTGCCGGCCAAACGATTCCGTTGGAGGCAAAGTGCGCGCTGTCCGATACCTTCCAAGATTTCGAAAGAGACAGAAAGACCGGAAACTTCGCCGGCGAGCGTGCCGGCTGCCCTGGGTATCGCCGTCCGGAGTATGCGCATGCCCCCAAAGCCGAGGTCGCGCCCTACGACGAGATCGCACAGCAGTACGCGCTCGGCGACGAGATGTTTTCATCAACGGGAAATCCGACGTTTGAGGCACACCAGTACCTCATCGCAGCCCAGGCCGGCGGTGAGAATCAACCCTTTGGCACCAATGCTGACGGCTGCGTTTACCAGCAGTGGGTGCATCAGTTCGGTGGCCGCAAGGCCGCGGCGTGTTTTGCGTACAAAACGCTGGCCGACGAACTGAGCGCGGCAGGATTGAGCTCGGACTACTACCGCACGGCCGATAACCAACATCCGATCGTCGGCACGTGGGATGCCTTCGGCTGGATCAAAGGCGGAAGCAGCGGCATATCGCCGTCGTCGCAGTTTATCTCGGACGTTGGGTCCGGAAAACTTGCGTCGGTGACCTGGGTTACGCCCGCCTATGCCGATTCGGATCTCTCCGGGTCGCGATCGGCGTGCGGACCGCAGTGGGTAGCGTCGGTCGTCAACGCCGTGGGCGAGAGCCAGTTCTGGAGTACCAGCGCGATCGTCGTCCTGTGGAGCGGCTTTGGAGGATGGTACGACCACGTATCGCCGCCGCTGCTCGACAAGCAAGGCCTGGGTTTTCGCGTCCCGATGCTCGTCGTTTCTCCGTACGCCCGAAGTGGTTACGTGGACCACGTGCAGCTGGAGACGGCGAGCGCGCTGCGTTTTGTCGAGGATAGCTTTGGTCTCGCCCCGCTCTCGGCCAGCGATCGCCGCGCTCGCGATCTCGCAACCTCCGCCCTCGATTTGGATCAGGCCCCGAGAGCCTTCTTCCGCATCAACGGCGGCCCGGGCTGTCAGACGCGCTAGTCCCAATTTGTCCGGATAGTTGTCCGGGTGTCGGTTCAGCGCGCCGCGTGAGGCGGAGATAATCATTTCAAGGGGGCCTTAAGGGATGAACGCTTCGGGTTTTCGCTGGCGCGCGTCGGGCGCCGTTTTAGCCATTGCGATGACGGGCGGGTGCGGTGCGGGCAGCCTGCAACAGACGCCCAGTGCCGGATCTTTGTCGCCGGCCACGTTGCCGCGGGGCAGCGACGCGGCGCTGACTGCGGCGCACGACGTCTCACGCGCCGCGCACCCTGACCGGGGGCGTTCGTGGATGCGCCCCGATAAGAAAAGCGGCACGCTGCTTTACGTCGGCGACTGGAATACCAACGACGTCTTCGTTTACGACTTCCCGAGTGTCAGGCAGGTGGGCCAGCTGACCGGATTCGACGAGCCGTACGGCACGTGCGTCGACTCGAAAGGCGACGTGTACATCGCGAACTTCGGAAGCGGGACGCTGGTCGAGTACGCGCCCGGCGCGGCGAAGCCCCTCAAGACCTTCAGTCCCGGCGGCGAGCCCATCGGCTGTTCGGTTGACCCCGAGGGCGACGTATCTGCTACGAGCTTCTCGCCGAATGAAGTGACCGTCTACGCATTAGGAAATCCGGATAATGGGACGACCTACAGCAACTCCTCCTGCGAGTACGGGTGGCCGATGGGTTACGACGACAAAGGCAACCTGATCGGGGAGAGCGAGAACACGAGCATCGAGGTCTGCGCGTTACTGGCCGGCACGAAGGCGATCACGGTTCTGACCGAGTCCGGAATCGTCATCGATTTTCCCGGCGGCACCTCCTGGGACGGCAAGTACATCGCACTCGGCGACCAGGAGGCGGGCGGAACGTTCAAAACGGGCGTATGGCCGTTCGACGCTCTCGGGCACCACGATCACGGCCGCCACCAAAGAGGTTGTCTTCACGGATGACTGTTACAGCGACTACACGGACGTCGTTAATCCGTTCTTCTTGAGTAAGAGCTTTACTCCGGTAACCCCGGATACGCATAAGCGCGCCAAATACATGATCGGCGCCAACTTGTGGTGCGCCGATGCGGGCTCGCCGGGCGTGACTATCTGGCAGTATCCGAGCGGCAAGCTCTACAAGAGCATTTCGCTAGGATCGGGCGGTCCCACGTCGCCATACGGAGTGGCCGTAACCGTCAGCAAGTAAAACTCGATGGCGTGGCCCGCGATTCGGGTAGCAAAAGGGCTTCGCGAGAAAACTCGCCGAACTCTTCAGACGTCAGGGGGAACGGCATGAAAAGCTCCGGAATTCGCCAGTGCGCGATCACCATCGGTGCCGCATCACTGCTTGCCTCCTGTTCCGGATCGCCAGCGCCGGTTGACGACGTAGGTTTCCGTGCGCCGTGGATGCTGCCTGAAGCGGTAGGGCGCGACCTTCTGTATGTTTCGAAACCGTTCTATCCGGGCGCGCGCGACGTTTACATTTACACTTATCCGAGTGGAAAACTCGTCGGCCGCCTTAACGGCTTAGGACAGCCTGAAGGCGAGTGCGTTGATAAAGCAGGCAATGTCTTCGTTGTTGACGCTTACGTAGATGCTTACGACTCAGAGGTGTTCGAGTATGCGCACGGCGGTACGAGTCCCATCGCCACGATCGGCGTTCCCTATGCGGGCGCGACTGGTTGTTCGATCGACGCGAGCGCCGAAAAGCTCGCCGTGAGCGGTGGAACTGCGGCCGCCGACGTTGCGATCTTTGCGTACAAACCGAAGCGAGGCTGGCGTTTCCCCAAAACCTATCGCGTACCAAGTATGGCTTACGGAGCCTTCTGCGCCTATGATGGCCGAGGCAACCTGTACGTTGATGGTGCGAATCACAGCCAGTCATTTGACCTCGCAGAGTTGCCGAGGGGCAGCACCGCCTTCACGAGCATTAGCCTGAATCATGGTATCGGCGGACCGGGGCAACTGCAGTGGAACGGCAACGCTTTAGCGATTGGAGACACGGGCGTTTCACCCTCGACAATTTATCAGTTCTCCATAAGCGGCAGCAACGGCACCGAGGTTGGATCTACTGTCCTCAGCGGCTCAACCACGGTTGAACAGTACTGGATACAAGGCAAAACGGTAATCGCCCCTGACTACCGGGCGGCAGACGTCGGCCTATGGGCCTACCCTAGCGGCGGCAGCGCGCGGAGCACGATAAGCCTCAGCGGTCCGTTCGGCGCCGCGGTTAGCCTAGCTTCAAAGGAGCGGCGCAGATGAGCACGGGAATCACGAATCGTTTCGCGCTCGGCATCGCCGCCGTATCACTATTAGCCGGCTGCGGCGGACCGAAATCGCTGGTCGGACATCCGAACGTGATCGCACCCTCGGCGCACCGAGCGCGCTCGGCCCTGACGCGCGGTTTTGGGACCGTATTCGCGGTCACGCCCTCCGGTAAGGAGCGCGTGCTGCACACTTTCACCGGCGGCTCGGCGGACGGCGCCAATCCGCGTGCCGCCCTTCTGAACGTCAACGGCGTCCTTTACGGTACGACCAGCAGCGGGGGCGCGTACGACGGCGGCACGCTTTTCACGATCGCGCCGTCGGGTTCGGAAACGGTCCTTCATAGCTTCGGCGGCTCCGGGGACGGCGCGGACCCGATGGCAGCCCTCATCAACGTTGACGGCGTGCTTTACGGGACCACGCGTAATGGAGAGGTTGAGAATTTCAACATGCGCGCAGGGATGCGGCGTAGTCTTTTCTATCACGCCGTCGGGTACCGAAACCGTAGTCCACACTTTCCAAGGCTATCCTGACGACGGCGCGTACCCGATAGGCGATCTCCTCGACGTCAGCGGAACGCTCTACGGCGCAACCAAAGCCGGTGGTTCGGATTCGTGCGGCTCCGGCGGTAGCGCCGGTTGCGGCACGGTCTTCGCGGTCACCGCCTCGGGAGAGGAAAGCGTCCTCTTCAGCTTCGGTGCGAAGCACGACGATTGCTGTCCGTCTGCGGGTCTCGCAGGCGTCAACGGAACGCTCTACGGCACGACCGTGATCCACTCCGGGAAAGTCTTCAAGATCACAGCCTCGGGCGACGAATCGCCGATTCACCGGTTCAAAGGCTATCCGAACGACGGCGCAAAGCCGTACGGCGGCCTAATCGCCCTAAGCGATACGCTCTACGGCACCACGGAATACGGCGGCGCCCACAGGCGCGGCACCGTTTTTTCGGTCTCGACCTCTGGTTCGGAAACCGACCTTTACTCGTTTCCTGGCGGCGTGCAAGGCGGCGTTCCGCATGCAAGCCTCCTCGACGTCAACGGAATTCTCTATGGCACCGCTGGCGAAGGAGGAGCCTCAAACCGCGGCGTGGTCTTCACGATTACGCCGTCGGGTACCGAGAGCGTGATTTACAGCTTCAAAGGCTATCCCTATGATGGCGAGACTCCGGACGCCGGCCTCATCGACGTCAAAGGAACGCTCTACGGCACGACGGAGTACGGCGCCAAAGAATAATCAGGGCGCTACGCTAAAGACGATTCCATCGGTCGGTTTTAAGCCCCCAAGCCAATCGACACCGTAGAGCGTGCCGCCCGAATCGGCGACTAGACTCGAACGCGGCTCGGTGCCGTCCTTCTGCTTCGTGAAGCTGTCGAGGATGGTTTCGGTGTAACCCGAGCCGGACGGAGTCAACTTAAACACGGTTCCGCAGGCACACTTGGCGCCGCCGCCAAGTTCCGTCGTTCCATAAAGAGCACCGCTGCCGTCGGCATTGCAGTCCGTTCTCGTCGAACGGTAGCTCTCCGTCGCCGGCACTAACGCCGAACGAATGGAGCACCCGCTCCTTGCCCGATGTGCTCACTTCGAAAGCCGTTCCGCATCCGGCGATGCCGTTTAGAGTACACGGCCAAAATCGAAAGTCTTCACGTTGCTCCCAGGCCCGAGAACGCCTCGGGCTAGGGATCGTTCGGCACCGCGACGTTTAGTCCCATCCGCGCGAGTAGTTTAGGTTGCGCGGAGGATGCGGTAATGGAGGTGGATCACCTGGTTGTCGAAACGGCGTGCCTCAAGGAGTTCGAGATTCCGTCGCAAGGCGGCTCGGAATGCTGGTTTTCCGCCGCCGACGATCGCCGGGTTGAGAAAGAGATGGCATTCGTCGAGGAGATCGGCCTCGAGCGCGAGCCCCGCCAGCTCGGCACCGCCAATGTTGATGTCGCGCTCCGATTCACGCTTGAGCTCTCGAATAGCCTCGACGTTGAAGTCCCGCTCGACACGCGTGTTGCGTGTCGTGGCGCCCGTGAGCGTTCGCGAGAAGACGATCTTGTCGGCCTTCTGCCAGACCCGCGCAAAATCGCGGTGTTCGGGCGGATAGCCTTCGACTGGTGCGTCCCAGTAAGCCATCGTCTCATAGAGCCGCCGCCCGTAGAGATAGGTTCCGCTCGGCCGCGACAATTCCGTGATGACCTCGTGTATTTGATCGGAAATCACCCAATCGAAGATGCCGGCTTCGTCCTCCACATAGCTATCGAGCGACGTATTCGTGATGTAGATCAGCCTTGCCATATGAATGAGGTGAAACGCTGCATTGCGGCCGCCCTGCCTACGACGCTCTAACTTTGCAGACAACTGGTTTTTCTACGCCCCCGGGAGAGGAGGGTATTTTCAACTGCTCGGCCGGAGGAAAATCGTAGAATCTTTCTTAGTTAAGTAGAAATGAAATCAGCATTGATCGACGCTCCCGGCGCGAGCGCGCATTACGGCGATTTTGCAGAGCCAGGCAATCAGGAGGGGCGGCAAATTGTCGAGCTCGTCGCGTCGGGCATTCACCCGGTGGTGCGCAGCCTCGCAAGCGGTCAGCACTATGGAAGCGGCGGCCAGTGGCCGCTCGTTCCGGGGATCGATGCCGTCGTTCGCTCCGCAGAGGGCGCGCTTGCGTATTCCGGTTTTCCACAACCGCCTTACGGCACGCTCGCGGAGCGAATCTCCGTGCCGTCGTTCCTCTGGATTCCGCTCCCGGAAGGCGCCGAGCCGGCGCGCGTTGCCGGCGGTGTGAACCCCGGTATGGCATCCTGGCTGCCCCTCAAAGCACGTCGCACGGAGATCGCTAAACTCGATAGCGTTCTGATCCTTGGCGTCACCGGGATGGCAGGACGTCTCGCCGTGCAGAATGCGCGCATTCTTGGCGCGACGCGCGTTGCGGGTGCGGGTCGTGACGCAGAAGGCCTCTCCGACTCGCTCAAGGCCGGCGCTACGGCTACCGTGGCATTAAGCGGTGATCGTGAGCGCGACGGGAAAGCCATCCTGGAGGCTCTCGAAGGATCGTCCCCCGATATCGTTCTCGATTTTCTCTGGGGTGCACCGGCGGAAAGCACCTTTGCAGCCCTCGGCAGACGCGGGCTCGAGGCCGATCGCGCCGACATCTCGTACCTTCAAATCGGCGCTGCCGCCGGCTCGGAAGCCGCGGTTCCCGCAGCGCTTTTGCGTAGCCGCAAGCTACGCATATCCGGAAGCGGCGCGGGCTCAGCTTCTCTCACCGATATTATCGCGGAGATTCCGCGCTACGTTGGGTTGATCGTAGATGGCGCGGTCGATGTACCGATTCGCACGTTTCCATTGTCGATGGTAAGCGAGGCTTGGAAAACCGCCGAACGTGGTTGCCCGCGGGTGGTCGTCCTCGCCGGATAAAGGTCCGGGACGGTTCGCTTGCTCCGCTGGGATAGCAGAGAGCGGCGGCGAACGTCGTTAGCCGCTCGCTGCACGCCGCGTCTACTCGGAGAGGGGAATCAATGAAAGCGCCTCGTTTAGTGAAATTGGCCGGAGCTACAGCCGCACTCGCAATACTGTCGGCCTGTGGCGGCAGCTCGGTCGTCGCGCCGTCGACCGCTGCGCTCAATGCCACGTATATCGGTAGGACGCTCTCAGTGAACGGAAGGCCGGTAACGGCGGCGCGCCTTAGCGCGCTGCCAACGTATGCCACCATTCTTCCCGACGCGAAGAAGTCGAAGGACTACGAGTACGTCATCAACGACTACGGCAGCTACGCCAGCATTTTCGATTATCCGACGAGCACGAAGCAGATCGGTACGATCAATGACGTCGGTGGCCAAGGGTGCACGGACGCCCTCTACGGCTATGGGAAGAAGATCATCTGGATCGTCGCGGGCCAGAGCCAGATCGAGGAGTTCCAGGTGCCCTCGAAATTGCTCAAGACGCTGTCCGTCAACTACTATTTTCCATCCAGCTGCGCCATGGATAGCAGCGGCGACCTTGCAGTCGGGATCTTGTATGCATCGGGAGCAGGGGGCGGCGACGTCGTCATCTTCAAGAGCGCGAGCGGGTCGGGTAAGGCTTACACCACGCCGCTGGACGAAGAGTTCTTCGACGGCTACGACAACCAGGGTAATCTCTTCGCCGACGGCTTTACCGGCGACCGCTCGAACTTCGCGCTCGTCGAGCTTCCCAAGGGCAGCACCAAATTCGTAACGATCCAAACGAGCAACTCGGTGGACTTCCCCGGCTCCGTGCAATGGGATGGTGCCTACCTCACCGTCTTCGATCAGGATACGGACGACATCTATCAATACACCGTTAGCGGAACCACGGCGACGTTGAAGGGCACGGTCTCGCTCTCGGGCGCCTCCGATTGCGCGCAGACCTGGATCGTCAAAGGCCTCGTCTATTGCGGAGATGCGGGTAACGGCGACGGCGAAATTTATAAATACCCCGCCGGGGGCTCGCCGGCCGCGGTCTTCTCGGGCAACTTCGACTTCCCGCTCGGCATGACGGCAGCGAAGAAGTGACCCCTTAAAGTAGCCGCTTGCTCCGCTGGGAGAGCTGAGAGCAGCGGCGAACCCCGGTAGCCGTTCGCTGCAACTCGCGTCTACTCAGAAGGAGCATCGTAAGTGAAAACGACCGCTTTAATGCAATACGCCGGAGCTATGGCCGCACTCGCAATATTGTCGGCGTGTGGCGGCGCCTCGGCGGTCGCGCCGTCAACCACTTCACTCAATGTCACGTATATCGGTAGAACACTTTCAGTGAATGGAAGGCCGGTAACGGCGGCGCGTCTCAGCGCTCTGCCAACGTACGCCACCATTCTTCCCAACGCGAAGAAGTCGAAGGACTACGAGTACGTTATCAACGACTACGGCAGCTACGCCAGCATTTTCGACTATCCCAAGAGCACGAAGCAGATCGGTACGATCAACGACGTCGGTGGCCAAGGGTGCACGGACGCCTTCTACGGATACGGGAAGAAGATCATCTGGATCGTCGCAGGCCAAACGCAGATCGAGGAGTTCCAGGTCCCCTCAAAGTCGCTCAAGACGCTGTCGGTCAACTACTCTTTTCCCTCCAGCTGTGCCATGGATAGCAGCGGCGACCTTGCCGTCGGGATCTTGTATGCGTCGGGCGCGGGCGGCGGCGACGTCGTCATCTTCAAGAACGCGAGCGGCTCGGGTAAGGCTTACAGCACGCCGTTGGACGAAGAGTTCTTCGATGGCTACGACCCCCAGGGCGATCTCTTCGCCGACGGCTTTACCGGCGACCGCTCGAACTTCGCGCTCGTCGGGCTCCTCAAGGGCAGCACGAAGTTTGTAACGATCAAAACGAGCAACTCGCCTACGTTCCCCGGCTCCGTGCAGTGGGATGGCACCTACCTCACCGTCTTCGATCAGCTAGCGAACGACATCTATCAGTACACCGTTAGCGGAACGACGGCGACGTTGAAGGGCACGGTATCGCTCTCGGGTGCCGGTGACTGCGCGCAGACATGGATCGTTAAAGGCCTCGTCTACTGCGGAGATGCGGGCAACGACGGCGGCGAAATCTACAAATACCCCGCCGGCGGTTCGCCGATTGCGGTCTTCAGCGGCAACTTCGACGTCCCGCTGGGCATGACGGCCGCTAAGAAATAATCTCCGCTTCCCCTTCCGCAGAGTCGCGAATCAAGAGCACCGGCTTATGCCCGTGCTCTCGCGCGCTTTCGTTACCGTGCTAAAGCACGTGTGGAGCGTGGGTTTTTAGTAAACGGCGTTAGGGCCGTCGACCGCGCGAACGGGCGTCTTGAGGCCGTTGGCTTTACCGATTGCCTTGACGAGCTTCCCCGAGGGGTAATCGACAACGAACACCTCGTTCTTGCCGACGTCGGTAACGAAGGCTAGTTTATTGTCGCTACTCAGCGTGACGCTTTCAGGAACGCTGTATCCGCTTCCCAGCGTGCCCGTGACTTTGGCGTACGGCGGCGCGAGGATCGCGACTGCCTTTCCCCTCGGTTCGCAGACAACGAGATTTTTATTTTTGTCGATTGCCATGCCGCCCAAAAGGCCGATCGACGCGAGGGTTGTGTATTTGCATCCTTTCAAGCCGCCCTTGAACTCGAAGATCGATTCGAAGTCCTCACCGTCGACCGCGGCAAACACGTCGCCGTTTGAATCGACCGCTACACCGTAGGGATTGCCATTGGTATTGCAGTTATTCATGGCATTCTTCGCGCCTTGTTGGTACTCGAGTATTCCCCCGTAGCCATCGCCTCCGGCAGCATCTCCTTCGTAGACGTTTCCTTTGAGGTCGGTGGCTATGGCACCGTTCGGTTCGACCGCGTCATAGCTATACGACGGCGAACTGCCCCCGGGTTTGTATTCGATAATCGCACGGTTGTGGCCATCCCCCACATAGAGGTTGCCATCTGCATCGAGCCAATCCCCGGTTGGGTAGGCTAGACCGTTGGTAATCGTGGCCTCCAGCGTATACGCGCCGTTCTTGAGCACCTGAACTTCGGCCTGCTTCTCGTCCACCACGTAGAGGGCGTCGAGGCCCTTGTACGCCACGGGAACAACGGTCACCGTTGGTGTTGAGGGAGCAATGTTACTGCCGCCGGCACATGCAGTCAAAACGAACGCGACGACGTAGATGGCGCTCAACGCCGCCGGTCGCGACCGATCGAGTGCAACGCGAAGTCAGCGATCACGCGCCGAGCTCCACCACGTAAAGCGTGAGCGCGACGATGGAGGTGGCGACGAGCGCCCTTGCAATCGTCGCGGCACCGAAGCTTGGTCGGACGAGCTAGTTCGGGGGGCGGCCAAACGCGACGTTCGCAAACGCGGCGCCCGGCCAAAGGGGAAAGTAAGCATCGGCTCGCATTGTTCATGGACGACCCGTCGTATGACGGGACGTGCTTCACAAAGAAGCTGCTACGGAAGGAGTCCAACGTGCGATTAAGCCTTCTCGGTGCTAGCGCGGCGCTGGCCGCAGGCCTAGCACTATCAGCGTGCTCCAGTGATTCCGGCCCGTCGGCGGGCATGCCGGCCTCGAGCGCGCAGGTCGTGGCGACGATTCACGGCCACAAATTCCTCGTTCGCCCGGCTCCAGGGGTAAAAATCCTCTCGGGCCCGACCTGCGGAAGCCAATACAACTTCTGCTTCTACGTCACCCCGGGCAACTCCGGACCCTACGTTACGACCTCCGACGATACCTCACCACTTTACAACGTGGGGACCATCGTCAAGGCCAAGAACCACAAGATCGCCAAGAGGTTCTCCAACTACTTCTATCCGGACCCGGGCGACCCGACTTCCCAGTACATCACCTATAAGGGTAAGGGTCCCAAGAAGCCGCAAGCGGTAAAATACGACGACGTCTACTGCATTTCGTTCACGCAAGATGGTTGCGCTAACGGCAGCGGCTCTATCCTAAACCTCGGGATCGCTGTCTACTAAGAGCGTCCGCGAACCCGAACCAACAAAGGGAGCCCGGCACCTGCCGGGCTCCCTTTTACCTATCGCCCGAGGCGGTCGCGGCGCTTGCACTGGCAGAAAACATCCTGGTTACGTTCAATCGATAAGCGAAAGGGAAAACCGATGGCATGGACTCCGTGTTCGGGGCTCGAGACGGTCGACGGGATGGTCTGGATCAAACGGATGGCGCAGAAGGCGCGGCGCGCGAAGGAGAGCCTCGATTCGGGTACAGATCTGATGAACGGCTATCTCTACGGGGAGAACGACTTCGCCGATAGCAAGGTTCTACGGTTTCTCGGGCTCAGCGACGCGCAATTTGCCGACGAGATCTATAGCGAACCCGATGACGAGGCGGGCGCACGCCGTGCTCTGGCTCGCAGCGGTCGCTCCCCGGAAGAGTGCGCCGAGTTCAGCGCAAAGTTCCGTAAGTCGCTGAACGACTTCGCTCTGCTCGAAGCCGACGAAGGCCGTGTGCCTCCCGGATTGAAAGCGAGCGCAATCAAGTTCTTTTACAACGCCATCATGATGCCCATCGTGTACGTGGTCTTCCGCCGCGCCGAACAAAAGCGCAAACCTGGCCCCGGGTGAAATCGCTGAGATACGGCCCCACCGCAGTGGTGCTCGACCAGCAGTTTGAGGCGCTCGCGAAACATTCCAGTGTACCGCAGGGCTAGGAGGGCTACCAATGAGGCTTTCGTCGATCGCTGCTTAAGCGCTATGCGTTTCTTCGGTGGCCGCGCTCGTGGCGGGCTGCACGGCCAATCCCGGAATCAGCATACCGACAACGGCTGGCAGTGCTGCGAGAATGCATGCGCACAATGGAAAGACGTTCGTCTATACCGGCGAGCCTCAGGTGTTTCAAGTCCCGGCAAACGTGCGCAGCCTCACCGCCGTCATGCTCGGTGCGTCGAACTCGTCGCCGGGCTGTCGTTACCGGGGCAAGGGATATGGGGACGAGCGCCGAAGACCCTTTCATAGAAATCAGCCAATCGATTGATGTCGGCGACGGTGATAAACAGTGTGACGGTGAAGCCGTCGCGGGGAGGCATCTCATAGCTCTTTTGTTAACGATTGGAGACGGCCAGCAACCTTCAGCGGGCCTGATCGACGTAAAGGGAACGCTCTACGGTACGACGTCGCTGGGCGGCCCGGATGGCGATGGCACCGTTTTCGCGTTGAAAGTTCGAGATGATACGCTGCTACGTCGTAACCGTTCTGATGGTTGGATTTTCGTCGCTCACCGCGTGCGGCGGCGCTGCGAACGGCGCCTTTACTCCACGCCTCCAGGCCACGAGCGTCCACCCTCTGAGCGACGTGCTCTACCACTTCGGCTTATCCGACGCGCAGAACCCATCGGCTGGGCTGCTGGCCGGAAAGAATGGCGAGTATTACGGAACGGGCACCGGGGGCGGTAGCGCGCACCTCGGGGCGATCTACCGAAATTACGGCCACCGGCAAAGAGAGGGTCGTCTACAGTTTCGGAGGCCAGCCGGACGGCTCGAATCCGCAGTCTTCACTAATTATGGATAAAGAAGGCGCGCTCTACGGTACCACCAGGGCGGGGGGCGGCGGGGGTTGCGACGGGCCGGGCTACGGTTGCGGCACCGTCTTCAAGCTCACATCCGGCAAGCGCGGGTGGACCGAAAGCAAGCTCTACGGGTTCCAGGGCGGCAGCGGCGGCGCGGCTCCAAGCGGCGGCGTAGTGCTGACCACGAGTGGCGCGCTCGTCGGTACGACGGCTCTTGGTGGGACCGCTCATCGGGGTGGCGACGGCGTTGTCTTCGAGCTTACGCCATCGGGCACGAGCTACAGCGAAACGGTCATACACACGTTCACGGGCGCCCCCGACGGCCAGTATCCGGGCACCGCCCTCGTTTCCGACAGCAGCGGCAACCTCTACGGTACGACCACTGAAGGCGGTCTGACGAATTGCCGTCGATTTCCCGACGGTGCCGGCACGGTCTTCAAGCTGACACCGTCGGGCTCGACGTACGCCTATTCCATAATCTACAGTTTCAACGAGTGTAAGGACGGAGCTGGCCCGAGTTCCGGCCTGCTTCGCGGACCTCATGGCGTGTTCTACGGTTTGACGAGCCGCGGCGGCGCAGCGTCAGGTTTGAGTAACGGTACGGCCTACGAGTTGCTGCCGAACGGTTCGAGCTACGCTGAAAAGGTGCTCTATTCGTTTAAGGGCGGCACCGACGGCGCAGATCCCGAGGATGCACCGGGACTCGTCGCGGATGACGCCGGCAACCTGTATGGCACGACGGTGGGCGGCGGCGGCACGACGACTTGCGGCGGCGGATGCGGTACGGTATTCAAGTTGCTCCGTGCCAAGAGCGGTTTCACCGAGAGCATACTCTACGCGTTTCAGGGAACCGGGGGCGACGGCTGGTGGCCGTTCGGCGGCGTCGTCATCGACAGCAAAGGTAAGCTGCTCGGACCCACGATGTACGGCGCGATCAGCAGCCATTGCGATTGCGGCACGATCTTCAGCATTGCACCGTAAGACCTGCTTTTCTTGGAGGAGCGACATTCAATGATGCGTGGCTACTTCGTAATCGTTTTGATTGTCGGATTTTCTTCGCTAGCCGCGTGCGGCGGCGCTTCGAACGACGCCTTTGCGCCGCGCCAGCCAACCACGAGCGCCCGACCTCTGAGCGATGTGCTCTACAACTTCAGCGGTTCCGACGGCTCGACTCCGTGGGCTGGGTTACTCGTCGGAAGGAACGGCGAGTATTATGGAACGACCACCAAAGGCGGCAAGGCGAACGACGGGACAGTCTATGAAATTACCGCTGCCGGCAAAGAGAAGGTGCTCTACAGCTTCCGAGGGAGACCCGACGGCGAGTACCCGCGATCCACGCTGATTATGGACGCGAACGGTGTGCTTTACGGGACGACCGAGAACGGCGGGGCCGCGTTTTCATCATCCAACTGCCCCGGCCTTTACAGCTATGGCTGCGGCACCATCTTCAAACTCACTCCCGGAAAACAGGGCTGGAGCGAAAGCGTGCTCTATCGGTTCCACGGCGTCGATGGTGGAGGCCCGCTCGGCCGTTTGGTGCTCACCAGGAGCGGCACACTTCTCGGCACCACGCAATATGGTGGCGAACAAGATGGCGGAGACGGCGTCGTCTTCGAGCTAGCGCCGTCGGCCTCGACCTATAAAGAAACGGTCGTCCATATGTTCCCGCAGGGAAGCGACGACGGCCTCTATCCCACAAATGGCCTCGTTTCCGGCAACGACGGAAGCTTATACGGCACGACGTACTGGGGCGGCATCATCAACGGTCATTCTCGCGGCGGCTGGGGTACGGTCTTCAAACTGACACCGTCGGGGTTAACGTACACCTATTCCGTGATTTTCCGCTTCAGGGGCGGAGTGTACGGAAAATTTCCTCACTCGAGTCTCCTGCCAGGTGCTCACGGAGCCCTCTACGGTCTCACCGATGGCGGCGGCGCCCACGAAGGTAACACGATGGGTTACGGCACGGTCTTCGAACTGGTGCGCGACGGTGCGCGCTACCGGGAAATCGTGCTGTATCGCTTCAAGAGCGGCAGCGACGGTTCAGTTCCCGACGATACGCCCGGACTCGTCGCCGATCAGAGCGGCAACTTGTACGGCACGACGGTTTACGGCGGCTCTGCGGCTTGCCCGAGCAATCACCGCGACCAGGTCGGCTGCGGCACGGTCTTCAAGCTGGCCCGCTCCGGCAAGAGTTTCACCGAGAGCGTGCTCTACGCGTTCCAAAGCACCCCAGACGGCGCGCATCCCCAGGGAGGCGTTGTAATCGACAGCAGCGGCAACTTGCTCGGGCCAACCTATTCCGGCGGCAGTTCCAATCTCGGGACGATCTTCAGCATCGCGCCATAACCTTTGTGTTGGCGCTACTTTGTCGCTGCGGTCACGCCGAGCGGGAAATCGAAGTCCCCCGTGAACGTCGCCTTCGGTGAACCGCTGGCCGGGTATTTGAAAACCGCGCCGTCGCCGTTTCCTGCATCGCCGCAATACAAAAGGCCCTTAACGATCCACGTCTGCGCGCAGTCGCCAACCCCGCTAAGCTGCAAGGTGTGCTTCAATGTCGCCGTCGTTCCAGTAACCGTATACTGATACATCGTACTCGTGTCCTGATCGAACACGGTGAGGTAGGTGCCATCCCACTGCACCGAGCCGGGAAACGTCGGACCGTTGCCCGTTTTAACCGTAACGAACTTGGTGCTGCCCTTCGGAAGCTCGACGAGCATGAAGCCGTAGCTTGGGCCGAGACCGTCGGCAAAGAGATTGCCGCTGGAATCGTAGCCGTTGAAATACTCTCTGGACAGCGGCGTGTCGTACACCGTACCCGAGCCTGTCGCGTTTTTGAAGATCACGACCTGACCGCCGGGACTGTAGGAATTACCCAAGAGGACTCCGACTGCAAGATCGCCGCTCGTATTCATGGCGCAGCTGGACGTGTACGCGTAGCTAAGAGATAGCGACCTGAGCAGTTTTTTGGGAACCTGGTATTCGTTAATCAGGTCGTTCGTGCGCCCGGGGTTCCAGATAATCTTCTTCCCATAGCCGTACAAAACGTTCGTGCACCCTTGGCCGCCCGCGCCGTTAATCTGACCGATCATCGCGGTGCTTTTTGGATAATCGAAAATGCCGGCATACGAGCCGTAATAGTTGATGATGTACTCATAGTTCTTTGACTTCGATTTATCCGGCACGAGCTCTGAGTAGCGCGGCGGCGGATTCACCCTCTCCGCCGTAACCGGGCTCCCGTTCACGAACAGCGTCCGACCGACGTAGGTCGCGCTGAACGCAGCGGCTGAGGGCGCGACCGTCGAGCCGCCCCCGCACGCCGAAACAATTGCGAGTGCAACGACCGTGCCGGCGCACTTCAGTAAACTAGTGGTGCTCATCAACTTCGCTCCTTTGAAGTGCGACTATTTCGTCGCTGCCGTCACGCCGAGCGGGACGTCGAAGTTCCCCGTGAACGTCGCAACCGGTGAACCGCCGGCCGGGTATTTGAAAACCTCGCCGCCGCCATTTCCCGCGTCGGCGCAATACAGCAGACCCTTCACGATCCACGTCTGAGCGCAGTCGCCTGCTTGGTCGAAATGGATGGTGTTCTTCAACGTCGCCGTCGTTCCACTAACCGTGTACTGGTACGCCTCACTCGTGTCCTGATCGAACACGGTGACGTAAGTGCCATCCCACTGCACCGAGCCAGGAAAGTCTGGAGAGTTGCTCGTCTTGATCGTAACGAACTTGCTGCTGCCCTTTGGAAGCTCGACGAGCATGAAGTAATAACTCGGGCCGGTTCCGTCGGCAAAGAGATTGCCGCTGGGATCGTAACCGTCGAAGTATTCTTTGGCTAACGGCGTATCGTAGACCTTACCGGAGCCCATCGCGTTCTTGAAGATGACGACCTGACCGCCAGCGCCTTTAGAATTACCCAACAGCACGCCAACGGCAAGATCACCGCTAGTGTTCATGGCGCAGCTGGACGTGTACGTGTAGTTCAGAGACAGCGTCCTTAGCAGCTTCTTGGGTACCTCGTATTCGGTAATCAGGTCGTTCGTACGCCCAGCGTTCCAGAAAATCTTCTTCCCGTAGCCGTACAAAACGTTGGTGCACCCTTGGCCCCCGGCGCCAGTAATCGTACCGATCTGCTTCGTGCTCGTTGGGTAGTCGAAAATGCTGCCGTACGTGTCGTATTCGTTGAAGATGTACTCGTACTTCTTTGACGTCGCTTTATCGGGTACGAGCTCCGCGTAACGCGGCAGTGGGTTCAGCCTCTCCGCCGTTACCGGCCTCCCGTTCACGAACAGCGTCCTACCGGTGTAGGTCGCGTCGAACGTAGCGGCCGGCGGCGCGACCGTCGAGCTGCTCCCGCACGCCGAAACGATTGCGAGTGCAGCGGCAGCGCCGGCGCACTTCAGTAAATTCCAGGTGCTCACTAACCTTGCTCCTTTGAAAATGGTACCCTGGGTTTCGACCGGCATCGAGGCCGCGCCTCCGTTTCATCATCACTGCGTCGCTGGCGCGTAGAGCATGGCGATTTAAAGCCCTCAATCACTTTGACCGGGGCGCCGCCGCCACCGGGCATGTCAATGGATGCCGGGCTAGTTCTTCGCGTTGGTTTCACATTCGCGCAGTTGGGTTTCTAGCTGAGAAAACGCCGTCTCGAAGGCAGCGCGTGAGCTGAAATCCGTTTGGCTCAAGTTCGAGAGCTGATCGCGAATCGATTGGCATGGGTCAGGTGAAGACGTCGTTGTAGCCCACCAGACTTGGACGTGGCCAGTCATGGGAAACGGTTGAGCATCCGATAGGATTACGGCCGGAGACGTTCCAAGCGTCCCCGCGCCCGCCAGCGCGCGCAGGGGGTCGTAGCGATCGGTAATCGGATCGTTCTGGGCCTTGGCCTCAGAACTGCCGGCGTTGTGCAGCATGTACGCGATGAGGGCCTGAATCGTACACGTTGGCGGCAGGCCATGCTGCACGCAAAATCCTTGGGGTTCTTCGAGCATCCCAGAATTGATATCGGTAAAGCCCTCGCTGTCGTAAGACGGAGTGCCCCCGGGGCCAGACGGCGCGCTCCATCGCCACGTGTCGTCATTATGATGTAGCGGGTCGAGCGAGGCCGTCTTGACATAGGAGGGCTGATCCCAGATAGAGCTCGGTTAGACAGTCGCCGGTAGCCGAGCCGCGTCGCCGACGGCCATGAGCGCCTGATCGTGCGTCGGCTTGAGGTTCCAGGGCAGCAGCTCGGCGATGCGGTTGATCGGATGGTCGCCGATGCGTGCGAGTACCTCGCGCAAAAACGCTTCGAGATTATGGCCGTTGAGTTTCGCGCTGCCCAGCAGGCTGTAAAACGCCGCCGCGCTTTGCCCGCCGCCATCGCTGCCGGCGAAGAGGAAGTTCTTGCGCCCCAGCGCCACGCAGCGCAGTGCGCGTTCCGCAGCGTTGTTGTCGATCTCGATTCGCCCGTCGTCGCAATACCGTTGCAACGCATCCCAGCGAGTCAGCGCGTAAGAAATGGCTTTGGCAGTTGCGGATTTCTGCGAGAGCGTTGCCAACGTCTGCTGCAACCAAAGATGCAGTGCATCGAGCAGCGGGCGACTGCGTTCCTGGCGTACCGCGCGCCGCTCGTCTGGCAATCGTCCACGAATCTCTTTCTCGATGGCGTAGAGCGCACCGATGCGATCCAGCGCCTCTCCTGCGATGGCCGACTGATGCAGTTCGTGCAGATCGACGAACTTGCGCCGCACGTGCGCCCAGCACGCCGCCTCGAGCACTCGGCCACCCTCGTAGAGCTTCGAAAAGCCTGCATAGCCGTCGGCTTGCAAGATGCCGGTGAAGTCGCGCAGTTGATGCTGCGGATGCTCGCCGTTGCGATTGGCCGTGTAGGTGAACCAGACCGCCGGCGCCGCTTGGCCGGCAGCCGGCCGTTCGTCGCGCACGTAGGTCCACAGCCGACCGGTTTTGGTTTTACCATGCCCTGGTGCCAGCACCGGAATCGGCGTATCGTCGACATGAACGACATCGGCGGCAAAGACGTGATCGCGCAGCGCCTCGGTCAACGGCGCGAGCAATGCGCGCGGTCGTGCCAACCCACTGCGCCAGCAGCGAGCGATCGAGGTCAACGCCTTCGCGCGCGTAGATCTCCGCTTGCCGGTAGAGCGGCACATGGTCGGCATATTTGCTGACCAGCACGTGGGCCAGCAGGCCCGGGCCGGCCATGCCGCGCTCGATCGGGCGTGCCGGCGCCGGCGCCTGCACGATCGTATCGCAGCTCGCGCAGGCCAGCTTCGGCCGCACGTGGCGAATCACTTTGAAGCGCACCGGCTCCAGTTCGAGCATTTCGGAGACGTCGTCGCCCAGATGCTTGAGCGTGCCGCCGCAATCGGGGCAGCACTCCGAACGGGGCATAATGGTTTGCGTTTCGCGCGGCAGATGTGCGGGAAACTCGCGCCGTGCCTTGGGGGTGCTCTGCGCCGGCGTTGATGGCGTTGGCTCGACTAAAGCGGTGGCGCGTTGCGCATCGTCGGCTTCGAGTTCTTCGACCCACAGCTCCAACTGCTCGATCTGCTGCTCGCGTTTTTCGCTGCGCCGTCCGTACTGCAGGCGGCGCAACCTGAGAATCTCCAGCTTGAGGCGTTCGATCAGCAGCGTGTGGGAGAAAATCTGCGCATCTTTGGCGACCAACTGCTCATCCTTGGTCGCGAGCTGCGCGTGCTGATCTATGAGCTGTGCGTGTTGTTCTTGCAGTAAGGTCTGCAGTTCCACGATGCTCAACCCGCCGAGATCGGGGAGCGTAGCGTTCGCGGAATCCATGCATCTATCGTACCGAATACACGCGATATGTCAAGCGATGCTCAGCATTACATGCAACGCGAACGTTTGCGTTGAGCGATTACACCTCAATCAGCAGATCGGCGGTCCGCAGTGGATGCCGCCAATCGATTCCCTCGAGCAACATCGACAACTGCGCTGCACTCAGCGATACACTTCCGCTCTGCGCTTGCGGCCAGATGAAACGGCCGCGTTCCAAACGCTTGGCCATCAAGCATAGGCCCGTGCCGTCCCACCACAAAAGCTTGAGTAAATCACCGCGTCGCCCGCGAAATACGAAGATATGACCACAGAACGGACTGCTCGCCAGCGCGTGCTGCACTAGGGCGCTCAAGCCGGTGAAACCCTTGCGCATGTCGGTTACGCCGGCAGCCAGCCAAATGCGCGTGCCGCTCGCCACGCTCGTCGCTACCACGCTTATTGCCGCAACTCCGCGATCAGGGCGCAGATCAGTCCGGCATCCAGCGCGACCGGTTTCGATCCGCAGCGTCGCACCCGAGGCAAGCATCAGCTGCACGATGCTCGAGGCGCTCGACGACTTGCTAGAAGCCGCTTGCGGCGCACGCCTCGCAGCAGCGATCGTCACCGGTAGAAACGTTGCCCTCGACGCGGCGGCACGAGCGCGCGGCGCTGGTTCTGCTTTCAGTTTTCCGGCCCGATAGAGCGCTTGCCATTGATAGAGGCTATTCCGGTTGACGCCTTGCTCGCGCGCGACCGATCGAACTGACGCGCCATTGCGCAACGCCAGCTCAACAATACGCCGCTTTTCAGAGAGCGGCAGGCGACGGCGCGGGCCGTGCTCTTTCGAAGCTTTTGATGTTGCCATGAAGACCTCGAGACGTAAGCGGTGTTTCCGCCATCATCGCGAACGCGACGTCATCTGAGCAAGACGGCCTTGAGCGGACGCTTACGTCATTATGATGTAGCAGGTCGAGCGAGGCCGGGACAAATTCGGTCTCCGCCTCGTGAGCCATGATCTGTATGCATCCGTTAGTCGCGTTACTATTTAAAAGCGAGACCGAAATACCGGTGCGAACGATAAACTTATAATTGTATCCCACGCTCCGCGCCAGCGCCGGCCGCGGGCTTGGAGCGCAAACGTTCCACACGATGCTCCCGAATGCCGTCGCGGCGATGAGCTCGTGAAAGGCCGCAGTCGTCGATGCTGTGGCAAACTGGCTCGTTATTTCGGACGGCAAAGGTAGAGTGTCTGGGTTCTGGAGGCGCGTCGTGCATCAAGACGAGTTTCCCGGAGGGGGCGACGCAGCTGCACTGCAATCGTTAAGGATAGTGGAGAGTGCTCCGTTAAGATCGGTATTATAGAGCTGGGTGGGCCGGTACGGATTGATCATGACGACGGAATCGGTCAATAATCTTATGGGTCGTGCGAACCCGATAAAAGTGGGTGGATGGATTTCGGCGGTCCAGGCATCGTCGGACGTGGTCGTAGCGACGTGTGGCGGAGATCCTGGTGAGCCGCAGTTGACGGTCCAGTCGCCCGCGACCGCGACGGAGTCTCCGGCGTGAGGTTGTACCCACCCAAGATCTCCGTACGGGAAGAGGCCGCTTTCGATCTCTACGTGCAGTGGAAATGTTGGTTGCGCGAGCAGCGTCAGTTTTGCCAGGCCAACCGGACTCAGGGCAATATCGAAACTATAGTCGCGACCAAAGGGGTGCGAGAATTTTATATCGTGACTTGACCAAACCCCATTTACTTGCGGGCTCGTCCATCCCGCGATCTTGCCGGTCGCATAAAATAGCGGTTCGTCAATGGTCGGCCGGTTGGGGTACTGCCCCGGAACGACGGGGGCCCACTGATTGGCAACGGTGGGCGGATTCGGGATTTCCGAGAGAAACACGCTTTCCGACCCGCAGACGCGCACCGGATCGACGCCTGGAGGTGGCCACGGCGCGGTAGAGGGGGCCGTCATGCTCGTGAATTCGCGCTCCTGAGTATCGTAAATGGTTTGAGCAAAAGTGAGGAGCGTGCCCGGCGGTGGAACGTCATTAGGGTTGCTAGTCGGTGTCGGGCGTATGACCGGTGGCGTATTTCCCGGACTGGGCCCCGCTGCCGCCGGGAGCAGCATCGTTAACGAACTGAGTACGCCGCAACCGACGAGTAAAGCTACCCATAAGAGACGCGGAGCCGAAGTAGAGACGTTCATAGGAGACCCTCTGCGTCCCGAAGCGCGCTACGGCTTCGGTATGGTCTTGATGCGCACTGCAACGCATCGTTTGAAGTAAGAAGTGTCATCGCAGCCTGAGCAACGATCGCAGAGCTGGCACAAATGGAGCGCTGACGTTGCAGGATCCGCGACGGCGACCGGCCAAAGCAGCGACGCAGCGCGGTAGGCTCCCTTAGGAGCTACGATGCGCCTTCTTGCCTGGCTTTTGTCAATAGGGCCTTTGCTTGTTTATACGCCGCATTAAGCACGCGGCAATAACCGAGTACCTGGCCGGTTCACGGCGATAACGAGAAGACGGTTCCGGCGTTATGCGTGCCGCCGGCAGTGGTCGTGCCGTAGAGCGTACCGTTTACGTTGACGAGGCCCTCGTACGGGTATTGGCCATCCGGCAAACTGCCGAAACTGTGGAGCACGGCTTCCTTACCAGAGGTTGTCGTCTTGAAAACTGTTCCGCATCCATGGATGTCGCCGTATCGCACACCGCACGAATCGGAACCGCCGTTGGAAGTCGTACCGTAGAGGGTGCCGTTGACGTCGAGAAGGCCCCCATATGGAAACACGCCGTCGTGAAAGCCGCCGAAGCTGTGGAGCACCGTTTCGTTGCCGGAGGTCGTGATCGAGAATAGCGTTCCTCGGTTGTTCGTGCCCCCGCGTTTCGTCGTGCCGTAAAGCGTGCCGTTGACGGCGAGCAGAGGCGCCTGCGTTGGGCTCTTGCCGTCTCCCGAGCCGCCTTTGAAGCTATAGAGCACGGCTTGCGATCCGGACGTCGTAATCGTAAAGACTGTTCCGTCGCCGTTGGCGCCGCCACTAGCAGTCGTGCCGTAGAGCGTGCCGTTGACGTTAATGAGGCCCGCCTTTGGGTTGGCACCGTCCGGACCTGCGAAGCTGTGGAGCACGGTTTCCTTACCGGAGAGCGTGATCGCGAAAACCGTTCCGTCGCCCTTCGCGCCGCCGTTCGTCGTCGTACCGTAGAGCGTGCCGTTGACATCAGCGAGGCCATATTCCGGGCCGAACCCGTCTGGTTCACCGGCGAAGCTGTGGAGCACGGCTTCCACGCCGGACAGCGTGACCTTGAACACCGTTCCGCAATAGCATGACGCAACTCCACCGTGGACGGTGGTGCCGTAGAGCGTGCCCGCGACGTCGATGACGCCTGCCCGCGGGTTTTTACCGTCTTTCGCCGAGTCAGCTTCGAAGCTGTGGAGCACGGTCTCGCTTCCCGACGTCGTGATTGCGAAGACCGTGCCGCCGAGGCAACGTTCATGACATTGGCCGCCTCCGTATACGGTGGTGCCGTAGAGCTTGCCCTTGACCTCGATGAGGGGGCCCGCGTGTGGGTCTCTGCCGTCGTTGGTGCCTTTGAAGCCGTAGAGCACGTTGAATGCGGGACGCACGTGGGTTCGCTCCGCCGCAACTCCAGCGGGCGATGGACTCAGCGGCGTGCTTCCCCCTCCGCACCCCGCTACCACCACGGTTAGAATTACTGCAGCAAAGGCTTTCATGCGTTCCCCCTTTGTAGCCGCATTACTTCGACCAGGCTTGAGCGTCCCCCGCCCGGCGACGCAACACAGATCCTCGAGCCCGAGCGCGTGCTACCCGCAAAGCCCAGCCCTTCGAATCGGCCCACCGTAGAGCGCGTTACTGGCGCGCCATGATCATGTTCATAACTTCTTCACGACTCAGCAGATGGGACTGAACCGTTCGATGTTGGCATTGGTCGTTCAAAAGACGCGACAAGCCCGTTCACCCGAGAAGGCGAGCTCGACGGTACTCGCTCAAGGAGATCGCACTCTACCGGCGAGGTTGAATTTCAACGTGCCGTCGGCGTTCTTGGTGACCGTTAGCTCGACGCGGCCGCCATCCATCGAGATGCAAGTTGCACGCGTGGTCGGGCAGCGAGCATCTCGGGACTGATCGCGCTCGAGGTCGCGCGCGAATCCGTAGATCGTCCGGCCGCCGTTTGTCCGATTAAAGTACACGACGTACGGCTTGCAGCGCGCCGCACCCTCGGGGTAGATCGCCAATTGGTCCCCGTAGGCGTACGAGATCAGCGCGCAAAGATCCGTCGCATAGCAATGATCGACGGTCTGGCCGGCGCTCCCATCGCCAAACTCGATATGCTGCGAGATCGGCGAAGCGAATGAAGGCGTACCGCCGAAGGTCATGATCCGGATGATCGCGCGCTGCGGAGTTCTCGCCGTTATAGCCTGCGTCGGCATTGTCGGCGGCACCGACGTGAATGGAACGCTCTATGGCACGACCGACAACGGCGGCACAAATTGCGGCTCCAATGGCTGTGGTCTGGTTTTCTCGATGAAGCCGTCCTTCAAGGTGACGGTGCTTCATAGTTTCGGGGGTCCCGGCGACGGCAAACACCCGAGCGCGAACCTCGTCAACGTTAACGGCACACTTTACGGCACAACTTAGCTGGAGGTGCCGGCGGGCGGGGCACGTTGTTCACGATCTCAACCTCGGGTTCAGAAAAAGTGATCCACATGTTCGGTCGCACTCCTAACGGCGGCAAATACCCATTTGCGCCGCTACTCAACTTCAACGGCAACCTCTACGGCACCACGCTCTACGGCGGCGACGATTAGGCCGACGTATGGCGCGATGCTGAAAGATCGTGCCGTTGTTGGACTTGCCTCCCAGATAGGTTGGTCCGAGGAAGTTCCCCTTGGCTGTCTACTACAACCTGCGGCTATTACGCCGACAGTGGCGGCGGTGGCGCTGGCGGTTTTTACGGCGGCGGCGGTGGCGGAGCCGGCGGGTCCTCCTACGCCGAGAGCTCCGCAACCAACGTCCATATGTCGCAAGGCGGGAAGGTCGGTCAGTCCAGCATCGTCGTTCTCTATTGGTAGGGGACTACAGCCCTGCACCCACGATGTCCGCATCATCCTCCGTCCGTCCGATCGAGGCTGACGACGACTCCATAGGGATCGTATGCGTTAAGTCGTGTTTTCTTTGCCGCACCGCCGGCCGGATATGCATAAACATTTACGGAGCCCGAGTGCTCCTGAAATGTGCTGGGGACGATCACCCTGTCCCTGTTAACAAAGAACTGCCAAACGCTCCCCGCACCATTCAGAGACGTACTTCCGACTTCGGTACCGCGCTTTCCACGAATATCGAACTGGTAAATAGAGCCGGCATATTCGTCTCCCACCGCAAGGTGCTTACCATCCCACTGGATGCCGCCCGCTGCGCGGAACGATTGGTTCAAGGCGATGTTCTCGAACGTGCTGGCGCCTCTCGGCAGTTCGGCAAAATTGAGGTTGCCGCTGAAGACGTAGCCGCCAATAAAGAGATTACCCTTATCGTCGTAACCGCATTCGTAGTCTCCGAAGCCGGCATCCGCGTAGAACGTTGGCCTTCCGCGAGCCTTTTTGTAAATCGCCGCTCCGTATGAGCCCCCTTCTTCCGGATAACCCACAGCGGCAAGGTTTCCGGTCCTTGGGTCGATTCAGCAATTTAAAGGCTCGATATTTGGAGCGGCCAAGATCCTTATCGGGCTGGTCCCGCCATGGGCGTACTCAAAAATCCCGTAGACGCCCGCCGTGACGAAGACATCCTGCGCCTTATCGACGCACTCGCCTTGGGCTTGCTGCGGGCTGGACAAGAGCCCGACGTACTTGATCCGCGCTGGACGATACGAATAAACGATAACGCCTACGCCGTAGTCCGCGACGTAGAGCAAGTTCTCGTGTTTTGCTTCCGGCAGCATCCACGACGTGCCAGGATCGGCGTGAGGTGCGGTGAGCGGTGCCTGCACCATCGCGGACGGTGCGCCGATCGGCGGTTGCGCTTGGCCACAACCTGCGAACAATGCGGCCGCGGCCCCGATGCCAAGCGCGTAGCGGTTGAAAGCCAAAATACTCAACTGCGGTACCCCCAAAGCTGAACGGATCGAAGGTTGGGTACGTTCGTCACAATCGAAAGGCTATCCCAGCAGAGCGACCTGCGGCGTCGAAAAGAGCAAGACATGCCACAGAACAAGCCGAGGCAACGCAGGCTTGATTAACGCGCACGGCACACTCTACGGCACGACCGGTCGCCGGCGGTAAACCCGGCCAGGGAATAGCCTTCCCGCCTCAGGAGCAATGCACGTGAAGATGAGGATCGATAGTCGAGTGGTGTTTAGCATCTGCGCGGCTGCAGCTTTGCTTGTCGGGAGACGCTCGAATCTCAGGAATTCCGAGAGCCGCAACACTTTGTGTCACGCGTCCTTCCCGAGCGTTTGCGAGATATTAGCGAAGCGCGGAGAGTGGCTGCGATGAACCCGTTCGTGGACGATTATCAGGCGATCGCCACGGTGGGTAACTTTTTATGAAAACATGGGACTATTTGTAAAGCACGGCATCATCGACAAGAGAATCGCTTGCGATTCCTGGTCGTTCGTCATCTTGCGGAATTGGCAAGCCTTGGCACCGGTGGTCCAAGTGATCGGTCGCACGACGTCTCCGACCGCCTGCGTGTATTTCGAATACCTTGCGGCGGTCGCGGCAAAACGTTATAAAACGACCTTGCGAGGTCACGTTAAAGAGACCCTTCGGATGCCTAAGGATACATCGTTGGTTAACCTTCTCGATGGAACCAAAACATTGACGCGGAAGTGACGGATGGCCGGTCGCGACAGCCGCCGAATCCGCCGCGGCCACTCCGCCGATGCGGCAGCATGCTTTTCGTTGGGCGCGCTCGCGCTTGTGCTAGCCGCTCTCGCGTATGCAGGTCCACTCGGCGAGTTGCTGCGCAATCCGGGCTACCTTGCGCCCGGAATGCGAACATGGCGACAACGGAGCTGTTTTAGCTCCTTTAGTTGCTGCCCGTTAATTGATTGAGGAACGCCTCCATGGTGCGTGCTGCCAGCCTTCGGCCTACGAGACGATCGAAGAAGCGGCCCGCAAGACCTCCGGGCGGCTCGTACGAACCTTCGAGGATAAGTTCCGTTTTGTTACCGCTGCGCTGAACCGTGAGCGTGGCACCGAACTCTGGAAAACCGCGCCAGGTTGGTCGCCACGCAAATGCCACACCCTCAAGGCGCGGAGCAACGCTGAGCCAGTCGAAAAGTTGATAGTATTGCACGTCTACGCCCGCAGTCGACGGACCCAAAGCCTTCACGCGCAGCTTTGGGTGCTGAGAAAAGAAGGTCTTTACTCGACCGATCACCACATCCTCAGTAGCCTGCGTCCGTGTGGTTCGGACAATACGCGTCATAGGTGGATTATTTGCCAGCGTGCGCGAAACCCCCCTTATATGTTCAACCACATCTTAGTCGCGCTAGATGGATCGGATTGCTCCCACAAGGCGCTCGATATGGCGATACACCTGGCGAAAGAGCAGGGCGCGCGTTGTACGGTGTGTACCGTGGTAGATATTGTAAGCGCGGCGACCTCAATGACGTTCGCTACCGGAGACATTGTTAATGAGTGGATCGCCACACTCAACGAAGATGCTCGACAAATCGAGAGCAAGGCGATTGCGAAATATGCGGATTCGGGCGTTACCATAGACACGCAAGTGGTCGAGGGCTACCCCTCTTCGGCTTTGCTCAATGTCGCGAAGGCCACAACGGCCGACCTTATCGTTATGGGAAGCCATGGCCGCACCGGACTCAAGAAACTGTGGCTCGGTAGTGTTGCAGAATCGGTCGTGCGAGAAGCGACGATCCCTGTTTTGATCGTGCGATAGGACGGCTTCGGTGCCGTGACCGCGGAGCGCTGGCATAAGGCCGCTTTAGTTCCTGCATTCTTAGCGGTCGCGATGGAACTGAGGCCCAGCGCCGAATCTGCCAACGCTGATGTGTTCACGGAAGCGAGGGGCGAGGCGGAGATGGCAACCCCATTAACTGAAGACGACTTGGTTGATCTGTTTCGACGGCTTGGTGCGCCGGCGCCTGAAGACTGGGCACACTCGCAGTTCGCGGAAGATATTCCCCAACTCGCTCGCTTTGTCTTTCTCAAACAGGCGTGGTCCAACGTTGTGCCGGAGGGCAATACAGCATGGATCGAGAGTGCGATTAAGTTGGCCCAGGTCGAACCCAACGCCCCATATGCCGGGTTGGGCGCCGCACTTGCGCGATGCAAAGCCGCCGGTGCATCACCCGACGACCTCACAGAGATTGCCCGCTGTGTCCAGGCAGAATTGCTCTTTGCAATTGCATACCTACTCGAAGGACCGCCGGATGATCTGCATATTGACGTGGATGTTTCGTGGGGCCTGTTTGAGACAGACGAGCATGGACTCCCAACAAAATACCGGATAGGGGACCTCCACGAATCGGTGCTGGAACTTGACCCGACTGGTCGCGAGATGCGACCGAAGTTATCCGGCTAAGACGCTTTACAGCGCTAAGCAGGTGTGCCGTTGCGACGATGCTCGTAGGGTGTGGCAGATCGCTCCCGCTTGCGGCGCGGGAGTCGAGCTGCATCGAAAAGGACGCCTTGAGCGAAGAAAGCCGTAAGCCGTGCCCAAGCTCGCGCGCGAGGCGGCCGCCGGTTGACAGCGGCCCCGCCCGCCCCTATACTAAACCGAATGGTTAAGTATTCCGAGCCGCTGCTCGACCGGACGTTCGCGGCCCTGGCCGATCCAACGCGGCGCGCGATGCTGACCATGCTGCAGCGAGGCAGCCATTCCGTCAGCGCCCTCGCGCAGCCGTTTTCGATCTCGTTACCCGCGGTGATGAAGCACGTCGCCGTGCTCGCCAACGCCGGGTTGATCTCCAAAAAGAAAGAAGGGCGCACCGTCGCCTGCACGCTCGCCTCCGGACCGATGCAGCACGCGACCCAATGGCTGCGCTGCTACGAGCGCTTCTGGGACGAGAGCCTCGACCGGTTAGACGGGTACTTACAGACCATCCAACGAGGAGATTCCGATGGACACCACCGCTCAAGAAGCTGAAATCGCCATCGATCGCGTCTTCGATGCGCCGCTGCAGCTCATGTGGGAGGCCTGGAGCGATCCCAAGCGCGCGCAGCAATGGTGTGCGCCGCACGGCTGCACGAATCCGGTCTACGAACAGGACATGCGGACCGGCGGCACGTTACGCATGCACATGCTGGCGCCCAACGGCAACCTCTACCGTGAGGAGGGCGTCTACGAAGAGGTCGCGCCGCAGCGCCGCTTTACGCGGTATAGCACCGTCTCCTTCGGCGATACGACGATCTTCGAAACGCGCCTGACCGTGACGTTCGAAGCAATCGGCGACAAGACCAAACTCTCGATCCGGCAGTGGTTTCTCAAGCTTACACCGGAAGCGGCCAAGGGCGCGCAGGAGGGCTGGGCTCAGACGATCGAGCGCCTCTCGGCGTACCTCGCGAGGTAGCGCGTTACAGCGACTGGGCTTGCATCGGCTATCGTTGACGTCAACCGCCTGTGACTGCGCCGGCTCGAACAGTCCCCCGGCTAGCCTGACCGACTTCGGCGGCACGCTCTAAGGCACGACGGAATATGGCGGCGGCACGGGATGCGAAAGCAGCGCTTCAGCTAACGCTTACGGCTCGATTGCGAGCTGGCTCGGAGAGCCGTCAAGGATCGGAATGTACATCACCTGGCTGCGAGTGCGAGGATTATAAACCTGTATGCTCGATTTCCCGATGCAGGCGACATAGAGCGTTCCATCGAGCGGGTTCACGGCGAGCGCCACGTTCGTAGCGTTCGTATCGAAATATTGGGAACAATCGCGGAAAGTGCAAGGATGAATCCTGCCGCGCAGCTCCGCAATATACAGGTGTCCCGAGTCATCGCTTGCGATTGCTCTCGCATCGCCCCCGTAAAGCTGAGTGCGCTTGCCGCAACTGACCTCGGTCACCTGAACGGTGGTCTTTGAAGTCCGCTGCGACTTCGCCGCAGTCAACGAGGCTTCCGGATTCACCGCGAGCGCGAGGGGCAAATAATTGCTGACGTGCTCGAACCAGGTCCGGTCGGTCGAGCGCAGGCGATAGCTCGCCAACGCGTCGGCGAACAATCCCTCGAATCCAACCCAGAGCGAATTGCGCGCGACGAGGATGGTCAGCGGGCTATGCGCATCCTTGATCTCGCGCCACGGCTTCGTGTCCCCTTCCCGATAAAGCTTGACGTCGCCGCCGGCAAGCGCCTTCGTGTTGACGTAAAGGACGCCTTCGTCATCGGTTGCGACGGAACTATGGGACCAGGAGGGGAGGCCGGTGATTTCACGCACGAGTTTGCGGCTCTGAACGTTGACCTCGAGAACTTCGTATGTGCCGTTCCGCGTTGGGTTGTCGAGCCCGATATAGAGGTGTCCTCTCCGGTCAAATGTCAGCGAGTTGGCAACGAGTTGCGAGCCGCCAATCGGGATTTCTTCAGTGAACTTGTCGCTATGAGGCGGAAAGATCAAGATTCGCGTAGCCGTTGACGTGCGGTCGACCACGGCAACCGTACCGCGGCCAAGCACGGTCGGCGGTGGTGAAGTCGGCTGCGGCGACGGGACGGTCACGGTGTTTCCGCCGCATCCTACGCAGAATAAGCTTGTCGCGACCAACAGAAGGCTCCAGCGACGTAAACGATCGGGCGCGTAATCGTCGACGAGGCTCAACGTCGCCTGGTATAGCCTTTCGCTGAGATAGCTTCTATCGGCACGCATCAACGTTACGTTCGGAGACTCTGGCCGGGCTGCGGCGTAGCGCCGTAATGAACCCGTTTGGAGAGCTGCGATTCCTTGCCGATTTTTCAGTACGCAAATTCCTGGAGCTCGTTTTCGTTCGGACCATTCACGTATCCCAGACGCTTCGTTCCGTTGACCGCGATGTGTGGGATGACTGCTGAGAACTGGTTGAGAAACTCGAAACCGTTGATGTACTCGACCAGATGACCTTTTTCAGTGTACACGATCACCGAGCTTCCCGAGGAAGAGAATGTGGAGGTCAGTTGTGCGATGATAAACAGGTGATGCACGAGGTCGACGGCCACCGCTGCGCCCCCGTTAAGCGGTCCCCCACTATAAAGGATCGGAATCTGTACCTTGAAGCCTTTGCCGGTCGACACCTTATAGAACTCCACGTAATGGTCGCCAAACGTCGTCGTGCACATGGTGTCGGTCGTCGAGTCGATCGCCATGCCATTTATATATCCCTGGCCGAGTCCCGGGAACTTGCGCAGCAGCTCCCGGTGCTCGCGTCGAAAACAACGAACGTCGGGGGCACTTCGTTAGGATTGAAAAGGGTAACGATATTGCTGGTAGCTAGCCGCGGCGACATTGTTCTGCGTGTCGATGGCGACGTACTCCGTGTTTTCGCTTAGAACGTTATGGGCTGGGAACAAGTATGGCTTTTGCCACGCGTTCGTAGCCACGTCGTACATGTACAGAAACGCTTGCTCACTGCCGGCCTCGGTTAATCTGTATGCCACCATCGCCTGGCTGGAAGACTCCTGGTTATCGGTAACAAAGTTCGGATCGAGACCGGTGGCGTGGGACGGTGTCCATGTACCGGTGATTTTGTTTCGCGTGACAGGCTTCATCGCCAGGTATTTGTCGTCGCGTACGAGCTTGCCGCTCATCACGAAGTTGTGCTGATCGTCGATGAGCCCAATGTCGTCCCCGGCGATCGCCTCGACCACGGGCGAAGGGCCGTCGTCGTTTGTCTGCGTCTTCTGAACGATCGTGGTGATCTTCCCGCTAGACTCGTCAAAGGTGTCGATTGCGTTCAGCAGGCCGCTGCTGTCAGACATCGTTTCACTGAGGACGCCGTCGGTGCCGGTCTGGTCGATGTCCCAGCCGAGGCCGGCTGTTTGCCGGCGCATGCGCGCGCGCGGGAGACCGGCCTGCGCCGATCGAGGCGCCGGAAGCCACTGGAGGCCGGCGGGCGCGCCGATCGGCGGTTGCGGTCCGCCGCACCCGGCCGGCATTACCGCGGCGACGCCGATGTTAAGCGCGCGAGATTTGAGCATCGACATTTCCCTCATCTGTTATCAATTTATCAACTAAAGACGACGAACCCGTTACCGGTCGCGTTTTCCAGCCGCCGCATGAGGGCGGGCAGTAGCCATGGATTTGACTCGTAAGGAAAGGCAGTCATAGGCGACTACAAACCACGAAACTTAGATGTATTGAACGTGTACTTGATCGATCGCACCGTTGAACTCAAACGGAGCTTGATCGTAGTAATCCAGCGAAACAGGAGAGCCGAGATTGGCCCCGATGTGGAGGCATCCGTTGGCCGTGAACGCGAGCGGTACGGAAATCGGCACTTCACCCTGCGCCACTACGACGCCGTTTATTTTCAGGGTTACGGCCAACGGGCCGGCAGGTCGGGGAGCGCCCGCGTACGTTGTCTGCACTTCGATTCTTACTTTGCCAGCCGCCATTTTTTCGGCCGCCTTTATATGAGTTCGCGCGATCTCAAAAAGGTTGTACTCGTAACAAAGAATGCCATCCTGCACGAAGCAGGTTAAGCCGCCCGAGAATGCTCCAAGCGAGTACAGAACGCCGTTCGCGTTGATTGGCGCGGTGGCGTCGATGATAACGAGATTGGGGATGCTTCCGAGCCGTGGCGCCGTGAACTCCGGCATTCGAGTGATGCGCCCGGGGAACGTCCATTGAGTGTAGGGCGCCGCAACGCGATCTTCGGGATGCAACAAGATCCATAGTCCACCACCAACGGGATAGCCGTTATTGCGAGCGAACTCGATAGCGAAGGTCTCTTTCATTTGGGCGAGCCTCTCCGGCTCTTCCGCCGCGAGATCGTTGGCCTGAGACCAGTCTTCGTCGATGTGGTAGAGCTCCCAGCGGTCGTCGTCGGGCGTCCAGCTTGAAAGACTCGCCGATTGTCCAGGAACCCATGGGATGCGGGGACCGAAGGCTGACGCGAACCAACCATTGTGGTAGATTCCCCGGCTCCCCATGATCTCAAAGTACTGAGTCAACAGCCTACCCGGCGCCTCTGGATCGCCGAAGCTGTAAGCAAAACTCACGCCGTCGATTCGATCCTGTGGGACGCCGTTGACCACGAGGGGCGCGGTAATGCCCAGCAGCTCATAGATGGTTGGAACGACATCGTTTACATGATGAAACTGCGGTCGTGGCGTCGCGTCGGGTTTGATCTTTGCCGGCCATTGGACCGCCATCGGATTACGTGTGCCTCCGAAATGCGAGGCCACAAGTTTGGTGGCCTGGTAGGGTGTGCTGCCTGCCCAGGCCCAACCGGAGTGATACATATTGTCGGATTTAGGCGAACCGAGCACGTCAAGTCCGCCGAGCTGCTCCAGCGCCGTGATATGTTGCTCAATCGTCGTCGGGATGCCGTTCTGCGCAAGTAGCTCGCTGATTGTGCCGTTCTGGCCCTCGGCGGAGGATCCATTATCGCCCCAGATGTAAAAAACAAGCGTATTATCACGGTATCCAAGATGATCGATCTCGTCGAGCAGCCGCCCCGCCTGAGCATCGGCGTGTTCGGCGAACCCGGCGAACACTTCCATGAGGCGGCGCTGGAATGGCCGTTCGTTTTCGGGAATGCTGTCCCATCCGGCCATCGCCGGGTGGCGTGGAGTAAGTTGGGCTTGAGGAGGTATCCAACCTCGCTCCTTTGCTCGCTTGAAGACGCGCTCGCGATAGGCGTCCCACCCATCGTCGAACTTGCCTTTATATTTATCTGCCCAATCTTTAGCCACATGGTGAGGGCCATGAACGGCGCCCGTCGCCCAATACATGAAGAACGGCTTGTCGGGCTGGAACGCTTTGTGTTTTCGCAACCAGTCGATGGCGTCGTCTGCCAAGTCCTCGCTTAGGTGATAGCCGTGTTCCGGCGTTTTCGGGGGCTCAACGAGCGTGGTGTTTCGTACGAGGCTTGGCTCCCACTGCGACGCCTCGCCAGCGAGAAAACCGTAGAAATATTCGAAGCCGTAACCGGTCGGCCAATACTCGAAGGGACCGGCGGCGGTCGTTTGGTCTGCCGGTGTATTATGCCACTTCCCGAAAGCGGCGGTGCTATAGCCGTAAGCTTTCAAGACCTCTGGAATCATGGCACTGCTTTTTGGCTGTATACCCGCGTATCCGTCCCAATCGTTTGCAAATTCCGCGATCTGCCCCGCGCTGACGTGGTGATGGTTGCGACCCGTCAGTAAAGACGCGCGCGTTGGCGAGCACATCGCTGTGGTGTGGAAGCGATTATATGCAATCCCTGACTTCATTACCCGTTCGAGGGCGGGGGTGTGCACTTCGCCACCGAGCGGGCTTGGCAGCCCCGGGCCGGCATCATCGATGAGGATGATAAGAATATTCGGTGCATCCTCAGGTAAGCGACGCGGCGTGCCGCGCTGATGATAGACTGACTCCTGCATCGTGCGACCGGCGATGCTGGCCGATGGCGTGGGGGGAAACGGTAGTACGTCCTGCAACGGCAATGAGACTTCATTCACCGGCGCGTCTGTCACTTTGACGTTGGGGCTCATTTGACGATCCTCTCGACGTTCAAGCAGCCTCGATCGAGAAACGAACTGAGGCATTAGCGTTTGCCCTCGTCCTCGCGGTCTCCTCTCGCCGGTATTGCCACGGAAGTTCGGTTTCGCGTCCAATGCCGCCAAGCGTCTTGTAATATCAAGGCCCATTTTGGAACGCCAAGCGCGTTGCTGAGAACCACTTACCTCTGACGTTGCCGCTTCGCTCCGGATAAAACACAAGAACTCCTCGCTCGTGGTCGAGCAGCTTCGCTCACCGGTACCAGTTCCGCGTGACGGGCCGAGCCGCTTGCCTGGATGCCCCAGGCGCTGGGGCTTTGCGCAAGCTCCTGGACTCGAAAACACTCGCTTTGGCTGGAATAGCGGCGCGCCGCAGCGAACGTACCCAGCCGCCCATCCGTTCAGGGCTTCAGGAGGCGGGACGATGAGGATTTCTGGTCTCAGTTGCTACGCGCTGACAAGCTGCGTGGCTACGGTTCTGCTCGCAGGTTGCGGCGGATCGCAACCGCCGATCAGTGCGCCGGGCGCGATGCCGCGAAATGCCGTGACTGCGCTGCGGGCAGCACGGTCAAAAAGCCCCATTCAACATATCGTCTTGATCGTTCAAGAGAGCCGAACATTCAACGATCTCTTTACGACGACGAAGGTTGGGGAGATGCGCGTCGGGCATAAAACCATCCGAGTCAAGCTCAAGGAGGTCAACCTTAACGCCAAAAGACCTGGGGAAGACGACGGTTACTTTGCGTATCTCAAGTCGTACCGGCACGGGCATATGGATGGCTTCAACTTGGCAGCATACGAATATGTCAAGCCCTCGGATATTCAACCCTACTTCACGCTTGCGAGCGAGTACGGGCTCGCCGACCGCATGTTTCAAACGCAGGGCAGCGGCGATTTTACGGCCCATCAAGACCTAATCCGTGGCGGCACCGAGATTAGTTCGAGCGCGAGCCTGATCGACTCTCCGTCTGAGTCGATGGTATGGGGGTGCGGCGCGCCGGTGGGCACGCTAACGAACCTGATCAGCACCAAACTCCAGTACGGGCGGCTAAATGGACCGTTTCCGTGCACGAACGATTTCCCGCATTCTGGCAGCTCGTACAAAACGCTCGCCGATCCCCTCGATGCCGCCAACATTTCGTGGAAGTCCTACGCCCCGACACTATCCCCGTACGAGCCGGGCGCTCTCTGGAACGCGTTCCTCGTGATCGCTTCGATCGATGGCAATAAGACCGAATGGGACCAGCACATCTCGATCCCGGAAACCAACATCTTCTCCGACATCTCGAACGACAAGTTGCCCGCGATGTCGTGGGTGATTCCCGACGGTGTCAACTCCGATCATCCGGGCTATACGTCCGATAAGGGTCCGGCGTGGGTGGCAAGCGTCGTGAACGCGATCGGCGAGAGTTCGTACTGGAACTCAACGGCGATCGTGATCGTGTGGGACGATTGGGGCGGTTTCTACGATCCCATTGCGCCGCCGAAACTCGACGATCAGGGCGGCCCCGGCTTCCGCGTGCCGATGATCGTGGTCTCACCCTACGTGCCGCAAGGTGAAGTCTCACACACGGTCTACGGCTTCGGTAGCATCGTGCGCTTCATCGAGGATACCTGGAATCTGGGTCGCCTCGGAACGACCGACGAGACCAGCAAGAGCATTGGCAATATATTTAAATTCCATCAATCGCCGCGTCCGTTCAGTCCGATTCCACAATAATGCCGATCAAGACTTCCCCGCGATGAGTTTCGTTCTTGGCCGATGCGCGCTAAGCTGCCTGGCTGCGGCAATGCTCGCAGCATGCGGCGGATCGCAGCCGCCGATCGGCGTGAATCTCTCACGCGCCCAAAGCACTTCAGGCGAAAATGCCGTTCCGGAGCGGGGCGGAAAGACGCCGAGCTATCGGGGTTGTACAACTTCGCGGCCCCTCCAGACGGTAGTGAACCCGCAGCGGGTCTGATCGGCGTGGGCGGCATCCTTTACGGCACGACGTCGGAGGGTGGCACCTATGGCGAAGTCGGAACGGTTTTTACCGTCACGACGACCGGCGGGGAAAAGGTGTCGCACAGCTTCGGCGCAGCAGGCGATGGAAGTTACCCCTTCGCCGCTTTGATCGACGTAAATGGAACGCTTTACGGTACGACGCAGGGCGACATCACTGATGCTCGCCGACGTGGGCGCCGCGCGTACTCGGGAGAGGGAGCGGTCTTCCGCATCACAACGAGCGGCAGGGAGAAAGAGCTGCACGTCTTCGACGGGAACCCTTGACGGTGAAAGTCCGCAGGCCGGTCTGGTTGACGTAAACGGCACGCTCTACGGCACGACGGGTCGTGGCGGCACTAACGGTTGCAGTCCGTATGGCGGTTGCGGCACGGTCTTCAGCATCACGAAGGGCGGGACCGAAAGAGTGCTGCACAGTTTCGGCGCTGAGAAGGATGGCGCTTTCCCAGAAGCAGGGTCATCGACGTAAACGGTACGCTTTATGGAACGACGTCCGGCGGCGGTAAGTACGCCAAGCAAAAATTGCCCTACGACGGCGGAGTAGTATTCAGCATCACAATTGATGGGGAGGAAAAGGTACTCCACAGCTTCGGCGAGGGAACCGACGGCGCCGTCCCCCCACGCCGGCCTCGTTGACGTCAGCGGCACGCTCTACGGCACGACGGAAAACGGTGGCGCATACTATAACAGCTGTGGGAACGGCGTCGCCTGTGGTACGGTCTTCAGCATAACGACCGCCGGCAAAGAAAAAGCGCTCCACAGCTTCGGCTACGGCGAGGAAACCGACGGGTGCCTTCCCTTGGCGGCCTTGGTCAACGTAAAAGGTACGCTCTACGGCACGACGTCCGGCTGCGGAGAGTACAAAATAAGCGAAAGCGGTAACGGTACGATCTTTAGCGTTACGACAGGCGGCAAGGAGCAAGTGCTGCACAGTTTCACCGGCGGCAACGGCGACGGCTGGCATCCCGAAGCGGGCCTGATCGATGTTAGCGGTACGCTTTACGGTACGACGGTCGGTGGCGGGACCGGCTATGGATCTTACGGCAACGGAACAGTGTTCGCCGTAACTCCATAAATAGAGCATTCGGCGATCCGCCAAAATAGGAGCCCGATCGAGCAACACCATGTTGCGGGTCTGCACGCTAGCGGCGGAATCGCGCGAGATTGCTCCCTACTCGCGCAACGCTCTTGGCGACGAGGTTAACCCAGTGTTGTGAGTTAGAAGTTCATTGTAATAATCGGCGAAGCTGTTATACTTGATGCGTGAGGAAACCGCGACGAAATCTTCGTGGGCGCCCCCCGGCCCTGTCACGGCACCCCCGGCTTCTCCGCCTTAGTAGAACCACGGGGAGGAGTGGTAATAGTGGTTCTCTATCCAAAGCCAAAACCAGAGCGCGAGGATGAGCCAGAAGGCTATGGCGCTCAGCCAGACGGTGGCATTGCCAATGAAGGCGAGGACCCTCAACATACAGCGAGGGTTCGCCGCCCTGTCCCCACCTTACCGCTCAGGTCGCGTTTTGCCAAGTATATAATGCCCCAAACCTAACTGACCTCCATGGAACCCTTTACGGTACTACGTCTCGCGGTGGCGCGTACGGGCTTAGCACCACCAGCGGTGCTGGATACGGAACGGTTTTCAGCGTGAGCACGTCCGGCACGGAACAGGTGCTTCACGGTTTCGGCGAGGGCACCGATGGGATACGTCCCAACGCGAGTTTAATCAACGTTAGCGGCACGCGTTATGGCACCACGACGGTGGGCGGCAGCTCGAACCGCGGCACACTTTTCAGCATCAGTACCCTTGGCGCTGAAGATGTACTGCATAGCTTCGGAAGCGGCTCCGACGGCATATGGCCCTTCGCCAGTTTGCTCGATCTAGAGGGCGCGCTGTATAGCACCACCGCCTCGGGCGGTAGGTATGGGAGAGGAGTCGTTTTCAGCAGCAGTACGACCGGGACCGTGCAGGTGTTGCATAGCTTCGGCAGGGTTGCGGATGGCAGTCAACCGTTGGCTGGACTAACCGATGTAAACGGCACGCTGTATGGCGTCACGTCAAGTGGCGGCCAATATGGCGATGGAACGGTGTTTGCTTTGAAGCCGTAGCGTTGGGTCGCCTTCCGCGCGTAGCACTCGCTCGCTAGGGAGCGCCGAGCCAGTCCTGAAGCGCACGCGCCGTCATTGCGAGGCCTGCATGCCGAAAGCGCGCCGCGAGCACGGACTACGAGCGATCGAACGTCTAAGGTCAAAACGCTTCATACCTACGGTTCAATGCTATAGGCGGCCCCAAGGTCACTCGCACCACCGTAGGCCGTAGTGCCGTATATTAGTCCACTCCCGGCAACGAGCGGCCACCCCGGGTTCTTGAACTTTTGCCCCTGGGTGTGGAATCTGTGAAGAAGACGTTCTTTGCCCGAAGTACTTACGCCAAAGACCGTCCCACAGGTGGCGTTGGACCCGCATCTGTTACCGCCCTCAGCCGTACCGTAGAATATTTCGTTGAGCGGTAGAAGCCCGCCGTTGGGCTCGGCGCTATTTCGACCGCCGACGAAGCTATAGACGACGCTATAGCTCTCACTCGTAGAGGATGGAATGAGTCGAAAAAAAGTTCCGCATCCGCACCCTCCGCTCGTCCCGCCGAAAGCGGTAGTGCCGTAGAGCGAGCCGCCTACGTTAACGAGCGCTCCTTCCGGATTATCACCATCCGGTGCGCCGTCGAAATTATGGAGCACCCGCTCTTTGCCGGATGTCGAGACCGCGAAGACCGTACCGCAACCGTGATAGCAGCCGCTGCCGCCAATCCACGTGGTGCCATAGAGCTCTCCATTCACCAGAACCAATGCCCCTATTGGACCTTGGCCGTCGTGCGGGTAGCCTCTGAAGCGGTGAAGTATCCGCTCTCTTCCAGACGTGTCCATTTCGAAAACGGTGCCACACCCTCCGGCGCATCGCGTGCTGCCGCCACCGAAGTACGTCGTGCCGTACAGTTTGCCGTTTACCGCGATCAAGCTCCCAAACGGACTTGCTCCGTCGCTGCCGCCCTTGAAACTGTATACGACGTGCTCCGAGCCCGACGGAGTGACGCTGAAAACCGTGCCACATCCGCATCCTGCGCCGCCACCCTGCTGCGTCGTGCTGTAAAGCGTCCCATTCAAATTGAGCAACGCAAATTGCGGCCCATCGGCGTCCGGAGGGCCCTTGAAACTGTAAATGACCTTCTTCGAACCCGCCGTGCTCATGCGGAAAACGGTCCCGCAGCCGTTGCTGCTGCCGCAAGGCGATCCTAAATAACCACCGTACAACGTTGTGCCGTACAGCAGGCCCTTTACGAAAATCAAGCCAGCAACAGGGAGTTGGCCATCTGAGCCACCCTTGAAGCTGTATAGCAACTTGTAGCCGCCATCATTGAGTGGATGCCCAGAAACTCCGTTCACTTGCTGCGCCGGGAGCGGCGCGCCGATCGGCGGTTGCGATCCACCACAGCCGGCAGATAGTATGGCAGCGCCGACGATAAGCGCTAAGCAAGCCAAGTGTCTCATTGTGCGATGTCTCCTGGAAGCGGAACGGACGAGCGGCCGATAACGTTCGCCTTTGCTGCCGGCTATCCCCAGCCTAGCTAGCGCCTCACGAGTCCGCGAGCTCGCGCAAGGCGTCCCAGTGCCTTGGATGCGGAACCTTCCGCACCGGCCCGGATGCGCGAGCAAGCTCCGAGCGACAATCCCGTGGCGTCCGCGATTTCCTTGAGGGTCAACGCGTCAAGCCGCGGAGCGATCTCGCGCTTGAACCACGCCTGGTCGCGCTGGCCTGGATGCTGGCGCACCCAGCTACGCGCGCGTGCGCGTGATCGAAGCCAATGCCGCGGCGCTGTATTTCCCGGCCTGGCGTGACGTGCGGATTCGCTTCCGCTCTCGCGATCTCGCACGAATCCCCGCGCGCTGGTTGCGCTGCGATTCGCGCGCTTCGGTGCTGACCGGCGCGCCTCGCGCTGCTCGCACTGGGGCTCGATCCAACGCTAGGCGTCCTGCACGCGGATCAGCGCAATCGCGATTCGCTCGCGCTCGATGCCATGGAGCCGATGCGCCCCGAGGTGGATGCGTTCTTGCTCGATCTCTTGGAAGATCGCGAGTTCACCGCGCGCGACTTCGGCGAGCTTCCGAACGGCATTTGTCGGATCGCCGCGCCGCTGACGCACGAACTCGCACTCACACTTCCGCATTGGCGCGAATGCCTGCGTCCGATCGCGGCTGGCCTCGCACAAACCTTCCGCGAATCACTAGCCAATAAGGGCGCAGCGCCCCGCACGCTCGCGGCTAAACCTGAAAATAAGCGCCGCAGCGCTCCCGGACCGGAACGATCGCCGCTGCTTGCAACACCTCGCAAGGCCTCGCAGCCGCGCCCGTACGCGACGCGTGCATGGCTTGCGCCGACCGTCGAAGCGGGCCCCAGCCAATCCGACCGCGTGCGCTCTGTGCGGCGAGCCGGTGCTCAAGCGCAGGCGACGCCATTGCGAGGCGTGTATGCCAAAGGCACGCCGCGAGCACGGTATTCGCGCGATCGAGGCGGCTCGCAAGGCGCTGGCAGCGCAGACTCGCGTGGGCAACGACCCACGGCGCAGCGCCGACGTGAATCACGTGCGAGGCGAGGCGATCAGCGACGGGCACCGCCGCAACCGCAGGTGGGCGCGCGCGCATCCGGGCCATCGAGATCGCGCCTGGTTCGCGCGCGAGATCGCGCCGAAGCTCGATGCGTTCTCGCTCAAGGAGATCGCCAAGGCGACCGGCTTATCCCTCGCGGCCTGCTCGCGCGTCCGGGCGGCGGCGAGGGTGCCGCATCCGAGGCACTGGGAGGCGCTGATAGCCTTGGTCAGCGCTTGATAGCCCAACCCGCCAGGCGCCACTGCCCTTTCCTTTGAACGGTCTGCCCATGGCGCTGAGAGCCCCGCTTCCAAGCGGGACCATAACGCTGCTCTTTACCGATATCGAGGGTAGCACGCAGCATTGGGAACAGCAGCGGACGGCAATGCCGCAGGCCTTGCGCCGCCACGACGAGCTGCTGCGCACCGCGATCGAAGCGTACGGCGGCTACGTCTTCAAGACGGTGGGTGACGAGTTTTGCGCGGCATTTGCGCGTCCGTCCGATGCCCTCGCCGCTGCCGCCGAAGCACAACGCTCGCTGAGTCGCGAGGATTGGAGCGCGGTCGGCGGCCTCGCAGTCCGTATGGCGCTCCATAGCGGGATGACCGACGAGCGCGACGGCGATTACTTCGGCTCGCCGGTCAATCGCGTCGCGCGGCTGCTGGCAACGGCCCACGGCGGCCAGGTGGTAGCATCAAACGCGACGGCGCAGCTTTTGCGCGGCCTAATGCCGGAGCAGACAGAGTTGGTCGATCTGGGCTCGCACCGGCTCAAGGACCTGGTCGAACGCGAACAGATTTGGCAGCTCGTTGCGCCTGGCTTGCCCGAGGCGTTTCCACCGTTGCGTTCGCTCGACGCGTTGCCCAACAACCTGCCGCGCCAAGTCACGCCGCTGATCGGGCGCGACGAGGTGCTGGCCGAGATCGAGCCGCTCGTGCTCGAACATCCGCTGGTGACGCTGGTGGGCACCGGCGGCATCGGCAAGACGCGCGTCGCGTTACAAGCCGGAGCCGATCTGCTCGACGGCTCGGCCGACGGCGTGTGGTTTATCGAGCTTGCGCAGCTCAACGACGCAGCGCTGATCGTCAACACGATCGTCGCGACCTTTGGCTTGCACGAACAGGCGAATCGCTCGCTGCTCGACGTGCTGCTGCAGTACCTGCGCCCGCGCAATCTGCTGCTGATCTTGGATAACTGCGAGCACCTCATCGAGGAGGTTGCCAAGATCGCCGATGCGATGCTGCGGGCTGCTCCCCAGGTGCGCATCCTGGCCACCAGCCGCGAACCGCTGCGCATTGCCGCCGAATATGTATGTCGCGTGCCCTCGCTGACGGTTCCCTCATCGAGCGATTCGCTGCCGGCTGAGGACGCGCTGCGGTACGGTGCGGTTGCGCTTTTCGCCGAGCGAGCCAGGGTTTCAGACGGAAAGTTCACGCTGACCGATGAGACGGCGCCGATCGTGGCCGATATCTGCCGGCGCTTAGATGGCATCGCGCTGGCGATCGAGCTGGCGGCGGCGCGGGTGCGGATGCTGCCGCCGCGCCAGCTCGCACAGAAGCTCGACGAACGCTTCCGGGTGCTCACCGGCGGCAGCCGTACCGCCTTGCCGCGTCAGCAGACGATGCGGGCGCTCATCGACTGGAGCCACGAGCTGCTCTCGGAGTCGGAACAGCGGCTCTTTCGGCGCTTGGCGATCTTCGCCGGCGGCTGGACGCTGGATGCCGCTGAAGCGGTCTGCACCGACGATACGCTCGATGCCCTCGACGTGATCGATCTGCTCTCGTCGCTGGTGGACAAGTCGCTGGTCGTTGCGGAGTCGGAGCATGCGCGCTACGGGTTGCTGGAATCGACGCGGGCCTTTGCGCTGGAGAAGCTCGAGCAGAGCGCTGAACGTGAGGCGCTGGCGCGCCGGCACGCGCAGTGGGTCGCCGATCTCGGCGATCGCGCGTACGAGGCGACCTTTACGATACCGCCATTGCAGCGGCGTGCGCAGTTCGATCCCGAGATCGAGAACGCCCGCGTCGCGATCGACTGGGCGCTCTTGCATGATGAGGTTGTGCTCGCAGCGCGCATCCTCGCGGGATTTGACCGCCCTTACCAACAGTTGTTCGGAGCGGCGCAAGTCAGCAGCCGGTTCGAGGCTGTGCTGGCACGGCTCGACGCGGCCGCGCAGCCGGCGCTTGCGGCACGCGTGTGGAACGCGCTCGCGGACCGATCGGAGGGGTCGCGCAAAGTCGAGGCGGCGCAGCGAGCGGTTGAGTTCGCGCAGCGGTGTGACGACCGATTGACGACGATCCAGAGCCTGGTCTGGATGGCGTATGGACTTTTCCAAGCGGGGCGGCCGCAGGAGGCGCAACCGTTCATCGATCGAGCCCTACAACTCGTAAAGGAAAGCGGCCTAACGCGCTCTCTGATCCATGCAGGCGCGTTGAACGTCGCGGCACTGGTCGCACTCGCTTGCGGCCGTACTGACGAGGCGGAGCACAGCTATGCCGAGGCGCTCGCACTGCACACCACGCTCGGCGACGAAGCCAACGCGATGGGGATTCGCCTGAACATGGCCGAGTTCAAGTTTAGCAAGGGGAACGCTGCGGAGGCGCTGGAGCTCGTGCGAGCGATTGAGGTCCAAACCCATGCGGCGCGCACCGATTTAAACCGCAGCGTCGCGCTGGGAAATGGGGCGGCCTACCGCCTTGCGCTCGGCGACATCTCGGGGGCGCGTAGCGCCGCTCGCGATGCGCTCCAGCTCACACGCGGTGTGCGGTTGCTTTCTGCAACGATTGCGATGCAGCATCTTGCGACCGTTGCGGCGCTGAGCGGCGACGTTCGCCGCGGCGCGCGGCTGCGAGGCTACGTCGATGCGTCCTGCCGCAACCTGGGCGTCGAGCGCGAGGTGACCGAGCAGCGGACCTATGACATCCTGACGACGGCGTTGCGCGAAAAGCTCAGCGACGCCGAGATCGAATCGCTGGCCGCCGAGGGCGCGCAGCTATCGGAAGATCAAGCCGTCGCCGAAGCAATGGCGGTCTGAGCAACGACCCCCCACGCGCGCGAGGCCGCATCGCCCTCGTGGCGTAGCGTCGCCTCGCCGCTGCGCAGCCCGGCGCCGATCGCACAGCGCATTGCGGCTCGCACTCTTAGCAGACGCGCCTCGCAGCGCGCTCGCGGTCTCGCAGCCTAGATCGCGGCGCCATGGTGCTTAGCCGCCGCGCTGGTGACGGCCGGTGCAAGGTTGTTGCTCGCCGTCGCCGAGCGGCTCGTCCACGACGCGGGTGGCGAGGTCGCTTACTGCGATACCGACTCTCTCTTCATCGTGAGCACGCAGCACGGTGGTCTCGTGGCCTGCACCAATGGTCCGTACGTGCTGCCCGATGGGCGCCGTGCGGTGCTCGCATTGTCGTGGGTGAAGGTTAGCACGGCCCTCGACGACCTCGCAGTGCTCAAGGCATTTCATCTCGACGGCTCTTCGTTCAAGGTCGAAAAGGAGAACTTCGACGATCTCAAGCAGCGGCGCGACGTTTGGTTCTACGGAACCCGTGAGAAATCGTATTGCCTTTTCGTGATCGGCGATAACGGAATGCCGATGCCGGTAAAGGTTAGCGCGCACACCATCGGGCAGTACCGCTCCCCATACCCGATCGATCGCGAGGGGCGCTGGATCGGCGAGGCATGGCAACGCGCGATCTGCGAGGTAGTTCTGCAGCCGGTGGAGGCGCCGACGTGGTTTGAGCTCCCAGCGACCTCGCAACTTACGCTTACGACGCGCAAGCTCATGGATCATTACGATAAGACGTGCGGACCGTTCGACTTCCTCGCGGTCGCGCAAGTAGCTTACCCTGGGCTGTTGCGTTGCTGCGAGGCGCCTCGCCCGTCGTGCCCACTCTATCGTGATCGCGCAACGTGGGCACAGCAGCGATGGCGCTGCCTCGGTTGCGGTGCGCCGATCGATCCATACCTCGCAGGTACGGAGCAGCCGATCTTCAAGGCCTACCACCGCGTGGTCGCGAGCCTCGCACACGCAGTCGAACTCAAGCGGCTTCTCGCAGATGGTACCAGCCGGCTCCGGGTATGCGCGGGTTTACGATCCCACGGCCGGTGCACGTCACGTCGATCGAGCACATGGGCAAAGAGATCATCGTCGATCCAACCGACACGCCCGAGGAGCTCACGGCTGAGGAGTTGAGCGAAACTGATTCGCTCATCTACCGCGACGCGCATAAGGTGCACGACGAGTTGCGCGCCAGGATCCGCGCAGCTGGTATCTTGGTGTTGGCGCGGCGCGCGAACGTCAGGCGTTCGGTCGTCAAAGCGTTCGTCAATCAAGGCGCGACCCCGCACCGGTCGACGATCGCGAAGATCGACGCGGCCCTGAAGCGACGCCTTCAGTGAACCGCGGATCCGTCGGTTGCAAGCAGGATCGGGACCAAGCGCGCGTGATCGGCACCGAGGCCGCGAAGGTCCCGCATCGTCGTTTGATGCCGAGCTGGCTGCTACTCGGTGCTGATGGCCGCGCCGGCCGGTGCCCAGTCAGCTTTGTGCATGACGCGATACTTCACCGGCGTTCCTCCCGCCGGATAGTTCCACGTATCCTCCGTAGTCTTGTCCTTGAAGTAGCAACCACCGCCTTGGTAGTGGGAACCGTAGTCGCCGCCCACAACGTATTTTCCGTCGGTTGTAAGCACGGCCTCGCCGAGTTCGCAAACCTGGCCGCCATTAAAGTTGCTGTACGTCGTCTTCGAGCCGAGAACCCCGCTGGCTGAAACCGGATAACTGCAAGCCCCTCCATAACCGTACCGCCCGCTGCATCCCCAATCGAAGACAACCAACGTTCCGCGCGCGGCATCCCACAGAAGCGCGCCAGGCAAGTGGATCGTTGGGCCGGACAAGTTCGACCGTTTTACAGCTCTTTTTCCCGCACGAGGAGAGCACAAAGGCCCCCCCGCTAGAGGAACTCGAACTACCGTCTTCCCAGAGGTGACCGCGTCGGTCGTAAGCGACGAAGGAGTAGTTGAACTCGTTCGGGTTCTGCAGAACTCTCGGCGGTGACGACGGGCTTGAATAGATCAGAACATTGCCCGGATACCAAGTAGAACTGCCGCTCAGGCCGCCGATATAGTTGGTCACGGCGAGATCGCCGTTCGTCGGATTGACCGCGCAGCCTACGGGCCAACCGTTCGAATCGCTGTAGGTATTGAGCAGATCGCCGGTGTGGGAGTACTCGAAGATTTGATAGGGACTGCCGTATTCGGCGATGTAGACGTTGCCCTTCGGATCCGTGCACTCAGTCCCAAGGTCGCTAAATCCCGTGAGCGTTCGCTTGAGCTTCAGACCAGGCCACGTGAAGATGTACACATCATGTTTCAGGCCGATAGCGACCGGACCGGACACGAACAGCAGACTCCGAGTAGACGTAGCATCCGCCGAGACCCCCGGTTTGTGATGATCGGGGTGCGGCATACCCGGCAACTTTGCGCCGAGAAAGGGCAGTGTCGGAACGTCCAATCCGTTCACGCCCGCGCTCGCACCCGGGCTGAATCCGGACGGCGCTGACGCCCCCCCGTTACAGCCGTACAGCAGTGCGGCGGCGGCCAATGTGCCGATGGCATGCGACGCCGATCTCAGGAATCTCATATAGAAAAAGCTCCTTCCCCTCGTTCATGAACGTGCCTTAGCTGCGATGGACTAGATTGAACCTAAAAGCATGCGAACCACCCGCCTAACTATACGTCGCCTACGCCTCGCGGGCATCGGCAATTTTACGTAGCCCTTGCCTAGTCGGCCAAGCTTTTCATCAGCACGGCGGGAAGCTGCCACCTAGAACGGATTCCCAGCTTGCCGAATATCGCTCGACAATGGCACTGCACCGTACGTTCGCTTAATCCAAGGGCAAGAGCGATCGCTCGATCCGTCGTCCCGCGCGCAGCGAGCTCGGCGATCTCTCGCTCGCGGGACGTTAGCCCAGTGGCCATGCGTCGCGGAAGCGGGCCGCCTGTCCACCTCAATCGCGCTACTTCGACCGAGCTTCCGCAGCGGCGGCGAAGGCTGCGCGCAGCAGCGGGTAACCCGGCCGCTTCCAATGCGACTGCCTCCAGAAGGGGCCGGCCGACTCTCGCCAGATCACGTGCGGCTTGAGTCGCGAGCCTTGTGGCGCGTTGCGTAGATCGGTGGCGCGAGGCAATGAAGCTATCGAACAAAGTGCGATATGCCCGCAGCAAGACCGAGTCCTCCAAACAGTGCTGGTCCATCAAAGCCTTCACTCGCAGAACTTGATCCGCCGAGCCGAGCCGTGCCACTCTCATGGCGAAATTGACGCTGGAGTCAAGCGACGATAACGCATCTACCGTACGGTCCAGTAATGCATCGTGCTCCGCGCGGCGATCGGAATGCTCGTAAAGCTGACAAAATGCCTCGGCTGCCTGTCCGAGCACCTGATGCTGACCCGGCCGCACAAACGCGAGCTCGAGCAATGCCGGATCGGTGCTTAGCCGCAAAAGCTTCTTTTCTGAGAGCATGTTCCCGACCGGGATGCCAATCACTGCCGCGATCAGCAGGTACTCAGACTTCGAATGGCTCGCGTACAGCGTGTGGAACTCATGAAGCGCGGCGGCGGCACGTCGAAGGTGCCCGGCGGTGAAGAGCGCTTCGGCCAGATTCACCAGACCGAGCAGCCGATCCCAGGCGTCGCTCTCAACCTCTAACCCTGCCGCAAGCAGCTCGATGGCATAATCGATGCTGCCATCTTCCGTCAGGGCGCAACCGTAGTTTTCCAATACTACCTTGCGGAGTCTCGGGTCGCAATGACTACGGGCAGCCTTTAGAGCCCGCTCAAATGCCGCAAAGCTCTCGCGGATGAGGCGCGCCTTATAGTAGGAGAGCGCGCACGCATTAAAGTAGAGAGCGACGATTTCGTTGTCGGCAGGGTCGATCTCGCGCTGAAGGCTGGCAAGCAGACCTCGCGCCTCCGCGTGACCGTTCCCGAGCGAAAGCTCGAACGCGACGGCAATTCGGCCGCGAAGGTACGCGCGGTTTCCGTTATTCGTCGCTTCCGCCACGCCAACGCCCCGCTTGCGTGGGCGAATAGATCGCGAAGTGCTCTTAACCTGCAAAGCAGAATCTATTTCTTCCTTTCGTGGTTCGCTCCTCGCCTTCAATGCAGCTAAACCATCGCTCGATCTCGGTTCAGCATAGTTCGTGGAGCGCAGCGTGGCCCAGCCCGATCCCTCGACACGGCCAAAGCTGCCAGAGTACGCAATTTGCCGATGCCCCAAACCGGACAGAATGTTATCGTAGGGGCGAGGACGCTACTTACTAGATTGGAGCTAAAATGCCAATGAAATGTCGCTTGGCCCGCTACCTGCCCGTACTGGGCTCGATCGTATTCCTCGCCGGCTGCAACGCGGCCGGAACTCCGCCTGCCCCCGGCGGCGGGTCGCAGCTTAACGAGTTCATGGAGGGGGCGAACGCCGTAGCCCCTGGGCTTGCCGGCCCGCGATCTCCGGCTGCCCGCTCCTGGATGAAGCGCGTGCCTACAGGAACGCTGCTCCTCTACGCGAGCGACGAAAATTACCTCGATGCATTCACCTATCCGAGGGGGCAGTGGGTCGGCCGCGCGAGCGGCTTTAGCTTCTTACAAGGCATGTGCAGCGACAATGAGGGGAACGTCTACGTCGCGGACGAGTTCGCCGCGACTGCCTATGAGATCCAACACGGGACGACCACCGTAATCAATTTCGTGGAAGGTAGACGGTTTGCCGAGCGGATGCTCAGTTTCAGCAAATGGCGACCTTGCCGTCACCGTTGGGTCGGGCTTCTACAATAATCCGGGTAACGTTACGGTTTTCCCGGGCGGTGGCGCGAACGGGACGACGTTCCCCAGCCCGACGGGCTTCGACCTGGCAACGGCTGGCTACGACGAGAAGGGGAATCTTTTCGTCGAGGCCTGCACGAGCTATTCGTCCTGCGAATATCCGTCAATCTTTGAGCTTCGCGCCGGCGGCAGCTCGTGGACGAAGCTGACTCTCAGCGGTGCTACGATCTACTTTCCTGCAGCGGTTGAGATGATGGGGCGCCACAGGATCGGCGTCGGCGACGCAAGAGCGGATGGCTTCAGTCAGTACGCTTTCGGCATCTACTCCGCAACGCTCTCCGGAACAACACTCAGGGTTTCGAACTCGACCGTGCTTGTCGGTGATTGCGGCACTTCGGGCTACGGGGAGCAGTTTGCGGCGTCAACTTGGGCGAATCATTCGAAGAATCCTAACGGTCTGCAGAGCAAGAACGTCACTCACGTTATCGCCGCAAACCAAGCCGGCCCTCAACGCTGCGGTGAGCGAGTCGACACCTTCGCCTTCCCGGCGGGTGGCGCCCCAACGAGACACTTCGTGCCGAAGCACAAGAAATACGGCTTCGGCGTTATGGGTCAGACGCTAGTCCAAGAATAGTCCGGTCAACCGGACGAAGGAATCGACGGGGCCCGCACCAGCGGGCCCCGTCGCAATTCATCCGGTACGACTGCCAAGCTCCCGACGGGGAGCGACCTTCTGCACATACGAGCTTGCACCAACTGATTAACGCCCGTAGAATCACGCACTACGGGATACTACATAAGGGCCTCCCCAGTTCCGGTTCCGCCAATCTTCCCTTACCGGTAAACGCTGGCCAAGAGTCTGGACCAGTGGGCATCGAATAAGCTATGGCATGCCGATCTCGCGTTCCCGGAGCGGTTTGTTTGTGTATACGGGTCAAACCGGAACGGCCAATCCTAAGTTCAAGTGCACTTATAACCTCGATGAACGGATCGATGCGGAACTTGGGCAGCTTTGCTGGACACTACTACGAAGTATACAGCCCTATCTAGGCGACCAAGTAAACATCCGCGTAAAGAATCACCTAGGCGCTGTCCGTGAAGCTTTTCCCGATCCAGTACAGTCCTGGGTCATCTACTATGCTGCGCTGATCCTTGGAGCGTCCGACGCCGCGTTAACGCTGGCGGTCCACAATCTTGGTCGAGAAGCAAAAATACTGGCTCGACAGATATTTGAATATACGTTCAAAGCGCAGTTTTTCGCTGGACATCCTCGGCAGGCAAAGAAAGAGCTTGAAACCGAACCTTTTCTCCATCACCATAAAATGCTGCTGAGCAACGAGTTGGTCGCACGACAGCCCTTCATACTCGCGTATTGGACGACATCGAATTTCGAAAGCAGCGCCCTTGAGTTTTCGCGAAGTCTTGGGATTTGGACGATGGATGGTTTGACTATGTCGCGATACTTGGGCACATTGGGGATTGACGACTATTAGCGAACCGCGTGACGATGCGGCGCGCGGATCGCCGAGCGAGGGCAGGGGGCGCCGTTTCGAGCCCCTTCCTCTATGCCCACTACGCTGCTGCCCGGGCATAGGGGAAGGGGCCGAAACTTCCGCGCTCCGCCGGCACTCGTCGCTCGTCAAAAAGCCTTATAGAATAAGGGTTGTCGCGACTCGCCGGTAAATCGCGCCCGCCGCGCGCGTTTTGCATTCGCGTTTGCAAAAACTCGGTGGCATCGAAAAAGCTATATGCCGTAAGGGCTTTTGGCGTCGGGGCGGGATGCATGGGCGGGGGGGATGCATTACGTGCGGGGCGTAGCCTAGCGAGCGCTGTGAACGACTCCCACGCTGGGCGTGCTCCATGCCGATCAGCGCAATCGCGACTCGCTCGCACTCGATGCCATGGAGCCAGTGCGCTCGGACGTGGACGCTTTTCTGCTTGACCTCTTGGAAGATCGCGAGTTTACCGCACGGGACTTCGGCGAGCTTCCAAACGGTATTTGCCGGATCGCCGCACCCTTGACCCATGAACTCGCACTCACCCTACCGCACTGGCGCGAATGCCTGCGGCCGATCGCAGCGCGCCTCGCACAAGCCTTCCGCGATTCGCTGCTGAACAAAGGCGCAGCGCCTCGCACCCTCGGGGCTAAATCCGGGAATAAGCGGCGCAGCATTCCAGGCCCAGCGCAATCGCCGCTGCTCGCAATGCCTCACAACGCTTTGCAGCCGCGCCCGTATGCAACACGCGCTTGGCGCGCGCCAACCGTTGAAGCGCGGCCCTCGTCTCCGATCGCCTGCGCGTTGTGCGGCGAGCCGGTGCTCAAGCGCAGGCGGCGGCATTGCGAGAGGTGTATGCCGAAGGCGCGTCGCGAGCACGGCCTCCGCGCAATCAAAGCCGCACGGAAAACACTCGCTGAGCAAACGGCTGCCGGGAATGATCCGCGCCGGAGCACTTCAGTCAAGCAGGCACGCAGCGAGGCGGTTTCCGAGGGACACCGGCGCAATCGAACCTGGGCGCGCGAGCATCCGGGCCAGCGGGACGAGGCGTGGTTCAAGCGCGAGATCGCGCCGAAGCTCGACGGCTTCTCGCTCAAGGAGATCGCCGCAGCGACGGGCTTATCGCTCGCGGCTTGCTCGCGCATCCGGGCTGGCGCTAGGGTGCCGCATCCGAGGCATTGGGATTCATTGCTCAAGCTCCTGGAGTCGTAAGAAGCGCTTGGCTCGCTGGGAGAGCTGACAGCAGCGACGAACGTTCTCAGCGGTTCGTCCGTTCAGCTTCGGGGAGGCATCGCTCATGGGATACTTGGTTCGCTTGGCCCTTATCATCGGCGCGGCCGCGCTCTTTGCAGGCTGCGGCGGATCGCAGCCGCCGATCGGCGCGCCGTTGCCGGCGCAACAAGTGAACGCTGCGGCGCATCCATTCGATACTGGCGGCTACAAGTTGCTCTACAGTTTCAAGGGCGGCGGGGACGGCGAAAACCCTGCTGCCGGCTTAATTTTCGTAAAGGGCCTGCTATACGGTACAACAGAGTTCGGCGGCTCGGGATCAGAATGCGGCTTCGCCCCCGGTTGCGGGACCGTTTTCCGCATAAGCACGACCGGTTCGAAGAAAGTGATTTACACTTTCACAGGTCCTCCCGACGCCGCTGCGCCAAACTTTGCGCTGCTTGATCTGGATGGGACGCTTTACGGCACCACACAGGAAGGCGGCGCGAGCTGCAACACACGAGAAGGTTGCGGGGCGGTCTTCGCGATCACCACGTCGGGCTCGGAGCACGTCGTATACAGTTTTAAGGGTGGCAGCGATGGCGAAACGCCATTTGCGAGCGTGATTGCGGTCAACGGTAAACTGTACGGCACGACGTACTACGGTGGCGGCAGCCCGCGATGCGCCGGAGGATGTGGGACCGTTTTCGAAATGAGCACATCGGGAAGGGAACGGATACTCCATCGCTTCAAAGGCAACCAGCACGACGGCGAACATCCGTACGGGGCATTGGTTGCGGCGAACGGAGCGCTCTATGGCACCACGTGGGTTGGCGGCAGCGGCACGTGCTATTCTTACGGCTGCGGAACGATCTTCGAGGTCACGACATCCGGCAAAGAGCGCGTTCTCCAGTAAATTTACGGGTGTACCCGATGGTGACAATCCGGGAGGCGGTCTCGTTAGCGTAGGCGGCGCGCTCTACGGCACGACCACTGGCGGTGGGACGAGTGGGGCGTGCTCCAACTTCGGATGCGGAACGTTTTTTCGACTCATTCCATCCAGCACGGACGAAAGCTACAGCATCATCTATAGCTTCGTCGGCGGTAGAAATAGCGCCGAGCCGAGCGGAGGCCTTCTACCGCTTAACGGAACATTCTACGGTACGGCGGCGGGCGGTAACACGTGTGGGTCCAACAACGGGTCATGCGGGACGGTCTTTGCCGTAAGCGAGTTGGGTAAAGAGCGCGTTCTTCACAGATTCCATAGGCAGGGACAGCGGGGAGGTGGCCCCGGGTGGCCGCTCGTTGCCAGGAACGGGCTGATATATGGCACTACGTTCTACGGTGGCGCAAGTGACGTGGGGGCAGTCTATCGCATCGAGCCGTAGGTATGAAGCATTTTGAGGTTAGACGTTACGCGCTAAGCGATTGCGCGGCTATTGCACTACTCGCGCCCTGCGGCGGATCGCAGCCACCGATCGGCGCACCGGGCGCGATGCCGCAAATATAATTTGGTATTGAGACGGCCGCGCCTTAGTACGGCGCTTGCTCTCGTCTGCTTTGCAGCGTCGAACTGCGCCGCGGCATTTGCCCTTACGCATGACCGGGGTCCTACTCCGGTGATCGCGACAGTCCGACACACTCTGCCGATACTCTTGGCCGATGCCCTAAACCACTTGGAAGACAGCACAAAGGTAAAGATCGACTGGGTCGTCGCGGACGAACATGACGCCGTCGTTTTATGGCATTCGGCGCGCAATCGTGGCCTAGTAGTTCTTCGCAAGCGTTCCGGCCGATGGTGGTGGCGCGCCGCAGCCCGTGAGTGGGAAATAAAACACCTTTGGACTCCGATGCTGGTCCCTGGTAACGAACTCGACTACTGCGGTACCTATGGGGCCGGGCCGCCCACGGCGCGCGAACTGTTCGCTAACGGATTCATTGATGAGCACTTTGCGACCGAAGTTTCGCCTCGGCTAATTCGTCCATCAGCGCCGACAGAGCTCATGTTTTTGGACTGTAACCAGAGCCCGGAGGTAGTTGCAAGCGCGCTGAACGGCTATGATTCAGTTTTCGATTACAGCAATGATACCTTTGGCGCAATCCCCTTGATGTTGCGGGGGCATAGCCCTGAGAATGAGGCCGCAGGGCTTACCTCCGAGCCACGTTATCTTTTTACGCTTCAGGCAGACCCATACTATCATCCCCCGAAAGTGCAGCTAACTTTTGATCGTGGCGGTACCCTAACGGTTTGGTTCCCATACGTTCTTGCGCGGGATAGAAGGTACTTCTTAGCCATTCAAAATGTATCACCACAGATTAACGCGACGCGGGGGGTGCTCAGAAATAACGTTTCGCACTTCGTGCTTCCCGCGTTTGTGCTTCCCGCAGGCGCAGTCGCACATGGTGCAATTGATAGCACGGTTCCCTGGTAAAAGCGCTCCGCACCCTCTACCTCTCTGCACGGTTCGCGCCCGCGAGGCCGCATCGCGTTAGCGAGCGTCGTAGCTTAGCGACTTAGACGCCTCGCAGTTGCAGCCCGGCGCCGATCGCGTCGCGCATTGCGGCCTCGCAGGGCGGAGACTTGCGGCTCGCAGCGTGCTCGCAGTCTCGCACTTAGATTCTGGATGCTTGGCGCTTAGATCGCGGCGGCTAGGATCGCGCAGCAGCTGAGCCCGGCTGCACGCCCGAGGGAGGGGGGCGCCATCTTTTTGCGGCCAACCCCTATCCCACTACGCTGCTGCCCGGGATAGGGGTTGGCCGCAAAAAGATGGCGCCCCCCTCCCTAGCTGCCCGGTGCTAAGCGATCAAAGCGCCGCGATCTAAGCTGCTAAGCTAAGCCGAGACTGCGAGGCTGCTGCGAAGCCTAGCCGCTGCGCTGCGAGCCATGCGCAATGCGTTGCGAGCTACGCGCGCCCATCCAGGCGGCAAAGCGCAACGGCCTCGCCTGCGCGAAGCCGCGCAGAGGGGCAGAGGCGCTGCGTTTAACCCAAGATTAACCCAGAGCCTGGGGTTCCAAGATGGAACGCCTGGAACCAGACGAAGACATGATGAAGCCCTGGAGCTTTTCGCCTGAGCCAAGGGAGCAGGGAGGGATCGATATGGCAATCGTCACTCTTAGCCGTTACGGTTTTGTCGTTTGCGCCGTCGCAGCGCTGCTTGTGGGTTGTGGCGGCGCAAGCACGCCGCTGAGTCCATCCCTTTCCCAAGCGACGACGGAGAGCGCGCACGCGCTTGACGCGTTCGATGTGCTGTATAGCTTCCAAGGCGCTCCAAAAGACGGCGAAGACCCGTACGAAGCGCTCGTCAACGTCAACGGCACGATGTATGGCACGACTAGTAGCGGCGGCAAGCACGGCGCCGGAACCGTGTTCGCGATCACCACATCCGGTAAGGAAACCATACTCTATGGCTTCAAAGGCGGCTCGGCGGACGGCGCTGCGCCGTCGGCGCCTCTCATCAACGTCAATGGGACGCTATATGGCGCGACCAGTTACGCCGGCGCGCACGGCAAGGGAGTCATCTTCGCGATTACCACGTCTGGTACGGAAACCGTACTCTATAGCTTCAAAGGCGGCTCGGCGGACGGCTCAAACCCGTCTGGGGCTCTGCTCAACGTGAATGGCACTCTCTACGGCACGACCGTTTCGGGTGGTTCTCGTTCTTGCGGCGGCGGAGGATGTGGAACCGTCTTCTCGATTACGACTTCCGGTAAGGAAGTGGTGCGCTACAATTTCAAAGGTGGTAAGACCGACGGCCAAAGTCCCAACGGGGGCCTTGTCAACGTCCACGGCAAGCTCTATGGCACGACAAATGCCGGCGGGGCGAACTGTATTTACAGAGGTGCTGATTGCGGGACGGTCTTTTCGGTCACGACGTCAGGTAAGGAAACCGTACTCCACAGCTGTCGCAACGTCTCTCGGATCGCTGCCCGCTGCAAACGGCGACCCGTTCGCGGCCTTTGCATTGCCGCGGGCGCGATTGTTTTAGCATACTCACGGAGTGACGCGCGAAGTCGAAGCTAGCGCCATCGCGCACGATAGATTTAGAGGGCCTGCTGACAGCGCAGCCTCAGTCAACGGCGAGAGGGGCCTTTTCGACTCATCCGAGGGGCAGGCGTTGACTTTGACGCCCCGCACAAAAGCAGCGGCTACCGGTACAGCTCACGAAGTGGAGCACCCACCCGGCAGGCAGTCAAAGTTTCCTCAAAGTCTTTCAGGTGCACCACAACCGAACATGAGATTAGAGTAGGTCTTTATTCTTCGCCTCGGGCAGCATCCACGACTGTCCACGCCCGGCGTGCATTGCGATCGCCGAGGTTTGCGGCATCGCGCCCGGTGCGCTGATCGGCGGCTGCGATCTGCCGCAGCCGGCAAATAGCGCAGCGGGGCCGATGATAAGGGCTAAGCGAACCAAGTGTCCCATGAGCGATGCCTCCCAGAAGCAGAACGGACGAGCGACTAGGAAGGTTCGGCGGCAGCACAGTTTAGCTTCTTTCGTAGCTCGCCAACGTTGCCGTTGCGCAGCTAAGGCGATCGGCGGCTGGCGCAGCTACGCCCTAAGCGAAGCTAAGACGGATACGAAAGCGGCGCGGGCGCTTTAGTTCGGATGCAAGCCGAGAGCTACGGGGTGACGGCGATTCCGTTTAATTCCTTCCTGCCGATTTTCTCATATTCAGTTGGTACCGTACTTGAGGTGAGCGGATAGGGCATCGTGTAGACGTATCCCCCTAACGAAGAAACCCACAGGGTCGTCTCGCTATTCTGCATCGCCAGCTCCGCGAGATTATTGATCCCGGAAATCGTTACCGTCACCGACGGCGTCGTCGCTCCAGGCGGAAACACGTCGATCCGATCGGCCGCCGACTCAACGACGATGATGTTGCCGGCGCGATCAACGAGTAATCCTTGTGGCTGATCGACCATAATGCCCAGATGCCGTTTGTGTGTCAGGCCTGGTCCGAACTCGGCGATAGAACCGCTATGTTTACCACGGTATGCCACATAGAGGTTGCCTTGCCCGTCTTCGGCCATTCCATCCGTTTCAAAGCCTAATCGCTGGTGCGCGATCACACGGTTTCGGCCGGCGTTGAACTCTATGACATGCCCTTGATGGTGCTTGTTCCAGCCCGATAAGAAGACGTGCCCCGCCGAATCGGCTAATGCGTATAACGCCGCGCCCAAAATCGAGTACGTCATTGACGGCGTGGCGGAGCCGTACGGGTAGACGGTGACGGTGTGGTTTCCCGTAGTTAGCGACGTAGAGTGATTTGTTGGAATCGACGCTCAAGCCCCACGGGGCGTCGATGCCGTTAGTAATCGAGCCGACCTGTCGCTGATTCGGTCCCGTGAGAGGAAAGATGTCAATGGCGCTTGGGTTGTCGATGCCGACATACAGCAGGGGCTGACTGGTTTGAGGGTAATGCGCAAGCGGCCACGGCGCAGGCTGCGACACCATGCCGCGGGGCAACGGCGATGAAACCGCGTCGCCCTGCAGCTGCGGCGATGCCGTTTGCGCGATTTGTTGCAATCCGCCGCAGCCGGCAAATGATACGATCGCGCCGGTCGTAAGTGCGCGGCGAGCTAAGTTATGCAAATGCGAAGCCTCCCAGAAAGCTGAACGGACGAGCGGGTAAGAACGTTCGGCGCTACCGCCAGCGAACCTAGCGTGGCAGACGTTTATGAGTTCCCGAGCTTCCGCAAAGCTCCCCAATGCCGCGGATGCGGCACCCTCGCACCGGCCCGTATCCGCGAGCACGCCGCGAGCGAGAAGCCCGTCGCCTTGCCGATCTCCTTGAGCGAGAACGCGTCGAGCTTCGGCGCGATCTCGCGCTTGAACCACGCATAGTCGCGCTGGCCCGGATGCTCGCGCGCCCAGCGATGATTGCGGAGATGCCTCGCTCGCTTCGCCTCGCTTCGCGCCCGGTTCACTGCGGCAGCTGCGCCGCGGATCGTTGCCCGCGGCAGTCTGCGCTGCGAGCGCCTTGCGCGCGGCCTCGATCGCGCGGAGGCCATGCTCGCGACGCGCCTTGGGCATGCAGGCCTCGCAATGACGGCGCCTGCGCTTGAGCACCGGCTCGCCGCACATCGCACATGCGGTCGGATTGCGCAGGCGCGCTTCGACTGTCGGGGCACGCCATGCGCGCGTTGCGTACGGCCGCGGCTGCGAGGCTTTGCGAGGCGTTGCCAGCAGCGGCGATCGCTCCGTACCGGGGATGCTGCGGCGCTTATTTCCAGATTTAGCCGATCGTGCGAGGCGCTGCGCCTTTGTTGACGAGCGATTCGCGGAAGGTCTGTGCGAGGCGCGCCGCGATCGGCCGCAGGCATTCGCGCCAATGCGGTAGCGTCAGTGCGAGCTCATGCGTCAATGGTGCTGCGATCCGGCAGATACCGTTCGGGAGCTCGCCAAAATCGCGCGCTGTGAACTCGCGGTCCTCCAGTAGGTCGAGCAGAAAGGCATCCACGTCCGCTCGCACCGGCTCCATGGCGTCTAGTGCGAGCGAATCGCGGTTCCGCTGATCGGCGTGAAGCACACCCAGCGCCGGGATCGAGTCCTTGCGCGAGTAGTGCGAGGCGCGCTTCGGACTCTAGGCACGCAAAGAGGTAGTTTCGTAACGCGTTAAGCGGCGAGGTTGCAGCGCGCGGCGCACCGGTCAGCACCGAGGCGCGCGAGTCGCAGCGAAGCCACCGTGCCGGGATATGTGCGAGGTCGCGCTCCCGGAATCGAATCCGCACGTCGCGCCAGGCCGAAAAGTACTGCGCCCGCGGCATTGGCCTCGATCACGCGCACCCGCTCGATCGAGTCGGCAGTATCGACGGCGGCTCGCAGCTTGTCGAACTCGCGCAGATCGGCACCGAGCCGAACGAGAATCCGGCGCTGGCCGTCGAGCTTGTCGGCGATCAGCTCGCGCGCGCTCGCCAGGTCCAAGCCGTTGGTGACCGCGAGCGCCTGCGCGCGGCGGATCGGATGCCCGTCGTAGCCGAACGGCGCCGAGTGCGCGAGGACCTCGCCGTCCCGGCCGATCTGCACCAGCGCGGCGCCGATCGCACGGAGCCATGCCAGCGCCTCAAGCGTTACGTAGCCAGCGTGGCCGATTAGAACGAGCCGTTCGAGGCCGCAGCCAGCGCGATCGAGCGTGATCGATCGGCGTTGCCTGCCGATTCCATCCTCCACGCGCAGCTTGCCGCGGTTCAGGATGCGCAGTGCAATGCCGAAGCCGTCCACGACCAGGACGCCCGCGCGCACTTGCAGCGGCGGATATAAGGGCGTAAAGTTCTGCTGTTGCATCTGGAGCTAACTCCTCCGGGTGCGACGCCTCCGGCCGTTCGCGCGGCCGGGGCATCTTTAGTTTTTTACTGTGTCATTTTGTGCGCCAGGCTTAAACAACTCAGCCGCTGGCAGCTCCGCCCTTCGAATGTCGGGGAGTTGTTCTTCTAACTGCGGATCAGATTCCGTCGAGCCAGCAACGCCAAACCGTCGCATCGCCCCAAGCCTGACCGTATGCGTGTAAAGTACCGATTGTTTGCTGGCCCAGGCGGTCGTCTATTCGGCCGCGATAACGCGCTTCAGTTCGAGTGTCAGAAGACGATTTTTGAGCGCATCGTCTGCCTGTTGGAGCAACGGGGGTAAGCTCTGAAGCTTCGATTGCCCCTGCGCGAGATCGATAAGCCACGTCGATTGCTTTAGTATCTCTGCCGCGTATCCCGGCGACGTGTCTTTGTAGAGATCGCCGCGGCGTGGAAATCCAACCGTGGCGATTAGGATCGCTATTGCAAGCGGCTTGGGAGCGATCGTTCGGATTCGCGCAGGCTTAGCTGCGTCTTGACGCGCCCATTCTTTCATATACTCAATCTCGTGGGCGTCGGCTTCTTCGTTGAACGTGATCTCCGGAGGCTCGTGGGGGTCCTCTTCCCAAAAGCCGATGATGTACCGCTCCGCGAACTCCGGCCGTTGGAAAGCCGCGTCAACTGGTTCAGTACCGATCTGGCTAACGTGCTCGGTGCGAACGCTCTCAAGTAGAAGGCCGTTTGTGCGATCTTCCGCGTACCATTTCCAGCCGAGATCGGCAAGATCAGCGAGGGCTTGAAGCAGCTCGCGGTAATAGCCCGCGTTGCCGAACGCTTCCGTCCACGGAATGTCGAGAAGCTCGCAGAGTTTTCGCAGCGTAGCGGGCGCTGGCAGCGTAACCTTGGGTTGATTCTTGACCCAGCGCACCTCTGTGTAAAGCTTGATCTGGTGCGTGGTAGCCTCATCTGCGCTCTTTGGCCAGAGGGCCTTGGCGATCTGCTTATGGCTGAGCCCAGATCGAGCCACGTGCTCCGCGAGCCAATGGACGAAGGACACCCGCTGTTGGAGGTCGGCATAGCTCCGAGACCCGGGCCTGGCACGCTCCCGCTCACGTTCGGGGAGTAATCTTTCCACCTCTGGATTCTTCTCCTGACAGCGGCTTACTTCCCATATATCCTTAGCCTGTAGGCTCTCGCGGCCTACGGAAAGGGAGTATGGAAATGTTGAGGCTTCGCCTCTGGCGCCTCGCCGCGGGCCTGACCCAAGCGCAGGCCGCCCGGCATCTTGGGATGAGCCACCTCACGCTGGGCTACCTTGAGAATGGGCGTCTCGCCGCGGGCGAGCGCGATCGAGAACGACTCCGAGCCGCCTTCGGCGAGCATGCCGAGCGCATGTTCGATGAAGTGGGCGACGGGCTGGAGACCGCGCTGTGAGCACCCGATCGGGACGACGTCGCAAGACTGCTTGACGACGATCCCGACCGTTCATATCGGTCGATCTCGCGTGAGCTTGGGATTAGCGACTGGCTGGTCCGCAAAATCGCGCGCGAACTTGGCGGCGACCAGCGGCCGATGCGTCAGCGCCGACCGCCCTTAGATGAAGTCTCATCCGAGGACACCTCTCCCGTGACAGGCTGGCTCGTCTTCGGCGGCGTCGCGATCGGCGTCGCATTCTTGATCTGGATTGGCTCTCGCGGGATACCCCCACCTGAGCTATGAGTTCAATCGTTCCACTACACGCACTATTCGTCTTATGAAAGGAAATCCATGAAACAAACACCTCATTCACCGGCTGAAAAACCGACCGTCAAGGAGACTTCCATGAACTTCTCATTTGGTTCCGGACACGACTATGCTGACAACTCCGAATTTGTGAGCAAGGGTCTGCGGTTCGACGTGCTCGCAGTCGCGTTCGAACCCGGTCGCGGTTTCGAAGGTCAAGATCGCTGGCTCGTTACAGTAAAGGTCGCAGATCGCGAGCCCGAGCTGCTTAGTCTTGGATCGAACCCAAAACGCGACGAGCAACTGAAAGCGGCGGAGGCTCACCTGGCGCGCGGCGGCGCGATCAAAAACGTACGGCTGCGCCAATCCGGCAAGGCGTACTACTTCACGGAGAGCGACCGCTAACGAGTAAGGGCCGAGACATGCCCGCCTCGGTCCGATCTACTTGCAGTTGAACTATGGCCAAGATACCAAAGCGGGGCGCTGTCGGTCAACGTGCCCGGCGCCCACGTCTTCCCAAGACGCTCGCGCAGTTCGACAAGCTGCCGCGTCGATCGCAACTCGCGATCGAGAATGTCGCGCACGCGGTCACGCGCATGCGCGACGGCGTCTCGCTCAAGAGCGCCGCGGCCGAGTACGGTGTCGATCCGCGCACGGTCGTCAAGCTGGGCGGCTCCGCCCTGCGCAAGGCCAAGGGTGGCCGATACGCGGTCAAGCCGAGCGATAATCTCTTTCGTCCGTTGGTTGTGCCGGTACAGGGCGGCCGAATCGAAGTTGGAGTACGCGGGTCTCGCGCCGCATCGGAGATCGCAAAGCGCGCGGCTGCGCAGCGCGAGTTCCTCGCCACCGGCGACGATACAAAACTGCGTAAGCTGCGTAAGACGAAGATTCTCGACGCCTCCGGCCGCGAGATTCCATTCCTCACCGATGAGGACGAACTCGCACGCCAGGGCGACCTCGGAATGCTTTCCTATGAGAGCATCTATGCACGGCGTGGCTGATGGGCGAGCGCGATCCGATCGTTGCGTGGCTGCGCAACTCACGCGCTCAGCGTCGCGTCGGCCCCACGGCGACCTGCGTGTGCGGCGAGTCGCGTCCGTACGCGTTGATTACCGGGTGCGAGCCGCCGTGCTGTTTTCGCTGCGAGCGCCTCGCACAAGGCCGCTCACCCTACGAGCTCAACCACGTCTTCGGCAAGCACAACAGCCCGCTCACGATCCGCTATCCGATCAACGACCACCGGGCGGTCTTTAGTGTGAAGCAGCTCGACTGGACGGGCGAGACCCTGGAGAACCCAACCGGCGACGTGCTGCTCGCAGGCATCGCGCGTTTCCATGGGCTCAACGACAATACGGCGCACATGCTCGCAGACTGCCTCGCATTTGCGCCCAAGCTCAAGCACGTCCAAGAGCTGCTCGTCACGATCTACGGGCCGGACTGGCTTCCCGGTCTAGAGGCCGACGCGAAGCGAGCCTCGCGCAAACCGGCGAAGAAGACGCATCCATGAGGAGTGATCTGCCGATCGCGGTACGCGTCTATCCCGATCTGCCGTCTGTACCGTCGAAACGCGAGGCGACGCCGCCGATCGACGGGATGCTGGTCTTCGACTGCGAGACACGTACCGACAAAGCGCAAGCACTAACCTTCGGCAGCTACCGCTTCTTGGTCGAGGGGCGTTGCTTGCAAGAGGGCCTGTTCTACGGCGACGATTTACTGCCACGCGAGCTCGCGGTGCTGGAGCGATACGTCGGCCGCCACGTAGCGGATACCGACCCTCGCGGTATTCCGGAGCGCGATATTCCCAGCGATCCGCGGTTGCGGCTGCTGAGCCTCGCGGAGTTTCGGACGCTGCTCTACCGCGTGGCGTACAAGGGGCGCGGGCTGCTCATAGCGTTCAACTTCCCGTTCGATATCTCACGCCTCGCGGCGGGCTATAGCGCCTCGCAGGGCCGCTTCCTGGGCGGCTTCAGCTTCCAGTTCTTTCAGTACCGCGATCCGGCCGGCGCCCTGCGCCTCAACCCGTATCGCCCCGCGATCACCGTTAAGCACATGGATAGTAAACGATCCTTCAAGCGATTTACCGCGACGATCGATCGCGACAAAGAGGATCGGATTCCCGAAGGCGCCGCAAGTCCGAAGCCCGACGATCGCTATATCTTCCGGGGGCACATGCTCGATGTCAAGACGGTAGCCTTCGCGCTGACCGATCAGGGCATGGGCCTCGAACGTGCCTGCGAGCTGTTCGGCGTCGAGCACGGCAAGCAGAAGGTCAAACGCCACGGTGTCGTCACCGCGAAATATATCGATTACAACCGGCGCGACGTGCTCGCAACCTGCGAGCTGACGGAGAAGCTGCTCGCAGAGTACGCCCTGCATCCCATCTCGCTGCAAGTCACCAAGGCCTACTCTCCCGCCTCGATCGGTAAGGCGTACCTCGAAGCCATGGGCATCACGCCGATCCTCGCGCGCATGCCGGACTTCCCGAAGCGCTATCTCGGCCATGCCGAATCGGCGTTCTTCGGCGGTCGTGCGAGCGCGCACGTTCGCAAGGTCCCGGTGCCGGTCGTCTATACCGACTTTATGAGCCAATACAGTACGGTAAACGTGCTGATGGGGCTCTGGCAGTTCGTGACCGCGCGCGAGATTGCCGTCTTGGAAGATGCCCGCGAGGAGCTCGCAGATCTCCTGCGAGACGTGACACCCGAATGGGTACTCGATCAAGCGAACTGGAAGCGCCTCGCAGGCTTCGCTCGTATCATTCCCGATGGAGACGTACTCCCGCTGCGAGCCAAGTACGGCGGCAACGACTGGCAGATCGGCGTCAACTACGTCTATGCAGGCAGCGACGATCCCGGCGACGCCCTGTGGTACTCGTGGCCCGATCTGGTGGCCTCCGTGCTCTTAACCGGGAGACAGCCTCGCATTGTCGAGGCATTCAAGATCGAGCCGGTCGGTACGATGTGCGGCCGATCGCGGCGCGCCTCGCACAAGCCTTTCGCGAATCGCTCGCCAACAGAAGCACCGCGCCTCGCACCCTCTCGGCGAAGACCGTAAATAAGCGCCGCAACATCCCCGGTCCGCAGCGATCGCCACTGCTCGCAACGCCTCGCAAGGCCTCGCAGTCTCGACCGTATGCAACGCGAGCATGGGGTACGCCAACCGTCGAAGCGCGGCCGGCAAATCCAACGGCGTGCGCGATGTGCGGCGAGCCGGTGCTCAAGCGCAGGCGTCGGCATTGCGAGGAATGCATGCCAAAAGCACGGCGCGAGCACGGTCGCCGCGCGATCGAGGCCGCACGTAAAGCCCTCGCAGCGCAGGCTGCGCCGGCAACGATCCACGCCGCAGCGCCGCCGTAAACCGAGTGCGAGGCGAGGCGATCAGCGAGGGGCATCGCCGCAATCGCAGCTGGGCGCGCGAGCATCCGGGCCAGCGCGACGAGACGTGGTTCAGGCGCGAGATCGCGCCGAAGCTCGACGCGTTCACGCTTGCGGAGATCGCGGCAGCGACGGGCTTATCGCTCGCGGCCTGTTCGCGGACCCGGGCCGGTGCGAAAATACCGCATCCGCGGCATTGGAGAGCTTTAAGCAAGCTCGTGGAGTTGTAGACGCACGCCCGCCTAGGATAGGCCCGCGCTGCAGCGAAGACAGCCAGACGCCGCCGCTAGGTCTAATAGGGAGCAGAGATAATGAAGTTCGCTTTCTATCGTCAGGCGCTATGCATCAGCACGGCTGCAACATTGCTTGCAGGGTGCGGGGGAGCGCAGTCGCCGATCGGTGTGCCGGGTGCTATAGCGCCCGACAGCTACGCGCAAAAGAGTTTGGGTAGAAACGCACACCACGCTACGAGCGTTCACTACGTCTACGTGACCAACGCCGGCTCCAACGATGTCTCTGCGTTTGCTATCAAGGCAAGCGGCGCCTTGAAGCACGTGCTGGGATCGCCGTTTGCGGCGGGCACCGCACCCAGCGGGCTGGCGATCGATCCGACTGGCGCGTTCCTGTACGTAGCCAACTCTTACTCCAATAACGTTTCTGCCTTTGCCATCAACACGAGCAGCGGGGCGTTGACTCCGGTGCCGGGATCGCCCTTTGCAGCGGGTGGTGGCCCCCTCGAAGTGGCGATCGATCCGAGCGGCAAGTTTGTCTACGTGACTAACCATCTTCCCAACACCGTTTCCGCCTTTGCCGTCAACACCAGCAGCGGAGCCTTGACGCAAGTGCCGGGCTCACCGTTTACGACTGGTAACTACCCGGTTGGAGTGGCGGTAGATCCGACGGGCAAGTTCGTATACGTCACGAACTCGGACGATAGCGATGTTTCCGGCTACGCCATCAATAGGAAAAGCGGCGCGCTGAAACAGGTGAAGGGATCACCGTTTCCGACGGGTTACACTCAGCCCTTGAGCGTGGCTATTGACGGCACCTTCGTTTACGTGGGTAATTACGGCTCCAACACCCTTACCGAGTACGTGATCGCCAAGAACAGCGGCGCGTTGACGCTGAACGGCGTCATTGGAACGGGTAACTACCCAATCGGGGCGGCGGTAGATCCGACGGGCAAGTTCCTCTACGTGAGCGATCATTTCGGCAGAGATGTTTCGGCTTATGCCATCAATTCGAGCGACGGTCTTCTGATACCCGTGGGGAGTTATGGATCAGGCTTTCGTCTCGGTGGGCTGGCAATCGATCCGAAGGACAAGTTCCTGTATGTGGTAGGGAATGCTTTCAATAGTTGCCACATCGGATTAGTTCGTGCATTCGCCATCAGCGCAGGCAGCGGCGTGTTGAGCAATCGGTGGAAAGGTTCCAGCGGAGGCGAATGCGCGTCGAAGGTGGTGGTGCGATAAGATGTCAGCGGTGCGCATCGCTTACGACGCCACAGCGTGGTTGGAAGATCAGGCGGTCGAAGAAGCGCTGAAAGTTTAGCGCCTGGCCGGCGACAACTATCTTGGCCGGTTGACGACAACTATCTTGGCCGGTTGAGGGCCTAGGCCGGAAGGCCCAGGAGCGGGGCCGCGAGCGCCAACGCGAGGTCGAAGGCTCGTGGAATGCCCGGCAAAAGGATCACCGACCACCAAGTGCTCACGTACAAGACCAAGCGCCGAGCGCATACTCAAGTCGCCGCAGCCGCGAAGGCCGGCGTCAGCGAGCGTAGCGCTCGCCGAATCGAATCGCTCGAATCGCTGCCCTCACAACGGCCGCCGCGTCGATGGCGGACTCGCCCCGATCCGCTTGTGTGCGTCTGGGAAGCCGAGTTGCTGCCGTTGCTGCAGATAAGCCCGCATCTCAGCGCCGTGACGCTGTTGGAAGGTAAGCGTCGCTTCCAGACCGTCTTGCGCACGAAGGCTTGCGTTCACGATGATGTAGGAAACGTTCTTCCATCGTGAGGTTGTCATGTCAGTCGCAAAAGCTCGAGAACAACGCGCGAGCCGTTGGCCGCTCGCGGAAAAGCGCCGTATCGTCGAGTTAACGCTACACGCGGGCGTATCGGTTGGCGCGATCGCGCGCGAACAAGGCGTACATCCCACGAGCGTATCCCATTGGCGAGCGCTCTATCGCGCCGGAAAGCTCGACTCGCGATCGCAGCTCCAGCCGCATGGTCGCACCTCGATGGCGAGCGCAACGTTTGTTCCGGTGAATATCGTTTCTGCGTTGCAAGGCGTTCGGCCGGGCGCGCGGCAGGATGGGAGGGCATGCAGCAGCAGCGTCGTGCAGCTCATACTCGCTTCGGGTGCGACGCTGCGCATTGAAACCACGACAGTGGATGCAGCCTTGGTGTGTGCCCTGGTTGCGGAGTTGCGGCGATGAGCGTTGTGGCGCCTGGGATCGCGAGCGGCGTATCGAGCGGCGCACGCGTTTGGCTGGCTGCGGGTGCGACCGACATGCGGAAGGGGTTCACCGGTCTGAGCGCTCTGGTGCAGCATGCCTTGGCGAGCAATCCGTTGTGCGGTCAACTCTTCGTCTTTCGCGGTCGGCGCGGCGATTTGCTCAAACTGTTGTGGTGGGATGGAACTGGGCTGTGCTTAATGGCCAAACGCTTAGAGCGTGGTCGATTTATTTGGCCACAAGCGCAGAGTGGACGAGTATCGCTGAGTGCAGCGCAACTTTCGATGTTGCTCGAGGGAATCGATTGGCGACATCCGGTTCGTACCGCCGAGCCGCTGATCGAGATGTAAACACGTCGACGCGCAACGCGCTGCGATGCGCGTTGACTCGCACGCGAATAGCTGCTTGACAAGTTGCGTGCAATCCCTACCATAAAGATATGGATTCCGCGAGCGTTGCGCGTACCGATCTCGATATGTTAAGCGTCGCGGAACTAAAGGTGTTGCTGCAGGAGCAGCACGCGCAACTCGCCGCCAAAGACGCGCAAATCCACTCCTATTCGGTCGAGATTGAAGCGTTGAAACTGCAGATTCTCAAATTGCGTCGCCTGCAGTTTGGGAACCGCAGTGAAAAACGCGCGCAACAGATCGAGCAGTTGGAGCTGTGGGTCGAGGAACTCGAAACCGCCGCTGCACGGCATTCATGCGAACGTGCCGAAGAGACCGATTCACCACCCATTGCGCGTAGCTCCAAAGCGCGACGTGAGTTCCCGGCGCATCTCGCGCGGGAAACGCAGACGATCGCGCCGCTTGAGGCAGCCTGCCCCGACTGCGGTGGCGAGCTCACGCATCTCGGCGAGGACGTCAGCGAGATACTGGAACTCGAACCAGTGCGCTTCAAAGTGATTCACCAGGTGCGCCCCAAGCTGGCCTGCGTAAAATGCGATACGATTGTGCAGGCGCAGGCGCCGGCGCGTCCGATCGAACGCGGCATGGCCGGCCCCGGCCTCTTGGCGCACATACTGGTCGGCAAATATGCCGATCATCTACCGCTGTATCGACAAGCCGAAATATACGCACGCGAAGGGGTTGAGCTGGACCGCACGCTGCTGGCCCAGTGGCTCGGGAACGTGAGTGCTCTGCTAACGCCGTTGACCGATGCGTTGCGCGCACATGTTTTTGCAGCCGAGGTCGTGCATGCCGATGATACGCCGATTCCGGTGCTCGCACCCGGACGCGGCAAGACGAAAACCGGCCGGTTGTGGACCTATGTTCGCGACGAGTGGCCTGCAGCGGGTGAAACGGCTCCGGCAGTTTGGTTTGCCTACACGCCGGATCGCAAAGGTGAACATCCGCAGCAGCATCTCGCAAACTTCACCGGCGTTCTGCAAGCCGACGGCTATGCGGGGTTTTCGAAACTCTACGACGGAGGTCGAGTGCTTGAGGCGGCGTGCTGGGCGCACGTTCGGCGAACATTCGTCGACCTGCATGAGTTGCACAAGTCTGCCGTAGCAGCGCAGATGCTCGACCGGATTGGCGCGCTCTATGCCATCGAGCAAACCATTCGCGGTCGACCTCCCGACGAGCGCCGCGCGATTCGACAAGAACGCAGCCGCCCCGTTTTGGACGCTATGAGCACGTGGTTGCAACAGACGATCCAAACGCTCTCGCAGAAATCTGCAACGGCAAAAGCGATGCGCTACGCGCTCAGTCGCTGGGAGGCTTTGGGACGCTACTGTGATGACGGGCGTGTCGAGATCGATAATAACGCCGCAGAACGCGCGTTGCGATGCGTTGCACTGGGGCGCAAGAACTTTCTCTTCGCCGGCAGCGACGCCGGTGGTGAGCGCGCCGCAGCCCTCTATAGTTTGTTGGGTAGCGCCAAACTCAATGGCTACAATCCCGAGGCGTTTCTGCGTGAAGTGCTCGCGCGCATCGCCCAGCATCCCATCAACCGAATCACCGACTTCCTGCCCTGGAACTTGGCGATGCACATCACGCCGCTCACCGATAACGACGCAACGCTCGAACTTCCCTCGAGAACCTAATCGGCTTCGCGCTAACCGTTCACCGTCAAGACGGCCTTGAGCGGACGCTTACGTTGGAAGAACTCCAGCGTCGCTATCCGGGCGATTACGCCCCTAGCACGCTTCGCACGTTGCAACGGCGCCTACGGCACTGGCGCGCGACTCACGGGCGCGAGCGCAACGTCTTCTTCGCGCAAGACCATCCGCCCGGACGCCAAGGACTCTCCGACTTCACCGACGCCGGCGATCTGGGCGTGACGATCGCGGGCACGCCATTTCCGCACAGGCTGTACCAGTACGCGCTGGCGCATTCGGGATGGCGGTCTGCCGACGTCGTCGACGGCGGCGAAAGTTTTACGGCGCTCTCGGCTGGTCTTCAACGCGCGCTTTGGCGCTTAGGCGGTGCTCCCGAAGAGCACCGCACCGACAGCCTTTCAGCGGCGTTCAAGAACCTTTCGGATTTGGAACGGCGCGAGTGGACGAGCCGGTATGCGGCCTTATGCGCGCATTACGGGATGCGCCCTTCTCGTAACAACCCGGGCGAATCGCATGAGAACGGCAGCATCGAGTCGCGCCACGGCTCGCTCAAGACGGCGGTGCGCCAAGCCTTGCTCTTGCGCGGTTCGAGCGATTTCGAGGATCGGCCGGCGTACGAAACGTTCATCGACATGGTTGTTCAGCGCACGAATGCACGCGTAGAGAAACGCCTAGCTGTCGAGCGTGTCGCACTACGCCCGCTGCCGGCGCGCCGCACGGCTGAGTTCGACGAACTGCCGGCACGCGTGAGCAAGTATGGCATCTTCACCGTAAAAGGCGAGCAGTACAGCGCGCCAAGTCGGCTCATCGGCCATCGCTTGAGCGTACGCGCGTATGCCGATCACGTGGAATGCTTTCTGAGCGGTCAACGCGTATTCGAGTGCCCGCGGGCGGTTCGCCGAACCGGGCAGCGCCATGCGCGGCAAATCGATTACCGCCATCTCGTCGAAAACCTCAAACGCAAGCCCGGAGCCTTTGCCCGCTGGGTATTTCGCGACGATGTTTTCCCGCGCACGATCTATCGGCAGACCTGGGAGAACCTCAGCGCCCAGCTTCCCGAACGGCAAGCGTGCAAGACCATCATCGGCCTGCTGGCACTGGCGGCTGACGGCCACGAAGCGGCACTCGCGCTCGAACTGGAACAGTTGCATGCATGCGACGAGCTGCCGGATCTGGACGCGCTCACCCAGCAGCTTGCGCCGCGGCCGAGCACCATTCCCTGCGTTGTCGTAACGCTGCCGGCACTCACGGCGTACGATGCGCTCCTGAAGGCGGCGTCATGAGCGGCACAAAGCTCAACGCCGACGGCCGGCTTGGAATAATGCTGACCGAACTGCGGCTGCCGACGATCAAGCGGCTCGCCACCGACCTGTGCGATCAATCGGACCTCGAAGGCTGGCCGGCACGTCAGTTGCTGGAGCGGCTGTTGGAGCAAGAGATGAGTGAACGCGAGATGCGGCGCTTCGAACGACATCGCGTTGCATCTGGTTTGAGCCCTGACAAGCGGCTTTCGAGCTTTGACTTCTCGGCCGTTCCAACGGTTTCGCGTGCACGGATCATGGCGTTGACCGAGGGGCACGAATGGCTCGATCGAGGCGCTTGCCTTTTGGCTTTCGGCGCACCTGGCAGTGGGAAGTCGCATCTGCTTAGTGGGATCGGGCATGCGTTGATCGACGCCGGCAGACGCGTACTCTTCACTCGCTGCACCGACTTAGTACAACGCCTTCAGGCTGCACGGCGCGACCTGCGGCTGCCGCAAGAGCTCGCCAAGCTCGATCGCTTCGATCTGGTCATCCTCGACGATCTGTCGTACGTGCGCCGCGATCAGGCCGAAACGTCGGTGCTGTTCGAACTGATCTCCGAACGATACGAGCGCAAAAGCATCGCGATCACCGCCAACACGCCTTTCTCGCAGTGGGGTGACGTTTTCGTCGATCCAGCCATGACGCTCGCTGCGATCGATCGACTCGTCCACCATGCGACGATCCTCGAGATGAACGCCGACAGCTATCGCCGGCGCACTGCGCAGGAAAAGCAGACGCGTCAGACTGCAGGCAAAAAATAAAAACTCACCCGCTGTGGACAGCGTGGATGAGCTCCACAAGCATCAGGTTGTGCCAAGCGAGAGGCTCATCCACCCTGCCCACAGCACGACTGCTGCCGCTACTTCTTCAAAGAAAGGACGACGAACGGAAGGAGAGCGTTACCTCCGCTTTCGAAAGCGCCGACCTGCACCACTACCCGCTCCGCAGCGGCCAGGATAGTTGACGCCGAGCGGTCACGATAGTTGTCGCCAAGCAAGCGCCCCACGCCCGCGAGGCCGCATCGCGCTAGTGGCTTAGCGAAGCCTCGCAGTTGTGCAGCGCGGCGCCGATCGCGTGCGCATTGCAGCTCGCACTCTTAGCAGACGCGCCTCGCACAGCGCTCGCAGTCTCGCAGCCTAGATCGCGGCGCCATGCTGCTTAGCCGCCGAGGGGGGCGGCGTTTTGAGAGGGTCCAACTCCTATCCCGGGCAGCAGCGTAGTGGGAGGGAGTTATGGCCTCTCAAAAGTGCGCCCCCCTGGCAGTGCTAGGATAAGCCAAGCCGCCCACGATCTAGGCCGCCGCGCTGCCGGGTCTCAGCCGAGCCAGCCGCCGCGCTGCCAAGCTCGATCGCAAAGCTGTTAGACCGCGAGGTCGCTGCGAGGCGTGGCTGCCGTGCTGCGAGGCGTGCAGTGCTGCGGTGCGAGGCCGATCGGCGCGATGCTGCGAGGCGCTCATGCGTGGCGGTGCGCGGCTGCGGTGCGGTCGGGTGGGCGTTAGCGGTGATGGGGTGAAGTCAGGCTGATCCTTCAGCGCGCGCTACGATGGCGATCCGTGGTTCGGCTCCGGATGCCCTCCTTGGCTTGGCTACCGCTGCCACCCAGTGAAGGGACTATTCTTGGGAGCCTCGCTACCAGGCGCCGCTACTGTCCAGGCGATGAGGCCCCTGTTCAACGCCGGGAGCTCTTCGACGATATGCTTCGTCGCCTCAGGTTCGAGACAGTAAAGACACCAGGAAGAAGGCGCGCTACGAATAGCGCTTTGGTTCCAGTCTTTCCAGCCGTGAATCACATCGACTACGTCGCTCGCCGAGACGCCCGACGGATATTCGAGGAAGTCTACTATATTGCCGGTTACTGCCCAAATCGTTCGGCCATCTCTAAGCACGAGACCGAAGGAAATACCACCCATATTCGTCTCGCCGCCTCGATAAAGTTTGTTGGCAAGGGGGGTCGCAAGTCGAGTCGGTGACGACCGAATATGCTTGACGTCGAGCAGCGATAGCGATCTCTCTGGAGAGAACCCCCAATAAAATATGTGCGTGATGGCCTCGACAAGGTACACACGGTCGCGCAGGGTGCCGTCACTTAGTTCAACTTCGCTCGGTCGATATTCGCCCGTGGATCGCTCGCCAGATGGCTCGACGCGCATCAGTTCAGACAAGAGATTTGGCGTTATGATGGGAACGCGCGATGTTTGCCCAAACTGCGTGATGTCAATGTATCGTTCGTTACCCACGGTGTCCCCCTAAAGATCAGAGCCCGGCGCGCCGATCGGCGGCTGCGATCCACCGCAACCGGTAAGGACTGCCGGGCCGAAGCGCAGAGCGCGATAGCCGGGCGGCTAAGAGTCGAAGCTCCTCATCTGTCGCGCCTCCTGTGTGACTTGTCCGCGCTGGTCCCGGTTCTTCGACCAAGATGTACCAAATGCTGTCGCGATATGGATTTGGAGTAGTGCGCTCTATGTCGAAGATCGATTGGGTCAGGGCACGATCGACGCAACGCTCCCACGGCTCGTCGTCCGCCACTGTCGAAGCTCTGGAGAGCAATCGCTGATAGCCTCCACTAGCGGCGTCGGGTCTGGCCCGGCAAAGGTGACGCTCTCCACTCCCATCACCGCTACGCGCGACTGAGCGAGTTCCTTGAGTACGGCGATTATATCCGTCCCGCGCCAAGCGATCGGGCACGTCCATTCGCGTGTGTACTTTGAGCCAACACGCAGCGTTGCTTACGCGTTGGCAGTATAGCTCGGCGCGTTGCGAATTGCAAGCTGCATAGATTCCTCGCTCATGTAAGGGCGTTCGGTTATCCAATCCTCGGTTTGTTCGATGAGGATCATCGAGATCAAGCGGACCGCGGAAGCACGGTTGGGAAAGATGCCGACGACGTTGGTTCGCTTACGCAGCGTGCCGTTGAGGTGCTCGATCGGGTTCGATGACCACAGCTTTCGGCGATGCACGCTAGGGAACGCGTAGAACGACAGGGCGTCTTCCAAGCCGCAGGCAGAATTTCCATCGCCTTAGGGCATGATTTCCCGTACTGTTCGATGACCGTGACGGCGCGAGCTCGTGCTTCTTCGGCGGTGGATTGGCTCAAGATCGAGCGAAAGGCCTCGGCCAACTCGAGCTTGCGATGCTGAGAAACGTGGGCGAGAACGTTGCGCAGGAAGTGCACGCGGCAGCGCTGCCATAGCGCAGTTGCCCCGAACACGGCCGTAATGGCCCCTCTGAGCCCCTCGTGAGCGTCGCTGACCACCAGCATCACTCCGTGCAGTCCACGGGCTACCAGCGACCGCAGGAAGCCCAACCAGCTATCTCGGCTCTCGGTCTGCACGACGTCGATGCCGATAACTTCGCGCGTACCGCGCTCGTTGACGCCGTAGGCGACAACCACCGCCTGTTTGCCGACCCGCCCGTCTTCGCGCATGCTCACGTACAGGGCGTCGAGCATCAGGTACGGATAGGCCGATTCCAGTCGGCGTTCGCGGAAAGCCTGAACCTGAACGTCCAGCTCGGCGCACAGCACACTGACTTGCGACTTGGACATGTGGGCGACACCGAGCTCGTGCAGCACCCTTTCAATTTTTCTCGTGCTAACGCCCGAGACGAACATCTCTTGGACGGCGGCTACGAGTGCTCTTTCGCTGCGCTTGCGGTGCTCGACGAGGGGCGGAACGAAGTTCCCTTCACGCGCCCGCGGGATCTTTAGGTCGATGCTACCCATGCGCGTGTCGACGGTGCGCTCACGAAATCCGTTGCGGCGGTCCTTGCGATCGGCGCTGCGCTCGTAGTGCTCAGCGCCAATGAACTCGTCGAACTGGGCATCAATTGCCGCCTGAGCAACCTTGCCCATGAGCTCGGCCAGCACGTCGTCCGACTGCTGGGCCAGGATGCCCAGTAGCGCGGACCGGTCAAGTTTTGGTACACTGGGGTTCGTCATCGGGTCTCCTTCACGTTCGATTTCGTAGTTGACATGAAGTTGGCTCGATGGCGTTTTGCTATCCTTGAAGGATTAACTCACGCCGAAAGTACACACGCGCGGGGACTTGGCCAAGCGATCTCGTTGCCGAGAACCTTTGCGTTTTCACGAAACTCCGCCGAAACGACGTCCTCGATATTCACAATTCCACTGTCGTTGGCTGGCGCTGCGGCATCGTGCCCGGCGCACCGATCGGCGGCTGTGATTGGCCGCAGGTAGCAAGCAGCGCAGACAATGCCGACAAGCCAGCGTAACGGCGATACCTTGTGAACCGGGAAGCAGCAGTAGTCAAGCAGCGGAGCAGTCCGAAATTCCAGGAATGAATAAGGTGCCACTCAGTCATCAAGCTCACTCCGAGCAATCACATCGCGCAAAGCCAAGCCGTGTGATTAGCGGCTCTTCTTCAGAGATCAGCGTTGACTATATGATCTTCGCAGATGACGCCCCAGTGCTTGTGATTTGGCGCCAAGAAAGGTACGTTCTGACTCTGTCGTATAAAATCCAGATACTGTGACTTCTGGTAAAGCCGGAACATTCTTCCTTTAAACTCCGCGGACGACTCCCACTCCGAATAGCTCTCGTTAAGTACGTTGTAGGCGACATACGTCGCCCAACAAACTCAAAGAGTCGGTGGCGGTTTACATGTGGGCTGGGTCGATCGCCCGGAATGGAAGGAGGTGAGTCATCGGTTTGTTCGATTTCCCCAAGCGCGTCTATGAGGAGACAAAGGCTCCCTCTGCCGCGTTCGGATAGGCTGACGAGGTCGAGGCTGTAGCACTCATCAAGCTCGTCCATCGCTGAAGCGGCCCTACCAGGAATACGTAAGCACGCGTCGTGCCAAGTATATGGCCCGGTATGACGGAGCTGGTACAGTACGTCTCCACCATGATAAAAGCTTACGGCAGTAACCGTTGTTAGTAGGCCCGCATATTGCAGTTGCGCCTCTTCAAGCGGATGATGATATTTCCAGGTTGTCTTGAAATCACTAAGCGCGGCTTCGTCGGCAACCTCAACGGCGCATCCGACTGGGAAGCGCATTTGATATGGGCCGGGGTGAGGATTCGGCTGCGGTGTCCCGTTAGATGCGGGCAAACGCGACCTTCGCTGCTTGCGCCATGACGAAACCGATTTCTACGCTGTGACTCTTGGCTCCGTCATTCGAACGAGCTTGTGCAACGAATCCCAGTGCCGCGGATGCGGAACGCGTACCCCAGCCCGAATGCGCGAGCAGGCCGCGAGCGATAGCCCCGTCGCCTTGCCGATCTCCATAAGCGAGAACGCATCGAGCTTCGGCACTACCTCGCGCTTGAACCACGCCTCGTCGCGCTGGCCGGGGTGCTCGCGCGCCCAGCGGCGATTGCGGCGATGCCCTTCGGCGATCGCCTCGGCTCGCACGCGATTGACCTCGCGGCTGCGTCGCGGATCGTTGCCAGCCTTAGCCTGCGCCGCCAGAGCTTTGCGTGCGGCCTCGATAGCGCGTAAGCCGTGCGCCCGGCGTGCTTTGGGCATGCACGCCTCGCAGTGCCGGCGTCGGCGCCTGAGTACCGGCTCGCCGCACATCGCGCAGCCGATCGGCTTGGCTGCGAGTGGCTCAGGCCGCGGCGCCCGCGCCGATCGCGACGCGTACGGCTTGGGCTGCGAGGCTTTGCGAGGCGTCGCTGCCAGCGGCGATCGCTCCGCGGCAATCGCCCGGCTTCGCGTTCGCGCAATAATAAAGGGAGTGCGAGGCGCGCTCCCCTTCGCCGAAAGTGCGTCCCGGAATGTTTGTGCAAGGCCGGCGGCGATAGGGCGCAGGCATTGCCGCCAGTGCGGCAGCGATAGTGCGAGTTCGTGCGTCAGCGGCGCGGCGATCCGGCACACGCCGTTTGGCAGCTCGCCAAAGTTGCGAGCAGTAAACGTGCGATCGTCCAGCAGATCGAGCAGAAACGCATCCACGTCGCCTCGCACCGGCTCCATCGCGTCCAGGGCGAGCGAATCGCGGTTACGCTGGTCGGCATGCAAAACGCCGATTTGAGGATCGCAGCCGTGGGCGAGCAGTGCGAGGCGTGCTTCGGCCTCGCAGCAGGCGAATAAGTAGTTTCGCATTGCGTTAAGCGGCGAGGTTGCGGCGCGAGGTGCTCCGGTGAGCACGGACGCCCGCGAATCGGTGCGAAGCCAGCGTGCGGGGAGTTTCGCGAGGTCCCGTTCACGAAAGCGAATCTGAACGTTCTTCCACGCGGCGAAATAGTTTGCCGCGGCGTTCGCCTCGATCGTGCGAATCTTCTCGATTCAATCGACCGAATGCAGCGAATCTCGCAGTGCATCGAAATCGCGCAGTTCGGCGCCTAGGCGAACGAGGTTTTTGCACTGCCCATCGAGTTTGCTCGCGATCAGTTCGCGCGCGATCGCGAGGTCGAGGCCGTTGGTGATTGCGAGCGCCTGGGCGCGGCGGATCGGGTGCCCGTCGTAGCCGAATGGCACCGAATGCGCGAGCACTTCGCCGTCGCGACCGATCTGCACGAGCGCCGCGCCAATCGCTCGCAGCCATGCCAGCGCCTCCAGCGTGATCGAACCAGCGTGGCCGATCAGCACCAGACGTTCGAGGCCGCTGCCTGCGCGATCGAGCGCGAGCGATCGGCGCTGGCGGCCAATCCCGTCCTCCACGCGCAGCTTGCCGTAGCGCACGTTAAGCGAAATGCCGAAGCCGTCCACGACCAAAACGCCGGCACGGACTTGCAACGGGGGATATATGGGCGTAGCGTTCTCGTTTAGCATCTGGAGCTAGTACCTCCGGGTGCGACGCCTCCGGTCCGTTAGCGCGGGCCGGGGGCACCTTTAGTTTGTTACTGTGTCGTTGTGCGCCCCTTGCGCGAACAGCTCAGGCCGTGGGAGCTCCGACTGCCGTATGTCCGGGAGTCTTTCTTCGATTTGCGGGTCGGATTCCGAAGAACCGGCCACGCCGAATCGTCGCATGGCCCCCAGTCTTGCGGTATGCGTGTAAAGAGTTGAAACTCTACTGGCCCAGGCGACCGTATATTCAGCCGCGATCACGCGCTTCAGCTCAAGTGTTAGAAGGCGATCTTTGAGAGCGTCGTCTGCCTTTTGCAGCAGTGGGGGTAAGCTCTGAAGCTTCGATTGCTCCTGCGCAAGGTCGATGAGCCATGTCGAATGCTTTAGCAACTCCGCGGCATACCCCGACGAGGCGTTTTTATAAAGATCTCCCCGCCGCGGAAATCCTACCGTCGCGATGAGGATCGCTATAGCGAGCGGCTTTGGTGCGATCGTTCTGATCCGTTGAGTTTGGGCCGCATCTTGGCGCACCCATTCCTTCATGTACTCAATCTCTGTTTCGTTCGCTTGATCGTTGAAGGTTATCTCGGGCGGATCATGCGGGCCTTCTTCCCAAAAGCCGACGATGTAACGCTCGGCAAACTCCGGCCGTTCCAGCGCTGCGCCAAGCGGTACCGGACCGATCGGGCTAGCCTGTTCGGTGCGAACGCTCTCAAGGATGAGCCCACTGCTGCGGTCTCCTTCGAGCCATTTGCTCCCGAGATCGGCGAGATCAGCGAGCGCCTGAAGCAACTCGCGGTAATAGCCTGCGTTTGCGAACGCTTCAGTCCAAGCAAGGCCTAAGAGCTTGCAAAGCTTTCGCAACGTCGCGGGCGCCGGTAGCGTAACTTTCGGGCCCGTTTTCGTCCAGCGCACCTCCGTGTACGCCTTGACCTGGTGCGTCGTCGCAGCCTCCGCGCTCTCGGGCCAAAGTTCGCGCGCGATCTGCTTGTGACTGAGCCCCGATCGCGCTACGTGCTCGGCTAGCCAGCGCACGAAGTCGACCCGCTGCTGGAGCCCGGCATAGCTGCGGGAACCAGGGCGAGCTCTTTCCCTCAAATCCTCGGGGAGTAATCTTTCCACCCTCAAAGTATTCCCTGACAGCACCTTACTGTCCCGGTATATTTTTGTGGTAAGGCTGTGAGCCTTAAGGAGGGGAGTAAGGTATGCTCAGACTTCGTCTCTGGCGTCTGGCCGCGGGCCTGACCCAGGCGCAAGCCGCCCGGCATCTAGGGATGAGCCACTTGACCCTTGGCTACCTCGAAGCGGGGCGTTTGGCCGCCAGCAAGCGCGACATTCTACGCTTGCGGGCGGTGTTCGGCGATCGGGCCGAGTCCATGCTTGAAGAGGTCGGCGAAGGCATGGGGGTCACGCTGTGACTCCCGCCGATCGGGACTCGATCGAGGAGCTCTTGGGCGACCCGACGCGCTCTTGCCGCGCAATCTCGCGCGAGACCGGATATTCAGATTGGACAATCCGTAAGATCGCCCGCGAGCTCGCTGGCGACGACACGCCGATGAAGCGACGCTACGTTCCGACGCAAGACGATGGGCCGACCGACATTTCGCCAGCGTTGAGCTGGGCCATCTTCGGCGGCGCGATCGGTCTGGTTTGTCTTTGGATTTGGGCGACGGTGCGCTTTACGCCACCGCCCAAGCTGTAAACGGTCCACGTAGTTTACCACTCATCCCGCTTTTAAGAGAGGAAAACAATGGGACGCAATCCGTCGGCTAAGCCGACAAGCACGAAGGGAATCTCAGGTACCGAGAACTTCTCGTTTGGAACTGGACGCACGTTCGGTGCTAACGAGGAATACGCGAGCCTGGGAATCACCTTCGATATTCTCGCGATCGACTTCGAGCCGGGACGCGGCTTCGAAGGTCGCGACCGCTGGGCCCTGCGGGTGAAGGCGGCCGATCGCGACGAGCAGATTCTCAGTCTCGGTTCCAATCCGGGCCGCGACGAAGAGCTGCGCGCTGCACAAGAACACCTCAAGAACGGCGGTGCCATTACCCACAAGCGCCTGCGTCGTAAAGACGGGGCGTACTACATCAACGACGGAGACCGCTAAAGCCAAGGGCCGAGACTGGTTGCACGGTCTCGGCCCCTTCTTTTGTGATTGACTATGGCAAGGATACCAAAGCGCAAAGGCGCCGGTCAACGCCGCCTGCCTCGCACTCTAGCAGAATACGATAAGCTGCCGCGCCGCTCGCAGCAGGCGCTGGAAAACGTGACGCACGCCATTACCCGCATGCGCGAGGGCATCTCGCGATCGAAAGCCGCGGCCGAGTTCGGCGTGTCGCCCAGCACCGTCGCGAAGCTTGGCAAATCCGCGCTGCACAAGACCAAGAGTGGCCGTTACGTCGCCAAGCCGAGCGACAATCTGCTGCGCGTCTTGGTGGTGCCGGTTCACGGTGGCCGCGTGGAAGTCGGCGTTCTCGGCTCGCGCAAGGCCAAGATCATCGCCGATCGTTCCAACGCGCAGCGCCGGTTCGCTCACGGCGACGCCTCGCAGCTGCACGCCTTGGAAGGCGTGAAGGTGCTCGATGCGTCGGGTCGCGAGGTTCCCTTCCTTACCGATCTGAACGAACTCGAACGTCAAGCCGACTTGGGCATGCTGTCCTTTGAGAGCATTTACGCCCATCGCTAATGGGCAAGCCGAATCCGATCGGCGCATGGCTGCGCGGCGAGCGAGCCGGCCGCCGCGTGGGACGCGAGGCCGTCTGCTCGTGCGGCGAGGTGCGACCGAACGCACTTATTGCCGGTTGCATGCCGCCGCGATGTTATCGGTGCGAGCGCCTGGCACATGGCCGGGCGCCTTACGATTTCAACCACGTCTTTGGCAAGGCCAACAGCCCGCTGACGATCCGCTATCCGGTCAACGATCACCGGGCGGTCTTTAACGTGAAGCAGCTGGATTGGACGCCCGAGACGCTGGATAACCCGCACGGCGATCCGCTGCTGGCCGCCGTCGCTCGCGTCGAGGGGCTCGATGACAATGTGCGACACATGCTGATGGATATGCGCACGCAGAGCGCCACGATCAAACACGTCTGCGATCTGCTCAAAACAATCTACGGGCCTAACTGGCTGCCGAAGCTGGAAGCCAAAGCCGCCCGGTCGAAATGTACGGCCGCTAAAGCCCGAAGGAAGCCGTGAGGAGCACGCTGCCGATCGCGGTGCGGGTTTATCCCGACTTGCCCGGCTCGCAGCCCGAGCGCGGGCGCGGCGCGGCACACGACGCGATACTTTACTTTGACTGCGAAACCCGTACCGACCCCGCCCAAGCCCTGACCTTCGGCAGCTGCCGGTTCGTGGTGCAGGGGCGCTGCCTTCAAGAGGGACTCTTCTACGCCGACGACCTGACGGTCAAGGAGATGGCGACGCTGCGGCGCTACGTGCGCACGCATCGCGCCAACACCGATCCACGCGGCCTGCCCGAACGTGAGATTCCAAGTGATCCGGACCTGCAGCTGCTGCCGGTGGCCGAGTTTCGCGAGCTGCTCTATCGCGTAGCGTATAAGGGCCGAGCGATGCTGGACGCCTTCAACTTTCCCTTCGACGCGAGCCGCCTCGCGGTCAGCTCGGTCCCGGCGCGTAAACGCTTCCTCGGCGGCTTTACTCTGAACTTCTTTGAGTACATCGGCCGCAATGGGCGGGTTGAGCCCAGTCGCTACCGGCCCGGCATCTCGATCAAGCACATGGATAGCAAACGTTCACTCAAGGGGTTCACCGCGCCGGTCGATCGTGATAAGGAAGATCGTATCCCCGAAGGCGGCGTCAAGCCGGATGACCGCTACATCTTCCGCGGTCACATGCTCGATGCCAAGACGCTGGCCTTTGCGCTCACCGATCAGAGTATGACGTTGGAAAAGGCATGCGAGACGTTCGGGGTCGAGCACGGCAAGCAGAAGGTCAAACGCCACGGCGTCATTACACCGACTTACATCGACTACAACCGCCGCGACGTACTGGCGACCCAAGAACTCACCGAAAAGCTGCTGGCCGAATACGCGCTCCATCCGATCGCGCTGCAGGTCACCAAAGCCTACTCGCCGGCCTCGATCGGGAAGGCCTACCTCGAAGCTATGGGGATTACACCGTTGCGCACGCGCCTGCCCGGTTTTCCAAAGCGGTACTTGGGTTATGCGCAGTCGGCATTCTACGGCGGGCGTGCGAGCGCGCACGTTCGCAAAGTTCCGGTGCCGGTCGTCTATACCGACTTTATCAGTCAGTATTCGACCGTCAACGTGCTTATGGGACTGTGGAGTTTCGTCACGGCGGACGACATCCGCGTGATCGAGGACGCGCGCGAGGAGCTCGCGGCGTTGTTGCGCGAGGTCACGCCGGACTGGGTGCTCGATCCGGCCAACTGGAAGCGGCTGACGGGCTTTGCCCGCATCGTTCCCGAGGGTGACGTGCTGCCGTTGCGCGCCAAGTACGGCGGCAACGACTGGCAGATCGGCATGAACTATGCCTATGCCGACGACCCCAAGGACGCGCTGTGGTATTCGTGGCCCGATCTGTTCGCCTCGGTGCTGCTGACCGCCAAGCTGCCGCAGATCGTGGAGGCATTCAAGCTCGAAGCGGTCGGGCAAGTCGAGGAACTCAAGCCGATCGCCTTTCGCGGCCAGGTGCCGATCGATCCGCGCACCCAAGACTTCTTCAAGACCGTCATCGAGGAACGCAATCGCATCGCGAGCGATAAGAGCCGCGAAGAATCCGAACGCAAGCGGCTGACCAAATCGCTTAAGACGTTCGGCAGCGCGACGAGCTACGGCATCTTCGCGCAGATGGATCGCCAAGAGCGCGACAAGAACGTTACGCTGGACTGTTACGGGGTTGCCGATCCGTATCGCTGCACGGTCGCGCATCCCGAGGCGCCAGGCGAGTATTGCTTCCGCCGCTGGCCTCGCTGATTACTGGCGGCAGCCACTTATTGCTCGCGCTCCTGGAACGCCTGGTCACTGATCGCGGCGGCACGTACGCGATGGAAGACACCGACTCCATGGCGATCGTCGCAAGTCGTCGCGGTGGGCTGATCCCGTGCCCGGGCGGTCCGTATCGACCAAGACGGCCTCGAAGCAATCCGCGCGCTACGATGGGAGCAGATCGAGGAAATCGTCGGACTAGTCGATCGGCTCAACCCGTACGATCGCAGCGCCGTCACAACGCCCATCCTCAAGATCGAAGCCGACAACTACGATCCCAAGACCAAGAAACCGCGGCAGCTGTGGTGCCTGGCGATTTCCGCCAAACGTTACGTGCTGTTTCTGCGCGATCGTAACGGCGAGCCGGTATTGTTGCGCGAGAACGTCAACGCCGACGATGATCGCTGGTCGCAGCACGGCCTCGGGCATCTGCTCAATCCCGCCGATCCTGACGACGAAGACCGCAAGTGGATCGCGGCGGTCTGGCTTGGCATCTGCGTAGGGCGCTCGGCCTTCCGACCGACCCGCTGTCGTTCGCGAAGCACATCGCTGTTGGGCAAACCACGATTAGCAGCCCAGCGGTGCTGCGACCGTTCGACAAGCTTAACGCCCGCAAGCGCTATGCGGCGAAGGTCAAGCCATTCAACTTCATGCTGACCTCGCATCTTGCGGAGCATGGGGCTCCGGCCGGCACCGATCCGCAACGCTTTCGGCTCATTGCACCCTACGAGAAAGATCCGCGCAAATGGGCGAAGCTCCCCTGGATCGATCAGTATTCCGAGAAGCGCTACAACGTCAGCACTACGGTCGGCCCCACACGCTTTCTCGCACGCGTACAAAGCTACGCTGATGTACTCGAAGCCTACGAGTCGCATCCTGAGGCGAAATGCGCCGACGCCCGCGGCGAGCCGTGCAGTGAGCAGACCTGTGGGCTGCTAAGCCGACGCCATATCGCGATCGGTAACGTGCATCTCATCGGCAAGGAATCGAACAAGCTCGAAGAGGTCGAGGAGGGCGCGGTTTCCGATGCAGGCGATGCCTACACCGAATATCCTGATTCGCAGCGCGACGAATGGGCAGCCGAGATTCTCCCGCAGCTCAAGGCGATGCCGATGCGCGAGCTCATGGAGCGTAGTGGGCTTTCGCGACGGGCACTGCAACTGATCCGGGCCGGGCGGCGACCGTCGGTGCAAAATCAGCAGAGGCTCAAGTCTGCGCTGGCCGCTGACGCTACCTCCGACCCAGCGTAGGCCTCGCTCGCCCTGATCGACGACAGGGCCGCAATAGCGACCTAAGTCTCCGGGGAACCATAACGGTCCGCCGAACGTTGAGTCCTCGGACCAAGCTTGCTCGGAGGCGGAATCATGAATCGAGGGTTTATCGGCGCGCTTAGTTTGAGCGTGGTCTTCGCAATGCTCGCAGGCTGCGGCGGATCGCAGCCACCGATCGGCACGCTGGGCGGCGCACCGGGCGGCGCGCCGGGGGTCGTGCCGACGTCTCGATCCGAGGAGCGGTATCGCCAAATCTTCGCTTTTGGAATGCCCTCCGGCCGATGCCCCGACGGCGCATTTCCAGTGGGGCGCCTGCTCGCGCTCGACGGTATGCTTTACGGCACGACCTTTGGAGGCGGAGAAAATGGCGGCGGCACGATCTTCACCATGACCAAGCAGGGCGTTGAGCACGTTATCTATAGCTTCACCGGCATGAACAAGTACGGCGGCTATGGCGGCGGTCCCGAAGCCGGGGTCGTAGTCGCAAACCGCACGCTTTACGGCACGACCGTTATCGACGGAGACAACGATGCAGGAACCGTGTTCGCCGTAAACGTTTCCGGAACGCACTTCCGCACCTTACACAGCTTCGGTGCAGCCGGCGACGGAAGCGCGCCTCAAGCGAATCTGATCTTCCATGCCGAAACGCTCTACGGCACTACGACCCAAGGTGGCGCATCGAATATTGGAACCGTCTTCAGCGTCAACGCGAGGAGCGGCGCGGAACGGCTGCTTCATGCATTCGCCGGCGCGCCTGGAGACGGACGCGAACCTCAGGCCGACCTCATACTCGTCAAAGGAAGGCTCTACGGCACCACGACGTACGGCGGCGCCGACGATGACGGAACCGTCTTTTCGATCGACATCAAAACGGGAGCCGAGCGCATCGTTTATAGTTTCAGCGGAATGCCCGATGGACTCGATCCGCAAGCCGGATTGATCGACGTCAACGGGACGTTCTACGGTACGACCGCCGCGGGAGGAGCGCATAATTACGGGACGATCTTTAGTTTGACGCCGAGTGGTACCGAGCGCGTCCTGTATAGCTTCGCCGAGCCCCCTGACGGCCAAAATCCGCGCGCCGACCTGACTGCCATCAACGGCAAACTCTTCGGGACGACGGCACAGGGCGGTGCCTTTACCAGCGGCTTCGGCGGTACTTTATTTAGCTTCGACCCGGCGAACGGTAGGGAAAGTCTCCTGCACAGCTTCGGAAACGGAACCGACGGCGCGTATCCCGAGGCATCCGTGGTGAAACTAGGTCGCAAGCTTTTTGGCACAGCCGGAATCGGTGGTCCCTATTCCAGCGAATGCGTCACGTCAGGAGATCTCGGAGCCGGTACCGCATTTAGCTGGAGACTGTGACGAACAACGATGGGCAACATCGGGATTTAGCTCGTTAGCCGCTTGTCCGTTCAGCTTCCGGGAGGCAGCATCGTACACATGAGAATCTTGGCGCGGATCGCAGCCGCCGATCGGCGCGCCGGGCGCGATGCCGCAGCGAGCCGCATAGCTATGACCGCGAGGGCTGCGCTCGCATGGGTACTTTTGCTGGCGATGGTGCCGGTCGCTGTGGACTCCAAATGCGGTACGGGAAACGCGCCGAACTACAGCGACATCGATGCGGTTATGTTTACGCAGAATGGCTGCAAGGGCACGATTCAAGATGCGGACCTCGCTACGCTTAAGAGCCCGCAGTTTCCACAGGGTCGGTTCGTGTCAGCATTTGACTGCTCCACATTTTGGGCTTTGTTCTGGAACAATGGCCGCGATAATGTTCCGACGACCTACAGCCAGTACAACTTAAAGAACGCGGTAGGACTTTTCGATCTGTCCACCTCCCTTGACGATGCGAGAGCATTGCTTAAGAAGGATCGTTTCTATGACCTATACCCAAGTAACCTTATGATCACAGATACTGCTCGGGCTGTTCTTTCGGTGAAACGGTGCGGAGTGATTACAAGGATAAGCGTTTTTAATATACAGGAAACGGGTGGAGGCCAGGACGCACCGACGCTCCGACTCTTCGACGGCTTTCGCGCTCTCATTGCTGGAGCGGCCAAAAAGAGAGTATCGAGCACCCCCAAGGATTTTGAGCAGACGCTGCTGTTTGATCCGTAGAACGTCGCCCTCACACTGAGACACCTCACCGCTAACCCCACCCGACCGCACCGCAGCCGCACACCGCCACGCATGAGCGCCTCGCAGCATCGCGCCGATCGGCCTCGCACCGCAGCACTGCACGCCTCGCAGCACGGCAGCCACGCCTCGCAGCGACCTCGCGGTCTAACAGCTTTGCGATCGAGCTTGGCAGCGCGGCGGCTGGCTCGGCTGAGACCCGGCAGCGCGGCGGCCTAGATCGTGGGCGGCTTGGCTTATCCTAGCACTGCCGAGGGGGGCGCACTTTTGAGAGGCCATAACTCCTCTCCCACTACGCTGCTGCCCGGGATAGGAGCCAGAGCCCTTCGAAATGCCGCCCCCCTCCGGCAGAGCCGCATGGTTCTAAGGTGGCTTAGCGATCGAAGCCGGGCTACGCGGCCGGGCTGGCTATGCCGATCAGCGAGCTATGCCGCCATGCCAGCGCAGCAGCAATGCCGATCCATGCTGCAATGCCCGCCATGCAGCAAAGCTCTCGTCGCCGCGTAGCAACGGCCTCGCTGTCGCGAACGTTGTGCAGAGGGGTAGAGGCGTGCGGGGGAATATATTTCAACAGAACGCAACGACGGAAAAGCCAGGTTCTGCGCGAGAAATGACATCCAAACAGGTCCACCCCGTGATGAATCGATAATGGGCGCAAGGCGCAAACATAACTTTGAACGCTTCTGACTCCGATGCTGTTGCCAAGGCCAGCAACGAAGTCTTCGAGCGACTTTGACGAATGAGATTTAATTAAAAGGTCCACGACTTGCTACGATCGGCGCACGCTGCAATCGCGGCGGCTTACGGCATCGCGCCCGGCACGCCGATCGGCGGTTGCGATCCCCCGCACCCCGCTAGCATTGCCGCGGCCGCCCGCCGAGCAACTCAGCTTGTAGCGGCCAAAACCCGTCATCCTCATTCCCGCCTCCCAAGACCTAAATGGAACCGGCGGCTGAAATGGTTCGCCGCGGGCTCCTCAGTCGCCTCGATCACACCAACTGCGGGACAATAGCCGCCATGATCCTGTTGATCTCGGAATGCGCCCCCCATACGCGGCGACAGGTATTGCGATCGCCCGGGCTCATGTATCTGGTTGCATAAAGCAAGGCGCAACGCATATAGGGTGCTTGCTCATCTTCGTAACGCATCATCACGACGCGCCGCTGCTGCGCCGTACCGAACTTGGCTGCCACGATCGCAGCAAGCGCGCGAACCGGCTGAGGCTTTCGACCGTCGGCAAGGAGCGCCAAACAATAGGTAACGTCCCCGTCTACCAGGACTCTACTGTTCTGGGCGGCGGACAGCAAGAGCATCTGCTCATAGTCGCCAGTACCTAGGCCCCGGATTAATTCACAAACTCGGGTCGATATCTCCTGGTCACTTTCCACGAACGTGCCGAGATAGCTGGCATATTGGTGCGCCAAATACGGATACGCCTGAATACCAGCAAACGCTCTTTCAACTGCGATGCTGCTCCGGAGCGCAGCGAGTATCGGAAAAATGAACTTATCGACTTTAACCGTAAAATCTGGTCTTGTGTTAAGGCTGACGGCCATGAGGTTTCTTATGGCGTCGATAGCTTGCTCCGAGTCTACATCGTCGATTTCCGTAATTTCCTTCGGTTCTTCAAAAGTCGTGCGGAAGCCGTAGCCAAACACGTCAATATACTCGGTGATGCCGCTCTCATTTATCTCGTTGACAGCCGCCAAGAAAAGTTCCGTCATTTCCGTTTCTTCTTGCTTGACTTCCTGGCTCAGCCGTATGCCACTTTTCAGTTCATTTACGTAAAGACCGTCGCGGCGCAATCGTTCGATTGACCACGTTAACCAAGTCTTGCTCTCGGAGTACGAGTCAATGGGCAAGTAGATGTCGTCTACGAATCGCAATGATGGGATGCCAGCCATTTCGCACTGAGCATCAAAGCTCGAAAGGTAAAAGGTCGCCAGCAAATCAGACGGCGCCAATCCTTGCGGCAGTCCCGTGGATTGATTTTGGCGAAATGCAAGCAAGATTTTCTCAAGCAAGTTTATTATTGGCGTTTCACCGGTATCGAGCGAGTGCAGCATATTTATTAGGGGATGTTGTGGGAGTTGGTCGTAGTAGTTCGTGACATCTAAGGCAACAAAGTGACTATGCGATTTGCTGGCTTCGTTGATCGCACTCTGAAATTTCCCATACGAGTCGCCGTTGGACTCGAAGAAGTTGCCTTCAGGGTCCTCGGAGAGAATCACGTTGTTAAAGACCCGATCGCGGTCGAGACTCGCTTCGATGAAAGCTGCGAGCCGATCGGCAATGAGCTGGTAAGCAACGCGATCGCCGGGCAACAGGATCGCTCCCGGCCGGTTAAAACCGCGCGGCTTCGGCACGTTCAGCCTTATTGGTAGATCAGGTTCATATTGGCCGCTAGCAAGCTGCTGGGACACCAGTCCCCACAGTGGCGCTTGCCCATATTCGAAGATCGCGTCAAAATGCGGGGCCGCTACCAGATCGGTGCGACTGTCATTACGGATGCGGCGAAAAAGCAGATCGGCGTCTGCCGCGTCGATAAACGATCGATCGAGACCGGGCATTTTTGTGCGAAGAACCCTCCATCTCCTTAAGAGGTCACTTGGGAGGGATTGAACGTTCGCCGTCGCTGAACTTTTCCTTTACGGCGGCGGCGAGGACCCCCCGATTCTTGCTGTGCGCTCGTTGACCCGCGCGAATCCGCTGGAGCGTCCTCCGGTCTAGTCCAGTCCGATCCATCAATTTCGGGATCGGCATAGTCCTGATCTTCGGCAGTATCTGCATTGTCCACTCATCGCGTCTCGAGTCATTGAATATTGTGTAAACGTCGCTTTCGCTTGGCACGCTGCCCTCTTCGACGTCTTCCAGCTTGTTCGACTCCTTGCCGATATAACGAAACCCGTCGATCGCAATGTGGCGTCGGCCGAGCAGTCCAAGGTCTGCTTTCTGCACGGCGCACCGCTGGCATCGGCACACTTTGCTTCGGGATGGTACTCGTACTCGCGCAATACGTCGCCGTAGCTCTTGACCCGCGCGATGGTCCGCGACCCGTGCTGTCCCGAAGCCGCTATTCGATAGCGCTTGCCGGTCTTCGAGTACTGATCGATCCACTGCATCGCTTCCCACTTCCGCGGGTCTTTCTCGAACGGCGCGATGAGGTGGAACGCTCCGGCTCGACGCCGATCGGATGGCCGAGCTTGCGGACGTGGCAGCTGAGGATGAAGTTGAATGGTTTGATCTGCTTTGCGTAGGTCTTGCCGCGGCGTTGAGTGTTGCCAGCGGCTTTCATGACGGCTGGGCTGCTGACGGTCGTGCGGCCGACGGCGACGCGCTTCTCGAAGCGCAGCGGCTTGCTGGGCAGGCCCAGCGACCGGCGCACGATCGCAAGCCACGCCTGCGCGATCCAGTCGCGGTCGTCGCTTTGCGGATCGGCTGGATTGAGGAGATGCCCCAGGCCATGCTCGGAGTACCGGTCATCGTTATTATTGAGTCCGTCGCGCAGCAAGGCCGGCTCGCCGTCGCGACCGCGCAGGAAAAGACATGTAACGCTTGGCGGAAATCGCCAGGCACCACAGCTGGCGCTGCGTGTCGGTTTTCGGGTCTTTGTTGTCTTCCTCGATCTTGAGGACCGAGCCGCCGATCGCGTTGGAGTCGTAAGGATTGAGCGCCTCGAAGCGCTTGGCGATCGCGTCGACCTGCGCCCACGATAGCGCCTTGACCGCAGGCTTTCCGCGCTTCGCGGTGCGGGCCGCCGGGGCACTCGATCAGCCCGCCGCGCTGCGTGGCGACGATCGCCATGGAGTCGGTGTCTTCCATCGCATACGTGCCGCCGAGATCGGTGACGCAGCGCTCCAGCAGCGCCAGCATCAGCCGCGCCGCCGCGGTAATCAGCGAGGCCAGTGGCGGGAAGCAATACTCGCCCGGCTTCTCGGGATTGAGACGCTGCACGTAAACGGCTTAGGGTCGATGCCGTAGCACGTCACCGGCACGCTTCTTCGTGGCTTCTTGCGGCGCATCTCGGCAAAGATGCCGTAGCTCGTTGCATTCGCCAGAACCTTGAGCGCCTTATCGAGCCGCTTCCGCTCTTCGTCCGAAACGCTCGGATTGTTGGCCAGACGCTTGCGCTCTTCGATCACCGGCGGAAGAAGTCTTGCGCCGCGGATCGATCGGTACGGCGCCGCGCAAAGTGATCGGCCGGAAGTGGAAGCTGCCCTCGGGACCGATGCGGAAGGCGTCCACGATCGTTCGGCACTCGTCCCGTGAGCAGCACCGACGCCGCCAGATCGGGCAGCGCATACCAGAGGCCATCCTTCGGATCGTCGTTCTCGCATAGACGTGATTGAGCGCGACCTGGTAGTCGTTGCTTTCCAGGCTGTACGTGGCACGCGTCGGCAGAATGTCTCCATCCGGTATCACCCGAGCGAACGCGGGAAGTCTCGTCCACGTCCGCGGATCGAACAGTGTTTCCGGAGTAATCGTGCGGAGAAAACCGGTGATCTCCGAGACGTCTCCGGGACGACGGATACGTCTCGGCGATCGAGGTACCGCCAGAGTCCCATCAGCGCGTTGACGGTCGGATACATCGAGAGAAAGTCGGTGTAGACGACCGGAACGGGAACTTTTCGGATATGGGCGCTGGTCCGGCCGCCGAAAAACGCGGACTCCGCGTATCCGAGATACTGCTTCGGGAATCGTCTGCCGTTCCAGGACCGGCGCAATCCCCATCTTACGCAGATGTGCTTTCCCGAGCGATGCCGGCGAGTAGGCTTGCGTCTCTTGCAGGTCTACGTCGAAGCGGTCGTACTCTTCGAGCAGCTTGAACGCCAGCGCCGCGGTCGCTTCAACGTCCCGCCGGTTATACTCGATATACTCCGGCGTGATGACGCCGTGCCGCTTCGACGGTCAGCTTCCCTTGTTCCACGCCGAATGTTTTGCACGCCGATTCGAGACTATGCCCGCGATCGGTCAGGACGAACGCCAGGGTGCGCAGATCGAGGAAGTGGCCGCGAAACTTGCAGTCGTCCTCCGGTTCGCCGGTCTCCGAACCTTCGGGGATCAGATCGACCGGATCGGGATCGCGCGCGCCGGTAAATCCCTTGAGCGCGCGCTTACTGTCGATATGCTTGATCGCGACGCGCGGGCGGTATTTATTGATCCGGCGTTCGCCGGTCTTCGTCAGCCCAGTCCCACAGCGCCAGGGAGAAGCCACCGGCAAAACGCTTGTCCTTGGCGTTCCCGAAATCGACCGCCAACCGAGACAGGTCAAAAGGCAGATTGAAGCCCACGATCAAACCGCGGGCGTCGAAACCGGCATCGTAAAGTTTCTCCAGAAAGTCACGGCGAGAAAGCAGCCGCAGTTGGCGGACGCCGCGGCGCAGATCGGTCGCGGCCGCATGCGTTTTGACGTATGCTTCGAGTTTCGCGCGATCGGTGAGCGACAGATCGTCGCCGAAAAACAGCCCTTCTTCGAGGCAAACGTTATGCTCGAAATAGCGATAGCTGCCGAAGGTCAGGGTTTGCGCGGTGTTGATTTTGCATTCGGCGTCAAAAACGAACATTTGATGCGGGCGACGCCAAAAGCGCAGTTTCTTCCGCTTACGATCGTCGCTCGGCGGCTCTGGATAGACGCGGACCGCCAGCTTGACCGGATCGGGTGTCATCCCGGCTGCCATCCGTCAAAGGGTCCATCCTCCCACCACAGGCCGTGCTTTTCGCACAGCCACGCATCGATCTTTTCGGCGGTTTCGGCGAGATAGACGATCAACGCGGTGACCAGCTCTCCGATGAAATCGGCTACACCGCGCAAGCTGGCCGCCAGCGCAAGCAGCGGACTACCGTCGGGATTTTGTGCGGTCTTCGGCGGCCATTCGTACTGTGCATCGCTGAGCTTGCGATGGTCCGTTATCGGTATTTCAACTTCGATCGGCGAGTTGGCCTCACCGGCAATATGGTGGCTTTCCGTGGGCTTCTTTCCTTTCTTGATCGCGTAGCATTTGAGGCAGCGCTTGGGTCTGCTGGATCGTACCAGCATTTCAGGCCGGTCATCGCCGCAGTTCACGCACGCGGCACCAGCGCCGACGCTGCGCTGTCGCTTGTCCTGACGGACACCGGCCTTAATGGGATCATTCGATCGGCGCGCCATCAGCTGGCCTTTGCATAGAGCGATTGGAAGGACAGCACACCTGCCGAACCCAGGCGTTCCAGTTCGTCCAGATCGGTCAGCAGCGGCACCGCATTGCCCTGGGCGTCCATGATCGACTGGCCACGGAAACGCGCAAGCTCGCTATCGTCGCCGGTCTCCAGGTACAGGGTCACGGCGATCCAGTACTCCGCAACGAGCGTTGCCGATCGGGAGTCCATGGTGGCGATTTCCGCCAGCCTGCCCTCAATCGGTAGGACCAACACCCGCAGCAGCCGGTCGGACGCGCGGGCCTTGTACGTCCCGCGGGAAGTCTTGCGCAGCCCCGCCTTGGCATGGCGCAGCACCGTCGAGGGGCTGATGTTCTGTTCGCGCGAGGCCTGACTCAGCGAGACCTTTTCCGTGCGCATCGCCGACAGAACGTGTGCCGCTTTCTTGATCGTTTCCTGACGCCGTTGCGGCTGCGCGAAATACTGCGCAGCGCTGCGCACTTTCTTTCGGCGCGTGCCTTGACCGGATTTCGGCTTTGCTTTACGCTTGGGCATAGTCAATCAATCCTTGAGGGCCGAGCGAGTGCAAATCGCCCGGCCCTCGGTCGTGAGTAACGCTACGGAGCTTTGGCCTCCGCTACCGTCTCGAAGTAATAGGCCTTCCCGTGTCTAACTAACCGAACGTTACGGATCGGCCCGCTCTTTGCGATGTGGTCTGCGGCCGTTCGCATTTCCGTATCGCGCTTATCATTGGATTGCAAGGTGATAATCTCGGCCGTTTCGCCGTCGTCCGGTTCCGGTGTTACGGTAACAGCCCATCTCGGAGCCCCATCGAACCCAGCGTCTTCCTGGTATTCGATCGCCGTAATCGTGAAGATGACGTGCTTGGCGAGATAATCTTCCTTTACGGCGTATTTTGCGCCGCTTGAGAATGAGAACTCCGTCGCGTCCTTGGTGGATTGTGCGCGCGTGTCGCGCGCGGGTTGCGCTTTCATCTAGTTTGTTGCCTCTCTTATAGTCGTTCTAGCTTTACTGACTTGTAATATGAAATCGGCATTGGCTTCGATCATTGTGAACAGTTTTGTAGCGCGATCATCGCCCATAGCGGCAAAGCACGCGCGGGCAATCACGGCCGGGTTCTCCGACCAAACATTGAGGGAGGAATCGTCTGAGTATGGGTCGTGAAGCGCCTCGCCGAGGCGCTGTATGTAACCAGCGACGGCCTTTTGTGCCGTGCTGGCCTTCTTGCCGAAGCGGATCGGGTCGAGCAGACCAACGTCGCCGCGCAGTTCACCCGGCCTGCGATCTGGGATGCGAATCGGCTTTCGCCGTTCGTCGCGCAGCGCGCCGACCGTTTCGTGGTGAAGTCCGCTTCGTCTCCCAATCTCCCGATCGGGAAGTTCTGGATGATCGCGCAGCATCGCAGCCGCATAGGCTTTGCGATCGCGCAGTGCCAGCGGGCGGCCATGTTTGGCGTTCAGCTGAAATGCAATGTGGAAGAGATCGGTGTTTTCGGTGGGATCGAAAATCGTCGCCGTCAGTTCGCCCAGGCCGAGCAGTCGCGCCGCTTCATGGCGGTGGAAGCCGTCAATAAGGAAGAGCGAGCCGTTACGGCGAGCCAGGACGATCGGCGGCCAGTTCTCGGGCGCCTCGATCAGCGCGTCAACGTGTTCGTCGCTGATGCCGTCGCAGCGCGGCTGAAGCGAATCGTCAACGACGATCTGGCCGATCGGTACTAAGACGGGAGCCGTCATCGCCCGGCACCGACGCGTTCTTGGACTGGATCGAAGAGCGTATCGGTCTCACGGCCAAAGTATCGCCGCAAAAGCTCGACCTGTCCCAGGGTTGGGCGAAGGCGACCCGATTCGAGCAGGGCGTAGGTCGAGAGGCCGAGGCCCAACCGGGCTGCAGCTCGCTCTTGCGTAAAACCGCTCTGGAGTCGCCAGAGCTTGATTCGAAGCATTAATACACCTTTCCACCGTCTCGCGGGTACTTCTAAAAGGACCCACTAGCGGCTTACCTAATAATACAATTATGGCATCACGTACGTCCAACACAAGTCGGGTTCGCGGATAGTTGAAAGCCAGCGCAGAAAAACAGGCCCTGATCGATGCTGCAGCCCTTTACGGCTTCAAGGTCACGCCGAAACAGATCGACCGCTGGCGCTCCGACAAGTTGCTGCCGCCGCCGGCAAAAGCGGGTGGGGGACGGGGACGCGGCGTGCGGCGCCCGGCACCGGAAGGCAGCGCGGAGCAGCTGATGCGCTTGCATTACTTCCTCGGCGAAGATCGCTCGCTCCATCGCGCCGCATTTCGTCTCTGGATTGAAGGCTATGCGGTTCCGCTGGAGCGCGTGAGAAAAGCATTGCGGCGTCTCGTACTCGATCCAGTCCGGCTGATGGAAACGCCGCCGGAGAACCTCGCTGGCCAAGTTGAAACGTACACCGAACACATTCGCGCCCGAAAGAACACGCCCGCGCGCGTTAAGAAGATGGCCGATGAAGGTCAACTGCCAGCGCTTCTTGAGAGCATGCTGTCGATGGGATTGGGGCGCGCGATCGATCCCCAAGCAGAGGCTACTTTTGGAGCGACCTTTGAGGAGTATGCCGGACTTGACCGCGCTCGAACCGATCATTGGAAAGGTCAGTCACCGTGGCTTACCGGCGACACGGGCCCGCAAGTGAAGGTGGTGGCGAAGGTGCTACCAGCACTTCGGCCGGGTCTTGCCGACGATGCAACTGACGAGGAATTTGAGAACGCACGCACCGCCTTTCGCAGTTGGCAGAAAATGCGCCGCTGTGCGGAACTACTCCAGAAGCTGCACGGCCCCAACGTGTTTGGTTTCAGCATGCTTACGAACCCGCCGACTGGCGTAAGTTCGGGCATGACTGATCCGACCGTCTTCGTCGGTCTGCTCGCATTTTGTCGAGCGGAGCCTTCACTTATCGACAACATGATTAGCATTGGAGAAACGCTTGAAGCTTCGTTGGCTACCCTGCGTCAGCAAGTGAATAACGCGACAAAAGAAACAACTGAAAACTAAAGATGCCCCCGGCCCGCGCAAACGAGCCGGAGGCGTCGCACCCGGAGGGATGCTCCAGATGCACCAAGAGACTACCACACGGCCCAGCGCCGTGCCCATCCGCAGCGGCATCGTGACGCTGGGCGGCTACGGAATCAAGGTCGCGGTCGCCCGGCGACACTTATCAGTCAGCGACGGAATCGGCCGACAGCGCCGCGCCGGGCGCTTTGCCAAAGCGACGAGCCGGATTAAGCGGCTAGTCGTGATCGCGCAAACCGGCTTCGTGACGCTGGAAGCGCTGCGTTGGCTGCACGATGCCAAAGCTGCCTTCATTCAACTTGATCACGATGGCTCGATTCTGACGGCATCAATCGGCGGCTTAGATGACGCCCGCCTTCGTCGCGCGCAGGCGTTGATTCCAATGACCCAACACCGTCTTGCGATCGCGCGCGAAATCTTAGAAGCGAAGCTGAAAGGTCAGCTGGCCGTACTCGATTCGTTCGGCCTCGAATCCGGAAGCAAAGTGCGCGCGGCAATCGCACTGCTCGATCGTGCCGATCGCATGGATCGCGCGCTGATCGCCGAAGCGCAAGCGGCCGAGGCATACTGGGATGCGTGGGTCGCAGTACCGGTGACGTTTGCGCAGCGCGATCGCGTGCCGGATCATTGGCGCACGTTCGGAGCGCGCCGGTCGCCGCTAACGCTGGCGCCGCGTAATGCGGGGAACCCACTTAACGCGATCCTGAATTACCTCTATACGCTGCTGGAGGTTGAAACACGAATAGCCCTCATCGGTCGCGGTCTCGATCCCGGCCTCGGCCTATTTCATTGCGACGAAGCGAATCGATCTTCACTCGCCGCCGACGTAATGGAATCAGTTCGCCCGCACGTCGATGCCTTCGTACTCAACCTCGCGCGCACCCGAACTTTCTCGGCGAAAGATTTTGCGGAGACGCGCGAGGGTGCGTGCCGCCTCGCATCACCACTCGCACAAGAACTCGCGCCGACCATGGCGACGTGGGCGAAGCTGGTCGCACCGTACGCCGAAGCCGTTGCGCGCCACGTCGCACGCCTGGCCAAGAGCGGCCTCGGCATGGAGGCGCCGATCCGGACTGCCGCCGGAGATCGAGCGCGGGTCAAGGTGCGGGTGCGGCCGATCGCAGCGCCCGCGATGCCGAAAGCCGTTCAGTCGGTGCCGATCGCGACAGCCGCCAATGCCTGCCGCAGCTGCGGCGCCAAGCTCACGATTCGCAAACGCTTATTCTGCGATCAATGCCTGCCCGATCGGCGCGAAGAGGCGCAGCTTTCGACGGTCGCGAGTTTCCGATCCGCTGGGCCCGCCAAGATCGCAGCCATGCGTGCAGCTGGGCACGATCCCACAACCACGCCCGAGGCCCAGCGCCGCCGAGCCAGCACCGCGTCAAAGCAGCGCAAAGCCGTTGCCGCGTGGCGAGATGACGGGGCGCTCAATCGCGTGGATTTCCGGCGCGATATTCTGCCGAAGCTGCAGGGCTTGCCTGTGCGTGTGATTGCCGAGGCCATGGGCGCGACGATCTCGCACGGGTCGAAGGTGCGTAGCGGCCTGCTTGTACCGCATAAACGGCATTGGAAGGGACTCGGAAAGCTAACGAAGCGAGCCTAGCCCCTGGCTCCCGCAGAGCGCTGCGATGGAACTGGGGAAAGGCGCCGAACATCCTTAGCCGCTGATCCGTTGATGGATCGGGAAGAAGGCAAGATGAAGAGTTTGGATTTTGGTCGCTATGCTTTAAGCAGTTGTGTGGCTGTGGTAATGCTGGCAGGGTGCGGCGGATCGCAGCCGCCGATCGGCGCGCCGGGCGCGATGCCGCAAAGTCCCGCAATGGCTCAGCGCTTTCAATATCCTACCTTATCGCTAGCGCGAGGAACCAGCACCGATGGCAAGTTCCCCATTAGGCGATTAGTCCCCATAAATGGCAAGCTATACGGCACGACGCTATACGGCGGCGCCTACTGTCCTACACGCAGCCGTGGTGGCTGCGGAACCGTGTTCAGCATCACGGCACGCGGTAAAGAGACGGTGTTGCACAGTTTCGGCAATGGCTCTGACGGTGTCTATCCGTCAAGTATGACCTTCGTCGGCGACGAGCTCTACGGTACCACCGAACTCGGCGGCGCTCACGGCAATGGCATCGTATTTAGCCTTACAACGAGCGGCGAGGAGCGCGTGTTGCATAGTTTCGGTAAACCACCCGACGGGAATGATCCAGCCGGACTTACCCACATCGACGGAACGCTGTACGGCACGACATTCAGCGGCGGCGCGTACGGCAACAGCAGTTCACGAACGTGCCCACACATTGGCAATCCTCCTGGCTGCGGAACGGTCTTCAGTGTAACGACGAACGGCGTGGAGAAGGTGGTGCACAGTTTCGCCGGCGGTACGGACGGTTCGAAACCGTACGGACGCCTGCTTGAGGTCGGCAGCCGGCTGTACGGCACGACGTGGAACGGCGGAGCGGCGAATGACGGAATCGTGTTCAGCATGAGCATGACAGGGCAAACGAAAGACCTTTACAGCTTCATCGACTACGGTCCCAGCGGTGAGTCCGCAGGAGCAAATGGCGGCCTGATCGACGTGGGCGGCGTGCTTTACGGTACGACGAGCTGGGGCAGTGGATATTACGACGAGGGGACTGTCTTCAGCGTCACCACGAACGGCACCGGAAAAGTGTTGCATAACTTCGACGCGAGTTGCGGCAAACGCGTCGATGGCGCCCGTCCGGCTGCGGCCCTGATCGATGTCAACGGCACGTTCTACGGCACAACGAGTGCCGGAGGCAAACCATACAGTTCCATCTATTGTGATGGTTCCGGAACCGTGTACAGTGTTACCCCAAGCGGCAAAGTGAAGGTGTTGCACAGCTTCGGTACAACGAGCGGCGACGGCACATCTCCACTGGGGGAGCTGACTAGGCTGAATGGCATCCTCTACGGCACGACGTATTACGGAGGCGCCTGCGGCGACGGCACCGTCTTCAGCATAACCCTAAGCGGCATCGAAAAGGTGCTGCACAGTTTCTGCTGAGGTGCTCCGCGGCGAGCTAACAGCACATCATAAAACGCATAACGCCCAGCCGCCTCGCGCTCAGCATCAGCGTTGCTGCATTGCTTGCAGCGTGCGGCGGATCGCAACCGCTCGGCGCGCCGGGCGCGATGCTGCAAACCGCGGCGACCGCAGAACGCCCCGACCGTGGCAAGTCGTGGATGCTGCCAGAGGCGAGCTTCCAGGATCTGATTTATAAGGTAAACGGGTAGGAGGAGGTTTTTGCGTTCCATAACCGCGCTACTCGCTCTCGTGCTTCTCGCCGCGTCTGCGCCATCCCCCGATATCAGCGGCACCTGGCAAGGAACGATAATCGTACCCGGTATCGGCAAAGTACCTCGGGTCATGCGCATCACCAAGGCTGCCAGCGGCTACGATGTGAAGATTTACAGCACCCAGGAGAGCGAAGTTCCCATCGCAACGCGCAACGTGAAAGTCGACGGATCGACAATCACGATTGCGTTCGATATGAATAGCGATCCCTGGCTCAACTACCACCGCACCTATCAGGCTACGCTTTCCAGCGATGGGAAATCACTTAGTGGTACGTGGGGAGTGCCCGGCGGGCTCAACATACCGATGGTGTATCACCGAACACCACCGGTGACGCTGCACGTGCTGGAGCCAACTCGCGACCTCTACATCGACGTTGCGGACGGCGTCAAAGACGAGGTCCTTGACTGGGGCGGCAGCGGCAGGCCCATGGTGTTACTTGCCGGTCAAGGAGTCACGGCCCGCGGTTGGCGGGCGATCATTCCCGACCTCGTGACGAAATATCACGTGTACTCGATTACACGTCGCGGCTACGGCAATTGAAGTAAACCACCAGCAACCGCTGAACGCCTCGCCGCGTCGCGATCCTCAGCATCGCGCCATAGCCCCGTCTGCCCCTCTGCACGGCTTCGCGAAAGCGAGGCCGTGATGCTATGCGGCTTAGCGGGCTTTGCAGCATTGCGGGCATTGCAGCGTGGATCGGCATTGCTGCTGCGCCAGCATAGCAGCTAGCCGCCCGGCGGCATAGCCCCGGCTTCGATCGCGTTGCTAGCCGAGCAACCAGGCGCCTAAGGGGGGCCACGTTTTATAGGGCCTGGCTCCTTTCCCGCAGTGGCGCTGCCCTCGATCAGTGGATGGCGCATCACCTCGGAGCGCGAGCTATGCGAAAGTCCGCGAGCCTAGCTAAGGACGCGCGCTCTCGTAGACCTTCTGCATCTGCGCAATCGCGGCGTCCCAGGAGAAACGCGCAGTTGCACTGGCGCGAACGGTCGCGGCGCGCGCATCGGCCTCACCGCTCAGCGCGGCGCGCAGTAGGGCGACCCATGCGTCGAGATCCGCGCACCCGGCGACGGGCGCATCATTGCCGGCGACCTCCGGCAGCGATGACTGGTCGGAGACAATGCATGGCACGCCAGCACAAAGCGCCTGCGCTGCGGCATAGCCGAACCCTTCATAACGCGACGGCACCGCGACAACCGCGGCCTCGCGATAGCGTGAGAGCAACTCCTCGCGTGCAACGTAGCCGCACAGTTCGAAGCGCTCGCTCACGCCGAGGCTGCTTGCGAGATCGGCGCACTCGAGCGCGTACGGCGTCGGCGGCCCCACGGAGACGAGCCGCGCCCCGGGTAGCGCAGGCAGCGCGCGCAGCAGCAGCTCGAGATTCTTCCGGCGTTCAACCGTGCCCACCGCGAGGATCGTCCGCCCGTCGCCGCCCTGGCGCGGCAGATCGCAGAACTCTGCCGCCACACCCGGGTAGACCACATGCACCGGCGGGGCGTTGGGCAATACCTCCAGCAGCGACTCGCGCGAGAACGCCGAGTCTACCGCGATCGCCGCCGCTTGGCGGTAGCGCGCAAGCGAGAACGAGCCGAAATACCAGCGCGCGTAAGCGCGTGCGTGCCCCTGCACGTGCAGCCACGCAACGTCGTGCACCGTCACGACCACCGGCATCCTGCGAACGAGCGGCATCGTTCCCGAGGCGCAGTGCAGCAACGCGGCGCCACTGCGCCGCGCGCGCGACGGCAGCAACACCTGGTCCCAGAGCACGCGGCGATCGAAGCGCCACGGATCGAGCTTCGGCTCGCGCAGCGCGACGACGTCGAGGTCGCGCGCGCGCAACGCACCGACCAGTCCGTTGACGTACTCGCCGATGCCGGTCGCGGTGCCGACGCCGAGCTGCGCGTCGACCGCGATCCTCACCGCAGATCGCGTTCCAGCGCGCGCACCATCAGCGAGTTCGGGTCGAGCGCGCGTGCGCGCGCTAGAAGGGTCGCCGCGCTAGCGCGGTCGCCGTTCTCGTAGGCGATCACGCCCAAGCCCGCCACCGCGTCGGCGCTGCCAGGATCGAGACGAGCCGCACGCGCAAAGAGATCGCCCGCTCGTGCGCGCTGCAACAGCAAATCGGCCTGATTGGCATCGGCGATAACGTAGCGCTCCGAAAGTGGCGCGATCGCCACGGCGGCATCGAAGTTCATGAGCGCCCGTGCCAGCCATGCGCGTTGATCGGGCGAGCCGGGAACCTTACCCCACGCGGTGCGATTGGCGAGAAGTCCCATCTGCCAGCGCGCGCGGGCGAGCGCGTCGGGGTGGCCCCCGCGCGCGCTCAGCATCGCGGCCAGCTGCGCCTCAAGACCGTAGGCCGCCGCGGGTTCGGCGCGCGCGAGGTATTGCGCCTGCGCATCGACTGCATCGCTATCCAAAGCGGCGAGGAAATACTCGGTGGCCAGCACATCCTGCCCGCCGGACTGCGCGGCGCGCGCCAGCAGCTCGTCGCGATTCGCTGACGCCGGCAGGCGCAAAGCATAGGCGCGCGCTGCGGCATAATCGCCGGCGTCGAGCGCCTGCTGCGCGAGCGTCGTTTCCACGTAAGGCGCCGGCGCGACGCGATCGAGCACACGGTAGACACGCAGTCCGAAGCTGGGTGGAATCCGCGTGGGCAGCGTGCCGAGCGCTGCGGCGCGCGCGCTCAGCGATTCCGAGGCCGCCTGCACGAATCCCAGCACGAGCAGCAAGCCAACCGCCAGCGCGGCGAGCGTCACCCGCCACGGCATCTTGCGGCGCTGCTGCGGATTAGAACTTGACGGTAAAGTTGACGTCTTCGCCGGTCTGCGTATAGCCGTTGAGCGGCAGAACGCTCTCACCGAAGCGGTTCTGGTATGCCGAGATCGAGAGCGAGCTGGACGAGTACGGAATCTTGTAGGTGAGGCCTCCCACGTACAGGTTGTTCGCGGCGTCGAGATTCTGCAGTCCCGGATAGAGATAGCCGCCGTACGAGCGCTGCGCGTCGTAGTTCAGGTTGAGCGTCACGCCGTGAAAGACGGGAACGGCTACGCCCGCGTTGAGCGAGAGCTTCTGCGAACCGGCATAGTTGGGAACCGCGAGTTGCGCGCTCGCATCGGGGAGCTGCCACGACGCCGCGTTCGGCGCCGGCACCGCCAGCGTCGAGAAGTCGCTGGGGTTCGTGCGCTCGTCGCCGCCGCTGACGTTGAGGCTCAGACCGCGTCGCGCGCTGCGATCGGATCCCAGCGAAAGCGGCTCGCTCTGCGTACCCGCCGACGACGGCGCTGCCGTCGTGCTGTCGAACGCCATCGTTCCCGGCCCAGGAGAGATCGAGGGCACCGGCGCGACTGGTTGATACGATGCCTGCAACAGTCCGTTCTGCGTGATCAGCGGCGAGGCTTGCGGTTGCGAGGCTTGGGGCGGCGCGGCAAAATGCGCGTCGGAGATCAATCCGGCGTCGATCGCGCGCGCAAGGTATGACGTTTCAACGCCGCTTAGATCGGAGAGCGCGAGGTGCTCGGGCGCAAAGCCGGGCGGCGGCGCGCCGGTGAGCCCCGAGGAAGCGGTGCCGGGTGGCACGCGCAGGGCCAGCTCGCGCAACGGCGACTCGCTCGTGCGATCGCCGTTCTGCGCGGAGAACGAGGCCGTAGTATCGGCGGTCTCACCGAAGAGACGCATCATCAGCGCGCTGGCAAGATCCGGTTGCGGCGACGTGATGGATACTGGCGCTTGGGCAAGCGCCGTTGCAGAAAATAACGAGAGCGTTAGCGTTGCGCTCGTTAGGACGCCGACGATGGCACGCACAAGTCCTCCGCTTTCTGATTTCGTAACCCATCGGGAGGCGCTGTTGTGACGCGCTTTCCTCTGGGGTTCATAGCTTGGTTACGGAGAGGCCTCTCCCCTGGCAAGGAAGCGACGGGCGATGACGACTGCGGCATAATCATCGACGGGGCAGGCGGGGAGCTGAAGGCCGATCGGAACGAGCCGGCGCCAGCCGCGAGGGGGATGCTCGGTAAAGTAAAGGGTACGGGCGGCACGGCTGGTCTCGAACTCATCTACCCAATGTATCGGCAGGCCGAACCCCGCGAGAAGAGCCCGGACGGGCCCAGAATTCGTCCCGCGCCCCAAGGCGATCGCGCCGATGGGGTTGGCCGCGACGACCGCCCCCAGGCGAGACTGGAGATCCTCGATCGAGGCGATCCCTCGTTGGACGATGCTTCCCTCGGCGTCGACCACGGCGTACCCGGCCTTGCTGCGCCCCGGATCGACTCCCAGGACCACCGGGACGGCGCTCACGGTCGCTGCGTCAGCACGATGACGATCGGGATGCCGCCGACGTGCGGGTAGAAATCCTCCGCGGCGAACGCCGTGAGCAAGTAGGTGCCCGCTCGCGCAATCCGAGACTGCATCTGCGCCGCGTCGGGAATCAGCTGCAGCGGCTGAACGTCGGTAAGGAAGGGTGGCAGCTGCAGCCGTCGCGCGGTGATCGAAACGTAGTTCTCGAGCTGCACGAGCGCGATGTTGATACTGGCGCCGCTCTTGCCGGGGATCACCAGCTGCGCGATGACCTGGCCCTTCTGGAAGTAGCGCAGATCGGGCGTGACGTTGATCCCAAAGTGGATCTGGTCGTTCTCGAAGAGATTTGTGTCCGACGTTACCGTTAGCATGACGTTGGCCTGAGAGAGCTTCGCGGCGGTGCTCAGATCGTTGGCCAGACCCTCAAGGCGCTTGTCGGCATCCGCGGGCTTCGTATACGGCCGCAAGCCCAGTCGTGGATATGTCGCATTGACGTACTTTACGGCAAAGTAATAGTAATTTCGAATGGTCGAGAGACGCTCGAACGGCGAAGCCGACTGGTTAATGATGCGATAGAAGGGCACCATCAGCGTATCGACCGGAAAGACGAGACGCCCGTTATTGACCTTCGCCTCCAAGTCGCGCTGGCGCGTTTGCAGCTGCGATATCTGCTCGTTGATCGAGTTGAGCTTGAAGAACGCCGTCTTTACCTGTTGCGACGCGAAGATTGCGCCGAGCGTTACCACCAGCGCGATCAGCATGCCGGTGGCGATGGCCACGATCGTCGACGTGTAGCGCGGGCGAATGCCGAAGAGGCTGAGCCGGCGCCGGCCCACCTGATGACCGACGCGGTCGCCCACGTACGCCACCGCTCCGGCCAGCACCATAACGATCGCGACGTTGCCGATGCCGCGCACGACCTCCACGAGGTTCATACCGACGCGGCGCGGCCCAGTCGCGCCAGGCCGATCGCGGTGAACAGGATATTCGGCATCCACGCCCAGAGCGCCGCGACCCCCAGAAACGCCTCGCCCACGAACGAGCTGACCGTCATTACGACGTAGTAGACGAAGACGATCAGCAGCGACAAACCGAAGCCCAGCGAGGTACTTCCGCTCGACCGAATCTGCCGCAGCCCGAACGGTATCGCGATCAGGATGAAGACGAAACAAGCAAAAGGACGCGCCAGTTTCTCTTGATAGGTCGTGACGTACTTGCGACGCTCGTTCTCGGTGAGCTGTCCCCCACGGACGACCTCGGCGATCTCGGCGCGGCTCATGTTTTCGGGATCGTCGTTGCTCATGCGCTTGACGAGGTCGGTTGGCTTCTCGCCGATTTGGACCTCCTGATAGGGGATGTTGGGCTCGGCCAGCGTCGTGCCGTCGGGGCTGAAGCGGTAGACGCTCGAGTTCTGCAGCGTCCATTTGTCGGCGCCGAACTCGGCACGGTCGGCGAAGACGATCTGCCGGGGATCGTTGTGGTTGTCGTACTGAATCAGCGTCACGTGGAGCAGCGCGCGCGAGTGCGGCTCGTAGGCCGTGGCGATCGTCACCTGGCGGCCGCCGCCGGGAAGCGGCGCCGAGACCGTGAGGTCGCGATTGAACGCACTGACGTGGTTGATGACCGCGTTCTCGATCTCGGTGAGCTGGTCGCTCGAGTAGGGCACGACGCTCTCTTGCAGGTAATAGGTGAGGAACGACATCACGATGCCCACGGCCAGCAGCGGGGCGACGATGCGAAAGAACGTGATGCCCGAGGCCTTCATCGCGTTCATCTCGCTCTCTCCCGAAAGCCGCTGCACGGCCAGCAGCGTGCCCAGCAACAGCGCCATCGGAATTACGCAGCACGATGTCGGCCGGCAACGACCACGCGAAGACCGAGATCGCCGCCCACAGCGGCGCGTGCTCGTTGCTCACCAGCTTGCCGATGTTGAGGATCTCCGTGGCGGCGAAGATCAGCGTAAAGGCAGAGAGGCCGAAGACGAACGGGCCGGCTAGTTCCGTCAACATGTAACGGTCGAGGATCGTCAGCCGCACTTTTGCTGCTTTCTCTCTGCTTCGGGTGCGGCGGATAGTCGCGCCGTCCCGCCGCGGGTACGCTCCCTCCGCACCTCCTGTGCTGCGGTCGCTCGACTCGATTTTCGGGAAAACGAAGTTTTGAAGAACACCTCCTGTGTTGCCCGAAAATCGAGACGCCCCGCGACGGAACGACGCGACCATCCGCCGCACCCGAACCCTGCTCTCACTTGCAACGTGCGGCTTTCTAACCTCGATTGCGTGCTGCTCGCCGCGGACGCCGGTCCGTTCGTCTGCGTGAAGAAGATGGGCAGTTGCAGGTAGGTGGGGCGTGTTGGGGTGGTTATAAGCGGAAGCCCTCGCCGAGGTAGAATTTGGCGGGCGATAGGGGAGTCTAGTACTTCTTGGGCGGTGCCGGAGACTTCGATTCGGCCGTTGTTTAAGATGTAGGCTCGGTTGACGATCGCTAGCGTTTCGCGTACTTGGTGATCCGTTATCAGGATGCCGAGGCCGCGGTCGCGGAGTTGGCGGATCATCGCTTGGATGTCGGCGACCGCGATCGGGTCGATGCCGGTGAACGGCTCGTCGAGCAGCAGGAAGGCCGGTTCGATGGCCAGCGAGCGCGCGATCTCTACGCGGCGGCGTTCGCCGCCGGAGAGACTGTCGCCGCGAGCGTCGACGAACGCGCGCAACCCGAACTCTTCGAGCAACGCCGGGAGACGGCGCTCGCGCTCGTCGTGCGGTACGCCGTTCTGCTGCCAGATCAGGCGGATGTTGTCGCCGACGGAGAGCTTGCGGAAGATCGAGTTCTCCTGCGCGAGGTAACCGATGCCGTTGCGCGCGCGCGCGTACATCGGGGCGCTGGTTAAGTCGATGTCGCGCTCGCCGGTGAGCAGCACGTTGCCGCCGTCGGGCTTCACGAGTCCCACGACCATGTAGAACGTCGTGGTCTTGCCGGCGCCGTTGGGGCCGAGCAGGCCCACGACTTCGCCGGTATGCACTTCGGCGGAGACGCCGTTGACCACGGTCCGCTCGCCGTAGCGCTTGACCAGACCGCGCACTTTGATGCAGGGCGCTTCGCTCATTGCATCCGCATGTGCGTGAGCGTGATGTCGGAATCGAAACTCGAGCCGGTCGCTCGAAAGCCTTTGGGATCGGTTATCACAACGTTGCCGTCTCCGTGTAGGGTGCCGCTGCCTCGAACGTAGACGAGCCGATCGCAGTGCAGCGTCATGCCGGCGGCGGTACGCGCGTCCACGCCGCCCTGGAGCGTAACCGTGTTCGCGGTCTGGTTGACGATGGCTTGCGGCGCGTTGGCCGCGATCGTCGAACCGTTTTTGTCGCGAAAGGTCACCCGCGCATCGGTAAAGACCGAACGCATGGCATTCTGCGGGCCTCGGCTCTCGTACGAGCTTGCGAGCAGATCGTAGTCGACGCGGTTGTGGACTTGCTGAATGACGTGAACCGGCCGCTGCGCCGTGCCCTTGCCCTTTACGACCAGCACCAGGGGCGTCGCCGTGGGACGCGCCTTCGCAGCGGCCGTTGGGGAGGGCGCCGCCTTGGGCGCCTGCGGGTTGCAGCCGGCGAGCAGCCAGAGGGCCGCCGCCGCCAGGACGCTGCGGCGCACTACGGGGCTGGCTCGCCGTCGCGCGCGGCCGCGAGCGCGAGCGCCAGCATGGGCATCCAGAGTCCGAAGATCACGACGCTCACGGTATCGATCAGGCCTTGCACGGCGACGCCGAGCAGTCCCGCCGTCACGCCGCACGCGAGCAGCGCAGCGCGCGGCGACGCACTGGCCAGCCGGCGGCGCAGCTCGGCGGCGAAACGCCAGATCGTCCAAAGCAGCGCGGCGACTCCCACGATCCCCAGCTCGGCAAAGAACGTGAGGTAGAGGCTGTGCGCGTGAAATGCGGTCGCGTCGGCATCGGGCCCGCGAACGAGCGCGTAGAGCCGCGAGAAGTTGAACGGCCCGACGCCGAGCAGCGGAAACCGGTCGATCACCTGCACCGCCGCCTGCCAGATCGCCGGACGCGTGAAGTCTTCGCTCGGGTCGTGGCGCACGTTAAAGAGCAGCAGCACGATCGCCGCTCCGCCAGCGACGACCGCGGCGGCGACCGCGGGCTTGCGCGTGCGCGCCGCGGCCAAGAACGCGACCGCGGTGGCAAATCCCATCCAACCTGCGCGCGAAAAGGTGAGCAGCAGCGCCGCGAGACCGACGGCTCCCGTGCACCACGCCAGCGTTCGCAGCGATTTGCCGCTCCCCACGCATCCCACGGCGTAGCAGACCGGCAAGAGCACGATCGTAAATCCGGCAAGCTCTCCCGGCAGCACGAACGTGCCCGTCGCGCGCCCGTGCTGGATCGCATACAGGCTTGCCGGCGTGCGCGTAATGACCATCGCGATCGCCACGGCGGCGGCGAGACCGCCCGATACCAGAAACGCCCACCAGATCGCGTCGGCCGCGCCGCGATCGCCGTAGAAGCGCACGATCGCGCAGTGCCAGATTACGCCGAGCAGCCCGATGAAGGTGAAGAGCAGTCCGGCGCGCGGATCGAATCCGAGCAGCCCCGACAGCAATCCCGCGCCGACGACCGCGAGCAGCGGCAGCAGCAGCGGCTGGCCACCGCGTCGCGGATAGCGCAGCAGCATTGGGACCGCATAGGCCGCCAGCACGAGGCACAGCGCCATCACGCTCAAGGTCGCGCTCAGCGGCAGCAGCGAGACGCCCGGATACGCGACGCTGGTGAGCGCGATGAAGCTGGGCAACAGCGGTACGCAGGCCTGCATGATGCCCAGCGCCGCCGGCATTGCGCGCCGCATCAACTCGCCCGCGCCAGCACGGCCACCGTCTGCGCGATGCGGCGCGCCGCGCCCGGCGGGCCCATGCGCGCGCGACCGGCCGCGCCCATCGCGGCGCGCCGGGGCGCATCGTCGAGCAGCGCGCACACGCCGGCGACCGCATCGTCGAGCGAGCCTCCGAGCAGCAGCAGCGCGTCGCCGAGCAGACCCTGCTGTCGCCGGCGATACCAGCGCGCGCGCCCGCCGCGCTCGCGCGCAAATGCAACGACGGGCACGCCGGCCGCCGCGGCGCCTTCGTTTGCCGTTCCGGCCTGCCCGAGCAACAGCGCAACGCGCGAGAGCAGCGGACCCGGCGCCGCGCTCCACGCGCGTACGAGCGTTCGTTCGCCGTCGCGCAAGAGGAACGGCATCTCGGGCGTCGTTCCGTTCGTGCTGCGCCAGCCTTCGCGCCGCGCGTCGCTCAGGAAGCGTTGGGCATCGAGACCTGGCGCCACCGAGAGCACCGCGCCGAGCCGCGGATAGCGCGCGGCCAGCGCGCGCACGACCTGCAGCAAGAAGGCCGCGTCGTCGTACGCGCCCTCGCGGCTTCCGGGAAAAAGCGCGAGCGCAGGTTCGAAGCCTTCGGTTGCGGCGGCTGCGGCGCCATCGCCGGGAGTCACAAACAGATCCACGATCACGTTCGCCGCCGGGTTAACGGTGACGCCATGCTCGCGCAGAGCTTTCGCCGTTGCGTCGTCGCGAACGAAGGTTGCAGCCGCACGCGCGAGCAGGCGCCGTTCGAACGGACCGTACGGCGCCACGGAAACGCTTTTTGCCGTACCGACGAAGACCGTGCTGGCCCGCGCGCGCAGCGTCATCGCCAAGGCATACGCGTCGCCGACCGCCACCGCCGCGGCGTACGCTCCGCGCGCGCCGCGCAGGAAGCGGCGCTGCGCCGCGAGCAGGCCGAGCAGACCCGCCCCGACGTCGCGCAGGATGTTGCGCACGTTGCCCATCGCGATCAAGCCGCCGCTGGGCATCGCGCGCCGCGGACCAACCTCACGCATCGCACCCGAGGTGCCGTCGCCGACAAGCGCCAGGTGATCGATCTCGAGGTCGGGCGCGAGCGCGTGCAGCTCGACGGCGATGCGGCCGGCGATCGCCGCTTCGCCGTGTCCGTTGGAGACGAAGAGCACGCGGCTCACGGCGGCGCCAGCAGCGGCAGCAGTGCGAAATCGCTCAGCGCGAAGCGCCCGCGGTGCGGATCGTAGCTCAACTCGCTGCGCGAAACGTACGCGCCGTACGGCCCCGCGTGCACGATCGGCACGCCGTCGACCACGCGCGGTTCCGGCAGCGTGTCGTGACTGTGGCCGCCGAGCAGCAGATCGATGCGCGGCACGCGCGCCGCGAGCTTGCAGTCCAGAGAGAGCCCGAGATGCGAGAGGACGATCAGCGGTTCGCCCGAGGGCAGCTCTGCGCGTACGGGGCGATCGCATCCCACGGATCGAGAAAACGCCAGCCGAAGACGCGCTCCCACGCGCTGCCTTGCGGATACTGCATGATCAGCAGGCCGAGCACGTGCACCGCAACCTCGGCGCCAACGTCGTCGCGCGCGGCGATGCGCAGCGACGGCACGAACGGCAGCGGACGGCCTTTCGTGTCGCGCAGGTTCGTGCAGACCAGGGGATGGCGCATCGCCGCCGCGCGAGCGCGCAGCAGGCCGAAAAGATAGTGGAACTCGCGGTTGCCGATCGCTTGCGCGTCGTAACCCGCAGCATCCAGTTCGCGCACGATCGGCTCGTCGCGATGATAGACCGTCTGGCTTCCGCGCAGGGAGTCGCCGCAATCGAAGTAGAGCCCCGGCGCGCGTTCGCGCAGTGCGTGCAGCGGCCGCGCGATGCCGCGGCGATCGTGCAGGTCGGACGTGTGATAGATGCGGATCACGCCGTAAGCTCGGAGCCGCGCGCGAGGCGGACGGCGAACGCCGCGATGCGATCGAGTGCATCGGCAGGACCGAGCGCCGCGCGCATCTCCGCATACGCGTCGTGCTGTCGCGACGGATCGCTCATCATCGCTTCGAGAACGGTCGCTAACCGTTCGGGGGTCGCTGCGTCCTGCAGCAGCTCGGGCACGACCTCTCTTCCGAGCACGAGATTGGGCAGCGTGATGAAACGGTGTTTGATCATGCGGTGGCCGTACCAGATCAGACTGCGCGGAATCACGTAGATCGCGACCGCGGGCACGCCGAGCAAAGCCGTCTCCAACACCGCGGTGCCCGAACAGACCCACGCGCCGTCGGCTCCTTCGAGCGCCTCCGCGACGCCGGATACGATCTCGACGTTAGCGAGCGCGGCGCCCGCGATCGCGCGTTCGATCTTTTGCCGCGCGCGCTCGTTGGCGGCGCCGAACACGCCGCGCAGCTTCGGACGCCGCGCTTGCAGCACGCGATACGCCGCGCAGAGCACGGGGAGGTGGCGGCGCAGCTCGCCGCCGCGGCTGCCCGGAAGGATCGTCACGACGCCGCCATCGGCCGGCGGCGGCGGGCGTAGCGGGCGCAGCGCGTAGCGCCCGGTGAGCGGGTGGCCGAAGAATTCGATGCGGCAACCCAGGCCGCGATAGAACTCGTATTGATGCGCGAACGCCGTCACGGGAATCGTCGCTTCGCTCACCATGCGGGCCTTCTCGGGATTGTCGAGCCAGGTGCCGGGTGGAAAGACGTCGAGGATCGCGCCCGAGTAGCCCATGCGGCGCAGCTGCCGCGCGAGCCGCAGATTGAAAACGCCGAAATCGACCAGCAGCACCAGATCCGGCTTCGTGGCGGCGATGTGATTGGCCGTCTGCAGCATCGCCAGCAGCAGCTTGGGAATGCGGGGAATTGCGGCGGCCGGCCCCATGCTGGCCCAGCCCGTATGATCGCGCCAGAGCGTCACTCCGGCCGCGCGCATTGCCGCACCGCCGATGCCTTCGAAGGTCGCTTGAGGATCGTGTTGCGCGATGCGTTCCGTCAGCGCGATAGCGCTGGCTTCTCCCGACGGCTCTCCGGTCGAAACGAAGTACTTCAAAGATCGCTCACGCGGAACGCCGCGCTACTTGAGAACGCCCCGCTCGGACTTTGCCTCGAGAAACGCGATGATCTCGCGGCCGGGATCGGTGGTCACCTGCTCCTTCATCGCTTCGATCGCCTGCGAAACGTTGAGTTTCGGGTCGTAGAGCAGTTTATAGAAACGCTTGATCTCCTGACGATCGCCCACCGAGAACGCGGCGCGCCGCAAGCCGACGCTGTTGAGTCCGTAGGGCTGGCACGGATTGCCCTCGACGAGGAAAAAGGGCGGCACGTCTTTGGTGAGCTTGCTCATGCCGCCGACCATCGCGTGGCGGCCGACGCGCGTGAACTGGTGGATTCCGGTCTGGCCGCCGATCGTCACATAATCGGCCACGTGCACGTGACCGGCGAGCTGCGCGAGATTGCTCATCGTCACGTCGTTGCCGAAGATGCAGTTGTGCGCGACGTGCACGTAGGCGAGCAGCAAGCAGTCGTCCCCGACGGCGGTCGTCTGGTCTTGCCCGGTAGCGCGCTGGATGCTCACGTATTCGCGCAGCATCGTTCGGTTTCCGATGCGCGTGAACGCGCGCTCGCCGGCGTACTTGCGATCCTGCGAGGCCGCGCCGATCGTCGTGAACGGAAAAATCTGGCAATCGTCGCCGATCTGCGTCCAGCCGTTGACGACGACGTGTGCCTGCAGAACCGAGCGCGCGCCGATCGTGACGTGTTCGCCCACGATGCAGTAGGGGCCGATCTCCGCGTGCTTTCCGATCTTCGCGCTCGGATGCACGATCGCGGTGGGGTGCAGCACGGCGACCTAGGTATGGAGGACGGACGAGTTGACGCCGAACATGCGCGGATCCGAAACGATCGAGAACATCAGCTCCGCCGAGCAGGCGAACTGTCCGTCGACGGTCGCCTCGCCGCTCACCCAGCCGATATTGCGCTTATGGCGCAGCATGGTCACCTCCATGTCGAGCCGGTCGCCCGGAACGACCGGACGGCGGAACTTGGCCTTCTCGATGCCGGCGAGGTAGGGCGTCTTGCGCGAGAACTCGCCGGGCTCGAGGATCATCGCGCCGCCCAGCTGCGCCAGCGCTTCGATCATGTAGACGCCGGGTAGCACGGGATTGCCGGGAAAGTGCCCCGCGAAGATCGCTTCGTTGTAGGTGATGTTCTTGTAACCGCGCGCGCGCACCATGTGCTCGAACTCCAAGATGCGGTCGACCAGCAGCATCGGATAGCGATGCGGCAGAAGTTCGAAGATCTGACGGATGTCGAGCTCGCCCAATCCCTTCCCCCTATGCAGACAGCACGCGCGCGCGCGCGCGCAACGCGCTCGTCAACGAGCAGTGCAGTTCGTGGCCGCTCTTGATGGCGACGATCTCGCAGTGCGGCCACGCGCCCAGCAACGCGAGATCGCCAATGAGGTCGAGCACCTTGTGGCGCACCGCTTCGTTGGGCCAGCGCAGCGGCTGCATCGGGCCATCGGGCGTAAAGACCAGGGCGTTCTCCAGGCTGCCCCCGCGGGCCAGCCCGCGCGCCAGCAGCGCCTGGATCTCGTGCAGATAGCCGAAGGTGCGCGCGCCGGCGATCTCTTCTCGATAGCGCACCGGATCGACGTCGGCGCAGAAATACTGCGTGCCGATCGGCGGTGGAAAATCGGCGGTAAAGCTCACGCGAAACGCGGGCGCCGGAAACGCCGCCATCAGTTTGTCGCCGCTGCGGACGATCACCGGTTCCGTCAACTCGAAGGTCCGGCGCTCCGCGCGCTGCGCTTGCAGTCCGCTCGCCTCGATCGCCGCGACGAATTGTGCCGCGCTGCCGTCGCAAACGGGTATCTCGGGGCCGTCTACCGCGATCTCGGCGTTGGTGACGCCCATCGCCAGCAGCGCCGAGAGCACGTGCTCGGTGGTCGAGATGGTGACGCCGCCGCGACCGATCACGGTCGCGCGCGAAGTGTCGACCACGTGCTCGACCGTCGCGGGAATGCGCGTGCCGGCGGAGAGGAAGTTCAGGCCCTCGTCGACGCCCGCAGGACGCAGCTCCATGCGGCAATCGGCCCCGGTATGGAGGCCGACTCCCTCGAAGGTAAGCGTCTGGCGAAGCGTCGCTTGCACTAGTCAGGAACCTTTTGGCCGGCGCGGAGCGTCGCGTTCCAGAGCCTCGACACGATCGAACAGCTTTGGCAGCTTACGAAACATGACCTGTCGGCGAAGCTCGTCCCGGTGGCCGATCGCCGGTTGACCCGAGATCGTCGCACCGTCCTCGACGTCGTGCCAGATCGCCGACTGGCCCGCAATCGTCACGCGGGAGCCGACGTTCACGTGTCCCTTGAAGCCGGTCTGCCCGCCGACCATCACGTAGTCGCCGATCGTGGTGGAACCGGCCAATCCCGTGAGCGACGCGATCACGCAATGCTTGCCGATGCGGCAGTTGTGGCCGATCTGCACGAGGTTGTCGACTTTCGTGCCGGCGCCGATGACGGTCGAGCCCGTCTGCGCGCGATCGACGCACGAGTTGGCGCCGATCTCGACGTCGTCTTCCAACACGACGTTGCCGACTTGCGGGATCCGCCGCGCGCGGCCGTCGACGAACGCCCAGCCGAACCCGTCGCTGCCGATCACCGACCCGGGGTGCAGCACGACGCGATCGCCGAGCGCGCAGCCCGCCATCACGACCGCCCGCGGCCGCAGCCAGACCTCTTCGCCGACGCGTACGTTCTCGCCGACGTAGGCGCTCGCGCCGACGACGCTGCCGCGGCCGATCGCCGCGCCGCTGCCGACGTACGCGTGCGCGTCGACGTACGCGTCGTCGGCGAGCACCGCGTCGCTCGCAACGATCGCACTGGGGTGGCGAAAAGGGCCGCGCGGACGCGGCGGTCGCAGCGCCGCCAGCAGCTCGCCGAGGGCCCGGCGTGCGTTGGCCACGATCAAGAGCGGCTTGGGGCAGCTTTGCGGGGCCAGAGATTCGTCGACGAGCACCGCGGCGGCGGCGCCGTCGCACGCGGCGGCGAAATATGCCGCGGTCGTGGCGAAGGTCAGGTCGTCGGGGCCGGCCTCGTCGACGCCGGCGATGCGCGCGACCCGCGTGCTGCCGTCGCCGAGCACGCGGCCGTGCACCGCCGCGGCCAGCTCATCCAGCGTGCCGAGCACGTTAACTACTTGGAGCGGGCGTCGTCTTCTCCGTAATGTTGAGCGCCTTCTCGACCTGGCTCGTGATGTCGACGCCGCCGTAGCCGATTCCCTCGCGCGTAACCACGAGCTTAAGCTTGCTATCCGAGGCAATCTTGGCGGCGGCATCGCGGATCTGCCCCGAGAGCTTATCGGTGACCTTCGCGTACTTGCGCTCCAACTCGATGGCGTCGCGATTTCGCCGCGCTACGCTCTCGTGGCGCGTCGCGATCGAGCGCTCTTCGACGTTGAGCTGATTCTGGTAGCCCTGATACTCGGGCCAGTTGGCGACGATCCGTTGAACGTCGACCAGGCCGATGGAGCTCTGCGCGGCGCAGCCGCTCCCAGCGGACAGGAGCGCGAGCGCGGCGATGGAGAGGAAGATGCGGCGATCGTTCACTCGTGCTGGCTTTCCACGTCGCTGATGATTTGGTTCGTCATATCGTATCCCCCGGCGGCGGCCCAGACGTTGACGAAGACGATGCTGAGGCCGCGGTCTTTGGCTATGCGGTCGGCGTCTCTCTCCACCTGGCCTACGATCTGCGCGTAGAGATCGCTGCGCCGCTTCTGCAGCGAGTTCAGCTCGGCGCCGGCTGCGCCGGTTGCGCCGATGTCGGCACCGTGCAGCGCGGCGAACTGGCGGTCGAGATCGTCCTTGGTGGCGTTGTACTCGGCGATGGTCTTGGCGGCGTCGGACTGGAACTGTTTGGCGTACTGCTTCTGGATCTGCGCGAGCTGCGCGCGCACGCCCGGCGTGAGGCTCGGCGGCGCGGGCGGAGGCGCGATGCTGCCGAGCTGCGACCCCACCTCGTTGCGGCGTTCGACGAGCTTGCTCTGGGTCTGCGCTGCGATCGCGCCGGCCTGCGAGCGAATCGCGCTGCCGGTTTCGCGGTCGAGCTGGGCGCGGTAGACGCGCAGCGTCGCTTCGTCGGTCTTGCGCTGCGCCTCGACTTGCGCGGCTTCTCTGTCGTTGATCGCGGTCAGCTGCGCCTGCGCTTGCTGGCGCGCCGCGGGATCCATCGCCAGGTTCGAGAGACGCATCTTGATCGCCAGACGCGCGCCGGCGTCTTGCTGGGTCAGCCGCAACGAAAGGTCGGTCTCGTTCTGCTGCAGCTGCTCGGCCTTGGCACGGTACTTCTGATCGGCTTGCGTCGCGAGCTGTCTGGCGATCGAGTTCGCCGCGGCATTGTTCTGCGCGATGACGCTCTGCTGGTACGCTTGGAGATCGGCGTTTGCCGCCTGTGCCGCCTGCTGCGCCCCAACCGCCGACGCGCCGCTCATCTGCTGCGCGGCCAACGCGCCGGCCCCAGGAACGCCGGCTGCTTTGAGCGCGGCCTCCACGGCCTGCTGCTCGCGGCGCATGTAATCGGTCTGCTTCTGAGCGAGGACCTTGTTCGCGCGCGTCTGCGCGGCGTGCAGCTCTTTATTGAGCTGCGCCACCTGCACGGAAATCTGCTTGGCCGAGAGCGGTACTTGCGGCCCCGCGGACTGCAGCGTGATCGCCGCTATCGCGTCGTCCATCTGGGAGAGCTGCGGATAGAGCGGGTGTCTCTTCACCACCTCGTCCAGCCGCACGTACCCGGTTCCCCGGATTGCGTTGGAGTGAACGTTCACGCCGCACGCGCTGAGCGAAACTGCGGCCGCGCAGAGGGCCGTCGCCATTCTCAGAACGGCTCCCGCACTACTTCGAGAACTCATTCTGGACGTCGGTCGTAATGTCCATGCCCCCGTAGACGACGTCTGCCTTATCGACGACCAGCAGCAAGTTCTTCCGCTTGGCGATCGCCGCAGTCGCCGATTTCGTCTCGTCGACGAGCGGTTTGAGCAACTGGTCTTGCTTATCGGAGATCGACTTGTTGTACTCGGTGAAAATCTGCTGCTTGTCGGTATTGCTCTTCGCCTGCGCGAGCTTGGCGGCGTACAGCTGCCGCTGCGTGGTTTGGAACTGCTGCATCTCGTTGTTGGCGCTCTGCACCTTGGCGATGCTGTCGAGCACGGTCTGGTCGACGTAGCCGATCTCCGACGGCGGCGGCGATGCCGCCGGCGGCTGGATCGCCTGCGGACTGGCGAAGATCGTTTCGACGTCTTTGGTAATGTCTTGCCCGCCATAGATCACGATGCGCTTGTCGACGACGACGGAGAGATTCCGGGTGGCGGCCACCGCGGCGATCGCGAGCTGCGCGCGCTGGAAGAGCGGGCCGGCGATCTCGCGCTGCTTGTCGCTGAGCAGCTGCTGGAACTGCAGCGTGATGCGCTGTTTGTCGGCGTCGCTGCGCGCGCGTCTGACCTGGTTTTCGTACTGGGCGTCGAGCTGCGCCTTGACCGAGGCCAGCTGCCGGTTCGCGCTGGCGAAGACCGGGAGGTTGGCGATGTCGGCTTGATCCACAAAGCCGACGTCGGTGAGGTCGGCGGCGATGGCGCCCGGGGAGAGGGAGAGCGACAGCAGCACCGCCGCCGCGCAAAGGATTTTCGATCGCATCTTCATCTTTTCTGGGGAAACCCTAGAAACTCTGGCCGATGCCGAAGCTCGTATGCGTTCCGTACAGCCCCTTGGCGAAATCGATGCGAATCGTTCGCAGGCCGAGCTGCGGCACGTCGAAGCGAATACCGGCGCCGTAGTCTCCGTAGAGCGCCCAATCGGACGGATAGCCCGTAATGCGGTTCGTATACGGATCGAGCAGCGGGTAGGCGCCTCGAATCCGATAATCGAGTTCGTCGAACGAAGAACGCCAGCGTTATTCGGCGGTCCAGCGCCAGAGGTTGGCGCAGCTCCACCTGTCCGAGGTAGGCATTGGTCGCGTAGAATACTTGGTTATACCCGCGCATCTGCTGGTCGGAGTACGTGAAGAGACTGCTCGGCGGGATGACGCCGGTGGAGAAGTAGCCGACGCCGTGCACGCCGATCGTCGCGTCTTTCAGCACCGGGAAAAACTTCGCCAGATCGATCGTGCTCTGCGTAAACGAGAAGTTCGAGCCGATCGCGGGAGCGGAGAACGTCGTGTTGAGCAGCGCCTTGACGCCGTCGCGGGGATTGAACGGATCGTCGAGCGTGATCGTCTGCAGGCTCAACCCCGTCGTAACGAGGTTGTACGGAGCGCCGGTATTCACGTTGGCGATCGACGATGCCGCGATGCCGAACGAACCGCCTTGGTTGTAGGGCGAGGAGTTGATCGGGCCGGGCGTCGGCCCCACAAAGATGTTGGGCTGATTGCCTTGGAAGTAATACGGCGAGGGCACCGTCGTGTCGTAACGGATCTTCTCGCCGGTGACCGCCAGCGAGAGAATCGTGTAGTCGCTCAGGCGCCGGCCGATGTTGCCCGTCGCGCCCGTTGCCGCCGACGAGTTGGTCGCCACGACGTTGGAGAGCTGCTGCGAGTTCGAGCTGGGGTAGAGCGTGACCGGGATCGGGATGTTCCCGTTGGTGGTGACCGAGCTTCCGGTTCCGGAAATCGTATAGACCGGATAGTAGTAGGTGGTGTGGTTCGTGAAGAGCGAGCCGCCCGCCGTATACTTCTCGGACTGCGGCGTGTTGCCCAGATACGGCACCGACAGGGTCAGCTGTGCGACGCCCGTGCGCGAGCCCTCTTCGAACTGGATCCCCGCGGAGTTGCCGGTGCCGTGCAGGTTGTTGTCGGTAAGGCCGAGCGTCGCGTAGAGGCCAAGGCCCGTAAGACCGCCCGAGTAGCCGAATCCGATGGACGCCGAGGCCGTGCGCTGCTCCGTGACGTGCCAGACGACGGTCACGTCCTGCGGCTTCTTGGGGTCGGGGCCGGGCTTAATGTCGGGCTCGACCTTCGAGAAGAAGTTCAGCGCGTTGAGGCGTTCGTAGTCGCGCTTGATCGCGTCGGTATTGAGCACCATCCCCGGCTTCTCGCGCAGCTCGCGGCGGATCACCTGGTCCTTCGTGCGAGTGTTTCCGGTGATCTCGACGACCGCGATGCGCGCGACGTAAATATTGTACTTGACGGTCGCGGTGCCGGCGTTGAGATCGATCGACGACGGCTCGATACCGCCCTCGAAGTTACCCAGCTCGAGATGGAAGCGGTTTTCGTAGAGCTTCTGCAGCGCCTTGGCGTCGGCGTCGCGCACGGCGTCGGAGTAGACGCCGCCGACCTTCAGCGTGAGTCCGGGTAGGATGAACGACGGCGGCAGGAGCGGATCGCCGCCGATCTGGATCGCCTTGACCGTGAGGCCTTCGCGTATCGTCAGCGTCAGCACGCCCGTCTTCGCGTCGAGATTGATGTCGCGCACGTGCGTCGGCACCTGCCCACCATACCCGATGCGCTCGTAGTAGTTGTTGATCTTGAGCACGTCTTGGCGGAACGTATTCGTGTTGAAAACCTGGCCGACCGAGAGATCCATCAGCGCCGCGAGCGTGTCGCTTGGAACCTTCTGGTTGCCGGTGAAGAGTATCTTCGTGAGCACCGGATTCTCGACGACGCGGTAGGTGATCGCGATCCCGTTGGGCCGTGCGCGAACCAGCGGCGGCGCGATGTCGGCGAAGTAGCCGAGGGCGTTGATGCGCGCCAGGTCGTCCTGCACGATCTTGGGATTGTACGTCTGACCCGGCCGCGCGACGATCACCTCCATGATCGTGGAGGTCGGTACGTGCAGGTTGCCGGTAACGTCGACCGAGACGATCTTCGGCGCCGGCGCTGCCGCCACGGGCAAGAGGCTCAGCCGAACCGTTGCGATCAGCGCGAGAAGGATGCACAAGCACCGCTCGATTGCGCCGGAGCGCCGCCCGGGGTCAAAGGTCATTTGAAAAAATCGTTCTCAATCTGTTCTCATAGCGGATGGGGCAGTGCACGGCCAGCGCGCAAGCATGCCGCGTGCGGCTCGGGACGGGCTGTTCCGCCCCCCTCTCCCGGGGTCCTTGCTCGCGCGGGAAGGCTCCAACGTGCGCTTAATTATCCTGCCTCTTCACCAGAAATAACGCGAAAGGGTAAGGCTGAACCCGGTGTTGCCGATCAGCGGCTGCCCAGCGAGATAGCCCGCACCGTAGCCGGTCGGCGAGCCCGGCAGCTGTAAGAGTTTCGTCGGACCGCTCTGCAAGAAGAAGTTCAGATTCGCCGTCGTGTCGGGCGCGGGCGTGACCACCAAGCCGAACGATTGGACCTGCGGTATGCCGAAGGTGACGGCGTAGACCGCGCTGACCTGTTTGCCGAGCAGCCGCGTGGCCGTGAATCCGACGTTGCCGTAATAGCCGAGCGTCAGGTTAATGCTCGAGAGCCCCAGCCCCTGACCCAGCGTGCTCTCGACGGGCGCCAACAGGCCGGCGGTAAACTGCGCGTTGAGAATATTGAAAGCTTCCTGTCCCACGGTGATCGTGCTGTTCTGCGGAAGCGCGACGTTGGGAATCGGCGAGAGCGTGCCGAGCGGCGTGATGCCGCCGGGCTCTTGCCGCGCGAGCATGCCCTGCCGGCTGAAGGAGATGCCGCCGATGAAACCGCCCAGCGGCGCGATCAGCGCGAGGATCTGATCGCGGGTGTAGCCCGGCGGCGTCGAGGAGAGCCCGATCTTCAGCCCCGCGATCGGACCGTCCACCGAGATCGTCACCTCGGCGCTGCCGTACGGATTGCGGGCGCGATCCGGATCGGGGTTGACGATGCTGGCATTCGCGACGGCGTGCAGTGTCGGCAGCACGCCGTCGGCCGCAGCGAAGCGCACGCTCCCCTCCTGCACCCGGAATGCGCGATCGAAGTAGGTGAGGGTGCCCCCGGTCGAAACGATCGTGCCGTCGAGGGTCGGCGCCGCCAGCGTGCCGGCGAGGCGCACGGAGCCCGTGGCGCCGATGTCCAGGCCGGCGCCGTAGCCGCTGCCCCGCACTCGCACGTTCTTGCCCGCACTCGCGCGCACGTCGAGGGCCAATGGGATCGCGGCCGCGCCCGCCGATTGCGCCTGCGTTGCCGCCTTCACGAACGATGCGAACGGCAGTGCCGCGTTGCTCAGCGTGACGCTTCCCGAGAGCTGCGCGACCGACGCCGCCGTCTTCGCCAGCGCCAACGACGCGTCGAGCGTGCCGCTGCCGTAGGCCGGAACGTCGAGCTGCGCCCCGCGAGCGACGCCGTGCAGCGACATCGCCACGCCGCTCGAGCCGGTACCCGGCAAGTCGATCCGCCCCGACCCGAAGAGCGTGCCGGCGCCGGCGCGCGCCGAAAGCCGATTGACGACGGCCGAAGAGTGGTTGAATACTATATCCGCGGCGATGCGCGAGAGCGGCACGCGCTCGAGATCGCTCGCGTACGACCCGTTGGCGAGCGTGACGTGTCCGACGACGGCCGGCTTGCGCATCGTGCCGGAGAGGCCCACGTGACCGTCGAGCAGTCCGGTCATCTTCGTATTGCTGCCGAACGCTTCGTCGAAAATCGATGGATCGAGCCCAACGACGTCGAGGTCGAAGTTCAGCGGCTGGTCGGGCTCCATGCGCAGCGGCGAAAGACTCAACGGCAGCGAGCCCGCCAGTGTCGCCTCTCCTTTCTGCAGCGTCACACCGGCGTTCGAGAGCACGAGGCTTCGCCCGCGAAGCCGCATCTCGCCGAAGACGGCGGCGATTGGGATTCCGTACGCGCGAACGCCCGTTGCGTCGAAGCCGACGAGGAAGGTGGGCGCGCGGTACGTTCCGCCGATCGAGAGCGTCGATTCAAAAGCGCCGGTGACCGGTATGCGCGTCTTGGAAACGTCGTAGACCAGCGTGGCAAGCTTATCGGTGGCGGCATGCACCTGCAGATCGAGCGGCTGGTGCGCGTCGAATCCCAGGGAGCCGCTTGCCGTGGCGCGCAGTTCGGGCGTCTGCAGCTCCGCGGCGTCGACGATCACTCGCCGGCCGGCAGCGTGCAGCGCGACCGTCACGCGCTCGAGCGTCAGCGGCCCGATCGTTCCGCCCGTGATGCTGGCGTTACCGCGCGCGTCGATCTGCGGAAAGCGCCCGTGGATCGTGGCGACGCCGCCGGCGCGGCCGGTGATCGGTACGGACTGCATGCCCAGAGCCGGCAGCCAAAGTGAAAGATCGAGATCGGCGACTTCGACGCTGAGGTCGTAGCGCGAGCGTTCCAGCGTTTGGAGCCAGCGATCGCCGGGAGTGAAGGCGATCGAACCGTGGGCGTGCAGCGCGCCTTCGTTGCCGCCGACGGCGATCGTTCCGGTGACGGCGTTACGCGCGCTCGTCCAGACGCCGCGCGTGTCGCCGATCGGCAGATTGCGATAGCGGAAGCCACGCACGTCAACGTTGCCGCTCGAGGTCACGCGCGAACCGGCTGACGTCGCCGCGATCCGCACGCTGCCGTTACCGTCGAGCGTATCTCCGGTATCGAAGAAGTTGTTGAAGTCGGAGAGGTCGGCGCGCGGCGCGTTTACGCTGACGGCTTGCTCGTTCGGACGCGACACCGCGTCGAAGCGCGCACGCGTGGTGCCGACGAGTACCGAGCCTTCGTGCATCGTCACGCCGCGGGAATCGGCCGCGATCGTCGCGCCGGCGTCGACGAACGGCAGCCCGTTGACTTCGCCGGCCGGCACGCCGACGCGGCCGCTGACCGCCGGCGCGATGCTTCGCCCCCCGATGCGCAGCGCGGCGTTGAACGAGCCGTCGGTCATGTAGTTCGGCAGCGAGAAGGCGTGCAGCGTGCGCGCGATCGGCCCCGCGGGAACGCGCGCGTCGAGCGAATATGCCGGCGAGCCCGATGCGAGCGCTCCGATGCTGCCGTCGACGAGCGCGTACGTCCCGCCCATTTCGCCGATCGTGCGCGAGAGCGTGACCGCGTTGCCGGAGAGGGCGACGTCGGCGTCGCCGGAGATCGGAAACTGCGCGATATGAGAGTTTGCAATCGCCACGCCGCCGTTGAAGCCGGGAATCGGGGCGCCGGCACGCAGATCGCCGCTGGCGGTGATCGTGCCGCCTTGCATTGGGAGCCCGATTCCGCGCAGCTGCGACGCCGCCAGCCTGTTCGCGACCAGCGACAGGCGCTGCGAGGATGCGCCGGCACGGCCGGGCGCCAGCGAGAACGTGCCGGCGGCCACCACGTCGCCGCCGGCGGCGTGCGCGTGCGCCGAGTAGATGCGCAGCCGATTGCCGTCGATCGCCAGCGCGACGCTCGCTCGGTTGACGGGCACGCCGTGCAGCGTCGCGCCCGGCATCGAGAGATCGCTGGCGACGACCGCAACGCGCCCCGATGCCACGGAGATCGCGACGGTGCCGCTCAGCGGTCCGTGACCGGCCAGCGCGTTGCCGGTTAGCGGCGCCAAGCCTTCGAACGTACCCCGATAGCGGCCACGCGCGACGAAGCGCTGGGTCGAGAAAGCGCCGTTTCCGGCGAACGTTCCCCACGGACCCGTGGCGCTCAGCAGATTGATCGGCGCGTTGGCCAGCGTTCCCGCCAGCGCCGCTTTGACCGTATCGAAGCGAATGCCGGCAATGCTGGTGCCCGCGGCGTTGACCAATCCGCTTAACACCACGTGGCTCCCCGACCCGCCGCCGGCGATTGCGGCGTTCATTACTCCGCCGTCGATCGTGGGTATCTGCGGCAGCTGCAGGTTCGGAAATGCCGGGTACGGCGGCGCGCGCATGCGCAACCCGTCGGCCGTCATCCAGAAGGCGCTCGTGCCGCGCGGCCGGTCGAGAATGTAGCCTCCCACGAGGTTCCCGCGCGGCGTGTGCAGCCAGAACGGGTTGACGACCGCGGTGCCGTCGCCGTTCATCTGCAGCAACGCAGCCATGCGCGCGATGCCGCGCGCCGACGCCGCGCTGCCGATCACGTGGAATTTCAAATCGTTGCCGATCGCGCTTGCGTCGACAACCACCGGCTCGTCGCCCAGCATCTCGTCGAGGTAGGGCAGCCGGTCCGCCGGGCCGCTGACGTGAAGCGCGACCTCCGTGCGCAGATGCGCGCCGGTGCGGAGCCGCCCGCGCACGGCGATCGCGATGCCGCCGTAGCGTGCCTGCAGCGGCGCCAGCGCAACGACGTTGGCGTGATAGATGACGCCGGCATTGACGTCGTCGAAGGGCAGCTTGCGGTAGACGGCGCGCGCGGAGCGCGCGCTCGCCACGATGATCGGATCGTTGGTCGGTCCTCGCACGGAGACCCCGAAACTCACCTTTCCGGAGATCGGCTGGTCGCGCGTGAACGAGAACGCCTGGCGCAGCCGGTCGAGCTCGCCGCCGCCCCAGACCGCCACACGCAGCTGTGCGATGCCCGTGAGCGCGCCGTCGAGATCGTACACGCCGCCTTGGAAATGCAGGGGAATGCCCGCAAGTTTCCCTCGCGCACCGCCGATAAAAAAGTCGTTGTCGATGACGTGCAGGCGTCCGCTCACGTCGTCGATGGGAAGCGAGAGCGCGCTCAGCGCGAGCCGCCCTTGCGCGATATCGAGCCGTAGGCTCACGTGATACGAGGGCGCGACGCCCGGTTGCACCCCAAGCGCGTAGATCACGACGTCGAAATCGTGCGCGCCGCCGCGCAGCACGCGCACGTCGGCGCTCTGGGCGAAGTAGTTCGCGAGCGCGCGTAACGGGAAGCGCGCGGCCGTCGCGTGGTGCATCGCAAAGCCGGCGATCGCGTCGACTTTGCCGCGCACCACGAACGGCTCGCGGCGGCGCTCTTCGAACGCGCCCGTCACGCGGTAGGTCGTAACGGCAGCGCTGTCGACCTCGGCGTCGGCGGCGATCTCGCCGATCCGCACCTCTTTAGCACTGGCCTCGTAGGCGGTGGGTTCGCGCAGCTCGATCTGCGCGTCGCGCACGCGCACGGAGAAATTCAGGGGCACGGGGTTGGGGGGTTGCGGAGCTCTGGCGGAAGGCCCGCGTCCGGGAAGCCCGATGTTGAAGGAACCGTCCGCGAATCGAGTGAGCGTCAGCCTGATTCCGGACGCATCGACGCCGAGGAGACCGAAGCGATGGCGGCTGCCCGGCAAGAGATCCCGCAGGGAATAGCGCACCGTGACGCGGTCTGCCCGCAGGAGGGGCTGCGCGTTGCGGTCAACGCGGATCTCGGAGAGCGCGGCGACCCCGCCGCCGACGCGAATGGCGCCGATGCTGACCTGGTAGCCCGCGGCCCCCGCAACCGCGCCGAGGGTAACGCGCGCAAGCTCGTGGCGCTTTGCGAACACGAGTCCGGCAACGATCGCTGCGGCCACTAGGCCGATTGCAAAGCGTCTGCGCACGTGGAGTCCCAAAGCCGTTATACCGCCCGGGTTTCCGCGAGCCCCGCTACGTTAAGCGAGTTCTAAAGCGCCGGGGCGGTCGCGCCTGCCGGTCCCAAGGAAGCTTAGGAGCTTGCTTAAAGGTCGAGATTTTTGACGCTCCTGGCATAGTCGAAGATGTACTGCTTGCGCGGCTCGACCTTGTCGCCCATGAGGTCGGTGAAGATCTGCTCGGCCTCGACGGCGTCTTCGACGGTGATTCGCTTGAGGCGCCGGTGCCCGACCTCCATCGTCGTCTCCGCGAGTTGCTCGGCATCCATCTCGCCGAGCCCCTTGTACTGCTGAATCGCGTAATCTTTGCCGTCGTCGCCGACGATCGACTTCAGCTCGGACTCGCTGAAGGCCCACCACTGCTTCTTGCCTTTGCGGATGCCGTAGAGCGGCGGCTGCGCGATGTAGACGAACCCATCCTCGACGAGCTGCTTCATCTGCCGGTAGAAAAACGTGAGCAGCAGCGTGCGGATGTGCGAGCCGTCGACGTCGGCGTCGGTCATGATGATGATCTTGTGGTAACGCAGCTTCTGCACGTTGAACTCGTCGCCGAAGCCCGTGCCCAAGGCGGTGATCATCGTGCGGATCTCTTCGTTGGCGAGTACCTTGTCCAAGCGCGCCTTCTCCACGTTGATGATCTTGCCGCGCAGTGGGAGGATCGCCTGATTGTTGGGATCGCGTCCGCCCTTGGCGGTGCCCCCGGCCGAATCGCCCTCGACCAGGAATAGCTCGCTCTCCGACGCGTTGGTGTTCTTGCAGTCGACGAGCTTGCCGGGCAGGCCCGACCCCTCCAGCGCGTTCTTGCGCCGCGAAAGGTCGCGCGCTTTCTTCGCCGCGTCGCGAGACCGCTGCGCCTGCATGCACTTTTCGACGATGGCGCGCGCGTACTTGGGGTTCTCCTCGAGGAAGAAGTCGAGCCGCTCGGAGACGAGCCCCGCCACGATGCTGCGCACGCGGGCGTTGCCGAGCTTGGTCTTCGTCTGGCCTTCGAACTGCGGGTTTTCCAGCTTCACCGACACGACGGCGGTGAGTCCTTCGACGATGTCGTCGGTCGAGAGCGAACTGTCGGACTCTTTGAGCTGTCCGCGTTTGCGCGCGTAGGAATTGACGGCGGTGGTGACCGCTTGGCGAAAGCCTTGTAGGTGCATGCCGCCTTCGATCGTGCCGATGTTGTTGGCATAGGAGAATATCTGCTCGGCATACGCGCCCGTGTACTGCATCGCGACCTCGACGTCGACGCCATCGCGCTCGGCGTGCGTCGAAATGATCGGGTGCAGCGGATCTTTCTTCTCGTTGAGCCATTCCACGAACGAGACGATGCCGCCGTCGAAGATGTACGCGCGCTCGCGTACCGGATCGGGGCGCTCGTCACGCAGCGTGATCGAGAGCCCGCGGTTGAGAAATGCCAGCTCTCGTAGGCGCTTCTGCAAGATGTCCCAGTGGAACTCGCTGACTTCGAAAACCTCGGGGTCGGGCTTGAACCACTGCAGCGTTCCCGTGCCCGCCGTTTTGTCGAGCTTCTTGAGCTTCTGCACGGTAATGCCGCGCTCGAACTTCATCTGCCACACGAAGCCGTCGCGCTTTACCTGCGTGATCGTCCACTCCGAGAGCGCGTTGACGACGGAGATCCCCACGCCGTGCAGGCCGCCCGAGACCTTGTAGCCCCCTTTGCCAAACTTCGCGCCCGCGTGCAGGATCGTCATCACGACCTCAACCGCGGGAAGCCGCTCCTCGGCGTGCATGTCGGTGGGGATGCCGCGGCCATCGTCCTCGACGGAGCACGAGCCGTCTTTATAGAGCACGACGCCGACGTTGTGCGCGAATCCGGCCAGCGCCTCATCGACGGCGTTGTCCACGGCCTCGTAGACCAGTTGGTGCAGCCCGCGCTCGGCGGTGTTTCCGATGTACATACCGGGACGCTTGCGCACGGCTTCGAGCCCGCGCAGTACTTCGATCTGTTCGCCAGTGTAGTTAGTGGACATCAACCTCTTCGTTCGTCATCGTAGAGTAACGCGTGCAGCTCGTCTCCTAAGACGTTGCGCACGTCGCCGGCGTAATTCGTTCCGGCGGCAGTTTGCTGCGGAGCACGACGTACGAGCCGGCAACCAGCCGCTCGCGGCCGTCGCGCGACAGGCGCCCGGCCGCCTTCGTTTGCTCGAGCAGCCCCCACCAGCGTCGTAAGAGCTGGGTGCGGATGCGCTCGTACTCCTTCTTACATAACCCGTCTACCAGCTCGGCCGTTCCGGCGTAGCCCAGCCAAGGCGCTTCGAAAAGCAGCCGCGCGGTCGCGAGTGTCCGGCGTTCGGCCGCCGCGTTGCGGCAGGCCGCACAATCGCGTTCCTCCAGCGCTTCGACGTACGCGCCGCAGGAGACGCACTCGTTCCACCCGGCGTCGCGTTGGGCCCGCCGTGCCGTTTTCACGCGAGAGGCAAAGCGCGCCAGGGCGGCGCCTGCGTCGGCCGAGGGCGGCGGCGCGTCGGGGACTGGACGCAGCGAGCGGCGCGTCGCGCTGCCCAGCGGTCGCGAGCGCTCGGGCAACGCGCCGATGCGAAAGCGCAGCCGCTCGACTCCCGCCTGAGGCAGACGCGCGCTGACGGCGCCGACGACGCGCTCGCTCAGAAAGCTTAACTGGTGGCTCCAGGCCGCCGAGCGCGTGACGATCGTCAGCGCGCCGCTCGCGATGCGCACGGGGGCGCAGTTCGCCGCGACCTGCGCGCCGACGATTTCGCTCCAGCCTGCCGCCAGCAGTGAAAGCGGATCGCTCAACGGCTCTGCCGGCCGCCGGCTCCCATCCCGCGATCGCCTGCGAGAGCTTCAGCATAAGGCGTACGATTCGATGCGCGCCTCGCGAACGCACGCCACGTGCGCGTTGGGACGCAGGCCGGGTGGCAGATGCGTCGCGGTGACGAACGCCTGCTCGTAATCGCCGATCTCACGCAGCAGTGCAGCCGCGCGCTCCTCGTCGAGCTCGGAGAGCACGTCGTCGAGGAGCAGCAACGGCGCTTCGTTGGAGCGTTCGCGCATCACGGCGTATTCGGCGATCTTGAGCGCGAGTACCGCCGTGCGCTGCTGGCCTTGCGATCCGAAAGCGCTTAACGGTGCCCCGTCGAGCGTCAGGCCGACGTCGTCGCGATGCGGGCCGGCCAGCGAGGTCTTGCGCGCGCGCTCCGCGTCGCGTACCTGCGCCAGACGCGTTGCCAGCGCCGCGCCGACCGCATCGCGAGTCGGCTCGGCAAAGGGCACGTGTGGCTCGTATGAGATCTCCAGCCGTTCGTTGCCGGCAAAGCGCGCATGCGTCGCGCGCGCCTCGCGTGCCAGCGCGCGCACCAGATGGTCGCGCGCCAGTACGATCGCCGTGCCCGCCTCGACGAGCGTGCGCTCGTAGATGCGCAGCAGCTCGGGATCTTCGGCAATGATTCCGCGCAGCAGCGCGTTCTTCTGCGCGAGCGCCTTGCGGTAGCGAGCCAGCTCGTGGTAGTAGCGCGGCTCGCTCTGCGCCAGCGCCACGTTGAGAAAAGCGCGCCGTCCTGCGGGAGTTCCCGCGGCGAGTTGCAGATCGGCCGGCACGAACGTCACGACGCGCAGCTTCCCCAAGTAGCCCGCGTAGCGTACCCCGCCGCCGTTGATCGCGTAGCTCTTGCGCGTACCGCGAACGCTCCGTTCGATCGCGCACGAGAGTGCGACCGGTCCGGCGCGCACGACCGCTTCGCCGCGCACGGCTCCCATTTCCATGCCGGCTCGCACGACCTCACCCTCGTGGGAGGTGCGAAAGGATTTCCCCGTGCCGAGCATCGCGACGGCTTCGAGCAGATTGCTCTTGCCCTGCGCGTTGGCGCCGAGGTAGACGTTCAAGCCGCGGACCGGTTCGAGATCGAGTTGGGCGTAGTTGCGAAAATTCGACAGAACTACGTGTCGCAGGAACACTTCATTGCCGTAACGGCATCAACACGTAGAGCTGCTGACCGCTCTCGAGCGGCTCGAGCGGGCGGATCGCCGCCGGCGAGAGCGGCCCCAAGAACTCCATCACGACCTTCTCGCTCTTGATGTGATTGAGGATCTCGACCAAGTAGCGCGCGTTGAACGCGATCGACAGGTCTTCGCCGGCCTGCTCGACCTCGAGCTCTTCGTAGGCGTTGCCCGAGATGTCGGAGCTGGCGGTAACGATCAGCGTCTGGTTGGCGATCGCGAGCTTAACCATGCTCGCGCGGTCGCCCGCCACCAACTCGGCCCGGCGCAGGCTGCCGATCAGCGGCGCGGCCGCCGCGGTGACCGTGCGGTCGAACTTGCTCGGGATCACCTGCTGGTAGTTGGGGTACTGCCCGTCGACCAACCGTACCGTGATCGCGACGTTACCGCTGGTCATCTGCAGCTGATTGCTCTGCGCGCCCAACGCATTGACCGCAATCTGCTCGCCGCTCCCAAGATTACGCGCGACCTCGGCCAGCGCGCGCGAGGGCACGATAAACTTCTCGTTTCCGCCTATGCCGTCGTCGAGCGTCGTGGCAAACTTCGCCAGCCGGTAGCCGTCGGTCGCGACCATCGTGAGCGCGTTGCCCTCCACTTCGAGAAGAGTGCCCATCAACACGGCGCCCCGCGCCTCTTCGCCCGAAGCGGCAAATATCGTGGAATCGATGGCGTCGCGGAAGCGCTTGCCCGAGATCGTGAAGTGCGAGCCGCGCGTCGCCGCCGGCAGCGGCGGATACTCGTCGGCCGGGAGCGCGTGAAAATCGTAGTTGCTCCGCTCGAACTTTACGCTGGCGCGCGTCGGCGTTCCGGTAATTTCGAGCGTCCCCGCGGCGAGGTTGCCCAGGTAGCTCGCAAAGAGCTTGGCGGGAACCGTCACCGAACCGCCCTCGGCAACCTGCGCGGGGAAGGCGTGTTCGAGCGTCAGCTCGAGATCCGTCGCCCGCACCGCGATCTTCTCGCCCTCGGCTTGCAGTAATACGTTGGAAAGAATCGGGACGGTCGTATGGGCGTTGACCACCTTGCTGGCGGCTCCGACGGCGCCGGCGATGTCCTTGGTCGTGCAGGCGAATCTCATTGCTTCCACCGTTTCCCGTGAGCGGGTTTTCTCCTAGTCAATATAAGATCATCAGTCGTAGCAGCAGTAGGGCGGTGGAATCTGGGGAGAAGTCGCCCTGCGCTTGCGGCAGCGCGGAAATTAGCGTGGGATAAAGCTGTGGATGGTGGCGGGACGGCCATACACCTTTCCACCGGCCTCGCTCCAGGAACGGGTTATCCCGGTAAACGGGAGTGCCCGGTGGATGGTTGTCCTCGTCGCGTGTTACGAGCGGTGCCTACGGATTTTGGCACATCGCGATGAGCTGCCGTATCTTGTTGCGATAGGCTTCGTCGCGCTGCATCTGGTCCTTGATCTTGTCGCGCGCGTACATGACTGTCGTGTGGTCCTTCTTGCCGAACTCGCGGGCGATCTGCGGGAGCGAGTAGTTGGTGAGCTCCGTCGCGATGTACATCGCGATCTGGCGCGGTGCGGCGAGGCGCTGATCGCGGCGGCCGTTGTCCATCTCTTTGACGGTAAGCCCGTGGGCGCTCGAGACCGTCTCCTTGATCTTGCCGATCGTGATGCGGTGCAGCGGCTGTTGCGCGACCGCGCTCTTGAGCACGTCGGCCGCGAGGTCGGTCGTGATCGGCGCCTTGGTCAGCGAGGCGTAGGCGATCACGCGGATCAGCGCGCCCTCGAGCTCGCGGATGTTCGAGGGGATCACCTTGGCGATGAACGAGGTGACCTCGTCGGGGACCGGGATGTTCTCGCTGCCGGCCTTCTTGCGGAGGATGGCCTCGCGCGTCTCGAGGTCGGGTGCTTGGATATCGGTGAGCAGCCCCCACTCGAATCGCGAGCGCAGCCGGGCTTCGAGCGTTTGGATCTCTTTGGGCGGGCGGTCCGACGAGATGATCGAGCTGCCGGCCCGATTCGTGCAGCGCGTTGAAGGTGTGGAAGAACTCTTCTTGGGTCGTCTCTTTGCCGGCGAGAAACTGGATATCGTCGATTAACAAAACGTCTACCTGGCGGTAACGATTTCGAAACTCCGGCGTGCGATTGTTCTGGAGTGCGATGATGAACTCGTTGGTGAACTTTTCGCAGGTCACGTAGACGACGTTGGCCGCGAGATTGTCCTGGATCACGCGATGACCGATCGCGTGCATCAGATGCGTCTTGCCAAGTCCGACGCCGCCGTACAGGAAGAGCGGATTATACGCGTGGGCTGGTGCGCCGGCTACGGCCTGCGCGGCGGCATGTGCGAACCGGTTGGAAGTTGCCGACGACGAACTCTTCAAAAGTATAACGTGCATTAAGATTCGCCGTGCGGAACTCTTCAAGCGGCGCGCGTCGCGAACGGCGCGGCCGCCGAGCGCGCTCCCTGATCGGTATCCGCGACGGAGAGCCGCAGCTCGACGCTCGTCCCAAACATCTCGCTGAACACGCCGATCATCTGAGGGCGCAGCTTGCTACCCACCCAATCCTGGGCGAACTTGCTATGGACGGCAAGGTGCAGCTCGTTGCCGTGAAACGAGATGAAGCGAATCGGCTTGATCCACATCTCGAAAACAGGCTTGGAGAAGGTACGCTCCAAGGTGTCGAGTGCGGACTGCCAGAGCTCGTTGGAGATGTCCGAGTTGATCGCAAGCCCCATCTTCTGCGTCCCCTTTGGTTGAACTACGCCACCCCCGTGAGGGCGCAATCTTGGCTTAATCAAGCCTCGCTCCTGCGGAATCTATACACGACTTTATCCACTTATCCACAGGTCGTCGGCTACGGTTTTTCGCGGATTTTTCCAGATTATGAACCGCCCTGAACGCCTCGGTGACGCCCCGAAATTGCTCGATGGCGTAAGGCGGAAAGCTCGGAAAAAACGGCTGCCGAGCGACGCTTCTCCACAACCTTGTCCACAGGTGTGGAGAGAGGGGCGCCAAACCGTCGCTCCAGGCTGGGCGCTTGGTCGCCCTAGCGCCCAAGGATGGCCGTGGTTAAGATAGATTGCAGTGATGCAAGCGGCGGGAGGCAGTTCTTTTCGGGACTCTTCTCTGGCAGTCAAGCGACGCTCCAAATCCATCTCGTAGCGACCGCTAGAGATACCAAGCACCGCTAAAGAAGCCATTCGGCAGCCCCAGCGCCCGGTGCCCCGCTCGCTCCGAAACACGCTCGCTGCGAGCCGGTAGCCCGTAAAAGAGAGCCGCAAGGAGGTCGTTCGTGAGCATGCCCACCGCCATCGTGATCGCCACTGCCATGGTCTGTGCCACTCAGCTCGCGGTGCTCGTGCCCGCTATCGTCTGGGTACGCAACAACCAGCACCGCTAGGCCCCAGTGAGGCTGAGCGGCGGGCCGCCGGCCGCCTCGGCCATTGCCTTTTCGGGCGGCTTTGGTACAATGGCCGGCTATGTTCGATTTCGATCTGCAGCTCTTTGCCTCGAAAAAGGGCGCCGGATCGACCCGGAACGGCCGCGACTCCAACGCGCAGCGGCTTGGGCGTCAAGCGCTTCGGCGGCGAGCGCGTGATCGCCGGGAACATCCTCGTCCGTCAGCGCGGCACGCGCTTCTATCCGGGGTCGAACGTCGGCATGGGCCGCGATCACACGCTCTTCGCGCTGATCGACGGCATCGTCGAGTTCAGCAGCCGGCGCAACCGCAAGCAATCTCGGTCGTCCCGGCGGCGTAACGAACGCCATCGCCGTCGTGCGATACGGGGCCGTTAGGCCCCTTTTTGATTTTCCGGCGAAAATAGCCCGCGGTGCAGTTCATCGACGAGGCGGAGATCGACGGTTGCAGCCGGCGACGGCGGCGACGGCATCGTCGCGTGGCGCCGTGAGAAATACGTTCCCAAAGGCGGTCCGGCCGGCGGCGACGGCGGCCACGGCGGAAGCGTCTTTCTCGAAGCGACGCCGGAGCTCTCGACGCTCGTCGAGTTTCGCTTCAGGCGCAGCTTTGCCGCCGGATGCCGGTAAAACGGGCGGAACCTCGAACAAGTCCGGGCAAGAGCGGCGACGATCTTGACGATTCGCGGTTCCGGTCGGCACGCTGGTCTATCGTCGCACTCGCGCGGACGGCACCGAAGACGTCCTCGCCGATCTCACGGAGCCGGGCGCGCATCTTGGCCGTCGCCAAAGGCGGCCGCGGCGGCCTCGGCAACCAGCACTTCGCCACCAGCGTGCGGCAAGCGCCGCGCTTCGCCGAACGCGGCGAGCCGGGCGAACGCGCGCACGCTTCGGCTCGAACTGCGGCTGCTCGCCGATTGCGGCATCATCGGCGTTCCGAACGCCGGCAAGTCGACGCTGCTCTCGGTCGTCTCGGCGGCGCGTCCGAAGATCGCCGACTATCCGTTCACGACGCTCGAACCGCAGCTCGGCGTCGTTCGCGTCTCCGACGAAGAGTCGTTCGTGATGGTCGACGTCCCCGGTTTGATCGAAGGCGCGCACGAAGGCATCGGCCTCGGCGATCACTTTCTGCAGCCACGTCGAGCGCACGCGCGTGCTGCGTCCATTTGCTCGACGGATGCGAAGCCGCTCGACGAGATCCTCGCGGATAAAGCGACGATCGAACGCGAGCTGGGCGCGTGGAATCCGACAGCTTCGCGAAAAGCCGACGCTCGCTCGTCCTCAACAAGCTCGATCTCCCCGACGCGCGCGAATCCTTGCCGGAGTTGCAGGCGACGCTTCCCGGAGCATCCGCGGCATCAGCGCGGCGACCGGCGAAGGCGTGCGCGACTTGATGCACGCCGTTGCGCGAACGATCCAGAGCGGCGCCGCTGCCTGAGATCGCAGCGCCGCAGGTCGTGCGCGATCGAGCTTGCGCGCGCCCGAGCGCCTTTACGATCGAGCGCGGCGCCGACGGCGCGTTCGTCGTCGGCGGCGAGCGCGTCGAGCGGCTTGCCGCGATGACGAACTTCGACTCCGACGAAGCGCTTGGCGCGCTTCGAGCGCGCGCTGGAGAAGATGGGCGTCGAGAAGACGACTTCGGGAACTGGGCGCCCACGAAGGGGATACCGTGCGCATCGGGCCGTACGAGTTTACCTACTCATGAGAATCGGCGTCTTCGGCGGAACTTTCGATCCGATTCACAACGCGCATCTCTTCGTCGCCGAATCGGCGCGCCTACTCGAGCGGCTCGATCGCGTGCTCTTCGTTCCGACCGGAAATACACCACTATCGCGACAAGCCGCAGGCCGATGCCGCGCATCGATGCGCGATGATTCTGGGTGCGATCGAAAGCAACGCAGCTTTCGAGCTCGATCAATACCGATTTGCGCGATAACGCCACCGGATATACCGCCGATCTGCTGCCGCGCCTGCAGGCGAAGTACCCCGAGCCCGCGTTCACCTTCATCATCGGCGCCGACTCGCTGGCCAATGCCACCTGGGTGCGGCTCGACGAGGTGCTCGAAGGTCGCTCGAGCGTTTCGCTATCGCGCCGCGCGCCGGTGTCGGCACCGACGCGCTCGCGCGCGTCATCGCCGCCGTTCCGCCGGCTCTGCGCGACCGCGTCACGCACGCTCAATCTTCCCGGAACTTCCGGAGTCGGCCACGCTGGTACGCAGTCTGTTATCGCAGGGTCGCAGCGTTCGATATCTCGTTCCCGAGCCGGTATGGCGCGTATATCCTCGGCTCACGGCCTTTATGGCTATGACGGCGATGCGGGCGCGTAGGCGGTCTCCGACGCTCATCGCGGCCTTGGCTGCAATCGCTGAGCGCGCTGCGCCGCACGCAGTCCGCCCGACGATCGCGCACTCTGCGACGCGTATTCGGCCGCACGTTCGCACGTCGAAGTCGTCGCCGGACGGCAACGTCACTGCGGCTCTTGGGCGTGCAGCCGGGCCGCATCAGTCCGCACGAAGGCTTTCTCCTCACCTCGGCTCGGGCTGCGACCTTATCGTTCGCGTCGAGGCGAACACCGATTTTACCGGGCCGATATCCACTTGCGCATGGGCGACGACGTCCTGGTGAAAGGTGAGTACGAGTACTATCCGCTCGGCGGCGTGATCCACTGGACTCATCGCGATCCTCGAGGCCGGCACGAAGGCGGATACATCGAGGCGGGCGGGCGTACGTACTATTGATTGCCTATCTCGCGTATCGTACTGGCGAGCACGTCGCCACGCCGGTACGAGCTCTTGCGTTCGCTCGGCCTCGAGGTCGATGTAGCACCCGAGCGGCTACGAAGAGCCGCCGGTGCGCAGGCCTCGCGCCGGCAGAGCTCGCGACGCTTTCACGCGCGGCCAAAAACTGCGCGCCGTTCTGCGAAATCGCCAAGATCCGCGAAAGACGTTCCGATGCTCGCCGCCGATACGGTCGTGGACCTCGACGGCGAACGGCGCTGGGCAAGCCGCGCGATCTCGACGAGGCGACGCGCATGCTCACGCAGCTCTCGGGGCGCGATCATCTGGTGCATACGGCCTTTGCGCTGGCCGTTGCGGCGGCGCGAATCGCATCGAGGAGCGAGTCGACGACGCGCGTTCGCTTCTACGCGCTGCGCCGGGAGGAGATCGCCGAGTACGTCGCCGACCGGCGAGCCGCTCGACAAGGCGGGCGCTTACGGAATCCAAGGCCGCGCCGCGTCGTTGGTCGAGTCGATCGAGGGCGACTTTTATACCGTCATGGGTTGCCGCTGGCCCGCTTCATTCGTGCGCTGCGCCGAGTTGGGATTTGCGCTCCCGGAAACGAATTATTGCGCCTGAGCTAACCGCGCTAAAGACCCAGGAAGCCGGAGTCACCATTTTTACCTATCGAGACGAACGCAGACTCTTTGCGCTGATCGGCATCATCATCGTCGCGGCCTTGTTTGCCCTTTTGCAAATCGGCGCGCAGCGCGTCGGGATCGGTGAGTCCGATTGACGACGACCGCGAGCGCTTCGCTCTTCGGCATTGCGGAGACGGCGATCGCTGCGACGATCCGCGGAGCGCGGACGGCGGGCGCAACGGTCGCTCGCGGTGCCGGGACTCGAAAGCGAGAACAGGCTGTTGCGCGCGCGCAACCAAGCGGCTGATCGAAGAGAACGCGCGGCTTCACGAGCTCGCGGCGCTATGCTGCGAGAGTCGTCGGTCCGTCCGGTCGTCGATCTCTACCACGGCATCGAAGCGCGCGTCGATCGGTTTCTCTCCGGAGAACGACTCGCGCGCGGTAACGATCGACAAGGGATCGCAGGCGGGCGTACGGCGCGACGACGGGCGTGCTCGCGGCGGACGGCGTCGTGGGACGCGTCGCCGCGGTCGGCCCATTTTCGAGCACCGTGGTGCTCGCGACGCGATTACACGAGCCGCATCCCCGCAGTCGTGCGGCGCGGACGCTGGTGGGGGATCGCGCGCGGCAATCTCGGCAGCGTGCGTCCTCGAGTACGTTCCGCAGGACGCGCCGCTGCGCATCGGCGACGTCGTCGTGACCGGAGAGGGGCGGTCGTTCCATTCCGGCGTCCCGATCGGGATGGTGACGGCGATCGAGCGCGGCGACACGACGCTCTATCAAACCGCCGTCCTGCGCACGTATGTCGATCTCGGTGCGCTCGATCGCGTTGTCGTCGTCCCGCAGTAAGCCACACGTTGCGCCGTTCGTCGGGCCGGCGTGGTACGTCGCGGCGGCGTGGTTGCTGGCAGCGGTCGGTCGCGCAGGCGACGTTCGTGCATTTCCTTGCGATCCGCAGCGTCGTTCCGAGCTTCGTTCTGGTGGTGGTCGATGTGGTATGCCGATTCGTGTCGACGCGCGCCGCGCCGCAGTCTACGGCTTTTTCGCCGGCTTTTGCGAAGACGCACTCTCTGCGCAGACGGGGGCCGCATGGACGATCTCGACGACCGCGGTCGCGCTTGTCGCCGAGTCGTCTTTCGCGCGGTTTCTTTGCCGACTCGATTCCGCTCGTGACCGGAATCACGATCGTCGCGACGCTCCTGCGCGCGCTGCTCTTCTGGATCGTCATGGCGCTCGACGGGTACCCGCCGGGCCTGGGGGCCATGCACTTTCCACGAGGCGCTCTTCCAGGCCGCGCTCAACGTCGTCGTCATCGTTGCGGCAATGCTCGTCGCGCGCCGTTTCGAGGTACGCGCGCGATGACACGCCGTCGCGCGTGCCGCGCCAAATGCCGTGGCGGCTTCCGATCGTGGCGTCTCGTCGCCTTCTGCGCGTTCCTCGCGCTCTCGCTGCCTCGCGCTTCTGGCGCGGCTTGTTCGAACTGCAGCTTGTCGACGGCGACCGCGTATCGCGCTGCGGCGCAAGCCAATCAGATTCGTCTTATTCCCGGTCGCTGCGCCGCGCGGAATGATCTTCGACCGGCATGGGGCCGATCATCGCGCGCAGCCGTCCATCGTTCGTGGTCGGACTCATTCCCTCGGAGGTGACCGACGTGCAGTCGCGAGCTTGCGATTCTTGCGCAACGTACTCGGCATCGATGCGACGAAGATTATGGTATCGCCTGCTGCACCATCGCGGCGTCACGTATCCGAACTTCGAATCGGTCGCGAGCCGCGAACCGTACGGGCCGGTCGTGCTCGCGACGGATCTGCCGGTCGCCGCCGTCGCGCGTCTCTCCGAGGTACTCACCGATCTTCCCGGCGTCGATCTCGAAGCGCAGCCGATCCGCGATTATCCGCAGGGCCGGCAGGCTCGCATCTGATCGGTTACGTCGGCGCGATCAACCGAAGAAGAATACGACCGGCTCAAGTACCAGGGTTACTCGCCCAACGACGTGATCGGCAAAGACGGATTGGAGTTTGCCTACGACAAGTACTTGCGCGGTACGCCCGGGCGGTCAACGGGTCGTCGTCGACGCGACGGGCGCCGTCGTTTCCAGCGTCAAGCTCGCGATCGAAGCCGGCCGTTCCCGGGCGACACGCTCGTGACGAACGTCGATTGGCGGCTGCAGCAGATCGTCGAAGCTGCGCTCGCCGCTGGCATCCGCGGGCTGGGGCGCGGCCGCCGCTCTCAGGCGCGGCCGTCGCCGAAGATCCGTGGACCGGCGGCATTCTGGCGCTGGCGAGCTATCCGAACTACGATCCCGAACGACTTCGCCGCGAATCGCTGGAAGCGCATCGCGCTCGATCTCACCGACTCCGCGCAGCCGCTCTTCGATCGCGCGATCGCCGCCGCGACGCCGACCGGATCGACGTTCAAGATGGTCACCGGCTCGGCGGCGCTCACCGGAGGCGTCGTTCGAGTCGATCAAGTTGTCGACGATACGGGCGGTTGGAACTGCGGCGGTTACTACGCGCGCGACATCGCGGCCGGCGGCCTCGGCGACACGACTTTCGTTCCGGCGCTTGCCGCATCGAGCGACGGCTATTTCTTCCGCCTCTGCGTGGTGGCTCGGGAACGCGCGTTTGCGCAAGTACGCGCTCGCCTTCGGTCTCGACATGCCAAGACCGGCATCGATCTGCCCGGCGAGAACGAGGGAAATTGGCCGACCAACGCCTGGGAGATGCGAGCGTTCGGCGTGCCGATGGAGCCGAGCGAGGCCTGTTTCTTGGGAATCGGGCAAGGCGCGATGCAAGCGACGCCGCTGCAGATGGTCAACGTCGCCTCGGCGGTGATCAACGGCGGCACGCTCTACAGACCGAGGATCGTGCGCGAGATCCGCAGCCCGAGCGGCCGGACGCGTCGCGCGCTTTCGACCGCGCAGTCATCCGGCAGGTTCCCGTGACGCAGCGGCGCTCGCGGCGGTGCGCGAAGGAATGGCGAAGGTCACCGATCCCGGCGGCACCGCCTACGGATTGGCGATCGACGGACTTGCCGTTCTCGGGCAAAACCGGTACGGTCGAAACGGCCGGCGGCAACGGCCCGAACACGACGTGGTTCGTCGCGTGGGCGCCGACCGTCCATCCGCGCCTTGCGCTCGCCGTCTTCGTCGATCGCAGCGGCGGCTACGGCGCGACCGTCGCCGCGCCGATCGCGCGCGCAAATCCTCGTGAAGTACTTCAACAAAAAGCCGTAGTCACGAGCTCATGGCGCGGCTCGAACGTTCGCGCGCACCATTATTCCAGGTTCCAACTCACGCTCGGGCGAAACGACGACGCGTTCCCTCGGAGGTTGCACGCATGCTCGCAGTTCACGAAGACCGGCTCGCCGCCGCAGTCGCGCGGCTGGGCTCCGAGAATGCATTTGAAATTCTCGCGCGGGCGCGTGAACTCGAAGCCCAGGGCCGGCGCGTCGTGCACATGGAGATCGGCGAACCCGATTTCGATACGCCCGAGACGATCAAAAAGGCGGCGGTCGACGCGCTCTATGACAACCACACGCACTATACGCCGTCGAGCGGCCTTCCCTCGCTGCGCGACGACGATCGCGCGATATGCCAGCGATTTTCGCCGCGTCACGCCGCCGTGGGGCGCCGAAAACGTCGTGGTCGGTCCGGGCGCCAAGCCCGTGATTTGGAACACGCTAAGCGCGCTGCTCGACCCGGGCGACGAGTTCGTTTACTTCGATCCGGCTTATCCCGCCTACGCGTCCTGCGCGAGTTATCATCAGGCGAAGATTCACGCGATTCCGTTGCTGGAGTCGCGCAACTGGCGCATGGATCTCGACGAGCTGGCGCGCCGCGTCTCGGCGAAGACGAAAGTCGTCGTCATCAACTCGCCGCACAACCCGACCGGCGGCGTCCTGACCCGAGCGATCTCGAGTTCATCGCCGAGCTGGCCCAGCGCTACGACTTTCTCGTCCTCGCCGACGAGATCTACAGCCGCAACTTCTACCTTGACGCCGAGTACGTCTCGATCGCGTCGCTGCCCGGGCATGCGCGAGCGCACGATCGTCGTTGACGGTTTCTCGAAAGCCTATGCCATGACCGGATGGCGTCTCGGCTACGCGCTGATGCCCGAGCGGACTTCGCGCGTACGGTGACGCTGTTCAACAACAACACCTTCAGCTGTGTCGCGACGTTCGTGCAGATGGCCGGTATCGCCGCGCTGACCGGACCCGACGAACCGGTGCTTGCGATGAACGAAATCTTTCGCGCCCGGCCGCGACCGCCTCGTTAACGGTCTCAACGAGATCGCGGGCATCTCGTGCCTGCTGCCGGAGGGCGCGTTCTACGCGTTTCCCAACGTTTCGGCGATCACAGCAGGACGATCGCGCGTTGGCCAAGTTTCTGTTCGAAGAGGGCGGCGTTGCGTGCGGCGGCGGCTCATCGTTCGGCGCGGCCGGCAAAGGCTATCTGCGCTTTTCGTACGCGGCGTCGCTCGAGGATATCGACTGGGCGCTCCACTCGATCGCGCAGACCTTACCGAAATTTAAGGGCTAAACGGTCTTCTCAACCATCGCACGCGTGGTTTTGGCGGCGGCGGTTATGTTGGCCGTCGCCGCAATCGTTTACGCGCTTTCCCACGGTCACGTCTTCCTCTTCCCCTTCGTGTTGATTCTCGGTGTGCCGCTAGCGGGGCTCTTGCGACGTCCGCCTGGGCGTCACGTTTAGATCAACCTCATAGCGCGTTTGACGTCGCGTAGCACGCCGGCCGCGATTTCGCGTGCGCGTGCCGTTCCCGCCGCGATGATCCGCTCGACGAGTGCCGGATCGCTGCGATAGTGCGCGTAGCGTTCGCGAACGGGCCGCAGATACGCATTCAACTGCTCGGCGAAGTCGTTCTTGTCTTGCACGCAGCCCAGCGCGCCGGAGCGGCATTCGGCTGCGATCGCCGTCGAGCTCTAGCGGGTTGACGAAATGCCACAACGCGAAAACGGGGCAGATCTCCGGCCGGCCGGGATCGCCGCGCCGGATCTTCTGCGGATCGGTGATCATGCCGCGAACTTTTTCGTGCCGTCGTCTCTTCGTCGTCGGCGATCAAGATCGCGTTGTCGTACGATTTGCTCATCTTGCGGCCGTCGGTTCCCGGAACGTCGGGAAACTCCGAGAGCGTCGGCCTGCGGCTCGACGAGCATCTCGCGCCCGTCGCCGTAGAGATAGTTGAATCGGCGTACGATCTCGCGGCCGAGCTCCAGATGCGCCACCTGATCGCGCCCGACGGGCACGTATTCGCCGCGCAAGACCGCGATGTCGCAGAGCTGCAGCAGCGGATAGCCCAGGAAGCCGTAGGTCGCGATGTTGGCGCCCAGCGCCTCGATCTGACCCTTATAGGTCGGCACGCGCTCGAGCCACGAGACCGGCGTGATCATCGCGAGAAGCGCTTGCAGCTCGCCGATCTCCGGCACGCCCGATTGCAGGAAGATCGTAGCGCTCTTCGGGGTCGACGCCGGCGGCCAGCCATACCGCGACCATCTCGTCGCGCGCGCTGCGGATCTTCGCCGGATCGTCGAACTCGCGTCGTGTACGCGTGCAGGTCGGCGATCTCGAAGAACGCGTCGGCGTTCTCGCAGTAGCTCGCCCATTGCGTGAGCACGCCGACGAGATGTCCGAGGTGGAGGTCCCCGGTCGGGCGCATGCCCGACATCACGCGGGGACGCTTCGCAGACGCTCATCCGCGCGTCAATGTGGCCAGGCGCGCACGAATGCCTTGTGCGCCTGGAGCCGGTTTTTAATGCTTCGCGATCTCGGCACGCACGTAGGCGCGCGCGGCGCGGACCGCGTGGGCAGATCGGCGCTCCGGCCGCCAGCTCGCACGCCAACGCCATCGCCAGCGTGCAGCCCGTGCCGTGCATCGAGCCGGCGATGCGCGGCTCGCAGAAGATCTCGAGCCCCGTCAGCGGTCGCCAGCGCGTCGGCCGGATCGCCTGCGAGGTGGCCGCCCTTGAGGAGCACGGCGCGCGCGCCACGCTCGCGCAGGCGCTTCGCGGCATCGCCCTGCGTGGCTCGTTCGACGACCTCCCAGCCGAGCATCGCCGCCGCCTCCGCCAGATTCGGCGTCAGCACGACGTTCGACAGCACTGCCAACTCGTCGCGCAGCGCCGTAACGGGCGCCCGCGTCGCTCAGCTCGCCGCCGCGCGAGGCGGCGAAGACCGGGATCCACGACCGCCGGCAAGTCGGGACGCTCGCGCAGCGGCGCGGCGACGGCGCGCACTGCGTGCGCGGTCGGCAGCGCGCCGATGCGGACGGCCTGTGCGCTCGCCACGGCAGCGCGCGCGAGCTGCGCCACGAAGAGTTCGGTCGCCGTCGCGCCCAGCGCGACCACGCCGCCCGCGTCCTGCGCGCTCACTGCGGCGACCGCGGTGAAGACGCGGGCGCCGAGCGCGCCGCCGACTACGAGGTCGCGCCCGACGCCGGCGACGTTCCACGGATGCGTCGTGCCGATCGAGAGGACGATCGCGGCCATGCTCGCCATTAGCTCGACGCAGCCGGCGTGCGGCGCGCGCTGCGCGTGCGCGGCGTCGAAGCGCGGAGATGACGGCCGCCATCGCCACGCCGGTCGCGCGCACTTCCGCAAGGTTTTCCGCGGAGATGCCGCCGATCGCGGCGACGGGCAGCGCGCTCGCACCACGAGTGCGCGCAGAGCCCGCGATGCCGATCGGCGCGCCGGCATCGGCTTTCGACGGCGTCGCGAAGACCGACCGACGCCGAGATAATCGACGTCATCCGGGAGCGCGGCGCGCACCTCTTCCGGCGTGCCGCACGAGAGACCGACGATGCACTCCGGGCAGTGCGCCGCGTACCGGCGCGACGGATGCGCGTAATCCGTCGTCGCCAGGTCCGAGGTGGACGCCGTCGCAATCGAAGCGTTCGCGCCGCGCGCCAGTCGTCGTTGAGAATCAAAAGCGCGTCGCGCTGCCGCGTCATCTCACGCAACCGCTGCAAACGCGATGCGCCGAGACCGTTCTTCGCGCGATATTGCACGAGTCGCACGCGCGCGTCGAGCGCCGCTTGCGCGAGCGCGAGCGGTGCGTTCGCCGTCGTTGAGGATCGCGTAGATTCCGCGCAGCAGCGCGGCGCGTCGAGCGCGCGTTACGTGCGCGACCGCATTCGCCGCCACAGCACGACGTTGGCGATCAGTACGCAAAGTAGACGACGCCGATCGCGACGCAAGCGCTGCGGCGTGACGCGCCACCGCCATCGGCACGAGCATTCCAAAGCAAAGCACGCCGGCCATCAACAACGCAAGCAATCGTCCAAAGGGAAAAAGCATTAGCCTGTCATCCTGAAAGCAGTCGAAGGGCTACGAGTTCGACCGGCAGCAGCAGGTCGCCGAGACGGACCAGCTCCGCGTCGTCGTGGAAGCGAAACTCGATGCGCCCGCCGCGCCTGCCGCGCACGACGGCGACGCGGCGTGCCGAAGCGTTCGCGCAAGCGCGATTCGAAATCGCGCTCGTCGGGGGAGAGCGGCGCGACGGGCGCGCTCTGCGGCGGCGATGCAGCGGCGGCGGTTAGGCGCTCGAGCGCGCGCACCGACAGGTCCTCGGCGACCGCGCGCTGCGCGAGCGCGGGGCGCTGCGATGCGGGTGCGGCGAGCAGCGCGCGTGCATGCCCGGCGGAGAGGCGTCCGCCGACGATCATCGACTTGATCGCGTCGGAGAGCGCCAGGAGCCGCAGCGCGTTGGCGACGGCCGGACGGCTCCTGCCCAGCCGGCGGGCGACGTCCTCTTGAGTGAGGTCGTACTCCTCGATCAGGTGCGCGAAGCCCGCCGCCTCTTCGAGCGGATTGAGGTTCTCGCGCTGCAGGTTCTCGACGATCGCCAGCTCGAGCGTCTCGCGGTCGTCGCTGGCTGCGCACGATGGCGGGTATCGTCGCGCGTCCCAGCGCGGCGCACGCGCGCCAGCGGCGTTCGCCGGCGATCAGTTCGTACGCGTCGCCGCGCCGTCTGACGATGACGGGCACGAGCACGCCGTACTCGGAGATCGACGCGCGCAGCTCGCCGAGCGTGGCGCCATCGAAGTTCGTGCGCGGTTGAAATGGATTGGGCGTGATCTGATCGAGCGGAATCTCGCGCACGGCATCCTGGGAGGACGCGACCGGAATCGCGGCGTCGCCGAGCAATGCGGCGAGGCCGCGCCCGAGTCCGCGGCGCGGCGCGCTCACGCCGACGCCCTCGCGGGTTCGAGCATCTCGCGCGCGACCGCGAGATAGGCCTGCGCGCCGCGGCTTTTGAGATCGAAGAGGGTCACGGGTTTGCCGAACGACGGCGCTTCCGAAAGGCGCACGTTGCGCGGAATCTGCGTCTTGAAGATCTGCTCGGGAAAGTAGCGTTCCAGTTCGCGAATTACTTCCAGCGCCAAACGCGTGCGCCCGTCGAACATCGTGACGAGGACACCGCTGACGTGCAGCGTTGGATTGAGCGCGTCGCGCACGCGCCAGATCACGCCGGTCAGCTGCGCGAAGCCTTCGAGCGCGTAGAACTCGGCCTGCACCGGAATGATGCAGTCTTGCGCCGCGGTCAGCGCGTTGATCGTGAGTAAGCCCAGCGACGGCGGGCAATCCACGAACACGAAATCGTAGGAGCCGGCGACCGGCGCGAGCGCTTGACGCAAGCGCGTTTCGCGCGAGAGCGCCGCGACGAGTTCGACGTCGGCGCCCGCGAGATTGATCGTCGCGGGAGCGAGCATCAGATTCTCGACTTCGGTGCGCACGATGACGCTTTCGAGCGGCGCCTCTTGCATCAGGGCATGATAGACGTCGCGCGCTAAGACGCGCTTTGTCGATCCCCAAACCGGTGGTGGCATTACCTTGCGGATCGCTGTCGACGACCAACACGCGCCGGCCGAGCATCGCCAGCGCGGCGCCGAGATTGACGGCGGTCGTACTCTTCCCGACGCCGCCTTTTTGATTTACGAGCGCAATGATGCGACCCAGAACGTTTCTCCGTGAGGAACCCTACGGGCTCCTAGCACTCGCCGCCGCGATCGAGATGCTGCTCGAGCAGCTGCAGCAGCAAGGTCCGCTCGTTACGTTCGGGTTCGTCGGTGACCTGCTCGAATAAACCGCGCAGCGCGCGGCCGACGCGTTCGTCGCCGGTAAAGTGTTCGGGCGCGTCGCCGCGGCGTACGAGCGCCGCAATCACGTCGTCGCCGTCGACCGCCAGATCGGCGAGCGAAAACGCGGGTTTGCGCGCGAGTTCCGCGCGCGACGCGCGCCTCGAAGGCCTCGTTGCTGCCGTCGCGCTTGGGAAGGCCGCTGCCGGCGATATCGGCGTGCCGCAAGGCGAACAAATGTTCGATATTTTCCGGCCCGATGCGGCGAATGAAACGCCGCAGTGCGGCGTCGCTCTGGCTCGGGATCCGCGCGTACATGTGCTGGCGCACCAGATGGCTGGTCCCGCGGACGACCTCGGCCGGAAACCGAAAGCGCTCGAGCATCTCGGCGGCCATCTCGGCCCCGACCATCTCGTGGCGGTAGAAATGGGGTCCGTCCTTCGTCCTTGGCTTGCCGACGTCGTGGAGTAGAGCGGCTAAGCGTAAGGTAAGGTCTCCAGGCGGGGCAGCGTCGGCCACCGCCAGGATGTGATTCCAGACGTCGTAGGCGTGCCACTCGTTCTGCTCAATGCCGACCCCTCGAGCAACTCGGGCCAAAGGTGGCCGAGCACGCCGGTCTCCTGCAGCAACCGAGGCCGATCGAGGGACGAGCAGCTTGCTTGAAAAGCTTGGCCAGCTCCTCTTGGATACGCTCTGCCGAGACGCGTAACGACCAGCGGCGCCGCTTCGGCCATCGCCCGGCGCGCCTCCGGTGTCACCTCGTACTCGAAGCGCGCGGCGAACTGCGCCGCGCGCAGCATGCGCAGCGGGTCCTCACGGAACGCCTCGGGAGAGAGAATGTCGATCCGCCGGGCGCGGATATCGGCCTGCCCACCGTGCGGATCGACCAGATCGCCCGCCGGGAGCGCCCGGGCGATCATGTTCATGCGAAAGTCGCGCCGGGCAGAGGTCCTCCTCGAGCGTGATCTCGGGGCCGCTTTGGACGAAAAAATCGCGATGTCCCGTGCCGACCGAGCGCTCGCGCCGCGGCAGCGCGACGTCGACCGTGCAGCCGTCGAGCGCCAGTTTCATCACCGAGAACGAGGCCCCGACGACGTTGAGCCGTCCGAGTGGTTTCAGGCGCTCCACCAGTTCCTCGAGTACGATGCCGGTAACGACGTAATCGCGGTCCTTGGTAACGACGGCGCCTTCGAACGCGGAACGCAACTCGTCGCGGACCCGGCCGCCCACAGCAAAGAGGCTTCCGGGAGGGAGCGCGGCCGCGATTCGGGCGTCCAGAGGATCGAGGCAATCCATTACAACTATCCTAGCCTAGGCCGCCACCGGCCGCCCAGGGCGTTAGCGGGAGAGGCGCCGATGTTTCACGGGAACGACAATGCTTGGCCATCTATTCGCAGAGCGGGCGCCGCTGGGGGACGCCGCTGCGGCGTGGGAAGCGTGCTGGCGTGGGCGCCCGCTTGCGAACCAGCACGATCCGCCGCTCGCCGCCGGCCGGCCGCTCGCCTTCGACGACCCCGCCGAGCATGAGCGCCGCGTCCTCGAGCGAGGCGCGCTCCGAGGGCGCGAACCGGCCTCGCTGAAGCAACGCGACGCCGTCGACGGCGATCAGCGGCAGCAGCAGCTCGGCGACGGCTGCGGCGGTTGCCACGGCGCGACAGGTTCCGGTGAGGAAGCGATCTCGCCATCGCGGGTCGCGCCCGGCCTCCTCTGCTCGCTGCGCGACGACCGTCCCGCGAATCCCGAGCACGCCGAGCAGCTACTCCAGCACCCGCGCCTTCTTGGTGGTCGCTTCGATCATCGTCACCTCGATGCCGGTCGCGATCGCCAGCGGAATCGCCGGGAAGCCCGCGCCGGAACCGACGTCGACGTAGGGTGGCCGCAGGTCGGGCAGCAGGGTCAGGCTGTCGGCAATGTGCTCGCCGATCTCCTCTGGCGTCTTCGCGGCGGTCAGATTGAGGCGGGTGTTGGCCTCGAGCACGAGCCCGCCATAGCGGGCCAGCGCCGCGACGAGCCGGCGCGCCAAATCCGCGGCCCTCGAGCGCCGCTTCGATGGGGTTCATCCGCGATGGAGGAAGAGGCTGACGATCGCGACGTCTGACGGCGTGATGCCCGGAATCCGGCCGGCCATCCCGAGCGTGCGCGGGCGCATCGCGCCGAGCTTTTCGCGGGCCTCGCGCGAGAGCGCGCGGATCCCAGAGTAGTCGAAATCGGGTGGAATCGCCGCGCGTTCGCGCTTCGCGGCCTTCTCGATCGCCAGCTCTTCGCGCCGCACGTAGCCCTCGCATTTGATCTCGATCGCGACGCGTTCGCCGATCGTTGCGTCGACGTGCGGGTCGAACGCTCCGGCGACGTCGGCATACCCCAGCCCCGGGCGGCGCAGCGCGTCGGCGATCGTCTGACCCGCCGAAAAGCGCTCGTCCCCGATCGCTATCGCGACCGATCCGCGTGCGCTCGGCGCTGCTCCGACCGCGTTCCAGGCAGTCGCGGCGTTCGAGAAAACGCTCCCAGGCCGCATCGTCGACCAGGCCTGCATCGCGGCCGACCGGCGTGAGCCGCAGATCGGCGTTATCGTGGCGCAGCACGACGCGGTGCTCGGCGCGCGAGGTGAGCATGCGATAGGGCTCGTCGACGCCGCGCGTGACGAGATCGTCGATCAGGACGCCGATGTAGGCTTGCGCTGCGGGCCAGCCGCAGCGGCTCCTCGCCGCGAGCGCCGCGGGCGGCATTGATGCCGGCGATCAGCCCTTGCGCGGCGGCCTCTTCGTAGCCCGAGGTCCCGTTGAGCTGGCCGCAGTGGTAGAGCCCGGCGATGCGGCGGGTTTCGAGCGTGTCGCGCAGCTCGGTCGGCGGTACCATGTCGTACTCGACGGCGTAGCCGGCGCGCATCATCGCGCAGGGTTCGAGACCTGGCAGCGTGTGCAGCATCTCGAGTTGCATCTCGGCGGGCAACGAGGTCGAGAAGCCGCCGACGTAGAGCGTCGGTTCCTCCCAGCCCTCCGGCTCGATGAAGATTTGATGCGTCGGATTATGCGCGAACTTGACGACTTTGTCTTCGATCGACGGACAGTAGCGCGGGCCGATGCCGCGGATCAGCTCAAGCCCGTAGAGCGGCGAAAGGTGCAGATTCTCGCGCACCAGCGCGTGCGTGCGCGCGTTGGTTTCGGTGATAAAGCAGGGGAGCTGCGGGCCGGCGAAGCGCGCCGGCCCGGCAAAGGAGAACGTCAGCGGGCGCTCGGAGGGCTCTTGGCGCGGCAGCACGTCGTAGTCGACGCGCTGCTTGTCGATGCGCGGCGGCGTGCCGGTCTTCAAGCGCTGCGTCGGAAAACCCAGCCGCCGCAGCGCGGCGGCCAGTCCGACCGCCGGCGGTTCGCCGAAGCGGCCCTCGGCGAGCACGACGCCGCCGCGAAACGACTTCCCGCCGAGGAACGTCCCGGTCGCAAGGACCACCCTTCCCGCGTGATAGCGCTCGCCGCCGGCGCAGCGCACGCCGCGCACCTCGCCGGCCTCGACGATGAGGTCCTCGACGAGCCCGCGCACGATGGTGAGATTCGGCTGCGCGCGCAGCACCGCGATTGCGTGCGCCTGCATACGACGGCTTGTCCATCTGTTGGCGCAGCGCGCGAACCGCCGGGCCCTTGCTCTCGTTGAGGAAGCGCGCGTGCAGGCTGCAGCGGTCGGCGAGCGCGCCCATCGCGCCGCCGAGCGCGTCGATCTCGCGGACGAGCTGTCCCTTCGCGCTGCCGCCGATCGACGGATTGCACGGCAGCGTGCAGATTTTCTCGGGATCTCCGGTGACGAGCAGCGTCGGCACGCCGAGGCGCGCGGCGGCGAGGGCGGCCTCGACGCCGGCATGACCGCCGCCGACGACGATCGCGCCGGCGTCGGATCGCATCGGGCCGCTAAGCGGTCGGAACGGCGGCCGTCGTCGCGTGCGAGCGCAGACGGAATGCCAGCGCGATCATGATTACGCCGAAGACGATCGCGTACGCGCCGATGAGCCAGATGATTGCAAGCGCTCCCGCCAGCGGACGCCAGACCATAGAGCACGCCGAACACGATCGACGCGATTCCGCCGAGAATCAGCCAGAATTCGTTGGCGATGTGCTTGCGCAGCTGGACCGCGGCGACGATCTCGAGAATGCCCGGTGAGGAACGCCCACGCGGCGATCGTGAAATAGAGCGCGAAGAGCGTGATGCGAATGTCCTAGAACGTGATGGCCGCGATCGCGATTCCCACGATGCCTTCGATCAGGAACGGCCACCAGCGTTCGCATGCTGCTCCGCAGCGCGCAGCGTGGCGACGATGGCGAAAATGCCGTCGACGAAAGCGTACGCGCCGAAGAGGATGCCGATGGCCAGAATCGTCGCGCCGGGCCACATGAATGCCAGGACGCCGAAAATGATTGCCGCGATGCCGCGAATGAGGAGCATCCACCAGTTGCGCGCGACCACGTTGACCATGCGTTGTGAAGCAATCATCGCATTACTCCAGAACCGTGCCGTTTTGCAGCACGACGCGAGAGACGGTGCAGAGCTTGGGCTTCGGGCCGTTCCACGGCATGCCGATCAGGGCGTTGTTGAGGTTGTGGTTGATCTGCGAGCCGCGCGTGAACGTTCCGCGATCGATGAGGATTATCGCGTGCTGTTCGATATTTCACCAGAAATCGACCTCGGTGGCCGGCGAATCGTGCGTGTTGTAATAGACGACGTTGATGCCGTTCGTGTTGCCGCCGCTCGCGTTGACGGCGCAGCTTAGGATCGTCACGCCGAATGCCGAGACGAGTTTTGCCGAGGCCATCGTCGGCACCAATAGTCCGGCAATCAGAGACCCTGTGAGGAAAAGGCGACGCATAGGTGGCTCTCCTTCTGACTTCGTCCGTTATTTTCCGATGCAAAAGCGGGAGAAAATGCCGCCGATCACCTCTTCGGCGGCCACCTGTTCGCTTACATGCCCGAGGGCAGAAAATGCGTGCGCCAGCTCGGTCGCCGCGAAGTCGACCGGCTCTCCAGAATCGAGGATACCGGCAGCGCGCACGAGCGCCGCGAGCGCATCGTTGGCCGCGTCGAACTCGTGCAATGCCGCCAGATGCGGACGCGCGGCATCGAGCCGTTCGCCGCTCCATCCCGCGATTGCCACGGCGTCGCGCAGCCGTTCGAGCGTCCCGGCCTCGCGAACGCTGCCGACGACGGCATCGCGCCGGGCGCAGCGGCGAACGCTTCGTGGGTGCCGAGGTCGGCTTTGTTGATGAAGATAACGCGAGGCCGGCTCGCGCAGCGCCCGAGCAGCGAGAGCGCGTCGGGGCCGGGCGGGAGCGAGCCGTCGACGACCATCAGCGCGATCGCTGCGGCATCGAGCGCGGCGTGCGTTCGAGCGATGCCCGAGGCTTCGATGCGGTCGGCGTGCGCGCGGATACCGGCGGTGTCGACCAGGCGCACGGGCACGCCGTCGATCGCCACGCTCTCCTCGATCGTATCGCGCGTCGTGCCGGGAATCTCCGAAACGATCGCGCGTTCGCTGCCGAGCAGCGCGTTGAGCAGCGAGGATTTGCCGGCATTGGGCGGCCCGACGATCGCCACGCCGACCCCCTCGCGCAGCATCCGTCCCAGCTCGCCGTCACGGGCCAGCCGCGCCAGTCGCGCCTGCAAGGGATCCAAGCGTTTCCGCAGCGAGGCGCGGTCGGGTTCGGCGACCTCGTCGGGAAAATCGATCGCGCCCGCCAGCTCTTCCAGTATCCCGGCCAGCGACTCGCGAACGGCGCGGACCTCCAGCGCTACGCCGCTGTCGAAGTTGGCCAGCGCGGCGCGCGCGGCGCCGCGCGTCTGCGCGTCGACGAGGTCGGCCACTGCGATGGCGGCGTGCAGGCCGATTTTTCCGTTGAAAAACGCGCGTCGCGTGAACTCGCCCGGCTGCGCCAATCGCGCGCCGCAGGCCAGCATCGCGCGGGCGACCTCGCGCGCCACGACCGGCGAGCCGTGCAGCTGCAGCTCGAGCACGTCTTCGCCCGTGTAGCTCTGCGGCGCGGGGAAGAACAGCGCGACGCCGCGGTCGAGCGGCTCCCCGAACTCGTCGACGATCGCGGCGTAGGCGGCTTCCCGCGGGCGCAGCGGAGATTTTGTCCGCACCAGGCGCTGCGCCAGTTGGGGCACGAGCGGCCCGCTCGCGCGGACGATGGCGATCGCGCCCTTACCGGGCGGCGTCGCGACGGCGACGATCGTCTCCGGGAGAGCCGCGGAGCTCACCGCGGAAAGATGACGACGCGCCTTTCCGGTTCTTCGCCTTCGGATTCGGTACGCACGACCGCCGACTCGGCCAGCGCGAGATGGACGATCTTGCGCTCGGAGGGCAGCATCGGTTCGAGCTTCTGCGGCTCGCGTTCGCGCACGCAGCGTTCGAGCGTTGCCAGCGCCAGCGCCTTGAGCTGGTCGGCGCGATGCGCGCGATAGCCTTCGGCGTCGATCGTGTAGTAGTGACGGTTGTTGCGCACGCCGGCGTTGTACGCGTTGTTGAAGATGAGATTGAGCGCTTCGAGCGTGTTGCCGTGGCGCCCGATCAGCATGCCGAGGTGCGGTCCCGTCACCTCCAGGTACTCGCCCTCGGGACGCGAGAGATAGGCGATCTCGACCGGCGGCGCGCCCATGCGCGACAGGACCTCGCGCAGCAGTTCCGCGGCGGGCTTGGCGTTCTCCGGCATCTCCTGGCGCGGGGCCGAGGGGGGCCGGCGACGGTCGTCGCGCCTGCGGCCCATGCCTCCACCACGGCGGCCGCCTCCCCCGGACTGGCCGGGTAGCGGACGGTCGCGAAGGCCGGCGGGCTGCTCTTCGAACTCGAAATCGTCTTCGTATAACATGCGGAGTGCCTTCTTAGCGTTTCTTGTTCTTGCGCTTGGAACGCGACGAGCGCGCGGCGTTGGGCTGGTTCGGCTTCGCCACGCCGTTGCCGCTCGGCGCGGCTTTATCTGAGGTTTTGGCGCCGGCACCGCCGGCTCCCACGCCCTCGGTGATCACGTGCTCGCTGTCGATCAGCCCCAGCGGCTGATGGTAGCGGCGCAGCAGATAGAGCTGCTGGCCCATCGTAAAGACGTTGTAGGAGAACCAGTAGAGCACCATCGCCGACGGCCAGTGATACTTCCAGCCGAAGAATCCGAGCATGATCGGCGATACGAACGCCATCGTGCGCTGCATCTGCGCTTGCTGCGGATCCGTGGCGGGCTGACTCACGTAACGCACGCTCAAATACATCGAGAACGCGTAAAGCAGGATGAGGACGAGGTCCGGAAGCGAGAGATTCGCGGCAAAGATCTTCGTTCCGAAAATCGCCGGCGCCGTCGCGCCCTGCGTGAACGCCGTGCCGATCCACAAAAAGTTCTGGTTGGCGAAGAGCGATTTGTGGTTAAGCACCACGTAGTAGACGCTGATGATCACGGGGTACTGCACCAGCAACGGCCAGCAGCCGGCGAGCGGGCTGACGTTGTGCTCCTTGTACAGCGCCATCATCTCTTGCTGCTGCTTCTGCTTGTCGTCTTTGTAGCGGTCCTGAACGCGCTTGAGCAGCGGCGCGATCTTCTGCATCTCGAGGAACGCTTTGAATTGTTTGGTGTTCAGCGGCCAGAAGGCAGCGCGGATCAGCGCCGCGAGGATGATGAGGCTGATGCCCAGATTGCCGACGTACTTGTCGATGAACATGACGACGGCCGACAAGAAGTTGACGAACGGGTCGAGCCAGGAGACGGCGAGCAGCAGGTGCACGGCGCTATACCGGGCGCGGCCGCGCCGCGCGGGCGTGCGGGACGTGGTCGATTCCGCCCGGATGCCAGGGGTTGCAGCGTGCCAGCCGAGCGAGCGCCAGCCAGGCGCCGCGCAGCACTCCGTGCTCCGCGATGGCGGCCGCCGCGTACGCCGAGCAGGTCGGATAGAAGCGGCAGGCGGGTGGCAGCAGTGGGGAGATCGCGAGCTGGTACCCGCGGATAAGCCCGACGAGAATGAGTTTCACGCTCTCTAGTACGCTTCGGCCAGCGCCGAGGTTACCTCGGCGGCAAGATCGGCGAACGGGAGCTGGGCCGCCAGCGGGCGGGCGATGATCAGCACGCGCGTCGCCGGCTGCGAGCAGAGCATTTGCCGAAGAATTGCCGACAAACGGCGGCGCAGCTTGTTTCGCACGACGGCCTTTCCGATCGATTTATTTACGGCGATGCCGACCAGCGAGCCGCCGTCGCCGGCCCTCGCCTCAGCGCGGTAGATGGTGAGACTCTTGGTTCACAGGCGGCGCCCATGGCGCCGCAAACGAGCAAAATCCGCAGGATGGCGCAGGCTTGCCAGAGCGCACATCAGACGGTGAGACGGTGGCGCCCCTTCTTACGGCGGCGCGCGAGAACCTTACGGCCCGCGCCCGTGCTCATGCGTTCTAAAAACCCATGCACGCGCTTGCGGCGGCGATTGTGCGGCTGATACGTCCGCTTCATAACGTCCCTTCGGTGATCGAGTAGTGCCCCACACCCTTATGTGGCAGACAGCCACTGATTATATCCGCCAGGGGAGCCCGGCGCAAGGCGGAGGCCATGGGAGCGCCCGCCGAACGGGGAGGGGGACCACCCTAGCCTCGCCGTAACACCCACTAGTTTTGAGCCTCTCTAGTATGCAGCCGCCTGCCCGCCGACGAGTCGTCGTTACGGGGCTCGGAGCAGTCACCCCCGTCGGCAACACCAAAGACGATTTTTGGCGGCGCCTGATCAGCGGCGAATCCGGCGTCGCGCCCATCACGGCGTTCGATGCCAGCGACTTTACCACGCGCATCGCCGCGGAGGTCAAAGATTGGGCGCCCGAGCAACTGATCGGGCGCAAAGAGGCGCGGCGCATGGACCGCTTCACGCAGTTTGCCTTCGTCGCGGCGCGCGAGGCCATCGCGGACGCCAAGCTGCCCGACGATCCGGAGTTCAAGCAGCGCGTGGGCGGCGTGATCGGCACCGGCATCGGCGGCATCATCACGTTCTGGCTCAACTCCGATAAAGCCAACGAGAACGGCACGTGGTCGAAGGTTACGCCGTTCTTCATTCCGATGCTGATGGCCAACGCGGCGCCCGCGCACATCTCGATGGCTTTCGGCTATCAGGGCCCGTTCTTCGCGGCGGCCAGCGCATGCGCCAGCGGCAACGACGCGATCGCGACGGCGTACAACGCGATCGTCAATGGCGACGCGATCGCCATGATCGCCGGCGGCAGCGAGGCGACGGTCTCGCCGCTGGCCATCGGCGGCTTCTGTTCGATGCGCGCGATGTCGACACGCAACGACGATCCCCCGCGCGCTAGCCGGCCCTTCGACCGCGAGCGCGACGGCTTCGTGCTCGGAGAAGGGGCCGGCATCCTCGTGCTCGAGGAGTACGAGCACGCCGTTGCGCGCGGCGCCTCGATCTATTGCGAGTTGCTCGGCTACGGACAGTCGGCAGACGCGTACGACCTCGTCGCACCCGATCCCGAAGGCCGCGGCGTGGCCCTGGCCTTCGCGCGCGCCTTCGCGAGCGCCGGCGTCGGGCCCGCAGACGTCGACTACATCAACGCCCACGGCACGTCGACGCCGGTCGGCGATCCCGCCGAGTCCAAGGCGATCGAAAAAACGTTTGGCGAGTACGCCGCGCGGATCGGGGTGAGCTCGACGAAGTCGATGCACGGCCACGCGCTCGGCGCGGCCGGCGGGATCGAGGGTGTGGCGACTGCGCTGTCCGTCTTCCACGACATTATGCCGCCGACGATCAACTACGAGTATCCCGACCCCGAGTGCATTCTGGACTACGTACCGAACGTTTCGCGCAGCGCACCCGTCCGCGTGGCGCTCTCGAACTCGTTCGGCTTCGGCGGACACAATAGCGTCATCGTCTTCGGCAAGCTTCGGTAGTTGAGCGGCGAAGCGTACCGGCGGCGGCTGCGCGCGCTCCTTCGCCTTGCGGGCATCCGCCGTTCCGACGACCTGAGCTTCTTCGAAATGGCGTTCGTGCATCAAAGTTACGCAAAGGAACGAGGTGGCAGCTCCAACGACCGTATGGAGTTCCTTGGCGACTCGGTTCTTGGATGCATCGTCGCCGGCTGGCTCTTCGAACGATTTCCCACCGAGCCTGAGGGTCTGCTGACGCTGCGCAAGGCCACGATCGTCAACGACGCTCAGCTCGCGCGCACCGCTCGCCGGCTCGGCTTCTCCGAGCTCGCGCGCCTCGGCGCCGGCATGCGTGCGGCCGGCGGAACCGACAACACGTCGGTGCTGGCCGACGCGCTCGAAGCTTTCGTCGCCGCGCTCTTTCTGCGTCACGGGCTCGAGAAGGCGAAAAAATTTCGTGCTCGCGGAGCACGTCGACCGGCTCGATCACGACGCCGGCGAGCTGCTCGACCCGAAAACCCGCCTGCAGCACTACGCGCAGGAGCATCTTGCGGGTACACCGGTCTATCGTGAGACCAACCGGGGAACGCCCCAGCAGCCGGCCTTCAGCTCGCGCGTGAGCGTGAAGGGCAAGATCTTGGGGCGCGGCAGCGGCAGTTCGAAGAAAGCCGCACAGCAAGAGGCCGCGCAGGCGGCGCTGCACTCGATCTCCGCGCGCGCCGGCATGCCCGCGAGCGACGCGTGAAACTGCAAAAGATCCGTTCGTTCGGGTTCAAAACGTTCGCCGAGCCGACGGCGCTGGACTTTGGGGACGGCGTCACCGCGATCGTCGGCCCCAACGGCTCCGGCAAGTCGAACCTGGTCGACGCCTTTCGCTGGGTGCTCGGCGAGACGTCGGCCAAGAGCATCCGTTCCGGCCGGCTGGAGGACGTGATCTTCGCCGGAAACGAGACGCGCAAGCCGCTGGGGCTCGCTGAGGTCTCGATCCTGTTCGATAACGCCGACCGCGCGCTGCCGATCGAGTTCAGCGAGGTCGAGATCACACGGCGTGCCTACCGCGTCGGCGAGAGCGAGTATTTCATCAACCGCAGCCAAGTGCGCTTGCGCGATATCGTGGAGCTGCTGATGGGAACCGGCCTCGGTCCGGGCTCCTACGCGATCGTCTCGCAGGGCCAGATCGACGCGATCCTGGTGAGCAAGCCCTCCGAGCGACGCGCGCTCTTCGAAGAGACCGCCGGCATCGGCAAGTTCCTGTCGCGCAAGCACGAGTCGCTGCGCCGGTTGGAACGCACGGAACAGAATGCGATCCGCATCAGCGACCTGATCGCCGAGCTGGAGCGGCGGATACCCGAGCTGGAGACGCAGCTGCGCCGCGCGCGCCGCTACCGCCGCGTCAGCACGCGGGTGCGCGATCTCGAAATCCTCGGTTACCTGCGGGCCGGCGCGTCGCGCCGCGCGGAACGCGACGCGCTGCGACTCGAACAGGAGAAACAGGAAGAGACGCGGGCGCTCGCCGCGGGAAAGGCCGCGACGCTGGGCGCCGACACTGCCCGCATGCGAACGCAGCTCTATCGCTGCGAGCTGGAACTCGAAGAGCTGCGCTCCAAGGCGCAGAGCGAACGCAACGACGCTGCGCGCGTCGAGGCGGAGTACGCCGTGGCCCTGGCGCGGCGAGAAGCGCTCGAGCGCCAGTCGACGCAGACGTCGCAAGACGCGCAGCGCGTGCACGCCGAGCGTGCGGCGCTCGTCGTCTCGATGGAAGAGTTGACGGCGGCGTTGGGGCCGCTGACGCGCGAGCTGGACGGCGCCCGGGAACGCGAACTGGCCGCACAGACCGCGCTGTCGCAGTCGCGGGCGCGTTTGGAACGCGTGTTCATCGAGCTGCGCGAAGTGGAGACGCGCGCCGCGGAGGTTTCGGCGCGCAAGGCCGAGCGCCGCGCGCAAGCCGAGACGCTGCGCGGCGAGGCCGAACGGCTCGAGCGCGAGGTGCAGAATGCGCGCGAGCGCGCCGAGGCGCTGGAGATCGCCGCGGGCGCGGCCGCGCACCGGTACGAGGAGGCGCGACGCGCGCTGGCGTCGCTCGAAGCCGACTTGCTCGAAGGTCGCGGACGCGCCGAGAACGCCGAGCTGGCGATCGGGGCCGCGCAGGAGGGCGTCGCATCGGCGCTGGCCGCGCATCGCGATCGCTCGGGCGAGCTGACCGCCGCGCAGTCGCGGCTGCACACGATCGAGGAGCTGGAGAACGCGCTCGAAGGGCACGTGCCCGGCACGCGCGCCGTCGTCGAGGCGTGGCAGCGCGGCGAGTTGCGCGGCATCGAAGACGTCGTCTCGAACCTGATTTCGACGCAAGAACGCTTCGCGCGCGCGATGGATATCGCGTTCGGCGCGCGGCTCTCCAACGTCGTCACCACGACCTCCGAAGACGCGGAGCGCTGCGTCGAGTTTCTCAACCGCAAGGAGGCGGGTCGCGCGACGTTTCTCCCGCTCGACACGCTCGCCGACCGGCAGGGGCGCCGGCTCGACCCGGACCTGAGCGGCGCTCCGGGCGTGCTGGGCTACGCGCACGAGCTGATCGAGACGGCGCCGCGCTATCGAGGCGTCGTCAACTTCCTCGTGGGCAACGTGCTGATCGTCGACAAGCTGGAGACGGCGATCGCGCTGGCGCGCGAGCGCGGCGTGCGCGACACGATGGTCACGCTGGGCGGAGAGCAGATTACCGGCGGCGGTGCGATCACCGGCGGCCGATTCGCGCGCGAGCGTTCGATCCTGTCGCGGCGCTTCGTGGCACAGAACCTGCGCGAGGCGCTCTCCGGTCTCCGCGCGAGGCTGGAGGAAAGCGAGGCCGCGCTGCGCGCAGCGCATCTCGCCGCCGAGTCGGCGACGAACGACCGCGATCTCGCGCGCGAGCGCCTGACGCGGATCGAGTCGGAGCTGGCAGGCCGGCGCGCGCAGATCGACGCGCTGACGGCTGAGGTGACGCGCACGCAAGCCGAGCGGGAGGCGGCCCGCGCCGCGATGGGCTCGCTCCACGAACAGGCCGTCCGTTCGCGGCACCTCGAGGGCGAATATCAACGCGGCGGCCCCGACCCCGAATCGAGCGACGGCAATCGCGCGCGTCTGGAGAACGAGTTGGCCGCCGTGCGCGAAGAGATCGCCGCCGCGGAGACGACGCAGCGGGCCGCGAGCGCGCATGCCGCCGATCTGCGCGAACGCAGCGCCGCGCTTGCCGCCGAGCGCGAAGCCGCCGTCGCGCGCCTCGGCATGCTCGATCAGAACAGCGAGCGCGCGGGCGCGGCGCGCGAGCAGATGCTCGCCGAGATCGCGGGGCTCGTATCGGAGACGCGCACGGCGCACGCGCATCTCGAAGGATTGCGGCGCGGCGTGACCGCGGTTGACGGCGAGCTGGAGGCCTCGCGCAACCGGCGCGAAGAGCTGGTCACCGCATCGGCGCGCGCCGAGTCGGATCTCCGCCTGGCGGAGACGGAAGAGCGCGAGGCGGTTGCGGGCGGCGAACGCCAGCGCACGCGTTTGGCGCAGATCGAGGCCGAACTTGGGATGCTGGTCTCGCAGTTCGCGCAGAATCCGGCCACCGACGAAGAGTGCGCCGACGTCGAGGAGCGCTACCGCGGAGAGGACGACGCCGTCGTCGACGAGCTGCCGCGCCTGCGCGACGAGCTGGTGCGCCTCGAGGCCAACGTCAATCTCAACGCGGAGTCCGAGCGCGACGAGGTCGCCCAGCGCGAGACGTTCTTACGCGAGCAGCTCGAAGATTTGGCGCAGGCTCGCGAGACGCTGCTCGAATCGATCCGCGAGATCGAGACCGAGAGCCAGGCGCAGTTCAACGAAACGTTCGAACGCGTCGCCGCCGCGTTCGAGAAGATGTACGAACGGCTCTTCCCTGGCGGCAACGCCAAGATGTGGCAGACCGAGCCCGACAACCTCAACGAAACCGGCATCGAGATCGCGGTGCAGCCGCCGGGCAAGAAGCAGATGCCGCTGGCGGCGCTCTCGGGCGGCGAGCGCGCGATGACCGCGGCGGCGCTGATCTTCGCGCTGATCGAAACCAAGCCCGCACCGTTCTACCTGCTCGACGAGGTCGACGCCGCGCTCGACGACGCCAACATCGACCGCTTCTGCCAGCTCGTGCGCGAGTTTGCCGCGACCTCGCAAATGCTGATCGTCACGCACAACAAGAAGACGATGGAGAACGCCGATCGCATGTACGGCGTCACCATGCGAGAGGCCGGCGTTAGCGCCATCGTTTCGGCGGAACTGGTAGCCGAAACGGAGATGTCGGTTGCCTGAAGCCGCGCCGGCGGCATCACGGCGCGCGGCGCTCTTCTCGCTCTCCGATCGCTCCGGCTCCGCGGAGCTGGCCCGCGCGATGGAAGAGCACGGATTCGAAATCTACGCGACCGGCGGGCACCCGCGTCTTTCTCAACGAGAACGGCATCGGTGCGCGCGACGTCGAGGAGGTAACGGGATTCCCCGCACTCTTCACCGGACGCGTGAAGACGCTTGCATCCCAAGGTCTTCGGCGCGATCCTGTACGACCGCGCCGATCCCGCGCACCGCGCGCAAGCGGAGAAGTACGCGATTCCCGATTTTGCCGCGGTCGTCGTCAATCTCTATCCGTTCGAGGCGACGGTGGCGCGGCCCGGAGCCACGGTTGACCGAAGCGATCGAGCAGATCGACATCGGCGGCGTCGCGCTGTTCCGCGCCGCGGCAAAGAACTTCGACCACGTCGCCGTGCTAACGCATCCGTCGCAGTATCGCCGAGTACCGCGCCGCGCTCGAGGCGGGCGGCGTACCGCCGGCGCTGCGCCGCAAGCTCGCGATCGCCGCGTTCGAGCGCACGGCCGAATACGACGTCGCGATCTCGCACTATCTCGCGGCGGCCGGCGAAGTGCTTGCCGAGCGAACTGCCGGGCGCGCTCGCGCTCACGCTTCCGCTGGCCAAGCGGCTGCGCTACGGCACGAATCCGCAGGAGCGCGCCGCATTCTATCTCGACCGCCTCGAACGGCTTCCCGAGCAATTGCACGGCAAGGCGCTCTCCTACAACAACCTGCTCGACCTCGACGCGACGCTGCGGCTGCTCTCGCGCGCGCCGCTCGGCGCGGAGTTCGGCAGCGACCGCGGACGCTTCGTGCGCGCGGCCGTCGTCAAGCATACCGTCCCGTGCGGCGTCGCGCAGCGTTCCAACGTCGCGCTCGCCGTGCGCGAAGCGCTCGACGCCGATCCGATCTCGGCCTACGGCGGCATCGTCGCGGCCGACGCGCCGCTCGACGCGGCGGCGGCGCGAGACGCTCGGCGAGTTTTTTCTCGAGATCGTCGCCGCGCCGGATTTCGAACCGGGCGCGCTCGAGATCCTCGAGAAGAAGCCAATCTGCGCGATCATGCGGTTCGGGCGCTCGCTTCCCGACGAGCTCGCGCGCGAGCTGCGCGTGCGCAGCGCGCTCGGCGGCGTGCTCGCCGAGGACGACGATCCCGGCGCGCCGGCCGAGCAGTGGCGCGTCGTGAGCCGGCGGCGTCCCAGCGCGCAGCAGTGGCACGACCTCGCATTTGCGTGGGACGTCGTGCGCCACGTCAAGAGCAACGGCATCGTGATCGTCAATGGCGGAACGACGCGCGGCATCTGCGCCGGCCAGACGAATCGCGTGAGCGCGGTGCAGATCGCCGGCGGCGCGCGCCGGCGAACGCGCGCGTGGCGCGTCCTGCGCGAGCGACGGCTTCTTTCCGTTTGCCGACGGCTTGGAGGCGGCCGTCGCCGGCGGCTGCAGCGCGATCATCGCGCCGGGCGGATCCGTGCGCGACGAAGAGGTCATCGCGGCTGCCGACCGCTCGGACGTCGCGCTCGTCTTCTCGAGCTACCGCTACTTCTTGCACTGAGCAGGCTCTTCGAGGAACGTCATGCCTCGCTTCCTACATACGTCGATCTTCGTCAACGACATGAACGAATCGATCGACTTCTACACCGAGAAGCTCGGGTTGCGACTGCTCGACGGTCCGTTCCACTATCCGGGCAACGCCGACATGGCGTTCGTCGGCAGCGATTGGAACTCGTACATCGAGCTCGTCTACGATCTCGGAGGAGCATCCGCCGTACGCGCTCGGCAACCGCTACGAGCACCTCGCGCTCGAGTCCGACGGCGATCTCCGTCAATACGTCGAACTGGCTGAAACCAAGGGTGTCAAGATTCTCAAGGACGTTTACAAGTCGCCGAGCGGAACGCGCGCAATCGCGTTCGTCGAAGATCCCAACGGCATCCCCGTCGAACTGCTCGAGCCGAAAAACAAATCCGGCAGCGCATCGTAGCGTCTTCCTTCCAAAGCCCTAGCGGTAAATGAACGGATCGGTAGGTGGCGCGATGCGGCGCGTGCTCGCGGCGTCGAGGCGCAGCGTTCCGCCGTCGCTCTCGATGCGGCCGTCCGCCTGCAGCCAAGTTCCGACGGCCGCGTTGGGAGAGCGCGTGAGCTGCAGCGCGATGGGTGAAGCGTCGGCACGACAGCACGTGATCGCGTAGCGCACGATGGCGGTGCGCGTGCCGTCGCGCGCGAGTACGCCGGTGAAGCGCACGCTCTCGCCCGCAAAGAGACCGGTAAGCGTCGTTTCGGTGGCGCGATACTGCGGCGGCGGCGCGGCGATCAGCGCGCCTGCGAGCATCAGCAGCGGCGCCGCACGCTGCGCCGGCGCTCGAGCCTGACGCTTCGCAAAAGCACGCGCGGCCGCAATCGCGGCGCAGACGCCGAGCGCCGGCGTCAATGCGGGATGCACGAGCGCGTCGCCGCGGCGGGCTGCAACGACCGCCAGCGCGACGGCCAAAACGACGTAGCCGAGCGCATCGTGCTCGTTCGCGTGCGGGTGACGACGGCTCAGCGCTCGCAGATCGGCGATGCCGGCGACGCAGAGAAACGCCGCCGCGGCGAGCGGAGCGCGCGCGTGAAGCGCTCCCGCAAGCGGCACCGCGCCCAGCGCGCACGGCGCCGCAGCGAAACCCAGCGCCGCGCCCGCCAGCGCCTGAGCGAAGTGCGGCAAACGCGCGAGGTCGAACCGCCGCGCCGAACTGCATCGTCGCGCCCGCGAGCAGCGACGGCGCCACCAGCCCGCGCAGTTCGCCGAGCAGGCCGGGCGGCGCAGCGGCGCAGGCGTCGCGGCGCCTTAAGAGCGCCGCGGCCAACACGGCCGCGGCCACCCGCGCCAGCGCGACCGGCGCGCCGAAGACGAGCACGGCGGCCGCGGCGGCGGGGAGCGAACGCGCCGAGGGCCCGGCTGCGCACCCGCAACCGAGGTAAGCAGCGAGCTGCGGCCGTCGCAAGACGCGGGCTGCGACGATTCCGGCAACGACGAACGGGACCGCTTCGAGCAGCGCGCTCGCCGCCGTCGCCAGCGCGGCGGCCAGCGAATCGGGACGCAGCAGCACCGCAACGCAGCACGCGGCGGTGGCGTAGAGCGCGACGCGCACGCGCTGCCATCACGCGCGCCGCGCGCAATGGCTAGCCGCACGGCCCGGCGAACGGGGGGTGCCGGGATGAGACGGTAACGGCATGTCCGAGGCGTTGAGCGCTCCGCGCGGCACACAAGACTTCTATCCACCCGATTCCGCGCGCTGGAGCGAGCTGGAAGCGCGCATTCACGCGCTCTGCGAACGCTTCGGCTACGGCGAGATACGCACGCCGGTCTTCGAGCCCACCGAACTCTTCGTTCGCGGCGTCGGCGAGCAGACCGACATCGTCGAGAAAGAGATGTACACGTTCGCCGATCGCGCTGGGCGCAGCCTAACGCTGCGACCCGAGTGGACGGCGCCGGTGGTGCGGGCCGCGCTCGAACATCATCTGCTCGGTGCGGGGCCGTTGCGGCTCTACTACGTGGGCCCGATCTTTCGGTACGAGCGCCCCCAAAAGGGGCGCTATCGTCAAGCACACCAATTCGGCGTCGAGTGCTTCGGTTACGAAGGCCCCGAGGCCGACTTGGAAGTGATCTCCCTCGCATGGGAGCTCGTGCGAGGGTATTCCATCGACGACGCAGCGTTGCACGTCAACACGATCGGCGACGAAAACTGCCGCCCACGCTATCGCGACGCTCTCGTCGAGCACTTCCGCTCGCACCGCGACGCATTGAGCGAAGATTCAAAGCGGCGCATCGAGCGCAATCCGCTGCGGCTGCTCGACAGCAAGGATCCCGCCGACGCACCATACGTCGCGAGCGCTCCGCCCTTCGAACGGTTTCTCTGCGATGCGTGCCGCGAGCACTTCGCCGGGGTCAAAGCGTACCTCGATCTCGCGGGGATTCCGTTCGTCGTCAATCCGCGCATCGTTCGCGGGCTCGACTACTACGGACGGACGGTCTTCGAGATCACCTCCGGCGCCCTGGGCTCGCAGAGCAGTCTCTGCGGCGGCGGCCGTTACGACGGGCTCGTGAAATCGCTCGGCGGCCCCGACGTACCCGCCGTCGGCTTCGCGCTCGGCCTCGAACGCTTTCTGATGGTTCTCGAAGCGAGCGCCGCGCAAGAGGCGCGGCCCCGTCGCGGCCTGCAGGCGATCGCACTGGGTGCGCAGGCGCGCAGCGTGCTCGCGCCGCTCGTCGTCGAACTGCGGCGCCGGCTCGACGCGCCGACGTATATCGACTACCTCGAACGTAAGCTGCTGGCGCAACTGAAGATCGCCGACCGCAATCGGGCGCGGTTCGCGCTGATCCTCGGGAGCGAAGAGCTGGCCTCGGGGCAGGCCGTGCTTCGCGACCTCGAGTTGCGAAGCGACCGCCCCGTGCCATTCGGTTCGCCTAAAGACCTTATCGAGCTCCTCGTAGAAGCGGGCCGGTGATGGACGAGCGCTTTCCCGAGGAGACGCAGACGCTGGCGGAGCTGCTCGCGCTCATGCACGAGCACGATCTCGAAACGATCAAGGTGAAGCTCGGCGACGCCGTGTACGAGCTTTCGCGCCGTCGCAGCGAGCCCGATCCCGCCGAACTGCGCCGTCCGGCCGCCGCGAGCGCCGCGCAAGACGACGGCGAGCCGGTGGCGCCGCCCAACGTGATCAAGGTATCCGCGCCGCTCACCGGCGTCTTCTATCGCGCCTCCTCGCCCGATTCGCCGCCCTTCGTCGAGGCCGGCGCGCGCGTCGAGATCGGCGACGTGCTGTGCGTGCTCGAGGCGATGAAACTGTTTAACGAGATTCAAAGTGATTATGCCGGAACGATCGTGCGCGTCGTGCCCGGTAACGGAGAGTTGGTGTCGCAGGGCGAGGATCTCTTCTGGATCGAGGCGCGATGAACGAGGCGGCCGTCGCGAAGTACCACGGAAAGCGCGGCTTCGACGAGCTGCTCGCCGACCGCAGCGGCCTACTCGAGCCTCCGCGCTACCGGCAAGAGGTCGAAGCGATCGCCGACGCGATCGTCGTCGCGCTGCGCGCGGGCAACAAGGTGCTGTGGTGCGGCAACGGCGGCAGCGCCGCCGAAGCGCAGCACATGGCGGCCGAGCTTTCGGGGCGCTACCTCCGCGAGCGTCCCGGCCTGGCGAGCGAGGCGCTCTCGGTGAACTCCTCGACGTTGACGTGCGTCGGCAACGACTACGGCTACGACGCGGTCTTCGCGCGCCAGGTCGAAGCCTTCGCGCGCCCTGGCGACGTGGTGATCGGCATGACCACCAGCGGCACCTCCCGCAACGTCGTGCTTGCGTTGGAAGCGGCGAAGCGCCGCGGCGCGGTGACGATCGCGTTCACCGGAAATGGGGGCGGAAGAGTCTGCGATCACGCCGACCTGGTGCTGCTCGGCCCCGACGGCTACGCGGCGATCGTCCAAGAGGTGCATCAGGTGATGGCGCACATCGTCTGCGATCTCGTCGAGCAGCGCCTGATCTTCGAGGGCGGCATCCCGTGACGTCACTGCTCGCGCCCGACGTGCGCACGCTCTTCGAGCGCGCAACCGGGCGCCGCATCCTCGTGATCGGCGATCTGATGATCGACGAGTGGATCTGGGGAACGGTCACGCGGATCTCGCCGGAGGCACCGGTTCCCGTGGTTGCGGTCGCCGATCACTCCTTCACGCTGGGCGGCGCGGGAAACGTCGCGCACAACCTGCGCGCGCTGCGCGCGGGAGTGGTGTTCGCAGGAACCGTCGGCGACGACGCGTTCGGCGAGCACGTGCGCGGGCTGCTTCGCGACCAATCCGTTGACGACGGGGGCGTCGTAACGCTCGTCGACCGTCCCACCACGCGCAAGACGCGCGTCGTCGCCCACAGCCAGCAGGTGGTTCGCGCGGATTGGGAATCGACGGCGCCGCTGCGCGATTCCGACCGACGGCGCGTCGCCGATTTCGTGCGCGAGCGCGCGCCGCAATGCGACGCCGTGATCCTGAGCGACTACGCCAAAGGGCTGCTCTCGCGCGAAATCGTCGAAGCCGCGGAGGGCTGCCCCCTGGTGCTCGCCGATCCCAAACCGCAGAACATCTCGCTGCTGCGCGGCGTCACCTGCGTCGCTCCCAACGTGGCCGAGGCGGCCACGATGACCGGAATCGCGATCGTCGACGACGCAAGCCTCGAAGCGGCCGGCATGGCGCTGATCGAGGCGGCGGGCAGCAGGTACGCGGTGATCACGCGCGGCGAGCACGGCATGTCGCTCTTCGGACGCGACGGCGAGCGCCTGACGATTCCTTCGGTCGCGCGCACCGTCTACGACGTGAGCGGAGCCGGCGACACCGTTATCGCGGTGCTCGCTCTCGCGCTGAGCGCCGGAGCGCCGATCGAACAGGCGATGCAACTCGCCAACTTCGCCGCGGGCGTCGTCGTCGAGAAGCTCGGCACCGCGACTGCGACGCCGGAGGAGATCGTCGCCCTTGTCGAGCCGGTCACCTCATGAACGCGCACTCCTTTTTCGGAAGCCTCCTCGATCTCGACGAGGCGGTGCGCCGCCGCGAGGAGCTGCACGACGCGGGGCGCAGCGTCGTCTTCACCAACGGCTGTTTCGACGTGCTGCACGCCGGTCACGTGGAGTATCTTGCCTGGGCACGCGCTCAGGGCGATGCGCTGATCGTCGGTCTCAACGACGACGACTCGGTGCGCGCGCTCAAAGGCGCCGCCCGGCCGCTCGTGCCGTTTGCCGATCGCGCGCGGCTGCTGCTGGGGCTGCGCAGCGTCGACGCCGTGGTGGGCTTCGGCGAACGCACGCCGGAGTTCGTGCTGGACCGCCTTCGCCCCGACGTCCACGTCAAAAGCAGCCAGTACCGCGAGGACGAGCTGCCCGAACGGACGGTGGTGCTGCAGCACGGGGGACGCATCGCGCTGGCACCGCACGCCGCGGGAAAGAGCACGACCGAGACGATTGCCCGCATCCTCGATGCGTATCGCCGTAACGGCTAACGGTCCCGGCGAGGTGGCCGGCTGGGTGCGGCCTCTGCTGCGGGCCCTCTACCGCCGCCGTCCCGGCATCGACGTGCTCGTCTTCCTCGTGCCCGACGACTACGCTACGGGATTCGAGGCGCAGATGGTGCGCGAGACGTTTCCCGCCGCACGCGTGATGGACCCCAAGACGTACGTGAAGTTTGCGGTCGGCGCGCGCGTCAAGGACATGCCGGAGAGCGTCGACGTCGTGCAATACCTCGGCGGCGATCTCATGCACGCCGCGCGTCTCGCGGCGCGTTTGAATGGAAAGGCGGCCACGTACAAATTCTCGCGGCGGTCGTACCGTTCGCTGTTCGCGCGCGCGTTTGCCGTAGACGAGCGCAACGTCGAGCAGCTCGCGCAGTGGGGAACCCCCCGCGAGCGCATCGAGCTGGTGGGCAACTTGGCGATCGACGGAGCGCTCTACGAAGCGGAGCTGCCGGCGGAGCGCGGAACGCCGGCGGACGGCGTGCTCGTGCTGCCGGGCTCGCGCGCCTACGAGGTCGAGAATCTCGTACCGTTCTTCTTCGCCGCGGCGCTGCGCATGGTGGGCGAACGCCCCGCGTTGCGCGTCGCCTTCGGGATCTCGCCGTTCACCACGCGCGCGCAGGTGGCCGCGGCGATCGAAGGCGGCGGACACCCGCGCATGTTCGGCCGGCGCGGGCGCCTCGTGAGTGAGAACGGACGCGACTATCTGACGGCCGACGATGCCGGCGGCGTGCGCTTTCCGGTGCTCCGCAACGCGATGGCCGCCGCGAAGCGCGCGCGGCTCGTGGTCACGATTCCGGGCACGAAGACGATCGAGCTGGCCGCGCTGGGAACGCCCGCATTGACGATCACCCCGCATAACGCACCCGAGATGGTCGCAATCAACGGCCCGCTGAGTTATCTCAATCGCATTCCGCTCGTCGGCGTGCCGCTCAAGCGCGCGGTCGCCGTCGGCGTCTCGCGCCGGTTCGTCTATCACACGCAGCCGAACATCGACGCGGGGCGCGCGCTGATTCGCGAGGTGCACGGCACCGTGACGCCTGGACGGATCGCCCGCCTCGCGCTCGATTCGTACGACGATCGCGAGTGGCTGGCGGCGACCTCCGCGGAGCTGTCGCAGCTGTACCGCGCTCACGTCGGGGCCGCCGACGCGATGGCGATCTCGCTCCTGTGCCTCGCGGCGTAACCGCCGTGGAGTGCTCGATCGTCATCGCCACCAAAGACCGCCGCGCCTTTCTACAACGGGCGCTGGCCTCGCTGCAGCGGCAGTCGGACGCGCCGCCGTTCGAGGTAATCGTCGTCGACAACGGCTCGAGCGACGGCACCGCCGAGATGGTGCGCGACTGCGAGCGGCCGCTGGCGCCGGTGCGCTACGTGAGCGAACCGCGGCCCAATCGCGGTCTCGCGCGCAACCGCGGCGCCGCCGTCGCTGCCGGACGCTATCTGCTCTTCTGCGACGACGACGTGCGCGTGCCGGAAGGCTGGGTTGCGGCGCACGCGGCAGCGCACGGCGGCGGACGGTACGTGGTCAGCGGCCCGATCCTCAACGTCCCGTCGTACGAGAGCGGACCCAAGCCGACGCCGGCCAACTACTCGCGCGCCTTTCTCTGCACGTGCAACGCCTCGCTCTCCAAGCGCGCATTCGACGAGGCGGGGGGCTTTGACGAGAGCTTCGATCTCTACGGTTGGGAGGATACCGAGCTGGGCGTGCGCCTGCGCGAGGCGGGCTGCGACCGCCGTTTCGCATGGGAGGCGTACCTCTGGCACCTCAAGCCGCCCGAGCACAACGCGCTCGAAGTCGAGAGCCGCAAGGCGATCGAGAAGGCGCGCATGGCGGGGCGCTTTCTTGCCAAGCATCCGTCGGCGCGAGCGCGCATGGCGACGGGCGCGCACGCGCTCAACCTCTTGCGCGCGCGTTACGGGATCCCCGACGCCCTGCTGGCACTCTACGCCAGCGTGAGCGCCAGCCCGCGCACGCCGCCGTGGCTGCGCGGTTTTACGCGGGGCCAGTTGCTCGACGGTCTCTACGCGCGCGAGCTGCTGCGCGTGCTCGACGCTGCCCGTGAGCGATAGCCGCGCGCTGTTGTACTGTGCCGGCGGCGGCATCGGCGACTCGCTCGTCGCGTCGATCGTGGCGCGCGCGCTGCGAATGCGCTTCGGCACGGTCGACGCCCTCACGCTTCCGGGGCATGCCGCACTCCTCGAGCGCGTGCCGGACGTTCGACGGCGTGCTCGTTGACGACGGCGACGGTCGCGAGCTGGTCGCGCGCGTGACCGGCGAACGCTACGACGCCTGCGTCGTTACGTGGGCGACGGCGCGTACGGCGCGTGTCGCCGCAGCCGCCGGCATCCCGGTGCGCGTCGGACAGGCGCGGCGCTTTTACTCGTTCCGCTTCAGCAAGAGGGTCGTCGTGCGCAGCGAACGCGGCGACGTGACCTCGCACTGGTCCGACGTGCTGCTCGATTTCGCGCGCGCCATCGGCTGCGACACGCCCAATCGCCGCTATCGCTTCGTGCCGACGCCGCAGGATGAGGCCGAAGCGGAGGCCATCGCCGGCGGACTCGGCGAGATCGTCATCCTCAATCCCTGTAACGCGATCGCCTCGGTGCGCGGGCGCTGGCCGCTGGAAGGCTGGGCCGCGCTGGCGCGCGCGCTGCAGGTGGCCTACGACACGACGGTGCTGGTGACCGGGTCCCCGGCCGACGCGCCGTTCGCCGACGGCATCGCGGCGCTGGGCGGCAGCGAGCGCATCGTCTCGCTCGCGGGGCGCACGAGCGTCGGCGCGTTCGGCGCGCTCGCGCGGCGGGCGCGCGCGTTCGTCGGCATCACAACCGGCTCGATGCACGTTGCCGCCGCGGTGGGCTGCCCCACCGTCGGCATCTTCCCGTTTCAATCGGATTACCCCGAACGGTGGGCGCCGCTGGGCGAACGCACCGCGGTCGTGCGGCCCTCGTTCCCGTGCCATCGCGGTGACACCAAGGAGCGCTGTCGCGATTACGCGTGCATCGCGCACCTCGATGTTCCGCGCGTGCTCGCCGCACTCGGCTCGCTGATTTAGGGAATCGCGTCATGCAAGCAACGATTCAGCTCTGCACTTACAATCGCGCCGCGCTGCTCGAGCGTGCGCTCGAGGCCTGCTTCGACCAGAACGCCGCCGGCGCCGAGTACGAGGTCGTGCTCGTCGACGACGGTTCGACCGACGACACCGCGACGACGATCGAGCGCGCGCGGGCGCGCGCGACCTGTCCGTTTACCGTGGTGCGCCAAAGCAACCGCGGGCTCGCGGCGGCACGCAACGCCGGCATCGCGCGCGCGTCCGGCGAGCGCATCATCTTTATCGACGACGACGTGCTGCCGCTGCCGAACTTCGTCGCCGAGCACCTGCGCTCGCACGCGGCGCATCCAAGGGCCGTCGTCCGCGGCGGCGCCATCGAAGTGGGGCATCTCGACGCGCTGCCCGTCCCGCTCTGGAGTATCAAAAACTACAGCGGCAACTTCTTTTGGACGACCAACGTCTCGGTGCCGCTCGCGACGCTGCGCGCGGTGGGCGGCTTCGACGAGTCGTTCTCGGAGTACGGCTGGGAAGACATCGACGTCGGCATGCGGCTGCGCGCGGCCGGCGTGCGCGCGGTCTTCAATAGACGCGCGCTCGCCTTTCATTACAAGCCGGCGCTCCTCGTGGGCGACCTCGACAAGATGGTTGCGCAGTCGCGGGCCAAGGCGCGTACCGCCGTGGCGCTGATTCGCCTGCGGCCGCACTGGCGCACCTACCTCGCGACGGGGATCAATCCCGTGCAGCGCGCGGTTGCCGCGCTGCGCCGCCGCCTGGGACTCGCGCGGGGATTGCGCGCGCGCTTGGCGGAGTTACCGGCGCGGAGCGAGTTGCGCGGCGCCCAGCTGCGCGCCGCGCGCTCGCTGGCCAACGAGGCCTACTTCGAAGAGATCGAGGCGGCGCTGGCGAGGTGAGAATCCTGCTCTCGCGCACCGACCGCATCGGCGATCTCGTGCTCTCGACGCCGGCGATCGCCACGGTCCGCGCCTCGTTTCCGCAGGCGCATGTGGCACTGGTCACCAGCGAATACAATCGCGTGGTCGTCGAACGCAACGACGACGTCGACCGGTTGATCGTCCTTCCGCACGGCGTGACGCCCGAGGCCTTCGGCACGACGCTGCGCGATTACGATTTGGCCGTGGCCCTGGCGCCACGCTCGGTCGATCTGCAGATCGTCGGCGCGACGCGCGCGAAGGTGCGCGTGGGCTACACGTACGAGCGGCGCTGGATCGCCCGACTCTTTGCGCGGCTCTACGTGAACCGGGTGATGATCTCCGAGGCCGATCCGGACCTGTGCGACCGCAAGCCGCATCGCGTGGTGCGCCACGAAGTCGAGCAGCTGCTCGATCTGGTGGCGCTCGCGGGGGCGCACGAGCGCGTGACGAAGCTGCGGCTCGACCTGATCGACGAGGACCGCGTCGTCGCGCGCAGTCTGCCTGAGGGACCGATCGTGCTGCATTTGGCGCAGCGCTGGTTCACCGGCGGCAGCACCCTGCAGAGCACGCTGGAGATGGCCGGCGAGCTGGCCGCGCTCGCACCGGTGGTCGTCACCTGCGCGCACGAGTGCGAGGAACAGGCGCCGCTCTTCGAGGCCAGTCCGAGCGTGAGCCGCTGCCTGCGCGGCCTGCCCTTTCACCAATGGGCCGCCGTTCTGGAGCGCGCGCGCGTCGTCGTGACCGTCGATACCGGTGCGACGCACGTCGCCAGCGCCGTCGGCCGGCCGACGCTCGTGGCCTTCGAGTATCCGTACTTTCGCCTCAATTCGCAGGAGTGGTCCCCGTACGGCGTGCCGCACGTGCTCTTGCGCAAACCCGCCCGCGCCGAACCGGCGCTGCTGGCGCGCTTTCGCGGCGAGATCGTCGACGGAGTCGCCGCACTCCTAGAAGGCTCGCGCGCTGCGTGACGCCCGAGATCTCCGTCGTAATTCCCACCTACAACCGCGTCGAGATGCTCGAGGCCTCGCTGCCCACGCTGTTCGCGCAGGACATGGATCCCTCGCAGTACGAGCTGCTGATCTGCGATTCGAACTCGACGGACCGCACGGCCGCGTACCTGGCGGATCTCTCGCGCGTGCACGCCAACGTGCGCCATCTCGCCGGCGCGTACGGGGGCCGGGCCGCCGCGCGCAACGCCGGCATCGCGCAAGCGCGCGCCCCGATCGTCCTCTTCAACGATGCCGACATTCTCGCGTCGCCGGAGCTGCTCGGCGTGCATCTCGCGCGTCATCGGGAACGCCGCGGAATCGCGGTCGTCGGCTTGGAAGTGCAGGCGCGCGACCTCGCCGAGTACGAGTACAAGCGCGACCATCCCGGCGCGCGCGGGCAACTCCACCCGCCCTCGCGAAAGAGGCTTTCGTGGCTGTACTTTCTAACAGGCAACGCTTCCGCGCGCCGGGACGACCTGTTGCGGGCCGGTTGCTTCGACGAGAGCTTCACCGGCTACGGCCACGAGGATCTCGAGCTGGGATATCGTTTGCAGAGGCTCGGCGTCGAGATCTGCTACGAGCCGCGCGCGATCAATTATCATTGTCAAGACGTCTCACACGAGGATCAAAAAGAAAAGATGCGCCTGGCAGGGCGGTCGACCGCACGTTTCTATCGCAAGCATCCGGATCTGCGCGTGATGCTCAATCTCGGCATGACGCCGCTCTCGCTCGGGGCTCACTCGCTGTTATCGCGCATGCCGGGCGTGCTCGCGGCGATCGATCGCGCGTCGGGGCGCTCGAAGCTCGCAAAGGACGTCATCCTGCAGTATCACTACGTCTCGGGCATCAAGGAGGCGCGTGATGGCGCCTAAGCTCTCTAGCGGGGCGCTGCGCGCCGGCGATGCAGGGACGAGCGTCGAGTTGTTCGGCTGGGTGAACCGCCGCCGCGACCATGGCGGCTTGATCTTCGTCGACCTTCGCGACAGCGAGGGCGTTACGCAGATCGTCTTCGACCCGCAGCACCCCAGCTTCGCGCAGGCAGAACACTTGCGCCACGAAGACGTGCTGCGCGTGCGCGGCGCCGTACGCACGCGCCCCGTTGGCACGGAGAACCCGCGCCTGGGAACCGGCGACGTCGAGGTGGCCATCGAGGAGCTCGAGATCCTCAACCGCTGCGCGGTTCCCCCGTTTCAAATCAACAGCGACGAAGACGTCGACGAGAACCTGCGTTTGGAGTACCGCTACCTCGACCTGCGCCGGCCGCGAATGCAGGAGAACATCCGCCTGCGCCACCGCACGATCAAGGCAATGCGCGATTTCTTCGACGAGCGCGGATTCGTGGAGATCGAGACGCCGATGCTGATCAAGTTGACGCCCGAAGGCGCGCGCGACTATCTCGTGCCGAGCAGGCTCTATCCGGGGTCGTTCTACGCGCTCCCGCAATCGCCGCAGATGCTCAAGCAGATCTCGATGATCTCGGGCTTTGGCAAGTACGTTCAGATCGCGCGCTGCATGCGCGACGAGGACCAGCGCGCCGACCGCCAGCCCGAGTTCACCCAGCTCGACGTCGAGATGTCGTTCTGCACGCAAGACGACGTGCTCGAGATGATGGAATCGTGCATGCACTACGTGTGGAAGCGCGTGCTCGACATCGAGCTGCCTTCCTTTCCACGTCTCACGCATCAAGAGGCGATCGCGAAGTACGGTCTCGACAAGCCCGACCTGCGCTTCGGCCTGGAGCTGGCCGACGTGGGCCCGGCGTTTGCGGCAACCCAGTTCGGCGTGTTCCGCAGCGCGCTCGACGGCGGTGGCGCGATCGTCGCGCTGCGCTATCCGAACGGTGCGGCGCTCTCACGCCGCGATTTCGACGCGCTCACCGAGACGGCCAAGCAGTTCGGCGGCAAAGGCCTGGTGTGGATCGCGCTCGCGGCCGACGGCACGAAGTCATCGGCGCTCAAATTCCTGAGCGAGGCGGATATCGCGGCGGCCGCGCAAGCCGCCGGCGCGCAGACCGGCGATGCGGTGCTGCTCTTTGCCGATACGTACGCGTTAGCCCACGCCGTCGCCGGAAGAATGCGCAACGAGGTCGGTCAGCGCTGCAAGCTGCGCGATCCGCAGACGTTCGCGTTTGCCTGGGTCACCGGTTTTCCGTATCTCGAGATCGACGAGGAGACCGGTGCGCCGGCGCCGGCGCACCATCCATTCACTGCGCCGGCCCCAGGAGATTGGGAGCTGATCGATCGCGCGCCGCTGGAGATGCGCGCGCAGCACTACGACTTGGTGCTCAACGGCTGGGAGCTGGGCTCCGGCTCGATCCGCATTCACAAGGCGCAGGAGCAGCGAAAGATCTTCGAGATGCTCGGGCTGAGCGCGGAGCAGATCGAGGACCGGTTCGGCTTCTTCGTTCGCGCGCTCGACTACGGCGCGCCGCCGCACGGCGGCATGGCGCTGGGCATCGACCGCATCGTCATGATCGCCGCAGGCGAGGAGAACATCCGCGAGGTCATCGCGTTTCCGAAGAATTCCGTCGCGCGCGACCTGATGATGGACGCGCCCGGTCCGGTGCCCGAGCGCCTGCTCTCCGATCTGCACCTGCGCCCCGCGGGCCCCGCCCCAGAAGCTCGTTCGCGCGGCTGAAGATCGCGTCGAACATCGCAGGCGTGAGTTTTCCGGTGTTAGTGTTCTGCCGGCTGGGGTGGTAGGAGCTAATCACCACGATCTGGCGCTCGCCGTTGCGCGCCGCGGCTTCGGCGCCGTGCGCGAAACGAGGCGTGCGAGGGTCGAGCGCGAAGCCGCGCTCGCGAAGCGCGCGCAACGCCGCGCGAAAGCCGATCGCGCCCAGTGCGACCACGACCTCGAGCGTGCGCAGCGCCTCGAACTCTTCGAGCAGATAAGGAAAGCAGTTCTCCAGTTCGCGCGGCGTCGGTTTGTTCTTTGGGGGCGCGCAGCGTGCGGCCGCCGTGATGAAGCAGTCGAAGAGGCGTAGGCCGTCATCGCGGCCGATCGCGACCGGCGCCGAGGCGAACCCGGCACGATAGAGCGCGGGATAGAGAAAATCGCCCGACGCGTCGCCGGTGAACGGGCGCCCCGTGCGATTGCTGCCGTGCGCTCCCGGAGCCAGCCCTACCAAGATCAGCCGCGCCTGCGGGTCGCCGAACGAGGGCACCGGCTTTCCCCAATAGGTCCAATCGCGGTGCGCGAGCTTCTTTTCCGCGGCGACCTTCGCGATGTATGCGCGCAGCTCGGGGCAGCGCCGGCAGCGCACGACGGCGCGTTGGATGTCGTCGATCGTCTTCATTCCGGCAGCTCCAGCGGCAGACTCTCCATCTCGCGCGGTTCGAACTTTTCGAGACCGCCGTGATAGGTGCGCCCCATGCCCACGTACGCCGCGGCGTTTTCGTTGAGCGTCGCGACGACGCGCTGCAGCGCTCCTGCGTCGAGCGCTTCGCGCGGATAGAGCCCGTGCACGACGTTGAGCAGGCCGAGTCCGTCGGGATTTGCGGCGAAGCGCGGCTCGCGCCGCGCCATGTAGGTGGCAACGATCGGTGGCCGCGGAAAGACGAGCGCGTACCACGGACGGCGGCGGCTTGCGACGTAGCCCGTCGAAATGCCGGCCGCTTCGCCGCCACGGAGGTACGCCGCGAGCGCAGCATCGCGCGACAGATCGGCACCGCGTGCGATCTCGAGGCCAACCAGCCGCTGGGGCGCGTCGCGGATCACGCCGTGGCTCTCGAAAATCTCCTTTGCGCGGGCGACGACCGGAACGCAGTGCGCGACGATACCGCGCTCGATGGCGCGCGCGCGCGCCATCACGAAGAAATCATTCGCGCCGGTAACCTGCCCGCGAGAGACGCGAAAGAGCGACCCGATCGTCGCGCCCGCGCTTACCGGCGCCCTCTCGCGCATCAGCGGCGACCAGCGCGCGGCTCGCGTCAGCTCCGCGCGGTCGAACGGCGCGTCCCGAGTCGAGCGCGAAAGCCTGCGTTGCGCGGGCGAGCCGCGCCAAGCGCACGAAGTCGCGCACGCCGCCGATGCGAAACGTCGCGATCGCGGCGGTCGTCATCGCGTCGCTGAACGGAACGGCGCTCGGTTCGAAGGCTGCGAGCGATTCGCCGCCGAGCGGCCCGGCAAACGCGTCGCGCAAGAACTGCCCGTAGCCGACGTCGAGCCATTCCGCGCTGGTCACGAACGTTCCGACGTCGCCCGGGCGGCCGTGCAGCGCCAGCGTGGCGAGGTAGAAGAGCGCGTGGAGGCCGGCGAGCCCGGAGACGTGCGCGCCGATCGTTGCGGCCAACCCGGCGGCGCGAGCCTTGACGCTTGCGGTAAGCCAATGATGGCGCACGTAAGGGGGATTGCTCACGAACGCGGTGCTCCCGTAGCGCGGAAGCCGCTCGAAGAGGTAGTCACCGCAGATCACCCGAGCGTTGCGCGCGCCGGCAGCCGCGAGCGCGGCTCGCGCGATCAGCGTCGCTGCGGGGTCGCAGTCGATTGCAACGATCGCGAGATCGCGCCGCCGCATCGCGGCCGCCGTTGCGAATCGCCCGCTGCCGCATCCGGCATCGACGATGGCGTCGGGCGAGTTTTCGAACGCCCAGTCGAGCATCGCGGTGACGATCGCGTCACCGGTATAGAACGCGCCGAGCCGCCGGCGTTGATCCAGCGTGCGGGCTCGTGCCAGCGCCTCGCCGAGCGGATCCTCGCCGTCGCCGAGCCTCGCGCGCAGCGCCGCTCGTGCGCGCGCCGTTTCGCGCGTGGTCCCCGCCGCGTGCACGAGCGCCAGTTCGTGCGCCGCGAGCGGTCCGCCCGTCTCGAGCGCCCCGCAGGCGATCGCGCGCCGAATCGTCCCGAACAGCGCCGGCGACGTTTGTGGTGAGTTCACGGTGCCGGCGACGAAGCCAGGACGTCGGCGTACTCGATGCCGACCGGCGCGATGACGTAGGCGATGCCGCCGTTGCGCTGCCAAATGCGCTCGATCGCCGCGCGCGGGTAGACCACGCGCACGTTGCGCGCCGCCGGATCGTTTAACGCGCAATCGCCGTCGCTCGTGAAGCCGCAAAGCACGGCAAGGTGGCCGTCGGAGCGCTCGAGCGGCGCGCCGGGCAGCTCGCCGGGCGCCCACGAGTAGGAGATGGCCAGCGGCAGGTTGCGCTCGATCAGGCGCGCGGCGTGATCGAGATTGGCAAGGTGCGCCACGACCGCGCGAAAGCCCAGTCTCCCGCTGTACGCCACGTTGAACGACCAGTTCCCAGTGCCGTTGTAGGCGCGATCGAAGACCGCGCGCGCCGTCTGCGCCACCGACAGTTCGATGCCGTGGTAGGCGTGGATCATCGCCAGCGACGCAGGACTGCACCAGCCGCGCTCGCTGGGATCCTCGTCATACTGCGAGCGGCCCGGAACGTCGAGGATCAGCGCGTCGCGCGCGTAGGGCAGCGAGGCGCGGGCGCGCACCGGGGCGGAGAACGCGAGCAGTTCGAAGTCTACGCCGTCCGCACTTACGTCGATGCCATCGAACGGCTGCGACGCGGAGATGACGTCGATGTCGACGTTCGTGCCCCCGTGCGACGGGCTGTACGACTTCGCGCCGCCGGGACGCCACTCGGAGTGGTCGAGCCACTCGCCTGAGGGAAGTCCGGCGCGAAGCAGACGGAACGCGAGGCGCCCGTTGGCAGCGTGGGTGTTCCAGCTCAGCACGCCTCTGCGCGACGCCTCGAACCGCAGTCGCGCCCGGGCTTGCGCGCCCATCACTTGGGCGAACGCGCTCAGATCGTCCACTGCCACGCGTTCCACGTGTCGCCGATGAAGGCCGCCGGCTCGTAATTCTTGAGGTCGTCGTTTACCGCGGTGTAATCGGTTTCCCAGCTGAAAAAGACCGCGGGCACGAGTTCGCGCAAGCGTTCCTCTTCGCGTTGATAGAGCGCCCGACGCGCTCTCTGATCGAAGGTGCTCGCCGCCGCCAAGCTCGTCGCGTTGACGACCGGGTCGTTCAGCCACGACGTGTTAGCGCCGCGGGGCGGAATGAACTGCCCCGCCCAGCTTCCCGAGTTATCGGGGTCGGGGCCGTTGGTCTCGATCGACCACTCGAGATCGTAGCGGCCGCCGTACAGCGGTCCGTTCATCGCAAAGAGATAGCTGCCGGGATAGTTGCGCACGAGCACGTCGATGCCCACGCCGCGCAACATCGCTTGGATCAGCACCTGCGACTCGGCGTTCTCTTGATGGCCCGTGGTCGCGTAGATCGTAAGGCGCAGCGTCTGTTCTCCTTTGCGCAGGATGCCGTCGGGGCCGGGGCGCCAGCCGGCCGCGGCCAAAAGCCGTTTGGCGCCGGCGGGGTCGTAACGATACGGCGGCAACGCCGGCGCCGCCCACGAGCGCGGATAGATGTCGGAGACGGCGAGCGCGTCGAGCGAGTGAAAGACGGTGCTCTCGATGCGCTGCCAGTCGATGGCCAGCGCGATCGCGCGGCGCACGCGTACGTCCGCGAGCTGCGGCCGGCTCATGTTGATGCCGAGATGGCGCCAGTTGGCCACGAGCCGCCGCTTTACCGTGATTCCGGGAATCGACGAGAGCCGCGCGATCGCGTTGGCGTTCACGCTGGGGTAGACGTCAACTTCGTGCGCGGCCAGCTCGTTGAAGAGCGTGTTGACGTCGGGAACGACCTTCCATACGACTTCTTTAACGTGTGGCGCGCCGCGGAAGTACCGCGGGTTCGGCACGAACGTCAGCGAGCTTCCGTGGTTCCACTCTTTGAGCAGATAAGGACCGCTGGAGAGCGGGTTTTCGTTGAAGCGCGACTCGCGCAGATTCGCGACGTGCGCCAGCAAATGTGCGGGCAGCGGCGGATAGGCGGCACCGCCGAATCCCAGAATGCCGAGCACGGCGACGTTGGGGCGCCGCAGCCTCAGGCGCAGCGTGTACGGATCGGGCGCGCTCGCCGAGGCAATCTCGTCCCAGCCGTACGTGCTTTTGACCGCCGTGCGCGGATCGCGAACCACGCGATACGTGAAGAGCCAATCGGCAGCCGTGAGCGGCACGCCGTCGGCCCAGAGCGCATCCTTTCGCAGATGGATCACGATCGTGCGGCCGTCGCGGCTGATGCCGCCGTTGGCCGTCGTCGGGACGACCGTGGCCAGATCGGGAATGTAATTGCCTTCGGCATCGTAGCGAAAGAGAAACGAGTAGAGCAGTCCCGCGACCGCGTCGGCGGCGGCGGTATGCGCGAACATCAGGTTGAGGCCGTCGGGCTCTTCGTCTTCCCCCATGCGTACGACGCCGGGAACCGTCCACGTATTTCTGTGCCCCGCCGCGGGAGCCGGAGGCCTGGCACAGCCCGAAGCGCCGAGAAGCAGCGCTAGCAGCGCAGCGGCGAGGCGGCTTCGCGTCACGCGGGCTGGCGCACGCGCAGCGGCGCGCGCTTGGGGATCGCGCGCAGCGTCTGCCCGGCAAAACCACGCGCGCCGAAGCGCACGACGTCGTCGGCGGGCAATCCCGTCTCCCGCCGCGCGCGCTCGATCTCTTCGCGCGCGCGATCTTCGCTCAGGCGCGCGGTGTTCAGCGCGATGCCGATCACCGGCGCGGGCTTGACCGTCGCGATCAGCGATTCGTGCAGCGCGATCAGCTCGGCGTAACCCAGGATCGGCGTGTCGTACGACTCGATCGACGTTCGCGACGGATCGCAGACGAGGATCAGCGCGTCGGGCGCGCACCCCGTCATCAACGACAGCGTCACCGGAGCGTAGGCGGGATGGTTGATCGCGCCCTGTCCCTCGACGACGATCAGCTCGGCGCCTTCGCCCGCCGCGTGCAGCACGAGTTGCTCCGCCGCGCCGGGCGCGAAGTCGGCGATCACGCGGTCGACGGAGATGCCCCAGCCGGCGATCATGATGCCGGTCTGCCCGGTGGGTACGAAGACGGCGCGCGTGCCGCCTTCGCGCGCGGCGCGCACCAGCTCGAGCGAAGCGGTCATCTTTCCCACCGCGCAGTCGTTGCCGATCGTGAGCACGACCGGCGCGGCGACGTCGTACGCTCCGCCGCTGAAGAGCGGCACCTCGGGAGGTTCGCGCACGTCCCAGATCTTCGCGCCCGCGCGCGCAGCCGCGCTGCGAAACTCGGGATCGGCGCCAAGCAGCTCGTGCAAGCCGCTGACGATCTCGAGCTTCGCAGCGAGTGCTTCGAGAACCGCCGCACGCCACGCGGGCGGCAGCGCGCCGCCTTTGGGTGCGGTGCCGATCAGCAGCGCCGTCGGCGAATAGTTCAAGGCGTCGCCCACGCTCGCGACGATCGGCGCATCGCTGTCGAGGTAGGGCAGCACCTCGCGCACGCGCTTTCCCGCTAGCGTTGGATCGACGACCGCGACGACCTCATCGCTGCCGTAAGCGATCACGCCGTGCGCCGTCTTCGCGTCGTGGCCGAAACGTTCGGGTGCGAGGATCGCGTAGCGCCGCGTCATGCGGGCACGGCCGGGCGCACGCCGAGCCCCGGCGCTTCGGGAAGGACGAGCTTGGCGCCGTCGTACCGCACGCCATCGAAGGGATCGTCGGCGATCAGCAGCGGACCGTCGAGATCGGCCCAGTCGACGAGCGGCGAGAGGTGCGCCGCGGCCGTGGCCGCGATCGCGCTCTCGATCATGCACCCGAGCATGACTTTGAGGCCCATCGCGCGCGCCGTCGCGATCGTCGCGAGCGCGCCGCGGATACCGCCGGTCTTCGCGAGCTTGACGTTTACGCCGTCGACGCAGCCGTAGAGCGGTGGCAAGTCGCTCGCGCTGCAGACGTCTTCGTCGACGACGATCGGGATCTCCACTCGATCGCGAATCGCGCGCAGCCAGTGGGGATGCCCCGCCGGTACGGGCTGCTCGCAGAACTCGACGTCGTAGCGGCGCAACTCGCGCAGGACCGTAATTGCGTCGTCGACGCTCCAGCCTTCGTTGGCGTCGATGCGGATCGTACCGGTGTAGCGCGAGCGGATCGCGGCGATCGTCTCGACGTCCTGCGCCGGCGTGCCGCCGCCGAGCTTTACCTTGAGGATGGGAAAGTGCGCGGCTTCGTCGACCTTGCGCAGCGTCTCGTCGGGATCGGCGATCCCGATCGTAAACGAAGTGAGCGGCGTCGCCGACGGATCGAGTCCGAGCAGCGCGTAGAGCGGCACGTGAAGCCGCTTGCCGATCAGGTCGTAGAGCGCGAGGTCGAGCCCGGCGCGAGCCGCCGGGGGAATGCCGGGATGCAGCAGCGGCTCGAGCATGAACGGATTTCCCGCCGCCGGCGGATGCGTGGCGAAATACGCCTCGACGCTCTCGATGCTTTCGCCGTAGCGTCCGATCGGCGTCGCCTCGCCGATGCCTTCGTCGCCGTCGTGTCGCACGCGGACGACGGCAGTTCGAGCAATCGCCTCTTCGCCACGCGCGATCTTGAAGACGTGCACGAGCCGCAGTTCCATCGGCGTAACGCTGACTGCAAGCGATGTCATGGCGGCGCACTTCGGGAGACCGGTCCTTCGTCCCCAGGCGGTACTTGACCGGCGGTGGTACGGTAGAGGGGCTCGACTGCGTTTAGCGCGTAGCGCGCGTTGGTACCGAACCACTTAGTTAACCATCGGGAGCATCAGCTCCGGATACGACGGACTGCTGGGCACGACGCTCGGCGGACCGGCGCCCGGGCCGCACCCACCTGCGAGGACGCAGGTTCGATCACCACGTGCGCCAGACGCTACCTGCGGTCGGGCGTTCTCTTTTCACAGAGCGCGTCGCGCCAGACCGCGAGCGCCGCGCGCAGCGATTGCGCGCTCGCCTCGCCGCCGGGTTCGTCGAGCGCCACGAATCCGCGGAAATTGGCGAACGTGCCGGCGATCTGCGGAGCCTCGCGGCTCGCGCTCGCCGCCGCGCTCCAGAGGAGCACGCTGTTGCCGGCCAGCGCGAGCGGATCGCTGGCCGAGTCGAGTGCGGCAGGCTGCGGCCCGTAGCGCAGCCATGCGGAATCGGCCTCTTTGATCGCGCGTTTGCAATCGTGCGTGCTCGCCGCATAGGTCTGCGGCAGGTTGCGCAGTGCGAGCGTTACGTTGTACCGTTTTGCGTCGGCGGTGGCGTCGCTCAAGCGCTCGAGCTGCTCGCTCCAGGGAAAGTCCCGCTCGCCGCCCAGCGGCGCGCCAACCAGCGGCGCTCCCAGCGCCGCGGCGTGGCGCAGGATCTCGCCCGCGCGATCCCGTTGGAGCCGCAGAAGCTGCGCGTCGTAGAGCGCCGCAATGCAGAGGCCCCAATCGGCGGCCATCTTCTTGACCTGAGCGAGATAGTCGTCGTCGGTGCGCGGAAAGTGCCGCACGTCCAACACGACGCCGTCGCACGCCAGCTCGCGAGCGCAAAGGTCGAGGAACTCGAGTTGCGTCAGCTCGCCGCTTTCGATCGTGCGGTGGAGGGCACCGCTCGCGCAAGCAAGCTTCATCGGCGCTCCGCTTCGACCGCCCGCCGCACCTCACCTTATCGGACAGGGTACGGGCGCACGAATCCCCAAGGAAGCAGACTCGTGGAAATTCTCACGCCCACTCCCATCGAAGCCACCGATCCCGAGGTCTTCGCGGCGATCGCGGGCGAGGAGCGCCGGCAGAGAGAGAATCTCGAGCTGATCGCGTCGGAGAACTACGCCAGCCGCGCGGTCCGCGAAGCCAACGCGTGCGTGATGACCAACAAGTACGCCGAAGGGTATCCCGGCAAGCGGTACTACGGCGGCTGCGAGTGGGTCGACGTCGCCGAGAGGCTCGCGCTCGAACGCCTCGGACAGCTCTTCGGGGCGCAGCACGCCAACGTGCAGCCGCACGCCGGAGCGCAAGCCAACATGGCGGTCTTCATGGCGGTGCTGCAGCCGGGCGACACCGTGCTCGGCATGTCGCTGGCGCACGGCGGCCACCTCACGCACGGAACGAAGGTTAGCTTCTCGGGCAAACTGTACAACGCGATCGCCTACGGCGTGCGCAAAGATACCGAACTGATCGACTTCGACGAAGTGCGCGCGTTGGCGCGGGAGCACAAGCCGAAACTGATCGTCGCCGGTGCGAGCGCGTATCCGCGCACCATGGAGTACGAGCCGTTCGCCGAGATCGCTCGCGAAGTCGGCGCGGCGCTGCTCGTCGATTTCGCGCACGTCGCGGGGCTCGCCGCGGTGGGCCTGCACCCTTCACCCGTTCCGCTTCGCCGACTTCGTGACCTCGACGACGCACAAGACGATGCGCGGCCCGCGCGGCGGCTTCATCCTCTGCACCAGCGACTGGGCGCAAGCGATCGACAAGAGCGTCTTCCCGGGGATTCAAGGCGGCCCGCTCATGCACACGATCGCCGCCAAAGCCGTCGCGTTCGGCGAAGCGCTGCGGCCCGAATTCAGCACGTACCAGGAACAGGTGGTCGAGAACGCCCGCGCGATGGCCGACGAGTTCACGCGAGCGGGGCTGCGGCTGGTCGGCGGCGGCACCGACACGCACCTGATGCTGGTCGACGTCTCGGTCAAGGGTCTCACCGGCAAGGCCGTCGAGGCGTACCTCGACGAGATCAGCATCACCGTGAACAAGAACGCGATTCCGTTCGATACGCAGAAGCCGATTGTCGCCAGCGGCATTCGCTCGGCACGCCGGCGATCACGATCGCGCGGTTTTGGGACCGAAGAGTGCCGCGAGGTTGCGCGCATCATCTGCGATGCCTTCGACGACATCGACGAGCGCGCGCACATCGATCGTCTGGGAGCGCGGGTCCGCGAGCTGACCTCGCGCTACGACGTGCCCTAGGACGCGCCCACAAAACATCGGCATGCGCCCCGGCTGGGACGAGTACTTCATGCAGATCGCGCAGACCGTGAGCACGCGCGCGACGTGTCCGCGCGCGTCGGTGGGCTGCGTGCTCGCGCGCGGTCACCGCATCCTGACGACCGGCTACAACGGCGCGCCGCGGGGCGTCGCGCACTGCACCGAGGTCGGCTGCACGCTTGCCAACGACCACTGCCTGCGCGCGACGCACGCCGAGGCAAATGCGGTCGTGCAGGGCGCGCTGCACGGCGTGAGCCTGCAAGACGCGACGGCTTACTGCACGCATCAGCCCTGCGTGAACTGCTCGAAACTGCTGATCAGCGCCGGCGTGATGAGGATCGTCTACGATACCGGCATATCCCGACGCGGTCGCGAGCCAGCTGCTGGCCGAAGCCGGCGTGGCTTTGCACGCGTACGCCTCCCTGGAAGGGACGCGCGCGTGAACCAGCATTGGTTCAGCGCGGGCGCCGTCTACGCTGCGGCCTTCGCGATCGCGGTGGCCGTCAGTCTGCTTGGCGACGCCGCTGGTCGTGCGGCTGGCGACCGGCTGGGCATCGTCGACCACGCCGGCGACGAGCGCCGCATGCACGACGTTCCGAAGCCGCGCATCGGCGGCATCGCCGTCTTTTTCGGATTCGCGTTCGCGCTCTTTGCGGTGCTGCGGCGTCGCCGATGGCGCGCCCCTACACGCTGACCGCCGCGTCTGTCCGATCAGTTCGACGCGGTGCACCGGCTCGTCGGACTGCTCTTCGGCAGCCTGCTGATCCTGGGCGTCGGCATTTGGGACGACATCATGCAGATGCGTCGCGCGCAACAAACTGTTCGCGCAGATCGTCGTCGCCGCCGATCTCGATGCTCTACGGGTTCGTGATCCCCGGCATCACCAATCCGTTCGACCACAATCCCGCCGACGAACTGGATCGACTTTCCGCTGTGGGTCGGGGTGCCGCTCACGCTGCTCTGGTACGTCGGCCATGATGAACGCGATCAACTTCCTCGACGGCCTCGACGGGCTGCTCGCGGGCGTCGCGGCGATCTCGAGCCTCTTCCTTTTCGTGATCTCGGTGCTGCACGGCAACCCGGTCGTCGCGCTCGTCGTCATCGCGCTGGCCGGCGCGGCGCTCGGGCTTCTTCCGTATAACTTCAATCCGGCGCGCATCATCTTGGGCGACGCGGGCTCGCTGTTCATCGGTTACGTGTTCGCGACCGTCTCGATCATCGGCGCGAGCAAGACGGCGATCGCCGATCAGCGTGGTCGTGCCGCTGCTCGTCCTGGCGCTGCCGGTGCTCGATACCGCGGCGGCGATCGTGCGCCGCGCGAGCAGCGGCAAGCGCATCACCGAGGCCGATCGCGGGCACTTCCACCATCAGCTGATCTTCCGCTTCGGCCTCAACGTGCGCCAAGCGGTGCTGCTGCTCTACGCCGTATGCTTCGTGCTCGGCGCGGTGGCGCTGGCGTTCTCCGGCGGCTTCACGCACGTCTTCCGGCACGTCACCTAGCAACGCTCGCTTGGAACCGAAGCTCAAAGTCATGAGCGTGTTCGGAACGCGCCCCGACACGATCAAGATGGCGCCGGTGGTGCACGCGCTGCGCGCGCATCCGAAGATCGACGCCGCGATCTGCGTGACCGCGCAGCATCGGCGGATGCTCGACGACCTGCTCGCGTTCTTTGCCATCGCCCCCGACTTCGATCTGGACGTGATGACCGAGGATCAAAGCCTGACCGAGATCACCACGCGCGTGCTGAGCGGAATGGAGCCCGTGCTGCGCGAGGCGCGCCCCGACATCGTGCTGGTGCACGGCGATACGACGACGAGCACCGCGGCGGCGCTGGCCGCCTTCTACGCGCAGATTCCGGTCGGCCACGTGGAGGCGGGGCTGCGCACCAGCGATCGCTGGCTGCCCTATCCCGAAGAGATGAACCGCCGGATCACCGCGACGATCGCGTCGTATCATTTCGCGCCGACTTCGCTGGCGCGCGAGCACCTCGTCGCCGAGAACGTCGCACCGGAGAGCATCGTCGTCACCGGCAACACCGTCATCGACGCGTTCCTGGAGACGGCGGGGCGCCGCGATTTGCCCGAACCTCCGCGCTGGGGCGAGTTGGACCCGTCGCGCGCGATCGTCGTCGTCACCGCGCACCGGCGCGAGAACCACGCCGCGATGCGCGAGATCGCCGAGGCGCTGCGGGATATCGCGCAGCTGCCCTCGCGGCCGCAGCTCTACTGGCCGGTGCACCCGTCGCCGCGCGTCGCCCCGGTCGCGCACGAGATTCTCGGCGGCTGCGAAGGGGTGGTGCTCGTCGAGCCGATCGACTACGGCGCGATGGTGGCGGCGGTGCGCGATTCGACCTTCGTTCTCACCGATTCGGGCGGCTTGCAAGAGGAGGCTCCCTGTCTGGGCAAGCCGGTGCTGGTGATGCGCGAGCAGACCGAACGCCCCGAAGGTTTGGCCGCCGGCACGCTGGCGTTGGTCGGCCACCGCCGCGAGCGGATCGTCGAGGCGGCGAGCCGGCTCCTGGCCGATCCGACCGCATATGCCTCGATGGCCCAGGCGCGCAACGCCTATGGCGACGGCCGGGCGGCGCAACGCATCGTGCGCTGGCTGCTGGCCACGCTGCGCTCGTCGGGCAGCCCGCCCGAGCCGTTCGATCCCGCGGCCGCCACCGCCCCATGAAGACGCTTGCGCCGGTGCTGCTCGCCGGCGGAAGCTTCGCCGGCGCCGCCGTCCTCGGGCTTCTCCTCGGCATCGCGGCGGGGCAGCGCTTCGGCTCGCCGCTCTTGGCGCCGGCGGGACTGCTCGCCGGAGCGGTTTTCGGGGCCTATTCGGCGTACCGGCTGCTCGCGAAGTCCATGGCTTGACGACCCGGCTCGGGGAGAAGAGGAGATGCTTTCGGACCGACGTAGCTACAGCGCGGCCGAGTCAGCGGCAGATCTCGCGGCTTACTATCGTCTAAAATGGTCGGTTGCCGGCCGCTCGTTGGTCGTGGCCGCCGTGGTCTCCCTGCTGCTGCTGCCCTTGGCCTGGTATGCAGGTCTCGCACTGTCGATTGGAGCTATATGCGGGGTTGCCAATATGCTCGCCATCATGCGCGGCGGCGAGCGGATGCTGGAAACGCGTAGCCCGGTCTTCTTTGGGTTAAGTAGTTTACTGCGCCTGGCGGGCTTTAGTATAGTAGCCGCGGCAATGGCGGCCCGCGGACCCTGGTGGTCGCTCGGGCCGTTTCTTACTGGTTTCTTTTTCCCCCTCGCCGCGTACGCCTGGGGCGCGTCGCGAGTCGTTCGACGGAAGTCTTAAGCGGATCGATTATCGGTGCACGAACACATCGGCGAACATATTCTTTGGCACCTGCCGGTTCTCGGGCCGGTGCATGCCGACACGATCGTGACGACGTGGCTCGTCATGATCGTGGCATTGGTATTTCTGGGGTGGATCGGCGCCAGCTACCGGTCGCCGTACGTCACCAAGCGCCAAGCCGTGCTCGAAGCGGTGTTCAACTACATCGCCGACCTCGTCACAAGCGTTCTCGGCGAGGGCGGCGAGCCGTTCGTGCCGTTCTTCGTCGCGCTCTTCATCTTCATATTCTTGCTCAACCAGTTCGGCATGCTGCCGTTCAAGGCGTTCGATCTGCCTTTCGGCGGCTCGCCGACCGCCGACCTCAATACGGTCGTGCCGCTCGCGCTCGTCGTGTTCTGCATGATCCAGGTCGTGGCGTTCCGCAAAAAAGGTCTCGGCTATCTCGGGCACGTGTTCAAGCCGTTCGCAGCCCTCTTCCCGATCAACGTCCTCGACGAAGTGCTGCGGCCCGTGACGCTCGCGGCGCGGCTCTTCTTCAACATCTTCGTGGGCGAACTGCTCTTCGTCATCGTCACCTCGATCATTCTGGCGCACATCAGCATCGGTTTCTTCAACCTCTCGATCGGCGTCGCGGTCGTGCCGGTTCTGATCCAGTTCTTCAACTTTTTCGTAGGAACGATCCAAGCCTTCGTTTTCACGTTGCTGGCAATCGTCTATCTCTCCCTGGCGCTTGCCGACGATCATTAGAAAGGTACGACTTTGAGTCCAGAAGCATTAATCGCCGCGGCAGCACTGATCTGTTTCGGCATTATCATCTCCGGCGTCGCCTTCGGCTCGGCCGTCGGTGACGGCACCGTAGCCGCCAAGGCCGTCGAAGCCATTGCGCGGCAACCCGAGGCGCGCCCGAACATCTTCTTATTCATGTTCCTCGGCGTCGGCGTGCTGGAGGCGGTGCCGTTCATCGCGATCGCGCTCTCCTTCTACATTCTGCTCGTGGTCGCCAAGGTTCCCGCGATCATCACGGCGCTCGTCAAGTAAGGCCGCATGTCCTTCCTCTCGGTCAACGGGACGCTGGTCGTACAGCTGATCAATTTCGCGATCTTTTTCGCGATACTCAACGTCGTCTTCTTGCGGCCGGTGGCGGCGGCAATCACGCGGCGGCGGCAGTACATCAATAGTCTCGTCTCCGACTACGACCGCTACCAGGCCGAAGCCGCAACGCTGCGCGCGCAGGCCGAGGGCATTCGCGCGGCCGCGCGGCGTGACGCCGAGGCGCGGGTCGGCAGCGAGCGCGCAAAGGCGAGCGATGAAGCGGCGGCGCTCTCGACCAGCTACTCGCAGCGAGCGCAGAGCATCGTCGAGGCGGCCCAGAAAACCGCACGCGAAGAGCTGGAAGAAGCCCGGGCCGGCGAAGCGCAGGCAGCGCGCGGCCTTGCCGACTTCATGCTCGAGCGCGTGATACCGGAGGCTTCCGCGTGAGCGAAGACCGGCTGTATCTCGAGATCGCCATCTGGAGCCAAGTGGCGTCGTCGGTGCTCTTCATCGCCGCGCTGGCCTTCATTTGGTCCCGCTTCATCATGCCCGTGCTGCTCGCCGCGCAGGACCGCAGCAACCAGCAGATCGCGCAGGCGGAGCGTCATCGCGACGAGGTCAAAGGCGCGCTCACCGCGCTGCACGAGGAGATCGCCAACGCTGGGCGCGACGCCGAACTGATCGCGCAGCGCGCGCAGGTGCATGCCACGCGCGAGCGCGAGGCGACGCTGAACGAAGCCAAAGACGCCGGCGAACGCGCTCTGCGCGACGCCGACGGCGCGCTGGAGCGTTCGCGCGCGGCGGCGCGCCAGCGCCTGCGCGACGAGCTGGTCGAGCGCGCACTGCAGATCGCCCGCGGCGACGCAGAGCGCCGCGTCGGTCCATCGCTGGATTCGAGCTTGATCGAACGCTTCGTCGGCTCGCTCGGGGAGAACGCGAGTGGTTAACCGCACGCTGGCGCGCCGCTACGCCGTTGCCGTCGACGCGCTGGCTCGCGAGCGCGGCAGCGCGGAACGCGTCGGCTCGGAGCTCGCGGCGATGCTGCAGGCTATCGGCGTCCGCGGCAAGGCGTACGAGTTCTTCGCTTCACCGGTCGTCTCGCGGCCCGACAAGGAGCGCCTTCTGGAGCAGGTCTTCGGGGGGAGCGTCGATTCCGTCTCGCTGCACACGCTGCTGCTGCTGGTGCGCAAGCGCCGCGAAACGCTGCTGCCCGCGATCGTCGCCGAATATCGGGCCCTGCAGCGCGCCGCGCGCGGCGTGGAAACGCTCGTGCTCACGTCGGCGCGTCCGCTGGAACGCTCCGAGTACGACGTTCTGGTCGCCAAGCTCGAGCGAGTCTACGGCAAGAAGTTCGAAGTCACCCAAGAGGTCGACCCCAGGCTCATCGGCGGCCTGCGGCTCATGATGGGCGACCGGCGCATAGACTCCTCGATCGCCGGGCGCCTCGACAGCCTCGCGCGCGACCTGACGACCATAACTTGACCAACTCCATAGCGCTGAAGAAAGCTTACGAATGATCAACGCAGACGAAATTGCCGGAATCTTAAAACAGCAGATCGAGCAGTTCAAGACCGGAGTCCAAGAGGACGAGGTGGGAACGGTCATCTCGGTCGGCGCGAACCTGGCGCGCATCTATGGATTGCGCGGCGTGCGCTCGTCGGAGCTGGTCGAGTTTGCCAACGGCCTGCAAGGCGTGGCACTCAACCTCGAAGAGGACAACGTCGGCGTCGTCATTATGGGCCCCGACGTCGATATCAGGGAAGGCGATAGCGTACGCCGCACGGGCCGGATCGCGTCGGTTCCCGTCGGCGAGGCGCTCTTGGGCCGGGTCGTCAATCCGCTGGGCCAGCCGGTCGACGGCAAAGGCGAGATCGTCGCAACGCGCTACCGCACGATCGAGAACGTCGCGCCGTCGGTCGTGCAGCGCCAGCCGGTCAAACAACCGCTGCAGACCGGCATCCGCGCGATCGACGCGCTGATCCCGATCGGCAAAGGGCAGCGCGAGCTGATCATCGGCGACCGCTCTACCGGGAAAACCGCGATCGCGATCGACACGATCATCAACCAGAAAGGGCGCGACGTGTTCTGCGTGTACGTCGCGATCGGCCAGAAGAACTCCACCGTTGCCGCGTTGGCGCAGATTCTCGAGCAGAAGGGCGCGATGGCGTACACCACGATCGTTGCGGTGAGCCCGTCGGAGGCCGCCGCGCTTCGCTGGTTGGCCCCGTTTGCCGGCTGCGCGATGGCCGAAGAGCTGATGTACCAGGGCAAAGACGTGCTCATCGTCTACGACGACCTCACCAAGCACGCGCAGTCGTATCGCGAGATGTCGCTGCTGCTGCGCCGTCCGCCAGGCCGCGAGGCCTATCCCGGCGACGTCTTCTACCTGCACTCGCGGCTGCTCGAACGCGCGGCCAAACTCTCCGACGAGATGGGCGCCGGCTCGCTGACCGCGCTGCCCGTGATCGAGACGCAGGCCGGAGACTTCTCGGCCTACATTCCGACCAACGTGATCTCGATCACCGACGGTCAGATCTATCTCACGCCGCAGCTCTTCTTCCAGGGCATCCGTCCCGCGGTCGATATTGGTCTCTCGGTGTCGCGCGTCGGCGGCGCCGCGCAGACCAAGGCGATGAAGTCCGTCGCCGGTCAGCTGAAGCTCGAGCTGGCGCAGTATCGCGATCTCGCGGCGTTCGCGAAGCTGGCGAGCGACCTCGACAAAGCGACGCAGAACCAGCTAATGCGCGGCGAGAAACTGACCGAGCTGCTCAAACAGCCGCAGTATCAGCCGCAGGCGATGGAGGATCAAGTTGCGATCATCTATGCCGCGACAAACGGCTTCGTCAACGACGTGCCGACGCCGAAGCTGGCGAACTGGGCGTCGGCGATGATCGACTTCCTGCACGCAGATCATCCCGAGATTCCAAAGGCGATCGCGCAAAGCTCGCAGCTCTCCGACGAGACGAAGAAGCAGCTCGACGCCGCGCTCGCGGAGTTCAACAAGAGCTTTTGAGGCTTCAGAGTTGCCTTCCGTAAGAGATCTTCGCGACCGAATCCGGTCGCTGAAGAACACGCAGCAGATCACCAAGGCGATGAAGCAAGTCGCCGCGGCGAAATTCGCCGCGCGGAGGCCGCACGCAAACGTGCGCGCCCCTATGCCGACGCCCTCGCCGAGATGCTGGGCGATCTGATCGCGGCGGTCTCGTCCGTCGACCATCCGTTTATGAGGCCGGGCAATGCCGCGGCACCGCCCGGCGTCATCCTGATGAGCGCCGACAAAGGGCTCGCCGGCGCCTTCAACTCCAACGTAATTCGCGTCGCCGAAGAGTTCGCGAGAGGCCGCGGCCAAGTGCGCTACTACACCGTGGGCAACAAGGCGCGAAACGCCGTGCGGCGCATGGGCAATTCCGACCATCAGGCTTGGCCGCTGGGCGGCGGCTCGAAGCTCGACACCGCGCGCGAGGTTGCGGCCCGCGCGGCGCAGGACTTCACGCGCGGCGAGATCTCCGAGATCGTGCTCGTCTCGCAGAAACTCGTCTCGACGATGGTGCAGCGGCCGCAAACGCGCAAGCTCGTCCCAATTCTCGCGCAGGACCTGCAGAGTCTGGGCGGCTCGGCGCGGCAAAGGCTCGACGTGCCGGGCGCCGCGCTGCGCGGCGCGCTGGAGTTCGCGCCCTCGCCCGAGTTCGTGCTCTCGCGCCTGCTGCCGAAGTACCTCGAGTTCACGATCTACTCGGCAATGCTGGAGACCGACGCCGCATTCTTCGCCGCGCAGCTCGTCGCGATGACCAACGCTACCGACAACGCCTCCAAGCTCATCGACGAGCTGACGATCGCGATGAACAACGCGCGCCAGGCCGCGATCACCAAGGAACTTCTCGAGATCGTCGGCGGCGCCGAAGCTCTAGGGGTGGAGTAGCGATGGGATACGTCGTCGTCGTCGCGTACCGGCCGAAGCCCGGATGCGAGGTCGAACTGCTAGCGCTGACGCGCGAGCACCACGGCATCCTCGCTGGCGAGAGACTCGTGACGGACCGGCCGCCGATCATCGCGCGCGCGAAGGACGGGACGATCGTGGAAATCTTCGAGTGGCAGCCGGACGGTGTGGAGCGAGCGCACACCAGTCCGGCGGTGCTCGATCTGTGGAAGCGCTACGGCGCGGTCTGCGATTACGTTTCGCTCGCAACGCTGCCCGAGAGCTCGGAGATGTTTGCCGGCTTCGAGGCGCTCAACTAAGGATTGCACTAGAAAAACCAAAGGAAAGATACGCTCATTATGGCTGCTGATACCGGAAGAGTCGTTCAAGTGCTCGGCAACGTCGTCGACGTGGAGTTCACGCCGCAGACGCTGCCGAAGATCAACGACGCGCTCGTCGTCAACGTCAACGAAGATTCGCACCCGGCCGGCAACGGCGCCGGCGCACACGCGCTCACCACGAGTTCCGGCCATCCGGTCGAACTCGGCGGCACCGCGATGGCGGCGCGCGAGCTGACGCTCGAAGTGCAGGACGAGCTGGGCGACAATCAGGTGCGCTGTCTCGCGCTGGGATCGACCGACGGGCTCGTGCGCGGTGCGGCCGTGCGCGGCACGGGCGGTCCGATCACGGTGCCGGTCGGCGAAGGCACGCTGGGGCGCATCTTCAACGTGCTGGGGCAGACGATCGACAGCGACGCGCCCGTGCAGGCAGCGGCCTACTGGCCGATTCACCGTCCCGCTCCCGAGCTGAAGTACCAGGAGCCGACGGCGCGTATCTTCGAGACCGGCATCAAGGTCGTCGACTTGATGGCGCCCTATACGCGCGGCGGCAAGGTCGGGCTCTTCGGCGGCGCCGGGGTCGGCAAGACCGTGCTCATCCAAGAGCTGATCCGCAACATCGCGTACGTGCACAAGGGCTTCTCGGTGTTCACCGGCGTCGGCGAACGCACGCGTGAGGGCAACGACCTGTGGCTCGAAATGAAAGAGTCGGGCGTCCTCGAGCAGACGACGCTGGTCTTCGGTCAGATGGACGAGCCGCCGGGCGTGCGCTTCCGCGTCGCGCAGACGGGCGTCACGATGGCCGAATACTTTCGCGACGAGCTCGGCGCCGACGTGCTGCTCTTCATGGACAACATCTTCCGCTATATGCAGGCGGGCTCGGAGGTCTCCGCGCTGATGGGCCGCATGCCGTCGGCCGTCGGCTATCAGCCGACGCTAGCCACGGACATGGGCGTGCTGGAAGAGCGGATCACCTCGACGCGCAAAGGTTCGATCACCTCGGTGCAGGCCGTGTACGTTCCGGCCGACGACTACACCGATCCGGCGGTGGCGACGACCTTCGCGCATCTCGATGCGACGACCGCGCTCTCGCGCCCGATCTCGGAGCTGGGCATCTATCCCGCCGTCGATCCGCTGGCCTCGACCTCGCGCATTCTCGATCCGCAGATCATCGGCGAGGAGCACTACGAAGTCGCGCGCGGCGTTCAAGAAGTGCTGCAGCGCTACCGCGACCTGCAGGACATCATCGCGATTCTCGGCGTCGAAGAGCTATCGGAGGACGACAAAGTCGCGGTCGCGCGCGCGCGCCGCATCCAGCGCTTCTTCTCGCAGCCGTTCTTCGTCGCCGAGCAGTTCACCGGACGACCCGGCAAGTACGTGAAGCTCGCCGAGACGGTCGCTTCGTTCAAGGAGATTCTCGAAGGCAAGGTCGACGATCTGCCCGAGGGCGCGTTCTTCTATGCGGGCACGATCGACGAAGTTCGCGAGAACGCCGAGCGGATGGCGAGCGCCGCCTAATCGTGGCCAGTACCGTTGCGTTCAAACTCGTCACGCCGGAGCGCGTCGTCTTCGACGGCGAGGCGGAGCTGGTGATTGCCGTGACGACCGAAGGCGAGGAAGGCATCCTGCCAAAGCACGCGCCGTTTCTCGCGGCGCTGCGGCCCGGCGTTCTGCGAGCCAACGTCACCGGTGACGGCGCCCCCACCCGGCTGGAACTGGCGACCAGCGAGGGCTTCATGCAGGCGCTTCCCGATCGCGTGACGGTCCTGGTCGACGAGGCCCTGGCGTTCGACGGCATCGTCGTGGCCGAGGCGCGCGCGAAACTCGAGGCGGCGCCCGAACGGCAGAAGAGCGTGGCCCCGGGAAGCGACGCTTACGCCCGCGAGCAAGCTGCGATCGACTTCGCCAACGCGCAGCTGCGGCTAACCGGGCATCGGTAGACGAGTGCGCGAAGAGCGCAGGGGTATGCTCGATCGTCTCGAGACGACGCTCCGCGTCCGGGGCGGCGCGCGCTTGGAAGGTTCGGTCGCGACGCACGGCGCGAAGAACGCCGCGCTGCCGATCATGGCCGCGGCGCTGCTCGCGCGCGGGACGGTTACGCTGCACCGCGTGCCGCACATCACCGACGTCTCGGTGATGTGGTCGCTGCTCGAAGCGCTGGGCGCCCGCATCCGCTACGAGGGCGATGCGACCGTCACGATCGATGCGAGCAACGTCGCGTCGTATCGCGCGCCGTACGCGCTGGTGCGTAAACTCGCCGCCTCGTTCGACATCGTCGGCGCGCTGCTCGGGCGCTTCGGTCGGGCGGAAGTGCCGCTGCCGGGCGGTTGCGTGCTCGGCACGCGCGCGACCGACATGCACGAGCAAGCGTTCGTGGCGCTCGGCTGCGACGTCCGTAACGCCCACGGTTATCTGATCGCGCAGTCGCGTCGGCGCGCGCTTGCGCGGGGCAGCCATCGAGTTTCCGCATGCCCAGCGTCGGTGCGACGAAGAACGCGATGCTCGCCGCGGTGCTCGCCGACGGCACGACGACGCTGCGCAACGTCGCGATGGAGCCTGAGGTCGTCGACCTCGCCAATTTCCTGGTCGCGATGGGCGCGAAGATCTCCGGCCAGGGCACCGACACGATCGTCGTCGACGGCGTGAAAGAACTGCTACGGCGTCGAGTACGAGATCATCCCCGATCGCATCGTCACCGGCACGCTGCTGCTCGCGGGCGCGGTGACGCGCGGCGACGTGACGGTCACGCGCTGCCGCCCGGCGCACATGAGCGCGCTGCTCGACAAGCTGGTCGAGTGCGGCGTCGTGACGATCACGGGCGACGACTGGATCCGCGTCAAGGCCGACGGCATTACCGGCGGCACCGACATCCTCACCGCGCCCTATCCGGGGTTTCCCGACCGATCTGCAGCCGCAGATGGTCGGCTTTCTCTGCACGTGCCCCGGCACGAGCGTCGTCGAAGAGTCGATCTTCAACGCGCGCTTCTCGTACGTCAACGAACTCGCGCGCATGGGCGCCGACGTGAAGGTAACGATGGAGAGCAATGCCGCGGTCATCAAAGGCCCCAAGGAGCTTTCCGGAGCACCGGTCGAGGCGCCGGATATTCGCGCCGGCGCGGGGCTGGTCGTCGCGGGCCTCGCCGCCGCGGGCGAGACCGAGATCATCGGCCTCGAGTACATCGACCGCGGCTACGAGCGCTTGGAGGAGATGCTCTCTGAGTTGGGCGGTCAAGTGCAGCGCAGCAGCGGCGTGACGCCGTTCGTCGAGCCGGCGGGATTTTTCGAAACGAGCGAATATCCCAGGGTTTCCGCGGGCTAGTCCGCTTTGTCTCAGAGGAGTATCGGGTTGGCTTGGATATCGGGATCGACCTTGGCACGGCCAACGTGCTGGTCTTCGTCAAGGGTAAGGGCATCGTGCTGCGCGAGCCCTCCGTCGTCGCCAAAGACATAAACACCGGCCGCGTGCTTGCCGTCGGCGAGGAGGCGCGCCAGATGCTCGGTCAGACGCCCGCGCACATCGCCGCGATTCGTCCGCTGCGCGACGGCGTGATCGCCGATTTCGAAGTGACCGAAGCGATGCTCTCATACTTCATCAAGAAGGTGATGAAAGATCGCTCGTGGTGGTCGTCGATCGTCAAGCCGAAACCGCACGTCACGATCTGCGTTCCCGCCGAAATCACCAGCGTCGAAGAGCGCGCCGTCAAAGATGCGGCCAAGCTCGCCGGCGCGCGCGACGTCGAGATCATCGAAGAGCCGATGGCGGCGGCGGTCGGCGCGGGTCTGCCGATCGACGGACCGTCGGGCAGCATGGTCGTCGATATCGGCGGCGGAACGACCGACGTTGCGGTGATCTCGCTGGGCGGGCATCGTCGTTTCGCAGTCGCTGCGCGTTGCCGGAAACAAGATGGACGAAGCGATCGTTCGCTACATCCGGCGCGTCTACAACTTGATGATCGGCGAGCGCACGGCCGAAGAGATCAAGATCAAGATCGGCTCGGCGTACAAGCTCGAGCAGGAACTGGCGATGGAGATTCGCGGCCGCGATCTGATCAACGGCCTGCCGAAGACCGTCAAGATCACCAGCGAGGAGATTCGCGAAGCGCTCTCCGAACCGGTCGGCGCGATCGTCGAAGCGGTGAAGGCGGTACTCGAGAAGACGCCGCCGGAGCTCGCCGCCGACATCATCGACCGGGGCATCATCCTCACCGGCGGCGGCGCGCTGCTGCGCGGCCTCGAGAAGCTGCTCTCGGAGGTGACCGGCGTTCCGGTGATCGTCGCCGACGATCCGCTCTCGTGCGTCGCGATCGGAACCGGGGCGAGGGTGCGATTTTAGGTCCCCTCGGCCGGCCCGGCACAGCGAACCCTGGCTCGCTGGGGAATAATAGGAAGATGGGGGGCACTCGCGTAGCGCGCGTCATCGATGCAACGACCGCGCGATTCGAGGACGTGGCCGAGGAGGTCGCGCGAGCCGTCTTCTCGGGCGAAACGGTCATCCTTCCCAACGATACCAGCTACCTCATCGGCTGCGATCCCTACGATTCGGGGGCGATCGACCGCATCTACGCCGCCAAGGGGCGGCCCGACAACCGGCCGCTGACGATGCACGTCGCCTCGGTCGCCGAGTTCCTCGAGTACGCTTTCGAGAATCCGCTCGCGGTGCAGTCTGCCCGGCGGCTGCTTCCGGGACCGGTCATCGTGCTCATCCGCAAGCCGGCCTTCATCAGCGACGAGCTTGCCGCAGGGTTGCACACGCTGGCCTTTCGCGTTCCCGACGATCCGTTCGCGCGCGCGCTGCTCGAGCGCTGCGGACCCATCGCCGGCACGACGGCCGTGCCCCCCGGCGGTCCGCCGTATCTCGGCGGAGAGGATCGCTCGATGCTGCCGTTCGCCGGCCTGCTGGTCGAGCACGGGCCGGTTCGTCATTCCGTCGAATCGTCGATCGTCGATCTCTCGGGGGCACATCCACGGTTGCTGCGGGAGGGCGCGCTCTCGGAGCAGCGGCTCTCGCAGCTTCTGGGGCCTATCGAACGTCCTACGGTAAAGGTACGCACGCAGACATCATGACTCGCTTCATCGCCGCGTTCGTCGGCGCTCTCGCATTGCTCGGAACGCTCGCGCAGGCCGCGCCGACGCCTCCTCCGCGAGGTCCGATCCCGCCGCCCGCGTCGCGGCGTTCGGCGCCGCCGCCCGGACCGGCTCGCGGTGCCGCTGCGGTGCCCACGGTCGGCCCCGCAAAGGCCGGCGCGCCGCCGGCCTCGTTCGATTTGGGCGTTTGGACCGTGCACGCCAGCTCCCTCGACGCCAACTTCAAGAGCGGCGATTTCAGCACGCCCGCCAAGGTCGTGATGACGCGCGTGGGCGGCGACGTGACCGCCGATCGTGCCAACGGCAACTACAAGAAGCAGATGGTCTTCCTCAACGGGCACGTCGTGATGCACGACTCCCAGGGGAGCGCCGGCGGCCTCGAAGGCGCGGGCAACGCGCCGGCACAGCCGCCGTCGAGCCCGTCGACGCTGACCGCCGACAAAGCGCAGATCGACGGTACGGCAAAGGTCTACAAGGCGATCGGCAACGTCCGCTACGTGCAGGCCGAGACCGTCGTGACCGCCGACAACGGTACGCTCAACGACGCCGACCATAGCCTGCTGCTCGAGGGCGCCGTGCACATCGTCTCGGGAACGCGCAGTATGAACGCGCGCAAGGTGCTCTACAATACGGTCACCGGCAACGCGCACGCCGAAGGCGAGGTGACGATGGAGTTCCCGGGCGAGTTCCACCGCAAGCTGGCGACGCCCAAGCCGCTGCACATCCCGAAAAACGGGCTCACGCAGCCGGTAACGGCGCCGAGCGCCGCTCCGTAGCGGTGCTGGCGGGGTGCTCTTCGATTTTCCGTCGCTGACGGCGCCGTTGGCGGCCCGCATGCGGCCGCGAACGCTCGAAGAGTTCGCCGGACAGCAAGAGCTGATCGGCCCCGGTCGCGCGTTGCGCAACGCGATCGAGCGCGACGCCGTGCCCTCGATGATTCTCTGGGGGCCGCCGGGAAGCGGCAAGACGACGCTGGCCGAAGTGATCGCCGCGCGCACGGGCGCGTACTTCGAGCGCATCTCCGCGGTCAGCGCGGGCGTCAGCGATCTGCGACGCGTCGTCAACGAGAGCAAGGCGCGGCGGCGGTCGGGAAAGCCGACGATGCTCTTCGTCGACGAGATCCACCGGTTCAACAAAGCGCAGCAAGACGCGGTGCTCCCGGCCGTCGAGGACGGCACCGTGACGCTGATCGGCGCGACGACCGAAAACCCGTCGTTCGAGGTGAACTCCGCGCTGCTCTCGCGCGCGCGCGTCTTCGTGTTGGAAGCGCTCTCCGACGACGATGTCGGCGCGATCGTCGAGCGCGCGCTGCACGACGCAGAACGCGGCCTCGGCGCCAATCCGCCGCACCTCGATGACGACGCGCGCGCGCTGCTCGTCGGTCTCGCCAACGGCGACGCGCGCGCAGCGCTCAACACGCTCGAACTGGCGGCGGCCGCCGCGCCCGGCGAACCGCCGCACATCGACGCCAAGGTCGTGCGCGAAGCGATGCAGCGGCGATCCACGCGCTACGATCAGCGCCGGCGAGATGCACTACGACACGATCAGCGCGTTCATCAAGTCGATCCGCGCGAGCGATCCGGACGCCGCTCTTTACTGGCTCGCGCGATTGATCGACGGCGGCGAGGATCCGCTCTTCATCGCGCGCCGGCTCGTGATTCTCGCCTCCGAGGACGTCGGTCTGGCCGATTCGCGCGGACTGCAGGTAGCGGTTGCGGCGCAGCAGGCCGCGCACTTCGTCGGCATGCCCGAAGGCTTCTTTCCGCTCGCGCACGCGACGCTCTATCTGGCGACCGCGCCGAAGAGCAACAGCGTCGGCACGAGTTACGGCGCCGCGCTGGCCGACGTGCAGGAGACGCGCAACGAGCCGGTGCCGCTGCACCTGCGAAACGCGTCGACGTCGTTGATGCGTCGAACTCGGTTATGGCGAGGGTTATCACTACGCGCACGACGACTACGACGTCACCCAAGTCAACGTTCCGCAGAACTTACTGCAGCGGCGTTACTACGTTCCGGGCGATCAGGGAGCGGAGCGAGAGATCGGCGAGCGCCGGACGGTAAAAAAGAGGCGGTCCGAGTGATTTCTCGGACCGCCAGTTTCCCGTTGCTACTTCTCGGAGTGTGCGTTGGAGCTTCGCACAACCAAATAATAAGACGGCACTCTGGGAGCGTCCTGTGAACTCAAACCGAATTTATATGGACCACGCGGCGACGACGCCCGTTCGCTGCGAGGTCGCGCGCGCCATCGACGGCGCCGCGTTCCCAGGAAGTTTTAATCCAAGCTCGTTACACGCCGAAGGCCGTCGCGCGCGCTCCATATTGGACGACGCGCGCGATCGCGTCGCCGCCGCAATCGGCGTACGACGCACGGAGATCGTGTTCACTTCCGGCGGTACCGAGGCGAATAATTTGGCGTTGCTCGGCGTCATCGCGGCGTCGCCGCGGCCGGCACACGTGGTCGCCTCCGGCATCGAGCACCACGCGGTGCTGGCGGCGCTCGAAAGCTTGCGCGCCGGCGGCGTCGAGGTTACGCTGCTGCCCGTCAACGGCGAGGGCCGCGTCGATCCCGCGGTATTCGAGCGGGCGCTCCGCCCCGCGACGGTTCTGGCATCGTTCATGTACGCGAACAACGAGGTGGGCACGATCGAACCCATCGCGCGGCTGGCCGCGATCGCTCGCCGGCACGGCGTGCTCTTTCACACCGATGCCGTCGCCGCGCCGCTCTGGCTGCCGCTCGACGTGAAGGCGCTCGGCGTCGACCTGCTCTCGCTTGCCGCCCACAAGTTCTATGGCCCAAAGGGCGTGGGGGTGCTCTACGTGCGCGACGGCGTCCCGCTCGCGCCGCTGATCGTTGGCGGGGGGCAAGAGTTCGGGCCGACGCTCCGGCACCCCGAACGTCCCCGGCATCGTGGGCCTGGCGCTTGCGCTGGAGCTGGCCGAGGCCGAGCGAACGGCGGCGACGCAGCGCGTGGGCGCCCTTCGGGACCGTCTCGAGAGCGAGACGCGCCGCCGCGTCCCCGGGGCGGCCGTCAACGGCGGGGGAGCCGCGCGTCTGCCCGGCTTCGCCAATCTCAGCTTCGAAGGCGTCGAGGCCTCGGAGCTGCTCGTGGCGCTCGACCTCGCGGGAATCGCGGTTTCCGGCGGCAGCGCCTGCACCTCAGGCACGCTCGGACCGAGCCACGTCCTGCGCGCGATGGGCAAAGGCCAGAACGCGACGGGAATTCGCTTTACGCTGGGCGCCGCTACGACGCTCGAGGAGATCGAGGTCGCGATCGCGGCGCTCGCGGCGGCGGTCGCGCAGCTGCGAGCACGCGGCGGTTCGCCGTTGCTGTCAAGGGGAAAGGGTAGACTCGAAACGAACCGCGCGCGGCTGGAGGCAGAAGCTTGAACGGTATAGAGTACGGCGGCCTGATTCTCGATATCTTGGTCGGAGTAGGCGCCTTGCTCGTCGGCCTCGGGATCTTCGTGCTCGGGCTGGCGGCCGCCAAGACGCTCGCGCGGCTGCGCCAGACGCTGGACGAAGTCGACCGGCAGCTGAAGACCATTGGGCCGCCCGTCGCCAGCACGCTCACGCAGGTAGACGGGGTAACCAAGTCTCTGGGAGAGACCGCCGATACGCTCTCGCGGACGGCCGATCTGGCCAAAACCGCCGTCACGCCGGCCATCGTGAACGTCGGCGCAACGATGAGCGGGGTGACGGCCGGTTTACGGCGCTTGGTTACGGGAAAAGACGCAAAGAGCTAGGAGTGATTTAATTATGGGCAAGGGCAATGGAGGCGGCGGCTTTTTCGCCGGTCTTCTCATCGGTGCGGTTGCCGGCGCGGCGGCCGCAGTGATTGCAACACAGGAAGAGACGCGCGACCGGATCGCCGGAAAGGCGCGCGAGGCCGGCGGCTTTGCGATGGATGCCACGGGCGACCTGCGCGATAAGGTCGGCGACGTCACGGCGCAAGTGGCAGTCGAGCGTTTCCGATCTGTATGAGAAAGGGCGGCAGGTCGTCGAAGGCGCTCGTTCGACCTTCGACGCGGCGGTCGCCGAGGGACAGAATGCCGCACAAGAGACCCGAGACGAACTTCAGCGGAAAGCCGAGGGTTAGGCACTTGGACATCAAGGTGAACGTGCGCGAGGCTCCCGGCGATTGCTACGTGGTCGACCTTAGCGGAGAGATCGACGTCTACACGTCACCGAAGGTAAAGGATGCCGTCGGCGAGCTGATCGACCGCGGCGTCTACTACCTCGTCATCAATCTCGAAAAGGTGCGCTACATCGATTCTACCGGTCTCGGCGTGCTGATCGGCGGCCTCAAACGCGTCCGCGAGCACGGCGGTTCGGTGAACTTGGTCTGCACGAACCCGCAGATCAAGAAGATCTTCGACATTACCGGGCTGGTGAAAATTTTCGGCATCTTCGAGAGCGAGGATGCCGCGATGAAAGCGCTGGTATGAACCAGGCCGTCGAGCGCCCGCAGCGGGAGCTCGTCGAGCTGCGCATCCCTTCCCGTCCGGAGTGGGTAGCCTTGGCACGCCTCGCGGGGGCGACCGCGGCGAACCGGCTGCGCTTCTCGATCGAGGAGATCGAAGACGTAAAGCTCGCGGTGGCCGAGGCGTGCGCCGAGGTGATCCGTCACGACGCGCACGGTGAGTTCATCGATCTCACGTACGAAGCGCTCGACGACGCGCTGCGCGTTCGCGTGCGCGACAGCGGACGTCACGGTCTGGCTGTGCGCGAGACGCCGAAGATGAACTTCGACGAGGCGCGAATCGCCGGGCTTGGAGTCTTTCTCATTCGCACGCTGATGGACGAGGTCAGTTACGACGTCGGCGCGCAGACGGGCACCGATCTGCTCATGGTCAAACGGTTGGCCGGTTCTACGGCCTCTTAGACTTTAGGACTTCCAAGTGCACGAACGTGACGACGCGCGCCGCGACCGCGAGCGAACGCGCGCGCTGTTTGCCGAATTCATCGAGCGACGACGTCGCGCGGGCGAGCCCGGCGCGGCCGATACGCAGCACGAGGAGCTGCGCGACGAACTGGTCGTCGTGCATCTCAACCTCGTGCGGTTTCTGGCGGTACGCTTCGCCAATCGCGGCGAGCCGCTCGACGACCTCGTTCAGGTAGGGACGGTCGGCCTACTCAAGGCGATCGACCGCTTCGAGCTGGAGCGCGGCGTCGAATTCACGACGTACGCTACGCCCACGATCGTCGGCGAGATCAAACGGTACTTCCGCGACAAGGGATGGGCGGTGAAGGTGCCGCGGCGTCTGCAGGAGCTCAACCTCGCGGTCAACCGCGCGACCGACAAGCTCGCGATCGCGCTCGGTCGCAGCCCCACGGTGGCCGAGCTGGCGCAGCACCTCAACGCGGGCGAAGACGAGATCCTCGAAGCGCAGGAACTCGGGCAGGCTTACAACCTACTCTCGCTCGACAGCGAAGTCTCCGGCGATGCCGACAAGAAGTCGCAGACGCTCGCCGACACGATCGGCGTGGCCGACTCGGGCCTCGAACTCCTCGAGGATCGCGCCAACCTGGAACGCGCCTTTCACGTGCTCACTGGCCGCGAGCGCGTGATCATCTATCTTCGTTTCTACGAATCGGTCTCGCAAACGGAGATCGCCAAGCGCCTCAACGTCTCGCAGATGCACGTTTCGCGCCTCCAGGCCAAGGCGCTGGAGAAGCTCCGCGCCGTCTTAGCCGAGTAGCGGGCGGCCCGGGGGCGACGTCGAACGCATCGCCCGGGCCGGCCGACGGTCTATCATAAGGGTATGAAGAGCCAGGAGCTGAGACGGGCGTGGATCGACTTTTTCACCGGTAAGCAGCACAAGCTGCTGCCGCCGGCGACGCTGGTTCCGCACGAGATGTCGACGACGCTCTTTACGATCGCGGGCATGGAACAGTTCGTCCCCGTCTTTCTCGGAGAACAGCCCGCGCCCGCGCCGCGCGCGGTGACCGTGCAGCGCTGCCTGCGGGTCGCCGGCGCCAAGAGCGACATCGAGAGCGTCGGGCGCACCGGGCGCCACGGAACGTTCCTCGAGATGCTCGGCAACTTCAGCTTCGGCGATTACTACAAGCGAGAAGCGATCGCGTGGGCGTGGGAATTCTTGACGCAGGTGTTGCGCTTGGATCCCGCGCGCCTCTACGTGACGGTCCACGTCACCGACGACGAGGCCGCGCGCATCTGGAGCGAGGAGATCGGCCTCGCCCCCGAGCGTATCACCCGCTTCGACGAGGATAACTTCTGGACGATGGGTGCGACCGGTCCCTGCGGGCCGTGCAGCGAGATCTTCTACGACACGGGCCCCGAGTACGCCAGCGGCGACGACGACCGCGGCCCCAACCTGGGCAACCGCTACGTCGAGATTTGGAACCTCGTCTTCCAGCAGTTCAATCGCACCTCCGACGGCAAGCTCGAGGAGCTGCCGCGCAAAGCAATAGATACGGGCGCGGGCTTCGAACGCATGCTGGCCGTCTGCAACGGCGTCGCCTCGATGTATCAGACGGATCTCTTCACCGATCTGGTGGCCGCGCAGCCTCCCATCGGCCGCACTACGCTCGACGAGCGCGAGCAGCGCGCGCGGCAGAACATCATCGCCGATCACCTGCGCGCCGCGACGTTCCTAATTCACGACGGCATCTATCCCTCGAACACCGATCGCGGCTTCGTGCTGCGCTTTCTGATCCGCCGCGCGATCCGCAACGGCAGGCTGCTCGGCTATTCCGACGGCTTCTTCGCCCAGCTCGTGCCCGCGGCGATCGCCTCGCTCGAGCCCGGGTATCCCGATCTTCGCGAGAGTGAGAGCCGCATCGCGGCGGCGCTGCGTCAAGAGGAGCAGACCTTCGACCGCACGCTCGAGCGCGGCATGACGATGCTCGAACGCGTGATCGACGAAGCTCTGGCCTCGAAAGAGCGCGTAATCGGCGGCGAGGAAGCGTTTCTGCTGCACGACACGTACGGCTTTCCGGTCGAGCTGACGCGGGAGATCGCGGGCGAGCGCGGCGCGGTTGTCAACACCGTCGCCTTCGATCGTTTGATGGACGAGCAGCGCCAGCGCGCTCGTCGCGACGCGGTCGCCAAGCGCGAGGTCGTTGCGCTGGCCGATCTGCCGGCGCTGCGCACCAGCTTCACCGGTTACGATGAAGGGCTCGAGGCCGATGCCGAGATCGTCGCGATGCTCGAAGACGGCAAGCCCGTTGCTTCGTTGGGCGCCGGCAAGGAGGGCGTGTTGCTGCTCGATCGCACGCCGTTCTACGCCGAGCGCGGCGGACAGATCGGCGACCGCGGGCGCATCGTCGCGGGCGATGCGGTCTTCGAGGTGCGCGACGCGCAGTATATGGGCGACGCGATCGCGCACAGCGGCAGCGCCGTCGCGGGCGAGATTGCGGTCGGCCAGCGCGTGCGCGCGAGCGTCTTCGAAGAGTGGCGCCGCGAGATCCGCCGCCACCACACGTCGGCGCATCTCTTGCAACGCGCCCTCAAAGACGTGCTTGGCGACGACGTCAACCAGGCCGGATCGTGGGTCGGGATCGACCGCATGCGCTTCGACTTCCGCTGGCCGCAGGGCGCGCTTACGCCGCAGCAGCGGCGGGCCGTCGCGCATCGCGTGAACGAGATGATCCGCGACGACTCGCACCTCGTCACGCGCGTGCTGCCGCTGGAGGAGGCGAAGAAGACGGGCGCCGTGTGGATGGCCGGCGAGAAGTACGGCGACTCGATTCGCGTGGTGCAGGCCGGTCCGTCGCTGGAGTTCTGCGGCGGAACGCACTCGCACTCGACCGGGGAGCTGGGACTCTTCGTGATGCTTTCGGAGTCGTCGATCGGCAGCGGCATCCGCCGCATCGAGTCGTGCGTCTCCGCCTCGGCCGAGGATCACGTGCTCAAGCAAGCCGACCTGATCGGCGCGCTCTCGTCGTCGATGTCGGCCGCGCCCGAGGAGCTGACCGATCGCGTCGAACGCATGCAGCGCGACGTGCGCGACCTGCAGAGCGCGCTCGGCCAGATGCGGGCGCGCTTCGCTTCGATGGAAGCGCAAGCGTATGTCGAGAAGGCGGAGCGCCACGGCGAGCGCACGTTCGTCGGCGCGGTGGTTCGCGAGGCCGATAAAGAAGCGCTGCGTACGCTCGGCAACGCGATCCGCAATCGCTTGAGCAGCGGGGTCGTCGCGCTGGCCGGCGTCGACAACGGCAGCGTGAGCCTGCTGGTGAGCGCGAGCGACGATTTGGTGAGTCAAGGCGTGCACTCGGGGAACCTGGTGAAGCTCGCGGCGCCGCTGGTCGGCGGGCGCGGCGGCGGCCAGGCCGGGATGGCGCAAGGCGGCGGCAGCGATGCCGCGGGCGTCGATGCGGCGCTGCGCGCGATACGCGACGCCGTTCTCGTGTGAAGCACCTGCGCGCTGCAAGCGCGGCGGCGGCGCTCTGCCTGCTCGGCGCGGGGGGCGGCCAGCTCGATTCTGCCTACGTCCTGCAACGCTACGCGCAGGCGCTGCAGTCGGTCGACCAGCCGAAGGTGGTCGTCTACTCGTATACGGTTTCGCAAGTGGGCCCGAGCAACATCGAGCAGCGCCATCGCGTCTATCGCCGCGGCCTCGACGTGCGCGATGAAACGCTGGCGATCGACGGCATCACGCTGCTGCGCAAGGTCGTGCGCTTCTCGCAGCACGCCGATCGCTACGCGGTAACGCGCTTCGCGCCCAGCGCGACCGCCTACGAGATGCTCTTCTCCGGAACCACGCGCGACGGCCGGCACCTCGATTACGTGTACGAAACGACGCCGCTGAGCCACTCGGGTGCCGCGACGATCGACCGCTTGACGATCGACGGCGCGACCTTTTTGCCGCGCGCCGTGCACTTTCGCAGCGGCGGCGGCGACATCGAGGGCAGCGCCGTCGTCGAGTTCGGCCCGTCCGGGAAGTACTGGATGCCGATGCTGGCCAGCGCGACCGCGCGCGTCGGCGGCAAGCCCGCGCACGAGGAAATCGTGTGGAGCGACTACCGCTTTCCGGCGAGTCTGCCGCCGCAGACGTTCGCGGCGCCCAAACCGCTGCCGCACTCCGCGCTCCCGCCCATTTGAACGGACGGATTCGGCCCGCCTACGCCGCCGGCTTTGCCGCCTTCATCGTTACGGCGCTCGTCTCGCACCTGCGCCCTACGCCCTACGACAACTTCGTGTTGCTCGCGCAGGCGTTGCTCGCGGGGCACGCGTGGATCGCCTGGCCCGGCTCTTACATCGACGCGTTGCCCTACGCCGGCCACTACTTCGTCATCGAGGCGCCGCTGCCGGCATTGCTGTTGCTGCCGTTCGTCGCGGTCTTCGGCGCGCACGCGAATCAGACGGCACTGGCCGCGGTGCTCGCAGCGGTGGCGGTGGGCGCCGCGTGGGAGCTGGGCGAGCGATTCGGACTGCGCCGTTCGAGCATCGCGTGGATCTGCGCGTTTTTGCTCGCCGGCACGGATCTGCTGTGGTGCGCGATGCTCGGCGACGTCTGGTTCGTCGCGCACGTGTCGGCGTGCTGCTTCACGCTGCTGGCGCTGGTCGAGCTCGCGGGAAAGCGCCGCGGGTGGCTCGTCGCGCTCTTGGGGGCGTGCGCTTTCGAGTCGCGCTTCTCGATGATCGCGGCGCTGCCCGTGTATCTGTATCTCATGCTCTGGGCGGACGACGCCGATACCGCCAAGCGCGTGCGAGCGCTGGGGTCGTTTGCGGCGGTGCTCGTCCCGGTCGCGGCGCTGTGGGTGTTCTACAACGCGGTGCGCTGGGGGACGTGGAACGACATCGGTTATACCGCGTGGTATCACCAAGACGAGGCCGGTTTCCCAACGGGCTCGCCGTTCAGCCTTGCCTACCTGCCCGGCCAGCTATGGTCGTTCTTCGCGCAGCTGCCGACGCGTTTGCCGGGATATCCGTGGCTGCGCCCGGAGTACTCCGGCGTCGCGCTCACGTGGACGTCGCCCGCGCTGCTGCTCGCGTTTCTCGCGCGCTCGCCGTTGCGCTGGGTGCTCGCACTCTGGGTCGCGGCGCTGCTCGTCGCGGTGCCGAACTTCCTCTACTACGTCAACGGCTACGCGCAGTTCGGCATGCGTCACGCGCTCGACTTCGAGCCGTTTCTCGTCGCACTGATGATGCTCGCCGTACGCGATCGCTTTCCAAAATGGGGCTACGCGCTGATCGTCTACTGCGCGGCGGTGGGCCTGTGGGGCTGCTGGTACTGGCTGGCATTCGTTCGTACGTAGTTCTGTCAGCGAGAACGCAATCGTTGCGCCGACGCTACGACGCCGAGGTGCCGCTTCGTCCTTCGACTGCGCTCGCGATGACCAGGTCGGCGGCCTTCGCGATCGGTGGGCCGCACGTTGTGCCGCGGCAGACGTACGCCGCCGGCCATGGCTGCTCGGGCAGCGCTTCCGCGACCGCTTCCTCTCGCGTGAGCGTGCGCACAACCGTGAAGGGCGACGGTAAACGCAGCGCGCTCTCGCGGAAGTCGTCGGTCCGCGCGGCGTCGCCGGCGATGCGGATCACGGTTTCCGGCGCGAGATAGCGCGCCAGCGCGCGCGCGTAGCTCGCGGCAAACGCGCCGGTGCGCGACGCGGTCGGCGCGTAGAGCCGCAGCACGCCTTCGGCACTCTCGCGATAGCGTGAGTTGCCGGTCATCGCGTGCAGCCGCAGCGTCGAGTCGGCGATCGTGCCGTTGTCGACGATCGGCCGATCGCGCACGACGAGGTTGCCGAAGGGTTCGCCTTCGTCGAGCCGGTCGTAGTAGCCGCCCTCCGGCGCCGCAAAACGCTCGGCCGCCTTCGCGGTGGCGAGCGCGCGGTCGAAGAAGCGCCGTTCACCGGTGATCTCGTGCCCATCGAGCAGCGCGCGGAGATAGGCGGCGTGATCGGTAAGCAGCCCGCGAACTTGCGGTTCCCCGCCGGGCACGAGCACGTGGAAGAGCACGCCGTCGCTGTCGGCCAGCAATCGCGAGACCGCGTCGAGCGTCTCGCACGCCTCGGCCATCAAGCCGTCGTCGTCGAGCGCGCGCGCGACGTGGAACTGCGCGCTGGCCAAGCCGCACGTCCAGTTCGTGTACGACGTGCGATCGACGAACGGCTCGCTCGTGCGGCGGCGCTCCTCGAGCGGCAGTTCGTAGTAGGCTTCGTCGGCGTCCTGACTGCCGGCGTACAACCCCGTCTGCCGATCGCGCAGCACGGTGCGCACGTAGTTCGACGCCGAGACAAGCGTTTCGCGGATCTCGTCGTTGGGTGCGAAGATCGTCAGCGTCGCCAGCGCGCGCAGCAGGCCCGCGTGATCCTCGCTCATCTTCTCGAAGTGCGGCACGCTCCAGTCCCGCGTCGTCGAGTAGCGAAAGAACCCGCCTTCGACGTGGTCGTAGGTGCCGCCGCGCGCCATCGCAAGCAGCGTGCGCGTGACCATCTCCCCGAGCCGAGGATCGCGCGTGTGGCGCCACTCCAACAGCAGAAACTCAAGCGCCTCGGTCTGCGGAAACTTCGGCTCGTCGCCGAAGCCGCCGTACTCTTCGTCGTAGCTCGTCTCCAGGTGTTCGAGCAGCGCGGCAATCGGCGCGTCGTCGAGCTCGCGCTCCGCCTGGCGCGGTGGGGCGGCGGTTGCGGGCGGTGCGGTCAGTTCGGCGATCTCGCCTTTTTGCTCGTCGTAGAAGCGCGCGATCTCGTCGAGCGCGCGGCGCATCTGCACTGGCGGCAGATAGGTGGCGCCGGTCAGCGTGCGCCCGCCCGGCGTAAGGAATGCCGTCGTGGGCCAGCCGCCCATGTTGTAGCGCGCGTTGATGTCGGGGCGGTGGTCGTTGTCGACGCGAATTGGAACGTAACGGCGGTTGATCGTTTCGATGACGCCGGGATCGGAGTACGTCGTCTCGTCCATCACGTGGCACCAGTGGCACCACACGGCCGAGATCGCAAGCAGGATCGGCCGATCTTGCGCGCGCGCCTTTGCGAACGCGGCGTCACCCCACGGCATCCACGCGACCTCGCTGGCGCGATTGGGGCGAGGCGAGAAGCGAAAATCACTCATCGGCGTCGGCGGCGCCTCGCAGGAACGATGTTACGTAGAACACGGCAAATAACGCATACAGCGCCAACGCGGCGAGGCCTGCCTCTTCGAGCCGCAGGACGTACGCGAATACGAAGAACGCGCTAAACGCAAGGCCGATCGCCGCCGCGCGGCGGTGTGTCGCCGGCTCCATTGCGTAGATCTCGCGATCGTAGTAACCGCCGGGGCGCCGGCTGCGCCATCCGGCGAAAGCGGCGAGTCCCAACGAAAGCACGGCGGCGGCGAGAACGAACGACATAACGCGCTCTAAGGGTAGCGCGCGAGCGCGTCGAACGGCAAGCCGATGGCCAAGAAGACCGTCGGAACGCCGCCGGGCGAGCTGGCGACGTACCGCAAGAAGCGCGACTTCAAGCAGACGCCCGAACCGAGCGGCCGCAAGGAGAAAGCCCCCGAGAACATGCGCTTCGTCGTGCAGATGCACCGCGCGACGCGGCTGCACTACGATTTCCGGCTCGAAGCGGGCGGCGTGCTCGCATCGTGGGCGGTTCCCAAGGGCCCCACCCTCGTGCCCGGCGATCGCCGGCTGGCGATGCACGTGGAGGACCATCCGCTCGATTATCGCGACTTCGAAGGCACGATTCCACCAGGCCAATACGGTGCAGGGAGCGTCATCGTGTGGGACCGCGGCACGTACTCGCTTGCCGAAGGAACCGACCCCGCCGCCGAGATCGCCAACGGCAAGATCAAGTTCGTGCTCCACGGCAAGAAGCTCAAGGGCGAGTTCACGCTGGTGAAGATCAAAGCGCGCGAGGACGAGCACGGCGAGCCTTGGCTGCTGCTCAAAGACCGCGACGAACACGCCGATGCAAAGTACGATCCGGCCAAGCATCCCGAATCGGTCAAGAGCGGCAAGACGCTCGCCGACATCGCCGCCGATCCCAAGTCGCAGACGTGGCAGTCGAAGCCGTCGTCGCGCCACGCCGCGGCAAAACGGCCGCGCGCAGTCAAACGCGACCCGGTGCCGCACCCCAAAGCGCTGATGCTGGCGACGCTGGTCGAGAAACCGTTCGACGATCCGCAGTGGCTCTTCGAGATCAAGTGGGACGGCTATCGCGCGCTCTGCACGATCGAAGACGGAGAGCTGACGCTGCGCTCGCGCAACGGCCTCGACATGCTCCAACGCTTTCCCGGGCTCGCCGAACTGGCGACCGCGTTTAAGAGCGTGCCGGTCGTCGTCGACGGCGAGATCGTCAGCCTCGATGCGGAGGGGCGCTCGGCCTTTCAGCGTCTGCAGGAGTCGCAGAAGAAACCCGCCGGGCTCACGTACGCCGTCTTCGATCTGCTCTACGCCGACGGCGCGGATCTGCGTCAGACGCCGCTGGAGGAGCGCAAACGGCTGCTCGAGCGATTGATCGCCAACGACGAGCTGGTACTCTACTCGAAGCACGTCGTCGGCAAGGGCGAGAGACTCTTCGAGGTCGCGCGCGACCGTCGCCTCGAGGGCATCATCGGCAAGCGCCGCGATTCGACCTATCAGGAGCGCCGCAGCCGCGACTGGGTGAAGATCAAGACGGGGCTCGAGCAAGAGTTCGTCGTCGGCGGCTGGACCGAGCCGAAAGGCAGCCGCAGAGGCTTCGGTGCGCTGCTCGTGGGTGTGTACGAGAAAAAATCGCTGCGCTACGTTGGGTCGGTCGGTACGGGGTTCACCACGAAGATGCTCGCCGATCTCTACGAGCGTCTGCGCAAGATCGAGCGCAAAACGTCGCCCTTCTCCAACGACGTCGACGCCAACGCGCCCGTGCACTGGGCTGCACCGCAACTCGTCGTCGAGGTTCGCTTCGCCGAATGGACGCGCGACGGCTACCTGCGACAGCCGGCCTACACCGGGATGCGGCTCGATAAGGAACCAAAGGACGTGGTGGCCGAACGGCCGGGCGACTCATGAGCAAAGAGGAGCGCCGGAGCGTTCGCGTCGGCTCGCGCACGCTCTCGCTTTCGAATCTCGACAAGGTGCTCTGGCCGCGCGACGGTTACGCCAAGCGCGACCTGATCGCGTACTACCAAAGCGTGGCGCCGGTCGCGGTGCCGCACTTGAAGGGCCGGCCGCTCACGCTGCAGCGCTACCCCAACGGCATCGACGGCCAGACGTTCTTCGAAAAACAAGTGCCCAAGGGTGCGCCGGAATGGATCGACCGCATTACCATCGCGACGCCGGGCGGCACGCGGAGCGAATTGGCGTTCCCGCTCTGCAACGACGAACCGAGCCTCGTCTACTTCGCGAATCTCGCCGCGATCGTGCTGCACGTCTGGACGTCGCGCGTCGACGCGCTCGACGAGCCCGATCTCGTGCTCTTCGATCTCGACCCGGGCGAAAAATGCACGCTGAGAACGCTTGCGAAAGTGGCGGTGACCGTCCGCGATCTGCTCGCGGAGATCGGCTTGGCGCCGCTGGTGAAGACGACGGGCGGCTACGGTGTCCACGTCGTGGTCCCGCTCTCGCCCGGGTACTCGTACGATACGGCCAAGGTCTTCGCCGAGATCGTAGCGCGGCGCGCGGCCGCGCAGCTCGGCGAGCTGGCCACGCTGGCCCGCGCCGTCGCCAAGCGCCCGGAGGACGCGGTCTACATCGACTTCGTGCAGGTCGGCCGCGGCAAGACGATGGTGGCGCCCTACTCGGTCCGCGCTCGGGACGGCGCCCCGGTCTCGACGCCGCTTCACTGGAGCGAGGTCGAAGCCTACGCGAGGGGGCGGTCGGCAGCGCTGCCGGCCGACGTCTTTGCCAAATATACGATCGCCACGACGCCCAAACGCCTCGCAAAAGAGGGCGACCTGTGGGGCTCGGGGGCCTGGAAGAAGCAGAATCTCGACAAAGCCGCCGCCAAGGCGGCCAACCTGTGGGGGCGGGGCTAGCAAACGGGCGGGCGGCTTGGGTAGAATAGTCGGGCTATGGCGCATGCAATCTGGTCGGGAGCAATCAACTTTGGGCTGGTCACGATACCGGTCAAACTCTTCACGGCGGTAAAGACCGACGATCTCTCCTTCAACCTGCTGCACAAGAAGGACGAAGGCCGCATCAAATACGAGCGGGTCTGCAGCGTGGACGGCAAGCCCGTTCCCTGGGACGAGATCGTCAAAGGCTACGAGTACGAAAAGGGCGAGTACGTGCTGCTCACCGACGAGGATTTCGCCAAGGTCAATCCCGAGGCAACGCAGTCGGTGGACATCGTCGAGTTCGTGGAGCTCGACCGCATCAACCCGATGTACTTCGACAAGCCGTACTACCTCGAGCCCACCAAGCAGGGGCGCCACGCCTACGCGCTCTTGCGCGAGGCGCTCGCCGACAGCAACCGCGTGGCGATCGCGCGCGTGGTGATTCGCACCAAGGAGTACATCGCCGCAGTGAAGCCGCAGGGCGACGCGCTGCTGCTCGAGCTGATGCACTGGTCGTCGGAGATCGTCGCCTCCGATACGCTCGAGCTTCCCGGCCGCGACAAGCTTCCCGAGAAAGAGATGCAGATGGCGCGCATGCTCATCGACACGATGAGCGTCGACGAGTTCGAGCCCCAGAAGTTCACCAACAACTATCACGATCAGATGCTCACGATGATCGAGGCGCGCGCCGCCGGCAAGGAGCTGCCGCAGGCGAAGAAGGCACCCGCGCGAGCGAAGGTGGTCAACCTCATGGACGTGCTCGCGGCGAGCCTCGAAGAGAGCAAGAAGCGGCGCAACGGCAGCAGCGACGAGAAGCCCGCGGCCGCGAAGCGCCGCAAGAAGACCGCAGCCTAAAGGGCTTTCCTAGCGCCGCTTACGCGTCGGCGGCGACGGGCTCGGTTTCCGCGGCCATTCCGGCGCGCAGGCCTAGTGCCAGCGCGACGGCCGCGAACGCGAGCGATTCGACGCCGGCGAAACGCGGGCCGTAGACTCCGAGCAGGCGCGTCGAGACGGGCGGCGCGAGAATTCCCGAGAGAGAGTCGAGCGACGAACTGGTGCCCAGCACCATGCCCTGCTCGCGATCCGATGCGGTGTTGCTGATCAGCGCGGTAACGCCCGTATTCGTGAGCGCCATGCCGAAGGCGAAGAGCAGCATCGTGACCGAGAGCAGCACGATGTCGTGCACCAGCGGCACGACCGCGAAGCCGACGACCAGTGAGGCGAGCCCGATATTCGACATCCGGCGATCGCCGAGCTGCGCGGAGATGCGCCGCACCAGCACCGCGTTCATAAAGACGTTGAATACCGCGAAGATCGAGAAGAAATAATCCGTGGCGGCCAGCGTGAAGCCGACTTGCCGCTGCAGGTAGAGCGCGAAGACGCCAAACCAGCCGTAGAGCGCTAAAGATATCGCCAGCTTCTGCCAGAGCACGCGCGCGAGCCGCGGTTTGGCGAAGCTGCTCAACAGGTTTCCGATCACCCGCTCGCCGTCGTGCTCGTGCGAACGCGATTCGGGGAGCATGAAGATCGTGATGAGCAGCGTTGCGAACTGCAGTCCCGCGGCCACCAAGAACGGAACGGCGAAGCCGAAACGCGCGTAGAGCAAACCGCCGCCGGCCGGTCCGAAGACCATGCCCGCAGCGAACATCGCGCCGATGAGGCCGAACGCGCGCGCGCGTTCGCGCGACTCGACGAGGTCGGCCACGTAGGCTTGCGTGATGCTGATGTTGCCGCCGGAAACGCCTTCGACCACGCGCGCGACGAAGACGACGACGATCGGCGCGACGCTCAGCGCAACCGCGATGTTGGGCGCGAGACCGAGCATCGCCCAGCCGATCGTCGCGCCGATCTGGCTGATGATCAGCACGGCCTTGCGCCCCACGCGGTCGGAGAGGCTTCCCCAGAGCGGCGCCGCGACGAACTGGCAGAACGAAAACGTGGCGAAGAGCAGCCCGACGACGTAGGCCGAGACGCCGAAATGCGTGACGAAGTACGGCAGCATCGGGATCAGCATGCTGAAGCCGACGATGTCGATGAACGTGACGCCGAGGATCGGCAGCAGCTTACGAATCACGTACTGGGCGTTTCGACGCCTACGCCGCGGATTCTACGGGCAGCACGATTCGCGAGAAACGCTCGCCTCGCCTCAGCAGCTCGATCTTGTAGGGGCGCGTGAGGTCGACGCTGGTGAGCACGCGGTGCAGGGCGTCGACGCCGGCGAGCGCTTGGCCCTCGAAAGCGAGCAGCACGTCGCCGCTCTCGAGCTTCGCGGTATCGGCCGGACTGCCGCGTTCGACCGAATCGATCACGATCGCGCGACGTTCGGGCAATCCGAGGCGGCGCGCGATAGCCGGGGCGAGCACGACGTCTTGCACGGCGATGCCGAGGTAGCCGCGGCGCACGCGCCCGTCGCGCATCAGCAGGCCGGCGATATGCTTGGCCGTATTAACGGCGATCGCGAAGCAGAGCCCCTGCCCCGGCATGACCGCGGTGTTGACGCCGATGACTTCGCCCGCTGCATCGACGAGCGGACCGCCGGAGTTGCCGGGATTAAGCGCGGCATCGGTTTGGACGATGTTGTCCATCAGGCGCCCGGATTGAGAGCGCAACGAACGTCCGAGCGCGCTGACGACGCCCGCCGTGACGGTGTAGGCCAGGCCGTACGGATTGCCGACCGCCACGACGAGTTGGCCGGGCCGCAGTGAACTCGAATCGCCCAGGATCGCGGCCGTGAGCTCGGGTGCGTTGATGGAAAGCACGGCAAGGTCCGAGTGGGGATCGTCGCCGACGAGCCTCGCGCCAAACTCGCGCCCGTCGAGCAATGCAACCGTGATCCGCTCCGCTTCGTGGACGACGTGGCTGTTGGTGATGATGTAGCCGTCAGGCGTGAAGACGAAGCCGCTGCCGTTCCCGCCGCGCCCTCGATCGCGCACCTCGATGCAGACGACTGCCGGGCTCACGCGCTCGGCCGCCGCGGTTACCGCAGCTGAATAGGGGTCGGTCGAAGGGGCGTCGCTTGCCGCGACGAGGGTGAGAGCCATACGCGTGACTCCAAAACCCTTCGCTCCGGCGCGGGTTTCGAGGAGGCGGGTCGGCCCGGCAGCCGCCACGAATCGACCCAGGCCCGTGCCCAGATGGCGGAATTGGTAGACGCGCTGGTTTCAGGTACCAGTGGTGGCAACATCGTGGGGGTTCGAGTCCCTTTCTGGGCAGGTTAAGTTATCTCCGGTGATGGGCGCGGTTATGATGCCTCGCATCGTTGCAGCAGTCTGCGCGATCTCGGCAAGCGCAGAGGCGATGAGCAAACTCTCCGCAACCGGCGTCACTGACGACTGGTTAAAAAAGGCATGAAAATTCTCGTCGTTGGGGCCAACGGTACCATCGGTTCGGCGGTCGTCGAAGAGCTGAAGCAACGTCACGAGATCGTGTCCGCTGGAAGGTCGCACGGCGATCACACGGTCGATCTCACCGATCTTCGAAGTATTCGCAGTCTGTTCGAGAACGTCGGCAGGGTCGACGCGGTCGTCAGCGCCGCTGGTAACGTGCATTTCGGTCCGTTGCTCGAGATGACTCCCGAACAACTTGGAGTCGGGGTCGGCGACAAGCTGATGGGGCAGGTGCATCTCGCGCTGGAAGCGGCAAAGCATTTGAATCCCGGGGGGTCGGTGACGCTCGTCGCCGGCACGCTCAGTAAGGATCCGATCCGGTACGGGGCCAGCGCCTCGCTCGTGAATGCCGCGCTCGAAGGATTTGTGCGCGCGGCCGCGCTCGAATTCCCTCCCGGAACGCGGATCAACGCCGTCAGTCCTACCGTCCTGCGGGAATCGATGGCGGCGTACGGACCGTACTTTCCGGGGAGCGAAGGCGTACCCGGAAAGCGCGTCGGCCTCGCGTTCGCCAGGAGCGTCGAAGGCGCCCAGACGGGACAAGTCTACTACGTCGAAGACTAGTCCCTACTTGCGCTATCTCCACGGGCCTACGAGAAGGCGATGTTTGCGAATGCAGCTTTCACGAGCGCGATGAAAAGCGGATCTCGCAGACCGACATCCTGCCGGGAACCGTGGTCCTCCACTGCCCGTTCCACACGCCGCCTTTCTCCGTTGCGACCTGCGCGCATTTCTTGTTCGCATCGGCCTGGTTCCAGATCGGACCGGCCTCGATTGCCTCGACGACCGATCTTCCGCGCGAACGCGAAAGCCGGATCTCGCAGACCGACATCCTGCCCGGAACCGTCGTCTTCCATTGGCCGTTCCACACGCCGCCGTTCTCTTTTGCGACCTGCGGGCATTTGGTGTTCGCGTCCGACTGATTCCATATCGGACCGGCTTCAACGGTAATCGTCGCGGACTGTGCCGACGCTGTGCTCAAGCACGAGGCGAGCAGTATGGCGCCGATGACGACCAAGCCGCCGGGCGAATTTTTGTACGCTTTCATGGCGATGAAGCTGCGCGGCCAAGCCGGCGATGTCCTCGACGTTCATAGGACATCGGCCTTTTGAAAGGGTAGTCTCTCAGCCGCCGCACGGTTTTTAGGAGGCGCGGGCCACGAACAGACGAGCGGGCAAAGCATGCATCTTCGCGGCGATTCTATCGAGCGCGGCGATTTCGGGCTGCGATGCGCCTTCCGTGCCGCCCGCGTTTCACCATCACGCGAGTGCGGGCGAGGCGCGCGATGGATCGTGGATGCTTCCGGAGGCCAAGAACGAGGATCTGCTTTACGTCTCGAGCCTGCTCTCGGGCGACGTCTCGGTCTTTTCGTATCCTGGCGGAAGGCTCGTCGGAACGTTGCGCGGGCTGGGCGAGCTCACTGGAATCTGCGTTGACCGATCGCAGAACGTCTTTCTCGCCACCTGGGGCGGAGGCACGATCACGCCCGAGGTGCTCGAATACGCGCACGGCGGCACGTCGCAGCTCGCGGTCGCGAGCTCCTACGGCCCGTCGGGCGACGGCACCCTCGTGGTGTACGACGGCGGCTCCTCCCACGCGACGGTCTATACCGATCGGGCGGTGTACAATTTCTTCTTTTGCACGTACGACTCGGCCGGCAACCTGTTCGTCGATGGGGAGCCCGATCGCCAGACCGGCATCGTGCTCGCCGAGCTTCGCCGCGGCGCGCGTAAGCTGAAGAACCTCGCGCTGCCCAAGCGATCGGCTCGACGCTGGCGTGGCCGGGTTCGCTGCAGTGGCGCGGCAACTATCTCGCCCTCGGCGGCGGCGCGCGCAACAAGCCCAGCCATCTCACGATCTATCACGTTCGGATCAGCGGCTTCGAAGCGACCGTCGTCGGGTCCACGTACCCCGGAGGTGCGCGCGATCCCAACGGCGAGCAGGACGCGATCGTCGGCACCACGCTGATCGCGCCCTCGTACTACGAACATCGTCAGAGCCACGGTATCGTGCACTTCTACGGATACCCCGGCGGCGGCCGGCCGGGAAAGACGCTGCACGCGACGTTCGACCGTCCCTTCGGCGTGGCCGTCAGTCTCGCCCAACGTTGAGAACGGGCGCTCGCTCCCGCCGTCGCCGGCTACGTCGAGCGCGAGAAGGAAATCGCGTTTTTGCGACGGAGCGATGCTATCGCTTGCACGACTTTTCGAATCGGGTACGAAAGGCCCGCCTTCTCTTAGCGGTCGCTTCCAGCGTCGCGTTTGCGGCGTGTGGGCAGAGCCTCGTCCCGAACTCGGCACCGCAAGCGCCGACGCCGTTCGCCGCGCCCGCCACCGGTTATAAGAAGCTCTACAGCTTTACCGGGTATCCGGGAGGCGCGAAGCCGACGGGGCTCTCGTTCTTCTCCGACGTGCTCTACGGCACCGCGAGCAACGGCGGCGCGCATACCTTCGGCGCCGTGTTCGCGCGAACGGCCAGCGGTGGCGCGAGAACGGTCTACAGCTTTGCCGGAGGCCTCGACGGCGCCACGCCCACCGGCGGCTTGACCGGGCTCGGCGGACTGCTCTACGGCACCACCGAGGAGGGCGGCAGCCACGGTGACGGCACGGTCTTTCGCGTGAACACCGACGGCGCCGAAAACGTCGTCCACGCGTTCTCCGGGGGCACCGACGGCGCGGTGCCCATTCTCGGCACGCTGCTCGGCGTCGGCAACACGCTCTACGGCGCCACCAGCGCCGGCGGCGCGAGCAGCTGCCACTTCCAGGGCAGCGTCGGTTGCGGCACGATCTATTCGCTCGACGCGCAAGGCGTTGAACGCGTGCTGCACCGTTTCACCGGAAAGCCCGACGGCGCAGCACCGTACGGCACGCTGATCTCGGTCAACGGCACGCTCTACGGAACGACGGCGTTCGGCGGCAAGTACGACAACGGCTGCGTGTTCTCGTTGAGCACCTCGGGCACGCTGCACGTAATTTACAGCTTCAAAGGTTTCCCCGACGGCGCCGAACCGTGGGCGGGCGTCGTCTCTCTCAACGGTAAGCTGTACGGAACCACGGCGTTCGGCGGCGCGTTCGACTATTCGGGAACGGTCTACTCGCTCACGCTGAGCGGAACGGAGCACGTGCTGCACAGTTTCAGCGGCTATCCCGACGGAGCCGTGCCGTACGACGGCCTCGCCGCCATCGACAACACGCTCTACGGAACGACCCAATTCGGCGGTGAATCCGGCGCGCGCTGCACCGGCAAAGGCCTCGAGGGGTGCGGCGTCGTGTTCAGTGTCACGCCCTCAGGTACGGAGCACGTCGTCTATCGCTTCAAGGGCGACCCGGATGGTTCCATCCCGTGGTCACCGTTGCTCGCGCGCGGCGGAACGCTCTACGGAACCACCGTGTCGGGCGGCCGCAAAGGCGAAGGCAGCATCTTCTCGATCTCCGCCGGCGCCGCTCCGTGATGAAAGCGCGCTGTGCGCTCGCCGTTGCGCTCGCGCTGGCGGGATGCGGCACGCAAGGCACGTCGGTTACCGAGGTACCGTACCGCAGCGATCCGTGGCTGCCGGCCGCCGCCGCGCCGCCGCATGCGCTCTCCTCGTCGAAGATCCGGCACGTCGTCATCATCTTTCAAGAGAATCGCAGCACCGACGATCTCTTCGGTGGTCTCCCCGGCGCCGAGACCTCGCGCGTCGGGCGAAACTCCACGGGCGGGCGCGTGCGTTTGCGCGAAGTTCTGCTCACCGCGCCATACGACGTGAGCCACGAGCATATTTCCTATCTGATCGAGCACGCGAACGGCAAGCTCAACGGCTTCAACCTGGCGAAGTTCGACCTGCCAAGTGGGAAGGCACTGTCTTCCCAAAGCGCTGCGCCCGTACGGTTACGTGCCGCACGCTGAGGTCGCTCCGTACTTCGACATGGCAGAACAGTATGCGTTCGGCGACCATATGTTCCAAACCAACGAAGGCCCGAGTTTTCCGGCGCATCAGTACATTATCAGCGGCACGTTGACGCCCACCGACAACTCTCCGCTGCGCGCCGCCTCCAACGCCTTCGAACCTGCCGGTGGCTTCACCGGCGGCTGCGATTCGCCGCCGGGCTCTCTCGTCTATCTGATCGACGAGGCCGGCAATCAGGACGAGGCCACGTTTCCCTGTTTCGAACGCATCACGCTGATGGATCTGGTGGAGCGCAAGGGACTCTCGTGGCGCTATTACGAGTCGCACCTCGGTCCGGGGCTGTGGCAGGCGCCCGACGCGATCCAGCACATCCGCTACGGCAAACTCTACGCGACCGATGTCGTCTCACCGCCCTCCACCGTGCTCACCGACGTCGCCGGCGGCCGGCTCGCCAACGTCGTTTGGGTGACGCCGACGGCAAAAGCCTCCGATCACGCAGGCGTTACCGACGGAACCGGACCATCGTGGGTGGCGTCGGTCGTCAACGCGATCGGCAAGAGCCGGTATTGGAGCGACACCGCGATCTTCGTTACCTGGGACGATTGGGGCGGCTGGTACGACCACGTGCCGCCGCCGCAGTACAATTCCTACGAACTCGGGTTCCGCGTACCGCTCATCGTGATCTCACCCTACGCGAAGAGCCACTACGTCTCGCACGTACAGCACGAGTTCGGCAGCATCCTGAAGTTCGCCGAGCAGACCTTCGGCCTGGGTTCGCTCAACACGACCGACGTGCGCGCCGACAATCTCGCCGACTGCTTCAACTTCAAAGCCGCGCCGCGCCGCTTCACCCCAATCCGCGCACCGCTAGGCCCACGCTACTTCCTGAATCAGCCAGCGTCTACCGAATCAGTAGATTACTAGCTTCCGCGCTTCAGGATAACGGCAAGCCGGCGTTCAGGACGACAAAGGGGCGGCGCTTGCGGACCGCGTGGCGCGGCTCGCTAGTAGCGCGGGGATGATGCCGATCGCCTGCAGCGCGGCGAGGCTCTTCCACGCGAAATCGTACCCGTGCGTTTGCACGATCGCGCCGAAGAGCGCCGGCGTAATGAAGGCGGCCAAGAGCGTCCACGTCAGTCCGACGCCGAGCGCGCTGCCGGCGCGCTGTTCGCCGCCAATCTCGGCGAAACCGATAACGCTGACCCCCAGCCAGCCTTCTGCAGTGAAGCCCAGGGCCGCCGCCAAGAGCGCAGCGAGCCAGACCGGCGTGCCCAGCCGCAGCGAGGAGAACGCGAGCGCGACGAGCGCGACGAGGAGGCAGTTCGTCGCCAGCGGCAGCGCGCGGCTCGCGCCGAAGAGATGATCGCTCGCCCATCCCCAGGAGAGGCGCCCCCAGATCGCCGCGACTTGCGAGAGCGTAAAGATCGCCAGCGCCACCTCAAGCGGGTAGCCGGCACGGTGCACCAGCGTGAGCGTGAGAAATCCCATCAGCGCAAACTGCCCGCAGATCAGCACCATCGACGCGAGCGTGAGCAGGATGAGGCGCGACTCGCGCGCGATCTCGACCATCTCGGCGAGCATGGCGCGCACCGCAACGCGCTCGCCGGCGAGTTCTTTGGGTTCGCGGTAGAGCCGCGAGGCGACGATGCAAGTGACCAGCGTGAGCGCGCCGGCGATCGCCAGCGCGGCGCGGTAATCGTAACGCAGCGCGATCGCGGGCAAGAGCAGCGAGCCGACGACGCCGGCGACCGGCACGCCGCACTGCCGGATGCCCATTGCAATGCCGCGGTCTTTTTGCGCAAAGAAGAAGATGATCGCGTGGCTCCCCGCCGGCGTCACTGCGGCGTAGCCGATTCCGTAAACGAGCAGCCAGCCGACGAGCCAGGCGTAGCTCTCGACGGTCGCGGCCGCAAGCAGCGCGACGCCCATCAGGCAGCCGCTCCAGAGCACTACGGCCTTGTCGCCGAAGCGATCGGTGAGCAGCCCGGCGACCGACGTCATCGCGACCGAGCCGACGAGCTGCACCGAGAGGATCGTTCCGAGCTGCGCGCTCGAAAGATGGAGCGCGATGCTGAAGCACGGCAGCAACGCGCCCGTCGACATGATGGAGAGTGACGCGCCGACCATCGCGATCGTAAAGAGCGCGAGCACTTCGTCGGGCGACTCGGGCATCGGGTTGTGCGGGCGGGGCCGCCGATCAAAGAGATGCATTCGGCGAGGATTCCCCCCTGAAGTCTCTCGGGCATCCCGCGGCGAAGCTGTGAGCGTGAAGCGGCGCGACGATCTTTCGCATTACCTCACGATGCTCGTGCTGACGGCGCCCAGCGCCGGAGTCGTCTACTATATCTTCCGCAACGTCTACCTCGATCTGAGCCGCTCTGAGAGGGCCGTCGGCTACGTGGACCCCATGATGCAGACCGGCATCACGTTGGGGTACTACACGATGATCGGCGGTACCATCGCGCTGGCGGCGATCGCGCTGTGGTCGGCGCTACAAGCAATACGGCTGCTCTTCGCTCGTAAGCCGTAACCCTGTTAGTGCGCGGCGTGCGCGTTCTTCTTGCGGTCAATCCGAACTCGCGGCGCGGCCGTCGCCTTGGCGGCGCGGTGCGCGACGAGCTGCGGCGCCGCGGGATCGAATTCGTCGAGCGCGCGGGCGGCGAGCCAATCGACGCGATCGTGGCGGCCGGCGGCGACGGAACGTTCTCGCGACTGATTCCACTTGCGCTCGAACTGAGCGTACCGATGGGGCTCGTGCCGCTGGGAACGTTCAACGATCTCGCGCGCACGCTGACGATTCCCGATGACGTCGCTCGCGCCATCGACGTCATCGCGGGCGGCGCGACGCGGCGCATCGACGTCGCGACGGTGAACGGGCAATACTACGTCAACGAGGCGAGCATCGGCCTCTCGAGCCGGCTCGCGCGACTGCAGCGCTCCGCCGACAAGCAGCGCTTCGGGTTTGCCTCGATCGTGATCGGCGCGCTGAGCGGTCTGCGCTTCCTGCGGCCGTTCGAGGTAGAGTTCGCCTACGAGGGCGGCCAGGAGCGGCTGCGCACCGTGCAGCTGACCGTCGCCAACAGCAACCGCTTCGGCAAGGTCATCACCGTCGAGAACGCGGGCATCGATGACGGCCGCCTGGATCTCTACGTGGTCGAGAGCGGCGGCCTTCTGCCGGTTCGCGCGCTGCGCTCCTTCCACTCCAAGGCCTTTGCCGTGGCGACCCGCCGCCCGCGCCGGATCACCGCCGACGGCGAGCCAGGTGGCACGACGCCGGCCCTCTTCAGGGTCGTCCCCGGCGCGCTGCGGGTCTACGCCCCGGAAAAAAATCGCGTCGAAGGGGGTTGACCGGATCGTCCCTAATACACTATTGTACTAGTGTACTAGTACAATAGCTTGCTGGTACGATCTGAAAGAAGAGGAAAGCGACCATGACCCCCACCACCCTGATCACCGAAACGTACCCGGTACGCGAATCGCGCACCCCCGTTCGCCTCCCCGACCGCCGTTCCACCGAGCTCTTCCCCGGCTGGGGCCCGAAGTTTTAAGGTCTCTGAAATGCCCGCGGTTCTTACTGTCGATCCACGCAGCGGCGTGCCGATATACCTCCAGATCGTCGAGCAAGTCAAGCGATCCGTCGCGCTCGGCGTTTTAAGGTCCGGCGAACAGCTGCCGACGGTCAAACAGCTAGCGATCGATCTGACGGTCAACCCCAATACGGTCGCCCGCGCCTACCGGGAACTGGAGCGCGAGGAGGTCATCGAGACGGCGACCGGCCGTGGATCGTTCGTGCGAGCGGACGACGTCGAAGCGTCCCCCCGCGTCGCCGCCGAGATCGGCCGAGAGGCCCTCGAGCTGGCGCTGCGCGAGGCCAAATCGGTCGGACTCGCTCGCAACGAGGTGCGCGAACTCTTCGAAGCCGCACTGAGCCGCTGGTTTTCAGAGCTCCCGAAAGGCGAAGCATAATGAGCACCATTACGATTTCGAACCTGCGCAAAACGTACGGGTCGACGGCTGCCGTGGACGGTCTGTCGCTGGAGGTTCCCAGCGGGAGCGTCTTCGGCTTGCTCGGACCCAACGGCGCCGGAAAGACGACCACGTTCAAATGCATGCTCGGCCTGGCGCGCGCGAGCAGCGGCACCGTCCTCTACGACGGAAAGCCGCTCGTGCCCGAGACCTTCGAGCGCGTCGCCTACGTGCCCGAGCGCAGCGTTCTCTACGAAAGCCTCACGGTCGATCAGCACGTCGAGATGAACCGCCGCGCTTATAAGAACTTCGATGCGGCGCGCGCGCACGAGCTTCTCGCGCAGTTCGGCGTCGCCCGGACCAAGCGCGCGCGCTACCTATCGAAAGGCATGCGCACCGCGGTTATGGTAGCCTGCGCTTTTGCGCGCAACGCCGAGATTCTCGTGCTCGACGAGCCCACCGGTGGCCTCGACCCGGTCAACCAGCGCCACGTGCTCAGCCTGATCATCAACGAAGCCGCCAAGGGCAACTCCGTATTGTTCTCGTCGCATCAGATCGGTCAGGTCGAGCGCGCCGCCGAGCGGGTCGCGATCGTCGATCACGGCCGGCTGGTGCTCGAAGGCCTGGTCGACGATCTCAAGGCCGATCGCAAGATCGTCGAAGGCATCTTCCCCGACGTCGGTTTTTCGCTCGACGGCATCGCTAACGATCCGCGCGTTCAGCGGGCCGATCGCACCGAGCGCATCGTGCGGCTGCTGGTATCCTCCGGCGCCGACGACGTTAGCTCGCGACTTTCAGCGGCCGGCGCGACCGGCATCCGCGCGCTCGATCTCAATCTCGAAGACATCTTCCTATACGCCGTGTCGCCCGCTGACGCGACTACGGACGTCGTCGTAAAGGACACCTCGTCATGACCTACGTTGAGTGGCTGCGCGTCCGCGGCTGCCTGCGGACCTGCGGGATCATCCTCGCGATCCTCGTCGCGCTCGGCATCGTGATGCGAATCTCTTTCGCGCGCTACATGTCGCCCGAGACATGGCTGCATCACGTCTCGATGGAGCCCGGCACGCAACAGACCAACGTCGTTCTGCCGGACGGCACGAAGCGGACGATCTACGACAATCTCGACAAGCAAGAACACGTCGTAATCGACAATCACGGCAGCTCCGGGATGCACATCGTCATCACCGAGCCGACGGCGCACGAAAAAGGCGACGCCGATCACTTCAGCATCGGGAGCGTTCAGGTAAACGAATCGCGGCACGGGAGTATGACGACGACGGTGGTCGATACCAACGGATCCGTGCCGATGCTCTACTACATGGCGCTGGCGGACATCGTGGCGCTCATCGTCGCGACACTCCTCGCCGCACCCTTCGCGCGAGAGATCGAAGGGCACCTCGAAATCGTAATGACCAAGCCGATTTCTCGCGTGCGCTACGCCCTCGAAGCGATCGGCGTGGATATCCTTGGGATCCTCGCGGCCTCGATCATGACGATCGTCGCCTTCTACCTCTGCCAGCTGCTCTTCGAGACGCCGCGCCTCGATTTCAGCGGCATCAACAGCCGCGCAATCGCCATGGGCCTCTTACTACCGCTGGCGTGGTACGCCATGCTCGCGGCTGCGACGAGCTGGTTCCCGCGCAACTACGGCGCCGTGCTCGGATTTGCGTGGCCCGTCGTGCTCCTGATCGGCGGCCTCTCGTTCGTACAACCGTCGAACATCGTGGCGTTGTTCATCCACGACGTCGCCTGGGGGCTCTCGCGCCTGAGCCCGCTGACGTACACATCGTTCAACATCTCTTCGCAGATGGCGCAAGACCAATCGTTATCCCACTTCACCCTTCGCCTGTCGATGGAAGCGCTGCTCTTCGTCGTATACGGCGCACTTGCAATCTGGCGCTGGCAGCGCGTGGAGGCATAATCGTGCAGATACTCGGAACGAATTTGACCATCGCGCTGGGCACCTGGCGCCTGCGCTTCGTCCTCGCGCTCGAAGAGAGCGACGACCGTTCTCACGATCGCGTGGCGCCCCCGCACCGCTTGCGCGTAGTGCCCGAAGACGAATACGTACGGTAAAGTTGCCGGCTGCGCTCGGGGTGACAGAAGGGGAAAAGTTAAATCACGAATCCCGTTTGCACGGCCGGTTGGCGGAACTTGAAACCGTCTTTGGTGATGCTGTAAAGGTAGATGTTCGGGATCAGCGGATCGCCGCTGATGTTGAAGGAGAACTGGCCGATGAGCGCGGTGAACGTGCCTCCCTGTTGCAGCGTCGTGAGAAGCCGCTGGCGGGTGGCCGCGTTGCCGCGCTGCTGCGCCGCGATGAGAAGCTGCGCGGCCGCGTAACCGTAGGCTGAGAAGGCCGTGATCTGCCGGACTTCACGCTGGAAATCGGAGACGAGCTGGATCGCGCTCGGCACGCGGTCGAGCGGCGGCATCGACGAGGCCACGAGCGCGCCCTGCAGCGTCGTCGCGTACCTCGCGATCGTGTCGGTGTTGTAGAATCCGTCGCTCGCGCCGAAGTCGCCGCTGTAGCCGGCTAGGCGCATCGCTTCGGCGATTGGGCCCATCTCGGTCGTCTTGCCAGCGAGAAAAACGTAGTTCGGGCTGCGGTCGAGCACGGTGCGTGCCGCCTGCGCCGGATCCGTTTTGTTCGCCGGAAAGAGCAGCGCGTCGGTAGTGAGGTGGTGGTCGCTCTTGGCCTGGTTCACGAAGCCTCGCGCGACGTCGTAACCGTAGTCGCCGTCGTAGGCGATGGCGATCGCTTGGATGTCGCGCCGGCCGGCCAGCGCCGCCGAAGCGAAGAGCCGCCCCGACGTGCTGTCTTTCGCCGGCAAGCGATAAACGTTGTGGTATCCGCGCTGCGTCACGGCATCCGCCGTCACGGTGGGGACGATCACCGCGAAGTTGGTGTTGGCGTAGCTCGAGAGAGAGGCCAGCGTCATCGCCGCGGTCAGATTGCCGACGACGCCGATTACCGTCGAATCGGCCGCTGCCACGTTGGCGTTCGACGACGCGACGCCCGGGTTGTTGCGATCGTCGAGCGGCCGCAACCCCCACACGTAGGTGATCGGCGCGTGAAAACGGTTCTGCTCGTCGACGGCCGCCTGCACGCCTTTGACCACCTCCTGCCCGTACTTGCCGAGGTCGCCGGAGAGCGTCACGTTCACCGCGATCGTGAGCTGCTGGAGGAACTGCTGCTGCGGTCCGATCGGCTGCAGCGGAATCACCTGCGCCGCCGCTCGCGCCGATGCGGCGGCGGCAGCCGCCGCGCCGGCCACGAAGACGCGCCGTTTCACCGGAACGCTCCCAGGGTCGTCACCAAAAACACCACGGAGAAGATCATATTCGAAAGAAACACGCGCTCGTTGATAACGAACAAGTTAGCGCCGCTGCGAAAGAGATACTCCTCATAGGCTACCAGCACCGCAACTGCCGCGACGCCGAGATAGTAGACCGCCGGCGCGTCGTCGAGCACACCGGCGCCGGCGAGCAGCGCCAACATTCCCAGATGCAGGGCGAGCGGCACGAAGCGTCCGCTTCGCTCGCCGAAGCGTGCCGGCAGCGAACGAATGCCTTGCGTGCGGTCGACGCCGAGATCCATCAGCGCGTAGATGATGTCGAAGCCCGCCACCCAGATCGTCACGGCCGCGAAGAGCAGCAACGCCGGCAGCGTGATCGTTCCGGCAATCGCCACGTAAGCGCCCAGCGGCGCGAGCGCGTCGACCGCGCCAAGCACGAAGTGCGTCAGCCACGTGAAGCGCTTGCAGAGCGGATAGACTAGCAGCAGCCCCACGGCGATCGGCAGAAGTTTGAGGCACAGCGGATTCAGCATCCATGCCGACCATAGGAGGAGGCTGAGCCCGGCGGCGGTCGCCCACAGCATCGTCGAGGCGGGCAGCGTCCCGGTTGCCAGCGCGCGGCGCGCGGTCCGCGGGTTGCGCGCGTCGATTTTGCGATCGAGGAAGCGGTTGGCCGCCATCGCCGCGGTACGCGCGCCGAGCACCGCCAGCGTGATCCAGAAGAGCTTTTCGGCCGACGGAACGCCTCGCGCCGCGAGGATCGCACCCACGTACGCGAACGGCAGTGCGAAGAGCGTGTGCTCGATGCGAATCTCCCGCAGAAAGAGCGCGACGCTTTTCACGCCGGGTTCTCCGGCGATTCCATCAAGCGCGTAAACGCGCGCATCCCCTGGCCCGACCAATCGTCGGGCTGCAGCGCCTTTGCGATCCGGTCGAGGCCGTAATCGCCCCAGCGCTCGCTCACGAGGCCGCGCGTTGCGCCGTCCATGATCATGTCCGGCGGCCACTGCCGCGTGTAACCCTCGGCGGCGCTCTTGCGCGTCGCGTCGATGCCGATCTTGGTTCCGTAGGCGATGCTGTACGAACCGTGGTCGAGGTCGTCGACGGGCCCCGGCATCATCACCACGTCGCGCTCTGGCGCCAAGTTGTTGAGTACGAACCACGCCACTTCGCGCGGCTGCGATACGTCGACGTCGGCGTCGACGATTACGAGCACGCGCGTGAGCATCATCATGTGGCCCAGCCCCCAGAGCGCGTTCATCACCTTCTTGGCCTGGCCGGGATACGACTTGCGAATCGAAACGATCGCGAGGTTGTGGAAGCCGCCCTCGACCGGAAGATTCATGTCGACGACTTCGGGCAGCATCGCCTGCAGCAGCGGCAGGAAGATTCGCTCCGTGGCCTTTCCCAGCCACGCATCCTCCATCGGCGGCTTACCGACGACCGTCGCCGGATAGATCGGGTCGCGCCGGTGCGTGATGCATTGCACGTGAAACGTCGGGTAGCGGTCGGCCAAGCTATACACGCCCGTATGGTCGCCGAAGGGGCCCTCTTCGCGAAGGTCCTCGTTGTCGACGTAGCCCTCGAGCACGAACTCGGCGTCGGCGGGCACCATCAGGTCGACGGTTTTGGCGGCAATCAGTTCCACCGGCTTGCCGCGCAGGATTCCCGCGAAGGCGAACTCGTCGAGCACGGGCGGCAGCGGCGCGGTCGCCGCGTAGGTGAGCGCGGGATCGGTGCCGATCGCAACGGCAACGGGAACCTTGCGGCCCCAGGCATCGGCGTGCGCGCGACCGTGCTTGTGGCGCTGCCAGTGCATCCCGGTCTCGGTCGAGTTGTACACCTGCATGCGATACATGCCGACGTTGACCCGTCCGGTGCCGGGATGTTTGGTGATCACCAGCGGCAGCGTGACGAACGGCCCCGCATCGAGCGGCCAGGTAGTGAGCACCGGCAGCCGGCGCAGATCGGGCTCTTCGATCAGCACCTCTTGCGCGCTGCCTTCGCGCGCGGTCTTTGGAATCGCGTTGGCCAGCGGCGCGAACGCCAGCGCGCCCGAAATCTTGTCGACGAGCGATCCCGAGGCCGGCGGCTTGAAGTCGATCAGCGAGCGAATGCGGGCACCCACCGCGTCGAGGCTGGAAGCATCGAGGGCCATCGCCATGCGCCGCTGCGTGCCGAACTGATTGGTGAGCACCGGAAACGGCGAGCCTTTCACGTCGGTGAAGAGCAGCGCCGGGCCGCCGGCCTTCACCACGCGGTCGGTAATCTCGCTGATCTCCAGCCGCGGATCGACGCTCGCCGAAACCTCGTGAAGCTCCCCCGCTTTGCGTAAAGCGTCCACGAACGCGCGCAGCGACCGAAATGGCATGGCGCCGTCTTTTTCCGAAGGGCGCGAGGTTTCCCCGCGGCTGCCGCAGTGAGGCTGCGTCAATGCCGCGCGGGAAAGACGGCGACGAAACGCGCTCCGCCGCCTGCCGCGTCGTCGACGGTGATGCTGGCGCCGTGCGCTTCGGCGATCCAGCGCACGATCGGCAGGCCGAGTCCGCTGCCGGCGCCATCGTTGGCGCGGCGATAGAAGCGCTCGAAGATGCGCTCGCGATCGCTCGACGGGATGCCGTCGCCGTCGTCCTCAACCACGATCTCGCACAGGCGGCCCGCGCGCCGCGAGGCGACGCTCACCTTCGCATGAGCGTGTCGCGTAGCGTTGTCGAGCAGGTTGCGGGTCAGCTCGCGCAGGCGCCGCTCGTCGCCGTCGACGATCGCGCTGCCAGGCGCCACGTCGAGCGCGATGCCGCGCTCCTGGGCGAGCGGCTTGGTATCTCTGGCTGCCGCACCGACGATCGCGGCGAGGTCGACGGGCTCGCTCTGCAGCGCCCGCGGCCCGGGATTCCGTGCCAGTGTGAGCAGATCGCTCACGACGGCCGATGCGTCGAGCGCGCTCTGCGCGATCGCCTCGAAACAGCTGCGGCTCTCGTCGTTGGCGTTGGCGCGCGCGGCCTGTGCGACGGCGGCGATCGCCGCGAGCGGCGAGCGCAGCTCGTGCGCGGCATCGGCGGAGAAGCGCCGCTCGCGTTCGCGCGCCGCCTCCAGCGGCGCGATCGCGGCACGCGCCAGCAGATACGACGCGATCGCCACCAGAACGATGAGCGGCAGGTCGATCAAGACGATCGTGAGCAGAACGTGCCGCATGGATGCCGCGAATCCCGCGCTGCCTTCCGGCGTGCCGAGCGCGGGCGCCAGCAGCGACGCGTACTCGCGCGCCACGAACACGTACGCGCCCGCGCTGAGCGCGAGCAAAACGCAAGTGAAGACGCACAGATAGAGCGCCGCCGTACGGGCGATCGTGGAGGACGCTACCCCTTTACTCGGTATCCGATTCCCCAAACCGTTTCGATGACGCCTCGTGCGCCCAAGCGCCCCAGCTTGCGCCGCAGCTGGCTCACGTAGACGTCGACGATGTTGCTCGAACCGTCGAAGTCGTAATCCCAGATTCGCTCGACGATCTGCGAGCGCGAGAGCGCGATCCCGGCATTGCGCGCCAAGAACTCCAGCAGCCGGAACTCGGTCGCTCCCAGCGCGACCGGCTTGCCGTCGTAGCTGACGCTGCGCGCGGCGAGGTCTACGCGCAGGGCGCCGATTTCGAGTACGCCGACCAGCGGACGGTCGCCGCGCCGGAGGATCGCGGCGATGCGCGCGATCAGCTCCTCCTCGACGAACGGCTTCACGAGATAATCGTCGGCGCCGCAGCTCAGCCCGGCGACACGATCCTCGACGGCGTCGTGCGCGGTGAGCATGAGGATCGGCGTCTCGACGCCCTCGGCCCGAGCGTTGCGCGCGACCGCGAAACCGTCGATGCCCGGCAATCCGACGTCGACGACGGCGAGGTCGTAGCTGCGGCGCATGAGATGCTCGAGCCCCGCTTCGCCGTCGCCGACGACGTTGGCTGCATAACTGCGCGCTCTCCAGCATTCGCCGGATCGAGTTACCCACCGCAGCATTGTCTTCGACGACCAGCACGCGCACGTAGAACCCTCCTAGTACTTGATCGGACCCGGGAAGGCTATCGTGAACGCGCCGCTGAGGTAGGGGTGCGAGTCCGGCGGGTAGACCTCTTGCATCAGGATGCGGCACGGCGCGATCATGCACCGCCGCGTAGTAGACCCAGTCGCGGTTGATGAACGGGTTCGCGTAGGCGTCGTAGCGCACGCCGAAATATGCGTGCGGAATCGGATAGTACTTCAATCGCGCGTAACCGCCGGTGGAGTGCTGATTGGTCAGCAAACCGTCGGCGTCGTGATCGTCGCCATACCACTGCTCGGCTTGGAAATCGAGGTCGCCGTAGCTCGCATGCGCGAGCAGGCCGTAGCGCTCGTAGAGATCGGCGAAAGGCAGCCGTCCCGTGGGCAAGACGCCCAGCGTGCCGCCCAGCGCGGTGCCTCCGATGTCGAGCTTGCCTTTGTTGGTCGATAGGAGCGAGTCGCGCAGCCAGAGGCTGAGCTCGGGGCTGCTCATCCATGTCGTCTCGCCGGTCGGAACCGGCTTGCCGCCGTACGGCGCGCCTTGATAGGCGGCGAATGCGACGACGCCGTGACCTTGAGACTACCGAAGGTACGCTCGGCCATCATGCCCCAGCGCGGCGACGAGAGCGGCAGGTTGTTCAAGCCGACGTGCGCGCCGTAGTAGCCGTACTGTTCCAAATCGTCGAGGCGCTGGCCCGGCGATTGCGCGAGCGGCAGCTCGAAGAGGCCGCCGCGGTAGAGCGTCTGCGTGTGCGCGTTGTAGTCCGCGGCGAAGAGCAGATAGGTACCGCTGGGCCGCCGCCCGCGCCTAAACTGTAGTGCATGTACGCGGTGATCGGCCCGAGGTTTCCGCTGCCCAGCACGATGCCGCCCGGCGTAAATCTCGCGCGATCCGGCCGCGGGATGCTCGTCGTACTCCAGTCTGGTAGCGGATCGCGAAGATCGTCGTGCCGTGCTCCGGCAAGGGTAAGCGATAACCGTGCGATGCGGAAGTAATTCCCGAATGCGTTGAGCTCCGGCAGAACGCTGTGGCACTGTCCGCAGCGCAGATGGTAGCGCTGGGCGAAGATCGGAATCGCCCGGGCGGGCGCCGCAGAGCAGCGCGAAGGCGAACGCCGCGAAGAGCGCGGCGGCGAACGCTTACTGCGCAACGATCGCTGCTCGCATCGGTGCGCCGTAATGGAAGAAGCATCCGAAGAGATAGGTTCCCGCGCTGATCGACCGTGATCGTCTGCGACGATGTTCCGGCTGCAGCGCGCCGCTGCTGAATCCGCCCGAGAGCGTGTTACCGTGCTGCTGCGTTGCAGAAATGCCGAATGGGGAGCCGGCGGGGAATTGCTGTGGCATTCGGAATCTACGTCGCGGTGTGGGCGAATCTATCGATGTTCGTAAACGTGATCTGCGCGCCGACCGGCACGGTCGTGATCGGCGGCGTATAGCCGCCGCTCTCGCCCGCATTGCGTTTGTACGGGCTGACTGAGGGTCAGATTGATGGCGATCGTTGTGCCGCCGCCGCCTCCGCCCGTCGACGTTGGAACGCCGCCCGCCGTGCATGCGGCCAGCGCCAGCGTCGAAAATAAAAATACGTTCTTCATGTGCCTGTCATCCAATGCTCTCGACGCACGGCCTCGACGATCTCATCGCTGAGGGCCGTGCGAGGCCAGCGTCGTTCGCCGAGCGCGCCGTCGGCGTTGAAGACATAGACGAACGTCGTGTGCTGATCCCGATAGCCGTCGTTTGCCTTCGCACCGAAACGACGCCGAACGCGCGCATGATCGTCTTGAACGTCGGAGCGCGTTCCGCTCGCGAGCAGCCAGTAGCGGGGATTCGCTTGGAAGCGCGTCGCGAGCTCGCGCATCGTGCGGGGAGTCGTGTTCGGGATCGAGGGTGATCGTCAGGAGCCGGCCGCGAGATGTCGATGCTGCATGACTGTGCGCGGCTTGCGCGAACTGAGCGTTGATCAGCGGACACGCATCGGTGCAGTGCGCGGAGACGAACGTTACGACGAGCGGTTCTCCGCGCAGCGACGCGAGCGTGAAGTGACGCCCGCTCTGGTCGATGAGCGTGGGCTGGCGTCACCGCAACGGCGCGCGCGACGGTGCGTCGGCGCGCGGCGACGCATATCCGCCGGGTCCAGGCGATGCGGTCGGCCCCGGCGTCGCGCTGGTGCACGACTTCGATTACGTCGCGCATGTTGAATTCGATGTAGTGGATACGCGCAGCCGATGAGATAGATGCCCGGGTTCTTCGAAAGCGTTACCTTGACCGATGCGCCGGGATTGATCGTTCCGCTCGCATAGTCCGCGCCCAAGACGCCATTTCCGCGGGAGAAAACGAGAGGCTCGGATTCTGGGCCAGTTCGCGCGGCGGTCCGTTGGTTTCGCGATGACGTTGAGCGTGTGCGGCGGGTCGACGAGAGATTCTCGATCGTCATCTTCAGCGCCCGGCGGATAGGCCAGCACTTGCGAGGTTTGCTTCTGCGTGTATCCGCCGACTGTTCCCCACAGCCGGATCGTTCTCGACGCCGATCTTTCCGGTCGGTATGCCGACGCCGATCGCCGATCGACGGAAGGGTGAGGGCGGAGGTGCCGCCTCCGCCTCCGCCGATGCTGCTCAATCCGCCGCCGTTGGTGCATGCGGCAACGGCTGCAGGCAAGTACCGCCGAGCCAAAGGCCGCGGCGAACGTCGATCGTTTCATCGTGCCGCTGGAGCGTGTCGCTTGCGGTCCGGGCGTCGCGTCCTCTTGGCCACGACCAGAACGTCCTGCATTCCCTCGCTGATAATGGAAAGCGCAGCCGATCAGATAGATGCCGGCCTTGTCCGAGCGTGACCGTTACCGACTTACCCGGCGAGATCGATGCCGCTGGCGTAGCCTTTCTGTGAGCTTGCCGCCGCCGACGCGCTCAATCGGTAGATTGCGGATTTTTCGGGAATTTCGCCGGCGGCCCCTTGATCTTCGCGACGACGTTGAGCGTGTGGGTGATGCTCTTCGAGATGTTCGTTGATCGTGATCTTCGTGCCGGGCGGAAAGCCCAGCGCCTGTGAGATATTTTGTTGCGTGAAGCCGCCGAGCGTCGCGCTCCAGTGCGTATCGTGCATTGCTGCCAAGGCCTTCGGAGGGAAGTTCTTCGCCGATCGTGCCGTTGCCACGCGCCGTCCGGCGCCGCGTTCGAGCGGTGATCGCCATGTCCGGCATCCCGGGAAGAGCGTACGTGGCGCCGTTTGCAACGGTATTTCCGTCAGCGGCCGGCGCATGCCGCGAGCGCAGCGGCGGCGACGGCCACCGCGAGTGCCGCTAGTTTCCTCGACATGGACCTCCAGAGAGCGTAGGTTGAGGCCTGATACCAGCGTGGTATGAAAAAAGTTTAAAGCGGCGGATCGTCAGGGGCCGTTGGGCCCTTGATCGAATCGCGCATCGCCGCTGCGATGTTCTGCAAGCGCCGGATCGCCCGCCGCATCGTGCGTCGCTTGAGCGAAGGCATCGCGGGCGGCCGTGTGCTCTCCCTCTCGCAGCAGCACGACGCCCAACGCCAATCTCGCGCGAGCGTACGCCGGCGCCAGCGAGAGCGCGCTGCGCAGTTCGCGTTCGGCAGCATCGTAGCGTCCTAGGCGCTCTTCGGCAAGCGCGAGATCGTAGTGCGCGACGGCGTACGAGGGATTGGCGTGAAGGAGCTTGCCGAAATCCTCGCGCGCGGTTGCGGCGTCGCCGCCGCGCAGTGCGACGATGCCGCGCGAGTAGAGCGCGCGAGCCGACTCCGGCGCCAGCGTCACGTAACGGTCGGCGATGCGGCGAGCTTCGCTCAGGTCGCCGCGCGCGATGTCAACCGAGACGAGGTTCGCCATCGCCGCCAGAAAGCCGGAATCGAGCGCGATCGCAGCGCGCAGCTCGCGCGCCGCATCGTCGTAACGCCGAAGTTCGCGTAGGCGATCGCGAAGTCGTAGTGTGCCGTCGAGCCTTTGCGGCTCGGGCGGATTCGAGCGCGACGATGCGCTCGAACTCGGCGGCTGCAGCGTTCCAGTCGCCGCGCGCTTCGGCATCGAGTCCGATCGTGAAGCGCTCTTCGATTTCGCGCTGCGTCGCAAGCGCTCGCAGCGCCGGCACGCGACGTCGTGCGCGGGACGGGAGCGGGCGTGGGTAAGTTTGCGCGAGCCGGTGCGACCGTCGTCGCGGCGAGGATGGCGATGGCCGGCAGCAGAGCCGCATCGCTCACGCAGCGCTGAGGCCGGGGGCAATCCGGCATCGAGCCACTGCGCCGCAGCCGCAGCGCGTTCGGGCTTGCATTCCCAGCCGACGCGGCCGGCCGACGTGATCGGGCCGAGCAGCGCGGGCGCAGCCGACGGCGCGAGTGCCCCGGCGAGCACGTCTTCGAGCGAGGCGGCGCCGGCCACGGCGAACCGGCCGCAAAGAAGGCGCCGGCCAGAAGAACGGCGGCGAGCAAGCGCGGAGCGGGTTCTTGACACTACCTCCATCATAGCCGAAAGTCTAAAGAATCCGTGAATCGCCGGTTCCAGCGGCGCCGCGGCGCTGATTTTTGGTATCGCTCGTGGCGGCTGCCGGCGCGTGCGCAGGCACCCCTGGTCGTGGGCGTCCGTGCGGGATCAGCACGGGGCGGCGATCGCGGGCGCGGTCGTCACGGGGAGCGCGGCGGGGCGCTGCGCGCAGCACCGACGACCGACGCTGCCGGCACCTTCGCTCTTGCACGCCGGCGGCATCGTATCGGTTCTGGTCACCTGCCGCTATTGCTGCCGCGCGACCACCGTGGCGGTCCGACCGGGCGAGCCGGTCGTGGTCGATCGTGCTGCGCTACGACGCGCTCGCCTACGACTCGCCGATCGCCGGCCGATCTGGAGAACCTGCCCTACGCTCACGTCGAGTCGGCGATCGCGCTGCACCCCTTTACGCTTCTGACCGCAAACGTCGGCGCGCCTATCCCGGCCCGGCGCTGAGCGACCGCGGCCTCTCGCCGACCGGTTCGCTGCTGATCGACGACGGCGCGCCCGAACTACGACATCGTCTACGGCAGCTCGCCGTACGTTCTGATGCCGGCGCATTACGAACAAAGCGCGGTTACCGTGCGCGACGCAACCGACGCCTATCTCGTACGGCGATCAAGCCGGGGGCGGCATCGTCGATCTCGATCCCGTTCGGCGAGCGGTTCCAACTCGGAGGTCGCGACGCTGGGCAGCGACGCGATCGCGCGCTTCTCAAGCTCGGCTCCGATTCGTCGGCGGTCGTCGTCGGGTCGTTCAGCAACGACGAAGAATCGCGCCAGCGCGGCGACCTCACTGCGAGCTGGCTCGTTCCGGCCGCGGATCAGTCGCTGACGATTGCCGGCGGGCAGCGAACAAGGCCGTCGATTAGCTCGCCCGAGCTCGCAGGTACGCGGACAACTTCTCGTTCGCCGATGCGACGCTATAGCGATCCCTCGCTGGCAAATCTCTACGTCATACGGCCGTACTCGGATCGCGGCAGCTATCACGCTCGAGCGGCGACGTATCCGGACATCGTCGGCTGTGGTCCGATTCCGGCTTCGACGCGTGGCATCCACTCCGTCGGGCCGGTCTCGGTATTTGCAGATTTCGGACTGCGCTCGTCGACGGGCTCCTACGACGCAGTCGTCGAGCCGTATCGATGCTGCCGCGGCCTTGGAGCGATCGCTCGACGCAAACGCGCGCCGACGCCGGCATCTACGGCGAGCGGAAACGATTACGACGTTACCGCCGGCAGTCGGCACATTTTGGTTCGATTACGCCGGCGGCAGTACGGCGTCTCTCAGCCGGCGCAGCACCGCGCTGGCCGTGCCATCGCTCCAGGCACAGCTCTTTCCGAACCAGCAGATGGAGCGCGAATCTCGAGGGGAGCGGTTCGTTTACGCTGCCGACGTTCGTCGATCAGTACTCGTACGGCTGACGCGCAGACCAATCCGGTCGCATACTCGAGCGCAACGCGCTGTAAGCCGGCCGTCTGACCTACACCGACGACGCGCGCGTGCGCGTTCTCGTTCGAGCAGGCGTCGGAGCACGTCAGCGGCGCATCATCGGGCAACGATCGATGTCGACGGGACTTTCGGCGATTTGGCAGGTCGCGCCGACGATCTCGCTGCGCGCGTGGACGATGCACGTGACCGATACCGCGCCGCTCTACGGGGACGGCTTTCCGCCTACGGCAACGCACGCCGACCGTGAACGCGTTCTGGCTGACCTATGACACCGGGAACGGCGATGCGCGTCGATGCAATCTATCGCCGCGACTTGCTCGACGGACCCCGTTCTACCACATTGACGGCGACGTTCTCGGGACCCGATTGCCGGCCGCTTGCGTTGGTACGCGGGCGCGGAAGACCGACTGCGCCGCACCTTCGTCGACGTCGGGCTTCGCTTCACCGAAAGCTAAGGGAGCCCTTCTCAGCGGCTCCTACGATCTTCTCGTCGTCGTGGCGCCCTGCGGCCGTCGCCGCCGGCGCGTCGGCGGCGCACCCGGGCGCCGCGGCGGGTCGCGCGCGGGCGCTCCCGCAGCCGGCGACCGGCGTCGCGCGCTGCTCGTCGCGGGCGGACGCGGTCGCGCGCGACGCTGCCATAGTCACCGTTTCCCGATACGCCGCCCGTGAGCACCGCTTTGCGCGAGAGGTTGATGCGGCCTTGGCCGTCGATCTCCATGACCTTGACCATGATCTCGTCGCCGAGCTTGACGACGTCTTCGACCTTCTCGACGCGCGTGGGCGCGAGCTGGCTGATGTGGACGAGTCCTTCCTTGCCGGGAAGAATCTGCACGAACGCGCCGATGGTGATGATGCGGGTGACCGTGCCGAGGTAGGTTTCGCCGACGACGACTTCCTTGGTGAGGTTTTCGACGATCTGCTTGGCCTTGTCGCCGGATGCGCCGTCGAGCGACGTGATGAAGACGCTGCCGTCGTCCTCGATGTCGATCTTCTCGACGCCGGTGTCGGCGATGATCTTGTTGATCACCTTGCCGCCGGGGCCGATCACGTCTTTGATCTTGGCCGGATCGATCTTGACGACGATCATGCGCGGCGCGAACTGCGAGAGCTCGCTCGCGCGGTGCGGCGATCGTTTCGGCGAGCTTGTCGATGATGAAGTGACGCGACTTGCTGCGCCTGCTGCCATCGCCTCGCGCATGATCTGCGATCGTGATGCCCTGGACCTTGATGTCCATCTGAATCGCGGTGATGCCCTTCTTGGTTCCCGCGACTTTGAAGTCCATCTCGCCGAGCGCATCTTCGAGGCCTTGGATGTCGGTGAGGATCGCGTACTTGCTCGCCTTTGAGAATCAGGCCCATCGCGACGCCGGCGACGTGCTCCCGAATCGGCACGCCGGCATCCATCAGCGCGAGCGTCGAGCCGCAGACCGACGCCATCGACGAGGAGCCGTTCGATTCGAGCACTTCGCTCATCAGGCGCAGCGTGTACGGAAACTCGTCCTTCGGCGGAAGCACCGGCAGGAGCGCGCGTTCGGCGAGAGCAGCCGTGACCGATCTCGCGCCGGCCGGGGCCGCGCATCGGACGCGTCTCGCCGACCGAATACGGCGGGAAGTTGTAGAAGTGCATGTAGCGCTTGTCTTCCAGCGCCATGATGCCGTCGAGCCGCTGCGCGTCGCTCGTCGAGCCGAGCGTCGCCGCGGTGAAGACCTGCGTCTGCCCGCGCGTGAAGACGCCCGAGCCGTGGACGCGCGGCACGTAGTGCACTTTGCTCCAGATCGGCCGAATCTCGTCGGGCTTTGCGGCCGTCGGGACGGATCTTCTCGTCGACGACCATCGTGCGCAGCTCGTCCTCTTCCATGGCCTTGATGATCTTATCGAACTCTTTGTCGCTCGTCGGATTTTCGAGCAGCGCCCGACGTCTTCGTCTTTCTTGCCGCAGCGCGCGATCGCTTCGTCTACGGTCATCGCGGCGAAGGCGTCCTCGCGCTTCTGCTTCTCGACGGTGCGCATCGCCTTGGCTACGTCTTTGGCGAACGTCTTGCGCACCCAGCTTGTCGAGCGTCCGGGTCCACCTTCGAAGACGCGGATACTCGCGCTTCTTCTTGCCGCTTTGCGTGCCAGCTCGTCGATCGCCTTGACGATCGCGCGAATCTCGCCGTGCGCGAACTCGACGGCGCCGAGGAAATCGTCCTCGGTGATCTCGTTGCCGCCGCCTTCGACCATCATCACCGCGTCGGCGGTGCCGGCGATGACGATGTCCATGCCGCCGGTTTCGTACTGCGGAAGCGTCGGGATTGCAGATGTAGTTCGCCGTCTCTCGTCGCGGCCGACGCGCACCGCAGCGACCGTCTTGCCGAACGGAATGTCGCTGAGCGCGAGCGCCGCTCCCGCGGCGCAAACGCCGAGCACGTCGGCGTCGAGCTCGGGATCGATCGAGAGCACGGTCGCGACGACTTGAATGTCGTTGCGGAAGCCGTCGGGGAAGAGCGGGCGAATCGGACGGTCGATTTGCCGCGAGCTGATCACGGCATGTTCGGGCGGACGTCCCTCGCGCTTGATGTAGCCTCCCGGGATCTTTCCGGCGGCGTACATCTTCTCTTCGAAGTCGCAGGTGAGAGGGAAAAAATCGATGCCTTCGCGAGGTTTTTCGGATGCGGTGACGGCGCAGAGCACGACGTTTTGATCGCCATATCGAACCAGCGCGGAGCCGTTTGCTTGCTTCGCCAGTTCGCCGGTTTCGATGATCATCGTGCGCCCGCCGACCGTCAAGGTCACGGATTCGGGCACAATGTCTCCTAATTTCGAAATTTTCTTTGGTTTTGATTGACCGCGGCGCATTCGGGCCGCTCCAACAGCGGCCCTGCCGCCGGGACTGCCGGTGAGTCCGAGGGTCCCGTCCGCTGCCTCTTGTATAACCGCTGCCATGCAAACCCTCACCGCCGGAATTTGACGGCGCTCAAGCTCAAGGCCAACGACGTGCGCCAGGGCATCATCCGTTCGCTTTTGGCCGCCGGGTCGGGCCATTCGGCCGGACCGCTGGATATGGCCGACGTCTTTACGGCTCTCTACGGGCGGCTGATGCGCCACGATCCAGCCAATCCGGAGTGGCGCGACCGCGATCGTTTGCTGCTCTCCTGCGGGCACATCGCGCCCGTCCGCTACTCGGCGATGGCGAACTTCGGTTACTTTCCCGTCGAGGAGCTGCTGACGCTGCGCAAGTTCGGCACCCGTCTGCAAGGGCACCCCGAGCGCGTGACGCTGCCATCGGTGGAGACGACCTCCGGCCCTCTGGGCGAAGGGTTGGCGCAGGGTGTCGGAATGGCGCTGGCCGCCAAGATGGACGACCGCGACTTCCACGTATGGGTGGTCACCTCGGACGCCGAGCACCAGTGCGGCCTCCACTGGGAGGCCGTGCTGACCGGCGCCAAGTTCAAACTCGACAACCTCACCGCGATCGTCGACCGCAACTTCATCCAGATCGACGGCAGCACGGAAGAGGTGATGCCGCTGGAATCGCTAGCCGACAAGTACCGTGCCTTCAACTGGGAGGTGTTCGAGTGCGACGGCAACGACATCGCGGAATTCATCGCGACGGCGCAGCGCGCGCAGCGTTCCCCCGGGAAGCCGCACGTGATCATCGCTCACACGATTCCGGGTAAGGGCGTATCGTACATGGAAGGCGATTATCTCTGGCACGGCAAGCCGCCGAACGCGCAGCAGGCCGACGAGGCACTGCGGGAACTCTCCGCCGAGCGCGAACGGATCGTGGCCAATGGGTAGCCCCGCAGACGTGCTCGACGCAGCCCAGCACATGCACCTCACCGACTATCGCGCCGCCGACGTCAAACAAGTTCCCACGCGCAACGGCTTCGGCGAAGGATTGATCGAGGCCGGAACGCGCAATCGCAACGTACTCGGTATCTGCGCCGACCTGGCGGAGTCCACGCGTTTCGAGGGTTTCAAGAAGGCGCATCCCGACCAGTACATCGAGATCGGCGTCTCCGAGCAGATGCTCGTCGCGATGGCGGGCGGTCTCGCCGCGATCGGCAAGATTCCGTGGATCGCCAGCTACGCGATGTTCAACCCCGGGCGCTCGTGGGAGCAAGTGCGCACGATCATGGCGCTCAACGAGACCAACGTGAAGATCGCCGGCGCGCACGCGGGCGTCTCCGTCGGGCCCGACGGCGCCACGCATCAGGCGATCGAAGACATCGCGATCATGCGCGTGATTCCACACATGACCGTCGTCGTGCCCTGCGACTCAGTGCAAACGAAGAAAGCCGCGCTCGCGCTCTCGGAGATGTGGGGGCCGGTCTACCTGCGCTTCGGCCGCGATAAATCGCCGATCGTTACCACCGAGGAGACGCCGTTCGAGATCGGCAAGGCGCAGACGTTTCGCGAAGGCGGCGACGTCGCGATCGTCGCCTGCGGCATCTTGGTCTACAACGCGCTGATCGCCGCCGACCGCCTCGCCGCCGAGGACGGCATCGAATGCCGCGTCGTCAACAACCACACGGTCAAGCCGATGGACGCCGCCGCAATCGTCGACGCGGCGCGCACCTGCGGAGCGGTCGTGACCGTCGAGGAGCATCAGAAGGCCGCAGGCATGGGCTCGCGCGTCGCCGAGATTCTCGCGATGCAGCTGCCGACGCCGATCGAGTTCATCGGCGTCGACGATCGCTTCGGACAATCGGGCGATCCGGCGGAGCTCATCGAGTACTACGGCATGGGCGTCGACTCGATCGTCGAGGCCGCGCGTCGCGCTCACCGGCGCAAGAAGGAGAGCCGCTAGCGGACTAGCCGGCGCAGCCTGCTAGCGGCGCAGGCCGAGTTCCGAGATCAGCGAGCGGTAGCGCTCGAGGTTCTTCGCGTGCAGATAGTTGAGCAGCCGGCGGCGCTGGCCGACCTGCAAGAGCAGGCCGCGGCGGCTGTGGTGGTCCTTCTTGTGAATCTTGAGATGCTCGGTGAGCGAGTTGATCGACGTCGTGAGCATCGCGATCTGCACTTCGGCCGAACCGGTATCGTTGGTTCCGCGGCCGTATTTGGCGGAGATCTCCGCCTTGGTTTCTTTGCTGAGCGGCACTTCGTAAGACTCCTTGATGCAGGATGGTCTCGCTTCGGGTACAGCCGGCTCTCGGCCGTCCCGGCGACCGGGTTAGGATAGCAGAGCCCTCGGCGCCACGCAAGGTGAGAGCGAGCCGGCGCCAAAGCGCGGCTGCATGGATCTCAAAATCGCCGGCCGCACGGCGCTGGTTACCGGCTCCAGTTCGGGCATCGGCCGGGCAATCGCCCTCGCGCTGGCGGCCGAGGGGGTTCGCCTCGCGCTTGCGGCGCGCCGCCTCGGCCAGCTCCAGGAGGTCGCCGCCGAAGCGCGGGCGCGCGGCGCCGCTGAGGCGGCGGTCTTTGCGCTCGATCTCGCCGATCCGCACTCGGTCGCGGCGCTGCACCCCGCCCTGCGCAAGGGCTTCGGCGACCCCGATATCGTGATCCTCAACGGGGGTGGCCCGAAGGCTGGTCGCTTCAGCGAGCTGGCCCTCGAGGACTGGGACCGTGCCTATCGGCTGCTCTTGCGGGGAATGCTGCAGTTGCTCGAGATCGCGGTGCCCCCGATGCGCGCTCGCAAGTGGGGGCGCGTCGTTGCGCTCACGTCGACCTCGGTAAAGCAGCCGATCGACAATCTGACGCTCTCCAATGCCTTTCGCTCGGCGCTAGTGGCCGCGCTGCGCACGCTCGCGGTCGAGGTCGCGCCCGACGGCGTCACGGTCAACGCGATCGCCACGGGACGGATCGACACACCGCGGCTGCGCGAGCTTTACGGCAACGACGATGCCAAGCTGCGGGCCGCCGGAGCCGAGGTGCCGATCGGCCGCACGGCATCGCCGGAGGAGTTTGCGCCGATGGCGGTCTTCCTTTGCGGAGAGCCTGCCGGCTATGTGACCGGGCAAACGATCTCGGTCGACGGCGGCCTCGTTCGCTATCTATTTGGCTAGCCAAGCGCGAAGGTGGGCACCCCGGCGGCGCGAAATCACGGGGCCGATATGCAGGGAGTGGAAGGAAAGCGCGTCGCCGCGCTAATTGGCGACGGCTTCGAAGAAATTGATCTGGTCGAGCCGCGCCGCGCGCTCGAAGAGGCCGGCGCGATCGTAACGATCGTCGGCGTCGACGAGCGGGCGCGCCAGCGTCTCCGAGGCAAGCGAGGGCTCGACGACGGTCAGAGCGTCCGCGCCGAGGAGCTGGTGGGCGACTGCACCGCCGAGGATTTCGACGCGCTGCTCGTACCCGGGGGCACCTCGCCCGACGACATCCGAACCGATCGTGAGGTGCACCGGTTCGTGCGCGAGTTCGACACGCTCAAAAAGCCGATGTTCGCGATCGGCCACGGCGCGCAGGTGCTGATCTCCTCGCAGCTGTTGCGCGGCCGCCAAGTGACGGGCGCGCCCGCTATCGCCGACGACATTCGCAACGCCGGCGGTCTCTATCGCGACCAGCCGACGGTTTCGGATTCGAACTGGGTCACGACGCGCGGCGGCGACGATCTCTCGCAGTTCAATCGTGCGATGCTCGAAAAACTCGCCACCGCGATTCCAGTACAGGTTCCTTAGCCGGCGTTCCTAGATAGGATCGTAACGCGCGAGCGTTTCGCCGTATTGGCGAAGCGCGAGAAACGCTATGAGCACGCAGAACGCGAACTCGGCGGCGGCGCTGCGGCCGCCCCAATCGCCAGCACGTAGGCGATCGCGCTCGTGCCCGCGGCGAGCAGCACGTAGAGCACGCGCGTGGCGCCGGTGCGCACCGTCGCCGAGAGGGCGACCAGCGTGGTCGCGATGACGGCCGGCGGCACGACGAGCAATGTGAGCGGTGCGCCGGGAGAGCCGCGAGCCACCTGTGCGCAGGCGTAGAGCAGCGTTGCGAGCAGTGCGGCGATGCACGGAACCAACGCCTTGGCTCGCGCGAGCTCGCGGCCAAAGAGCGGCGCGCTCTGCTCGCAGCGGTCGAGGTGCCGGTGGCGGCCGGGCGTCTGGTCGAGTGCGATCGCGATGCTGAGAAACGAGCAGCAGAGCAGCGGCGCGGTAACGCCCAGCGGCGCGACGAGCGCCACGAGCACCGCGACCGCACAAGCATAGAGCACGAACCGGCGCGAGACGTAGAGCCGCGCCTGCAGCATCGCGCCCAGCGCGCGTGCGGTCATGCGAAGGCCGAAGCGCTCTCGGCCTGCACGTGGGTCGAGAGCAGCGCGCGCCCTTGCACCACGGCGAGGATTCGTTGCGCGTAGGCCGCCTGCGGGCGGTCGAGCACCACGAGCTGCGGCTGCGCGATCAGCGCGCCGATGAGCGGAAACGCGAAAGCTTCGTGCATGCCGTTTAGCCGCTCTCGCAGCTCCTGCGAGTAGGCACGCGCCACGGCCGCGTTCGACGTTCCAGAGCGCCGCCCGATATCCGACGTAGCGTAGGAAATCGCCGTCGTCCAGCTCCAACGGTTCGTGCGGAACGAAGGCCGCGAGGCGTTTGCAGTGCACCGATTGCACGCGCGGGTCGAAATCGCCGATCAGCACGCTGCCGGTCGTCGCTTTGGCGACGCCGGCGGCGAGCAGCGCGATGGCGGTCGCCTCCTGCGGCGCCCCCAAGCGCAGCGCGACCCGGCAGCCGGGCTCGACGTCCACGTTTACCGGACCCGCCCGTAACGACGCGTTGACGAAGGAAGCATCCTTCATGCGCAACAGAGGCATCGAAGCAAGAGCATTCCACGCGCGCGGCCAACTCCACTACGCCGTGCTCACGAATAGCGAAGTCGCGCAGAAGCTGCTGGAGATCCGCACGCTCATGGAGTTGGCGGGCGAGTCCTTCTATAAATACAGCGCCTACGAGAAGGCCGCGGCGTCGGTGGAGAACGCCCCGCCGCTGCGCGATCTGATCGCGAGCGGCGAGCATCTCACGCTCGCGGGGGTCGGCAAGTCGATCGGCGCGGTGATCGTGCAGCTGGTCGAGGCCGGCACGGCCGATCCGCTCGAGGAGCTATACACGCGCTTTCCGCGCACGCTGATGGAGGTGCTCGGCGTGAGCGGCATCGGCACCAAGACGGCGGCGATGCTCTTCTCGGAGTACGGCATCGCCTCGCTGGCCGATCTCGAAACCGCCATCGCGCGGGGCACGCTGCTCGGCGTTCCGCGGCTCGGCGCCAAGACGATCGAGAACTGGCGGCGAGGCATCCTCGCGTATCGCGGGCGCCAGCGCCGCACGCCGCAGCCGCAAGCGCTCACGGTCGCGCGCATGGCGATGGCCTACCTGTACGAAGGACCGCCGCTCGAGCGTTTGACGTACGCCGGCAGCTTGCGGCGCTGCGAGGTGACGGTCGGCGACGTCGACTTGGTCTGCACGTCGCCGCACGCTGTCGACGTCGTGGCGCACTTCGCGCGCTGGCCGCTGGCGGAGGCCGTGCTGGCCGAAGGTCCGACGAAGGCGAGCATTTGGCTGAACGGCGGGTTGCAGATCGACCTGCGCGTGCTGCCCGATCATCTCTACGGCAATCTGCTGCAGCACTTCACCGGTTCGCGCGAGCACAACATCAAGCTGCGCGAGTACGCGGTGCGCAGGAGCCTGCGCGTAAGCGAGAACGGCATCCTCAACCTCGAGAACGGCGAGGTGACCACCTGCACGGAAGAGGCCGGCGTCTACGCAGCTCTCGGCATGGCGTACGTTCCGCCGGAGCTGCGCAGCGGCGGCGACGAGATCGAGCTGGCCCGCAACGACGCGATCCCGGCGCTCGTCGAGCTGGGCGATCTGCGCGGCGACTTCCACATGCACACGACCTACAGCGACGGCGACGATTCGCTCGAGGAGATGATCGCCGCGGCCGCGGCGCGGGGTTACGAGTACCACGCAATCAGCGATCATGGCGGCGCGCGGCGGCGCTGGGGCATCGATGCCGAGAGCGCGCTGCGCCAGCGGGAGGAGATCGCCGCGCTGAGCGAGCGCTACGGCATCGCGACGCTCTGCGGCAGCGAGGTCGACATCCTGCCCGACGGTTCGCTCGATCTCGAAGAGGCGGTGCTCGCGCAGCTCGACATCGTGATCGGCTCGGTGCACACCGCCACGCGGCAATCGCGGGACGAGATGACCGCGCGCCTCATTCGCGCGTGTGAGAACCCGTACGTCAACATCATCGGGCATCCCACGGGACGGCGCTTCGATCAATCGCCCGGCTACGAGTTCGATTACGACGCCGTTTTTGCGGCGGCCGCGCGCACCGGCACCGCCCTGGAGATCGACGGTCAGGCCGCACGCCTCGATCTTCCGGCATCGCTTGCTGGCAAGGCGAAGAGTTTCGGCGTCACGTTCTCGCTCGACAGCGACGCGCACCGCACGGGAGATCTCTCGGCGACGGAGTTCGCGGTGGGCCAAGCGCGGCGCGCCGGTCTCGTGGCGGCCGACGTGCTCAACGCGCGCTCGCTCGAAGGCGTGCGCGAGTTCGTCGCGCGCAAAAGGGGCATGGCATGATCGAGACGCTCGTCCGCACCGCGCCCGACGGCACGCTCACCGGCTCGCGCTACGTTCGCCCGGCGGGAGCGCGGGCGGGTGCGACCGCGCTGATCTTCGTGCACGGCGTCGGTTCGACGGCGGCGATCTGGGATCGCCAGTTGGAAGCGTTCGGCAACGACTACGCATGCGCGGCGATCGAACTGCGCGGCAACGGCGCGCTCAAACCCGATCCCGATCCGGCGCTGATCACCCGCGCGGGCTTCGCGCAGGACGTGCTCACCGTGCTTAAGGCGCTCGAGATCGAGCGGTTTACACTGGTGGGCTGCAGTCTCGGCGGCGTGGTGGCGTTCGAGTTGTGGGGAATCGCGGGCCCGCGCTTCGACGCGCTGGTGACGCTGGGCAGCTTCGCGCGGTATCCCAACGGGCAGCAGGTCGCCGAGCAAATCGCTGCGGCCGTGCGCGATGCGGGGAGCATGCCGGTGTTCGCGAAGCGGCGCGCGGCGCAGTTGGGACTGCCCCCGGAGCGCATGGCCGAAACGATCGAGCAGATGGCGTGCAAATCGGTGCCATGCTATCTCGCCTCAACGCTGGCGACGTGGACCGGCGATTATACGGCGATGCTCTCCTCGATCGTCGTACCGGCGCTGGCAGCGTACGGCGAGTTCGATCCGGTCGCCCCGCGCGAACTTTCCGAAGAGATCGCTGCGGGGATTCCCGGCGCGTCGCTCGCGGCGGTCGAAAAGGCGGGCCACGTAGCCAACGCCGACAATCCCGCGGGTTTTAACGCGATGCTGCGCGGCTTTCTCGATCCGCTCGACTTGAAAGGATGAGGCGCCTGCGCGCGCTCGCTGCGCTCGCGCTGGCGGTAACGCTCGGCGCAGCGCCCGCGCCCGATTCGCTGCAGCGGCGCGTCGACGCGGCGCTGGTGTCGCCGGCCTTTGCCGGCGCGCAGGTCGGATTCTTGGCAGTGAGCGCGGTTGACGGAACGGTGCTCTACTCGCGCAACGCCGGCGACGAGTTTTTGCCCGCGTCAAACTTCAAACTGCTCGTGGGGTCGGCGGCGCTGCGGTACCTCCGTCCCGATTTCAGGTTCGTTACCACGATCGCCGCCGATGCGGCACCGCAGAACGGCGTAGTTGCGGGAAACCTCTACCTGCGAGGCGGCGGCGACGCGCACTTGACGCAAGCCGATCTCACCAGCGCGGCGCGCGCGTTGTCCGAGAGCGGCGTGCGCCGCGTCGTCGGCGCGGTGATTACCGACGCCTCGCACGACGACGCGCAGCGTTATCCCGATGGCTGGTCGTGGGACGATCTGCCTTACGAGTATGCCGCGGTCGTGAGCGCGTTAGAGTTGGAGGAAGGGACGGTTCACGTATACGTGACGCCCGGCGCCTCTGCCGGCGAACCGCTGACGCTGCGCGTGGAGCCGCAGAGCGGCGCGTTTACGATTGCCGACGCAGCGACCACCGGCGCACCTGGGTCCGACGACACGACCGACGTCGTGCGCCCGTGGGATTCGCCGACGACGATCGCAATCGTGGGGAGTTATCCGGCCGGCGCGCCGGAATCCGACGACCTCGCGCCGGGCGTGCCCGATCCGCCGGCGTATGCCGGTGACGTATTGCGCCAAGCGCTGGAGAACGCCGGCATCGCGGTTGCCGGCGGCGTACGCGGCGGCGCTGCGCCGGCATCGCGCGTGACGCTTTGGACTCACGACTCGCCGCCGCTGCCGCAATTGCTCGCGCAGTTTTGGTTGCCGAGCGACAACTTAATGGGCGAGCTCTTCCTCAAAGAGTTGGGCGCGGCGCGCGCGGGCGAGCCGGGAAGCTACGCCAGCGGGATCGCCGTCGAGCGCGAGTACCTGCGCTCGCTCGGCATCGATCCCGCAACGGTCTCGATCGCCGACGGTTCGGGCCTTTCGGTCTACGACCGCATCACGCCGCGCGATCTGGTGACGATTCTGCGCAGCGACTGGAACGGCACGCAGCGCGCAGCCGTCATCAAGGCGTTACCAGCGGCCGGCCTGCTCGGCACGCTGGCGCATTCGTTCGCGGGAACGCCGCTGCAGGGAAAGCTCCTTGCGAAGACGGGCTCGGAGCGCCATACGCGCGCGCTCTCGGGTTTTTTGCTGACACCCGCGCGCGGCACGGTGATCTTCTCGCTGCTGATCAACGGCTGGCTTGGCGACGATCGTCATGCGAGCGCAGAGCTGCAGCACGCCGAGGCGGCTGTGCTGGAAGCGTTCCTCTAGTGCAGGGCCCCTGGGGCGGCGGCGACGCCTCGAACCTACCGTTCGCGCCGACCAGCTTCGTCGGGCGCGAGGACGATCTGGATGCGGTTGCAACGCTGGTACGCGACCACCGGCTGGTGACGATTACGGGAAGTGGCGGCGTTGGCAAAACGCAGACGTCGTTGCACGTGGGAACCGCGTTGAGCGGCGAGCGCGGGGACGTCGCGTGGTTCGTCGGGCTCTCGGCGATTCGCGATCCCTCATTGGTCGTTGCGGCGATCGCCTCGACGCTCGGCGTGCAACAAGTGGCCAATCGCCCATTGCTCGAGACGTTGCGCGCGCGGCTCAGGGACAAGAAGTGGCTGCTGATCCTCGACAATTGCGATCACGTCGCCACGGAAGCCGGGAGCGTGGCCGAGACGTTGTTGGCGGGTTGCCGGCAGCTTCGGATTCTCGCCACCTCCCGCGAACCACTGCGGGCAGCGGGCGAACGTAGCTACTCGCTGCCGCCGTTGAACATTCTCAGCGCGAGCGAACTCTTCGCCGATCGCGCCCGTGCCGGCGATCGCCGTCTCGCGCTCACCGATGAGAACGCAGCCGCGATTGCGGAGATCTGCCGCCGTTTGGACGGCATACCGCTTGCCATCGAGCTTGCTGCCGCGCGGGTGAACGTGCTCTCGCTGGCCGATCTTGCGGGCGGGCTGGACGACCGGTTTGGAATTCTCACCTCCGGCCATCGCGCGGCGGGCGACCCTCAGAGGACCTTGAACGCGATCATCGACTGGAGCTACGAGCTGCTCGCTCCGGACGAACGGCTGCTGTTCGCACGGCTGGGCATCTTTCGGGGATGCTTCACACTGGAGGCGGCCGCGAGCGTTTGCGGCGGTGAAGGGCTCGAAGAGAGCGATGTCTTCCATCTGCTCGGTTCGCTGACGGACAAGGCGCTGGTCGTCGTCGACACCGGCGCCGAGCACGCGCAATACCGGCTGCTGGAGTCCACCAGCGCCTTTGCGGTGGAAAAGCTCAGCGCGCTCGGTGCTCGCCAGACGCTTGCGCGCCGCCACGCGACATACTTTCACGACCGGGTTTTGTACGGGCGCGAGCTCTTCGATACAGAGTCGCTCGCCGCATGGCTTACCGGCATCGAGGTCGAGCTCGACAACGTGCGCGCGGCGCTCGAGTGGACGCTGACCAAAGGCAACGCCATTCCGCTGGGCGCGGCGATCGCCGCGCAGTCGAGACTTTGGGCGAACGCCGGCCTCGCAGCCGAAGGCCGCTACTGGATCGAGCTTGCGCTCAAACGCACGAACGAAGCCAACGATCCGGCGATAGCGGCAGATCTGCGTCTGGCGCTCGCGAACCTCTCATCCGGTAAGCGCAAACACGACGAGGGTGAGCGGGCGATACGGTTGTTCGAGTCGGCCGGCAACGCGCGCGCAGCGGCCAGCGCGCAACGGCAGGTGGCGCTCGCGCTCTATCAGATGCGAATGCTCGACGACGCCGGCCAGGCGGCGCGGCGAGCGCTCGAGGCGTCGCGCGACAGCGGGCATGCCCGCAACGCGGCGCGGTGTCTCGATTTGCTGGCGTTCGTCGAGGCGGATCGGGGCGATCGTCGGGCGGCGCGCGAGCTGCACGCTGAGGCGATCGCGGCCTTCAAAGCCATCGGCGAAGAGACGGGAACCGCACTGGTATTGGGTAACCTGGCCGAGCTCGAGTTCGCCGAAGGCCACCCCGAGGAGGCCCTACGTTTGGTGACGGAATCGCTCGAGATCAACCTGCGCGGGAAGAACGCGATGGATATCGCGATGTTCTGTACGAACGGCGCGGCGTACCACATCGCGCTGGGCGATGTTATCGGCGCGCGTGAGCTGGCGCGAAAGGGCGTGGACTTTGCGCGCCAGGCCCAATCGGGGCTGAACGTCGCCATTGGGCTGCAGCATTTAGCGGCGATCGGCGCGTTGAACGGCGATACGGAACGCGCGGCCCGAGTCTTGGGCTACGTCGATTCCGAATTCAGCCGGCTGCGTTACGAGCGCGAAGGCACCGAGCAATGGAGCCGCGACAAGCTCGAAGCCGCGCTTCGCGCAGCGCTCGCCGAAGATCGGATTGCCGTGCTCGCGGCAGAAGGTGCGGGGTGGTCGGAAGACCGCGCCCTCGACGAAGGACGCAAGCTCTAGGGAAGCCTTAATTCAGCCCAGCTCTTCGGGATGACTGCTTCTGGCCTACGTGACAAAAGATTCGCGCATCGCGTGTTCCTCGGACATCGTAGCTCCTTCCCGGCCGAGGGCGTCTATCTCGGAAGCAGGAAGAGTTTTGGTTAGTGCCTCCGCGAGCATTGCATAGGTGAAGCTCTCCGTCGGCCCTCGCTCGCAGAACTCTTTGCGAAAACACGCGTCAACATAGCCGCGAAGGCGCGCGGCGCGCCGGTAATCGCCGTTAAATGCGGCTACCGTCGCCAAATGCTGAATCGTCGCTGCTGCCTCGATTGGAGTCGCAGAAGGCGCGAGGGCGAGCGCCTCGAGGGCGTCGAGGTGCGCGCCTTCGATATCGTTGAGGGCGAGTCTGCAGGCGGCGGCATTCGTGAGCGCCGTAGCTTCGCGATGTCGCGAACGCACCCGACGCGCAGCCTCGATCGCTAACTCCGCCGACTCTAAGGCCTCGCGAAACCTGCCCGCTTTGAACTCCAGTTCGCCAAGGTTAATTCTTACGATAATCGCCTCATGCTCGTCACCTAAGGCCGTCATCAGTGACAAGGCCTGAGCAAAGAAGTCACGCGCTTCGTCGATCCGCCCGAGGCTAGTCGTGATTCGACCTCGCATGTCGAGCGCCGCTGCGTAACGTCGGGTGCGTAATAGGCCGCTTTCCTGACAGAGACGCAGCGCTACGCCGTTCACGCGCTCGGCGTCTTCGCTCGAGCCCGCCTCCAGAAGCCCAACCGCCTTCTGGTAAAGAGCCGCTACGAAGCCATCGCTGCTGAGTCGTCGATCGGTAAGCTCGAGCGCTCGATTTGCCGCCTGAACTCTGCGCATACCATTTGTATGCGTCGCCAGCGTCCGCCACAGGCGCGCTTCCATGCCAGGCTGTGTAGAGCTATCAAGGTTTGCTAGGACCAACACAAGCCAGCGATAGGGCTCCGAATGTCCCCTGGTGATACGCCACACCTCTGCAAACCCACAAGCGATTTCCGCCGCCAACTCCACCTGTCGTGTCGCCAGCGTATACTCGACCGCCGAGCGCGCGTTGTCGAGCTCCGGTTCGAGTTCGCGAACCCACAAGTCGATCGACGCACTTGCGATGCGTGTCTGCGCTCTGGCTGCGGCGCCGGCGACCCACCGCGCATGCCTGCTCGCGAGCGCGGGCCACTTATCGTTGTCCCGAAGCTTTTCTAGCGCGAACGCGCGGGTGGATCTCCAGCAGCCGATAGCGAACGACCGGCGCGTCCATATCGGCAATTACCAACGACTTTTCTGCAAGCGACGTTAGGATCTCCAAGACGTCGCGCTCCGCCAGAACCGCGTCCTGTGCGACCGCTTCCACCGCCTCGAGCACGCCGCCACCGGAAAAAACGGCGAGCCGTTCGAACAAAAGTTGCTCCGCGGGCGACAAGAGCTCGTAGCTCCATTCAATGGTAGCGTGCAGTGTCTGCTGTCGAGGAAGCACGGTACGATCGCGGCTCGTCATGAAACGGAAGCGATCGTCCATCTGATCGTTGAGCGTCTTTAGCGGTACGACGTTCACGCGAGCCGCTGCAAGCTCGATGGCTAGCGGGAGGCCGTCCAAGCGGCGGCACACCTCGGCAATCACCGCCGCATTTTCGTCGGACACTTCGAAACGGTGATCGACGGCACGAGCGCGGTCCGCGAAGAGCGATATCGCGGCATAACGCCCGGCTTCGACGGCGCTGAGCCGCGCCGCGCCGTGAGGCGGCAAGTCGAGCGGCGGTAAACGATACACGCGTTCGCCGCCGGCCCACAGAGGCTCTCGACTCGTCGCGAGCACCTTTACGGCCGGACACGCCGGTAAGATCGTACTGACGACGCTCGCCGCTTCGGCAACGACGCGCTCGCAGCCGTCGAGTATGAGGAGGATGGTCTTCGTCTTCAGGTGGGCGACCAAGGCGTCGAGGATCCAACGGTGCGGCACCTCCTGAATCCCGAACGACGACGCAATCGTTCTGCTCACGAGAGCGGGGTCCGTTAGTGGAGAGAGCGTTGCAAGGCGAACTTCGCAAGGGCCCTCCTGACTAAGTCGCGCTCCGGCGCGCAAGGCAGCTTGAGTTTTTCCGACGCCGCCGGCGCCGGTTAAGGTTACGAGGCGGACCTCGTTGACCAAACGGATTATTTCCGCGACGGCGGCGTCTCTACCAACGAAGGTCGTCATCGCGAGCGGTAACGCCGGCGGCGCCGCTTCGGAGACCGGCTCGGTGATCTTGGAGGGACCTCTTCGCCGTGGCGAAGCCGGGCGGACGGCGCTGGCTTCGAACGTCTCACGATCGGTACCATCGAGCGCTAGCGCTTCAGCTAACAGGGCGACCGTATCTTTGTGAGGATTGCGCCGATGGCCGCGTTCCAAGGCGCTGATTCCGTCGGGACTCATTCGAGCCCGCTCTGCGAGCGCGTCCTGCGATAGGCCGGCAGCGAGCCGATGATGGCGCAGGAGCGTCCCAAAGTCCGATGGGCTGGATGTCTGTTGCCGCTGGTCCACCACGGTCATTCTTCGCTCTGAGCGCGCGGGGTCGTGCCGGGCGCCGGAAAATGTACGGATAAGTTGTCCGGCTGTCGCTTCCACGCGGGCTGTCGCGGTCTCATGATGGACGGACCTGCGCAAACTTAGCATCAAGGGGGGCGAAGCAATGAAGGTAGTCGGTGGAACGTTCTTATTAGCGGCAGCTCTACTCGCCGGATGCGGCGGCCTGCAGCCGCCGAGCACTGCCCCGGGCATGCAGCAAACGACTGGCAAGGTAAGCGAGCACAATTTATCGTGTCGGGACCATCGCGTAGGTTATGTGGGATGCCTCGTCGTTGCTGCCTCGGGTGCCGGCGGCCCAGATGCGGCGGGCTGGTCGCCGCAACAGCTGCAGTCGGCGTATAACCTCGAGGCGGCATCAAAAAAACGCGGAACCGGCCAGACCGTGGCAGTCATCGAGGCCTACGACAATCCGAACGTTGCTTCCGACCTCTCCGCCTATCGTTCTGCGTACGACCTTCCCGCGGGGAGCTTTACGAAGTACAACGAGGAAGGCCAGACCAGCAACTACCCCGAGGGCAGTCCCGGGTGGGGCGTGGAAATCGACCTGGACGTCGAGATGGTTGCGGCGAGCTGTCCAAACTGCACGATCTATCTGGTCGAGGCGAACTCCTCGAGCATCGCCGATATCGAAGCGGCGACCGCCGAAGCGGTGACGCTTGGCGCGCACATCGTTAGCGCAATCGGCAGCGGCCAAGGTTTCGACAAGAAATACTTCGATACGCCGGGCGTCGAGTATCTCGCGAGCCCCGGCGACGCCGTCGGGCTCACCGAACCGGCCGACTTCGATCGCGTCGTGGCCGTTGACGGCACGATGCTCCAACAGGTAAACAGCGGAAAAAGAAAATGGAGCGAATCGCTGACGGCGGATACCAACGATGGCGGCTGCTTCAGCGCGATCACCAAGCCGGCGTGGCAGCACGACTCATACTGTAGCTATCGCTTGGCCAACGACGCGGCAGCCGATTCGTACGACCTCGCCGTGTACGACAGCTACGACGAAAACGGCTGGGTCTCGGTCACCGGCGAGCAAGCCGCGCCGTTCCTGGCCGGCGTCTTCGGTTTGGCGGGGAATGCGACCAAACAGCGCGGCGGACGCACGTTTTGGCAACCCGCGCACCAGAAACACCTCTATCCGATCTCGGAGGGTAGTCAGAGCTGCGCGTACAGTTCCGGCAACTACAACACGTGTGCCGGCTGGGGCAGCCCGAACGGCATTGGCGCCTTCTAACAAATCCGGCCGCGCTGCCGAGTAAAATGGGGCCCACCGTAGGGGACCGCGTCCACGATCGCCTACGAGGCGACGACCGGCGCGCCTCGTTCCGAGGACGACACCGCGTCCTGCGCCCGCGGAATTTGCTATCGACGACGATTGCGATCGTCGAGAGTTGATCCCGCGGGCGCGCCGGAATTCGACGACCGAGCGCCGAGCGAGCGGGCAACATCGGATCCTCCTGGGGCGGAGGAGCGTCTAAAGGCGGCACCTAAATCGGGACCCGAAGCCAAGCAACTGAGCGACTACAAAAGCTGCTTTTAGAGCGCATCTTTATAGCCGGGGGTCCTAGCTGTGCGAAGCAAGAGAAACGAACGAGAAAAGCCACGGCCCGATCGATACGGCCATGTGCTGGGCGTGCTGGGCCTGATCGTAGGCATCATCGGCGCGGGCCTGACGGTTTATACGTACTATTTGTCACGCCAACCAGATGCGGCGGAGCAAACAGGCTTTAACGGAGCGCTCGTATCTGTAGCCAAGGCCATCGGCTGGGTCAAGTGGGTCCCCGTTAGCACCCCGCCTGACAGCCCGCTGATGATGGAGGTTGGGACTTACGCCCACATCAACCCAAGTAATCCCCGTGAAGTGCACGTCCTCGTTCGTGTAATTTCGGCGACAGGATCATGAAAATTTTTGTGTCTGACGGCTTGCAAGGCTGGAGCCTTACCACAATAGGAGGCAATGAGTGCAGGGTCTACGGAGACTTTGGTGCGATACCGATTCTGGGCACGAACTAGCACGAACTACGCAGATCAGATCAACCTAATGCCCACCGTCGGGACGAAAAACGATGTGACGACCAACGTGACGGGAAACTGCACTAACGCGGTCAGCGGCCAAGACAAGTTTATTCTGGCAGCGAGGATTAGCTATCTCGCCGATGGAGCTCAACCCGGAACCGTTAGTATCACGCAGCCCGACTCGGCGACCTTCAGCACTGACAGCAGCCACCCAATACCACTGCAATAGGGTCGTTTGGCGGTTGCCTCGCACTGGCAAAGCGGACAGTTAAACCCATGGCGCCAAAGGCTTATTCGTGGATGCGCTAACCGGTCACGCACGCAAGAACCTCAAGCATTGGGACCAACAAAGCAACGACTATGAGGCGCAGCACTCCGAACAGCTAAGTTCTAATCCGATGGCGTGGGGCTGTTGGTCGGTTCCGGAGTCGCAGCTCCACGTGCTCGGGGACGTCAACGGAAAAGATGTGCTCGAATTGGGCTGCGGGGCCGCGCGTTGGGCCATCGCGCTCGCGAAGCGCGGCGCGCGCGTCGTGGGACTCGACGTTTCGGCGCGCCAGCTAGAGCACGCGAGGCAAAATATGAGCGATGCTTGTGTCGATTTTCCGCTCGTTCATGCAAGCGCAGAAGCGGTTCCGTTGGCGGATGCCTCGTTCGATGTCATCTTCTGCGACCACGGCGCGATGACGTACTGTGACCCGTGCCGCACGGTCCCTGAAGCCGGGCGGTTGTTACGCGGTGGAGGGTTGCTCGCTTTTTCCGCCGCAACGCCGATTCTAAATATCTGCTGGAACGAATCCGAAGATTGCGTTGACGATCGCCTGCACGCGAACTACTTCGAGCAGCGTCGCTTTGAGGATGCGTCGAGCGTCAACTTCTCGTTACCCTATGGCGAGTGGATCGCGCTATTTCGCCGCAACGGACTTACTATCGAGGACTTGATCGAGCTTCGGCCACCTGAGGGCGCGCAAACGTCCTACACGGACTACGCGCAGATCACATGGGCTCGCACGTGGCCAGCGGAACAAATATGGCGAGTTAAAAAGCTCGTGAACCGCCCGCGGAGGCGGCCTCGCCCGCCGGTGCCGAACTAGCAGCGGCTCACGAAAGACAGGAGTCGCCAGGTCCGAGAAAAGTTGGCGATCACATCTTCGCCATGCACCACTGCGGTACTGACCGCCAACGCGACGGGCGTTCGTGCGAGCTATACTGGAATGGTGAAACGATAGCGAAAAGTTACCGGCGCTTTGGTCATAGCTTGCGCCGCTTATCGAAGACAGATTTGCGTTGAGGGCGCTCTCTTTTCTGAAGGACCGCGGCGGCACGGGCCAGGAGAGCCGGCTCGACTAAGGGTATTAGGTAACCGAGGGCTCTCCCAACCACGGTATCTGTCGCTTCAGCGGCGCGGGCGAGCTTTGATTTAGGGCGATGCGACGAGTTGCGTCGCTCATTCCCGAGCCAGAGCTCGGAGAAAGCGGCGTACGAGACATTGCGCATTTCAACCTCGGCTCGCTATGCCATGAGCATCTGTGCGGGCGCCATTATGCTCGCCGCGTGCAGCGGAACGACCAATTCCCCGTCGCCGCCGGCCCCGCGGCCGCCGAGCAGCCCGGAGACGGTACTGCACAGCTTCGGAAGCGGGAGCGACGGCACGTACCCGCATGCCGGGCTCATCAACGTCAATGGCACGCTCTACGGCACGACCGACGGAGGCGGTGCATACGTCTCGCTTGGCACGGTATACTCGATCACCCCGAGCGGCACGGAGACGGTGCTCTATAGCTTTGCGCTCAGCGATGGCGCGAACCCGTATGCCGACGTGCTCAACGTCAAGGGCACGCTCTACGGCACGACCTATCACGGCGGCGCAAACGACGACGGGACGGCCTTTTCGCTCACGACTTCAGGCACGCAGACGGTGCTTCACAGCTTCGGGATCGGGAGCGACGGTGAGGGCCCGTCTGCGGGGCTGATCAACGTCAACGGCGCGCTCTACGGCACGACCGAACGAGGCGGGGCAAACAAGTCCGGCACGGTCTTTAAGATTACCTCGGGCGGCAAGTACAAGCTGCTCTACAGCTTCGGCAAGAGCTTAACGGACGGAAGCGCCCCGCAGGCCGGTCTCGTCGACATCAACGGCACGCTCTACGGCACGACCTATGGAGGTGGCGCAGAAGCTTTCGGTACCGTATTCTCGATCACGCCTTCCGGAAAGGAAACGGTGTTGCACAGCTTCGGAAACCTAAGCGACGGCACGCTCCCGCGGGACGGGCTGCTCGACGTCAAGGGCACGCTTTACGGTACGACCGAATACGGCGGCGCAAGCAACGTAGGTACAGTCTTCGCGATCACCCCTGGCGGCGCGGAGTCGGTTCTCTACAGCTTTGCCGGAGGGAGCGATGGTGCGCAACCCCGTGCCGGGCTGACCAGCGCCAAGGGCACGTTCTACGGCACGACCAGTGAAGGGGGCACATCCGGCAAAGGGACGGTCTTTGCGCTAACCTCGAGCGGCACGGAAACGGTATTGTACAGCTTCCAGGGCGGAAGCGACGGCGCGAATCCGGTTGCCGGGGTGCTCAATGTCGGTGGCACGCTCTACGGCACGACCTACAAGGGCGGTGCAAACGGCAAGGGCACCGTCTTCTCGTTGACGGGTTCCTAGCTCGATACGCACCAGAACGACGGGCCCGCTACGGCGGGCTCGTTGCTTTTATCGGTGCGATCGCGGCGCGACATTGCGGGTATCGTGGGTCGGCGTAACAGTGAGGCCGAAACTCCACGGAGGTCCAACCCGCTGACGGCAGGGAGAAGAGTGATGAAGGACTTGCATCTCGGGCGCTATGCGTTGAGCTATTGCGCGGTATCGCTAGCCCTCCCGGGATTGTAGCGCGGCCGGGAGCACGGGTGCACCCGAGCGCCCTGCGGGGCTGGCTCCAGCGGTGCTCAGCAAAGACGTTTCGCCGGACAAGCGAGGTAAGATCAAGCTGTTCGGCGACGACTATGCAGATCCGGTTCCATACGGCATCGCGGCCGGCCCGGACGGAGCCCTGTGGATTGCGGACCCTGGGAACGACACGATCGATCGAATGACAACGCGCGGTCACTTTGCGTTTTATCGAGCGGGGGCGGAAGTTTCCACCGGCATCACATCCGGCCCCGATGGCGCGCTCTGGTTTACGACGGCGCAGGAACAGCCCGACGCATTTATCGGTCGCGTCACCACGGGCGGTACGGTAAAGCCTTTTAACGATCCCGGCGGTTACTATCCGCAAGGCATCACGACCGGATCCGACGGAGCGCTCTGGTTCGGCGAGTCCGACGGAATGATCGGCCGCATAACGGTGGACGGGAAGGTCAAACATTTCAAAGTCGGCCCCGTTAAGGCCACCATCCTGAGCATCGTCGCAGGACCTGACGGCGCACTCTGGGCGGCCCAAAACGGGAATTACGTCCCTTGCAGGATCGTCCGTCTCGAAACTTCCGGCAAAGTGACCACTTACAAAGTGCCGGCGCCGGAATACATCTGCGTCGGACCCGATCAGGCTTTGTGGTTCACCGAATCCGATAACGCCGTCGGACGAATTACGACAAACGGCAAGGTGAGTCGGTTTCCAATAAAAGGCTCGCCGTCGAGTCAGCCGGTCGCAGTCGCCGCGGGCCCTGATGGCGCCCTGTGGTTCACCGAGGACTCGTCCAACCAAGCGCAGATCGGGCGAATGACGCTTTCCGGCAAAGTGAGCCTCTACGACGTGCCGACTACCGGTTCAGCTTCGCTGGAAGAGATTACGAGCGGGCCGCTCGGAGACATGTGGTTCGTCAGCGCCAGCCCCGCCGCGATCGGTCGCATAACGACCAGATCGCGCTGACGTTCGGATAAGCCGCCACGACGCCCACAAAGCGGCAGCCCTATGGCGTCAGTAGGCGCGGGGCCGCATATCCGGCAGCCAGCTTCGCATGACGTGGAACAGAAAAGCGGTGCTGATGCCGAAGAGCAGCAATCCATTGACGGATTCGATCGCGCCCAACATTTGCCATTGGGGTTGCAACATCAACCGGGATGATGCGCCGCGCGTCGTGAGCGAATCGACCGAGTAGAGTATTGCCTCGGCGGGCGCTTGGATCGCATTGAGGTGCAGGTAGAGCATTGCCCAGATTGCGCACTCGATTCCATGCAGCGCGGCCAAGAGCCAGGCGACGACGACAATCACGGTAATTGCTCCTACGGTGGTGTGAAGGAATGGACGGGCATCTCGCGTTTCGGCGAACCGTAACCTCCGGAGCCTTAAAGCAATAAGCACGATACACGTCACGTGCAGCGCGACCGTGCAGGCGATCAGCGCGACGCCCCAACCCCAGCTCGCCCTCCAACTAAACCAGTCTTCCAACCGCACTAGTTTAGCACGGTATGGAGAAGCTTGGGAGTTTTCGGTTCGGCGTCAACCTTTGGGATTTGCGACTTGGCCAACCCCGAGTCCGGATTGCGCGCCATTGTCACGTTATTCGCTCCGGGCCGGCATACACGTTGGCCCGGCTCTCGCGTAAGAATCCGGCTAGGGTGACGTTGAACTCGCGCGCGAGATCGATGGCGAGGCTGCTCGGCGCGGAGACGGAGCAGACGATCGGGAATGCGTGCCATCACCGCTTTCTGCAAGATCTCGTAGCTTGCGCGGCCGCTTACCATCAGCACGCAGCGCGGGAACGGCAGCCGGCGTTGAGCAGCCCCAGCCGACGAGCTTGTCGAGGCGTTATGGCGGCCGACGTCTTCGCGGACGGCGATCGCGTCGCCGTGCTCGTCGAAGAGCGCGGCGGCGTGAAGGCCGCCGGTCGACGGCGAAGACGCGCTGCGCCTCGCGCATTCGCTCCGGCAACGCGTAGAGCACGCTGCGTCGAAACGCGAACGTCGTCGTCGATCGGCGCGACGCCCAGCTCGCGCAGCGAATCGAGCTGCGCGCGTCCGCAGACGCCGCAGGCGCTGCTCGATCGTGAAATGCCGCTCGAAGCGCGCGAGATCGCCGGTCGTCGAGCCGGCGGCGAGCTCTCGATGGTGACGATGTTGTAGCGCTGATCGGGATCGACCGCCGGATCGAGGCAGTACGTGAGCTCCGCAATATCGTCGCGCGACGTAACGATTCCCTCGTTGTAGAGAAACCCGGCGGCCAGCTCGAAATCGTTGCCGGGCGTGCGCATCGTCACCGCGAGCGTGCGCGAATGGTGCCGTCGCTACGAGACCGCAGCTCGAGCGGCTCCTCGGTCACCGACGACGTCCGTCTTGCGCGTGCGGCTCTCGCCTTCGAGCGCGAGCACGGCGGCCTCGACGCTGCGCCCCGGGCGCGTGGTCTCCATTACTCGTCCGCGTCCGGGCGGTTCTGGACGTAGCTGTAGCCGAAGCGACCTTTGATGCACAGATGGCCGCTCGTCACGTGCGTTCTCGATCGGCGAGGTGACTTTCACGATCTCGTTATCCTGCACGTGCAGCGTGAGCGTGCACCCTACGCCGCAGTAGGAGCAGATCGTGTCGGTTGCGGTCTGCTCGCTTTCGTCCCATTCGCCGCGTTCGCGCAGCTCGTGTTCGGAGGAGAACATCAGCGCGCCGGTCGGGCAGACGCCGATGCAGTTGCCGCAGTAAACGCAGGCCGAATCGGGCAGCGGCACGTCGTACTCCGTCGAGATGTGCGCGTCGAACCCGCGGCCGGCGACCGCGATCGCGAACGTGTTCTGCGCGTCGGTGCCGCAGGCTTCCACGCACTTGTAACAGAGAATGCACTTCGAATAGTCGCGCACGTAGAGCGCGTTGTCGATCTTGACCGGCTGCGCGACCGTCGCGGCTGCGCCGCCGTAGCGGCTGGGATCGGCGCCGTAGCGTTCGCAGTACCGCTGCGCGTCGGGCGCCGTCGAGATGTCGACCGACGATGCCAGGAACTCCAGCACCATCTTGCGGCTGTGGCGCACGCGTTCCGAATCGGTGCGGATCTTCATGCCTCGCCTCGGCGCGGCGCGCGCACGCCGGAACGAGCACGCGCGAGCCTTCGAGCTCGACCACGCAGACGCGGCACGCGTTCACCGGCGTGAGCGATTGCGAGAAAGCAGAGCGTCGGCGTCTCGATGCCCGCGCTGCGCGAGGATCGCGTCGAGGATACGTCGCGCCGGCCGCGATCGTCATCGACGCGTTTGCCGTGCGACGGTCAGCGTCGATCTTGAACCGGTCCGCTCATCGCACGCGCCTCCGCGAAGAGCCCGAGATTGCCGCGCGCCGACGTCACCACGCTCGCCGCCGTCTGCCCGAGCCCGCAGATCGATGCGTCGCGCATCACCGCGGCCGATCTCGGCGAGCAGCACCACGTCGCGCCGTTCGAGCGCCTCCTCTTGGCGTACCGTCCCGACGCGGCAGGGCACGCACTGCCCGCACGATTCCTCACGGAAAAAGCGCGCGATGCCGCGCACGATCGCGACGAGATCCGACGCTCGCGTCGAAGAGCATCACCACGCCCGATCCTAGCGTCGCGCCGCGCCCGCGCGCGTCTTCGAAACGTCAACGGCATGTCGAGCGTATCGGGTCCGAGACAGCACGCCGGCCGCACCGCCGAGCAGAATCGCCTGCAGCGCTCGTCGCAGCCGCACGCCGCCGGCGATCTCGATCAGCGCACCCAGCGTCGTGCCGTGCGGCACTTCGTACAGCCCAGGCCGTGCGATGGCGCCGGAGAGCCAGAAGAGGCGCGTGCCGGTCGAGTTCGCCGTTCCCGTGCGCGCGTACGCCTCGGCGCCTTCGAGCAGAATCGGCAGCAGGTTGACGAGCGTCTCGACGTTGTTGATCAGCGTCGGTTTGCCGAAGAGCCCGGCCTGCGCGGGAAAGGGCGGCTTGTTGCGCGGCTCGCCGCGCTTGCCTTCGATCGAGTTGAAGAGCGCCGTCTCCTCGCCGCAGATGTACGCGCCGGCGCCGCGCCGCATTTCGATGTCGAAGCGCGCGCCGCGCCCCATCACGTCGTCGCCAAGCAACCCGCGTTGCCGGGCCTGCGCGATCGCGTTCCCGATGCGCTCGCCGCCAGCGGATACTCGCCGCGAATGTAGATGAAGCGCATGCTCGCAGCCGGCCGCGTAACCGGCGATCGTCATCGCTTCGACGACCGCGAACGGATCGCCCTCCATCAGCACGCGGTCCTTGAACGTTCCGGGCTCCGATTCGTCGGCGTTGCAGACGAGATAGTGCGGCCGCGCCGGCGCTGCCGCGACGGCGTCCATCTTCTGGCCCGTCAGGAAAGGCCGCGCCGCCGCGCCCCAGCAGCTTTGCTGCGGTCGATCTCGGCGATTACGCCCTCGGGCCCAAGCTCGATCGCCTCGCGCGAGCGCGTCGTAGCCGCCGTGCGCGCGATACGCGTCGAGGCTTTCGGGATCGACTCGTGCCGACGCGGCGCAGCAGCCGCAGCTCGCTGCCGCCGATGTGCGTCGCGACCGCCGCGCCCGGCGTCGGATCGCCGGGCGAGCTCGCGCTGGTAGCCCCACCGCGTCGGCCGGCGCGAGCGTGATAAGCCAGCGGCGGATCGCCCGCGCGCGCGATCATCGCCGCGCCGGCGCGCGATCGCACAGCCCGAGGCACGGGCTGCGCAGCCACCGTCGTGCCGCGCCGCCTCGAGCGCCTCGCAGATGCGATCGGCCCCCGACGTCACATGCAGGCGACGTCGTCGCAGACGTGCGCGACCAGCGGCGCGCGCGGCGTCGTCGAAAACATCGCGTAAAATCGTCGCTACGCCGTAGACGTCGGCCGGGGCCACGCTCAAACGCTCGCCCGATGTAGTTGACCGCGCCTGCGCTGATCCAGCCGATGCGTTCCTCACCGCGTGCAGCGCCGGAAGCAAGCAGGTGACGCCGCTCCCGCGCAGCGGCGCCGTTCAAGCGCTCGTAGCGGCCGCCAAGCAGCGCATCCACCGCCTGCGCGTTCGGCCTGCGTCGCGCCCTCCGAGGTGAAGTGCAGATCCACTAGACGCTCTCCACGCGCCCTCGAAGCGCTCGACCCGCACCGCGCATGCCTTGAACTCGGCGGTGCCCGATTGCGGATCGGTTGCGTCGATCGTCAGCAGATTCGTTGCGACCTCGTCGTTGAAGTGGAACGTCGTGAAGACCAGCCCGGGCCGCAAACCCGATCGATGTGCACCGGCACGACGATCGAGCCGCGGCGCGAGGTGACGCGCACGGGGTCGCCTTCGCTCAAGCCGTACGCTCCGCGTCCTCCGGAGAGATGTCGAGCGTTTCGCCGCGCCGCATCGGCGAGCGTAGCCGCCGCTCTGCACGCCGGTGTTGAACGAATCGAGCCGCCGCCCGGTCGTCAGGCGCATGGGATACTCGTCGTCGAGCGCTTCGACCGGTGGATCGTGCTCGACCGCGGCAAACGGCGCGCGCTCGCCGCGAACCGGATCCTCCCATAGCCGCGCGTGCAGGAATTGTTCGCCGGGATGTCTGTTCGTCGTAGCAGGGCCACGGAATGCCGTCGAGTGCGTCGAGCCGCTCGTAGCTCATGCCGGCATGCCACGGCGAGAGGCAGCGGCATTCGTCCCACGCTTGCTCGGCGGTGTACTCCGGCCAGTCCTGGCCCAGCGCCGCGCGAGCTCGCACATAATCGCGATGTCGTCGCGCGCTTCACCCGGCGGATCGAGCGCTTTGCGGCAGCGCTGCACGCGCCGCTCGCTGCTCGTCACCGTTCCTTCCGATTCGCACCAGCTTGCCGACGCCGGAAACACGACGTCGGCCAGCTCGCCGGTCTTCGTGAGGAAGATGTCTTGCACGATCAAATGGCGCAAACTGCGCAGCAGCGCCATCGCGTGCTCTTGATCGGCCTCCGATTGCGCCGGGTTTCTCGCCGATGATGTAGAGCGTGTCGAGTTCGCCGCGTCTCGATCGCCGTGGAACATCTCGCTGAGATTCCAGCCTCGCTCGCGCGGCAGCGTGGCGTTCCACGCATGCTCGAACTTCGCGATCGACTCGGGATCCTCGACGTCTTGGCCGCCCGGAAACTTATTGGGAATCGCGCCCATGTCGCCGCCGCCCTGCACGTTGTTCTGGCCGCGCAGCGGGCTGACGCCGCGACCGTAGCGGCCCACGTGGCCGCAGAGCAGCGAGAGATTGATGAGCGCGCGCACGTTGTCGACGGCGTTGTGATGCTCGGTGATGCCCAGCGTCCAGCAGAGTTCGCGCGTTCGGCGCGTTCGCGTAGGCGTGCGCCAGTCGCGAATTAGCGCGGCCGGCACGCCGGTCGTGCTGCTCGGCATACTCGAGCGTGTAGGGCTCGACGTTGGCCCGATACTCGTCGAACCCGGTCGTCGCGCGCTCGATGAACTCGCGATTCTCCAAGCCCGCGGCGAGGATCTCGCGGCCGACGGCGTTGGCGAGCGCGATATCCGAACCGACGTCGAGGCCGAGCCAGCCATCCGCCCAGCGCGCGCTCGACGTGCGCCGCGGATCGACGACGTAGAGCTTGGCGCCGTTGTGAATGCCCTTCAGGACGTGGTGAAAGAAGATCGGATGCGTCTCTCGCGCGTTCGACCCCCATAAGACGATCAGGTCGGTGTGCTCGATCTCCTCGTAGGAGCTCGTACCGCCGCCTGCCCCGAAGACCGCCGTCAGACCGACGACGCTAGGGGCGTGTCAAGTTCGGTTGCAGCTATCGATGTTGTTGCTGCCGACGACGGCGCGAGCGAACTTCTGCGCGATATAGTTCATCTCGTTGGTCGCCTTCGAGCAGCTGAACATCCCGTACGTCCGCGTTGCCGCCGCGATCGCGGGCGTCGCGCAAGCGCCGCCGCGGCGCGGTCGAGCGCCTCGTCCCAGGTAGCGCGGCGAAGGCGATCGCCCTCGCGAACGAGCGGATGCGTCAACCGAACGTACCTCTTGTTCACGTCGCAAGCAATTCGAGCGCGGGACCCGGCCACTCCACCCGAGGCCGCAGCCCGGGTCACAGGAGCCGGTAGGGTGCGAGACCAACCATCGCTTTCCCAACGAAGGAGCCAAACGCATGGATCTGTCTGAGGTTACGGTCTACGCCGGCGGCGGATTCGCCCGCTACGAAGATTCGAAGGTCGGCCTGCTGACGCACGGGCTGCAGTACGGCACCGGCTGCTTTGAGGGCATCCGCGGGTACTGGATCCCGGAGAACGGGAGCTCTTGCTCGTCCTGGTGCGCGACCATTACGAGCGCCTCGAGACCTCGGCGAAGATCCTCACGATGGCGCTGCCCAAGAGCGTCGACGAACTCGTCGACATTACGGTCGAGCTCTGCGCGCGCAACGAGTATCGCACCGACATTTACGTTCGGCCCTTCGTCTACAAGGCCGCCGAGGACGTCGGCGTGCGGCTGCACAACGTGCCCGACGCGTTCGCAATCGTTCCCGTGCCCTACACGCAGTATCTCGACGCGACCCGCGGCCTCGACGTCTGCGTGAGTTCGTGGCGGCGCGCCGACGATACGATGGCGCCCCCACGCGCCAAAATCACCGGCCTATACGTCAACTCGGCGCTGGCCAAGAGCGAGGCCGTGCAGAACGGCTACGACGAGGCGATCCTGCTATCGCACGACGGCCACGTGTCGGAAGGCTCCGCCGAGAACATCTTCCTCGTGCGGCGCGGCGTGCTTTACACGCCCGATCCTTCTCAGAACGTGCTCGAGGGCGTCACCCGGCGCGCGATCATGGAGATCGCCCGTCACGAACTGGGCATGGACGTCGTCGAGCGCTCGATCGATCGCGGCGAGCTGTACTCGGCGGATGAGGTCTTCTTCACGGGCACCGCGGTGGGCATCGCCTACGTCGCGACGATCGATCGCCGTCGCGTCGGCGACGGAACGATCGGGCCGATCACCAAGCTCCTGGCCGCGCTCTATCAGCGCATCGTTACCGGAAAAGAGCCGAGCTACCTCGAGTGGCTCACGCCGGTCTATGCCGGCGCGCGCGTCAACGTTTAGGCGGTAGTGCCGCGCCGGCGGCCGCGGCGCCCGCCCAGTAGGGAACGTCGGGTGACGTGCTCTCCGCCGGAACGTGCATGGCGCGCCAGCGCGCGAAACCGAGCTCGTCGGCGTAGGCCAGGCGGGAGACGCGATGGATGAAGTCGCGGCCGAGATCCTGCGAGGGCAGCGCCGTCGTCATCACGGCGATCGCGTAGGGCGCGTCGCTGGCAAATACGATGCCGGCGTCGTTGAGCGTATCGAAGAACGAGCCGGTCTTGTGGGCGATGGGAACGTCGGCCGGCAGCGGCTCGGGCAGCAGCGTGTTGATCCGATCGGCTTCGAGGATCGAGATCATCTCGTTCGACGACCACTCGTCGACGAGTTCGCCTTTGGCCATCAACGCGAGCAGGCGTACGAGGTCGGCCGCCGAGGTGCGCAGCGTCGCTCGCACCGACCACGCATCGGTGCGGACGTCGCCCGAAAGGTGCGTCCGCTCGAGGCCGAGCGCGATCATCTCGCGGTTGATGTTCCGCCGTCCCACCAAACGAATCAGCATATTCGTGGCGGTGTTGTCGCTGATGTCGATCATCTTGTCGAGCAGCTCGGAGACCGTGTAGCGGCTGCCGTCGGGCGCGTCGCTGAGATCGCCGGAGCCGTAGTCCTTGTCTTGCGCTTGCAGCGTCATGCGGCGGTTGAGATCGAAGCGTCCGGCCGCGAGCTGTTCGAATACCGCGACCATCACCGGCAGTTTGATCGTCGAAGCGGCCGGCATGCTCTTGGCCGCGTTAAAGCCCGCGTTGTAACCGGTGCTGATATCGACGACGTCGAGCGCGATCGCGCCCGGCACGTGACGCGCCAGCGAGCGCACGTCGCGGTTGAGATGTGCGAAAGGCGGCGGAAAGCTGGCAAACGCGGGTACGGTGCAGATCGTGACGGCGCAGAAAGCAAACGTACACAGGGACGCCGCTCGTGCAAACATGGCGGACGTTTCGAGCGTCGCGCTGCGCTACTCCTTCCGGGCCGGGCCCCGCCTTCACGGGGGCTCGCTCGCCCCCACGCGCGGTTGAGCGCGTTCGTGGCACCGGTCGCGCGGCGAAGGCGGACGAGCCCTCGACCCGGCGTAAATGCGCGATTGTGGTACTAAACGCAACCTTTGCTGCTTTTTTGGCTATCTAAGGATAGTTATGACCGATACTTTACCGGTTGCCAGGCTTGCTATTAAAGGCACCGTCAAGGGGCCGCAATGTTCGGAGCACTCCGAACCGGTCTTCGGAGGCTATGCGAATGCGCGTGGTGAGATCGTATTATTCGCCAAAGACCTCGCCTATGGGGTCAACTTCAAGAACCAAATCTTGAAAGAACGGCCGCCCCTTAACGCCGGTGCGCAGGCGCGCTACGATGCGGCTGAAGCCGGCGAGGATTTTGAGTACGGTACCAAGACGTTCCAACGCCTGAGCCGCCAGGCCATCTCCGACATTTGCGCGGCCGGCCAGTTCAGGGTCGGCTCGAAGTACTAAGGCCTCATTAAAAGGAGCGCGATGTGAATCGCGCTCCTCTTTAAAGCCTGCTACGGCTCGAGTTTTTGTTCGGCGTGAGCCGTTCGGAGCGATCTTGGTGCGCAACTCTTCGAAATGCTTCAACGATTCTCCGGTCGGAGGTGGCACCTGACGCTTGCATTGCCGGCCGAGGTCGCGGCCGTTCCCATCGCTCTTTTAGGCTGCTCGCAGGCATCGGCGACTTGGATTCCGTACGTGGGCGCGGTGCTCGCGTACGTGCCGGCGGCGCCCTCCGCCGCGTTGGCGAACGACTGGATCTGCGTGCAGGCGTTGCGCCTCGCGCAGGCGACGACGGCGTGAGCATCGGTTCCGGCGTGCGCCGCGTCGACATCGTCGGCGTTCCGATGGACCTTGGCGCGAGCCGGCGCGGCGTCGATATGGGGCCGTCGGCCGTGCGCTACGCCAAGCTGCACGCCAAGCTCGAGAGGCTCGGCATTCCGGAGATCGTCGATCACGGGAACCTCGCGGTGCCGATCCGCGAAGCTGCCGATTCGCCGGACTCATCGGCAAAGTTCTTCGACGTCATCGCCAGCGTTTGCGGCGACCTCGCGCGCCTCGTCGAGGAGGCGGTGCGCGCCGGCGGGTTGCCGATCGTGCTCGGCGGCGACCACTCGATCGCGATGGGCACCCTCGAAGGGCTCACCCGCGCGCGCGGCACGCCGCCGGGACTCGTGTGGATCGACGCGCACGCCGACATCAACACCCCCGACAGTTCCGCAACCGGCAACGTGCACGGGATGCCGCTCTACTTTGCGTTGCAAAAAGGTTTCGCGGTGCCCGCGAGCACCGTGCAGATCGGCCTGCGCGACGTCGACCGCGACGAGAAACGGTTGCTGCGCGAGTTCGGCGTGAGGGCGTTCACGATGAGCGACGTCGACAAGCTCGGGATGGTCAACGTGATGGAGCAAGCACGCGCCATCGCCGGCGCGAACGGGCGCGCGATCCACGTGTCGTTCGACATGGACGCGATCGATCCGAGCGAGGCGCCCGGCACTGGAACGCCGGTCAAAGGCGGGCTGAGCTACCGCGAAGCGCACCTCGTGATGGAGATGCTCTACGACAGCGGGCAGCTTGGCTCGATCGAAGTCGTCGAGGTCAATCCGATCTTCGACCATCGCAACCAAACCGCGATGCTCGCGGTCGGCCTGATCTGCTCCGCGCTCGGTCAGTCGATCCTCTAGCCTTGCGTTCATGCCCGCGAACCTCGTTGGCCGCGACCGAGAAGCCGGCGTTCTGAGCGACTGCCGCCGCGATGCGGCGGATAGTCACGGACGGATCGTGCTCGTTGCGGGAGAGGCGGGCATCGGCAAATCGCAGTTGCTTCGCCATTTGGAAGCAACGGTCGCCGGTACTCGCTCGGCGTGCGCGCTCGCGCGCTGCGTCGAGTTCGTGCAAACGCCGCTCTCGCCGTTGAGCGATCTCTTGAGCCAGCTGAAGGTTCGCGGTTCGGTTTCCGAGGAGGCCGCGACCGCAGAGGTCGTCTCGCGGCTCACGCCCGATCGCACCGAGGTTCCCCAAGGCGGCCCGCTCCCCGTCGGCTCGCTGTTCGACGCGATCGATCGCGTGCTGGCGCAGCACGCGTTGCGACGAACGATCGTCTTGCTCGTCGAAGACATTCACTGGGCGGATCGCTCGACGCTGGACTTTCTGTCGTTCCTCGCAGATCGCATCGCTCGCCGCCGCATGCTCGTGGTGGCGACCTATCGTTCCGAAGAGTTCGAAGCCGCTCACGTGCAACTGGCGAACATTGCCGCGCTGTTGCGCAAAGGCACCGTCGAGGTGCTCGAGCTGCGGCCGCTCGACGAGCATTCCAGCCGCGCTCTCGTACAAACGCTGCTGCCGCGCAGCGATGCGCTCGGCTCGCCCGCGATCGCGGACATCGTGCGGCGCAGCCAAGGCAATCCGTTCTTCCTCGAAGAGCTGGTGAAGGGCGCGTTGGCGAGCGATCCAGCGGCCGTGGCTGCAAGACTTCCCCTCTCGATTCGCGGCGCCGTGCTCGCCCGCGCGGCGCTGCTTCCAAGAGAAGACCGCGAGATTCTTTCGCTGGGCGCCGTTCTCGGCGAGCGCTTTTCGGTGGAGCGGCTCGTGGCACTCCAGGGCGCGGCTCGCGACCCCGTTCTGAAAGCGCTCGAGCGGGCTCGGGCGCTGCAGCTCGTCTACGACGTTCCCGACGAGATCGGCACGATCGCATTCCGCCACGGGCTGACCCAGGAAGTGCTCTACGACGAACTGCTCGCGGAGCGCATCCGGCCGCTCCACGAAAGAATCGCCCTCGAGCTCGAGCGGCGGCCCGAGGCCGCAGCGCTGTGCATCGAGCTCGCGCACCACTGGCGACGCGCCGGAGATCTCGCTCGTTCCGCAGCGTACTCGCAGATGGCCGGCGATCGTGCCTTTGCGCTGGGCGCGATGGCCGACGCCATCCTCTACTACGAACGCGCTCTCGCCGACGGCGCCGGCGAGGCGGCGACTGCGACGCTCTCGCACAAGCTGGGCCTCGCTTTTGGATTGACCGATCGGCTCGACGCCGGCATCGAACGACTGCGTCGCGCGGGAGAATGCTACTGGCGGCTCGGCGATCTCGAAGGCTTCGCACAGAACGCGTCGGCGCTGGGAGCGCAGCTGTATAATTCCGGCGATCCGGTTGCGGCGACGAGTCTCCATCGCGAAGCGATCGAAGCGCTCGCTCCGAGATTACCCACCGAAAAGCTCGACGTCTTGCGCGCGCGCATCGCATTCAACTGCATCGCGGCGCTGGACTTGGATTCCGCGCTCGGTTTCCTCAACGAGATTCGCGAACCCGTCGTCAACCCGCTTACCGCCTCACACGTGTATCAAACGAAGTTCAAGGTCGCCGCGATGCGCGGCGACGCCGCGCAGTGGCGCCGGGATTCCGAACGAGCCTTGGAGGCTGCCCGCCGGATCGACGACGGCGGTTCGCGCCTACGCCACACCCAGTGCCAGGTGGCCCTCGACGCAGTCGGGCTCGGCGAAATCAATCTGGCGACGCAGTCCTTTCGGGCTGCGATGCAGGCCGGCTCCAAAAACGCTGCACCGGAACGCAGCCTCGCTGCGGCGGCATCGTCGTTCGAACATACGCTCCGCGGCGACTTCCGCGCGGCCGGCAGGCTGCTGGAAGAGAGCGCGCGGGCCGAGCAACGGTTTGCGCTGCTGCTGCACGTTCGGGGCGCGCAGCTGGCGCTGGCCATCTGTACGGGAGACGTCGCGCGCCTGCGCCGCGACGATACGGAGCCGTTGCTGCACCACGCCGCAACGCACGGCATGAATCTCGCGCTCGGCTTGCTCGGCGGTCCGTATGCGTGGGCGCTAGGTATTCGCGGCGAATTCGACGCCGCCGCAGCGTGGATCGCGCGCATCGCCGCGGTTTCGCCAGGACCGCACCGCTTTCTGTTTGCGTATCTGGCGGCCGCGCAGTTCGGCAACCCCGACGACGTCGCCGCCATGCGCGAACAGCTCGCGGAGGCCGCCGCGCGCCCGAACGACCGCGTCAATGCGGCGGCGCTCGGTCTCTTCGACGCGTTCGCCGGCTCGCGCGGCATCGTGCCGTGCGAGGTTGAGAAATGCGCGCACGACGCGGCCGAACGCTTCGAGGGCAATTGGCTGGCCGTGGCTCGCTGCGCTCGGGCGCGAAGCTGCGGGTGAGTCGCGGCGGGCGCTCGAGATTTTTCGGCAGATCGGCGCGGTTCGCGACCTGCACCGCCTCGAAATGGGGAGACCCGACGCCACCGCCGCCATACTCTCACCGCGCGAGCGGGAGGTCGCCGATTTGGCGGCGTCGGGCCACTCGAACGACGAGATCGCCGGCATCCTTCACATCAGCCTGCGAACCGTCGAAAAGCACGTCTCCTCGTCTCTGAGAAAGCTCAACCTGCGATCGCGGACCCAGCTCGGGCGGCTGCTCACGCGATCGTAGGCCCCTTACCTAGGATGCCGCAGGCGACGCAGCAGGCAAATGCGTGGAAACACCACTTCTGCGCCCTTCGAGTGCGCTCAGGATAACGGCGGGGCTAGAGCTTGATTGTGGCCTGCGCTTCGCAGGCGACGCCGCCGCCGCAGACGGCGGGATCCCAGTTCGCATCGGCTAGCAGTGAACGGATTTTACTCTCGGTCTGCGGGTCGAGCGAGGGTTGGAAGACGACGTTGGTGGTGTGGCCGTCGTCGCCGACGGTAACGATCAGTGTGACGTGGGTGCCGAGAGCGTCGAGCTGTTTGCGAACGGTCGGATCGAGCACCGGCGTCGGCTGCTCGGCGCCGAACGGCAGATAGCCGCCGACTTGACGCGTGTTCTCGCTGGCGACGGCGCGCGAGGCTGGTGAAGGCGTGACGACCGGCGCGGCAGCCCCGCTGCCGTTCGCGGCGCCGGCCTGAGCGACGTTCGAGACCGAGGGCGCTGCGGGTGCGTTGGTGGCGATCGGCACGTGCGAGGCTTGTGGGCTGGAATGCAGCTTGACGACGACGATCTTGTTCGTGAAATTGACCGAGGGCGAGATGTGGTGCTCGGGCGCGGTCGCGCGCGGGCGCATCGCCGGCTTCGGCGGTGGATGGACGATCTGGATGCGCAAAATCTTCGTGAAGCTCACGGTCTCGATCGATGGATTATCGGAAATGGTCCAGGCCAACGCTGGGATCGAGAGCGCCGCTAGGATGTGGATTGCGATCGAACCGAGCGCCGAGCCCTCCATCCGGGTTCGGCCGTTCACTGCTGCCGTCATGATCTTCGAATATCCCATGATTTCCAACGCCTCCGCGGCCCCTCACGTGACCTTCGGGCCCGAACGCGGCCTCTCCGCGCCCACGCGGCCCCGCGCCGGGCCGCAGGTGTATCGTTACATGGTATTTATAGCTCAAATATGATACTATAATGGAGAGAAATAAACTTAAGGGCTTATAAATGGACTATCGCCTAGCCTCCCCGCAGGAGCTCGCCGAGCTGGTTGCTCAGCGTGCCCGGGAGCGGCGCCTCCGTCTACACCGGAGCCAAGCTGACGTCGCTTCAGCTGCCGGCGTGTCGTTGCCGACTCTCAAGCGGCTCGAGCACGGCAACGACGTCGGCTTCGGCGTCGTCATCAAGGTTGCGCTGGCCCTGGGATGCGAGGACCAGGTCGCTGCGCTCTTCCAGGCGCCCCGTGCCGCGCGGTCGATCGACGAGATTCTCGACGACCAGCGCCTGCCGCAGCGGATCCGAAGCCGTCGGTGAAGCTTCCTGCCGGCACCCCGCTCGCCGTCAGCCTACGATTCAGCCGGAGCGAGCGCATCCCGGTCGGGCGCATGGCGATGGACCGCGGGGCGGCGCTCTTGGAGTACGATCCCGCGTTCATCGCGTCGGGATTCTCGCTCAATCCGCTCTTGGATCGCCCGGGGCAGGAACCACTGCTTCCGAAGAATCCGCGCGTCTTCGATGGCCTGCCAGGTATTTTTGCCGACAGCCTTCCGGATTCTTGGGGTGAGCTGCTGATGGCGCGTCGCGCGCAACGCGCGAACATGAGCTACGCCTCGCTCACTGCACTTGATAAACTCGCAATCGTCGGCGAGCGCAGCATGGGCGCACTCACGTACGCGCCGGCGCAAGACGCGCCCCCAGTTGGAGTCGGCATCGACCTCGACGCCATCGCGCGAGCGTCGATCGAGCTGCTCGAAGGCCGCGATAGCGAGATCGCGCCGCTTCTCGATCGGTTGGGCGGCAGCTCCGGTGGGACGCGACCGAAAATTCTGATTGCGATGAATGCCGAGGGACATATCGTCGCCGGCGACGGCGATATCCCTGAGGGCTACGATGCGTGGCTCGTCAAGTTCCGCGGCCCCCGCAACGACGGCAAGGACGCCGGACCCCTCGAAGCTGCGTACGCCGATATGGCGCGCAGCAGCGGCCTCGAGGTGAGCCAAACGCGCGTATTTCCCGGGAAGCCGTACCGCTACTTCGGCACGCGACGATTCGATCGGCCGTCGAGCGGCGAGCGCCTTCACGTCGCATCGGTCGCCGCGTTGCTCGATATCGACTGGCGCGTGCCGACGATCGACTACGGCGACTTTTTGAAAGTCGTGCGCGCGGTGACGCGCGACCAGCGAGCCGTCACGCAAGCCTACCGCCGCGCCGTCTTCAACGTCCTGGCGCATAACCGCGACGATCACGTCAAACAGGACAGCTTCCTGATGAACGTCAAAGGCGAATGGAAACTTGCGCCGGCGTACGACCTAGTCTTCTCGCGGGGACCGGGCGGCGAGCACTATCTCGCGATCGGCGGGCGCGGCGGCGATGACATCCGGCGGCAGGACCTCGTTAAACTGGGTACCGACCAGGGCATCTCGAAAGCGCTCTGCGACGATATCATCGAGCAGATTGCCGGCAACGTTCGTGAGTTGCCGAACTTCGCGCAACCGTACGGTGTGAGTCAGCAGACGCTGCGCGAAATTCGTCGTGCCGGCGAGGCGATCTTGAGGCAGATCGCTAACCGCAAAAGAGACTAGGAGAGGCATCTAACTTGCCTACCTCCGCTCCCCAGCTATCCCAGCCCTTTGCTCTAGACCGGGCGAATAGCTCGATCCGGGGTCGGTCGCCACACAGCCGTTCAATATGCTCCCTAAATATTGGAGGCTTTTCACTATGCGCTCCGCGAGGGCGCAAGACGACCTGCGGTTGTGCTAGGTCGCAGATCGGAAACGGCCGTCCCGTTGCCTTTGTTGTGGCTGCTAGAACAAGCTCTGTTGTCGGCTTTGTAAATGTCGGTGGAACGCCTTGCCCCGAGATAATCCCTCCCTTCCGGTTCGTCTTGACCCATACGTAAGCGACTCCGCGATAGTTTAGGCCCCAAGCTTCGATGAGTTTTAGTGCAAAGTTCAGCCTAGGGCAGGTAGCCCACATAAATACCGCTGCGCTCTTGTTCAGGATTCCGCGCACGTCGATTTCGGCGAGCTCTTCGACGGTCATCAGCGGATAGTGTTTGCCAGCCGCGGCGTCCTTTATCGGGCTCCCGTAGTAATACCAAGGCGGATCTAAATACACGATATCGTACGTGGAACTTGGCATCGGAGGCAAGACATAGTGTGGCCGAGCTATCGAGCGCCTTGAAAGGCGCCTGAGATGCTCGGCGTTTTTCGGAGAGAGTTCCCGCGCGATCATCTCGCAGAACCGCAGCAGAGATGGTCAAAGGGTTGCGTAATGCCGAGACTCACGTGATTCCTTTCAGTCCAAAGGCTCGGAGTAAACGAAGTGACAACGCAAGTACAGAAATAGCCGTGTACCGGGGTTACGCGGGGAGAGGGCGCCGCTCCCCCGGCGCTCGGCGCGTGCGCCGGTCGCAACGGCGCCCTTCATCGCACCGCCGCCGCCGCGACGAGCGCGCCGCAGAGCGTCGCCGTAAAATTAACCGCGTCGTTCTGCATCCACGCGAAGCCGCGGCGCAGCGAGGTCGCGGTCCCGCAGCGATGCACGCGCGTCTCGTTCTCGCAGGCGCACGCCGGGCACCAGCGCAACGCCTCTACGCTCGCGCCGAGAAGCGAATCGATCAGCGCGCCGGCTACGCCCGCCAGGGCGACCGGGAGCAACGGCGCCACCCGCAGCGACGCCGCGACGAGCGCGATGCAGAGCGCTCCCGCAATCGTCGCCGCGCTGCCTTGCAGCGTCACGCCTCCCGAAAGACCGCTCTCGATCGGGCGAAAGGTGAGAATCGAGATGGGCTTCGAGCGTGCGAGCGTGCCGATCTCGGTGCCCCACGTATCGGCCGATGCCGCGGCAAACGCGCCGGCGAACGCCGCGTAAAAGGCGCCCCCGCACGCCGCCGCGCCGAGCGCGCAGAGCGCGGCCACGCCGCCGTTCGCGACGACCTGCCACGCGTTGCGCGGCGCGGGCTCCTCGGCGCCGCGCAGCGCCAGCTTGCGCTCGCGGCCCATGCGCGTGAGCAACGACGACGGCACGAAGAACGCCAGAAGCACCGCCGCACCGCGCCAGCCTGCCGCGCCGAAGACGATCGTTCCGACGACGAACGCCGCCGCCGCGCCGTCGAGCGAGAGGGCGCGCACGCGGCGCGCGAGCACCGCGATGACCGCGGCCAGCGCCGCGCCCAGCGCGACCTGCATCACCGCCGCGCCGCGTAGTAGGCTTCGAGCGCGTCGAGCAGACCCACGGTCGTGTAAACCTGCGCGACCACGTTAACCTGCAGCCCCGCAGCGGTCGCCGCCGCCGCCGTTACCGGCCCAATGCACGCGACGCACTTGCCGGCAGCCGCATCGTGCGGCGAGACGCCGCCGAGCAGCTCGGCGAAACCGCGAACCGTGCTCGCGCTCGTGAACGTGAGGACGTCGGCGCGAGCCACCTTCTGCGCGAACTCGTCGTCACGCGGCACGACCGCTTCGTAAGCAGGGACGATCGTCACGCGCACGCCGGCCTCTTCGAGCATCCGCGGCAACGCGTCGCGCGCTTCGCGCGCGCGGTAGAGCAGCACGCGGTCGCCCGCGCTCGTTCGCAACAGCAGTTCGCGCGCCAGCTCTTCGCTTACGAACGCCGGTGGAACCAAATCGGCGACCACGCCGTGCTCGCGCAGACGGTCGGCGGTGCGTTCGCCGATCGCCGCGACCTTCGCGGCGCCGATGTGTCGCGCGTCGCGCCCATGCTCGGCCAGGCGCGCGAAGAACGCGTTGACGCCGTTCTGTGAGGTGAAGACGAGCCACGAAAACGCGGCGAGTTCGGCGATCGCGGCGTCGGCTTCGCCGGTGTCGGTGAGCGGCACGACGGCGATCGTGGGAGCGAGGATCGGCTCGGCGCCCCGCCCCAGCAGCGCGCGCGCGAACGCGCCCGACTGCGCGCCCGCACGCGTGATCAACACGCGGCGCCCGAAGAGCGCGTCGCGATCGAACCACGCGAGCTCTCGGGCGAGCGCCGCGACCCGCCCCACCACCACGACCGCCGGCGCCGCGATCCCGGCACGTTGCACGTCGCCGGCGACGCTGCGCAGCGTGCTCGCAATCGCGCGCTGGTCGGGGCGCGTGCCGTTCTGCACGACGGCAACGGGCGTGGCGGCGTCGAGCCCGTTGGCAATCAGCGCGGCAGCGATCTCGTGCAGGTTGCCGGTCGCCATCAGAAAGACGAGGGTGCGCTGCGGATCGGCGAGCTTCGCATAGTCGAGCGCCGACGCGGGTTTGTTCGGATCCTCGTGTCCGGTGGCCACCGTGAACGACGCGGCGTACTCGCGGTGCGTCACCGGAATGCCGGCGTAGGCGGGCACCGCGACGGCCGACGTGACGCCGGGGACGATCTCGAACGCGACGCCCGCTGCGGCGAAGGTCTGCGCCTCTTCGCCGCCGCGTCCGAACACGAACGGATCGCCGCCCTTGAGACGCACCACGCGCATCCCCGCGCGCGCCTTCTCGACCGCCAGCGATTCGATCTCGGCTTGCGGCATCGCATGATCGCCGGCGCGTTTGCCGACGTAGATGCGCTCGCACGAGGCGGGCGCCAGCGCCACGATCGCGTCGGCCGCGAGCGCGTCGTAGAGCAGCACTTGCGCTCGTGCGAGAACTTCGGCGGCCCGTAACGTCAGCAGGCCCGGATCGCCCGGGCCTGCGCCGACCAGATAGATCCGTCCGGCGGCGCTACCGGCCATCAGGCATCGCACGCGCGAGCGCGGCGACGTCACCCGCGATGTTCAGCTCGAACAACTCGTCGAGCACGCGCGCGTGCGAGAGCGCTTCGGCGTGGTCGATGCTGGCCTTGCTGCGAATCTTGAGGATCACCGAGTGCAGCAGTTTCGAGACGATCGTCATCGTCGTCCCCACCACGAGCGTGCGCTCGCGTTCGTCCAGCTCCGGAGCGCGCGCGAAGAGCCGCTCGACCTCTCTCGCGCGGATCGCTTCGGCTTTCTGGGTGAGGCGCGCGATGACGGGCACCATCGCGCGCGCGCGATACCAACTCTCGAACTCCTCGACGTGCGCGGCGACGATCGCTTCGACCTCAGGAATCGCTTCACGGCGGATGCCGAGGCGCTCGTCGACGACGGATTTGAGGCCGTCGACGTTGACGAGCGTCACGTTTTCGATGCCGGCCACGGAGGGATCGACGTCGCGCGGAACGGCGATGTTGACGATGAAGAGGGGCCGCTGCGGGCGCTCCGCCATAGCGGCCGTTACGCGCTCTTCGTCGAGAACGAAGTGCGAGGCGCCGGTTGACGCGACCACCACGTCGGCCGCGCGCATTGCTTGCGAAAGTTCGGGCATCTCGACGATCTCGCCGAAGCCGGCATTTTCCACCAAGTCGCGAGAGCGCGCCGGCGTGCGGTTGCTCACGATCACCCGCGCCGCGCCCTCTTGGCCTAGACGATTGACCGCGGCGCGCCCCATCTTGCCCGCGCCGATCACCAGAATCGTCTTGCCGTCGAGCGTGCCCAATCGCCGGCGCGCGGCCTCGACCGCAGCGGTGGCGATCGAGAGGGACTCGGTGCCGATGCGCGTGGTCGAGCGCGCGCGCTTGCCGGCCGCGATCGCTTCGCGGAAGAGGCGGTGCAGCGTACGTCCGAGCGACTTAGCTTGCGCGGCGGCGACGTACGCGTCTTTGACTTGCCCGAGAATCTCCGCCTCGCCGATCAGCATCGAGTCGAGCCCGGTGCAGACGCGGAAGAGATGCTCGACGGCCTGATGGCCGAGGCGCGTATATAAGTACGACTCGAGATCGTAACCGCTGGACCCGTGACGGAAATTGCTCAGAAAAGATTTGACCTGCGCGACGCCGGTCTCGTAATCGTCCAGCTCGGCGTAGATCTCCAAGCGGCCGCACGTCTGCAACATCACCGCTTCGCTCACCGCTTCGTAGTCGCCCAAGGCGACGAGCGCTTCGGCCATCCGCGACGCGGGGAACGCATGGCGCTCGCGCACTTCGACGGGCGCGGTGTGATGCGAGAGGCCGATGCAGGTTAGGGGCATGAACCCATCCTACGGCGCCGCGGAGCCGCTCGACAAGCGACTTTCGAGCACCTCGTCGAGGGCCGCGCCCGCGGCCCCGACCGTGCGGTCGATTTCGGCCTCCGTATGCACGGCGCAGAGGAAGGCAGCCTCGTATGGCGAGGGCGGCAGATAGATGCCGCGTTCGAGCATCGCGGCAAAATATGCGACGAAGAGCCGGCGGTCGGTGGTCTGCACGCCAACGAGATCGTTGACCGGCCCCGGCGTGAAGAAGAGCGAGATCATGGCGCCCGCCTGGTTCACGACCGCGGGCACGCCGCGCGAGGCGCATGCCGCGCGCAGTCCCGCGGCCAGCCGGCCCCCGAGCGCTTCGAGGCGTTCGTAGAGCGACGCATCCCGCGCCACGGCGGTGAGCGCGGCGATGCCGGCCGCCATCGCCAAAGGATTGCCCGAGAGGGTGCCGGCCTGGTAGACCGGACCGTCGGGCGCCAGCGCCGCCATGATCTCCGCGCGGCCGCCGAAGGCACCGACGGGCAGGCCGCCGCCGATTACCTTACCCAGCGTGGTGAGATCGGGTTCGATTCGTTCGCGTGCCTGCGCCCCGCCGCGCGCCACGCGAAAGCCGCTCATCACCTCGTCGAAGATCAGCAGCGCGCCGTACTGCGAGCAGAGCCGCCGCAACTCGCCCAAATAACCCGCCCGCGGCAAAACGAGACCCATGTTTCCCGGATAGGGCTCGACGATGACCGCGGCGATCGAGTCGGGATTGGCGGCGAAAACCTCGTCGGCCGCGCCGAAATCGTTGAACGGCAGCACGACGGTGTCGCGCGCGGTGCCCTCGGTGACGCCCGGCGAGTTTGGAACGCCGGCCGTCAGCGGTCCCGAACCGGCCGCGATCAGAAACGAGTCGGCGTGTCCGTGATAGCAGCCCGCGAACTTCACGATCTTCGCGCGCCCGGTATAACCGCGCGCTAAGCGCACCGCGCTCAGCGTCGCCTCGGTGCCGCTGGAGACGAAGCGCAACCGTTCGATTGCGGGCATCGCCGCGACGATTAACTCGGCCAGCTCGCTCTCCGACTCGGTCGGCGTGCCGAACGAGGTGCCGTGTGCTGCCGCATTCGCGATCGCGCGCGTGACCCCGGGATGCGCGTGCCCGAGCAGCAGCGCGCCCCACGACATCAAGAAGTCGAGGTACTCGTGGCCGTCGAGGTCGTACATCGTCGCGCCCGCGGCGCTCTTCATGAAGACCGGCGATAGTTCCACCGAACCGAACGCGCGCACCGGCGAGTTCACGCCGCCCGCGATTACCCGGCGCGCGCGCGCAAACGCCGCGATCGAGCGCTCCAGCCTCACGTCGTGGCCTCCTCGTGGGCGAGATCCGCCGGATGGTTGACGTTGAGAAAGTGCCGCCGTTCCTCGCGCACGAAGCGCGTCGCCAGCCGCGCGATCGCGTCGCGCATCGAGCTCCGCCCGCTGCGGCGCAACTCGCGGGCAACGCGCAGCAGAGCCTCGCGATCGTAAAGCGCGGCGAGCGGCTCGATGCCGCCCTCGTGCTGCGGCACGATGGCCTCGTCGCCGGGCTGCATTTCCGAGGCGAGCCGTTCGAGGTGATCGGCCGGCAGCCGCGGCATATCGGCGGCGATGGCAAAGATGCGCTCCGCAGGAATCAGTTCGCACGCGCCGAGCAGCGCGCTCAAGGGGCCTTCGCCGGGAAAGCGGTCGACGATCAGCGGCGCGTCGAGCGCGGCATCGAGCTCCGGCGCGAACGCTGATTTGCCGCAGACGTATACCGGATAGCCGCTCGCGCGCACGGTCTCGAACGCGTGCAGGATCAACGGCTTGCCGTGCAGCTCGCGTTCCAGCTTTCCAGGGAAGCGCCGCTGCGCTCCGCCCGCCAAGAGCGCGACGGCCTCACGCATGGCGCCGCGCGTACTCCGCTGCGAAATAGGTGATCACGACGTCGGCGCCGGCGCGAACGAACGAGGTGAGCACCTCGTCGATCGCGCGTCCGCGGTCGAGCCAGCCGTTGGCGATCGCCGCGGAGAGCATCGCGTACTCGCCGCTGACGTTGTAGACCGCAAGCGGGACGTCGAAGCGGTCGCGCGCCGCGCGCAGCACGTCGAGATAGGGCAGGCCGGGTTTGATCATCACGATGTCGGCGCCTTCGGCAACGTCGAGCGCGATCTCCCGCAGCGCCTCGCGCGCGTTGGGCGCGTCCATCTGATAGGTGCGGCGGTCGCCATGCTGCGGCGCCGATCCCGCGGCCTCGCGGAACGGTCCGTAAAACGCCGAGGCGTACTTCGCGCTATAGGCCATGATCGCGACGCCGATATCGCCGCGCGCGTCGAGCGCGCCGCGTATCGCTCTCACGCGGCCGTCCATCATATCCGACGGGGCGACGACGTTGACGCCGGCCTCGGCATACGTTACCGCTATGCGGGCGAGTAGCTCGAGCGTGGCGTCGTTGTCGACGTCGCCGGAGTCGTCGAGAATCCCGCAGTGCCCGTGATCGGTGTACTCGCACCCGCAGACGTCGGCGATGACGACCATCTCGGGCAACGCCTCCTTGAGCGCGCGAATCGCGCGCTGCACGATGCCGTCGGAATCGTAGCTGCTCGTCGCCGCGGCATCCTTGTGCGCCGGAATTCCGAAGAGCAGCACGCTTCGCAAGCCGAGCGCGAACAGGTCGCGCGCGTGCGCCACGGTACCGTCGAGCGTATAGCGCGAGATGCCCGGCATCGCGTCGATCGGGCCCGCGTCCTCCTCGCGCTCGACGACAAAGACGGGCTGCACCAGATGCTCGACGCCGACCCGGTGCTCGGCCACGAGTTCGCGCAGCACTTGCGTGCGGCGCAGGCGTCGCGGCCGCAGCGCGATCACGCCCGCTCTCCCGCGGCGACGGCTGCGTGCGAGCTCAGCTCGGAGCCGAACGCGGTGCCCAAATCTTGTGCTTCTCGCGGCGTCGCCGCGCGCCCGGTCGTGCGCCGTCGCAGCATTGCGCCCGACTCGGTGGCGACCGCGGCAGCGACGACCATTTCGCCGCCGGCGAGGCGCGCGTGCACGCCGATCGGCGCGCTGCAGCCCGCGTGCAGCGCGCGCAGCGCCGCGCGCTCGCACTCGACGCAGAGTTCGGCGCTTTCATCGTTGACGGCATCGCGCACGATGGCAGCCACGTCGTCGCCGGCGCGCGTTTCGACTGCGAGCGCACCCTGACCGACCGCCGGCACGATCTGCTCGACGTCGAAAGGCACCACGTGCTGCGCGCCTTGGCGCAGCCGGATCAATCCCGCCATCGCCAGTACGATCGCATCGTACTCGCCTTCGCGCAGCTTGCGAAGGCGAGTGTCGACGTTGCCGCGCAGCGTTTCGTAGCGCAGATCGGGTCGCAGCGACGCGAGTTGCGCGCGCCGTCGCGGGCTCGACGTTCCGACGACGGAACCCGGCGGCAGGCTTTCGAGGCGGTCGAAGCGCTCGCTGCAGAACGCGTCGCGCGGATCCTCGCGCGTGGAGATCGCGGCGAGCTGCATGCCGGCGGCGAGTTCGCTGGGAAGGTCTTTGCAGGAATGCACCGCGTAATCCGCGCGGCGCTCGCGCAGCGCGTTCTCCAGCTCCGTAACGAACACGTTGACCGATCCGAGCCGGTCGATCGCGCGATCCTGCACGCGGTCGCCGCTCGTCGTGATGCCTAAGATCGTGGTGGCGATTCCGCGCTCGGCCAAGCGCGCGGCGACGGTGCGGCTTTGAATCGTTGCGAGCGCGCTGCGGCGCGATGCGCAGACGAGCGTGCGCTCCGGCGCGGCGGCCAGCTCGGCGACCGGGCGCTCCGCCAGCTCGCGCAGAATCGCCGCGCGCTCCTCGCGTGGAAAGCTCTCGTGGACCGCTGCCCGCACGCGGCGCGAGCGATCGGAGCGCGCCGGCATATTCTGGGCCGAACGTGTCGGCTAGTTCGCGCACGACGCGCTGCGAAAATGCGGGCGAGGCGCCGGCGGAATCTGCGGCGATCGTGAGATCGCCGACGCGCAGCGTCGCCGCCATCGTGAAATCGCCGCGCTCCGGAGCGGACGCGTCGCAAACGAGCACGCGAGCGTCGCGCGCGTCGGCGACCACGCGAGCGTTGACGTCGCCATCGTTGGTCGCCGCGACGGCGAGCGCCGCGCCGTCGAGATCGCCGCGCTCGTACGCGCGCTCTTCGAACGTGCCGCCGCACTGCTGCAAGAGATCGCGCAGCCGATCGCCGATTCGCTCGGCGACCACCGCGATTGGGAAGCCCGCTTCGGCGAGCGATTGCGCTTTGCGCGCGGCAACGTTTCCTCCGCCGACGATCAGCGCTCGGCGGCCGTTGGGCCGCAGGGAAATGGGAAGCATATGCGTTCGCACGGAGGCTTCAGCGTCCGGCAGCCAAAAACCGCCTTTGGTGAAGAGTACCGCCGACGGAGCCGTTCGCGCGGCCGTGGTGGGTGCGGTCGTTGCCGCGCTGATACTCCTTCCGGGTTTAGGCGTCGGCACGCTCTGGGACAACAGCGAAACGGCGTACGGCGAAGTCGCCAGCGAGATTCTCCTCACGCACGACTGGGTCGTCATGCACCTCAACGGCGTGCCGTATTTCGTGCAGCCTCCGCTCTACTTTTGGCTCGGCGCGATCTTCTCGGCGATCGGCGGCGCGAGCGCGCTGGCGCTGCGGCTGCCCTCGGCACTCGCCGGCATCGCGCTCTCGGCATTCACGGGCTACGCCGTCGCGCGCCAAGCGGGTACGCGCGTGGGCGTGTACGCCGCGGTCATTCTCTCGACGTGTCTGATGCAGGCCGTCATCAGCCGTCTCGCCATCATGGACGGCCTGCTCGATCTCGCGGTCGCGATGACGATCTTCTGGTGGTTTCGCGCGCTGGAGACGGGCGAGGACGCTACGCGGTCTTCGGATGGATTGCCGCAGGCGGCGGCTTTCTCGCGAAGGGGTTCGTCGCGCCGGTCGTCGCGCTGCTGGTGATCGTGCCGTTCTTCTTTTGGAACCGGCGATACGAAAAGACCGTGCTGCCCTCGGCACGAGCGTGGGCGATCGGCCTGGCGGCGTTCGTCGCGATCGCCGCTCCGTGGCCGATCGCGCTCGTGTCGCACTTCCACCTCTTTCCGCTGCAGAAGCTCATCGGCGAGTACACGATCGGGCGGTACACGAGCGTCGTCGAGAATCAAGCTGGCCCACTGTGGTACTACCTGCCGGTCATTATCTTGGGATTCTTTCCGTGGGTCGCATTTCTGCCGATGGCGATCGCGTACGGCACCCGGCAGTTTGCGCGCCGGCGAGTCGCACGATCCCGCGCTCTCGCGGCTCGTACGCTTGGCCTTCGTCTGGATCGTGGCACCGCTGCTCTTTTTCAGCCTGGCGCGCACCAAGCTTCCGAACTACGTCGCGCTGGAGTTTCCCGCGCTTGCGCTGATCGCCGCGCTCTACTTCGAAGCGGTCGTGCGCCGCGGCGGCACGCGCTCGGCGGTGATCTCCGCGGCGACTGTACCGGTAGCTATTGGCGCGCTCGCGATCGCCATTACGCTCTTCACACGCAACAACCGGCTCACGGCGGAGGTGGCGATCGCCGTGCCGCCGCTGCTGGCGATGGGCGCGGCGATCTTCGCGGGCTCGCTGCTGACGGCGCTGCTCGTCGCGCGGCCGCGCACGGTCAACGCGGCGCCGTACGCGCTGGCGCTGGCGGTCATCGTTGCGACCGACGTGCTCGCCGTCACCGTGCTGCCGCACACCGAAACGTTCAAACCCGTTCCCCGCTTGGCGGCGCGCATCGAACGCGAACGCCTTCCCGGCGACGTCGTCGCGATCCAAGGCGTCTCGGGCGGCAACGCGCTGCTCTTCTACACGCGTCCGGTCGTGCACGTGCTCTCGCCGCCCAGCGACGGCGATCCGCAAGAGGAAGGCGCCGATCCGCGTACCATCATCTGCAGCGCCCCGCGCGCGTGGGTGATCGTTCCGGCCGCGAGCGTTGCCGAAGATCCAACGTACGGCCGCGATCGCCGCCTCGTAACCGTCGATAGGAAGGCCGCGCTCGTACTGTACGAGGGGCGACCCTGTAACTAGCCCGTCATCTGAGCGCTCAGCATGACGAGGTTAGGGCTTATAGCCTGCTACTTGCGCTTCGGTTACCGCTGAGGCTTTGTTGGTTCCGAGTCCGCCGCGAATGAAGGTGATCGCGTCGGCGATGTCTTTGTTGGAGAGCTGGCCTTTCCACGCCGGCATCATGCCGTTGTAGCTCATCCCGGCGACGGAGATCTGTCCGTGGAGTCCACCGAGCACGATCCCGATCACTTTGTTCGGATCGCCGGTCACCACCGGATTGCCGGCGAGTGGCGGGAAGGCGCCGGGCTGGCCTTGGCCCTGCGAGCCGTGGCAGCTGGAGCAATTCGCGCTGAAAACCTTGGCGCCGTTGGGGCTCACCCCACCCGCGGCGGCGGACGTCCCGTCGCCGGCGGGCAGCGTGGCCGCGGCGGCCTCGCTGAGCACGACGGATTCCGGCGGCGAGGCAGGCGCCGATGCCTGTTTGCTCATCGTCTGCACCTGTCCGTAGATGGAAAGCGCGACGATCACGCAGACGACGAGCGCGGTGGTCCAAAGCAGTCCCGCGCGCGAGGCGAAACTGCGCGATTTGCTGCGATCGATCCAGGGAAGCAGCAGCACGACCATCAGAAACAACGTCGGAACGATGATGGTCGCGATCAGTTCGGTGCCGATCGAAAGCGGTCCGAGGTGGATCTCCGGCGGCACGAGCGCGAGCAGGCCGAAGAGCGACAAGAAATACCATGCCGGATACGGCACGAAGAACTTCGTCGGGTCGGCTTTCGCGTCGAGATACGGCGGCGCCGCGAACGCGAGGAAGCAGATGATGATGAAAACGATGAACGAGAACGCGCCGTCCATGAAGAACTGATCCGGCCAGAACGGTCCGGGGTGCAGCGTTCGGCGATCCTCGACCACCGGTCCGGCCGCGCCGTTATGGCGGAAGATCGCCAGGTGCGCGCCGACGAGCAGCACGAGCACCGCAGGCATCAGCCAAACGTGCAGGCCGAAGAAACGGTTGATCGTCGCCGTGCCCATCGAGCCGCCGCCTTGAGCGACGTGCTGGAGCACCGGTCCGCAAGACGGGCCCGAGTCCCGTAATGTTCAGCGAGACTTGTGAAGCGAAGTACGCGTCCATGTCCCACGGGAAGCAGATAGCCCGTGAGGCCGAGCACCAGCGTGACGAGCAGCAGCAGCACGCCGACCACCCACTGCAGTTCGCGCGGCGACTTGTACGCGCCGAAGATCAGCACTTGCAGCAGGTGCAGAAATACCAGCGCGATCATCGCCGACGCGCCCCAATAGTGTACCGAGAGCAAGAAGTGCGTGTACGGATTGAGGTACATCGCACGCGTCGATTCCCACGCGGTTGCGGCCGACGGCGCGTAGAAGAACGTGAGGAAGATGCCCGTGACGATCTGTATGATCATTGCGAACATCGTCGCGCTGCCGAACACGTACCAGTAGCTCGCGCCGCCGGGCACGTCCTCGGTGAGGAACTCCTTCGCCATCGAGACGAAGCCGGTGCGTTTTTCGATCCAGTTGAGCATCAGCTAGTTACCTATGCCTGATAGGAGACGACGATGCGTTGTGGCGTGTTCGATTGATAGACGATCCAGGTGACTTCGGCCGTGCCGCTTTGACTGCGAAGCGGCAGCGGGTCGAGGCCGCGCGGCGCGGGCCCGGCGAGGTGCGTTCCATCGAACGAATACTGCGAGCCGTGGCAGGGGCACATGAACCGGTTCTGCGCGTCGCTCCAGTTATAGTAGCAGCCCAAGTGCGGGCAGATCGGGCTGAACACGACGAAGCCCATGTTCACCGGCGTGTAGGTGAGGTCGCCGTCGGGGCCGGCCACGTCGAAGATGTCGGGACGGGCCGCCTTGAACTTATCTAGGTCGATCTTGATGCCCCAGGCGTACTCTGCCGCTGCTTGTTCGGGGAGGTACCCGTCCTTGTACTTGAGGGTGAACGTCAGTTTGACCGGCTTGTCGGTCGCCTTCTGGAGTTCGTCCAGCTCTTGCGACGAGAGCGGCGCCCAGGTGCCGGCCGACGCGTTCTTGGGCGGCAGCAGCGAGCCGACGATCGGAACCGCCAGCACCAGGCCGACGATGCCGCCGATCGTCAGCGTCGCGTTGGCCATGAAGGTACGGCGCGAGATTTCTTCGGGGGTCTGCGGCGTCGCATCGGCGCTCGCGAGATGATCGGACACTAGCGTTCTCCGGAGGCAGAGACGGGTTGGGGGCCCATTTGGCACCATTGTAAGGGGGCCCTCTGCTTGCGCGCGAGGACCAATATCGAAAGGCCACCCCCGGGACGACTTCGGGACGCCGGACCGCTACGCTAGGCGGCATGAAAGCCCTAGTTACTCTCGCGGCGCTTAGCGTCGCCTTGGCCGCCGCCGGCTGCGCATCACCGTCCTCGCCAGGAGCAGCATCGATTCCGGCGCTGCCGGTCGCCGCTCGCGCGCAGCACGACCCCGCTGGCGAATATCTGTACGTGGAAAATAACAACAGCACGATCTCGGCCTTCTCCGTCGCTGCTGATGGCGCGCTCACGGAGATCTCCGGGTCCCCCTTCCCTTCGCAGACGAATGGGCCGGCCGATTATTCGATTGCCGTCGATCCGCAGGGACCGTACCTCTACGTAACGGGCACCGTCACCGGCAACATCGCCGTATTTTCGATCGGGCAAGGCGGAACGCTCGATCTTGTGAGCGACAATACCGACGCTGGCACCGGCGCGAGCTTCCCACTGCTCACGAAATCCGACGACCGTCTCTACGTGATCGACACCGTCAACGGCGGCTCCGTCGCGGCCTTCGATCTCTCCGGGCACGGGAAGAAGTTGAAGAGCATCGCGGGGTCGCCCTACGCGGTGAGCTGTCCAGGTTTCTGCGACTCCAACCCATCCTCAGCCGTAATCGGCGGCGCGTACCTCTACACGATCGACACCTACGGTTGGTACGTCTCGTCATTCTCAATTGCGAAGAACGGCGCTCTGACGGAACTCAATAGCTACGCCACTGGGTACGGGCCGCAACAGGCGGTGATCACGCCGAACGGTAAGGAGCTTTACGTTACCAACGCGGCGCAGGCGAGCGTCAGCGGTTACTCCGTCTCTGCGGGCGTATTGACGCCGTTGGCGGCCTCGCCGTTTGCTGCGGGCGGCACGCCCCTCGGCATAGCTATCGCTCCCAACGGCAAGCACGTCTACGCCGCGAACTCGGCCGACGGAACGATCACGGGCTACGCCGTTTCAGCCGCCGGCCTCAAAGCGCTCCCGGGTTCGCCCTTCGCCGACGGCACCGGTACCGGGCCGGCGGCATTGACGGTCGACCGCACGGGCGCGCATCTCTTCGTGACAAACAACAACACGGAGGCGATCGCCGTCTATGCGATATCGAAGTCCGGCGCGCTCTCGCCGGTCCCCGGATCGCCGTTTACCGAGAACGCCGGCGCCTCGGGGCCGCACGGCGTTGCCCTCTACTACAGCTAACCGCAGCGCTCGCCGGAGAAGTACAGCAGCGCCGATAACTCTCTCCCGCGATGGATCGCGGGGTGACGATTACGGCCTTCCGACGCTTCAGCGTCGTCGAAAATGGTGAAGACCGCTCGGATCGCTTCTCGCCTCGGGCGCGACGCCTGCTGGCGCACCTCGCCTTGCGCCTCGAACCGGTCCACCGCGCCGCCCTCGCCGCCGAACTCTGGCCCGATCTCGCCGACTGCAGCGCTCTGGCGAATCTGCGCCGTCGTCTGCACGAGTTGGGGAGCGCGCTGCAATCCGTCGGCCTCGCCGGCGCAATCGAACGGTCGCGCGATCGCGTCGCGCTCGCTCCGCTCGCCCGCAGCGCGATCGACGTTACGCGCTACCTGTCACTTGCGGCCGACGCCGCGCGCGCCGGCTACGCAGTCGCCCTGTACGACGAACCGGTATTTCCCGGGGTTGACGACGAGACGCTGGAACGCGAGCGGCGCCGCATGCATGCGTTGCAGCTGGAGCTGCTCGCACGGCTGCTCGAACGCGCGATCGGCCGCGGCGAACGTGGTGCTATCGCGCGTTTGGGGCACGCGCTGGTGCGCCTCGATCCGCTAAGCGAAGCGACGATCCACAGGGCCGTCGAGACCTTGAGGGAGCTCGGCGACGCCGACGCAGCGCGGCGGCTGTACGATCACTTTGCGGCGGCGATGCGCGCCGAGGTTGACGCCGAGCCCGATTCCGGCGCCCCCGAGCCTTCCGCCCCCGGCACGGTCGAAGAACGCTCGCGGGCGCGCGAACGGCGCATGCGCCATGCGCTGGCGCCGATCGTCGAGCACGGCGCGCTCTTGCGCGGGCCTGCGGCCGGCGAGCAGTTCGACGCAATCGAAGCGCAGATGGATGAGATTCGCTCGGCGCTGGTGTCGGCAATCGAGGAGCGGCTCGATGTTTTGCTGGGAGCGCAAGCCCTAGCGGCGCTCTCGCGGTTTTTCTTCGACCGGGGCTACGCGCCGCAGGCGATCGACTGGTACCGCGATGTCGTGGCTGCTCTGACGCCGCGTTCGCCGTTGCGCGCGGAGCTGCTCTACTTGAGTGCCGTGCTCGGGCGCAATCTCGGCAACGCGGAGCACAACCTTCCGGCATTCGATCTCGCGATCGAGGAGCTGCGCGCCGCCGGTGGTGATTCCGCGACGCTGGCAAAGGCACAACTCTACGCGTCTAACGCCGCGCGCATGACCGGACGCGTCGAGCTTGCTTCGCGCTTGGCGAGTGAAGCGCTAACGAGCCTTCTTGCATTGGATGACGCCTATCTCGTCGCCTTCGCTCGCAGCGCGGTCGGTGCGGCCGAGTATGCCCGTGGCGACCTCACGGCGGCAAGAGAGGAGTTCCGACGAGCGGCGCAAGGCTTCGCGCGACTCGAGGCCGGCGATGACGAAACGCTGATGTTGGTCGACGTCGCCAGGTGCGACCTCGCGCTTGGGCTCCTGAATCGCGCCGAGGCGAGTCTGCGCACGGCCGCGGCGCGCGCAAACGCCGGCGGCAACCTGTACGTCGAGGGGCACGCGCAGACCGGCTTGACGCTGGCTGCGCTCGACCGTGGCGACGAGCCTCGGGCGCGAACGCACGCTGCGCGCGCCTCGGAGATTGCCCTCGGCTGTTCGGACATGGAGCTGGCGGTGATCGCCGTAGAAGCTGCGGGCGAGCTGTTCGCCAGTCTGAGCGAATGGCTCCGTGCGCGCGATGCGCTCGCGGCGGCCGACGGCGTACGCTCCGAGTACCTGATCGCACGGTCGCCCACCGAGCACGCGCGCTGCGAACGCTTGCGAGCGACGCTGACCTCTCGATCGCTCGCGATCGAGTCGCCGGTCGGCGCTCCCGAGGTGCTATTGCGCTCGCTGTTGGGCAGCGTCGCGCGTTCGTATGGTGCGGCCTACACTTTGTAGCTGTGCAGGCCCGAGATCCAGATGTTCACGCCCAAGATAGCAGAAGATGATCGAGAGGAACCCGACGACGCTTACCCAGTTCGTCCGCAGTCCGCGCCAGGCATGCGTGTGTGCAGATGCATGTACGCCAGGTAGATGATCCAGGAGAAGAGCGCGGCGGTCTCCTTGGGATCCCACTGCCAGTAGGCGCCCCACGCCTCGTTCGCCCACATCGCGCCGGTGATGATGCCGACGGAGATGAGCGGCAGTCCGATCGCGACCGCGCGGTAGACGATCACGTCGAGCTGCGGGCAGGCTCGGCAGCGCGAGCCAGCCGCCGGTCGAGCGCGCGACGCGGGCGTTCGCGCTCTGTCGCGCCGTACGTCGAGGCCGCGTGCGCGACCGCTGCGTCCGCCATCGCGCGCAAAGTAGCTCGCATAGTACTTAACAGGTAGATGCACGAGAAGACGAACGCGACCAAAAATGCCGCGTACGACGAAACGACGATCGGCACGTGGATCTTCGCCCAGTACGATTGCAGCGACGGCACCGGCGGCATCGTGCCTTCGTACCACGTCACGCCGTAAGCGAGAAAGATCGCCGCGAGCGCGAGCACGAACCCGCCGGCGAACCAGAGCGGTAGCGGAACGCAAAGACGATGTAAATCGCTACCGACATCGCCGAGAAGAGTGAGAGCGAGCCGTAGAGATTGAGCAGCGGCCACACGTGCGTCGTTTCGTAGCGCACGATCAGCTGCACGAACTGCGCTACGCAGCCGGCGACGGCCAGCGGAGCGCCGACCTTGACGAACCACTCTTCGCGCGAAAAGAAGTAGGCGATCAGCGCCAGCGCGCCCAGCGTGTAGGCCGCCAGCGCGACGGCGATGAGCGTTTCGTCCCAAGGCATCATGGTCACTCCGCCTTTCAACGCTACCACCAACCGTGCGAACTCGTTCTCGAAAACGTCGTAACCCTTCACCGTGGTCGCCGCCACGCCGACGTTGCGAGCGTCCGCCGCCGGCTGGTCGACCCGTACGTAGAGTCGCGCCGGGAGGAAGTAGAACGAGATCACCAGGCCGGCGAGCAGCACGAACGCGCCGGTCGCCACGAGCGGGACGCCGGGATCGTGGCGGTACTGGAAGCCGCTGTAGAGCACGTAGCGCTGCGGCACGAGCGCCAGCCGTTGCCCAGATCGATCCAGGTGTTCAGCGGCACGAGCACCTCGCCCAGCGGCTATCCTTGCTGCGATAGGCCGAGGATTACCGCCGGATCGTTGACCCGCGGATCGGCGGTCGGTATGCCGCTCTGCTTGTTGACCGTCGGCGCGAAGCGTTCGTACACGCACGTTGCGCGACGTGCCCGGGCACGTCGAACGAATCTCCCTCGAGCAGCGTGCGGCTCGAGAGCGCGGCGTCGCGTTTGCCGTCGTGCGTCAGCAGAAAGCGCGTGCCGAAGCCATAGCTGGCCTGATAGTAGAGCGTGCCGTCGATGTCGATGGGGTGGTTCACGCGAACGGTCAGGTGCTTAGCGACGCCGTCCTTTCCGCGTGACGGTAACCTGTGAAACGTAGTCGATCGGCTGGTACACCATGCCGCTCTTGGTCTGCGTGGGAGCGATGCGTATACGCGAAATCGTCGAGGCGAATAACCGCGCCGGTCTTGGCAACCTGCGCGGTCTGTCCGGTCAGCAGCGCGATCTCGCCGTCGAAGCCTTCGGCCCAGTAGAGCGTCGTGCCCGCGGCGACGATCACGAATCCGAGATGCGCGATCAGAACGCCACGGCGCGCCCAGTCGTGCTTGTCGGCGAAGCTCCACTCGACGCCGTCGAACGTTCGGCGGCGCATGCGCCAGCCGCGGCCGATGAAGAACTCGGCGAGGCGGCCGCGGACCTCGGCGGGTTCGCCTTCCAGCTCGATCTCCTCGTGGAGCGGAATCTTCTCCACCTTCACCGGACGCAGCGCGGGAAGCCGCGCGGGGATCACGCGCTTGAACGTGCAGACTGCCAGCGAGGTGAGGATGAGGCCGACGATGCCAACGTACCACGGCGAGTGGTAGATGTTGTCGAGGTTGAGGCGCAGGATCGCACGCGCCAGCGGCGCGGCAAATGTTTGAAAGTAGACGTCGGCGTCGCGCCCTTGGTCGATCACCACCCCAAGCAGCGTCAGCACGCCCCACACGGCGAATAGGCTAGACGGCGAAGAGCACGTTGCCGAACGTGCGCACGAAATCGGCGTAGAGCGCGCGCGCACGCGGTCACGGCGCGCGCCAGCGCTTCTCGAGCGGCAGAGATCACCCAGATCGACATCTCGTAGAGGCAGTACATCGGCAGGGCGAGCAGCGCCATCGTGAGCGGATTGCCGTCGGGCGCGGCGATGCCGCCGGCGACGAAGAAGCCGAAGATGCGTGCCGGCGGTACTTTCGCAGCATCGCCGCGTTGACGATGCCCAGACGCGCCAGGCCGATCAGCACGATCGGCGTTTGAAAGATGATCGCGAAGAGCGCCAGCAGCACGATCACGAAGCTCAGCGTCGAGGCGACGCCGAACGTCGGCGTCGCGACCGCGTCGGTGATGTGGAGCAGCGCCGAGACAACGCGCGGAATCACCACGAAATGCGCGAACGCCAACCCCGCAAGCGCCAGCAAGAACGACGGCAGGATGAACGAGTACACCATGCGCCGCGTGCGCGGGTGAATGGCCGGCACGACGAAGAGCCACACCTGCTGCAGCAGTACCGGCAGCCCGAACACGATGCCACCGACGATCGAGAACTTGAACTCGGTAAAGATCACGTCGGCGGGTCCGAACGCGTGAAGCTCCAGTCCGCCGAAGTACTCGCGCATCATCCAGCGGATTGCATACTGCGAGGGCCAGAAGAGCAAGACGGCGATGGCGCCGACCGTCCCGAGCGCGATCAAGAGACGATTACGGAGCTCCCGCAGGTGCTCCGTGATCGGCATCTCCTTCTGATCCCACGGCGCCGGGTCGGGCTTCGCGGTCTGCCAGCTAGAGGCCACGTTTACGAGCTAGGCGTGCCTCGGTCGGGGGTCGGCGGCGGTACGGCTTCGCCGGTGCTCGAGGCCAGCTCGACGTTATCCATGACGTCGGCGTGCGCGGCCGCGGCGCGCCGCCGCGCGTCTTCGCGCGCCGTCGCCGCGGCTTCGTCGGCCTCGGCCTGTCCGACCAGAAACTCTTTCTTCGCCTGGCCCGCGCTGCGCGCGAGCTTGGGAAGTTTGTCGGCGCCGAAGAGCAGCGCGCCGAGCACCAGGATGCCGATGATGATCGGCGCGTCGATGAAGGCGAGGAGTGGATGGACGGACATGATGATCTTCTTTTTCCTTATTAGCTAGCCGAGCAGGGCGTCGCTGAGATGCGCGAGTTCGTTCTTCGCCTCCCCCGGCGCCAATGGCTCTAAGGCCGCCTTGGCGCGCTCCACGTAGCGGGCGATCTCGCGGCGCGTCGCCTCCAACCCACCCGCGGATTCGATGCCGTGCGACGACCGAAGCGAGCCCGTCGTTGGCGCCGTTCTCGTAGAAGCGAGCGACCGTACCGCGGAAGCCGGCGTCGCCGGCGGCCAGCGCTGCGATCAGCGGAATCGTCGTCTTGCGCTCGATGAGATCGTTGGCGACCGGTTTGCCGAGCGAGCGTTCGTCGGCCGTGACGTCGAGCAGGTCGTCTTTCATCTGAAACGCGATGCCGAACGCGTCGCCGAAGGCGTCGAGCGCGGCGATCTCCGGCGCGTCACCGCCGCCCATGATCGCGCCGCAGCGTGCCGACGCCGCGAAGAGGGAGGCCGTCTTCTTGCGAGCGATCTCGACGTACATCTCCAGCGGGAGGTCGAGATTGCCGAGCGCCTGAAGCTGCAGCACTTCGCCGTCGCAGATCGTCGGCCAGCGTAGCCGAGAGCACGTGCGGCACCGGATGCGGATAGCTCGACGTGACGTTCTTGAATATCCACGCGAAGAGATAATCTCCGGCCAGCACGCTGACGCGGTTGCCGTAGTCGACGGCCGTCGCATTGACGCCGCGCCTCAGCTGCGCGTTGTCGACCACGTCGTCGTGAATCAGCGTCGCAACGTGGATCAGCTCCATGTACGCGGCCAAGTGCAGGTGCTCGAGCGGATCGCCGCCGCACGCGGCCGACGCGAGCAACGTCATGCGCGGGCGCAAACGTTTGCCCCCCGCGGCGAGCATGCGTTTGATGGCCTCGGTGATGATCGGATTATCGGTCGAGAAGCGCTCGCGGAAGAAACGCTCGACGAGCGATTGCAGGTCTTCGCGCTCGCTGCGGCCGGGGTCGACGAGCCTCACGGGCGGCGCCCGTAGTGGATCGCGATCGTGCCGCCCATCAACGGCAGAAAGCCGGCGTCGGCGAAGCCGGCGCGCGCGAAACGATCGCGCAGTTCGACCGCGTTGGGATGGTGCGTCAGCGAGTTGGGGAGATAGCGGTAGGCTTCACGCGAGCCGCCGACGAGGCCGCCGAGCACTGGAACGACGCCGTAAAAGTAGAGGTCGAAGAGCTTTTTGAGACCTTTGTTCGGGGCCTTGCTCACGTCGAGGTTCACGAAGCGCGCGCCGGGGCGCAGCACGCGGAAGATCTCGGCGAGGGCGCCGTCGACGTCGACGACGTTGCGCAGCGAGAAACCCATCGTCGCGCCGTCAAAGCTTCGATCGTCGAATGGCATCGCCATCACGTCGCCCTCGACGAAGCTCGCTTTCCCGCGCGCTTCGCGCTGTGCCCGCAGGGCGGCGCGTTCGAGCATCGGGCCGCAAAAGTCGATTCCGGTGACCTCGAGCGTGCGGTCGCCGCGCAGCAGGCCGAAGACCAGATCGCCCGTGCCGCAGCATAGGTCGAGGACGCGCGCGTCATGCGGGGCGCCCAGCAGGCGGATAGCCCGCCGGCGCCAGCGCTCGTCGAAGCCGGCGGTCATCATCCGGTTGGTGAGATCGTAGCGGGGGGCGATGCGGGCGAACATCTCCCGCACGAAGAGCCCCTTCTCCCGATCCCCGTCGTGACGGCCGCGCGCCGTGGCGGAATTCATTAGCTACTGCTTTGGGGTGCCGCATCGCTCTCCCCCCGCAGGGCCGGACGGCGCCCCTCTCAGGCTCACGACTTGCCGCTCGCAGTTCGCGTCGTGATAGGCACGGGCCGTGCTCTCGCTCAGCTCCACCGGAGAGGTTCTGCAAGCGCTGCGGACCGCGCAGCGCATCGACGCCCAGGCCTTCACGCTGCACGGTCCGATTCTGCACGCGCTCGAGGCAGCGGCGCGCCGCGGTGCCGGCGTGAGCATCGAGCTTGAGGGCAGCCCGTATAGCGGCACGGCCGGCCGGCTGGCGGCCGAGAACCGCCGGGTCGCCGGCGAGTTGCGCGCCGCCGGTGCAACGGCGTCGCTCTGCCATCCGCTTCACGCCAAGGCGATCGCCGCCGACGGCGCCCTCTACCTCGACGAGAAGAACTGGCGCGACGGCGACCTCGTGCTCCGCGCCAACGATCCCGCCGACGCGCGCGCTATCCCCGGTGAAAAGCGCGAAGCGCTCGACCTCGAAGCGCGGCTGCTCGAGAGCGCGCGCGCCGGCGACGGCACGATCGTCGAGAGCGAGACGTTCGGTTCGTCGAACGTCGTGTTCGCCGCGTTGCGCGATCTCGCCGCGGAAGGCGAGTCGCCCCGCCTTTTGGTGAGCGAACGCGAGCTGCGCGAGGACCCGCGCGAACGCTCGGCGCTGCAAAAGCTTGCCGCGCAAGGCGTGCACGTACGCGCGTGCCGCGACTCCGAAAAACTCGCGGCCGTCGGCGATCGCGCTTGGCTCGGCTCCGCCAACGCGACGTCGCCGTACGGCCGCGGGGCAATGACCGACTGGGGCTGCACTACCGCCGATGCCACGATCGTCACGGCCGTCCGCGATCGTTTGGAAACAGCCTGGCAAAACGCGAAACCCCTTCGAAGTTTGTCGCAATGAGCGCTGCCCCTGCGGTAATCCTGCGCTTCTGCGCGGCGGCTTTTTTTGGCCAAGCTCGAACGAAGAGATGGTGCACGGATCGAAGTTTAGCGTTCTGCTCGCAGCGGCAATCCTCAGCGGCGCCGCTGCGGGTCCGAGCGCACCGCCAACTGCACCGCATCAGAGCTTTCGCGCCTGCGCCTTATCGGATCCGTCTCGTTTCGATGTGCTGTGTGCGCCGTTCACCAAAGCCGGCATCACGGTGTTGACGGCAATTCCAAGCGGCGTTTTCGGCCGCGATACGCCTCCACAAGGTATCGCCGTCCTCGACGACGGGACGGTGATGGTGCGAACCGACCGCGACGGCCTGTATCGCATCGCGAACCGGCGCGTTCAAAAAGCCTGGCAACCGAATTCGCGCTGCGGCTTTCCCGCCCGTTCTCACTTCGAGTTCGCCGGCTCGTTCGACGGCGCACTCCTCCTGCCCGAGCACCACGACAGGAGCGAAGATACCACCGCCGCGGTGCGCGCAATCGGACATCGGTGGTTTGGGTTGGATTTCTCCTATGCGAGCGTAGTACCGGACGCGCGCGGCATCGTGTGGCTTTTCAAAGGAGGTCCGTCGGACCGCACGATCTACGCGTTTAATCCGCGGACAAAACTGTTGGCGTCGGCGGAGACGCCGAACGACATCTTCAGCATGTTTCGCTCGCCCAACGGTCGCGTCTACGCGACCAATACCGATGGCCTCTACGAACTCGACTCCCGGCCAACGGTTCGCGCGCGTCTCGTCCGCACCCCAACCGTGCCGGGAGCGGTGATTCAGGCCGTCGGGCGCGACGGATCGTTCTGGTCCGCGACCTCGACGGAGGTGATCCACGTGCGCCCAAACGGCACGTCGCGCGCGATGGTGCTCGTTGAGCACGAGCCGCCAAGGGTGATGAGCGAGAACGTGGTTCGGCCGCTCGCTTCGCCGCCGATGTCGCTGGAGATGACGCCCGACGGTGCCGTGTGGATCGCCGGCAGCCAATCGTGCGCGTCGATAGTAACGACCGAATCGAAGTGCTGATGCCTCCGCCGTCGGATACGGCGTGGGGCAACGTGAAGTTTGGAAACGACTCAAGCGTTTGGGTGTTGGCGCGTGACGAACGCAGCGGAGAACCGCTCGGCATCGTCAATTTCGTGGCGGCTTCTCCGGCACGAAGCGCGACGGCGTGGCCGGTCAGACTCCTTCAACCGGCCGCGACGCCGACCCCGTTCTTCTGTCCTCCCCCGGGGCCGCCACCGACGCCGATACCGTGGCTGCCGCCGAAAGTTGGCGCCGTGGATTTCGTATACGTGGCCAACGCGATGTCGGACGACCTATGGGGCTACTGGGTCGGTAAACATGGACGACTGACGCAAGTGCGCGGATCGCCGTTCGCGCACGGCAAGCCGGTGCGTCTGACGATCGACCCCGCCGGCCATCACCTCTATGCAGGCACGTGGTACGACGGTATCTTCGCCTACACGATCGACGCGCGAAGCGGGACGCTGCGCCTCGTGCCTGGCTCGCCGTTTGCCTCCGGAACCGGTCCCACGACCGTGAGGTTCGATCGCAGCGGCCGCCATGCGTACGGGGCGAACGTCAACGGAAAAAGCATCACCGGCTACGCGGTCGATGGCGAGAGCGGAGCACTCCGACCGTTGAGCTGGTCGCCGCTGCCGCTCAATCGCTGGCCATTCGAACTCGCGATGAATCCGACGCGCGACCTCGCGTACGTCGTGACCGAGAAAGATATCGAAGCGTTCGCCGTAAGCAGCGACGGAGCGTTGCATCGCGTTTCGACGCAAGCTCTCGGGCGGCGCGGAGGCAGCGTACTTCTCATCGACCGGCGCGCGCGCTGGGCGTATCTCAGCAACGAACACCCCTCGGCCATCTCGGTCTATGGAGTCGACCCGCACACCGGACTCCTGACTCCGCCGACAACGCCGAACGTGAGTGCGGGAACCGATGCGCGCTGGGCTGCCACCGATCCGCTTGGCCGATTTCTGTATCTCAGCTTCGTTCCAGAATCAGGGGCGGGGCCGGCGGTTTTAGGATATCGCATCGACTCGCGAACTGGAGCACTCCAGCCTCTGCCGACATCGCCCTACGCCGGCGCCGGCCTCGGCAACGGAATCACCGTCACGCCGGACGGCGCATTTCTCTACGTAACGAACTTCTCCTCAAAGAGCATTTCAGGATCGAGGATCGATCGAACAACAGGTGCCTTGTGGCCGATGCCGGGCTCGCCGTTCGAAGCCGGCAATACACCGGATGAAATTATTTCGTGCCGCCGCGCGGGCGATCGCTGCGTCGCGGCGCCGTAGCGGTGAGCGCGTCGCGGGGCTCAGGGTGACAAGGGTGCGTTAGATCCCAAAGAGCAACTGCGCGTTCTTATCCGTCGTCACCACGAGCTCGTCGAACGGAATGCCGAGTTCGGTTCGGAGACGGTCGGCGGTGTGCGTTACGAATGCGGGTTCGTTGCGTTTGCCGCGTTTGGGAACGGGTGCCAAGAACGGGGAGTCGGTTTCGAGCACGAGCGCGCCGGCGCCCACGCTGCGTGCCGCATCGCGCACCGGCTGCGCGTTGGGAAACGTCAGCACGCCGCCGATTCCGAGGAACAAACCGAACTCGTCGACGTAGACGCTCGCTTGCTCCGGGGTTCCCGTGAAGCAGTGCACGACGCCGCGCATGCCCGGCTCCCATTCCTCGCGCAGGACGCGCGTGAAATCGTCGAAGGCGTCGCGCTGGTGGAAGACGACGGTGCGCTTGCGCTCGCGCGCGACGCGCAGCTGTCGCCGGAATACCTCCTGCTGCACGTCGCGCGGGCTGCGATCGTAGTAGTAGTCGAGCCCGATCTCGCCGAGCGCTACCACGCCCGGGCGCTCGAGCAGCGACGCCAACTGCTCAGCGAGATCCGCCGGCGCGCCGGCGGCTTCGTGGGGATGGATGCCGACCGCCGCAACGATGCCCAACCGCGCGGCGGCGTCGACGGCGACCGCGCTATCGGGCAGGTCCTCGCCGATCGTCACCATCGCGCGCACGCCGGCATCGCGCGCGCGCGCCACGACCTCGTCGCGATCCGCGTCGAAGGCGCGGTCGTGCACGTGGCAGTGGGTATCGATCACGTGGGTGCGAGCAGTTCGACGCGCGGAAAGAGGGGCGTGGCCGGCGCAGTTTGCGCGCCTGCCGCGAAACCGCCCCAAGACCGCAGCGATACGGCCGGATCCTCGATGATGCTTCCGGGATTGCCGAGCTGCCGCCACATCTCGGTCATGCGTTCGGGCATCACCGGATAGAGCAGAATCGCGATCCACCGCAGCCCCTCGCACAAATCGTAGAGCATGCGCATCGAGTTCTTCGGTGCGCTGCTCCTTGGCCAGCACCCACGGCTTACGGTCGTCGATCGCGCGGTTGAGCGCCGTTACCAGCTCCCACGCCGCTTCCAGCGCCTCGCGGAATCGCAGGTCGAGACGTGAGATCGCGCACGACTTCGGGCAGCGGCGCAAAGCGCGCCCCAAGCTCGCGAAGCGGCGCGCGGCGCGGGCACGACGCCGTCGCGGTAACGCTGCCAGCATCGAGAGGCTCGCTTCAAAAGATTGCCGAGGTCGTTGGCAAGATCGCTGTTGCAGCGCTGCGCGATCTTCTCTTCCGAGTAAGAGAAATCGCTGCCGAACGTGCGCTTCGCGCAGCAGAAAATAACGCATCGCATCGGCGCCGAAGCGTTGCTGCGAGCAGGAACGGATCGACGGCGTTTCCGAGGCTCTTGCTCATTTTCTCGCCGTCGACGGTGATCCAGCCGTGCGCGAACACCAGCTCCGGCGCGCTCTCGCCCAACGCCCAGAGCATCGCGGGCCAGATGATCGTGTGAAAGCGCGCGATCTCCTTGCCGATCAGCTGGGTCTTCGCCGGCCAGAGCGAATTGAAAGCGCGCTTCGTCCTCGCTCCAGCCGATCGCGGTGATGTAGTTGAGCAGCGCGTCGAGCCAGACGTAGATCACGCCGCCGCCTTCGGATCGGGATGCCCCACTCCAGGTTCGTGCGCGAGATCGAGAGATCGTCGAGCCCTTCGTCGAGGATCGACATCATCTCGTTGTACACGCTGCGCGGCGCGACCCACTGCGCGTTCGCTTCGAAGTGCTCGATCAGCCGATCGCGTTGTACGCCGAGAGGCGGAAGAACCAGTCGTCCTCCGATATCCATTGCACCTCGCGTCCGCAGGTCGGACAGCGGCCGTCGACGAGCTTGGATTCCAGCCAAAATGTCTCGTCGTCGACGCAGTACCAGCCCTCGTATTTGCCGAGATAGACGTCGCCGGTCTCGCGCAGCCGTTCGAAAATGCGGACGACCTTCTCCACGTGGCGCGGCTCCGTCGTGCGGATGAAATCGTCGTACTCCACGTGATAGGCGGCAAAGAGTTCCTTCCAGCGCGGCACGAGCTCGTCGCACCACTCCTGCGGCGATCTTCCCGCGGCGGCCGCGGCGTTGGCGACCTTCTGCCCGTGCTCGTCGGTGCCGGTGAGAAAGAAGGTCGGGCGGAACGTCCGCGCGGTGCGCGCCAGGACGTCGGCGACGACCGTCGTGTAGGCGTGACCGATGTGCGGATTGCCGCTGATGTAATAGATCGGCGTCGTGACGTAATAGGCGCGTTCCATCGCTATCAGCGCTCTCTTCAGCGGCGCTCTTGCCGGGCGCCTTCCGCGCGCGTCGCCGCGGCGTAAACCTCGCGCCGATCGCCCAAGCCGCGTGCGGCCAGCAGCCTTGCGACCTCGCCGACGCCGCGTCCTCCGGCCAGCAGCGCGTCGATGGCGGCGCTCTGGATCGCGCTCGCAGCGGCTTCCCGGCCAGTCCCGCGTAGGGTGCGACCGCGAACGCAGACCTCACCGCGCAGCGGATCGCCGAGTCGCGCGGCGACGCGCTGCGGCGTGCCGACGAGCTGCTGTTCGTGCAGCTTGGTGATATTCGCGCACGAGGAAGACCTCCGCGTCGGGCGCCACGCTCGCCAGATCGCCGTCAGCGTCGCCACGATGCGCTGCGGCGACTCGTACCAGATCGTCGTCGCCCGCCGCGCAGCGCGGTCGCGAAACGCTCGCGCCGCTGGCCCGAAGCGCGCGGCGGAAATCCTTCGACGCGGAAGCGGCGCAGCGGAAAGCCGGAGAGCAGTGCGACGCCGGTGGCCGCGCTCGGGCCCGGCAGCACTTCGACTGCGATGCCCTCGCGCCGCGCCGCGGCGACCAGCTCGACTTCCGGGATCCGAGATGCCGGGCATGCCGGCATCGCGCGGTCACGGCGACGACGGCGGTCTTCGCGCGCTCGAGGATTACCAGCGGTTACGCTCTCGGCGTTCTGCTCGCGGTAGCTCCAAATCGGCCGCCCTTCGATGCCCAAGGCCGCCAGCAGCTTGCGCGCCACCCGCGTGTCTTCGGCCACCACGATCTCGGCCTCGCGCAACACGTCGAGGCTCGCGAAGCGTGACGTCTCGCAGATTCCCCAGCGGCGTTGGTACGAACACCAGCGGCATGGCGGCCCAGTTCGACGCGGAGCACATTCCTCCGGGCTCGCGGTTAGAGCTTTTCATCTCGCCGACGTGTCCGTATTGCAAGAGTGCGATGGCGTACTACGACGCCGCGGGCACGCCATACGAGCGTCACGACGCTCAAAACGACCGCAAAGTGCGCGAGCGAATGTTCGAGTATACGGCCGGCGACCCGACGGTGCCCGCCATCGTCGTCAACGGTAAATACCTGCAATCGGGTTGGGGCTCGCCGCCACGAGGTTGAACGGTTCACTAACGCGCCGGTCGGCGCGATTCACTTCCTCGACGCTGCTACGAACGGAAGGCTTCTAAGACCGATGGACAACAATCAAACCGCCGCCGCAGGCTTCATGGCGACGTTTTTCATGGTCTATCTGCATCGTATTCGTCGCGATTCTCGCGTTTACGATCTGGATCTTTTGGCGGATCTTTACCAAGGCCGGCTACAACGGCGCGATGTCGCTGCTCAATCTCGTCCCCGGCGTCGGCCCGCTGATCTGCATGCTCATGCTCGCCTTCGGCCGCTGGCCCATCGAGGACGAACTGGCCGCCGCGCACGGCGGCGCGTCGATCCCGCCGCCAGTGCCGCCGGCACCGCCTGGAACCGCCGTTATGCCCGAGCTAGACGACCAGAGTTCGCCGATCCAGCGCTCGACCTCGCCGGCTTTCGCCGGCAGGAGCCGCCGAGGTTCTCGAAGCCGGTGCTCGTAACCACGACGTCGTCCTCGATGCGCACGCCGATTCCTCGGAAGCGCTCGGGGACGGTCGCGTCGTCGGGCTGGAAGTAGAGTCCGGGTTCGACCGTGAGGACCATTCCCTCGCGCAGCCGGCAGTTGCGGTACTCTTCCGTGCGTGCGTGCGGCGCAGTCGTGGACGTCGAGCCCGAGCATGTGGCTGACGTTGTGCAGCGTGTAGCGCCGCTGCATCAGCCGCTGCGGGTCGAGCGCTTCGTCGAGCGAGACGCGCAGGATGCCGAGGTCGATGAGCCCTTGGGCCAGCACGCGTCGATCGCGCGCCGGTTGGGCTCGAGAAAGTCGTTGCCGGGAACCACGGCCTCCATGGCCACGCGATGCGCCTCCCAGACCAGGTCGTAGACCGTGCGCTGCTCGGGGGAGAACCGTCCGGATATCGGCAGCGTGCGGGTGACGTCGGCGGTGTAGAGCGAATCGCACTCGACGCCGGCGTCGAGCAGCAAGCAGATCGCCGGGGCGCAGCGCGTCCGCTCGTTGTGCGTCCAGTGCAGCGTGCACGCGTGCTCGCCGGCGGCCGCGATGGTTAGATAGCCGATGTCGTTGGCTTCGACTCGCGCGCGTCCCGAGAAGGCCACCTCGATCTCGCGTTCGCTCCTTGCGGTCGCGCATCGCGCGAATCGCATCTTCGAAGGCCAGCTTCGTGAACGCGCACGCTTTGCGCAGCTCGGCGATTTCGTAGTCGTCTTTGACGAGCCGCATCTCGGAGAGACGCTCCGATAGCTCGTCGTCGCCGTCGGTGTGAGAGAAGACCGCGTCGACGCGATCGTCGTCACTGCGCGCGAGGACGCAGCGGCTGCTTCGAATCGCGCAGCTCCTCGAGATAGGCGCCCAGCTCGCCGACCGGACGGCACTCGTCGACGCCGTAGTACACGACGCTCTCCTCGACGCCGCGGTGACGGCCGACCCACAGCTCGCCGGCAAAGCGATCGGTGAAGAACTCGGCGCGTGCCGCGATTGTGGTCGAGCACGAAGATCACGCTGCGGTGTGCCGGCTCCGTGCGGCTCGAGCACCAGCAGCGAGTTGGGCTCGGCGTCGCCGGCAAGCCACGCGAAATCGCTCGAGGGACGGAAACGGAAGACGGTGTCGTTGGCACGCAAGTGCTCGCGCCCGGCTGGAATCAGCACGTGGACGCCGCGATAGGCTTGCGAAAGCGCCTCGCGTCGCTGGGCAAAGCGACCGTTCTGCGGATGCGGCCGCACCGTCGCCGGGATATCGAGCCAATCCCGCGATCATGAACTCGACGAGGGCCTTGGGGGGCTGAAGATCGTAGCGGGTCTGGGCCTGTTCGGCCGGCGCGGAGGCGTTTTGCGGTGTAGACATGGTACTGGCCTCGATTCCGCCTAAGGGCTAGTGGCTCATGCCACTGGAGCGAACCGAGGCGCCACCGACCCGCGCCACCGACGTCTTGGCGAACGAACGCACCCTGTTGGCGTACGTTCGCACCGCGCTTGGCTTTTATCGCGTTCGGCTTCGTGATCGCGCGCTTCTCGCTCTTCGCGCGCGAGTTCGCGGTGCTCGTCCAAGGAGGCACGGTGACGAAGGGCCTCTCTACGACGTTTGGGACGACGATGGCGCTCTTCGGCATCTTCGTCGCCCTGCTCGGAGCCTGGCGCTACGCCGTCACCAGCGCGGGCCTGCGCCGCGGCGAAGTGATCTCGCTCTCCGCGATGCTGGCATACGGCGTCTCAACGTTCGTCGCCGTCATCGGCGCCATAGTCGCCATCGCGCTGCTAGCGTATCGGTAACGCTTCGCCGTCACAGCGAGCGCCTTTTGTCATCCTTCGACGGCGCTCAGGATGACAAAATGACTTCCAGCGACAGTCGAGTGCCGGCGCGCTGTGCGTGAGCGCTCCGATGGTGATCAGGTCGACGCCGGTGGCGGCGATCTGCGCGACGTTTTCGCGGGTGACGCCGCCGCTGGCCTCGGTGACCACGCGGCCGCCCACGATCGCTACCGCTTGCGCGAGCTGCGCGGGCGTCATGTTGTCGAGCAGCACCGCGTCGATCGGCTCTTCCAGCGCTTCGCGCAGCTGCTCGAGCGTATCGACCTCGATCTCGACCTTCACCATATGCCCGGCTCGCGCGCGCGCCGCGGCGACTGCCGCGTGAATCGAGCCCGCCAGCGCGAGGTGGTTATCTTTGATAAGCACGCCGTCGTCGAGTCCGAAGCGATGGTTCGCGCCGCCGCCGCAGCGAACGGCGTAGTGCTCCAGCGCTCGAAGAGCGGGCGTCGTCTTGCGCGTGTCGGCGATCTTGGCGCGCGTTCCGGCTACGAGCGCGACCATCGCCGCCGTCAGCGTTGCGATGCCGCTGAGCCGGACCAGCAGGTTGAGCGCGGTGCGTTCACCGGTGAGCAGCGCGCGCGCGCTGCCCTCGATCTCGGCGAGCGTCTCACCGGCGACCACGCGCTCGCCGTCGCGCAGCAACGCCTCGTACGCGACACCCGCGTCGAGCAGCTCGAACGGCAGTGCCGCGATCCCGATCCCCGCAACCACGCCGTCACGCCGCGAAACGATCCGCCCCCGCGCCCGAAGCGCCGGATCGACGATCGCCTCGGTGGTGAGATCGCCGCCGCGGCCGAGATCTTCGAGCAGCGCCGCGCGCACGACCGGCGCGGCGATCAGCTCAAGCGACGCTGCGCAGTCGCGTGAATGAGCGTTTGGCAAGAGCTTCGTCGGTTCGCGGATAGTCGCTGCGGAAGTGGCTGCCGCGGCTCTCGCTGCGCGCGAGCGCGGCCTCGGCGATCAAACGGCCCACCACGAGCAGGTTACGCAGTACGCCCTTCGGCGGCGCCGCCGCTTCCAGCTCGGCGATGCGCGCGAGCGCCTCGCGCAGACCGGATTCGGCGCGCACCAAGCCGACGTTGGCGTACATCAGGTTGCGCAGATCGTTGATCGCCTGCGCCTCGGCGATGGCGCACAACGCCGGCGGTGCCGGCAACTCCGCCACCACCGCGCCTGCGGAGGGAGCGGCGCCCGCGATGTCTTCGGCGACGCGCGAGCCGTAGACGAGCGCCTCGAGCAACGAGTTGCTCGCGAGACGATTCGCGCCGTGCACGCCGGTCGCGCTCGTCTCGCCGCACGCCCAGAGATGCTCGAGCGAGGTGCGCCCCCACTCGTTCACGGCGATGCCGCCCATCAAGTAATGCGCGGCGGGCGCGACGGGAATGTTTTCCAGACGGGGATCGATTCCGGCGTCCATGCAGAAACGGAAGACGGTCGGAAACGCCTGCGGAAAGCGCGCGCCGATCGCCGAGCGCGCGTCGAGCCCCACGCTGCGGCCGCGCTGCTGCTGTTCGAAGATCGCGCGCGCCACGACGTCGCGCGGGGCGAGTTCGGCATCGGGATGAACGGCGCGCATGAAACGCTCGCCCAAGTCGTTGACCAGGATCGCGCCTTCGCCGCGCACCGCCTCGGTCACCAGCGGCATCGGGTCGCGGCCGATCGCCAGCGCCGTCGGATGAAACTGCACGAACTCCATATCGGCGAGCACGGCTCCGGCGCGCGCCGCCATTGCGATGCCGTCGCCGGTAGCCTCGACGGGATTGGTGGTGTAGCGGTAGAGCCGGCCCGCGCCGCCGGTCGCCAGCACCACGGCGCCCGAGAGAAACTCGACGCTCTCCCGCGACGCGTTCTCGGTCGCGTAGACGCCCGCGATGCCGCCGCCGGCGACGACCAAATCCTCGGCGGTAAAGTTCTCGACGACCTCGATCGACGGGTGTTCGTGCACGGCCTCGATCAGCGTCTTGAGTATCTCGTGGCCGGTGGCATCGCCGCCCGCTTTGACGATGCGCCGCCGCTGGTGCGCGGCCTCGCGGCCTAGCGCGAGTTCGCCTTCGTCGTTGCGGTCGAAGGCCGCGCCGAGTTCGAGCAGTTCCTCGACGCGGGCGGGGGCGTCTTGCGTGAGGATCTCGACGATCTTGGTGTCGCTGATGCCGGCGCCGGCGCGCTGCGTATCGATCGCGTGCAGCCGTGGTGAGTCGTCGGCGCCCATCGCCGCGGCGATGCCGCCCTGCGCCCAATCGGTGGCCGCCCCTTTGCCGAGGCGCGTCTTGCAGAGCACCGTCACTTTAGCCGGCGCGAGCTTGAGCGCCGCGATCAATCCCGCGATGCCCGCGCCGACGACGAGCGCATCGCTGCGCCGCGCATCCATGCTGCGTCGCGGCCTAGTCGCGGAGATGGCGGCTGAACTCGAGCATGCGGTCCACGGCGCGCCGCGCCCGCTGCGCGATCTCGGGATCGATCGTCACCTCGTACTCCATCGCCTCGAGGCTGTGCAGCACCTTCGGCAGCGTGTTGCGCTTCATATGCGGGCAGAGGTTGCACGGCCGCACGAACTCGACGCCGGGATAGCGCCCCGAAACGTTGTCGGCCATCGAGCACTCGGTCATCAAGAGCACGCGCGCGCCGGGCGTCTCCGAGAGCGTGCCGACGTACTCGCTCATGCCCTGCGTCGAGCCGACGAAGTCGGCCTCGGCGAGCACGTCGGGCGGGCACTCCGGATGGGCCAGCACGGTGAGCGTTGGGTCGCCCTCGCGGAAGCGGCGGATCTCGGCGCCGGTGAAGCGCTCGTGGACCTCGCAGTGCCCCTTCCAGGCGATAATCTCGACGTTCGTCTTCGAGGCGACGTACTTCGCGAGATACTCGTCGGGGAGAAAGATTACGCGCGGAACGCCGAGCGCTTCGACGATCTGCACCGCGTTGCCGCTGGTCACGCAGAGGTCGGACTCGGCCTTCACCTCGGCCGAGGTATTGACGTAGGTGACGATCGGCGTATCGGGATAGCGTTCGCGCAGTAGGCGCACGTCGGCCGCAGTGATCGACTCGGCTAGCGAGCAGCCCGCGCGCAGATCGGGCACGAGCACGGTCTTGCTGGGATTGACGAGCTTCGCGGTCTCGGCCATGAAGTGGACGCCGCAGAGCACGATCACGTCGGCGTCGGTCTCGGCGGCCTTCATCGCCAGCGCCAGCGAGTCGCCCACGATATCCGCCACGGTATAGAAGATCTCGGGAACCTGGTAGTTATGGGCCAGGATCACCGCGTTGCGCTCGCGCTTGAGGCACTCGATCGCGTCGACGTAGGGCGCGTGGAGGGCCCACTCAACGCGCGGAATCACGCGCTCGGCACGCTCGAAAATCGGCAGGGTACGGCCGAGGGCGTCGCCTGGGCGGGTTAAATCAATGGTGCTCATTGGCTTTTGGGTGGTTCTTGCCGCACGGCGCGCGGCTCTCCCCTCTCTCTCTTAATACCCCGGAGCGGCCGCAATGGTTTGCGCGCCGGGCCGCGGGCGCGTTACAAGGCGACCCGGGGTGGGTAGGACCGAGAAGCCCTTTTCATAGCATCCGAGGAAGGAATCACCCTCATGAATCGCTGGTTTGTCGCCCTCGCCGTCTTTGGAACGTTCCTCGCCACCGCCACGACGCTCGCGGCGACGGCGCAGACGGTGCCGGGGGCCTCGACGATGCCCTCGATGTCGCCGATGGCGTCGATGACCCCGATGTCGTCGATGGGACCGATGGCAACGATGGCGCCGATGGCAACGATGGCGCCGATGGAATCCGCCGCGCCGATGGGCACGTCACAGCCCGCGCGGTAAGCCGTTTTTGCGCCCACGGCGGTCGATAAACTGTGGGTAACCGCACTTTCTTGTGGAGCAGTTGTGGACTGCGCCGTTTGCATATTGCAACGGCGATTTTGCTTTGCTAGCATGCAAACACTTCGTTCATCGACGAAGTGCGGACCCGTATCGAGCCGCAATCGGAACACGTAGACGAACCGTCGCTTCAACCGCGACAATCCGAGTGGACCGATTGAACAGACCGGGTAGAGACGTCGGTAGGAAGCGGGAAACGGCTTCAAACAGGCGGGAATGACCGGAGATACGCAAAGCCCGTAGCGTCCAACCGTTACGGGCTTTGCCTTTTTGCGCGAAAAGGCCGTCCGCGTTCGCGCGCGCAAAGAAGCGCCCCGTGGAGGGAAGGGTCGAGCTTACCGCTCGTGCGATCGTCCTGGGCGGGGCCATCACGCTCGTCTTTACCGCGGCGAACGTCTATCTCGGTCTCAAAGTCGGGCTGACGTTCGCGTCGACGATTCCCGCCGCCGTGATCTCGATGGCGGTGCTGCGCGCGGTACGGAACTCGTCGATCTACGAGAACAACATCGTGCAGACGGTCGCGTCGGCCGCGGGAACGCTCTCGGCGGTGATCTTCGTGCTGCCGGGTTTGGTGATGATCGGCTGGTGGAGCGGCTTTCCGTTCGTGCAGACGTTCGCCATCTGCGCGATCGGCGGCATCCTCGGCGTGATGTACAGCGTGCCGCTGCGGCGCGCGCTGGTGGCGCAGTCGGATCTGCCCTATCCCGAGGGCGTCGCCGCCGCCGAGGTGCTCAAGGTCGGCACCGCGTCGCGCACCGGCGCAGCCAATCGCGCCGGATTGCTGGCGCTGGTGGGGGGCACGGTGGCATCGGCGGCGTTTGCCGCGATCGTCGCGACGCGTATTTGCGCCTCGCAGCTCGCCGGGTACGTGCGCTTGGGCAGCGCGACGACCGGCTTCGGCTTCTCGCTCTCGCTGGCGCTGGTCGGTGCCGGCCAGCTGATCGGGCTCTCCGTGGGCCTGGCGATCCTGGCCGGCCTCTTCATCGCCTGGGGCATTTTCACGCCGGCGCTCAGCGCCCTCGAGCACGTGCCCGGCGCCGCGGCCGACGTGGCAACGGCGACCTGGGCGCACCAGGTGCGCTTCATCGGCGCGGGCGCGATCGGCGTCGCGGCGCTTTGGTCGCTTGGGCGATTGGCAAAGCCGGTGACGCTCGGCGTCGCCGGCGCGCTCGCGGCTTCGCGGCGTCGGCGCGCGGGAGGCAGCGAGAACGAGCCGCGCACCGAGCGCGATCTCCCGATCGGCATCGTTGCACTCGTCAGCCTGGCGTGTTTGATTCCGCTGGCGCTGCTGTTGGCGAACTCACTCGCCGGCGGCCGGCTCGCGCCGCTGACGTGGGTGCTCGCCCCGGCCGCGGTGCTCTACGTGGTGCTCGCCGGTTTCTTCGTCGCCGCCGCGTGCGGCTACATGGCCGGATTGATCGGCTCTTCGAACAGTCCCGTCTCGGGGCTGGCGATCCTGGCGGTGATCGGCGCGTCGCTGATGCTGGTGGCGATCGCGGCGCACGCGCGCATCGCGGCGACCGAAGAGCTGGTCGCATACGCGCTGTTCGTCACGGCGGTCGTGCTCTGCGTCGCGACGATCTCCAACGACAACCTGCAAGATCTCAAAACGGGCCAGCTGGTCAACGCGACGCCGTGGCGCCAGCAGCTGGCGCTCGTTGCGGGCGTGGTGTTCGGCGCGCTGGTGATTCCGCCGATCCTCAATCTGCTCAATCGCGGCTACGGCTTCGCCGGCGCACCCAACCTGCACGGCCTTACGCAGCCGCTGCCCGCACCGCAAGCGACGCTGATCTCGGCGCTGGCCAAAGGCGTGATCGGCGGACAGATCGACTGGCGGCTGATCCTCACCGGTGCGGTCGTGGGCGCGGTCGTCATCGGCATTGACGAGTTGTTGCGCGCGACCAAACGCGGGCAGCTGCCGCCGCTGGCGGTCGGTCTTGGAATCTACCTACCGGCATCGACGACGGCGCCGGTCGTGGCCGGCGCGATCCTGGGGTGGTTCTACAACCGCTGGGCGGCGCGCAGCGCGCAGCCGGAGCGCGCCCGGCAGCTCGGCGTGCTGGTCGCCTCGGGGCTGATCGTCGGCGAGAGCCTCTTTGGGGTGCTGCTCGCCGGACTGATCGTCTCGAGCGGCCGGCCCGAGCCGCTCGGCCTCGCCGCCCCCGGATTCGCGACTGCAGCCACGGCGATCGGCGTCGTGGCGTTCGTGCTGGTCGTCGGCGGCCTTTTCCGCTGGGCCAGCCGCCTCTCGCAGCGTGCCGGATGAACGCTCGGTGAGCGAGGGTAAACTCTCAGACGAAGTGGGGCATCTCCCAGGTAGGATACGTTCTTGAGATGAGACGATCGCCGTTGCTCGTATCGTTCGCCGTGCTGGTGCTGTGCGCGGTCGTCGTGTGCGCGGGGTGCGGCGGCGGCCGCCATCGCGGGCGCGGCGGACCGTCGCCCGGGCCGGCGAGCGTACCAACCGCGGCCGCCGAGCCGGTGACCGTGCACCCGACGGTGCAGATCGCCGGCATCATCGCGCCCTATCAAAACGTCGCGATCTCCAGCTCGCTCTCCGAGCCAACCGACTCGGTGAGCGTCATCCAGGGCGACGAGGTGCACCGCGGTCAAACGCTCGCCGTGCTCGATACGACCGACTTGCGCGCGAGCCTCAATGCGGCGGAGAGTTCCGCGCAATCGTCAACCGCGCGCGTCGCGCAGACGCAGTATCAAGCGCAGCTCAACATCGGCCAGGGCGGCGATCAGGTGCGCAACGCGCAAGCCGCGCTGCAGCAGGCGCAACAGACGCTGCGCAACGACCAGACGAACCTCACGCGCTACCAAGCGCTGCTCAACGGCGGCTACGTGTCGCAGCAGCAGGTCGACCAGCAGGGCACCACCGTGCACAACGACCAGCAGCAGGTGAACTCCGCCAACGCAAGCCTGCAGTCGGCTATCCTCAACCAGCGCGTCAACGGCACGTCCGGTACCGGGCTGCAGGCCGCCAACGTCGCCTCCGCGCAGGCCGATGCCGCGTCGGCGGCGGCGCAGGCCAATCAGATTCAAGCGCAGATCGACAAGGCGCTGATCACCTCGCCGGTCGACGGCGTCGTGGTCAACCGCAATCTCAATCCCGGCGAGTATCCCGGATCGCGCACGATCTTTACCGTGCAAGAGCTGGATCCGGTCTACGCCGAGCTCAACGCGTCGTCGGAGCAGGTATTCCGCATCCAGCGCGGTGCCGCGGTCAGCGTTTCGGTCGCGGGCGTGAACGCGCCGCCGTATCGCGGGCGGGTGAACGCCGTGCTCGGGCAGGTTCAGCCCGGCTCGACGAACTTCACCGTCGAGGCGATCCTCGGCAATCCCGGTTTGAAGCTCAAGTCGGGCATGGCCGTCACCGCGACGATCGATCTGCCCACCGTCAGCGGCATCGGCGTGCCGGCCACGTCGTTCTTGGACGATTCGCACCAGACGCTGCTGACCGTCGGCTCCGACAATACCGCGAAGCTCGCGAAAGTGACCGAGCGCGGCAGCGACGGCAGGACGTCGGTGGTCGCCGGGTTGCCCGCAGGCACGGAGGTGATCAGCAACGGGCAGCTGGGCATCACGCCGGGTCAGCAGCTCGCAGGTGCGGCCGAAGAGCCGTAGGCGGTAAGCACGATGTGGCCGACCCGTCTCTTCGTTCTCCGGCCCGCGCTCGTCTTCGTCAGCCTCGCGCTGATTGCGGTCGCGGGCGGAATCGCGCTCGCGACGATCGTGCAGCAGCAGTTTCCCAACATCGACTTTCCGACGATCAGCGTGCGGGCGAGCTATCCCGGCGGCTCGACCACGGAGATCCGCGACGCGATCGTGCGTCCCATCGAAGACGCGATCGCCGGCGCGCCCGACCTCGATCACATCAACACGACGGTGCAGCAGGGGCAGGCGACGATCTCGGCGGTCTTCTCGCTCACCTCGAATAAGACGACCGATCTCGTGCAGGTGCAGCGGCGCATCTTGGTCGCGCAATCGGAGCTGCCCAGCGACATGCCGGCGCCGACGGTCGGCACGTTCGATCCCGCGCAAGCGACGATCTTGACGCTCGGCGTCAGCTCGCACTCGCTTGCGTCGGGCGCGCTCTCGGCGATCGTCACCAACAACGTCGTGCCCGATCTCGAGCAAGTCGACGGCATCTCGAACGTCAACGTCGGCGGTTCGGTGACGCCCGCAATCGAGGTGGCGGTCGATCCGAACCTGCTGCAATCCTCGGGCCTCACGCTCAACGACATCACCAGCACGGTCTCGCAGAACAACTCGCGCGAACCCGGCGGCATCGCGTATCTGCCAAATCGCGAAACGACGATCGACGTCCGCGGCGATGTGAGCAACGTCGCGACCGTCGCCGATCTGCCGGTCTTCGCGTCGTCGCCGTTCACGACGTCGTTCGGCAACGCGTCGTATAACGAACCGGCGCTGCCGGGCTCCCCGGGCGCGCCGGCCGGCACGTCGGCCGCCGGCGGCGGAGGCGGCGGCGGAACGTCCGCGCAGTCAACGGCCGCACCCGCGCAAGCCGGCGCCGCCAGCGTCAACGCGACGCCCGCGCCTTTTTCGACATCCGCCGCGCAGCAGGCAGCGTCGCCGACGCCGTTCCCATCGCCGACCATTGCGTCGGCAAGCTCGTCGGCAACCGCCGTTGCGACCGCGACGCCCGCTGCCGTGGCGACGGCGCAGCCGCTGCCCAATCTCGCGGCGCAGGTGATTGCGGCGAGCACCGCGACCGCGGCACCGAGCGCCGCGCCGGGATCGTCGTCGAGTTCGTCGAGCGCGAGCGGCGGAAGCAGCTACGGTGGGCCGTCGCTCTCGAGCGTAAACCCGTGGACCGCCTCGGCACGCGTGATCCGCGTCGGCGACGTCGCATCAGTCACCGATTCATTCGAGCCGCAGCGCCAGTACAGCTACGTGGGCACGGTGCCGACGATCTCGCTGAGCGTGCAGAAATCGACCGGCGCGAGCGAGGTGACCGCCGCGCAGAACGTGCTGAAGATGCTGCCGACGCTGGAACGCACGTATCCGGCGATCGACTTCCGCATTCTCAACAATCAGGCCGCGTACACGAAAGAGCAGATCTGGGGCGTCTTTCGCACGCTGATCCAGGCGATCGCGATCACCTCGATCGTGATGCTCTTCTTCCTGCGCTCGTGGCGCAACGCGGTCGTCGTGCTGATCGCCATCCCGGCGTCGCTCTGCGTGACGTTAGCGGCGATGCGAATCGTCAACTTCACGATCGATACCGTCTCGCTGCTGGCGATGACGCTGATCATCGGAATCCTCGTCGACGACTCGATCGTCGTGCTGGAGAACGTCGAGCGGCATTTCGATAACGGCGAACGCCCGAAAGAGGCCGCGATCAAGGGCCGCACGCAGATCGGGCCGGCTGCGGTAGTGATCACGCTGGTCGACGTCGTCGTCTTTCTGCCGATCGCGTTTCTGCCGGGCACGGTCGGGCGCTTTCTCTCGGAGTTCGCGCTGGTCGTCGTCACCGCGACGCTCACCTCGCTCTGCGTCTCGTTTACGATCACGCCGGCGCTTGCCGGCAACTGGTCGCTACTGGGGCACTGGAAGCCGTGGAAAGCGATCGAAAAGTTTGCCGAGGGCTTCGAACACGTGCGCCAAGTCTACGCGCGGCGCACGCTGCCGTGGGCGATGCGGCGCGCGGTACCGGTCGCGGTGTTCTGCGGGCTCGCGGTCGTGTTCTCGATCGCGCTCGTGCCGCTGGGCGCGGTGGGTTTCGAGTTCATCCCGCCGATGACCGCGGCGAGATCTTCGTGCAGGCCACCTATCCCACGGGCACGCCGCTCACGACGGTGAACGCGGCGATCGCGCAGATGGCGGCGCGCTTTGCCAAGCTGCCCGACGTCGATTCTCAGACGGCGCTCGCCGGCGGCACGCAGTCGAACTTCGGCGGCCTGCTGGTGCAGGGCTCGGTCGGGCAGATCCACGTCTTTCTCAAGAGCAAGCGGAAGCGCGCCCGACGAGTTACTGGGCGCCGGTGCTGGGACGCATTGCGGGAGAAGTTGCGCCGAACGCGCGCGTGATCTCGATTCCCGCGACGGGAACCGGTGGCGGCAACGCGCAGCCGATCGATTATCTCGTAACCTCGAGCGACGAGCATCCCGAAGCGTAGGCGGCAAAAGTCGCGCAAGCGCTGCGCGACACGCCGGGCACGGCCAACGTCAACTGCTTCGGCGCAGCAGCTCTCGCCGCAGATCGACATCGAGTTCGACCGCGACCGCGCGCGCGTGCTCGGGGTGAACATCGGTCAGGCTGCGGCCGCGATCCGCGCGGCCTTCGGCGGAACGCTGGCGACCCAGTTCGACACGGCTCGGGGCACGAAATACGTGCAGGTGCTCTACCCGCGCGCCGATCAGACGAGCCTCAGCGACGCTAAGCGCGATCCCCGTGCGCACGATCGGCGGCAACCTCGTGCACGTCGGCGACGTGGTGAAGTACGTGTCGGATCCGTCTCAGCCGCTGATGACGCGCGTCAACCGCGAGACCGTGGTGCACGTGCAGTCGAACTTAGCGCCGGGCGCGATCCAGTCGATCGTGCAGCGCGACTTCCAAAAACAGCTTGCCGCGCTGCACCTGCCCTCACGGTATCGGTGAAGGCCAACGTCGGGGGACAGCAGCAGAACCTCTCCGATACGATCCGCGGCATGACGATGGCGCTGGGGCTCTCGCTGCTGCTCGTCTATCTGCTGATGGTCGCGCTCTACGATAGCTTACCGGCGCCCTTCATCATCATGTTCTCGGTGCCGGTCGCCGCGGTCGGCGCGCTGACGTCGCTGGCGATCACGCATCAGGCGCTCAACCTCTTCTCGCTGATCGGCACCGTGCTGCTCGTGGGGCTGGCGTCGAAGAACGGCATCCTGCTCGTCGACTTTGCCAATCACATGGTCGAGCGCGGGATGAGCCGCGGCGACGCGATGATCGAGGCCGCGCGCGAACGCTTCCGCCCGATCGTGATGACCACGTGCGCGATGATCGCCGGCATGACGCCAATCGCGCTCGCGCTCGATCCCGGCGCCGGCCAGCGCCAGGCGCTGGGAATCGTCGTGATCGGCGGCTTGATCAGTTCGCTGCTGCTCACGCTGCGTGCTGGTGCCGGTGATGTTCATGTGGCTGGCACCCAAACCGCGCAGCGGCGCCGAGCTGGTGAAGCAGGTGTCTCCGGAACTCGCGTACGCGGGCGTGGGGAGCTAGCCTATGTGGTTGACGCGGCTCTTCGTAAAACGGCCGACGCTGGTGACGGTCTTCCTTTCGCTAGTACTGCTGGCGGGGAGCGTCGGCCGGCTTCAGCTTGGTAAAGCAACAGCTGCCCAACTACGACGTACCCTCGATCCAGGTGCTGCTCACCTATCCGGGCGCGTCGACCACCGAGATGCGCGACGCGATCGTGCGCCCGCTCGAAGATCAGATCGCGGGCGCGCCCGATTTGAGCTACATCGAAACGTCGATCCAGCCGGGACAGGCGTCGATCGTGGCGGTCTTCTCCCTTACCTCGGATCAGAACACCGACCTCGTGCAGGTGCAGGGCCGCGTGCAGAACTCGCTGCATCAGCTTCCCGACGACCTGCCCACGCCGCAGATCTCGATCTATAATCCGAGCGAAGCGGTGGTCACGTCGCTGAGCGCGTCGTCGCGCACGCTCTCGCTGGGCGATCTCTCGGCGATCGTCACGAACACCGTCGTGCCGGCGATCGAACAGGTGCCCGGCGTCTCCTACGTTCAGGAGAACGGCGCCGTGACGGCGTCGATCCAGGTGAACGTGAAGCCGCAGGCGCTGCAGTCGTCGGGATTCACGCTCACCGACGTGATCAACGCCGTGGCCAACAACAACGTGCGCGCGCCGGGCGGCATCGTGTACCAGCCCAATCGCGAGACCAACCTCGACATCCGCGGCGACATTACCGACGTGCCCTCGGTCTCGAGCCTGCTGCTGGGCAACAGCACCACGGCGTCGAGTTCCTCGGGGGCCAGTTCGATCTATCCGTGGAGCGCCTCGCCGCGGCTCTACCGCGTCGGCGACATCGCCTCGGTGAAAGACGCCTACGAAACGCAGCGCGTCTACGCCTATACCAACGGTAAGCCGACCGTCGAACTCGACGTGCAGAAGGCCGCGGGCGCCAGCGAAGTGACCGCCTCGAACGCGGTGCTCGCCTCGCTGCCGTCGCTGCGCTCGCAGTTCCCCGACATTGACTTCTCCGTGCTCAACGTGCAGTCGACCTACACCAAGGAGCTGCTCTCCGGCGTCACCCGCACGCTGATCGAGGGCATCATCTTCACGGCGATCGTGATGCTCTTCTTCCTGCGGTCGTGGCGCAACGCCGTGGTGGTGATGATCTCGGTGCCGGCCTCGTTCCTGGTGACGCTCGCCGCCATGCGGATGGCGGGCTTCACGCTCGATACCGTCTCGCTCTTGGCGATGACGCTGATGATCGGCATCCTCGTCGACGACTCGATCGTCGTGCTGGAGAACATCGAGCGCCATTTCCACGAAGGGGATTCGCCGCAGATGGCCGCGATCGACGGGCTCACGCAGATCGGCGTGGCAACGATCGTCATCACGCTCGTCGATCGTGGTCGTATTCGCTGCCGATCTCGTTCCTGCCGGGCTGCGTGGGCCTCTTCTTGCGCGAGTTCGGCCTGGTGGTGACCGTCGCGACGCTCACCTCGCTCTTCGTCTCCTTCACGGTTACGCCGGCGCTGGCGGGGCGGTGGGCGCTGCTACTCCAAGTGGAAACCGTGGCGCATCGTGCAGCGGTTCGGTCACGGCTTCGAGCGCGTGCGCGGCTGGTACGTGCAGCGCGCGCTGCCGTGGGGCCTCGAGCGTCGCTCGCTGGTGATCTGGATTTCGTTTGCGAGCCTGGTGGTGGCGCTGCTGCTGATTCCGCTGGGCATCGTGGGCTTCGAATACATGCCGCCGGTCGACCGCGGCGAGATCTTCGTGAACATCGAGTACCCCACGGGCACGCCGCTCACCGTCACGCAGCAGGCGGTGCTGCGCGCGTCGCAGCTCGTCGACAAGGTACCCGATCTCGAGACGGAGACCACGATGGCCGGCGCCTATCAAGGGCAGATCAGCGGCTACATCAACAACGGCGCGATCGGCCAGATCCACCTATTCCTCAAAGACGGGCGCTCGCACTCGACCGCGTACTGGGTCGACGAGTTGCGCAAACGCATCGGCCAGCTCTTACCCGGGTGCCAGCGTGGTCGCGGTGCCGGCGACCGATCCGTCGGGCGGCATCGCGCAGCCGATTGGCTACGTGGTCTCGAGTTTGACCACCGATCCCGGCCCGCGGCGGCGAAAGCCTTTAACGCGCTGGCCGCAACGCCGGGCACGATCGACGCGACGACCTCGCTCACCAACGAAGCGCCGCAGGTCGAGGTCGAGTTCGATCGCGGCAACGCGCGCGCGCTCGACGCCAGCATCGGCACCGCGTCGACGGCGGTGCGCGCCGCGTTCGGCGGCGACACCGCGACGCAGTTCACGGGGCCCGAAGGTCTCAAAGACGTGCAGGTGATCTATCCCGCGGCCGATCTCACCTCGCTCGGGCAGATCGGCGATATTCCGATCCGGGCCAACAACGGCTCGATCGTGCGCGTGGGCGACATCACGAAGCTCGTCTCGGCGCCGGCGCCGCCGCTGATCATGCGCATCAACCGCCGCAACGTGGTGCTGATCGGCGCCAACATCGCACCGGGAGCGATTCTCTCCAACGTCGAGCGCTCGTTCGAGAAGCGGCTGCGAGCGCTGAACCTGCCCGCCAACGTGACGGTGGCGCCGGTCGCCGGCGGCAACCAGCAGAACGTGCACGACACCGTGTACGAGATGGCGATCTCGCTGGCACTTTCGATCCTGCTGGTTTACCTGCTGATGGTGGCGCTCTACAACGGCTACGTGACGCCGTTCATCATCATGTTCACCGTGCCGGTGGCGGTGGTCGGTGCGCTCGGCGCGCTCGCGCTCACGCACCAGACGCTCAACTTGTTCTCGATGATCGGCTGCATCTTGCTCGTAGGCCTGGTGGCGAAGAACGGCATCCTGCTCGTCGACTTCGCGAACCAGCTGCGAGAGCGGGGCTCGACCAAGCTCGAAGCGATCACGGAGAGCGCGCACGCGCGGTTCCGCCCGATCGTGATGACCACGGTCGCGATGATCGCCGGCATGCTGCCGCTCGCGCTCGCGCTCGATCCCGGATCTCAGGCGGAACGTCCGCTAGGCATCGTCGTAATCGGCGGCCTCTCCAGCTCGCTGATCCTCACGCTGCTCGTGATCCCAATCATGTATCTCCGCTTCGCCCCCCACCACTTCCGCGCCGCATCTCTAAACGGCGAAGCCGATCCCAACCAAATCGAGTTGCCAATGCCGATGCCTAGCGGTGAGTAGCCTCGCTTGTCACCCCGGCCTAGCTTGGTCACCCCGAGCGCAGTCGCGGGGCGAGCGACGGTGAACCTTCAGCAGCGTACCGAATCCGGAGCAGTCGAGATTACACGTGGCGCCCGCCGTTTTTGCCGGCTGCCCGAACTTCCCAAACGACCCCGTACCCGAAACCGCCCACGTTGGTCGTGCCGAAGATGTTGCCGTGAGAATCGAACGCCGGATTGCTGAAAACGTACTGTCCGTCGGTTCCGCCCGTGAAATCGTACAGGTCGACGTAGTTGTAGGTGCTCCCCGAGCGCTGCAGCTCATACACCGACCCGGAACTGTACTGACCGTCGCAATGGGTGGTCCCAAAGATATTGTCGCTCGGGTCGAGGTAAGCGGTACGGAATTCGCCCGAGATCCCCCATCCTGACAAACTGTAGATCGTGTTGAACGACCAGCTTCCGTTCGAAGGCGTCAGTTCGAAAAACGTGCCGCCCCCGCTGCCCGGACCTTGGGTACTCGCGCCAAAGAGATTGCCTTGCGCATCGAAGCTCAGGCCGGCGTACGGAGTCCCGCCGTCGCCCCCGTTCCCGAACGTGTGGATGATCTGTTCGGTCCATTCGCTCTTCGAAGGCGTCAGCTCAAAGACGGTGCCGTAACCTTCGCCGCCGAGCGCGGTGGTGCCGTAAATGTTTCCCGCCCGGTCAAAGGTGACCCCGGCGTACGGCTGCGTACCGTCGTTTGAGTTCGCACCAAAGCTGTACAGGACTTTTTCCTTATCGGCTCCCTTTGCGGGCGACAACTTGAAGACGGTGCCCTGCCCGTAGGCGCCGCCATATTGCGTGGTGCCGTAGATTGCGCCGTTTGAGTCGATCATCAGGTCCCCGGCGGACGGATTGGCACCCTGGACGCTTTGAGTAAAAGCATACAGCACGCGTTCGGTACGGGGTGCCTTGCCCGGCAGCAATTCGAAGACCGTTCCGGCTCCGCCGCCGCCGTTCACGGTAGTCCCGTAGAGTTTCCCTCCGGCCGGCATCAAGCGGGCGTAGGGATTCGCGCCGTCGCTGCCGCCGGCGAACGTATGCAATACGACGTACTTATATCCTTTGGCCGTACTCTTCAGCTCGAAGGCGGTGCCGTAACCGCTGCCGCCCGAGCTCGTCGTGCCGTAAACGTTTCCCGCGCGGTCGACGGTCAGGCCGGCAAAGGGGTTTCCGCCGTCGGCACTGTCCTGGAACGTGTAGACGACCTGAAAGCTCGCCGAACTGCCTGGATGGGGACGAACGGTTCGCCCGGGGACCTGCACCGCCGGGGAAAACGCCGCTTGATTGGCGGGCGCTGATGGAAGATTAGCGACGCCGCTGCAGCCTGCGACCGCGATCAAAAGTGTGACGAACCCGACCGACATGCGATAGTTCACAGGTCCTCCATGCTCTGGTTGGTTAACCGTGTTTTCGGCGTTTTTGGGGGCCGTCATTAGCCGGCCCGCAGAGCGGCCGTATTTCGAAAACATAGCATGAGCTCGCTCGGTTTGACAAGCAGTTAGGCTCGGACAGCGTTAGCTCGGCCTCTCTTATTTAACGTGGCGGCGGCGAGGGCGGTCGCCGGCGACAGCGACTGCACAATCGTGCGAACGAAGATGCTTTCCGTCGCGCAAGCCTCCTAAAGCGACGGGATCATCCACTGATCGTCAGTGCCGAATGCCGTTGTGCCGTAAAATGCACCGTCTAATGCCAGGAGACCCGCGGCTGGAACTCCGCCGTCCTTGGAATCAGTCTTCCATTTACTCTGCCGCCTCGTGCCGTCCCATCGCAGAAAGCCGCCATCTATGGTCCCACCGAAAACGGCGACCCTTGCACTCGCGATCTCCGAAAACGAGCGGATAACCGTTGGTTCTCTTCCTTTCCAGTACGGTTGAGCTAACGACATGCTTAGCACGCCAAAAGCACGCAAGACTTCATTTTCGTGGTTCCTCTAGGGCGAAGACGGTGCCGACGCCTTTGGCGCCGCCGGCGGTCGTCGTTCCATACAAGACGCCACCCACGTCGATCAAGCCGCCAACTGGGCCCGATCCGTCGTCGCTCGAAGCACCGAAGTCGTGCAGAATGCTTTCTTCACCAGAGGCCATTATTGCGAACACGGTTCCGCACGTGCACGCCGGACTGCCGCCAGTCTGGGTCGTTCCATACAGGACGGCATTGGAAGAAACCAATACCCCAGTTGGGTTGGCTCCATCGGTGGGCGCGCCTTGGAACGAATGCAACGTTATGGCCTTCTTCAGAGAGAGCCCCGTCGTAAAGATCGTTCCCGCACTAGAGGTTCCGCCAGACCCGGTCGTGCCGTACAGTACGCCGCCCATATAAATCAAATTGCCGATGGGCCTCTCGCCCTGCGGGGCTCCTTTAAAGCGATGTAGCGCGACCTCTTCGCCCGACGTCGTGAGCTTGACAATCGCTCCGCAGCCGAATCCGCCACACGATCCGCGCCGGCCGTAACGCATGCCGCCGCCATATTGCGTCGTTCCGAATAGAACGCCATGCAAGATGGTGAGGCCGAACAGCGGAATCGCACCGTCGCGGCCTTTATGCCGTTCGCGTCCATCGCCGAAACTGTAGTTGAGGGTTTCCTTTCCGGAGGGCGTGATTCCGAAAACGATGCCGTGTGCTCCCAGTCCGCCGAGGTCGGTCATGCCGTACAACGTGCCATTGAGGATTTGCAGACTGCCATATCCGGGAAAGCTGCCGTCGGTACCCTCGATTCCGCCTGAAAAGGCGTGGAGCACGCGTTCTTTGCCAGACGCGGTCATCTCAAATACGACTCCACAACCGTGACCGCTAAACTGACAGCTTGAATCGCCGCCCTCGTTTGTCGTACCGTAAAGCTTGCCGTCGAGTTCGACGAGGCCCGCTTGCGGGATTGCGCCGTCTGCGCCACCCGTGAAGTTATACAGAACCGTTTCTTTGCCGGACGTCGTGAGCTTGAAGATGGTGCCGGCGCCGTTTGCGCCGCCGGCGGACGTCGTACCGTAAAGCGCGCCGTCGTACGCCAGCAAGTTGCCGTAGGGCTTGGCTCCATCGGACCCGTTAAAGCTGAAGAGGGTCTTGTAGCCGCTGGCGCTTCCTACGGTCACGCCTCGCGGCACCGCGCCCGTCGCCCCGATCGGCGGCACCGATCCACCGCAACCGGTCAGTAATGCGCAGACCGCGCTCAGGCTGAACGCGTAGCGGCCTGGTGCGAAGGCTTTCATCGGCAGCGCCCCCTCAGCGCGCTCGCTCACTGGCGGGTGAACGGTGCCACGGACGTTCGCGCTTCGCTTGCCCAGTTCCAGCGGCAGCAGCCAAAATGCCGGCGGACCCTATGCTGAATAGCGCGGCCCTGCCGCAAGCCTTGATGACTTAGGTTGCTCGCACGTGCGGAAAAGGCGGACACCGCCGCTCTTGCAGGCGAAGAGAAAACCATTGCGAAGCCGACTCTCACCACTGCATTAGAGCGAGGTTTCAGGAATGTCGAGTTTCAACAATCGCGCGCGCATGCTCGTTGCGAGCATACTTCTTGCGACGCCGGCGTGCGGCGGAAACGCCGCGGTTCCGACCGGCGATTCGAATCCTTCGCCGGATTTTGTCCGTACGACGAGTGCGGTAGGATTGACCGACACGACGTCGATTCTCAAGAAGCTCACGAAGGACGTGGAGATCGGCTCGACGGTCGACTCGAAAAACGGCGACACCGGACCCCGCGCGATCTCGCTGGTCCGCTCGACGTTTGGGCTCGACAAAGGGCAGTTGCTCGTATGCAACTTCGACGACTCTGCGGGTACTGCCGGTAAAGGTACCACGATCGAAGTATTTGATCCAAAGCCGCATTCCAAGCCAAGGACCTTCACGCAAAGCGCGAAAATAGCGGGCTGCGACGGCGATGCAGTCACTGCGACAAATCAAGTCTACGGCGCCGGGATGGTGAGCGGGATTACCGCGCAGTTCGACCAGAGCGGAAAGTTTGAAAACAGGTACGGACCCCCGATCGAGGAACCACTTGCCGACGGCGACGCTTTCTGCGGCGAGGCATACGCGCCCGAAGACATCTACGTTTCCGATGCGAAGACTGGCGCGATCATTAAGTTGGCGAAACCTCCGGTGAGCGGCGGTCGTGCGACAGAGACCCAGGTGATTGCCGGTTTCGCCGTCAACAGCGGCTCCGGCTGGAGCGTCCTTGGCCCTTCGGGAATCCAATACAATGCGACGAGGACCGGCAGACTTGCAACGATACGCTATATATGGTGGATGGCGTCGATAACACCGTCGTTGCGATTTCCAATGCCAGCAAGCTCTTAAACTTAAGAACGAGATCGTCGTCGAGCCGGGCGGGAAGAAGTTCAAGTGCCTGCGCATGCGAAGTTCACCTGCGCGAAGCTGGTTTACAGCGGCTCCCCGCTCGATGCGCCCGTGGCGCAAGCGCTGCTGCCGAACGGCAACCTCGTCGTCGCCAACACGAAAGGGGACAACACGCTGGTCGAGCTGACGCCGACCGGGAAGGTTCTCGCCACGAAGACGATCGATACGAATAAGACTGCCGATATCTTCGGCCTTCTTGCAGAGGGAACGGACGATACCGATACCGTGCTATTCTACACCGACACCGCAACGAACACGCTGCAAGAACTCGAGCAATAAACTACCGGGAATGAACGCGATGCGGGATCGCGGAGGCGTGGCCGGGCGAGATGACCAGACGACATTCCGTAATGCCGGGTTTCGTCAAGTGCGGCCCCCAAAGCTGAACCTTTCCGAGATGGGTCGAGTAGTACGCCTCGGTTAGGCGTTTCTCGCCCTGTCGCCCTTTGGAGGTTGATGTGAAGTCGGTACGCATTACTTTCCTCATCGCAGGCATCGCAGCGGCGAGCGCCGCCAACGCGTGGGCGCGGCCGTGGACGCTCAGCGACGCCGTGAGCATGCCGTTCGCCGACGACGTGGTGCTGTCGCCCGACGGGCGCGTCGCGTTGATAGATATTGATACCACCGACATGGCGCACAACACGTTCGCGAACGCCTACCATCGCATCGACATGCAGACCGGCGCGAGTACCCCGCTGCCCGACGATCTCAACCACCCGCGCTGGGCGCCCGATTCTCAGAGCATCGCGTGGCTCGTGCAGGGGAAGAGCGGAGCGGGGATCGTGCTCACCGATGCCGCCGGCGCGCACCGTCGCGCCGTCGCAGGCATCACGCACAGCGTCGTCGCCTTCTCCTGGTCGCCCGACGGCCGCGAGATCGCCGCGATCGAGAGCGCGCCCGAAGCGGCGAGCAAAGGCCGCTTGTTCTTCATGCAACCCGAGAGCGATTACCGCGCCACGGCCCCGCCGAGCCGGTCGCTCTGGCTGATCGACGTCGCCGCGCGAACGCAGCGCGAAATGACGCACGACACGTGGTCGTATGGCGGCCCGGTGACCGATCACGATCCCTCGTGGTCGCCCGACGGCCGCAGCGTCGCCGTTGTGCGCCAGCCGTCGCCGGTCTACGGCGACTTCGAGCACGCGCAGTACGCCGCGATCAACGTGGGCAACGGCACGGTGACGCAGATCGTCAACGAGCCGTTCTTCGCCTATCCCGCCAGCGCCGCGCCGGTTTACGGAAGCGACGGCGAGATCGCGTACACGCATACGTGGGACGGCAAGCTTCCCTCGCGCGAGGACGTGTTCGTCAACGGCCGCGACGTCAGCGCAGCGCTCGACCGCGACTTGTGGAGCTGCAGCAACGGCGCGATGTCGTGGCAATCGGGGATGCTGCTTGCCAACGTGCTCGACGGCGTGGCGATGCGGCTCTACCAACTCGACCCCACCGGCGCGCGCCCGCCGGCCGCGCTGACTTCGAGCGACGGATCGGTGATCGCGTACTCGACCGCACGCGACGGCACGATCGCCTATCTCTGGACGACGGCGACGGCGTTGCCGGAACTCTTCGCGCGCGCACCCGACGGCACCACGCGCCAGGTGACGCATCTCTTCACGCTCTCCCCCGACCTGCCGATTGTGCCGATGCGCGCGTTCGAATGGAACGACGCCGCGGGACACCAGCTCCACGGCTTGCTCGCCGTGCCTGCGGAAGACGCGTCGAAAGCGCCGCTGATCGTCGAGCCGCACGGCGGCCCGCAGTGTGCCGACCCCATCGGCTTCGCGCCGATCGCGCAATATCTGGCGAGCAACGGCTACGCGTACTTCCGTCCGGACCCGCCGGGCAGCGACGGCTACGGCGACTGGTCGTATAAGGCGATAGTCGGCGACTTCGGGCCGCTGCCGATGGACGCCGATTTCGCCGGCATCGACGCGCTTTACGCCGCCGGGATCGGCGATCGCGACCGCTCGTTCATCGAAGGCGGATCGTACGGCGGGTATCTGGCGTCGTGGGTCGTGACGCACAGCACGCGCTTCAAAGCGGCCGTCGCACAGGTGCCGCTGACCGATCTGGAACTGGAGTACGCGCTCTCCGAGAGCCCGAACATTCTGCGGCGATTTTTCGGGGCGACGCCGGCGACCAATCCGTCGCTGCTGGAGCAGCAGTCGCCGCTCACGTACGCCGCGGCAGAGCGCACGCCGCTGCTGCTGGTGATCGGCCTGCGCGACACGCGCGCGCCCTACGTGCAGGGGATCGAGTTCTACAAAGCGCTGCTCGACTATGGTGCGCCGGTGAAGTTGATCGCCGATCCGCTGGCGGGGCACGGCCCGAACGACCCACGGGGTTTCAGCGCGTGGTGGAGCGCGACGCTGGCGTGGTTCGCGCGCTACGGCGGGCTGCAGCTTCCCGACGCGCGCTTGCCTCCCGGCGCGGGCTAGCCGCGCGCGAAGCGCAGCTTCGAGCGCTCGCGCGCCTTTGCGGCCACTTCCTCGCGGTCGCGCGGCGGGGCGTTGGAAACGAGCGACTCGAGCAGGTCGCGCGCGGCGTCGCTGACGCGGTTCAACGGCGAGGTCGAAGGCGGCTTCGTTGGCTTTGGAGGGCCGCGCGAATCCGCTGAGCTTGCGGACGAACTGGATCGCCGAGGCGCGGATCTCGTCGTGCGTGGCGGGCGGCGCGAAGTTATGCAGGGTTTTGATGTTTCGGCACATGGCCCGTGGATGATTCGACGGCCGGAAGGCGGCGCTCTGCAGGCCGCGGCCAAGCTTGGACCGTAAGCGTTGCAGGCGATGGAACGCTGGCCGGCACTGGTGTACGACGAGTGGAAGGATACGCTGGCGACGCTGCATCTGTGGACGCAGATCGTCGGCAAGATTCGGCTGCGCCTCGAGCCGCTGGTCAATCACTGGTGGAACGTGACGCTCTACGTGACGCCGCGCGGCCTTACGACGCCGGACATGCCGTATAAGGACGGGCGTTGGTTCGGCATCGCGTTCGACTTCCTCGATCATCGCCTCGATATCCGAGGCTGCGACGGCGAAAAGGCCGGCTTCGCACTTGAGCCGATGACGGTGGCGCAGTTCTACGAGAAGCTGATGGGCGCGCTAGATGGGCTCGATCTGCACGTGCGCATCAATACGATGCCCAACGAGATCGCCGAGGTGATTCCGTTCGAGAAGGACACCGTGCACAAGTCGTACGACGGCGCGTATGTCGAGCGGTTCTTTCGCGCGCTTTTGCAGGCGGATCGCCTGTGCAAGAAGTTCCGCGCGCCGTTCATCGGCAAGGCGAGCCCGGTGCACTTCTTTTGGGGCAGCTTCGATCTCGCGGTAACGCGATTCTCAGGTCGACCGGCGCCACCGCACCCCGGCGGCATTCCGAACATGCCCGACTGGGTGACGCGCGAAGCGTACTCGCATGAAGAGCACAGCGTCGGCTTCTGGCCCGGAGGGCCGGGCGCCGAGGCGGCGTTCTACGCGTACGCCTATCCGGAGCCGCCTGGCTTTGCCGAAGCCGCCGTTGCGCTGCCAGGGTTTTGGGCGGCGGGGCTTCGCGAGTTTCTGCTGCCGTACGAAAGCGCACGAACGTCGAACGATCCAGATCGCACGGCGCTCGATTTCTTCAACCAAACCTACAATGCCGCAGCGGATTTGGCGAGGTGGAACCGAGTCGAACTAGAGCGCCCAGGTAGCGCGGCGTAGAGAGTCCGGTGACTCGAGCGGTATGAGCGTGCCAGTCGAGTGCCTCATGCAATAGTTCGCGAGCAAAGCGAGCCCCCGGCGGCCACTTCAAACGGTACCAGGCGTGGCCACTTCAAAATGTACCGGCCCGAGTCCCGGAGACGGGATTGCTCGGGTGTCGTGGCAATTTAGGGTTCCTAGAACATAATATTGCCAATCGCTCTTGGCAAAATTGGACACCTTTTGGTACGATATTGCCATGCGTGGCAGCCAATGCCGGGGACGATCGTGGCCAAAAGCACCTCTGAAATCCTGAACAAGCTGACGCAGCTCGCGGCATCTCGGGGAGGTTTTCTAACCCCTGGCCAGGCCAAAGCTGTTGGCGTCGATCGCGAGCCTCTCAAACGTCTTGCAAAGCAGGGCTTCTTGGAGCGCGAACAACGCGGCCTCTATCGGCTCAGTCATTTTCCGACAGACGAGAACGCCGAACTTTGGCGCGCCTTGCTTTGGCCGACCCTCGATCGCTCGAACAATGTCTGCGCCATTCTCTGCCATGACACTGCCCTCAGCCTCTACGAAGTCGCTACCGTCAATCCAAAAAAGATCGACGTCGCGGTACCGCGTGCGACCCGGTTTCGACGCAGTACGCCCCCGCCGCCAGGGCTCCTTATCCACCAGAAAAGCTATCCACGCGAAGACATTACGACAGTCCAGGGACTACCGGCGACCACGCTGTTCCGTACGATCGCCGACCTTATAGCGACGAATCCGATGACACAATTCGTTGACGAAGCCCTCGATAACCCACGCACACGCTCGCTCCTCACGAGCAAAGAGTTTGACACCTTGAAGGCTATGCGCGTACTCGACCAACGCGCTCTCGCGCTTTTACGAGCTTAACGTGACCCAACTGCCGACGAACCGTGAGCTCGGACGCATCGTCGAGGCCGAGGCGGCACGCGCGGACATGAGCGTGCGGGCGTCACCGTCGCTGGATTGCCGTAAATGCGCTAATCGAGGTCTTTCACATCGCGCAGCAGCGAGCCATTATACCGTGCTTTCTCGTGAAGGGCAGCTCATGTACGGTGGCGGCAGAGAGTTAGCCCGCTATTGGAACTTCATCGGATGCGGAAAGTGGGAAACGGAATGCTTTCAAACGCAGAGCGTCGCGGATTGGGATGCGGGATTCGCCCGTGACGGCGAGACTGTTTTCGTCCGCGCCGCGCATCCCGTCAATCCCGGTGGAAAGGCGCCACCCGCAGCGTATTGGGAGGGCTTGGGGAAAGAGCTGCACCGGCTCTTGAGGTAACCTCGATCAGGAAACCGGAGGCGCCCCGGCAAAGCTTCGCAATATGAGCGACTCTTTTTGTGAGGAAGGCTTCTTGCCGCGCGTTCATCGGCTAGAACTAAGGCAGAATCGAGACAATCCCATCCCTGGATTAGGAGAAATGACCATGATCGAGCAAAGTCAATTCCATAACACCCGCGTTCCACTCGATAACCAGCGCTTCGTGAACTGCACGTTCAATAAGTGCTCCCTGGAGTATGCGGGGTCGGGCCTAGTGCAACTCGAGGGCTGCGTCTTTCACGACTGTACGTACGTCTTCAACGGCGCGGCCGGGAATACCGTGAAGTTCATGACCGAGCTATACAAGATCATGCCGCAAGCGATCGAGGTAACGTTCGACAAGATCCGCCTCGGTATGTAACGGGACCGTCCGGTGGTGCCTCTGCCGGGCTAAGCCTGCGCGTCATCGGGGGCAGGCTCGGCGCCTTGCGTTCGACCCACGACCTCGTCCTTGTGCGCCGCGGCGTTTGCGACGGCTTCCCGAATGCTTGGCTCAGTTGCGTCCCCGAAGCGTGTCGCAACCATATTGTAAGCCTCGATCGCTTCGGTCGATCGTCCGTCAGCGGCGAGCGCGTCGCCTTTGTTGGACATTGCGTAGGCAACCTGAAGGCGCAGAGAGGGCTCGTTAGCGGCCCCGAATCTGTTTGCTACGACGTCAAATGTTGCAATGGCTTGATCCCAGCGCTTGAGTTCGCTCAGCACCACGCCGGCGTTATTCAGCCCGATAGCCACCTGTTCGCGAACGGCCAGGTCGGTGTCCAAACCGAACCGAGTATAAAGGTCGTTGTAGCTTGTAAGTGCGTCTTCGAGGCGACCCAACTGGGCGAGAGCGACGCCCTTGTTGCGCATGCCACCGGCTACCTGCACCCTTATGGTGGGCTCGACGGCGTCACCGAAGCGCGTTACCAGTTCGTCGCAGATCGGCAGCTCTTCCTCGAGCTTCCCGAGTTGAGCTAGAGCAACACCTTTGTTCCGAAGTGCGACCGCAACTTGCTCCTTAATGCTTGCCGCCGCCGCGCCGCTATACCGGGAGATTATTTGGTCGTAAGAGCCGATCGCATCGTCCCAGCGACCGATTTGCCCCAAGCCGACGCCTTTATTGTTGAGCGCCATCGCAACTTGCGTGGAGGTCGCCGTATCCGCTGCAGAGCCATAGCGCGAAACAACCTGGTCGCTGCTCGCGATTGCCTCGGCGATTCGGTCCAGCCGTCCTAACAGGTAGCCTTTGTTCACCATCGCCGCCGCGACTTGCTCGCAAGTACCCGGCTGAGCATCCTGGAGAAACCGGGCGATAACCTGATCGTAGGTCGATATCGCGTCGGCGCTGCGTCCGAGCGAGTCGAGCGCGACGCCTTTGTTGCGCATGCCGCCTGCGACCTGTTCTCTTATGTAAGGATCGGATGCGTTGCCGTACCGCGCAACCAAATCGTCGGCAACGGGAACGGCGGCTTCCAATCGACCCAGCTGTCCGAGGTAATACACCTTGTTTCGCATTGCCGTTGCTATGGCTTGCTCGATGCTGGGATCCGTCGTCCCGGCGAACGATGAGATCAAATCGTCGTAGGCTGCGACGCCCTCGTCGAACCGGCCGGCGTTCCCGAGATCGAGCCCTTTGCCCAGCAGTGCAAAAGCGACGGATCTGCGGACCATCGGATCGTCGACGTGGCGGAAACGAGAGATGACGTTGTCGTAGCTAGCAAGCGCCTCGGTGTGGCGCCCCAACTGATCCAGGAGGATTGCCTGGTTGACGTAGGCGGTCGACGCCTGCTGCGGCGTTGCGTCGGAAGCGTTGGCGGCTTGCGCAAAGTACTCGCTTGCGAGTCCGACCTTTTTGTCGGCGTAAGCTGCAAAGGCTCTGTCTAAATAATCTTGCGCCGTATACGAGCTCTCAGGTTTGTCGCGAAGGGCCTTGTCGGCCTCTCGCAGGGCGCTCTTCTGTTGGACTGAAAGAACCGCTGCTTCCGGCAGCGGCTTTGCGCGAGATTCGGCGTCGGCGCGGGTAACCGATTCGTAAATCGAATCTTGGACGAGATTGATGCCCTTTGCTTCGGCACTTGCGATTTGCGTTTCGAGTGCAATGTCGGCTCGGCCGATGAGGCCGGAGAGATAGAGCCTCGTAATCAGATAGCCGCTGATGAAACCCAAAACGGGAAAGTAGATAACGACGGCGATCGCCGGCACGTCGCTGCCGGATCGAAATGCGCCGCTCGTTGCTTTCGCAAAACCCATGATCGCGGAAGGCACGTTTCTCAGTTCGACGAGGCCGAGGCCGACGATGATCTTCGTTAGCCAATCGGAAATCTGTTCGAGGTTGGTGTTGACCGTTAGGACCGGATTCCTCGCTTGCGCGTGATCGGCGCCGCCGTTCGATTGTGGGCTCGCACCCGATGCGACTTTCGGAATGCCGAAGAGAAAGCCGACTAGCGCGCCTCCGATGAAAACGCCCAAGCCGATGAACGTGGATAGCGCCCATTTCTCAACGCCCTGGCTAATGGCGAGCAGCAATACGCCGAGTGCGAGAAATGCGAGTACGCCGAGGCCGATGATCCGCGTTTCGCGGGCCAGTTGCGTCTCAATGCCTCTGCCGGTCGTGCTTTCGTTCACATTCTACCTATCTGGCCGCGCGTTTCGTCGCCGGGCGCAGCTCTGCCCTCCCGCGCCCGCTGGCGTTCTGTTTTGATTGAGCGGAATACCGGACGCTGCTCTACATTTCCGACTGGGCGACCTCTTCCGTTTACGTCTGCGACGAGTTCAATTTCTACGATTACCCCGTCGGGGCACCTCGCAGTCGTCGCTGCTAACGATAGCGCAGCCGCGAGGAACGGCGGTCAGCATCCAGACGTAGGCCATTTACCGCCGGCGGGGCTTTCGCGGGTAACGGATTCGTGGTACCAATTGAGACGTGCGCTTTGCCATCGTAAGGGCTTGGACGGCCGCAGCAGCGTCGCTCCTCGCGGCCGCCGCCGCCGATGCCGGCACCGAGGTTGCCGCAAATAGCGGCTGGCTCGGCGGCGGCCTGCCCGATAACCAGCACGAAGCGGTTCTTCCCACACTCGCGATCGGGCTGGCCGTGGCGCTCTCATTACTGGCGTTTGTCTTGCTCGCTCGCATCGCACCCCGCGATCCGCTGCTGCTGAGAATGAGAGCGCTTCGCGTAAGGCTCGCCGACATCGCTTGGGCGTTCTCGGGGAGCGTTCTCTGCATCGCCGCTATGGAAGGCGCGGAGACGCAATTCGGCGGCCTCTCGCCGTTTGATCCGCGGTCGGTCGTCGTCACGCATTTGCCGGCGCTGCTCGTCGCCTCTCTGATCGTCGGCGTGCTGGTCCACTGCGCCCTGCGCGTGGCGATCGGGATTGCCGCTCGCGCGAGCGTCGCGGTTACCGACTTCTTCGTGGGGATATTCCGCAGACGCGAGCGATCCGCATCGCGTGCCACACGGCTCTCGGCGTTCGAGGTTTTTGTTAGTCGCGTTCCTTTGGGGATCGCTGACGGCTGGCGCGGCCTTCGCGCGCCGCCGCGTTCGCTTCGTCTTAGCTACTTCATAGCCTAAGCCCGGGGAGCACGCGCGGCGACCTCCCCGAGAGGAGATCGAACGCATGCGAATCAGGCGCGCAATTTGCGCGTTTGCGGTTACGGCACTCATGGCGAGTTTCATCGCCAGCGGCGCCGAGCTGACGACCGGGACGATGCTCGGCACCGTCAGCACGCCTGCCGGCAAACCCCTTACCGGCGCCGCCGTCGCTGCCCAATCGCCTTCGGGACGCTATTCCGCAATCACCGATGCCCAAGGGCGCTTCACGATCCTCGGACTCGTGCCGGACACGTACGTCGTCACCGTCGATCTGCGCGGCTATGAACCGGCCAGCGCGAGCATCGTCGTGCTGCCTGCGGAGCACACGCGCCTCACGTTCGCCTTGCATCCCGCGATGAAAGAGATCGCTCGGGTGCGCACCAAAGCCCAGGCATTTACGCTGGGAAGCACGACCGATACGTTCACGGTCGGCGGCCAGCAAGCGCAGGCCGGAACGCCGCAAGCATCGTCATCGGGCCTCGGCAACTATTCGCGCGATACGGTCCAGGGTGCCATAGCCACCGTCCCGGGAGTGCAGCAGGATTCGTTTGCCAACATCATCGTTCGCGGCGGGCAAAGTGCAAGACACCGTGTACGATTACGATTCCGTTCCCGTGCCGCAGGGATTGATCGCCGAGCCCGGCGGGAACATCGTCGGCGCGCAGCTCGGAACGACCGGCGTGATCGCGGATACGGTCACGTTGGGCGGCTATACCGACGAGAGCCAAAACGCGCTCGGCGGTGTCGTCAACGAGGTGCCGCTGGCGGGGACTTACCCCGCAAAGACGACCTTGGAAGTGGCCGACGGCATCGGCGCGCAGCTGGGGGAAATGAGTTCAGCCTCCAGAGTGCGACGCCCGACCTCAAATGGCGCTATGCGCTCTCGTTGACGACCGGGAGCGAATACTTCGCCTACGGCGACGGCTCCACGTTCTATCCGGCCGAGCAAGGCACGTACGGCCTGGGGTTTCAAACCCGCTCGCAGTACGCGATAGCCGGCAACGTTCACTACGCCGCCACGCCGCACGACGATCTCTCGGCAACCTTCCTCACCGGTGCGGCCGCGTATCAGCAGTACGACTCTCCCTACACGGGTTTGCAGTGGTTGACGTTCAATGCGCCGGGGGTGGCATTTCCGGGTCAGCCCGCGAATCCAAACCAACAGGTTGACACGCCGTCGATCGCGCGCGGCACCTATAGCATCGAGAAGCTGCAGTGGGTGCACGACTGGCAGCACTCGCTGGGGCGGTTTCAGGTGTTTCAATCGCAGATCGGTGCGGTTGCGAACGGCCCCGAATGGGACGACCTGTCGTTCTCCGACGGCGTGATCTCGCTGTACTCGACGCAATACCAGCGCGAGGACGGGTACGGCTACGACTTCGAGGACCAAGCCGGCGAGAAGCACGACGTTCGGGCAGGCGCGCAGTACGATGTGAATACGAGCAGCATCTATCAGATCGTCCCGACCGTGCCGCAGATCATTACGGCGGCTCCGCGCCTGAATCAGTACCTCGCGTACCTGAGCGATACGTGGAGCATGACGCCGCACTTCTCCGCGATGGGCTCGCTGCGCTATATCGGCCAGCACACGCAGACGAGCACCGACGTGATCTACGGCAACGGCGCCATCGATCCGCATCTCGCGCTCGCCTATACGTTCGCCGGGAGTAACGGTTTTCGCGCGAACTTCGATCACACCTCAACGCCGCCGCTGCCGTTGGAGGTGCAGCGAACGTGCACGCCTGCCGCCGATTGCAGCAACAACTCGGGCTCCAATGCGGGTGGAACCGTGCCGAGCCTCCCGTTAGCGCCGGAGACGGCCGACGTCTACGCGGTTTCCTACGAGCACGGTGGGCCGGTTCAGATTCGCCTTACCTACTTCGACCAGCGAGAGAAGAACGTGATCGACGTGCTGCCGGAAAACTACCGCGACAGCGCCAGCGCCGGCGAGAACCCTAACGCGATCGGCGTTCCGACGAATGCGGGCCAATTGAAGTCGCACGGCATCGAGTTCTGGGCGAACGGCGGAGGCTTTACGCTGGCCGCCAACTACAACCGGACCTTTTCGTCGAGCATCTATCAGTTCGCGTTCAACGATCTCAACGCGCCGGCGATTCTTGCCGGCCACCTGTTTCCCGCCAACTACGTTCCGAACCTCACGGCGACGCTTTCCTACGAATACGGCTTCGACCACCGCCGCGCGCGCGTTACGCCGATGCTCTCGTACGAGAGCGGCTATCCCTACGGCAACGGGACGATGGTCTGGGAGATGGTTAACGGCGTGCCGACGCAAGTCCCCAACGACAACTACGTGAACCCGGGCTACAACTACTACTTCCTGAGGAATCCGGGGCGTCCGTACAACGCGGTAACCAATCCGTATATTGCAACCTTGGGCACGAGCGAAGGCGCCGACCCCAACACGCTGCGGACGACGCCGCAGACGCTGACGTCGTTGCACGCGGAGTACGACCTCACGCCGCGCTTGACGGCGATGTTCGATGTCGTCAATCTCTTCGGGGTTGCTTCGCCGACGCAGCTGCAGGGGAACCCGTACCTCATCGGGCCGCCGGGATACGGCGGAGGCGATCCTTATTACGAAAAGGCATACGGCTCGCAATATTGCAAGCATTGCCTCTACACGTTGGGCAACGGCGTACCGACGAACGACGGCGCGGACCCCGCCGTGCCCTGGAGCTACGGTAGCGCGGGCTACGTGCCCGAAGGGTATACGATGGCACGTACGGCTCTCGTACGGCTGCGCTATCGCCTATGAGGTCGGACCGCCGACGGTGGGCGCTAGCTAGGGTGCCTCGGTGATCGCGACTCCAAACGATTCGGACGAACTGAGTGTCGTAGGGGTAGCAGCCACCACGCCGCCGCTGGGAAACGCGTATTCGACGGCGCTGGTAGAGAATTCCGTGCTGCTCGACACGTTGTTCGCGGCCCACACGTGCGCCGTATCCTTGCCGGAAGGATCCACTGAAAGCGCGGTATCGATCCCAGTGTACCCGAAGCTGCCTTCTTTGATGAGCTTTCCGCCACTGAGCAACCACTTCGCGATCGTCGGCGGCCCGTTCGGGGTGCCCTGATCGTTGACGAAGATATAGGCGGCCTTGCCGTTGTTCCCGATTACTGCAAGGCCGCCCGGCGTATAGCCGAGTTGAGTCGGCGCAGAGAGGGATTTGAACGTGCCGCCAGCCTGCAGTTCGTCGACTTCGATTCCTCCGCTGGCTTTCGATAGCCCCTCGACGTAGACGTTATTGCGCCGGTCTACGGCAACGTAGGTGAGGCTGTCGAGATTCGGGTCGGTATACGTTTGGGATGGCGATTTCGCGCCGCGATGGAACTCGCTGAGCGCCGCCGACGGTGAGTTGGTAACCCACACGTTGCCCTTGAAATCGGCGGCGATTCCCGTTGGAGTGCCGGTCAGTCCTTTCAAGATGCCCGCTTTCGAATATCGGTCTTTCGTCCATTTCGCGATGCGCACGGTGCCGTTTGAGAGCCCTGCGTAGGCCATCTTGGAGTCGCGGTTGTCGTCGAGGAGAGCGACGGCGTATGTGCTGCCCGCTCTCACTCCGTCGCAGTCTTTGTTGACGAGCACCCACTCGTCGCCTTTGCGTTTGTTGGGGTTGTTACCGCAACCGGTATTGCATCCCCAGAGACAACGGCAGTCCCCACAACGCACGTAAGCGTATTGGTTATAACCGTTGTAATCTGGTTGGGCCAGAATCGCCACCTGCAGCGGCGTCAAGCCGCTAGGAGCGGTGGGTCGAGAACCGGCGATGCTGCAGCCGCCCAGCAGGAGCCCAACAACCGCCATGGTCGCCGAGTACCGTCTGAAGTTCGAGACCTTCATGTGACACGCTCCGTCCTTTTACGGACCGGTACGACTTAAAACGGCGCTCGCCCTGCGGTGGAGCGGCCGCGCTCTTTGAGGCCTGGCGCAGGCGACGGCGTTGCAAAGACGTCGGGAGCGATCGTCGCCGGAAAGGCAAAGTTGGAGTATGCTACTTCGACGGCTAGGTGCTTGACGGCGATGCCGATGGCGCGTAAGTTGACGTCGAAGCGTTCGTCTACGACGACGTCGTAGCCGGCGACGCTCTCGAGGTTGACTTGGGCGCCGCCCGTGGCTCCGACCAATCCGGCGGCCGCGTTCACCTTAGCGCTAAAGCGCAGGGCGCAAATGTCGCCGGTCGTCAAATCGACGGTCGCGCCGGTCAGCGGGTATCGGAGCCGATCGCGGCGCGCGACCAAGCGAACGGAGTGACCGGCGTTGCCGTTTGCGCACGTCGCCGGGCCCCCGTCGTACACGGTGTAATTCGCGACCGAGAGCGCCGACACGACGGCGATCACGGGTAGCGGGAGATTCGGCTGCACTGGGAGCGGGGTTGACGTCGGCGCCGTCTGCGGGCCGACGAAGCCGTGGCGGATGATCGCGTTGACGCCCGGCCACGTTGCATTGAGGAAGGTCGAATCACCGAGAACGATCGATTGGCCTGCGCGCTGCAGGGCCAGACGCCCGTCACGCTCTCGGATGTCCATCGAGAACGGCGTTTTGGATGCTGCCGTGGTTCTTCCGAGGCCGCACGCGAGGCTGTTATCTTGGATGGTGCAGTTCAGGCCGCTGATGGACGCGTCGTAGGTGGCGAAGACGGGCTCGGCATGGCGCTCCATTTGCGCGACGGCGTGCGCGTAGAATTCCTCCGCGGTGGGCGCTGCGGCCGAAACTGCCAAGAGCGGGAGCGCCAACGCTAAACCAATCACGTCAGCGCCTGGCGAGCACTTGGAAAAGACCCGCGCCGGTACACATCGCGGGGACGGTTCCTCCCAGCAAGACCCATGCGAAGAGCGGAGCCTGGGATCCCGGGTGGCCGAGCAATGCCGGAACGGCAAAGGCAAGAACGAGTACCGAGGCAGCCCAAAAGGCTAAGCGAACGCCGCCGCTGCGAACGATTAGCGCGAGGATCGCCCCGAAGACGGCAGCATCGATCCAGCCCGCAACCATAAACGCCGCGAGTGGGGAACGGTTAGAGCCAAATATGGCGTCGAGGAGCGCATTGATCGGCATCGTGGCCAGAAGCATGGCGACGAGCACCGCGATGACGGTTGCGCCGACGCCCACGGTATGAAGAACGGTCCGGCGTGGGCGAGGGTATGAGACCAACGCTGGGATTGACAGCAGCGTTTGCGACCAGTACCAGCGATTCGCGGCGCTCGGTTCGCTCAAGCGAGCACGGCGAAGATACTCCTCGTGAAGATCTCCGGCGATACTTTCATAATCGTTCGGCGACGCCAGGGCCGCGACGAGTGCCGCCGCGAGGGCTGGCGGTCTCATATCGTTGCGCTTCGGAGCGAGAGTCCGGCGTAAAGCCGGTCGAACGTCTTTCGCGCGTCCTTCAGAGCCGCGATACCGGCCCTCTCGACCTTGAAATGACGTTTGGCTTTCCCACCGCGCTCGGCCGTCGGTTCGCCGATCCACGAAGAAACGAAGCGCTTTCGTTCGAGGCGCTCGAGCGTCGCGTGGACGGCGCCGATCGCTGGGAAACGATCCGTCACGCGCTCGATTTCGGCGCGAATCGGAGCCCCGTAGGCCCCATCGCCCAAGCGCAGCACGGTCAGCAGCACGACATGCTCGAACTCGCCGAGACCATCGCCCTTCGCCATATTATCTACATAGTAGGTAAAACAGGATGCTGGTGTCAAGCGTTATGGACGGCCGCGAGAAAACCAATGGCGCCGTTGCATCAAGTCCAGCGGTTGGCTCGGCGGGCTGAGTTGCGGAGCCACCAAATATAGCACGTGCGTCCAGAGGCGCGTTCAGCCGGGCATTACGCTCGCGCTCGCGATCGTGATGTTGACGTGCGCGCCATCCGTTGCAATGACGACCGCGCCATCATTGTCAGTGCGATAAAGGCGTGAATAATGGCTTCCCAGCGTTGCCAACGTCGAGGCCGCAGGGTGGCCAAAAAGGTTGTGCCGCCCCACTGAGATTATTGCGTACTTGGGCTGAACGGCGGCAATGAATTGCGGCGTCGAACCGTACGCCGAGCCGTGATGCCCGACTTTGAGCACATCCGCGCGCAGATCGACTCCTTCGCTAAGGAATCTCTGCTCGGATTCGCTGCCCGCGTCGCCGGTGAAGAGCATCCGAAAGCCGTGGTACTGCAGGATAAACGCCACCGAGTTGCTGTTGATCGCGTTGCCGCCGGTGATGAACGGCAGTGACGGCCCGATGAACCGTAGCGTTACCCCGTCAGCGGTGCGCCATACGTCTCCGGCTCGCGGGTAGCGGGTCGGCACGCCTTCCATCTGAGCCGTTGCGAGCGCGTCTTGATAGGCGTGCCCGGAATAGCGTTGACCGCTCTCGTCGAATTCGCTTACTCGCAGCCGCCGCAGCACCGGCGCCACGCCTCCGGCGTGATCGCCGTGAGGGTGCGATAGTATTATCGCGTCGACCGCGTGAATGCCGTGTCGCAGCAGGAACGGCACCACGACGCGTTCTCCCACCTCTTCGGCCGCCGAACCGCTGCTCCGCACGAACCGCTCCAGCCGCCCGCCGGCATCGACCAGAATCACGTGGCCGCGCGGCGTTTGGATCACGATCGCATCTGCCTGTCCGACATCGAGCACGGTGATGCGTAGCCTGCCATCGATCTCTCGCGGCGGCCAGAGCACGAGAGCCGCCGCAACGACCAGCGCTCCTAGCGCCGGCGTTTTGGCGCGCGGCCAGAGCGCCGGTGCCGCGAGTAGGGCTGCGTCGTACGCCGCAATGCACCACGCGGGGGCAGGCGTCATCGGCACGACCGCGCCGGGTAGCGCGCTCACCGTCTGCACCACGCCGAGCATCCATGCCAGCAACCACGAATTTAGATTCGCGCAGATCGTCGCCATCGGCTCGCACCACGCGACCGCCAGCTGTGCCACGCCGAGCGTCATCGTCGCCGCGACGCACGGCACGACTGCGAAGTTCGCGAGCACTGCGTAGGGCGCGAACTGCAGAAACACCGCCGCGCCCACCGGCCAGGTTCCAAGTTGCGTCGCTAGCGTGAGCGTCAGCGCCTCGCGCACGCGAGCCGGAAGCGCGATCCTCGCCTCGATCCAGCGGTCGATCGGGCCGGCGCACGCGAAGATCGCGCCCACGCATGAGAACGACAACGCGAACGATGCCGTGGTTACGCTCGTCGATCGCACGAACGCTACAACGATCGCGGCCAGCGCCAGCGCGTTCCACGAAAACGCCGCCCGTCCGCAGGCTCGCGCCGCGAGCGCCGCGGTCGCCATCACCGCGGCGCGCTCCGCCGGCAGCTGCGCGCCGCTCCACCACACGAACATCCACACCAGAGCGATCGCCACTCCGCACGTCGCCATGCGCGGCAGCGCGAGCGGCAGGAGAAGCAACATTACGAGCGCCGTTATAGCGCCGATGTGCAGCCCTGCCGTCACCAAAACGTGCACCGTTCCAGTCTCTTGGAATTCCATTCGCAAGGCCGGCGAGAGCGCTGCGCGCTCGCCCCATAGTTCGCCGGCGAGCACGGAGGCCGCGGGCTCGCCTAAGCGCTCGCGCAGTTGGTCGTGTGCCCATTCGTGCGCTCGCGCCAGGGCGGTACGTATGATCCAGCGCCTCGGCTGAGCGGGGCAGTTTGTCGTCCTTCGACTGCGCCGGGGATGACACGCGGCAACAACCGTCGCTGCGTCGAGCCGGCCGTCGAAGCCGCGTTCGCGTTGGATATCGCGTTCGCTCGGCTCGCCGGGATTGCGCGACTCGTCGAACGGTTCTAGGCGGCCGCGCACGATGACGACCGTGCCCGGCGGCGGCACATTCTGGCGCACGCGCGCGCTGACGATTGTGCCGTCGAGGAGGGCGAGCGTGAGCGCGGTCGAGCCGTCCTCTTCGGCGTTGCGTTCGAGCAACGTCGCGGTGTAACGAGCCGTGCGGTGCTCGGTGATTTCGACGTGCGCGCGCCGCTGAAGCTCGGCGTTGGCCGCGCCCGCGATCACTGCGCATGCGACTGCGGCGCGGAAGGGCGCCGGCTCCCTCCCAAACGCGGCGTACAGGAGTACCGCAGCCAGACCGAGATAGACGAGCGGGCGGATATCTGCCGGCAGCGACGTGGCCGCCAGGGTTCCAATCACAGCAGCAGTCGCCCAGCAAAGGAGTCCCCACGATGGCATCGCCGCTCCCCTGCGACAACACGCGGTTCCGGCTAGCGACCTCCGGCGGGGGCATCTAGGAGAACGCGATGCGCATCGTCGTTACCGGGGGCGCCGGATTCATCGGATCGCACATCGTTGACGCCTATCTGGCCGCGGGCCACGACCTATTGGTGATCGATTCCCTTTGGGAGCACGGCGGTGGACGGCGCGCGAACGTCGCCGAGAACGTCTCGCTGGTGCACATGGACATCCGCGACGAGCAGCTTGGCCGGATCTTCGCCGACTTCGCTCCGGAAGTCGTGAGTCATCACGCCGCGCAGCACTCCGTCGCGATCTCCACGCGAGATCCCATCTACGACGCTCAGGTGAACGTCGTCGGGCTGCTCAACGTGCTCGAACAGTCGCGCAAACATGGCGCGCGCAAGGTGATCTTCGCCTCGAGCGGCGCCACCTTCGGTACGCCCGACTCGCTGCCCATCGCCGACGCCACGCCGCAGCACCCCACCTCGCCCTACGGTATCACCAAGATGGTCGCCGAACATTATCTCCGGTTTTTCAAGGAATCGAAGGGCCTCGACTTCACCGCGTTGCGCTACGGCAACGTCTACGGCCCCCGGCAGGACCCCAATGGCGAAGCCGGCGTAATCGCGATCTTCATCAACAAGTTTCTCTCGCGGGAAGGCGTGCGCATCGACTGGGATGGCGAGCAGACGCGCGACTACGTGTACGTGCAGGACGTCGCTCGGGCCAATCTCGCCGCGCTCGATCGTGGCTCGGGCGGCTGCTACGTGATCGGCACCGGCATGCGCACCAGCGTGAACGAGATCTACCGCCAGCTCGTTGCGCTCACCGGCTTCGAGGCGCCGGTGCAGCACGCGCCGCAGCGCGCCGGCGACGCGCGCGACGCCCAGTTCGATTCCACGCAGGCGCGGCTCGATCTGGGCTGGACGCCCTCCACCTCGCTGCCCGACGGCATCCGCGCAACCTACGAGTACTTCGAGCAATTGAAAGCTTTGCTGTAACGGCGCAGCGGATCGCCGCGACTCCCGCCAAACTCGAAAAGACCGCGATCCTGGCCGAGTACCTCCGCAGCCTCGGGGATGGGGATCTCGCCGCCGCCGCGCGCTTCTTCACCGGAAGCGCGTTTGCCGCGCGCGATAACCGCACGCTCTCGGCCGGCGGTCGGGCGATCGTTGCCGCAGCGCGCCGCGTGTGGGAATTTGACGATGCGGCCCTGAGCGCAGCCTATCGCGGCAGCGGCGACCTCGGCGAAGCGCTCGGCACGCTCGTGCGCCCGCCGCGCGACGCGATGCTGCTGCGCGACCAGCTGACGCCCGCGACGCTCGAAAGCCTCTTCGGCGAGGTCGCCGCGGCGTCGGGAAAAAATGCTGGCCGTCGTCGCGAGGCGGTGCTCGAACGCATCTTCCGCGCCGCCGAGGATCCGCTGGTAGCGACGTACGTGGTCAAGATCGTCACCGGCGATCTGCGCGTGGGCTTGCGCGAAGGGCTGGTGCTCGATGCGATCGCTCGCGCGTTCGAAGCCGAACCTCACGCCGTGCGCCGCGCGATGATGGCAACCGGCGACGTCGGCACGGTGGCCGTCGCCGCTAAGCATGAGACGCTCGACCAACTGCGCGTGCGCTACGGTGCCGCGATCGGTTTTATGCTCGCGGCACCGGTGCCATTCGGCGAAGCGTATCGCGAGCTGGCCGGCGCGCAGTGGCTCGTGGAGGATAAATACGACGGCATTCGCGCGCAGGCACACGTGCACGAGGGCACCGTCAAGCTCTTCTCGCGCCGCCTCAACGAGGTCACCGGCGCCTTTCCCGAGGTCGCCGGCGCGCTGTCGATGCTCGGAGACGACGCGATCCTCGACGGCGAGATCGTCGCGATTCGCGACGGTCGTGTGCAGCCGTTTCGCGTGCTGCAGTCGCGCCTGCAGCGCAAATCCGTAGCCCAGCCGTTGCGTGAGGCCGTGCCGATCGCCTACGTCGCCTTCGACGTGCTCGCGCAGGCGGACGAGCTGCTGATCGACGAGCCGCTCGCCGTACGCAAAGAGCGTCTCTCCGCAATCGTGCAGCCCAACGGAACCCTGATGCTCTCGCCCTTCGCGCTCCTGGACGATCCTTCGGCGCAGGAGATCAACGAGCGCTTCGAGGCCTCACGAACGCGCGGCAACGAAGGCTTGATGCTCAAGCGCACCGAGGCGCCCTATCTACCGGGGCGCCGCGGCAAGTGGTGGCTCAAGCTCAAGCGCGAGCTGTCGACGCTCGACGTGGTGGTCGTCGCCGTGGAATGGGGCCACGGGAAACGCGCGAACGTACTCTCCGACTACACCTTTGCCGTACGCGGCGACGACGGCACGCTGCAGACCATCGGCAAAGCCTACTCGGGATTGACCGACGCCGAGATCGCCGAGCTTACGACCTGGTTTCTCGCGCACCGCCTGCCGGCCGAACAGCAACGCCCCAACGCGCGCTTCTCGGAGATTCCCGTCGAGCCGGCGATCGCGATCGAGGTCGCCTTCGACATCGTTCAGGAGAGCGAGCTGCACGAGAGCGGTTTCAGCCTGCGATTTCCGCGCATCGTCCGCATTCGCGACGACAAGCCGCCCGAAGAGATCGACACGCTCGAACGCGTGCGCGAGATCTATCGCGAGATGCTCGAACGCGAGGGCTCAGGCGGGGGTTGAAGTTTGTTCGAGCGCGGCGCGCAGTGCCGCGAAGTGCTGCAGCAGCGTCGCTAGCTCGTAGCGATCGAACGACGCCGCCATCAGCTCCGCCGCTTCGATCGCGCTCAGCGCGCGCTGAGCGCCGGAGCCCCCGAGGCCGAGCGGATCGTGAAAGCCGTCGGCGCGTAAAAGCAGCTCGGCGCTCTCTCCGAGCGGCGAGTTCTCCTCGGCGACGCCGTGTACCGTGATCTCGATGGTAAGGGCTTGCGTGTCCATGCCGCACGTTTACCCACTATGCGGCGAGGCGAAGGCGTCGGGAGTGTGAATGCGCTCGCGGCGCGCGCCCAGACCGATCAAGCGCGCGGGCAGCCGGCGCAGCAGCGGGAACTCATCGAGCAGCCGAGCGGCCAGCGGCGGCCGGTCGATCTCCGCTCCATGCAGCACCGGCTCGATCGCGCGGTTTTGGATGAAGATCTGGAAGTCTTGCGTCACCTTCGTCGGAAACATGCGGCGATCTTGAATGCGCCGTAACTCGGCGTCGGTGGGTGGCCGGCCGGCTGCCATTGGTTCGGCGAGCACGTTGGCTGCGGCGACGGCGTCTTGGATCGCGAGGTTGATGCCCACGCCGCCGATCGGCGACATCGCGTGCGCCGCGTCGCCGATGCAGAGCAGCCCGGGTTTGTGCCACCGCTTGAGCCGGTTGACGCGCACTTCGAGCATCGACACCTTCGACCAATCGTCGATCTCGCCGATGCGGTCGGCGAACGCCGGAATCGTCTCGACGATCTGGCGCTGCAGCGCGTTCAACGCCTTGCGCGCGCAGCGCTTCGTAGGTTCCCTTGGCAATGATGAACGCGCACTGCCAGTAATCGCCGCGGTCGAGCGTCACGATCAGGTGGCCCGTGGTGACGGTGCCGAGCCGCTGCGTCTCCTCGCCGGGATGCTTCGAAATGCGCATCCAGAGCACGTCCATCGGCGCGCCGAGATCTTCGACCTCCAAGCCCGCCAGCGCGCGCACCGTCGAATGACGCCCGTCGGTGCCCACAACGAGTTTGGCCGTGATCTCGATCTCGCCGTGAGGGCCCGCGGCGCGCACGCCGGTCACGCGACCGTTTCTCTCGATCAGGCCCGTGCCCGCGGTCTGCATCAGCAAGTGAAACGTCGGGTACTTCCGCCCGTGATCGGCAAGGAAGTTGAGGAAATCCCACTGCGGCATCAGGCCGACGAACTTGCAGCGCGTTGGCAGGTGCGAGCAGTCGGCGACCTTCACGGTCTGCCCGGCGATCGTCACGCCGATCTGTACCAGCTCCTGGTGCGGCAGCTTGAGGAACTCGTCGAGCCAGCCTAGCTCGTAGAGCAGCTCCAGCGTCGACGGATGGATCGTATCGCCGCGAAAGTCGCGGAAGAAGTCGGGATACTTCTCGAGCACGACGACGTTGACGCCGGCGCGCGCCAAGAGCACGCCGAGCATCATCCCGCAGGGGCCGCCCCCGACGATACAGGCGCCGGTCGCGATACGTTGCGGTTCGTTCATGCGACCACGAGATTGAGCAGCTTTCCGGGAACGTAGATGCGCTTACGCACCTCTTTGCCGTCGAGGTGGGCGCGAACGTTGGATTCCTCCAGGGCCAGCGCCACGACCTCGCTCTCCTCGACGCCGGGCGAAACGTTGAGGCGCGCGCGCACCTTGCCGTTGACCTGCACGACCAGCGTGATCTCGTCGACGGCCAGCGCCGCAACGTCGGGCTCGAGGTACGTTTCCAGATGCACGGAGCGATCGTGGCCGAAGCGCTCCCACAGCTCCTCGGCGATGTGCGGCGCAAACGGCGCGATCACGATCGGCAGCGCGTGCACCGCGTAACGCACCGCGGGCGAATCCGGCGTGCCCGCTGCACCCGTCAAAACGTTGACCAGCTCGTCGAGCTTCGCGATCGTCGTGTTGTAATGGAATCGGCCCGAGAGCGTCTCGTTGACGGCCGACTTTATCGCGACGTGCACCGCGCGCAGCAGCGCTTTATCCTGCGCTCCTTCCGCCGGCGGCAGCGCGCGGACGTCGCTCTGGGCAAGATTGCCGCCGAAGAATGGTTCGCAGGCGCGCCAGATCCGTCCGAGCAGACGCACGCGTCCGCTGATGCCGTCTTCGGTCCAGTCGCTGGTCTCTTCGGGCGGCGTGACGTAGAGCAGGAAGAGGCGCATCGCGTCGACCCCGGTTTTCTGCGCGGTCTCGTCGATGCCGATCACGTTGCCGCGCGACTTCGACATCTTCTCGCCGTCGCGCAGCAGTAATCCCTGATGGAAGAGTCGCCCGAACGGTTCGTCGGCGCCGCTCACCCAACCGCGGTCGTGAAAGAACTTGTAGAAGAAGCGTGAGTAGAGCAGGTGCAGCACGGTATGCTCCGCTCCGCCGATATACTGATCGACGTTCATCCAGCGCGCGGCGCGCTCCGGCGCCCACGGAAGGGCGTCGTTGTGCGGATCGAGGTAGCGCAGATAGTACCACGACGATTCGAAGAACGTGTCCATCGTGTCGCTCTCGCGGCGCGCGGCGCCGCCGCACTTCGGACAGGTCGTTTCGACGAACGCCTTCACACGCGCCAGCGGCGAGCCTTCGCCTTGCAAGCTCACGCCGGAGGGCAGCATCACGGGAAGCTGGTCGTCGGGCACGGGCACTTCGCCGCACGCACTGCAGTAGACGATCGGAATCGGCGTTCCCCAGTACCTCTGGCGCGAGATCAGCCAGTCGCGCAATTTGCAATTCACCTCGATACGTCCAAGGCCGTCCGCTTCCAGGCGCGCGGCGATCGCCGTGCGCGCTCGCTCGCTCGACATGCCGCTGAAGTCGTCACTGGCGATCAGGCGTCCGTCGTCGACGTACGGCACCGGCGGCGGCGTCTCGACGCCGGCGTCGTGCGGCAACACCACGGAGACGACCGGCAGCGCGTATTTGCGCGCGAACTCGAAGTCACGTTCGTCGTGCGCGGGCACGCCCATCACCGCGCCGGCACCGTAATCGGCGAGCACGTAGCTGGTCACCCAGATCGGCACGCGTTCGCGCGAGAGGGGATGCAGCGCGTACGCGCCGGTGAAGACGCCGCGCTTCTCCAGCAGACTCGTGCGTTGCAGTTCGGATTGCGACTTCACGCTCTCGGCAAAGGCGGCGATCTCCGCGGCGTGCTGCGGCGAGACGATCTGCGCCAGCGAGGCGACGACGGGGTGTTCCGGCGCTAACGCCAAAAACGTCGCGCCGTACACCGTGTCGAGTCTGGTGGTGAAGACTTCAACGTTCGCGTCGAGCCCGTCGACGCGCCACGCGAACGTCACGCCCTCGCTGCGTCCGATCCAGTTGCGCTGCGCCGTGCGCGTGCGGTCGGGCCAGCCGTCGAGCGTATCGAGCGACTCGAGGAGGCGGTCGGCGTAGGCGGTGATGCGCAGAAACCACTGCGAGAGATTGCGCCGCTCGACCAGTGAGTCGCAGCGCCAGCAGCGTCCGTCGATTACCTGCTCGTTGGCGAGCACGGTCTGATCCTGCGGACACCAGTTCACCGGCGCCTCGCGCTTGTACGCCAGCCCCGCTTCGTAGAGCCGTAAGAAGAGCCACTGATTCCAACGGTAGTACTCCGGCTCGCAGGTCGCGATCTCGCGCGTCCAGTCGTAGCTGGTGCCCATCAGCCGGATCTGCCGGCGCATGTTAAGGATGTTCTCGGTGGTCCACACGGCAGGATCGATGCCGCGCGAGATCGCCGCGTTCTCGGCGGGAAGTCCGAATGCGTCCCAGCCCATCGGATGCAGCACGTCGTAGCCGAGCATGCGGCGCATGCGCGCGACCGCGTCGCCGAACGAGTAATTCTTGCCGTGGCCGATGTGCAGATCGCCCGATGGATACGGCAGCATCTCCAGTGCGTAGAACTTCGGCTTGTCGCTGGGCTCGGGCGCGCGATAGAGCGCGTCGCGCTCCCAGCGCGACTGCCATTTGTGTTCGATCGTGCGGAAATCGTAGGCCTCGGCCATGAAGTGCATCGTACACGCCCAAGCCGCTGTGCCGCTACCCTTTCCGCCGGACCGCTTCGTCGTGATGGAGCGGCATGATCGTCCGCATCGTCGTCGTGGTCGCGCTCCTAGCGGTCGCCGCCTTCGCCGTCTGGCGCCCGGCTCCGCACGCCCCCCTCGCGCCGGTGGCCGGCGTGCCCGCGCCGGTCGCGGCGCTCCCCGGCGCTGCAGCCGATCCGAGTCCGCTGCAGTCCCGCGCTGCTCACCGAGCCGGCGTTGCCTCCGCCGGCTCGGCGTCGCGCGGCTCTGCGTCGGCCGGTGAGGTCGTCGTCTACGTCGTCGGAGCGGTCAGACGGCCCGGCCTCTATCGGTTGAAGCAGGGCGATCGCTACGCGAGAGGCGTTGAGCTGGCGGGCGGGCTCTCGCCCGCGGCCGACGCGCGCGGCGTCAATCTCGCGCAACTCGCGGCCGACGGCGAGGAGATCGACGTGCCGCAGGTTGGCGAATCCCCGCCGCTCGACGGCGGTTCGACCTCCCGCTATGGATCGCGCTCGCGCGATACCCTCACGCGATCGCGTTCGCATCGCAGTCGCCGGCACGAACCGCCGCCGGAAGGCAGCGTCGATATCAACCTCGCCGACGCCGTCGCGCTCGCGGCCGTACCCGGCATCGGCCGCTCGCTCGGCGCGCGCATCGTCGAGTTGCGCGACCGCGAGGGCCGCTTCGCCTCCCTCGACGAGCTGCTCGACGTCTCAGGAATGACGGCGAGCAAGCTCGAGCGCGCCCGGCCGTACCTGCGCGAGCCGTAGCAGCCCGGCAAGAGGGGTCCCCCGTGCGCCCTTCGGAATGGGATTCCTCATGCCCGAGCTGCCTCCGAAGGAGACGCTGCCGAGCCTGATTCGCGGCGCCTTAGCGCAACCGCGCGCCGAGGCGTTGCTCGAGCGCGTCGCCGGCGTCTTCACGCCGATATCGAGCGGGCGGCTCCTCGAGAGAGCCGCTGACGTCGCCTGCGCCATCCGCGATGCGGGTTTGAATGCGGGCGATCGCGTGGCACTGGTCTCCCACAACTGCGTCGATTGGGTCGTCTGCGATTTCGCGACGCTCTTCGCGGGCTGCGTGGTCGTGCCGATCTACCCGACGCAGGCGCTCGACCACCTGGCCTACATCCTCGAGCACTCCGGCGCGCGCCTGATCTTTGCCGACGGTGAGGCGACGCGCGAGCATCTCGCGCAGTCCGGGGCGGCGCTTCCGCGAGTCGTGCTTTTCAGCTCTAAGGGCGACGACGGCCTGGGCGCCTTCGAGGCGCACGGCGCGGAGATACGCCGGTCGCATCCGGAGCTGCCCGCCGCCTATGAAGCGACGCTCGTCCCCGACGATCTCGCGGTGCTGATTTATACGTCTGGAACCACCGGGCCGCCCAAAGGCGTGATGCTCTCACACGACAATCTCGGCTTCGACTCGCAGGTATCACTGCGGTGCGGCTTCGAGGGCCTGGAAGACGGCCTCGACGTGATCTCGGTGCTGCCCTACTCGCACATCTACGAACACGTGCTGATTTACATCTATCTGCTGGCGAAGTCGCGCTACTTCATTTGCCACGACCCCGGCGAGATCGTTGATGATCTCAAAGAGGTGCGCCCCTTCGGCATGACCTCGGTGCCGCGTCTCTTCGACCGCGTGCTCGCCGCGGTCAAAGGCCAAGCGCTGGCGGCCGGCGGGCTGAAAGCGCGCCTGGTTCCGTGGGCGCTCGCGGTGGGGCGCAACTACATGCGCGCCTCGGTCTTGGGGCACGGCGCTTCCTGGCAGCAATCGCTGCAGTACGCGCTTGCCAAGAGGCTCGTGTTGAAGAAGATTCGCGCGGCGCTCGGAATGGATCGCGTGATCTTTCTCACCAGCGGCAGCGCGCCGCTTCATAACGATACCGCGATGACGTTCTTGGCAATGGGCGTGCCGATCATGCAGGGATATGGCCTCACCGAAACGTCACCCGTGATCTCGGTGAGCCGGCTGAGCGCCAACGAGTATGGCGCGGTGGGCCAGCCGATCGATGGCGTCGAGGTGCGCATTGCGAGCGACGGCGAGGTGCTCGTTCGCGGGCGCAATGTAATGCACGGCTACTATCACGACGCTGCAGCCACCGAGGCGGCCATCGTTGACGGGTGGCTGCGCACCGGCGACATCGGGGAGATCGACCGGCGCGGCTATCTCCGCATCACCGACCGCAAGAACGAGATCTTCAAGACCGCGACCGGCAAGTGGGTGGCGCCGGCGCGCGTCGAGGCCAGCATCAAACGCTCGGCCTTCGTGGCGCAGGCGATGGTGGTGGGCAGCGGCCGCGATTTCCCGATCGCGCTGATCTGCCCGAACTGGACGCTGGTTCGCCTGGAGTTGCCCGCACTGCCGGCCGGCGACCCGCCCGAAACGCTCGCAGCGCGCGCCGACGTGCGCTCCTTCCTCACGCGCGAGGTCCATAAGCAGACGCACGGGCTGGCCACCTACGAGCAGGTGCGGCGCATCGTGATCGTGCCGCGCGAGTTCACCGTCGAGGGCGGCGAGCTGTCGCCATCAATGAAAATCAAACGCCGTGTGGTCGAGGCGCGCTACGCCTCCGAGATCGAACAGGCGTACGCGGGCGACGCCGGCCTGCACGCCACCGCATGATTGCCCGGCACGCCGTTGACGACGTCGTTCGCGGCCCAATCAAGAGCAAGACCGTCTTTCCCGCGCTGATCCTGCACTTGATCGAGCAGCGGCCCGACCACGGATACGGCTTGATGCAGCGAATTCACGAGGTCTGCGGCGACCTCGTGGCCGTTAACACGAATAAAATTTACCCGCTGCTGCGCCGCCTCGAGGAGCGCGGCTTTGTTACGGCCTCCTGGGAGAACCCGAGCAAGCGGTCGCGGCGCGTGTATGCCATCACGGAACAGGGCGAGGAGCGACTGCAGCGGATCAAAAGCGGAATGCTGCCCTACCTCGATTCGATAGCCGGAGCGATCGAGCGCCTTCGAGCCGAGTTGTACGAAACCGGCAGGAGCTCTTAAGGGTACACACGGATAACGGCATTCGCACTGGAGGCTCCACTATTGCGTTTTAAACTGCTACGGATTTTGCTCGCCGCCGGCGTGGTGCTGAGCGCTGCGGTTCCCGCGAGCGCCGCGAAACCGCCGCCAATTCCGCGCCCCACCGCCGACGCGATAACGCACCACACGCTCGTGCTCGGCGGTCGAACCTACGCCTATACCGCGCGCGCCGGCACGATTACGCTGCGCAACGCCGACGATCAGCCGGCCGCGCGCGTCTTCTACACGGCCTATACGCTCGACGGCGCCAACCCGTCGAAGCGCGCGGTGACGTTCCTTTATAACGGCGGCCCGGGAAGCTCGACGATGTGGCTGCGGATGGGCTCGTTCGGGCCGGTGCGCGTGGTGACCGGCGATACCGGACTGACGGGACCGCCGCCCTACCGCGTGATCGACAACCAGTACAGCCTCCTCGACAAGACCGATCTCGTCTTCATCGACATGCCCGGCAGCGGCTTCGGTCGGATCATCGGCGCCGGAAAGCGCGGCGACTTTTGGGGCGTCGATGAGGACGCCGGCGCCTTCAGACAGTTCATCCAGCGCTACATCACCACGTTCAACCGCTGGAACTCCCCGCGCTTTCTCTTCGGCGAATCGTACGGCACGATGCGCTCCGCGGTGCTCGCCAAGAATCTCCAAGACAACGGCATCGGGCTCAACGGCGTCGTGCTGCTCTCGTCGTTCTTGAACTCCGACATCGACTACAACGACGGTGCGCCGATCGGCGGCGGCGACTGGGCCTACATTCTCTACCTTCCCACCGAGGTAGCGACGGCGTACTACCATCACGCGCTGAGCAACGTTCCTCCGCTGCCGGCGCTGATCTCCGAAGTGGAGAACTTCGGGCTCACCGAGTATCTCGACGCGCTCGGCGCCGGCGCGCAGCTCGCGCCCGATCGCTATAACGACGTCGTCGTGAAGCTGCACCGTTACACCGGCCTCTCGGAGCAATACATCCGCAACTCGAACCTGCGCATTCCCTACGACCGCTTCGAAAACGAGCTGCTTCGGCAGCAAGGGCGCACGGTCGGGCGCATCGACGCCCGTTTCTCCACCTACGTCCTCGACCGGCCGGAGTCATCGCCTGATTGGGACGCGACCGACTCGGCGATCGACTCGGTCTTCACCTCGATGTCGAACCAATATCTGCGGCAGACGCTGCGCTACGACACGCCGCTGCTCTACCGCGCCAACATTTACGACCTGATCTACGGCGATGGCGGAACCTGGGATTTCAAGCACGGCTTCAACGTGCAGAGCCTCAACGTTACGCCCGATCTGGCCCAGGCGATGACCTACAATCCCAGTCTCAAGGTCTTCTCGGCGAACGGCTACTTCGATTTCGCGACGCCATTCTTCGCGACGTACTACGCGCTGCAGCACCTCTATCTGGCACCGGCGATCCAGCGAAACATCACCTTCGGCTTTTACGAATCGGGGCATATGGTCTATCTCCACCCGGCGGCGCTCGCGCGCTTCCACGACGATCTCGAACGCTGGTACGCGGGGGCGCTGCGCAATGTTTAACTTCGTCTCGCTGATCGGCGCGGTGCTGCTCGCCGCCGCGACGCCCGCCGCCCCGGCCGCGCCGCCGGCGGCCAACGGTGCCACTCCCGACGCCGTAACGCAGCATACGATCACGCTGGGTGGAAAGGTCTATCCCTACACGGCGCGCGCCGGAACGATCGCGCTCCGGGATGCGAAGGACCAGCCCGACGCGCAGATCTTCTACACGGCCTTCACGCTCGATGGCGTCGCGCCGCGCAATCGCCCGATCACGTTTCTCTACAACGGCGGCCCCGGGAGTTCGACGATCTGGCTGCGCATGGGTTCGTTCGCGCCGATGCGCGTGCAAGTGGGCGACGCCACGTTGACGCCCAACGCGCCGTTCAACCTGATCGACAACCAGTACTCGCTGCTCGACCAGACCGATCTCGTCTTCATCGACGCGCCGGGAACGGGCTTTAGCCGCATCACGGGCTCTCCGAAAGACTTTTACGGCGCCGACCCCGACGTGAAGGCGTTCGCGCAGTTCGTCTCGCGCTACATCACCACGTTCGGGCGCTGGAACTCGCCGAAGTTTCTATTCGGCGAGTCGTACGGCACGCCGCGGTCGGCGATGCTGGTGAACGAGCTGCAGAATCAGGGCATCGGGATCAACGGCGTCGTGCTGCTCTCGTCGGTGCTCGACTTCAGCCTCGATTGGAACACGAACTTTGCGCCGGCGGCGATCGGCGGCGGCGACTGGGCGTTCCCGCTCTATCTGCCGACGATGGCCGCCGCCGCGTGGTACCACCACGCGCTGCCCGGCCCGCAGCAGTCGCTCGACCAGCTGCTTCCGCAAGTCGAGACCTTCGCGATGGGCGAGTATCTCAACGCTTTGGCGCAGGGCGCGAATCTTTCGCCGAGCACGTTTAACGACGTCGCCGCAAAGCTCCACCAGTACACCGGGCTCTCAGAGAATTACATCCGCGAATCCAACCTGCGAGTTCCGTACACGCGCTTTATCAGCGAGCTGTTCCGCGACAACGGCATGATGATCGGCCGTTACGACGCGCGCTACACCTCCTATATGCTCGACCGGCTGCAGGAGCGGCCCGATTTCGACGCCACCGACTCGGCGATCCAGTCGGCCTTCGTCGGCGCCGGCAACGTCTATCTGCGCCAGGTGCTGGGCTATCACACATCGCTGGTCTACCTGCCCGAGATCAACGTCTTCCGCCAGTGGGATTGGAAGCACAACGGCGCGTTGCCGACCAACACCACGCAAGACCTCGCCAACGCGATGACCTTCAACCCCAACCTGCGCGTGTTCTCAGGAAACGGCTACTACGACTTCGCAACCCCGTTCTTCGCGACCGTCTACAGCCTCAACCACCTGCAGCTTTCGCCCGCGCTGCAGAAGAACATCACCTACGGCTTCTACGAGTCGGGGCATATGGTCTATCTGCACCCCGCCGCACTCGCCCAATTCCACGACGACCTCGAACGCTGGTACACCGCCGCGCTGCAAGCGGGACGTTAGCCAGCACTCAGGACAGGCTAAATTCCGCGTCGCATCGCCTAAGTGCCCCTCAAGTGAAGGTCTAAGAATCGGCGAACGTACCACAGCGCGGCGCGGTTGTGAAAACCCGTGGCGACGTCCTCGAAAGCATGATCGGCCCAAGGCAGCTCGACGTACGTAACGTTTACGCCGTAACCACGCAGCTCGTCGCGCAAGAAGCGTTCCAAACCAAGGTTGACCACGTGATCGCGACCTGCCGCGATCATGAGCACCGGCGGCATACCTGCGTGGACGACGTACCGAGGTGATCCGCTTCGATAGCATGCGGGCTGCTGCTCCGGTGTGCCGCCGCACACGTCGAGCATGACCTGGCGAATGTTGATAAGGTCGGGCTGGGGCGGATGTTCGTAGGCGAGTCGAAGGTCGACCGGGCTCTCGTAGGTTATCACGGCGCTGATGCGGCGCGGCCTCAGGGCGGCCGCGATCATCGCCAGCTGTGCGCCGGAGGAATGCCCGAGCACGGCGATGCGACCGGTTTGCAGCGAATCGATCTGGCGAAGAACGGCGTCACGCTGCGCGGGCCAGCGGGAGCCGGGCGCATGCGGATAGTTCAGCGCGATGACGCGATAGCCCCAAGAAGCGATGATCGCGTTGAGTCGTGCGTCGTTTTTCGGCGAGCCGTGTTCCCATGCGCCGCCGTAAATTGCAAGCACGAGGGGAGCGGCCGGGCCGGCGGCGCTCGCGCCTCTACCTCCTGAAAGGGGCATGAGGAACGCGGATACCGGGACCCGAGGGCCTTCTATCGCATAGGCGATAGGCGGGACGAGAGTACACAAAAGGGCCGTGAGCGCGACGATGGTGGCCGTAGGTCGCGTCGAGCTACGCGAGCGCCGCGCGACGAGCAGCACGACAGCGCTAAAAACCGTCAAGACCGGCCAGAGCTCGGTACCACCGACGGTCATAATGAATAGCGGAATCGTCGGCCCCGGAATTACGATCCAAATCGAGAGAGAGAGCGCGAGCAACGCCAGCGCAAGCGGCATCAAGCGAGTATTACCTTGAGAAGGACGCTTATTAAGAAACCGCTCCGTTCGACGGCGCTCAGGGCGACAGGGAGTGGAAACGCGCGAGCGTGGCTTGATACTTTGCGGCGAGACGGTCGTAGGCGGTGCCCATGTCGGGGCTTGGCGCGGCGTCGGCGCTCTCGATCGCGCTGCCGAGATAGTCGAGTTCGTTCTCCAAGAAGAGGAAGGTGGAGATGTCGTGCGAGTAGGCCCCCATCGAGTCGTCCGGGTTGCTCGGCATCGCTTCGCCGATGACCTCGGAACGGAGCGCCTGCGCTTGCGTCGCCGAAAGCCGCTTGGCCAAATCCTGCGCCTTCGCGCGTGAGGCTTGGACCTGCGAGAGCAGCGCGGCCACCCGAGTCGCGAGCTCGTACTGGGCGCGTAGATCGGCCTCGCTCGCCGGCACGCGCGGATCGCGCAGCACGCGCGCCTGTTGCGTGGCGGTCTGGCCGTTGGCGATCAAACGAATCGTGTACGTGCCCGGCGGCATGAGGATGGTGTGCCCGTCGCGGAGGAAATCCCACACGAAACGATGCGCCCCGGCCGACGTTGCCGGCACCGGATGCTTGGCGATCCAGTACGGCGTGAAGTCGACGTCTTTCGGATCGGCCGTCTTGGGCGGCTGCGCGCTGGAGTAACGGCGCACCACGCCGCTGGCGTCGGCGATCTCGATCACCACCGGCGTGCTCGCCGCGTGCGGCAGGTAGTAGTCGATGTAGAGGCCCGTCGGCGCATCGGCGGACTGCGGCTCGTCGAGCGGCAGCGGCGTGCCCTCCTCGTTGCCGTCCTGCATGCGGTAGGCCGGCGCCGGCGCGTAGAGATAAGGCCCTCCGCTTGCGGCCGCGCGCGCTTGGCGCAGCGGCGCGACGTCGTCGAGCACCCAGAACGCGCGGCCGTGCGTCGCGACCACGAGATCGTCGCCGTGCACGGCGATGTCGCGGATCGAGGTGACCGGAAGATTGAGCTGCAGCGGCTGCCACGCGCTGCCGTCGTCGAACGAAACGTACACGCCGCTTTCCGTTCCCGCGTAAAGCAGCCCGCGCACGACGGGATCCTCACGCACCACGTTGACGAACGAGCCGTTCGGGAATGCCGCTATCGGCGACCGCGTCCACGTCGTGCCGCCGTCGTGCGTGCGGTAAATGTACGGGCGCGTAATCGTCGAGCCGGTGCCGGTCGATCGCGGCGTAAGCGCGTCGCGGTATCGAAGTGCGACGCCTCGATCGTTCCGACCTTGCTCCAGGCGCTCAGACCCGGCGGCGTGACGTTGCGCCAGCTGCACGGCGCGTTCGTCGTCGCGTTGCGTCACCCAAATGTAGCCGTCGTCGGTGCCGACCCACACGAGGCTCGCCGCCAACGGCGAGGGCGCGATCGTATACACCACGCCGTGCCGCGTAACGTCATTGTTGTCGGCGAGCGTCGCGCGCGTCGAGATTGGACGGCGTGCCTTCGTTGGGCCGCGAGAGATCGGGGCTCGACGATCTACCACGTCTCCCCGCCGTCGCGCGAGCGGAAGACGTTTTGGTGCGCGAAGTAGAGCGACGTCGGTCGGCCGGCGAAAACGCGAGCGGTAACGTCCACGTGTTGCGCCACACCGCGTCCGGTGTGCGTCATGAGCCGGGTCGAGGTTCTGCTCCTCGCCCGTCGCGGGCACCTCGCGGTGACGGTCGGGCCGCCCTGGCCGCTCGAATCGCCGTAGACGACGCCGGGATGCTGCGGATCGGGCGCGAGATACCGTTTTCGCCGCCGACGTCGAGCGGACGGAAATCCTGTTGTGAGATCGTCGCGTACTTGCTGCGCGCTCGGTCTGCATGTCGGCGCCGGAATCTTGCTGCGCACCGTAGACCCAGTACGGAAACGCGTTGTCGGTGATGACGTGGTAGAACTGCGCGGTCGGCTGATTGTACCAGTAGCTCCAAGTCTTCGCGCCGTTGACGGTGACGACCACGCCCTGGTCGCTGCCGAGAATCATATGGCTCGAATCCGTCGGGTCGATCCAGAGCGTGTGAAAGTCGTCGCCGGTCGGATCGCCGAGCAGCGCGTTGAACGTCTTCCCGCCGTCGGTCGAACGATAGGTCGACGGTATCCATTACGTAGACGACGTCGGGATTGCTCGGATCGGCGGTGATCCCGCTGAAGTACCAGCCGCGCTGCCAGATCCGTTGCTCGCCGTCCATCTTGTGCCAGGTCGCCCCAGCATCGTCGGAGCGATAGACGCCGCCGTGCGCTGGATCGGACTATCGACGTTGGCGTAGATGCGGTGCGGAGCCGCGGCCGAGATCGAGAGGCCGATCGTGCCCACGCGTGCGGGCAGACCGTTTGTGAGCTGCGTCCACGTTGCGCCGCCGTCGCGTCGATTTGTAGAGCGCCGCTTCCGGGACCGTTCGACGGCGGATAGACGTTCCACGGCGGCCGCCGCGTTTGCCAGAGCGCGGCGTAGATCACGTTGGGATCGCCCGGATCCATCGCCAGCGACGATCGCGCCGGTATCGCGTTTCTTGTAGAGCACCTTGCTCCACGTCCGCCCGCCGTCGGTCGTCTTGAAGACGCCGCGATCGGCATTGGCCGCGTATGGATGGCCGAGCGCTGCAACGTAGACGACGTTGGCATCGTGCGGATCGACGACGATCGCGCCGATCTGCCGCGTATCGTCGAACCGATGTGGCTCCACGTCTTCCCGCCGTCGGTCGACTTATACATCCCGTCGCCGTACGCGATGTCCGAACGCATGTCGGCCTCGCCGGTTCCGACGTAGATCGTGTGCGGATCGCTCGGCGCGACGGCGATCGCGCCGATCGACGCGACGTCCTGCTTCGTCGAAGATCGGCGTTCCAAGTGCGCCCGGCGTCGAGGCTCTCCCAGACGCCGCCGTCGACCGCGCCGAAGTAGAAGTGGTTCGGCTCGCCGGGCACGCCGGTCACCGCGAGCGCCCGGCCGCCGCGAAACGGCCCGATCGAGCCGCCAGTGCAGGCGCCGAATACGAATGCTGCGAGGGTCCGCCCCCGTCGCCGCACGAGCCACCGGGGGCAAGCGCAAGACAGAAGACAAGCAGACGTCGCATGACGCTGCTTATCAGGTACGGCGGCATCGTCGTGGCTTACCAGCCGCCGCCGCTGTCGCCGCCTCCCCGCCAAGTCGCCGCCGCCATCCGTCGCCGCCGCCAAAGCCGCCGCCGCTCCAGTCACCTCCGCTCGCGCTGCCCATGTCGGCCTGGCCGGCATCGCTCTGCCAGCCGCCGGCGGCGTCGCCGCCGCCCAAGCGCCGGCTTCGGATCCTGCCGGCCTGCGCCGGGCCGCCGATGCCGCCGCCGCCGCCGCGGAACATCTCGTTACCGAGCCACGCGCCGCCGAGACCGCCGAGAAGCCCGCTCCAGAAGCTGCCGCCCCCGCCGAAACCGCCGTAGCCCGGGCCGTAACCGGGACCGTAACCGCCGGCCGGGAGGTCGGTGCGCCGCCGGCGGCATCGCGCCGGGTGGCCGCCCGGACCGTAGTAGCGCGGCGTCGCAATCGCGCGCATAATGGAGCGCATGACGAGATAAGCCGAGACCGGCGATGATGATCCACCAGAACATGGAAATCTGTATTCCTCCGGTGATGCCAGTGCGCTCGTGTTGCGGGCCCGCTGCGCCGGAACCCGTCCGCTACGCAGCTAGCCGACGTGCGCGCGGTAGATGTCGAGAATCGCGTCGACGGCACCGGTAATGCCCGCATCGTAGTTTTCGCTGCGGAACTGCGCCTCCATCGCGGTGCGAATCGAGCTCAGCATGTCGGGCGTGAACCAGCCCGCCTGCACTCCGGCGCGATCGGGAACGATGATGTCGCGCCGGTCGTCGCGAGCGATGTAGATCAGAACGCCGTTGACGCCCTGCTGCGAAAACGCGCTGCTCGCCTCGTTTGAGCGTCGCGCCCCCAAGGACGGGACCGTTACGATGACGATCTCTTTTCCGGTCTGCGCGTTGAAGCTGCCGATGCGGTCGTTCAGCGCAGAGACCGTCGCCGCCGAGAACATTCCGGCCTGGTCTTGCACGAAGTCGCGGGCCGCCGCAGCCGGCAGGGCAGCGGCCACGGCCAGAGCACGGCGAGAACCGGCACGGCGCGCCGACGAGGGTCGAGACTGATATTCATGCGGATTCCTACCCTCCTTCGCGGCGAGTTTCGGTACGTGCGGGACTCAGCGCCGGCGAAGTCCCACCTCGCAAGCTATGGACGAACGCCGGCGCGCCCGCGCTTCGCTCCGGCTCGCTGAGCTTATCGAAGTGCTCGCAACCTCCGTCGCCCTGATCGGCCCCAGTATGACGCCGATTCTGGTGGCGCCGTACATGTATGCGCTCGCCGGCAACGGCACCTGGCTCGCCTACGCTTTCGGCGGCGCGATGTTGATCTTCGTCGCATTGTGCATCAATCAATTTGCGCGCCGGTCGAGCGCCGCCGGTTCGATGTACGCGTTACGTTGCGCGAACACCTTGGCGGCGACGCTCGGCGCGATCGCGGCTGGTCGTTGCTCTGGGCTTACGGCTTCGTTGCGGCCGCAGTGTTGGGTGCGATGGCGATCTTCGTGGATCTGCTGCCCGCGCCCCACGGCATTCATCGCTGCCGCCGGTCGCGACCGTGGTCGTCCTTCGCGATCGTGGCGTGGCAGGCGGCCTATCGCGGCGTTCAGGTTTCGGCCATCCTCATGCTCGTGCTCGAAGCGTCTCGGTGACGATCATCTGCATGCTGATCGTCGCCATCGTCCTTGTAAGCCATGGCTTCGCGCCCGACTGCGATCAGCTGCGGATTCGCGGCGGCTTTCCGGGCGGCGCGTGGGACTCGCGATCGCGTTGGCCGTCTTTAGTTTTGTCGGATTCGAAAGCGCGACGGCGTTCGGCGCCGAAGCGAAACGCCCACTCGTAACGATTCCGCGCGCCGTCGATCGGCAGCGTGCTCTTCGCCACCGCGTTCTTTATTCTCGCGACGTACGCGGAGATCGTCGGCTTCTCACAGTCGCGAAGACCGCCTCGATCAGCAGACGTTTCCGCTCGGCACGCTCGCCGAGCTGTACGGCATCGGCTACTTGCGAGTGCCGATTGTCATCGGCGCGCTCTGCAGCGCGTTCTCGGTTTGCCTGGCCTGCATCACGACTTCAGGACGCATCGCGTTATGCGATGGCGCAGGCGGGCATCCTTCCGCTCGATTTTCGCGCGCATCGAGCCGCGAGCACGATACTCCCAACGTCGCGGTTACGGCGATCACGGCGATCGACGCTCGCAATAACGGTCGGCGCCGATGGTGCTGCGGCGTCGCGCCGATCGACGTTTTCAATAACTGCGGCACGCTCAGCTCGTTCGGCTTCATTCTGATCTACATGCTGATTGCGATCGCGGCCGTCGTCTACTTGCAGACGCATCGGGCGTTGCTCCGGTCGATCTCGGCGTTATCGGTCATTGCACTTCGTGCTCTTGCTGTTGACGACCGTTACGCTCTTCTATCCGGTGCCGCCGCCGCCGCAGCGTTGGTTCGGCTATTATTTCGTTGGGTTTCTCGTCGTGGGCTGGATTTGGTTCGCGCGCGCGCATCGCGCGCTCGTAGCTATCGCGCGCCGATCGACGCGATACGACGATGAAGCCGCCCGCGACGCTCAGCGCGAAGAATAGCGATGAACACCCAAATGCCCAGCCGCTTGAAGAACTCGAGCGGCGCTGGCGCGGCGCGCGCGATACGTGCTTTGTGTGTTTCATAAACTCCAGGTCGAGGCCGACGCTCGCGGCCTTTCACGACCTCTGGGCGCGGCGCTCGGCAACGCCGGTTCGACCACAGGCGCTCGAGGTTGTAGAACTGCGCGCTGCTCGGGCGTGAAGACGTGCACGATCACGTTGCCGAGGTCGATGAGGATCCAGGACCGTCGGCGTAGCCCTCGACCCGCGAGACGCTGTAGCCCTCGCGTGCGCGCGGACTTCGACGACCGCGTCGGCGATGGCGCGCGTTTGAATTTTCGAACGTCCGGTTACGATTGCAAACGTGTCGGCCAGAATCGTGCGGCCGCTGACGTCGAGCTGCGATGAAATCTTCGCCTTTTTTGTCGAGCGCGCTTTCGCGCACGACGTCGATCAGCTCGCCGATGCGCTTATCTCCGGACGTGCAGGCCGAACGCGCTTACCCCGAAGCGCGCGGCCGCAGCCAGCTTCGCGGCGCCGGGCGCGCGCCCTTGCGGACGAATGCTCCATCGTCGAGCGCAGCACGGCGCGCATCGCCGGCGTCGAGATCGTTCATCGCGAGCGCCCAAAGCGTCGGCGCGCTCCGGAAAGTCCGGCCGGGCTCGAGCGAGTCGGCGAGGTAGACGACGCAATCGAGCGGCGACATCTCGCCGGCGCCGTCGTGTGCTTCTCGATGGCGGAGAGCACGCCGGCATCCTGTACGCCGAACGCTTCGCGCGCGATCGCCGCGCCGAGCCGGGCGTGCAGCACGTCGGATGCGCGCGCTCGCCGGCGTCGATCGCGATGCGCGCGCGCGGCAGATTCCGCGAGGAGGCGCTCGGGCGAGTAGAGCCGCGCGAGGTCGTGGAGCAAGCCGGCCAGGCGCGCCTTGCCGGCGTCGCCGCCGTGGCGCTGCGCGAGGAGTTCGGCGCAACGGGCGACGCGCACGCTGTGCGCGTACCGGTGCTCTTGCCCGAGATGCTCTTCGAACGCGCCGTCCAAGAGTTGTGCAAAGGCGGCCATCACGCTCCCAGGCTCGCGCGCAGACGCGCAGACCGGTTGCGGTACAGCCCGCTCTTGAGATTGCCGGCCCACATGATCGAGCGCGCTCTCGTTGTCGTCGCTATAGTAGCCGCGCGCATCGTGACGGTCGTGAAGCCATACTTGCGGTAGAGCCGTTGAGCCACTGCGTTGCTCTCGCGCACTTCGAGCGTCATCCATGACGCGCCGCGTTCGAGCGCTTCGTCGATCAGCCGCAGCAGCAGCACTTCGCCGAACCGCTGCCGGCGGAACGCCGGATCGACGGCGAGCGTCGTGATGTGCGAATCTTCCAGGATCACCCAGATGCCGCCGTAGGCGACGACGCTCACCGCTCGACGCGTCCGACGAAGTAGTGCGCGAGTTTGTTGGTACTCAGCTCGTTGTAGAACGCGTCGTTCGGCCACACCGTCGAAAAGCAGGCGCGCTCGATGCGCGTTACCGCGGCGATGTCGGCGTGCGTCATCGCGGCCACGTGCAATCCGTCGGGCCGGGGTGCCGGCCGGGTCGAGTTCCATCTTCACGAGAGGGCACGTTTAGCGATGCGGGGGCCTCGCCGCGGGCAGCTCGCCGTAATCGGCGCGCACGGCGTGCACGCTCGTGCTGCGGCGCGCGAGAGCCGGCAGCCAGTGCGGCGGCAGCGGCGGCGGGCGTTACGGCCGGATCGAAGGATTGCACGCTGGATAGCGCGTTCGGCGAGCGCGTCCGAGCACGTCCTTCGGGGCTCCCACTACGGCAAGCCGCATGTCATCCCGAGGCGGCGCGTCATCCCGAGCGCAGTCGAGGGACCGAGGGTAGTCAACGGACTCGAGGCGGCCGCCAACTCGCCGAGTACGTCGGCCGTTCTTCCGGATGCCCGCCGCGTTCGCTTACCCTGGCGGTAGCGTGCCGAGATGACGCCCGGACGCCCGACGACCACGGTCAGCACCCGTTCGAAGCTCCGGCCGAACTCAAGCAGATCGAAGGACGACAGCGCGACGAGCGGACGTTCCCAAGCGACGGCCAGCGATTTTGCGTAGGTGACGGCGATGCGCAATCCGGTGAATCCGCCGGGCCCCACGCCGACGGCGAGCCGGTCGATGCTTTCGCTGCGCAACCCGGCCTCGTCGAGTACGCTTTGCAGCGCGACCAAACCGCGCTCGAGTGCGACGTTTCCTACTTCTTGCGTGCTGGCGGCGATGCGGCCGTCGCGCGCCGACGGCCGCCGAAAAGCTGCCGAGCGCGCCATCGAGGGCAAGAACGTTCATCGCGGTTCGCGAAGAGTAAGCGTCCGTGGGAGATCGCCTACGCCCTCGACGTCGATTTCGTAACGGCGGGGCGGAATCAAGCTCGGGCGCGTTGCGCCACCACTCTACCAGCACGATCGATTCTCCGGCGAACGCCTCGTCGAGGCCCAGCTCGGCGATTTCGTGGGGATCGTCGATGCGAAAAAGGTCGATGTGGTCGATCGGGCGGCGTTCCGTCATAGCGGTGGCGGAACGTGAACGTGGGACTCGACGTGGCGTCGTGCCCGTGGAGCGCCCGCACGATCGCCCGAACGATGGTGGTTTTGCCCGATCCCAGCGGACCGGAGAGCGCGACGACGTCGCCCGGCACGAGGCGCCGCGCGAACGCGGCTCCGAACTGGTGGGTTTGGTCTTCGGAGTGAAGAGTTACTAGCCAACCCGGTGACGAACGCTCGCTCATGAGAACAGGTAAGTATTGAACAACGATATCATAGCGCAGGTCAACGTCGAAGATGAGATGCGGGAGAGCTATCTCTCGTATGCCATGTCGGTTATCGCGTCGCGGGCCCTCCCCGACGTTCGCGACGGCCTCAAACCGGTCCAGCGGCGCATCCTCTACGCGATGCGAGAGATGGGCTTCGATCCCAGCAAGCAGCACCGCAAGTGCGCCGGTATCATCGGCGAGGTGCTCAAGAGCTATCACCCGCACGGCGACGGTTCCGTCTACGACGCGCTCGTGCGGATGGCTCAAGATTTCACGCTGCGCTACCCGCTCGTCGACGGCCACGGCAACTTCGGTTCGATCGATCCCGATCCGCCCGCAGCCTATCGCTACACCGAGGCCCGCCTCGCGCGCGCGGCGCTCGACGTGCTCGCGGACATCGATAAAGAGACCGTTCCCTTCGTCCCCAACTTCGACAATCAAGGGTTCGAGCCGACCGTGCTGCCCGGGCGCCTCCCGCAGCTCCTCATCAACGGTTCCAGCGGCATCGCGGTCGGTATGGCGACGAACATTCCGCCGCACAATCTCAACGAGATCGCCGACGCGATCGCCGCCCTGATCGACGACCCGCAGACCACCGACGACGACCTCGCCGACATCGTCAAGGGACCCGACTTTCCCACCGGCGGCACGATCTTGGGCCACGAAGCAATTCGCGAAGCGTACCGCACGGGCCGCGGCTCGATCACGATCCGCGGCAAGGCCGAGATCATCGAAGATCGCGGCAAGCACAAGATCGTCATCACCGAGATTCCGTACCAGGTTTACAAGAGCCGGATCGTCGAGGCCGTCTCCGAGGCCTACGCCGAGAAGCGCATCGTGGGAATCGCGCGCATGGACGACGAGTCCAACCGCAAGGGCATGCGCGTCGTCATCGAGCTGCAGCGTTCGGCGACGCCCAAGGTCGTGCTCAACCAGCTCTTCAAGCATACGCCGCTGCAGGCGTCGTTCGGTTTTAACATGCTGGCGCTGGTACCGGTCCCGTCACCCCGGGCGCTGGCGAGGGGCGAAACCAGGGTCGCGCTGGAACCGCAAGTGCTCAGCCTCAAACAGCTGCTCGAACACTTCATCGCGCACCGCAAAGACGTCATCGTCAAGCGCACCACGTACGATCTCAACAAGGCCGAAGAACGCGCCCACCTGCTCGAAGGCTACCGCATCGCGCTCGACAACATCGACGAGGTCATCGAGATCGTACGCGGCAGCCAGACGACCGACGAGGCCAAGCAGCGCCTTTCCGCGCGGTTCGAGCTGAGCGAGGTGCAGGCGCAGGCGATCGTCGACATGCGTCTGCGCACGCTGGTGGGCCTCGAACGCAAGAAGATCGAAGACGAATATGCCGAGCTGATCAAGACGATCGCCGAGCTGGAAGATATCCTGCGCAGCCCGCGGCGGATCGCGCAGATCGTGAAGAGCGAAGCGCTCGACGTCAAGAAGCGCTTCGGCGACGAACGCCGCACCGGCATCGAGCCTGCCGAAGACGAACTTTCGATCGAACAGATCACGCCCAACATCGACGTGGTCGTCACGTATACGGTCGGCGGCTACATCAAGCGAGTCACGGTCGACACGTTCCGCACGCAGAGCCGCGGCGGCCGCGGGGTCACCGGCATCTCGAACCTCAAGCGCGAGGACGTCGTCAGCAATTTCTTCATGACCAAAACGCACGATCACGTGCTCTTCTTTACGAACAAAGGGCGCGTCTACCGGCTTCGCGGTTACGAGATTCCCGACACCACGCGCCAGGCGCGCGGCACCGCGCTCGTCAATCTGTTAACGCTGCCGCCGGGCGAGGAAGTCACGGCGGTCTTCCCCATCGACAAGTTCGAAGGTGAGAAGTACCTCGTGATGGTCACGTGCCGCGGCGTCATCAAGAAGTCCCGGCTCTCGGAGTTCGCCAACGTGCGGCGCAACGGTCTGAACGCGATCAACCTCGATTCTAGCGACGAGTTGCTGGGAGTCGACCTCTCCGACGGATCGCACGACATCATTCTCGCGTCGTCTCGCGGCATGGCGGTGTACTTCAACGAGAAGGACGTGCGCCCGATGGGGCGCAACGCGCGCGGCGTCAAGGCGATGACGCTCGAGGACGGCGACACGATCGTCGCGATGGACGTCGTCGAGGACGAGAGGCGCGAGGTGCTGCTGGTCACGTCGCTGGCCTACGGCAAACGCACGCCGATCGAGGATTACCGTCATACGTCGCGTGGCGGCAAGGGCGTCAAAGCCTTCGCGCGCCAGCGCGACGACATCGGCAAGGTGCTCGATCAGATCCTCGTCGCCCCCGACGATCAGATTTTGATGATGACGTCGGGAAATCAAGTGATCCGGCTCAAAGTGCGCGACATCCGCAAGACGGGGCGCGACGCCAAGGGCGTGCGCTTGCAGCGCCTGGGAGAGGGCGACGAGGTGATCGCGATCACCAATCTCGGCAAACAGGCCAAACAGATTACCGAGATCACCGGCGAACCGCAACAGACGGAGCTATGAGCGACCGGGATGAGCCGACCGGGGAATTGTGGGAGGCCGGCCGGCCCCGGAGCGGAAGGCTTAGCGCAAACAAACCGAGCCGTAGGAGTGTTTAATTAGGCGATGAGTGCATTAATGGAAGTCAGCCAAACAAACTTCGACACCGAGGTGCTCAAGCACACCCAGCCGGTGCTCGTGGATTTCTGGGCGCCGTGGTGCGGGCCGTGCCGCATGCTCAGCCCCGTCGTCGAAAAGGTCGCTGCCGCGAACGCGGACAAGGCGAAGTTCGTCAAGCTCAACACCGACGAGAATCCAAGCATCGCCGGCCAATATCAGATCTCGGGCATCCCCTGCTTGATCCTCTTCAAGAACGGGGAGCCCGTCGATCGCATCGTCGGCTACGTTCCGGAGACCACGATTACGACGATGCTCGGCAAACACGTGGCGGCCGCCTAAGGGGGTCTGCTCGGGTGCCTCCGTTCCGCGAGGCTCGTCCTCCGGCGATGCATCGAATCCTCGAGGACGAGCGCATCGCGGCGTACGAGTCGGAGCTGGGGCGCGAAGGACTCAAACGTGCGGCTGAGGGCGTCCTCGGCCGCGTTCGTCTCTCCGAGGACGGCCTGGATTACGAGGCCGTCGTCGCCGCCGTTGCCGCCGAGTTGGGACGCCGGCGTGCCGCGGCGCTGCGGTCCGTCGTCAACGCCACCGGAATCGTCCTTCACACCAACCTCGGTCGCGCTCCGCTAAGCGAAGCCGCGCTCGCGGCCATCGCTGCGGTGGGCGGCGCCTACTCGAACCTCGAGTACGACGTCGAGAGCGGTGATCGCGGCTCGCGCAACGCGGCGATCGGCGCGCTGCTCTGCGAGGCGACGGGCGCGCAGGACGCGCTCGTGGTGAACAACGGCGCGGCGGCCGTGCTGCTCGTGCTCGACACGCTGGCTAAGGGACGCGAGGTCGTCGTGGGCCGCAATGCGCTCGTGGAGATCGGGGGAGGCTTCCGCGTGCCCGACGTGCTCGGACGCAGCGGCGCCAAGCTCGTCGAGGTGGGCACGACCAATCGCGTCTATCTCGAGGATTTCGAGCGCGCGCTCTCGCCGCGTACGGGCCTGCTGCTGCGCACGCACGCCTCGAATTTCCGGGTCGAAGGTTTCGTGGCGGAGCCAAGCGGGCATGAGCTTTCGGTGCTCGGACGCCGTGCCGGGCTTCCGGTCGCCGAAGATCTCGGCAGTGGCGCACTGGTCGACCTCACGACGTACGGCGTCCAGCTCGAACGAACCGTCCAAGCAGCTCTTGCCGACGGTCTCGATCTCGTTACGTTCTCCGGCGACAAACTGCTCGGGGGCCCGCAGGCCGGCATCATCGTTGGGAGAGCCGCGTTCGTGGCGCGCCTGCGCAACAACCCGCTTCTTCGCGCGCTGCGCGTAGACAAGCTCACGCTGGCGGCCCTGGGTGCGACGCTGCGCTCCTATCGCGACGGAACGCTCGCGCGGAGCCTCCCGGTCTACCGGATGCTGAGCGCCACCCTCGCCGAGCTGCGCCGCCGCGCCGGCGCTTATCTTGCAGCAGTGCCGCAGGCAGCGATCGTCGAGAGCGACGCCTTCATCGGCGGCGGCGCTCTGCCGCAGCAACGCGTCGCTTCGCTCGCCGTCGCGATTGCGGTGGCGGGGCCGGCAGCGTTGGCGGCGCGGTTGCGTTCGGGAAGCCCGCCGGTCGTGGCGCGCATCGAAGACGATCGCGTGCTGCTCGACCTGCGCACGATTGCGCCGGAAGAGGACGAGATTGCGATCGCCGCGCTTGCGTCGTCGCTCGCGGCGCGGCGCAATGGCTAGCGCCGGCGAGGGTGCGCGCCTCATCGCGTTCTACGAAGGCAGCGCGTCCGACGACCGCGGCCGCTATCAATCGCAGATCCTGCGATTCGACGACGTGCGCCTCGAAGCGGTGCACGATTTTATCCAGTGGCTCTTTCGCTTCCGGAGCGCAGCGGCGCGAATCCGTCGGCGCCGGTGCTCGACGATGCCGCTGGACCGCATGCTCGCGTTTTATGGCTTGCAGTGGATGGGCGAACGCATCGCTAAAAGCCCGGCGTTTCCGCAGCGAAGCGCAGGGTAGCTAAGCGTGGGCAATCACAACCACCTGCGCGGCCGCAAGCGCATCTCCGAGCGCACGTTTCGATATTGGAACGACGCGGTCGAAACTTAGCCTGGTGGTGTCGCCACGCAGTTCGTCGGCGCGATTGGCTCCATCGGCTGGTGCAGCTGGTGCATCGTCACCCAGTAGAGCGTCCGCGCTTCGCGGTCGCTGAGGATTCGCGCGTATAAGCGCACTTGGGCGATGTAGCCGTGAAAGAAGTCGGTATCGCCGCCCGCGTAGCGTGCTGCCCCGATGATCAAAGGGCCGGGGGCTTTGAACGACGACATCGCCGGTTGGCGATCTTGACACGTGCCGTTGACAAAAATCCTCGCCTCGTGCGCCTTCGCGTCGTAGACGCCGATCACGTTGTACCAGGCTCCCGTCAGCGGCGTTCGCACGTCCTGCGCTAGTCCGTCGCCTGACTCGCGGACCGCCGACTCCATGACGCGCATGGTGAAGAACTGGTACCGGTTCACCTCGAGGTAGAACGGACTAACGGCGTAACCCGCCTCGGAGGCGATCGTGTCGCGTTCCTGTTTTACGAAGCCGAACGAAAAGACGGCGACGGCCATCGAATAACTCTTGCTCGTATCGATGACGGCCTTGGGGATGCTGACGAGGCTCGACCGCCCGTCAAACTTCAGCGCCGAATACAGGCCGCCGGGAACGGCCCGGTCGACGTAGCCGTCAATCGTGCCGTCGTCACGCGCAGGCGAAGCGTCGCGCGCGACGTTGCCCGCCGATTCGTCGAGCGGCCAGTACCCTTTCAACCCCGACGCGATTGCGGCTAAGTCTCTTGCGGAAGGCGGCGTTAGCGAAGGCTGGCGGTCCTTGCGCAGCGCCATCGCACCCCACGCCAGGCCGCTCACGAGACCCACGAAGAGAAGAGATATCGCGACGAGTCCCAGCCGCTCGAGCAGGGAACGGCTGGTCGCGGACGACGGTGAGGCGACGCGCGGCGGCCGCGGTGGGCTCTGTGCTTTGGTCTTGCTGCCGATGCCGCTGCTGATCTTGCCGGCATCTTCGATGAATCCGATGATACGCATCAGGTGCGTGGAGAAATCCCGGCCTGACGAGATGCTCGCAGCGTTGATGAAGCAGAGGCCTCTGAGTTCTTCCGGCAGCGCGCCCGGCTCCGGCATCGGCGCGCCGTCGATCAACAATGGGATGACGATCGTGCTCTCGTTGCGCAGAGCGGACGCGATCTCGACGCGCACGAGATCGGTCGCATCGTCGATGCGTCGTTCGCCTTCGAGAGCAGCCCCCGCCCAGTGAGCGCCGATCACCGGAAGGAGAAAATCGGTCTCCTTTAAGACGTCAGCGATGTAGCGGCGAAAGTTGACGCCGAGCGGAATCGCATCGATGTCCATAAAAACCGAGCCCTCACCGAAGTGAGCGGTGAGATGATCGTAGATCCGGCCGGTGATACCAGCCGAATCCGAGCGGCGATACGACAGGGCAATCCGCAGCATTGCTGCTAGCTTGATTGCGGCGGCCCGGCCGCCAGCCCTGTTGCCTAGCGCCGCTTAAGAGTCGGCGACGAGCAATAACGGGCCGATGTCGTGGTTGTCGGCGGCGCTCAAAGCCTCAACGTACCGCGGCCTGGCCGTCCGGCATCGATCAAGCCCGCCCATCGCCACGTCAGGGCGCTCCGCGAAGCGCGACCTGCAGCGATGCGGTCGAACGGGCTTAGCGGCTACGGCAACTCGGTTATCAGTAGGCCTTCCGCTGCTGCGATCAGCTCACGAGCGAAATAGTAGCAGGTTCCCTTGTAACTGAACGGGGCATCGCCGTCGAGAATTCTTAGATCGATCAGCCTCTTAACGTGCGTTTTCGCCGCCGGATACGTGGTACCGATCAATTCTGCGGCATAAGGCACAGATATTACCGGGATTCCGAACAGGTCGTTGACCAGTCTATGCGTGTTGTGAGACCGTCCACCCGTGCCCTCAACCGCCTTGTGATAGTGCTTGCGAAGGTCGTCGAGATTCCTTGCTCGGATCGCCGAGTCTTTCGCCTGGGTTGCGACGGCGTGTAGGAAAAACAGAATCCACTCCTCCCACTCTCCGTGAGTGCTAACCCTCAGAAGCCGATCGTAGTATTCTTGTTGACGTTGCTGAAAGTAGGCGCTAATGTAAAGCATCGGAGCGGTCAGGATACGCTGACATTCGAGCCACGCCGAAATTAAGATTCGCCCAACGCGACCATTGCCGTCCATGAACGGATGAATCGTTTCGAACTGGTAATGCGCGACTGCAAGTTTTATGAGCGGTGCTTCGTCGTGATTCGTAAGGTAATCGGCGAGATTTTCGACGAGCTCTCTTACAAAATTCCAGGGCGGAGGCACGAACCGGGCTTGTCTGGGTGGCGGCGTTCCAATCACGACCGTTCGCTCGCGCAGTCGACCTGGGGACGCGTGGTCAGGATCGTCGTGTTGCACGAGAATCCCGTGGATCTCTGATAGCAAGGTCAAGCCGATTGGGATTTCGCGGCACCGCTGCCGGCTGTATTCATAGGCTTCGAGATAATCTGAGACTGTGCGCGAATCGTTTCGGGCCTCCCGCACGAGGTCGAATAAGGCCAGGTCCGCTAGCGTCGTGCGCGTACCCTCGATCTTGCTCGACAGCAACGCCTCGCGCCGGAGCGCGTTTAGAAAAAGGTTTTTGGGGTCCGCAAGGTTCGCGGCCGCACCATCGAGGCGGGCAAGCTCACGGTCGGCCCGAGATAAGGCAACGCGGATCGGCTTGCCGCCTACGGCCGGGATATCTACCGGGAGGTGGTGGGGTAAGAAGGCGATGCCTTTGTTCCCTAGCTCGTCGGTGATTTCTACCAGTTCACCGGGAGCCTGGGGAGTGAAGTTTTCTCGAATCACTTGATTGGCGATTATAGTTTATAGCTGTGAAACTATAATCCTCGGCCATTCCACTATAGTTTCTCGGATTCCCGGTCTAACTGGCGGGCAACCGTGCGGCCACTCGTAGGCCGCTACCAGGAGATGACGATCTTGCCGCTGCCGGACGTGCCGCCGCCGCGGACGTTCGAGACGTTCGTGGCGCCCGGCTCGACGTACGAGGATCCGCCGCCCCCGCCGCCGCCGCCGCCGGGACCGCTGGAGAAGTAGGAGCCGGCACCACCGCCGCCCCCGCCGTAGAAGCCGCCGCCGCCTCCGCCGCCGCCGCCGGCGCTATAGTAGCTGCAGCAACCGCCGGCACCGCCATGTCCGCGTGCGCCGCGGTGGCCGTTCTTGGCCGGCTGAGACTCGGAGTTGCTGCCGGCTCGGCCGCCCTTTCCTCCGGCACGCTGCGTGCCGCCCAGGCCGCCGCTGCCTTCGGGATCGTAGTCGTCGCGACGTTGAAGGGAGAAATCTCCTTCGGTCCCCCGGCCTCCCACGTTGCCGCCACCCAGGCCGCCCCCGCCGCCGTAACCGTAGTAGCGGCCTCCGCCGGCAGCACCCGCTCCGCCGGCAACGACCACGCGATTTTTGAGCGTATCGCCGCCCTCGCGCACGTCGGAGGCTCCGCCGCCGCCGTTGCCGGCGTCGATGTAGTTGCCGCTTCCGTACACGCCGTTGCCTCCGTTACCGCCGCCGTTGAAACCGCCCGCGCCGCCGCTATAACCGGCGCTGGCGCCGCCTTGGCCGCCGACGAAGATCGCGAGCGCCTCGCCCGGAGTGACGGTAATCGTCGCCTTGACTAAGCCGCCGTTCGCGCCTTTATAGCTTTGCCTGCTCGGAGTGCCGGCGCCATCGGCGACGACGCTGATCTGCGTCACGCCCTTGGGAACGGCGAACGTTTGCTCCGCCCCGGTATAGTTGAAGACGATGCTTTTGGCCGCGGCGCGTTGCGGCGTTATGGTGGGCGCTCCCGTCGGAAGGGCGCCGGCGCAGCCCGACACGATGGCTGCCGCTAGACTGGCGCCCGCGTAGCGGACGCGACTCGTACCGTTCATCGCTTGCTCCTGGGCTAGAAAGGAACCTACGTCTCTTTTCCGCTCACGTGCCCGAGAACCATCCCGACGGCTCGACTTCGAGATTGACGTTGATCTGCTTGACCTCGGTGTACGCGTCGTAGCCGTAGGTCCCCAGCTCGCGGCCGATTCCCGATTGCTTGTAGCCGCCCCACGGCGCTTCGTTGTACGTCGGATGGTAGGTGTTGATCCAAGTGATGCCGGCACGCATCTTGCGGATCACGCGGTGCGCCTTGGCGATGTCCTGCGTGAAGACGGCGCCGGCTAATCCGTAGATCGTGTCGTTGGCAAGGGCGATCGCTTGCGCTTCGCCTTCGAAGGTCTGCACGACGAGCACCGGCCCGAAGATCTCCTCTTGCACGATGCGCATCTTCGGCGTCGTGCGGTCGAATATCGTCGGCGCGACGAAGTTGCCGGCGGCCAGCGCGCCGCCGAGGCGCTCGCCGCCGCAGAGCAGCTGCGCTCCCTCGTCGACGCCCGCTTTGATGTAGCTCTCGACGCGTTCGCGGTGCACCGGCGAGACGATCGGCCCCATCTCCGTTTGGGGATCGAATCCGTCGCCCACGCGAATCTTTTGCGCTCGCTCGACGAGGCGTTCGATGAAACGGTCGTGCAGCGAGTTCTCGATCACGAGCCGCGAGCCGGCCGAGCAGACCTGCCCGGCGTTGGCATAGATGCCGAAGAGCGCGTAGTCGATCGCGGTGTCGAAATCGGCGTCGGCGAACACGACGTTCGGCGACTTGCCGCCAAGCTCGAGCGAGATCTTTTTCAGATTCGAGGTGGCGGCTTGCATGATGCTGCGCCCAGTCTTGGTGCCGCCGGTAAAAGCGATCTTGTCGACGAGCGCGCTCTCGGCAAGCGCGTGGCCGACCGTCGCGCCCGCGCCGGTGACGACGTTTACCACGCCCGGCGGGAAGCCCAGCTCGTCGAAGAGCGCGGCGAGGCGGATCGTCGAGAGCGGCGTCAGCTCCGAGGGTTTGAGCACGCAGACGTTGCCCGCGGCCAAGGCGGGCGCGAGCTTCCACACCGCCATCAGCAGCGGATAGTTCCACGGAACGATCTGCCCGCAGACGCCGATCGGCTCGCGCACGGTGAACGTCTGCGATGGCGCGGGCACGTCGAAGGTCTGCCCGTGCGGCTTGGTGGCCAAGCCCGCGTAGTAGCGGAAACAGTTGGCGGCATCGATCGCGTCGTACTCCGTTTCGCGCAGCGGCTTACCGTTGTTGAGCGTGTCGATGCGCAGGAACTCGTCGCGGCTGGCGTCGATCGCGTCGGCAACTTTGAAGAGCAGCGCGGCGCGGTCGGCCGCGCTGGTCGTGCCCCACGGGCCTTCGTCGAAGGCGTGTCGCGCGGCGCGGATCGCCGCCTCGGCGTCGGCGACGTTTGCCTCGGCGATCGTCGCGATCTTCTGGCCGTTGCTCGGATTGTAGAGATCGCGCGTCGCGCCGTCTGCTGCCAGCCGCCAGTCTCCGCCGGCGTACATCGGGATCACCCCGTCGACGCTGGGCAGCTTCGCGAGAATCGTTTGCGGATCGGCGGTTACGCTCGGTGCGGTGTGCATGTCGGTGTCCTTAATTCGTACGTTTGCTTCGGTTATGCTGCGATGCGGTTTACGCGGTTCGTCCTTCGACTGCGCTCAGGGTGACAAGGCTCTCCTTTATCGCGTTGCAGACGTAGTCGGCTTCGGCTTCGGTGATCGTTAGCGGCGGTTCGATGCGGATCGTCTTCGCGTTGACCAGCGTGCCCGAAACGAGCACGCTGCGGTCGAGCATCTGCTTGGCGAAGGCGAAGCCGGTCTGGTGATCGTGGAACTCGAGCGCCATCAGCAACCCCTTGCCGCGCGCGCCGGCGACGAGGCCTTCGTGCCCGGCGACCGCGGCGCGAATGCCGCGCAGCATTCGCTCACCAAGTACTGCCGCGCGTTGCGGAAGGCGCTCCTCGATGAGAACGTTGATCGTCGCGAGCGCGGCCGCGCAGGCCAGCGGGTTGCCGCCGAAGGTCGACGTGTGCAGGAACGGGTTGTCGAAGAGGCGCGAGAAGATCTCGCGCCGCCCGACGACTGCGCCCGCGGGAACGACGCCGCCGCCGAACGCTTTGGCCAAGCACATCAGATCGGGCGCGATGCCGTAATGCTCGCAGCAGAACATCTTGCCGGTGCGTCCCATGCCGGTCTGCACCTCGTCGAGGATGAAGAGCGCGCCGAACTCGTCGCAGAGCGCGCGCACGCCGGGGAGGTAGTCGTCGTCGGGAATGTTGACGCCGCCCTCGCCCTGAATCGGCTCGAGCAGCACGGCGCCGACGTCTTCGCCGACGGCGCGGCACGACGTCATCATGTCGCGCAGCGCGGGCAGGTCGTTGAACGGAACGTGCTCGATGTTCGGGAGCATCGGGCCGAACGGCCGGCGGAACTCCGCCTTGGCGCTGGCCGAGAGCGAGCCGTAACTCTTGCCGTGAAAGCCTTTCGTGGCGGCGACGATCGTCTGTTTGAACGGATCGTAGGCGCGCGCCAGCTTGAGCGCGCCCTCCACCGCTTCGGTTCCGCTGTTGCAGAAGAAGCTGAACTCCAGCTCGCCCGGCGTCAGCATCGCCAGCGTCTTGGCGAGCATCGCACGCAAGGGATCGAGCAGGTCTTGGCTGTGGAGCGGCTGGCGGCCCAGCTGATCGCTCACCGCCTTGATCACTTTGGGATGGCGGTGACCCACGTTGAAGATGCCGAAGCCGCCGAGGCAGTCGAGGTACTCGCGGCCCTGCACGTCGCGATAGGAGTTCGGCCCCGCATCGGCCCACTCGACGACGGCTCCGGCATCGCGCGCGTCGGTCGCCTTGCGGTACTCGAAGAAGCCGGGATTGACGTGATCGCGGAACGAGTTCGACGGTCTCGCGCGTGATCCACGCCGCGTCGTCGAGCGACACGTCGCCCTTTGCGATCAGCGCCAGCACGCGCTGGGTGTACTCGTAGGCCCGCGCCTCGCGCGTTGCGTCGTCGCTCACGATGCGCAGACCTCCGCGGTCGCCTCGCCGAGGATCTTCAAGCCCTCTTCCAGTTCGTCGTCGCTAACGACCAGCGGCACCAGGATGCGCACGACGTCGCGTTTGCCGGCCAGGAGCAGCAGCAATCCTCGCTCGCGCGCCGCCGCGACGATCTCGGGGGCGCCCGATGCGAGCTCCATCGCCAGCATCGGCCCCAGGCCGCGCACGTCGACGATGCGGTCGTAGCGCGACTGCAGCGCGCGCAGCGCCGCTTCGATGCGCCTGCCCAGCGCTCGCGCGCGTTCGAGAAACGCGTCGTCCACGATCTCGAAGTCTGCGAGCGCCGCGGCGCACGCCACCGGATTGCCCGCAAACGTGCCGCCCAGTCCGCCGGGTGCCGGCGCATCCATGATCTCGGCCTTGCCGACGACGCCCGCCAGCGGCAGGCCGCCGCCCAACGTCTTGGCGACGGCGATCAGATCGGGTTCGATGCCGTAGTGCTCGCAGGCGAAGAAGCGTCCGGTGCGGCCGAAGCCGGTCTGAATCTCGTCGGCGATCAGTACGATGCCGCGCTCTGCGCTGATGCGGCGCAGCGCCGGCAAGAAATCCAACGGCGCCGGCAGGAAGCCGCCCTCGCCGAGCACCGGTTCGAGGATGATCGCGGCCACGCGATCGGGCGAGACGACGCTGTCGAAGAGTTCGTCGAGCGCGCGCAGCGCGTCGCGCGTGCTCGTGCCGTGATGCGGTAGGGGAACGGCGCGTGATAGACCTCGCCGCAGAACGGACCGAAGTGCTGCTTGTAGGGATCGTTCTTCCCGGTCATCGAGAGCGCGAGCAGGGTGCGCCCGTGATAGCCGTGCGTGAAAGCGACCACGGCCGGGCGCCGGGTGTACTCGCGTGCGATCTTCACCGCGTTCTCGGTCGCCTCGGCGCCGGTCGAGAGCAGCAGCGTTTTTTTCGGCGAGTCGCCGGGTGCACGGCGGTTGAGTTCTTCGGCGACGCGCACGTACGACTCGTACATCGCGACCTGAAAACAGGTGTGCGTGAAGCGCGCGGCTTGCTCCGCGATGGCGGCGACTACGCGTCGGATGGGCGTGCCCGGCGTTGAGCGTGCCGATGCCGCCGGCGAAGTCGAGATAGCGGCGGCCGCGATCGTCCCAGAGCAGGGCACCGCTCGCGCGATCCACCCATATCGGATGTGCGGTTGCGACCCCGCGCGCGACGCTGTCGGGAACGGCGCTGAGCCAGCGATTTATTCGATAAAGTGATCCAAAGCGAGGAAGTTATATTCGGCGCATGTAATGGCGCTCTTCTTTAGGGGTGTTTGGAGGGCAGTTTGGGGAGCCGAATCTTCAAGCGAATCGTCGCGTTCGCCGTCCTGACGGCGCTTGTCACGCCGTTCGAAGCGAGGGCGGGCACGACCGGCACGCTGCGCGGGCACGTCCTCGATGCCGCCACCCAGGCGCCGCTGGCCGGAGCGACGGTCACCGCCGTTTCGCCGTCGCAGACCGCGCAGACTACCACCGACGCCTCCGGCGCCTTTTCGTTCATCTCGCTGGCCCCCGACACGTACACCGTCAGCGCCGGCAAAACGGGATACGATCCGCAATCGCAGCCGGGCACCACCGTCATCGCCGACCAGTCGGCAACGGTGACGCTAACGCTGCAGAAGACGCTGCGCACGATCGCGCGCACCACGTCGCGCTCGGCGCAGTCGCTCGTGCACTCCGGCGTGACCAGCGACGTCTACTCGATCAACTCCGCGGGTCAAAAGGCTGCCTCGACGCTTGGGGGCTCGGGATCGCTCACGCAAGCCTACGGCGCGATCGCCAGCGCGCCGGGCGTGAACATTCCCTCCAATCAGCAGGGCTGGTATCAGAGCGTCTATATCCGCGGCGGCGACGTCGACCAAGTCGCGTACGAATTCGACGGCCTGCCGATCACGCGGCAATCCGATCTCGCGCCGATCGCCACGCTGACGTCGCTGGGCAACCAGGAAGTGCAGGTCTATACCGGCGGCACGCCGGCAACGTCGAACTCCTCAGGACTCGCAGGCTACATCAACCAGGTCATCAAGACCGGCACCTACCCCGGCTACGCCGCGGCCGACTTCGGCGTCGGCGGCCCGGCGTTCTACCATCAGGCGACGGTCGAGGCTGGCGGCGCCACGCCCGACCGCATGTTCTCGTACTACGTCGGATTCTCGGGAACGAATCAAACGTTTCGGTATGGGGACCAGTACGGCGGGCGCGAGCGATCCGCTCTACTTCTATCCGCTCTCGGCGCCCGTCGAATAACAACGTGTACGACATCCTCGACGGCTCCGGCGGTAAGGCGCCCAACTACGGTTTCATCGCGTCGCCGGGATACGCGTACGCGCAAGCGACGGATTTCGATCGCGAAAACGTCGTCAACCTGCACTTCGGAATCCCCCACAGCGACTCGCGCGTTGCGCGACGACATGCAGCTGCTCTACGTCGCCGGCGGGATCGCCGCGCAGTTCTACAGCTCGGCCAACGACGTCGGCTACACGCCGCAGGTCGGTAGCAGACCGGTATCGGCTATCCGATGCCCTACCTCGATTCGCTCTACTACACCGGCCCGCTGATGCAGGCGCCCAATACGAAAGACGTGGTCGTCGGTTTCTTTCCCAGTAGCCCCACCGACCGCGTTGACCGGCGCGCCCGTCGATCCGACCGACCGCGACGGCAACTACAACGGCTACTCGATCGAGAAGCTGCAGTATCAGAGCAACTTCGATTCGACACTCCTACCTGCGCGCGCTGGTCTACGGCGAATACTCCGACTGGTTCATCAACGGCCCCGACAGCGCGCAGCTGGTCTTCGGCTCGGATCCCGCCGATTACGAAGTGCTCGAGCACGGCTACGGCGCCAGCCTCATCTACTCCAACCAGCTCTCGTCGAAGAACCTGCTCACCGCCGAAACGTCGTACATGACGCAGAAGCTGCAGACGTACAACGCGATGTTCAGCTCGACCGATCCGTTTACGACGAGCCTCGCGCCCACCGGACTCGGCACGATTCTTTCGAGCTACGGCCGCCCAACGGCCAGTGCTACAACTACAAGACCGGCCAGCCGTGGAGCTGCTTCGACGCCGGCAGCCAAGGCGGATGTCTCTCGCCGGACGGCTGCTATCCCGGCGACGGAAAGTACGACTTCAATCTAACGCCGCGTCCCCGCTAGCCCCGGGCGAGGCGCCGGCGGATCGCCGGCCGCGCACGCCGGGGCGCGCTGGATGATGACGGAGAACGGCCAGAGCGCGCAGGTCGACAACGTGACGCCCTACTTTCGCTCGTTCGCACTTACCGATCTCTGGCAGCCCAACGACCGGCTCGTCGTGAACTTCGGCGCGCGCTTCGATCGCTTCGCGTACTACGACCAACGATCTCGAAGCCGGATATCCGGCGCGCCAGTTCTGGTTCGATGCGTACAACAACGAGCATTGCGGCGCGCCCGGTCAGAGCGCCGCATTGGACGTGGAACTGCAGAAAGATACGTTCAGTCCGTGCCCTGCAGGCCTTGCCGCCGTTGACGCGCCCGGCAACGGTCTCTATAACGTCGACGGCCGGCGACAGACGTCGCCAACGTGTTTCAGCCCGCGCGTGTCGTTCACGTATACGATCGATCCCGATACCGTGATTCGCGGATCGGCCGGTAAGTACGCGCGCGCCGAAGGCTCGTCGTACTACCAGTACAATACGCTATCAGCAGAACCTCGCGTCGTTCATCGCGCAGTTCTATCCGTACGGCTACCATACGCCCGATCACGACATCTACCCCGACACGTCGGACAACTTCGACCTTTCGCTCGAGAAGCACGTCAAAGGAACGCAGCTGTCGTACAAGGTCACGCCGTTCTACCGCGATACGCAGCAACCAGCTTCAGTTCCAGGCGATCAATGCGGTGCAAGGCACGCTCGCCGGGCTCAACGTCGGCACGCAGCGTTCGTACGGCGTCGAGCTTTCGCTGCAGTACGGCGATTTCAGCCGCGACGGCCTCTCGGCGATTCTTCTCCTACACGCACACCGCAGAACCAGATTCGCTTCAGCCCGATCAACGGCGTCAGCGTGATCGACTCGCTCAACAAGCAGATCGAGCTCTACAACTCGTATACCTCGGCCTGCGCGGGCGTGACGAAGAGCTCGCCGAACTGGCAGGCGTGCGGCAGCGGCGCCTATGCCGGCAACGCCGCACCGGTGCTGCGCAACAAGCAATCGCGGAACGCGCGATCACGGCAAGCTGCTCATTCCGAATCCGTACTACAACGATGCGCTGCAGCCGCTCTTCGATCCCAACGGCTGGTACGCGCCCTACGACGTGATCCCGAGCCCGTTCAATGCCGCCAACGGCTACGAGGTGCCCGACGTCGCCTCGCTGATTCTCAACTACCGGCACGGCCGGTTCGCGGTCACGCCGTCGTTGCACTACGCCGACGGTTCGAACTACGGCTCGCCGCTGGTCTGGCCGGGATACGTGCCGCAGTCGTGCTCGGCGCAGCCCGGCAACACGCCGCTCGACGCCCGGGCGAGCTGCTCCGGCGGCCAGATCGGCGCGATCTTCCTTCCCGATCCGTACAGCGGCAAATTCGACAACCTCGGCGCGTTCGTGCAGCCCGCGGAGCTGTCGCTCAACCTGCAGACCAGCTACGACATCACGCCGCGCATGACGCTGACCGTGCAGGCCGTCAATCTCTACAACCATGCTTTCAGCGCGGCTACGTGTGGGACAACTCGGTGACGTGCGTCTACTCGAACCTGCCGTCGAATATTCTCGCGCCGGCCGGGAACTTCGTGAAGAATCCGCCGGCCCAGCTGCGCTATCCGTATGGCACGTTCTTCAACATCACCGAGGTCGGCATCTCGTCGGTTCTGCAGCCCTTCGGCTTCTTCGCCGATCTGAACATCAAACTCTGAATGACGCGCAGCGTTTGAACGCGCGCGCGACGTTCGTCGCGAGGCATCGGTGCGGCTGCCTCGGTGCCGCCGGCGCTTCCGCCGTTTCGCGTCGTTGCGCGAGTTCGGCGGCGCGCGGACGCGAGCGCGTCGTCATCGTCGGCGCCGGCATCGCGGGATTGGCTGACCGCGATGCAGCTGCGCGACGCCGGCATCGATGCGACGATCTACGAGTCGTCGGCGCGCGTCGGCGGCCGCATGCACTCCGAGCGGAGCTACTGGGACGAGGGGCAGCACACCGAGTGGTGCGGCGCGATGGTCGACTCGACGCACGTGAATATTCAGCGCGCTGGCGCGGCGCTTCCAGCTAGGGCTGCTCGATACGCACGCGGGCGGCCGCCGCGACGCGCGCGACACCTGCTATCTCGACGGCAGTTACTACGCGATGACCGACGCCGACCGCGACTTCGCGGCGATCTATCCCGTTCTGCAGGCGCAGCTCGAGCAAGGTCGCATCGGCCACGACCTATGCGAACGCGACGCCGACGGCCAAGCGCCTCGACGCGATGAGCATGCGCGACTGGATCGAGCGCTACGTTCCCGGCGGCTTGACCTCGCAGCTCGGGCGGCTGATCGAGGAGTCCTATCGCAACGAGTACGGCCGCGAGATCGAGGAGCTGAGCGCGCTCAACTTCGTCATGCAGCTCGGCCAGCAGCGCGACTATGCGCAGACACCACGAGATGAACGTGCTCGGATACTCCGATCAGCGCTACATCTTCGCCGACGGCAGCCAGGCGCTGCCGGAAGCGATTGCGGCGTTTCTTCCCGCCGGGAGCGTGCTGCTCGACCGGCGGCTGCTCGCGATGCGGCGCAGCGGCCGACGGCGCGTACGTGCTGCTCTTCGACCATCGCGGCGCGACGCGAAAGCGTCTGTCGCCGATCGCGTCGTGCTGGCGCATTCCGTTCATCGCGCTGCGCGCCGTCGATTATGTCAGGCGCCGGCTTCGATGCGGCCAAGCGCAACGCGATCGAGAATCTCGGTTACGGCTATCACACGAAGCTGCACCTGCAGTTCGACCGGCGCGCGTGGATGCGCGCCGCAGCATCCCGTGGCCCGAGCCGACGACGGGACAGATTTGGACGACGCTGCGCGTGCAGAGCGCGCTGGATTTCTCGCTCGGGCCAGCGCGGCGCGCGACGGCTTGATCGAAGTCTTCACCGCGGTCGGCCCGGCGATGCTCGATACGCCGCAGCATGCCGTACGCGCGCGATCGCGCGATCGCGGCGGTCGCCTGGCACGTGCGCGACGTTCTTCGCGCAGCTCGACCGCATCTGGCCCGGCGTCGCGTCGGCGTGGAACGGCAAGGCGACGTTCGGCAACGCGCAGGCCGATCCGAACATCTTGGCGAGCTACTCGTGCTGGCTCGTCGGCCAGTGCACGACGATCGCCGGGCACGAAGCGCGCGCGCAGGGCCGCGTGCACTTCGCGGGCGAGCACACGTCGGTCGAGTACCAAGGCTTCATGGAAGGCGGCGCGCAGTCGGGGTTTCGCGCTGCGGGCGAGATCCTCGCCGATTACCGCATCGAGCAACCGGCGGATCGAGCCGATAGCGATGCACATCGTTGGGACGGCCGGACACGTCGACCACGGAAAGTCGGCGCTCGTCGGGCGCTCACCGGCACGGATCCCGATCGCTGGGAACGAAGAGCGAGCGCGCGGGATGACGCTCGACCTTGGCTTCGCGCACCTGCTCTTCGACGACGGCGTCGAGGCCGGCATCGTCGACGTGCCGGGACACGAACGCTTCCTGCACAACATGCTCGCCGGCGCTGCGGGAATGGAACTGCTGCTGTTGGTCGTCGACGCCGACGAAGGCGTGATGCCGCAGACGCTCGAGCATCTCGCGATCCTGCGCTTTCTCAACGTGAGCGGCGTCATCGTCGTGGCGCAGCAAGATCGATCTCGTTCCGAGACGCGCAACGCGCGCAGGCCGCTCGCGCGAATCGAGGCGCAGCTGCGGCGGCACGATCGCCGCCGGCGCGCCGCCGTGGCGGTCTCCGCCGTCACCGGCGAGAACGTGCCGCGGCTGCGCGAACTGCTGCATGGCGCGCTGCGCGAGCTGCCGCCGCGCAACGATCGACGGCGCCGGTCTACCTGCCGGTCGACCGCGTCTTCACGCTGACGGGCCTCGGCACCGTCGTGACGGGAACGCTGATGCAGGGCAGCATCGCGCACGGGCGAGCGGCTCGAACTCGAGCCGGGAGGCACGACCGCGCACGTGCGCAGCATCGGCATCTTCGGCTCGGTGCGCGAAGGCGCGCGAGCGGGAGCGCGCGTCGCGCTCAACCTGCCGGGCGTCGACCGCCACCAGATCGCGCGCGGCGCGGCGGTCGTCGGCCGGGAGTTTGCGGCAGATCGCAGCTTCGCGGTGCGCTTTACGCCGTTGACGACAGCCGTGCCGCTCCTGCGGCGGCGCACGCCGGTGCGCGCGTACGTCGGTTCGGCCGAGATTCTCGGAACGCTTGTGCTGCCCGCGGTGCCGGCGCCGGGGCAAGAGAGCCGCGCGCTGCTGCACCTGCGCGAGCCGGTCGTGGCTTTCGCAGGCGTGCGCTTCGTGCTGCGCCGGCCCTCACCGATGACGCTGCTCGGCGGCGGCTACGTCGAAGGAATGGGCGGCCATTCCCACAGGGCGGAGGACGCTCCCGATGAAGCGGCCGTCGCCCAGGTGCTGCGCGAGCGGGCCGGCGAGGCGCTCGAACCCGCGGCTCTCGCCGCGAGCGCGAACCTCCGCGAAGGCGCGGCCGCGCTTGCGCTCGGCGCGCTGGTAGAGCGCGGCGACGCGATCGCGCTCGCGCGTCCGCGCGCGTTCGTGGACGGCAATGAGGCGCGGGCGCTGCTCGCGCGTGCGCTGGCGCAACTCGAACGAGCGCATCGCGATGAGCCGTGGGCGATGGGCCTCACCTCGATCGCGCTCGCCCGTGCGCTCGGCGTCGACGAGAATCTGCTCGTGCGCGTGCTCGCGCACTTCGTCGAGGAAGGGCGGCTGCTCAACCGCGGCGGTTACTACGCCGCGCTGGACTTCTCGCCGTCGCTGACGCCCGAGCAGCGCGCCTTCTTCGATCATCTCGTGCCGCTCGACGAGGGACAGCCGTTCGTTCCCATCCCGTTCCCCGTCGTGGCGTCGGCGGTGAAGCTTACGCAGCTGCGAGGCGTGCAGCGCGCGTTCGATACGATGCTCGCTCAGGGAACGCTGGTAAAGGTGGGCGACGACCTCTATCGCGGCGCCCAGATCGGGCGCATCAAGGCGCGCGTCGAGCTGCATCTGGGGGAGAACGCGCGGATGACGGCGGCCGAATTTCGCGATCTCTTAGGAACCTCGCGCAAGTACGCGGTGCCGCTGCTGGAATGGCTCGACGCACACGGTGTCACGCTGCGCGACGGCGATTACCGAACGTTGCGAAAGGTTACGCGGATCGCGTAGCGCGAGCGCTGCGCTTCGGGCGTGCCGTCGCCGCCGAGCACGATCAAGCGGTACGTCCCGGTCTTGGGGAGCGTGCCGGTCCAACGCCTCGCGATGTTCTCGGCCAGCGGCTCGCTCGCGTCGTCGTACCATAGGGCGATCGCCGGCGGCGGACTCAGCAGCGGCTCGATCGTCACCTGCTCGCCCGCGCGCGGGGAACGCGTACTCCTGACCGAAGCTGCGCGCGAACGTACCGGAGAGCGTCGTCTCGTGTGCTCCCGCTTTCATCGGCAACGGCACCTCCAGCGGCCGGCGCTCGCCCAGGGGAGGGTCGTAGATATGCGAGCGCTCCCGCGAGAAGACGTACGCCGTTCCGTTCCACACGTAGGTCGATTCGAAGATCGTCTCCATCGATTCGTGGGTGGGAAGCGCGGCGGTGCCGTCGGCGTTTACGGCATACTGGGCGATCGTGAGCGCGTCGAGCACCCGCGCATAACGGGCGCCTACGTGCCGGTAGATCGCGATGCGCGTTGACTGCCCGCGCGCCATGCAAGGATCCGAGGCGACGAGCACCGTCATTCGCGCTCCGTCGCGCAGCGTGAGATCGCGCCGCGCGAACGCGCCGGCGACGTAAGCTGCGGGGCTGCGGCCCGAATCGCGCGCGCACGCGGCCAGTTCCGGGTCGCGCATCAAAGCTGCCACCAGCGCGGCCGGCGGGAGCGTCACCGCACCGCGACGTTGAGGGCTTCGAGCGCCGCCTGTTCTTCGGAGAGCCCGGCGCCTTCGGCGGCGAGCCGCTCGATCTGCGCCTCGCTCAAGCGGTCGCGCAGCGCCGCCGTCAGAATGTCGTAGGTGCGCCGCTCGGTCAAGTCGCGCTCGCATCCTTGATTGCGGTACCAGGCGTTGACGTAGCCGCGCAGCCGCGCTCCCGCGCGCGCATCGCCGCGCAGCGCGGCGACGGCGGCAAGGTGCTGCATGGCGATCGCCGCGTCCATCGAGTACGCGCCGCGCGCCAGCGTGAGCGCTTCGGCGGCCGAGGCGCGCGCGCCGTTGACGTCGCCGAGGGCGAGCTGATAGGCGGCGGTGTTCGCGCGCGCCGTGATCTCCAATCGCTTTGCGCGCGCGCCGTGGGCGGCGAGGGCCGCCGCCTCGGCGAACTCCAGCGCTCGCTCGAGGTTACCGTCGCCGAACTCCACCTCCGCCATGTTGTGGCGCAGCACCGTCGCCTCGAGCGCGTCGCCCAGCGCGGTCGTGAGCGAGAGCGCTTCGGTATAGAACTGGCGCGCCTCGTCGATGCGGCCGCGCCGCGCGGCGATGCTCGCACGCATGCCGAGGGCGGCCGCGTAGCGGTGCGTTCCGCGCAGGCCCCGCTCCTGGCAGGTTCGCAGCGCCAGCGCGTTGGCCGCGACGGCGTCGTCGATGCGGCCGGCGTGCAGCAGTCCCGCGCTGAGCTGATAGAGGGTCGCGACCTTCGCGTACGGATCGTCGTGGGACTCGTAGAGGGAGAGTGCGCGTTGCGCGGCGTCGATCTTCGCAACGCCGAACATCAGCGACGAGAGGGCGCCCCACGCCTGTGCGGCAACGTCGAGCTCGCGCGCTTCGTCGAGTCTGCCGAGCACCGCTTCGAGCCAGCGCCGCGGCTGCGGGTCGCCGCGGCTCATTCGCCAGAGCCGCGTGAAGCCGCACGTGAGCCGCGACGCCAGCGAGACTTCGCCGGCGCCGAGCGCCCAATCGATCGCGCTGCGTGCGTTCTCCAGCTCGGGCTCTATTTCGTAGACGGGCTGTTCGAAGTCGCGGCCGCCCGTCGTTCGCCCGAACGCGTCGGGCCGCGGATCGTACGAACGCTCGATGCGTTCGGCGAGCGCCAAGCACGCGACCGCGTGGCGCCGCGCGACCAGTTCCTGTTCGCTGCGCGCGACGAGCTTCTCGCGTGCGTGCTCGCGAAACGATTCCAGCAGCCGGTAGCGCGGCTCGCGGCCTTCGAGATCGGCGACGACCAGCGACTTGTCGACCAGCGACGAGAGCGATTCGAGTACGAAGGTGTGCGCCGTCTCCTCAGGCGAGCAGACCGCCGTCGCGCCGGCCAGCGTGCAGCCTCCGGTGAAGACGGAAAGACGCTCGAAGAGGCGTTGTTCCGGCGCGGTGAGCAGATCGTAGCTCCAGTCGATCGTCGCCCGCATCGTCTGCTGACGGCGCAGCGCGGTGCGCTCGCCGCCCGCGAGCAGACGGAACCGGTCGTCGAGCATCTCGGTGAGCGCTTTGACCGAAAGCAGGCTCGCGCGCGCGGCCGCCAGCTCGATTGCCAGCGGAATCCCGTCGAGCCGCCGGCACAGCTCGCCCACCATCGGCGCGTTCTCGTCGCTGAGTTCGAAGCGATGATCCGCGGCGCGCGCGCGATCGGCGAACAGCGCGATCGCCTCGTATTCCGCGGCCTGCGCTGCGCGCAGCTTGCGCACGGCGCTCGTCTCGGGGATGCTCAGCGAGGGCAGGCGGTACGTGCGCTCTCCGGCGGTGCGCAGCGATTCGCGGCTCGTCGCGAGGATGCGCACGCGCGGGCATGCGGCAAGAATCGCTTCGGCGACGTTGGCGGCCTCGCCCACGAGGTGCTCGCAGTTGTCGAAGAAGAGCAGCGTCGCTCGTTCCTTGAGAAAGGCCAGCAGCGTGTCGAGCAGCGGCGCGCTCGGAACTTCCTTTACGCCCAGTGCCGAGGCGATGGCGGCGACGATGAGCGACGGGCTTTCCAGCGTCGCCAGCGCGATGAAGCGCACGCCGTCGGGCAACTCGTCGTGCAGGATGGTGCCTGCCTGGAGCGCCGTCTGCGTCTTGCCGATGCCGCCGGCGCCCGTGAGCGTGACGAGCCGGTGCTCGCGCACCAGCGCGGCGATCTCCGCCAGCTCGCTCTCGCGTCCGACGAACGACGTGAGCGAGAGCGGCAGGTTGGAGAGCGCGCCGTTGAGACGGCCGGGCTCTGCCGCAGAACCGGGGCCGCGGCGCAAGCGCGAACGGTTCGCCGCCAGCGCGAATGCGCGCCGCTGCTCGTCGTCGAGTGCGAGCGCGCCGGCGAGGAGCACGAGCGTTTCGCGCTGCGGCGTGCGGCGGTGTCCGCGTTCCAACGCGCTGATGCCGTCGGCGCTCATGCGCGCGCGCTCGGCGAGCGCTTCCTGAGAAAGCCCGGCGGCGATGCGGTGCTGCCGCAGCAGCGCGCCGAAATCCGGCGGGTTTGCGGATGGCGCTTCCATCGAAGCATTTCTCGTTCGCGCCCCTTGCAGCGCGCTCTTGCCTGTACCGGGCGGTTACAGCTCGAGCGCTTCGAGTGCCGCTCGATCCTCGGGGAGGGCGGCGCCGGCGGCGGCGAGCGTTTCGATCTCGCGTGCGTCGAGACGTTCGTGCAGCGAGCCCAAGAGCCGCTCGTACCCACGAGCTTCGGTGAGATCGCGTTCGCAGCCGCGGGCACGATACCACGCGTTGACGTACCCGCACAAGCGCGCGCCGCTGCGCGCGTCGCCGCGCAGCGCCGCGACGGTGGCGAGATGCTGGATCGCGACGGCGGCGCCCATAGGATAGGCGTCCTGCGCAATTTCGAGCGCGTCGTGCGCGGCGCGCCACGCCCCGTCGAGGTCGTCCAGCGCCAGCGAGTAAGCCGCGAGGTTGGCCAGCGAAATGGCTTCGATGCGCGTGAAGCGGGTGCGACGCGCACTAGCAACCGCTTCGTTCGCGAGCTGCAGCGCGCGCTGAGTGTTGCCCAAAATGAACTCCAGCTCGGCGAGGTTGTGGCTGAGATTCGTCAGCTCGACGTCACCGCCGTTGTGCCGCGTAAGCGCGAGCGCCTCCGAATAGGCCGTGCGCGCCTCCTCGAAACGCCCGTACCGCGTGGCGATTACGCCCTGCACGCCGAGCGTACCGGCGTAACGCCGCGACTCGAGCATGGCGTTCTCGCGACAGATCCGCATCGCCGCGGCATTGGCCGACGCTGCTTCGGCGAGACGGCCCGCGTTGACGAAACCGCCAGTAAGCTGATAGAGCGCGGCGACGCGCTCGTAGGCGCTCGCGCAGAGCGTCGCCAGCTCGAGAGCGCGTTCCGCCGCCGCGATCTTCGCGGAGCCGATCAACAGCGACGAGAGCGTCCGCCAAACTTGCGCCGCGACCTCCGGCTCGGCGTTCTCGTCGAGCTTGGGCAGCAGCGCTTCGAGCCAGCGGCGCGGCTGCGCGTCGCCACGGTTCATGCGCCACACCAAGGTAAAGCCGCATGCAATCCGCGACGCCAGCGGGATCTCGCCGGCGGCCAGGGCCCACTCGATTGCCGCGCGCGCGTTTTCCAGTTCCGGCTCGAGATCGCTGAAGTTCCAATCCGCCGCCGCGCTGAGTTCCTCTGCAACCGCAAGCGAGGCATGGGCGTGACGCCGGGCAGCGGTTTCGGTTTCGCCTCGCGCTTCGAGCTTCTCGTAGGCGTGCCGGCGAAACGATTCGAGTAGCCGGTAGCGCGGCTGCGCGCCGGCGAAGTTGACGGTAAGCAGCGACTTGTTGACCAGCGAAGAGAGCAGATCCAGCATCGTTGATTGCAGCGCTCCGGGCGGCGCGACGGCGACGGCGCCTTCGAGCGTGCAGCCGCCGCCGAAGATCGAGACGAACTCGTAGACGTCCCGTTCGTCCTGTTTGAGGAGTTCGTAACTCCAGTCGATCGTCGCGCGCATCGTGCGATGGCGAGGAAGCGTGCCGCGCTCCAAACCCGTAAGGATGCGAAAGCGATCGTCGAGCCTCTCGGCGATCGCCGCGACCGACAGGACATTTACGCGGGCCGCCGCCAGTTCGATCGCCAGCGGAATGCCGTCTAGACGCCGGCAGATATCCTCGACGACCGGCTCGTTCTGCGCGGTAGGCGCGAAAGAGTGGTCGATGGCCCGCGCGCGATCGACGAAGAGCGCGAGTGCTTCGGTTGGACGCATGGACGGCAGCCGGTACGTGCGTTCGCCGTCAACCTTGAGCGATTCGCGACTTGTGGCGAGCACGTGCAGCCGTGGGCACCCGTGCAGCAGCTCGGCGACGGCCGCGCGAGCGCCCTCGACCACGTGCTCGCAATTGTCGAGGACCAACGCGAGATTCTTCTTTCGCAGATACGTCAGTACCGCGTGCTCCAGCGAACGGCCGGTCTGCTCTTGGATGCCCAAGACCGAAGCGATCGCCGCGAGGACCGATGCCGAGGCGTGCAGTGACGCGAGCCCGACGAAGCGCGTGCCGAAGATGCCGCTGCCGCGCAAGCCGCTCGCCGCGCGCAGCGCGGTCTGCGTCTTACCGACGCCGCCGCTGCCGACGATCGTGACCAGCCGGTGCGCGCGCAGCATGGCGGATATCTCTTCGATCTCGTCTCGGCGGCCGATGAACGTCGAGAGTGCGATCGGCAAACGCGCCTCGCCGGTCGCGTGCGCGACGATCGGTTCGCAATCGGGTTGCGCGACGGCGGCGAACTCGCGCAGTGCCTCCGCGCTCAGGCCGAGCGCGCTGCCCAGCGCCGCCACCGTTTGGCGCTGCGGATTCCGGCGATAGCCGCGTTCGAGCGCGCTAACGCCTTCGACGCTCATCCGGGCGCGTTCGGCGAGCGTCTCTTGGGAGAGGCCGGCGACAAGACGGTACTGCCGCAACAGCGCCCCGAAGCTCGACATGGCTTGCTCGACCTTCTCGTCGCCCCGCGCCTCACCCTCACGGGGCAACTTGTGCGGGTCGCCTCTCGTGAGTGTCCGTTCTGCCGCCGCGGCGTGCGCGCGATACTGGCCTCGAGCCGCGCGAAGCGGCCTCCTTACTAAGAACGGAGCAAGAAATGAACGATTCCAGAGCGATTTCCCCCGTTGCCGCGACGTTTGCGGCCCTGGTGCTGACCGGATGTACTGCAGGCGCGCCCTCTCTCTCCGGTGCCGGGCTGCTTCCGGCAGCGGCGCCGAAATCGGCCGTTCCCGCACTGCGGCGGACCTCCCCGGCGGTACGGCCGCCGCTGCGCCCAGATACCTGCGCCGGAAACGCCCTTTACTTCTCGGACTATCAGAACTCGGTGATCGACAGCTTCGGCGCGGCGGGCGGCGCGAGCGCCTGCACCGTGTCGCCGAACGGAGTATCCAACCCGATCGGGATCTGGGTGCAGCCCGTCGCGGGCACGTACCACAACGACCTCTTCGTCGCCAACTCGGGCAACGGCACCGCCGTCGCGTTCAAGACGCCGTTGCGCAATACGTCGAAGCCGGTCTGGCAGTTCAATACCGGCGGCTCGCCCTCCGACGTGGTGCAGGACATCTTCGGTAACGTCTACGTCGCGATCTACGGCACGCCGAAGATCGCGGTCTTCGCGCCGCCGTTCGGCGGCTGCGCCTACCCCACAGGATGCGGGCCGACGGCGGCTATCCAAGACCCGTGCGGTTACGTCTACTGGCTGGCCACCGACGGAAAGGGCGACGTGTACAGCAATAACTACTGTGGTTACGTCTCGCTCTTCACCACGCCGATCGCCGCCGGTGCGACCGGAGTTCCGCTGAGCGGCGCGTCGTACGTATCCCCGGGCGGAATGGTCGTCGATAAGCACAACCGTCTCGTAGTCAACGATCCAAGCTCCACCAAGATCACGGCGTATCGTCTCAACGTGCTCGACGCCGAGGCCACGCCGGCGTTCTCGCTCGCCCTCTACAGCGGAGCGATCTTCGGCATCGGTCTCGACAAGAGCGACAAGTTCCTCTGGGGCGCCAACGCCGCGCCGGCGCAGGGCCAAGAGTATTCCTACGCAGCGGGCGGCACCGGACCGCTGCTCACGGCGACCGATGCGACGCTGGTAGAGCCAATGGGCGCAGCCGCGCGACCCTCCAGCTCCGAATAACGCAGCGCAAAAAAGAGGAGAGCGGCTCGACGGTGCGCAGGCGCGGTCGAGCCGTTCTCTTAAAGCTACGCGCTCGGGAGGAGAGCGGTTATGATGCCTTTGTCGAGACGAGCGCTGCCCGCGGCGGTCTTACTGATTGCCGGTTGCGGCGGCTCGAGCCTTACGCCCGCGAGCGTGCCGCGGGGTACGCCGGCGCAGACGCTCGCTGCGAGGCACGCGGGGCTTCCGGCGGAGATCCTCTACGTCACCGGTGGAGCGCAGGCGACCCGCCATCCCGACATCGAAGTCTTCGACGGAGAGGACACATCGGGCAGCGGTCAGCCCATCTACACGATCCCGCCGCGCAGCGGCGGCGAATATGGGTCGTTGATGGTCGACTCGAAAAACAATCTTTACGCCACGAACTACTTCGCCCGCGCCGTCGAGCTCGACGTCTTTCCCTCCGGCCAGAGGAAGCCCGCCATCGTCTGTACGCTCGACGCCACGCCGTCCGACGCAACGATCGTCGGCAATACGCTTTACCTGACCACGCAGGCATTCACGATCGAAGAGTACGCGCTGCCGTTTCACGAGGGACAGAACTGCCCGCCGCCCACGCGCGTGCTGACCGATCGGAACGCCAAGCTGCACGGGCGAGATCTCTTGGCGGTCGCGCCCGACCCGCAAGGCAATCTCTTCGATACGTGGATCAATGCCGGCGGTCAAGAACCCGAGTACCTCGACGAGTTTCGCGGCTCGTCGAAGACCGCCCACCGGTACGCAGCTCTCGGCGAATCGTTCTCCTATTCCATGGTCTCCGATTCGAACGGAAACCTCATTACCGACGTCTCCCCGAATGGCGTGGGAGAGAGCAACGACATCGCGGTGTTTCCGTACGGGTCGCGCAAGCCCGCCCTGTTCGATCCCATCTCAACGGGTCTCTACGAGGCTTTCGCTTTCGGTAAGAACGATACGGAGCTTTTCGCCTTGCCCGACTATCCGACTCCGGAGGTTCAGGTGTACGCGTACGATGCCAAAACGGCAAAGGTCGGCGCGCTGCTGCGCAGTTTTACGAATATCTGGTTCTACGCGGGCAGCATTGCGGTCTATTCAAAGGTGTAGCAGCGTGAGGATGCCGATGACGACCTCGATCGCGACCAGCGCGACGATCGTGATCTCGAGGAACTCGTCGCGCCGGCTGCGCGCCTGATCGTTGAAGAAGCGGTAGGTCTCGCGAACGCTGGCGAGCTTGCTATCGATCTGGCGCTGCCAGTCGCCGAGGCCGAGGCGGGCGGCGGCCGCGCGATAGATGCGCGCGTAGAACGCGTCGCCGACCACTTTGAGCGCGTTGCTCGACCGGTCCATCAACTCTAAGACGTTGACGAGCAGGTAGCGCAGCGAGGCGGCCTGCTCTTCCTCGCGCCGTCCCCACAGCGAGCGCGGCGGCCCGCCGGGCTGCATCTTGTAAATTGCGTCGAGCTCGCGGTCGAGAAGCGCGTCGTAGGTGCGCAGCTCGAGCAGCTGGCTGTTGGCGAACTCGAGGATGTCTTCGATCGTCCGCGCGCTCTCGCGGCGGTCGTAGACGAACGCCGCATCCCACTGCACGATCGTCAGGTCGTCGTCGTGATAGGAGAAGCGCATTCGCAGCGCCTCCTCGCTCTCGCCGGCGGAGATGCGCTTGCTCTCGCCGAGCAGCAGGTGCGCCAGCGCCGCGCCGTGGTCGCCAAGCAGCGTTTCAGCGTCGAGTGCCTCCTCGAAGCGGTCGATCTCGACGATGAGATAATCCTCGAACAACGGGGGATGGCGGTCGTCGAGGGCGTGAGCGTACTCGTCGCAGATGCGCTCCACCATCGACTGGGCGAAGGCCAGCATGCGTTCGTCGCTTCTCGCCCGTTCGACGATCGACGTGAGGTGGTTCCACGAACCCTCGGCGGCGAAGCTGAGACGCAGCGAGATCACGCCATACTCGTAGAGCTTCAACCGCACGTCGGCGCATAGCTCGTCGAAGCGCGCCTCCTCGATCGCCGCTACGAGCGGCGGATCGGGGAACTGCAAATACGGCTGCGCGTGGGGGCGCAGCGGCAATGCGGCGGGGGCGCGCACGTCGCCGCCGACCGCGCTCGCCGTCGCTAAGTCGATCGTGTCGGCAACGTCGAACAAATAGTAGGCTCGGACGGCACCGTCGGCGATGTCGAGCATGCCTCCGCCGCATACGGCGCCGTTCGAAGCGCTCCTTTTCGAGAGGTGGCGGGTGCGCGCCGGTTAAGAAGCGGACGATGCTTCCTTTGCTTGCGATGCTCGTTGCCGTTGTGCTGGCCGCGCCGTTCGGCGCCTTGAAGTACCGCGAGATCGGCCCGGCAATCAGCGGGGGCCGCAGCACCGCGGTCGCCGGCAGCAATCGCAATCCACTCCTCTATTACGCCGGAGGCGCGGGCGGCGGCGTCTTCAAGTCGACCGACGGCGGCGCGTCGTGGGACGCGATCTTCGACGAGCAGCCCGCGGCGCCGATCGGCGCCATCGCGACGGCGCCGCAAGACGACGACGATCTTTGGGTGGGAACCGGCGAGGCCAATCCGCGTAACGACGCGGAGTCGGGCAACGGCATCTACCACAGCACCGACGGCGGAGACGACTGGCAGCGCGCGGGTTTGGAACGCGCGGCGCACATTTCGAGCATCACCGTGGATCCGCGCAACCGGCGCGCCGTTGCCGTGGGCGTGTTGGGGCGCGTGTCGGCCGGCGATCCCTACCGCGGCGTCTACGTGACGCGCGACGGCGGGGCGCACTGGTCGCGCACGCTCTACGTTGGACCGAACAGCGGCGTCTCGTCGCTGGTGCGCGTGCCCGCGCATCCCTCGACGCTCTTCGCCGGCGTGTGGCAGGTGCGGCGCGTGCCGTGGAACCTGATCAGCGGCGGACCGCTGGGCGGCATCTACCGGTCCGACGACGACGGTGCGACGTGGCGCAAGCTCTCCGGGCATGGTCTGCCGAGCGGCCTCACCGGACGCATCGGCCTCGCGGCGGGAACGCGTTCGCGGGTTTATGCGATCGTGCAGTCGCGCGCCGGCGACCTCTGGCGATCCGACGACGGCGGCGCCACGTGGCGCCTGATGCCGCACGATCCGCTGGTCGGCGCGCGACCGTTCTATTTCAGCACGCTCGCGGTCGATCCGGCGGATCCCGATCGTTTGATCAACGTCGCGCTCGTGCTTTCGATGAGCACCAACGGCGGCCGCACGTTTCACGAGATCGCGACGGGCGGCGGCTGGGATTATCACGCGACGTGGTGGTCGGCCGACGGGCGGCGCATCGTCAACGGCAACGACGAGGGCGTCATTCTCTCCGGCGACGGCGGCACGCACTTTTGGCAGCCGTACGATCTGCCGTTCGCGCAGCCGTATCACGTCGGGCTCGGCGGCGAGCTTCCGAACTATCGCATCTGCATCGGCCTGCAGGACGACAACTCGTGGTGCGGCGCGTCGTCGCCGCCCAACGGCATCGGCGTGATGAATCGCGATTGGGACCAGATCGCGCCCGGCGACGGCATGTGGGCGCTGATCGATCCGCGCGATCCGCAATACGTGTGGTCGACGTTCGACCGACAACGATACGGGCCAAGTCTTTCTCTACGACGGGCGCACGCAGCAGGCGCAGGACGTGTCGCCCGATGCGGAATCCAACGGCGAGAAGCCGGCGTCGGCGCTGAAGTATCGCTTCAACTGGGATACGCCGATCGCGTTCACCGACGACGGCAAGGCGCTCGTCGGCGGCAACGTCCTCTTCGAAAGCGCCGATCGCGGCGCGACCTGGAGCCCGATCAGCCCCGACCTCACGCGCGACGACAAGGGCAAACAGGGGCCTTCGGGCGGGCCGATCTCGTACGACCAGTCCGGCGCCGAGTTCTACGACACGATTCTCTACATCGCGACGACGCCGCTCGACCCGCAACTGATCTGGGTGGCGACCGACGACGGGCTGGTGCACGTTTCACGCAAGCTCGGCGCGAGCTGGAAGAACGTCTCGCCGCCGGAATCGCTGGTGCCGCCGTGGGGGCGCATCGTCTGCGTTGACGCCGGGCGCTTCGCCGCCGGCACGGCCCTCATCACGGTCGAGCGGCATCTGCTGGGCGACGAACGTCCCTACGTGCTGCGCACCGACGACTACGGCGTCACGTGGCGCTCGATCGCCGGCAATCTGCCGGCCGATCAGTACGCGCGCAGCGTCCGCCAAGATCCGCGCAACGCAGCCGTGCTCTACGTCGGAACCAATCGCGGCGTCTGGGTGACGCTCGACGGCGGCGCGCACTGGCAATCGTTGCGTCTCAACATGCCGGCGACCGCGATCTACGATCTCGAGATCCAGACCGGCGCGAACGATTTGGTCGTCGGCGCGCACGGCCGCGGCGTGTGGATCTTCGACGACCTGACGCCGATTCAGCGTTGGACCTCGGGGAGCGAGTCTGCGGCGACGCTCTTTCCGCTGCGCGACGCGTACCTGATGTGGGAGTCGCCCCCGGTCAACACGTTCAAAGATCCGGTCATTCCGCGAAACGAGTATTACGGCGACGGCGCGCCAGGCGGCGCGAGCGTGACGTACTATCTTCCCCGCGCCGGCAAGCGCGCGTCGGTCGAGATCCTCGATCCGCAGGAACGGGTCGTACGCCGGCTGCAGGGCGACGACACGCCCAAAGCCGCCGGCATGAACCGCACGGTCTGGGATCTCACCGCGGACGGCCCGGTGAAATGGAATGGCACCTACAAAGACAATCGCGGACCGGACGAAGGCGCCGAGGTCGTGCCGGCGACGTACACCGTGCGTGTGACCGTCGACGGCACGGTGCTCGATGCGGCGGTAACGGTCAAGCCCGATCCGCGCGATCCCGACGTCGCATCCGCGGTGCGGCGGCACGACTTCCTCGCCGGCCTCTACGACGAACTCGGCGCGATCGATACGATGCTCAACGAAATCGACGCGCGGCGCAAGGGCGGTTCGCCCGCTGCCGCCGCGCAGCTCGCCTCCGTGCGCGAGCGCCTCACCTACGATCCCCGCAACATCGAAGACCTCAGCGGTCCCGCGCAGCTGCGAGAAGACGTGCTGGACCTGATCTCCCGGATGACCACCTCCTTCCGGCCGCCGAACGCCGCGCAGCTGGCGCAGGCCGACGTCTATAAGGCCAGGCTCGCCGAAATCGCATCCGATTACCGGCGCGCCCTGTCTTCGAATTGAGAAAATGAACGTAGAGAAGATGACCGAACGCGTCGGCGACGCGCTCAATGCTGCCTATTCTCGGGCGCTGCACGAACACAATACGCAGACCGCTCCCGAGCACATGCTCGCCGCCCTGCTCGATCAGGAGCGCGGCATTGCCCCCGACGTCATCACGGCGGCGGGCGGCGATCCCAAAGCGATCGCGGCCAGAACCGACGAAGCGATCGGGCGCCTTCCGCGCCTCAGCGGCTCGGCCGCGGATTCGGCGCAGGTAACGCTCTCGCCCGAGCTGGCGCGGATCATGAGCGTCGCCGAGAACGAGGCCAAGGCCCTGCAAGACGACTACACCTCCGTCGAGCACGTGCTGCTGGCGATGGCGCAGTCGCAGGGCGAGGTGGGACGCATCTTCCGCGACGCCGGCCTGGGCAAAGACAGAGTGCTCGAAGCGCTGCGCCAAGTGCGCGGCAACCAGCGCGTCACCACCAAAGACCCCGAAGGCACGTACAAATCGCTGGAGCGTTACGGCCGCGACCTGACGCTCGAAGCGGAGCGCGGCAAGCTCGATCCCGTTATCGGACGCGACGAGGAGATCCGCCGCATCGTCCAAGTGCTCTCGCGGCGCACGAAGAACAACCCGGTGCTCATCGGCGACCCCGGCGTCGGCAAGACGGCGATCGTCGAAGGCTTGGCGCAGCGCATCGTGCGCGGCGACGTCCCCGAAGGACTCAAGAACAAGCGCATCGTCTCGCTCGACATGGGCGCGTTGATCGCCGGCGCAAAGTATCGCGGCGAGTTCGAAGAGCGGCTCAAGGCCGTCCTCAAAGACGTCGCCGCCTCGGAAGGCCAGATTATCCTTTTCGTCGACGAACTGCACACGGTCGTCGGCGCCGGCAAGGCGGAGGGCGCGATGGACGCCGGCAATCTGCTCAAGCCGATGCTGGCGCGCGGCGAGCTGCACATGATCGGGGCGACGACGCTCGACGAGTACCGCAAGTACATCGAGAAGGACGCCGCGCTCGAACGCCGCTTCCAGCCGGTGCTCGTCGAACAGCCCAGCGTCGAGGACACGATCTCGATCCTGCGCGGCCTCAAGGAGAAGTACGAGGCGCACCACGGCGTGCGCATCAAGGACGCCGCGCTCGTCGCCGCCGCCACGCTGAGCAACCGCTACATCACCGACCGCTTTCTTCCGGATAAGGCGATCGACTTGGTCGACGAGTCCGCGGCGAAGCTCCGCACCGAGATCGACTCGATGCCGCAGGAGCTCGACGAAGTTTCGCGCCGCGTGATGCAGCTCGAGATCGAGCGCGAAGCGCTGCGCAAAGAGAGCGACGGCGCGAGCCGCCGCCGCCTCGAGCAGCTGGAGAAAGAGCTGGCGACGCTGCGCGAAGAACAGGCGAACCTTCGCGTGCGCTGGGATGCCGAGAAGAATGCGGCCGTGAAGCTGCGGCAGCTGCGCGAACGAATCGAGCTGACGAAGACGCAGATCGAACAGGCCGAGCGGCAGTACGATCTCAACCGCGTCGCCGAGCTGCGCTACGGCACGCTGGCGGGGCTGCAGAAAGAGCTGGCCGCCGAAGAGGAACGGTTATCGAGCGGCGACGGCGCGAGGCTTTCCAAAGAGGAAGTCGACGAAGACGACATCGCCGGCGTGATCGCGCGCTGGACCGGCATTCCCGTCGCCAAGCTCGTCGAGGGCGAGAAAGAGAAGCTGCTCCACCTCGAAGACGAGCTGCACCGACGCGTCGTCGGCCAGAACGAAGCGGTCGACGCCGTTGCCGAAGCCGTGCTGCGCTCGCGTTCCGGGCTCGCCGATCCCAATCGTCCGATCGGCTCGTTCATCTTCCTCGGTCCGACCGGCGTCGGCAAGACGGAGCTGGCACGCGCGCTGGCCGAGTACCTTTTCGACGACGAGCGCGCGCTGATACGCATCGACATGTCGGAGTACCAAGAGAAGCACACCGTCGCGCGGCTGCTCGGCGCGCCGCCGGGATACGTGGGATTCGAAGAGGGCGGTCAGCTTACCGAAGCGGTGCGCCGCCGTCCGTACTCGGTGATTCTCTTCGACGAGATCGAGAAGGCCCACCCCGACGTCTTCAACGTATTCCTGCAGATTCTCGACGACGGGCGCCTGACCGACGGTCAGGGCCATACGGTCGACTTCAAGAACACGATCGTCATCATGACCTCCAACATCGGAAGCCATCGCATCCTCGACTATCGCGGATCGCTCGACGGCGCAGAGTACGCGATCATGCGCGCGACCGTGCTCGACGAGCTGCGCCAGCATTTTCGGCCGGAGTTCCTCAACCGCGTCGACGAGATCATCGTCTTCCACGCGCTCACGCAGGACGAGTTGCTGACGATCGTCGACCTGCAGCTCGAACGGCTGCGGCGCCGGCTGGCCGAGCGGCGGATCACGCTGCACCTCTCCGATGCGGCGAAGCGCCATATCGTGAAGGCCGGCTACGATCCGCACTACGGCGCGCGCCCGCTCAAGCGCACGATTCAAAAGGAGCTGGAGACGCCGCTGGGCCGCAAGATCCTCGGGGGCGAGATCGAGGACGGCGATACCGTCGACGTCGGCTTCGACGAGGATCGCGGCGAGCTGACCTTCACGCTCGGGGAGCGGGTGCCCGTTACGGCGTAAGAAGAGCGGCATGCTGATTGCCGCTTTCTCGCTCGCGCAGATCCTGAGCTACCCGTTTCCTTCGGCGCCGGTGCGCGACGCGAAGGGAACCGCCATCGCCTACACGCTCGACACGCAGGGCGTGCGAACGCTCTGGTTCGCGCGCGCCCCGGGGTACTCGCCGGTGCAGCTCTTCTCGAGCAATGCCGACGACGGTCAAGAGCTGAGCGATCTCGCAATTGCGGGCGATCTCGCGCACGTCGTCTACGTGCGCGGCGGCGATCACGACGCAAACTGGGCGCTGCCGCTGCAGCCCGGTCCGAATTTGATGCCGCAGGAGCCGCTGATGCAAGTGTGGTCGATCTCGACCGGGGGCGGCGCGGCCAAACTGCTCGGCGACGGCGACGCACCGGAAATCTCGCCCGACGGTTCGCGCGTTGCGTTCACCAACGGCGGTGCGGTGATGATCGCGCCGGTCGACGGCAGTGCGCCGGCAAAGCGGCTCTTCTTCGATCGCGGTCAGGATTCGGAGCTGCACTGGTCGCCCGATGGCTCGGCGCTCGCCTTCGTTTCGACGCGCACCGATCACAGCTTCATCGGCATCTACCGCAACGATACCACGCCGCTTGAGTTCGTCGCGCCGAGCACCTCGCAAGATTTCATGCCGCGCTGGTCGCCCGACGGCGCGTCGATCGCCTTCGTGCGCATCGGCGGCGACGGCGGCGCGCCGCAGAATCCGCTGAACTGGAATCCCACGCCGTGGCAGATCTGGGTGGGCGACGTGAAAACCGCTTCGGCGCGCATGGTGTGGGCGAGCGGCCGCGGCGGCCGCGATTCGCTCCCGCAGACGGGCTTAGGCCCGTTCCTCGAGTGGGTTGCGGGTAACCGCCTCGTCTTCAACAGCGAACAGAGGAACTGGCCTCACCTCTACGTCGCTTCTGCTTTCGGTGCGAACGACGTGAGGCTGCTTACGCCCGGCAACTACATGGTGGAGAACGCGTCGGTCGCACCGGATCTGCAATCGGTCTTCTACGCCGCTAACACCGGTACGGCCGCCGGCGACGACGACCGCCGCCACCTCTTCCGGGTCGACGTCGAGAGCGGTGCGATCGCTCAGCTCGCCAGCGGCGCTAGCAGTGAGTTCACGCCTGTTGCGCTGGCCGACGGCACGATCGCGTTCGACGCGACGACCGCACAGGTGCCCCCACTGGTAACGCTGCTCGCCGGCGGTTCGCAGCGCGCACTCGATTCGCCGCCCGCCGACTTTCCCGCATCGCAACTGTTGACGCCGCAAGAGGTTTCGTTCCGCGCACCCGACGGGCTGCTGGTGCACGGGCAGCTCTTCGTGCCGCGCGGCAGCGGAAAGCATCCGGCGGTGATCTTCGTTCACGGCGGCCCGCCGCGGCAGATGCTGCTGACGTGGCACTACATGGATTATTACTCGAACTCGTACGCCATCAATCAAACGCTCGCGAACCGCGGCTTCGTGGTGCTCTCGGTGAACTACCGGCTCGGCATCGGCTACGGCCACGATTTCAACTTTCCGGCGCGTTGGGGACCGACCGGTGCGTCGGAGTACCAAGACGTCGTCGCCGGCGCGCGCTTTCTGCAGCGCGATCCGCGCGTCGACGGTTCCGCGCATCGGAATCTGGGGCGGTTCCTACGGCGGCTATCTCACCGCGCTCGCGCTCGCGCGCAACTCCAACCTTTTCAAAACCGGCGTCGACTTCCACGGCGTGCACGACTGGTCGATGGACATCGACAACCCGGTCTGGGGCATAACCCAGCAGCTAAAGCGCTACGAACAGTTCGACGAGCGCGAGCTGATGCGCGTTGCTTGGTTCTCCTCTCCCGATTCGGCGATCGCCACCTGGAGGTCGCCGGTGCTGCTGATCCAGGGCGACGACGACCGCAACGTCGAGTTTCAACAGATGGTCGACCTGGTCTCCCGTCTCCGCAGCGCCCGCGTGCCCTTCGAGGAGATCGTGATTCCCAACGAGATCCACGGCTTTCTTCGCTACCAATCGTGGCTGGAAGCCGACGGCGCGACCGTTTCTTACCTGCTGCGGAAGCTATCTGGCCCCTGAAGTAGCCAACCTAGGCGAGGTGACGCTGGATAGCCGGGGCGCTGCCGGAAGCTCCCCGCTTCCGTCGGGGACCGTCACGCTATTTCTCACCGACATCGAGGGGAGCACCCAGCACTGGGAGCAGGGCAGCGCCGCCATGTCCCTGGCGCTCCGGCGCCATAACGATCTGCTGCGCGGCGCGATCGAAGGCCACGGCGGCCACGTCTTCAAGACGGTCGGCGACGCGTTCTGCGCGGCCTTTTCGCGCGCGTCCGATGCGGTAGCGGCGGCCGTTGCCGCGCAGCGCGCCGTCGAGAGCGAGGACTGGAGCGCGGTCGGCGGGATGCGCGTCCGCATGGCGCTGCATAGCGGCACCACCGACGAGCGCGACGGCGACTACTTCGGCCCGGTCGTCAACCGCGTCGCCAGGCTCCTGGGCGTGGTGCACGGCGGACAGCTCGTGCTCTCCGGCGCCACGGCACAGTTGCTGCGCGGCGTGATGCCCGAACGCACGGAGCTGCGCGATCTCGGCGACCACCGGCTCAAGGATCTCGTCGAGCCGGAGCGCGTCTTTCAAGTGCTGGCGCCCGGCCTGCCCGAGGCCTTCCCGCCGTTGCTCTCGCTGCAATCGCTGCCCAACAACTTGCCTCGTCAGATCACGGTGCTGATCGGACGCGACGACGTCGTCGCGCAGATCGAGGAGATGGTGGACGGCACGCGATGGTGACGATCGTCGGCACCGGCGGCGTCGGCAAGACGCGCGTTGCGCTGCAGGTGGGAGCCGACACGCTGGACGCCTCCGGCGACGGCGTGTGGTTCGTCGACTTGGCGCCGCTGATCGATCCGCATCTCGTGGTCGAAGCGATCGCTGCAGTCTTCGGCGTGCGTCTTTCGCCGGAGCGCTCCGCCATCGAAACGCTCGAAGAGTACCTCAAGCGCAAGCGGCTGCTGCTGATCCTCGATAACTGCGAGCACATGGTTGACGAGGTCGCGCGCGTGGCCGCTTCGATTCTTCGCAGTTGCCCTAACGTGCGGCTCTTGGCCACCAGCCGCGAACCGCTGCGCATCGAGGGCGAGCGCGTCTACCGGATGCCGTCGCTGGGGTTTCCGCCGGAGAACCGCGAGCTAAACGCGGGCGACGCCATGCGCTACGGTGCCGTCGCGCTCTTCGCCGAACGCGCGGCCGCATCGGACGGGCGTTTCGTGCTCAGCGACGAGAGCGCGCAGATCGTCGCCGACATCTGCCGTCGATTGGATGGCATCGCGTTGGCAATCGAGCTGGCTGCCGCGCGGGTAAAGGTGCTGGCGCCGCGGCAGCTGGCACAGAAACTCGACGAACGCTTTCACGTGCTCACCGGCGGGAGCCGTACCGCGCTTCCCCGGCAGCAGACGATGCGCGCGCTGATCGATTGGAGTTACGATCTGCTCACCGAGAAGGAGCAGCAGCTGTTCCGCAAACTCGCGGTGTTTGCCGGAGGCTGGACGCTCGAGACCGCAAGCCAAGTCTGCGCGGGCGAGAGTGAGGCGTCGTTCGAAGCCTGGGAAGTGCTCGAGCTGATCTCGTCGCTCGTTCGACAAGTCGCTCGTATTGGTCGAGCCCGCGGGCGAACAGGAGCGCTACGCACTGTTGGAATCGATCCGCCAGTACGCGGCCGAGCGCCTCGATTCCAGCGGCGAGCGCGACGTCGTCGCGCGCGCTCACGCCACCGCCTATCTCGATCTGGCGCAGCGTCTCGACGAGATGCGCGAACGCTCGCCGCGGCGCGCGTGGCGCGCCATTGCCGAGCCCGAACGCGAGAACTGGCGCGCCGCGCTCGACTGGAGTTTGAGCGAGCGTGGCGAGACCGTTTTGGGGCAGCGTCTCGCCGGCACGGTCGGTTCGTGGTGGTGGATCGTCTCGGCAACCGAAGCGCTCCCGTGGGTTCGACGCGGCGCGCAAAGCCGCGGGGGAAGCAACGCCGCAGGAGGTGCACGCCAGCCTCGACGTCGCCGAGGCGAGTCTGTACTCGGGGTTGCGCCAGCTCGAGCAGAGCTACGTGGCGGCGGCCCGCGCGATGGAGCGCTATGCCGAACTCGACGATCACCCCGGCGCGGGGCGGGCGCAGTTGCTGGCGGCCAACGCGCTCGTGCATCTCGGGCAGCACGAAGCCGCGCAGGAACTCGCGACCAAAGCGCTCGCGCGCTTTCGCGAGAACAACGCGACGCGCAGCACGAGCATGGCGCTGATGCATTTGGCGACCGCGCAAGAGGCCGCCGGAGACATCGACGCGGCGCGCGCGCTCTGCGTCGAAGCGCTGTCGAACTGGAAGACGATCGAGTGGGACGGCGGCGAGGCGGACTTCATGATCTATCTCGCGGAGCTGGAGTTTCGCGCCGGCAACGTGCAGACGGCGCTGGAGATCGCAGCCGAAGCGTTGCAGAAGCAACGCGAAATGAACGACCGTCAGCTCATCCTCACCAACCTTACCAACACGTCGGCGTATTTTCTTTCGATCGATCGCCACGACGAAGCGGTCGCCCACGCCCGTGAGGCGCTCGCCCTGGCCATGCGCGAGGAGCTGGCGGTCTTCGTCGCTTGGACGCTGCAGCATCTCGCGGCGATCGCCGCGTTGCGCAGCGCGGGAAGCCAACAGGCTCGCGAAGACGCACCCCGGGCCGCGCGGCTGCTCGGCTTCGTAGACGCTCGCCTCGAACAGCTCGGCGCCCGCCGTACCTATACCGAGCACCAGGAGTGGGACCGCGCAATCTCCGCGCTCAAAGAGGACCTGGGCAGCGCCGAGTTGGAACGCTGTATGAAGGAAGGGCGCGTCTGGGGCCAGGAGCGAGCGATCGCCGAGGCTCTAGCGATCCCCGAGTCACGTTGACGGCCGGGAGTCACTCGACTACAGTGTGATGGCGAAACAGCTTTATTAGGAGATGGTGATGGACCGAAAGATGGACGAGAGCAACGACGAGCGCGACATGGAAAAGACCGCGATCGACGATTCGCAGCTCGACGGCGTTCGCGGCGGCAGCAACTCGGCGTGGGGTACGGCGGAGCCTCCGAGCGGCGGCAGCGGGGGCACGGCTCCGGGACCGTAAGCTTTTCGGGTTGGCGCAAGCCAGCCTTGAAGTCTCGGCAAGCGACATTGACGTTTGTCGCAAAGAACGACCTCGAACGACGAAAATTGGACAAGGGCAGTTGCCAGGCGTGGGCGCATATCTCACATGGCAACTGCCCGTCTTTTTTCTTTTATGATTCCGGCGCTCCGGCGCAAGTAACTTCGAGGTAATCGCGACGAACAACCAGTCCGGCACTAAGGCGTCCCCGTATCCAACGGGGACCGTAACGCTGCTCTTCACCGACATCGAAGGAAGCACGCAGCATTGGGAAGAGCGCCGCGTCGCAATGCCCGATGCCCTGCGCCGCCACGACGAAATGATTCGCGGCGCGATCGAGGGTCATAACGGCTACGTATTCAAGACGCTCGGCGACGCGTTCTGCGCCGCGTTTTGGCGCGCGTCGGACGGCATCGCCGCCGCGGTTCGCGCACAGCGCGCGCTCGCCGAAGACGACTCCTCGGGTGCATTGAAGGTGCGCATGGCGCTGCACAGCGGCGCTACCGACGAGCGCGACGGCGACTACTTCGGGCCGGCCGTCAACCGCGTCGCGCGCCTGCTCGCGGTCGTGCACGGCGGCCAGGTCGTCGTCTCCGGCTCGACCGCGCAGTTGCTGCACGGCTCGATGCCCGAAGGCACGGAGCTGTACGATTTGGGCGAGCACCGCTTGAAGGATCTCGTCGAGCCGGAGCACGTGTGGCAGCTGCTCGCGCCCGGACTGCACGATACGTTCCAACCGCTCAGCTCGCTGGTATCACTGCCGAACAACCTGCCGCGCCAGCTGACGCCGCTGATCGGGCGCGACGAGGTCGTCGCCGAGGTCGAAGCGCTGGTTCGCGAGCACCCGCTGGTAACGCTCGTCGGCACCGGCGGCGTCGGCAAAACGCGCGTGGCACTGCAAGCCGGTGCCGATCTTCTGGACGGTTCCGGCGACGGCGTGTGGTTTGTCGATCTCGCGCCGCTCATCGATCCCACGCTCGTGGCCAGTGCGATCGGCGCGACGTTCGGCGTACGCGAGCAGCCCGAACGCCCCGTCCTGGAGACGGTGCTGCACTATCAGCGCCGCAAGCGCTTGCTGTTGATCCTCGATAACTGCGAGCACGTGATCGAAGAGGTCGCGCGCATCGCCGACGCGATTCTACGCAGCTGTCCCGACGTGCGCCTGCTGGCGACGAGCCGCGAGCCGCTGCGCATCGACGGCGAACGCGTCTTTCGCATGCCGTCGCTCGCGGTTCCCCCGGAGAACGGCAACCTCGCCGCCGACGATGCCGGCAGCTTCGGTGCGGTCGCGCTCTTCGTGCAGCGCGCCAAGGCTTCGAGCGCCACGTTCGCGCTCACCGACGAAAACGCGCCGATCATCGCCGAGATCTGCCGTCGTCTCGACGGCATCGCACTGGCGATCGAGCTGGCTGCAGCGCGCGTTAAAGTGCTTTCGCCCAAGCAGCTCGCACAGAAGCTCGACGCGCGCTTCCGCGTGCTGACCAGCGGCAGCCGCACCGCACTGCCGCGGCAGCAGACGATGCGGGCGTTGATCGCGTGGAGCTACGATCTGCTCACCCCCAAAGAACAGCGGCTTTTCCGCCGGCTGGCGATTTTCGCCGGCGGTTGGACGCTCGAGACCGTGACCGCCGTCTGCGACGACGACACGCTCGACATCGACGACGCCATCGAATCGTGGGAAGCCCTCGACCTGCTGACGTCGCTGGTCGACAAATCGCTCGTGCAGGCCGAGCTGACCGGGAGCGACACGCGCTACCGTCTGCTGGAATCGACGCGCGGCTACGCCCACGGACAGCTCGTCGAGAACGGCGAGTACGAGTCGGTCGCGCGCGCGCACGCCGCGGCCTTCCTCGATCGCGCCGAGCAGCTCCAAGACATCCGCGAAGAGACTCCCGACCGGGTGTGGCTCGAGCTGGCGCAGCCGGAGATGGACAACTGGCGCGTGGCGTTGCAGTGGACGCTGGCGATGCGCGGCGACGTCGCGCTGGGGCAGCGCCTTGCCGGCGGCTTGGGCGCGGTCTGGCGCGTACTGGCGGTGCCCGAGGGCTGGCGCTGGACTCGGGCGGCGCTCGAGCTGGTCGACGAGTCGACGCCGACCGCGGTCATCGCCGATCTGAAACGCGTCGAGGCCTTTCTCAATACGGCGCTGCTGCGCTTCGAGGCGGCCTACGAGTCGGCGGAGGCGGCGCTGCAGGCCTATCGCGACGTCGGCAACGAGCGCGAAGCGGCCACGGCGCAGTACTTGGCGGGCCGGGCGCTCGTCGCACTCGGGCGGATCGGCGACGCGGAGCCGCTGCTGCAGTCGGCTCGCGAGACGTTCGGGCGGCTCTCGTGCGGCCGGCTGACCGGCGTCACCCTGGGAACGCTGGCGATGGCCCGCGAGCACGCCGGCGATCACGCCTCGGCTCGCGTGCTCTACGCCGAAGCGCTGGCGATCTTCAAAGCGGCGCACGATGACCGCGACGCGGCGGTGGTCGGCACGCACCTCTCCTGGATCGAGTTCAGCGAAGGCAACCTCGAAGCGGCGGTGCGCATCCTGGGCGAGGCGCTCTCGACCTTCCGCCATCTCAACGACGGCCCCAATCTCGTTGACGGGCACACCAGCATGGCCGAGTACGCGATCGTGCTCGAGCGCTTCGACGAGGGGCGCGACCACGCGCGCGAGGCTGTCGCTTTGGCGGCGCGCGAACAGCTCGAAACGCACCGAGCGGTGGCGCTGCAGCATCTGGCCGCGGCGATGGTGCTGCGTCCGGTGGAAAGCGAGAACGCGTCCGAAGGCTTCTCTAAAGCGGCTCAGCTGTTGGGATACATCGACGCCTGCTTCGGCCGCCTTGGATTCCGGCGCAATCCCGGAGAGCAGCACCTCTACGAGCGGGTGAACAAGACGCTGATCGCGGCGATCGGCAAGTCCAAGTTGGAGAAGCTCGCCGCCGAAGGCGCGACGTGGGGCGAAGAGCGAGCCGTCGCCGAAGGCTTAGCGATTTGAACGACATTTCGGGCGAAGGGAGGGCCTTTGCTCGACGCAGGCTAAACCACGCGCCCAGGAGGCTTCGATGAAGAGACAAGCGGGTGATACGAATTTCGAAGGCGAGGAGGGCGCAGCGGAGATCAGGGACGACTCTAACCGGCCGGAGATCATGGATGACGAACTCGACAGAGTCAGCGGCGGCGGCGGCAACAACTCAGTCTGGGGCACCAAACAGCGTGGAGGCTACGGCGCCTCCTGAGGTCGAAGCTCCTCTAGAACGACATTCCGCGCACGGCGTTTTGCCCGTGCCTTTTTGTGCTTTACCAGGTGTGGCGTAGCGCTCGCGTACAACGGGCGGCGGGTCGCCCTGCTTTAACCCCTCTCCGATTCGGCGGCATCGTAATCTGTCTGAGCGTGGTCACGGCAGGCCGGGCTCCGGCCGCCTCGTTGACCCTGCAGCAGACCGTGCAGTTGGCCATGAAGCACAACGCCGGTATCGCCGCGAAGGAAGCGGCTCTCGCGCAGGCCGAATCGAGCTATACACGACAGCACGCTACCGAATTTCCCGGCGTCGTGGCCAGCCTGCAGAACCAGCTCGAAAAGCAAAGCAACTACGCCGGCTCGCTCGCGCAGTACGGAGTTGCCCCAATACCGAACTTTTCAATGAACACCGCTCAGGTCGGCACGCAGTGGACCCTCTATAACGGATCCTACAATCAAATTTTGACGCAGCAGTACCGGCGGGGAGTCGATGCGGCGCGCGCCGACCTCCGTAAGACCCAGACGCAGACCACGCAGAGACTGGTCGAGATGTTCTTCAACATCGCGGACCAGCAGCATCTGTACGCGCTGGCGGCGGCCAACCTGGCCTACCAGCAGGCGCTGCTCGACGTCGCCCAGGCGAAGGAGCGTGCCGGACTCGTCGCCGGCGTCGACGTCCTGCGGGCCGAGGTCGGCGTTCAACAGACGCAGGTCGCGATGCTCAATACCCAGTCGGACGCGCAGACCGCCAGCGAGTCGCTAGCGCAAGAGATCGGCGCGGCCCTGGATGCAACCTTCGCAATTCCCGTGACGCTGCCGCAGCCGCCCCTGCCCTCAGGTTCCGTCAAGGCGCTGGTGAGCGTCGCCGAGGAGAATCGCCCGGAGGTCGCCATGGCGAAGGCCGACGTCGCGATCGCCCAGCTCTCGCGTTCGGGCATCGACACCGACCTGCTGCCGCAGATCAACGTCTTTGCGTCCTTCGGCAACCAAACGTCGCCGACCGGATTCGTTGACTCGCAGAACCAGATCGCGCAGCTCAACCAGGAGTGCACGCACTATCCGAACCAGATCGAGTGCATCGGCTATCCTTTCGCCAACGTGGTTCGCGGCACGCCCGGGTTCTGGGACATCGGCGCGACCTCGACGATCGCGCTGCCGATCGTCGACTACGGCACGCGCGCGGCCGCGCATCGCTCGGCAAACGTGGCCGTCAACTCCGCGCAGATCTCCTACGACTCGGCCAAGAGCGAGGCCGATGCCGAAGTGGTCGACTCGCTGCGGCGCGCGGAGACGGCGCGCGCGGCGCTGGTCTTCGAGCAGCGCGCGGTCGACCTGGGAACCGAGGCCGCGCGCATCGCCAAGCTGCAGTACGGCAACGGCTTGATCTCGCTCACCGATACCAAGGCCGCGCAGGCGACGGCGCTGCAGACGCAGGCCGAGCAATACGGCGCGCAGATCGCCTACATCAACGCCGTGGTCAAGCTGCGCTCGGCGCTGGGAACGTTCGATCCCCTCGCGACGGTGGCCGATCTATGAGCGATCCGGGCCGCAGAAGATTCGCGCTCGTCGCCGGCGTTCTGGTGGTGCTGGTGCTCGTCGTTGCGTTCGTGCACTTTCGGCGCACCTCTCTTCCGGTGACGGTGGTTGGCGTCCACGAGGCGCCATTCACGATCGCGCTTCCCGAGAGCGGCGTCATCCAGTATCCGCAGATCGAAACGATCGCCAGCCAAGTCTCGGCCAACGTCGGGCACGTGTACGTCAAGGCCGGCGAACGGGTGATCGCGGGCCAGCTGCTGGCGACGCTGGTGAACCCGCAGGTCACGTCGCAGGCGCAGAGCAGCGGTGCGGCCTATCGCGCGGCATCGGCGAGAGCGCAGAGCGCGCAGGTTACCGACACAACCAACGTCGTGCAGGCGCAGGAGAATCTCGAAACGGCGCGCGCGCACTTGGCGCAGGCGCGCCAGGATTTCGCCAGCGGCCTGCAATCCGGCGAAGGGTTCGGCGAATCGACGGCCGCCGATCAGCGGGCGCAGGCCAACGCGAACTACGTGATCGCCGCCACCGGTCTGCGCGAAGCGCAGCGCCTCTACGATGCCTATAAGGATCTCTACGCGAACAAGGCGATCTCTCGCGATCAGCTCGACCAGGCCGAAGCGAAGTACGAGCAGGCGCAGGCGGCGTACCATCAAGCGAGCCTCGCGCGCTCCTCGCTCGGCGTGCAGCTCGGCCGCTCGCAGACGGTGCTGCAAGACAATCTGCGCTCGGCTACCGAGGGCTACGCGCAAGCGCAAGCCGCGCTGACTGCCGCACGGGTGGAATCGGCCGGCGGCGACGTGGCCGCTGCGAGCGCCGAGGCCTCGCGCGCCGGCGCCGAGTACGACCTGGCCGCCCAGCTGGCCGACGCGATGCGCGTGCGCGCGCCTTACGACGCGACCGTGCTCGGTGTCAGCACCGAGAAGGCCGATTCGTTGCGGCCGCTGCAGCCCGGAGACGCGGTCACCGCAGGTCAGCCGCTGCTCACGCTGGCGGCGCGTCGCGCCTTCGTAGTGCGCACGCGCGTTGACGAGCAGGACGTGATCAACGTCCGCCTGGGCGAAACCGTGCAGATTACCGGCGAGGATTTCCCCGGCCGCGTGCTGCGCGGCCGCGTCATCGAAATCTCGCCGATCGCGCAGCGTTCCGACGACTCCGCCGCCGCAAGCTCGGCGCCGCGCACGATCGCGACGACGATTGGCGTCGAAGCGCCGCCCGCGTTCCTGCGCGACGGCATGAGCGTCAACGTCGACATTCTCACGACCGATCTGCCGCACGCGATCGTCGTGCCCAACGAGGCGATCGTGCACGACGGCAACCAAACGTACGTCTACGTCGTGCGCGGCGGCACCGCGTACCGCCGCCCGGTGCGCGTCGATCTTTCCAACGAGACCAGCTCCGCGATCGCATCGGGGCTGAGCCCCGGCGACGTGATCGTGAGCAGCAACGTGACCGGTCTGACCGACGGCGCGGCGGTGACCACGGCTTCGGTGCCGGGAGCGGTGCATTCGTGACGACGCCAGAGCAGCCCGATACCGGCCTCTTTCGCGAGAAAGCCGTCTCCGCGATCGACTCGGTCGAACGCTTCGACGAAGCGATCTCGATCGTTTCGGCGCGCGGCATCATCGCGCTCTCGATCATTGGCGGTCTGCTGCTGCTGGCGATGATTTGGTCCGTCTTCGGCCGCGTGCCGGTAGGCGTGCAGGGGCGCGGCGTCGTGGTCGCGGGCAGCGGCATCGCACCGGTCACTTCACCGGCGGAAGGCACGCTGATCGAGCTTCCCGCTCACGTGGGAGATATGGTCGCGCAAGGCGAGGCGATCGCGCGCATGCGCACGAGCACCGGCGACATCGTCGCGCTGCGCGCGCCGGTCGCGGGGATGCTGGCGCAGCGCTCTCCGGCGCTGGGTAGTTTCGTGCGCTCGGGCGACGCGATCGCGACGATCGAACCGAGCGGCGCGGCGGCGACGGCCGTCGTGTTCGTTCCGGTCGAGACCGATCGCCGCGTCGCTCCCGGTATGGCGGTGCAGCTCTCGCCGGCCGACTCGCGCCCCGACGTGTTCGGCTTCCTGCGCGGACACGTCATCTACGCAGCGCCGCTGCCGGCCACCGCCGACCGCATCAAGGCCGCCCTGCAGAACGACGCCGTGGCTGCCGAGTTTTCGCCCGAGGTGCCGGTGCGCGAGGTGCACGTCGCGCTCGACGTCGATTCGTCCGGACACCTGGTCTGGTCGGGTCTGCAGAACTCCGGGCGCGGACTCTCGGCCGGCATTCCCTGTTACGTGACGATCGTCGTGGAGGATCGGCCGCCGATCTCGTTCTTGCTGCCGCAAACGCACGGATGAAGCTGCTCGAGCGCAAGCCGCGCTCCAACGGCGCGCCGGAGAGCGGCTCGCCAAAGGCGGGCGAGTATCCCAAACCCGTAAGAACGCCGACCGTCCTCCAGATGGAGGCCGTCGAATGCGGCGCCGCGTCGCTGGGCATGATCTTGGGTTACTACGGCAAGCACGTTCCGCTCGAAGAGCTGCGCGTGGCCTGCGGCGTCACCCGCGACGGCAGTTCGGCGGGTAACCTGCTGCGCGCCGCGCGCGCCTACGGCCTCCAAGCGCACGGCTTCAAGTACGACATCGACGATCTACGCGAGCTCAAGCCGCCGTTCATCGTCTTCTGGCTCTTCTATCATTTCGTCGTCGTCGAAGGCTTTACCAAAGACGGCGCGCTGCTCAACGATCCGGCCGGCGGCCGGCGCCTGTGCGACTGGGAGGAGTTCGACCGCGCCTACACCGGCGTCTGCCTGACGTTCGAGCCGACCCCCGAGTTCAAGCCGAGCAACGAGGTCCCGGCGACCACCAGCATCCTGCGCGCGCAGCTGGCCGGTTCGTGGGGACCGGTGCTCTTCGTGATCTTTGCCGGCCTGATGCTGGTGATTCCGAACATCGCGCTGCCGACGTTCACGAAAACGTTCATCGATGAAGTGCTCATCGGCCGAAGTTACGGCTGGGTCTTCTGGATCGTGCTCGGCATCGTGGGCAGCATCGTGCTTCAAGTCTTTCTTCTGGAGCTCGAGCAGCACGCCATCGTGCGATTGCAGGCGAAGATCGCGCTCGCCAACGCCAGCCGGATGCTGTGGCACGTCATGCACCTGCCGATGACCTTTTTCGCGCAGCGCTCGCCCGCGGAGGTCGCCAACCGCGTCGCGATCTGCGACCGCGTGGCCGAGCTGCTGAGCAGCCGTCTCGCGGCCAGCGCGATCGGCGTGATCGCGGCCCTCTTCTACCTCGCGCTGATGGCTCGCTACGATCGCTTCTTGGCGCTCGTCTCGCTGGGGATCGCGGGCCTCAACATCTTGGCGCTGCGCATCGTGGCACGCCGGCGTTCCGACGCCAACGCCGCGCTGCTCCAAGAGGAGGCGATGCTGCTGGGAAGCTCGGTATCCGGGCTCGAGCGCATCGAGACGCTCAAAGCCGGCGGAGCCGAGAGCACGTTCTTCATGAAGTGGCTCGGCCATCAGGCTCGGGTGATCAACGCTCGCCAGCGCTTTGCCGCGCCGTCGCAGATCCTCAATGCCGTGCCTCGCTTCTTGGTAACGATCAACGTTACCGCAATCCTCGCGCTCGGCGGCCTACGCGTGATCGAAGGAGCGATCTCCATCGGCACGCTCTTCGCGTATGCGCTGCTGATGCAGCTCTTCATCGCGCCGTTCACCACGTTCGTCGAGCTGGGTGCCGACGTGCAGGAGATGGACGGCGACGTGCGGCGCATCGAAGACGTGATGCGCTACCCCCCCGAGACTCCGCGCGACATCGCGCGGGTCGAGCGCGTTCGCCTCGCCGGCGAGCTGGAGCTGCGCGACGTTTCGTTCGGCTACAACAAGCACGGACCACCGGCGATCAAGGATATCTCGTTCGTAATCGCGCCGGGACGCCGCGTGGCGCTCGTCGGACCGTCGGGAAGCGGGAAGTCAACGATCGCGAAGCTCGTCTCGGGACTCTTCGTTCCGTGGAGCGGCAGCGTGCTCTTCGACGGCTTCGAGCGCGAGGCGATCGATCCGTCGCTCTTCGGCAGCGACGTCGCGTTCGTGGATCAGGAGATCTCGCTCTATCCGGGGACCATCCGCAGCAATCTCACGCTCTGGGATCCGGCCGTCCCCGACGCGGCGATCGAACGCGCGGCGCGCGACGCCTGCATCCACGCCGACATCGTCGGCCGCCCCGAAGGCTACGACGCGATGATGGCCGAGGGCGGCGTCAATTTCAGCGGAGGCCAGCGGCAGCGGCTCGAGATCGCGCGCGCGATGGTGCGCGATCCGGCGCTCGTGATTCTCGACGAAGCGACGAGCGCGCTCGATCCGCTCACCGAGTATCTGATCGACGAGAGCCTGCGGCGGCGCGGCTGCGCCTGCCTGATCGTGGCGCACCGCCTCAGCACGATCCGCGACGCCGACGAGATCATCGTGCTCGACGGCGGCGTGATCGCCGAGCGCGGCACGCACGATCAGCTGGTCGCGCGGGAAGGGCGCTACTTGAGACTGGTGAGATCGCAATGATCGCCGATTCCGAAGTTCGCATCGCCGGCGACGAAATTCTGATCCTGAGCAGCCACGCGCATACGTATCGCGTGCGTTCGGGAGAGGCGGCGATCTTCGTGGTCGACCTCGACGCCGCCGGGCATCCCGCCGGCCGGCGCTCTTTCCTGGGCGCCAGCGGCCCGGGAGACGTGGTGGTCGGCACGTCGTTCGCGGCCAACGGCAGCGTGCGCGCGCTGATCGCGGTCGGCGTCGTGCCGACCGTGCTCGAGCCGTGGGATCTGGGCGCCACCGAGCCCGCGCAGCGCGACGAGGCGCTGGGCCGCTACATTACGACGCTGATCGGCATGGACTCGATCGAGCTGGACGTGCAGGTCGCGCGGCCGGTACAGCCCGGAGAGGTGCTGGAGCTGTCACCAGGAGAGCACGCGCACTCGTCGCGCCGGCTCACCTACGTTCGCATTGCGCGCGGGTCGGGTTCGCTGCTGGGCTCGCACGTCTTGGGATCGGATAACGGAACGATCGTTCCGGTCGGCGGCACGTTTACGCTGCGCGCCGAGGAGTCGCTGCGGCTGCAGCCCTACAACGCGGCCGACCTCAAGGCCGAAGAAGTATTCGCCGGCATTCGGTTGGTGCACGATGCGTTCTGGAAGCGCTGGGAGACGCGCGTCGCCGAGGAAGATCAGCGCCGCGAATCGATGCGCCGCGCGACGCAAGCCTTCGATCAGCGCGCGCTGCGCAGCGGGCTCGAGGAGGCGACCCATCTCTTCGAGCGCGACCGTTTGGCGACCGAGCCGGGCGACGATCCGGTCGTCGCCGCGGCCCGCATCGTCGCGCAGGCCGACAAGATCGCAATCGTCGCGCCGCGCGACTCGCACAGCGAACCCCAGGCCGCCGTGCAAGCGATTGCCATCGAGTCGCGCCTCTCGGTGCGTCGCATCCGGCTGCGTACCGGCTGGCAGCGCCGCGAGCACGGTCCGCTGCTCGGCTTCCGTGGCCCGCGGCACGAACCCGTGGCGCTGATGCCGCACGGCGGGCGGTCGAAGTACGTTTTGATCGACCCGTCCCGCTCGCTGACGCCGATGCGCGTCAACGGCGCGACCGCCGCGGAGATCGACGTCTGGGCCTACGTATTCTTGCGGCCGTTCAAGGAAGGGCCGATCGGCGTCATCGACCTGATGCGCTACGGCCTGCGCCACAGCGGCGTCGACATCGTTCAGATTCTGATGCTCGGCCTGGCCGGCGGCATCCTCGCCGGCGCCGTGCCGCTCGCAACGGCGATCGTGTACGGAACGATCATTCCCGGAGCGATGCGGCCGCAGCTGCTCACGATGGGCTTGGCGCTGATGGCCGTCGCGGTCACCGCCGCGATCACCGAGATCGTGCGCGGCCTGACGATCGTCCGTCTCCAAGCGCACGTGGGATCGACGCTGCAGTCGGCGGTGATGGAGCGCCTGCTGGCGCTCTCGGCCTCGTTCTTCCGCCGCTACGAGATCGGCGATCTGGCCAACCGGCTGATGGGCATCGACGCCATCGAGCAGTACGTGAGCGACATCACGATCTCGGCGCTGCTCAGCGGCGTCTTCTCCGTCGTCAGCTTCGCGCTGCTCTTCATCTACGACGTCGGCCTTGCGTGGCTGTGCGCCGGGCTCGCGGTCGTCGCGATCGGGGTAGCGGTGGTCGAAGCGTTCGTCACTCTGCCGCTGCGCCGGCAGATCTTCGACCGCGCGGGCAGCATCGCGGGCTTCGTGCTGCAGATCTTCAACGGCATCGCCAAGCTGCGCATCGCAAACGCGGAGACGCGCGCGTTCGTCGGCTGGCTGCACCGGTTCGTGGCCATGCGACGGATCACGACGCGCGCGAGCACGATCGTGTATCGCTTCGCGATCTTCGACTCGATCTGGCCGGCGGCGACCACGCTGGCAATCGTCGGCTACGTGTTCGTGGTCAGGCACGGACAGTTCTCGGCGAGCATCTTCATCGCTTCGAGCGCGGCGTTCGGCCAGCTCTTGGGCTCGCTGCTCGGCCTCGGCGACGCCTTCGTTCAGGTGATTCGCATCATCCCGCTCTACGAGCGCGCGCGGCCGCTGCTGCGCGAGACTCCCGAAATCCTCGAGGCGCACGGCGATCCCGGCACGCTCAGCGGCGAGGTCGAGCTGCGCAATATCAGCTTCAGCTACGAGAACGCGTCGGCCGCGACGCTCGACCGCATCGACTTGAAGATCGATCCCGGTTCGTTCGTTGCCCTCGTCGGCGCGTCGGGATCGGGAAAGTCGACGCTCTTCCGCCTGCTGCTGGGCTTTGAAAAACCAGGCCACGGCTCGGTCCTTTTCGACGGTCACGACCTCGCAACGCTCGATCTCGCGGCGGTACGGCGACAGATCGGTTCGGTGCTTCAGTCAACCGGGGCGCTGCAAGCTTCGATCTTCGAAAACATCTCGGGTGCGCGCTTCATCACCCACGATCAGGCGTGGGACGCGGCGCGCCGCGTCGGGCTCGCCGACGACGTCGCAAAGCTGCCGATGAAGATGGAGACGTACCTCGGTTCGGATGGGGGCGGTCTGTTCAACCGGCCAGCGCCAGCGGATCTCGATCGCCCGCGCAATCGTCACGTCGCCGCGCATCCTGCTCTTCGACGAAGCAACCAGCGCACTCGATAACGAGACGCAGGCGATCGTCATGAAAACGCTGGAGAAATTGGATGCGACGCGCGTTGTTATCGCGCACCGGCTTTCAACGATTCAAAATGCGGACCGAATCGTCGTGATGGAAAGGGGCCGGATTATGCAGGACGGGAACTACGAGGAACTTATCGCAACGCCCGGCCCCTTTGCCGATTTGGCGCGACGTCAGTCAATCTAGACGACGTCGCTTTTTGTTTGGCTAGCCGCCGACCGGATTGGTCGGACGTCCCGGCGGGGTCGGATCGCCCTTGCCCGGATGGGTCGGGGGCGCGCCCGGACGAATCGGATCGATCGGGATCGGGTGGGTTCCGAGTCCGCCGCTGACCTTATCGAGTTCCTCGTCCTGGATGGGTTTCTTATCGTCGCTCATGGTTACCCTTTCTAGGTTAACGCGGCACAGTCGCCGCGCTTGGCATTATTTCTCCCCTATCCGACCGACTCCTAGGGTGACTATGGTTTATGTTCTCAAGCATAAGGGCCCGAAAAGCGACGGGGCCGGCAGGTCGGCCCCTCGCTTAATTTCTGGGGTTTTTGGGCGCCGGCAGGGTCAGCCGGCGGGCGTCGAGCTGCTCGGGCTCGATCGAGGTTGACCGTCTTTTTACCAGGCGCGGGGCCTAGTCTCTCTCCACGCCTCCGCCGCGGATCCCCTCAGGGCGGGGCTCGATCCGGCCCATCTCCTCGACGTGGTGTCCACCTTCGACGAGATTGCGGGGGCCGGTATCTCTCTCGACGCCAAGGCCACCACTAATGGTGTCCAGTTCCTTGCCATCGAGCTCTTTATCGGTACGGTCGCTCACGAGAGCTCCTTTCAACGCGGCACAAACGCCGCGTATATAAGGAAAATTCGCCGTTACCGGGCCGCCTCCCGCTTGCGCAATCGCAGGCGGTCGGTTTCCAGCAACAATCGCTTGCGCAAACGAATCGATTTCGGCGTCACCTCGACCAGTTCGTCGTCGGCGATGAACTCGATGGCGCGCTCGAGCGAGAGCAGCTCGGGCGGCGGCAGCTTGATGTTCTCGTCGGAGCCGGCCGCCCGCATGTTGGTGAGCTTCTTCTCGCGGACGACGTTGAGGCCGATGTCCCGGTCGTCGTTGGCCCTGCCCACGATCATGCCTTCGTAGACGTCGGTGCCCGGGCCGACGAAGAACCTTCCCCGCTGGTCGAGCCCCATCAGCGCGTAGCCGGTCGTGCGCCCGGTGTCGCTGGCGACCAGCACGCCGACCCCTCGGTCGGGTAGCTCCCCCTGCCAAGGCTGATGGTCGTAATACGTGTGCGAGAGCACGGCGGTGCCGCGGCTGAGGGTCAGCAGCTCGCCGCGCAGTCCGAAGATCGCCCGCGTCGGCATCGTGTACTCGAGCCGCTGTTCCTCGCCGACCGGCAGCATGTTCGACATCGCGGCCTTACGCCGGCCGAGGGCCTCGATCACGGCGCCTGAGTGTTCGTCGGGCACGTTGACGACCACGTACTCGACCGGCTCCCAGCGCTCGCCGTCGCGCTCGCTGACGATGACCTGCGGCTTGGAGACCGCCAGCTCGTAGCCCTCGCGCCGCATCGTCTCGATGAGGATCGCGAGGTGCAGCTCGCCCCGGCCCCGGACCTCGAACGTATCGGGGGAAGCGGTCTCCTCGACGCGCAGGGCGACGTTGGACTCCAGCTCCCGCATCAGCCGTTCGCGGATTTGGCGGGAGGTGAGAAAGCGCCCCTCGCGGCCGGCAAACGGCGAGTTGTTCACCTGGAAGAACATCGAGACCGTCGGCTCGTTGACCGCCACCGCGCGAATCGGCTCGGGCATGTTGGCGTCGGCGAGCGTGTCGCCGATGTTGAGATCGTCGATTCCCGAGACGCAGACGATATCGCCGGCCCAGGCCTCGTCCACGTCGATGCGTTCGAGCCCGGCGAAGGTGAGCAGGGTGGTGAGGCGCAGCCCGTCGGCGACCGACCCGTCGCGGGCGATCTTGACGATCGGATCGTTGCGGCGCGCGCCTCCGCGAAAGATGCGGCCGATGCCGACGCGCCCGACGTAGCGGTTGTGGTCGATCGCCGAGATCAGCAACGCAAACGGCCCGTCCTCCGCGGGCGCTTCCGGCACTTTCGCAACGATCGTTTCGAAGAGCGGCTCGAGCGAATCGCTCTCGTCGGCGAGCGAGCGTTTGGCGATGCCTGCCTTCGCGTTGGTAAAGAGGACCGGGAAGTCGGCCTGTTCGTCGTTGGCGCCCAGCTCGACGAAAAGATCGAAAGTTTGGTTGACCACCTCTTGCGCGCGCGCGTCCTTGCGATCGATCTTGTTGACTACGACGATCGCGCGCAGGTCCAGCTCGAGGGCTTTGCGCAGCACGAAGCGCGTCTGGGGCATCACGCCTTCGGCGGCGTCGACGAGCAGCAGCACACCCTGCACCATCTGCAGCACGCGCTCTACCTCGCCGCCGAAATCCGAGTGTCCCGGCGTGTCGACGATGTTGAACTTTACGTCGCCGTGGCGTACGGCGGTATTCTTGGAGAGGATCGTGATCCCGCGCTCGCGCTCCAGCGGATTGGAATCGAGCACGCGCGTCGCAACCTGCTGCCCCTCGCGAAAGACGCCGCTCTGCTTGAGCATAGCGTCCACTAACGTCGTCTTGCCGTGGTCGACGTGGGCGATGATAGCGACGTTGCGGATGTCCGAGCGGGTCTTCATAGGCGGTTCCGGCCCAGCGTAGCGCGAACGGCATGGCGGTGGCAACTATCGAAACGGCACGTCTGCGTTTACGCGAATGGACCGACGACGACGTCGAGGCGTGGATTGCGATGAACGCCGATCCGCGGGTCGCGGCGTTTCTCCCGAGGGCCTTCACGCGCGAGCTGTCGGAGAGTCTCGCCGCGAACATGCGGGCCGTGCTCGCCGAAAGGGGCTACGGCTGGTGGGCCGTCGAGGTGCGCGGGGTCACGCCCTTCGCCGGCGCGATCTGCCTGCAGGAGGTGCCATTCCGAGCGCCGTTTACGCCGGCCAACGAGATCGGCTGGCGCTTGGCGTCGCAGCACTGGGGCAACGGCTACGCAACCGAGGGTGCGCGCGCAGCGCTCGACTTCGCGTACGCCACGCTTGGCTGGAGCGAGGTCGTCGCGTTCACCGCGCAGACGAACGATCGCTCGCGCCGCGTGATGGATCGCCTCGGCATGACCTACGACCCCAGCGCCGACTTCGACCATCCACGTCTCGAAGAGGGCCATCCGCTGCGACGGCACGTGCTCTACCGGATCGCGGCACCCACGCGCGCGTGATCGCCGCGCTGGCAGCCGTCGCGTTGACGGCCGTCGCGATCGTCTGCTTTCGCGCGGCGATGGCGGCCGGCGAAGGCACGGCCGGCGCGGCGGTGCGGATCTTGGCCACGCTGATCCTTCCAGCGCTGGCGCTGGCATTTACGCGGCTCTATTACTGGCCGGTCGCGCTCGCGGCGTCGTCGTTGATCGCGCTCGCGCAGCTTCGCGGCGCCGGAAGGTTTTCGTGGACCGGCCGCCCGTGGCCATGGCTCGTGCTGCCGGCGGCGCTCACGGTCGCGCTCGTCGCGATGAAAGCCGCGCTGGCGATCGCGTCGGTGCCCTACGACGTCGACAGTAACTTTTACCATTTGCCGATGGCGATCGCGTATCTGCAAGTGCATTCGGCAGTGCCCGCGCAGGTGATGTTCCACCCGGGCAACGCGGAGCTGCTCGACGCGTTGGGCTTGGGCGCGCTGGGAAGCGTCGGCGGACAGACGCTCACCGAGACCCTCGTGGCCTTTACGCTCTTCTTGGCGGTTTATGGCGTCGCGGCGGAGGCGGGCGCGTCGCCGCCGGTGCGTTTTCTCGCGGCTTGCGCCGTCTTCGCCGTGCCGATGATCGGCGATCAGATACTCACCTCGCAGAACGACGTGCTGGTGGCCGCGCTGCTGCTGGCGGCGATCGCGCTTTGGCGCACCTCGGCCCCGCTTGCGGCGATCGCCGTTGGACTTTCGGCCGGCGCGAAGTTTACCGGTCCGGTCGAGGCGCTGGCGCTGCTGCCCTTCATCTGGGACCGCCGCGACCCGCGCTTTTCGTGGCGTCACGTCGCGCTCGCCGTGCTGATCGCGGCGCCGTGGTACGTGCGCAACCTCGTCGAGACGGGCAATCCGTTCTTCCTCGGCGGCCAGACCGCTGGATTCTCTTCAACGATTGCGGCGCACTTCGCGAGCATGGCGTCGTTTTGGGTGCTCACCGCGCTGCGCAACTACGGCGGCATCCTCACGGTCTTCGGCATCGTAGCGGCGCTCGTGCTCTCGCAGACGCGCGCGCTGCGGGGCACGCTCGCGCCGCGGCTGGCGGCGATGGCCGCGGTGCTGATGCTGATCTGGTTCGTCACGCCCAATACGGCCGAGACCACGCCGGGAACGCTCGACCAAATTCATTCGGGGTGGTCGCTGCGCTACGCGCTCCCGGCGGTCGCGCTCTTCAACGTCGCCGCCGTGCTGTGGCTCGCGCGCGCGAACCTCTGCCTCGCGCTCGCCGTAACGACGGCATTCCTGATCTTCAACGATCTGCGCGCGTACCACGGAATGCTCGAGGTCAACGCCGGCGTTGCGGGGTTCGCGCTGCCGCTGGCGGTGGCGTTCGTCGCAGCCGGAGTCGGGATGGTGCGCGCGCGCCTCGGCGCTGGGCTCGCGCTCGCGGCTTGCCTCGGGTTCGCGTGGCTCGAGATGCGCGGCGGCGACCGCATCGCCGCGATCTGGGACGCGCAATACGCGCGCAACGTCGGCCCAGTTCTGCAGCTGGCGCAGGTGCGCGCGGCCCGGCGCGCCGCGACGATCGAGATCGAGACGCTCCCGGTGATCGGACCGCGCTTCGAGCGTTACGTGGTGATCGGCACCGAAGGCACGACGATCGCCGCCTGGTGGCGACGCCTGCGCGACGAGGATCCGCAAGTCGTGGTCGCGCGCGACGTCGGGAAGACCGGCCGCATGCACGACAAAGAGGTCTACCTCCGTGCCAGCGGCCGCTACCGCGAAATCTTCAACGAAAACGGCTCGAGAGTCTACGTGCCGGCGTCACGATGATTCTCATCCCAAGCGCACCGTTCTCGAATCACGGTGACGTTGCCAGATACCAGCGCGTGAGATCGGATTTTAGCTTGGCGAGCGCGGTGGGATCGGTATAGGCCATGTGGCCGGCTTCGAAGTGCGCGATCGTGAGGTTGCGCCGCAGGTCGGGCGGCAGGTGCAGGTGCGCGAAGTCGTACTCTTGCTGGAAGTAGGGCGTCGAGAAATCGTAGTAGCCCATCGCCGCGAAGACGCGCATGCTCGGGTTCTGCGCCATCGCCTCCGACAAGTCGACGATCGTGTTGGGGAGTTGCAGCAGCGCGCTGCTGCCGCCGAGATCGGTCTGGTGCTTCCAGCTCCACTGCGAGAGCACGTCGATCAGCGGCAGGTACTCGAGATCGGTGCGGTAGCCGAGTTGGCCGCGCACGTAATCGTTGAAGATCGCCTGCACCTGCGGCGTGGTCGCCAGATCCGACGTGTCCCACGCCGGTTCTTCGCGGTTGCCGACCGGATCGTAACCGAAGTAGCGCGCGTCCATGTAGCCCACGACCTTCCCTTCCTCGCGCAGTAGCTCGCTGCGGAAGCGGCCCGGCGAGACGCGCAGGTTGGCCGCGCCGATCGTCGCCTGCGACAGCCCGGTATAGGCGCTGAGTTGCGCGACGATCGCGGCACGCCGCTGCGGCGAGAGGGAGTCCCCGGCGGCCAGCGCGGTCAGATAGTCGGTGAGCGCGAAGTGCTCGACTTGCGCGAGGAACGTCGCGAGATCGCTCGGACGATTAGGAACGCGGCGGTAATACCACGCTGTCGCGGCTTCGGTGGGCAGGAAGAGCACGAAGGACCAATCGTTGCCGCCGACGTTCTCGTCGTCCCAGAGCAGGTCGACGTTCAGCGCCGACGACATCAGCACGATGCCGTTGAGATCGATCGCTTGGCCGAAGCCGTTCTCCAACTGGCGCGCGACCGCCGCGGAGCGAATCGTGCCGTAGCTCTCGCCAAAGAGATACTTCGGCGAGTTCCACCGCCCGTTCTGTGAAAGATAGAGCCGGATGAACTGGGCGAACGCGGCGGCGTCCTGGTCGACGCCGTACGCATCGGTGGGCTTGCCCGCAGGCAGCATCCGGCTGAAGCCGGTGCCGGGCGCGTCAACGTACACCTCATCGGTGACGTCGAGCAGCGAGTACTCGTTGTTGAACCACGCGATAGGGTGCGCTCACGCTCTGCCCCGGCGGCGGCACGAGCACGCGCACCGGTCCGAAGGCGGCCATGCGCTGCCACACGCTCGAGCCGCCGGGACCGCCGTTGTAGAAGAACGTGACCGGGCGCGAGGCCGCGCCGGCGCCATCTTTGGTGTAAGCGGTGTAGAACATCGAGATGTCGGGCTGGTTCTTGGCGTTCTTCAGCGCAATCGTGCCGGCGCTCGCGGTGTAGGGAATCTCGTTTCCGCCGAGGTGCAGAACGTGGTGCGTGACCGCGAGCGGACTCGTCAGTGCGGCGAGGAGCAGGGTGGCCAAAATCATGCGATCGAGGTTCCTTTCGTTTCAGGCGCCCAGAGCGTTGAGATTACCAGGCCGATCGCGGAAAGCGCGGCGGCGCCCAAGATGATGCGGGTCACGCCGAAGCGCGCCATCCCGATCGGGAGCAAGAACGTACCGGCAAACGCGCCGATGCGGCTGATTCCCGCGGCGAAGCCCGCGGCAGAGGCGCGAATCGAGGTCGGAAAGAGTTCGGCAGGATAGACGAGTTCGAGCACCGTCGCCGCACCCATGCCGACCGCGTAGGCGAGGAAACATGCGACGACGATCGCGGTGGCGGAGAACGGCAGAACGACGAAGGCGACCGTGGCGATCGCAAAGCCGGCGATGCAGACGGGGCGCCGTCCCCAGCGTTCGACCAACGGCATCGCGACGAACGCGCCGATCGCGAACGCCGCGGTGATCGCCACGCTTCCTACCGGCGAGCCGTTGCTCCCCAGGCCGAGCGCCGCGAGGACCGCCGGCGCGTACGTGTAGATAGCGAAGAGCGGCACGACTTGCAGCAGCCACATCGCCGAGACGAACGCGAGCTTTTCGCGAAATCCGCTCTGGAAGAGCGTCGCGAACGAGACGCGCGCCAACTCGCCGCGATCGCGCGCTTCTAGCCACAGCGGCGACTCGGGCGCGTTCGCGCGCATCAGCAGCCCCACCGCCGCGAAGATCGCCGGGCTGGCGAGAATCCACTTCCAGCTCTCCGGACCGGTGCGCAGCAGCGCGTAGCCGGCGAGATAGGCGGCGGCTGCGCCGAGCGACCATACGCCTTCCATCGCGCTCAGCGCGGCGCCGCGCAGCCGCTGCGGCATGAACTCGGCGACGATCGCCGTGGCGATCGGATAATCGGCGCCGATCGCCACGCCCAGCACGAAGCGCAGCGCGATCAGCTCCCATGCCGAGCTGACGAAGATCTGCGCGACGGCGACCACGACGAACGCACACAGGTCGGCGATCATCAGGATGCGCCGCCCGTGACGGTCGGTCAGGTGCCCGAAGAGCGGCGCCCCCACGAGGATCCCGAAGAGCGTGGCCGCGCCAATGAGCCCGGTGGCGAGCGCGTTGAGCCCGAAGCGCGGCGTGAGCGTGATCAGCGCGAGGCCGACGCTGCTGAGGATGTAGCCGTCGCAGAAGACGCCGGCATTTGCGTAGGTAAAGATCGCGACGTGCTGCCGGCTCATCGCGCAGGCTTTAGCCCAGCGAGCCCGCGCACCCGCCAAAGGTGTGGATAAGCTGTGCGGGTGTGCGTTCCGGCGGCTTGCGCCCTGCGTCATCATCAGATGCATGAATCGCCGGCCCCGGCTCGCCCCGCTTCTGGCGGCCGCTTTCGCATCGACCGCCTGCAGCGCAGTGCCGCCCGACCGGGTAGCAGGCGAGCTGCCCGCGGTCTCCCGTCTTGCGGCCGCGAACCTCTACGTCGCCAACCGTAACGGTAACAGCGTGACCGTCTACGCGCCCGGCGCCACCAAGCCGCTGCGAACGATCGTCAACGGCATCAGTCTGCCGGTTGCGGTAGCCTTCGACGCCTATCAAAATCTGTACGTGGCCAACGCGAAGGCCGGGACCGTTACGGTTTACGCGCCGAAGAGCACGTCGGTCTCGCGCACGTTATCGAAGGGTATCAGCAATCCTCGCGGCGTCACGCTCGATGCGTCGGGCAATGCCTACGTGGCAAACGAGGGGCAGAATACCGTCACGGTCTACAAAGCGGGAACGACCGACTTGATGCAGGTGATCGAAGCGGGCGTCCTCGCGCCGCGCGCACTGGCGTTCGATGCTACGGGGAAGCTCTACGTGCTCGACGAGAGCGCCGTCACCGTGTACTCGGCAAAACCGGCGCGGAATCTGCTGCTCACGATCTCGCAGGGCTTGACCTATCCGTTTGCGATGGCGTTCGACGGCGCGAACGACCTCTACGTGGCCAGCCCGGGCAACAACACGGTGGTGGAGTACGCGCCCGGCACCAGCAAACCGCTGCGGACGATCAGCGACGGCACCTCCGAGCCCGACGGGTTGACGCTGGACGCGTCGGGCAATCTCTACGTGGCCAACGACCTCACCGTCACGATCTACCCGCCGGGCGGTTCGCAGACATCGCAGACGATCACGCAGGGGCTCAGTGCGCCGTTCTGCCTCGCCGTCGATTCTTCGGGAAATCTCCAGGTCGCGAACTACCTCGCGAGCACGGTGACGCAGTACGCGCCGAAGAGCCTGCGAACGGCTTCGCCGGCGATATACGGATCGTTGTTGAAGCCGCTGTACGGCTCGCTGCCGACGTCGCCGCCGGCGTTGAACACGTCGAATCCAAAAGCCTGGATCGCGTTGGTGTAATTGATCGTCGACTCGGTCGCGAGGATGCTCTTGTCCATCTCGAACTTGCCGAAGTAGGCGGTCTTGTAACCGAGGCCTTTCAGCACGGAGCCCATGTTGGGCATCTTCGGATCCAGACTGCGCGTGCATGAGTACTGCATCTGATCGATAACGCCGGTGACGTGGGGCGTCTGCCCCGTTAGGAACGAGGCGCGCGATGCCTTGCACATGGCCGACGTAATATAGTGATGCTGGAAAGTGACGCCGTGACGTGCGAACGCGTCCATGGCCGGAAGAGCGTAGCCGGAGGCCGCGAGCAGCTTGTTGACCCGTTGGTCAAGAATAATGAAGACGATATTGTACGCTATACGAGGGGCCGCGCTTCGTGCCGCGGTATCTCTCCCCCTGGGCAACCAGAGGCGGGCCAGAGAGAGCGGCCGTTCGAGAGCGGGGGGAGCATCGTGAAGCATTTCTTATTCGCAGTTGTAGCGCTTGCGGCGATCGCCGGAATGCCGGCGGTCGCGCCGGCGCAGACCGTGATGGTCAACGGCCAGCAGCTCTACCTTAATCCCGGGCCGATCGTGCGCGAGGGACGCGTCTTCGTACCGCTGCGCGGCATCTTCGAGCGGCTTGGCGCGAGCGTCGTCTATTCGGCCGGCACGATCAACGCGACCAAGGGCGGCACGACCGTCTCCCTGCGGATCGGCTCGATGCAAGCGATGGTGAGCGGACAGGCGCAGACGCTCGACGTGGCGCCGTTCATCGTTGGAGCGACGACGTACGTGCCGCTGCGCTTCGTGGCGCAGTCGCTGGGCGCGCAGGTCGGCTACGACGCAGCGACTCACGTGGTCTCGGTCGAGTTGGCCGGACAAATGGTGCCGGTTCGCCCGCCGCCGCGTCCCAATCCGCCGCCGATGCCCCAGCCCGTGCGCCTCGTCGATCTGCGCAACCGGCAGCCGGGTGCCGGAGAGCGCGTGACGGATCGCTTCGTGCGGATCTCAGCCGATTTCACCTCCCGCGTCGACCCCGGCACGGTGCGCGTGTGGCTCGACGACAACAACGTTACCTCGCGGTGCAATATCTCCGGCAGCGGGTTTGCTTACAAGCCGATTTCGCCACTCGAATTCGGCTCGCACGGCGTACGCGTCACGGGCCGTAACGGGGACGGTTCGCAGTTCAGCCGTACGTGGTCGTTCTCCGTCGCCGGCTCGCCGCCGACGCCGCAGCCGGGCAATCCGATTCAATTGCGCGCAATGCAGCCGTCGCCCGGCACGGGCGTCGACGATCGCTTCGTGGTGATCAAGGCGGAGTTTTCGCGCGAGGTCAGCGCCGACAGCGTGCGCGTGCTGCTCGACGGCAATAACATTACCTCCCGCAGCGGCGTGTCGTCCACGGGTTTCTCGTACAAGCCGCCGGCGCCGCTCGACTTCGGGTCGCACACGGTGCGCGTGACGGGGCGCGGACCGGCGGGCGGCTCGCCATTCGACCGCTCGTGGTCGTTCCGGGTGAACCGCAGCGGCCCCACGATGCACCTGACGATCAACCAGCCGGCACCAAACGCGCCCGTCAACCGCACGTTCACGCTCGCGGGCAACACCGTTGCCAACGGTGACGTGAGCGTGACGGCCGGTGCGACGCCGTCGGTCGCCGGTCAGTTCACCGGTTCCACCACCGCGGGACCGATGGGCAACTTCCGCCTGCAAGTCACGTTGAAAGCGCTGATGGGCCAACAGGCCGTCAGCGTGCGCGTCAGGGTAACCGATCCCGCAAGTTCGCAAACCACGGAGAAGACGCTGCAGCTTCGATTATCGCCCTAGCGCGAGGGAAACATCCCGAGTCGCCCGGCCGTATTCTGGTCGTGGATTCGCCGGCGGAGTTACCGGCGTTCACCCAGGAGGAGCACGTGTCTGCAATCGCCGTATCCCCCGTCCGCGTCACCGGTGACGTTTCGTTGGTTCGTCTGTACGTACTGCGGGCCTTATACCTGTTTGTCGTGGTTGGGCTCGCCGGCTTAGTCTGGCCGGACGTCATCAATCCGGGAAGACACTGGGGCGTGGTGGAGGGGCAAGCCTACTGCATGCTCGCGGCCTTCTCTGTAATGTGCCTCCTCGGGCTGCGCTATCCCCTGCAGATGATACCCGTGCTGCTGTGGGAAGCCACCTGGAAGACGCTTTGGCTCGCAATCGTTCCGCTGCCGCAATGGCTAGCGGGGCACGTTGACGAGTCGCTGCGGTCATCGATCTTTGCCTGTTCGTTCGTCGTGCTCGTTTACGTCGCCATTCCCTGGCCTTACGTATTCGCGCAGTTTGTGAGAGCACGCGGCGCTCGCTGGTGGTGACGGCGCCGGGCGCCTCTATCGCGGCGGTTCCGGCCAGCGATCCGTTGCGACGGCCTGCGCGATGTTGACGTGCCAGGGAATGCCGAGAAATTGCTCGCGATCCTCGGTCTCGAGTTCGAGGGCGCTCGTGACCATCAGCGCATTCGCTCGCTCGAGCGCGCGCTTCGACTCCGCGGGCGCTCTATCGAGGCGCGATATCTGGGCCGCGACCCAGTAGCCGTAGGCCGGCCACTCCGTCGCGCGCACGATCGCATCTTCGTCGGAGAGCAGTTGCCGCACGGCATCGCGCGCGGCCGGAAGATTGCCTAGCGCCGCGTGCCAAATCGCGACGTCGGCCAGCGTCTTGCTCGACCAGACTTGCGACTCGGAGCGCGAGCGCACCTGAAACGATTGCTCCGCGAGCGCGATCGCGCGCGCGTAGTCGCCCCCAGCCGCGGTGGCATACGCGAGGTTCTCCAGCGCCGATGCCTCGAGCAATCCAAATCCGCAGCGACGGGCTTCGTCGAGTGCAACGCTGCTCCCACGATGGGCGCCGGCGACGTCGCCAACGCAGGCCTTCAGGAAGATCAGGTTCGTCAGACCCGCGATGCGGCCTCGCTCGTCCTGCATGCTCGCGAAGAGCCGTACCGCTTTTTCGGTCGCCGCTACGGCTCGGTCGAAGAATCCCAGCCTCGTTTCGAGCAGCGCGCGATTCAACAAGCAGCCTGCACTTCCGGAGACGTCGCCGATCTCGTCGTAGATCGGAACGGCGGCATCAAAGTGTTCGCGCGCCCGCGCGTACCCCGTCCCGCTGGCCGTGATTGCGACGGCGAGCCGGCTGTGCGATATAGCCTCGTGCAGCCGATCGCCGAGGTTTACCGCAAGTTCCAGCGAGCGCGCGGCCATCGTCTGACACCGCGCGATGGCGCGGTGCTGATAGGCGACGATCCAGCCGCTGGTCAAGGCGAGCTGCTCGAGGAAAGGATCCCCCACGCGTTCGGCGACCTGCGCCGCTTCGTCGAAGAGCGCCTCGGCCGAGGTTAGAAGGCCGCGATACGCCTCTGCCTGGGCCAGCGTGCAAAGCGCCTCCGTCGTCTTCGTTTCGTCGCCCGCAGCGCGACAGCGCGCCAGCGCCGCCTCGGCCGCCGCGGCCGATTCCGGCATACGCCCGAGGGTGAACTCGAGCTTGGCTTGCGCCAAGTGCAACGCTGCATCGCGCCGCGTATCTTCTTGGGGGAAGGACGAGTGCAGCGCACGCGCTGCGCCGTCGAACATCTCCCGATCGCCGATCGCCGACGCAAACTCGATGCGGTGCAGCAGCGTCGCTTCGTCGAGCTGCGCGTCGTCGAGCTCGGAGCCGATTCGTTCGAGAGCCGTAATCGATGCGTTCCAGGACGCCCGGTCGCCGCCGCGGGATTCGATCGCCACGCTCTCGAGAAGAAGATCGGCGCGGGCGCGCGGCGTCGCGCCCAAGGCAAGCCCGCGAGCGCACTCCATGCGCGCTTCGCGCGGGGCTCCGACCGACATCGACCGCCGCGCGGCCGCGAGGTAACAGCGCGCGGCTTGCTCGACGTCACCGGCAGCCTCGTAGTGTCCGGCGAGGAGCGACGAAAGCTCCGAGGCACGTTCGGGATAGAGCCGTTCGAGAGCGCGAGCGATTCGCCGCCGCCGCACCGCGGCATCGGCTGCCGAAACGCTGCGCGCGATCGCGCCTTGCACGAGTTGGTGGCCGAAGATGTACGGGAGAATGCCGCGGCCGGCGGTCTCTTGCACGAGACGGCGATCGAGCAGCTCGTCCAATGCCCGGTCGACCGTGGCGTCGCCGTAACCGGTGACGTCGCGAACGACCTCTGCGGAGAAACGCTGGCCGGCGAGCGCCGCGACCTCCGCGACCGTCTGCGTTTCGGGCGAAAGCGCGCCGACGCGAGCTTCAACCAGCGAGGCGATCGTCGCGGGAACCGATTCGTCGGCGAGCGGCGTCTCGAGCAGCTGTGTGATAAAGAGCGGATTGCCGTTCGAGCGGCGATGCATCGCGGTGGCGTACTCTCCGAGCGCTCCCGTGAAGCTCGCCTCGCTTTCGGCGACGATGCGCTGCACGGCAGTTGCATCCAGCGGCAGAACCGACAGCGACGAAGCGTTCCCTTCGATTCTGGCATCGCGTTGCAGCTGACGCAGCGGATGGCGCGGGAGCGCCTCGTCGTCGCGGAACGTGGCGAGCACGAGTATTCGCGAGCCCGACGTACGGCGCACCAGGAACGCCAGCGCATCGAAGGTCGCCTGGCTCGCCCAATGCAGATCCTCGAGGACGATGAGCAGCGGACGCACCCGGGCGAGACCGGCGAACGCGCGCGTGAGCGCCTCGAAGAGCCGCAGTCGCTGATCGTCGGCACCGATCGACGGCAGTGCGGGAAGCGCGTCGATGCGCTGGCCGATCTCGGGTAAGAGGGACGCGAGCACGGAGAACCACGTCGGTCCGATGTCGAGAGCCGTAACCAGCGGCATCTGCCCGCGCAGCGCCTCGACCAGCGACTGATAAGGAAACGCCTCGGGGAATCCCGTCGCGCCGAAGAGCGCGCGCCCGCCCGATTCTTCGATCGACGTCATGAACTCGCGCACCAGGCGCGATTTGCCGATGCCCGGCTCGCCGCCGATGAAGACGACGCTTCCGCGGCGCATCGTTGCTCGGCTCCACGCCTCCGAAAGCCGCTCGATCTCGCGTTCGCGTCCGACGAACGGCAACGGCCGGCTGCGCTCGCCGATCGCGGCGATGACGGCGGCTTCCCCCTCTTCATCCTGCTCGTCAGGTCCGGCACCCTTGACGATGCGCTCGGCCACGGCGACCGTTTCCGGCATCGGATCGACGCCCAGCTCCTCGCGCAGCCGCACGGCAAACTGCCGGTATTCGCTGATTGCGCCCGCCGCGTCGCCGGAATCGTAACGCAGCGATATGATGCGGCGAACGATGTCCTCGCGCCACTGATCGGCCTCGAGGATACGGCGGCCGACGGCGATTGCACCCGTGAGATCGCCGCGTTTTCTTCGCTCCGATACGAGGCGCGTCAAAACCGTCAGGTAGATGCTCTTGAAGCGTTCGCGAAAGCCGTAGAGCCACTCGTCGTACAGCTCGGGAAGAAAATCGCCGCGGTAGAGGTCGGCGGCCTCGTCGAGACGCGTCGAATCGTTCGCTGCAGCGGTGAACGCGTCGATGTCGAGCTTGAGATCGACGTCGGAGTTCCAGCAGACCTCCTCGGCGTTCGTGCCGACGAAATCGCTCCCCGGCGCGGGGAGGACGCGCAGCAGGTCGCTGATCGTCGAGCGTAGGCGTCCTCGAGCGGAGCCCTCTTCCTCGTCGGGCCAGAACAGAAAGGCAAGGTAGTCGCGCGAGATTGGGGCCGTGCGATGCATGAGAAGATACGCGAGAAGCTGAAGCGTTTTGCGCGGCGTCGCCAGCCGAAACGCTTGACCGTCAACCTTAATTGCTACCTGACCTAAAAGCGCCACTTCGAGAGATCGGCGCTTGGTCGTCGTTGCAAGTTTGCTCGTAGCGCGCTGAATTCTACTCGTCTCCGAGCGCTTCCTCGGCTGCCCGCTCGTCGGGATCTTGGCCGAGGCGCAGCGTGACGAAGTCCCAGAGGTCGCGGAGCTTGCCCGAGGCGATGCGAGCGGCACTGGCAACTTCGTAGATGCTCCCGCGCCATGCTCCTCGGGACGAGGACGGTTCGCGCCACAAATGCAGAACGAACCGATGCTCCTCGCGTCCGGCGTTACGCTTGCGTTGATCGTCCATCATCCTTTCGATTCTAGGAGCTTGTGCGGCTCCTCGTGAGATAAAGGGGCCCATCGGAAGCGATGGGCCCTGCGATCGGCGACGATAGCGATCAGGTATTGGTCATCAGGAAGTGAAACGGCGTGTCAACCAGTGAGCCACTGGTGGTGAGGATGCGAATCTGCATCTTGACCGTACCGTTGCTGCCGCACTGGATGTAATCGTAGTCATTGGCCACGGGCGGGGTGCCGGAGTATCCGGCCGGCGTCGCCAGAACGCTCGGGCAATTCTTGAACTCGCCGGCGGGAACGGTGATCGTGTATTCGCCGGTGCCGTCGTGACTGACGCTAAAGCCGGACCCCGCGGCGATCGTTCCGCTCGAGCTGATGACGCCTGCGAGAGCGGTCGGCGCCTTTTTACCATTGGGCTGGAATCCCATTTGCGTGGGGTAGTTGGTGACGATTCGGGCCGAGGCCATTCCGGCGGTTGCGATGATGAAGCCTGCGGCGAGGGCGAGAACGGGTTTCGTAAGCATTTCTTCGGTGTACTCCGTTTGGATGGCCGTTTTAGAACGGCCGGCGTGCTGTATGAACGCAGACTATCAGATCGCCCGTACGAAAACGTCCGAGCGCCGTCCGGGCCCGTCGGGGGAGTCGTGAAGGCCGGTCTCCGTAGGAGCAAAAAAGTCCGCTCTGGGGGCTTAATCGGCCCCCGCTTCCACCGGCTTCGAGGAGGTTCTTAGCCTATGGCTCGTCTCTCGATCATCATGCTCGCCGTCGTCGCACTGAACGCTCCGGCCTTTGCGCAAGACGAGCAGTACGCTCCGGGAGTCTGGAAATATCGTTCCGTCGCCTGCGTGGACACGACCGTTCGATCGGTTCAACCGCGCCTCACGTCGGACGACCAAAAGACGTATACGCCTGCGGATTTCCAGCAGAGCGGCGTGTTCGTCGAGTTCAATACGACGCTAGGGTCGGATCCGGTGAATCGAAATATGCGAGCCGCGGTTACCCACTACCAGGGCACCGCCGGCAACACAATTATGATCAAAGAGCATCGGGGCGATAAGGTGCAGGTCTGCTTCCTATCGAGGCCGGCCCCGACCCTCTACTGCAATCCGGATACGGACGGAAGGGGGCGGATGTTCCGCGTGTACGACTACCGGCAGCACGCGCAGTATTCCGGAATGAACAGCGAGCACGACTGCGGCGGCGCGTAGCCGCCGCTAGCCGTGGGCAATCGTTAGCCTCTCGGAGGGCGTCCGCCGCCTCCGGGGTGGCCGCCGAGGCTGCCGCCTCCAGGATGACCACCGCCGAAACCGCCCGGAGGACGTCCGCCGCTGACGCTGCTATGTGACGGCGCGCTATGTGACGGCGCGCTATGTGACGGCGCGCTGACGCGCCCGCTGCTGCGCATGCCGACCTGCGAGTGCGAGCTGTGACCCGAGGTCAACCCGACGTTGGGCGAATGGTGCGTCGCCGCGAGCGTACCGCTGCGATGGTTCGCGGTCGAGGGTGCGCCGTGATGCGCGGCCGCGAGCGTTCCGTGATGCATCGTCGAGGCGTGCATCTGGTGCAACGCCGTGTGACGATCGGCAGCGGTGATCGCGTGCGGTGCGCCGGCGCGAGGATGTCCGTGGTTGACTGCGGCGAGCATGCCGCGATCGCGCGCGGCGACGCGCTGATGCGCGCGCTGCGCCGCCGTCGCGCGGACCCCGGCCCTGCGTGCGGCGATCTGACCCGACGTCGGATGAGCGCGGACGCCGTGCGGGCCGCCGTTAAAGCTGGTGCGCGAACTGGTAATCGTGCCGTGGCGGATCACCGTCCGGTTGACGTACGTGTTGTGGATCACCGTGCGATTGACGTTCATGACGGCGGTGTTGTAATTGAACGCACCGCCCGACCAGAACCCGCCGACGAATCCGGTGCCGAAGTATCCGTAGCCGTAGTTAATGCCGCCATAGAAGCCGACGGTCGGGCCCCAGTATCCCGGATTCCACGCGTAGGCGCCGTTGAGGTAACCCCAGTAACCGGGCGTCCAGTAGTCGCCGACCACCGGCGGAGCGACCCACGTGCCGGGAACCCAATAGTAACCGTACGATCCCCACCCCCAATAACCGGGCGTCCACTGGTATCCCGGATACGGGGCCACGGGCTGCGTGTAATACGGAAGTGCGGGCGGGGGATAGCCTGCCGACACGCCGACACCCCATCCCGGGCCGCCGAATCCGAGTCCCACACTGAAGAACTGCGCCGATGCCGCGAGCGGCATGGCGGCCAGAAGGATGGTGGCGGTTAATGTTGCGAGCGATCGTTGCAGGCGCATGGTGATCTCCTTTGCTGGCGCTGGGTGGCACAGCGCGGATGTCCTTGCGGTCCTACCCAAGTTTCCGGCCCGCTAAAAACGGTTGCTTGGCAGAGAGCGCAGGCGCGTTACTGAAGGTCTTCGACCCCGCTGCTCCCCGGCGAAACCGAGTTCAGGACCGGATGGTACGCGGCGCTGGCGCCGTACTCGGTGAGCATCGTCGGTTTGACCGCGAGCTTCGCCGATCGATGCCATACCTGGGTCCCAGGTGGGCCCAAGAAAGCCTCACTTAGAATCCAAGCATGAACAAGAGCTTCTTAGCGCTGGCCCTTGCGCTCAGCGTGTTACCGATTACGGCAGTTGCCCAGGACACCAACAGCCCGCCGCAACTGACCGATCAACAAAAGCAAACGATGCGGGCAACCTTCGAGCGCTATCGCGCGCAGGAGGACCAGCTTCATCAGCAACTGCGCTACCAGATCCTAACGGCGCTCTCGGCGGTTCACCGCCGCGAGTTGGCGTCACTGATCGGTGCGCTTGCCATCGATCCCAATCCCGATCTGCAATCCGCGGCAACGCGAATCGACCGGGCACTTGCGTCAAACGAACGCCAGCGAATCCTCACCGCGCACCAGAACTACGAGACGCAGAAACGTCAGCTTCACGAACAGATGCGAACTGAGATACAAAGCGAATTGCCGGCGGGGCGGCCCAACTGGAGCCACGGGTCGCGAAATGGGCAGGCGGCGGCGCAACACCGCCAGCTCACTGCCGGCACGATCGTGCTGATGGCGCTCACGCTGCATATGCAGATGGGCCCACACGGCGGGTAACCGCCGCTGCGTAAGCCGGGGCGTGCCGTAGTCCGCGCTCCGGCAGCCCGGTAACGACGCCTAGGTCAAGCCCAACGCCGAGGGCGGTGCGTTATTGAGCGGCACGCGAATGATGCATCCCGCTCCGCCGCCGTTTAAATTGCAGAGTTCGAGCGCACCTCTCGCCCGTGCGATAACCTTGGCGGCGATTGCGAGACCCAGTCCCGTTCCAACCGTTCCTTCCGACGCGGTTCCCCGGTAAAAGCGATCGAACGCGGACTTGAGATCCTGACTTGAGAAGCCCGGACCGCCATCGCGCACCACGATCTCACATTGGTCGCCGGTGCGACCGACGCTGATCGTGACCGGGGCGTCACCACCGTATTTGACCGCATTCTCCGTCAGCGCGACCAGCGCTTCGCGAAACTCGCTATCCGCTGCGTGGATGATCAAGGGCTTGGCGCTGAGGTCCAGGCGAAGCCGGCGCTGGTCTTCCGGAGAGAATGCCTGCGGCAGCTCGCGCACCACGTCGTTGACGTCGAACGTACCCTCGTGCAGCGGCGCGACGTGTTCGAGCCGCGCAAGCACGATCAGCTCGTCGATCAACGACTTCATCCGGCGCCCCTGGCCGAGCATCCTCGCCACCTGCGTGGGGTCGGCCAGACCGTCCCCGCGCGCAGCCATGGCGCTGAGATAGCCGATGATCACGGTAAGCGGCGTGCGCAATTGGTGCCCGGCGTCACCGACGAACTGCCTTAGCTCGGCGCTGGCTTGCGAACGCTCGTCGAAGGCGCGCGTGATCTGCCGGACCGCGCGATTGTACGCCCGGGCCAGTTCGCCAACCTCGCTCGTGTCGTTCGTGGAAACGCTCGCGGGGGTGAAATCACCGTCGCCGAAGTGGTTGAGCGCAGCGGTGGTGCGCAGAAGCGGATCGAGCGAGGTCTCCGCGACGACGATCGCGATCCGCCACGATGCGCCGATGACGACCACCGCCATCAAGATCATCGCGATAAAATAGTACTCTACGGATCGCCCGAAGAACGCCGGCGCGACGAAAACCAAGGTGCGCGCGCCATCGTGCGGCACGACGATGGGATGGACGTCGGCCATGAGCATGCGGACGAGCAGGTTTTCATTGGGCCAACCGTGCCGGCCGGGACGGTGCGGCGGCGGTCCGGCATCGGTGTGCGTTATCACCGGGAGCGGCGTTAGGCGCTGCGCGAGGTACGCATCGAGACCGTTGCTCGTGCCGTGTTGCGAGCGGTAAGACGACGCCAGTACCGGAATCTGCCGGGCTGCCGATAGCGTGGCCTCGCGCCCTTGATAGGCGAGCATTTCGCCTGCCACGAGGCCAACGAGAACGGCGAGACAGAGCACGACCAGCGCGCCCGTCATGATGTACCAGGTGATTAAACGGCTACGAAGCGACCGCAACCGCATACGTTATTTGTGCAAGGCGTAACCGGCGCCGCGGATGGTAACGATCAGCTGTTCGCGTTGCTCCGGTGTGTTGAGCTTTGCTCGCAGGTACGAGATATAGGTCTCGACGCAATTGGACGAGACTTCCGAGTTGATGCCCCAGACGCGATCGATCAGCTCGTCTTTACTGTAGACGCGACGCGGCTTACGCAGGAACGTTTCCAGCAGCCCAAACTCGCGAGCGGTCAGAACCAGCTCTCGGTCGCCGCGCCGAACGATGCGCCGCCCGCGGTCCATCTGGAGGTCGCCGTCGGTGAGCACGTCGGGATCGTCGAGCGCAGGACGGCGTAGCGCCGAGCGGATGCGGGCGATGAGTTCGGGCGTCTCGAACGGCTTGGCGAGATACTGGTCGGCGCCGCGGTCGAGGCCGAATACCTTATCGCCCGTCTCGCCCTTGGCACTGAGGATGAATATCGGCGCCTGGGTCAACGCCCGAAAGCGCGGCAGGATGCTGATGCCGTCGATCTTGGGCATCATGACGTCGAGAAGAATCAAGGACGGTTCCCAGTCGCGGATCGCCTCGAGCCCCGCCAGGCCGTCGCGGGCCGTGCGGACCTCGAAGCCAGCCGCCTCGAGTTCGGAGACCAGCAGGCATCTAATGTCCTCTTCATCGTCAATTACCCGCGATGCGAGGTCCCCTCGATTCCATGCCCTCTAATAGTAAGGAGGCTCGCTGAGATGAGCCTTGGGCGGCGGCCGGGCGAGGGCGCGCCCAGCCGGAGGCGCACGTCGGCGCGGTCCAGAATTAGCCAAGGATGAAGCTGCGTGTTCTTGTTGGCGTCGCGCTCGTCGGCCTCGTGGCAAGCGCTTGTGCCTCGCACCTTTCGCCGCTGCCGTCCGGGGATTTCGCCGGAGGTGCGCTTCGTTACGACGCGACGATCCCGTCGTCGTACCAATGCTTTCCCTCGGGCTTACCGCACGCGGCCGGTCCCGACCCGCTTCTGGCCTACATCGACCAGTGCTCCGTCTCCAAGGCCAAAGAGCACGCGAATCTGCAGAAGCTCGCAATCGCGATGATGATCTACCACGCGCAGGTCAGGCGCTTCATCTCGTATTGCACCGGGACGCCGGTGCAAGCGGAGGATATCGGCAGCGTCCACGTCGCGTTCGTGGTTACGGCGGCGCATTGCGTCGTCGGGGGTGAGAAAGCCGCCCACACGAAAGTAACGGCTGCAAACATTTCGACGTTCGCAAACCACGGAGACTACGTCTATCAGGGAACGCCGGGGATTCTAACCGAGGGAAACAGGGATCTCCTGACCGGTAAGGTCGAGGCGGTCTACATCCCGAGCCGCTACTGCGAGGTTCCGGCGTTCGACACCGACGGCTCGGGCTGCGCCGATCTCGAGCGGCAGAACGGCGATCTCGCCGTACTCAAAATCGTCTCGACTGCGCATACCGTCGGCGTGTTGCCAAACCTCAAGCTGGCCCCGGCGGATCTCAGTCTGGCATCCGCGTCGTACGTGATGGCCCTCGGCTACGGCGTCAACACGACGAAAACGCCGCAGGATCGCGCCCTTTATTACGTAGACTACCAATACTTCGCCACCGACGACTACCAGCACGTTCCCTCGGAAAACTCGCTGATGAACGGCTACTTCAAAGATTCCAACTACTACAACATCATCTGTCAGGGCGATTCCGGCGGCGGCGACTTCGCCTGGGACGGCAAGGAATGGCTACTCGCCGGCGATCATTCGTGGGGAGCCATTCCGTGCGGCGTCTGGAGCAGCCGCTACATTCAAGCGCAGGACGTTTCTGCCGATTTGCGCCCGTGGGACACGTTCATTTCGGCGATCCTTACGGAAGATCGCGACGCGAAGGGCTGCAAACACCTCGGCTCCGAGTACGTCTGCGCCGCCGCGCCATAAGCTACCGCAATCCCGGAAAAACTTCGAGCGACATATTGCGAATGATGTCGTGTGCTTGGGCGCCCGTGATGGTCGTGTCTCGCGAGATCTCGGGCACCTTCGCGCCCAGGCTTTTCTCAAAGGCGAGGATTCCAAAGAAAATCCCCTTACCGAGAACCGAGAGCGGCAGGTTCGGTGGGAACAGCGCGGTGTCGAACGGCGGGACCGGCTGCGGCGCGACCTCCGGCCATTGCTCGGGTGGCCTCGGCGTGTCGAGGGAAAGAATGGGTGCGATATCGGCGGCCATTGCGTCGCGCGCGGTCAGCGGCGGTCCGAGTGACCATCGTTCGCGCAGCGTTCGTATCAGCGATGTATGCCGATACTCTTGCGTAACCACGCGGCGTTGGGGGATCCATGCCGAAATCGCGATCGCCGGCACGCGTTGACCCGACCGGTCGAACGTGAACCCCATCTGTCCCGGCGGGGCCGTAGCGTCGGGCGGAGGGGCCGGCGGCGGCGCGACGTGATCGTAGGTACCGCCCGCTTCGTCGAAAGCAACCAGCAGCAAGGTGTTGAGATAGTTCGATCCGTTGGATGTCACGACGTTCTGATGGCGTCGTAAACCTTCGCCAGTAACGCCTCGCCGCCAAGGAGCGAGGAAGGCGGATCCCACGGCAAGCCGTGGAGCAACGCCGAAATCGGCGGGTGCATGTCGTTGTGACCGTGCCACATATTGGGCTCGATGAACGCGTAGGCGGGGAGGTGTCCGCTCTGCGCATCTTCCAGGAAATCTTCGACCGTGCCGAAGTTCGTCGCGAAGCGGCCGTGCAGCCGAGAAGCGTGGATGATGCCGGTCATTGACGCGGGGCTTGGAGCGTCGCAATAGACGCGCCAAGTGAGACCCTTTGCTTCGAGGCGCTCGAAGATCGTCTCTGCGGTATTGTGGACGGGAAAGGCATCGGCGGGTGGAAAGTTTATCACGTAGCCGGACGCGGTAGCGGCGTGGAAAAACGACCGGTTGGTGAACGTCTGCGAGGGTACTTCGCAAAACCAATGGTCGAAGGTGGCGAATCCGCGCGCGAGCGAGGACGTCACCGGTAGTTGCGCGGGCGAGTACCCCGTCATGATCTGGGCGTACTCTTCGTACGTCGGCTGGCGACCAATCTCGGCGGTAAACGCGCTGATGTAGTCGCTGATGAATCCGTCCATCGTGGGTTGCTGTCCCGGATTCGGAGCGTTGTAGGGAGCGACCATTTTTTTCAAGGGTACGAATCGGTTCTTTGGATCTACGACGCCAAACAGATCGGTGTTGATATGCGGATACTCTTCGCCTGGGTCAGGTTTCGGCGTGTTCATGTTTGTCGCGACGCCGTACTCTACGAACTTGCGGCTCGCACCGTTTTCGGCCCACTCGGGGATGGGATTCGTGAGGTTTTTGCCGATCACGCCCTCGAACGACTCGACTTCCCCCGGGCCATAGAGCCGGCCGAGCACGTTGTCGAAGGAACGGTTTTCAAACATGATCACGACGATGTGATCGAGCGCGTTCTTGCGATCGGCCATGGATCTGACGCCCTGGGCCGCCGCGAGGCGCGGCAGTGCCGCGGCAACCGAAGCCATTCCAACACTTTCGGTAAACCTGCGCCGCGTGATTTTGCCGTCGGTTCCATCCGACATGTCATGGCCGCCTTTCCTGGTCCAAGAGGAACCAAGGCCTTCCAGCGGAATTTGGGTGGTCCTGCTAGCCTTAAAAGGGATTGGAGAACGACCCTTGAGTGACGTTACCGCGATCGATATCTTACTCGAGCCCGACGCTTCGATGTTACGGAATGCGCAGGCCGCTAATGCGCGCCTACTCAAGGCGTTCCCTAAAGGATACGCATTAAACGCTGCGCATCAGCCTCACATTTCCTGCTTGCAACGGTACGTAAGAACCGATGCTCTCGAAAACGTCTACGCTGCCGTAAACAATGTCCTAGCCACCGAGCATCCCGCGGCATGGACCAGCTCGGGAACTACGGCGTTACGGCAAAGAAACTGAAAGGTTGGTCATTGACCGACTAATACAAAACAAGGCGCTTGCGCCATCATGGGAGCGTACGGATCTGGTGGTTCGCACGGTCTTCAAAATCGCTGAGGTCGTCGCAAGGCGACTGGTAGGTTCGATTCCTACACGCTCCCGCCACTTGTTCGATCCCGCCTTATTTTACGCGGGTTTGCGGGGCGACGGTGTTTTCACTACACCGTTTACTACACAGAATCGCCGGGGCTAGGCGCTCCGGACGGCCTTATTGAGGTGGTGGTTGAGCAGCTTCGCGGCTGCCCTTCGTTGCTCGTCCATGATATGGGTATAGACGTTTGCCGTTACGTTAATCCCCGAATGCCCAAGCAGTTCGCTCGCGGTCTTCAGTGGGACGCCGGCGGCGAATGCCAGTGAAGCGTATCCGTGGCGTAGATCGTGGAACCGTGTTGCGGGTAACTTCTTGCGCCGGACCAGACGCGAGAACTGACGCGAGAGCTCATTCGGGTTCCAGCGCGAGCCGTCGTACCGGTCGAACACGACCCCTTCTGCACCTCGGTTCCCAATTCCGAGGAGTCGGTGACGGCTCTTCCTGTTGCTCGCGATGCTCTCGGAGCGCCGTCGACAACGAAGTCCGGCATAGATACGTCACGGCGCGACCCTTTCGTCTTGGGAGCCTTCGTGATGATCCTACCATCGAGTAGAGCGGCGGACTGGCGCACGCGGAGAACGGCTTTATCGAGGTCGATGTCGCACCAACGAAGTGCGCACAGTTCGCCTCGCCGCAGGCCCTGTCCCGATCGCCGCCGATCACGGCGGCTTCGATTTCGCTACCCTTGGCGGCATTGAGAAGCTTCTGCACGCGTTCGCCGTCGAACGCGACGTCCTCACGGTCTTCTATGAGCGGCGGCTCGACATTGCGCGCGACGTTCCGAACGCCTTCGTAGTTCTTGGAACCCCATGCGAGCACCGATCGCACCCGAATGAGAATGTTCCGCTTCGTGCGACCGCACAGCGGTTGCCCCTTGCGCTTTCGCGTTGAGCAATCGCGCGCATCATCCAGAATGCGCTCGACGTGCTCCCGGGTTAGCTTATCAAGACGAACGTTGCCGATCTTCGGGCGCACGTGCTGATTGATCGTGCGCCGATAGAGTGCGAGCGTCGTCTCCTGCAAGCGGCCTTTGCGCGCATCGAAATAACGGTCGAGCAGGTCCCCAAAGGTCATCTTTGAGGATGCCTCAAACTCGCCCGCCTCGATCGCGTCGAGGCGCTTTCCGAGAAGCCGGCGTGCTTGCGCCTCGCTCTTTACGGATATCGTTTCGTAGTGCTGTTTGCGCTTGCCATCGAGTACACGGGGCTCGTCGTAGATGAGCATCCACTTTCCCGATGGCAAGAGCTTTACGCTCCCTTTTTTCAAGGTATCTCTCCTTTCGCCGCTCTCGGTGGAGCGGTCCGCTCGAGTTCGCGCTGCTTCGAGAGCAATCTTTCAAGCGCGGCGATCGGGACGACGTAGCGCGTTGGCCTACCATCGCCTTTCCGCTCGCCGAAGGCGATGGTCGGCAAGGTTCCGGCGCGCGCTGCTTCGTAGGCCTGGTTACGACCGATGCCGAGGATTTGGGCGGCCTCGGCGATCGTCACTGTACGCTTGCCGTATCGAGTCAACTTCATAAACGTTCGTCCTGCTGAGTGATCTTGACGAGTTCGATGCGAGCATCGTCTTGGGACGTTACCAAATAAAAAACCCGAGCTGTGCTCGGGCTTTTTGCACGCATTATTATGCGGGCGTAAATCGCGTGTTGTCGTGTACCACGATTATCCTACGCGGCTGCGACTCCGTCAACTCGCTGCGTTGACGCAAGACACCGTGTATAGCCCGGCCGAGGCAAGAGCTACCGGCTTCACGAGCACAGCCTCACTACCCGGAACCGGAAGACGAAGGGCACGACCTAGACTAAGCTACGACAAACTTTACAACGCTCGGGCTGGTGCATTTTGAAGTGGCCACGCCTGGTACAGTTTGAAGTGGCCGCCGGGAGCTAAGGGCTACAAAGAAGCCGTTTGCCCCTCGCTTGCGAATAAGAGCGCATGGGCGTGCTTCGGGTTATAGCCAGGGGCTTAGCTGCGCTTCTTGCGGTTGCGGCGCGCCTGTTCGATTCGCGACTTCCGGAAAGCCGCCGATTCGACCAACGGCACGGCTAAATACCCCGGGCCCTGCTATTGCCGCCGTGCATGAAGGCTCGACCGAAGGGCGCACCGGATCAGGCGAGCCGAAGGGCGATAGCAAGTCATGAGCCGTCCTCCCTGAATCGAGCCGATCACTCACCCGCGACGCGCACGGGTTCAACCGAGAACCAGTCCCCTGCATCTTCACACCTGGACCTCGAATCCGAATCGGATGGCCAAGCACTTCCAGATGAGACGTTAACGGCCGAATTTGGTCCCCTTGGAGAAAACGCCGCGTGCGGATTTGAGGCTCAACAGCCTTCAGGGACGAAGTCGTACGGGCCATCATCAACGTCCGACGCTGCGACAGCATCCGACGGCTCCACGGCATCGAAGTTGCAAGCGATCATCCGCCAACGGCTCGCAACACATCCAAGAGCGACACGCGGTCATCGAAGAGCATTCGGAGGATGGAACTGAAGAGATCGTCGCTTCTGCGGCCCGAGCTGAGCTGGCGAGCCGGCATCGCTGGGGTCCGCCGCAGATTCTGGCAATGGCGCTGACACGAAGTTGCATCTCGAGGACGCACTTGTGGAAAGCTTGGACGGCGCTCGCCAGTCGGGAGCGCACCACTTGAGAGGGCTAGCGAGGACCGAACAACGTCCGCGGTGTTCGTTGCGTCCGCAGCCTCTAACGGAACCACGTCGGCGTTGCCCGCGCATTTCCAGCCATCGAATGACGCCGATGAGGCGAGCGCGTCGGATCGCGCGCAAACGCGCCCAAAACACGAGGCTCCCATGCAGGCGAGCGGTCAGGATGCGCTCGAGGTCCGAAACGAAGCCCGCGCCCCCGATGTATCGGCCACCGAGTGGTGCAACCCCAAAATCGCGCCGAACGCCCTCCGATTCGGCACGCGTGACGAATGGGCGGCGAAGAGACGAGCTAACGCTATCAATAGATTTGCGTGTCCTGTTCAATCGCGGCGGCAGTTGCTCCATCACCTTGCTGCCAAGAATTGCTCGATGGAATGGCGCCGGAAATTTCCGTAAGAACGGCGCAAGGTCTGGTCGAACTCATCACTCTCGAAGAGGGCTGATCCAAGATGTGCCGGTCGAAGCCCTTGTGCAGCAACTTCAAGGCGGAATCGAATGGCGCTCTTCCGATCCACCCGCGCGGTGGATTCTGCCAGGGCGATATATATTCGTACTGGGAGAGCGGAGCGATCTACGTGGATACGTAACTCAGAGTTCGACTCGAAATCGGTCGCGACCAACTGGTTTTGTGCGCGCAAGATGCATACTCAGCTGTGGAGCAGACCCTACGGGAAGCCGGCTGTAGCGGTTACCAAGTTTTGACCGCCGCGGATGGAGTGCCTGAAGGGTGGTTGCTTCTTCGCGGTGTTGGACCGAAGCGCGACAATTCGACTGAACGAGGAGTCGGACATCCTGATATTTCTCGTCCGCAACCAGAGGTTGATATCGCCTTCGAGGGCGGGGTCCGCTTCTCGCGAAACTCGTGGCTTGCGGGAGAAGCGCAGCGATTCGCGTTTACGGCGCCGAGCACGGAGAGCCCATCCACATCGATGAGCAAATCCCCGAGTCCGCTCGGATAGGTCTTACGAGGCCGTCGATTGGGATGTGGTAGGCGACCATTTCGTTCCTGCGGCGAGCTTACCAGAACCTACTGATCGAACCGATTCGTGAATCGTGGGATCTGTGGGTCGCTCACGACTTCGTAGCGACGCGCGGTCGGCTGCAAACGCGCACGGCCGTTTGTGGGCCTCTCGTACTTTCGAGCAGTGGCGACATCAGCGATTTCAGCAGATCCATCGTTGTCGGTGCGTCAGCGCCCTCCTGATAGGGAAAAACCCCGCGAAGTCTACGTCGCGACAGAAGGTGCAGGCCGGGCGGCTTCATGGCGTGTCGCGTGGCCTCCCTTTGAACCCATTTGGGCGATGCCAGAGAACCCGCTTCGGTGCACAAGCGTCACGCGCCGCTTAGATTCTTACTCGAGGAGCCTGGCGACCTGAGCACGTTCGAACCAGGCGCGAAAGCTCTGGAAAGTCCTGAGCGATGGTCCCGCGCCATATTGCATTGTCAGCGAAAAGGGCTGATGCCCACGGCGGCTCGCCTTCGGTGTACAACCTTTGGCGTCTCTACGTGCGTCGAGCGCGAGCTCTCTGGAAAGCTACGCGATGAGCCTCGACTCTCTCCTCCTGCTGCTCTCGGCGAAATGCGAAGGATCATGGGCTCAGTTCCGCGCAGCCGTCGAAGCGCTTCATGTGCCGGAGAACACGGGTGATGCGTCGGTTTGCGATGGTCAGACGCCTCGCGACGGCTTTCCGATATATCGCCAAGTTCAGTTCGCCTTGAACGCGTTGTGCCACGTCGAGTTCTCGACCGAACGCGTGGCGCGTGCTTCCCCAGTTATTGCGGCCACCGATTACGCTGACGGGAGGGCGCTCGGAATACTGTGCGGCGAAAGGACTCCCGGCCTCCTGCAGAAGCTTCAAGCGCACGGCGAGGTCCAGTACGACGCGACGAGCTCACCCGAGATGCCTCAACGCGTCGGCCTCATAGCCGAGAGCATGGACCTACTAAAGACCCTGGCATCCTCCCACGATATGTTTCTTCAGGAATCCGCGCCACTCGCGTTACTGCTGGCGACCCCTCCAGTTGATAGCAAATACTCGTGGAAGCTGCAGGAGATGCCGAAGACCCCGGGTTGGGTTGTCCATCGATTTTCTCATAGAAGTTTGGGTTGGGAAGAACGTTCCCAAGGGGACGCCCTTGCGTCGCGGTTTGGACTCTTTCGCTTCACTCAGACATTTCAGCGATATTATTTTCTCTCGACGAACGGGTCAACGTTTCAGGTTCCTGTTCAGATCGGTAATTTCGTAGTGCTTGGCGCTCATAAGCGGAAAGTCCTCAGCTATTCGGAAGAACATCGTAGCTGACCGTGCCTCCTATTTGCAGGCCTCCGCTATTTGTCGAGCGCTCCTTGGTCCTTTGCTCCGGGCTCTTACCGCGCTTTGATGATTCGGGGCAACTTAGTACTTAATACTACGCCAAGCGTTGCACGGTTAGCGAAGCAATCTCTCCGCCAAGGAATGCTATGACGAATCCCGTTCGGCTTTTTGAGAATCTGAAAGACATGTACTTTCGGTATCTCGACAGCCCATTTGATCTGCGGTACGAAGCGCTTGTCAATGAACGGCGCGAACTTCTCGATCGAGATCGACGAATCTATCGAGAACCCTTGATTGAACCTGTGCCTGCTTATCGCACGGTAGGCCAAGATTTTGCGCACGTCGCTCAAAACGTTCTCTCCGGCTCTTGGAGTCAGGCTGACATCGATTCCGCGGCTGACTTTGTCAGCCTCGGCCTGTTCCCGCATGCGGATGTGTTTGCACATCAGCAGGAGGTTTTTAGAGAGGTCCTGGTTGGTGGAAACGATGCCATAGTGACAACTGGAACGGGGTCCGGAAAGACTGAATGCTTCTTGCTTCCCATCATTTCGTCGCTAATACGGGAGTCCGCAAGCTGGCCGGCGCCTGCACAGCGGCCGGCACAGTGGGACTGGTGGAATCACTCAACAGCAGGCCGGCGCAGGCGTACTCATGCGCCGCGCGTCTCGCAGCGCGCCCATGAGAGCAGGCCGGCGGCACTTAGGGCGTTGATCCTTTACCCGCTGAACGCGCTCGTCGAAGATCAACTAGGTCGTCTTAGAGAAGCGTTGGATGGCACGGCGCCGCGCCAATGGCTTGACACGAATCGCCATGCAAATCGAATATATTTCGGAAGATATACAGGAAAGACGCCCATTTCCGGCGCGCGAACGTCCTCTAACACGGGGCGACTTCGCGACGACCTTCTCAGCATTCAGCGCGATTCGCAGACCGTTCGCGGAACCGGGGCAGAGCGATTCTTCCAATCGCTGGATGGCGCGGAAATGTGGTCGCGATGGGATATGCAGGACTTGCCTCCTGATATCCTGATTACCAACTATTCGATGCTCAACATCATGCTAATGCGCACAGTTGAGCAGCCAATTTTTGACCAAACGCGTTTATGGCTTCAAGGCAGCAGCGATAGGGTGTTCTATCTCGTCGTAGACGAGCTGCATACGTATCGAGGAACGCCCGGGACGGAAGTTGCGTACTTGCTCCGTGTGCTCCTGGATCGCGTTGGTCTTACGCCGGCCTCAGATCAGCTGCGAATCATCTCGTCGAGCGCATCACTTGAAAGCGGAACGTCGGGGCTGGATTATTTGGAAAACTTCTTCGCAAGGGACCGTAGTCGGTTTCGTGTAGTAGGTGGGACCGGCTACGTCGTACCTCCAAGTTCCAGCGCTCCGGCTTCCCTGGTTGCCGGAGCAACTGCTTTGGCACGGTTTGGCCGGATTACGCGTTCCGGAGTGTCCGCGATAGGTCCAGAGGCTGATGCCTTGCACTCCGCGGTTGGTGCTCCGGCCGTGCCAGCCGGAACGCCGGGTGACCGGGTGCTCGCAGAGGCGCTGCAGTCGATCGAGGCCCCCGACGGCTTGCGCCTGGCATGCATGAATGGCCAGGATATCATTCCGCGATCTCCTGCTGAGCTCGCCGCTGCCGCATTCCCCGGGACTGATCGTGCTACCGCCAGCGATGCTGTCGACGGTCTGCTTACCGCGCTCTCGTACGCACGAACGAATGCGAGGATGGCTCCGCTGCCAATGCGCGCTCATATCATGCTACGGAGTCTGCAGGGACTTTGGATTTGCTCCGATCCTAGATGCAGTGCAATTCAGCCGCGAGCGGATCAGTGCCCGGCGGGAATCCTGCATTTCGTTCCAACGTTAACGTGTCAATGCGGTGCGCGCGTAGTAGAGCTTTTGTACTGCGAAGCTTGCGGAGACATATTTTTTGGCGGATACCGTTGCGAAACGGGAAATCCGAATGAATGGTATCTTAGCCCTGACCAGCCTAATCTAGAAGCCGCGCCGGATCTCGTTTCACTCGACCGCAGTTACAGCAACTACGCCGTGTTTTGGCCCGCGTCGCCACCCCTCGGCCCAGCTAGTGCCGATTGGACCCTGGACACCGTTCGACGTTCCTGGCGCCGCGCGAGCTTCGACCCTACGGACGGCAAAGTAGGGCTTGGCGCGGGCGCTGCCAATGTGCCCGGATATCTATACTATGTCCCCACGGCGCACGGCGTGAACGCGCCCGCGGACGACTACGAAGCCTACCCTTCGCGTTGCCCGCGTTGTGACGCCGACTGGGGGAGACGCGATCAGGTCCGCTCTCCGATTCGGACACAGCGTACCGGTTTTCAAAAAATAGCACAGCTTTTGTCTGACGCGTTGCTACGCGACATATCGCAACCGCCCCTCTCTTCCAAGCGGAAGCTTGTGGTCTTTTCCGATAGCAGGCAAGATGCGGCGAAACTATCTGCCGGGATGAGATTTTCGCACTACCGAGACACGGTGCGCCAAGCACTCGTCTTGGCGCTGCAACAGCAAGGCGCTGGACCACAAGTCTTCGACGCGCAGTGTCGCGGTATTCAACTGTCACCTGAGCAAAGCCGAGCAGCCGCGTCGTTCGCCGCGACGCATCCGACCGATACCACAATCCTAGCCTTGGCGGCTAATCCTGCCACGGCTTCGCTACCGTGTAACACCCAACCCGGCCTCAATAATCAGCAGGCTGCGCAGCGGATCCTTCAACGAGCTGCGTCGGGACCGTTCCGCCTTACTGAGATCATGAATGATGTTTCAAACCAACTATTGGCAAAAGGGCTGAACCCTGCGGGTTACTCGAAGAGTGTTCTCTGGACAGATCCCGATAAACGTAGAGGCAGCTGGCGTGACCTTTACGATTGGCCTGCGGCTGGCGTACCAGCGCCAAAGCCTCCTGGGCAGCTTTTGCCTGCGCAACAGCAGCACCTGACCCGCATTCACGAGCGCATTCTCATAGAACTGATGGACGTCGTCTTCGCGTCCGGCCGGCGCAGCATAGAATCCCTGCTTTTGGCATTACCCACGACCGACCGTGTTTCGCATCCAGCCCCATCACCGCTAATCCAGGAAGGTGCTGATGGAGTGATCCGCCTGCTGGGATCACGTAAGCGGCTGTCAACGCATAGCTGCTCGGGACGAAGTTCGCTGCCGAACTACGCGGCAGCTTACCTCCAGGTAGTAGCTCAAAGAAACAACCTTACGCCGGGGTCGTACATCGCGGACGTGACGCAACATCTCTCGGCCACAAACTCATTGGATACGAACTACTACTACCTTGAGGCGACTCAGCTTTTCTTGCAAGCCGGCTTCTCGATGTACAGTCAGTGTACTCAATGCCGTAGAGCGCACTTGAATCTCTCAGGCGGTCTTTGCACGGACTGCACGGCCCAATTAGGACTACCCCAGGCGATCGGCGGAGCGCAGGCGGCAGACTATTACTCCTATCTAGCGACCAGTGCGGGGAGCCTATTTAGGTTGAATTGTGAAGAGCTTACGGGGCAGACTAACAAATCCGACGCACGTACAAGGCAACGGTTATTCCAAGACATTTGTCTTCCGCCACCTCAGGAGATTCCATTAGTGGATTCCGTCGATCTGCTAAGCGTGACCACTACGATGGAGGCGGGCGTTGACATCGGTTCGCTCATAGCGGTCATGATGGCGAACATGCCACCGATGCGCTTCAACTACCAGCAGCGCGTAGGGCGTGCCGGCCGGCGCGGCTCAGGACTGTCGGTTGCGCTTACGCTCTGCAGAGGTAGGAGCCATGATGATTACTACTTCCAGCGGCCCGAACGAATTACATCGGAGCCACCACGACAGCCATATGTCGATGTACGGAGAGAAGCGATCATTAGGCGTGTCCTCGCGAAGGAAATCCTGCGCCAAGCATTTGCCGCACTAAATTTGTTCCCCGTGGGCGGCGGGGAAAACGTTCACGGTGAGTTCGGTACAGCCGCAGAGTGGAATCAGCCGCCGCAAGCGCCCCCGCGCGGGAGCCCGCCCGGAGCTACAGTTGGGCAAGTTGTCGTGCATTGGATTCAACAGAACGGGCCAGAGGTCGCACGTGTTTGCGACGTTTTGTTGGCTCATACCGACGCCTCGCTGGTAGCGCAGCGCCAGGCACTTATCGACTATGGTCTTAATCAGTTGGTAGGTTTGATTGATCGCATTGCCACCGATCCGCAGTTTCCACAGAACGCCTTGAGCGAACGGCTAGCGAACGCGGGCGTCCTTCCGATGTTTGGGTTTCCAACCCGCGTGCGATTTCTGTTCCACGAGGCACCCCTTGGGTGGCAGTCATGGCCGCCCGATGATGTAGTCGATCGGGACCTTGATATCGCCATCAGCCAGTTCGCGCCGGGAGCGGAAACCGTCAAGGATGCGCTCGTGCATACAGCGATAGGAGTAGTCCACTACAGGCCACAGGGTGCAAACATTGTAGAATGGCCAAACCCCCTGGGGCCGAGCACCTTGGTAGGCCTGTGCTCTGCATGCCAAGCCGTTGATGGATCGCAACCCCCGGCCCCGAGCTGCCCCGTATGTGGCACTACGTCTCAGCAGGATCCGGGCTACCATATCGCAACGCTTTCACAGCCTGCCGGTTTTCGAACGTGGTACGGGCGTAGCAGAGACTTCGACGGAATCTTTGAATGGACGCCGCGCGCATCGCGACCAAAAATGGGAATGGCAGCATTTAACGTCACAAGTCGCGCGAACTTTGAAGTGGGGGCCGACCAGCAAACGGTCTACACGATCAACGACAACGCTGGCCAGCAGTTTGAATTTAGAAGACTTGCTCGGACCGAAACATGGGCAACTCGCGAAGCCCTGGAGAGTATTGGCGTTAGTAATCCGACGTTCGACGCCGGGCCAGAACTGCGCGCTCTTGGATCGGTGAAGCTGACGGACGTAATGCTTCTGGGAATCGAGCAATGGCCCACCGGGTTACGCACGTCGCCTGCCGGTGATGATGGCTTGGGTGTTCGGGCAGCGCTTTACTCGTTTGGATTTCTCTTGCGCCGGGCCGCTGCGGTTCGTCTGGACATTGATGAGCGCGAACTGAAAGTAGGGCTTCGTGTCATCCGCAATAGCGCCGGGGAAATTATCGGCCAGGTTTTCCTTTCCGACAGTCTCGAGAACGGCGCCGGTTACGCGTCCCTTTTGGGTCACCCAGACGAAGCAGAGGCCCTGCTTCGATATGTGCTCGGCCAGCCGAACCCCACGTTCTACGACTTCCTGGTAGGCCCGCTACACAGCGGTCCTGGGCAGAGCACCTGCACAACCTCATGCCCTGACTGCCTCCGAGATTTCGAGCAATCTTCCATATCATGGGATCCTGGACTGGCGTCTCGGTCTCGATCTCGCGCGGCTCTCCTTAGATGTACAGGCTCCGGTTGATTTTTCGGTCAGCTATTGGCAAGGTATAGACACAACCGCCGCAGGTTCGTACTTTGCCGCGATGCAAGGCTGGCAACCGGAAGTTTTTGCTGGGCAACAGGGAGGGCGCCGTAGCAGCCAGGTCGAGATTATTACGCACCCACTTTGGAGTAGCGATCCGAACCACTTTGGTCCGGTACTCGCAGCAGCCTACGCACAGGCCGTGTCAGCCGGTTATCAGGTGCGATTCAAATCCATTTTCGAGGTCTTGCGGAGACCTTTCTAATGTCCTCGACGATAGGAAATAAGAAAATCGAGATCGGTCGTATTCCTGCGGTGAGTCCCAGCACGTCTGAGCTACTGCGAGTGTGCATGCTGCGAGCAGGGCTGTCTGGATCAAGCCGTGCTCTCAACCTTGTGCTGGGCAACCCTAAGGCATGGCTTGGGTCTGCTTACCACGAGGTACTTGCCATCGCTATGCAGACGCGCCTCGATTTGCTAGAAGACGCGACCGATGGCGCTTGGAAACAAGCTATTTCGAAGCAGAAAGCGCGTGCGGAAGGCCACCCGCTTGACGCGCGCTTTGGAGCGCCAGAACAATGGCCTGGCTACCACCTTATAGCGGCTATGGCCTTCGAACGGGCAAAGCAAATGTGCTCCGGCCACGAGTCAACACGCGGGCAAGATCGGGGAGTCTCTCACTCCGATCGGCACGAAATGTCGGAACGGCGCTTCACGAGCCGCGAAGGCCAGCTTGTTGGTCGCCCGGACTTAAATTCGAGATCAGACAATCATTGACTTCAAAACCGGCGGGGTTTTCGACGAAGAGGAGCCGGAACGCGTTAAGGCGTCGTACGTGCGGCAGCTCCGACTCTACGGAGCCCTTGTTCACGATACCCTGGGGTGGTGGCCGGGAAGCGGTATGCTGATGCCAATGAACGGCGCTGCCGTGGAAATTAAACTAGACCCAGTGGAGTGCGAGACTGAAGCGACTGAGGCGATCGCGCTGCTCGATCGGTACAACGAGGTCCTGTTAGCGAAAGACGCCCCAAGGCGTCTGGCCTCCCCCTCGCCCCAAGGTTGCCGCTGGTGCCCATTTCAGACCATTTGCCCCGCATTTTGGGACGCAGTGAGCCCTACTTGGAGTAGTGAGCTCAAGTCCGTGGTGCTTGCAGGCGCGCTTACTGCGCCGCTACAAACCCTTCACACGGGGGCATTTAGCATGCCGGTGAAAATCGACGCCGGCACGCTCATGCCCTCCGTTGTGGAAGTTGCCCCCGTCGATCCTCGCGTAGCCGGCATCCTGGGCGATGCGCCTGCGGGTACGAGACTCCGCGCGATTGGCCTAAGTACGCGACTCGATGGTAGCGTTGCTCAAACCAAACGGACTGTCATAATGAAGGAGGCCGATGTACCCGAGATCATTGCCGAGCCGTCCAGTGCCAACGATGCCCGCACCGCAGCCCCCAACCCGCTAAGTCTAAACGCTGGGTATCGACAATGTACTCACCCGCCCTGAAAAAAAACCGAAGTGACCGGGACACGGCGCCAGAGCTGCTACTACGAAGCTCGCTGCATCGTCTTGGGCTTCGCTTTCGACTGCATCAACCAATTGGCGAGCGTTTGAGCGTTGATATTCTCCTTCCGCGGCACGGGCTAGCGGTTTTTGTCGATGGCTGCTTTTGGCACGGTTGCCCAGTGCATGGGCGCGCGATCGCCAAGGGACCGAATCGCAATATGTGGGCGCAAAAGTTCAGGAACATCAAGGATCGCGAGAAACGAGCAGAGGTACTACTTGATGAAGCGGGCTATCGCATCGTTCGGCTATGGGAATGCGCAATTCTCGCGGATCCTAGCTCAGCGGCTTCAATAGTGCTTCGCGCCACAAGCGGCTCCATATCAATCGCCAAGCCGGCACCTGGACCCATCATGCGAAGGTGCCGTAAGCCGACTCAGAACCGGCGCGACGGCCGATGGCTTTAGAACGGTCTAGCCGCACAGCCGCGATCGCCGATAGGATCGGAGAAATCGCCGCGCTCCTGTACTTCGGGGACAGGCGCCGTCACGGCACGCTCAAGACGCCGGGCAACGCACTTCGGCGGATGCTCACGCGACTCAAAGTCGACCCGGCCGCCTTTGGAAAGCGATGGCAAAGTCTTGCAGGCGGGTTAGTTCTTCACGCGAGACGCGTTTGTAAGGTTCAGCCGAAGTGTCGATCTTGTCCGTTTGTTTCGTTCTGCGAGACAGGCCAACGGCAGATAACACAGGACGACCGACCCGTCGTCGTCGACATCTTTGGCGGCGCGGGCGGTCTCGGATCAGGCTTCCGTAGGGCGGGATTTAGAATTGGCCTCGCGGTTGAAAGTGATCGAAACGCAGCACAAACGTATCGCCTTAATAATCCCGGCACGCCTGTGTTTGAAGTCGATGCTGGGAAAATTTCCACTGCATGGCTAATTGAAATAGTTGGACAACGTTCCAGAGGTACTCTGTGCCGGTCCACCCTGCCAGAGTTTTTCTGCCGCAGGAGCACGAGAGAATAACGATCCTCGGCACCAGCTGTTTAGGCACGTATTGAATCTGGCTCATGATATTGATCCCGACGTTGTAGTGATTGAAAATGTCCCCGGCGTAGCCCGAAGGCTCAAACGGAAAAGAAACTATCGCGATATTATCGCGGACGAGCTCGGGCGACGTTTTGAGCCGGAGGTACTGCTTCTGGAGGCTACGGATTACGGCGTGCCGCAACTTCGAAAACGATATATATTTATCGGGCGGCGGCGTGGATCCCCAGCCATTGGTCAACCACCAAAAACGCATTCAATTAAGAAGCAGCGTGGTCTTCGGCGGACGCCAACGGTCATTGAGGCGCTGGATGGCCTGCCGAGGCGGAAGCATGGATGTAAGAAGGATTGGTACATGCGTGAGGACGGGTTCATTTTGCATAATCTCACGACGATGACCCATTCCAAACGAGTCATCGCGAAGATGCGGACGATAATCGGTGGTGAAGGGCCTATTTCGTATCGGCGAGTTCCAAAGGCTTACGCGAATACGCTCATCGCAGGCCACCGAGCCCTCCCAGTACACCCTACGATTCACCGCACCATATCAGCGCGGGAGGCGGCTTGCATCCAGTCCTTCCCCGAGGATTACGTGTTTCTAGGGTCTCCCGCCAACCAGCCATTGCAGGTCGCGAACGCCGTGCCCCCACCTTTAGCTGAAGCGATTGCTCGAAGCATTCGCGCGCATCTGGGCGATGGACGCTGAGCGTACGCCGAAGAACTGCCTGCGTCCCATTCAGCCAGGCGCAATAGCCGATTTGCGAAAGGAGCAGCCGCCCTCCTCTGTGATGGCGATGCGACCTCTATCATACTGCGCAAAGCCATGGTTAATCATGTTTCTTCCGACATGGCGATTTGAAACGATGTTTCGAGCGATTTGCGAAAAGGCGGTCCACCCATTGGCATTTCGTTCGGCATTGATGCCGGTGGGCTGAAAAAGACCTTCCAGCTTCCAATTTGAGCTCTGCACTCGTCAGCGCTCCAGCGGGACTTTCCGCGAGATAGCGCAGAGCGGGCACGATGATGTCGATTTCGCGGATCTTGTCTTGCTTTGGCACGAGAAGCGTCCTTGATCGCAGGGCGAGCAGCTCTGCTGCGAGGTGAGGAGTATCGTCGATCGTGGTCAGAGGTACACCCACGTTGCGTGCATATTGCGCGCAGGGCGATCGACGTTGTACCGGGCGATGGAATCTACTCACACGAACGCGCGAGGCGGGAGCGAATCCGAGCGGCGCGATTTCAAGTCTACGAAGTAAAGCCTCGGCGTGCCGCGAGCGTCAGTCCGCACGAACGAACCTGGCGCGGGCGGCACTTCCACAAACGGGCAAAGGACGGGCGTCGTGGCAGAATGTGAATCATGCCTCTGATGCAGCACGCGGCTTCGAGCGAGCCGCTGGGCGACGTGACCGCAGCCTAACGACTCATCGCGATAGAAACGAACGCGGTGCAGCATCGCCTACTCGCTTTCGTACTGAGACACCAGGAGCTTAAGCTTTTGAATTAAAGTCCTGCGTCGTGACCGCCGAGGCGGTGTCAGCGAGCTCGCGGAGCTGCTGGTCTCCGCGGGCTCCCTTCAGTTCGACGGCTTCGATGATGCGCGCGACCGGCGTGCCCTTGAGGTAGAGGCGCACCGATTCGTTCTCGCTGTTGGGCAGTTCGCCGCCGGTGAAGCCGATCTGCCGGTAGTTTAGGTGGGTCACGATGCTCTCGCGGACCAACTCCTTGAGCCGTTGCGCTCCGTGCAGCTCCTTCAGCTCCTTCATGGGCACGGTCAGCACGCCGTCGGCGTCCTTCACGCGGTTATAGATACCGTCGAGTTTTCCGAGAAACTCCGAGTCAATCATAGTTATGTGTTCCTTAGTTAAGATATTTAATTCGAATTTAACTTTACAACTAAGTCTACAATACTTTTGACATATATGTCAACCGCAGAGTTAAACGCTGAGTTATTTGGAGAGTTACGCGTAAAGTTGAATGCCGCGAGGTTTGCTTAGACGGTTTTCCCGGCCGCGACCTGCCCGGCGACGAGGAGAACGGCGCTCGTCCGCGGGAGCGGCGCCCCTGAGCCGCCTCATGCGGCGGCGGGTGCCCTTGTTAACCTGGCGGTCAGCAGCACGGGCAAGCATCCTCGGACCGGCCCACGAACAAACGGCCCCGTGACCCCCAAAGCCCAAGAGCTCATGCTTAGCCTCGGTCTCAGTAGGACCGAACAGGCTGTTTTCACCCGACTGGCCAGTAAGCCAAACGCGCTCGTATCGCGCGGGGAGCTACTGGGCGTCCTGCGGGGGAGCAAAAGCCATACGATCGACTCGCACATAATGGCGATCCGGCGCAAGTTAACCGAGCGCGCCCCCAGCGTGACGATCGAAACCGTGCCCAAATCCGGCTTCATCTTGTGCCTCTCAACCGGACCGCTCTAGCTTTGTCGCGGCACCGGCTCAGCAGCCGGACATACAGCGCCCAGGGCGTCGTACGGTGCGTCCGCTCCGGCGAAAACCAGAACTACCGCACTACATCCAACCGTACACGTTCCTAAATGGCAAGTTGCAGTCAACGTGTACACCGTAAAGTGTTGCGAAGGGGCTGGCTGCTCGTTATCGAGCTTCGTTGTACGCGCCACAGGCGTAGCAGACGAAGATCACCGGCCCACTATCACTCATGAACTGAATCTTATCCGGCACCGACGCGACGACCTTACCGCATATCCCGCACACGAAGTCCACCTCGCGCACGCCAGCGTGTACGTACGGACCGCCTTGAATGTTCAAGACCGCGCGGCCTTCCGGCGGCTTAGACAGGGACTGTAGGCTATGCGCTTACGGTGGCCATTTCCACCTGCCATGCAGTCATTCTAGCTGGCCAGGTCGCCTGAAACAATGGACAGACAAAGGGTCCACGCCGCGCCGACACCGATGCACTTAAAGATACGGAATGCTGCTGACGACGACAGGGCGCCTCCGCGGCCAGGCAGCTTCCTGATCAGTCCGCTCGCGACGGTCCAATGCAATCGACCGCACATTCAGTTATTATCCCAAACGGAAACTCTATTATCCCAAATGGAAACTCCGATCGGACTAATTCAAAATGATTAGAGACGCGCACTGCGTCCGCCACGTACGTTCAACGCGTGGATCACGAGCCGGACATACCATCGAGCAACCGATTGGCTGTCGCACGACGAAAACTTGTGCGCGTGATCGCCCTTCTCTTGCTACGTCTCGGAAATGAAGAGTCGCAACGCCGAACTCGGCGGCGTCGCCGACGACGGAAGCGATTTCGCTGATCGGCATGCCCAGCAAGGAACGAATCCTCACGCCTGCACGTTCTCCAAGAAGGCGAGCCTTTGAAGCCCGCCGGCAACAAGTTTACCGCCGATCGCCCGGCTTAGGACGATCGGGGAGTTGAGGCATGGACGGAGGACCGAACGACCGGCTAGCTACGGTGAGGACGAAGCTGTTGCGTGTGATTGCAATTCTTCGACAGCGGCTTCAAGCCGACGAACCCGAGCGCGCAACTCCACCACCTCGTCGTGAAGAAGCAGGGCGCTCTCGGCGGTTTCCAACTGAGCCCGCTCAAGCTCCCGACTCGCCGTCACGACGCCTCTTCCGGTCCCGAGCCCCCTCCGGAGGTCCCGCCGAAAGCGGGATAGCCGGCTCCGACTCTCCCGCCAGATACCAAGGCGAAACCTTGAGCTCCCTAGCTAGGCGGAGCGCCGCCTCCAGCTTGAGACTCTTGATGTCACCTGTACGCATCTTGCGCGCCGCGTCGGCCGAGACTCCGAGAATGTAACCCAGTTCCGTGTCATTCAGACCCCGAACAAGCTCCTTAAAACGTTTACTGAAGTTAACAACGGCCACGGGGTTAGGATACCATAAGAAGTCAATAGTTTCCTATTGACCTTTATCGTGAACTTGCTATTATACTGGTAGGAAGTAAGACCAACGCGATGCCTCCTCAGGCCAGGGCTTCGGCGTAGCGCACCCTTACGCCGTAGCCTAAGCCTACCGGTCGCCACCACGCCCCTTGCCTCCGCTCGCGATTACGGCATGGCTACTATGGACTCAGACGTCCCTTCCGGTGCTTCCGCTCAGGCGTTCGACTACTCGCAGCTGAACGACAGACAGCTTCGCTCGGCGATTCGGTTCGCGGAGAAACATCTTGGCTGGATCGAGGAAGATCACGTCACGCTTCTGCGGGCCTACCGTGAAGAGATCGACGCGATGCGCCGGCACCTCATCGATCGCATGCTGAGGCGAATGGTTACCAGCTCGGCACCCCTCTCGGATGAGCAACAGCGCGACCTAAGCCACGCCTTCGAGCGGCGCGCTATGGATGCGAGCGAGATCGCGGTAGTCGTCCGTGCAGCTTCGAGAGGCCGAGTGGGTCACGTCGATGCGTTGACGGAGATCGAGGCGATGGCGTTGCTTCTGCGCTTAGACCGAGAAGCGTGAATGCCAGGACTGCTGGCCAGCCTGGCCTGTAGAGGGGATTAGTTCGCATGTCCTACGACGACGAGCTCAACTGGCTGCGCGACCGCGGCGTTCAAGTTGACCGCAAGGGCCGGATCATCGTCAGTCTTCCGGCGGTACCGGATGATGTTGACTTCGACGTTGTTGAGCGCGAGCCGTCGATCGCCGAACTCATGCGCCGCGAGATCAATCCTCGCCTGGCTGGATCGCACGGGCGTCGTCGCCGCCGCTTGTCAACGCCGGTCCAGCGTAATCCAGGCGCTACACGAATTTATCAGCAACCGGCGGCGCGCGTCGGCCGGCCGACGATCGGCTCGGAGGCGCGGGTTCACGTGCAAACGATGATCGCTCAAGAAACGCGGGATATTCTTGTAAAACACCGCGTAACGCTTGCCGACGTCTTTGACGATTGCGCCCGAAGGCTTTCGCGTGTGTCCTGACGACGACGAGCCGGTAGGCGCAGAGAAGCGCCGGCCGTCCGCCGGGCGCCCAAAGTCGGGACGCCCGAAGCGTGTCCGCATTACGACGACCATAGAACCGTCCAAACTCGCGGTCCTTCGTGACCACGCGCGCCGCGAGAAGAAATCCCTCGGCCAGCTCGCCGACGAGTACGTCGCCGAGCGTTTCGCTGCACCTGAGGCGCCGCCGGAATGATCGTTCAGTGTGCCACACATGCTCCCGCGCTCTCAAGGGACGGCTCGCGGTCCTCGCCTCTTATGCCCTTGCCCTCGCGATCGCGTGTGGCTCTTTGCTTCGTATCATCCAGCGGCGCAAAAGCAGCGCAAAGGAGAACCAAAATGGGAAACTACAACCGTATAATCCTGGTTGGCAACCTCGTCCGCGATCCGGAGATCCGTTATGTGCAGAGCGGTTCGCCGGTGACGAAGTTTACGATCGCCGTTAACCGCAGGACAAAGCAGGACGACTCGGTCGACTACATCGACGTCGTCGCGTGGGACAAACTTGCCGAGACGAGCAATACATACTTGACTAAGGGTATGCCGGTTCTTGTTGAGGGTCGATTGGCGATCCGCCCTTACGAGTCTAAAAGCGGCGAAAAGCACAAAGCAGCCGAAGTCGTCATCTCGCTAATGCAGATGCTGAATCGCAGTACGTCACGCGAAGGAAGCGCCAGCATTGACTCGGGCGCCGATCTCGAGCTGGGGGCATAACGATACGCGACGACCAGGCTTACACGGCAACCACTACGCATCATATGGCGTGATCCACGGGAAGTAAAATACGCCGTACCAATTGAACTGGTTAGCCCGGCGCGAACGACATGCTCGCCCCTGTCAGGGCTGCAGTCTGGCGTTTCGCTACGCGAAGAATCTCGCGGTTGCGGCGGAGATCGAAGAGAAGGCATGGGTGCGGGCTTTTCGCTGGCGTTATGCGCGATGATGAGATCGGCGTGCTTGTTAACGTACTTCGGTCGCGCGAGATCAGCTATCCAATTAGAGGGCTTCGACCGTCGCTGGGTACAAGAATGACTAGCGATCGCCTGCATCGGCTAACCGCGACATATAACAAGCGACGCCCCTCGTCGTCATCAGGGAAATGGGTGACGCTAACGTTTGAGATGAGTACGTGCTCAAATTGGTGCCCCTTGGATCGGTGAACGGTCGCTACTACTGTGTCTGCCATCTGAATGGTGAGCTTGTACCCTGTGACTGCAGCTTGCAGCTGGTCATACGGCTCATCAGGTCCCGGAAGAAGCGCTGAGAAATTTCGTAATGCGGCCGGCCGAAGCACGTGAAGGAACGGAGGCATCCGAGCAAGCAATACGCGACACACTCTTGCAGCGCCAAAAATGTCGGGACTCTCATAAAGTACCGACAAGGCATCAAGTATCGGTTTAACCGTATGGGGTCGCCCATAATCAATGCGGTCATTTCTGAGTGATGCATCTATGCGCCGGCGATATTCGGCGGTGAGCCCCGTTGAAATGTCTCCTAAGAGGCTAAGAAGAGCTGTGGCGATAGCCTCTGGGTTACCTTTGTTTTGCTCGCACAGGTCAAATGTTTGATACATATGATCCAGATCCGAGCCTTCGTAGTATTCTGCTCTGCCCATTGATGCGGTTCTCAAAGTCCGCATATGGCGCACTCTCGCCGTTAGCAGTGCGCCGGTACCGCCTGCCGGCATTGCGCGAATTGGACCAAAATATCCGTTGGGGGCTCCAAAGCCGTAGTTGCCAATGTCCGGGCCGGGTACGATACTCATCCGAACGGAAGGTGGAGCCGTTCTAAGATCGATGCGTCCGCCGGCGGCTAAGCGTGCACGAGCATCAAGTATCCACTGGCCTAACTCTAAATCGTGTGCCCAACGATGCGGCTGGGTGAGTTCATCGGTAAGGTCGGCATCGACAACCAGCTCCACCCACGGAAACTCGGCTTCTGAAACGAATATCCGTTGCATTGGATCAGCAAAGGCTCGCACGATCGACCCTGCATCTCTTAACGCCATCGCGATCGCGTGTTGGCTACGATTAGCATCCTGATGCTCATCCAGGATAGCGGCGGGGTGTAGTCGAGCCAACATTTGGGCGACTGCCGGGCAACGCGCAAGCAGGTCCGCCGCCCTTGGTGCCAAGGTCTCCGCCAAGATCTGATCCGCACGAGTCCCCACCCTGAGCGGATATGGAAGACCCAGAGCTTGGGCGTACGGCGCTATAATGCTGAGGCTCAGCGAATCAAAGGTCGCAACCTTCACCAATAAGCGAATATCTTCCGTACGCGAGCGAAACTCACCAACAGCCGCGTTTGAATGGGCAAGGACAAGGACGCGCTGGCCTTCGGATAACTCTCCGGCTACTGCTCGCGCATAGTCGCAGGCGGTATGCGTCTTCCCGCAACCCGCCGGTGCTTCGATCAGGACAAACGGTGCGTTGGAGGCAAGAGAATCCTCAACGCTCATCGGAACAGGCCGGCGAAGGCCTCGAGTTGCTCCGAAATCGGCTGGGGAACGCCCAGTTCAAGCAGGAGCGTCGCTAACGCTGCTCCGTTTTCAACAGTCTTGAACCACTTGCAACTGTCCGCCGCTTCTGCAACGGCGTTCCGAACGGCGGCTTCACTGGCATAGCCAAGAATAGCCCCCCAAGTTGCATCTGGACCGTTGTCGCCAAATGTCCGGCGGATTTCATCAATGCTGTATCGCTCGGCCTTCTTCGGAACGGACATAAGTCGTGAGAGCTGCTCAAAGGGAAGATGCGTAGCGACGGCCTGCTCGACGTTGACGATGCCATGCCAAATGAAGCAGCGAGTTTTCGATCTCACACGATCTCGAAGACCGCTGTGCCTAGGCTCATCATCGACGAACAGGCCGATGCTCATCCCCGCATCAGCGAGCGTCTCTGCAAGCGTAAGGCATTGCGGCTGGCCTTCACCGTCGACAAGATGAATGCCGGCGGCATGAAGTGTCTTGGCAAGAAGATGCGGAAGCATCACCGAGAGGAAGCCAAGCTCAGTTGGACCTTCGCATACAATCGTGGTCGGCGAAAAGATGGCCTCGGGGTCCATCTTGAAGAGAGCCTTTACGGGTTCGCCCGTCAGTGCGATTGGCGCCCGGCCCTTTTCAACGCGCCAAACATTTGCTTCGGCGAGCTCTTCTAACATGACGGGCGAGTGCGTTGTGATAAAGGTTTGACCGCGCTCGCTGAGTTTGACGATATTGCCTGCGGCAATGCGTTGGCTAAATGGTTCCAACCCACGCTCAGGTTCCTCAAGTAAAACGACAGCCTGCGCCGGCGCTGCTCGAGAAAGAACGCTAAACGTTATAACCGCACGTGTGCCGCTTCCACTCAAACTGATCGGAATCGCAGTGTTAGGATCATCGCCCCGTACGAGCTCCACCATCGAAACTAAATCTGCGCCCTGCGGTGACACTAATCCCAAATCTATATCGTCAGGAAAACCGTCAGATCGAAAGGCCAGTTCTAGCTCGTCGACGATCTTGATCGTGGGCTCGGTGAGTTCAAGCGCGCGTTCCACACCAGCCAACGCGTCCTGCACAGACCCACGCAGGTCCGTCATGTTGAACTGTCGGCCCAGAAGGCTTGACGGTCCGATGCGAAGCGCACGGACACTTGATGAATCATCGCTTATTCGCAACATGCCAATGCGGCGGCGCAACCCCAACGTAAACGCAGTGGTCTCGCCGTTCGGTACAAGGAGTTCGTGTGCTACCTCGAAGTCCGGCGTACCGACGGCACGAACGCGCAGTACGTGCTCGCGGCCGGCCTCAGGTAGGTCATGCAGCGTACCGTTGTCGGCAAGCCCAAAGAAGGGGAGCTGCTTTCCGTCCTTGGCGAGGATATCCAGATCGAGATTGCCGATCAGCGCTTCGATCTCAAAGCCATCGCTAACTTTGCGTTCAAAATAGTCGAACTCAGAGCGCGGACCCGGTACTCCCTGTACCAAGAGAAGTGCGATAGCCGATAGGACCGTCGACTTGCCGCTATCTGCAGAGCCGACAAGAATGTTGAGTGCTGAATTCGGGGACCACTCAAAAGCTTGTAGTGAACGATAGCGACGAATCCAAAGCTTGCGGATCGCAAACGCCATGCAAAAGTTCCCCACTCCGGTAGTTACTGTGCGTTAATGCGCCATTCGACAGGGGCGAACTCATTCCGGCGTAAGAATAGGTGCCGCCGTCCAGTTGCACTTTTGCTGAGATTCGTTGTCGGAGCGCGAGAGCCTTAGAGAGTTTCTAGTCGGGGGAACCCTAGCACCAAACGCCAGGCGAGATTAAAGGAAGTTACGTGGAGATAGCGGCCCCGCGGTAATTAGGCTAAGAATACAGCTAGAACGTGAGGCTTCGCCTTTCGCGCCCGAGGCGCTCGCCGTTGTTTAACGAATCCTAGCCACGCCCGTCGAGGCGCGCAAGGACCGGCTTCCGGTCCTCACTGCGCTCCGGTCCACGCCTCTCCGCTTCGCTTCGTCCTTGCGCGCCTCGCCGGTCGCGGCTGTGCCGGATCCATCAACGGCGAGCGCCTCGAGCGCGAAAGGAGAATCGACGATGTCTCAACTTTATACGATCAAAGACGAACGGACCGTCTACTGCCGCGCGGCCATGAAAGCCAACGGCGGTGAATGGAATCCCGTGACGCGCGAGTGGATCTTCCGCGACGCGAGCGATCACGCGAATGCCGCAGCTGAGCTGTACCGCGTGACGCGCCCGACGATCGGGATGCGCGAAGCGCTGCAGGCCATGGTTACCGACGGCACGGGAGCGCTCGCGTGGGGCTTCGATCCGGCGGAGAAGCCGCTTGCGATCGACGAGCTCGACCGCAGCGAGGCCTCCAAGCTTCTCGCTGCCGGCTACGCCGTGCGCCGCGTTCTCGGCGTGCATCCGCTCGACGATGTCGAGCAGCCCAGCGATGAGCCCGCAACCTTCGACTCGTCCGAGTTCGAAGCGCGCGAGCAAGCGCGCCGGCGACGTCGCCGGAACGCCGCATAACAGCGGCTCAGCACAACAAACGTTCACGAGAGCTCGCCACACCGGCGGGCTCTTCACTTTCTATACCGTCGGAGATGTCTCAATGATTACGACATTCCAAGACCTCACAAGCGATGACACGGAGCCGCGCTCGCGCAACCGGCTGACGACGCGATCGCTACGCGACGATGAAATCCGCGCGATCGCCGATGCCAACTACCGTGGCGATAATCCGCTGCGATTCGACTGCGTCAGGCAGGCGGCCCTCATGTTCGAGCGTGCGGGCTACAGCATCAGCCTCTCGCCGGAAGTCAGCCCCTTGGCAGTTCCGCCGCAACCGATCGTCGTCGGCGACCTGGTCGTCGATGTGATGCATCGCACCGTGCGCTTCGGCGGCCGCGAGCTCGACCTGAAGCCGCGCGAGTTCGGTCTGCTCGAGATCCTCGCGCGCCATCCCGGCCAGGTCTTCTCTCGCGCGCACCTCCTCGATTGCGTCTGGCCGCGCGACTATGACGGCGACGAGCGCACCGTCGACGTCCACATCGCTCGCCTCCGCGGCCGCCTCGGTGCGCGGCTCATCCTGACCGTTCACGGCGCCGGCTACAAGCTGGCCGCGCCCTGTGCAAACCTCGCCGCCTAAAAAAGCGGCACTTGCCATAGAGCCACGCTGCGGCGCTCGATCACGGGCGCCGCGGCATTTTTCACATCCTAACGCCAGAAACAGGAGACAACCATGCCACGAAACCGCAAATCCAACTCGAACGGCACCGCGCTGGCGACCGTCGAGCCGCCCGCGCTGCCGACGATCAGTCGTTCCGAGGCGAACAAGCTGCTCAAGCAGCGTGCCCAGGACCTCTACCACGAAGCGCGAGCGGAGCGCGAGGAGCGCATCCGCCAGTTCGAAACCGAGTTCGGGCGCGCCGACCGGATCGACCACACGCTGCTGCGCGACCTCCAGCACCTGCAGACGCGATTCGCCGCGATCGCCGCGCGTCAGTTCAAGTATGCCGCCGACAACCACGAGCCGAAGGTCTCGAAGTTCACCAAGCAGCTCGGCGAGATCATCGGCGAACTCAGCTCGCATCTCGCGACCGAGCGCGCCTTGGAACTCTTCGCACCGGTCGAGGAACGAGACTTCGTCGGAGCCGGCGGCACGATCGGCCGCAAGGGCCTCGACGATTCGATCCTAGCCAGCTACAACGTCATCGACGATCCGCTCGGCCCGAAGAACGTGACGCCGACGCCGATCTACCAAGACGCGGACGAAGTCTGCCTCCACGGCGACGTCGAGCCGTACGAGGATGATCCGTCGCGCGGCGCCTGCGCCGAGTGCGGCGAGGAGTTCGACCTCGCGACCGCCGGCAACACCGAGGACACGTGATGACGAACAAGGCGGTCGCGGTGCAGAGCCGAGGCCGCCTCATCGGCATTAGCGCAGAGTTTCTCCATGCTGCGCGCGAGCTCGCGATTCGGCGCGCCGCGCGTGATGCTCACCGCAGCGAGTGCGAATCGGATGCGCTCGAATGCAATGTCTGCCGCGTGCACGCCACGCGCATCGCCGACGCGAAGGCGGCGCTTCGGAGCGACGCATTCTCGTAACGCCGCGTTAGCGGCCGCGCAGCGCGACCGCTTCACTGACTCGTCTCGTCGAGTACCTGCGGCGCCTCGGTCTTGCCGAGGAGCCGCTCAAGGCCGTCACCGGAGAGCACCAGCCGCGTGCCGTCGACATGATAATCGACCACCGTGCTGCCGAGCTCTTCGGTGATCTTGAGCGTATTCGGGGCGATGACTTGATACTGGCCGGTCGACGTCGTCGCCGGATGCCAGCCCGCAGCCGCGAACGCGTCGATTGCGCTGATCGTCACCGTGTCTTTTGGCAGGAACTCGATCGATACGATCGCGGGCCGCCTCGCGACAACGCGATGGTTGATCCATTTCCCAAGCAGAGCATCCTCGCCCGATCCATGCGTGCATCCGCCGAGAATCACAAGCGCCGCTGCGGCGTAGCAATGCCCGTGCAGCTTCATGGCTTTTTCGTATCCGCCCGCTGCACGGCGGAGGAACCGCCATTGCGCGTTTGCAGCGGCTTACGTCGCGCGGCGTTTCTTCCGCCCTGTTTTTTCGTGTCTGGCGGCTGTTTGCGCCGGCGCTGGACGGCGAGGCGCAGCGTATTCGTCTTGATCGGGTAGCCGCTCTCGCTTATCTGTTTGGCGATCTCGGCGTATGTGGCCCCGCGCTCTTGCGCTGCACGAATCTTTCCTTCGATGCGCGAGACCAGCACGTCGAGCTCGCGGCGTGACGCCGGCTTCGGTGACATCGCGTCGAGGCTATCCCCGATCTTTGCGATCAACTCATCCGACAGCATTTGTTGCCTCGTTGTTGCTCTGGATTTGCCATCCATATGAAATGATTGACTTTCCTATGGAGGTTGTTATGATTCTAGCATGGCTATTGCGACCGGCGCACCAGGCAGGCAACACGCCCCAACTCTTTTTCACGACGCAAGCCGGTGGCTGTGGCCACAGCGCCTGCGGCGCCGCGGCCCCAACCAGAGAGAGCGAGGTCGCGTCGCCTTCGGCGCCGCTCAGCTCGCAACAGAAGGCTGCCGTCGCGGTCGCTTCGCTCAGCGCGACGGCAGCCTCGAGCGGAACGCTCGGGAGTGATCCCTGCTCCGCGTTCGCCTTACTGAACGAAGAGGCCGAGCAAGTTGCGCGCCGAGCCGAAGCACGAGGGCTGAGTCTTTCAGATTTCGTCCGCCGAGCGGTCCTGCGAGGGACCGGCGCCCGATTCTCGACCAGGCGCTGCTGTCTTAGACCGCCGAGGACGCGGCGACGATCCGGCAACTCACCGACATTGCAGCGGGCATTCGCAGCTTGACTGCGATCGCGCTCGCGCAGGGAAACATCGACGAGAACGAGCTTCAGAGGTGCCTGGCCGAGGTTTCGTCGACCTTGGCGCGGTTGTCGGTATGATCACCAAGTCCGTCCCGGCGCGCGCCCACACTCGGACCTTTGCCGTCGGCGTCGACTACATCACCGAACACACGCACCAGCGCGCCGTGACCGCCGCCGGCGTCACCTTCGAGGGTGGCGTCACGTACGCGAGCGCGCCGGAGAAGGCCGCATGGGTTCATCTGCGCGGCGTGACGTCGGTTGAAACGGCGGCGATCGAGATGGAAGCGGTCGCGGCCCTCTCGGCGCGCTGCCGCGATCCGGTCTATCACCTCATCATCGCCTACGCGAAACACGAACGCCCAACGCGCGAGCAGGTCGTCAGCGACGCGGAGCGCCTCCTGAAAGCGATCGGAATGGACGACCACCAGTACGTCCTTGCCGCGCATAAAGACACCGATGACTTCCACGCGCACGTGATCGCGAACCGCGTCGGGCCGGATGGCCGCGCCAACGACCTCTGGCGCGAGCGGATCGTCCGTGAGCGCGTCGGCGCGGAGATCGCGGCGGAGCGCGGGTGGGATATCGTTGCAGGGCGCCACAACCGCGACATCGTGCAGCGGATCGAGCGCCTCCACGATCTTCCAGCGGAGCCGGAACGCCGGCTCAGCGACGGCGCGTACCGCCGCCTGCACGAGCGCGGGGAGCCGCCGTGGCAGGACGTCGCACGGCCGTACATTCTCGATGCCGTGGATCGCGCACGAGACTGGAATGACCTACGCCAGCGCCTTGGCGCGCATGGAGTCGTCCTGAAGCTCGTCCGCCGCGGTGAGCGCGTCCAGGGTCTCGCATTTGCCGAGGGCTTCGATCGCACCGCGCCGGGCTGCGCCGCGTCACGGATTGACGCGCGCTGCGCGATCTCTGCGCTCGAACGCCGCTTGGGTCCGTTCACGCCGTCGCATGAGCCTGCTCCTAGCATTGCCCGCGGTACGCCATGGAATAACACGGTTCGTCCAACGATTCTTGAGGCCGTGGATGCGGCGAACTCCTGGGAAGATCTCCGAAAGCGACTGGATCAGCACGGCGTTGTTATCAAGCTCGTCCAACGCGGTGGTCGCGTGCAGGGTCTTGCATTTGCACAGGGCCGTCACCCCGATGCGCCAGGCTGTGGAGCGTCTCGCATCGACCCCCGTTGCAAGAAGGCAGCGCTTGAGCAGCGGTTTGGCCCCTTCCCGCTCGATGAGCAGCAACGGCAAGAGCAGAGCCGTGAAGCAGCCGTTAACGGAGAAGCGCGTCAGCGCAATCAGACACTGCGCGATCGTGCGGAGCACGAGGGTGGTAGCGATCCCCGCTGGGCATTGCGTGAGGCCAGCCGGATTGCCGATCATGCTCGGATGCGCTCCGCGTATGCGGCATACCGCGACCGCTTCTTCGCCGAACGCAATCGTGCACTCGAGGCTCGCCGGAATGCAGCCTGGGAGCGCGAGCGCGCGCAGCGCCAGCTCGAAGCCCGGCGCCGGCGCGAGGCGCGGCAGTTGTTGCGTGCCGTGGCGCGTCTGGGCGCGCGTGGTTTCATGGCGCGTCAAGTGGCGTATTGGTCGATCGACGCCGTGATTGCACGCCGGAGAGCGCAAGAGCACGATGTTGCGCGCGTCCGCTGGGAGACAACGAAGATCGTATTGGCATCAGAGCGACGGGTATCGCGACAGGAGAAGATCATGGATTATCGCTCGTTTGTCACCGAAAAGGCGCGCGTCGGCGACCCCGCCGCGCTACGCGTGCTCGACATGCTATCGGCGCCGGGTCGCAACCAGGAACGTACCGCGCCAATAGCCGAGCCGCGTCGAGTGAGCTTCAACGAAGTGCGCGCACGCATTGAGGTTATCCGTGCGGAGGAGGAGGTACGCTATGAGCGCTCGCGCGCGGAGCGCGCGGGCCTGCAACGCGTCGCGCAGCCGGCTGCACTCGACGATCTACTGGCAGTAGAGCGAAAGCGAATTCAGGAGCAGATCGCCAACGCCACGGAGTTCACCGACGCAGAGCGCGCTCGACTCGCACAACTTGCCCAAGAGAAGCGCTCTTGGAATCCTCTCGCGCGAGCAGTAGCAACAAGAGCTCAGGCAGAACTCCGCGATGCGCGCCGCTCGCGTTACGATTCCGCAGTCGCGAAAGCGATGCGCGAATTTGAAGAGCGTGCCGTTCCGCAGATCGCCAAGCGCGTGGCTGCCGAAGAGCGCCAGTACCGCCAATTCGCCTCCACGTCACTTGACCTTGAAGGGCAAATGCGTGACGCGCGTACGGCCCTTCGCGACCGCATACCCCAGGTGGAGCACCGTATGCACGTCCTTGAACGCGCTGGGGTTTCGCAGCTTGAGGACTGCAATATCAATGCGAATCTCAAGCAGCTTTCAGCCGCCATCGATCGTCAGTATCAGGTCCTGCCAGAGGCTGTACGACGCGATGTCGAGTATGGCATCCGCCGCGAGCTGCGTGACCGCGCTCGGTCGCGTGAATCGATATCGATGGGGGGCCGATAGTGCTCGGCTTGATCTATATCTTCGCGACCGCCAAGCCGATCTCAATGCGCCGGCTTAGCCTGCTCTTCGTTCTTGTACTGATTTCAGCTACTCTGGTGCTCCGCGTTCTACACGTCAGGACGCCAGGTGGGGCGCTGTTAACCGCAACCTTAGTTACGTTGTTCGTTTGGAGCACTCCGCTCTTGCACATAATGCACGCCACCGTAAGCCGTCGCGCGCTATCATTGGATGCGCTTCGGCAGGTCTCAGGGTTTGTGTGCTGGACTTACGGATTTGCAATCGCTGCCATGCCCATAGTTACAGTCTCAGCGATTCTGAACCCGACGCAGAGTCTTCATCTAGCACTCCCTCGATTGTTAGTGATAGCTGCCATCGTCGCCCTTGCGTCGACCATGTTCATTCCTAGGTTGCGGTTGCCACGATCGCGTGGCCAAGCTGCCAGCGGCCCTTATATGGCTCGAAGAAAGACTTGTTGCGCAGCATCTGTCGCACCCGTTTCTCGCTCTCGCCGATCCCTAGACTTGGAAGCTCGGATGCGGGTTGACGAGCGCGACGGGGCTTTTCCGAGAAGGCGCAACTCTATATGGGCAACGGCTCTCCCAGAACTGCGGGCTGGAACAAGTGCCGCAACTGTTGACTGACACTTTGCGGCTTTGCACACGATGGTGAGAAGAAGAGCAGATGCTCGGTAGGCGCTTTTGTCGCGCGGCGCGCTATCGTGGTGGACGTCGAGCGAGGCAGTGTTGCCGTTCTAAGGTTTGCATCACTCGTACGCATCGATCTCACTGCATGCCGACACGCCGCTGAGGTTCTTCTCGAAGATGCTCGTGCGTGAGGCCACACGACGACGGCCGACCTCTACACGCGCGTGTCTGGTAATCTCAAGGCCGAGGGGGCACGTCTTTCCCGGCGAGGCGCCAGCCGCGCAACAGTGAAACCAAACGCCTTCAGCGCGACGCTAGGAGGTACCAAATCAACCAAGGTTGCCGTGAAGCTCCAGGTCTCTGATAGTGATCTGGCTCAGTTGCGCGCTGTCAGCGTGGACCATAGTGAATACAGAATCTGCTCGGGTTGCCAGGACCGCGCGCCCTCTCCCGACGATGGCGATGCTGTTTCCGCAATGTTCGTCCGTCCTGACCTCGAGGTTGATGGGAGCTGCAATCTCGTACCGGCCGGCTGGAATGAGTATCGTACCGCCCGTCAGACTCACATCATCGATAGCGCGCTGCAACGACGTGACGTTACTCGCACCGCATTCGTCCCCCTCCCGAAGACCGTAAGTGAGTGCATCCACTATTCTGAGCTTGGCGGTTTTCAATTTTCAGTTCTAGCGCCGACGATATTTGCGGCGTCCAACGCTGAAATACTCGTTGCCGCTGCCAGAGCTAGCGGCCCTCCAAGTATCGCGGTCAACAAGT